>OY969776.1:37500-3878339 GCA_963702965.1 Terriglobia bacterium
CGTGTGCGAAAAACTGCGGTTTCGGCAGCAAGCCGGCGCGGAAGACTCTTAACTAGTTAAAGATCACTTGGAGGTTTGTTGCGATTAACGCGCAAAACCCTTCGGAAAGCTTTGTTCCCGAATAGAACTCCGTGGCCGGAGTTAAACTACTGACCACTTAAATATCTTAGCAGGTTTTCCCTGTTTCTGATTAGATGCTGGACGAGCGACGAGAGTTTCATAAAACGTCCAGCCAGCCACACTCATGCTCTCGGTCTATTGTTTATACCAGATGAATCGGGGAAGTGCAAATTGTTTTTACAGACATCGGAGCTCTTGAAATTATGGCTCGACCGGGAGAGCTCGCATGGACTATTGCCGATAAGGAACCCGTGTCGTGATTCGACCCTTGTGGTAGATCTTCTCCTCGCCGCGTTCGTACAGATTTCCGTGCGAGTCCATCAATAACTTTACGCCGCCGTTTCGGAGGATGCTAGCACTGATCGGCGGAGCGTTATCCTTGCAACAAGCTCGAATGTCATTCTTGGACGCGACAAGTAACTTTGCCATTGCTTTAGCGCCTAGATTTCCTGGCATACTGAAATGTCGGACCTTGTAACGTCGGATGTCGGCTATCTCTCTAGGACGGTAGCGTTGATGCCAGTCAGCAGTGATAAGTATCCAACCATGCTTCCCGACTTTGGGCAGGAACCTCTCGTCAGCAACGCCGGCATTCGCTGAAACGTCTTGCTTGTAGATGCGGTAGTTCACGCCTGCACGATGCAATTCGCCGGTGACCTCAGGGCAGTCCAAATTTTCATCAAGATAAAAGGTTAGTTTAGGCAGCCTTTTTCTTGACTGACCGTCCGAGTTCCCACTCGATGGCTTCCGTGATTTCTGCCAAGGGTCGACCATAGCTTCTTGCGATTGCAGGAACTGAGTCACCACCCCGGAATCGGCTGGCCAAGAATCCAGTCGTTATTCTTGAGCTCGCTAATACAGGCAGACCAAAGCACACATTTGGATTTATCTCCACGGTCCTCGTAGGCGGTTCCTTGTTCGCGAGCTGTTCCCGCCGGGTGTACGGAAAAATGCGCAAGGCCATTCCGTAGGGATCCCTCTCTACTCGGCGCAGATATTTTCCGACAACTTCGTCAATTTCATACTGCCCCCAAAGCGAAGCGTTCAGAGGCCTCCCTTGCTTGTAAAATACGACGTCCCTGCCTTCGGTTCGAATGTCGTAGTCCGCAAGAGGATGTCGGGATTTTTCTGTCGTTAGGAGAAAATTAACCGCTGTACGAATGCGCGATGTGTGAACCCCGTGAATTTTCCGAAGGCCTTCGAGAACGTAAAGCTCAACCAAATTTTTAAAAGACAGCAACGGAGGCTCCATGGAGGCCAGGGTCACGAGCCGGGTTGGGTCCTCGGTCCAGTAACTCAGCGTAGATGGCGGAATATGAAAGTAGCGGACCGCCTCCATGGGCGAGTAATTCGGGGTTTCCAGCGTATTGTATTTTCTGTTAGGCATACACGGGAGGCGCAAGCATAATGCAAACTCAAAACGTTGTCATCTTAGATTTTCACCTAATTCGCGACAGAAACCAAGTCACACACGTAATTACCCCTAAGATGCTGATACCTCAAGGATTGGTACCCTTACGCTTGGGCCGCATTAAACTCTCGCCATGACCGACCTCGGAAAATTGCTGATGATTGTGGGCGGAGTCATGGTGCTGGCGGGAGCCGGCTTGATCCTGCTGGGACGCACCGGCATCCCGCTGGGCAAACTGCCCGGCGACATCGTTTATCGCGGAAAGAATTCAACAGTGTATTTTCCGCTGGCGACGTCCATTGTTTTGAGCGTGGTGCTGACGCTGGTGTTGTGGGTGTTGGGGAGAATACGGAAGTAGCTGCACTTTGTGGGAAGCAGATTCCTACGCGCATCCTCGCCACTGCGTGGCTCCGAATGGCTCGGAATGACAAGGTGGTGAGAGTTGGATCGGGAAGGGCCTGAGTTTACTCGGGCCGATGAGACATTAAATTTTGTGCACGCGCGCTAGCGCCGAGTTGTCATGCGCTTGAAAAACAAATACATACGTCCTTCGCTTCGCTCAGGATGACAAGGTAGTGGAGGCAGTAATGAACAGCAGATTCCTACACCCATCCTCGCCACTGCGTGGCTCCGAATGGCTCGGAATGACAAGGTGGTGAGAGTTGCATCGGGAAGGGCCTGAGTTTACTCGGGCCGATAAGACATTAAATTTTGTGCACGCGCGCTAGCGCCGAGTTGTCATGCGCCGGCAGAACGAATGTATAGGTCCCTCGTTGGGGTTGTTCGCAAAGCGAACAACCCCACTGCCGAAAAGCAAGGCTGGCCCTCAGCCTGCTCGTAACTCATTGTTTTATAAAGTTTTATCTGTCATGACGATGTCGTCTATACGCTCCTGTCATGACGATGTGTTCCTTAAGGAACACTTTGACTAAAAAGTCCGGTCCGGGGGACGGGGTGGTTTTCACCTCTCGCCACCGGGGACGCGAATGGAAGCGGCGCGGGTGGAAGTGGCGCGAATGGAAAGGCCTGCGAATGGGAAAAGCACATGCCCAGACCGATTCCGGGGATTGGCGAGTATTCGGCGATGATGCTGTTGGCCAAGATCTTACCCCACTCATCCCTTCGCTAGCCCGAAACGCCGTTACTTTCTTCGGTGTAAACTAAATTGTTTTGCTCATATCTTTGATTTTGAATCCTGAATTCATAAGGTAGTGACATGCCGAACGCTCTTTCTAAAACGATGATGGCAGTGGTAAAGCCGCAGCCCGCGCCGGGCGCGGAAATCCGTGAAGTTCCGGTGCCGACGTACGGGCCGGGCGATGTGCTGGTGAAAGTGAAAGTCGCGTCTATCTGCGGAACGGATTTGCATATTTACGAGTGGGACCGCTGGGCGCAGAACCGGATTCATCCGCCGCTGATTCCAGGGCATGAATTTTGCGGAGAAGTGGTTGCATTCGGCAAAGACGTGACCAGCGTAAAGGAAGGCGATTTTGTTTCGGCGGAGATGCACGTGGCTTGTGGCAAGTGCCTGCTGTGCCGGACGGGCGAGGCACACATTTGCCAGAACGTGAAAATTATTGGCGTGGATGCGAATGGCGCGTTTGCCGAGTATGTGGTGATTCCAGAGACGAATATCTGGAAGCTCGATCCGGCGATACCGCTCGAGTATGCGTCGATTCTCGATCCGCTGGGCAATGCCGTGCACACGGTTTTGGCTGGAGAGATTGCGGCGAAGTCCGTGGCGATTACCGGATGCGGGCCGATTGGATTATTTTCGATCGCCGTAGCGCGCGCGGTCGGCGCGGCGCAGGTATTCGCGATTGAAGTAAATGAACACCGGCGCGAAGTGGCGAAGAAGATGAAGGCGGATTATGTGCTCGATCCATCGAGCGAAGATGTGCGGGCGATTGTCTTAGAAAAGACGGATGGACTGGGTGTGGATGCGGTGCTGGAGATGGCGGGGCATCCGGATTCGATTCGGACGGCGTTCAATATTGTGCGTAGCGGCGGGCGGATTTCGCTGCTGGGATTAACGTCGAAACCGATTTCGCTGAATTTTTCGGAGGACATTATTTTTAAGGGCATTACGGTGCAGGGGATCAACGGGCGGCGCATGTACCAGACCTGGTACCAGATGACGGCGCTGTTGAAGGCGGGGAAACTGGATTTGCATCCGGTAATCACGGACAAGATTGCGATGAAGGATTTTTCGACCGCGATGGACCGGCTGAAGACCGGCGCGGCGAGCAAGATTCTGGTGTATCCGAATGGGACGATGTAGGGGTTTGGAAAAGCAGATTCCTCGCACGTTCTCGCTTACGCTGCGAACGGCTCGAAATGACAACGTGGTTAGTATCGAGAAGATCCGCGCGAGATTCCTCGCTCCGCTGGTAAAAAAGCGCGGAGCTTCGGAATGACAAGCAGATAAGTATTCAGCACGACCTGTCAGATACAATAATTCATTCATGTTGCGATATTTCACATCGGGCGAGAGCCACGGCGAGGCTTTGGTTGCGTTTATTTCCGGCTTGCCTGCGGGTTTGGCCGTGGATGTCGCCTATGTTGATCGCGAGTTGTGGCGGCGGCAGCAGGGCTATGGGCGTGGTGGCAGAATGAAGATTGAGCGCGATGCGGCGCACATTCTTTCGGGCGTGCACCATGGAAGGACGATTGGGTCGCCAATTTCGATTCTGCTCGAAAATAAAGACTGGAAAAATTGGCAGGAGGCTCTGCCGGTAGAAATGGGCGATCCAGCGAAGCATAAGCGGGTGGCTTCTCCGAGGCCGGGGCATGCGGATTTGGCGGGAGCGCTGAAATACAATTTTTCTGAGGCACGGTATGTGCTGGAGCGCGCGTCGGCGCGGGAGTCGGCGGCGCGAGTCGCGATTGGCGGCTTGGCGAAGTTGTTTTTGCGCGAAATTGGAGTTGAAGTGCTGAGCCATGTTATGCGCGTGGGCGAAGCTGAATTGAGTGAAGAAGTCGCGTGGGAAAAGATTCGAGCGCTGTGGGCGAAAGAAGAAGTTTTCTTGAATTGCGCGGATGAGGATGCTGAGCAACGGATGAAGGGGGAAGTAGATCGCGCGTTGAAGACCGGCGATTCGGTTGGGGGAGTTTTCGAGGTGGTCGCGCATGGCGTGCCTCCCGGGTTGGGGACATATGCGCAGTGGGATGAGCGCTTGGATGGGCTGCTGGCGGGCGCAGTGATGTCATTACAAGCGGTGAAGGCGGTAGAGATCGGAAGCGGAATTCATGCGGCGGGAGCGATGGGATCGACGGTGCATGATGAAATTGGCTATCGAGATGGCGGCTTTACGCGAGCGCGAAACAATGCCGGTGGAATTGAAGGCGGAGTTTCGAATGGCGAAGAGATTCGCGTCCGGGGATATTTGAAGCCGATTTCGACGTTGCGAAGGCCGCTTGGCTCGGTGGATTTTGCCACGCGGGAGCCGGTAAAGGCGGCATATGAGCGTTCGGATGTGTGCGTGGTTCCGGCGGCGGGCGTGGCGGCTGAAGCGATGGTCGCGTTGACGCTGGCCAAGTGCGCGCTGGAAAAATTCGGCGGGGATTCGATGGCGGAGACGAAGCGGAATTTTGAGGGGTATAAAGAGCAGTTGAAGAGGTATTAGTAGAAGCAGATTCCT
This sequence comes from Terriglobia bacterium, assembly GCA_963702965.1. Lineage (GTDB taxonomy): Bacteria > Acidobacteriota > Terriglobia > Terriglobales > Acidobacteriaceae > JAJPHW01. Next base: position 42,673 of record OY969776.1, read on the forward strand.
ACGCTTCGCTCGGAATGACAAGTGGTTAGTGTCGAGAAGCAGATTCCTACGCTTCGCTCGGAATGACAAGTGGTTAGTGTCGAGAAGCAGATTCCTCGCTTCGCTCGGAATGACAAGTGGTTAGTATCGAGAAGCAGATTCCTACGCTTCGCTCGGAATGACAAGCGGTTAGTATCGAGAACATGCACGCCAGGTTCCCTTCGACTTCGCTCAGGGCAGGCTCTCGTCCCGCTGGTGAGAACGCGGGACTTTTGAATGACAAGTTATCTGTATCGAAAGGTTGCAATCGGAAAGAATGATTTATCCCATTGTGAAATTTGGCGATCCGGTGCTGGAGAAAATTGCGGAGCCGGTGACGAAGTTTGACGACGAGTTGAAGAAGCTCGTCGAAGACATGTTCGATTCGATGTATGAGGCGCGGGGCGTGGGATTGGCGGCGCCGCAGATCGGCATCTCCAAACATCTGGCTGTGATTGACATCACGTTCAAAGAAGATCCGGACGCCAGGCTGGTGTTGTGCAATCCTAAAATTATCAAGACGGAAGGCAAACAGCGGAGCAGCGAGGGGTGCTTGAGCATTCCGGAGTTTCGCGAGGAAGTGACACGGGCCAACAAAGTGACGATCCGGGCGCAGGACGTGAAAGGCAAGTGGTACGAGAAAACCGGGGAAGAGTTGCTGGCGCGGGCGTTCCTGCATGAGACCGATCATTTGAACGGAAAGCTGTACATCAGCCACATTTCTGCGTTGAAGCGCGATTTGATCAAGCGGAAGATTCGCAAGCTGGCCAAAGCCGGGCAGTGGTGAAGCGCTCGTGGATTCCCCTTTGAATCTCGTTTTTTGCGGCACGCCGGCGTTCGCAGTGCCATCGCTCGAAAAATTAATTGAAGCCGAGTGGCGCGTGTCACTGGTGGTGACGCAGCCGGACCGCCCTCGAGGGCGCGGGATGGAGTTGGCGTTTTCACCCGCGAAGCAGTGCGCGGTTGCGTTGAATTTGCCGATAACGCAGCCGGAAAAAATCAAGAACAATCAGGAATTTCGCGATGCACTGGCGGCATTGAAGCCCGATGCAATTATCGTCGTCGGATATGGGCGCATTATTCCGCAGTGGATGATTGATTTGCCACGACTGGGAAATATTAACGTGCATGCTTCGCTGTTGCCGAAGTATCGTGGGGCCGCGCCGATTCAGTGGGCGATTGCTCGGGGCGAGACGGTAACGGGCGTCACGACGATGAAAATTGATGCGGGGCTCGATACGGGCGATATGCTGCTGCAAAAAGAAATGAAGATTGAGCCGGATGATACGTCGGAGACAATTGGGCCGCGGCTGGGGGCTATGGGCGGGGAGTTGCTGGTGGAGACACTGCGAGGGTTGGAAGCGGGAGCCGTGCATCCACGAAAGCAGGATGATTCGCAGGCAACACAGGCGCCAATTTTGAAGAAGGAAGATGGGCGGATGAATTTTCGCTTGACGGCTTCCGAGATTAGCAATCGCTTGCGCGGATTTCAGCCGTGGCCGGGCGCGTTCACACTCTTTCGCGGAAAGAATTTGAATGTGTGGAAGATTGCTGTACATGGGCGGTCGATCGCTCCTAGCGAGATTGTCATTGAGGACGGCCGGATGTTCACCGGGTGCGGCGACGGCACGGCGATTGAACTTCTCGAAGTGCAGCCCGAAGGCAAGAAGCGCATGGCGGCGCGAGATTTTGTTCATGGATACCATCCGCGGTCGGGCGAAAAGCTGGGAGAGTAGTGTGGCGATTTCTCCCGCGCGCACGGCGGCCTTCGACATCCTGCTGCAAGTTGAACGTGAAGACGCGTATGCTTCCGAACTTTTGCATAGCGCTCGCTATGCGGATTTGTCCGCTGCTGATCATGGACTAGCGACGGAGCTGGTGATGGGAGTGCTGCGTTGGCGGTCGCGCCTAGACGGAGCGATTGGGGCGCACTCATCTATTCGCTTTGCCAAGATTGATTCTGAAGTGTTGACAGCGCTGCGCATGGCGGCGTATCAACTGTTTTTTCTGGAACGGGTGCCGCAGCGGGCTGCGATTCATGAGAGCGTCGAACTGGTGAAGCGGGCGCGCAAGAGTTCGGCTGCGCCGTTTGCCAATGCGGTGCTGCGCAAACTGGCGAAAGAAGTAAAAGCTGAGTCGGTGGATTCCGCGCATCCGGCTTGGATGGTAGAGCGCTGGAACAACGAATACCAAGATGAGATTGCGCGGAAGATTTGTGAATACGATCAGCGAATTCCGCAGACGACGATTCGGATTTTTGATGCGGCTGCGATTTCAGAATTGGAAAATGGCGGCGTCAAATTAGAACCGGGAAGGTTTCTCACCTCAGCGTATCGAGTCGTGTCGGGAGATATCACGAAGACGTCCGCTTTTCTTGAAGGCCGGGTCGCCGTGCAAGACGAGGGTTCACAGCTGGTTGCTTTGCTGGCCGGCAAGGGGAAGCGAATTCTGGATTGTTGCGCTGCGCCGGGAGGGAAGACGCGAATCCTCGCGAGGCGAAATCCGGATGCGATAGTCGTTGGTGTCGAATTGTACGAGCATCGCGCGAATTTGCTGCGCCGGCTGGTTTCCGAAAAAAATGTCGAAGTGATTACTGCGGATATTTGCGAGTTAGCAGTCGGCGAAGGCTTCGACTGCGTGCTAGCGGATGTGCCGTGCTCGGGAACTGGGACGCTGGCGCATAATCCGGAGATTAAGTGGCGATTGAAGCCGGCGGATTTAGGGGATCTGCAAGGGCGGCAGGTCGCAATTCTGCAAGCGGCGATGAGGCAAGTAGCGCCGGGCGGCCGATTGACATATTCGACGTGCTCGCTCGAAGGGGAAGAGAACGAGGGAGTTGTGGAACGGGCACTGGCCGGGAATCCTGAATTTCATTTGCAAGATTGCCGCGTGGAATTGAAGCGACTGCAAGATGAAGGCGAGATGCGTGCGTGCGATGTGCAAGCGTTGACGCATGGAGCGTACTTGCGGACGATTCCGGGAGTGCAGGCGTGCGATGGGTTCTTTGCGGCTGTGCTGCGGCGAGATTAGCGAATTCAGGTGGAAATCTTTTACCGCAAAGGACGCTGAGCACGCAGAGAAGTCATTAGGCAGAGCTTACTGAACGAGGGGCTCGCATGCGATATATTAACGAACTGTAAAAGCGATGGGCGAACCGACGACGGCTTTGGCTCCGGCGGCTGGGGTTTGGGAAACGATGATGCTGGCGGAAGTGGGCAGAGGCGGCGAAGTTGGTGGGGAAGGAAATGCGGCTGGTTGAGTTTGGTCAGCGCCGACCGAGGCGGTGATGTTGGCAGAGCGCCAGCCGCCATCAAGAATTGCGCTGCTCGCATTACCCAGAGTTTGTCCGACAAAATTGGGCATGACGTAAGCAACGGGCGCGGCTGGCTCCGCTATGAGAAGGCCGATATTCGGAGAAGAAACGCCGCTAGCCGCGGGCACCGGGTTTTGGGCGACGACATTGTCGCCCGTGGAATTCGGCAATGGCAACTGGGCTACCGAAGAGACATCGAGACCGCGGCGCTGAATATTCAATTCGGCGGCACGTTCGCTTTCGCCGAGAACGCTGGGAATATCCACGCGCTGCTTGCCAAGACTTTCGGCGACACGAACCTGCCAACCCTGGCGAACGCGAGTGCCGGGAACGGGAAGCTGCGAGAGAATGCGCCCTTCGGGGACGGAATCGCTATAGTACTGGCGCTCCATCATCAATTCGAGGCCGGCATCTTCGGAGACGTGGCGCGCTTCGGAGGGCGTCTTTCCGACAAGATTAGGAACGGCGACTTCGCGGCCGTGGATGGCAAGACGCATCGCGGTGACGGCGGATACCAAAGCTACGACGACCAAAATCAGAGCACGCAATGCGAAACGAAGGAACGACTTCATTGGGGTTAATTATAAGGCGGGTTCATTATCTCTCGTGAGGCTGACCCAGGTTAGCCCAAGAACCATATGGATAGGTCCCCTGCAAAGTTTTAATTACGCTGCGGTCCGTGTCAGCAATACGACGACGTGGGCGATGGCCGTATTGTCGGTGCCCAGCCCTTCCGGAGTTTTCGCTTTTAGCCCGACGCAATCTTCCGGGATGCCGAGCAATTCAGCGACATGGGAGCGAATTTTAGCGGCGTGTGGGCCGATTTTAGGAGCGGCGAGTACGAGCGATGAATCGAGATTCGCGAGGGCGTAGCCTGCGGCTTTGACGCGCTTCTGGGCCTCGCGAAGAAAGACTACGGAGTCTGCGCCCTTCCATTGAGGATCGGAGGGAGGAAACAGCGCGCCGATGTCAGGCGCGGCGACGGCCCCGAGAAGAGCGTCGGTAATGGCGTGGAGAAGAACGTCGCCATCGGAGTGGCCGCCGAGTCCGGAGGTATGGGGCAGTGTGACGCCGCCGATTTTCAAGAGGATTCCGGGTTTGAACTCGTGCGAATCGAAGCCGTAGCCAATTCGCATGGGCGGCGCGGAATTATTTTGTGCTGGCTTAGCTGGCACGGGTGTTCAGGCTCCCCGGAGATTTCAGATAAAACTCAGCCAGTTCCATGTCGGAGGGGTTGGTGATTTTAATGTTGCGGGGTGAGCCCATGACCACGACGACGGGCTGACCTGCGCGCTCAACGAGGGACGCCTCGTCGGTGCCGGTGAAGCCATCGGCAGTGGCATCGTCGAAGGCTTTTTTGATAACCGAATAACGGAATCCCTGCGGCGTTTGGGCGAGGACAACGCGCTCACGCGGCACGGTCGTGGTGATGATTGCGCCGTCCGCGGTGCGTTCGACCTGCTTGACCGTGTCCACGGCGGGAATGCCTGCGATGGCAGCACCGTGCTTGCTGGCCGAGGCGATGACGTCTTCAATGATTTCTTTGGTGACGAACGGGCGCACGGCATCATGCACGAGAATAATGTCATCCGGCTTGGCGCTGACCGCGGCGAGAGCGTTAGCTACAGATTCCTGGCGATGCTCGCCGCCTTCAACGAAGTGAACGGCTTTGTGCAAGACATCATCGGCCTCATGCTCGAGGCGAGAGCGGAAGCCTTCGATCTCTTTTTTCCGCAGCGCGATGTAGATTTCATTGACTTCATCACAAGCCGCGAACTGGCGCAAAGTATGGATCAGGATGGGCGTACCCGCCAGCTCGGTAAACTGCTTGCACAGGACACTTTTTCCTCGAGCGACGGTGGCCGGGGCCATGCGCGTGCCCAAGCCGGCGGCCGGGATGATGACAATGACTTTCATGTCGGCTTTTGAGTATATACAATCGCGCGGCTACTCGGCTGGGCGTTCGGTCAGAACGGGAGCCGGCTTCTTGACCTCGAGGGAGCCGAGAGCGGCGATGGCCGGGCGGACGTCGCTGTTGCGAACGTCATTATTCCGGACGTCGTTATTTCGAACCTCGGCCGCACGAACTTCGTTATTGCGAATGTCGCCATTTCGGGTCTCGTTATTGCGAACGTCATTATTCCGAACATCAGTGCTGCGGCTGTCGTGAGTACGCGCGTCGTTGTTACGAACTTCGCTATTTCTTAGTTCGGGGCTGCGAACGTCGTTGCGGTAACCGCTGCGTTCGTCCCATCGGCCGAAGATCATTTTTCCAGCTGTGGTCTGCAACACGGATGTGACGGAAACGTCCACGGTTTTGCCGATGGCTTTGCGGGCGTTGTCCACTACGACCATGGTGCCGTCATCGAGATAGGCGACGCCCTGGTTGTACTCTTTGCCTTCCTTCAGGATGAAGACCTTCATGATTTCGCCGGGCAGGACGATGGGTTTGAGCGAATTTGCTAACTCGTTGATGTTGAGTACATCCACGCCCTGGAGCTGCGCAACTTTGTTCAGGTTGAAATCGTTGGTGATGATTTTGCCTTTGTAGAGTTTGGCGAGCTCGATGAGCTTGAGATCGACTTCGCGGACGCTGGGAAAATCGTCTTCGACGATTTGAATGTTGATGGTGGCCATTTTTTGCAGGCGTTGCAAAACGTCGAGGCCGCGGCGTCCGCGATTGCGTTTGAGGGAATCGGCGGAGTCAGCGACGAGCTGAAGCTCGCGGAGAACGAATTGCGGGGTCACGATGGTGCCGTCGAGAAAACCAGTCTCGGCAATGTCGGCAATGCGGCCATCGATAATGACGCTGGTATCGAGAATCTTGTAGCTGGTAGTGGATTGGGTCTCGCCGCCAATGATGCCGCCGAGGGCCGCGAGATTGAGCAACTCGCCCTTGTTGGCGCCGACGATGAGTCCGACATAGGCCATGAGCAGCATAACCATGATCTGGAGGAAGCTTTGGGTTGCGCCGCTGGGAATGCTGTTGCGAATGACGAGGGCGAAAAGATAAGCCCCGAAAATGCCCAGGACGCTGCCGATGGCCGCGCCGATGAGGCGGGGCAGGCTCATGCGGCGCAAGCGCCATTCGAAAATGATGATGGCGATGCCGAGCAGAGCGCCGATGCCGGCGTCAATATTACCGGGCTCGCCGAAAGGACGAATGTAGTAGCACGTTAATGTGACGAAAAAAACGAAAACAAAGCGTATGAATATTAAGCCCACAGTACGAACCTCCTCAGGAATGCGTCAAAACCCGTACTACGCATTCCCTCGCGGAGTCGATGAATGCGACATCCGCCCGCTAACTACTATTCTGGGCAGTATTAATTAGCAACTAATAACGCCTCAGTGATCCGAACATTAATTGAAACGAGTCTTATAAATTGCCCAGACAGTATATACCCGAGCACAACTCTAATGTCCACCCAACCGTATGGTCGGTAGAAATCGTAGACATGGCGCGGATGGCCGGATTTTGGGCAAGCTGAAGGCCGGAACTGGCCATCACGGCCATTTTTCCGCAGCAAGACTGCAATCATGCGCAGTACAGATCGCTGGAAATACTCAACGTGACTCAGCCTGCCGCGACGCCCGGCTTAGAGATGTCGCAGTCGATGAAAAGACCGTCGCGTGATTTGGAATTTGAGCTAGCTGTTGCTGGATTTGTTGCTGATGACTTCTTTGTTTTCGGTTTTATTTTCTGCGGTCTTGCTGTCACCAGCGGCGCCTTCCTTCATGCCCTCTTTAAGTGCACGAATGCCCTCTCCGAGGCCCTTGCCGAGTTCAGGCAGTTTTTTGGGACCAAAAATGAGCAGGGCGATGGCAAAAATTACCAGCAAATGCATGGGTTGAAATAAGCCTTCAAACATGGGAACCTCCGCAGAAACAGCACTGCGTTCAACGTTACAGAAGCGCGTAAGGCGAGTCAAATTATGGATGTTTTGCTCGGCGGTGCGAATTTCATCCTACCGAAGGCGCCGGGAACGTGAAAATTTGGCTGCGGTGTATTAGTCGGCTGCCAGGCAAGATAGGCCCGCGGTTCCACTTGCCCTTCGACGCGATAAAAGTTGACCCGCCAAGTGGCTTGTGGATCGAAGTGCTCGGCCAATGATTTCATCGGAATAGCGATTTCTGCATTCCAGGAACGGGCTTGGCGGTCAAGATAGACCGAACGCTTCATGCCGCTATGAAGATCGCTGCGTCCGCCAGGGAATATGTCGAGATCAATCCACATGGCATTGGGCGCGACTTCGAATTCTTTGTAGTAACGTTCGCGGGAAGGATCAGGCTGCAAGAAAGCTTCGACCACATCGCGATCCCAGAGCTGGTCGCGGCGGCCATTTGGTTCGGCGTCGTCAAATACGTAAATGTCGCGATAACGACATTCAAAACGCAAATAGAGCATGTCATTCGACCAAAGAGCTTTGACGGTAGTCTCCCGCGTAGAATCGGGATTCTTTCCCTGCCAATCGGATGAAAAAACAACGGGTTGCGCCGTCTTCCATGCTTTTGTGGGGTAAGCGGCATCCAAGACAAATGGCTGCGCTACGTATTGCGCGACGATTTCCTGGGCGGAAGCTCTAGTCATGAAAATGCAGCAGAAGCATAAGAAAATAACAATTGAGTTTACCGGAGCGGTGCGCGAATCTGATAGGGATGCAAGCCAAACGCGCGATTTTTCCACGAGGCGCACCCGCATCCTACTCTCCGCCGAGCGTGAAGCGGAGGCCGGCGCGGAAGTTGGTCCCCAGGGCAGGATAGCCGACGACCTCTTGATATTGCTTATCTAAGACGTTCTCGACGTTGGCATAAGCAGTCACCCATTTTCTGAAGGCGTACCAGCCTCCGATATCCACGCGAACATAGCCGGCGGCGTGAGTGATGCCGAAGCCGAGAAAGTCATCGTCGGGGCGGCGTCCGACAAAAGTGCCGCCGAGATTGGCTCCCCAGCGATTGCCGATGTAACTCAGCAGCGTGGTCGCGGAATGTTTGGGACGCCGCAAGAGCGGCATGCCAGCGGCTTCAGTGGGATCGCAAAAGTTCGCAGGCGTACATAAGGGCGCGGCGAGAATTTGCGTGGAGGTGTAGGTGTAAGAAGAGTTGAGCAGAAGGCGGCGGGCGATTTTGCCCTGAAAGCTGGCTTCTGCGCCTTGCGCGAAAGACTTGTCCACGTTGACGTACTGGCCGATGAAGGTGACGGGATCGGTGGCGTAATCGATGCGGTCGAAGAAGACGTTATTGAAGTAGGTTGCGGTAAGAACGTATTTGCCGGAGAAAAGATATTGCTGAAGTCCGGCTTCATAGGAACGGGTGCGTTCCGGCTTTAGGTTGGTGTTGGGCAAAGAATAGGGCGGTCCAGCAAAAGTTTCCTCGAGGCGCGGCTCTTTGAATCCAGTGGCGTACGCGCCGCGCAGGCGCGTGCCGGACAGAATTCGACCTCCGCCGGGAAATAGTTGATAGGCTGCGGAGACGCGCGGCGTACCTACGTTGCCGAAGGCGCTGTTATGAACATAGCGGCCGCCACCGATGAGAGTGAGGCGTCCGAAACTGATTTGCTGCTGGCCGTAGATTTCGTTGTTGAGGCGCTGGCCGTGGGTTTGCGGCGGGAAGAGAACGTCGCCGAGAAATCCGTTTTCATTTTCCACGCGATACCCGAAGGTGGAGTGGGTCCAACTGGCTTCGGAATAATCGCCCTGATATTCGAATCCGGCGCGGTTGATGTGATCCACTTCGTGCGAAGGATCGTCGAACACACGATCGGCATCGCCGAGGCCTTCTTCGTTGTAGCGGTAGGAGTAGTCGAATCCGGTGAAGCGATGCGCCCAGCCCGACCGAGTGTGAACGTCAACCTCGGCGCTGCCGATGAGCGTATTGAGTTGCGACCATTCGTTGGGATCGGGCGGCTGGAGCGGAGTTCCGTTGAAGTTCCACTCGCCGGAAACTCCGGTATGAGAGTTGGCGTGACGAAGACGAGTACGGAAAGAAACTTCGTCGTTGAAGGCGTAGCCGAGGTTAAAGCCTCCGACAGAATCGGAATAGGAGTTGTTGATGCCTTCGCCGCTCGTATTGAATTGATCGCCGAAGAGGTTGTAATCGAAGCGGCCATCGGCGCCTGAAAGTGACGCATAGCCGTGAGCGGTCGAGAAATTGCCGCCGTCCGCACCGAAGCGAAATTCGGGAATGCGAGTGCTGCCGTTGCGCGTCCAGACCTGGACGACGCTGGTCATGGCGTCGGTGCCGTAGAGATCGCTTTGCGCGCCACGGACAAATTCGACGCGATCGGCTTGCGCGAGCGAAAGCGTGCCGAAATCGAGCGTGCCGCCGGGTTCGTTGACGGTGACGCCATCCACAATGACTTTGTTGTAAGTGGAATCGCCGCCGCGAACGAAGAGCGAGCCGAGTCCGCCGCGTTGGCCAGCGGTGTTGATGACTGCGCCGGGAAGAAACCGGATTGCGCCTTCGGCGGAAATGGGCTGCATGAGTTCGAGCTGCGCGGAGCTGAGCGAGTCGGCGTCGGAGCCGGAGTTTTGGCCCGCCGTCGGAGTGCGCGTTGCGGTGACGGTCACGGTTTCGGCGGCGGGCGCGAGTTGCAGCTTGAGCGTGAATTCGCCGTAGGAGACAGGCAAGTCTTGCGTGAGAGCGGCGAAGCCGGGGGCGAGCACGCGGACATGATAAGAGCCGGTGACAGCGGCATTGAATGTGACCACGCCTTCGGCGTTGGTGACGCGAGTGCCGAGGGACGCGGCGGAGTTGGGGCCATAGATATCCACTTGCGCATTGGCGATGGCTGCGCCTTGCGGGTCGGCGACACGGATCTTGATTTCAGCGGATGCGAGAGACAACAGCGATAAAAGAATTACGAAAAGACGCGAGAGTTTCATGCACTCCTCCTTTGGCACGCGAAAGGGGTTGGTGTTGCGGTTCGCGCCGGTCTCCTGGCTTCGCGAGTGGAGGACGCGTCTTTAATGATTATGACGACGTCCGACCGCTACAACCGGCCTTCCCGGATTGCTCCAGTGACCGGCTGCGATTTCCTCGCTTACAGTTGCGCGGCAGCGCGGGATTCTCACCCGCTTCCCTCTTCATTCTTTTGTTGAGGACGCGCGAACCAAAGATTTAGTTGTGTGCGGCGGTATTTTGCCGCAGGAAAAAATTTAACAGAAGGCGGAGGGTTTTGCCAGAGAGCGCAGTTGGGGAGAGCCTCGACAAGGCGACGAGAGCCGTGGCGCTACGCGCGAGATCCTTCGCCTCGCCGGAGAAAACGCGAGGCTTGAGGATGACAGGGTCGGAGGTCGGGGAGCTCCGAGCTTCGCAGGCGGTGCGCCCGCGCCACGTGTGTCCGTCTTGTTATTTAATGCCTTCGGCGACGTACAGCGTGCTCAGGGTTCGCGAGGCGCTGTAAGCGTAAGTCTTGCGGTCAGGCGAGAGCGAAACGTGAAAGCCAAAGAGGCCGGCTTTGTCGTCTTCTGAAAATGTCTGCACCAGGGTTCGTTTTCCAGTGGCGAGGTCGATGCGGATAACGGTGAATCCGCCGAGAATTTCGGAATATACCAGGACGCCTTGGCCATCGGCGCTCCACGCAAGAATGAACTCGTTAGGTTCGAGACCGGTCACTTTCTGTGTCTGCTGAGTTCCGGCGTTGTAGATTACCAAGTCCTCGGCAAGTCTGCCAGCGATGCGCTTACCGTCGGGAGAAAATGCTTTGCCAAGCCATCCTGGAGGACCTGCGGGCTTTGGTGCTCCGCCGTTGATGTCCATCTCGTAGCTTCGCAGGGTTTCGTTTTCAACAGCGCCCACGATCAGCAGACGTTTGCCATCGGGAAACCAATGCAGATCTGTCGTGGTGACAATCCCGCCGAGCGACAGGGTGCGGCTCTCCCCTGCGCCGATGGGATATAGCGCGATTTGGGGAGGGCGGCTCAGAAGTTCGGAAGCGACGGTCTTGCCGTCGGGCGAAAACTCGGATGTCCCTCCGGGGCCGAGATCGACCGGGGCCGATCCATCGAGCTTGCGATAAACGCTTTGATAGAGATTGCCGGCTGGGCCGCCGTATTCAAAATACAAAATGGCCTTGCCATCAGGGGAAACCGTGGGATCGGCGGAGCCGTCAAACCATTCGAGGCCATGATGGGCTTTTCCGGTCGCGATGTCCACGGTGGTGATTTCCTGACGGGAGTAGTCGCTGGCGAGCAGAACACGGCCGTTGGATGCAACGTCAAAAAGCGTCATACCGTCGGGCGAATGAAAAATCTCCCGGACCTTGCCGGAGAGATCAACCCCGAGCAATTGGCGGGCTTGTCCGGAGTTTGCTTCTGTAAACCAGATGTCGTTGTTGCTGCCGGGGGCCCATGCGATACCCTGCAAGCTCTCGAATTCGGGGGTCAACTGCTTGTGGCGGCCGGAGGAATCCAAAATGGAGATGAAGCCGCGGTCGTCGCCTTGGACAGTATGTTCGGCGAAAGCCAGCGTATCGCCCGATGGAGAAATGCGAACATAGTCGAGATAGCCGCTGCTTTCGTAGAGGACTTTGCCGACCGGAAATTCGAGCCGGCTTTTCCCATTAACCATGCGCGTGATTGCCAGCGATTTACCGCCGGCAGAATAATCGGCGGAGATCACGCCGTCGAGGATGGAACGCGGCGACCCGCCAGACATGGGCACCTCGGCTAGCGTACCCGTTGAAAAATGGGCATGGAGGACTGAGTTCAGGGAAAGGGACAACTCTCCGCCGGGCGAGAGCGCGAGCAAAAGCGCGCTCGGTACATCCACCTTGACTGGTTGCGGATATTCGGGACGCACGTTGAAAACTTGTGCAGGAATGTTGTCGAATTGCGCGCTAAACACAATGTTGGGGCCATCTTGGACAAAACGCGCGTTATAGATGAAGCCGCGGTTGTAGGTGAGGCGCGTGAATTTTACAGGCTCCGATTTTACCGATGATCTCCCGATGAAGAGCGCAGCGACGGCGAGCAATAAGGCTGCGATCCCAATCAGCCACAAATAAGAACGGGTAGGCTGCAAGGCAGGAATATTCGATCCGCTGGGCGATGTTGCGCTTGCGCTCATCGAACTGCCGCTCAGCGATTCAATCGCAAAGGCGAGATCGCTGGCGGATTGGAATCTACGTAGCGGAAGCTTTTCGAGACAACGCGAGATAATGCGTTCCCATGCTGGGGTTCCGTGCCAGTCGGAGGTGCTGAGTTCGGCTGGCTCTTCGCGGAGAATTGCAGTCATCGTCTCGGCGGAAGTGTCGCGCTTAAAGGCGCGTTTTCCGGTGAGCATTTCATAGAGCACGGCACCGCAACTGAAAATGTCGGAGCGGGCGTCGGTTGCTTCGCCGCGCACTTGCTCGGGAGACATGTAGCCCACAGTGCCGAGAACGACGCCCGGGACAGTCGCGCTGGTGACCGTGACGTTTACTTCATTGAGCGATTTTGAGTCAGCGAGTTTGGCAAGACCGAAGTCGAGGATTTTTACGCGATTGTCGTTGGTGATGAAGATGTTTTCCGGTTTAAGATCTCGATGGATGATGCCTTTTTCATGTGCGGCCGCGAGGCCATGGGCGATGCCCAGGGCGTATTCTGAAGCGCGACGCAGAGGTAGCGGGCCGTCTTCCAATTTTTCGCGGAGGGTTTTGCCTTCAAGAAATTCGGACACCAGGTAAGGAGAGCCGTCGTAATTGCCGATGTCGTGAATGCCCAAAATATTGGGATGATTGAGCGCAGCGACCGTGCGGGCTTCCTGCTCAAACCTGCGAAGGCGGTCGGCATCAACGATGAAAGAGCCAGAAAGAATTTTAATGGCGACAATGCGGTCGAGACGCGAGTCGCGGGCCTTATAGACCTCGCCCATGCCTCCAGCGCCGATGGGCGCGAGGATTTCGTAAGGGCCGAGTTTGGTTCCAGAGGCGAGAGACATGCGTTGGCAGGATTATAGCTGGCCACTCGGCTTTGACGGAGAAATGTGTATGGCGCGAACGCGATTACGAGTCTCGCCGATCGCGATACCTCTCAGCGCCGTTATAATGGCGGGCGATCATGAACTCGGTCCGGGTCGATAAATGGCTGTGGGCAGCGAGATTTTTCAAGACGCGGTCTCTGGCAGCGCGGTCGTGCGAGTTGGGTAGGATCCTGATGGGCGGACAGCCTGCGAAACCGGCGCGAGAGGTGAAGATTGGCGACTGGCTGCGGATCAGCAACGACGGCGGTGACTTCGAAATTGAAGTGCTGCTGCTGAGCGATGCACGCGGGCCGGCATCCGTGGCGCAGACGCTTTATCGAGAGACAGAAGCAAGCCGGGAGCAACGCATGAAAGTGGCCGCAGAACGCAAGGCGGCACGAGAGTTCGAAGTATTGCCTGCAGGAAGGCCCTCGAAACGCGACCGGCAAAAAATCAGGGAGTTTCGCGGACGAGGGTAGGTTCGTCCGCCCGTATAAGCGCGACAACATGGGCGACCACGCGGGCGAGGCGCCCGGCGCCCACACGAGAATTATTCGAACATGGCGCTGACGTCTCGAAAGCTGATGGCATGATCTGCGAACGAGAACGTCCCATGGTCCCGCATTTCGCGTGCGGCGCGGAGAAACTCCCCCAGCGCAGCACGGCAAAGAGCGCTGCCGACACTGATGCGGCGGACCCCCATTTCTGAAAGCTCTTCGAGATTTAACTGCATGCCTTGCAATCCCATAAGAACGTTCACTGGACGATCCACGGAACTGATGACGGCGGCAATGTCTTCCTTGGTCGTCAGTCCCGGCGCATAGAGCACATCGGCACCCGCTTCTTGATAGGCCTGAAGGCGTTTGATGGTGTCATGAAGATCCGGGCGTCCGTTGAGGTAGTTCTCGGCGCGGGCGGTCAGTGTGAAGGGTAAAGACAGCGTGTGGGCGGCTTGTGCCGCTGCGCGAATTCGATCTACAGCAAGTCCAAGCTCGTAGATCGGTTTCTCCGGACTCCCGGTGGCATCTTCGATGGAGCCTCCAGCAAGGCCTGCGGCCGCGCCGAGACAGATGGTTTCCGCGGCGATCGCAGGAGCATCGCCGAAGCCATTTTCGAGATCGGCGCTGACCGGCAAATCGGTGGCAGAAGCGATTGCGGCGACATGCGCGAGCATAAGCTCGCGGCCGACGGTGTTGTCTCGTTGTCCGATGGAGAACGCGTAGCCAGCGCTGGTAGTCGCCAGAGCTTCAAAGCCCAAGTGCGCGAGCAAGCGGGCCGTGCCCACATCCCACGGGTTGGGGATAATGAAAGCGCGGTCGCGTTCGTGAAGCGCGCGAAAAGCGTGGGCTTTTTCGGATTGAGTGAGCATGAGAATCTCTTTCGTCTGATTTTTACTTTTGTTGTGGCAACTGCGAAACGATGCCGAACGTCCCGTCAACGACTTCTACGAAGTTTCTCTCTTCGCGCAGGATGAGACGTTCGCTTTGCGCCATGAGGAAATTTTCGCGGCCTTCTGCATCTGATTTTAAACGGGCGCGGTAAGCTTCGTAGGAGCCAAGGTTGTCGAAGGCTATCAATCCCCATGCGATGTCATTGGTGCCTTCGTGGGGAAGGAAATATCCGACGAGATGGCCGCCGCAACGGGGAATGATGCGTCCCCAGTTCTCGGCGTATGTTTTGAATGCCTCGCGCTGAAAGGGATCAATTTGATAGCGGATGATGCAGACGATTTTCATAAGCCTCCTTCTACCAAAATTGTGCCGCGTGGTCTGCATTGACACTTCGTTTATAATAAAATCATGAATGTAGCGGCCAGTCAGCCGACACTTTCCAACGAAGTTGCGGTTTCTCGAGTTGCGGCCGCCATTGGTGAGCCGGCGCGCGTGCGCATGTTGTATTCGCTGCTCGATGGCCATGCGCGAACTAGCACGGAACTGGCGGTCGTGGCGCGGGTGAGCCCGTCCACGGCGAGCGTGCACCTCAATCGCCTGAAGACTGAGCGGCTGATCAAGGTGATGGTCCAGGGTAAACATCATTACTACAGCCTCGAAGGACCGCACGTGGCCAGCACCCTCGAGGGGTTGAGCGTTCTGGTGGGCGGAGTTCGCGAGAAATTCGTACCGCATACGCCGAATGAACTGCGGGCCGCGCGGACTTGTTATGACCACATGGCGGGGACGCTGGGCGTCCAGCTGCATGATTGTTTCAGAGCGCGGGGGTGGTTGGCGGAGAGTTCGAAAAATGCCGATGCATATGAACTGACGATTGAGGGCAGGCAGGCGGTTACCACGCTGGGCATTGATCTGGACGCCACAAGTGCGCTTCGGCGGCGCTTCGCCTATGCGTGTCTGGATTGGAGTGAGCGGCAGCCCCACATTGGTGGCGCGCTTGGCGCGGCATTGCTCAAGACGGCGTTGAAGAAGAAATGGGTAGTCCAGGAGTTGGACAGCCGGGCCCTGAGCATCACTCGTGTTGGGCAGCGGGAATTGCGGGCGCGATTCGGGTTGCAGACTTAACGCAGATCGCGGGCGAGCCGCCCGCGCCACATGGAAAATCCTGATGATAGAATCAGCGACATGATTGCCAAAGAATTGCTCGAGATTCTGGTTTGTCCGGCATGCCATGGGGCGCTTGTGCTCCGCGAATCGCCGGAGAGCCTGAAGTGCCAGCAGTGCCACCGGGTGTATCCGGTGCGGGACAATATTCCCATCATGCTGATTGACGAGGCGGTTATTGAAGCGACCTAGTGGCGAAACCGCGTAATCGCGGGTTGCGATTACGGCGCGCACGAACGTGCGTCCAGCGGGCCTGAAAGGGCCATTCCGCAATAAGACCCAAATGGCATAAAGTGTCACAAATGAGACACGGCGTTCCGGCGTCTCCCCCACCGCAGTTCCCCCACATGCCGCGCAACTTTAGGGTTTCTAAGGGGTTTATAAATTCAGATTAAGGCTGCCAGCGTACTTGACGATAGGTGGCATGAGCGGCAACCGAATTGCATGCAACTTTATGCCGGGTAGGGGAGTCTAAAGCGGTAATGAGGGTAACGAAGTTGAGCAAAGACAGGTTGTGGTCGGAGGTGACCATGGCGATGCAGATGAGCAAAGAGATGTTCTCAAGCACTGAACTGAGTGCACTGCGAAACGACCTTTTGCAGGGCGGGCTGTGCGACTCGCGCGAGGCGGCTGAACTCGTGCAGGTATTCCTGATTGGTCGCGGCTACGGAGTCTCGCCGCAGGCGGCCATGGATGCGGTGGGCCGGGTGGAAATGTCCGGCTGCTCGCTGCCGGTGCTGCAACACGAACTGGAGAATCTAGCGCTGGTCATGTAAGCGCTGTGAAATTTGTACATATCTGCGGGGACCTCGAACCAAGCCGTCCCCGAAGGTGAACAGGTGAAAGAAAGAACAAGCCGGGCTAACCAGCCTGGCTTTCCTGTTTTCGGGGGATAGAGGATGCACAGCTGCGCGAGGATAGGAGTAAAATTGGCCTATGGAGATTCGTCTTCGGCCCGAGATCGAGGAGCTGATTAAGCAGAATGTGCAACACGGCTCGTACGAAACGGTGGCTGAATTCGTCGAGTGCGCCATTTCAATGCTTCACGAACAGGAAGTGTGGCTGGCGCGGAACCGCCCGGAGATTGAGACCAAGATTGAAGAAGGCTATACAGCTGCCCAAAGCGGACAGCTGATCGGTGCCGACGCCGTGCGTTCACGGCTCAAGGAGCTGAAGCAGGCGCGATCCGAAACACCGCGAGGATGAACAAATACCTGTTCACGCCGCAGGCCTTGGCGGATCTGTTCGATATTTGGTCCTTCATCGCTAATGACAACCCCTCTGCGGCCGACGAGGTTGAACAAGCCGTATTCCGCGCCTGTGATTTTCTCGCCGATTCGCCTTTTGCTGGACGCACACGAACAGACCTTACTCCACGGCCTCTTCGCTTTTGGGTTGTCCAGCCCTATTCGCACTACTTGGTAGTTTACGATCCGGAAAAACGGCCGCTACAAATCCTTCGCCTTCTGCACACTTCACGCGATCTTCCCTCGGTGTTGCGTTAGTCAATGCGATGCTGCGGGTCCGTATTCCTGCGACGGTTTACGGCGTGATCTCGAACACGACGCCCGTGCCGTATGCACCCCCCCTTCGCCCGTACCATAGAGATTGCCTGCTGCATCCTTTATCAACGTGGCACTTGGTTCGCCACCATCGGCGCAATTCGTTAGGGAACAAAAATCATATATTGGCTCTAGCTGCCTTGCTGAATTAACTTTCCATACTGTTCCACCACCGTTGGGTCCGCCGGTTGCGCCGACACCAAACAGGGTAGTGCGCGAAGGGTCAATCAGCACGCCGGCGCGAGAAGATCCTATCGAGGATGTAAATATGCGCGAAACTACAGTACGCTTCGTCGCATTTAGCTGAAACGCATTGCCCAACGTTGTGCTGTAAAGATTGCCCGCGCTATCAAAGGTGACCGGGGAAACACTACTGCCGTTTACGTAAAAACTAAATAAGACTTTTTCCGCCCAATTGCCGATTCTGGGGGAAATCTCGAAGACCACGCCTAATTGGTACTGCCCACCATGCTGTGTCGTACCATAGAGATTACCCGTCCGATCAAACGCAACCCCACCCATGGGAGATTGCCCGTCGATGCAAACAAGGCCTTTTTTCTTCGAGCAAAAGCTGTAAAGAACGGCCTCCGTCCACCCAGCGAAACCTGGAGAAAGCTCAAAAATGACACCTCCGGTACCTCCGCCACTTGTGCCATACAGGTTGCCAGAGTCGTCAAATATTAGTTGGCTATTGGGTGCCGCCCCGTCCGAGCAATTTGCTAACGAGCAAAAATCGTAAAGCACCGATTCAGTCCACACGCCCCCTACTTGCGGAGACAACTCAAATACGGTGCCGCAGCCCGGTCCGCACTCCGTTTGCGTCCCACCACGTTCCGTAGTGCCATAGAGATTTCCGGCGGCATCCATCACCAAACCCGCTAGAGGGCTCGCTCCGTCGGAGCAGCCGGGTTGCGCACAGAAATTGTAGAGGATCGCTTCGGACCAGGTGCCATCAGATTGCGGTGAGAGCTCGAAAACTGTGCCAGCATTGCCGTTCGCGCCTCCTGAAAGCGTGGTTCCGTAAAGATTCCCAGCGCTATCCATAATTAAGCTGCTAACCGGATAAGTACCGTCATTGAGGACATTGCCGAAACTCCAAAGAACCTTTTCCGGGGATTGGCAAATGTGCAAGCACACAGGGCAACCAGAAAGACGAGATAGGCGAGGGATTTCATTTGTGCCTCCGAAACTGGATTCAAAGGTTATCTCGACGGCCCGAGATTGTATAGAGACTTATGGCCTACGCAATCGCGGTAAAGGGCGAAAGGCAGGTTTTACCTCGCGGTTCGGGGCGTACGGTAGCTATAGATCCAACTCCAAATATCGTGTCTCTGGCATGGGGTTCACCCGATAGGCGGGGATTTCGTGGAAGCCGAGCCGAAGGTAGAGGCCGACGGCGTCTTTCATCAGGGGTTCGATGGTATCGAGGCGCATGCGCATGTAGGCCAGTTCCCGGGCCTTGGCGATAATCTCCAGGGCCAGCTTCTTTCCGAGGCCCAGCCCGCGAAAGCGCGGGCGCACGTAGAGGCGCTTCATCTCGCAGATGCCGGGCTCGAACTTGCGGAGGGCGACGCAGCCGGCGGGCTCTCCGTCTGCTTTATTGTTCGCTCTTCGGCGTTCACTCTGACGAGGAGCAGGCAGCCTTCGGGAGGCGCGTAGGCTCCGGGCAAAGTCGCCATTTCCTCATCGAAATTTTGAAAACTCAGGCTGATGCCCAGAGATTGGGCGTACTCCAGCATGAGTTCGCGGGCTTGGGCGATCTGCGCAGGAGATTGAGCTTCGGTGATAGTGATGGAGTGCACGCGAAATACTCTTGCAAAGATTAGACTGGCCCTTCAGGAAAATGGATGCTAACTCGAAGCTCCGGTATGCCTCCCTTCATCAACCTCGGTGTCCTTTGTGGTTTCGATCTTTCTACCACCAAGGACACGAAGGCAGCGAAGAACTTCGTATTTTTCAACATGCTGCTATCCGCGTCGTAAACAAATCGTCTGAATTTCCTGTTGCCATAGCAACTTGCTATAAGAATTTAGGAGGCGACGCATTATGAAAATTAGAGCAAAAATTTGGGCCAGCCTCGCGGTATTGAGTCTTGCGCTGATGTCATCGCCAGCATCGTCTCAAAATCCCGCCAACGCTTCCCAAGCTGCCTCCGCGCGCGATGGCCAGCATGATTTCGATTTCGAGTTCGGCAACTGGAAGACGCACCTGAAGCGATTGATGCATCCGCTAAGCGGCTCAACGACGTGGGTGGAGTATGACGGGACGACTGCCGTCCGCAAGATCTGGGATGGCCGCGCCAATCTGCTGGAGCTTGAAGTGGACGGCTCAGCGGGGCATATCGAGGCGATGAGTTTGCGGCTTTATAACCCAGATTCCCGCCAATGGAGTTTGAATTTTGCTAACAGCAAGGTTGGGAGTTTAGGCGTCCCAACGGTGGGAGAGTTTAAGGATGGCCGCGGCGAGTTTTACGACCAGGAATCGCTGAACGGACGAATGATCTTTGTGCGCTTTGTAATTTCGCAGATTACGCCGAATTCTTGCCATTTCGAGCAGGCATTCTCCGATGATGGCGGCAAAACCTGGGAGGTGAATTGGATTGCGGACGATACGCGTGTGGGAACGTTGCCTGTTTCAAATGCGGCCGGGACTTTTGGCGAAGGCCAGCATGATTTCGATTTCGAGCTAGGCAGTTGGACAATCCACTTGAAGCGGCTCCAGGACCGGTTGGCGGGATCCACGACCTGGGTGGATTTTGATGGCACATCAGAAACGCGCAAAGTCTGGGATGGGCGCTCCCAGATTGAACAGTTTGAAACCGACAGCGCCGCAACCGGCCACATTGAGGGGCTGACCCTGCGTCTCTACAATCCGGATACGCATGAGTGGAGCTTGTACTGGGCGAACGCGAAGAAAGGCGTGCTGGATCCTCCGCAGGTCGGCAAATTCAAGAACGGGCAGGGCGAGTTTTATGCGATGGACACCTGGAAGGGCAAAAGCGTGATTGTGCGGTTTATCTGGTCGGAAACAAACACGAAGAAGCCACATTTTGAGCAGGCCTACTCTGATGATGGGGGTAGGACCTGGGAAGTGAATTGGATTACGGACCAGACGAGGGTGGGGGAAACGAAGTAAGTCTACTCACCGCAGAGGACGCAGAGAGCGCAGAGAAAAAATCACCAAGTCCTTTGTGCACCTTCGTGGGCTTCGTGGTTCATCTTTAAATTGTTAAACCACCAAGGACACGAAGGCGCACGAAGAAAACCACTCACCGCGAATGGCCGACGCAAATTTACTCATAGCGCAGGCTCTCCACGGGATCGAGCTTCGAAGCACGCGTAGCAGGAACCGTCCCGAAGATAATCCCGACCAACGACGACACCAAAATCGCCACGATTGCGGAAATGCCCGAGATGGGCAGGCGGTATTCGGTGAGAAAACGGACCGAGTAAGGTATGGCGAGGCCGATGACCACGCCGATGAGGCCGCCGCCTACCGAAATGAAAATGGCTTCCGACAAAAATTGAAAGCGGATTTCGCGGTTGGTTGCGCCGAGCGCCTTGCGAATCCCGATTTCGCGGATGCGCGCGCTCACCGTGGCCAGCATGATGTTCATGATGCCGATACCACTGACCAGCAAGACCACGGCCGCGACGAGCAGTAAGACCATGGTGAGTGCATTCGCGGTTTTTTCCGCGACTGAAACGAGTTCGGTGAGGTTGGTGACGGTATAGACAGATTCGGCCCGATGGCGCGACTGAATAACTTTGCGAATTTGCTCGGTGACCGGAACGACCATGGCAGGGTCAGTAGCGGAAAAATAAATCTGCTTGACGGTGCGCGTGTCCGTGAAGTAACGGCTTACGGTATAAGGAATCACCATGGTGTTGTCGATGACTTCCGACTGGCCGAAGGTATTCACGCGCTCGCGAAACGTCCCTATGATGGTGAAAGGCAGGCCGCTGAGCTTGATTACTTTGCCCACCGCGTTGTCGGTGTTGCCGTAAAGCGTCTCGGCCAGCTTTTGGGTGATGAGGCCTACTTTGTTATGGGCTTGCTCGTCTTCCGCGTCAAAGAAGCGGCCGGAGATCACGACGAGATTGCGGACATTGAGATAGTCGGGATAGACGCCGAGAATGCGGACATCGCGTTCCTTGCCGTTGCCAATAGGAATGCGCTCGTCGAGTGGGACCACGGGCGAAGCCGCGGCGACTCCTGGGACCTGCTCCACAACTGCCTGCACATCTTCGATGGTGAGCTGGTCCGGGGTGACGTTGCGCTGTCCGCCGCCTTCGTATTCGGCATAAATCAGGTTCGCGCCGATGGATTGAATCTGATTGAGGACGTATTGCTTGCCAGTCAATCCGATGGTCACCACGAGAATCAGCGACGCCGTGCCGATGACCATGCCCAGCGCAGTGAGCATGAAGCGCACCTTGTTGCTGCAAAACGTGTCGTAGGCGAAGCTGAAAATCTCCCCAAAGACAAGCGTGGGAGGACGCCTCGCTGGCGCCGCAGTTGTGACCGTGGCCATGTTGTTTAGATGCTACGCGTTAGCAAAAGACGGCGCAATTGCAGGGAAGGGGCGAGGCCAGTCAGGCGAAAAGCCCGGCTGTCTTTAGCCGGGCTTGCCCTCAGGAGAACGCTTATGATGAAGAATTAAGGCAGTGATTTTGAGAGCGCTGGCAGCGGCCTGCTGTCTCCCCAACAATCCGCCGCCAGCCGTTTCTCGTTATTGCCTGAACCTAGCAAGGCGGATCCCACGCCCTGCTCGGCTCAGGCGACACCCACTTGTGGCACTCTTTTGCTTGCGGCCGGTTAAGCTCGGCAGAGCAGAATCATGTCACTGTGTATCTGGGTGTAAGACGGGTGAGGGCATAGGGTTGCTAACAGCGAGTCTGCAATTTTTTCCACAGCGGAATTCGGACCCTGCTTTAAACTGCTAAGACGTTACAATAGAGAGACTTGGACAACACTCTATCCAGCAAGCGACCGGCATCTGGCCGAACAAAACCGGCGGAAATCCTCGGACTCCTACTGCTCAGCGCGGCGGCTTTTGCAATTCAGGGCTATCACCCGGGTGCGGAAGATGCCGAGATCTATCTGCCGGGCGTGGAAAAGATCCTCAATCCCCGGCTCTTTTCGGCAAATTCGGAGTTTTTCACCGCCCACGCTCACTTGACGCTGTTCCCTAATCTGATTGCCGCATCGGTGCGTCTGAGCCACATGTCGCTAGATCATGCGCTGGTTCTCTGGCAGTTGGGCTCAATTTTCATGCTTCTGCTGGGGTGCTGGAAGTTGAGTGGGTTGTGTTTTGTTCAAACAAAAGCCCGCTGGGCTGGAGTTGCGCTGGTGGGGGCCTTGCTGACGCTGCCGGTGGCTGGAACGGCCTTGTATGTGATGGACCAGTATGTAAATCCACGAAATCTGGCGGCGTTTGCAGCGATTTTTGCCCTGACTAACGTGTTGCAGCGCAAATACGCGCGGTGCTTTTTGTGGCTACTGTTTGCAGGAGCGGTGCATCCGCTGATGGCGTGCTTTGCAGCGTCTTTCTGTTTTCTGCTGGTTGCAATGGAGCGATGGCAGAGGCCCGCCTTGTATGCTGCGGGGCCGCTGGGAAATTGGTTTGGGCAGGCAACTCCGGGCTACCATCAGGCGGCGCTCGAACATCCCTTTCACTACATCATGAAGTGGGCGTGGTACGAGTGGCTGGGAATTGTGGGGCCGATTCCGATTTTGTGGTGGATGGGCAAAGCGGCGAAGCAACAAGGCGAGGACACTCTAGCGCGACTGTGCCGTGCCCTGATTATTTACGATCTCATCTATTGGGCGGCGGCGTGCGTGATTTCGATTCCGGCGAGATTTGAAATGTTAGCCAGGCTACAACCGCTGCGCAGTTTGCATCTGCTTTATATACTTTTGATTTTGCTCGGCGGATGTTTTTTGGGCGAATACGTGCTCAAGAACCGGGTATGGCGATGGCTGGTTGTGTTTGTTCCACTGTGCGCGGGAATGTTCGCAGCGCAAAGAGCGATTTTTGCCAACAGCGGACACATTGAGTGGACGCGGGCGGATTCGAAGAATCCGTGGGCGCAGGCGTTTGATTGGGCGCAGAAGAACACACCAGAAGACGCTTACTTTGCGCTGAATCCGTGGTATTCGCATATTCAGGGCGAAGATGAGCAGGGATTCCGGGCGATCGCAGAACGCAGCATGATGGCGGACGCAGGCAAGGATAGCGGCGCGGTCAGCATGTTTCCGGGCATGGCCGAAGAATGGTGGTCGCAGGTGCAAGTGCGGCAAAATTGGACACAATTTCAGCTGCGCGACTTCGAGCAATTGCACGACGCGTATCATGTTAATTGGGTGGCCGTGGAGCAGCCGGGCGGGGTTGGCTTGAACTGTCCCTATGAGAATAAAGCAGTCAAAGTGTGCAGGTTGGACTAAATCCGGCGTATGATTTTGCGAAACTGGACGAGGAATTGGTTTACTTTTAATCAACGAGGACGACGCGCATGGCGTTAGCGGCAGCGGTTACATCACAAAGTTCGTTGTTTCCTTATGAAGAGTGGACGGCGCGGCTTCGAGAACTGAGCGCACGCTACAAGACCAATCCGCCGTGCCCGCACATTTTGCTGGAAGATTTTGTAAATCCGCACGTTGCGGTCGAATGCGCCCGCGAGTTTCCCGGACCCACGACGCAGGCATGGACCCACTACAAACACCAGAACGAAAACAAGCTTGGCTTCGCCAAGCGCGACGCGTTTCCGCCCGCGCTGGGAAAACTGGTAGATGAACTGAACTCACCGGAGTTCGTCGCATGGCTTTCGAAGCTGACCGGCATTGACGGCCTGATGTCTGACACCATGCTGGAAGGCGGCGGCTTGCACCAATCCACACGGGACGGATTTTTGAATATTCATGCCGACTTTAGCATGCATCATTACCACAAGAACTGGCGCCGGCGGGTAAATCTGATTCTGTATCTGAACCCGGAGTGGCAGGAGCAGTGGGGTGGAGCGCTTGAATTGTGGGATACGCAGATGAAGCACTGCGTTGCTAAATATCCGCCGTTCTTGAACCATGCGCTGATTTTCAACACTGACGAAAAATCGCTGCATGGCTTCCCTGACCCATTGCAATGTCCCGAAAATGTTTCGCGCAAAAGTCTGGCGTTGTATTACTACACGCTCGACGAGAATGCGAGTGTGCACGCGCGTTCGACGGATTACAAATCGCGTCCCGGCGACGGCGTGGTGAAATCAGCGCTCATCTGGCTCGACAAAAAGGCTGTGGATATCTATTCACGAGCGAAAGCGCGGTTCGGATTTTCGGATGAGCTGGCGAGCAAGATTTTGGGGATGTTCTCGAAGAAGTAGAATGCGCATTTCAAGGTAAATTTGAATGGATTCCCAACCTCTCCGCAACCTTGCGGAGAGGCTTGTCTTTCGTCCACAAGCGAATAGGCGCATCTATCAAGACTGAGGCGATAAGACACGCATCCGTCAAGCCGATGCCGAGGTTATACAAGGAGCGGATTTCAATCAGAGTTCGAACTTCGCTCAGTTTCGCGACGCGTAGTTGCGGCAGCAGGTCGAGCAGAGCAAGGGTTCGTGTGCGATCTTTCAAAGTTCCCAGTGCAAGCTCGGCTGCGACGAATGGATGGGTCACAATTCGCCCGTGATTGAGCTGGTGTTCAAGCTCTCGATTCCGTGAGCGAAAGTGGTCGATCCAAATCGAAGTGTCAGCGAGAATCAACTTTTCCGCTCTCAGTTCTTCCGGGCTCGGCGACGCGGAACGCTCTCAAGTTCTGGCATTGATCCTCCCAGAGAAGCCAATCTGCGCGCGCTTTCGCGTTCAATAAGCGCCTTGAGAGCCTCGCGAACCAAGGCGGCTTTCTCCTCGACGCCGGTAAATTCTTGAGCGATCCGTATGAG
This sequence comes from Terriglobia bacterium, assembly GCA_963702965.1. Lineage (GTDB taxonomy): Bacteria > Acidobacteriota > Terriglobia > Terriglobales > Acidobacteriaceae > JAJPHW01. The sequence goes on from OY969776.1 coordinate 68,000, forward strand.
GTCATCATCGAGAGCAAGAGTTGTTCTCATGGCACCAATTATAGCACCATTTGATGCCTAATATTATGCCTATCGATGGCGCCGAGGATACGCGGGCAGACGATCTGTCGTTTACGCAAAAAAGGCGGCCCTTGCGGGCCGCCTGAATTTTTCCTGCCGAATACGCTTACGGGACCAGCGTTGCCGACAGAATCTTAACGTCGGGATTATCGGGCAGTGTGATGCTATCCACGACCTTGCTGGAATTCAGCGGCAAGAGATAAGCGTACATGTTGAATGGCCGCATATCCTTGGTGCCGTCCTCATAGTTGCGATAGGCCATCGCGATGGCTTCGTACTCGCCAGCATATTGCTGGGGCGTGTACCAGTCGCTGAAGTTGCGGATGAATTTCGACGTGGTTCCATCCGTGTAGGCGACTGTCATAACCTGGGATGTCTGATTCCCGTTAATACCAGTTCCTACCAGCACCAGCGCCCGGTATTTGGCCTGGTTCAGCGGAATCGTCTGACCGCTGGCCGTAGCTGCATCCTGGACGTTGGGAGAGCCGAAGTCGAAGAGCACTCCATCCAACACTCGCGAAGCGGTGATCAGATTCGCCGAGTAGGAATAGCCAAGCCCATCAAGCCCGCCAGTTGTGTAGGTCTTGCCGTCAAGGTAAGCGCCGTAGGTATCAAACTCGGACGACAGATCGACCGGTGTGCCGGCGCCCTTGCTGCCGAGGGCGGCGCTGAGCCCGAGAGCCAGGGGAAGGTTCTGGACGATGGTACCGGAAGTACCGGTAACGGTTAGGTTATAGAATCCGGTCGCCGCAGTTGATCCAGCTTTGAACACGATTTTCTGCGTATTGCCCGTGCCCAGCACTTTGGCAGTTACACCTTTAGGCAACGCGGATAAAGTCAATGTGACTTGACCAGTAAAGCCGTTCTCGTCCGTGATTGTAATTACGGCGTTGGCGGTACCACTCTGGTCTAGATAAACGCTACCCGGGCCGGAGAGCGTAAAGCTACCGCCTCCACCATTGCCGACGGCAGCATTGATCGCCGCCGCGTACTGTGCGGCGAGACCGGTGCCGACGAAGTCATCGTAGAGCCACATGAAGCCGCCGATGATTCCGCACTGATTGTGCCACCCGGTCATAATGCTTTGTACCTGGGCCGGCGTGTAGTTCGCGTCCCATAAACCGGGGAACACTGGAACGCTGCCGAAATTCCAGCCAACGCAGGGGCTGTTGCCCTGGCCGCCAGCGTACGCCTGAAGATGAACTCCATCCACGGTGCCGGGAAGCTGGGTATTGATTTGGGAAACGAGGTTGATCCAATAGCTGTTGTTGACGTAGGGGTCCGGCATGACTTTATAGCCCAATTGGCCAACCATCGCGCCGAACTGCACCGTGGTGGCATCGTTGTAGCTGTTCTCGTCGTCGAAATCGAGGGCGTCAAGGGCGGGAATGGCGGCTTTCAATGCAGCAAAGTCTTTATACAGAATGCTGTTGGGGCCGGTACCCTGCGACTGAATGAGCGAAGTGATATTTTCCCAGTCGCCAAAATTTGACGAGCCGATGCTGAACGTCACGCGCTTGACTGTTCCCTGCTTCAATTGCGCCATTTGCGCCGGGAAGTTGGGATAGGACTGGTTGCCGACGTAAACGCCGCCCGAGGTAAGTGGAAACTCGCCATTGAAGTTCAAGTCGCCGGAACTGTTGACTTCGACGCTCCAGACGATGGCTTCGGTGAAGCCGGAGGTTTCGATTTCGGTGATGGCCGCGGGATTTTTATAGAATGGGCCGCCGCCGAAAATGCCGGTGTAGCCTACGGCCTGTGCGGAGGCTTGCGGGACGCAAGAAGTTGCAATCACGAACAAGAAAAGAAGCATTATCGCGCCGCGAATCATGGCAGAAAGGCGGCAAGGGGAACCTGGGCTGGTTTGCAAAGTTTGTTTCACATCATCTCCTGGGTAAAAGGTAGGTTTGGTGAAGGTGCTGCCGGCGATCACGGTCTAACGCCGCGATTTTTGTGCCCTTCAAATTTGCGAGAATTATACAGATGGAGCGGGCTGGGGAACAGTAAATTTTTGTCAAAAGCCTTAATTGGCGCGCAGTTTGAGCGACCGCGGGCGAGAAGCCCGCACGACGCATTCAGCTTGTCGGAAGGAATAAAAAGGCGGCCCGAATGGCCGCCTGATTTTCAGCGATGAAGTGGATTTATGCCGGCGCCGGGTAATCGCTGCCTTTGGCCAGCCCAGTACGTCCCGGTTCGGGCTTGAGAACTTGCTGCACACCATCATCAGGTTTGGATGGCGGGGTGATTTTAGGCAGTTCCTGACCCTCGATTAGCATGCGAATTTCGTTGGCGTCGAGCACTTCGCGGTCAAGAAGCGCTAGAGCAATCCGCGTGAGCGCCTCGCTGTTTTCTGAGATGACACTCTTGGCCGTATTGTAGCCATCGCCGATCATTCGACGAACAGCTTCGTCAATTTTGATCGCCGTCGCTTCGCTGTAATCGCGGTGCTGGTTGATTTCGCGGCCCAGGAAAATCTGCTCTTCCTTTTTGCCGAAGGTGAGGGGGCCCAGTTCACTCATGCCGAACTCGCAGACCATCTTGCGTGCCATTTCTGTGGCCCGTTCGATGTCGTTACCAGCGCCCGTGCTCATTTGATTCAGGAAAATCTCTTCGGCGATGCGCCCACCCATCAGGATGGCGATTTCCGTCTCTAAAAATTCCTTGGTGTAGTTGTGCTTATCATCAATCGGCAACTGCATCGTCAGTCCGAGAGCCATACCTCGCGGAATAATCGTGACCTTGTGCAGAGGATCGGAGTTGGGCAGTTTGGCCGCGACCAGCGCATGACCGGCTTCGTGGTATGCGGTGACTTTCTTTTCCTCGTCGGTAAGAATGAGCGATTTGCGTTCGACGCCCATGAGGACTTTGTCTTTCGCCAGCTCAAAGTCGAACATGAGCACAGCTTTGCGGTTCTGGCGCGCCGCGCTCAACGCCGCTTCATTCACCATGTTGGCGAGGTCAGCACCGGAAAATCCCGGTGTACCGCGCGCCAAGACGGAGAGATTCACATCGTCGGCAATTGGAATTTTGCGAGTGTGCACGCGAAGAATTTCTTCCCGTCCGCGAACATCAGGACGATTGACGACCACGCGGCGATCGAAACGTCCGGGACGTAGAAGCGCTGGATCGAGCACGTCTGGCCGGTTGGTCGCGGCCATTAAGATCACGCCGTCGTTGGACTCGAAGCCGTCCATTTCGACGAGAAGTTGATTCAATGTCTGCTCACGCTCGTCGTGACCACCACCGAGACCTGCGCCACGATGACGCCCGACGGCGTCGATTTCATCGATGAAAATGATGCAGGGGGCGTTCTTCTTGCCTTGCTCAAATAGATCGCGAACCCGGCTTGCGCCCACGCCAACGAACATTTCGACGAAATCCGAACCAGAGATGGAAAAAAACGGGACGTTTGCTTCGCCCGCGACAGCACGCGCCAGCAAAGTCTTCCCAGTTCCCGGAGGTCCGACAAGAAGCACGCCCTTGGGAATGCGTCCACCTAACTTCTGGAATTTCTGGGCTTCACGCAGAAATTCGATAATTTCTTTAAGTTCTTCTTTGGCCTCTTCCACGCCAGCCACGTCTTTAAACGTGACTTTCTTCTGCTGCATGGAGAGCAGGCGAGCCCGGCTCTTGCCGAACGAAAGAGCTTTATTTCCGCCGGTCTGCATTTGGCGGATCATGAAAAACCACAGGGCTGCCAACAAGATAAGGGGCGCGAAATTCAACAGCCACGTAGGCCAGCTTCCCGCGTTGATGTCGCGGAAGTTCATCTCCACGCCTTTATCGCGGAGATTTTTGATCATGTCTGGATCATTGACCGGCGCCGTAGTGTGGAAGGCGCTATTGTCGCTATATTTGCCGCGAACTTCCTGGCTGGTGATGGTAACTTCCTTGACCTTGCCCTGGTCCACGTCGGTCAGGAATTGCGAGAAGTTGACTTCCTTGTCTTTTTGCCCGGTTGTGCTCGCCTTCACCACTTGCCACAGTAGAAAAGCCGAAAGGACTATGACTACCCAAAAACCCACGGTTTTGACGGTTGAATTCACTAGCACTCCTGATGCGCCAGGCTTGCCAACCGGGATAACGGGGCAATCTGACTATTCTCTACTCAACTTAGATGCCGGGTCGATGCGTTTCGACACATCCGCCTACCGGGCAGAAAGTAGTACCTTATTCTACCTCGTCTCGAGGGAAAAAGAACGAACTTCGTAACATGACTTAAGTCATGAATTACATTCAGCTTGTGGCGGCTACATGGGGTAGATTCCGGTTCGTCTGCTCGGGCGAACCCAGGCCGTAGCCAATGAGAAAGGCTTCGTCTACGAGAAAGCCGAAATAATCCGGCTGCAACTGCACCCGGCGAGCCGATTGCCGGTCGAGCAGCGTTGCCAATTTGACCGAAGCCGCGCCGCGGCCGCGCAAGTCGCTCATCAGGAAATCGTTGGTCACGCCGGAGTGCACAAGGCCCTCCACGACAAGCACATGCTTGTCGCGAATATCTGCGTCGTGGCTGAAAAAGATCTCTAAAGTTTCGTCCGGGGCGCTCTCTTGTTGCTTGCGATAGCGAGGCTTGATGAACTGGCAGGTAACGGGCACGTCGAGGGCGCGAACCAGATCGGCCATGAACATAAATCCGTTCTCCAGCATGGCCAGGGCATGGATGGATTTGCCTTTGTAATCGTCGGAAATCTGGCGACCCATTTCTTTGACGCGTTTTTGGATCTGGTCAGCGGCGATGACCGTGCGCAGTTCGCCGGGCTTTGACATTGGTGTCATGCGTTCCTCGGGGAGAGCTTCATAGTTTATTTTTCAATGGAATTTCGCGAATCAGCAAGGCGCGGGCGCCGTTCGCATTTTCGCCGTGTTTGTGTTCAGGACCGCGCGCGGAAAAGCCTCGCAGCCAGAGCAATTCATCTCCACTCGCCACCACAGGCCATAATTTCCGCTCTGCGCCCGTGATGTGGCGCTCCTGCAAGAGTTCTTTTACTTTCTTCGGTGACTTTGCATGAGCCGGCCAAAAGCTGTCGCCCGCGCGCCAGTTGCGCACGCGCAGCTCGGCCCTCGCATATTGTTCGCTGACCAAATCGTTGCTATGCAAATCGTTGGGATTATAACCTTCGCCGCCGCGAGGCACTAGAGAAGCTTCAAAACAGGCGGCCGCTTCGGGAACTTCGATGCGCCCAGGAACAGGCAGAAGATAGTCGTAATCTTGTTCGCCTACCGGCCGAGGGGCAATAAAACGCAGATAATCGCGCTCGCGCTCGGCCCGCCAATCCCTCGGCAAGGAGGCTGCATCGGTTTCGCCGGATACTACAGCCAAAATATCGGCAACATGCTTGGACTCGAGTGAAAACCTGTGCTGCGCGGCGACCGCGCGGATGACACGCCTTTGCAGAGCCCGAGGCATGCCGCGCAATTCGATCAGATCAAGCCCTTGATGTTGGCGATCCCAAACCAGCGGCAAGCTTTCCGCTACCAGAGTTTCCCAGTAAGTTTCCTCGTCTCGCGCGATTTCTGCGGTTTCAGCCAAGTTTTCGCGGATGGAGGGATTCAATTCCCGCTCCATCACGGGAAGAACGCGGTGGCGAACCCGATTTCTCGCCATGCGAAAGTCTTGATTGCTGGAATCTTCGCGCCAGGGTTGGTTTAAATCTTTCAGATAAAGCTCCAACTCAGAGCGGCGGACACCAAGAAGTGGCCGGACGATGGTCGCTCCACAGCGCGATCTCCCGCCTTCGACTTCCTCGTATTTCTCGGGATAAATTCCCGCCAGACCGCGCGTTCCAGCGCCCCGCGCCAGCTTTAGCAAGACGGTTTCTGCCTGATCGTCGAGGGTATGCCCTGTCGCTATACGGCCCGCGCGGCCGTTACCCAACAAATCGGCAAAGAATTTGTAGCGCAAAGTGCGGGCGGCGGATTCGATACTCAGACGCTTTTCTCTTGAGAAATCGGCGGCATCTCCGCGGTCAGAAAAATATTCAATCTGGTGTTGGTGGGCAAGTTCGGCGACGAAATGCTCATCTGCGTCTGATTCCGGCCCGCGCAATAGATGGTTGAAATGGGCGATTGCAAGAACAATGCCCAGCTCGGGCATGAGATCGAGCAAAATCCGAAATAATGCCACTGAATCCGCGCCGCCGGAGACAGCCACGCCAATGCGGTCCCCGGGCCGGAGCAGGGCGTGTTTGTGGATGAAAGTTGCGACTTTTTGCTGCAAGGATGGCACGCGTCCATAGTACAACGGTGCGCGTATGACGGCGGCGTATCGGCTTTGGGTGCGAGACCGGACGGCTAGTGGCGAAAGGGTACGTGGTCGTTGGCGGGGATCTGGGATCCGAGCATCAGGAGAACCACGACGAACAGAATCAACGTCATACTAAATTCCTTCTCGTAATAAATTTCAGGAGCGCTTGCCTATCGCCATTGCTTGCGAGCCGGTAGCAAGTTTAAAGGCGCCCAAACTCTTTCGAGTCTGGGCGCCTGAACAGCCCTCCCCCGAAGTCTGCTCAAAAACAGAGTATCGTTGAGCGATATTTCTGGGAATGGCACTACGGTGCTAGAGAGCGCACGAACGGGCTAGTCTAAAAGACTTTTACCCGAATGGTCAGGTACTTCTTGGGATTTTCACGGATGGCCCGAATCAGCGACTGGGTCTCAGTCAGCAGCTGATTCGTATTGTCAAAGAATGACGGATCGCGCAGGAACTTGCCCGCGGAGCCTTCGCCGTTGTCCAACCGGTCGGTAATGTTCGAAAGGCGGGTGATGGTGTTTTGCAGCTTGTTCGCAAACTCCTCGTCTTTGGTGAGCTTGCCGAGCGTGCCTTTGCCCGCGTTGATGTTATCGGTCATCTCACGAACGTTGGCGATAGTTTGGTTGGCGTTGTCATACAGAGCCGGATCCTTCAGTAATTTTCCGGCGGTGCCTTTGCCAGCATTGAGGTTGTCGATGATGACGTTCAGCTTGTCCACGGTGGCATTAGCTTTGTCGTAGAGTGTGGGGTCGGTGATGAGTTTGCCAAGGCTGCCATTGCCTGCGGTGATTTGCGCGACCAGGTTCTGGAATTGACTCACCGTGGAGTTCAACCGGTTGTAAAGGCTGGGATCGTAAATGACCTTGCCGATGGATCCCTGCCCGCTTTGAATGAAGGCTACGATGCCGTCAAGGCGTTTAACCAGTGCGTCCAGATTTTGCAACGTGCCCTGGCTGGAGCGCACAACGTCCTGAATGTCGGGTGTATCGCGCGTAGCCAGTTCGTCCTTATTTTGGACGATAGGACCATGCGCTTGCGCGCTATTGATATCGATGTAGGTTTCGCCCAACACGCCAGCCGTGGACAGGGCTGACTCGGAATCCTTCCGCAAGCTGTCGAGATATTTGGTGTTCACCTTCATAGTGACTTCGACCGGCGTGGCGCGGCGGGCAGGGTCGGAAACGACTCGAATGGCGGAGACGTTGCCGATGTCCACACCTTGCAAGCGTACCGGAGCGCCCACGCGCAGGCCGCTGGCATTGTCGAAGTAGGAACGGAGAGTAACGCGGCGGGTAAAGATGCCGCCGGTGCCACTCATGAGCAGGATGAGGATGCCGAGCGTAATGCTGGCCGCCAGCACGGTGATTCCTACCTTCAGTTGAGACCACTTCAACTGGCTCTGACTAGGCACAAGGTCTCCCGTGCGAATTCGCGGCTGGCTCCGTTATCTTGAACGCCGGCATTTTGGAGATCATAGCAGAGGATTTCGATGTTGATTCCTAGTTTTCGAGTATCACCTGGGCGATGGCTTCTTCGGCCGTGTGAGTGAGCGACAAGGCAATATTCGTAGCTCTAAGTTTGGCGGCGAACTCGGCGGCTTTGCCGTGAAACAGCAGCGTGGGACGGCCGCCGGGCTTGCGGCTGACTTCAATGTCGCGCCATCGGACGCCATAATTCCATCCTGTCCCGAGGGCCTTCATCGCGGCTTCTTTGGCGGCAAAACGGGCTGCGTAACGCTCGGCGCGGTTTGCCTTGGCATCGCAGTAGCGGATTTCGCCTTCGGTAAAGATGCGCTGCAAGAAGCGGTCGCCGAAGCGGGCGATTGAGGCCTCGATGCGAGGCACTTCTGCGATATCAATGCCGGTGCCAACGATCATGAGGCTACGTTAGCACGGAGCGGTGTAGTTTGCTCGCTATCCGTTCCGAAGCAGCTGGACCACAAAGAGCACGAAGGTTCACGAAGAACTTCGTACACACCGGGCAAATGATGGCATCCCTGCCACGCCTGGGAGAAGCGGCTGTGAGATACTTTGAAAAATAGATTTGCGAGGATGGACATGGCGGAACACCAGGTATTTTGCGTGAAATTGCAGAAGAATGCTCCGGGACTGGATGAACCCCCTTTCGACACCGAATTTGGACGCAAAATTTATGACAACGTGTCGCAGGAAGCTTGGAATGGCTGGGTCGAATTCTGCAAAATGCTGCTGAACGAGTACCGCCTGAACCCTTCGCGAAAAGAAGATCAGGAAGCCATCGTCAAACAGATGGAGCAATATTTCTTTGGCGCGGGAGCGGCGCCTCCAGAGCAATACGTGCCGCCGGCGAAGTAGCTAGCTTAAAATCCCCATCTTCTTACCTACACGGCCCAACACTCCCAGGGCCTGCTCCAATTCTTCTTTCGTATGCGTCGCCGTGACGATGGTGCGGATGCGGGCTTTGCCTTCGGGCACGGTTGGAAATGCGATGCCGGTGCCGAGCACGCCTTCGTTGAAGAGGGCGCGGGAGAAATCCATGGTGAGCTTGCCGTCGCCAATGATTATGGGTGTAATCGGCGTTTCGCTTGCGGGAGTCGTCTTGCCGCCAATGTTGAAGCCGAGCAGGCCGAGCTCTTTCTTCCAGAAGTGGGTGTTGTGCCAGAGTTTTTCCATGCGCTCGGGCTCGTTTTCGAGTACATCGAAGGCGGCAATGCAGGTCGCCGCAACCGACGGCGGGTGCGAAGTCGAAAACAAAAACGGACGGGCGCGATGATAGAGAAAATCAATCAGATCTTTGGATCCGCAGACGTAGCCTCCGAGCGCGCCAATAGCTTTTGAGAGCGTACCGACTTGAATGTCCACGCGGCCGTGAACATGGAAGTGGTCAATCGTTCCGCGGCCGTTGCGTCCGAGCACGCCGGAGGCGTGGGCATCATCGACCATCATGATGGCGCCGTATTTTTCGGCGAGATCGCAGAGCGCGGGCAACGGGCCGATGTCGCCGTCCATGGAGAAAACGCCATCAGTGATGAGCAATTTCTTGCCGGGCTCGTTCTTCACGCTGGCAAGTTTTTCTTCGGCCTGCCCGATGTTCTTGTGTTCGTAAACCAGAATCTTGGCGCGGGATAAGCGCGCGCCATCAATGATGGACGCGTGATTCAGCGCGTCGGAGATGATGAAGTCTTCTTTGCCAAGGATGGCGGAAACGGTCCCGGCATTGGCGGCGAATCCCGATTGAAACACCACGCAGGCTTCTACGTTCTTGAAACGGGCGATCTTCTCCTCCAGTTCCACGTGAATCTTCATGGTGCCGGCGATGGTGCGAACCGCGCCTGAGCCTACGCCGTATTTGCGCGTGGCTTCGATTGCCGCTTCGCGAAGCAAAGGATGCGTGGTCAGGCCGAGATAATTATTCGACGCGAGATTAATGACTTTCTTGCCGTCGAAGGTGCAGACAGCGGCTTGCTCATCGTCGAGCACGCGTAGTTTGAAGTGCGTACCCTTCGCCCTGAGGTCGTTCATCTGGTCGGTGAGATAAGAAAGCGGATCAATGCGGGTCGCGGTAGGCATAAGGAATCCTCCTGACAAGTTATAACTAATCAGTCTAATACGACTTAACGGTGGGAATTTCGTTCGGCAGGCGCGACCCGCATCCTCGCGGCGTGCGCTCGGGTTGAACAGCGGCAAGCTTTATCGGCACGAGTGAACTCGTGCCCTACCCAAACAATTGGGGTGCGTGCGCTTCGTCTTTAGGAAGTCTTCAGGCCTTCACGACTCTTCGACCAGTGATTTTGAACCTGGTGTTCAGCACGAAATTGATGGCCTCAGAATAGGCAGCGTGTTCCTGCTCAAGGATGCGGGCGGCAAGAGAATGCTCGTCATCGGAATCAAGCACGGGGATGGCTTTCTGGACAATGATGGCGCCGTGGTCGAGTTCTTCGTCCACGAAATGCACGGTGCAGCCAGCGATTTTTGCGCCGTAAGCAAAGGCCTGCTCTTGCGCTTCCAATCCCGGAAATGCGGGAAGCAAGGATGGGTGAATGTTCAGAATTCGCTCCGGAAATTGCTGGACAAACCACGGAGAGAGCAGGCGCATGTATCCGGCGAGACAGACGAGATCAACCTTATGCTCTTTCAACGCCGCGACGACTTCACGATCGTGCACTTCGCGGTCTTTTCCCTTGGAAGGAATTGCTAAGGCACTAATGCCTAATTTTTGCGCAGTTTCCAGTCCCACGGCGTCGGGTTTATTGGAGATCACGACGGCGATTCGGGCGTCGCGAATTGCGCCGCTGGCAATGTTTTTCGCGATGGCTTCGAAATTGGACCCGCGTCCGGAAAGCAGGATGCCTATGTTCTTCATGAGTGAGGAAATCATTATAGGGCGTTCACAAATCCCCTGAGGTCTCGGAAACGACGATAACCAGGGAACTGGTTCGTTGCCAGCCTCTTCGATATAATCCAATCGGCATGTATAACGATTTCACAGCTACCGATCGCTGGACAAAGAAACAGGTGCATTGCGTCTATCAGGCGCTGATTGTGGCCATTGCGACGCGCCATGCCGACGCCGTGGACGTGAAGTTCCTGGTGGATGGACGAACCGTCTGGATTGCTCTGCCCCTACCGGCCTGGGTCGAGTACCGCAAACGCACAAAGACCGAAATCACTGATTTATTGGCGATTGAGATTGCCGGGCATTATCTCAAGTCAGCCCTCGAATCAGGCGAAGGTGTAGGGCGCGACATGTATTCGCTGACCGTTGAGCAGACTTTGGCGCACGTGGCCGCCCTCGAGAAAGACGCCGTCGCCCAGCCTGCGTAGAGGCAAGTCGCACATCGAGTTACCGAAGGTACATTCCTGCAATCCCAATGTTCGGTTGCCGCATCTAAAGGCATATAATTGTCAGGTGACCCGCCTTCAGAAAGGCGGCTTCTCTGAAGACCATTTGGCGACTACAAATCAATAACCCGGATGTCCATGAAAACAAAAATTACGATTCTCGCCTGCTCTGCGGCGCTGCTGTTGTTTGTGATTGTTGGTGGTATGAACGGCGTTCGCGCCTCCAGCAATAATGAAGGGGCATACCGCCAAATGCAGGTTTACAGTGAAGTGCTTTCGCGCGTGCAGCAGGAGTACGTCGAAGAGCCAAATATCCCTGCGGTGACGGATGGCGCGTTGCACGGACTACTCGAGTCGCTGGACGCGAACTCCAGCTATTTGAATCCGACGCAATATAAAGATTACAAAGCACATAAGGCGGCATCGAAGGGCGATATCGGGGCTGCGATTTCAAAGCGTTTTGGTTATGCCTCGGTAATTGCCGTGATTCCGGGCGGCCCGGCGGACAAAGCCGGTGTAGAAGCTTCCGATATTTTCGAGGCGATTGAAGGCAAGAGCACCCGCGAAATGTCGCTGGCGGAAGTGCACAACATGCTGAGCGGCACGCCGGGGTCGACCGTAACCGTCTCGCTCGTGCGCGCGCGGAGAGCCGAACCCCAAAAGCTGGTGATCACGAGGGAGGTCGTCAATATTCCTCCGGCGACGGATAAGGTCCTGGCCGACGGTATTGGCGAGATCCATGTGGACACTTTCGCCAAGGGTGAATCGGCGGAGATTGCAGCCAAGATCAAGGCCTTGCAGAAAGCAGGCATCAAGAAGCTGATTCTTGATCTGCGCGATTGCGCCGAAGGCGAGGAATCAGAGGGCATCGCGACCGCGAACCTTTTCTTGAACCACGGGACCATCACATACTTGCAAGGACAGAAATATCCTCGCGAAGCGTTTAACGCCGATCCAGCGAAAGACATTACCACCCTGCCGGTTGCGGTGCTGGTGAACAAAGGCACCTCTGGACCGGCGGAGATTGTAGCGGCAGCGCTGCTCGACAATGCGCGCGCAGACATCGTCGGTGATAAGACGTTTGGCGACGGCTCGGTGCAGAAAGTGATTGAACTCAAAGACGGTTCGGCATTGATCCTTTCAATCGCGAAATACTATTCGCCCAGCGGAAAAGCCATCCAGGACACAGCGGTCACACCGAATGTGCTGGTGGCCGGCGAAGATGACTCCGCCGCGGTTCCCGATGAAGATGAAAATGCGACTCCGGCGGACGATGCAAGCAAGAAGCCTGCGGCGCCTCAGCCGGACGATCAATTACAAAAGGCAATCGAAGTCTTGAAGAACCGGACTAGCTAGACCGGGTGATCCTGTGTCCGCGGATTTGCCCGACTCTTCACGTTTCGCTCATCGCATTTCGTCGGTTGCGGTGAGCGATTCTTTTTTATGGCAAATCTCGTTTATGACAAATCGCGCAGGCAGTGGAATCGCGCCACCCCACGGTTCGCGATTTGTATCCTGCTATGCTTTACGCTTAGCGTAAGCTCCAATGCGTTCAATTTTTGAGGAGACACCGCCCGCTCCGGCTAATCCAAGCAAAATGGCCGGCAGATTGCTGTTTGGCGCATTGGTTCTACTGGCAGCCGCTATTGGCGCGGGCAGCGGGCTCCTCTTGGTTTACACAACGGATCTTCCCCAAGTTGAAGAACTGGAACGCTACCGGCCAAGTGCCATCACCGAACTTTACGACGACCACGGACGGGTGATTGGTTCGTTTGCGCTGCAACGGCGCGTGATCGCGTCGTACGACGATTATCCTCAGGTCTTGCGTGAAGCCCTTATTTCCACGGAAGACAAAGACTTTTATAGCCATTGGGGCATTAATGTTTGGCGCATTGCGGGCGCGGCGTATCGCGATATCGAATCGGGGGGGCGGGTGCAAGGCGCATCCACGCTGACCATGCAACTCGCGCGCAATCTTTTCCTCTCGCCCGACCGTTCTTTCCGCCGAAAGATTCAGGAAGCGCTTTTAGCAGTGCAGATCGAACGGCGATTCACGAAGCAGCAGATTTTCACGCTTTACGCAAACCAAATTTATCTGGGCCACGGAGTTTATGGGTTCGAGGCGGCCTCAGAATTTTATTTCAGCAAGCCGGCCCGGCAACTTACGCTCGATGAAGCCGCGCTGCTCGCAGGGCTTCCTAAATCGCCATTCTTCTATTCGCCAATCAGTCATCCGGATCGCGCCTTGAAGCGCCGGAACCTCGTGATCAACAACATGCTGGAAGACGGGAAAATTAAAGCGCAGGAGGCAAGTGAAGCCCGAAGCCAGCCCATCCAGTTGAAGTTGTCGCACGAACCGAATTCACTGGCGCCGTTCTTCGTGGAGGACATCCGGCGCTACCTAGAAAACAAATATGGCAGCGATCAGGTTCTTGAGGGAGGGTTGCGTGTCTATACCTCGCTAGACATGGATTTGCAGCGCACCGCAAACCAGGCTGTGCTCGATGGGTTGGCGGCTTGCGAGCGACGCCACGGATGGAAAGGCCATTTGCAGAACGTGCTGACGGGCGCGATCACACTGGACAACTATTCTCACCCGGACTGGGACGATGAACCCGAGCTGAATGGATACATCCATGCGCTGGTGACGGCGGTTGCTCCGGGGGCGGTGTTGGTCAAATTTGGCCCTTACGCTGCAACCCTCACGCAGGCGGACGCGGCATGGACTGGGCAAAAGATCCAGGATGTCTTGCGGCCTGGCGACATTGCGTATGTGAAGATTTTGGCGCTGGCCGATGGCAAGTCGCGCGTGAGCCTGGAGCAAGACTCCGGACTGGAAGGCGCACTGGTAGCGATAGACAATGCCAGCGGTGAAATCAAAGCCATGGTCGGGGGACGCGACCCGAACGAATCCAAATTTAACCGCGCTACCCAGGCGCTGCGGCAAGTGGGATCGTCCTTCAAGCCCTACGTCTATACGACTGCGATCGACGAGGGCGCGAAGCCAGACGACATTGTTGTGGATGCGCCCATCACATTTCAGACCGAATCTGGCCCTTATACCCCCCACAATTACGAAGAAAACTTTGAAGGAGCGATTACGTTGCGGCGGGCGCTGGCGCAATCGCTCAATATTCCAGCCTTAAAGATCGCCGATCGCGTAGGAATCAAGAATGTGATTGAATACGCCCACCGTTTTGGCATCACATCCAACATTCCCGCCTACTTGCCGATAGCGCTGGGAGCAGCGGAGGTCACGCTCATTGAGCAAACATCAGCGTACAGCGTCTTCCCCGACGATGGCGTGCGCATTGTGCCGCGTTACATTACAAAGGTGACAGACTACGAAGGGCGCGTGCTGGAAGAAGACTATCCCGACGTGAAGGACGTGATTAGCGCAGAGACGGCGCGGACGATGACGTCCATGTTGGAAGGTGTGATCCAAGAGGGAACCGGCATCGCGGCCAGCAGCATGAAGCTGCCCCTCGCGGGCAAAACCGGCACGACCAATGACTTTACAGATGCCTGGTTTGTCGGGTTTTCTCCGACACTCACTACGGGAGTATGGGTCGGCTATGACGAGAAGAAGACAATTGGTCCTAAGGAAACCGGGGCACACGCCGCGCTGCCCATCTGGATGGATTTTATGAAAGTGGCGCTGGCTGGAAAAGATCCCGGGGCATTTCCGGCCTCGCCGGATTCCCCTGCAACGCCAAGACAGAAAGTTGATACGGCAGACACAGCTCCGGCCCACGAAGAAGCCCGCTGAGTTACGCCGACTCAAACTCTCCAGCAAAAGATTTGTGCCGCGCTTTCGCTGCTTCCACGAATGACCGAAAGATGGCCAGAGATGGTTTGTCATCGTCCACCGTCCGCTCGGGGTGCCATTGAACAGCCAGCACAAAATGGTCGGGCGAAGTTCCCTCAACGGCCTCAATAATGCCATCTTTCGGGCTGCACGCGACCACCCGAAGGCCGTCGCCGATCACATCCGCGGATTGATGATGGCTTGAGTTGACAGGAATTTCCTTGATGAGTCCCCCCGCGCCCACAATCTCAGCCAGCTTTGAGCCTGGTTCGATCTCGACATCATGGGCAATGGGAACCGTCCGGCCAGCGGTATGGTTTACCTGCGATTGAATATCCTGAATCAGCGATCCGGTGCGATAGACATTCAGCGTCTGCATGCCATAGCAGATGCCCAAAATTGGCTTGCGCATGTTGTAGGCATCTTGCAGCAGAAGTTCGTCGACCGTGTCGCGTTTTTTATCGGCATCGGCGGTCTTGGGATGGCGCGGCTGGTCGTATTTCGCAGGGTCCACGTCCGCGCTGCTGCCCGGCAAGAGCACCGCGTCGCAGCGTTCAATGAGCTTCATGACTTCCGCTGGCGGCTGATCCAGCGGAATGCGGACGGGTTCTCCGCCTGCCACGGCCACCGCGTGTTCATACTGCGGCAGAGAACGCGATGAATAGTCGGGACGTGTGGAATGCGGAATGGGAATGGCGATTCTGGGACTGGCGTAAGATTTTTTGTGATTCGACTTCATGGCGGATGGTTACAAGTTAATTAAGAACGACTGGCTCTCTCGATGCCAGCAAGCGCTTTCATTTGATAGTAGCGGCGGATTTCCAGGACCAGCGCCGAAATCAGCACGACCACGCCGACCACAGCCGCCGTGGGCGCAGCGATGTGGCGATAAGCAATGGTCATGTTGGGGTGAACGCCCCGTACCAAGGCCACGCCGGCCACGCCGAGAATTCCCAGAAAAAGGCAGATCGCGAAAGAAAGCAACGTCAGAGGAAAAGTGACGAGCAACGCTCGCACCGGCACCATATACCACGACGGGCGGCGGGGCACGCGACCTAAAGATGGAGATGCCGCAGGCACATATTTATTGTAACGCGGGGATGCTTAGGTTAGTGGGTTTTGGCCGCTCTCGCACCGCGGATTTTGCAGGCTGCTGAGCGGGCTTGCGTTAAAATGTACGGATGTCCCAAGCTGCATCCGCGTTTACGCGCACCCCGGCGGAGGTTGTCCGCCAGACGCCCGTCTCACAAGCACCCAATGGAATTTGCTATGCGGTCGCTGGCGAATTGACCGTTTCGGCATCAGAACTGGAGCGCATGGTTTCCGCTGTGCCCGATGCTGCCGCGCGCGCTCTCGAACGCAAGGCTTATTATTTCGTTCCGCTCACGGTGAATCAGGGCGACGAGACGGTCATCGCCGACCGCTATGACGTTGCGTTGAGTGACAATGCGGTTTGCCATCGCAATCTCGAACTGGGCGGGTCGCAGTGCGTATTCATCTCCACTCGGCTGATGGACGACAAGTTTTCGGTCGCATTTGAGTTATTTATCAATGTCGGCCACGCCGTCGTGGAAAAAGCCGGAGTCTCACGCGAATTTTCAGATTTGGCATGGAAGCAGGTCGAAGCCGGAGTACGCGGCGAGACTTCGCTTGACGCATCGGAAGCGCGCAAACTGGCGACCGAAGCCGGACCCAACACCGAGAAATACAAAAACGAATACTTTTCGGCTGCGTTCGCCGACGCGATTTCGATTTACCTGCTCTCGCTCTACATTGACGTGGATTACTACGACTTGCGCGAACGCGACTATCCTCTGCTCGCGCCCTCTTCTCTTGCCGAAAGACTGCGGAAAGTGGCGGAGTTGTTCCCCCCGAATCCGGGCTTCGAGTTCGCGATTCAGTACAAGAGGAAGAGCTAGGACGGACATCTCGGCCCCGGTTACCAAAGTCGTTGCCCTTCGAGGGTTTTCCCCGCTGCACCATGTGCATCTAGGGTCGCCCAGCTTCCCTCGCTAGACTCTTTCGGACGCGCAAAGCAGGCGCGAGATGGCAAAACCAACCGCGTCTCTGCCAGCCTCTCCCCCATAATTACTCCACGGAGTAAGGAGCCGAGCCGCCATGCCCGTACACGCGATCAACTGGTTCCGATTTTCGCTTTCGACTTTCGTCAGCTACATTCCACTCATCGCGACGGTTGTGACCTGCTTCTTCAGCGTCATCCTGGCCCGCGCGACGTTGCGTTATGTGGAATCGACCGACAAGGGTCTGGCCCTGGCGCGCGAAGAGTTCGAACGCGAATGGTCGCCTGATTTACACATCAAGCTCGAGCGCATATCCGCGTCTGAGGCCAGGGTAATCGTTACCAACCTGGCGAAGAGTTCGGTTCTACTGCAATTGTTGCAACTGCGCAAGCTTACCCACGCGGTGCCTTTCGAGCGTTGCCGCCTGAATGATCCGCTGGTCGGCAGCATGACTTGGACGCAGGAGCTAGGCAGGCGCATTCTGGCTTGCACAGGAAGCGAATTTGAAGGCCCAATAGCAGCCTCGATGACTTTTTATGCCGCGGGCCGCATGTACCGGACGGATTGGTTCCGGTCGCAAGTGCACGTGCGCGACGGCCGAATCCTCAGCCTCGAACCCAGCAATATGCCCTCCCGCCGAGTACGAGTGGTTGAACGCAAAGGCCCGGAACGCCGCCGCGAGTTCGTGCAGGACGTCACGGCTGATATAGCGCCCAATAAGTTTGATGATAAGCACGAGAGGAAGTTCTCCGCGACAGCCGGAGCCTGAGCTGCACATTCGCCAATCAGGTAAATCCTTCCGCTCCCCTTTATGTTTAAATCATTAGTCCATGCCCGTTACTGTCCGTTCTTTCGCGAAAATCAATCTTGGGCTCTGCATCGGGCCGACGCGTTCTGATGGGTTCCACGAACTCCGCACAGCCTATCAGACGATTGCGCTGCACGACATCATCCGCGTTTCGGTGAAGCGGGGTGATGGGATTGAGATAGTCTGCGACAGTGAGCACGTTCCACGAGATTCGTCCAACACTTGCTGGAAAATCGCCGAGCGTGTCATGTCCGCGCTTAAAGCCCACGGGCGCGTAGTCATTGAAATCGAAAAACGGCTGCCCGTGCAGGGCGGACTCGGTGGAGCTTCCGGGAATGCGGTAGCGGCGTTGATCGCCCTGGAATGCGCTCTCAAAAAACAGCTGCCCGGTCCGGAGAAACTGCATATCGCCGCCGAAGTCGGCTCTGACATCCCACTTTTTCTAGTCGGCGGAACAATTCTCGGCGTCGGGCGCGGCGAGGAAGTCTATCCCCTGCCGGATTTGCCGGCGGTCCCGTGCGTGATTGCGACACCTGAGATTGGGGTTTCGACACCAAAAGCATTCGCGGCTTGGGACAAACGTTATGCCGGACAGCCGAGCGCATCCGCCCCTACAAAAGGCGGTAAATTGACGGGGGCCGATCCCTCCGATAGAATTGAATCATTCAGCCGCGCGATTTCTGCATGGCTGAGTGGGCATTCATCCGGTGTCCCTGTGAAACAAGGCAGGGGCCGGGCCGAGACCCCGCTTCTCGACCTCGTCCGTACCGGGATTGAAAACGACTTCGAGCAGGTCGTCTTTCCGCAGTATCCCGAATTGCGCGAGGTAAAAAGTATGCTTGAGCAGGCTGGGGCGATTTATGCCTCACTGTCAGGCTCCGGGTCGGCCTTGTACGGCTTGTTTCGGACGAGAGCATCAGCTGAGAAAGCAGCGGCACGGCTGAGAAAGCGTGGTACCCCGGCGGTGGCGACTACTACCCTGACGCGACGGCAGTATTGGGGCAAGTTTCAGGTTTAAGTTTCTAGTTTCGAGTCCGCGATTCTGAGATTAAACTGGTATTACAGCCTGAAATTGGAGACTTACTGGGCCGTCGACTAATGGTAGGTCAAGTGCCTTTGGAGCACTTTGTCTAGGTTCGAATCCTAGCGGCCCAGCCAGACTTTGCAAGGCAGAGCAAAAACTTATGGCCACTCTAGCGACAGCAGCGGAAAAAAAGCCGGTGAGTCCTGAAGAGAAGGCGGAACGCAAGCCCCAGCGCTCCCGGATGGACGATAAGTTTAAGATTTTCAGCGGCTCAGCCAATGAAGTGCTGGCTGAGGAGGTTTGCCAGTTTCTGGGCATGCAGCGTGGGATGGCGCAGGTCACGCGCTTCGCCGACGGCGAGTGTTATGTGCAGATCCAGGAGAATGTGCGTGGCTGCGACGTTTTTGTGCTCCAGCCGACGTGCCGTCCTGTGGACGAGCATTTGATGGAGTTGTTGCTGATGATTGACGCGCTCAAGCGGGCTTCCGCGCGGCGGATCACGGCGGTGATTCCCTATTTTGGGTATGCGAGGCAGGACCGTAAAGACAAACCGCGCAGTCCGATTTCGTCGAAGCTGGTAGCTGATCTGCTAACCGCTGCCGGCGCGCACCGGGCGTTGATTGTAGATTTGCATACGCCGCAGTTGCAGGGATTTTTCAATATTCCGGTGGACCACTTGTTTGCTTCACCGGTGCTGGTGGACCACTTCAAGCGGCTGAGTTTACCGAACTTAACAGTGGTTTCCCCCGATGCGGGCGGCGTGGAGCGGGCAAGGTTCTTTGCCAAGAAGGTTGACGCGGCATTGGCTATCGTCGATAAGCGGCGCGTGGAAATGAACGTCGCCGAGATTATGCACGTGATCGGCGATGTAAAGAACCGGACATGCTTGATCATCGACGATTTAATAGATACGGCCGGAACCTTGGTAAAAACGGCGGCGGCATTGATGGAAAACGGCGCGCTGGAAGTTTACGCGTGCGCATCGCACGCGGTGCTCTCGGGACCGGCGGTAACCAATATTTTGAATTCGGTGATTAAAGAGGTCGTGGTCACTAATACGATCCCGTTGAGCCCGGAAGCTAACGCGGCGCGCACCGGAAACGGCGGGAAGATTACAGTTCTTTCTATCGCAGGTTTGATTGGCCGGGCTATTCAGGCCAATCACGAAGAAACATCAGTAAGTAAATTGTTTTTGTAAACAGGACTCAAAATTATGGCAACAGCAACTGAAAGCAACGTATTGCAAGCGAATCCCCGTACCCCGGGGACCAAAAATGATGCCCGCCGCGTGCGGCGCGAAGGCAAAGTGCCAGCCGTACTCTATGGCGCCGGTAAAGATGCGGTTTCTGTGGCGCTGGATCCGCGGCACGTCTCGCGTATTCTGCACTCGCAGACCGGGCATAACACCATTTTCGACCTCGCTCTTGATGGCGAGCAGACCAAAGCCATGATCGTGGATTGGCAGTATGAGCCCATCAAGGGCGCGCTCATGCACATTGACCTGAAGCGCATTGCCATGGACAAGAAGCTCACGGTCAGCGTGCCCATCGTCCTCAAAGGCGAAGCAGTGGGCGTGAAGCAGGAAGGCGGCATTCTGGAGCAATTGCTGCGCGAAGTGGAAATCGAATGCTTGCCCGCAGACATTCCTTCGGCCATCGAAGCTGACATCTCGGCGTTGACGTTTGGCGTGGTCTTGCGCGTGTCCGATCTGGCGCATGGCGATAAGCTGACGTTCCTGACGGACGCGAACCAGCCAGTGGCGCACGTCATCACCATCAAGGAAGAAGTGGTTGCCACGCCTGAAGCTGTAGCTGCCGAAGGCGCAACTCCGGCTGAGCCTGAAGTCATCAAGAAAGGCAAGCAGGAGACCGAGGAAGAAACTGGCGACAAGGCTGAGAAGAAAGAGAAGAAATAGCAGGCAAGGATTTTTGATTCGGCGTGAAACTGATTGTCGGTCTTGGCAACCCGGGTATCGAGTATCAGTTCACGCCGCACAATGTGGGTTTTCTTGCCGTTGACCACATCGCGAACGAGTACGGCGTGGAAGTAAGAAATCGTCAGGCTCGTGCATTGACTGGGCGGTTCACCATAGGTTCGGAGCAGGTGCTTCTGGCCAAGCCAGAGACATACATGAACCTGAGCGGTTTGTCGGTGCGGGAACTGGTGGAAAAGAATGAGATCGCTCCTGAAACGGACTTGATCGTCATTCAGGATGAACTCGATTTTGTGCTGGGTACGCTGAAGCTACAGACCCGGCGCGGTTCAGCCGGGCATAACGGGATTGAGTCCATCATCGGCGCACTGGGAAACAATGATTTTTTACGCATCCGCGTAGGAGTCGCGCCGGAGCGACGAGTAACTGACGGGCAAAGTTATTTGCTGTCACCGTTTCGTAAGACTGAGTTGGAGATTGTAGGGCAAGCGCTGGATACGGTGAGCGAGGCCGTGAAAGCAATCGTGACGGAGGGCGCGGCAGCGGCGATGAACCGATTTAACCGCACCCCCGAGACGCAGGATTGAGCCGCTCGTCCTAAGTAGATCGTTAATAGGCCGATCAGAAGAAAGCAGTGAGACAGGATTTGGAGAAACTAAATGAATCGTACTTATGAATTGATGTTCATTGTTCGTCCCGATATGCCGGAAGAAGACCAGGAAAAGTTGGTCTCGACCCTGGAAGCTGCGGTTACATCGTCGGGCGGAAGCGTGAAGAGCATGGAGAAGTGGGGCAAGCGCCGTCTTGCCTACATGGTGCGCGGTTTTCATGACGGCCTGTACATGCTAATGACCGTGGATGGAGCCGGTGGGCTGATTCACGAACTGGAACGCCGTTTGCGCGTCACAGAACCGGTGATCAAGTTCATCACTGTCCGCATTGACGAGGAAACGAAGCGCATGGAGAAGATCAAGGCGATTCGCGACTCGCGCCGAAAAGTTTCGGCAGCTCCGGCACCTGTTGCCGAAGCTGCGCCGGAATCTCCGGCGGCCAGCGCCTAGGCTTCGCGTAATTTCATTTTAGATATTGAGTTTGAAATAAGGAGCATTATGACTGACGAAATTAGAGCAACAGCGCCGGCAAGCGATCGTCCCGTAAGTGATCGACCGACGGGCGAGCGTCCTTCTGGCGACCGTCCTTTCGGCGAACGGCGTCCGCCGCGTCCTGGAGGGCCAGGTGCAGGTGGCGGCCGCGAAGGCGGCCCCGGTGGCCGCAAGTTTTTCCGCCGCAAGAAGGTCTGCAAGTTCTGCACGGAAAAAATAGACTCCATCAACTACAAGGATGTTCGTCTCTTGGCCGGGTTTGTTGCCGAGAGCGGAAAGATCGTGCCACGACGCCTGACTGGCGTGTGCACACCGCATCAACGACGCTTGTCGTCCGCCATCAAGCAGGCGCGCAATATCGCGCTGCTTCCGTTTGCCGGACGCGCATCGTAAATTTCGAACCAGAGATTAAGGGAGTTACAACATGGAAGTCATTTTGAAGGAAGATATTACTTCGCTAGGTTCGCGCGGCGATGTGGTGAAAGTGGCTGAGGGCTATGGCCGCAATTATTTGCTGCCGCGCAAGCTCGCCATTCAAGCTAACGCCGCCAACAAGAAAGTCATCGATCAGATGAAGGCTGCCGCGGTGCGCCGCTCAGCCAAGGAGAAGGCTGGCGCCGAAGCTTTGGCCAAGCAGTTTGAAGGCGTCTCGGTTTCGTTCCAGCGCCGTTCGGGAGAAAACGACCAGCTGTTTGGGTCGGTCACCTCTGCGGACATTGGAGAAGCCCTCGCCAAGAAGGGCTTTGATGTGGATCGCCGTAAGATCCAATTGCATGAGCCGCTCAAGACCGTGGGCGAATTCACCATCCCCATCAAGCTGCACAAAGAAGTTACGGCGCACTTCAAAGTGGTCGTGGAAAAAGAAGCAGCCGAGTAATTCATTCTCGCGAGGCAGGGCGGGCTCTCCCCCGCCCTGTTGTTTTTTCTACGGCATTCGCACCCGCATTGAATCCCCACCCCGTTCGACTGATAGCATTGGCAGAGCGGACTAAAATTCCTTGGGTAACGCAATCGTCAAAACTGTCGAAATAATGGCTGTGCTGGGAAGCTGCGCCAGCGTGGCCTACTACGTTTTGTGTATTGCTAGCGCGGCCAGATTCCGGAGCACGCAACGCTCGCAGAGGGACTCCGGCTCCGCGTTCCCTATCTCTATCCTGAAACCGCTCAAGGGCACAGATCCGCAAATGCTTGAAAGTTTTCGAAGCCATTGCCGCCAGGATTATCCGGAATACGAAATCATCTTCGGAGTGAGTGATCGCGAGGATCCGGCAATTTCGCTGGTCCAACAATTACAGGCCGAATTTCCGCAACGCGCCATACGCCTTGTATTCTGCGCACAGAACCTGGGTAATAACACGAAAGTCAGTAATTTGGCACAGATGGTGAAAGAAGCCCAGCATGAGCACTTGATTGTGAACGACAGCGACATTCGCGTACCTCCGAATTACTTGCGAAGCATTTCTGCGCAGCTCAGGGACGCCAACACTGGGCTCGTGACGTGCCTCTATCGCGGCGTGGCCACCGGAACTCTAGGCTCGCGACTGGAATCGATGGGCATCAGCACTGATTTTGCACCCGGCGTCTTGGCAGCATGGCAATTGGAGGGCGGTCTCAGTTTTGGATTGGGATCGACACTGGCTTTTCGCAAGAGTGATCTAGCTGCCGTTGGTGGATTCGAAGCCATCGCCGACTACTTGGCTGACGACTACGAACTCGGTCATCGCATCGCGGCGCTGGGACGGAAGGTCGAGCTTTCACCAACCGTGGTAGAAACTTTTTTACCTACGTACTCATTCACCGAATTTCTTGAACATCAACTGCGCTGGGCGCGTACCATTCGAGACTCGCGCCCCCGAGGCTATTTTGGACTACTATTCACCTTCGGCCTGCCCTGGGCCACTCTCGCGGTCGTGGCTGCACGAGGAGCTGTGTGGTCGTGGATATTACTCGGCGTTGCGCTGATCACACGTTGCGCGATGGCGTGGATGACGGGCAAGCGAGTCTTGCAAGATCCGCATCTCGCCCGCTCCATGTGGCTGGTGCCATTGCGAGATTTTCTAGGAATGTTGACCTGGTTCGGGAGTTTCGCCGGACATTCAATTTCGTGGCGGGGCGATTCTTTCCGCTTGGAGCGGGGTCAACTGATTCGAGAGAGCCGCTGAGCTATTCTCCGGATTGGCGGATCACAATTCGTCCGCCTTCCACGAGCTCGTAGCGGCTGTCGCGCCAAACTGCCCGCCGGGTAAGATAACTGGCGCACCAAACCAGAAAACCAAAAATGTCCCGCACGGGATATAGCCAGGCTGCGCTTTTCGCTTGCGGATCGCGCACAACTTTCCAACCCACAACCCAACATTCGATCAAGCGGTTGAGTAGTGCCGCGCCCAACAGGAACGTTGCGAAGCGAGGAAAATTTAGCGCCTCCGCGGCTGCGAAGCCCAAAATGCCGTAAGGCATGGCAAAGACCAGCACAGAGCCGAAGTGCCCTTTGGGGCGTGAATATCGCGTGCCCTTGGCCCATCGCACCTGGCGCTCCCACATGCGGCGAAAGGTCATCGGGGCCACGACATGATCGATCACATGCTGTGACAACACAACTTTGTATCCGGCTCTTTCGATGAAGTTGCCAATGGCGAAATCATTGGAGAAATAATCCCCGACTGCAGCGTAACCGCCGATTTTTGCGAGCGCATCTTTCCGCACGGCTATCGTCGGCCCTAAGCCGAACTTCATGCCCTCGAGCAGATTTGCGACAAGCACGCCGGCAGTCATTTCCACGGACATGCCGATAGCATCCAGGGCAGACCAAAAACCGCCCAGGTTCTTGCCGCGATAGACGCATGTCACCATTCCGTTCGCCGGGTCAAGGAGCGGGACTACAACCTCACCGAGATAATTCGGCGACACTTCCACATCACTGTCACTGGTCACCAGAATGTCGTACTTGCTGATTTCAGACATCCGGTAAAAAGAGTACGCCGGAGGATTGGGCCATGGTGGCTGCCCAGTTATGAGAATTTGAGCCGGAACGTGGGGATAGCGCGAAGCGACCTCCCGAATGATTTCGAGGGATGGATCGCTTTCGTCTGCGGCAGCAAAAAGAATTTCGTAGGAAGGATAATCTTGCCGAAAAAAGCTCTCGATATTCTCCTTTAACCGCGGTTCCAGCCCATGAACGGGCTTGAGAACGGAAACCGGAGGAAGATCAGAAATTGGGCGCGGTTCTATGTCTTTATGAGTGTGATA
This sequence comes from Terriglobia bacterium, assembly GCA_963702965.1. GTDB lineage: Bacteria > Acidobacteriota > Terriglobia > Terriglobales > Acidobacteriaceae > JAJPHW01. The sequence goes on from OY969776.1 coordinate 93,073, forward strand.
CCAAACTCCAGCCAGAGTTAGCAGCAAAAAGACTGTGGAACTGATGGTCCCGATGCAGGCAATGGCGAGAAGAACCCATGCGGTTGCACTCAATGCCGGCAGGATTGTCGCCACACCCATGAAGATGAATTATAGCGATGCTTTGAAGATACTTGTGGCGAGAATCACTCATCGGCTCGATTGCTGAAGAGGAATTTTCCGCCGCTGCTGGCCAGCAAATAGCGCGCAGCGCCGTGCAATTCCTTGGGATCATCCTGATCGCTCCACATGAACACACGTGCCGGGCCAGCCCACAACACGGCGAGCGAGGAATCAGTTTCCCACACGTGCGGCGCGTCGGGAAATTTAGATCCGTACCAGAGTGTGGCGGCGGGCTGATGGAGAACGAGCACGTGCTCCCCTGTATAGAAGTTCAAACTGGAAGCCGATGCATAGTCGCCGTCAATCACAATGACATCACCGGGCTTGAGGCGCCGGTTGATGGAATGCGCGAGCGCGTATGAAGAAAGAATCGGTGAAAATGTGGCATACGCTGAGTGCACGCAAGTTAATACGACGACCATCATTGCGACCAGCGCCATATTACCTCGCGCGGGCTGCCCTTGGCTGCGCGCCCGCCAATTGAAGAAGGTACCGAGCAGGAAGGCCAGAGAGAATCCTGCGAGCGGAACGCGAAATACGCCCATCGATTGTGGAGTCAAATCAAGAAAGTGGCCAAAGGAAAGCGTGTAATCTTGCGGGTTTTTTTTCAACAGATCCGACAACTCAACGCCGGCGGTGGGCGTTTTCGAGAACAGGAGAAAAAATGCCCCGACAGCAAAGATCAAAACCCCGCAAATGAGCAGCGCAAGTGATGATCGCAGACCTGCACGGCGATCGGGGCTGCCAACGGCAGATTGTTCCTCACGCTCCAGCCAGCCACCAACGAGTAGCGCAATCGCGGGTACGGCGGGGATGGTGTAATACTCCTGCCGCGTCGAAAAGCTGAAAAAGCCGACAATCACAATAAGCCACAAAGCGAACAAAAGATTGGCCGACTGCCGCATAGTCAGCTGGGAGCGCCACTCCCTCCAGCGCATAGGAACGTCGCGCAATGACTGTGGCAAGAATGCAACCCATGGTACAGCCCATACGAGAAGCAGAACCCAAAACAGCAACAGCGGCACCGTGTCATAGTCGCGAGGGACACGCTTATTCAAATAGCGCAGGAACTGTTCATTCACAAAATAAAACCAGAGAAACCCGCGCACCGGCCCTTGATCAGGCGTGCGTAACGCCGCCAGAACATGCCAGGGAGCGGCGATGGCCAGAAATACCAACGTGCTGGAGAATAGGCGCAGCTTGCGCAGGAACTTGAGCTTCCCGGTGAGCGCCAAATAAAGACCGATGGCAGCAAACGGGAACACCAGGCCGATCAAACCCTTGGTGAGCGTATTCAGAGCACATGTCGCGGCGAATCCCCAACAACTCAAATGTGAGGGCCGCTCCTCCTTGATTGCCCGGAGAAAAAAATAGAAACCCAGGGTGAGCCAGAGGGCGACGATGGCATCCGGAATTTGAAAGCGTGTAAAAATGTACGGGCCAATCGTCGTCGCCAGCACAATGGCGGAAAGCAGACCACCTCGTTCGCCATAGGCGAGCTTGCCGAGCGCGTAGGCCGCCAAAAGCAAGCCAAGCACACTGAGGGCCAGCGGTAGACGCGTACTCCAATTGCTTATGCCAAACAGTTTGTAACTGGTAGCGACAGCCCAATAAGGCAGAGGAGGTTTTTCGAGGTAGCGCACGCCGTTGATGTAGAGCGTTACCCAATCATGGCGCGAAACCATCTCCCGTGCCGCTTCAGCGTGCATGGTGTCAACATCATCGAGCAAGGGCGGCGTGAACATGCCAACCGCGTAGATAACGAACCATAGCAAACCAATCACGCCGAAAGAAAACTGCCGGGAATGGTGGGACGAAGATGAGTCCTGGCCCGGTGTTGAGGGAGAAACCAGATGCATGCGACTGCCCACGGAGATTATAAGGGACGATATCGCGGAATTCAGTGGGCCATTGCACTGGCAGGTTCAACCGAGATCTCGGCTTTCAAAATTTGACGGATCTTTCGCGACAGCGCTTTAAGCGAAAACGGCTTCTGGAGAAAACGGGCCCCGACGTCGATGTGGCCATGGCGGAGAACCGTTTTCTCCGCGTACCCCGAAACAAAAAGAACTTTCATCTCCGGGCGCTGACACGTGAGTTCGACAGCGAGCTGGGCGCCACTCATTTTCGGCATTACAACGTCGGTGATCATCAACTGAATGGGGCCCGGGAATTCATGAGCCATGCGCAAGGCATCTTCACCATTGGCTGCTTCGAGAACTTTGTAACCACAACGGGCGAGAAACTCATACTCAGACTTGCGGACGGGAGTCTCGTCCTCGACGAGCAGGACGGTTTCCCATCCTCGTAGACTAGCTCTTTCGTCAATTGGTACCGTGCGAGCGAGGATCTCACTCTGAGCCATGCGAGGCAGATAGATCTTGAACGTCGTGCCCTGTCCGACCTCGCTGTACACCCATACGAAGCCCCCACTCTGCTTCACAATGCCGTATACGGTTGCCAGACCAAGGCCGGTGCCGTGGCCTTCCTCTTTTGTCGTGTAGAAGGGCTCAAAGATGTGAGAAAGATGTTCCTTCGGGATTCCTTGCCCTGAATCGGTGACGGCAAGCAACACGTAATCGCCTTTGGGAACCACGGAGTGATTTTGTACGTACATATCGTCGGCAATGACCGCCGCGGTTTCGATGGTGAGTTTGCCGCCGTTGGGCATGGCATCACGCGCATTCGCAGCAAGGTTCATGACCACTTGCTCGATTTGCACCGGATCCGCACGAATCGTGCCGAGATTCTCTCCGGGCAGGAATTCGAGCTGAATATCCTCCCCAATGAGTCGGGGCAACATGCGGCCAATTTGTTGGATGATCCGGTTCAGATCAAGCAGTTGCAAGGCTTGTACTTGTTTTCTGCCAAACGCCAGCAATTGACGCGTGAGATCGGCAGCGCGTCGGGAAGCCGTAAGAATTTCGAGAACGTTACGCCGCAAAGGATGTTCCACGGCTAAGGAATCCTGCATAAGTTCAGCATAGGCGCCAATCACCATCAGCAGGTTGTTAAAGTCGTGCGCGACGCCCCCCGCCAGGCGGCCAATCGCATCCATCTTTTGTGACTGCTGCAACTGGGCTTCGAGATTGCGACGCTCCGTAATGTCGCGATCGCAGGAGACAAAGTTGGTAATCTGCCCTTCGGCGTCGCGCAATGGGGTAACCGTCTTCTCAGCGGCGAAAGTGGCGCCATCCTTCTTGCGATTAATGACCAGGCCGCGAAATGGATTGCCGGCGAACACGGTTTGCCAGACATTTTGCGATAGCTCGAAGCCCTGTTGTTCAGACTGCAATATGGAAAGCGGCTTCCCATTGACCTCATCGCGGCTGTAGCCCGTAATGCTTTCAAATGCAGGATTCACGTATTCAATCGCGCCTGTGCGGTCGGTGATTACTATCATCTCCGCCGTCTGCTCAACCGCCCTCCAGAATTTTCGAAGCATTTCTTCGGTTTTCTGGCGTTGGCGCTCTTTGCAATACATTCCGATACCATCGCGAATCGCGCGTGTGATCGAAGGCTCACTCAAAGCCGCGATTTGCACGCAACCGCACGTGCCCGCCTCGACCGCACGCTTCACCGCTGCCTCGTTGACGTGATCACTGAGAAAGATAACGGGCGTCCCCGGAGCGCGCTTGCGCAGTTCGTGCAGCAACCGGAGTGCCTTGCTTTCGCCGGCTTGATAGTCGCAAAGAAGCAGATCATAACTACCCTCCTGGATGACGTTCAAGGCGGCCTCGGAACCATGGGCATGATCGAGCAGCAGATGTCCTTCACATTCCCGAACCAGCAAGTCCTTTAGGTAGGCAAAATCGCTGTCGCTATCGCCTACCAGAAGCAGACGCAATGGGTGTAATGGATTGGAGACGTCGTTCATGTTACGTGGTACCGGTTCGATTCCGGCATTTACTTACATCGGAGGTAAAGGGTCATCACATCGGTAGTCGTCTGCGAGAAATGGCAATGTAGGATGGTGGACGACTCATTTCAGGAAAATGCAATTTCAGGAAAAAGACGGAAGGTTAGCGCGCCCACAAGAACAATACGATGACCGTAAGAATCGAAACCAGCACAATGCCGATAGTGTAGAAATGCTCATCCAGCCAATTTCTGCGTTTGGTTTCGCTGGTGAATGGATAAAGCGTAGGCGACTGCTCGATAAATCGTCCATGGGCAATTTCGGCAACCTCGCAGTCAACGCATAGCGTGCGATCGGCGGAAACCGGAAACCCGCAACCTTTACAGCGACGCAGGTCCTGCCCCCGGCTCAATCGCGTAGCACCCTCATTCAACGACTGGGAGACTCGAGACTGTGGCAATGGAATCCGCCCGCTATGCAAAGCCATCGTGGCAAACTTGCCCCGTGCGGCGGACGCAGCGGGCGCTGACGCGTCCGAAGCCGATCTGTCTGCGTCTCTGGTCTCACCCTCGACCTTCTCCAAAGCCTCTTCGAGTGCCGTCTGTACCGCAGCCGCTAGTCGTGATAGGGACAGAACATCGCGTTCCTCGAAAGCCGATTTCCTCTCTGCCGCGAGCTGGAAAATACCGACTACTTCGTTTTCGTGGATGAGCGGCGCTACGAGCACAGAGCCCACACTATGCTGCGGACTCTGGTTGGCATTGACTCTGCCGTCCTTTTCAGCGTCATCGCATCGTACCGGCTGGCGTGTCGTCACGCACTCAGCCATCAGCTCGGACGTAAGTCCGCCATCGATCTGGATCTGGGTTCCAGAGGCAGGAGCGTTTTTCCCGGAGCCAGCCTTGCACAGGAGCGTGTCGCCTTCTCCGATTGCAATAATCGAAGTAGTCGCGCCGGTGATATAGCACGCCCGGTTAGCCAGCAACTGGAGGGCGGCTTGCAGGTCACCTTCCATTTCCGTGGAAACGGCCCCGTTTGCAGGAGCGGAGCTGGCCGCGGAGGACAGCTGCGTACCTGCGTCCGAAATGAAGGATTCGTCCGTTGCCATAAAAATCTCGCCGCCTGCTGCGAGTGTCGCTTTCTATTGCATCGCTGTCAAGCATACTGGCGCGTGCCGATGGTTCATTGGCCGGAATTCAGACCCTTTTTGGGCGGCAGGTATTTCTTCTGAATGGATGCAACCACGACGTAATTGGGGTCCACCATCTCATTGAGATGAATTTTCGCCACTTGCGAGAGCAGCTCGTAGGCATCAGATTCTGACAAGCCATAATCCTCATGAATCCAGCCCACGAGTTCTGTAAAAGCGATGCGCAATGCATCGTCAAGCGGACGGTATGCGCCTACGGTCATGATGGCGTCGTCATTTTCAAAGCGCGGCCAATTGATTTTATGGCCTTTGATGACGCTCACTTGGACACGCGCCTTGAGCGGCACCTCAATCGCGGTTCCAGCCACTTCACCATCACCCATGGCCGCGTGTCCGTCTCCCAGGTAAAGCAGTCCACCTCGCACGTTTACGGGAAAATACACCGTATTGCCGGCGCTCGCCTCGGGGGAATCCATATTGCCTCCGAACTCGGCGGGCACGATGGAGCTGCGCGCTTCGCCGTTGGCAGGGGCGACACCTATGCAGCCGAAGAATGGATGAAGCGGAATCTTGACCGAGAATTTGGAATCCAGACCTTGAAAGGTTGCCGTGTTGGACGCGTGATCAATGGGGAAGAACCATATTTTCTCCGGCATTGGAGGAGTCAGCATGGGCGTGTAATTCGTGGGATTGATGGCGCCAAAGCCGGGCGCAAATGCGCCAATCCCTTGATTGCCGTCCACCTGTATATCAAGAATCTTTACCGCCAGCGTATCTCCGGGCTCGGCCCCTTCAATGTAAAACGGCCCGGTCAAAGGATTATCCCCTTTGGCCATGCTGAGAGTATCGCCTTGTTTTTGAATAGCGTTCCCGAAGCAATCGAGAGTATTGGTGTCGAGAATGTCGCCGGACTTGAGTCTCGCCGCCGGGGCAACTGAGGCATAGACGTACTTTACGTTAGCAAGAGTGGCTTGATAGCTGACGACGCTCGCCGCAGTCGCCTGCGCGAGGCTGCCAAGCGGCATTACCATCCCGCAAAAGAAAACCGCCAGTTTTATACCCATTCGCAGTGGGCCTCCGGCACGATGGTCTTAGCATCAAGCGGAGGCCCTTGCGCTAGTTCAAATCAGCTAGTGTAAGCGAGGTGTATCCGCCCGTGGTGCTGTTTAGAGCGACAACCGTGCGTATCTGTCCCGACGTCAGTGTAATCTGGCCCGTGCTGAAATATGCATTCTTTGTTCCTGGCACCGTCAGGAAGATCTGGTAGGTACCCGCCGTCAGCGTCTCGTAGCTCGAAGCGCTCTCGAACCCAAGGGATGTGATGATCGGCGCAATCGTAGCCAAACTGCTCCCCGACGGTACGAAGTAAACGTCGGCGGTGCTAATGCCCGGCGCCGCATTGACCACGCGCAGTTGAGCATCGCCAGTAGGCGGGTCGGTATTGTTATCGCTCAACACCAATCCCTCGACGTTCGCGGCATAGTTAGCCACAATCACCGTCGTATTCGAGGTAGACGCCAGTGTTACCGTTTCATTCACGATCGGCGTACTTGAGTTGATGGGGGTCACTTGCAGGTTCGGCGACCCTGAGTCCACAGATATGTACCCCGTACTGCCCGCATAACCGATGTCGCTGCTTATGGTCTTACTGTTCAAGAGGACGTCGACTTGACCCGTGTCCGGCGAAGCCTGCACCACACGCAGGCTGGCGTTGCCGTTACTGCCGCAGCCGGCAGCGAACAACAAGGCGGCAACCGCGCCCATGCCCGCCAATACCCTAAAAAAACTACTCATCATCCTCCAGCTCCTATTTGTCTGAATTTTCTGATTTGCGACGGCCCCATTTAAAAGACTAACAGGCGATGCAGCCTAAAAGGGTATGAGAATCGGTCGCATGCCCTATCTAAACACTGGGAGGCGGGCAACGGCGTAAAAAGTACGTCAAGGTTTGTAAAGGATTGTGCGTCGCACGCGAGTAGCGTCAGCTTTCGTGGTCGCGACGACGCAGCCAGTCGAGGAACATTTGTTCGATGGGCTTATCGTAGGTCATCAAAACGTGCCGAACGGTATGACCGCTCACCAGGTGGCAGACTTCCTCGGCAAGGTTCTTGGCGTGGTCGCCCGCGCGTTCCAGCGACTGCGTCATGAAAATGACCTGAAGGCTGGCTTGGCGGTGCTGGTTTTCAGGATTTTCGATGTGCCGCAAGAAGATCAAATTGCGCAGACGGTCTATCTCAGCGTCAGCCCGTAAAACATCGATCGCTTTCTTTACGTCACGGCCTGAAAAGGACGCACCCACATCCGACAGCATTTTCTCGAGCAATGTCGCCATCTGCGTCAAATCGCGGGTGTCCTGCGGATCTAGCCTGGCGCCTGCAGCCTGAGCGCTGCTGGCAAAACTGAGCAACAAATCCCCGATTCGCTCCAGCCCGATCATGAATTTCATGCAGGCCAGCAATTCGCGCGCTTCCGGTTCGGTCACGCGAGTGATCGCAACCGTCACGCCTGCGTCTATCTCGCGATCAATGTTGTCCAGCTCTTTCTCGCGCTCGCGAATGGTATTGAGGAGGGGTAACGATCCAGTGGCAATACCTTCAGCAGCGGCGGCGGCAGCTTCCTTTGCGACACGACAGGCTTCGCTAGTGCGACGTACCAGGTGGGCATGGGCGGGTTCGGGCTGCGGAGTGGTGGCAGTGACGGCGGTCATGGCTGTGTCCCTTTGCTGCTTGAGCCGAGATGTTGCACTTCCGATTCGTCCGGTACGACGCTTAAGATGGAAAGCCACACCTTCAGCATAAGGCCCGTTTTCCACAATCCTGTTAAAAACGTGTAAATCTCTTATGAATTTATCGGAGTTTGAGGTGCGCTGCTAGCTGCAACATGCGCTTAACGGGTATTCGCTTCGACGGGCGAAACCACCGTTGAAAGCGGCAGAACGAACAAAAATGTCGAGCCGTGGTTCAATTCGCTTTCCGCGCGGATCGTCGAACCATGGGCCAACATAATGTGTTTGGCGATAGCCAAACCAAGGCCGGTGCCGCCCGATTCCCTCGAACGGGCCTTATCCACGCGATAGAAGCGCTCAAATAAACGAGGCAAGTGCTCCGAAGGGATGCCCGGCCCAAAATCGCGGACAAAAAACTCCACCCCTTGCGGACTCGGGCAGGCTCCAAGAACAATGCGGGTCGTCGAAGCAGCATACTTCAGCGCATTCTCGATTAGGTTCGAAAACACCTGATGAATCGCCTCCGAATCGGCCTTCACCGATTCCGTTACCGCATTCTCGATCTCAAGCGTAATACCTTGCGCCCGCGCGATTTCGACGAAACTTAGATACGCTTCGCGCAGCAATTCTTCTGGCGTCACGGCACTGATGTCGAAGCGCTGCTCACCGGACTCTACCCGCGCGAGGCGGAGAAGATCTTCCGTCAAACGCGACATCCGCGATGCATTCTTGCGAATGATTTCCAGGAACTCGCGTGAGTGCGAGTTCTCGGTTGTCATGGCATCAAGTAAAGTTTCGGTATAGCCCTGAATTGAGGTGAGCGGAGTGCGCAATTCGTGCGAAACGTTAGCAATGAAATCCCGGCGCGTTTTCTCGACCCGCTCAGTTTCCGTAAGATCGCGCAGCACGACGACCGTGCCACCCGCCGGCATGGGAGCGGCGGTCACATCGAATGCGCGGCCGGTAACGATGGTCGTAGCGCGTGCACTCGAAGCAGATCGGGTCTCGCGGGCCGTGCGTAGCGTCCTTAGGAAATCGGGGTCGCGGACGGTTTCAATGATCGGAGCCTGAATGCGGGCGCGGCCCGGAACCATGCGATTCATCGTCTGGTTTGCCCATTGGACGCGGTCATCCGGACCAATGGCGATTACGGCGTCTTGCATACTGTTCAGTAGCGTTTCCAACTGGCGCTGGCTGGTGCGAAGGGCTTCGAAGTTTCCTTCAAACTGGCGCGCAGTCTTATCCAGCGCAGCAGCGACCTGGCCTATCTCGTCGCTGGACGTGGAGGCAATCCGAGCGGTGAGGTCGCCACTCGCAATACGCTCGGCAAAGAGAACGATTCGCTGTAATCGCCGCGAAATCGCTTGCGCGGCGATGGCCGCCAGGAGTAGCGCCACGGCTAGGGCTAGGGCTGAACCAAGTAACACTTTGCGTTGCACTTCCGCAACGGATGCTTCTACATCGGAGAGTGGATAAGCAAGGCGCACGGCACCGGCGGAAACAGGCACGGCGACATACAGCAGTGGGACACCGATCGTACGGCTGCGACGCTGGTCCATCCCTGCCCGTCCCGCAAGAGCGGCGACAAATTCCGGGCGCTGCGCATGATTTTCCATGGTGGCAGCATCCGCCTCAGAATCGGCCAGCACTTTGCCTGAAGCGTCGATAATAGTTGCTCGCGCTCCCGACGCGATGGCCACCTCCCGGGCGATAGCAGGCATCTGCGGACTCGCCTCAGTATTCACCCGGTTGGCAAACATCGCGGCCTTTTGTTGCAGATCGAGTTCCATCTGCTGTAGCAGCGAATGTCTCCACACATCGCGAATCGATACATCGAGCGCGAGTGTAGCTCCGGCAATGACCACGGCAAATGCGGCCGCGAGCTTGAAGAAAATCCTGTTCCTCACGCCGTCCTCATTTGGGGGCCTCGAAGCGATAGCCTGCTCCGCGGACGGTGCGAAGGTAACGCGGGTTTTCGGGATCCTCTTCGATCTTTTCACGGATGCGACGCACATAAACATCCACGGAGCGGGGGGTCACATAGGATGTGTCTCGCCAGACTGAATCGAGCAACTGATCTCGCGTAAACACGCGCCCTGTGTGGCGGGCAAAATAGTCGAGCAGCCGGAATTCGGTCGCGGTCGCAGTGATTACATTACCGCGCACAGTTAATGTCATGGCGCTGGGATCAATTTCGATTTCACCAACCCGCGCCGGCGTGGGTGGCAGGGGGCGTTCAAACCGGCGCAACACGGCCTTCACTCGTGCCACCAGTTCGCGAGGGCTAAAAGGCTTCACGATGTAATCGTCCGCTCCCAGTTCCAAACCCAGAATGCGGTCGGCTTCCCCGGTCTTCGCGGTGAGAAAAATTACCGGTATCGAGGCGAGTGAGGCCGTCTTGCGTATTTGCCGGCACAGTTCAAGCCCATCTTTCCCCGGCACCATTATGTCTAGGATGAAAAGCGACGGCCTCTGTTTTTCCGCCTCGGAAATGACATTATTTCCCGTAGCGAACAGCCTGAGGGCGTACCCTCCAGCTTCTAGATGATGCCGCAGCAACCGGGAGATATCGGGATCGTCTTCTACGATGAATATGCTTGTTTTCACACGGATATTGTAGCGTAGGCGCAGCAGACACACGCCTGCCGCACGCCCTCAATGGCCGTTGGCAAAAGCGAGCGTGAGCAAGGTTTTTTGCTCCATCTCATGCGCCTTGGCCGATCCCGTGGCCGGGCTCGGGCTGGAGGATCGCTTGACAGACAAGATCGAACGGTCACCCATAATGCGCCGTAACCGCGGCAGGATATAGGAAAGAGCACCCATATTGGCCGGCTCTTCCTGCACCCATACGATTTCATGCACGTCGGGATGCTGCTCGACGGCGGCCAGTAATTCCTTCTCGGGGAACGGATAGAGCTGCTCGACAAAAACGATGGCCGTCGATTCATCCTTCCGTTTCTTGCGTTCTTCGCGCAGCTCGTGACCGATTTTGCCGGTGCAAAGGAGAATGCGTTTGGCCGATTGAATGTCGTGGTCGGGCAATACGTTCAGAAATTGATCGCGGCTGAAATCTGCAATCGGAGAACTCGCCGCTGGATGCCGCAGCATACTTTTTGGTGTGAATACGATGAGCGGCTTACGCCATTTGCGAAGTGCCTGGCGGCGCAACAGATGGAAATATTGCGCCGCATTCGAGGGCTGGCAAACTTGAATGTTATCGCGTGCGGCCAGTTGCAAAAATCGCTCAACCCGTGCGCTTGAGTGTTCGGGCCCCTGCCCCTCGAAGCCATGCGGCAATAGCATGACCACGCCAGAGAGCAACCCCCATTTTTCTTCGCCTGCGCTAATGAATTGATCAATGATTGCCTGCGCGACGTTGGCGAAATCGCCGAATTGGGCCTCCCATAAGACCAGCGCGTCAGGATAGTCGCGGCTGTAGCCATATTCGTATCCCAGCACTCCGGCTTCAGAAAGCGTCGAATTGTAGATTTCGCAGCGCGCCTGGCCGGGCGAGATATGCTGCAACGGGACGAACTCCTGCTCGTTCTCAATGTCGAGCAAGACTGAGTGGCGTTGATTGAAGGTGCCGCGCCGGCAATCCTGTCCGCTCATGCGCACTGGGGTGCCGCTCTTCACCAGGCTGGCAAACGCGAGCGCTTCGGCCATGCCATAATCCACCGCACGCTTGCCCTGGCCCATTTCTCCCCGCTGTTCTAGCAGCTTCTTCACCTTGGGATGAATATGAAAATCGTCAGGATAACTCGCGAGTTTTGTCCCGAGCTCGGCCAATTCCTGGGCGTCGAGGCCAGTATGGACTGCATATTCGGCTTTATATCGTCCACCGACGTAGCTATCCCAGTAGGCAGGCATGGTCCGCATGAGCGGTTTGGACTTCAACGTTTTGGCTTTTGTCTGTGCTTCTTCCAACTCGCCACGAATCGCCTGAACTCGCGCTTCAACGTCGTCTGCGCCGATATCTTCGGCATAAATTTCATAGAGCGGCGGATGCTCTTTGAGCGCCTTATAAATCAGCGGCTGCGTAACGGTGGGATCATCCACTTCGCTGTGTCCGTGGCGGCGATAGCCAATGAGATCAATGACCACATCACTGCCAAACGTATAGCGATATTCCAGCGCCACGCGTCCGACGCGCAAGACCGCGTCCACATCTTCCGCATTCACGTGAAAAATTGGAATCGCCTGCCGTCGCGCAATCTGCGCCGCAAATCGGGAAGAATGTAATTCGCCCGGAACCGTCGTAAAGCCAATCAGATTGTTGACGATAATGTGAACGGTGCCGCCGACGCTGTACGCCGGAAGATCGGCGTAGTTCAAGGTCTCGGCGGTGACGCCCTGGCCAGCGAAGGCGCCATCGCCGTGAATGAGCAAGGGCAAATATTTTTGCGCCCCGTCTTTTCCGGTGCGGTCATGCTTTGCCCGCGTGCGGCCCACGGTGACCGGGTCAACCACTTCCAAATGACTTGGATTTGAAACCAGGTGGACGTGGATCTTCGCTCCCGAGCGCGTTTCGTAATTTCCGGTCGCGCCCATGTGGTACTTCACGTCGCCGCTGCCCAAAACGCTCCGCGGATCGACGTCTTCAAATCCCGCAAACACCTCTTCCGCCGGACGTTTCGCCACTTGCACAATCACGTTAAGGCGGCCGCGATGGCTCATACCCATGACGACTTCGATCGCGCCCCGCGTTCCCGCGGACTCGAGAATTTCGTCAATCAGTGGAATCAGCGCGGTCACGCCTTCCAGCGAAAATCGCTTCGTTCCCAGATATCGCTGCTGCAAAACTTGCTCAAACAAATCCGCGCAAATCAATTGATTCAGCGCAGCGCTCTGGTCCACTGCCGGTTGCGGCCCTTCTATGCGCTCCTGGATCCAGCGGCGGCGTTCGGAATCAGCGATGTGCATGAACTCCACGCCGACTGTACCGCAATAGGCAGCTCGCGCCTCTTGAGCGACCGTACCGTCGATCTGCAACTCCGGATGCGCTTCCGGCTTCAAAAATCCCAGAGGATCGAGATCGGCTTCGAGGTAGCCCCAATGCCGGAAGGCGTCGAAAATACACTGACGTTCCAAATCCTGCAAGCCGCTCTTCTCTTTCTCTAAAAGTGCCGTTCCCGCGCCCGAACCATTACTTTTATTTTTTGAGGGTGCCATAGCAATCTATTAAGAAATCTACTAATAGAATAATGGATTCCGGCCATAGTGCGCGAGATTCATGCCCCGCACGGAAGGAGTATAGAAATCAATGACCTAAGGGAATCAGGTCTTGCAGGAACACCGCAGGGCTTCAATTCTTCCTGGCTCGACGCTTTCGGAGGGGGATTCCTTCCAATTGGAACCAACAGAACAAACCGGCGCCAGCAGAACGCTAACGCCGGTTTCATTCAAGTGTCGGTTACTTGCTTCCGAAGTTGAATGCATCGAACAGGTCGTCTATGGCCGGCGTGTTCAGCGGCACATAAGGATTGTTCTTGCTCGCGATCGGGTTGGGGTCATTGTCACGGCTGCGGGCCGTGAGCGGGCCGAGGTGCCAGTTGCGCTCGATGAACTTAGTAAGCGAAACGTGGTCCGCGTAGCTGTGGTTGACGTGGCCGCCCGTAGTGTAAGGCGAAATGATAATGAGGGGAATACGGGTGCCGTCGCCGAAGAAATCCAGCGGTTGGACGTAGCCCGAATCAAAATAACCGCCGCCTTCGTCGAAGGTAACGAAAATGGCCGTGCTTTGCCACTCGTCGCTCGCCTGCACCGCGGTGACGACTTGCTTTACAAAGCCTTCGAACAGATCGAGCTTCGAAGAAGCCGGGTGGCCATCCACGAATCCGCTCGGCTTGATGATCGATACTGCCGGCAATTCATCGGCTTTCACATCCTCATAGAAGTTCGAGAGATCCTGGATGTGTTCCGCCCGCAGTGTGCCGTTGGTCATGATGTCGCTCGCGTACTGGAAGGGGTTGCAGATGTTGCAATACGCATCAAGCGGGTTGTCGTAGTTCGGGTCGGAGAGGTAAAGGTTCCAACCGTCCCCGTAGTACTTGAAGGAAACGTTCTTCGCCATTAAGGCATCGCCAATGTGGCGTACAGAGGTGGGCGGAATGGTAAACGACGCATACGCATTACTGTCGTTGACGGCAAGGCTTCCGTCAGCGTTGTAGCCAGGATTGTAGTTGTTCAGAAGATAGTAATGGCTCGCGTCGCAGTTAGGAGCAATCGGCTTCGACAACGAAGCCAGGTAGCTCGTCACCGCGGGCACGCCCGGCTGAGTGTTGTCAGCGCAAGCGCTATAGCTGCCACCGCCGTACGGCGTGTTCGTTTGCGTATTGAACCCGCCGTACCCGTCTTCTGTATACCAGTTGTTGGTGCCCGCCTGCGGATCTGGATCTTCAATCTGTTGCGCGGGGGGAACCAGAGCGTTGCCGTTGCCGTCGCTGTACCAGATGGCGTCCGCGTAGCCCAGCATGATGTGGTTCAATCCCGTACCGCCCATCGCCGCCTGGTGATAGTTGTCGCTGATGGTATAGCTATCGGAGAGATGCTTCAGGTAAGGCGCGTCTCCCTTCAGCATGTTATAGAACTCCATCGAAGTTGACCCTTCACCAGTCGTATAGGTGGTGAAGTTGCTCGGCTGCGAGAGCCCGTTCGTTCCCGCCCCCACGCTCACTTCAACCCAGGGGAAGAGGTCATGCAGGCATCCGCTCGGATTGCTCTTGGTGGCATAACCCGCGCTGCAATCTTCCTGTTGCCACATCTGATAGAAACGGTGCACAGGACTGTTGGCGTAGGCATCGTAAGGAACGCCGGGCGTCAACTGGAATGCGCCTTCGGGCAAGTCGAGGTCATTCGGAATCCGGGTATCCGGACCGGTGTAAGCGTTGGATAACCCCGTGCCCCCGGTCAGCAGAAATTGATAGTAGTAATAGGGAAGGAAACCAGGCTCAATCTGGTAAGGGCTGGTGATCACTCCGCCTTGCAACAACTGTTCGCCGTAGGCGACTTCGGGTCCACCGGTCACAACTGGCGGAATATTTGTATATACCGTCTTGCCGCCCGGGCTAAGGGAGTAGGTCATGGTGTCGGTGGCTGTATATTGCGCGGTGAGCCCATAATTTGGACCAGGCGTTCCATCTGCCTTGATGATGCCTTCGGAAAGCAGATTGTTCACGCTGTCTCCCGATGGAGACTTGTACGTCGCGTAGATGTGGTCGAAGGTGCGGTTTTCGCCGATGATGACGATCGCATGTTTGATCGGCGTGGCTGTGGCAACGTTTCTGGCGTCCTGCGCGGCTAGTCCCGTCGGCGCCACCAAATTGGCGAACATCGCCAGCAACGCGGCACCTGCGCCCACATGGCGGCAGGATTCGCGCAAAAGATGCGTAAACTTCATAGGTCTTCCTCCGGAGAAGTTTCTCCTTGGCGACCTAAGGGTGACGGTGCGGTATTAAGGGGGCGTGAAGCTTATTTGAAACTTCGTTTAAAAAAATTGCACAGGTTTACTCTTGCGGAACACAAAACAATTTCTTCTAAGGTATTCGCCGTAGATAACGTCACTTCCAACCTTAATTATTCTTTAAGACCAAAACCAGTATGCGTCCATCGGAATGAAACTCTCCTCCGGTCGCCGTCTTTGCCGTCGTCAGCGCGTTTGCCGGCGTAACGTGATCGCGCTGTTGGACGAGCCCCGTTCCTGATAGCGTTCCGTTCACATACTCCCGTTCGCCATCAATCGCCGGATCAATCTTGTGCGTCACCCCGTTATTCCGCTGATCGCGCTCAAACCCAATATCATGCGTGGCCGCGATGCACCACAGCGGACGGCCATCCACTTCCAGCGGTGACTTCCACACCCGTAAGTGATTGCGTGACATCGCCACCTTGACCGGCTCGGCATGCGCAAAGCCGTAATCCTGCGCCCGTCCAAATAGAAACAGGGTGCTCATGGGCATGGTCAGATAATCTTTCTTCTCGATGGAATCCATGATCGCGTTCAGCGCGGTATTCTCCACGCTCTTATCCACTTGCACCCAGCCGCCCGTGGCAAATACTTTTTCCACTTGGGCCTGTGTGCCAACGATCAAAATGTTGACCATGTCTCCCGGATTGCCCGCCGGATCAGACACCCGCCGCGGAATTTTGCTCAGCACATCGGGCGTGATCCCGGCAATATTGCTGTCCGCCGGCCCGCCCGGATTCGAATCGTCTTTCGCTCCCTCATCCAGAACTTCGATTTTCACTTTGAAGCTGCCGGTAGCGCTCGAAGCATCCGTCATGCTCTGGTTGATGCCCACCCACAACCGGCCCGCAACCGGCACGTCGTATTCCTTGCTCGCGCCTATCAGAAAAGGCTGCACATACGAGTCCGAGCCTACGCGTCCGATAAGCGCGCCATGCCCCGCGCTCACCACCGCATATTGATGGATCAAATCCGCCCATCCCCGCGCCAGTCCATCCGGCCCAAACGATCCCACCGTGCTCGATTGAAACTTCGAATTGTCAGTCGGCGCGGGATACGTTATCGTCCCCGTCCCCGTGAAACGCACTTTCGCCCCGCCATGAACATCAATGCCCGTGTCCACCCACTCTTTCGCCGCCGGCACTTCAATGTCGTAGGATTTTTGATCAGCGGCGGGAGCTTTGGTTGCGTACAAGGCTATTACCGCGCAAAGCATCGCGAGCAACTTCTTCATGTTCTCAAACCTTCTGGCTGCACGTCTCAATCATCGCCCGGACGCGCACAGTTGGCAGAGAGATTATAGCTCTTTAACTCTTGCCGGCTGGCCCGTCTTTGATCTCTTATCGTTTGTATCGCCCCTAAAAGAGGGTGCCCCACCATTTCGCGTTCTTTGCGAAAGGGTGGGCACGATGAATCCAAGAGCGTGGTTTCCTGTCTCCTAACATAGCTCTCCGATTTACACTTCCGGACCTCTGCCTCGACCACCTAGGCTTTGTTTCTAGCTGCTGCACCGGTTGGAAAGGCGGGCTATAAATAATTGCTTCCCGGCGGCTGGCCCAATCTTTAATCTCTCAATCGCTTGCATCTCCACGAAAGAGGGTGCCTGTGATCTTTCAAGAGGTTGTCCATTCGATCGGAACCAGAGAAGCTGATTGTGACTGAGCAATCCAGTTTCCGAGGAAAGACCGAATGGACATCCACAAGAATGCCCGACTTACGCTTCGCAGTCGAGAGGAATTAGGCGCAATCTGTTCTGCAGCGGCATGACGTTGAAGCCGGCTGCAGCCGCAGCTTCCACGTCACTCCCAAGACCGCCGCCAAGTGGGTTCGCCGCTATCAGCAGCGAAGGTGCCGCCGGCCTACGCGACCGTTCCTCACGACCTCATCGCAGTCCCCGCAGCCACTGCGCCCCGTCTGGTCGATCAGGTCATCGAGCTGCGGCGGCGGCAACGTCCCGCCTACCAGATCGCACGCACCACCGGACTCAGTCCCGCCACCGTCAGCCGCATCCTGCGCCGCGCCCATCTCAGCCGCTGGCGCGATCTGCATCCCCTTCCGCCCGTGCATGCGCTATGAGCACCCCTTCCCCGGCGATCTGCTGCACCTCGACATCAAGGGACTGACCCGCTTTCAGCAGGTTTCCATGCGCGGCGACGGCCGCCGCCGCGGCCTGCATGCCCATCCCGGCTTCGAGGCCCTGCACGTCGCCATCGACGACCACTCCCGCCTGGCCTTCACTCAGCTGCTGCCCGACCAGAAGGCCCATACCACCATCGCCTTCCTACACCAGGCCGTCGAGTTTTATGCCCGCCACGGCATCTCGCATTCGCGCTCTGCTCACCGATAACGGCAGCGGCTACCGCTCCCACCAGTTCCGCCAAGCTTGTCTCCCAACTGCGGCCTCAACCATCGTCGCACCCGCCCTTACACGCCACGCACCAACGGCAAGGCCGAACGCTTCATCCAGACCGCCCTGCGCGAATGGGCTTACGCCTGCCACTGGCCCGACTCCGACGCAACGCGATGCCACTACTTGCAGCCCTGGACCCACTACTACAACTTCACTCGCCCGCATGGTAGTCTCGGCTACGCCCCACCCATCAGCCGCGCTGATCCCGGTACAACGTCTTGACCATCTACAGGTGCCCCACCATTTCGCGTTCTTTGCGAAAGGGTGGGCACGATGGACCCAATAGCGTGTTTTTCCCTGTCTCCCGACAACGCCATGTCCTATGGTCGGCCATGCAGTGGCGATGCTGGGATCGCAGCTTTCGCCTTCAACCCTTCCAGAGCTGCGGCGCCAAGACCTGATTCGCCAAATACCGCCTCTGCCTTCGCCGACACTTGAAAGACAACGCCCAGGCCGTCATCGCCTCCTTGTTCGGTACCGCCGTACAGTCTTCTATCGCTCGCCTGCAAAACCGCTGCCACTGGAAATCCGCCATCGGCCCCGTCATCAAATCCAAACACTGGCGTTACTTTTCCTGCCGGCGTCATCTGATAGACGGTGCCGTATCCTCCCGGACCTCCTAACGTGTCAGTTCCGTAGAAATTCCCGTCGCTGGCTTGAATTAGCCCAGCGTAGGGAATAAGGCCGTCCTGGCACGTGCTCGTGCAGAAACTATGCAGGCTCACGACCTTGCCCTGCGGCGTAACTTTGAAAGCTGTACCGCCTTGGTTGGCCCCGCCGCCGTCTGTGGTTCCGTATAAACTGCCATCCTTCGCCTGAATCAGTTGGCCCTGCGGAATGTCGCCATCCGCGCACTTCGACTGTGAGCAAAAGCTGTAGAGCAGCGTGTACGCGCCGCTGGGTGTAATTCTGAAGAGCGTACCGCATCCATACGCGCCGCAATATTGGGCATTGGTCTTTCCACCCAGCGCCGCCGTGCCATAGAAGTTTCCGTCGCTGGCCAGAGTCAGGCCAATGTTCGGCTGCGTTCCGTCGGCGCAACTCGCCTGCGAACAAAAATTGTAAAGCGTAGTGAACACGCCGCTCGGCGACAGCTTGAATACGGTTCCCTCATTTTGCGCGCCGCCGATGACGGTCGTGCCGTAGAGCGTGCCATCGCTGGTTTGCACCAGCGCCGATTGCGGCAACGCGCCGTCCGTGCAATTGGTTTGCGTGCAGAAGTTGTAAATCGTCGTTACTTCGCCGCTCGCCGTCATCTTGAAAATGGATCCAGCGCCGATGCTGCCGCCGTTATAGGTTTCGCCATAGAAGTTTCCATCCGCGCCCTGGATCAGAAACTCAGGGTATGCTCCATCCGTGCAATTCGATTGAGCGCAAAAACTGTAAAGAACCTGCTCTCCGCTCTGCCGCGAAATTTTGAAGACGGTGCCTTTATCATTCGCCCCGCCATAAGTGGTTGTGCCGTAAAGATTGCCGTCTGCGCCCTGGATCATCGCAGAGAACATGTCGTTGCCGTTGGTTCCGTTGAATGTGACGATGGGTTTGGTGGTTTGAGCTGAAATTGTTTGAGCCGACAACGCTAGAGCGAATAATGCAACTGCAATTGCGGCGCACACAATCGCACCGCCGACCGTTCTTAACATGAGATTCCCTCCCGGGGGATGGCTCGCAGGATCGACGAGCTTTACGAGGAGTCTGGTGAGAAGAGCTGCCTACAAAACGAAAATTAGCATGGCTGCATATCGCGGGCAAGAACGAAGTTGTAAAAAGTTGTTGCCACTACTCGCGTGTGTCTGTGTGGGGCGGACATTCCTGTCCGCCGCTTTTTGATTTTGACGTTCCATTGAAATTCCAGCAGGAGCACAGTTCCGGAAGGGCCGACTTCAGTCCGTGCCGATGAGCTTCCTCGCTCAACTCGCTCGAGCGTGCGTCAGAACGCGAGGAACCCCATTTCGAGGCCGAAAAAATGCCAAATCTGCTCCGCAACCACCGCCGACTTATGGCGGACAAAACTCGACCCACCGCGAGCATAATCGCGTGTTTTTGGCGTCAAATTTCAACGCAAATTTCATACAAGTGGTTTCGGAGATCGTGTAAGTCATTATGCATCTTATGATTGCCGCGAAACCTCCGCGCGGCAGAGTGCATGCAAAAGTGCGCATTCTGCTCCATCGCGCCTAAAACTCCAATTTACAAGCCCATTCTTTGCAGGCACTTAGCGGAAGCATTTTTCTGAAGTTTTAGTGATTTATTGAGTTTTGTCTCGAAGTGCCCCCGCGGGGTGCACAATTCCGCAACCAAAATGATGTTTCGCAGGACATATCTACTTTGCCGTCATGCAGATGCGACAGGCCACTGGACACGATCAGACTCTCGGCTTACCGCAGCACGCGCGACCCAGTTTTTCTTGCGATATGTGCCATGCTTAGCGGGAGAGAGTTGGTAGCGCTAACGGGAATCGAACCCGTGTTTTAAGATTGAGAATCTCACGTCCTAACCCCTAGACGATAGCGCCACAAGCGGCAAGCCGATTATAACAAAGCGAATCCTACCCCTTCACGTCACAGAGTTTGGACTATACTGTTTCGCACCTTAATCCCAAGGAGATAAATATGGCTAAGAATGCTTGGATTTTTGCCTGTGTATTGCTGGCGCCGATCACAGTGGGCTGCGCGACTACGCCGGCGCCGCCCGCCGCGCCACCGGACACGCGCGCCGCTGATATACAAACAGTGAAAGACCTGGAAGCGCAATGGGTGAAAGATGCCGCCAGCAAAGACGCTGCGAAGTGGGCGGCGTATTTTACCGATGATGGAAGCGGGCTTTATCCTGGCGCGCCTACGTTGAATGGGAAAGCGGCCATTCAGGCAGCGCTGGTGCCCATGGTTGCGGACAAGAATTTCGCTTTGACGTTTGCTTCCGACAAACAGGTTGCGTCCAAGGGTGGAGACATGATCTACACGCAAGGCACATACACGATGACCGTGACCAATCCGAAGACGAAGAAGCCCATGACCGACAAGGGAAAGTTCCTGACTGTATATATGAAGCAAGCTGATGGCAGCTGGAAGGTGACGGCGGATACGTTCAATTCTGATTCAGCGATGTAGGAGCTTGCAGGACAATTCCACGCCAGTCGCCGCCCTCAGGCGGCGGCTGGCCCGGATTCAGCTATGCTTCATAATCTGCGTCTCTCGTAGTCTGCCTCCCTATGGAAAAGATTCTGCAGTGGATTCCCGCCGAAGGCGTCAAAATCCTGCTGGTGTTGTTTCTCTCTTTTCTCGTCGGCCTGGAGCGTGAAGAGCGCACCAAGCCGGGCGAGAATTACTCCTTCGGCGGCGTGCGCACATTTCCCCTCATAGGATTGATCGGCTATGCGATGGCGCTGCTGGCGCATGGCGAAGTATTGCCCATTGCCCTGGGGTTTGCCGTGGTGGGCGCATTTCTCTGGCTCTCATACCGGCACAAGCTCTCGGTTTCCGGCATGCCGGGAGCGACCACGGAAGCGTCGGCTCTGCTTACTTATCTTGTGGGCGGCCTGGTGTACGCGGGCGATTTCTGGATTGCGACGACCATCACGGTGGCCAGCATGTTTCTGCTGGAGTTGAAGGTTCGTCTCGAAGGGCTGAGCCAGAGAATCCCAGCTGCGGAAATTCTGACCTTCACGAAATTTCTGTTGTTGACAGCCGTCATCCTGCCGGTGCTGCCGAACCAGGCATTTGGGCCGTTCCAGATTAATCCGTTCAAAATCTGGCTGGTGGTGGTCGCGGTGAGCGCGATCTCGTATGGAAGTTACGTCCTGTTGAGCGTGAAGGATGCGAGCATACTGATCTCGGGCTTGCTGGGAGGGCTATATTCTTCGACCATCACCACGGTGGCACTGGCCAAGATGTCGAAGGAAGAAAGCCACGACCACATGTTCACGGGCGCGATCGTGCTGGCGTCGGGCGTGATGTATCTGCGGATTCTTCTACTGGTGGCGATTTTCAATCGGCAGCTGGCGGCGGCATTAGTGGCGCCATTTCTCGGGTTGTCCGCGCTGGCGTTGATCGCGGGATGGCTGTGGTCGCGACGCGCGGACGAGACCGGCGCATCGAGCTTCGGCCTGCGGCCGAAGAATCCGTTGGAGCTGGGCTCGGCATTATTATTTGCGGGATTGTTTCTCGGCATTTCAATAATTACGCGGCTGGCGGCGGAACACCTGGGCAGCGGCGGCGTGCTGGGCCTTGCCAGCATTATGGGCGTAAGCGATGTGGATCCATTTATTCTGGGGATGACGCAAACCACGGGCGCCCACATCTCATTGACGACTGCGGCGGCGGCAATTGTGATAGCCGCGACCAGCAACAACATTATTAAGGGAATTTATGCCTGCATCTTCGGGAGCCGCAAGACCGGGCGAATGGCGCTGGGCCTATTAGTGGCGCTGGCGATTATTGGGTTGTCGCCGTTGTTGTGGCTATATTAGTGGGCTAGATGCGAGCTGAGAAGGGTTAAAACACGCAAGCTGGATTATCTGTGACAATCTTGCCAGTCTTCGCAAAGACGGCCTCACACAGTATATTGGCTCGCTGTCCCACGAAAAGCTGCTCGAAATGAACCGAGCGCTGAAGATTGCGCTCGGCCTTGATTGATTGCCTCAATTCGAGCTTTTCAGCCAGTTTTCTATTAATTTCTTCCCGGCTTCGGTGAGCACGCTTTCGGGATGGAACTGCACACCTTCGATGGGAAGACGCCTGTGGCGGAGTCCCATGATGGTTCGAGTGCCGTCTTTCTCGGTCGTCCAGGCGCTGACTTTCAAGTCGCCGGGCAGGCTTGATTCTTCCACGATAAGCGAGTGGTAGCGGGTTGCGGTCATGGGCATGGGCAATCCTTGAAAGACGCCGTTGTTGTCATGGAGAATGGCGCTGGTCTTGCCGTGCATAAGATGGGGTGCGCGGATGACCTTGCCGCCGAAGGCTTCGCCGATGGCTTGATGGCCAAGGCAGACGCCGAGCACAGGAACTTTGTTGTTGCCGGCGTTGTTGCCGGCGAAATGGCGGATTAATTCGATGCTGATGCCCGCTTGCTGAGGAGTACAGGGGCCGGGAGAAACAACTATGTGGCGGGGATTGAGCTTAGCGACTTCGCCAACGGTAACTTGATCATTGCGGCGAACGACGACATCCGCACCCAACTCGCCCAGGTATTGGACGAGGTTGTAAGTGAAGGAGTCGTAGTTGTCCAGGACGAAGACCATCCGGATTAGATTATCTTAATTAGGTTCAAGTCTCGGAGGCTTGACAGGGCGGTTTCAAAACGCCATGCTTAAGTGCTCTACGGAGGAAGCATGGCGGACCCGCAGGATCGCACATCCGGCAGCCAGGGTGGGGAAACAGCCGGCACAGAACAAGGTGAAGAGAAACGGAGTACGCGCCGGTTCCCATTGCGCCTGCCGCTGTCGGTCAATGCCGAGAACACGTCTAAAGAAGGGGCGGAGACCCGCGACGTAAGCGCGCGTGGGGTTTGCTTTTTCGTCGATTCGGCGATTGCCAATGGCTCGGGGATTGATTTCACGCTGACATTGCCGCCGGAGATTACGCTAACGGAAAGCATCCGTGTCCGCTGTCGCGGGAAGGTGGTCCGCGTGAATGAAACGTCTCCCGAAGGGAAAGTCGCCGTCGCAGCCGTGATTGAAGAATACGAATTCCTCCCGTGAGAGGCGAACCGGCCTGTTTCCGGCATGTGCCTGCCCATGACTCTGGCGAACGAGGTTAAATCATTTTGCTGCCGCATCGTCGCTGGTTTTGCCTGCCGGGTATGGCTCTGTTCGCAGCACAAGCGGGCGCACAGATCACGCTTGAGTCGGTCCGCGCACTTCCCGGCGACGTGCCGCAGGTGGAAATCGTCACCAGCGCACCCGTAACTCCCGCCATCCTTCAACTCGAGGGGCCGCCGCGGCTGGTCGTCGATTTGCCCAACACGGAGTTCCGCGGAGAGCCCGAACGGATTGCGGTTGATAGGGATCCCATCCACGCTATTCGCGTGGACGAGCATCAAAATTCGCCACCGGTGACGCGGGTGGTCGTGGATTTGACGCAGTCCCTACCTTACGGAACGCAGACGCAAGGAACGCGATTTATTGTCAGTTTTCCTGCGGCTGCGCGTGGGGCCGTGAAGAGTACGAGCGAAGGCGCGCTGCCCGCGCCAGTTCCCCTCGGCCGAGTGACATTTTCAGGAAGCACTGTGCTCGCAGGCTCCGCCGTTACCGCCGGTTCGGACACGGCAATTCTGCGCCTTGGACGCGGCGGCGAAGTGCGAGTTTGCCCGGGAACCACTGTGTCGGTGACTCCTTCGCCGAACGGTCACGACATGCTGTTGGGCATGAACACGGGCGGAGTTGAACTGCACTATGCGCTGGCCGCGTCATCTCCAGCTTCGGCTGATTCCGTCATGACGCCAGATTTCCGGATTGTTTTGGCGGGACCGGGTGAGTTCGACGCCGCCATCCATGCTGACTCGCGACGGGAACACCTGCGTGCGGACGCTGGCGGGAAACACCGCGCCCATCAAAGTGTCAGAACTAATGGGCGATGGGGCATACGAAGTGAAGCCGTCGGAACAGGTGACGTTTCGGGCTGGGCAAATCAAAGAAGCAGAGAATCAAGTTCCGGCGACGTGCGGATGCCCGGCGCCGGTTGCACCGATTGCAATGCCCGGTCCAGAAATGCAGCCGCTACCACCTTCGAAGCCCAGCGACGTCCACGTGAGCGTGGACGCGCCGTTTGTGTTTAACGCAAATGCTACCAAGCCGGACACGGCTGCGACATTGAGCATGGAAGTACGTGACTCAGAAGCTTTGCCGGTGATGACGCGAGTAAAAATTGTGCCGATGGGAGAGGTGGTGATTCCGCCAGGGCTGCAAGCGCCTACGAAGCCCGCTGCGACAGCCCAGCATGATGGATTTTTTAGGAAGATAGGGCATTTCTTCGGGTCGATTTTCCGCTAGGTCCTAGTTTCCTTTCCGTTGGAACTCCGTGTAAAATCGTGGTTTAAGCCTGTGTCCGGCGGACTTTGTGGCCTGCCCGCTTCCGCCGCAGAAATCATTCGTATTAAAGGAGATTTTCGAGAGCATGTCTATCCCCGCCACCCAGCTGCGTCCCGGCATGATCATCAAGCACAACAATGATCTGCACTCCGTATTCAGTGTGGAGCACCGCACGCCCGGCAACCTGCGCGCCTTCATTCAGGCCAAGCTGCGAAATCTCCGGACTGGAGCGATGTTCGAGCATCGATTCCGCTCGCCTGATCCGATTGAGAAGGTGATGGTGGATGAAGTGAATATGGAATTTCTCTACAGCGACGGTGACGACTACTATTTCATGAACACCGAGAACTACGAGCAGACTCAATTGACGCGTGACACGCTCGGCGATTCGGTGGAATACCTGACGTCCAATTTGCAGATTAAGGTCGAGTTCTTCGATGGCAAAGCTGTAGGAATTGAATTGCCGCAGACCGTGATTCTGACGGTGACGGAAACCGAGCCGGGCATTAAGAGCGCAACCGCTTCGAGCGTATCCAAGCCGGCAAAGACCGAAACTGGACTTGTGGTGCAGGTGCCGCCTTTTATCAACGAAGGCGAGAAAATCAAAGTGGATACCGCCGAGGGCGTCTATCTTTCACGCGCGTAACGGCTGCATGAACCCAGCATGAATAACGAACTGCAAACGCTGGCCCGTAAATATTTGGTGCGTGGGCGTGTGCAGGGCGTCGGATACCGGTGGTTTGTGGAGCGCGAAGCGCACACTCTGGGCATTGCGGGATGGGTAAGGAATAATCCTGATTCCAGTGTGGAAGTTCTCGCGATGGGCACGACGGCCCAATTAGTGGCATTACAGTCGAAGCTTCGGCAAGGCCCTCGGGCCGCGCGCGTGGACGACGTCGAAGAATTTGAAGCCCAGCCGATTACGGGCCTTAACAAATTTCGCATCGAAGGAGCATGGTAAATGGCGACTGCCCAACTGAATGGCAAGTGTGAGCCGCTCAAGAAGCTTATTCGAGAAGTTCCCGATTTTCCGAAGCCCGGAATTTTGTTCTACGACATTACGACGCTGCTGAAAGACAAGACCGGTCTGGCAATGCTGATTGACGCCTTTGCGGAATATTATCTCGATCAAAAGGTTGACCTCGTTCTGGGCATGGAAGCTCGCGGATTTATCTTTGCTCCCGCTCTCGCCTATCGCCTGAATGCGGGCTTCGTTCCTGTGCGCAAGCCCGGCAAACTTCCCGCGGCGACAGAAAAGCTGAAATATGATCTCGAATACGGCAGCAATACGCTGGAAATCCATAAGGATGCGATCCTACGAGGCCAAAGAGTGGTCATCGTTGATGATTTGCTTGCCACCGGCGGCACGGCGGACGCGACGGCAAAGTTGGCAACTGCGCTAGGCGCGGATATCGTCGGCTTCGGTTTTGTTGTGGAATTAGACTTTCTGAATGGACGCGAGAAACTCAAACAGTACGATGTGCTGTCGCTGCTGCACTACGATAAGTAGCAGGAAATCAGCGCAGAAAATGAGTGATGGTCAGCGTAATGGCGAGCCAGAAACCCGCGCTCACACCAAGCAATGCCGCGACGCCTAACAGCAAGTTGCGGCCTGGTTCGGGTGGAGGCAGTGGAGGCAAAACAGGCTCAGAGGGATCAGCATCGGGCGGGCGCGCGTCGGGCTCGTTGATGGTAACCAATCGCTGGGTCATTGAACTTGGTCCCCGAAGTAACAACCCGTTAACAATCGCAGTGTCGCCTATTTTTCCCAAAAATGATACAAAATTCTTCTTCAATTCTTCTCAGGCGAACCGACTCCGCGACTTCCGTCCCTGGGTCATACCGCGTTGACTAATTAGTCCTTCAACGAGCTAAAACCGCAAGCCAGATGGCTGCGCTTAATAAAAACATGAGTCCCATGCCTAGAATGAAGAACCAATTTAGGCGCTTGAACCAAGGGATGCGCAGAGGAGTGTCCGGCGGGGAAACCAGCTGGACGCGGGATAGGACGACTTTGGGGTCGGCCGACTTCATCGACGGCGACGACTTGGGGGAGGCCAAATGCATACATCACCGAGGCCGGCATGCCTAACTTGGTAATGGGTAGCTCTCACTAGGGCTTCTTCACCCCTGGCCAGCCTGCTTATACCTATAGCATTAGATTCGCCAAGGCAGGAAGGGTACTCTATTAATTTTATCTATAGGAAAAACAGGTGGCTAACTCCTTTTCTACCTCATACATCCATCAAAAACAGTTGCGCGGCTTGCGTTAGATAGCTTTTACGGCGAAACCAGTCCTGCATCGCATCCCGAAGCCGATCAAGGGGCACGTTCGTGCCGATTTCCATGAGTCCATCGGCTACTGGAAGCGTGTCATCGAAGGTGGCTGCGTTGGTGAAATTACGCATGGAAAAACTGTCCAGCCACTTCAACGGGCAGGGCAACCGTTGCCCGTCACTCTGATATTCCACTCGGATTTTGCGCGCGAACATAAGAATTCAAGAAAACAATTCAGATATCAGGAGGATAAATCATTCCGCAAACATCGCTATGATTAAGAGCGATGCGCGAGAGTGCGGCCGATCGCGAGTTTGGGTTCCTTTTGGCGTGCTGCGCCCAAGCTCCTGAAACCGAGCGACGGGAACTGGTACGCCAAGGGCTGGCGATTCCCCTCGATTGGAATCGCGTCGTAGAGGAAGCAGAGCGACACGGAGTGATTCCGCTCGTCTATCGAGCCGTTGTGATCGCTCGCGCCGCAGCACCGGAAAGCCTGCACATGGCGTACGCGGCCAACTGCAAACGCACTCTTTGGTTCGCTGCCGAACTATCGCGTGTGACGAAGCATTTCCAAGACCGCGGCATTGAGACGGTGGCTTACAAGGGGCCAGCGCTGGCAGAAGCGCTGTACGGAAGCGTCTGCGAGCGGCAGTTTCACGATCTCGATTTTATTGTTCGGAAGACCGATGTCGCAGCGGCTAAAAACGCACTGGAAGACCTGGGTTATCGCAGCACTCTCGCCCTGACGCCGCGCCAGAGGCGCGACTATCTCCGCACGGGATATGAATATGCGCTGGATCACGCGAACGGGAAAAATCTGCTCGAATTGCACTGGCAAATGCAGCCGCGTTTCTACGCCATGGATTTTTCTGTAGAAGACTTTTTTCGCCGGGCTGTCCCGGTTCAGATCACGGGGCAACCCGTGCGCACACTCTGCCGTGAAGATCTCATGCTGGTTCTATGCGCGCATGCAGCCAAGCATTTATGGATGCGGCTTTCGATGCTATGCGATATCGCGCAACTGGCGCAGTCGGACGGCTTGAACTGGCTGGCCATACGAAAACAGGCGAAACGGATCGGCCTCGAACGGATTGTCGCCGTGTCATTTCTTCTTGCGCGACGCTGGCTGAGTTGCCGTCTGCCAGAAACGATTGAGCCGGATGAATCCGCAAAATCCATTGCCGAAGAGGTCAGCGCGATTCTCACTAGCGACGCCGATTTTGACATGGAATCGACAACATATTTCCTGCTGATGTTGCACTTGCGCGAACACCAGTTGGATAAGACGCGCTTTCTGTGGCGGCTGCTCACCACGCCCGGCCCAGGCGAGTGGAAATCTGTTCGCCTCCCCGATGCGCTTTTTTTCCTCTATCGTGTAGTGCGCGTGGGCCGGCTCATGAACCGGTTTCTGCTGCGTAGCGGCTGAAGACCTATTTCGCAGGCGCGCTGAGATATTTCTCCAGCGGAATTTCGAAATACATCAACTCGTTCCCCTTGGCGTCATTCACGCCGGAAAGATAAAACGTGGCCCCTGCCAGTGGAGCTGAGATTCCGGACACATCGAAAAACATGAATCCCGCCTGCGTGCTGTGTGGTTCGACAGCTCTCGCGGCGAATTGCGCCCGGTCGATTTCATCGCGGGTCTTTTGGCTGATGCCGCCTTTCACCTTCTTCGGCCAGGGCAAGGGCGTAGGGGTCGGTGTGGACTCAGGCCGCGACAGGCGGCGGTAGAGATCTTCCTCGGTGGCGCGGGGAATCTTGATGCGATCGACCGTGATGAATTCCGCCTGCATGTTCCCCAGGGTGATGGGCTGATCGCCGTCATTGCGAACCACCACAAAAATGGGCAGAAAGCCATCCTGATTGTAGGGCGCGGTGAAAATCGAAGCTTTGTCGGCCATGTCGTAAGGATCGAGCGCCACGGTCACCAATTCACTTGCGTGTTCATCCCGCGCCGGGTAAGCCTTGACTGATTGGGGTTGAGGCATCACGAACTGTTTGGCAGCATAAGACAGCGAAGACAAGAGAAACAAGGACAGCAAAAGTATGACCGTTGCGACCGCAGGATGGCGTGGCATCGTATTCATTCCATTATAGGATGCGCCCCTGAGCACCAGCGGTGCCTCACGCGATTCGCCAGCGGTTAGAATGTGGAATCCTCCATGTACCTCTTTTACAGCGCTTTGCTGACCGCAGGATTGCTGGTGAGCCTTCCTTATTGGCTGCTGGAAATGCTACGCCACGGAAAGTATCGCGCTGGCTTGGGCGAGCGGTTGGGCGGTGTACCTCATCGAATCACGAAAGCACGGCATCGCAGGACCATCTGGATCCATGCCGTTTCGGTGGGTGAAGTGCTTGCCATCGTCCATCTGGTGGAAGAACTCAAGCGGCGATGGCCCGAGCATCGCATTGTCGTCTCCACCACAACGGACACCGGACAAGCGCTGGCGCGAAACCGCTTCGGCGAAGAAAACGTTTTTTACTTTCCGCTCGACTTAAGCTTCGGGATTCGGCCTTATTTGCATCAACTGCGCCCGGAACTGGTGGTCATCGCCGAAACTGAATTTTGGCCGAACTTCTTGCGGCTTGCTCACTTGTGCGGTGCAAGGATTGCTGTGGTGAACGCCCGAATCTCGGACCGTTCGCTGCCCGGCTATAGGCGATGGAGCAAAATTCTGGCACACGTCCTCAAGAATGTTGACCTCTTTCTGGCGCAGACTCCGACCGATGCGCAACGGCTGGCCGAAATCGGCGCTGCCCCCGATCGGATACAAGTCGGCGGAAATTTGAAGTACGATATCGCAGCAACGGCGGCAGCTTCGATCGCGGCCCAATTGCGTGAGGCTTTCAAACCATCGGAGACTCGCCCCATACTCGTATGCGGAAGCACGGTTGAGGGCGAAGAAGCGCTGTTGCTGCGGGCTTTCGAGAATGTTCAGGCCACTTATCCGAAAGCGGCAATGATTCTGGCGCCACGGCGCCCCGAGCGTTTTGATGATGTGGCACGCCTGCTTGAGGACATGAAAATGGCGTTTTGGCGGCGAACGGCATGGAAGGGCGAAGACATTTCGGGCGGAGTCCTGCTCCTCGACACCATTGGCGAACTGGCGTCTTTATACGCCTTCGCCGACATCGCATTTGTCGGTGGCAGCCTCGAGCCGCATGGTGGCCACAACATTCTCGAACCCGCGCAGCACGGCGTCGCCATT
The DNA here is from genome assembly GCA_963702965.1 of Terriglobia bacterium. GTDB lineage: Bacteria > Acidobacteriota > Terriglobia > Terriglobales > Acidobacteriaceae > JAJPHW01. Next base: position 123,336 of record OY969776.1, read on the forward strand.
GTGATCGGCAATCACACGGAGAACTTCCGCGATATGGTTGCCCTGTTTCAGAGCCGCAATGCAGTGCGTGTGGTAAGTCCTGCGCAGTTGCCGCTGGTCTGGATGGAATTGATTGCCAACCCTGACGAACGCCGCGCACTCGGACGCAACGCCGCCGAAGCAGCGCAGTCCCAGGCGGGAGCAACGAAAAAAACTGTGGAGGCGCTGGCGGATCTCCTGCCTACCGGCAGTGAACGTTCGGATTTCGCGCATACATTGTGAATCCTCTTTCTTTCATTTACGGCTTGGGCGTGGGCAGTAAGAATGCGATGTACGATCGCGGGCTACGCCATGCTCAGACTCTGCAAGGCCCAGTTGTGAGCATAGGCAATCTGTCGGTCGGTGGCTCAGGCAAAACACCGTTCATTCTGCTTCTCGGCGGTTTGCTGAAGTCGCGCGGAATCAAGTTCGATGTCCTGTCGCGCGGCTATGGTCGCGCCTCGCGCGGAGTCGCGATAGTTGACCCATCTGGCAGCGCACGCGATTTTGGCGACGAACCGCTGCTGATTGCGCGACAATTGGAAGTTCCCGTCATCGTTGGCGAGAGTCGCTACGAAGCAGGCGTTAGAGGCGAAGCCACGTTTGGCGCGCAACTACATCTGCTCGATGACGGCTTTCAGCACCGAGAATTGGCCCGCGATTTCGACATCGTGCTGGTTACACAACGCGACCTGCATGATCGCCTGCTGCCCGCAGGACGATTACGCGAGCCTTTGGAGTCGCTTGACCGGGCTGATGCCGTTGTACTGATGGGCGGCGTGGACGTGAACGCGCTGCCTCTAAAAGATCAGGTCGTTTGGAAAATCCAACGAAACATCGCGCTAGACCTGGCTCCTTCGCGGCCCGTTGTATTTTGCGGCATTGCCCGCCCTGAAGAGTTCCAGCAACAACTTGCCGCAACCGGCGTGCACCCGGTGGCGAATAAGTTCTTCCCTGATCATCACTCTTATACGTCCGCCGACATCAGCGCACTCCGCAAATTGCACGAACAGAATGGCGCCGACGGGTTCATCGCTACCGAGAAAGATATGGTCAATCTGGGTGAGCTTCAGTCTCGCTTGTCTCCCCTAGCTCTCGCCCGCGTGACCATGGACCTCGACGACGCCGATAACGCCGTGAATACCATGCTGCGGAGAATTGAAGAACGCATGCCCCGGACATGAGAGAATTTCGATTCGGATGAATAAGCACCCCAAAGAAGCCGAGCGGCTGAAGAAAATCGTGGAATCGTTCGCCAAAGTCACCATCACAGTCGTTGGCGATCTCGTAGCTGATGAATTTATGTTTGGCGAAATATCCCGCGTGTCGCGCGAAGCCCCGGTGCTCATTCTGCGCTACAAAGATCGCAAAATTGTTCCCGGCGGCGGTGCTAACGCCATCAATAATCTGGCGGATTTAGGTGTTAATGTTTTGCCAGTCGGCATTGTCGGTGAAGACGAACCGGGCCGCTTGTTACTGAAACTGTTTCGGCGCAAACATATTGCGCTCAGCGGAATTGTCCGCGATAAGAGATATGCGACCGTAACCAAGACCCGCATCCTTGCTGGCATGACGCACACCTGGCAACAGCAGGTGGCGAGAATCGACCGCGAGCCTGACGCCCCGCCAGAACCTCACACGCGCCGCGAATTGATCCTCGCAGCACGCCAATATTCACGGGCCTCCGACGCCATTCTGATTTCCGATTACGGTTACGGCGCTGCCACGCCGCAAATATTGAACGCAATTCGCGAAAAAAACCGTGCCGCACGTTTGCCCATTGTGCTTGATTCGCGGCGACGCATGCTCGAATATTCCGGAATCACCGCAGCCACGCCCAACGAGCCCGAAGTCGAAGAGGCACTCGGCGTCAAAATCGGACAAGACTGGCCGCAGCTTTGCTCTGCCGCGCAGCAAATCATGACGCAGATGAAGCTGCAATCACTCGTGATTACGCGTGGCCACGACGGCATGGTGGCTTTTGACGGCAAACACAAACCTGTGGACATCCCGATTTACGGGACCGATGAGGTCGCCGACGTGACCGGAGCGGGCGATACCGTCATCGCGACATTCACCGCCGCTTTGGCCGCGGGCGCGAGCACCGAGGAAGCCGCGCACCTCGCGAACTACGCTGGCGGGATCGTCGTGATGAAGCGAGGCACAGCCACCGTTACGCAGGCAGAGTTACTCGCCGCCATTAACAAAACTCCGCCAGCCACGCGTACGCACTAGCCGGATGACGATGACGCACAAAATTTTCAGCCGCGATCAATTGCAGAAGCAGGTCGCCGAATGGCGCCAGGCCGGTGACTCCATCACCCTTGCCAACGGATGCTTCGATCTGTTGCACGTCGGCCACGTGCGGTATTTGCGCGCCGCGAAAGAACTCGGTGGCCGTCTCATCGTCGCTGTGAACGCGGACGAGTCGGTACGCGCGCTCAAGGGCGAAGGCCGCCCCATCATGCCCCACGCCGAACGTGCGGAGATTCTTGCCGCGCTGGCTGATGTGGATGCTGTCGTCATTTTCCCCGAGCGCGACGTTCGCGCCCTTATCCGCGAAATTCACCCGGATGTGCAGGCCAAGGGAACGGATTATTCCGCCGACTCTGTTCCCGAGCGCGATGCCATCGAAGAATACGGCGGCCGCGTCGCGATTGTCGGCGATCCGAAAGATCACTCCGCCACCGAAATTATCCGCACCAAACTGGGACCGCGGTGAGCCCGCAATTCGAACGAGTTTTAATCGTCCGCCTGAGCGCGATGGGCGACATTATTCACGCCATGCCCGCAGTGGCGGCTCTGCGCGCGGCTTTGCCCGACGTCAAAATCGGCTGGCTGGTTGAAGAGCGGTGGGCCGAATTACTTTGTACGAAGTCGTCCACGCGCTCCGGCCCGCTATCTTCGCAGCGTCCGCTCGCTGACCATGTTTTCACTGTCGATACGAAGCGCTGGCGCAAGTCATTGCTGAGCGGGGCTACCCGGCGCAGTTTTTTTGCTTCCATTGCTGAGCTAAAAAAAGAACATTACGACGTCGCCGTCGACTTTCAGGGTCTCTTGCGCTCCTCAATTCTGGCCCGTCTTTCCGGCGCACGTATCCGTTACGGTTTCGTCCGTCCTCGCGAATCCGCAGCGCGGTGGTTCTATACTTCGGTCGTTCCGGCCCAAGGAACACACGTGATTGAGCAGAATCTGTCGCTCGCACAAGCTATCGCCAACACGCCTTTAAAACTTGCGCCAGCAGAATTCCCGCACGACGAAGAGGCCGGGCAGAAAATAGAAAGCGAAATCACAAAGCGCGGCATCCGCCGCTTTGCCATTCTCAATCCAGGCGCAGGCTGGGGAGCAAAGCAGTGGCCTGCGGATCGCTACGGCGCGGTCGCAAAACAGCTCGCGCAAGAGGGCTTGCACTCACTCATCAATTTCGGTCCGGGCGAAGAAAATCTCGCGCAGCAAGTTGAGAACGCGAGCGGCGGCACCGCGCAGCCAATTTCGCTATCACTTGCGGAACTCATCGCCCTTACCCGCCGCGCCAGCCTTTTTATCGGCGGAGACACCGGCCCCATGCATCTCGCCGCGGCTTTGCAAGTTCCCGTCGTCGCCATCTTCGGCCCCACGGATCCAGCGCGCAACGGCCCATTCGGCACGCGTAACATCGTCCTTCGCGATCCCGCCAGCATCACCGACCATTCCCGGCACGCTGCCACAGAAGCTGGCCTGCTCCAGATATCTGTCGACCAAGTCGTCGTCGCCGCGCGCGAATTGCTGGAGGTCCGCGCATGAGCTGGGCAAAAATCGCTCGCCGCATTCGCGTTCCACTTGGATTTCTTTTCGCCGCTCTCTACCTCTGGCTCGCTAAGCCTACACCCGGATCTCTGCTTATCGGCGCAGCGGTCGTCATTCCGGGCCTTCTCATCCGCGCCATCGCTTCCGGTCACGTGCAGAAAAACGAGCAGCTCGCCACCAGCGGCCCCTATGCCTATACCCGCAATCCTCTTTACTTAGGCTCGCTGGTCCTTGCCATCGGCTTCGGCATCGCCGGACGCAATTTATGGATCGGCTCCGGCATCGTCGTCTTCTATCTTTCGATTTATTGGCCCGTCATCCGCGGCGAAGAAGAATTCCTGCGCTCGAAGTTCGCAGGATTCGAAGAGTATTGCAGCCATGTCCCGCGCTTGTTGCCGCGTTTAACGTCCTACAGCTCAGGCGTGGGATCGTTCTCTTCCGAATCTCTATTGGAAGCATCGCGAATACAACGCTGCCCTCGGGGCGCTGGCCATCTTCGCCCTGCTCATCGCCAAAATGCTGTGGATCAGATAATCGCGCCAATTCACTACGCCGCATTCCACAAACAAAATTCTGGATGCCCCACGTCTCGCTGCTTTTGTGAGACGTGGGAATCCACAGCTCTACTTGCTCGCCACCAACTGCTTCGCCTGCACCAACTCCGGACGCATCGACGTCGCCCCCGCGCACGACTTTAACAACGCCGCATAATATGTGTTGGCCTTCTCGCCCTGCTGCGCCGCCTTCGCCGATTGCGCCGCACCATACAATCCATCGAACCGTCCCGGATTGAACTTCAAATCGGTTTCATACTCCGCCAGCGCGTGGTCTGGCTGGTTCATCTCCATCAACATGTCGGCCAGCATTTCCCGCGCCGGAATGTCGCCCACTTCATACCCGCGCGCTTCTTCTTTTTCTGCCAACGCCCGCAGTGAGATTACTGCCTCATCATTTCTTCCCTCCGCATGATTCACCCACGCTACCGCCTCCACCCGCGAATCCTCCACCCCTTCGGCAAACTCCAGCTTTTTCTCTTTCACCAGGGTCTCGTGGATGCTCTCAATCTGCGCCACGTCTTCATTCGCCTGCTTCACATTTCCACTGCGCGCCGCGCCAATCGCCCGCGCCCAATAGGTAACTGCGAGACCGCCCGGCAATGCTCCTGCCACGGGCTGAAGCGCGGCCGCGTCCTGCCAATGGTGCAATTCCAAATCAATGCGCGCCGGAAACACCGAAAGCGCATTCGTCCGCGGATCGTAATCCGACCCATACATACTGTCGCGATCTTCTGGCATCGTCTTGATTTCTTCGACCACGGCTTCCGCCTCAGCCTCGCGTCCCGATTGCATGTAGGCGTAAGTCAGAAAATCCATGGCGTGGAACTGATGCCCAGAGTCGCCCATATGCGCCGTCTGGCGCGTCGCGGCAATCGAAGCGAGATTCGACTTGATGTCGTCCTGCCACAATCCCAGCCGCGCAAAAATATGCGACGGCATGTGCAGCGCATGCGGCGATGCCGGCGCAATCTCCGCGTATCGTCGTGCCGCCGGCAAGCCCAGCGCCGCCAGTTGCGGCTTGTCGTAAGTGTGAATTAAATAGTGCGCCACGCCGGGATGGTTCGGCTCTTCTTTAAACAAAACTTCCAGCACCGAAGCCGCCTTCTTCCGATTGGCAAAAGTCGTGTCGCCTTCCGGCGCCGACGCCAGCAACGAGAGCGCATAAAATGCCGCCGCTTCTTTGTCTTCCGGATATTTCTTGTAAACCACTTCCATCGCATCCGAATACGCAACCGCCCGCGCATGATGGTCGCGTGCTTGCGAATCCGAATAGAAAGCGCTAATCGCCGCAATGTAATCTTTCTCGCGCTGCGTTTTCGGATGCAGCGCCTCGGCCTTCTTCACTTCGGCAAGGCCCCTCGCGATCATTTTTTGGTCTGGCTCGTCCCAAAGCTGGTGCCACATCCCCATCGCAATGCCCCAATGCGCCATAGCACACTTGGGATCGTCTTTCGCAATCACGGTGAATTGCTTTTCTACTTGCGAATACCAGAAGGAATGAAGCAGCGCGACTCCGCGCTCAAAACTCTGTTGCACCTTCGCATCGCACGACACCGGAAAATGCACCGTGCCCAACTGTCCCTGTGTTAGATCTTCGTGATGATGCCCTTCATCATCGGCAAGGCAAACACAAGATGCACAAATCACCACCGCAAGCAAAGAAAAAGACAGCAGAAATGTTTTCATGGGAAACGCCTCGCAGGAAGTCTAAGCCCGAAGCGATCAGAAGATCAAACCTGCGAGGGGGAGTGCGTAGGGTTGACACCCTGTCCGGTCTTGCGACCTTGCTCGGCGATGTGATGCTGCCAGCCCGTTTGAGACCGCTGGGGTACAATTCAGCCTTGCTTGTGAGGCCTAAAGTTTGCGAGGTTTAAAGCTTGTGAGGCCTAAAGAATGACGTACCCGGAAATGCGTTCCCCGTTTTTGATCGGGTTATTGCTTGTCGCTGCCGCCACCGTTGGACAATCCCAAAGCGCCAGCGATGTCGCAGACTTCATCAGTGTCTCGACATCCGTCTTCGTTCTTGATCACGTCCGGGTCATCGACGGAACCGGTGCACCCGCGAAGGAAGACCAGGCCATCGTCATTGCCAAAGGCAAATCCGAGCCTAGATCGCGTTACCGGACTTGGGTTTGGCAGCAACGAGGCAGATGCCTGCACCAATGCAAAGCGCTCGGCTACTCAATCCGCTCCGCGCGGAACGTATGCTCGGCACTGCCAATGTGACTGCACAAAGGGGTAGAACATTTGATGCGAAACCGAAAGAAATTTTCAAATAGCGAGAAGAATGCGACAAGGCTATTGTTGCAAATGCTCACAGGTGATCCTGTCGAATCCATGGAAGCGGCGAAGACAACGATCGGGGGTAGGATCGAGATTGATCCGACATTCCTTCTCGAAATCGCTTCAAATCGGGCATTCCCAAGGTGGTCGCGGATCGCAGCCGTTTATTCGCTCGGTTTTTTGACCTACAAATCGGGAAGTAGAGTTTTAATTCGTATCCTTAAAGACCAAGGTGAAAATGTGGCCCTTCGAATTCATGTTGCCGAGGCTCTTGGAAATATGAGGTCGGCGACGGCTATCTCCTCCTTATTCAATATTGTGACGAGCGACGAACCCCCCGGTCTTAAGAAATGGTGCATATACGCCCTGTCACAAATCGGAGACAAACGTGCACGTTCGCACTTGAATCAACTAAGGGCCAGACATCTAAAGGGAGTTGCGGCTAGAGAGTTGAAACTGGCTCTGCACAGGTTCTGATGCTAGTGCCACGATTTCGCATGTAACCACTAGGATTTTGGCGATGGATACTTAAACTTCACGTAATCCTAACCTTCGCGTTTGACCTGCCCCCAATTTTCGTTCACGTAAGAATACGACAACTTTGCTCAACTCCCTCTGCGGAGGGTGGCCCATTCAAGCCGTTCTTTGGCTTGAGTGGGGCAGTTCGACTGCCGGACACAATCGTCCCGCCTTTCTCTCGCGCTCTCTTGCCGTCCACTCGCATTCAATCTCCACTCTGCCCGCGCAGCCCGTCGCATGCTGCCGAAAGCTGCTCCACTCCCAATCTTCCGGCCGGGCGCACAAGCCGCGCGTCACCGGATTGCGATGAATATAGCGCAACTTCTCCACAAACTGACGCTCATTGCGCACATTGAAATCGTAATACCGCTTCTGCCAGAAATGTTCCGCCTCGCCGATCAATCGCCGGGACACGCCCTGCTTCAACGATTTGATGGCATCGGCGAGGGTGCCCTGCGGCGGTTCGCTGAGCAGCAGATGAACGTGATTGGGCATGACGACATAGCCATAGACGCAGAGCCCGAAGCTGCGCCGCACACGCTCCACTCCGGCTTCGAATACTTCTCGCGCAGCGGCAGTCGAGAACGAAGCCCGGCGGTGATAGCAACAGAACGTCACGAAGTGAGTCTGTTCGGACGCGTGAAATCGTTGCAATCCCCACGGCATTCACGAAGACTACGCTCGACAAAGGCCCCACTCAAGCCAAAAAACGGCTTGAATGGGCCACCAGCCACGCGATCAGGAGCAAACCTAACAGGCGGGACAAACGCTTATGACAGCGGTACAGTATCTGTAACGGTGAACGGCCGAGCGGAAACTGTGAACTACGGACAAAGCGACACGCCGACTACGATCGCCACAAACTTGCTCAGCACGATTAATGGTGATTCAAACGCGTATGCTACGGCCACCCGGTCTGGTACGACGCTACTTTTAACCAGCAAGACAGGAGGGTCGGGGGGTGATTACAGCCTGTCGGCGCCTGTGACCTACAATTCGAGTAAGTTTTCACATGCCTCCTTCTCGACATCACCGTCGGGAGCGGACCTCACTGGCGGCACGAGCGGAGTTGGCACGATTTACAACTTATCTTTGGGATATGCCCCGAATGGCAACGTTACTTCGGCCAATGACACTGTGAACGGCAACTGGACTTACAAATACGACGACTTCAATAGGCTGGTGAGTGGTACCTTGGGTAGCGCAGTGCTCAGCTGGACTTACGATCAAAATGGCAATCGCTGGACCCAAACTGCTTCGGGTTCAGGTTCGGGCACATGGCCGCAGCCGCAATACTCATTCACCGGGAACAACAACCATATTGACGCAAGCAGCGGCGTTCTCTATGACACGGCTGGCAACATGACGAAAGACCCTGTGGGAACGATCTACTACTACGACGCCGAGAACCGCATCATTCAAGTGGGCGGCACTAAGGGGACCTGCTCTACTGCCACCGCCTGCTATACCCACGACGCCGAAGGCAGACGGGCGCAAAAGACGCTGGGTGCAAGCACGGTGGACTACCTGTACGATCTTGCGGGTAAGCAGGTAGCCGAAGTGAGTTCGTCCGGAACGTGGAATCGCGGTGAAGTGTACGGAGGCAACCGCCATCTGGCAACGTACACCGGCGGCGCGAGTGGCGCGACTTACTTCAATACTGGGGATTGGCTGGGAACGGAGCGAATGAGAACCAGCCTCACCGCTATTACCGAAACCTGCACCAGCATGCCCTTCGGCGACGATCTGACTTGCACGGGCACCGACACCAGCCCCATGCACTTCACCGGCAAAGAACGCGACGCCGAATCCGGCAATGATTACTTCGGGGCCAGGCACTACGCAAGCTCGATGGGGCGCTGGCTCTCGCCCGATCCCGGCTGGTTCATCTTCGCCAACATTCTTGATCCTCAGAGTCTTAATCTTTACAGTCATGCTCTTAATAATCCGCTTGTCTGGATTGACAGTGATGGTCTCGAGCTTGTCAGAGCTGTTTTGGCAAACGGCCAGACAGTGGTGGTTGACAGGAGCGTTGCGCCCGAACTGATTAGCATGGTTCGAGAAGCCACAAATGCTGGCCTCATCGTTACTGTCAGCTCCAGTTTTCGCAGTTACTCTAAGCAGGCAGAACTCTACAGTAGGTGGAAGAATGGCCAGTCTAAATATCCGGCTGCGCCTCCAGGGCGAAGCGCCCACAACGGAGGTCTCGCCGTCGATTTTCGGCCTAACCTCAATTCAAATCAAATGAACGCGCTTGCCCAGCTAGGCCATCAGAATGGATTGAATTATGCGGGTCAGAAGGACGGAGTTCATTTTGGACCGTACTATGCGTGGGAAATCAATTGGGACATTGTCCATGAGAATATGAATTCGCAACCCGACAGTACGATTGTTGACGGCGGTGTAACCACGGTTGTTGTTACCGATACTGCCACGACGGTCGATGTGGACAACAGCACGGTTATTCCTGATCAAATCACGCCTGTTGATATACAGAATCTTGATCTAACGCCCCAACCTCCACCGCCGCCACCACCGCCGCCGCAACAGGACCAACAAAGCCAGCAATAGGACGATTCTATGAACCATGTTTCCAAATCTGGAATGAGGTGGCTCTGCGCGGCCTTTGCGGTAGTGGTTGTCGCCGCTATTGCATGGGTTATCTGGAATGTTCGTAGCCACAAGGCAACTTCGCCGACTGCAACCGTCGCACAGAATAAGCCCGCGATGACTGGTCCTAGTCCGCAGCCTACAGCAGGAGAAGGCGGGCCAATTCCGAAGTTCCTGCCAGGCGAGACATGCGAGAAAATCACGGGCATCTTGGGGAAACCTTCAACAAAGGATCAATACGGAATCACTTGGAAAAAGCAGGGATTCGAAGTTGCCGCTGGAACAACGCCGGACTGTATTCTTACCAACGTAAGTGTCTTTGTTTTCCCCGGCCATACGGTTGCGACTCAGGATGGAATCGTGATCGGCAAAACGACAGTTGCTGATCTCGAACGCATCTTCAAAACACGGATCGCGCCCAACTCGGAGTCTATTGACGCTCCCGAAGGAGAATGGGAACTGAATATCGAGCTTCAGCCGACGCCTGAAATCCCCTACAAAGAGTCCTATTCGACGTTTCTTCATCAGAAGCCATCTGAACGGAGCAAAGTAGAGGCGAGCGATCCTGTCTTAGCGGATTTCCAAAATCTTCCAGTCACGTCCTATTCTGTCGATAGAGTCCCGTCGAAATCGCCGAAGGAGTAGGGACCAATCGATTTTCAGATGTGGGTTTACGCTTACGACGAGGAGGTCCACGGGTACGACGCTCACTGCCGCATGTGCCGTCAGCGTAGCGTCCATGCGACCGGCTCATTCTACCGGCAAAGAACGCGACGCCGAATCCGGCAATGATTACTTCGGGGCCAGGTACTACGCAAGTTCAATGGGCCGGTTGTTAAGTCCTGATCCCGAGGAAGCAACGCCTTTGCATTTGTTGAATCCGCAGAGGTGGAACAAGTATTCCTATGGGTTGAACAATCCGACAGGTGGCCCATTCAAGCCGTCTTTTGGCTTGAGTGGGGCAGTTCGACTGCCGGACACAATCGTCCCGCCTTTCGCTCGCGCTCTCTTGCTGTCCATTCACATTCAATCTCCACTCTGCCCGCGCAGCCTGTCGCATGCTGCCGAAAGCTGCTCCACGCCCAGTCTTCAGGCCGGGCGCACAAGCTCGCGCGTCAACCGGATTGCGATGAATATAGCGCAACTTCTCCACAAACTGACGCTCGTTGCGCACATTGAAATCGTAATAACGTTTTTGCCAGAAATGCTCCGCCCTCGCCGATCAATCGCCGGGACACGCCCTGCTTCAACGATTTGATGGCCTCGGCGAGTGTGCCCTGCGGCGGCTCGCTGAGCAGCAGATGAACGTGATTGGGCATGACCACATAGCCATAGACGCATAGCCCGAAGCTGCGCCGCACGCGCTCCACTCCGGCTTCGAATACTTCTCGCGCAGCGGCAGTCGAGAACGAAGCCCGGCGGTGATAGCAAGAGAACGTCACGAAGTGAGTCTGTCCGGACGCGTGAAATCGTCGCAGTCCCCACGGCATTCACGAAGACTACGCTCGACAAAGGCCCCACTCAAGCCAAAAAACGGCTTGAATGGGCCACCCGCGACTGGAAACGGCGGCGTACTGCCGGGCTTCGGGGACCAGCGCGAAATCGAACTGCTCGTCGAAGCCGGCTTCACTCCTGTGGAGGCGATTCAGATCGCCACAGAAAATGGCACCGTATATCTCGGCCAGGAAGGTCGAATTGGAACCCTCGCGCCCGGCAAACAGGCAGATCTCGTTTTAATCAAGGCCGATCCCTTAAACACATTGACGACATCGAGAACGTCGAAACTGTGTTTAAATCTGGCGTCGGTTTTGATTCCAGAAAGCTAATCGATAGCGTGCGCGGCCAGGTGGGAATTCGCTAAGCGCCTGCGGCCAAATTACTGCAACCGAAATCTCTCATTCATCAGCCGCTGGATTCGTGGCCTGTAGAGAAGATCGAAGGCCAGTTCTTTATCCGGAAACATGGCCAGCGCGGCCCGCTTCGCTCCGGCAGCCAGTTCGGACGCTTCTTCGACGGTTAAATTTGGGTCCTGGCTGATGACCGACATGACCATCGATATCATGACTTGCAGGCGGCGTATGTTCTTGGCTTCCTGCTCCACTTCTAACGGCTGCTGCGCTCCCATTGCTACCGGCTGAATGCCCATTTCGCCTCCTGCTGCCAATTATATGTCCGCCATGAAAGCCACGTTGCGCCCCGATTTCGGACTATTGTCCCGCCCGCCACCGCGCCCGCGCAATAGCTCCGTAGTGCCAATACTTCTGCATGCCTGAATCTGTATCTACGGTATCCTCTTCTATCTAAGTCGCTTATCCCTTGTCATTCCGAGCCATGCGCAGCCGCCACAGCGGCGAGAATGTGCGAGGAATCTGCTTTTGATCAAATTGCCCACAGATCTCATCGCCGATGAGCAGCGATTCCCGCGCCACCGCCATCAGAGTAAAATCAATTTGTATTCAATCGGTGCGTAAAGACGGAGCAACCATGCCCAATAGCAAGCCTCTCCCTAATGAAGAGTTAGTTCGTGTTTTTGATACCGAGCAGGAATCCGAAGCTCTCGTTGTCCGTGGCCTGCTCGAGTCCGCCGGCATTGACGCCGACATCACTTCGCTCGACGCGTTGCAGGAAATTCTCCCCGGCGTCGGTGGAACCGTCATTCTTGTGCGGGCCGAAGACGCCGACCGCGCCAAAAGCGTAATCGAAGAATCCCGCCAGAATCCCGCGTCTGACGCGGAAACCAGCGACGTAAATTAGGGTCGGGAATCACAGCAGGGATTCGCGTCCTTCGTGGCCCTTCGTGTCCTTCGTGGTTGCCTAAATTTCTTAAGGCACATCCGCCACTCTCGCCGTCACATTCTTCCCGTCGAGGAAGAATGAAACCGCGCCATCCAGATCGGTGCGGTACGTCGCGGCTTTGGCCTCGCCCAGTCGCTCCAGCACCTCCCGCCGCGGAAGCCGATAGACGTTTCTAGCTCCCACCGATATCACCGCCATACGCGGACGCACTACTGCGAGAAATTCCGGAATCGTAGAAGTATTACTGCCATGGTGGCCGACCTTGAGCAGGTCGGCCTGCGGATCTTCCCTGATCATCTGCTGCTCGGTCGCTTTTTCGGCATCGCCCTCCAGTAACGCGGAAGTCCCCCCATACGCAATTTTCATTACCAGCGACTCTTCGTTGCGCCGCGAGCTTTTCAACTGCGGATCGCGCTCCTGGATGCTCAACGATGGCGCCAGCACACGCACGTCGGTTCCTCCCAATGTGAATTCTTCGCCCGCGCCGTGTAGTTTGACGGGGATCTCCAATCGTTGCGCTTCCCGCAACAGGGGCTCCAACTCAGGCGTGTGTGGATCCACTCCCAGCCACAACTCCCGCGGATGAAAATTTTCCAGCACCGCCGCCATCCCTCCCATGTGATCGGCATGGGCATGCGTCAGCGCGACATAATCGAGCCGCGTCAATCCCCGCGCCCACAAATACGGCGACACCACATCTTCGCCTATGTCGAGTTCTGAGTGGACCCATCCCGGCAACCCTCCCGCATCAATCAGCAAACTTCTTCCCTCAGGCGTCATCACCAGAATCGAATCACCTTGACCCACGTCAATCGTCGTAACTTCAAGCGCATCTGCGCGAACGCGAACATGCGCAGACCATGCTGAAATCCATAGTGCCGCCAATGCAACACAGCCGATTCCGCCAAGCGCGAGCCATCGGTTGCGGCGTATCAAGCTCATCGCCAATATCAGCGCCATCCCCGCCGCTAGAATCATCGACAGCGTGGGCGTGGCAACGCGCATATCCGCAACGTTCGTTTCGCCGATGCGATGCACCGTCCCTAAAATTCCATGCAGAGCAAGTCCAGCAATCATCGCCGGAAACTTTGCCAGTTCCATCCACACATACCCAAGACTCAACGCGGCAATAGCCGCCGGCATCAGCATCTCCAGCAGCGGAATCACCAGCAGATTCGCGGGAAGGCTCATCACCGTCGCCCGGTGAAAGTAATAGGCCATCGGCAACGCGAGTCCGATTTGCAAAATGGCAGAGACCGCAATGAGTTCCCACGCTCGCAGGCCGATCCGGAAACCCCATCCGAGTGCAGGTAACGCAAGTCGTTTCCCAGCAAATCGCTCCAGTCTTTCCGCAATCATCCGCAGATCCAGACGGAACTGCGCAACGCGTGGCGTGAGATGAGCGTCGTAGCGTTTCACCTCAAGGCTTCGTAACCCGCGAATGTAGGGCTGGCTCGTCCGTTCCAGCGCCGGTATGCCCAACGCGGCGACGATACACACGCACAGGAACGTCAACTGAAAGCTCGCGCCGAACAGAGCCTTTGGATCGAACACCATAATCGCCAACGCGGCCGCACCAATCGCGTTCAGGGCTGACTTCCCGCGGTAAAACAATCGTGCAACGAAATACACGCCCACCATCAGCGTGGCTCGCCAGATGGGCGAGCCCAAGCCGGTCAACCCCGCGTACGCAATCATGAACGCGACTGTAAGCGCACTCGCCGTGACGTTACCCACATGAACGCGCCGCAAAAACCAAAAAGTCGCAAATGCCAGTATCGTCACGTTCATGCCGGAAACGACCAGCACGTGATAAGTTCCCGAGCGCTGAAAGTTTGTACGCGTCGCGCGATTAAGGAATGCCTGCTCGCCGAGGACGACTGCATCCATCAAGCCGGCTTCGGGTTGCGGCCAGAGCGCATGAACTTTTGCGACGATGCTCGCATACACGCGCGCCCGCCAATACTCCACGCGATGTCCGGTAAATCCCGGCAAGACACTGACTTCGTTGTATTTCACGGAGGCAAGCGCGCGAATCCCGTTGTCAGCAAGATAGCCTGCATAATCAAATGCGCCCGGGTTGCGATAATTGCGCGGGAGTTGCAACTTAGCGGGAAACTGCAAACGCTCGCCGTAGCGAAAGGCGCGCATGTTGCTCCCATCTTTGGCGTTGCCGTAGATACTTAATCTCACGCCGATTTGAGCAGGTTGCTCGCGGCCCTCGTCGGAAATCTGTTCCGTCTCGACGTCAATCCGCTGGGTCGTGTCTTGAGCGGCTAGATCGCGCGATAAACCTTCCCTCACCACGTGCGCGGTAACATGAACTTCGCGCCCATCCGATGGAATAGAGCTATGCCGGTTAACGTCCGCCGATTCAGCCGGATGCAATTGAATCGTAAGCGCGCCCATTACGAAGATCACAGTCCACGCCAGCGCGATCGCGCAATACACTCGGCGACGCAAATAATAAAAAGCCGCGAGGCCAACCACAGCGGCGGCAATAAGCCACCAAAGTGGCGGCCGCCACATGAACTGCCCGGCGAATAGACCGCAGGCGAATGCCATCGCAGCCCAAAACATAGGCGCGCGTGACGCGTGAACACGAATTGCGGCGAACGATTTCACGTGAGCAACGAAAGAAACTGCGGAGAAGGAACGGCGACTGGAACTATCGAATCAAATGAAAGACGCTTTCGATATGAAACGTCTGCGGAAACATGTCCAACCAATGCGCTTCGGCTATACGATAACCAGCTTTGGTCAAGCCTGCGAGGTCGCGCGCCAGCGTTGCTGGGTCGCAGGAGACATAAGTCACGCGCGGCGCATTCAATTTCACCAACCCCGCAACGACCCGCTCGCCCAACCCCGCTCGCGGCGGATCGACAATCACCAAATCCGCTTTTGTCTTGTCCAAGCCCGACTTGCCTTCCGCATTGTTCAGATACGCTTCCGTTGTCGCCTGCACCACCTCCACGTTCTGAGGACAATTGTCGGAAAGATTGCCTGTGGATGTCTGTGACGTCTCAACACTCCTTACCTGTGGAAAACTTTCAGCCAGCAGCTTCGAGAAAAGTCCTACTCCTGCATAGAGATCCAAGGCAGTCGAGCCGGAGAGACCGGGCGGGACAACAATACTCATTAGTTCATCCAGCAAAAATCGATTGACCTGGAAGAACGCTCCCGCGCTTACGCGATAAGCTGCCCTTTTCGTCGTATAAGACAAATACTCTGCTCCCATAGCGGCGACGGGCTTCTGCGATTCACCGATGCCTGCGGGAAACGCGGTCACACCTGCAATTTCACGCATGAGAAGTTGAACGCGCTCCACCAACCGCCGTGCGTCACTGCGCTGCGTGCACGCGGCAACATGAAGCTCCGCAAGCAGTCTTGCGTCTTCTGCGTCGGCAAAGAGTTCGATTTCATCGATCCCGGCGAGCTTTCCCTCGCGGCCCGCTTGCCAGAGCGCGGTCAGCGCGCGGTTGATCAAATCCGAGCTGATCGGGCATTGCTCCACCGGCTGAAGCTCATGCGAAGCGAACTTGTAGTATCCAATGGCAAATTCGGGTGCGTAGCGCAGTTTGAAGCGGGTGCGATTGCGATATTTCCAGGGCGAGGCCGAATGTGTCTGCAATTCGCAGGGCAACTCAATTTTTGCCGTGCGGCGCAAAGTCTCGCGCAAGATTTCCGCTTTGATTTCCAGCTGATGGGGATAATCCGCGTGCTGGTAGTGGCATCCGCCGCAACGTTGAAAGTAAGGGCACGGCGCTTCCACGCGATGCACGGACGCCTCGACGATTTCTTTGATCTGCCCGCGGGCAAAGCTGCGCTTTTGCTCGGTTAAAGCGATTTCAACGGTTTCACCCTCAAGGACGAAGGGGGTGAACACTGTTTTGCCGGAACCGTGCTCATCGGCAGGCAAGCGGCCAAGGCCATCACCGCCATAAACCAGTTTTTCAATCTTGATAGGCAAGGAACGCTGCAATCTCAGAGTCCGTTTGTTAGGGTATGGCTCTCGCAACACTTGCAGGTGTGCGGCAGCGAAGCACAGGTATGCATGGGATTACTCTTGACCGGGAGTCCCACACAGCTCCCCAAAAAGCTGGCGCGTTTTGTAATTTTGCTGCCGCACGTTTTTCACGCCAAAGTTTTTGTGATTCCCAGAGAGCGTAGCAGAAATGAAAACGCAGTGCCAGCGCCACGGAATGCCGTAGCTAATAAGAACTGATTTACTGGAATCCATTTCTCTTTTTGTATTTTGTATTCTGTATTTCTCATTTCTGCGGCCATGATTTAGGGTAGCGGCTGAGGGAGGGAGGGACTGCCATGTGCTTCTCGGCGGCGGCGAATTTTGTGGGTAGCGGCGTGTTGGCAACGGTCGGGGTGGCGACGCTGACAAAAGTGAAGCACCGGCGCGAGCTTCTGTTTGCATCGTTGCCGGCGCTGTTTGCGATCCATCAGTTCATTGAAGGCTTTGTGTGGCTGGGGCTGGATGGAAGACTGTCTCCGCAGGTGACGCACGATATGGGGGCGGCATTCGTACTGTATGCGCAAGGGTTGTTACCGTTTCTGCTGCCGTTGAGTGTGTTGCTATTTGAGGCGGACGCGAAGAGCCGGAAACGGATGGTGCCGTTTCTGGTGGTGGGCTTGTTGACGACGCTTTACATTCTTTGGGCGCTGATTGCTTATCCGCTGCAAATTTACGTGAAGGCCAACAGCATTGTGTACATCAACGATGCGACGAACAATACGTTCGTGGCGGTGGTATATGTGATTGCGACGTGCGGCTCGCTGCTGTTCTCGAAGGTCCGCGATATGGTGGTTTTCGGATGGGTGAACGTGGCGATTCTGCTGACGGTGATGGCGGTGAAGCGGTATGCATTCACGTCCTTGTGGTGCGCGTATGCGGCGATAGCGAGTGTGATTATTTTGGCATATTTCTGGAAGAGCCATGCGCATCGGCCGTTTAAATACGTGGTGGCGTGAGAGGTAACTGTCGAGCTGCGTTCGACTAGACGGCAGGGGGGCGGCTCGCCCCGGGAGTCAGAACGCCTAAGGCAATCGCGGCGGACAGGAGTGTCCGCCCTGCACACTCCGATCAACTGCATAGGTCCGTCGCTGCGCTCAGGATGACAAGGCTTCTTTCCAGATCTTCATCCATATCATCAGTTCACAACTTTTTACACCGTTTTACGGGGGTTTGACACCTTGCTGCGGGCGGCCGAGTATGTTGACGAGGTGGGCATGAAGAACAATCCGTTGAAGAGCGAACGGACGCGGCTGATTCTGACGCTCGAGCTGGCGGTGGTTTTGCCGGCGGCGGCGCTGGTGATTCTGGGCGCGATGCATTTGCGTTCGATTCAGCGTGACCGGGGTGTAGAAGCGGCGATCCAGCGCGACTTTAATCAGGTGCTGGCGATTTCCGAAAAAGAATTCAACAAACGAGCCTACGACCTTGCGGACGACGCAAAGGCGAGTTTTCCGCCGGCGGACACTGCGTGCGGGCCATCGCTTGACCGGGTTTTGGCGTCACATCCTTATCTTGCGCACGTTTTTTTCTATGATCCCGATCACGGATTGATCTTCCGCTCGCAGAGCTACCGGGCCAACGATGGCCCATTCCAGATGGAGGCCGACGATCTACACAAGATGATCGACGGCTGGACGAAGGTGGAATACGAGGGCTGGACGCACGAGATCAGCCAGGCGGAATCGAAGGGCATGCCGTACATGTTTTTCATGAACGCGGCGCCGCGCGGGGGAAAGCAGTTCATGGCGCAGCCGGTCGCGGTGTTCCTTGAAACGACGAGCGCTGGAAAGCAGGCGATTGCGGGCATGGCATTTGATGCCGACTACTTCCGCGACAAATTTTTGCCGGAAACGCTGAACAGCATCACGGCGCACACGCTGGCGGAAAGCTCGCAGGAGAAAAATCCGCCTGTGATGATGATTCACACCTATAGCGACTGGACGCCGCTGGCGGCTTCAGCGGGGTGGGATGGCGGCGAACCGGAAGTGGAGCGGCACCTGGAAGGCGCGATGCGAGGGATGACGCTGGCGATCAAACTGCGAGGGACAACGCTGAAAGCAATCGGCGACCGGTTTGTGCGGACAAGCTATTTGACGCTGGGGGCGCTATCGCTGGTGCTGGCGGGAGGATTGGTTTTGACGCATCGCAACGTGGCAAAAGAAATGGCACTGGCGCGGCTGAAGTCGGACTTTCGTTTCGAATGTTTCGCATGAATTAAGAACGCCGCTTTCGCTGATCCGGCTGTATGCGGAGACGCTAGAGATGGGGCGGATCAGCTCGCCCGAGAAGACGCAGGAGTATTACCAAATTATACGGAAAGAAAGTGAACGGCTGACGGCGTTGATCAATAACATTCTGGATTTCTCGCGCATAGAGGCGGGACGGAAGGAATATGACTTCCGGGAGACGGACCTTTCGGAACTGGTGCGGGCGACGCTGGATTCGTACCGGTACCAGATTGAGCAGAACGGATTCAAGTTCGAAGAGAGGATTGCAAAAGATCTGCCGCCCATGAAGGTGGACCGAGAAGCAATGGCGCGTTCGTTGCTAAACCTAGTGAACAATGCGCTGAAATATTCGCAGGATAGCCGTTATATCGGGGTGAATCTGTACCGCGACAACGGCACAGTGAAGCTGGAAGTGGTGGACCATGGAATCGGGATTGCGCACGGCGAGCAGGGCAAGATCTTTGAGAAGTTCTATCGGGTGGGCGATCCGCTCGTACACAACACGAAGGGCAGCGGACTGGGGCTGTCGCTGGTGAAGCACATTGTGGTGGCACATGGCGGCGATGTTTCGGTGGACAGCGCGCCCGGGCAGGGCAGCAAGTTCACGATTGTGCTGCCTGTGGCGGGCATTTCCGGGAGTGTTTCTGGGAACTCGGAAGTGGCCAGCAACGTAACAGTAATGTAAGGGATGGTGTGCCAGTGACGGAGAAATTCATGGCGAAGATTCTGATTGTCGAAGATGAGCCGAACATGGTTTCAGGGTTGCGGGACAACTTCCAGTTTGAGGGATATGAAGTCCTCACGGCGGCGGACGGAGTCGCCGGATTGCAGACGGCGTTGAACGAATCGCCGGACATCGTGCTGTTGGATGTGATGATGCCGCGGATGAGCGGCTTGGAAGTTTGCAAGCAGTTGAAAGCGAAGAAGCCGGCAATGCCCGTCATCATGCTCACGGCGCGTGGGCAGGAAGTGGACAAAGTCGTGGGGCTGGAATTGGGCGCGGACGATTATGTGACGAAACCGTTTTCGATCCGCGAATTGCTGGCCCGGGTGAAGGCGGTGTTGCGGCGGTCGAAAGCGAATTCCGGGGAACAGGAAAATTATTCGTTCGGCGATGTCGAAGTGAATGTGCGCAGTTGCCAGGTATCGAAGCAGGGCAAAATGCTTGACTTCTCGGCGAAAGAATTTGATTTGCTGAAGTATTTTCTGGG
The DNA here is from genome assembly GCA_963702965.1 of Terriglobia bacterium. Lineage (GTDB taxonomy): Bacteria > Acidobacteriota > Terriglobia > Terriglobales > Acidobacteriaceae > JAJPHW01. Next base: position 143,371 of record OY969776.1, read on the forward strand.
GCATCCGGGAGAGACGCTGAGCCGCGACCGATTGCTCGAGGACGTATGGGGATATGACCGGTTTCCGACGACGCGAACCGTGGACGCACACATCGTGCGGCTGCGTCAGAAAGTGGAACCGAAGCCGGAAGAGCCACGATTCATTCTTACCGTACATGGAACGGGGTACAAATTTGTCAACTAATTGTGTGGCGCAGAGCTTACCCATTAAGAGTCTACCCATGGAAAACGCATTGCCAATCCGAAATGCAGCAGGCAGGCCGAGGCCGACGCGGGCGGACGATGAGGCGCTGATTCGCGCGGCGCAGAGTGGCGATACGGCGGCTTTTGAAGAACTGGTGCGGCATTATGAGCGCCCGGTACTGCGGCTGGCGGCGCACCTGACGGGATCGCAGGAAGACGCGCAGGACATTTACCAGGAAGCGTTTTTGCGGGCATACATGAATTTGGCGCGGTTCCGCTTTGAGTGCTCGTTCTATACATGGATCTACCGGATTGTGAGCAATTTGTGCATTGATCATCTGCGGAAAAAGGCCCAGCGCAATCGCGACATGACGACAACGCTTTCGATGGACGGCGAAGAAGAATCGGTGCTGGACCGGGTGGCGGATGACCGGGCGGGAGCGAGCCCGGAGCGAAATTTGATTGGCGGTGAGGTACGGCGGCACGTGGTGCGGGCGCTGAAACGGCTCTCCCCACGAGAGCGGATGGTGTTTGAGCTGAAACATTATCACGGGATGCGGTTGCGCACGGTGGCGGGCATTCTGCATACGAGTGAAGGAACGATTAAGAACACTCTCTTCCGGGCGACCCATAAGCTACGGGGAGAGCTGGCGGAGCTGCGATAGACATCCTAAAAGCAGATTCCTACGCACATCCTCGCCGCTGACGCGGCTGCGAATGGCTCGGAATGACAAGATGGTCAGGTAGTGATGACATGCGAGAATCGGCTTTGCTCAGAGCAGGCTCGCCCGCGATGAAAAGCGCGGGCCTTCGGAATAACAAAGCGATTTTGCATATACCGACCGACCGCCCGTTTAGGGCTCCCACTTGGAAGAAATCACGGAAAGAGCGACAATAATAGAGTCGCCTTTGGGATAGGCCTGTGCCCATACCAGCGCCTGCCCACAGTAAGCTAGTCCCGGCCGTTTATCGCGACGCCGTATCCGGACGAATTCTTATATAAATCGAACCTTCTTAAGAACGAATATTCATAGCGCATCGGGGAGAAGTTATGTCCAGTGCAACGATTGAAGTGGAACGCGCGAGCAGCGAGCCCAGAAACCGCAAGCTGGCGGCATGGGTAGAAGAAGTCGCGCAGATGTGCAAGCCGGAGCAGGTGTACTGGTGCGACGGTTCGGCGGAGGAGTACGCAAGAATCATCGAGCGCATGATATTGAGCCAAACCGCGATCCCTTTGGCGGAGGAAAAACGGCCGCATAGCGTGCTGGTGCGATCAAGTCCGGGCGACGTGGCAAGGGTGGAAGACCGGACCTATATTTGCGCGCGGACGAAAGATGAAGCTGGGCCGACGAATAACTGGGAAGATCCGGCGAAGATGAAGGAAAAGCTGCGCGGATTGTACGCCGGGTGCATGCGCGGACGGACGATGTTCGTGATTCCTTACTGCATGGGGCCGATTGGGTCGCCGATTGCGAAGATTGGGGTCGAGCTTACGGATTCGCCGTACGTGGTAGCTTCGATGCACATTATGGCGCGGGTGGGAACGCGGGTGCTGGACGCACTGGGAGAAGATGGAGAATTTGTGCGCGGGCTGCACTCCGTGGGCATGCCGATGGGGCCGGAAGACCGCGATATTCCCTGGCCGTGCAATATGGAACACAAGTACATCTGCCATTTTCCGGAGACGCGGGAGATTTGGTCGTTCGGCTCGGGATACGGCGGGAATGCGCTGTTGGGTAAGAAATGCCATGCGCTACGAATTGCTTCGGTACAGGCACGCGATGAGGGTTGGATGGCTGAGCACATGCTAATCCTTAAGATGACCAGCCCGGCGGGAAAAGCGAAGTTTCTGGCGGCGGCCTTCCCTTCGGCGTGTGGCAAGACGAACCTTTCGATGCTGATTCCGACCATCCCCGGATGGAAGGTGGAAACGATTGGCGATGACATCGCGTGGATGAAGTTTGGGGCGGATGGGCGGCTGTATGCAATTAATCCGGAGCACGGATTTTTTGGCGTAGCGCCGGGGACGAGCTACAAGACGAACCGGAACGCGATGTTGACCGCGACGCATGATGCGATTTTCACGAATTGCGCCATGACTCCAGATCACGATGTGTGGTGGGAAGGTATGACCGACGAAAAGCCCGCGGGGTTGACTGACTGGCTGCGGCGGACATGGACGCCGAATTCTGGACGAAAAGCCGCACATCCAAATGCGCGGTTTACGGTTCGCGCGGCTCAATGCCCATCGATAGCGCCGGAATGGGAAGATCCCAACGGCGTGCCGATTGATGCGATTTTATTTGGAGGGCGCCGCGGTGGAGTCGTTCCCCTGGTGACGGAATCGTTCAACTGGCAGCACGGGACATTTTTGGCGGCGACTACTAGCAGCGAAACTACGGCGGCCGCGACGGGGAAAGTCGGCGAGCTGCGGCGTGACCCCATGGCGATGCTGCCTTTCTGCGGCTACAACATGGGCGACTATTTCGATCACTGGCTGAATATTGGGCAACGCAAAGGCGCGGTCCTGCCGAAGATTTTTTACGTCAACTGGTTCCGGCAGGATGACCACGGCAAATATCTGTGGCCGGGATACGGCGAGAACAGCCGCGTGTTGAAATGGGTTTTTGAACGCTGCGACAATACCACGGGTGCAGTCGAGACGCCAATTGGCCGACTACCCGGCCCGCGCGATCTGGACATGAAGGGAATTGATGTGCCGGCGGCGAATATCGAGAAGCTGTTGAGCGTGGACGTTGCGGGATGGCGGGCGGAGACGCCGCTTATTCGCCAGCATTTTGAAAAATTCGGCAGCCGCCTTCCACAGGGATTGCGCGATGAAGTCGCGGCCCTGGAAAAACGGCTGCAAGAAGCGAAAGGCTAGCTCAGGCTTTTTTGATGAGGCGGGTGATGCCGACGAGGATTACGGCGCCGATGATGCCGACGATAACATCGGCAATGATTCCGCCGCTGGTGGCGAAGCCGAGAATGCTGAGCAGCCAGCTTCCCACGAAGCCACCGAGCAGGCCGAGGATAATGTCCACGATAATCCCGTAACCGCCGCCCTTCATTATTTTTCCCGCTGCCCAACCTGAAATCAATCCGACTACAAGTGCGTAGATCATGATTTTCCTCCGTGCGGCGTTCGTTAATGCATAGAAGCCCGCAGGCGCGAAGAGTATGCCTTTGGAATAGAGGATGTCAAGGCGAGCGAAGACCACCATTCGGGGGATTTCCATGTGCGTTATTAGGGAAGTGGGCCGAACACGCGATCATTGTGTCGCAAAAAGCGCGCCACTTCGCGCGGCCCACTCAGGTTCCTCGACTCGCGCAAGAACGGCGCTCGCTCAGGATGACAATTTTGGGTTATTTTTTCGCGGCTGCGGAAAACGGCACGTTGAGTTCCATGCCCTCGGCGGCGGCCCGGACTTTGGCGTAGTGGTTGCGCGCTTCCTTCACAACTTTATCAATACACTCGTCGGTATGTTCGGGGTCGTGGTGAAAGAGGACGAGCTCTTTGGCACCGCTTTCCATGACCACATTCAGGGCTTCACGCCAGTGGCTGTGACCCCAGCCGCGGCGACGGGCTTCGTATTCTTCGGGAAGGTACTGCGCATCGTAAATTAAAACATCGGCCCCTTCAGCGAGTTTGCGAACGCTCTTGTCAAATTCGACATCGCCGGGTTCGTTGTCGGTAGCGTAAACCACTACGCCTTCTTTGGTTTCGAGGCGAAAACCCATGCAGCCCTGAGGATGATTCAACCAGGCAGTTTTAATGGTGATGTCGCCGAGCGGAAGTTTGCCAGCTTCGATGTCGTGAAATTCGTAATGCGATTTCATTTCGGTCATGGCCACGGGAAAATAGGGCGTGGCCATTTGCTCTTCGAGCACGCGCTTCAGGCTGCGAGTACGGCTGGAGCAGTGGAAAATGAAGCGATTTTCAGGCTTGTCGTAAAGCGGGCCGAAGAAGGGAAGGCCCTGAATGTGGTCCCAGTGGAAATGAGAGACGAAAACGTGGGCGTTGACCGGTCGCGGGCCAAATTCATGGCGCAATCCCAGACCCAGCGAGCGGAAGCCGGTGCCGCAATCGAAAACATAAAGATCGTCGCCGAGGCGGACTTCGACGCAGGAGGTGTTACCTCCATAACGCATGTTTTCCGCGTGAGGAGTGGGCGTGGAACCACGTACACCCCAAAACTTAATGCGCATAGGCTCCTGTCGGACGAATGACGGAACCTCTACATCTTCCAATGGACTGCTTATTCCGTCAATTCTTTGTATGGTTACCGGCGTGGGGGGCACGAAGGCCTGATTACGAGCACCTATAATAGGCAGGCATGTTGCAACCTGACTTCAAAGAGTTTACACGGTTGTCGCGCGGCCACACCACGGTGCCGGTGGTGAAATCGGTTACCGCGGATTTGCTGACGCCCGTATCGGCGTTTCTAGCAATTGCGGACAAAGAGCAGGAAGCGTTTCTGCTGGAATCGGTGGAGCGTGGCGAGCAGATTGGACGCTATACGTTTCTGGGCGTGCGGCCTTACATGAAGATGGAGGCAAGTGGCGGAAGAGTTTTCGTCACGCGGGGGAAAAAGCGAGAGGAACGCAAAGGCCGCGCCGTGGAAGTCTTGCAGGAGTTGCTGGCAACGCACCGGCCGGCGAGCATCCCTGGGTTGCCGCCATTTTCCGCCGGAGCTGTCGGTTATTTCGCCTATGACAGCGTGAGGCAGCTCGAAAATATCGGCGAGCATGCTAAGGATGATTTGCATCTGCCCGACTGCACGATGATGTTTTTCAATCGCGTACTGGCGTTTGATCACTTGCGACACGAGATACAGGTTATTGCAACGGCTGATGTGACGCAGGAGGATCCACGCAGAGCTTACGCACGCGCCCTGCGGGATATTGCGGCCATCGAGAAAAAGCTGACGTCGTTTGGGACGCGCAAGGCGGCCAAGAAACGAAACGGCAAGCTGAAGATTCATGCGGGGACCACCAAGCGTCGCTTTATCGACTCGGTCGAACGGGCAAGAGAGTACATTGCAGCCGGCGATGTATTCCAGGTGGTGCTTTCGCAGCGGCTGGATTTTGTTCCCGAAGTTGCACCGTTTGATATTTATCGCGCGTTGCGCACGGTGAATCCTTCGCCGTATATGTATTACCTGCGCATGGAAGATACGCACGTGCTGGGGTCATCGCCGGAGATGCTGGTGCGGGTGACCGGTAAAAAGCTTGAGTACAGGCCGATTGCGGGGACGCACCCACGGGGACGCGACGAGGCAGAAGATCTGCGGCAGGAAAAGAAAATGCTGAGCGATGAGAAAGAACGTGCCGAGCATGTGATGCTGGTGGATTTGGGACGCAACGATCTGGGACGAGTGAGCGAATATGGTTCGGTGAAAGTGCGCGAATTGATGTATGTCGAGCGCTACTCGCACGTGATGCACATCGCTTCTGCGCTGGAAGGCAAGTTGCGTGCGGATTTGAGCGCGCTGGATGCGTTCGCGGCGTGTTTTCCCGCGGGCACGCTAACCGGCGCACCAAAAGTGCGGGCTATGCAGATTATCGAAGAATTGGAACCTACGCGGCGGGCCGTCTATGGCGGCTCGGTGCTTTATGCCGACTTCGCGGGAAACCTGGATTCGTGCATCGCGATTCGGACGATGCTGATGCAAGGCAAGAAAGCATACTTGCAGGCGGGCGCGGGGATTGTTGCCGATTCCAATGCCGAGAGCGAATTTCAAGAGTGCATGAACAAAGCGAAAGCAGTGCTGAGAGCGGTAGAGAAGGCGAGAGGGTGAGGAAGCCACCCTCCCTCTTTATCTACTCAAGACCGCAGCGCTTCCGACATATTTTCGAACGAAGACGAGTTCTCCCTATGATTGATCATCCTTTGGCCTTGTAGGTGAAGTCAGCGGTCGCGGGTTTGCCGGCCGCGACGGTGACTTTCTGGGTTTGCTTACCATAGGTTTCCTGCCAGGCGGTTACGGTGTAGTTGCCGGGCGGCACATTTTCAATGGTGTAAGAGCCGCCGTCATCAGTTGTGGCATAAGGTCCTTTCACAACGACGAAATAACCATGCATCCAGGGATGGATGTTGCACTTGACGGGAATGGGCACTTCCTCGGCGGCCCAATTGGTGAAGATGGGGGGCGCGCCGGGAGGCTGGGAGCGATTCCACGCGTTGTTGCCGCCAAGAGGATTCGGCTCGGGATGGATGTTGTGCGCGGTTTTGTCGCTGGTAATGACTTCAAATTTTTGGCCGGCGTCCATGGCAAGAACGTGGGGTGTGTACATGCAACCTTTCTGGTCGAAGACGGGGACGCTCGAGGGCTTGGCGCCGAGTTCGTTGCCCGTGAGGCCCTCCGAAATATAGAGGACAACGTTCTCGAGCCCGGCGTTTTTGCCGACGACGACGGTCTCCATGTGAGCGGGGTCGTTGGCGTGATATTTCGAGCAGTAATCGTCTTTTGACATATCAATGCCGCGCATGTGGGGCGGGGTGCCGTCGAGCTTAACGGTACCCGTAATGGTGCCGTCGGTGGCGGCGCTGACTCTCTGGCTCAATAGCAGGCTGGCGGCGCAAATCAGCGCGAAGGCTGACAAGGCGATGGCGACGTGGGGGTGGTGGTACCGATGCTTCATGTGATTCCTCCTGGGAGGCACAAGGCTCTGCTTGCGATATACGGTTGATGTGCCACACATATAGATTTGTCGCGCAGAGTTTTCGTTGTATCGTAATACGATATAATTTAAGGCGAGACGGGACGCGGGACGTGCCGGCCGGGAAGATGTGCAGGTTGGAACTGGTGGCGGCGCGTGGACTCGAACCACGGACCTACGGATTATGAGACCGTCGCTCTAGCCACCTGAGCTACGCCGCCACGGCGTGGACAAACTGGTATTTTATCAGACGCCAGCAGGGCAGATTGAGCGGGCTTGTTCTCCATGGGAGTCTTGCCGAGTCTGCTGCAAATCGTCAGAAATTCATTTAATCTGGCTGCCTGGAGGGATGACTATGGAACTCCTCGGCCTGTTCTTTCTGCCCCTTTTCGGTTTTGGCTTTGTGATGTACTTTGTGCCGTTCATCATTGCCCTGGCCAAAAGCAAACGGAATACGCTGACGATTTTTCTCATCAACTTCTTTCTCGGCTGGAGTTTGATTGGATGGGTTGTGGCCCTGGTGATGGCGTTGCGGGATGACGCGCCGCCGGTGCGGGTGGGGTGAGAATAGGCTCCCGCAACCGGGGTAATTCGGAATGACAATGTTAATCGCATTTAAACTAGACGAATGAAAGCAATTGCTGTGATTCCGGCGCGGTTAGCTTCGACGCGCCTGCCGCGAAAAATGTTGCGTAAGATTGCGGGCGAGATGCTGATCTCGCGGGTGTACGGAGCCGTGCGAGCGGCGTCCGGGCTCGCGGATGTTATTGTCGCCACAGATTCCGACGAAATCATGCAGGTCTGTAGGGCGCAGGGATTCCACGCGCAAATAACATCTTCTGCTCACCGCAGCGGGACAGAGCGAGTGTACGAAATTGCGCAGCAGGTTGAGGCCGATGTCTATTTGAATATCCAAGGCGATGAACCACTTACGCGCACGGAGCATATTGCGGCTTTACTCGAAGTGATGAGCAAACCGGGCGTGCAAGTGGGCACGCTGATGACGGCGGCAGGCTCGGAGGATGTGAATAATCCGAGCGCGGTTAAAGTGGTGACGGATCTTTCGGGAAAGGCGTTGTATTTTTCGCGGGCGACGATTCCCCATGATCGGGATGGATCGACGCCGCAATATATGAAGCATCTGGGCTTTTATGGCTACCGTAAAAGTGCACTGGAAAAGTTCTGCGCATGGCCGGAATCAGCACTGGAGCGAAGCGAGCGCCTAGAACAGTTGCGGTTCCTGGAGAATGGAATCGCGATTCATGTGGGCGAGACGCCGTTTGACACGGTGGGGGTGGATACCGAAGAGGATGTGGAGAGGGTGAAGAAGATACTGCGAGGCAAGTGAAATTGTGCCTGCGGCGCGAAGGCTGGTGGACATAAATGTCCGCGCTACGCGGGCTTTCGTTCCCAGGCCAACGCAGCTTCTACGCGACGGGAAATGGCGGGATGAGAGTGGAAGAGAATTTCGACGAGGCGCGAGGGTGTGCGCTCGGCGAGATTTTGGCCGGCGAGCTTGTTCATCGAAGAAATAAATGGTTCCACGCTGGCGATGGACTCGAAGGCATAACGGTCCGCCTGGCGCTCGTTGTAGCGCGAGTACGCGTTGAGAGCGGGCAGGAGCAAAAAGCCGAGAACGGTGAAAACCAGCGCCAATAAAGGCAAGTTGGCGAAGTCCGACAAGGTTTCGAATAGGTGGAGGCGGTCCACGGCGTAGTGCAGGACGAAATTGGCAGCCCAGAATCCGATAAAGGAAGTGAGGGCCTGCATGCCGATGCTTTTAAGGATGTGTTTGTGCACATGGTGGCCGAGTTCGTGGGCGAGGACGGCTTCAATTTCGTCGGGCGAATAATTGTCCAGCAGAGTGTCGGCGAGGATGATACGGCGCGTGCGGCCTAGTCCGGTCAGAGCGGCGTTGGCTTTTTTGGTCTTCTCGGAGAGGCGCCAGCGATAGACTCCGCGGACGTGGGCTCCAGCGCGCTCGCCGAGGACGATGAGGCGGCGTTTGAGTTCGTCGTCGTCGAGTGGTTCGAATTTGTAGAAGATGGGAAACAGGATGACAGGCGCGAGTTGAGCCATAAGGACAAATAATCCCATGAAGGCCGCCCAGGCGATAAGCCACCAATGCTCAGGGTACAGACGCAGGATGAAGTAGAGCAGTTCGATGGCGACACCCCCGAGTAGAACGCCGACGACAAAACCCTTCAATTCGTCCATCAGCCAGGAGCGAAATTTCTGGTTGGAAAGTTGATATTTATGGTCGAGTCGGAAGCCGTAGTAGTCGAGGCCGAAGTTGAGGACTTTGCTGATGGCCAGCAGAATAACGAGGTAGAGAAAAACTGCCAGAGAATAGTTCTGAAAGGCAGCTCGATAAGAGAAATCGCGTAGGGTACCGGTCCATCCCGTGGCGAGCAAGACGACGAGTAGGACGAGGCCGAGGACAAAGTCCAGGATGCCCAACCAGCGTTGAATGCGGTTATAGCGGGCTGCGTCCGGCGAATCCGCGGGAGTGGGGGTGGTTCCCATGGTCAGCTTTTATTATGACCCATGCGGCGGGCGAAGGCGACATTATGACGGAATTGGTTGCGAGATTTCGCGCATCATGAATTCGCAACTCACACTGCGGAAAGCAGTTGGCGGCGATGTGCCAGTGCTGCGGACGTTGATTGAAAAGAGCGTACGCGGCCTGCAGGCGGGCGATTACACGCCGCGCCAGCTGGAATTAGCTCTGGAGAAAGTCTACGGCGTGGATAGCCAACTGATTGAAGACGGAACGTATTTTGCCGTGGAATCGGAGCACCTGATTGTGGGCTGCGGAGGGTGGAGCAAGCGTAAAACTTTGTACGGCGGAGATGTTTGGGTGGGGCGGGAGGATTCGACGATTGATCCGAAGAAGGACGCCGCGAAGATTCGCGCATTCTTTGTGCATCCAGAATGGGTGAGGCAGGGGGTTGGCGGAATGATTCTGGAGGCATGCGAGAAAGCGGCGATTGCGGCAGGATTCCGGCGATTGGAAATGGGAGCGACGCTGACCGGAGTCGAGTTTTACCGCGCGAAGGGGTATGTGGAGTTAGAGAAGTTGGTGGTGCCGCTGGGGGATGGCGAGGAGTTGCCGATTGTGAGGATGGGGAAAGAGATATAGGGATCGGGTTGCACCCTTGACTGGTCAGCCGAGGGCGGATGGCCCACTTAGCGGTTAATGCTTCACGAATTCTTCTGCGCTGGCCAGAATCTCGCTGACTAATTCAGGCGAGGCCGCTTCGACATAGATACGCAAAAGTGGTTCGGTGCCGGAGGCGCGGAAAAGAACCCAGGGGTCGGCGCCATTATTCGGTTGCGGCGCGTCAAGGTAGAACTTAATTCCATCAAGAGTTGCTTTTCGCTTTACAGAATATTTGCCGAGCTGCTTGGTGGATTCCGCGGCGGCGCGGTGAATGGCGTTCTGCTTGATATCGTCGGAGATATGAAGATCGCTGCGACCATAATAGTGCGAGCCGAATTCGCGCTGTAAATCGGCGACGAGTTGGCCTAAGGGTTTTTTCTCTTCCGCCATGACGTTGGCGAGAAGAAGTGAATTCAGAATGCCGTCGCGCTCTGGCAGAAAGCGTCCATACCCGACGCCACCAGATTCTTCTCCGCCGATCACGATTTCGTGTTCCAGCATGAGGTCGGCGATGTATTTGAATCCAATGGGACATTCGATCAGCTTGCGGCCATTCTTGGCTGCGATGCGATCGATCATGCCGGTGGTGTTAAAGGCGCGGACGACGTCGCCCGGCCAATTCTTGCGCTCGACAGCCCAGCGCAACAGAATCGAAATAATTTTGTGCGAATCCACGAAGGCGCCGTCTTCCGCGACCGCCCCAATACGGTCAGCGTCACCATCGGTGGCAAAGCCCGCCTGGCATTTTTCTTTGACGACAGTTTCTTGCAATAGCGCGATGTGCGGTTGGATCGGTTCGGGATTGATGCCGGGGAATAAGGGGTTGAGTTCCTGTCGAATGGCGACGTGCTGGACGTTGTGTTCGCGGAAAATCTGTGTAAGCACGCCGCGGCCTGCGCCATACATGCAATCAATGGCGAACTTGAAATTGGCCTTGGCGATGAGGTTGAGGTCGGCAAAGCTGCAAACGGCTTTGATGTATGCCTGCTTTAGGTCTACTTCTTCGATGGGTGCAGCCTTCGCGGACGATTTTGCAAGCGGATCATCTTTGAGTTCGGTTTCAATGGCTTTCATGATGGCGGGAGTCGCTGATCCACCGAATTTGCCTTTGAACTTTACGCCGTTCCAGTTCCAGGGATTATGGCTGGAAGTGATGACGACTCCGCCCGCTGCGCCTTGGCTCTTGACCGCATAGGAAATTGCTGGTGTGGGCGTCGAATCGTTCGAGAGCTTCACGGGAATGCCGTTTGAGGCGAGGACTTCCGCGGCGATGCGAGCGGCGCGACCGGAAGCGAAACGCGTGTCGTAGCCGACGATGACGCCGTGCGCGGGGATTTCGTGTTTGTTCACATAGCTAGCAATGGCGGCGGTCACCCGGCGCACGTTATCAAAAGTGAAGTCGTCGGCGATGATGGCTCGCCATCCATCGGTGCCGAATTTTATGGGTTGGGCCATGATGAAATTGGTTACACAAGCTTGTGCAGTTTTTTCTCGTCGAGATACTTCACAATTTTTCCTACGTCTTGCGCATGAGCACGCGTGGTGATAAGCAAGGCGTCTCCAGTTTCGACGACGACCAGATCGTTTACTCCAACCGCGGCAACGAATTTGTCAGGCGCGTGAATGTAGTTGCCTCGAGCATTCAGTGTGAAAGTGGCGACGCTCGAAATCACATTGTCGTTTTCATGGCGCGTTTTAGCCGCGTGATGTTCGTGCAGCGCCGTCCAGGAACCGAGATCGTTCCAGCCAAAATTGACCGGCAGGCAATACAGATTTGATTTGCCGATGCCCTTTGCAGAACGAGGCTCGAGAATGGCGTAGTCCACGCTGATGTTCTCGCACTTGGGATAAAGCTTCTTGAAGGTCGCTGCAAATTTTTTTGTCCCGAAGCTGGCGGCGATTTTCTCCAAGATTGCTGCGGTATTGGGCAGATGTTCGCGAAGCGCATTAGCCAGCGTTTGCGTGCTCCATAGGAACATGCCGCTGTTCCAAAAATAATTGCCCGCCAAAATAAAGGATGCGGCGCGTTCGGCATCAGGTTTTTCGGTGAAGCGGCGAACGGAAAACGTTCCGTCCTGTTGACTTCCAGGCTCGACCTCAATGTAGCCATAGCCAGTTTCCGCGCGGTTAGGTTGAATGCCTAGAACGACGATATTTTCGCCAGCGGCAGCTATGGCGATGCCCTGGCGAATGGCTGCGCGATAGCGTTCGGCATCAGCAATCACGTGATCCGAAGGAAATAAACCAAGGACGGCGTTGGGGTGGCTGCGCTCAAGCAAGAATGCTGCGAGGCCGATGGCTGGAGCAGTGTTGCGCGCGGCAGGTTCAGCGAAGATTTTCTTTTTATCGAGCTTGGGGACCTGCCGAACGATTTCCGCATGCAGATGTTCGTTGGTAATGACCATGAAATTTTTGGCCGGGGCCAACGGCAACAGACGAGCGATGGTCTGCTGAATCATCGTGTGCTTGCCGTCGAGGGCGAGCAATTGCTTTGCGCGCTTCATGCGGCTCAGCGGCCAGAAGCGGGTGCCGCGGCCGCCAGCGAGAATGACGGGATGGAAGGTGGGCTTTGGCATTGATTTCTATTAAATCACGCGGATTTGTATTAAATCACGCAAAGCAGATTCCCACGCGCATTCTCGCCGCTTCGCAGCTACGAGCGGCTTGATTCATCAGGATGGTGTGCAAGGCGTTGCACACTGTTGGAATCGGCCAAACAGTGCTATAGTCGCTGGCCTGCGCGGAGTCGGACTCCGCGAATGGCGGCGCTCGGAATGACAAGGGTGCTTGTTGCGTGAAAACAAAATCCCGGGCCCCCCGCTCAAGAAAACGTGGGGCTCCGGGATGACGAGTGGTAATTTGCCGCGCGATTTACATGCTGCTGTCTTTTTTCATGTTGTCCTTGGCCATCTTGAGTGAGTTCACGTGGAGCGAGCCTTTATCGGCGTCAAGCATGGCATGCAGAACGACGTGATGGCCTTCGTGGCCTTTGACGGCGTCGGGGTTGTCGATGGTCCAGCTCTTGCCGTCTTTGTCGGAGGTAAAGGTTTTGCCGTCATCGCTGATTTTGCCAACGATGTGGTGGCCCTTGGTGGGGGTGGCTGCGGCATTGCCCTGGCTCATGTTGCCCATGTTGTCTTGAGCGAAGAGGGTTCCGGTTGTGCAAACCAGTGCAACTGCAAAGGTAAGAGCTAAGAGAGTTTTCATTTCGTACTCCTGTACCCGTGAGATTTGGCCAGAAAGGGTCAGCGGAATTAGATGCGAGTTCGGGGATGGGCGATGATTGAGTTTGAGGATTTTAAGGATGCAGGCAAGTGACAATTTAAGCGAAATACGGTGGTATAGTGCGGCAAATCATGTAGTTCCAAGGGGGCGGCGATGAAAGTTCGATTCTTCTTATATATGTGGGTAGCGATCGCGACGCTGGCTGGACAAAGTTTGGCGGCGAGCGGCGGCAGAATTCTTTACAACTTTACCGGCGGCAATGATGGCGGGAATCCGGCGACGAGTTTGGTGTTCGATGGCGCGGGCAACGCTTACGGAACGGCGGTGGTGGGCGGGGATTTCGGATATGGCGCAGTGTTTGAACTCAAACGCTCGGGCACGAAATTTCAGGAAGTGACGCTCTATAGTTTTACGGGCTTGGGGGATGGAAAAAATCCGTATGGTGGGGTGATTTTCGACGCAGCGGGAAATCTTTACGGCACAACCGTGGCCGGCGGCTCAGGCGGAGCGTGCAGCGGGGATGGATGCGGCGTGGTTTACAAGCTGACACCAACGGGAAGTGATTGGACGCAGAGCGTCCTCTATAACTTCGCCGGCGGAAACGATGGCTTCGGGCCGGGCGGCGGCTTGGTTTTCGATAAGGCGGGTAATCTGTACGGGACCACTCCGGATGGCGGAGCGTATTCGGCGGGAACGGTGTATGAAGTGTCGCCCGCGCAAGGCGGCGGCTGGACGGAAAAGGTGATCCACGCATTCACGGGCGGCGATGACGGCTCGACGGGATCGCTGGGTTCTCTGGCTATTGATGGCAAGGGAAATCTTTATGGCGTGACGGAGTTGGGCGGCCAATTTGGGGAAGGAACGGTGTTCAGGGTTGCACAGTCGGGGAAATTGACGACGCTCTATGCATTCAAAGGCACGCCGGATGCTGGGTTTCCTTATGGCGGTTTGGTGACGGATGGGAAGGGTGATGTATACGGGACGACGTATTACGGTGGAGCGAATGGATTGGGCGCGGTGTGGCTATTGAACGCGCTGGGACAAGAGAGCGTGCTTTATAGCTTTCTGTCGGGGAATGATGGAAATTCACCGACGAGCACGCTGGTATTCGACAAGGCGGGAAATTTATACGGGACGACGTCGGCGGGTGGCAATGGCGGATGCGATTGCGGAACGGTGTTTGAGCTGTCGTCGGGACGGAGCGGCTGGTCGGAGACGGTGTTGCATCGTTTCAGCGGGACGCCGGACGGGGCGAATCCTTATTACGGGATGAGCGCGGACGCGCAGGGTAATTTGTATTCGACAACGGCTGCGGGCGGATTGGGCGGGCAAGGCATAGTCTTCGCGTTTAGACCCTAGCGGATTGCCTGCGTCTATAGATAAAACGGATCCTTCGTCTTTACGCCCAGCGCGACAGCGTAATTGCGTCGAGAAGAGCCGCGCGAGGTTGCTCGCCATGTTGGTCAAAGCGGACATTCCGGAACGAGAACGGGAAGTTATTTGGCCGAGTCGCGGAGGAGGACGACGTCAGAGGTATATTGTTCGTGGGCGACGGCGAGGGTTTTGCCATCGGGCGACCAACGGAAATCGTTGATGCGGCCGAAAGAAACTCCGGGAAGGGCGTGGCCGGCAGAGCCATCGAGGGGTTGCAGCCAGATTTTTTCCAAGCCGTGGTCGCGGAAGGTATAGGCGAGGGACTTGTTGTCAGGGGCGACGCGTGCTCCCACGAAGAAGGCGGCAGTGGCATTTGGAATGGGGTCGATCAAACGGGTTTTAGATACGGGCGTGAAGGGAATGTCTAGGACGACGAGCTTTTCGTAGGTCCGTTGATGCGTTGAATCCAGGCAGTCGAGGAAGAGGACCATCCTGCTGCCGTCCCGGGAAAACTCGGGTCTGCCCAGAACTTGGAAGGCATCTTTCACCTTGGCTTCGGGGACGGCGGCGGGCGTTCCGCCGTCGGCGGGAACGCGCATCAAGTTGGTGAGATTTTCGACATAATAAACACTCTTGCCGTCAGGGGTGCAGGCAGCGTAAGCGTCGTGGGGGCCAGGCGTGAGTTGTTTGGGGTTGGAACCGTCCTTATTCATGCGCCAAATAGTGGTGCCATCGGTTCCGGCGTGGAAGGCCCAGTTTACGAGCAGGTAGTCAGCGCCGCAAGCTGATACATCCATAATGGCAGCGTTTTGGTCGTTGACGAGAACAGCTTGGCTGGTTCCGTCGGGAAGCATGTGCAGGACGCGGGTGCCGTCGGAAATGACAAGAGAACCGTCGGATTCCCAATCGAAAGAGCTGACGTGTGGCAAAGGAGCAAGCGGAGACTTTGGGTTCGGGGCGGCAGCATCAACGAAATCGAGCGACTGCGTCGTTTTCACTTGAACGGTGGCGGCGGTTTTTTTATCGGCGGAGAGAGTCAGCGAAACATATCCATTGGTGTCACGGGTAATGGGCTGAAATTTACCGCTGGTCAGAGAGAATACGCCGATCTGATGGCGTTGAGAGCTGGAAAGTTTTTCTCGATAAGCGACCAACAATTGCCGGGGCGAATACCAGCGGACTTCGTAGGTGAGGCCGTCGAGTACGGTTAGCAAACCCTCTTTTTTGGTGTGCAGGTCGAAGGTGGTAATAGCGCCGGCCTGCTTTGCATAAAGACCGGAGCTGAAGGCGAAGGTTTTGCCGTCGCCGGATAGATCGGCGAAGCGGGGGAAGTCTTCAATGCCATTTTCAATCTTGTGGGTTTCCGCCACGGTTTCATTGCTGCCGTCGGGATTAGCAATCAGCAGTTCGTAGAAGCCGACTTGGGGGTCATTGGCTCGAATGTAGGCGATGCGTCCATCGGCAAAGAACATGGGATTGGAATCGACATCGGTCGCGACCGCTTGTAAATTACCGCCGAGCACAGGAATGCGATACAGGTTGCGCTGGGCGCTGGCAACTTCCTTGAGAAAATAGACATAGTTGCCATCGGATGAAAAGCCAAGGCCGAGGTATGTGGCAGGAGCTGGCGGGAGAACCTGTGTGTCGCTGCCATTATTGATGTTACGCAGCCACATACTTCGTTCGCCGTTTTCTTCCTGAACGCTCAAAATGAATTTGCCATCGGGCGAGATCGCTGCATCCACGACTTTGCCCGTGTCGGTGATCTGGGTCATGGTGAAATTCTGGAAGGGCACGTCTTCGGGGCGAAAAAGGAAGTATCCGGCGACCGAAAGGACGATGGATACAATTGCGGAAAGAGCATACGCCGAGAGTTTTTTTCGAGGTGCTGGCGCGGTCTTGCCCAAGTCTTCGAGCTTTAGGCCGGAATTGGAAATTCCGCTGTGGCTTTCGGTGTCACGCTTGAGTCGCTGAAGATCGGCTCGGATTTCCGCAGCACTTTGGTAGCGAAGGGCGCGATCTTTTTCCAGAGCTTTGTTGATGATGCGTTCGAGTTCCGATGGAAGGTCGGGATTGAGGCGGACGGCGGGCGTGGGCGCGGCGTCGAGTATGGCTTTGAAGATGATGGCGGAGGTGTCTCCGCGAAAAGGCAGAGTGCCGGTGGCCATTTCGTAGAGCACGGCGCCGAAAGAGAAAAGGTCGGTGCGGGCGTCGAGGTCTTTGCCTCGGGCTTGTTCCGGCGACATGTAGGCGACGGTGCCGAGCGTGGAACCGGGACTGGTGAGATGTTGTTCATCGAAAGTGCGAGTGTTGGCATCCGCAATCTGGCTCGAGGAGATTGCGGGAGCGGTAACTTTAGCCAGACCGAAGTCGAGGACTTTGGCGTGATCGCGTTTGGTGACGAAGATATTGGCCGGCTTGATGTCGCGATGAACAATGCCCTGGGAGTGGGCGGCGTCGAGGGCGTCGGCGATTTCGATGGCCAAGGAGAGAACTGTTTCGAGGTCCAGCGGATGGCCTGAGATTTTGTGCTTGAGAGTGACGCCATCGAGAAATTCCATGGCGATGAAGGCCTGGGACGTTTTTTCGTCAAGCCGATGGTCGTCGATCTCGTAGATGGTGCAGATGTTGGGATGGTTGAGGGCTGAGGCGGCTTTGGCTTCCCGCTGGAAGCGGCCGAGGGCCTGGGGGTTTTGCGCGACATCGTCGGGCAGGAATTTCAGGGCAACGAAGCGATTGAGGCGAAGATCTTCGGCTTTGAAGACCACTCCCATGCCGCCACCGCCGAGCTTCTCGAGGATGCGGTAGTGCGAGATGGTTTGGTCATTAACGGACATGAATAACGATGCTAGGGCGCGCGGAAAGCAAAGTCAATTTGGAGAGGGTAGGCGAAAGTGGATTCGGACGTGCGTCCAACTCGACACCGAGGACGCATCGGAACAACGACGCGCTGGAAGGCCTTCCACCCAAGCCTGCTGGGCAAATGTTCTCCTTTTAATTAATGTACATACCTTGGTGATTCGCCTTTAGACCAGGGATCGTAATTGGCGACGAAATGGATGCGCTCGGGGCGAGTGGGGTGGTCGAACATCCAGAATTTCATGAAGGCGCTGGGATTGGGATCGGCGAGGTCGAGTTCACCGCTTCGTTCAAAGCCGCGCGCGGCAGCTTGCTGCGCGTTAGGCACGATACCGTGAATGACTTCGACGCCGTAGCGATCCGCTTCGTGCTCGAAGTGGCGGCTGATGGCGTTGAAGGCTGGTGTCGAAAGAAAAGCCAGTGCAGTCAGAATAAAGAATAACAACGGCAGCGAAGCCCAATCCTCGAGGCTGCGGATTTCCCAGCGATCACCCCAGCGGGCGAGCATCCAGTGGGCGAGGCAATAGCCGAGATAAATCAGAACAAGAAGCAGCGTGAGATAGATGGCCATTTCCTTGGGGATATGGAAGAGAACGTAGTGTCCCATTTCGTGGCCGAAGACGAAGAGAACTTCGGGTGGCGTGAGTTGAGAGATGGTCGTGTCGTAGACGACGGCGCGTTTGGAGGCACCAAATCCGGTGACGTAGGCGTTGATGGAAGTGGTTTTGGAGCTGGCGTTAACTTCGAAAATGCGCTGCGAAGGAATGTCCACGCCAGCGTGATGAATGACATCCTGCATCTGCGCGAGCAGTTGCGGGTTGTGCTGCTCGAGCGGGGTGAAAGTGTAGAAAAGCGGATCAACAACGAGCGGCTGAATAAAGAAAAGCGCGAGAAGGATGGGAATGCAGGCCATCCAGAAATAGAGCCACCAGCGGCGGGCGCTGCGACAGATGATGGCATAGAGGATCCAGATGATGAGCGTTCCGACGATGAGGGTGAGGATTTGCTCGGTGAGCCAGTCGGAAAACCAAGCAGGCCAGGATTGAACGGAGAGGCCGAAACGAGATTCGAGCGAGTGGTCCCAGCCGTCTGTCGGAAGGCTGAGGATGGCCACGGTAAGTAGCATGAGCGGCGCGAAGATGAGCGCTTGCACAAAGCGGCGCTGCGAAATACTTTGCGCCCAGTTGCGATATTTGGGTCCGAGGCGCAAGGCGAGGATGAGAAGAAAAATCAAGAGCCCGTAAGCCGTGTTAACGAAGAAATGTTAATAGCGTTGGGAGGAATACGCGACTGATTTCTGATAGTTCGCGGGCGGGGGTGAATAAAAAGTGACGATGGGTTGGACGTCTGGAGTTGCGGGTTGAGGGATTTGAGCGATGGCAAGTCCCGTGAGACATAGAGTTCCGAGCAAGAGCAGGCGAAGAAATTTGGTCATGGGAAATCCGAGAGTATAGGAGAGCCAAGTGGGAGTCATTTTCGACTGAATATCCACTTATTTCTTGATGGCCTGACCAAAGGCGATCAAGTTGCCGTCAGGGGCGAGAACGAGAAGTTCACGCTGGCCGTAATGTTTATCTTCAGGGCCATGAACATCCCCAGCGGGCAGGGTATCGAGCTTGGGCTTGAGTTCAGCGTAAAGGGCGTCCACGTCGCGAACGTCGATGTAATAGGCGAAGCGCCGGGTGCCGGGAGGAGCTCCCTCTTGGGGGTTGGTCTGTTGAAGAAGACGGACGCCGACGGTTTCACGATGGACGTAAGCATAGTCGTCGAGGCGATAAGGAACTTTGAATCCGAGGATGCCGGTGAAGAAGGCGATGGCTTTTTCGAGGTCAGTGACGTGGATAAAAGGCGTGATTTGGATGAAGTTGGACATCCCACATCCGCTCCGTGATGGTTGCCGGTCATCGCTCGCGTGGACACGCGAGGCAGTGGTGTCCGCGTGAGTTACTTGTTTTCGTTAAAATCGACGAAGGCGCCGACTTTGCCGTAGTAGATGCGCATGCTGCAAACTTTGGCGCTGGAATGAGAAAGAGCGACCTGGACTTCTGTTTCGGATTCACCAATTTCGCCGATTTCCATGGGTGCGCGCACGAGATCCTGCGACTCGTCATAGGCAGAGCCGGGCTTGACGTTTTTGTTGACGATGAGCGTCCAATCTTTCTTGTTGGGGATGACGTACATGTTAAAGGCTCCGATGGGGATGGCGACGTTATTGAGCATGAGCGGGACCTGGGTGTAGAGGACGATAGGAGCGCCGCCGGGGGTCCATATTTTGCCGTTCTTGGGCTCATCTTTGCCGGTGTGGTATTGCACGGACATTTCCATGCCGTCGTCGAAGTCACAAGGCGCGGTAAGGGGCTCCTGCTGGGCAATGGCGAGAGTGGCGGACAAAAGCAACAAAATAACGGCAAACGGGCGCATGGTTCACCTCTTTTGTATGATGCGTTTTCCGCCGGAAAGCGGGGGAAGGCGTAATTGTACAACCGAAAGTGCCTTTCCGGCCTAGTTCTTCGGTGACGTTCTCTTCGGGGCGGGGGGTTGCTAAGGTTCGGGCAGCAGACCAGAAAGGCTGCAAACGAACTTATGGCACATTCCGGTAAGTTGAACATTCTTTATGGCGAGGGTGACGCGGAGGTTTTGAAGGCGCAGGCTGAGGCGATGCAGAAAGCCGGACATCAGGTACAGGCTGCGGAAGGGCGCAAAGCCGTGCAAGCTGCGCTCAAACAGGGGAATTATGATCTGGTCGTGCTTGGCGCAACCATGACGCGGGATGACCGCCATCACCTCCCTTATATGGTCAAGAAGGCGCATCAAGGCTTGCGTGTGCTGGTGCTCCATGCGGATGGCGGACGACATCCTTATGTGGATGGGAATGTGGATACGGGGAGCAACATGGCGACCATGCTGGACAAGATTGCAGAGATGATGGGCAAGAAAGCGATGGCGCAGGGCGCGGGTCGGTAGAATTACCTGGAAACTAGGCTATGACGGCGGCGGACTTGGTCCGCCGTTTTTGTTTGTAACCAAGATAGTTAAAAGTGGGAAGAGCGACTCGGTTTCGTGCCGATTGTGGGGAGTATTAACGACTTTCGGGGCATTTTGCTTCGATTAGCTGCCGTCTGGATACCCCTGTATGATTCCGACCTATTTCAGTCCAGTGAAAACGACGATGGTGCCTTTTGGGCCGACCGCAATGGCATTGCTACGCGGGTCAGCGCTGAGAGCGTTCAAATTGAAATCCCAAAGATTGTTCCATTTTGCGGCAGCGGTAGAGTCCGCGTAGGCCGCATGGGCTGTTCCCACAGCGAGGAGTCTTTTTTTTGCAGTGAAGGCGACGGTGGAGATATAAAACGGCGGAGCGACGGGCGATAGCTGCCAGGTGCGGCCGCCGTCATTCGTAAATGCGAGATTCGCGGAACCCTGCGTGGGCTGCTTGTAATCGCCTCCGGCGATGACGCCGTGGCGCGAATCGCGAAAAGCGATGGAAAAAATTCCGGCGGAGTCGGTGCCGTGAGTGATGGGAGTTTCGGTGGCGCTCCAAGTTTGGCCGCGATCAGAAGAATGAAAGACTCGGGCGGCTGAGCCTCCGGTGACGAACCAGACGTTGTTCTTCCCTTGCGTAGCAATGCAAGTTCCGCTGGCGGCGAATGCGCCTTCGCTGACTAGAGCTGCTGGAAGATGAGCCGACGGCAATGGATTCCAGTGCATGCCGTCGTCGGTCGCAATCAATTCAAATTTCAGTTGACCTTGAGGATCGGGAACGGGATCGCCGACAGCAATGCCGTGTGTGGCGTCCCAGAAGGCCATGCAATCAAAAAAACCTTTGGGATTGGAATTGGTGAATTGGAGGGTCCAGTGTTGGCCGGCGTCGGTGGTTTTGTAGATGCGGGAAGCATCGCCCGGCCCGGCAGCGAGAAGGTATGCCGCGTCTGCGCTGAAGGCTTGAACATCGCGGAAATCGAGGGTGTCAGCGTTGGGAACCTGGGATGCGGACCACATATGGCCGCCGTCGACTGAGCGGAGATACGTTCCGTGCGTGCCGCTGGCCCACGCAATGCCGTGCTTGAGAAGGCTGACGCCGCGAAGGCCTTCCGTGGTGTGGGAATCGGCCGTGAAGGTTTGCTGGGCGAACAGGCTGGTGGCGAGGGCTGTTGAGAGTAGTACCCAGTCGATGCGCATGATGAGCGCTTATCTTAATACGAGTGTTGGATCACTTGAAATGCATAGGTTCTTCGTTGGAATTTGCTCGCGAGCGAGCAAATTCGCCGCCTCAGAATGACAATTCATAAGTGAGGTAGTCTGGGAGCGACCATGCACACGTTGTTTTACACAGATCAACATGTGATTGCGCTGCCCGAGGGACACAAGTTCCCGATGGGAAAGTACCGCATGGTTCGGGAGATGCTGAAGCGCGAAGGCATCTTTCGCTTTGAAGCGGCGCGGTTGGCGGAGACAGAAACGATTGAACGGGTGCATGATCCGGAGTATGTCGGGCAGTTCATGCGCGGCGAATTGCCGGCGGCGGCGATGCGAAAGATTGGGTTTCCGTGGTCGGAGGTGCTCGTAAAGCGAACGCTGGCTTCGGTCGGAGGAACGCTCGCAGCCGCCGAAGAGGCTTTGTTGCATGGTTGGGGTGGAACGCTGGCGGGAGGGACTCATCACGCTTTTGTGGCGGAGGGTTCTGGATTTTGCGTGTTCAATGATATTGCGATCGCGATCGCGAAATTGCGCGCCGAGGGTCGGGTACGGCGAGCGGCAGTGATTGATCTTGATGTGCATCAAGGAGACGGAACGGCCGCGATTTTTCAGAGTGAGCCGGATGTGATGACGCTGTCCGTCCATTGTAAGAACAATTTTCCGTTGCGGAAACAAACGAGCACGATAGATGTTGAGTTGGAATCTGGCGTGAGCGACGACGAATATTTGAAAACGCTCGTGGAAATTTTGCCGCGAGTGTGGGAGTTTGAGCCAGACATTGTGTTTTATCAATCAGGCGTCGACGGGCTGAAGTCTGACCGGTTAGGACATTTGGAATTGAGTCATGAAGGATTGAAAGAACGTGACCGGATGGTGATGGCCGCGGCGCGAGCGCGAGGCGTACCGTTGGTCGTCACGATGGGCGGAGGATATTCGGATCCGGTGGCACTGGCAGCAGAAGCGCATGCGAATACTTTTCGCGTAGCGGCGGAAGTTTGGGGGAAGTCAAAAGGTAAACAGGTGGGATAGATTTGGTCGCCACGCTCAAGATCCGACGAAATACAGAGTCATATACGGCAAGAGTGGGAACTCTATTCGAAAGAAACGCTAATCGTAGTTGTTGTGGCTTGCGGCGCGGCGTCGAATTCCCAAGCTTTCACGGCATACATGGCGGAGTTGATGAGCAAAGGATGTCCGCCAACCGGTTTGATGGATGTGACTTTGCCGGCGGGTGAGATTTCTACTTCCAGCTTTACCGTACCTTTCAGGTTCATTCGACGCGCTGTCTCAGGCAGGCTGGGACGCACATAGTGGTGAACGTGGCGCGAGTTGAATTCGAGCTCGTCGCCAGCGCGAAGTTGTCGCGCGGCGGCAAGGCATACGGCGAGCAAGGCGAAATGGAGTCGAGCGCGGTTCATTTTCCAGTGACGAAGGAGCCAGTTCAGCGCTCCTCAGTGCTAGGTCAGTATCAGGGGAATATCGATATTCTGGAAAGTTACCGTGGGATGTAACTGTCGTGCGCGAGGCAATTCGTCGTGGACTGGGGTCAGGCCCGCTCAACTGGAGGTATCCGTCCCTTCGTGGATGTTGCTCACTGCGCTATAAAATAATTCAGACATCTATTAGGAGATCGAAGTCATGGCGGAAAAGAAAATTTATGTCAGCCTCGGCGGCTTGCCGCTGTCGTTTGAATTGAAATGGCCGTTTCATAAGTCCACGTCGGGAGCGGATTTTCATGTCCTGCATACTGACATTCGCCTGGAGAGCGCAGAGGGCTTGCACGCACCGGTCGCGGTGAATTTGTCAGAGACGTTGCGCGAAGTCATGCCGTCTCTGGAAGCGAAAGATGCGGAAGCGCCAGTGATCAACGCGCTGCGTAAAGATGTGGACAAGCGGCAGATCGAGTTTGTGAAGTCGGGCAAACTGGTTCCGGTGCATTTCTCGAGTCGCCATTATGACTTCAAGCGCAACGCTTGGGTGTTTGGCAAAGCGACGGACGAAGACATGGCGCGCCTGATTGCGCGCAAAGTTTATTGGCAGACGAAGTTGGTAGGCGGGCCGGTTTGGGTGGGCGATCCGACGGAAGCGTTGTATGTACAGACGACGGTCGAGCATTTGTTGCAGGAAGCCGGAAAACTGGCGGCTCAGGGCCTGATCAAGCTGGAGAAAGATTGGGCGACCGCGAATCCGGCGTTGATGAATCAATCGGCGAAGTTTGAAGTGGACGCGCAGGCGGCGCTCGAAGAGCTGGAGAAGAAGCACGCGTACGAGCGAGGCGTGGTCGCGAAGACGTAGTGGAACGGCGCGAAACCACAGGTCCTTCGACTGTGTGACATCATTCGGGAACCGAATGATGTCACACGCCCAGGATGACAAGCCTTTACGGGTAGATTAAGCTGCGAGCGCTTGCGTGCGTCGGGCTTCGATTCCGTCGAGAGCGTTCCACAAAGCTTTTGCGGCGGCTTCGGCGGCGTTGAGGGCGTTCTCCGCTACTTCGGGATTCATTTCTACCTGTTTGCCCAGCTGATTTTTCCAAACATTCGAGTGATAGACGTCAGCAGTCGCGTGCAGGGTGAAGTAGCCGCGGGTCTTATCGTCGGCGCCGTACATTTCTTTCAGACCGCGGGCCTTTTCCTGGGCAACGCGCGGCACCTGCGATTCGTAGGCGTAGAAAGCGGCCAGAGCTTCGGCTGGCGCGGCTTCCGTTGCGACGCGATCGAAGTGAGCGATGAGCTGCGAAACTTCCGCGATGGGCTGGCGCGGCGCACGTCCGGCGCCCATGCCTTCGGCGAAATCAAGCCAAAGATCTGAGTGACCTTCTTCTTCGGCCAAGTTAGCGAGAACAGCGCGGCGGACGGGGCCATCTTCCTGGCGGCAGGCAAAAGCTGCGAGGTAGCCGGGGAAGGCTTCGACGTGGTGGAAATAATCCTGCGAATACTCGCAGAGGTCTTCGCGCGTGAGCTTGCCCTCCGACCAGGCCTTATAGAAAGGATGGCAAAGAAGATCGTATTTCGCGACGCGCGCGTCAAGCTCCTGGAAAAATTCGTTGCTCTGGAAGTTCTGAGTGGTCATATTGTCTCTTTTCTTCTGCTCTTCTGGGATTGAGAACACTATACGAGGGAGGGTGGGGTGGTGACAACTGTGCCGAAACGGGAACATAGAATAAGAATTTTCGTTGTATGGCCCGATAACGAATCAATAAATATGCCACGATGCTTAGAAGTGAGTACTTTCTTCGCCAATGTGGGTTTGGGGAGGGCACGACTTAAGTCGTGCAGGTGCGCCAGGAAACTCCAATACCCGCGCGAGCATGGCTCGCAAGGGAAGACCGCAATCTTAATAGCGATTTTCTTTGCGCATCTCGCTGCTACGCAGACCCACGATCTCCGCCTTCCTCCCGAAGTCAAATTCAAGTCCGGCTACATAAATTCACAGGGCAGGCCAGAGGGATTTGATTCCGCGATGCTGTGGGGGATTGCGATCGCCGACACGCGAGTGCCGGGATTCGAATCCGCGACGGTGCAGATTGCGAAGACGAAGCTGACCTGCCGCGTGGACGGGAAAGACGTCGTGTTGAATGACGACCTCGGAAAAATAAAAGGCGGCTTGTACCGGCGGCATCCGTGGTTTGGAACTGATGAACATGAACCCATGCCGATGGAGTCCGAGAAAGATGCGGTCGTCATGCGCGTGGGCACGAGGCCTGACAAAGTCTGGCACTTCTGGGCCGGGTCGCCGAGAGCGGAGATTCCGGCGGGCAAGTTCGAGGGATGCACCGTTCATATGCGCGCAAGAATCTCGAAGGGCGCGCTGCTGCAAATCGGCATGGATTATTGGCGGGACACGACTGTGGGTTATGGCTCGGGCGGAAATAATCACGAAGCGGGCGCGAGCGGCTGGTATTTCGCATCATCGGATTGGCAGGAAGCGGTATTTACCGACGTGCATCATTAACCACGTTGAGGAACACCCCTTGTCGAGCTTCGCTCGACTGGACAGCCGAGGGCGGCTGTCCTCACATGTGCGATGTTAGCTGTCTTTGCGGTAGAGCAAGTTCTTCATGGCGTCGCGGCGGGCGCCGTTAAGCTCGCGATTCGCCTCGTTCCCACCTTTCGCCGCTTCGGTTGTCGATTCTTCTTCGCTGCAATCCGGACAGCGATTCGCGAAACCGGGCTTACCCGGCTTGAGCTCGAATTCCTCTCCGCATTTCACGCAAATTTTGATTGGGAAAGCCATTGCTTCTCTATGATACGACGCGAAATGACACGACGCGAAGCACAGTGAATGAAGCACACTAAATGAAAAGCAGGATACCCGCACGCAATACTGCTTTAGTAGATCCCGGGTATCAAGCGCTTCGTCGTCTTCGAATACTCCACGTAATCCTTACCGAAGGCTTCAGTCAATGCCATCTCCTCAACGTGAATGCGATAGAGCAGTGCGGCCGGGGGAAAGACCAACATGATCGCCAGGCTGACCCAATTGCGCTGGGCCATCCCGATGGCCGCGAAGATCGGCAGCATTCCTGCATAGGAAGGGTGCCGCACCCACCGGAATAGGCCTGTCTTGTGGACAGTTTGCGTCGCGTGAATCGCAACGTTGGTACTGAATGATTCTCCCAGAGTGAAGATCGCCGTCCAGCGTATAGCAAGCCCAACCACAAGCAGTAGAAGGGCCACGATCCTAATCCCCGCTGCTCCCGCCAGCATCGTTGGACCGTGCATATCCCGGTACCACGAGGACAACCAAATCGATCCGAAGATTGCCGACAACAGCAGCAGCAGGGAGCCCCGGTCTTTGACCTCGCCGCTGCGCCGGCTGGTGTGTGCCACCACCTGGAGCAGCACCTCGGAGGCAACCCATGTCCAGTAAAGCGCCACAAACAACTTCGCTACGCACATGTCTTTTCTACGCGGGACGCGACGCGTTTGTTCCGTATCCCTCGCTGCTGGTTCCCATGCCGGAGAGGGAGGGTGGTGGCTAACAAGATGGGACGTGATCGAAGCGGGAAACGTTCGTAATCTGCCCTGCGAACCACGGCGTGCTTACAATCGTAGCCACCCATGCTGGAATGGCTACAGGCTTTTATTGACGAACCGGGCATTCCCGAGTTTGATATCGGCGGGCTCGGCATTAGCAAACCCTGGAAGCCGGTCTCACGTCCGGCGCTCACGGCGTGGCTGATTTTTTACGGATGGTTCCTCATCTACGCTTTTCGCGCCGACGGCGGTTTTCTCTTCATTGACAGCGCCAACCTCGTAGTGCACGAAGGCGGCCACAATCTATTTGGCTGGTTTGGGCCCACGCTCGGACTCTGGGGTGGGACTCTGTTGCAATGGCTCGCCCCATTTCTTCTGGCCGCGTATTTCTTCACTCAGCGCGAGACCGCGGGCTTTGCCTTCTGCGCGTTTTTCTTTTTCGAGAACTGGCTCTACACCGCAACCTACATGGCTGATGCCCGCGCGCAAGTGCTGCCGCTGGTGACGACGGGCGACCCTGCTTTCGTGGAGCACGACTTCTTCGCCATCTTCTCGAGCCTCGGAGTCCTGAACTACGACACCAAGATTGCCGCCGTGGTGCGCGTGCTCGGCTGGTGCGGAATGCTCGCCGTCGTGGCGTGGCTGGCCAGTCGGATGAGGGCTCGTAACTCGCCGCGGTAGTCAAAATCCCCACCCTGTCACAAAGAACGTGACAAGGGTGAGGCACCCATCATCGACCTCTAACTTGCTCTCGCGTCGTCTTCCTGCTCGCGCCTTCGCGCGGCTCCTGCCGGGTCCGTGATGATGTCCACCCACTTTGGGTTAGGCGAAGCGGCCTCTGCGTCGTAGTTGTCATGCCAGTTCCACCACTTATACGGCGCGGCTTGTGGGTAGCCCTCGGGTGAGTCTTCCCAAGTCTCCTGACGCCCGAGCGGCGTCATGTCGAGATAGCTCCAGGTGCTGCCCATCGCCTCGTCGCCGCGATTGTTAATGAAGTACGTGCGGAACACTTTGTCGCCGTCGCGATAAAAGATGTTATGGCCGTGCCATTGATCCACACCGAAATCGACATCGAAGCTATCCGTGATGGTGTACCACGGCATCTGCCAACCCATACGCGCTTTCAAGCGATGGATATCCGCCTGCGGCGCACGCGACGCGTACACGAGTGTGGTGTCGCGGGCATTGAGATGGGCGAGGTGCGCGACCTGATCAGCCCCTAAGGAACAGCCGCGGCAGGCATGGTCGGGCCATCCGAAGACACCGGGCTCGAAGAAGGCGCGATACAAAATCAACTGAGGACGTCCGGCAAATAAGTCGACTAGGGTTACCTTGCCCTCAGGCCCTTCAAATGTGTACGGCTTCTGCACTGCCATCCACGGCATGCGGCGACGTTGGGCCGCCATTGTATCGCGGGCGCGAGTTAATTCTTTTTCTTTAACGAGTAGTTGCTGTTGCGCGGCTTCCCACTCCTGCGCGGAAACGATTGGTGGTGTTTTGATTTTCTTCCTGGCTTCTGCTTTTTGGTTCTGAGTCATGGCTGTCTCCTTGTTCGTGGTTCTTGTTTCTCTTACTACGAAACTTACGGAATTTATGAACGACTAGCGCGGAAATCCCACCGGTCGAAGTCGTGCCCGCAGCGACCCAAGTCGCCGCCGTTGCGATACATACTGGACACATAATTCCTCCTTACTGATTCAAGCGGTTCAAAGCTATTAACGCTGGCCGCGCTTCGTGGCCGCCCCACGAATCCGGGAAATCAGGTCCGCCCAGCCGGCTTCCACTCCGCGATCGTTTTCGCCAATCCAGCCCATGGCTCGATGCACAAAGCGCAGCTTCGTGACACCGTTCTCTTCGATGAGCCGATACTGAATATTGTTGGTTGCCGCCGACGACATGAAGAGAGGGCCGCAGATCTCCAGCAGCGATGGCGGCTTGATGGCCTGCACTACGCCCCAGAAGTGGCCCGTGTTATTGCCGAGATCACGAAACCAGCGGCCGCCGGGCCATGCCTCCAGCTTCATCGGCATCGGCTTTTCGGGTGTCGAGTTCAACGGCCCCATCTGCTCAAGAATCGTCTCAAACACGATGTCGATCGGCGCGGCGATTTCTTCGTGCTTGATAATCTCGAAGGTCGAAACGACTTCCGTCTGCTCTTGTATATTCGTTGCCATCACTCCTCCTTATTGCCGCCGTTTGAAAACGTCGGCTGTGAAATTGGATCTTTCGGAACCAGCCGGTCCAGAGCTTTGCGTTCTGCCCGCTCTTTGATCTGGCTCAATTGATGCGTCCAGTAGTGCTCGAACGTTTTCACCCAATCGTGAACCGGCTTTAGCTCCGCGGCATTGAGCTTGTACATGCGATGCTGCCCGCGTTTTATCACCGACACCACGCCGACTTTGCGCAGCACGCCCAGATGCTTGGAAACAGCCGGCTGCGACATCTGCAGGCGCACGACGACTTCATTCACTGCATATTCGCGGCCATCGGCGAGCACACCAATCACCTCGCGGCGGCGTGGTTCGGCGACTGCGTTGAAAACATCGGTGGTGGTTGCAGCGCGTGCCATGGTTTAAATATATTCCTATATAGGAATATATGTCAAACGAAATATTCGTAAGCAAAATTTAGCGCTAAAGGCAGATGTAGCCACTCCATCTGCGGGCGGCTCTCACCTACCAACCCATTTGGCGCATTCGCTCGAGGATGAGCGTGCTGTAGGTATTCATGCGCTCTGGCTTTCGTTTGAGCGGCGCGGGCAAAATCGCCGCCAGCCGCGCGGCCTGCTCCCGGCCAACATTCCGCGCCGAGACCCCGTAGTAGTAATGGCAAGCCGGCTCGGTGCCATAAATTCCCGGGCCCCATTCGACCACATTGAGATAGATCTCCAGAATCCGCCGCTTGCCCAGGACCAATTCGGCGACCGGCACGAGGCTCGCCTCTGCACCTTTACGAAGAAAAGAGCGGCCCGTTCCGAAAAACAGGTTCTTTACCAGTTGCTGTGTAATGGTGGAAGCGCCGCGCGTGCGTTCGCCTTCCAAATCGTCTTGGGCAGCGATTTGCATCTGGTGCCAATCGAACCCATGGTGCTGATAGAAGCGTGCGTCCTCCGCGGCGACGACCGCGTGCTGGAGATCGGGCGAGATTTGGCTGAGCGGAACAAATTTGTAGCGTTCGTGATATGACGCGTGATGAATCCAAGCCTGAAAGTGGCGCTCGATATGCACCGCGGTTGTCGGCGGGTCGATCCATCGAAGGGCCAGCAGCATTAAGGCCCCAAGCAACCAAACCAGCACCACGCCGAGGGCAGGCCATCGCACAAACGATCGGAGGAAACTCTTGCGACGCGGCGTCTTGCGGTTTGGCCTTGCAGGCACATTGCAGAATATAACCCCGCGACCTTGGATATGGATGGAATTCCGCAGCGGTAAAGCTTGCCCTGAGCCAAGTCGAGGCGTCCGCCCATACGCAAGCGTAACTTATTCGCTGCGGGTTTGGCGGGAGAGAGCCAGCAGGTCATTAAAAGCTGGATCGCCGCGCAACCCCAGGAGTGCCGGATCTGTTCCGAGGAAAACAAAGTGGTCATCGTGCTGGTCGTAGGCTTGATGCAGATATTCAATTGCGTCCTGATTTTTTCCCAAGCGCGCGTAGGTTTCCGCCAGCGAAAATGAGGGCAGCGCGCCTTCGGCGTGCAACTTGAGTTGCGCATCCAGCGTGGCTTGCCACATGGCGGTCACGCCCCCGGCAGTGTAGCCGGTTTCGGCGGCGCGTGCGATTTCCTGTCCTTGGGAGTCGTGCCGCAATTCCGCAACGTGCTGGGATTCCTTCAAAAAATTGGGATAGTCGCCGGCCAAATCATAAATTTCCGTCAGGTAAACATGTGGCGAAAGAAACGCCGGGTCTGAATTCTCCATCTCCTTCAATTGCGCGATGCCCTGCCCGGTCTTTCCCAGGTGGTAGAGAATGAATCCCTGATCGGCGATTACCGCTTTTGAAGAAGGATCGAGCTTGCGCGCTTCTTCTATCTCGAGCGCCGCTTCGGGAAGACGGTGAAGCGATAACAGAAACGTGGCATACCAATGATGGGCGGTGCTGTACTCGGGATTCAACGCGATGGCACGTTTGAATTCGCGCTCGGCGGTGTTCGCATCCCACGACCAGTAGAAAGTCACGAAAGCGAGCGAGGCATGCGCCTCGGCGGAAGTATCGTCGAGCTCGACGGCTTTTTTCGCCGCACTCAGCGCCCGCGGATAGGCCTCCTCGGGAGGCATTGCCGAATATTCGCGCAGCAGGTTGTAGCAGTCGGCAAGGCCAACGTAAGCCTTTGCGTACGATGGATCACGCACGATGGCTTGAGTGAATAAATCGACTGCCTTGGTCAAGTCTTCCGGCGTGCGTTTGTTCCAGAAGTAGCGCCCTTGCAAATAGAAGTCTTCAGCCTCGCGCTGATGAGCGCCAGAGGCGGAAGCATTTACGACAAAATGGTGGTGCGCGGCGTAGAACAAGAGTCCCGCGACCACGACCGCGCACACCGCTATTGCGAGCGCTGGTTTGTATCGTGCCGGAGAAGTTAGCGTCGCTTGGTTGGGCTGCGCCTGATTGGCCGGGACTTGGTTGGCCTGAGCATGGACGAGCTGCAACGGCACAACCTGGTGCTCAGCCTGAGGG
Organism: Terriglobia bacterium; assembly: GCA_963702965.1. Taxonomy (GTDB): domain Bacteria; phylum Acidobacteriota; class Terriglobia; order Terriglobales; family Acidobacteriaceae; genus JAJPHW01. The sequence goes on from OY969776.1 coordinate 174,682, forward strand.
GTCGAGAGCCAGCGGCGAAGTTCGCTTTCGTAAGCAAACACGCGTCCCTTCGTTCCGCCGGGAACACGTCGCACCGGGAGATCGTTTTCTTTCTCCCAACGGCGAACCGTTCGTTCGTCGCGGCCAAAGAAAGAAGCGATCTCTTTCCAGGAATCGAGACGGCGATCAGAATAGTTTGGAGCGGATTGCACCATGAATGTTTCTTCGCAGACGAGAAAAACAAAATGCCCGATTTTGCCCGGTTTTGACCGTCGTGCAAATTCACTTCGGGGGAGGGAAGGCGGGATAAGTATACATGGCCCACGCGAAATGGCAAACTGCGAGGCGGAGGGCCCGGACATTTTGCGCAACCGTAAGTTATTTATTATGATTGACTTATAGATACCCTAGCGTGATGGCGTTGGGTTCAACTTTTCTTCCGACGCTTCGTTCCGGCAAAGAATTAAGTCGAGGGCTCGCGCGGCTCGAATGTCTCGATCTAATTTTTCTGGATTACTTCTTCCGGTTTACTTCTTTAGGTCTTGAATCAAGGCAACGTCGGTCGGAGAGTCGCCAGTTCGTCGGGCAGAAACTTCAGCGCGACGTGGCGGCCGAGTTTGAGGTCTTCGGCTTCATAGACCACGCCCATGCCGCCGCCGATTTTGCGGATGATGCGGTAGTGGGAAACAATTTGTTTGGCAGATCGGGTCTCGGAAGCCACTGGCAAAATCTTAAGGGTAAGTGGAGAGGAGGGTCAATCGTAGGGAGGGGGATGGGCGGTCATCGCCGCATAATTATCGCCTTTATGGCTATGCCGAGTGCAATTATGATATAGCCGCCCACGAATATGAGGATCGTCACACACCCGCAGCCTATTAGCATTGGCCTCTGCTTGATAGGCGCGAAGGCAAGAAAATGGCTGTGTCAAGTCCACTTTCGTAGCTATCCGAAAGTTGAGGGCTCTGGGGCGCAAATCCGCTAACTGCCATCGAATCAATGCTTCCGCCGCGTAAACTGTTTCGTAAACAACACACGGAAAATCGTGCTAATGTTCCTTGCGGAACATCTGTGCATAACTTTCGCGCCCAGACGAACCTGTACTTACATATAAAACAAACTCAGACGCGGCAGGTTGAACTTCTCCAGCAGGCGCTTGTGGACAAATTGTTTTTGTAGTTGCTCGACTTGCTGCGCGGGAACTTTGCGGCGGTAGGGAGCAAGCTCGCGATCGGCTTCGGCGCGCGCGGCGAGCACCTGCTCATCCGGCGAGGCTGCGAGTAGAATCGCGAACAGGCGTTCTTCTAATAGCGTGAGATGGCGCTCTAGGTCTTCTAATCGGCTGACTGATTTAGCGCTTTCGATTTTGTCCGCGTGCTCACGCAAAACGCCCGCCACTTCTTTGGCGACGACGTTGGCGGAGATTCCACTCTTCTCCGGGAGCTTGGCTGCATCAAGTTCATCGGCGTTGCGGCGGAGGAATGCGGCGATCTCTTCGGCGCGAAGTCCCGAGTCGCTTTTTGTCTCTTCTTTGGCGACGCCCACGACAGCTTCTTTCATCTCTTCGGCGGCGGCGAGAACTTCCTGCGCGCAATAGGCGAGGCTGTTGACCTTGCGCGTTTTCGAAGGGCGCGCGTCATACTTGTCGAAGGCCCCGTCAATACCGCGCAGCGCGGCTTCGAGCGGGATGCCCGCGTCTTTCCAGGTTTCAATCAGCGCCCAGTCGAGCGTGGAGAGCAGCAGGCCTCCGCCGCGCCGCCGTAGAAAGTGATCCTCGATTTCGGTGAAGTAATTGAAGTAGTTTTCCAAGATTTTTCGCCCGATGACACTTAGCGCGATCTGGCTTTAGGCGCGGGCTTCGGCGTTTTCGCCGCTAAGTTGCGCTCCCAGATGATGCGCAGGCCTTCGAGAGTGAGCGCGTCGTCCACGTGCTTGATGTATTTAGAGCCTGTGCCAATCAGCGAAGCCAGGCCGCCGGTGGCCACCACGCGGCAATCCTTTCCCATCTCGCCGAGCAGAAGTTCGAGAATGCCGTCTACGAGGCCGAGATATCCGTAGTAGAGGCCGGATTGCAGGCTCGCGACTGTGTTGGTGCCAATCACTTTCGCGGGCTTCTTGATCTCCACACGCTGCAAACGGGCGGTGCGACCGAACAAGGCCTCGGCAGAAATTCTGATGCCGGGGCAGATGACGCCGCCCTGATATTCACCTTTGGCGGTGACGCAATCGAACGTGGTAGCGGTGCCGAAATCCACGGAGATGCACGGGCCGCCATATTTCTCGAAGGCTGCGACGGAATTGACGATGCGATCCGCGCCGACTTCCGCAGGATTCTCGTAGAGCACCGGCATGCCGGTTTTAATTCCAGGGCCGATGAAGAGGGGCTTGGTGTGGAAATATTTTTCGCAAACCTGGCGCAGCGTGGAATCGAGCGGCGGGACCACAGAGGAAATCACGATGCCGTGAATGCCGTCGGCTTTCACGTTGTCCATGGAGAAAAGATTGCGGAAGAGGACGCCATACTCATCCACCGTCTGCGTGGCATTGGTGGACACACGCCAGTTAGCGATGGACTGATCGTATGAGTTAGAACCGGACGCCGCATTCGCGGATTTCGCGAAAACTCCAAGGACCGTGTTGGTGTTGCCGACATCTATGACGAGAAGCATGATGAATTTACGCTTCGACCTCAGTTGCGCGGCACGACTGAAGTCGTGCCTTTCCCGAACGCTTCGACTATCAAGATCAATCTCTAAAAGACATTCAAATCGCTCTTACGGTCCCGCTTAAAACTGTTCGCAAGCCTTGTTTGGTCCGGACCTGCAAGAAGCCGCGCGGGTCCAAGCCTGCCGTTATGCCTTCAAATTCACCGTTCTCTTCGATGCGAACTCTTCGTCCGCGCACATACGACGAATTTTTTTCAAAGCGCTGCAAGATATCTTGATGCGCGTTCGAATTTTGCGTGAGCGCTCGATATTCGCGGTCAAGCGATTTTAACAAAGCTAGGCACAGTTCCACCCGCGACCATTCCGTGCCTGTGGCAATGCGCAAAGACGTGGCCGTATCCCGCAGATCTCCGGGAAAACTCTGCTGGTTTACATTGATACCGATGCCGACGACAATGTAACGCACTCGCATGACTTCAGCATTCATCTCGGTTAGAATGCCGCAGAATTTCTTGTTGTTTATTAATAGGTCATTGGGCCACTTCAAATCAGCGGTGACGCGGTCGTCCACTTCGTGAACAGCCGCCTGCACGGCCAGCCCTGCTGCTAACGAAAGAACCAGAACATCCGCAGGAGGGAGTGCAGGCCGCAGAATCACCGAACAATAAATCCCGACCGATTGCGCGGAATGCCAGTCGTGCGCGCCGCGGCCACGACCAGCGGTTTGCTGCTCGGCGAGAAATACGCTGCCTTCGGGCGCGCCTTGACTCGCGGATTCCATGGCTTCGGTATTGGTCGAGCCGATTTTATAGAAATGATGAATCGTCTTGCTGTTGCCGAAGATCGGGCCTTGCAACGAATTCGCGAGCATATCAGGTAGAAGCAGGTCGGGAATGGCTTTGAGCTGATATCCGGTAGCAGGGTGGCCTGCAATTTCAACTCCAAGCTCACGCAACTGTTGCACGAGTCGCCAGACTTCGGAGCGCGTGGTTCCAATTTCGTCCGCGAGTTTCGTGCCGCTGACAACGACGGTCGCATTGTCGGTTAACAGACGGATGATTTTGCCCAGGCGCGCGTCGGTTCGGGGATTTATTAGAGCCGTCCTTGCCTGTGCCGGCCGCCGGATTGTCTGCTTGGTAGCGATGCAAAAATTATGAGGGAAGCGGGAAGAAAGAACAACCGCGGACCACCCGGACCTGCCTCAGGTCAAAGTGCGTGTAAAGAAGATTGCTCGCCGTTGTGCTTCTCGGAATGACAATGTGGTTGGTTTGCAGTACGGAACACGCGGCTCCGCTTTTAGTTCGCCGTCTCGGTGAATGTCACGACCGGATGCCCCAGCCCATATTGCCCTTCTGCGGTTACATGAACCGTCCCCGGATTTGACGGCAAAGTCAGTACTACTGGCGCGTATCCGTTTGAGTCGGTCGTAACGATCTGGCTCGAAAGAGATCCGGCGCTGGTGGAGAAAAATATTGTGCCTCCGGCGGCGCTTCCACCGGATTGCCCGGGATTCAGCGCAACGGACAGGTTCAACTGCGTCCCCGGCGCGCCTTGTTGCTTGTCGCCAGTCTTGGTCAAAGACGCTGGAGGGTTCCCGACGACGATCCATCCGCCTTCGTTTTGCGTAACGCCAGTGTTGTCCGTGCCGGGGATCGAGTAGTGGTAGAAACCGGGAGTGCTTCCCGCTTTCACCATAACAGCGCCGTTTTTACCAGCCGACAGGCTCCCCTGCGTGACCGTCACTGTAACGCCGCTGTCGGATTGCGGCGATCCCAAAGTGACGCTTCCTTTTCCCGCAGTGATTTTCGGATGCAGGGTGACCGTCGAGCCGGCTGCGACCATCACCGTGTCAGGGTTTGGGTCCCACTGCGCACTGCCGGCTTGTCCTGTGCCGGAGACGAGCAGCAGCGTTGCAGAATAAGGTGCGAAACTTTGGGTCGCTGACCATGATAGCGTTGACGACTTCACAATCTGCGTGGGGTTGGTTGCACTAAGTGTGTACGACGTGACCTGCTTGGGCGTGTATCCATTCCAGGCGAATTGCACTTGCGCGGTGTTGGCTGGGTCTTTGTTGACCACCATAACCGTCGCGGTACCGTTGGAATTTGCCCCGGCGAAACTGCTGAAAAGATCAGGATTGGCGTTATTGGTATCAGAAATCGATTCTGTGGCGAATTGGTGATGGTTGCCGTCGTAGTTGCGATAAAGCTTCAGCGCCAGATAGTTGGAATTAGTCGGCACGGGCGCGACCCACCGCGACGCCAGATACAAGCGCTCGCGGCCCATGATGCCGTAGGCTTCGGCGTCCGCAAGTGCCGTTGAAAAATCGGACTCGCCGGCGAATGACGCATTCCATTCCGTAAAACTCAGCGGCGTGTTGGGATAGATCATGTTGGCAATCGCACGCATGCGCGGAATGCGAAATGGAATCGTCTTGTTGGGTTGGATTTGCGTCGTCCATTGCTGATTGATGTCACCCGATTCACTGATGTAAGTCGGGTCCCAGTAATCGCGGAAGATGCGCAGATCGAGAGCCTGCAATTGCGCGTGCGTCCAGCCCGAAGTATCGGGGCCGTCGGGATAGGCGTGAATGTCGAAAATATCCACCGAGCGCGTGCCGTTTACTTTGTCCTGCCAATAAACTTCGTTGAGCCACCAAGGCAAAAAATCGTCCCCGGCGTGCGCGCCTTTGTCGTTGTTGTTGGCTCCGTTCCAATAAAACCACCAGCAGCAACTGACCGGGCCAAGTCGAATTGCTTTCGGATCCCAGCCTTTCAATGCGGTCGCTTCGCCGATGTACGTGTCGCGCAATTCGTTATAGGCCGACGGTTGAGGATGAATATCGAAGTGCGTCGAACCCCAAATATCGATTTCGTTGTCCATGTTGTAGAAGTGCGGGGCATTGCCGAACGCCGCGGCCAGAGCCGCTGCCCATTGATTGCGATAGACGCTGTTCGGAGGATCGCCGTTGCCCGGCTGATCCAGCAGTGGGAAATATGCATCGTTCGGATTCGCAGTGAGTTCGGTCGTGCAATCGGTCTTTAAGCCGTCGCCCGCGTCAGGATTATAGGGGTCAGTCGCACACTGCGGGCCGTACTTCGCGACCGAGAAGCTCCAATGACCATTGTTGTTCTCTGCGGTCTGCGCTACCCACGGCAGCATGACCATCGTCGTGATCGGATTGCTATCCGCGGCCTTCACGTCCTGAATATATTTGGTCGAATCGCCATCACCGATTTCCGTGTAGACAAAGTCTTCAAAGAAATAGTCATTGTCGGCATTGTCGGTGAAGAGCTTCCAGTTGTAAGTCGAAGTTGCGTTTCCGCCCCAGCGGACGATGCTCAGGCCGCTATCTGAGATGGTCGAGACATTTTCCGGATAAGCTCCACCGTAAACATATTGGCTAATGGGATGGCGGTCAGTGAGAGCGTCAATCGTGACAGCAATGTTCGTGGTACCAAGTTTTTGTGAGTCTGCAGCGAAGGCGGTAAGAAAAAGAAATGAAAATAGAAGCAATGCCACAAAGCGGGAGAGCATGGCGGACCTCCGAGTGTACAACTCTACCGCGCTGGGCTAAGGCTTGAAAAACACATAAGTACGTGCCGAAACGGCCAGTAATTTGTTACGCGGCTTACTGAAAAAACTACGCGGGTTGTACACGCAGGCTCATGTCCACAGCGTTGACCGAGTGCGTCAATGCGCCCACAGAAATAAAGTCCACACCGGTTTCGGCGTAGGCCCGCACGTTTTCGAGCTTGATGCCGCCGGAACATTCGAGGGGAACGCGGCGCTCGAGCTTTGCGCGCATATCAACAGCTTTTTTGACGTCTTCAGGAGACATGTTGTCGAGCAGAATAGCTTCGGCTTTATGGTCGAGCGCCTGCTGCAATTCTTTCAAGTTGCGCACTTCGATTTCGATAGGCTGTTTGCCTTTGCGGTTCTTCCGAGCGAGTTCGAGCGCCGGGATGATCCCTCCCGCGAGGGCGATATGGTTGTTCTTAATCAAAATTCCGTCAGAGAGATCGAGGCGGTGGTTTTGGCCGCCCCCGCAGCGTACGCCGTACTTGTCAATTGCTCGTAATCCTGGCGCAGTCTTTCTTGTATCAAGAATACGGGCTTTTGTTCCGGCAACAGCGTCCACAAATTTGCGGGTAAGCGTGGCCGTGCCGCTCATGCGTTGGAGAAAATTCAAAATCACTCGCTCACAGGAAAGAATGACGCGGGCGTTATGGCGAATCACGGCAACTTGCTGGCCTTTTTTCAGGCGCACGCCATCGAAAACTTCCCCATGGACGGTCACTTCATAATGCGCATGGACCGAAGGATCGAGTGTGGCATAAACATCAAGAATGCGAGCCACGCAGCCAACGCCTGCGAGAATGCAATCCTGCTTGGCAAGAATGGTCGCGATGGCGCGCTGGTTTGGGTCAATGCACGCCGTGCTGGTGGCATCGCGTGTAGCGCGGTCTTCTTGCAGCGCGTTTTCGATGATGGCGGTGAGCCGCCGGTTATTCCATTCCATGGCGTTTTTATAAAACTCGTAATCGCAACTATTTCAATCCGCTCAATTGATTTTGAGTCTTTTCACGCAAAATCTGCAACTCCCCGAGGCGTGCGCGAATGCCTTCCACGACCTTCGGCGGAGCTTTTGCCAAAAATTGCTCATTGCCCAACTGACGCTCCCCGTTGCCGATTTCTCTTTCGATGCGTTCCAGTTCTTTGCTCAGGCGCTCGCGCTCGGCGGCGGCATCCACTTTCTTTTCATAAACCAGGCGCACATCAAAGCGCGACGTGCTGCGGACATTGGCCTGGTTCGATAATGGCAGCGCGGCAAATTCGATTCCTTCGACGTTCGCGAGCCGTTCAACTGCGCCGCCATTCTGGTCGATCAGGCTACGCACCGCCTTATCTTCTGTATAGATAGACACCGGAGTCTTTTGTTTTACTTCGACTTTTAGCTCGGCGCGCAGGTTGCGGATGCTGACGATCAAGTCTTGCAAGATCGCCATTTCCGTTTCGGCATCGAGATCGAATTGCTTTTCGGTCGCTTCGGGATAATTTGCCAGCGCAATCGACTTCAACGGCGGCCGGCCAGCATACATCGCATGCCAGATTTCTTCCGTGATGAATGGCATGACCGGATGCAGCAGCCGCAGCGAGCTTTCAAATAAGTTGACCAGGTTCTCGCACGCTAGCTTCGCTTCTTCCAAAGTCGCCCCACGTTCGATATCAATGCGAGGCTTGATCAGCTCCAGATACCAGTCGCAGAATTCTCCCCAGAAGAAGTCGTAGATGGCACGGGCAGCATCGTCAAAACGATAAATATCAAGCGATTTCTTGACATCGGCCGCGACGCGATTGAAGCGCGAAAGTATCCAGCGGTCTTCAAGCGTCTTTGTCGTGAAGTTGCTCAGATTGCCGGCTGGCCGCATCTCTGGCGCAACACGATCGACATTCATAAACATGAAGCGCGCAGCGTTCCAAATCTTGTTCGCAAAAGCGCGATAACCTTCGGTGCGGCTGGGATTAAAAGCAATATCGGTCCCTGGCGACGACATCGAAGCCAGAGTGAAACGCGTCGCGTCCGTCCCGTATTTGGCGATGACTTCAATGGGATCGAGCACGTTGCCCTTGGTCTTCGACATCTTCTGGCGGTCGGCGTCGCGGACGAGCGCATGAATATAAACTTCGCGGAAGGGGACGCTGTCTTTCAGCGCGTCTTCACCAGTCTTTGCAATCTCTCCATCACGCGACGGCTTCTCCGGCGGGGCCATGAACCAGCAGCCCAGCATGATCATGCGGGCGACCCAGAAAAATAAAATGTCGAAGCCGGTAATCAGCAGCGATGTAGGATAGAACGCATCCAGATCGGGCGTCGCCTCCGGCCAGCCGAGCGCGGTGAAGGGCAGCAATCCCGACGAAAACCAAGTATCGAGCACGTCGGTGTCTTGTTCCAACTTTCCGCTGCCGCATTTGCACTTTGTCGGCGTCTCGCGCGCGACAATCACTTCGTTGCAATCCGCGCAATTCCACACCGGAATGCGATGTCCCCACCACAACTGGCGCGAAATCGTCCAGTCGTGGATGTTGTTCATCCAGTTCAAATAAATCTGCTTGTAATTTTCCGGCGTGAAGCGGATGTAGCCCTTCTCGACCACTTCAATCGCGCGCTCGGCCAGCGGCTTAATCTTCACGAACCATTGCAACGAAAGCCGCGGCTCAACAATGGTTCCGCAGCGGTCGCACTTGCCGATTCCGATGGTGTAGTCCTTCACGCCCACCAGAAAACCCTGCGCTTCGAGGTCGGCGACGATTTGCAGGCGTGCCTCAAAACGGTCAAGGCCTGCGTATTTGCCGGCGTTTTCGTTCATGTGACCGCGTTCGTCGATCACTTCAATCTGCGGCAGATTGTGGCGCAGGCCCGCTTCAAAATCATTGGGATCGTGTGACGGCGTCACCTTCACCGCGCCGGTGCCAAACTCGGGCTGCGCCAGTTCATCGGTGATGATCGGAATCTCACGATTCTTCTTTCCTTCTTGATGCGGCGGCAGCATTGCCTTTTTGCCATGCAGATGGGTATATCTCTCGTCTTTTTCGTTGACTGCGATCGCGGTGTCGCCGAGCATTGTCTCCGGACGCGTCGTCGCGACGGTAATAAATTCGTTTGTCCCGACTACGGGATAGCGAATCTCATACAGCTTGCCCGGCACGTCTTCGTGCTTCACTTCGAGGTCGGAAATCGCCGTGCCGCAGCGCGGACACCAATTCACGATGTACTTGCCGCGATAAATCAGCCCTGCTTCATAGAGACGCACGAAAACTTCGCGCACCGCGCGCGAAAGATTCTCGTCCATCGTGAAGTACTCGCGGTCCCAGTCCACGGACGCGCCCAACCGCTTCATCTGGTCGAGAATCGCGCCGCCGTAAAGCTTCTTCCACTCCCACACCCGCTCAATGAAGGCTTCGCGGCCCATATCGCGGCGCTTCTTGCCTTCGCTGGCCAGTTGCCGCTCCACCATCATTTGCGTGGCAATGCCGGCGTGGTCGGTGCCGGGCAGCCAGAGCGTGAGAAATCTTTGTCCTTTTTCCACCCGCATGCGATGCCAGCGGATGATGATGTCCATCTGCGTCTGGTTCAGCATGTGGCCCATGTGCAGACGCCCGGTCACGTTGGGCGGCGGCAGCAGCAGGCTGAAGCGCGGGCGCTTGTCGCCGGGTGGCCCATCCTTATCGTGTTCTTGGTTTTCGCGATAGGGTGGGGTGGGTGCGTGGAAGAGGTCTTCTTTGACCCAATACTCCGCCCAACGCGCTTCAATCGCGCCCGGCTCGTACGCTTTGGGAAGATCGTGGGCCATGAGATTCAGGCAGTTAGAGGTAATATTTCTTCGTTTTACTAGTAAGTCACTAGCCACTAACCACTGAATTTCTGATGTTAACAGGTGCGCGGAAAATGAGGCTAGTTATGGAGGCGAGAAAATGACAGCTATTATCGATTGCAGTGAGATTATGAACCACACGTGATTCGGCGTGCCAATCCAGGCGGCAATGAGGCCCAACGGGCCAAACGACACTCCCAAATTCTATATACAGACCACCCACTACGACGGAGGGCACTGGAGACCCTTTGGTCGCGTTGTTGGTTTTTCTCGATTTTCACGTTCCAATAATTAGCGTGGGCTCGTCGGCTTCTTTGCGCAACGTTTGCAACCGTGCCAAAAGCATCCGTCTATAAACACCACAAGCTTCCTGGGTCACGATGCAGGAAGCCGCGCCTGTTTCCGGATACGCCTGCCTGGTGTCGCAACTTCATGCCGTTGAATTGCATGATTTGCCGGAAGCGACCGCATCCGCATTCATGCGGGACGCGCAAAGAGTGTCGAGGGCATTAAAAACCGCCACAGGGGCGGTGAAGCTAAATTATGAAATTCACGGAAATTCGTTGCCGCACCTGCATATGCATTTCTTCCCGCGGCATCGTGGTGACAGGTTTGAAGGTCAACCCATCAACCCGAGCCTGGTAGCGCAGCCGGTGTATGCTCCCGGCGAATTCCAACGCATCCGCGATGCGTTCCGGCAGCAATGAACTCAACTTCCTGAAGCTTCAAACCACCGGCCGCCCCAGCGCTTATTTAACAATCATTTAAGCGCTGAAGGGCGCGCCCGGCGGACTAATTACTGCTTGTCATACATGGCAACGCTGTGGATCTTCTTTCCCGCGGGGTCGGTGCTATTTACGGTCAGGGTACGGCTTTTCCCGTCGGCCGCGATGACGACTTTACCAGTGGCTATCACCTTGCCGTCTTTCTTGACTGTCAGATCCAGATGGCGGTCATTGATCTTCTTTGCCGAACGCATGTCCGAAGACGGATCGCCTGTAACCGGATAATCCTTTCCATCAAACTTTCCAGTCCACTCGCTATGGAAGGCGTTCCCCTTACCATCCACGCCGTCAACGGTTACTTTGATGTTGTCGCCGGCCATTTCATAAACGACGGTATTATTTTTCGTCGTCCCGGCGACAAGTTTCGACTTGGCTTCATTCAGCTTCCATGTGCCCATACTGGGATCCTGGGCAAAACAGATCGTCATGCCTACCACGACTGTGACGAGCGTCAGTAGAGTGAATCTTGTTTTCATGTAGCCTCCATAGGCTTGGGAGAATTTAGTTGCTTGCGAGCAACGAATCATACTGCCGATGAAGGCTTGCCGCAAACTAGAGCAGATGCAGTTTGAGTGCACGGAACTTTAATGGTCTGCCGTGCTGTGCTGTTGACTGCCTGCATGTGGCGGTTTTGCTTCCAGCCACGCCAACGGCACCGGAATTTTTTAGATCAGAGAAAAACAGCGGGAAACGATCGCAACCTTACTTCTTGCCTTCTTTGCCCATTTTCTTGGCGATTTCTTTCATCAGCTTGGGCTTCAGCTCGGCAAGCATGGTGTCTACGAGGCTGGAAATCTCTTCGCCGTCGGTTTCGTCGTCGTTATTGCTCTCGACTTTCGCTTCGAGCTCGGCGGCAGGTTCCGCGGCGGGTTTGGCGTCTCCTTCGCGGACTCCGCGCCAGCTTTGCCACGCGGCGGCGAGTTCGGATTCTTTGCTTCCGCGCTCTGTGTTTGTCTTTGCGGACTCGGGTTCGGCTCCGAACGACGGAGCCGACGCGCTTGCCGCAGCAGCGAATGCAGATTCTGCGGTGGTCTCCAGAGTTCTCGCATCTGGACTGGCTTGCGCGGGCTGATTTTCAGTCGCATTTGGACCAGCGGTCGCGGCCACATAAGCCGCCGGCGTGGACATCCATAGCGCTCCCATAATGCCGGGGGCGGGACCTTCATCCGCGGCTTTCGTTTCAGGCTGTATGGGCGGTTGGGCATCCGCGGAGAGTACTGCCTCAGGTTCCGGGATCGCCGCGCTCGCCTGCCCGACCAGTGCTGGTTCAACCACTTGTTCGAGCTGGTTGTAAGGCTGGTGCGCCGGTGCTTCCTCATCATCAGCAGGCGCGCTGAAGCTCATGGCTTCGAGTGGACCCATGCTGAAGCTCGCAGGAGGCTCGGCTGCGGCGAAATGCTTGAATGCCTGTTCCATCTCCTGCTCGAGCAGGCTGGACGACTCTTCCTGGCTGACCAGAACGGCTTGCGCCATCCAACGGGGACCGATGGAAGATTCTGCATGAACGCCGGGGGCGACGAGTTCGCGATCATTTGCGACTTCCACATTATTTTCATTCGGCGCTGGCGCGAGCGACGCGAGAGCGTCGGCAACATCGCGGTCTTCATGTTCATCACGAACTTGTTTCCGGTCTGAAGCCGCGGCTTGCCTTGGTTCCGCTGCCTGCGGTGTTTCCCGCGTTTCGGCGATCTTTTCCTCCGCCTTTTCCGCTTGGACTGCGGCCTCGGCTCGGGCAACGATTTCGGCGGCGGTTTCTGCGGAAGCGGCAAGCGCGCTGTGTTCCGCAGAGACTGCACCTTCTTTTTCTGATGCCCGCTTCTCCCCTTGCTCTTGGCCCTTTTGTTGGATCTTTGGCCGCGCCTCTTCGGCTACCCCTTTGGATTTGGCATTCTCTTCTATTTCGCCCGGTTCTATTTGAAGGTCAGCGTTTGCGGAAGCCGCTTTCTCCTCCGCCTCGCGAGTAGAGAGCAAGGTCCGCCAATCTTTCGCGTTGACCGTGTCCTCTTCGAGACTTTCGTCGGAGTTGAAGGCGCGCGGCGGTTCCGGGCGTGCTGCTTCTTTGATTTCCTCGTGAGCTTCGGCCTTCGATTCCGATTTTTCAGCTTTGGCCTTCTTGCGCGGCGCGATCAGGCGGCTCTTCCAGCCGCTTTGTTGATCGCCATAGCTGTCGGGCGGCGGCGCTTCTTCCGCGCCAGGTTTGGCGAAACGGCCTTTTTTAGGCATTTCAGCCTGGGCCACAATACGGTCTTCCAACTTGGCGATAGCCGAGAGAAGTTCGCTCGTGTCAAAGGGCTTGATGATGTGCATGTCCGCTCGGACGCGACGGGCCTCTTCCGCTTTGAAGGGTTCAAGCTTGCCCACGGTGAGCAAGACGGGGATGCGGGCGGTTTCAGGGTTATCTTTCAGACGATGACAGACTTCAAGGCCACCATAGCCCGGCATGTACACGTCGAGCACAATGACGTCGGGCTTCTGCTCGGTGATGCGCTTCAGCGCGGCCGAGCCGTTGTTGACCGTGATCACTTCGTAGCCGGCTTCCGTGAGGATTTTCCGGCCCATGTTCTGAGCGGTCACGCTATCGTCAGCAAGCAGTATTTTCCGGGCCAAAGTCAGTCCTTTATCTGTCCGTAGGGAGAGATATAGCGTGAAGTTATCGTGCCGGGAAAGGCAAGTCAACGAAGATGGTGGTTACTGAGGTTACGATGGTGCTGAGCCATGTGGGCGCAACGCATGCGCGCCGTACGTTGCTCAAATCGCGCTATTTCGCTGCCGGCGCCAATCTGCGCAGTTCCTCGATATCAGGAAAAGAGCGAGGCGGGAGAAGCGTACGGTCGGGAGGCACAGTGACAGACGCCACAGCCTTTGCGAGGATTTCGAGCGCGACGCCGGCGGCCGGGGCCGTAATGATGGTAGCTCGCAAAAGGCCGCGGCGGACCCATTCCTGCCCCGTCTTGGTAACGCCATCGCACCCGGTGAACGGAGCGTTCAACCAAGCTTCGCGGTCCTTCTCCGTTAGATCTACAAAGGCCTTACGGGCGCCCATGGCCATGGCATCGTTTTGACATATGACAGCGCGAATCTGCATTTGGCGTGTGGAACCCAGTGACAACCACGACTTCACGACGTGATTCGCGCTTTGCTCGGTCCAGTCGCCCTTGAGTGTCTTAAGCTCCACGCCCGCCGGTTTGGTAGAAAGCATTCCCTTGGTTCGGAGTTGCGCCGCCGTGCTGTTGGATGGCCCTTCGATATAGACAACGTTGCCGCTCGCAACGAGCACGCCCAGTTGTTTGCCCTGAATTCTGCCAACTTCAAATTGGTCAGTACTGACGGAGAAGACCGGAACCGAGCCGCCGCGACGCAGTTCGGCAATGTAGTCGGGATCGCTGTTGATTACACCCCAACCGATACCGGCTGCAACTGCAGCCTTTGCAACTTGCGGCATGCCTGTGCCGACAGGTTCGACAAGAATGGCCTGGGGCTTGGGACCGGCGTCTTGAATGATTTTGATGAGTTGCTGAGTTTGCTTGACCGCATCGTTGTCGGCGTAAATGACTTGGAGCGTGGCCCCAAGCTTGGCGGCCATGTCGGCGACGGCAGCCGCCTGTTCCCCCTGGTAATCGTTGTCTCTGGTGGTAAGAGCAACAACGACGTTGAGTTTATCCATTTGCTAGGGGCCCGGTACTTTTTAAAACAGCGTGATTCTGTCACAACCCATTCGAGGTTGCAATAGTTACGCTCGTGCTAGAACGGGTTCAGCTTTTCGAGACCTTTCTTCTTCTTGGGCTTGCTCGAAGAAATATCGTTGTCGCTGGCCAGTTGATCGGAGGATGAAGAATTCGAGTTAGACGTGGACGCGGTGGATGAATCTTCCCCGATTTGATTGACCTGCTGGAGCGGCGGCGGAGCGGAACTATCCCCAGCCACATTTGGTTTAAGCTCGTTCGGATCGGCGACGGCATTGGCGGCCGGCTCATTCGGCTTGAGTTCGTTGGGATCGGGCGTGGAATCTGGCGTGGATGCGGGTGCAGTATTCTCCGCGACCGGCGGAGTATCGGAACGGGGCGCGGCTTCGTTGGCCGGGGGTGCACCCGTGCCAACGGTCTCGACGGAAAGCCCATGCGACTCTTTGCCGCCACCGCCCATGGCAGCGCGGCTGGCCTGCTGCGCGACATCGGTCGCGCTCATGGGCTGCGGATCCACCATGGTCGGCTCACCCTTCGTGGCTGCTTCGCTGATGTCAGGATGTTTGCCAAATTCGCGTCGAACCTTCGTCAGCGTGTTTTCCTCGTGACGGCTGTCCATCTCAGCCTTGTTCTGCGCAACGGCGGCTTTGGTGGGGCGAGGGATAGGCTGCTTCAGATCGGTGAGGCGCGCTTTTGCCGCATCCGCGCGATCCATGAGCGGATAACGGGTCAAAATCTCGTCATAAGCGGCCGCGGCTTTCTTGGTGAAGTCGTCAATCAAACGGGCCTTCGCGGCCTCATCCACGCAACCAAAGTGCTTCTCCGCCGTGCAAGACGGCCGGGCGCGCATGAAGCCGATTTCACCCTCGTACGATTGCCCCAACAAATACAACGCTTCGTCGGCTTTGCTGTAGAGCGGATAGCGCTCCACCAGGGTTTGCAAGCGGGCAATAGCCGCGGGATAAACATTGCGTTCATAATAGAAATGTCCAACTTCGAACTCGCGTTCAGCAATCACTTCCTGGACTTCTAGGAGACGACGTTTGGCTTCAGGCACCAGCTTGCTGTCAGGGAATTCGGTGATGAGGTTGCGGTATTCCTCTTCCGCGCGCATGGCGTGCGTGTAATCGCGGTCAGGCTTTTCCATCTGCTGGAAATGGATATTGGCAATCTTGAGTTGCGCTTCGGCCGCCTCTGGCAAATTCGGGAAGAAGGTCTTGAAATCGTTGTATTGGTTCTCGGCTTCTGCGAGAGACGCCGTGCCACCTTCGTCATACCAGGAGTCGGCGAGCGCCAATTTGGCGCGGGCGATGAATTCCGAATCTGGGTAGGTGTTGATCAGCGTCTGCAATGTAAGGCGGGCGACATCGTAGCGCTCGTGCTTCAATGCGTCCATGGCGCGGTCGAAGAGGACCTTGTCGGGCTGTTTGGAGTCCACGTTGGCGATGGGATTGACGACTTTCTTGTTGGTGCAGGCAACGGCCAGTGTCAACAGGCCGAGCAGCGCGATGGTAGAGATACGACGAAACATTAAGACCTCAAATGAAAAAGCCGGTATATCGCTGCCTCAGCTAACGAATCGGTACAAAAGCTACACCTTGAGCATCATCGCATCTTGCGCGGTTTTCAGCAGCTTTTCGGCATTACTCTTTGGATCGCCTTTGCCGAATATGGCGTTGCCCGCGACCAGGATTTTTCCACCGGAGCGTACGACCTCACTCACAGTGTCGAAACCGATGCCGCCATCGACTTCAATGTGAAAATTCAAGCCACGTCGCGCTCGCAAGTCGCTCAATTGGCGGAGCTTGTGAAGCGTATTGGGAATAAACTTCTGGCCACCAAACCCCGGATTCACCGACATTACCAGAACGTAGTCCACAATTTCGAAGACTTCACTCAGCGTGTCCACCGGCGTGGCGGGGTTGATGACGACACCCGCACGGCAATTGTGGCTCTTGATCAGGTGCAGCGTTCGGTCGAGATGACGACAGGCTTCCTGATGCACAGAGATCCAATCGGCGCCAGAATCCGCGAAATCTGGAATAAATTGGTCAGGATTCTCGATCATCAGGTGACAATCAATGGGCAGCTTGGTGAAATTGCGCAAAGACTTAAGCACCGCCGGCCCGATAGTAAGGTTGGGGACGAAGTGCCCGTCCATCACGTCAAAGTGAACTACTGACGCGCCGCCTTCCGCGGCATCCCGCACCTGTTCCGCGAGATGGGCAAAATCGGCCGACAGAATCGAAGCTGCAAGCTGTATCAACCTAGGCTCTCAGTAAGATGTTCCCTACGAGAAGTTTACCATCAGAGTCACGGAAACATTGCGCGATCCTTGCGCGATCCTCAGGCCGACGCACCCGTCCGCGCATTCCTTTCATCCGGCGGCTTGTGGATTCCAAATAGCGGACAATCTCCCCGTAAAATTTCCGCCTGCATGCAGTGTACTTAATAGTAAATGGCCCACTTGCCTATTCCATGGGACGGTGCTTACTATAGGAAGGTTTGCTCGCCTCCCATTCTCGTCACCCCGGCGGCGGCAACGCAATATATTCATTCATCCCGCCATGTTCCGGAGACTCATATGACCACTGCGACGCTGGACCTCGAACTTAATCCGAAAGAAGCCGCTGCCGCCCGCTTTGATTTGGCTGCCAAGAAATTGAACCTTGATGAAGGGCTGATGAAAGTGCTGCGTACGCCCACCCGGGAAATCACCGTCTATATTCCCGTAGCCATGGATAACGGCAAGCTGGAAGTCTTTACTGGCTACCGGGTGCAGCATTCGATCGCGCGCGGCCCCGCAAAGGGCGGTATCCGCTATTCTCCGGACGTCACCCTGGATGAAGTCCGCGCCCTTGCTGCGTGGATGACATGGAAGTGCGCTGTGGTGAATATTCCTTTTGGTGGAGCGAAAGGCGGAGTGATTTGCGATCCGCACAAGATGTCGTCCGGGGAACTGGAGCGCATGACGCGCCGCTACACCGCGGAACTGGTCGAGTTCATAGGGCCTGAGAAAGATGTGCCCGCGCCCGACGTGAACACCAACGAACAGATCATGGCATGGATGATGGACACTTATTCGATGCACGTGCGTCAGACGGTAACGGCGGTGGTGACGGGCAAACCGATCAACATCGGCGGATCGCGTGGCCGCCGCGAAGCGACTGGCCGCGGCGTCATGATCGTCTGCGACGAGGCCATCAAGAAGCTGGGCCTGAGCCGTGAGAGCACCCGCGTGATTGTCCAGGGCTTTGGAAACGTCGGCTCTAACGCCGCGATTCTTATGCATGACGCTGGATACAAAGTGATCGGCATCATTGAAATCGATGGCAGTCTCTACAACAAGAATGGAATTGACGTAAAGGCGCTAGCCGAGTACCGCACGAAAAATAAAACCATGCAAAAGTTCCCCGGGGCTGAAGCGGCGGACCCGGCCGAGTTGCTGGTTACCGATTGCGACATTTTGATTCCCGCCGCGACTGAAAATCAGATCACCAGCAAGAATGCCGACCGCATTAAATGCAAAATTCTTGCCGAGGGCGCGAATGGGCCGACTACGGCGGTTGCCGACGACATTCTAGCCGACAAGAAAGTGTTCGTGATCCCCGACATTCTTGCCAATGCAGGTGGCGTAACCACGTCGTACTTCGAGTGGGTGCAGGATCGCCAGGGGTATTTCTGGAAAGAGTCGGTCGTCAACGAACAACTCGGCGATATTATGAAGACCGCCTTCCGCGACGTCGTGCAATATGCGGAAACGCATCGTGTCAACAATCGCATTGCGTCGTATATGCTCGCGATTGATCGCGTGGCCTATACGATCCGGCAACGGGGCATTTACGCTTAAGAGACAAAAGAGTACACTGTGGCCGCGTAAAATCACCTCCTAAATTTTGGGGCTAAAGGAGACTTGAGATGAACCGTCCACGGGCGAGAATACTTTTCGTCGCTACGGCGTTATTTGTATTTTTAGGATTGGCGCCACTGGTGCAGGCGCAAAGCAGTTCCAGTACCGACCAATCCTCTTCAGCATCAACCACACCGACCACAACGAGCAAAAAGAAGAGCAAGAAAAAGACGGCTACGGATGTGTCGGCCGACCAATCCGCGTCGGCCGCCGATAACAGTGCAACAACCAAATCTAAAAAGAGCAAAAGCAAGAAGTCCCGCAGCGCCGACGGGACGACGGCATCAGCAGACAAGTCTTCCGCTTCGACGGGTACAAGTAAGAAGAAGAGCAAGAAGGCTGCTACGGCAGACGCGTCGGCTCCAGCAACCACAGGATCCTCGAACGCGCCAGCGGCGGCGAGTGCGCCGGGCTCTGCCACGCGCAGCGCGAAGAGCAGGAGCAAGAAATCTGCGGCCAGCGAGAATGCTATGGCGCCGGCGACTGCCTCAGCCCCGGCCGCAAAGCCGATGAGCGCACCTTCCCCGTCCGCCAGCACGGCATCGCCTTCGAGCGCGGCACCGGCCAGTACGCCCACGAAGAAGGCCTCTTCGAAGACAGCAGCCGGCCCTGCTGCATCGAGCTCTGAGATTGCGGCTGCCCAAACCAGCGGCAAAGTCTGGGTCAATACTGACAGTGGCGTGTATCACAAGAGTGGCCGCTGGTATGGCAAGACAAAGTCTGGCAAATTCATGACCGAAGACGAGGCCAAAGCTGCGGGTTATAAAGCGGCCGAGAAAGAATAGTCGCATTCCACGTAAAGGGAGAATAAAAAATGCACAAAAATCTGATTTTACGTTTATCGATGTTTGCATTTGCGCTGGCCATAATCGCCGGCATGACTTCTACAGGGGGCTTTGCTCAGGCATCGTCCAGCATGAGCAAAACGACCGCCGCAGCTAGCGTGGCCGACCTGGTCGATATAAACTCCGCCACGAAAGACCAACTCGATGCGTTGCCGGGCATCGGCGCCGCATATTCGCAAAAAATTATTGATGGCCGTCCCTATGCCAAGAAGACGGACCTGGTGCGCAAAAAGATCATCCCCCAAGCCACATACAAGAAGATTTCGGGCATGATCATCGCCAAACAGAAATAGTCGCAGACTGAGGGGCGGGCGGTTTATCCATCACATTTGTCTCCCGCCCCCAATTTCTGGAGGAGTTGCTATGGGATTTCTTGACGAAATGGCCAGCAAGGCCGTCACATCTGTGATGGGCAGCAGCAATAACCCCATCGCGAGCCACTTAATGGAGGCAATCAATCAGCAGCCTGGCGGTCTCAACGGCGTGATTCAGCATTTTCACGACAATGGACTTGGCAGCGTCGTAAATTCATGGGTGGGAACGGGCCAGAACCTGCCCATTTCCGCAGAGCAGATCCAAAGCGTTCTCGGCAGTAGCGGAATGATGCAGCAGTTATGCGCCAAGGCCGGAATTACGCCCGAAGAAGCTTCCTCACATCTGGCGCAATATCTGCCCGCCATCATTGACAAGCTGACTCCTCAGGGCAAAGTCGCGTAAGCCCCTGGGTGCGTTGCTTTCCGCCTCGCGCTGGAGCATAATTTCACTGCTGCTGGTTCCGGTTCGCCGGGGTGAGTGCCAGTGTATGTGTTCCAGTGAACCTGCCCAACTCCATCACGCTCACCCGAATTCTCAGCATTCCCTTGCTGATCTGGATTCTTTCGACCAGTCACTTTCAGCGCACAAGCGGAGAGCAAGAGTTACTCGCATCGGCGCTGTTTATTGCCGCATCCATTACCGACGGGATAGACGGCTACCTGGCGCGCAAGCGCGGCCAGATCACGACCATGGGCATTTTGCTAGATCCGCTCGCGGACAAACTGCTCATTGCGGCGGCATTTATCGTACTTGTGCAATACAACCCCAGCCTAGTCCCGGCGTGGATGGCCGTAGTCGTCATTGGGCGAGAATTTCTAGTCAGTGGGCTGCGCTCCATTGCCGCGAATGAAGGCTTCACTATTGAAGCCAGCAACCTGGGCAAATCCAAGATGCTGGTACAGATTGTTTCTGTCGTCGCGGTGATTCTGGATCATCGCTGGAAAGAATGGCCCATTTACGGTTCCTATTACTTTCCGGTGCATTGGATTGCGGTGTTTTCCATCTGGATTATGATCCTGCTGTCCTTGTTTTCCGCAGGGGATTACTTCGTAGCTTTCTGGTCGAAGATCGACCGGCAAGTCGTGCGCAGCCGCAAGCGCGCCTTCGTTCTGAGCCGGCGAAGGAAACGTAATGTTGCCGCCACATAAAGTCCGCCCCGACGACACACTCTCCACTGAACCCAGTAATGAGCGTTCCCTGCCCGAGTTTAATCCAGAAGCCCGCCGGTTGCTCCTCGCGGTCGCTCACGAAGCCATCAATTCGGCTTTCGATCATCACGAAATTGACCTTACTCATTCGTTATCGCAACTCGAACAACCACGCGGAGTCTTCACGACACTCTATCTCCGCGGGTCCCTACGCGGGTGCGTGGGTTATGTAATGGCTGTTTTCCCTCTATACCGGACCGTGGCAGAAACCGCTCGGGCTGCAGCTTTCGAGGATACGCGGTTTGCTCCGGTCAGCCGCGGCGAAGCTCCTGAATTAGAGGTCTCGCTAAGCATACTGTCGCCGCTTCGGGAGATAGGCGCTGATCATGTGGAAGTCGGCCGTCACGGACT
This sequence comes from Terriglobia bacterium, assembly GCA_963702965.1. GTDB lineage: Bacteria > Acidobacteriota > Terriglobia > Terriglobales > Acidobacteriaceae > JAJPHW01. The sequence goes on from OY969776.1 coordinate 195,797, forward strand.
ACTCATCAGCCAAGGTGGCCAAAGAGGCCTATTGTTGCCCCAGGTCCCCGTTGAACACGGCTGGGATCGGGTCACTTTTTTGGAACAAACCTGCCGCAAGGCTGGACTCCCAAAGGATGCGTGGGCGAACGGAGCCCGCATTGAGGCCTTCACCGCCGAAGTATTCGGCGACCGGATGAACTAGGGCAAGACACCCTTCCGCTTCACCCAAAGTGCACTTTCCTGCAACCACGAGGGAAAAGAGCTTCGCGTTAATGCCGCATGACAATCTCCATCGAACACAAAATCAAGTAGTTACAGCCATATCGCGGTCCTGATTTGAAACTGCTGCTTTGGCTGCGCAAGTGCTCACGTAGGATGCAAGTGAAAGAGGCCGCAACGCAAGAATGACCCTCAATCTTTGTGCTTCACAACTCGCCCTTGGCCATTCCTTCAGCCGGAATGGCGCCTCGCATCGCCTACCCTAAATCGCCCACCAATTGCCTCTTTTGAGCAGCGGCCCCAGAAATGGGGCCGATTGTTTTGGGCAGAATTTCGCCTAACTGAGTCCCATGCATCTCAAAGCGGACTGCACTATTCTATCGGTTCCCGCTACACTAGATGCCTATCCATGCGACTGAACTTTTGTATCCTCCTGCTCTCGATTGCACCGCTTGGTTTTTCCCAGAATCGGCAAGTCCCAAGCGATTTGTCTCTGCAACTCAAGAGCTCATTAGCGGCCATCCGCGAAGCGGCGCTACAAGACGATTATGCGTACAAACAGGTCGCCTACCTTAGTGACAATATTGGCCCGCGGCCGGCAGGATCTCCCCAGGCGCAGGCTGCGGTGGGTTACGTGGCGGGTGAAATGCGCAAACTGGGACTTGACGTGCATCTCGAAGAAGTTGCCGTGAGAAGCTGGCAACGTGGAACTGATTTCGCGGAACTTGTGGAATGGACGGGCCAAGCTCCAGGCACGACTCAGAAGATCGTAGTGACCGCTCTGGGCGGGAATACTCCAACTCCAGTAGCAGGAATGACGGCTGATGTCGTCGTGGTCAACAATTTTGCCGAATTACGAGCCCTAGGCCGCAACAACGTCGAAGGCAAAATTGTGCTCCTCAATTTCCCCATGGACAAGCAGCAGACCGACAACGGTTTCGGGGGCGAGGCTTATGAGGGAGCAGTGGCCTACCGTGTCGCGGGCGCCAAAGCGGCGCAGGCGATGGGCGCCATCGCGGCCCTCGTCCGCTCGGTAGGCACGGCAGATTATCGCATTCCGCACGCCGGATACAGCTTACCCGCGGCCATACCTGCGGGTGCCGTTACGTCCGAGGATGCCATGCTAATTGCCCGGTTGGCGGTGCAAGGCGCAGTCCGCATCCATCTGACATTGACATCGCACGCCGGGCCCGAGGTCAAAAGCTATAATGTCATCGCGGATTTAAAAGGGTCGGAGCATCCTGAACAAATTGTCGTGGTATCAGGACATTTGGACTCCTGGGACTTGGGTACAGGCGCATTGGATGATGGCGCCGGCGTCGCCACAGCGATGGAAACGGCGGAGATTCTGCAATCCCTCCATCTGCGCCCCAAGCGCACACTGCGAGTAATTGCCTGGATGGACGAAGAACGCGATGGCCGCGGGCACGATGCCTACGCCGCGGAGCATCGCAACGAGTTCGGTCACTATGCCGCAGCGCTGGAAAGCGATTCAGGCGCGGGCCATCCGCTGGGATTCGATGTGAGCATGAGTGCGGCTGCGCTAAACCAGCTCAGACCGGTAGCGGAGGTGCTCCAGCCCATTGGAGCGAATTTGCTGCAAATGGTGGCCAACAGCCCAGAAGCGGACATCGCGCCCATCTCGCAACAGGGGGTACCCGCGTTGGGCCTCATGCAGGACACAAGGGCCTATTTTCGCTATCACCATACGGCCGCGGATACGCTGGATAAAATCGACCCATCGCAATTGAAGCAGTGTGCCGCGGCCATGGCGGTCATGAGTTACGCTCTCGCAGAAATGCCCGACCCGCTGGCGCGGTAACCCTTTATTCCCCGCCCGTGGTCCAGGGGCCAAAAGTGTCCCTTGGAATCCTCTCGTCTATTTGACGCATCCAACTCAAGCGCATATTATTTTGGTTTCTCCGGTGCTTTTGGAGGCGCCGGACGCCGTGGAAAGCACTTAATCATGGACAAGAAGAAGATCGAATATTTTAGAAAGCGGCTGGAGGTCAGGCAGCAAGACTTGCGCCGGATGGTGAGCCGCACGGAGCAAGATGGCCGTAGCGTGGACGAGGGTTCAGCGCAAGACGTGGCCGACAAGGCAGCCAATTCATATAACAAGGAATTTTTGTTCCATCAGAGCAATAATGACCGCCAGCTTCTGCAAATGGTCGATGGCGCGCTTTCTCGGATGCGAGAAGGAAATTTTGGCGAATGTATATCCTGCGGAGAAGAAATCAATGCCAAGCGCCTGGAAGCGGTCCCTTGGACGCGCCACTGCATCGAATGCCAGGAGAAGCTGGAGCAGGGACTGCTCGAGGAGGCCCAGCGATAGTGCGTTTTCTTGCGCATTAGTGACAATTTATGGCGCGATGGCGTTCCGATGAATTGATTGTTAAATTCGCCCTTCGACTCAGTTTCAGGTTTGACAGCGCTCTTGAGCGGTTGCTATAGTCAAAGAGTTCCCTTTGGACGCGGGTTTTATTTACTACGTCCGACCGCTGGGATTGTCCGAGTCCATCCGCCAGGGTGGGCCCACCACAACCTAAGACTCACGCCAGCAGTCCACGCAGTGAACCCGAATCCGCCCCGCACACTGTGCGAGAACACCGCAGAGAGGCCATGACCTTGCACGACGAAAACACTCACAACTCGAACTCCGCAACCGCAACCCAGGAGATGGAATCCGCCGCCAGCTCACTAGACATCGCCGTCAATGAACTGCCGTCCGTGGAGGCAGGCGGCGCAGAACTGCCGGCAGCAACGGAAGATTTCGCGGCGGCGCTAGAAAATTTCACGACGGAAACCGAAGAAGCTGCGAGCGAAGACAACGTCATAAAAGGCACTGTCCTCAAGCTGACTCCTTCACATGTAGTGGTGGATATTGGCGCGAAGTCCGAAGGCATGTTGCCGCTCTCGGAGGTTGTTGATCATGAGGGCAACCCGCGTTTCAAGCCGGGCGATGTAATCGACGTCATGCGCGAGAAGGGTCAGACCGAGGAAGGCTACATCAACCTCTCCTTCCAGAAGGCGCAGCGTCTGAGGGCGTGGGACGAAATCGAAAAAGCTTACAACGAGAAAACCCCGATTGACGCCGTCGTGATTGACCGCATCAAGGGCGGCTTAACCGTAGATATTTCGGGCGCGCGTGCCTTCCTGCCCGGCTCCCAGCTCGATCTGCGGCCGGTTCGCAATCTGGAACATGTAAAAGGCCAAGTCATACAAGTCGCAGTCATTAAGCTCAATAAAAAGCGCGGCAATATTGTGGTCTCTCGCAAACAGTTGCTGGAAGCGGACCAGAACGAAAAGAAAGCCAAGGTGCTGGAGCACCTGGAAGAAGGCGGCATCACTACTGGCGTAGTGAAGAACCTCACCGAATATGGCGCATTTGTGGATCTGGGCGGTTTGGACGGCCTGCTGCATATCACAGACATGTCGTGGGGACGCCTGACGCATCCCCGTGATTTAGTGAACGTGGGTGACCAGATTCAAGTCAAGGTCTTGAAGTTCGATAAGGAAAAGCAGAGGGTTTCACTTGGCTTCAAGCAGCTAACGCCCGATCCATGGCTGGACGCTACGCAGCGCTATCCTGTGGGAGCGCACGTCAGCGGACACGTAATCAGCGTCACCGATTACGGCGCGTTTGTGGAGCTGGAGCAAGGCATCGAAGGGCTGGTTCACGTCAGCGAAATGACCTGGTCCAAGCGCATGAAGCACCCCTCAAAACTTGTCAATACTGGCGACCAGGTGGAATGCGTGGTACTTAACGTCAATCCGCAGGAACGGCGCATTTCCCTCGGCATGCGGCAACTGGCAACAAATCCTTGGGATGCGTTGCACAGCAAGTATCCAGTCGGGGCGACGGTGGAAGGCCGCGTGCGCAACCTCACTGATTTCGGAGCATTTATCGAAATTGAGGATGGCATTGATGGCTTGGTTCACGTGAGCAACTTAAGTTGGACCAAACGCGTGAAGCATCCTTCAGAAGCTCTGAAAAAGGGTGACAAAGTTCGTGCCATCGTTTTGGCCATTGAACCTGACAAGCGCCGTTTATCTCTGGGCGTGAAGCAGCTACAACCCGATGTTTGGGAAAGCTTCTTCCAGCAACACAAAGTGGGCGACGTGCTCCACGGCAAAGTACTGCGCGTGGCCAGCTTCGGCGCTTTTGTGGAAATTGCAGAGGGCGTGGAGGGCCTCTGTCACGTCTCGGAAGCGGTGGACGCGAACGGCCAGCAAGTCACCCTTGAACCTGGTCAGGAGCATGAGTTCAAGATCATCAAGATGAATCAGGAAGACAAGAAGATCGGGCTCAGCATGAAGGCGATTGGCGAGGAAGCTTCCCGTAAGGAAGTGGAAGCCTATAAGCATCCGGCTTCAAGCACTGGTGGTTCCACCATCGGAGACTTGATCTCGTGGAAGCGCGCGGGGAACGATAACAATTAAGTCCAGAGCAATCCGAATAAAAGCCCGCCAAATTTGGTGGGCTTTTTTATTGAGAGAATCAGTTCTATTTCGTATCCACACGCAAATTAATATTCACATATTGACGATTATCGAACTGGCTTACGGTTTTCGTTTCGCTCTTGCGGCCCTTATATTGGGCATAAATTTCGTAGTCAGTGTTCAACGACAGCGCGGGAAAATGGTACGCACCGTCCGGGCCGGTTATGTAAGTTTTCACTGCGTGGGTACGAGTGTCCGAAAGGTACACCACAGAATCGGGCACGGGACCGTCTTGGCGGTCAATCACTTTGCCTGTCAAGAGGCGGCCGGCCTCTGATTTCGCCTTGTCCTTCGGCGTATAGGACATCGCAAAAGGCACAATCGCGAATAAGAGCACCAGAGCGACACTGTGTTTTCTCACTGAAGTTCCTCCTGGAGGCGTGCCTCCTACTTTAGATGCAAACCGACATCCTGTCGCTCTTCTTTGTCGAAATGCACGGTTGCCTCATCTCCCGGCTGTAAGTTCTTTCCATTCACATCCTTTACACCCTTCGGATCGACGGAAACCACATAGTCCGCGGGGCCGGGAGGCAGCCGTTGTGCGGCTTCGCCACGATGGTCGGAATAGAGTTCCCAGTGTGGGTTTTTTTGATCCGTGCGCCGGATACGGACTTTGACCCCATAAACCGGACGATTATCCGGACCCCAAACCGTCACAAAAAGCAGCGCGTAAGGCTTTTCGTCAACTTTTCCCTGTGGCAAGAAGGCAGTTGTCATGCCATCTTGCGCGTAGATGGGAGTACCTACACCAAGGAACGCAATCACACTCAAAACCAAAATTGGGAGAAAACCACTCCGGCAGGAAGAGACGAGCGAGGCAGTACAAGGCAGGCGCACCTAAGCGTCCTCGTCTTCCGTCTCCAATTCCTCCTCTTCGTCTTCGTATCCTTCTTCGACCTGCTTCAGTTCAATAGGATTGATCGTAATAATTTCGTAGTCGTTACCGCACTCCGGACAGGAAACAACTTCCCCTTCATCGACCGCGTCCTCATCAACATCGAGGTCGGTGTCGCATTCTGGACAAGTCACCATGATAGCCTCCACATAATTACAGCCCTCTCGATAATAATTAGATTTTCCTCGGATGCAGTCAAGTGTTTAACGCAAATTTTATTCTCTTGCCTTTACGGCCTTTCGTGCCGTCCGGAAAAGGGCACCCATCCCCGAACCTGATAAGATGAAGCCATCTCAGCTGGATTGGATAGTAGTACCCCACCGCGGCCTGAATAGATTTATGAGAAGTTCACGAACATTTTCCCTGAGTTTGCCGCCGTTTACCAAGGCCGTGAAGTGGCTCGTCGGCATCAACTGCGCCGTATTTCTGGCGATCACGCTGCTGAAAGTAGCAAGCCCCGATACGGGGGATGCTGTCGAGAGAATTCTCGCGCTCGTTCCGGTTGCGGTCATGCACGGACTGGTCTGGCAGGTCGTGACTTATTCCTTCTTGCACGTAGGACTTTTCCACATTCTCTTCAACATGCTCGCTTTGTGGATGTTCGGCGCCCAGTTAGAGATGGACTGGGGCTGGAAGAGATTCACCGAGTTTTACTTCTTCTGCGTTATCGGGGCCGCTCTCACGACGATCGCCGTTGCCTACACCGGCGTTGGGGGTGTTTCGCCGCTCTCTGGAACCGAGGGCGCATCGGGCGGAGTGCTTGGCATTCTCATGGCCTTCGGCGTTCTTTACGCCAACCAGGAAATCATGCTGTTTCCCATCCCCATCTCCATCAAGGCGAAATACTTCGTTGGTGGACTGGTTTTCATTGAGGTCATCAGTGCCATTGAAGCCGCCGATCCGCGCCAGCGCGGCGATTCCGTAGCCTACATTGCCCACCTCGGTGGGTTGCTTTTCGGATACTTGTACGTAAAATTCGCGCCCCGTCGTGGATTTGGCTTCGGCGCGTCAGAGCAATTCTTTGGCTTGCGCAATGGCTACTACCGCTGGAAGCGTCGCCGCGCCGCCAAGAAATTCGAAGTCTATATGCGCCAGCACGATCGCACCGTCAAATTTGACGAGCACGGCAATTACCTTCCTCCGGATGACGGCAAGAAAAACGGCGGATCAAAATCTGGCTGGGTAAACTAGAGCAATCTAGGTAGCGCAGAGCCTGTCGAAGGATGCCCTCATCCCTACAAGAACAGTTCCGTAAAGGCTTCAACACTCATCATAGGCACTTTTTGATCCACGGTCTTCCCTTTGAAACCCAAGTCATGCCCGGCACCCTCGATTGGCAATAAAGTATGTTTCGAGGAAATTGATGTTAACGCCGTTTCCATCTCCTCAATCGAACCAAAGGGATCGCGGGTTCCATGAATAAACAGCGCAGTGGTGTTTAGCTGGGGAAAATGCTGCGTCCGCAACTGCTCTGGCTTGCGCGGCGGATGTAACGGGTAGGACAGTAGCAATAGGCCCGCAGCCGCTTCCGGTTCTTCCGCGCAAAGCATCGTTGCTTGCCTGCCGCCGTAGGAATGGCCTCCAAGAAATACTCTCCCGGACACGATTCCCCGCATTGCCGCAGCTGCATTTTTCAATCCGGCCCGGTCTCGCGCAGCCACCCCCGGATGCGGTGGCCCAAATGGCCGCTGCTGCCGGAAAGGCAAATCGCAGCGCAGAACGGTTACACCCCGTTCTGCCAAAGCATCTGCCACAGCAACCAACAACGGCGCGTTGCAATTCGCCCCTGCCCCATGCGTGAGCACGAGGCTAGTTCCATTTAGATTTTCGGGTTGATGCAAGTATCCGCGGACCGGCGGATCAACAGAGGAATCTATAAATGCGGCCATCGCACTTCTTCCAAGGTCTCGTAGATCTTGATGATCTTGATTTCATGCGCCAGACGGGCCCAACAACGCTGCGCTTCAGGATCTTCCTGCGCATTGCGGCGCGCGTCTTCCGACTTCCAATGCCGCAACAACACATATTGCGACGGCGCAGCGCGGTAAAGATGATCGCGGCTGTAACCGCCCTTCGAAAGAATCCCCATTAGTTCGCGTATCGTCGCCTGCGATTGTTCCTCCATTCCGGGCAACGGTTCATAGATCGCAATGGAGAAGACTTCATCCGTCATGGCTCGACCTTTTGAATTTCTTTTCGCCGGACACCACATGCAGCCGCATGAAGTTCGTTGAACCTGACGCCATCTGTGTACCAGCCACCACGCCTACTACGTCGCCGGTTGCCACACTGTGTCGCCGGAGAAGTTCACGCTCGGCCGCTGCAACCATGGTGTCGGCATTTTCCGTTCGCTTATGCCGCACTGGCTGTACGCCCCAGAGCAGGTTCATCCGGTTGCACACTGCCTCGGACTGACTAAAAGCATACACGCCCACTCTAGGCCTGTATTTCGAAATTAGGCGCGCTGTGTTGCCGGTTTCGGTGAAAATGGCGATCGCGCCCATGGGTAGATCGTCTGCGGCGTGCGCGACCGACTCGCAGATGGTCTCAGCAATCGTTTGCGATGGGCGATCTCGCCGCCGCCGGGCCTGCGCTGATTCCAACATGCTGGCTTCCGCCTCGACCACAATTCTAGCCATCATGGCCACCGCTTCCCGCGGATATTTTCCGCTGGCAGTTTCCGCCGAAAGCATCACCGCATCCGTGCCATCGAAAATCGCATTCGCCACATCACTCGCCTCGGCCCTCGTCGGCCGCGGGTTCTCAATCATCGATTCCAGCATCTGCGTGGCCGTAATCACCGGCTTCCGCCAGTAGCCGGACCGCTTAATGACATGCTTTTGGATCACGGGCACTTTCTCAGGCGGCATCTCCACGCCCAAATCGCCGCGCGCCACCATCACGCCATCGCAAGCCGCAAAAATCTCTTCGAGATGGTCAATAGCCTGCGGTTTCTCCAGTTTCGCAATCACCGGAACATCACGTCTCTGCGCCCGAATGATTCTCTTGGCGGAAAGAACATCCTCGGCTGATCGCACAAATGAAAGCGCGACCGCATCGACTCCATGCTTCAGGCCAAACATCAAATCATCGCGGTCTTTTTCCGTGAGCGCAGGAATCGAAAGCGCCACTCCCGGAAGATTGATGCCCTTGTTCTCGCCCAAATACCCGCCATTGACGACCTCGCAGTGCACGTCGCGCCCCCGAACCTTCTGCACGCGCAGCTCGATTAATCCATCGGACAGCAATATCCGTGCACCCGGTTTTACTTCCCGCGCCAGCGTCTTAAATGTTGTCGAGATCCGCCTCGTCGTGCCTTCCACTTCGTCCGGCGTTATGGTCACTTCATTTCCGGTCTTCAGCAGTACAGCCGAGTGATTTTCAAGTTTCCCGGTGCGGATTTTTGGGCCTTGCAGGTCCTGCAAAATGCAGATCGTACGATTTTCGCGTTCAGCCGCTCTCCGCAGGCGTTCAATATGCGCCGCGTGTTCCAAATGGGAACCATGCGAAAAATTTAGTCGCGCAACATCCATGCCCAGCTGGATCAGCTGACGCATCGTGACTTCGTCATGGCAAGCTGGCCCAATCGTGCAGATGATCTTGGCTCGCCGTCCCGGCAAAACGCCAGCCGCAAAGGAGCCCGGCCCGTTTTTCTTCATCCCAAAGCCTTCCTCAGCATGTGCGATTGTAAATCGATGATAAACGGATAAGCGAACACTTGAGGACACGAAAGTGATTATCGCGCCGGAGTGCCTGTCCCCGGCATCTCGCGTAACTCGCGCCCAAGCATGGCGCGCGGAAACAGCATGGCATTGAATTCTGCGCCAATGAGAATGATCAGCGAGACCATGTACATCCACACCAGGAGCGCGATACCCACGCCCAGCGATCCGTACAAAATGCTGTAATCGGCATAGTGCTGCAAATACCAGCCGAAGAGCAGCGTGGCCCCGAACCACATGGCCGTGGCCAGCGTCGCTCCGGGCAACACGCTATGCCAAGGCTGCGTGCGCGGCACGGCGTTGTGGTAAATCAAAGAAATCACGACAATGCTGGTTAGCAAGGCAACAGTCCAGCGCAGCATCATGCCCAAAATCAGGATCATCGGCCCAAAGGCATGGCCAATGTGGAACAGCACGCGCGCCTCAATACGGTTCCCAAACGCCACAAACACCGTTGCGAAGCTTAGCGGGACACCGGCTAAAATCACCAGCGAAAACGCGATGAAGCGTTCTTTGACCAGTCCCCAGGTCTTGGGCAATTGGTAGCTACGACGAAAACCTTCCATCCACGAGATTATGGCGCCCGATGCAGTCCATAAGGTCAGCAATGACGCTGTGACCAGCAATCCCACCGGCCGTTGCAGGGAATTGCCCTTCAAGTAAGCAATTGCTGTGGCCCCACCCGCGGGCACGATACGGCCCACGGCATAAGAAATCTCACGCAGATAAACTTCCGTCTTCCTTGACGTGGCCAGCACCGAGCCCACCACCAGCAATGCGGGGAAAAAAGTCAGGATGGAGGAATAAGCCGACGCCTTCGCAATGGCGAAGGCATCGTGCTCAAACGCCCGCCAGAATGCCAGACGCAGCAACCGTAGGAAGCGGAGAATCAATGGGCCCAGAGTATTGCGCCCGGAACTTGGGCGCAATGGGGAAATCGCGGCGGGTGCCCGATCCGGCAAGTCCGGCCCAGGCAAATGTTGAGGATTCGCGTGCATAACAAGAAGCAAAACAATGGGGCGGGTGCGATCGAATCCGACCCGCCCCAGATTGCCTTTAATTACTCCGCTGTCATTTCCTCAGTCTCGCCTTCGGTACGCATCAACTCGAGCGCGCGCTCGGCTTCCTCGTACGCGGCAGAGACTTCTTCTTGCACCTTGGCGGCCGCCTCTTCCATTTCTGGCGAGAGACGGACGTTGCGGTAGTACTCCATGCCGGTACCGGCTGGGATCAGCCGTCCAACAATGACGTTTTCCTTCAGGCCGCGCAGGTGGTCCACCGCTCCCTGAATGGAAGCTTCGGTAAGCACCCTCGTGGTCTCCTGGAACGACGCCGCCGAGATGAACGAATCGGTCGAGAGCGAAGCCTTGGTGATACCGAGCAGCAGCGGTCGGCCCGTTGCCGGACGCCCACCCTCGCGGATCACACGCTCGTTCTCCTCCGAGAAGCGGAACTTGTCCACTTGCTGTTCCAGCAGGAACGACGTATCGCCCACATCCTCGACTTTGCGCCACCGCATCATCTGACGAACAATGACCTCGATGTGCTTGTCACTGATGTTCACGCCCTGCAGGCGATAGACTTCCTGGATTTCGTTCACCAGGTAAGACTGAAGTTCCTTTTCGCCGAGCACTGCCAGAATATCGTGCGGATTCAGCGGTCCGTCCATCAGCGGTTCGCCCGCTTTCACGCGCTCGCCTTCCTGCACGTTGATGTGCACGCCGCGCGGAACCGAGTATTCTTTCTCCGTCCCATTGTCGGCGACCACATACATCTTGCGCTGGCCCTTGGAAACTTCGCCGAACTTCACCGTGCCATCAATTTCGCTGATGACCGCGGTTTCATGCGGCTTGCGGGCTTCGAACAATTCCACCACACGCGGCAGACCGCCCGTGATGTCCTTGGTCTTCGTGGTCTCGCGTGGAATCTTCGCTAGCACGTCTCCCGGAAACACCGTATCACCGTCCTGCACCATCAAGTGAGCGCGCGACGGCATCAAGTACCGTTTGCCCGCTTTGCCCTTGATCATGATGGCCGGCTGGCGTTTTTCATCCGGCGAATCCGCAACCACGTGCCGCGAAAGACCGGTGACTTCGTCCACTTCTTCATGGAGAGTCACGCCTTCCTGCAAGTCTTTGAACTGCACCGTGCCGCCGATTTCGGTCAGAATTGAGAACGTGTACGGGTCCCACTCGACCATCACCTGGCCAAGCTGCACCGGATCGCCCTCGTTGACCTTCACCTTCGCGCCATAAACTACGCCGTAACGCTCGCGTTCGCGGCCCTTGTCGTCCACCACGGCAATCGAACCCTGGCGATTCATCACCACCAAGTCGCCCGACTTCGCTTTAACCGTTTGCAGTCCAACAAAGCGCACTGTGCCATTGTTCTTGGCATCCAGACGCGATTGCTCGGAGACTCGCGACGCCGTACCACCGATGTGGAAGGTACGCATTGTGAGCTGGGTTCCCGGCTCGCCGATGGATTGCGCTGCAATCACACCTGTTGCCTCGCCCAACTCGACCAGACGGCCCGAAGCCAGGTTGCGTCCGTAACACATCACGCAAACCCCGCGCTTCGATTCGCAGGTCAGCACCGAGCGGATCTTTACCCGCTCAATACCAGCCGCTTGCACTGCACCGGCAAGCTCTTCCGTGATCTCCTGGTTGATGTCTACCACGACGTTGCCGTCGTAGTCCTTCAGCTTCTCCAGCGATACCCGGCCCACAATGCGGTCACGCAGCGGCTCGATGATCTCGCCAGCTTCCACGATTCCGGCCACGTAAATTCCGTCCACCGTGTTGCAATCGTATTCGCTGATGATCACATCCTGCGCCACGTCCACCAGACGGCGGGTTAGGTAACCCGAGTCGGCGGTCTTGAGCGCGGTATCGGCCAAGCCTTTACGAGCGCCGTGCGTCGAGATGAAGTACTGCAACACCGTCAACCCTTCACGGAAGTTCGCCGTGATCGGCGTCTCGATAATTTCGCCCGACGGCTTGGCCATCAATCCACGCATGCCGGAGAGCTGGCGAATCTGCTGTTTCGATCCGCGAGCGCCTGAGTCGGCCATGACGTAAATCGGATTGATGAAGCCTTCTTTATCGCGCTGCTGCATCTGCCCGAACATTTCATCGGCAACTTTCTCCGTGATGCCCGACCAGATTTCAATGACTTTGTTGTAGCGTTCGCCGTTGGTGATGGCGCCGTCCAGATACTGCTGTTGAACTGCAACCACCTGCTTCTCGCCGTCCTTCACCAACTGCTTCTTGTTATCGGGAATGACCATGTCGTCAATGCCAATCGAAAGTCCGGCGCGGGTCGCAAAACGGAACCCGAGCGACTTCACTTCATCCAGCATCTTGACCGTCGTTTCCAGCTTGAAGCGCAGGTAGCAATAGTTAACCAACTGGCCGATACCTTTTTTCTTAAGAAGCCCGTTGATGAACGGCATCCCCTCCGGCAGATGGTCGTTAAGAATCGCTCGACCAACGGTCGTGTTGATGTATTGCCGTTCAAAGTGCACCGGCTCAGTGTGTGTAATGTCCTGATCGTCGTACGCCGTCGTCAAGTCCATCACTTCGCCCGAATACCGCAAGCGAATTGGCGTGAGCGTTTCGATCTCTCCCGCATCCAGCGCGAGCAGCACTTCTTCAATCGTCGCAAACGCGCGTCCCTCACCCTTTGCGCCCGGCTTCGACTTGGTCAGGTAGTAAAGGCCCAAAACCATGTCCTGCGTGGGCACGGTGATCGGATGTCCCGAAGCCGGCGAAAGAATGTTGTGCGAAGACAGCATCAATACGCTGGCCTCGACCTGTGCTTCCGGAGACAGCGGAATATGTACTGCCATCTGGTCGCCGTCGAAGTCCGCGTTGAACGCGGTGCAAACCAGTGGGTGGATTTTGATTGCCTTGCCTTCCACGAGCACGGGCTCAAATGCCTGAATACCCAGCCGATGCAGGGTGGGAGCGCGGTTCAGCAATACCGGATGGTCTTTGATGACCTCTTCGAGAATGTCCCAAACCACGGCTTCCTGCTGCTCGACCATTTCCTTCGCTTGCTTGATGGTCGTGCAATGCCCCGTCTGTTCCAAGCGGTGATAAATAAAGGGCTTGAACAATTCAAGCGCCATCTTCTTCGGCAAGCCGCACTGATGCAGCTTGAGTTCCGGCCCAACCACAATGACCGAACGTCCTGAATAATCCACGCGCTTCCCAAGCAGATTCTGACGGAAGCGGCCCTGCTTGCCCTTCAGCGTGTCCGATAGCGACTTCAGCGGACGATTGTTCGCTCCGCGCAGTACGCGGCCGCGGCGTCCGTTGTCGAACAGCGCGTCCACCGCTTCCTGCAACATGCGCTTTTCGTTGCGCACGATGACTTCGGGAGCGTGCAGGTCCATCAGCTTCTTCAACCGGTTATTGCGGTTGATGACGCGACGGTACAGGTCGTTCAAATCCGAGGTCGCGAAACGGCCGCCATCCAGTGGAACCAGTGGCCGAAGCTCCGGCGGAATGACCGGAATCACGTCCAGAATCATCCAGTTCGGCTTGTTGCCGCTCTTGCGGAACGCTTCCACGACCTTCAGGCGCTTGGTGTACTTGAGGCGCTTCTGCAGCGAGTTTTCATGCTTCATCTTCTCGCGCAGTTCAACGCCCAAGCCTTCTATATCTACGCGCTTGAGCAATTCTTTAATCGCTTCCGCGCCCATCATGGCCTTGAAGCCCGCGGGACGGAATTGCTGATCAAGTTCGCGGAACTTCGCTTCGTCCTTGATCACTTCGCGCTCTTTTACCGGAGCGTCGCCGGGCTCGACCACGACATACGCTTCGAAATAGAGCACGGATTCAAGGTCGCGCAGCGAGATATCGAGCAGGTGCCCGATGCGGCTGGGCAGGCCCTTGAAGAACCAGACATGTGAACACGGCGACGCCAGTTCAATGTGGCCGAGACGTTCGCGCCGTACTTTCGACAGCGTGACTTCCACGCCGCATTTATCGCAGATCACTCCGCGATGCTTCATGCGCTTATACTTGCCGCACAAACACTCCCAGTCGGTGACCGGACCGAAGATGCGGGCGCAAAACAGCCCGTCCCGCTCCGGCTTGAAGGTGCGGTAGTTGATGGTTTCCGGTTTGGTGACTTCGCCATGCGACCAGCTCCGGATCTTCTCGGGTGAAGCCAGGCTGATGCGAATGGCGTCGAAATCCGCTACAGGGTTTGCCAGGTCAAAGGGGCTCGAACGAAACAAGGTGTTCCTCCGCTTCCTGCGGTTCTAACGCGCCCGCTCACGGCTCCCCAAATACGTCGCTAGTCGTTGGTCGTTTCGACCCTAGCGAAATCTCTTTGTAGAGACCAAGCGGCTGGAGAGCAAAACCGCTGGGTCTGTTTTCTTTCCAATCTCAGGCTGGCCGTGTTGCCAAACGGCCAGCGACAAAGTTAGTCGGCTGCCGCTACGCCGCCAGTCGTTCCCATGACCGGCTTCTTCTCGCCTGCCTTGATCAACTCGACATCAAGACAGAGCGATTGCAGCTCGCGAATCAGCACGTTGAACGACTCGGGCACGCCCGGTTCCATGGCAGCTTCGCCCTTCACGATGGCCTCGTAAATCTTCGTACGGCCATACACGTCGTCGGACTTCGCCGTCAACAGTTCCTGAAGAATGAACGCTGCGCCATAAGCTTCGAGCGCCCAGACTTCCATTTCTCCAAAGCGCTGTCCGCCGAATTGCGCCTTGCCGCCCAGAGGTTGTTGGGTTATCAGAGAATATGGCCCGATGGAACGCGCGTGAATCTTGTCGTCCACCAAGTGCGAGAGTTTGAGCATGTAAATGTAGCCAACCGTGACCGGCTGCTCGAACTTGTCGCCGCTCATGCCGTCGTACAAGAACGTCTTGCCTGATTCCGGCAGGCCGGAGCTCTTGAGCAGCGCCTTGATTTCGCTTTCGCGCGCTCCGTCGAACACCGCCGAGCCCGTGAAGACTCCGCGTTTCAACGTCGGCGCGACCGCCATCAGTTCCTCATCGCTGAGGTCGGCAACCGTGTCGGCAAGAACTGTATCCTTGAACAAGATCTTCAGCTCGCGCCGGATCTCCGCCTCTTTCGTGTTTTCCACCATCATGGCCGTGATCTTCTTGCCCAGCTCATGACCCGCCCATCCCAGGTGGGTTTCCAGAATCTGCCCCACGTTCATACGGGAAGGAACGCCCAGCGGATTGAGCACGATTTCCATCGGCGTGCCATCTTCCAGATAAGGCATGTCCTCTTCCGGCAGAATGCGCGCGATGACGCCTTTGTTTCCGTGACGGCCGGCCATCTTATCGCCCACGCTCAGCTTGCGCTTCATGGCGATATAGACTTTCACCAGCTTGATCACGCCCGGCGGCAACTCGTCGCCCTTGGTGAGCTTTTCCTTGCGCTCGTTGACTATCTTTTTCAGAACGTCAATCTGGCGCGAGGTCATCTCTTCGATTTCATCGATCTGCTCATTGACACGCGGGTCCTTGTCCGCATATTTAATGCGTTTCAGGTTGCGGGTTGAAATGCGCTCAATCGTGTCGCGATCGAGCACCGTGTCCTTCGTCAGTAGACGCTTGTTGGTGCGTTCATCATGCAAATCGGCCTGCACAAGCTTGCCGCCCAGGATGTTTTCCAGACGCTTCAAGCGCTCATCAGTCAGAATTCGGATTTCGTCCGAAAGGTTCTTTTCCAGCTTGGCCACCTGATTGCCTTCGATCGCCTTCGCGCGCTCGTCTTTTTCCTGCCCCTTGCGGGAGAAGATCTTGACGTCCACGATTACACCCTCAATGCCCGGCGGGCAGTAGAGCGAAGCGTCACGCACATCACCGGCCTTTTCACCGAAGATGGCGCGCAGCAGCTTCTCTTCCGGCGTCAGCTGGGTTTCGCCTTTCGGCGTAACTTTGCCCACCAGAATGTCGCCCTGCTTCACGGTTGCGCCGATGCGAATTACGCCCGCTTCATCCAAATTGCGCAGCGTGGATTCGCTGACGTTGGGGATGTCGCGGGTAACTTCTTCCGGCCCCAGCTTCGTATCGCGCGATTCAATTTCGTACTCCTCGATGTGCACCGAAGTGTAATAGTCCTCTTTCACCAGTTTCTCGGAAACCAGGATCGCGTCTTCGAAGTTGTAGCCGCGCCACGGGGTGAACGCAACGAGCACATTCCGTCCAAGCGCCAACTCGCCGTGATCGGTGCAGGGACCGTCAGCCAGAACCTGGCCCTTGGTCACCCGCTGCCCTTTAACCACGACTGGCTTCTGGTTGATGCAAGTGTTCTGGTTCGAGCGCTTGAACTTGGTCAGCTGATAAATGTCGCTGCCCACTTCGCGCGAAAGCTGTCCCGGATGGTGCTCACCCTCGACGCGCACAATGATGCGTTCAGAGTCCACGGAATCGATGATTCCATTACGCTTCGCCAGAACCACAGCGCCGGAGTCGCGCGCCGTGACCCCTTCCATGCCCGTGCCCACAATCGGAGCTTCGGCACGAAGCAAAGGCACAGACTGACGTTGCATGTTCGCGCCCATCAGTGCGCGGTTCGCGTCGTCATGCTCGAGGAACGGAACCAGAGACGCAGCCACCGAAACCAACTGCTTCGGGCTAACGTCCACGTAATCGACGTCTTCCGCGGAGACCAGGACGAAGTTACCGGCCTTGCGGGCGTTCACCAACTCGCCCACAATGCGGCCTTTGTCATCCAGTTCGACGTTGGCCTGGGCGATAACGTGGCGATCTTCCTCCCACGCCGATTGATAGAACGAGAACGGCTCAATCTCGATCTGCCGCTTGCGCTTGTCTTTCAACTCCACATTCAACTTCTCGAGTTCATGCTTCTCGAGGTGATCGCCGACCTTCAAATCGCTGTCTCCGGCATTGACCACACTGACGAAATCGAGCACTTTGCCGTGCTTTACGCGGCGGTAAGGCGATTCGATAAAGCCGTAGTCGTTAATCCGCGCGTAGCAGCTCAACGACGAAATCAGTCCGATGTTCGGACCTTCCGGCGTTTCAATCGGGCAAATACGTCCGTAGTGCGTCGGGTGAACGTCGCGGACTTCGAATCCCGCGCGCTCACGCGAAAGACCACCCGGCCCAAGGGCTGAGAGACGCCGCTTGTGCGTAATCTCCGACAGCGGGTTGGTCTGGTCCATAAACTGCGATAGCTGGGACGATCCGAAGAATTCGCGGATTGCCGCCATGACTGGCTTTGCATTGACCAGGTCATGCGGCATGGCCGTGGACATTTCCTGGTACACGGACATCTTTTCTTTGATCGCGCGCTCCATGCGGACCAGTCCAATGCGGAACTGGTTTTCCATCAACTCGCCAACGGCGCGCACGCGGCGGTTGCCAAGGTGATCGATGTCGTCCACCGAGCCAATATTCTTGCGGAGCTTGAGCAAGTAGCGGATGGTGCCGTAAAAGTCCGCCGGCTCCAGCGTGCGGTTGTCGAGGCTGCTCGCGTCCTGATTTTCAAACAGCTTGATGTTGAACTTCAGACGGCCCACACGCGAAAAGTCATACTTCCGCGCATCGAAGAACATGCCATGGAACAGGGCCGTGGCAGTGTCCAGCGTCGGCGGATCGCCGGGGCGAAGCTTGCGGTAGATTTCGATCAACGCTTCCTGCGGAGTCGTAATTGCATCGCGCTTCAGGGTCTGGCAGATGACCGTGCCCACGTCATCGCGCTCGGGGAAGAACACGCTCAACTCAACCACATTCGATTCGAGGATCTTCGAGAGCTTGTCAGCCGTGATTTCCGAGTTGGCTTCGAGCAGCACTTCTCCGGTGGTCGTATCCACGACATCGGCTGCAACCCATGCGCCTTCGAGATCGGAGATGTCCACTTCGACTTCTGAAATCTTGGCCTTCTGGATCTCTTTCAGCGCGGCGGCATTGATCTTGCGCCCCGAGTGAACAATCTCGTCACCCGACTTGCTCTTGATGCCGTGCGCCAGTTTCATGCCCACAAGGCTGGTCGGCTTATCGGCCGTGGGATCAATCGTCCAATACAGTTTGTTGTTCTTCACCGCCAAACGATCAACGGTGTAGAACGTGCGCAAAATGTCTTCACTCGAACGCAATCCGAGCGCCCGCAGGAAAATCGTGCCCAGGAATTTGCGCTTGCGGTCGATGCGAACGTAGAGCACGTTCTTCTGGTCATACTCAAATTCAACCCACGAGCCGCGGTAGGGAATAATCTTTCCCAGGAAGTAGGTGCGGTTGTTCGCGGTTTCAAAAAACACGCCGGGCGAACGATGCAACTGGCTGACGATCACGCGCTCGGTGCCGTTTACGATGAACGTTCCGTTCTCCGTCATCAGCGGCACATCGCCGAAGAAGACTTCCTGCTCCTTGATGTCGCGGATGGAGCGGTTGCCGGTTTCAGCGTCTTTGTCAAAGATCGTCAGACGCATCGTGACCTTCAATGGCGCGGAGTAGGTCATACCGCGCTCTTCGCACTCAGCCACGTCGTACTTCAACTGCAAGCCCACCGGGTCGCCGCACTTGTTGCAAAAGTCGGGCGTATTCGCGTTGTAGGTGCCGCACTTGCCGCACAGCACGTCGCCGGGATGAAATGGATCGGTGATGACTGTGTTGCCGCAGTTCTTGCAGGTTGTGCGCAGGTGATGCAAGCCCTTCAAATGGCCGCACTTGCACTCCCAGTTACCAATGGAGAAATCCACAAACTCAAGTTGTGATACGTTGCGGAAGTCGGTGATAGGAAACACCGACTGAAACACCGATTGCAAACCGGCGTCGTCGCGCTCACTGGGCAAGCGGTCCATTTGCAGGAAACGCTCATAGGAACGCTTCTGCACCTCGATGAGGTTCGGGATCTGGATGGTGGCTGGAATTTTTGAAAAATCAAAACGTGTGCGAAAACCGTTATTCTTTGCCATTCGGATGTGCTCCCAACTTTCCTGTGTGCAGCGTTGCGGGCTGCCACCGACCGCGGGATGTGCAGGGCGCGCCATCGCACCGCGGTGTTAAAACGGGTCAAAATATTTTAAAGACGCGAAATCGCCCACAGGGACATGACTCCCCGCAGGCGCCGAAACCGGCACTCAAGCTCTGTTAATAATTTCTCTGTTCCGCGTCAGTTCTTCAGGCCTGTCCGTCCCGCCGCCCGCGAGACAGTTTGCCAACCGTGCCAACGATGCCCCCGCGCTTCCCTGGGTAACTGCCGCGGGAATCATTGTCACACTATTGATGAAAGTATGGGGAAGCGTGGATAGTTAGATGCTACCACGTCTTCCCGCGATTCACCAGCAAGATTCTGCAAGAAATCTAGGCTAACCGATCGAAATACTTTTCCCAAAATGGGAACGCCGGACTCCGGCTAACTTGCAGCCGGAAACCCGCCATAGGTGGGCGCGGGCCCTAAGAGATGCGCCGCAGATCCTTCGACTCGCCCTTCCTCGCTTGCGCTCGGTCGGATTTCGCTCAGGATAACGCCAGCGGTGCTCCCGCTTCGCTCACGCCCCGCTAACCAGCGTTACTTGATTTCGACAGTCGCGCCCGCATCGGCGAACTTCTTCTGGATGGTCGCCGCTTCTTCCTTGGAGACGCCTTCTTTTATGTTCTTTGGAGCGCCGTCAACCAAGTCCTTGGCTTCTTTCAAGCCCAGGCTGGTGACTTCACGTACCGCCTTGATAACGTTGATCTTATTGGATCCAACGTCCTTCAAAACGACCGTGAATTCGGTCTTTTCTTCGGCCGGAGCTGCGCCTGCTGCCGCTCCACCGCCAGCCGCGACCATCATCGGCGCTGCCGCAGCCGCCGAGACACCGAGACGCGATTCCAGTTTCTTCACCAAATCCGCCGCTTCCAGAAGCGACAAACCGACGATCGACTCTTCCAACTGCTGTAAATCTGCCATGTTATTTCTCCGCTTTTGTAATTTCTTTACTTCTTCGGTCTTGCTTTAATCCGCTCGCCAAAGTTTCCAGTGCGTTAAGTTTCGGCTGTTCGCGCCAGACAACGCCCTCAACCGCAAACTGCGCAACCCTTGGCTTGCAAATCCTTCGTTTTGAGCGATTTAATCGCCCCCAACAAACTTGTTATGCTTCCTTGAACTTGCTTTCCTTCACGCCCTGGTTGATAACCACCGCCAGATCCTTGCCGACAGCGTTCATCACCGTGACCAAACGCTGCGCCGGAGCGTTCAACAGGAACAGCAACTTGGAGTAAATTTCTTCCTTCGACGGCATCGTCGCGAGCGATTCGATCTCTTTGATCGAAACCACGCGGCCCTCGACAACGCCCGCCTTGAAAGTAAACTCCGGATTGTCCTTGGCGTACTTCGCCAGCACCTTGGCCAGCGCGACCGGATCGCCCTCGGTATAGGCAATCGAAGTGACGCCCTTTAGATTTTGCAGCGCCCCCTCGACTTTGGTGCCCTTCGCCGCACGTTCGGCCAGCGTGTTTTTCACTACGGCATACTTTGCGCCGGAGCTACGGAGCGTCTTGCGAAGCTCAAAATCCTGCGCCACAGTCATTTTGGTGTAGGTTGTAACCACCAGGCTGGACACTTTCTTCAGGTCCGCAGCCAGGGTTTCTACTTGCTCAGTTTTTCGTGCTCTCGTAACCGCCATATTCCCATCCCCCAATTTTCAATGTCATCCTGAGGCGACACGCTTTTCGTCGCCGAAGGACTGGGTGAGCCGCGCGCTGATTTTCGAAAGCGCGCGCTTGGCTCACATCCCTACTTATACTTTTGCCGCAGCTTCTACGGCTGAAGTGTCGATCGAAATGCCGGGGCCCATCGTCGAGCTCAAATAGCAGCCCTTAATGTACTTGCCCTTGGCCACTGCCGGTTTCGCCTTGATCACGCTAGTGATAAGGGTCAGCGCATTGTCGATGAGCTTGTCGGCCGTGAATGAAATCTTGCCCACGGGAACGTGGACCAGCGCCGTCTTATCGGTGCGGAACTCGACTTTGCCGGCTTTCACTTCCTGCACAGCCTTAGCAACATCGAATGTGACCGTTCCCGTCTTCGGATTCGGCATCAAGCCCTTGGGGCCGAGCACTTTACCCAGACGGCCAACAGACTTCATCACGTCAGGAGTCGCAATCAGCGCATCGAAATCAGTCCAGTTTTCTTTGTTTATCTTTTCGACCATCTCTTCGCCGCCGACGAAATCCGCGCCCGCCGCTTCGGCTTCGCGAATCTTATCGCCCGACGCGATGACCAGGACTTTCTTCGATTTGCCCAGACCGTGTGGCAGAACGACCGTCCCACGCACCATCTGGTCAGCGTGCTTGGGATCGACTCCCAGCCGCATGGTGACTTCGACGGTCTCATCGAACTTGGCGTATTTCACTTTCTGCAAGAGTGGAACCGCATCCTGCAGAGCATAAGCGCGGGCTTCGACAGCCTGACGCGCCTTGGTAATATTCTTTCCAGCCTTGTGCATTTTCCCTCGTCTCCCACCGCTCGACGCTGCTCTGACGAGCCGTAGTGAATGGTGACTTAAATTTGTCATCCTGAGGCGGTACGCTTTTCGCCGCCGAAGGACCTAGTCGAGCCGCGCGCAAAATCGCGCGTTTGGCTCGCTTCCTTATCCTACTACTTCAATGCCCATCGAACGCGCCGTGCCGCGCACGCTCTTCATCGCCGCTTCCACAGACGCCGCATTCAAATCCGGCATTTTTTGTTTAGCGATCTCCTCAATCTGTTTCGCCGTCACCTTGCCGACTTTGTCTTTGTTTGGCGCTCCCGCTCCCTTGGCAATGCCAGCGGCCCGCTTCAACAATATCGACGCCGGAGGAGTCTTGGTAATGAAGGTGAATGAGCGGTCGTTATAGACCGTGATCACCACCGGAATAATCAGCCCTTCCATCTCTTTCGCGCTGGTGCGGGCGTTGAACTGCTTGCAGAACTCCATGATGTTGACCTGCGCCTGACCAAGCGCCGGGCCCACCGGAGGAGCGGGGGTTGCTTTACCTGCCGCGATTTGCAGCTTTACAAAACCTGTTGCCTTCTTTGCCATAATCTCTTTCCCGCCTTCACTCTAGGTCTAGGATTTTCGGCCTAGCATCTGAAAGCTTTGCTAAAAAAATCTTAAGTTAAAACCTTTTCGACCTGACCGAATTCCAACTCCACCGGGGTTGAGCGGCCAAAAATCGTGACCATCACTTTCAACGTCGAGCGGTCTTCGTTGACGTCATCCACCACGCCGGTAAAGCTGGCGAAAGCGCCTTCCGTGATCCGCACCGACTCATTTTTCTCAAACTTGACTTTGAGCTTGGGCTTGTCTTTCGATTCACTCACGCGATAGACGATATGCTGCACTTCCTCATCGCTGAGCGGCGTCGGCTGCTGCCCCGTACCTACGAATCCCGTGACTCGCGGCGTGGATTTCACCACGTGCCAGACTTCATCATTCATGTCCATCTCAACCAGCACATAGCCGGGATAGAACATGCGCTCGACCGTATATTTCTTGCCATTGCGCACTTCCGTGACCGACTCGGTCGGAATGAGCACCTTGCCAATCTTGTTCTGCAAGCCGAAAGCCTGCACCCGCGATTCCAGCGATTCCCTCACTTTGCGTTCAAATCCAGAATACGAGTGAATGATGTACCAGCGCATATTCGGATTGCGCGGAGCTTCGGCTGGACTTCCGCCTTCAGGCGCCTGCGTCTCCGCCGCGGCTTCCGGAGTTCCGTCTTTCTCTTCTTCTTTGTCCAGCATAGTGTTTTGCAAACCCAAACTGCTTTTCCTCTCTGTTTAGCGGTGCGTGAAATACCGGAACACGTAGTTCACGACGTTGCCGATGGCATTATCCACAATCCAGAAATACAGGCCGAACAAGAATACCGTAATCACCACCACCGTCGTAGTGCCCTGAACTTCCTTCAACGAGGGAGTGCTAACCTTACGCATTTCATTGCGCACCTCGTTGTAAAACGTTTTGATGCGCTCGGGCCAGGCCTTGACCTTGTCACCGAACCCTTCACCCGCGGCTGCGATTGAATTCGCCATTTTCTTCGTCTCAACTCCCATCCCTGCACCAATCCGTCTTTCTGTCTTCTGCGCGCTCTCCAAAATCTGGCAGGGGCGGAGGGATTCGAACCCCCAAGTTCGGTTTTGGAGACCGACAGTTTAGCCGTTGAGCTTACGCCCCTAACATAAACACCTGTCATCCCGAGGCGAAACGCCTTTCTTCGCCGAAGGATCTGGGCGCGCCGCGCGATGCGCCGAAGGCGCTTGCGCGTTCGGCGCGCTTCCTTATTTTACCTCTTTGTGCGGCGTATGCTTCCGGCAACGGGCGCAGAACTTCTTAAACTCCAAACGCTCCGTCGTCGTCTTACGGTTCTTCGTCGTCGAATAATTCCGCTCTTTGCAATCACCGCATTGTAACGTCACAATTTCCCGCATCACTGGCTCCTTCGATTTCCACTACTTATGTGGGGACGGCCATCTCGTACGTCCAGCGGAGCGCGAGCTCCGCAGCCTAACAACTTACTTAATAATCTCCGCGATCGTTCCTGCGCCGACGGTGTGACCGCCTTCGCGGATGGCGAAGCGCAAGCCCTTCTCCATCGCCACCGGCGTGATCAGCTCGATGACAAGAGAGACGTTGTCTCCCGGCATCACCATCTCCGTGCCTGCCGGCAACTCCGCCACGCCCGTCACGTCCGTCGTTCGCAAATAAAACTGCGGACGATAGCCCTTGAAGAACGGCGTATGTCGTCCGCCTTCTTCTTTCGTCAAGATGTAAACTTCGGCTTTGAACTTGGTGTGCGGCGTAATCGATCCCGTCTTTGCCAGCACCATGCCGCGCTCCACGTCTTCCTTCGCAATGCCGCGCAGCAGAAGCCCGGCGTTATCGCCCGCCATGCCTTCGTCCAACTGCTTCTTGAACATTTCCACGCCGGTAACGACAGTCTTGCGCGTGTCGCGGAAGCCCACGATTTCCACTTCTTCGCCGACTTTCACCTTGCCACGCTCGATACGGCCCGTGACGACGGTGCCACGGCCTGAGATCGAAAAGATGTCTTCGATCGGCATCAGGAACGGCTTGTCCAAGTCGCGCGCCGGCTGCGGCACGCTCTTGTCCACCGCTTCCATCAAGGCATCAATCTGTTTCTCCCACTTTTCTTCGCCATTCAAGGCACCGAGTGCTGAAAGCCGAACTACTGGCACATCATCACCCGGGAACTGATACGTCTTCAGCAACTCACGCACTTCAAGTTCAACCAGATCAAGCAGCTCAGGATCATCCACCGCATCGCACTTATTCAGCGCGACAACAATGTAGGGCACACCCACCTGACGCGCCAGCAGCACGTGCTCGCGGGTCTGCGGCATCGGACCGTCGGTCGCTGCAACCACCAGGATCGCTCCATCCATCTGGGCCGCACCCGTAATCATGTTCTTGATGTAGTCCGCGTGACCCGGACAATCCACGTGCGCGTAGTGCCGGTTCGGCGTCTCATACTCCACGTGCGCCGTCGCAATCGTGATTCCACGCGCCTTTTCTTCCGGAGCGTTATCAATCGAATCGAAGCTGCGGAACTGGATCTTCGGGTTGTGCTTCGACAACACCTTCGTGATCGCCGCCGTCAGCGTCGTCTTGCCGTGATCAATGTGACCAATCGTCCCCACATTGCAATGCGGCTTATTCCGTTCAAACTTTTCCTTCGCCATGAGAGTGCTTTCGTCCTTCCTGCCTAGTAATAGCGATACAAACTTTGATATTTGGCGCGGAGCGCCGGTACCACTTCTTCAATCTTCGACAAATAAAACTCGCGCATCTGCGCCTGGTCCGAAATCGTCAACGCGTCATACAACTTTGCCGCGTCCATGCTCTTGCTCGAATGCTCAAGAACTTTGTTTCTCAGCACACCGTCAAAATCCCGCACCCGCAATCCTGCGCTCTTCAACTGCTTTAGAAACGATTCCGAGCTATTTGGATTCAAAGCCGCGGAAATCGCGCCTTTCAACTCCTCAAACTCCAGAACGTTTGTTATCGCTATCGTCGCCTGCTGAAATCCTGCCGTCATCGCTTCTTTTCTAGTCTCAAATCTTTAATCTTGTCTCAAACTCTCAACTTCGAATTCCAAATCTTTGGAGCGGGAGACGGGAATCGAACCCGCGACCAACAGCTTGGAAGGCTGTGACTCTACCACTGAGTTACTCCCGCCCTTCCTTGTTGCGTTCCCGATCCTTCGCTGCGCTCAGGATTTCGGCTGCGGGCTCCCGCCGCGCTCACGCCCGCATAACGCCTCAACTCTGGAGCCGATGATCAGGATTGAACTGATGACCTCTCCCTTACCAAGGGAGTGCTCTACCAACTGAGCTACATCGGCCCTGCTTACTCCAAACTTCGAGATCCCTCGACTGCGCTCGGGATTTCGGCTGCAGGCTCACGCTTCGCTCACGCCTGCAAAACGCCTCAAGCTACATCGGCCCTGCAGTACTCAAACTCTTTTCGGCCTTTACGGCATCCGCTTCTTCAATCCGCAACCGCCAGAAATGCAACAGCGTCTTAAAAGCAAACAACCCGACAATTAATAGCGTGGCTGTCCGCAGCCTGACGTCAAGACTGAAAACCCGAACCGAGTCGTTCGACAGCGTCAGCCACGCCAAGATTGCCAGCGCCACATACGCCACCACAGCAAAAACGATCTTCCGCTTAATATTCAAGATCCCTCGAAAACAACGCCTCGGGACTTCGCCAGCGGGCTCACGCCCGCTGAACAGCGCAACCTGGTGCACAGGGAAGGATTCGAACCTTCGTACCTCGCTAGGAGGGACAGATTTACAGTCTGTTGGCTTTAACCACTCACCCACCTGTGCAAAACCACTTCACTCCGGCTCTCACTCCAGCCAATCGCCGGGGCCGCAGCGCTCACGCGCGGCAATGCAGCGGCAGATGTTGCCTAAATCAGACAAAAAGCAAGATCGCGCTAAAAATCCGCTTCGCGCAAACACTGCAATTGGGAAGTTCCTGAAAGTTCCTAACTTGAAGTTCCTAATATGAAGTGCCGTGGGAAAATCTATAAGCCGCCGCGCCCTGAAAAAATCAAATCCTCTACTTCGCGCAACCCGATTCTGGAGCTGGCGGAGGGATTTGAACCCCCGACCCTCTGATTACAAATCAGATGCTCTACCACCTGAGCTACGCCAGCAGCTGGGGACACTGATGCCTCATGAGGCACAAGAAATCCCACAGATCCCTGCCTGCTGTTCGGGACAAGACTAAAAGTTATCACAGCCGTCCGGCCAAACGCAACCCGCAAAGGGCCGGTTTAGGAATGATGGTTGGCGACGGTATAGAAAGCCGCAATGACCAGAATCAGCAGGACGGCGAATGCACTCCGAAGATAGGACGCCACTTGCCGGTTTGACAGAGCATCGCCGACGGTGGCAATCACGATAGCCAACTGAATCCAGGCGGCGAGGCATGCGAGCGCGGCGACCAAGCCGAATTGCTGGGTCAAGGCAACCAGAAAAACGCCTACGCAGACGATAAAACCGATAGCACCCACGGCGATCGTCGTTTGATTCCGCGTCATCGGGATTGCCCAGGGAGAGCGGCCGCCAACCGATAATACCACCGGGCCCGTAGCTGGGTACTCGTTGGTCGCCGTTTGCGGTGCTATGATGGGCTTCTCATGCCGCGTGAACTGAGCCTTGCGCCGCTGACTATCCCCCGTTAATGCGTATTCGACGACGTCTTCCCGTCATCACGGTTGTGCTGCTGGCCATCGCGGCAGTGGCTCTGGCGGTGGTGCTTCGCAAACACGCTCCGCCCGAATCGGCCCGGCTTTTGCCTTCAGCTGACGGCTTCGTTTACGTCAACTTTTCCTGGATGCGGCGCGCCAGCCTGACCGGCGACATCCCACCGGTAGCGCATGATCCGGATTACGAACAATTCATTCAAGCCACGGGTTTTCAGTTTGAACGCGACCTGGAGCAAGCCGCCTTCGCGGTGCACTATCCATCACCCGGAGGATTGCGCGAGAACCGTTTTTCGGAAGTGCTGGTGGGAAAAGTTGACGGCGAGCGCTTAAAAGCTTACCTGCAAAAGCTCGCCAGCAACGTCGAATCGTACGCGGGACGCAATATCTACGACATCCCACTCGAAGGCCGTACGCTTCGCGTCTGCATGCTCGGTGTCGATACCGTGGCGGCGTCAAACCATCCCGATCCCCAGATTATTCGTGGAATCATAGACCGCTCTCGCAAGCTCGCTTCACCGTTCGGCGGACCACTATTGCTTCGTCAGTACTATAAACACGTGCCTCTGGCCAGCGCGGCATGGGGCATTTTCGAGGCGAACTCAAATTCGCCAAACCCAGGTTCGTCATCGTCCAGCGGGGCTTCTCTTTCACCGCTGGACTGGAATTTCCTGTTCACACAGCCCGCGGTTGTGGTGGCTTCGGTTCGCTACCTCGGAAGCGTGCGTCTGCGGGCTGAGGCCTTCACCGTCAGCGAGGCCGAAGCGACGCACGTGGCCACGCAATTGAGCACATTCCTGGACGTTTTTCATACGGCGGAAGCATCCGTCGGAACGCCCGCGCCTGACGCCGATATGGCCGCGTTTCTCTCCAGCCTCAAAGTAGATCAACATGGTGATCGCGCTGAGTTGACGGCCAGTGTGCCACCCGGGCTGTTGCGGAAAATCGTCGCCGAAGCTCCGGAAGCGGCAACAACGAAAGCGGCGCCTGCACCTCTGCCCACGCCGCCCGAAACGAAGGCGCGGAAACATCGTTAGGTCATGCCGGTTGCGCTGCCCACTATCGCCGGATTTCATCAAGATGAGCAGGGCGATTGGGTCGCAGAGTTATCTTGTGGGCACAGTCAGCACTTTCGTCATCGCCCGCCATGGACGCTGACGCCGTGGGTGGTCAGCGAAGAAGGACGGCGCGCCCATTTGGGGCAAGAGTTGGAATGCAAGAAATGCCAGATTGGCGGGCAAAACGCCAGCCCGACGCCTGCGCCCTGAAACTTATTCGACGGCGGCGAGTCTATCTGCAAGGTAGAATAAGTTCCGCATGTCGAATCTTCCTCTCCCTATCGCGGCTTTTCTGGCAGGCCTTGTGTCATTTCTGTCGCCCTGCGTTTTGCCGCTGGTTCCGGGTTATGTTTCCCTGATCGCGGGTGTCGGCGTCGATGAACTGAAAGCGCCGAAGAACTCCATCCGCAGCAAAATTCTCCTGAACTCGGCTGCCTTTATCATCGGCTTCAGCATCGTATTTATAACGCTGGGCGCAATCTCCACCGAAGTCGGCCAGTTGCTCGCGCGCTATAAAGCAGTGCTCGCGCAAGTGGCCGGCGTAGTCATCATCATTTTCGGCTTGCATCTGGCGGGCGTGTTTCGCATTAAAGCGCTGCTGGCCGACAAACGGTTGCACAGCGTGCAAGGCGGCAGTACTCCGTGGGGCGCTTTCGTTATCGGCTTCGCTTTTGCCTTCGGCTGGACGCCTTGCGTGGGGCCGATTCTGGCCGTGATTCTCGGCTTCGCCGCCGACCAGGACTCAGTGGTCAAAGGGATATTGTTGCTGGCGGTATATTCCCTGGGGCTGGCAGTGCCATTTTTATTGACTTCGCTGCTGATTGAACGCTTCTTAAAGTTCTACAATCGATTTAAGTTCTACATGCATGCGCTGGAGGTGGGCAGCGGAGCGCTGCTGGTGGTGCTGGGAATCCTGCTGGTTTCCGGCAAATTTACTTTGCTGGCAAATTATTTTTCAGGGTTGAAGAAATTTGTTTTGTAGGGGGAGTTTGTGAAACGCAATCCTTTCGTTTTGGTGGTTGTAGGTTTGATCGTCGCTATCATGCTGTTTGCAGGCGTGCATTTTGCCCGCCGCCGCATGGGGCTGCCTGAGGCCTCGGCCACCGCGGCCAAGGGTAAAATCGCGCCCGATTTTTCTCTGGTCACGCTAGATGGCAAACCGGCAAAGTTGTCGGACTTCCGGGGCAAAGCCGTGCTCCTGAATTTCTGGGCCACCTGGTGCGACCCCTGCAAGATCGAGATGCCGTGGTTCATCGAATTGCAAAAGCAATATGGCCCGCAGGGACTTCAAATCGTGGGCGTGGCCATGGATGACGCCGACACCAAAGACATCGCCAAATTCGCCGCGGACATGCACGTGGATTATCCGATTCTTGTCGGCAACGACGCTGACCGCGAAAACATCGCCAATGCCTACGGTGGAGTGCAATACCTCCCCGAATCGCTCTACCTCGACCGCGACGGCAAAATCGTGAACAAGATGTTCGGACTGGTCAGCCGCGGCGAAATCGAAGACAACGTTAAGAAGGCGCTGGGCTCGAATCCCCCGAGCGGAGAGTAAAGGGCGAAAATGACTCTGCGAATGGCGGCGAAAATTGTTGCTTCTCTGGTATTGATAGCCGGACTGTCCGTGGGCGCATTCGCGCAGGATGACTTTGCTGGAAAGAAAGCACCATCGGTGACCATGACCCCGGCGGAGTTAACCACCGTTACTCGTGGCACCGAAACGCCCGTGACCCTGCACTTTCATATCAACTCGGGATTTCACATCAACTCAAACAAGCCGACCGAAGAGTATTTAATTCCGACCGAACTCAAACTCGATGTGCCGACGGATATTGTTGTCGGCAAAATCGGCTATCCCGAGGGCCAGTCGATGAGTTTTTCCTTCGCCCCGGATGAAAAGTTAAGCGTATATAGTGGATCTTTTGACGTCGCCGTAGGCGTGCGGCCGCTCTCCACTGTTGTTCCTGGGAAATATGAATTTCGCGGAAGGCTGCGTTATCAGGCGTGCGACAAAGCCTCGTGCTATCCGCCGAAGACGCTGCCGGTAAGCTTTGAAATCAAAGTCGTGAAAGCCGCGGTGGTAAGGAAGAACCCGGCACAAAGCCCGCACATACACGGCCAAGGCTAAGACGCTGCGGCCGCGAGCCGCTTTATGGTCTTTGCCTTCCCCAACGCCATCATCACTGCAAACAAACTTGGCGCAACGCCTTGCCCAGTCAGGGCCACACGTGCGCCATTGATGAGGGCTCCGGCTTTAATGCCTTTTGTGGCGGCAAGTTCGCGGAGAACTCTTTCGGTTTCCGCTTCCGTGAATTCGGGCAAAGCTGCATAAAGATCGGCAAGCTCGCCCAGCCTCTTGCGTACATTTTCGTCTTTCAAGAACTTCTCCACCGCTGCAGGATCAGCCGAATAGTCGTCAGTAAAAAATGCGCGAAATGAGGTCGCGAAGTCTTTCAAGTTGCGAGCGCGGGGCTTAAGCAAATCAATCGTGGAAAGCAGCCAGTTCCCATCGCTGGTATCCACGTGTATGCCAGCTTTCTTCCACTCTTCCTCTATTAAGGGCAACAGCCTTTCTGCCGAATAAGCCCGGATGTATTCCGTGTTGAACCAAGCTAGCTTGTCGTTGTCGAAAACGGCGTTCGAGCGGGAGATGCCGTCGAGACCGAACAACTGAATCAGATGCGCGTCGCTAAGAATTTCTCCTGAGCCTTCTGGCGGAGTCCATCCCAGCAGCGCCAGAAAATTGCGGAAAGCTTCAGGAACAATCCCCAGATCGCGATAAGAAATTACGCTGGTCGCGCCATGGCGTTTGCTGAGGCGGGTTTTGTCCGGACCCAGAATCAGTGGCACATGGGCAAATACCGGCAAAGCCGCGCCCAGAGCCTGATACAGCAAAACCTGTTTTGGCGTATTCGAAATATGATCGGCGCCGCGAATCACATGGCTGATTTTCATGTCCACATCATCGGCGACCACGCTCAGGTGATACGTCGGCCCGCCGTCGGAACGAAGCAGCACGAAATCTTCGAGTTCAGAATTCGCAAATTCGATGCGTCCAAAAACCGCGTCATCAAAAAAAGTCACGCCGGATTCAGGCACGGCAAAACGCACCGCAGCCGCTTCGCCCGAGCTTTTGCGGCACTCAGCATCTCCACGCGAAATCTTCCGACACATCCCGTCGTATTTTGGCGGACGGCCTTCCGCGGTAGCTTTGGCGCGACGCTCTTCCAGTTGCTCTTTGGTGCAGAAGCAGTAGTATCCGTGGCCGGATGCGAGCAATTTTGCTCCCGCGGCGCAGTAAAGATCCATGCGCTTAGTTTGAAAATAAGGGCCATCGTCCCAGTCGAGGCCGAGCCAGCGCATGCCTTGCAAGATTCCCTCGACCATCTCTTCGGTCGAGCGCTCGAGATCGGTGTCCTCAATGCGAAGAATGAGCGTTCCCCCGAAGTGCCGGGCAAAGAGCCAGTTAAACAGTGCGGTGCGGGCGCCGCCGACATGCAAATAGCCTGTCGGCGACGGTGCAAAACGAACGCGCGGTCCAGTATCTCTGCTAGTTCGTGAAATCGGTAGGGAGTCAGTCATTGTGGGTAGCGGAGGGTAACCATTGCGATGTTACGAGTAGAGCAAAAGCAGCGTCAAGGCAACGGTATCATGAAGCGAGCGCAGATTCGCCCAGGTGAAAGCGCCCACTAACAAATTGCGCCTTTTAATTGAGTTACGGACGGGCAGTCATTACCCGCCGGAACTACCTATTCCTTCGGTGAACAGGCATGGCCCTAAATCTTCTTGTGCTCGCCGTTACTGTATGAAAACATTAAGACAATCACAGAACACAGAGCGGAGACCTCTGGACTGACATGAACGGAATTGTCATCAGCATGGTAGTGGTCCCGGGCGTTGTCGCGCTCTTATTGTTCTTTGTTTTTACCTACCTGTACGAACAAAGCCGTCAACTTTACTTTCGCGCCTGGCAATTAGGCTGGGGCGCCTATACATGCCACTATGTGCTCGATGCGTGGGCGATCTATGAAAAGCCCTCCGCGATTATTTCTTTCTTCGCGTCGCTTTTGTTGGTAGTGATGGCGCTGTGCGTGGTGGTTTCCACCCGCCTGATTGGAACCAAGGCGGGGAGGGAACGTTACCATCTGCATTGGTTCGACGCGCTGCTTGCCTGCGCCGGGATCGTAATGGCTCTGATTGATGCCCGCGCGCGCGTCGTAAACGGCGTATTTCATCCCACGCTGGTGCCCGCCCCCTACTTGCGGGTAGAAATCGGCTGCGCGGCCCTGCTGCTTTATGCCTCGCTGTATTTCTATCGCTACGGTCACCGCAAGAACTCAGTTGCTTTCGAAGTGCTCGCCATCGCTTTGGCGTTCTGGGCCGCGCTGATGGCCTTCGGCAACGTGCACGGCTCGTTTCTGGAAGTGTTTGGCGTGGCCGGCAGCCTGCTCGGTCCCGCCCCCCAGATGCTGTTGGGCGTGGCGATGGTGATGGTGTTATTTGAAAACGAACGCAATGCCGTGCAGGAAAATGCCCTGGCTTTTTCCACGCTGGGCGTGGACCCGGCTCAGCTGCTTTCCGCAGCCGATCTTGCACCCAGCATGCAGGGAATTTTGAACCGCCTGATTTCGCAATTGCCGGCACACCAGGCAATCATTTGCTTCTCCGGACGCTGGCGCGCTTTGCTTCCGTCGGTGCAGCAGGGCTTTTCAGATGACTTCCTGCGCAAAATGGAAGCCAGCGGCGCGGGAGAATATATTTCCGAACTGGCATACCGCCGCGGCGGCTTTATCACTTTTCACAACGTCGCCGAAATGGCTGAACCGCTGCCTGCATTCCCCGGTGGACGTTTTCACCAATTCCAGGAAGTTCTGGCGGGGCAGCAGATTTCCGACCTCACGGCGGTCAGCCTGCAAACGCGCGAGCATCATTTCGGTGTGATTCTATTTCCGCATGCCGAGCGGCGGGTTTTCGGCTCTTCCAATCTGCGTCTCCTGATCGGGCTTTCCCTGCAAATTGGCCTGACCCTCGAAAACTATGTGGTCATGCATGATGCGCAACGCCGCACTAAGGAATACGAACTGCTGACCCAGATCGGACAAGCCATCAGTTCGCGTCTCGACCAGGAAGAGATTCTGCGCACTGTGCACAAGGAGCTTGGCCGTATCTTCGATACCAGCGAGCTCTATGTTGCATTCCAGGAAGGCGATGAAATTCGCTTCGAGCTGGAAGTAGTGAACGACGAAGTAGTGCCGAAACGCGCGCGGCCCGTAGCAAATGGACTAAGCGAATACATCATTCGCACCGGCCATCCTTTGCTCATCGTCTCCGAACTCGAGAGAGTCCGCGAGCGTCTCTCGGTGAC
This sequence comes from Terriglobia bacterium, assembly GCA_963702965.1. Taxonomy (GTDB): domain Bacteria; phylum Acidobacteriota; class Terriglobia; order Terriglobales; family Acidobacteriaceae; genus JAJPHW01. The sequence goes on from OY969776.1 coordinate 229,257, forward strand.
GTTTGTTCCGGAGCGGCCGGCAAAGAGCATTTGTGGTGTACCCATCCACCTCGGCGGCAAACCTTGCGGTGTGCTCGTGGCCCTGAGCACGCAGCGCGAATATGTTTTCGAAGAGCGCGATCTCGAACTGATGCAAACTGCGGCTGGTCAACTCTCGGTCGCCATCGAGAACGCGCGGCTCTTTGCGCAGGAGCAGCGGCGGTCTCGGCATCTGGCATTTTTGAACAACATCTCGAAGACCGCCATCTCCAGCGAAGACTCGGAGCAGATGCTCGCGGAAATTGTCGGGCACATCCAGAAAAACTTCCGCTTTGATCACATTGGCGTTGGGATTTTGGATTATACGAGTAAAGATATTGAGATCAAAGCAGAAGCCGGAACGACGGCGAAGTTCCTGGGCAAACGCATCCCCTTGGGAACCGGCATACTGGGCCGCGTCGCGCGCACAGGCGAAACCGCGCTCGTACAAACCACGGCCGGCGGAAACAAATTGCAGGGGCTGCTTGAAGATGCCTGCGCCGTGTTATGCATCCCGGTCAGCTACGGCGATACCTTGCTGGGCGTCCTCAATGTCGAGAGCCGTGAGCACGACGCCTTTGCTCCCCAAGACGTGATGATTATGAACACGCTCGCGGACCTGCTGGCCACCGCGCTGCATAACTCATTCGTGTTCCAGAAATTGCAGCAGCAATCCATCACCGACAGTCTGACCGGCATCAAGACGCGGCGCTTTTTCCTGGAAGCCCTGTCCGGCGAGTGGAAACGCGCTTCCCGCTCTGGAAGGCCCTTCTCAGTGGTCCTGATCGATCTGGATAATTTCAAAAACGTCAACGACACCCTCGGCCATTTGGAGGGCGACCTGGTACTTGCCCGCGTCGGGCGTCTGCTCGAACAGAAGTGCCGCCAATCAAACGTCGTGGCGCGGTATGGCGGAGACGAATTCATCATCCTCATGCCGGAAACCGGCGCCGAGCAAGCGCAGATTCTTGCCGAACGCTTGCGGCTCTGGCTGGCCAGCGATCCCATGCTCAGCGAGCAACACATCACCGGCAGTTTCGGCGTGGCCAGTTTCCCCATGCACGGCTTTTCCGCGGAAAGCATTATCCGTGTCGCGGATGCCGGCATGTATGTCTCAAAGCATGCAGGCGGCGATCGCGTGTCGGCAGCCGACCAATATGCCGAGGACGAATCCGGTGTGGTGCAACGCCAGCTTATCTCCGGCTATATCGAAAAGTTCCTGCAGCGCGATCACGCCGGACCAGAGCACTTGGAAGACCTCCTTGTCACCTTGAAAAAACTGGGCGGCGGCGAGAATGGAAACAGCAACGTGCTTCGTGAGTCCATCGAATCCCTGACCCACGCCGCCGAACTGCGCGAGGAAAACGGCTCCGGTCACGGCGAGATGGCCGCGCGCTATTGCGAAATTATTGCCCGCGCCCTCGGGCTCTCCGGCGACGAGATCGCCGGCCTGGTCTATGCCGCCCGCATTCACGACGTCGGCAAGATTTTTGTGCCTGAAAGAATTCTCAACAAGCTTGGCCCGCTGAATGACGAAGAATTCGGCCTCATACAAATGCACGCCCGCGTCGGGGCTGAAATTGCCGCCATCATTCCAGAAAGCGAAGCGCTGCAAAAAGCCGTCGAGCATCATCACGAAGCCTTCGATGGTTCGGGCTATCCCGCAGGATTATGCGGCGAAGCCATTCCGCTATGGGCGCGAATTATTGCCATCGCCGACGCTTATGTCGAAATGACCGCGCAGCACAGTCTCACGCCCGCCCGCAGCAGCGAGCAGGCACTTGCCGAGATGGGCAAATTGAGTGGCACGCGCTACGACGGAATGTTGGTACGCATCCTCATGCGCGAAATCGCCACCGACCGCACTTCCTCCAGCCTCAAGTAGGCAGACCCGCCAGCTCATGCGTGAACCAGCCGCGGAGCTGCCGCCGGCTCCAGCACCTTAAACAACATCGCATTCAACAGAATCGTTATCAGCGACGCTGCCAGTGTCGCGTTGTACACGTCCGACTTAATTAAGCCCGAGTGCAATGACACTTGCGCCAGCACGAAGGAAAATTCCCCGATCTGGGTGAGACCAATTCCCACGCGAAATGCTGTGTCCTTCGAATAGCGGAACAAGCGCACGACAGCGAACCAGACCGCAAACTTGCCGACCATCACCAGAGCCACAATCACAAGCAGCAAGCGCCAGTTGGCGAGCCATGTGCTCGGATCAATCAGCATGCCGACCGTAAGAAAAAACAGCGCGACAAAAGCATCGCGGAGAGGAATCGTCTTCGCCGCCAGTTTATGAGCAAAATCAGAACTGCCAAGCAGCATTCCTCCAACGAACGCGCCCAGAGCCAGCGACAATCCCACCGCCTCGGTAATCGCCGCGGTAGCCAGGCAAATCGTCAGCGCCAGCAGAAGCGAAATCTCATCGTTGCAAGTTTTTTCCACCCAGGTCAGCAGGCGCGGGACCAGCTTCCAGCCAACCGCAATCACGGGAACCAGAAGTAATAGCGACTTCGTAATTTTCCAGAGGATCTGCCCACTGCCCAACGCGCCACCTGCTGTGCCCACATTAGCCAACAACACAGTAAGCACCACGACCGCGAGGTCCTCCACCAAGGTCAGCGTGATCATTACTCTGCCCGGCTCCGAACTCAGCTCGCCTCGGTCCATAAGCAGGCGCATGAGCACCATGGTGCTGGCCACGCAAATGATGCAGCCGATGGCGAACCCCTGAAGCAGCGGCCAGCCCATCAGCCATCCCACGCCCATGGCGAGCCCGATAGAAAGTACAATCCCAATCGGCGCTCCCACCAGCGCCACCCATTTCACCTTAAGCAATTCCGGAATGGAGAACTCAATCCCGATCGAAAACATCAGCAGAATTACGCCCACTTCCGCCATCAGCTCAAAGCTGTGAACATCGTGAACGCGCGGTCCCGGGGTGAGTGGACTGAAAATCAGCCCGGCGAGAACATAGCCGAGAATCAGCGGCTGGTTTAGGCGCCAAAAGATCAGAGCAATAACGAACGCCCCGCCAAAGAGCATCGCGATATCGCGGAAAATTAGAACCGGGTCATGCACTAGGAAGCTCCGAACGAACGTCGAAGTTGCCGCGAACAAAGTCTAGCACCGGTCCGCATAGCCATTCGTACTCCACGGTCACTTGCCAGCGCTCGTGATAATACTGGACACTAATCTTATGTCGATTCCTTTGTCACTCAGGGGCAAAGTTGCCCTCATCACCGGAGGGTCGCGCGGCATCGGCGCCGCCGCCGTTCGCCTGTTCGTTGGCGCAGGCGCGAAGGTTCTCTTCAATTACGAAAAAGCCAAAGATGCAGCGGACAAGCTCGTGCAGGAACTTGGGGCGGAACATTGCGCCGGCGTGGCCAGCAATCTTTCTGGCACGGAAACCGCCGCGTCCCTGGTTCACGAAGCCGTCAAACGATTTGGCCGTCTGGATATTCTTGTCGCCAATCACGGCATCTGGCCGCCCAATGACGCTCCCATCGACAAAATGAGCGAAAAACAATGGAACAATACCATTGCTGTCAATCTCGATAGCGTCTTCGCCCTCGTCAAACACTCCGTCGCGCAAATGAAGAAGCAGGGGCACGGCCCGGACTCCGCCGGACACATCGTTCTCGTCAGCTCCACTGCCGGCCAGCGCGGAGAAGCCTTCCACTGCGACTATGCCGCCACCAAGGGCGCGCTTATTAGCATGGTCAAGGGACTCTCCACCGAACTCGCGCGCGACCACATCTACGTGAACTGCGTGGCTCCGGGATGGGTGCACACGGATATGTCCATCCCCGCCTTGAACGACCCTCCGACACGCGACAAGATTTTCTCCACTATTCCACTCGGCCGCGTCGGCACAGCAGAGGAAATCGCAGGACCAATCTTGTTTCTCTGCACACCCTACGCCGGATTTATTACAGGTGAAGTATTCAACGTAAACGGCGGCGCGGTTTTGCCCGGCTAGCATACATGCGAATGTTGCAAAGAAAAAACGCGAGGCAGCGCCTATGATGTCCGGCAGCGTCTAATTGACCAACAACATGAATCGCCTCATCATATTGCTCGTACTGCTCGGCGCGGCTTTCGCACAATCTGGCCCTGCGTCACCGACGCCCGCTCCTTCCACCATCCCCGTCGATCAGCAAAACTCCGCCAAAGCCCAGGCCGTCATTCAAAGCGCAATCCAGGCGCTCGGCGGACAGGCCTATCTCGACATTCAGGACGTCAGCCAAACGGGCCGCACATACAGCTTCCACCTCGGCACGCCAGACAGCACGGGCGTCGTCTTCTGGCGCTTTTATAAATATCCCGATCAGGAGCGCGTCGAGTTGACGAAACAACGCGATGTGGTCGATGTTTTCACCGGCGACGAGGGCGCGGAGATTACCTTCAAAGGCACGACCAGCCTCGATCCTAAGACCTTAAGTTCATACCTTCGACGCCGCGAATACTCGCTCGATTGGGTGCTACGCCAATGGATCCACGAACCCGGCGTGGCTCTTTTTTATGAGGGCAGCGCGATTGCAGCGCAAAAGCCGGCTGAGCAAGTCACGATTATTGATGCCAAAAACCGCGGCGTGACCCTGTATTTCGACATCAATACGCATTTGCCCATCAAAAAGACATTCTCCTGGCGCGACCCCACCGACCGCCAGCGCAATGTCGAAGACGAAGTCTGGGACAACTATCGCGAAGTGCAAGGCGTAATGACGCCCTTCAGCATCACCCGCTACTACAACGGCGACATGTCGAACCAGCGCTTCCTGAACACGGTGAAATACAATCAAGGGCTTAAGGATTCCTTGTTCGCCATCTCCAAGCCCCTGGCAACGAGGAAGTAACCTCACAACCGACACACATGGTAACCGTCTCGCAAGCTATTGATTTAATGGGCATTGTATGAGTGCGCCCAGTAGAACCGCCGCTCGGACTCGCGCAATGTGTGTCTAATTTACCACATACGGATTTCCCTCTTTCGCTTGTACTCTAGCTGGTCATCCGAAAAATCTGATCCCGATTCGTTGAAGCCTGAGCAAACAATTCGCTCTGCCGTGGAGTGCAAAGGTCTGGGCTTGCACAGCGGCGCACCGGTCACTTTGCGCATCCTGCCGGCCCGCGCCGGTTCGGGCATCATCTTCCGCCGCACCGACCTCGACGGATTCGAAGTCGAAGCCGTAGGCCGCAACGTGGCCCGCGTCAGCTACGCCACCAGCTTGATGAAAAAAGGCGTGCTCATCTCCACCACCGAGCACCTGCTTTCTGCATTCATCGGCGTGGGGATTGATAACGCAATCGTCGAGCTCGACAATCTCGAGCTGCCAATTCTTGACGGCAGCGCACGTCCCTTTGTGGATTTAATTCGCGGCGCGGGACTCAGACCGCAGAAGCGTCCGCGAACTTACATGCGCATATTGCGTGACGTCGAGCTGCGCGAAGGCGATAAGTTTATCGCCGTATATCCCGCCGAGGAATATTCCGTTTCCTACAGCATCAATTTCCCTCACCCATTAATCGGCCGCGAGAAGTTCGCCGTCAACCTCACCGAAGGAAATTATCTGACCGACATCGCTCCCGCGCGCACCTTCGGCTCGCGCGAAGACGAACAAAAGCTCCGCAATATGGGATTGATCCGCGGGGCCTCACGCGACAACTGCGTCGTGCTGACTCGCGAGGGCGTCGAGAACCCTCCCCTGCGCTTTGAAGACGAATTTGTGCGCCATAAGATTCTCGATCTCATCGGCGATTTGGCCTTGTTGGGAAGGCAGATTCTCGGCAACGTCGTCGCCGACCGCGCCGGACACGCCATGCACACCGCCCTCGTCTCCCGCTTGCTCCGCGATAGCTCGCTCTGGGAAGAAACCACGCTGGAAGAAGAGCTGGTGCCAGTCGGCGCCAGAGCAACCGCCGCAGCCGCACTACGCTAGAATTTTGAATTGTCATTCTGAGCGTAGCGAAGAACCTGTGCACTTCTACCATGTCATCTTGAGCGTAGTCGAAAGACCCCTAGCTCCTCACACCCCATCCGGCTCATCAAGGAATTCTCACGACGGACACGACATGCGAGGCTGCCCCATCAGGGGAGATGCATGCTAAGCAACATCCGAAGGTTACATACGGCAGCCCCGATAGGACACGGAGCAGCCTAGGGAGTCATACAGAACCCACAGAATAACTGAAAGCATGACCGCCCCTCCGAGCCGCACCGTGACGTTTCGCCAGCCACCCGGGTGCTTTTCCTCGGTCAGCGTGCCTTGCGCTCGTATCCAATGAGGAAGTCTGAACCAAGCTCTAGGAGACGCGAGCATGAACAGGGCGTTGACGAATATTACCGCGCCAACGATTACAACTATTCCCCACCCTATAACGATCTTCATTTTCAACGCCCACAATTCCTCAGGCAGAAACTGTGGGAGAACGAATTCCTACCTCAGCCCCTTCACCACATACGCCTCCGACAGCGCCTCCGAATACAGATACGCGTATGCGTTGTTATCGACTGAAAACAACACGAACGAGTCCGATGCCGACGTTGGTACCGCCTCCCCGAAGGTCTTCCAGAAGTCCACCTTGCCGGTCGCGATGTTCACGCGATAGACCTTTATCGCGCGATCGACTTTGTGGCTGTCTATAACCAGCAACGCCTTCCCATCAGGCGACCATCCTACCGTCCGGTACCGCGAATCAAGCTCTGGAACCAGACGCATCCCTCCGCCGTCCCCGCCACCCAATGCCCAGATGCCCACTTTGCCATCCGGCCCAGATACAGCAACATTGCGCCCATCGGGCGACAGCACCGGCGGCCCGGAGACTCCCTCCGGCGTGAACGGCCTCGAGTCGCCCGTGCCCACATCAATCAGGTAATCCCGTGCGCTGTGGCCTTCCTCGATTCCCACGGCGATGATTTGTTTTCCATCCGGAAGAAAGCGCATAAGGTTGTAAATGATCTTGTCATGCGTGAGTTGGCGCGCTTCGCCTGCTCCCGTGGGAACCAGACTTAATGGCCCGCCTTTCGCCGGCTTCGTGATCACCCACTTATTGTCGGGAGAAATCGCCTCCGCCATGCCTTCGCCAATCTTCACTGGAGGAGAACCATCCGTATCCCGCAGGAACACGGTATAGTTCGGCCCGCCGCCATCCGCTTCCTCTTCAAACAATACCTTCGTTCCATCGCGGCTGACGTCTCGTAACTCCGACCACCCTAACCACCCCAATTCATTTTCCTGCTTGCCGCCCGGTCCCATCCCGCGGATCCCAACCCGGGCTCGATGCGTAATCATCAGAACTTCGCCGTTGCGTATGTCTTGCAGCCACATGCCTCCGGGCATGTTGGCGATGCTTCTCAACTTGCCCGAAAGCGTCACGCCCCGCAGGTTCTCCGCTGATCCGGTATCCGACGCGCTGAACCACAATTCATCCCCTGCCGGCGACCAGACGACGCCTTCCACCGAACTCCATCCCGCCGACAGTATTTTTTCGTGGCCCTGCATATCAATCACGGCCACAGCGCCCTCATCGTCACCCACTGTGTTCTCGTGATCGCCGAATGCAATCCATTTCCCATCGGGTGAAATTTTCGGCGTGCTGATCCAATTGATGGTGTCGAGCAGCACTTTGCCGATGGGATACTCCAGCCGCCAGTGGTGGCTCCCCGGCACATACCGGACGACCGCCATGTTCTCGCCATCCGCCGCCCAATCCGCATCCTGCACATCGTCGAGCACCTCGCGCGGGGTCCCGCCGGCGAGCGGAAGTCGCGCCAGCGTTCCGGTACGTGCATATCCGCCCAACGAGACCGTGCGCAGCCGGATCGCCAGTTCTCCGTTCTTTGATACCGAGAGCAGCGCCGCATCTTTCAGGCCCAACTCGCGCGAGCCCGGGTCGTCAGTTTTGGCTATGTAGAGTTGCCAGCCGCGGTCCTCCCACCTCGCGGAATACACTACGCTGCCATCCGGCGTGAATCGCGCGTTCCCCATGGTTCCGGTACGAAACGTGATTTGCTTATACTCAGCCGGCGGCATATACGCACTCTTGCGCCCCAGGAACCAGCCCAACCCTGCCATAAGCAACGCCAATATCGCCGCACCCGCCGCGTAGATTGGCGTGCGGTTTGCTTTCGGCTCGGCAACATCCGTGATCGCAATCTGCGCTCCTGACTTGCTCGTCGCGCCAGAAATTTGCGTCAGCGATTCCAAATCGAAAGCCAGATCCCCAGTCGCCTGAAATCTCTGCGCCGGATTTTTCTCCAGGCAATGCCGCACGATGCGTTCCAGCCCTGGCGGTATGTTCTTGCCGCTCTCCGAGAGTTCCGGCGGTTCCTCTTTGAGGATTGCGCTCATGGTGTCAGCCATGGTTTCGCCTTTGAACGCCCGTTCGCCGCTGACCATCTCGTAGAGAATCGCCCCGAAAGCAAAAATGTCGGAACGCGTGTCGGCAGCTTTGCCGCGCACTTGCTCGGGAGACATATATCCCGCCGTGCCCATGATCAGGCCAGGCTCGGTCGCCGCCTGGATAGTCGGCGCATCGGCGCTTCCGCTTTGTGATTCCGGACGCGTCAGTTTGGCTAACCCAAAATCAAGAATCTTGGCCGCGCCATCATTCGTGAGAAAAATGTTTTCCGGTTTGAGGTCGCGGTGAACAATGCCTTTTTCATGCGCCGCCGCCAGTCCGCGCGCAATTTGAATCGCATAGTCAATCGCTTTCCGGCTGGAGAGCGCGCCCAGCTTCAATCGTTCGCGCAGCGTCTCACCTTCCAGCAACTCCGTGACGACATAAGGCGCGCCTTTCTCTTCGCCGATGTCGTAAATTGAAACGATGTTGGAATGATTCAGCGCCGCCGTTGCGCGGGCCTCCTGCGCGAAGCGCTGCATTCGATCGTGATCCGCGGAGAATGAAGCCGGAAGAACTTTGATGGCGACAATACGATCCAGTCTTGCATCGCGAGCTCGGTAAACTTCGCCCATCCCGCCCGCGCCTAGGAGCGAGAGAATCTCATACGGCCCGAGCTTCGATCCGGAAGTATGCGCCATGAATGGCCTGAATTATACTCGCCTCCGCCGAACCCGCCGCTAACCTGTCATCTTGAGCGTAGTGAATTCATTCGCTTGCGAATGAATTCACGCAGTCGAAAGATCCCGTGTTCCTTGGTACCCCCATCAGCCCATCAAGGAATTCTCACGACAGCCAGGCTCCGGCGCTGCCCCACCATTTCGCGCCTTTTGCGAAAGGGTGGGAGCAAACGCCCTCAACCCGCGGCCATCGGTCTAACCCTCCTCGAACCCTCCGGAAAGGCTAGCTTTTCCGCGAAATTCGGCCAATTCTAGCGAAAATTGCCGATAGGGACTTTCTTACCCTTACCGCCTCTAGCTGGTGTCCCTATACTCTATATCGCCGTGCAGCGCCACTTTTGGAGACTCCCTGGATGAAACGTCCTGTCCTTAGCCAATTGATACTGGCATTACTCCTGCCGATCTTCCTCCTCGGCGTTTTTCCCGCCTCAGCCCAGAACTCCAACCCCAAAGCCGGCGACACGCAAGACATAAATAAGATCCAGCACATCGTCTTCATCGTTAAGGAGAACCATAGCTTCGACAACTACTTCGGCGCTTATTGGAGCTGGCTCTACAAGGGCAACCCTCCGCCGAATCCTTATTTCACCACCACCGGGCTGCTCTCAACCGGCGCCACCATTCCCCTCGGCCATACTCCCGACAACACCCCCAATGACATCTGCCACAGCTGGAAGTGTTTCCTTCCCATGCTCGACTACGGCAAGATGGACCACTTCGACCTCGAACCGACCTGCCTTCAGAACGGCGCTCTGATGTGCATGACCCAAATGCAGGATTCAGACATCCCGAATTATTGGGCCTATGCCTCCAATTTCACGCTTGCAGCCAACTTTTTCTCGTCGATTCACGGCAGCAGTTTTCCCAACCACGTGTACACCATTTCCGCCACTTCCGGCGGCCTCATCGATCAGGGCTTGCTCAATGGGAATCAAAGAGCCGTGGGTTGCCAGTCACCTCCGGGCGGAACCGCGGATTTTCTCGATGAGCACGGCAACACCACCAAGCTATATCCCTGTTTCGACATCAACACCCTCGGTGATCTCCTGACCACTGCCGGCGTTAGCTGGACTTCTTACTCGCCTTCCAACATCATTTTCAATGCTTATACCGCAATCAATCACATTTTTCACAGCGACCAGTGGAACGAACACGTCGTTCCCTACACGAAGTTTGCCTCCGACGCCCTCGCTGGCAACCTGCCCTCGGTGAGCTGGCTCGTGGCCAATGCCGAAAGCGAACACCCACCTTTCAGCAGTTGCTACGGCGAGAACTGGACCGTCAATCAGATTAATGCAGTCATGCAAGGGCCCGACTGGCCCAGTACTGTTATCTTCCTCACCTGGGATGAGTCCGGCGGTTTCTACGATCACATTTCCACCCCTAATGAAGACGTTTTCGGATTAGGTCAACGTCTTCCCATGATCATTATTTCGCCCTATTCGTTGCCCGGCAACATTTCTACAACTCAGTACGAGCACGCCTCCGTGCTCAAATTCATCGAAGAGCGTTTCAACCTCCCTAGCCTGAATGGCCGCGACGTCAACGCCAACGACATGCTCGATAGCTTTAACTTTAGCCAGACGCCCAATCCGCCCCTCGTTCTTCAAACCCACGCTTGCCCCGTCGCCCAGGCCTCGCAGAATTTTCAGCCCCAGGCCGTGGGAACCACCAGCGGCGCATATTTGCTGACCTATGGAAACAACAACTCCACTCAGGGTGATAACGTCATCGGCGTCGCTGCCTCGGGTGACTTCAGCGAAACCAACAATTGCGGGACCATCTATCCCGGGAATTACTGCACCGTCTCCGTCAACTTCACTCCCACCGCTCCCGGGCCCCGCAGCGGCGTCATCACCATCACCCACATGTTCGGTCCGCACGGCCAGCAGCAACAACAAACCATCAATCTCACCGGGACCGGCACTTATCTCACTCTTTCTCCGACCGGAACGCTGAATTTCGGGCCTCGGACCATCGGCACAACCAGTCCCGCCACCAACCTGATCTTCACCAACAACGGCCCCACGCCGATTACGCCAACCAAAGCCACCATCACAGGAGACTTCGCGGAGACCAACAACTGCTCCATCATCCAGCCGCAAAACTCCTGCGCCGTGAAAATCACCTTCACCCCTCGTCAGGCAGGCAGTCGCCCCGGAACTTTCGTCGCCTACGATAACGATCCCGCCAGCCCGCAGACCATCACCCTCACCGGCATCGGTACCAACATGTTTGCCTCACCCACATCGTTGACATTTCCGAGCCAGCCTCTGGGTTCTGTAAGTACGCCACAGCCCGTCACCATCAAGAATGTAGGCAGCAGCGCCATGCCCATTTCAAGCATCGTTCTAGGGGGAACATACGACTTCGGTGATTTCCAGCAGACCAACAATTGCCCGGCCAGCTTGGCCCCGAACTCGACTTGCACTGTGCAAGTAGCCTTTGCGCCCGTTCAGCTTGGCCCTAGTGCGACGCCAACCTATCTCGTTGTCAACTATGACTCGCCCGAGAGCCCGCTCGCCGTGGCCCTCGCCGGCAAGGGAGGCGCGTCTACCAACAATCCCGCGCCAATCATCGGCCAGCCTCTCATCCCCTCAAGCGTCGCGCCCGGCAGCTCGGCCTTCACCCTCAAAGTCTTCGGGACCGGCTTTACGACCTCATCTATTGTCAGGTTTAGTGGCAATGCTCTTTCGACTACCTTTGCGAGTGCCCGCCAGTTGCAGGCCACGGTTCCCGCCACGCTCGTCGCTCAGGCCGGGACAGCCTCCGTTACCGTCGTGACTCCGGCGCCTGGAGGCGGAATCTCTAACGTCGCCTTCTTCCCCATTTCATCGCCGGTTAGCAACGTCAACTTCTCCACCCAATCCATGGGCGTCGGGACCAATCCTGGCGGCATCGTCACCGCGGATTTTAACCACGACTCCATGCAGGACCTCGCCATCGCTAATCAGGATTCCAACACCGTTTCCATCCTGCTCGGCAACGGAGATGGTACTTTCTCTCCGGCTCCCTCCCTCACCACTGGCAATCAGCCCGGTGCCATCGTCGCCGGCGACTTTAACAGCGACGGCAAAATCGATTTGGCAGTCGCCGATGCCGCCGACAGCCGCATTCTTCTCTTCCTCGGCAACGGTGACGGCACCTTTACCCTGGCCAGCCCCATCAATTGCAGTTTGGTTGCTGAATGTGCCAACACCGTAAATCCCGTGGCCATGGCAGCTGGTGATTTCAACGGTGATGGCTATCTCGACCTCGCTGTCGTCAATCAATCCATCAACACCATCTCAATTCTGTTCGGCGGTGGCGACGGCACATTCAGCATCCAGTCCACCCCGCAGGTTACTCTCTCTGGCCCCACCGCAATCGCCGCCGCCGACTTCAACGGCGACGGAATTACCGATCTCGCGGTCAACAGCCCCGGCAGCAACAGCGTCGCCATTCTCCTGGGTCGGACCTCGGGCGTCTTCCAATCCGGTGGCAGCATCTCCATCAACGCTCCCGGACGTCTCGTCGCCGCCGATTTCAACAACGATCAGAAGATGGATCTCGCGATTCTCAGTCCTGCCAACAACTCCCTCGGCGTCTTCTTCGGCAATGGCAATGGCACCTTCCAGACTGGCGTTCCTTATGCCACCGGGGCCTCGCCACAATCGATTCTTGTCGGGGATTTCAATGCCGATGGCTTCCTCGATCTCATCACCGCCAACTCAGGTGCCAATAGCATCTCCTTGCTCGCAGGAACCGCCTCCGGTACCTTCCTCACGCATAGCGATGCTCCCGCAGGAGGTAACCCCTTCTGGCTCACCTATGGCGACTTCAATGGCAATGGCAAACTCGATCTCGCCGTGACTGACGCGACCGGGAACAGCATCTCCATCTTCTTGCAGTAGCATTCTCGATGCGACCAACGACTCGGCTGGTCGCCCGCCTTTGAACAGCCGAAGCCATAACCACCGAGGCAGCCCCACCATTTCGCGTTCTTTGCGAAAGGGTGGGAGACAATATTTCCCCCACCGAGGCTGCCCCACCATTTCGCGTTCTTGGCGAAAGGGTGGGAGACAATATTTCCCCCACCGAGGCTGCCCCACCATTTCGCGTTCTTGGCGAAAGGGTGGGAGACAATATTTCCCCCACCGAGGCTGCCCCACCATTTCGCGTTCTTGGCGAAAGGGTGGGAGACAATATTTCCCCCACCGAGGCTGCCCCACCATTTCGCGTTCTTGGCGAAAGGGTGGGATCGGTAGGGGTTCCGAGAATTGTCATCTTGAGCGTAGTCGAAAGATCCCTCTTTGACGCGCTCGATTCCTGATTCTCGGTCGCACAGCTTGTCCAGCACTCCTATCAATATCTCTACCGCCAGGCCTCCTCCTGGCAACGCGAGCTTTATTCCAAAGTCGGTTGCGTATCTCGCAAGCTTGTTGGGCAGCATTGGTTCGTCTTTCAGATGCTGCGCCTCGTATGCATCAAGAGGATTGTCGATTGCCATGTGTTGTCCATTAGCCTTCCCGTACAATATACGTAGCAATGCCCCCCTTTACCGAACAGTTCGATGTGGTCGTAGTCGGCGCGGGACATGCCGGATGCGAGGCGGCGATGGCGTCCGCGCGCATGGGGTTGAAGACCGCGCTGTTCACGCTGAACGTGGACCTGATCGCGCAGATGTCGTGCAATCCGGCGATTGGCGGCATTGCCAAGGGGCACCTGGTGCGGGAAGTGGACGCGCTGGGCGGCATTATGGGCGAAATCACCGATGCGGTGGGCATTCAGTTTCGGCTGCTGAATACTTCGCGGGGGCCGGCGGTGTGGTCTCCGCGGGCGCAGTGCGACAAGCAGGCTTACCGGCTGAAGATGCGGGAAGTGCTGGAGTCGCAGCCGAATTTGAAGATCAAGCAGGCGGAAGTGGCGGATTTGATTCTCGAAGAGAGTCAAATCAGCCATCCTGAGCGCAGCGAAGGATCTCAGGACGTTTCATCCGCTCCCACCACTTGTCATTCCGAGCCATCCGGAGCCGCGTCAGCGGCGAGGATGAGCGAGGAATCTGCTTTTCCCGCCGACCAAGGACAACAACCAGCGACCACCAACCGCATCATCCGCGGCATTCGCCTGCGCGATGGCCGGACCGTCGGCGCAGCCGCAGTCATCATTACGACTGGAACGTTTCTTAATGGGCTCATTCATTGCGGGGAGCAGCAGTATCCCGCGGGGCGTAGCGGCGAGCCGAATGCCGTATTGCTGGGAGAATCATTAAAAAAGCTCGGCCTGCGCGGATGCAGACTGAAAACAGGAACACCCCCGAGATTAGATGGCCGCAGCATCGATTGGACGAAATTTCAGATTCAGCCCGGCGACGAAGACCCGACGCCCTTCAGTTTTCGCACCAAGCGCGTGGTGCATCACGATTCGCAGGTGCCTTGCTACATCGCGTGGACGACGGAAGAAACGCAGCGCATCATCCGCGAGAACGTGCACCGCTCGCCCATGTATAGCGGGCAGATTCAGTCGATTGGGCCGCGCTATTGCCCGTCGATTGAAGACAAGATCGTCAAGTTTCCCGACAAGACGACGCACCAGCTTTTTCTCGAGCCCGAGGGCTTGAACACGCACGAAATTTATGTGAACGGCATGAGCACCTCCCTGCCGGTGGAAGTCCAGATGGAGATTTTGAAGTCGGTGCCGGGCTTGGAAAATGCCGAAATGCTGCGGCCGGGATATGCCATTGAGTATGACTCGATTGATCCGACGGAGCTGGATCGAACCCTGCAAACCAAACAGATTGCCGGATTATTTCTCGCCGGCCAGATTAACGGCACCAGCGGATACGAAGAAGCAGCGTGCCAGGGATTGATGGCGGGCATCAATGCCGCGTTGCAAGTAAAGAATGAAGAACCTTTAATTCTCGATCGCACCGAAGCCTACACGGCGATCTTGATTGATGATTTGATTTCGAAGGGCACGAACGAACCGTATCGCATGTTTACTTCGCGAGCCGAATTTCGCTTACACCTGAGAATCGACAATGCCGACCGACGGCTGACTCCGCATGGGCGGCGTGTGGGATTGATTTCCGATTCCGCTTGGAGAGATTTCGAAGCCAAGCAACAGCGCATGGCCGCGATGAAGCAGTTGCTCGAAAAGACGCGGCTAACGGGGGAGAACGTAGAACGGCTTAAAGTAATGTGTCATCCCGAGCGAAGTGAGGCGCAGCCAAACGCAGTCGAGGGACCTGCTGTTTCCGGCGGTGATTTTTTGTCTATGCTAGGCCAAACGCTCGCCCAGCTGCTCAAGCGTCCCGAAATCACGATTGAACAGCTTGCTCCCGCTCTTCGCGAAATTGATTCACGATTTTTTGATCGCGGCTCAGCGAACTCAGCGTCCTCGGCGGTGAAATTGTCTTCTGAAGTTCGCAACGAACTCAAATCCGTCGAAACCGAAATCAAGTACGAAGGCTATCTTTTACAACAGCAGCGTGCGATCGATCGCCTCAAAAAAGCCGAGCATCGAGCAATCCCTGAGTGGTTCGATTATCGAAACGTCAGCGGGCTTTCCATCGAAATGCAGCAAACTTTCCTGAAAATCCGGCCCAGTACGCTGGCTCACGCTTCGCGGATTCCCGGCGTGACGCCCGCGGCGTTGTCCCTCGTCAATGTCTTCATCGAAATTCAAGCCCGC
The DNA here is from genome assembly GCA_963702965.1 of Terriglobia bacterium. Classification (GTDB taxonomy): domain Bacteria; phylum Acidobacteriota; class Terriglobia; order Terriglobales; family Acidobacteriaceae; genus JAJPHW01. The sequence continues at coordinate 245,027 of OY969776.1, forward strand.
CGCCGCGATCAGGCTGCCGCAATCTAATCGAAGCTGGCCTTCAATTGATGTCCGAAAACGGCTAGTCATTTTAGGACATTCGGTCTAGTGTTGTTTCAGACATTTATGTTGCTCGACACTGCCATTTGCGCCCAGGCCCGAAAGACGCGAGACGCACGCTTCGATGGGCGGTTTTTCACCGGGGTTCTGAGCACGGGAATTTATTGCCGCTCGATCTGTCCGGCGCGGTCGCCGAAGGAAGAAAACATTCGCTATTTTCCGACCGCCGCGGCCGCCGCCGAAGCCGGGTTGCGGCCATGCTTGCGCTGCCGTCCCGAATGTTCTCCGGGAACGCCGGCGTGGCTGGGAACTTCGGCGACTGTGTCACGCGCGCTACGCCTCATCAGCGAAAGCGCGCTCGAAGATGGTGGGATCGAAACCCTGGCTGAGCGGCTGGGCATCGGCGGACGACATCTGCGCCGCTTATTTCTTCAGCATCTAGGCGCGAGTCCGGTCGCCGTCGCGCAGACGCGGCGATTGCATTTCGCCAAGAAACTGATCGACGACAGCCGCTTGCCCATGGGCGAAGTGGCAATGGCTTCAGGGTTCGGCAGCATTCGCCGCTTCAACGCGGCCTTTCGCAAGACTTACAATCGCACGCCGACGCAGCTGCGCAAATTGGGTGCGCAGGCGTCAGCCATGTCCGAAGGCGAGTGTTGCTTTCAGCTTCGTTATCGTCCGCCGTTTGATTGGACGTCCATGCTGGAATTTCTCGCGCCGACGAGCCACGCCGGAAGTCGAGATGGTGGAGAACGGCGTATATCGCCGCGTTTTTTCTTTGAATGATCACATCGGCTGGTTCGAGGCATCCCTCGATGAGGATATTAATGCGATCACGTTGCGAATTCACTATCCGCAGCCGCGTTCGCTTTTTTTGATTGTGGAGCGGGTGCGGCGAATGTTCGATTTGTCGGCCGAGCCGAACGAGATCATGCGACATTTGTCAGGAAGCGCAGGGTTTGCCCGACGCGTGAAGGCCCGCCCTGGATTGAGGGTCCCCGGCAGTTGGGATGGATTTGAATTGGCGGTTCGGGCCATTCTTGGGCAGCAAGTTACGGTGCGAGGCGCGACGACCCTCACAGGAAGACTGGTGCGAGAATTTGGCGTGCAGGTCACGTCCCGGCGCGGCATCTCGCATCTATTCCCTGTTCCAGAAAAATTGGCCGAGGCAAATTTTGCGCGCGTGGGATTGACCAAAGCCCGCGCCCTCACGATTCGTTCGTTAGCCCGTGCGGTTTGCGATGGGGTCATCTCTTTTTCTGGATCGAACCCTGATGAATTCAGCGCGCGCTTCCGCGAGCTGCCCGGCATCGGCGATTGGACGGCCCAATACGTGGCTATGCGCGCCTTCAATGAACCCGACGCATTTCCGGCGAGCGACTTGGGATTATTGCGCGCGACTGGACTCAGCAACCCCAAAGAGCTTGCGGCCAAAGCCGAAGCGTGGCGGCCGTGGCGAGCTTACGCGGCTATGTATTTGTGGCAAACACAAAAATCTGTGCTGAAAGGAATAAATCATGACAGCAACTTGCGATATCGAGATCAGCTATACCCAAATCGAGAGTCCGGTCGGACCGCTCCTGCTGGCTGGCGATGACTCCGGCTTGCGCGAAATTAATTTTGTCCATGGGCGGCATCCCGCCACGCGCGATCCTTTATGGAAGCAGGATCGCCGCGCATTCAACGAAGTCATCGCGCAACTCGAAGCTTACTTCGCCGGCAAGCTCAAAGACTTCGATGTGCCACTGGCTCCTGAAGGCACGCCCTTTCAGCAAAAAGTCTGGAAGAACCTTTGCGACATACCTTTCGGCGAGACGATTTCTTATGGCGAGCTGGCGCGGCGCATCGACAATCCTAACGCTTCGCGGGCGGTGGGCTTGGCCAACGGATCGAATCCTATTCCCATCATTATTCCCTGCCATCGCGTGATTGGCAGCAACGGCAAGCTGACGGGATATGGCGGCGGCTTGCCCATCAAAGAAAAGCTGCTGGCGCTGGAGCGGAATCAGCTAGCATTACTATGAAAATCAATGGCTTACCTATCTTCTCGCAAAGAACTGCGCCTTCCGTTACCATAGAAGAAGCCGCAAAGTGAGCGGCAAATCCAGAGGATTTCAGCATCTAATATGGTTATGACCAGAAAATACGCGGCGATTTTCTTTGCGCTTTTAGGAATGTTGTTGGCGGGCTTCACGATGAGTGTCTCGGCAACGAATACTAACGATCCGGCTTTGCGCCCGCCCAAGGGTTCCACGCTGGCGCTGGTGGTATTTGAAGATTTGCAGTGCCCGCAGTGCCGGCTTTCGGCGCCCATCATCAAGCAGGCGGGTCAGTCTTATAAGATTCCGGTCATCCGGCACGATTTCCCGCTGCCCATGCACAACTGGTCTTACCAGGCGGCCATCATCGCGCATTACTTTGACGCGCAATCGAAGGACCTGGGCGAGGAGTATCGCGACTACATTTTCCAGCACCAGCCGGAGATTTATCCCGCAAACCTGCAAGCCTTCTCGGAGAAGTTCGCGCAAGAGCACAAAATGGATTTGCCCTTTGTAGTCGATCCGCAGGGAAAGTACGCGGCCGAAGTGAACGCCGAGCGGGATTTGGGCAATCGCGTGGGCATCAATCACACCCCGACGATTTACGTGGTCAGCAGCAAGCCGGGCAAGCAGGTGCTCGAGGTCACCGACCGCAGCCAGCTTTATCAGTCAATTGACGCGATGAAATAGGGTTTTGCCTTGCAAAATGTTCCTAATGTTCCTTGAGGAACGTTTTGTGTATTCGGATTTGTACGTACAAAATCGTTGCAAATGATTGCAATGTAAAGACTTGCGGTTATTTGGGCTAAACTGCGTGTTCGCGCAAGAATCAGCGCAAACTTCATTTGAAGTCCCTCCGAAACGCCCACAAAGCATACTATGGTGACTTGCTCCGGGATAGAGTCTAACGGCCCACTTCTCGTGGAAGACGCGGAATTGTGAATGGTCAAATTAGGTAGATTTTCTGGCTTCCGCTTGGAGGTGAAGCGGCGAAACCTGTCCCCATTGGCACGAGAGGCGAGGCAGCGGAGACGGTCGAGTTCAAGCACCCGCTGGCGGCGAATCATCCGGAGTTGCGCCGGTGTATTCCACGACGGACATGATTCGATTGATGGAAGTTGCGGCGTTTCATGCGTGACAGCCTTATTGCGAAGCCGGCGAAATCACGGTTGGAACCGCGATCAATATTGAGCACGGTACTGCATGTGGAATTGGTGCATGGGTGCGGGGGGAGGCGGTTTTGGAGGCTTACGATGGACAATTTTATACGCTAAGCGTGATGGCGAGAGATGGCGAACGAGAGATTGGACGGGGGACGGTGGCGCGGGCGGTAGTGAGGTTGGAGAAGTTCGGTGGTGCCTAAGGGTGTTATCAAAAAAAAGCAGATTCCTTACCCCTAAAGGGATTCGGAATGACAAGATGGTTGGAGCTGAGCAGCCCGCGCGAGATGCCTCGACTTTGCTCAGGACAGGCTATGGAGCGCCTGTAGATTTCAGGCACTCAAACCGACCAGCTTTAGCCGCTGAGGGTTTCCATCGAGATTCCCGCATTTCTATCCTTCATCTCGCGTGTGCGGCGCGGCGCTTCGGTTTTCCATTCCCTTTCGCCGCTTCAAGGTCACCCAACCCGCCGATGGCAATCGGCTCCTGATCGGGAAACTGCGCCACCAGCGTAAGGCTGCCTCCAACCGCTTCCACATAGTTTCGAAGCGTGGAGAGCAACAAATCGCTCCGCTTCTCGAGGCGCGAGACCCCATCCTGACCCATATTGAGAGTGCGAGCCACCGTTTTTTGCGTTTTGCTCACCGCATGCCGTAGTTCCCGCAGCGACATTTCCTGCGCGACCAGTTCGCGGGTACGCACCCTGATTTTTTGCTGCCTCGTTGGGCTGAGCTCTTTCAGTTTTTGCTCTAATGTCTTCATGGTTATTGTTCCCTGCGCCCTTTCCCTTTTGCTCTTGCCTTGAGTGACGCCAGGTGACGGTCAAACCTTGCGTCCGCTGTTTTGATAAGCTGCCGGTAAAACCGTTTCTGCCGTCCGCAGGTTTGGACGCTTGAGCTGCGGGCCAAATTGCTTCAGCAAATTTGCATGGGCCAGAAGTTCGTCCTGGACTTCATGGGCAAGCGCATCGAATTCCGGCTCAAATTCGGCGTGGAAGTATGCTTGCCACGGCATGCAGCTATTATGTTGTTAAAGACATATGATGTCAAGTACATATTATCAGGCTTGCGACGGATGGCCCATTCAAGCCCCGGTTTTGGCTTGAGTGCGGAACGCAGGAACCTGTCCGCGTTTGAGTAGCGCAGCGCCCGTTCGACTTTGCTCAGGACAGGCTATGGAGCACCTGTAGATTTCAGGCACTCAAACCGACCCCCGCCTTTGACGCTGCCATTTTCGCCCTGTTAGACTAGTGAATTGTCAGCCTACCCGTCGTAACCTAGAAGGGACAATTTGTGCGCGCAGAAACCCGCCATCAACTGAAAGAAGACCGTTTTAGCACAGCCACCATCCACGCCGCGGAAGTCACGGCGCACTGGTCGGCGGAGCACAAATCCACCCTTATTTATGGCGGCATCATCGTCGCCGTTCTCGCGGCTGCCATCGGCGGCTCATGGTATTACTTCAACCAGCAGGACCTCAAAGCCAGCGTGATGTTTAGCCAGGCCATCCGCACCATGGATACTCCTGTGCGGCCAGCGAACATGCCAGCCCAACCCGACCAGCCGAGCTTTGCTTCCTCTAAAGCTCGCGCCATCGAGGCCCATAAGCAATTTCAAGCCATCGTGGACCAGTATCCGCACACGCGTTCTGCGGAATTTGCTCGCTATTTTGTTGGACTCACTTCGTCTGACATGGGCGATAACGCGGCCGCTGAAAAGGACTTGAGCGCTGTCGCTTCTTCGCATAACAGCGACCTGGCGGCCCTCGCCAAGTTTGCCCTGGCCTCGGTGTACCGCAACACCAATCGCGCCAACGACGCCATCAATATCTATAAAGAGCTGATTGCCAAGCCGTCGGCAACCGTGGGCAAATCTACGGCGCAAGTCGAGCTCGCCGCAACCTACCAGGCCACGAACCGGCCCAATGAAGCTAAAGCCATTTATCAGCAGCTGCAAAAAGATAATCCGAATACTGAACTGGCGCAGCTCGCCGCTTCCAAACTCGCCGAGCTGAAATAACGGTCCTTAATGTCCTGCCGTTCCGTGGGCCGGAGTTTTTGCGGCTGCACGAAGAGCGCTGAAAGAACGACGCTGGTAGTGGCTGGCTACGCCTTTCCTTGACAGGCGTTTCAGCGGAATTTATCCTTGAAGTCTGCTTCCTGAGAACTGACGCCTGTCTAGCCTTGCGTCCGCGCGGTAATCGCAGTTGTGGTTTCAGGAGGGCGCGGAGAGCGGAATGTTCATCGCCATCAAGGAATTAGAGCTCCATCCTATTGATTTTAAAGAGGAGCTTCGCGCAGGTACGTTTGATCTGGGACAGGACGTTGTTCAGATCAAGCCAATCGCCGCGAGTGGACGGGCGCAACTGGTGGAAGAACACCAGGGCAAGCACGAGAAAATTCAGGATATCCGGCTGGCGGGGGAGCTTAGAACGACCTTGCAGCTGCCCTGCGCCCGGTGCCTGGAGCCGGTGACGGAGAAGATCGAGCGCCAATTCGACTTGCTGTATCGCCCGCTGGGCACAGATGCAGGCCGGGAAGAGCTTTCCGTGACGGCGGCGGAAGCGGAAGTCGGTTATTATCAAGGAGAAGGTTTGCAGCTCGAAGAAGCGCTGCGCGAGCAGGTTTTGCTCAGCCTCCCGTTGAAGGTACTTTGCCGCGAAGATTGCAAGGGTTTGTGTCGCCACTGCGGGATGAACCTGAACCAGCAGCAATGCTCGTGCGCGGAGCCGGTAAAGGATCCTCGGTGGGCGGCACTTGAGGGACTGCGCAGCAAGTTGGAACATTAGACTGTAAGACCCAAGACTTTAAGACTCAAGACTTTAAGATTCAGCTCGCCGATTGAGCGGGCGGTACTACGAGAGGAATTTTTCGATGCCTAATCCGAAACGGCGGCACTCCAAGAAACGCACCAGCACCCGACGGGCGCATGACTTTTTGACCAGCGCATCGCTGTCAGAATGTCCGAATTGCCATGAGCGCAAGATGCCACACCGCGCCTGCCCGAAATGCGGCCACTATAAGGGCCGCGAAGTGCTGGAACTGAAAGAAGCCCGCTAGACTACCTGCCATGCCAAGCGTCATCGCTCTCGATGCGATGGGTTCGGACCGCGCGCCTAAACCGGAAATTGACGGGGCGATTCAAGCGGCGCGGAACTACGACGTACGTGTGCTTCTGGTAGGGCCGCAGAATATTTTGCGGCCAGAACTGGAACGCCACCCTGCCGCAGCACTTTTGCCCATAGAAGTTGTCCACGCCAGCGAAGTCATTACCATGGAAGATAAAGCGGTGGCGGCGGTACGCGCCAAGCGCGATTCATCCATGCGCGTGGCAGCGCGGCTGGTGCGTGATGGACGCGCGGCAGGATTTGTGACTGCGGGCAATACGGGCGCGGCAATGACCACGGCGAAGATGGTGCTGGGAGCCATTCCGGGCGTGGATCGTCCGGCATTGGCGGCAGTGTTTCCGACCGCGATCGGAACGGCAGCTTCGCTACTCGATGTGGGCGCGAACGTGGACAGCAAACCGCACAACCTCGAACAATTTGCGGTAATGGGCGAGATTTATTTTCGCAGTATGTTTGGGACGAAGCGTCCCCGGGTAGGGTTGCTTTCCATTGGCGAAGAAGAGACCAAGGGCAATGAGCTGACGCGGGAATCGTTCCAATTGTTGAAACAATTGCCGCTGAATTTCGTGGGTAATGTGGAAGGCCGCGATTTGTATAACGGCGAAGTAGACGTGATTGTGGCCGATGGATTTGTGGGAAATGTCGCACTGAAGATTTCGGAAGGCGTCGCGCACTTGGTCCGCAATACCCTGAAAGAAAGCCTGAAGGCGACAATCACGCGGCAGGTCGGAGCGTTGCTGTCCCGCAGCGCCTTTTCAGATTTCAAGAAGCGGCTCGACCATACCGAGTACGGAGGCGCGCCGCTGCTGGGGATCAAGGGCATTTGCTTCATTACGCATGGGTCTTCGAATGCGAATGCGATTAAGAATGCGATACGAGTGGCGGCGGAGTTTGTGCAGCATCCCATTGAAGGCGAGATTGAGCGGGTGTTGGCCGAGCTCAAGAGCAAAGAAGCGCTGAGCGCGGTTTAGAATCCTGACTTTGGCGGGCGAGGCGCCGCCCCACACAGACTATCTATGACTAAGATTGCATTTTTGTTTCCCGGACAAGGCTCGCAGGCTGTCGGCATGGGCAAAGATCTGGCGGAGAAATATCCCGTGGCAGCGCAGACATTTGCTGACGCGGACGAAGCGCTGGGATACAAGCTCTCGCAGCTTTGCTTCGAAGGGCCGGAAGAGCAGCTCAAGCTGACGGAGATCACACAGCCGGCAATATTGACGGCTTCGATTGCCGCGTATCGAGTTTTGTCCGAAAAGGGTATCAAAGCGGATTTCGACCGCCGGCCATAGCTTAGGCGAGTATTCGGCGCAGGTAGCCGCGGGAACGATGAGTTTTGGCGACGCCGTACGCACGGTGCGGAATCGTGGGAAGTATATGCAGGAGGCGGTTCCAGTCGGGGTCGGCGCGATGGCGGCGATTCTTGGCATGAGCGCCGACGCAGTTGGCGCGGTTTGCCGCGATGCTGCACAGGGAGAAGTTTGCGAAGCGGCGAATTTGAATTCGCCGGAGCAGATTGTAATTTCTGGACATGCAAAAGCTGTGGAGCGGGCAGTGCAACTGGCGACGGAACGCGGCGCCAAAAAAGCCGTAATGCTGCAAGTCAGCGCACCCTTTCATTGTTCGCTGATGAAGCCAGCGCAGGAACGGTTAGCCGCGGATCTAGTTGGGCTGAAGTTTGCGAATCCCTCCGTTCCAGTCGTTTGTAATGTGGACGGGGTGGTTGTAAGTACGGGAGACGCCAGCAGAGATGCGCTGATTCGGCAGGTCACGGGCGCGGTTCGGTGGGACGAGTCGGTACGATTACTGATTGCGCGAGGCGTGCAAACGTTCGTGGAAGTCGGGCCGGGAAAAGTTTTGTTTGGCTTGATGCGCCAGATTGACCGGACACAAAAATGTCTGAACGTCGCCGACGAAGCTTCGTTGCAAAAGACGATGGAGTATTTCGCAACTCAGCCGGCGTAGGTCATTCTCGAATCTACTTATTCTCCGCATCACTCTCCGGCACGAACTGAAAGTCCTGAATAACGACTTCATGCTCGTGGGATGGCGTTTTTCTATAACACCAGAGATTCATGCCAATGGGCAACGCCTGCTGAGGAATTCGCGCGCGATGGTCGTGTGGAGCGAAGGTCCAGGTGTGCAGCACATCTTTCTTTTTCCCGATTGGCTGCAATCCGCGCATGATGGTCGCTGTGACGCGGGTCGGCGTCCACTCCAAACGAGCAGTCGTAAAGGCTTTACGGTGTAGTTTGATGCGGAAGTCGTCTTCGGTTCGGTCGAGCTTCGGGGACGCGGGATAGATGGCAATGTCCGTGTTACACTGCCCGCGACATAGACGCTTGCGCCATTTCGAGAACTCGATATCGAGTTCGTTTTGGCCGTCCGCTCCAATTTTGTGCGCTGGGCCATAGAGGAACAGTCCCAGAACAATTGCCGGATTCATATGATCGATCCGGCCCTGAATCTGCCACTGATAAGTGCCGAAGCCAAAGTCATTCACGGAGAATACTTCCGCAGCCGTAATAGCCTTGCCGCGTTTGGTGATTTTCAGGTGAAGGTATCCGTTATGGTCGACGAATACGTTACCTGGGCTGGCTTTCACTACTCCGGCGATGGCGCCGTTGGTAACATTCCACTGCAATCCCTTCCAATCAAGGACCTCGCGGGCTGCGGTGGAAGGCGGCATTTGCCGCGCGTGACTAAGCGTCACTGGAATCAGGCTCGCAAAGAGCACGAACAACAATTTAATCGGATTGGGTTTGATTTGCAGTTTGATGTGTTTTTATTCCAGAAGCCAGCCGAACCAATTGCCGCACTCGACCTCATTGGGCGAGAAGGAGAGAGTATGGTCAGATTTTTCCACCCACACATAGGCGTGTTCGGCGCGGTGATTGACCGTGACCTGGACAATGACGCCGCTGCCGCCGCCGGGACTGACTGAGCAGTCGACGGAAAAGTCTTTTACCAATCCCCACTCGCCGCCGGGGCCCCAATCACGATAGAAATCGTTGAAGCCGTATCGCGAGTATTTGCCGGGGTGCTGCTTCCAGCCGGGGTCATTGAACCAGATGGCGTAAGCGTCTTCGTATTTTTGCCCTTTCACAGCGTCAAAGAATTTATCCACAGCGCGTCGCTCGGAATAGTAGCGAAAGTGATAGGCCATCCAACCGAGAATGAGCACAACAACGATGGCCACAAAGATAATGTTGCGACGCCGGCGGTCACGAGTAGGGTCGTATGGTTTCGCATCCATCAGTGTCATGGCGTTCTAAGCATAATGGATGCGACGCAGCGGGAAAAGGTCTAGTCAAACGAGTTCTACAGGGTGCGTCTGAAGAGAAGCGTGGCGAGGCTAAGGGTAATGGCGGCAAAAATTGTGAGATAGAGCATGTCGGGCAAAATCGCTGTGAAACCAGCTTCTTTCAATAGCAGCGCTTTGAAGCCGGAGACGGCGTAAGCAAAAGGATCGGCTTTCGCGATAGCGCGCAACCACCACGGGAAAGCCTGAATGGGATAGACCGCGCCGCTCGGGAAAAATAGCAGAGTATTCAAAATGCCGAACATGGCGCGTGGTACTAGTGGATCTTCGATGCGCACCATCAGCAGGAACATCATGGTGTTGAAAGCAATCGAGGTGAGGACAATCATGACCAGGAGGCCCAGCGCGGTACTGGGATTGAACAGAGTCGTAACGCCGGAAAGCAGACAGCCTATGACCGTAATGATGACGCCGGTCATGACGGCCTTAATGGCGCCGGCGGCGTTGAGACCCAGCACGAGTTCTGTTTTCGTAATGGGTGTGACCAGGTAGCCTTCGACCACGCCGCGGGCTTTATCGTCGATGTAGAGCATGCCGCCACCAATCATGACGGAGACGAACATAGCAAGAGAGATAGAGCCGGGCAGGAGAAATTTCATGTACTCGATATAGGGGTAAAGCTCGACGATTTCGAGCACGGTCTGCTGAAGGATGCGCGGCTCGACCACGGGATCGTTAAGAGAATTTGTAATCTGCGTAAGCGAATCTTCGAGGGCCGAGCTGACAAAGTTGTCGGTGTTGTCGACCACGAGGGCGATGCGGGGCTGGTCTTGCTCGTAGAAGCGGCGTGAATATTGCGCCGGAATGATGACCGCTCCCTGAATTTTACCGTTACGTACATCCTCCATTGCGGTTTTTTCATCGTCGTAATAGACAGGCTCGAAGGTGCGCATATTGGAGCGGACCGAATCGAAGGCTTCGTGAATCCGAACAGCCTGTGGGCCGCCGTCTTCATCGACAAGGCCGAGTTTTGTGTCGCGGATTTTCCCGCCAAAGGCATTGCCCAGCACGATGAGCTGCACCAGAGGGAAAATCATGGACGCCATCATGAGCGCAGGGGACCGGAAGAACTTACGCATTTCGCGTTCGATGATGGCAAACATATGGTTCATGGCTGCAATCCCGGCCGTGGCGGCATGACGAAGCCGTGAGCTTTCACGAGTTCATCGCGCAATTGGCGCCCGGTGTAGTGGACAAAAACGTCATCCAAGGTTGTGTTTTGCACCGAGAGCGATTTCACATTGACGCCCGCGTTGACGGCGGCTTCGACCAACTCTGTCGTGGTTCTGGATCCATCGCCCGTCAACACGCGATACATACCAGCGCCCTCATGTTGCACCGAGGTGACGTTAGTTAACTTGTTGAGCCGCTGCTCCCAGTCGGTGGGAGCGTTTTCGAATTGCGCTTCGATCACATTGGAGCCTGGCACGCTGGCTTTGAGCGCTGGCGGAGTATCGAGTGCGACGAGTTTGCCATGGTCGACGATGGCGATGCGATCACAGAGACGATCCGCTTCGTCCATGTAGTGCGTGGTGATGAGAATCGTGAGTTTGCGGTTGTTCTTAATGTTCGTGAGCATTTCCCAGACGGCCACGCGCGAAACGGGATCAAGGCCAGTGGTGGGTTCGTCAAGGAAGAAGATGCTGGGGCTGTGAACCAGACCACGGGCGATTTCCAATCTACGACGCATGCCGCCGGACAGGGTTTTGGTCTGGGCATCGCGCCATTTGGTCAAATCGACCAACTGTAGAAGCTCGTCAATATTGGCTTTACGTTTCTTCGCAGGAACGTCGTAGAGCTTGGCGTAGATACTGAGATTTTCGCCCACAGTCAGATCGAGATCGCTGGTGAGGGCCTGCGGTATGACACCGATGGTGCGGCGTACGGAATCCGGATCGTGCGCGACATCGTGTCCGGCGATGCGGGCCATGCCCGAGGTGATGGGAATGAGCGTAGTCATCATACGAATGAGGGTGGATTTGCCGGCTCCGTTCGGCCCGAGCAGGCCGAAGACCTCCTGCTCTTTTACGTGAAAAGTGACATCATCTACCGCCGTAAAATCACCGTATCGCTTGACGATGTTTTCAACGTCGATGGCGTTTGCGGGTGCGGCTTGTGGCGCAGCTTTCATGATCTGTCCATTTCTTACTTGGCCGCAGCAGTCTCGGGTAGGCCCTTTAGCTGATTAGGAGAAATCAATACTTCCGCGGTCATGCCGGGAACGTACGCTCCACTGGGATTGTCCAATCGTACTTTGAGCACGATCGTCCGGATGTCACGTTTACGACGGCTAACGTCGCGCTGCGTCGCAAAATCAGCTTCGGGAGATTTGAAGAAAACTTTTCCCGTGGTTTGGGTTCCGCCGGGCAAGCTGATGCGCAGCGTGTCGCCAATAGCGATGTGATCCGATTGCGTTTCGGGAATGGCGACGCGCACCCAGGTATCTCCGTAATCTACGATGGTGACGATGGGAGATCCAGTTTTGAGCACTTCGCCCTCACGGGCGGCCCTCACAGAAACGGTCCCCGTCACAGGCGCGACTATGTTGGTATAACCGAGGCGCACGGCTGCTTGCTGACGTAGCGCGACCGCGTTGCCGAGCTGGCCGCGCGTGGATTCGACGGTGCGCTGCGAGGCCTGGGCTTGGTTCCGATTCGCGATGGCGGTTTTCAAATCGGCGTTCGCCGCCGTCACCTGATCTTTGAGTGACTGCACGACGGCTTGCTGTGCGGCAAGATTGCTCTCCGCCTGCACGCGGTCCTGATCGGAAGCAACACCCTGTTGCGCGAGCGCGATGGTGCGGCGGCTGTCGCTTTCGGTGCGGTGCAAGGTGGCTTGTGCTTCCGCCAGTTGGGCGCGGGCGGACGACAGCTTGGCCCTTGCATTCGCGACGCCACTGATAGTTGAGCCTTCCATGGCCTGCATGGTCGACTGGGTCTCCGCGACTTTGTATTTCATGCTGTCCATGGTGGCGACAGCGGCTTGGTCTTCCGCCTGCAATTCCGAGGGATCGAGGACGGCAATCGTCTGACCTAGTTTTACCGGCGTACCTTCGTCCACCAAAAGCTTGACGATGCGGCCATCCACCTGCGGACTTACGATGACTTGATTGGCGTCCACGGTGCCAATGAGCACGAGGTCGCGAGAAAGCGGCGTGGACAAAAGAAAGTAGGTCAGCGCAATGAGGCCGACAATACCGAGCAATATGGCAAATTTATTTCGTGCCTTCATGCGCCCACTCCTTTGGGGCTTTTACGGAGAAGATGGTCCGCGCGGAACAGAGCGGCAGAGATAAAATCGAGCACGGCGGCGCGGCGCAGCGAGAGACGCTCGGGCGATAAAGGATCTTCGCCGGTGACGAGGCGCGTGACATGCGTACTGTTGAAGTAGAAGGCGATGACCGCGATCATGGAAGGGACGAACTGTTGCGGATCGACTTGGCGAAATTCGCCGGAGGCCATACCTTCCCGGAGTACCTCTGCAACTTTGTTGAAGACCGGCTGAAAATAATTCCGCACAATGCGCTCAAAGTGGGGAGAATTGCCGCGCCGGGCCTGCATCATTTCGTTTTGGACGATGCGGGGGTACAACGGATGGCTGGCGATGTAATCAAAGTGCGCGCCGACATAGGCAAGGATCTTTTCACGCGGAGGGAGTCGCTTCGCGACGGCGGACTCGATCGCAGAGAGCAAGCCACCGAAGACCTCATCCAGCACCGCGCCGTAAAGTGCGTCTTTATCCCGGAAGTAGTAATAGAGCAGCGCTTTGTTTACTTTTGCGGAACGTGCAATAGCATCAGTGCGCGCACCGGAAAGGCCTTGTTCCGAGAACTCGCGTACCGCGGCGCGCAAGATGGCGGCGCGGCTTTGCAGGGGGCGGCCGCGAGTGCCGAGACGAGTTTTGGGGATGGCATGCATTGCCCTATCTAATTAACTAGTTAGTTAAAATATCCTAAAACGGAGGGGAACACAAGTGAATAATCCAGCCCATTTACAATCATCGCGGAGGGCAGCAAAGCCATGAAATACCGCACATTGGGCCGAACTGGATTTGAAATCAGCGAAATCGCCCAGGGTTTATGGGGTATGAGAAATTCTTTTTGGAGGTGGGAGTTCCGGTCTCCACTCGCACCACCCCCCCAAACTCTCTGAAAAGGAACAAGCGGCATTCATCGAGAAAGTGAAAGCGCTCGCCCCCGAGTACCGTACCGAGCTTCTAAGAGAGGCGTAAGGTCGAAAACCTTTCTTCGCGTCTCCAAGGGTGTCGTCAGTTGTGCGATTGGTGACAAGAAGCCGACTTGTCGGCACAAATCCGGGCAAGTTTCTTAAGTTCGATTTTTCTGGCCAACTTCCGTGTGGCCGACGATACGGACCGCGGACCAGCACTGATACTTGGTAATCCCAAAATCCGAACTCTCCTCATTGATGCGACGTCGAAAAATTGCTAAATTTCGAACTGATGAGTCCCCACACTTCGGTCGTACGTAAGATCACGCTTGTGCTCCTAACGCTTTCTGTTGCGAGCTCGGGAGCAGACCACGGTTCACCAGACGCGCATCGTCCCGATTCTACCCCCATCATTGCCAATGCTCGTAAGATCGTGACGCCCAACGGCGTAGAACGTCTAGAAAAGGTTCGCATCGGGGGGATTGAGCAGTTTGTTTCGATCCGCGGAACTGACAAGCGCAATCCGGTCCTGCTGTTTATTCACGGAGGGCCCGGATACGTTTCTATACCAATGAGCTGGTGGTTCAGCCGTGGTTGGGAAGAGTACTTCACTGTCGTGCAATGGGACCAGCGCGGCGCCGGCAAGACGTACCTGATAAATGACCCAAAGTCAGTCGCTCCAACCTTGACCCTTGAACGCATGGTGGCCGACACAGAAGAGATGATCAGTTGGGTGCGGAAAGACCTAGGCAAGCAAAAGATCTTCGTCCTTGGTCACTCGTGGGGCAGTTATCCGGGACTCGAAGTTGCAAAGCGTCATCCCGACTGGCTCTATGCCTACATCGGCGTGGGGCAGCTCACGAACGGGCCGGAGAGTGAACGCCGGGGCTGGGCCTATACCCTCGATGCAGCCCGCCGCGCAGGAAATTCGGAAGCAGTACGGCAGTTGGAGGCAATTGCTCCCTACTTTGCACCTGGTCATCCCTCCCCGCTCAAAGACATCTACACGGAGCGTAAATGGCTCGACTTTTACGGCGGTGTAATGGCGCACCGAACCGGCAACTCTGCCGAAAGCGATCTTTCAAAGCTGTCGCCCGACTATAGCGACGAAGAAATTCCGCGCATCTGGGAGGGAAACGAGTTCTCAGAGCATTACCTGCTAGCACAGGTTCTTAGCCTGGATCTGAGTGGGATCAAGGAGCTGGATTGCCCAGTGATTATCTTTGCCGGCCGCTATGACATTAATGTCAATTCTCAAGTTGCAAACGAGTGGTTCGCAAGCGTGAAAGCGCCATCCAGGCAATTCGTTTGGTTCGAGAACTCTGCACATTTGCCCATGACCGAGGAGCCAGGGAAATTTCTGCTGTCCTTAGTGCGATATGCCCGGCCGATTGCCGAGAGAGCCGGCGATGTCCCGCCAGTATCGCCCTGAGCACCGTATCCTCTTCAGTGAGACTCTGCGACAGCCTTTGTTTCTTCTTTCGGGGGGACGCTTAGAAGCAATGCTAACCCTATCACTCCGAACAGGATCACATCGTCGTAGCCGCGTGGAACCCTGTGCATGGAAGTTTCGGCTGACTGGATGAGCATGGTCGTAGAATGTGCGATGGCGTGCCACGCCGCGAATGCAATCACGAGTCGGTATTCTACGGGTTTTCGGACGGCCAACAGTAGAAACACTCCTAGAGCGACAAGAAACGTGATGAACATCGGTTCGCATTCGTTGTCGTGCATTTCAAGGAGCCACTTGCTATGCCATAACTCAGTGCACAACGGATAGAGCAGGCACACATAGAAGAGTCCTACCAATGCAACAACGATTTGTCGGATGTGCTTCAAGAGAGACCTCCTCGGCCGCGGCATGTGTTTCGGTTCGGTAATGATAAACGCACTTCTCCTCGCCAATTCTCCTATTGTTGGCTATCCGGATGTTGGCCAGAAGCGGGCTCTTGTGGGATTGATAGGGCGCCCGATTGTCGGCAACTCTGGAGTGACCCACGTTTCGGTGCGGAAAATTTTGACCGCATCGATATCAAGTCGCGCCCTCAGTACGACAAAGTCAAGCCGCCTCGCCTCGTCATCGATTTGCGATCGCCTGGCATTCGCACAAACCCGCCGAGATGAAAAACGAGACATTTGCTCAACTCGAGTCACTCTCCCTCAACAACACGATTTGCATCGACCAAACTGAATAACACTCCAGAGCCGATCGTGACGAACACTGCCATATCCAGCGCTCGGTTCCAACCTTGATGCACGGCAATTGAGGCGGTTACTGCGGACGAGACAACGCCGCCCAAGCTGCCGACCGTATTCATGAGCGCCGAAAGCGATGCAGAATGTCCCGGCGCAAGATCAATGCAGGCAGCCCAGAAGTTAGCGGCGCCAAACATGGTGAACCCTGCCGCGAGTGCAATCATAGGCAACGCAATTACTGTCACGGTAAGATGATTGCCGATATAGAGCAGCAGGGCTGCCACGCCCATGCCCAACCACACCGCTACCAAACGTCCTTTGCGGCGATCAGAGACTTGGGCGATGCGATCTGAAAACCAACCACCGACTGGCGACAGCATGGCCATGGCAAAGAACGGTGCGGAAGTCCAGGCCGCCGCATGCATGATATCCAGTCCCCTCACTTTTACGGCGTAAAAATAGAACCAGTTGTAGTAAACATAGAAGGCGTACCCTTGAAAGCCATAGCCGAGAATCAATCCCCAAACCGATAGACTGGCAAGCATTCTTATCCAGGGAACTCTAGTTGCTGCACGGGGTAACGTCTTAACGAGTTTTTGCGATCCTGGGTGAATGATCTGCAACTCTTGCGGATTGACGCTTGGGTGTTCTTCCGGCCAGTCAGTGGCATACCAATGCCAGAGAGCAACCACCAGAAACGCCAACGCGGCTGAGATGGCAAACGAAACACGCCACCCCCAATGCACCATGGTCCATGCAATCGCAATGGGTGTTAACGTTCCCCCCAGGCCAAGGCCGCACACTTGCAATCCGCTGGCAAATCCTCGCTCGCGTAACGCGGTCCAGGAGGCAATTACACGGGTCACATTGGAAGAAACCGCGGCTTCGCCGATTCCTGTGATGAACCGCACGAGCCGAAAAGCTGTAAGCGCCGTGATTCCTGTGGCTGTTGCAAGCCGCGGCACGACCACCATGGCGGCCGATCCAACAGCAAAGCAGAAAATAGACGCGGTTAAAGTTCGTCGAGGACCTATGCGATCGCAAACGTATCCCCACGGAATTTGAAACAGGCCATAGCCCCATAGAAAGGAACTGAACACCAGCCCCATGGAGATTGTGCCGAAAGAAAACTCTTCTTCGATATATTTTCCGGCAATGCTCAAGTTCAACCGGTTGAGCGCGGTAACCGCCATGATCGTCATGACGATACTCATTACAAGCCAGCGGACGTGCGTGGCTTTCACGTCCAGATCTGTACAAGGCATGGGGCTGTGCTCTATATGGAAATTGTCTTTTGTCTCCACTTGCACCTCTACTTCTTGCAGGTGTGCTCGTTATCGGTTCTCGCCCGTAATACTTATGAAGGTTCTGTCGGGGAAATGCTTTGATTTCAATGAGGCCGTAGTTTTTTGGGCAACGGCCTCATCTTTAGGCTAGAAGATCAATTTCAATCCCAGTTGAATCTGGCGTGACGTAGTGGACGTCTGGTTTAGGGCTGTGGGCAGCGCGCTGCCGTTGGAATCGTACACCGAGTTGTTCTGTCCGAAAGTATTCAAGAAACCCGGGGACAAGAAGTTCGTATGGTTGAGAATGTTGAAAAACTCGGCGCGGAACTGCACTGCGAAGGCCTCAGAAATAGCCGGGATACGAGTGTTCTTAAAGACCGAAAAATCCACTGTGGTGAGGCCAGGTCCGTAGAATTCATTCCGGTGTGTATTGCCCAGCACATTGGAGCAGAACTGCGTTCCTGAAGGCGGGGCGACGGGGGAGTTCGGGAAGCCTGGAATGCAACCTAGAGGATTTCCTGCCGTGGCCAGGGGATAAGAAGAAGGAGCAGTCGGCGGAGTAAAACAATTAGTGTTCAAGTAATTGATGCCGCCGTGAATCGGGTTACATCCGGGGATCAGGCTGGCAAAGTCCATGGAATAATCGCCATTGAAGCCGGTGTTGAGAGGATCATTGCCATCGCCAACGGTGACCGTGAAGGGCGCGCCGGTGGTCGCTGTGACGATGGTCCCCAGTTCCCATCCGTTGGTTGCGCCTCTCACGAACGAGGAGGAACTCTTAATCCCAGGGATGTCCCACATGACGCTCGCGGAAAGCACCTGGCGCACATCGAAGTCACAGGCGCCCACTCGGGCCGATTTGACCAGCAACAGGGGTACCGCGATCGAATTCAAGTAAGTATCGCCAGTTACTGGGGCTGAGCTTAGATCGCGGCACTTGCCAAACGTATAGGAAACCTGCCCCTGTACACCCTGACTAAAGCTCTTCTTGAGTTGCGATTGAAGCGCGCTGTAAGAAGCAGCACCATCGTAAAGTACCGGACGAATGCCAGCCCCGCCTCCCCAGTTGGGGTCGATCCGGGTTCCGTTTAGAGGGAAAACTTCGCCCACGCCACTGATGTTTGTAGGCTGAACCAAATTGATATCGTCAGCAGCGGCGGAGAGATGCAAGGAACGTGATCCTACATACCCAATCAAGAACGTATATCCCTGCGCCAGCTGTCGTTGGATATTGAGGTTCCAGTTCATTACGTATGCACGTTTTGGATAGGCGTCGATGAAACGATTCCGAATTTTCTGTTCGTTGAAGTTTACGTTGGGATTTATTCCAGATCCCAAGGTCGCTCCCGGAGCCGCGCCAATAATCTGGAAGGGAGCGGTTGCCGCTGTGTTCAAGCCAAACTGATACGGCAAAGGGAGAACATCAAACATTCCGAATCCCGCGCGTATGGCTGTCTTTCCGTCCTTGAATGGATCCCATTCCATCCCGATTCGGGGCTCGAAGTTTTTTGTGGTTGGATTCTGCAAGAGCGGGCTATTGACGCCGATCGGTCCGCACGCTGTCGGACCGGAAAGGCAGTTCGAGAGACTAACAATCTCTTGAAATCCGGCCGGAGCCACCGTGTATCCGTTTACGGTGTAGCCGGGAACGGTATTTGCATCGGTTGGCGTTGTCGTGGCCTCATAGCGAAGGCCCATATTGACCGTGAGATTTGATCTCACACGCCAGTCATCCTGGATGTAACCTGCGAAAAGTTTCTCGCGCAAGCCCACTTCATGAGATCCACCTGGAGCTAAGGCGTTGAGCTGATCTGGCGTATTGCTGAGGAAATCCGCCAGACTCCCATAGGTACTCATTCTGCCGTTCGGGCTTAATTGTTCCAGCACGTTGTACTGCATGTATTCAAAAGCAAAACCAATCTTGATCGAGTGTGTTCCTTTTGTAAGAAAGGCGTCATCTGACGCTTGGATAGAGTTCCAGGCATGTGTGAAGCGGTTAAATCCTCCCAACCCGTAGGCCGTAGTGAGACCGGGAACTGGAATTTGAGGAGGGGCGCTGGCCCCCGGTGCAATAGCGAGGGCTGAATTTGTCGCTACTCCGTCGCCGGAAACTGGTTCGTTGATTTTGCCCAAAGCCCGACTTACGCCCAGACGGACTGTGTTCAGGAGTTGTGCGCTAAAGATGTGCGTTTCTTCAAAGCTACCCATTTGGCGCCGTGAGAATACCTGATGCACGGTGTTTCCCAGTGGATCCGCCTGAGATTGTGGTCCGGAATCAAAGAAATAGCTGCCACTGAGGTTATCGTTAGTAGAAATCTTGTGGTCGAGGCGAGTAATGAAGTAATTCTCATTGGCGATGGTCGCCACATTCGCATTGAAAGTTTGAATGCCAGCCACGTCGGGCGCACCAACCGGGGCAACCGGCCACAATCCGAGATATGGCTGGATTGCAGGGACGGCCGATGCCCGCGAAGCCGCGTCCGGCACATTGATCGTTC
Source organism: Terriglobia bacterium (assembly GCA_963702965.1). GTDB lineage: Bacteria > Acidobacteriota > Terriglobia > Terriglobales > Acidobacteriaceae > JAJPHW01. The sequence continues at coordinate 264,856 of OY969776.1, forward strand.
CCGATGCGTCCTGACTTTGCCGGAATCCTTCGTAGGAACCGAAGATAAACGTACGGTCTTTGATGATGGGCCCTCCGGCCGAACCTCCAAATTGAATGCGCCGGAAAGGCGCGATCGTCGGGCCGTCAAAATAGTTGCGCGCATCAAAAACACTGTCGCGATCGAAGAAAAATCCGGTTCCGTGAACCTGGTTGGTTCCGGATTTGGTGATGGCGTTAATCACCGCGCCAGAGGTTCTTCCATACTCCGCCGTATAACCAGTAGTAATGACCGAAAATTCCTGAATTGCGTCTACTCCAAGATTTAAGCCGGTTGCGCCGCCGGGAGATGCATTGGTGTAATCGTTGATGGAGATTCCGTTCAGACGATAGCTGTTTTCATTCGGTCGGTGCCCCGAGTCGGTTAATTGATTCCCAAATCCCCGGTTTCCCTTGTTCGCATTGAACGAAGAGGTTGCCTGGTTGGGAATGCTGGCGACGCCGGGCTCAAGCGTCGCTAAAGTTGTCCAATCACGGCCATTGAGTGGGAGCTCACGCACAGTCCTGGAATCAACGGTCGAGCTCACCGCTGAGGTAGTGGTTTGGACATCCGGGGGGGCGCCCGTCACACTGATGATGTCGGAAACTTTGCCAGGTTTGAGGCTCAGATTCAAAGTCTGCTGGGCCCCGACCGTGAGCGTTATCCCGCTTTGGACCACTTTCGAGAATCCGGTCGCTGACGCGGACACTTCATACGATCCCGGCAGCAGGTTCGGTGCCGAATAAATTCCCTCGCCGTTGGTCGTAAGGTCCCGGACATCGCCCGTCCCGACATTTTTGACCGAAACCTGGGCGCCCGAGATGGACGCTCCTGATGAGTCTGTGACCACACCGGAAAGTGTAGCTCCGGAGACTTGAGCGTTCAATTGTCCCGGTAGTAGCAGGGCCACGCCCAACGTAAGCGCCACCACCCTGATTAGATAACACATTCTTGTCGTGCGTCCTTGAATTGTCATCTCGCCCCTCTTGAAAAGTCGTTCTAAAGTTGATCGACGTTCCCATCCATTCATCGGAACTCTCAATTGTTTGTCGCGTTAATTTGCGCGCGAGTAGAAGTTAAAAGCAATGCTCAGCTTCTCCAATCGGAGACACTTGTATGTCCATTTGTTTCGCATTGAAAACAATTGGGATACGACCGTATCTCTCCGATTTTGACCCTGGCATCCATCAGAGCTATACTCCCACCCGGACGATAGTTACTCATGGCCAGCCCCGCAACAGTTACCAGAATTCTGCACTTCGGCGTTTTCGAGGTCGATTTGAAGGCTTGTGAACTTCGCAAGCACGGTCTACGCCTAAAACTGGCTGAACAACCTTTTCAAGTTTTATCTGTCCTGCTGGAGAAGCCAGGAGAAATTGTCACGCGCGAAGAACTACGCAATCGCTTGTGGCCCGGTGATACTTTTGTTGATTTTGATCATGGTTTGAATAATGCCGTAATGCGCCTTCGTGAAGTACTTGGCGATGCTTCTGACAGCCCGCGATTTGTAGAGACAATACCAAGGCGCGGTTATAAGTTCATCGCCCCTGTGGCGGGCCCTTTTTCTGCGCCCTTGTCAACCCTAGAATTGAATCTAAAGCAAATCCTGCCATCTTGCGGGCCAAGCTTGGCCGAACCACCTGTGTTACAGGAAGTTGCCGCTCCACATGCAACACGCGGGCGCTCGATATTGAACGGCCTGGGATTTATGACCGGTCCCATTATTCTGGCAGTGATACTGAGTATCGCTGGTTTGATCTATTACTTTCGTAGTCCAAACCCTAAGTCGCTTCATGGGCGCAGCAAGTCCCTAATTGTGCTGCCGCTCGAAAATCTTTCCGGCGATAAAGATCAGGAGTACTTTGCCGATGGCATGACCGATGATTTGATCGCCAACCTAGCCAAAATTCGCTCGCTCCGCGTGATCTCGCATTCGACTGCGATGGCCTATAAGGGAACCCACAAACCTCTATCGCAAATTGCAAACGAACTTAGTGTGGATGCGGTTGTCGAGGGAACGGTCCTGCGTGTAGGTAATCGTGTTCGCATCACAGCTGAACTGGTACAGGTATCGACGGATCGCCATCTATGGGCTGACACCTACGAAAGTCAGATGGGAGACATTCTCGCGCTGCAAAACCGGGTGTCTTCCGCGATCGTGAATGAGATTCGCATTAATCTGACACCGGAAGAGGAAGAGCGGTTGGCGAAAAATCCTGCGATCTCGCCCGGCGCCTACGAAGACTACCTCAAAGGGCGCTATTACTGGAACAAGAGGTCGGATGAGAACCTGACAAAGGCCATTGCATATTTTGAACGGGCGACGCAGCAAGACGCAAACTACGCCCTCGCTTACGCGGGTCTGTCAGACTGCTATGCAATCATCAGCGCGGAAATTTTCGGGACTATGCCAGCAGCATTAGCGGCGCCCAAATCAAAAACTGCTGCGCTACGCGCACTTGCTATTGATCCGACCCTCGCCGAAGCGGAGACTTCGCTTGCTACGGTAAAATTCAACTCCGACTGGGATTGGGTCGGGGCTTCTGATGGCTTTGCCAAAGCGATTCAGCAAAATCCCAGCTATGCAACTGCATATCAACGGTATTCGTTGTACTTGATGGCCATGGGAAAAGCTGAAGACAGTTTTACCCAGATCAACAGAGCGCGGGAATTGGATCCACTTTCCATCAGCATCAATTTCAGTCTGGGCTGGCGACTCTATATGGCCCGGCAGTATGATCGGGCCGTCCAGCAACTTCAAGATACACTCGAGATGGACCCATCCTACGAATTACCCCATTTGGTCCTTGGTTTGTCTTACGTGCAAAAAGGCAATTACGAACTGGCCATTCCTGAACTACGGAAGGCCGTCGAACTGTCCCACGGAACGCCTCTAATGATTTCGGCTTTGGCAAATGCCTATGGCCGTTCCGGTAATCGCGCAGCGGCGGAAAAACTTCTATTTCAACTTAATTCTGATTCAAGCAAAGAGTACGTTTCCCCCTATTATTTTGCACTTGTGTACGCCGGTCTGGGCGAGAATGAGAAGGCGGTCGATTGGCTGGAAAAAGCTTTTGCTGACCGCTCCAACGGATTAGTGTTCATGAAAGTAGAACCCTTGCTCGACGGCTTGCGATCTAACCCTCGCTTTGCGGTGCTGCAACAGAAACTCAACTTCCCAAATTAATCCCTCCTCCGCTTATGACCTTGATAAAGGATAGTCGCCTTCCGAATCGATTGTCATCGCATACTTTTTGCCGATTCGAGATCGTCGAGACCGGGCTGCCGAATCGGCTTACAGAGAAAGGGCGGGAAACCACACCGCAATTATTTGATCGAGCCAGCTTCTCTTGTCCGGGTTCATGGGAATATTCGCAGAATCGCGGCAATTACCGAAGGTTTTCGAAGAAATACATCGAGTTTTCTCTACAGCTCAGACTCAAAGGCGGTGCGCGCAGTCTTGCGCTAACCTTTCTCTGCCTGAATTCCCTGCTAACAGGGAAAATAACAGGGAATTTCCGAAATTTTGCCCTCCAAAATCGCACTTTTATCCTCTAAGTTGTACATTGTGCTAGAGGAACGGCCAATCCTACTCAGATCGCAACAGGGAATTAACAAGGACATATCAGGGAATTTGATTGCCCGAACAGGTCACAGACTAGGCTTGCCCCTACCTACCTACCCGCCAATCACAGGAGCGCAAGCCGTGATGGATGCAAAGTTAGCGTACCGTAACCGGAATAGGCTGTGTGATGCGTCGTGGCAAGCACCCTCATCGAGGGTAAACTCATAGACAATGATTGCGCTCTTTTGAGAATTAGGCTTGAACTTCCATTTCTTGGCGTTCGATAAACAATCCGGAACTAATGGATTCGGACCTGAAAGCGCAATCACAGCCTGTACATTCCCCGCTTGGTCGAGCTGCGCTTGCACGACAACGACACCCTCGATGCGTGCGACTCTTGCGATCGGGGGATAGACCATATCTTCAAAATTGATGAGTTGGGGGTCAGAATCATGTGAAGATCCTGGTTGTTGCGCATTTAAGGTACCAACTAAGAAAAAGATCGTAGCCAGAGACACAATTACTATTTTCATTGAAGCCCCTCGATTAACGCCTTGCAGTTGTGATCTACCAGACGATCATTATTCTTCGCTCTCTTATCGCTATCGCTCTGCCCGAAATCGTCTTGGAAGCCAACGGCGTCATTACTGTTTGCGTGGGATAGAAGATGACCCATCTCGTGGATCAAGATTGTCGCTTGAGCCTTAAGCGTATTCCCTGGATAATTGTGAGCTCCGACCACGAACGACGGACTAAAAAACGCGCCATCATCATTGACCGTAATTGCATAGTTGGAGGGAATGCCTGTAGGAGTATTGTCAGGATTTACTCCCCAAGAAAATGCCCCTTTCGTTGGGATATTGAACACACCATGGCCAAAGTTATTATAGTTCAGCATCCCTTGAATCAACTCAGACGCGTCTGTACTGCTGCCTTGAAGCCAAGTGGCACAAGCTGACTGAGTGTTGGCGTTTATCGAGGTTAAGATTTTACCAAGGACACTTGCTATTACAGTTTGGTTAGGTGAGTTCGTGGATGCATTAGTCACGTGTATTGCTTGGGTGGACTTATTCGAACCTTCATCTCCAGGGGAGTACCACCCAGAAGTGCTGAACTGAACGAGCGGTGCTGAATACTCAATTGCTGGGCTTGTTGACGACATGCCAGTCCAAAGATCGCCAACAAAGTAATCGACATTAATACCGGTCCAAGGGTCAAACGAAGGCACCCCCGAGGGAGTCAAGCGCAAAACCGTCTCATTACCATTCTGATCCGTTGTCTTTGCGACAATACCATTTCCGGTAGCAGCCACAATCAAAGAAAGCGCATCTTGCGCCGGTGCGAGATAAGTCCAGTTCACCGAACCGGATGCGATATTGAACGAAGCGGTAACAGGACCGTTAGTCGTGCCGTTGCTTGCAAAAGCGACACCGCCCTCTCCCAGAACCAACGTCGGAGAGATGCCAGCTGTGATTGTCGTGGGACTGAAGGGCAGGTTATACGGTGTCCCCTCAACACCCGCCACTACGTCAACTGCCTGGTAGGGATATTGCGGAATAGGCGGACTAACAGGTGAGATAGTCCACGTTGCCAAAACTCCCCCATTTCCATCCGGGATGATCGATCCGGGGAGCAACGCTTCGTCTTGAGTAGTTGAACTCAGTTGCACGGTTGTAGTGGAGTTGTCCGTTCCGATCGCAAGCAGATACAGTGTGGAAGATGTGATCTGTTGCGTAACTCATAATGTTCTCCAATCCGTGTTAAACCAAGGTTCGCGAAGCGAACGTTGGCCATGTTGCTCGAACAATCGATCAAGTCCTGCGCGTACTCTGGGGCACAAGCAGTGACGGCGCTCTAGGCTCCGCGTCATGGTGCTCCCGCGACCGGCGAGCCAGCCAAGGGATCGCGCCGGGTCAGACCTGCACCATGCCTCCATCGACGGCAAGCTCCACGCCGGTAATGTAAGAACTTTCATCGGAGGCAAAAAACACCACGGCGGCTGCAATTTCCTCAGGTTTACCTCTGCGACCGAGCGGAACCTGCGTGACGAACTGTTCGGCCGCTTGTTGGGCTTGTTCGGGAGTGAGACCCGCTTTCTCAAGTGCTGGAGTGTCGATTGGTCCGGGGCTTATCGCATTCACTCGGATTTTGCGGTCTTTCAGCTCCATGGCCCAGCCACGTGCGAAACTGCGCACAGCCGCCTTGCTCGCGGCATAGACGGCAAACGTCGGCAATCCCATTACGTTGGACACCGAAGTGTTAAGGATGATCGAACCTCCATCTTTGAAGAGAGGAATGGCCTTCTGCACCGTAAAGAATGTTCCCTTGGCATTTAAATCGAAGGTTTTGTCGAAATGAGCTTCGGTCGCCGTTCCAATCGGTGCGACTTCGCCCCAGCCAGCGTTTGCGAAGAGGACGTCGATGTGGCCGTGCTTCAGTTTGACGACGGCATAGAGACGGTCGAGATCATCCAAGCGCGATACGTCGCCTGCGACCGTCGTAACGTTTCTCCCGATCAGGGCTGCGGCCTCTTTCAGCTCTTTCTCCCGTCGGCCAGTGATTACGACATGAGCGCCTTCTTCCACCAAGCGCTTGGCTGTGGCCAAGCCTATGCCACTACTGCCACCCGTGACCACTGCAACCTTACCTTCAAGCTTTCCCATGATGACTCCCTTCGGAATGTGTGTAGCATTCGGTACAGTAGAGTAGAGTTCTTTGGCGGTGGATGAGAACTGCTTAGGAGTCGCAATATTTTGTCTATTCGTCCCAGGGAGGGAGGCTAAGTTGGATTCGATAACAGACATCTTCAGGACGATGCACGTAACCGCTTTCGGTCTGCACAGGCTCGAAGCCACAGCCCCGTGGGGCGTAAAACAGGAAAACCAGCCCGAAGAAAAAGTCACGCCTTCCGACAAAAAGATGTTACCCACAGATTTGGCGCACTTCGCCATGCTTTCGCGCGGCAACTGCTGGCTGAGCGTGGAAGGCATTGCGGAGCCGATTCCCCTCACCGGTGGTGATTGCTTTTTACTGGCTAAGGGGACTTCGATTGTTTTGCGCGACAGCCCGCGAACACGTCCGAGGTGGAGCTTCCTCGAGATCGGGGCCAAGGCCAACGGCAATGTCGTTCTTTGTGGCGGCGGTGGCGCACCGACGACAATCGTCTGTGGATCCTTGAGTTTCGATCGCGCCAGCCTGAGGCCGATCACTCAGTTATTGCCGAGCTTCATTTTGATGAAGGCCGATCAGGCACGCACGCTTGCTCTTCACACCACAGTGCAGGCGCTCGCGTCAGAGATGGAAGAACAGGCGCCAGGATCTGAAGTCGTCGCCAGTCGACTGGCCGAGGTTCTGTTTATCCAGGTACTCCGGGCGCATATCGCGTCGGGACCGGAACGCAACAAAGGATGGCTTCGTGCAATTTTCGATCCTCAAATAGGCACTGCTCTGAGTGCCATTCACGACAGAGTGAAGACACCCTGGACGGTCGAATCCCTGGCCGAAGCGGCGGGCATGTCTCGCTCCGCATTCGCGGCACGTTTCAAAGAGCTACTCGGACAAACGCCGCTGGAATACGTCACCGAGTGGCGGATGCAGAAGGCGATACAGCTACTTGAACGGCGCGACAAAAAGCTCCCAGAAGTCGCTCAGTCGGTCGGTTACGAGTCCGACGCTGCGTTCAGTAAGGCGTTCAAGCGAGTTGTCGGGGCCAACCCTAGGGAATACCTCAGACGCGGTTTGAAGGACCCAAAATCGACCGAAGCAGACCACGAACGGGCGCCGTGAGCCAATTGCCGATACGAACGCCAAGCCGACAGCGCAGGAACCGCGCCATGATCGTTGCCTTAATTGGCCTCAGAAGGGCGAGGCTGCTGCTCTGAAGTTCGAGGATGTCCAACTCGGACATGCCTCAAACGACTCCTAAGTAGATAGAGCTTTTATTGCGATTGCTTTGAGGCACGGGTTCGGCCGGATCGCTTGAGGATTGCGCTCTTCGGTAATCGCGGAACAGCCTTAACGCCCGCCCAAAGCGTTGCGATTGTTTGCTCAACCACCAGAGCCTGGTCGGGGAGGTCAGGCACAACCCCTTGGATAACAAAGAGTGTTGCGAGGCCAAGGATCGTGTACCACCAGGTGTGGGCTACCACTGTGTCATCCCTGCTTGGCAGTCCTTCATCCTTGGCAACCTCGAAAAAGAGCTGTACGAAACGCTGGAACAAAGGCGTGCCAATATCGTTGATATATTGTCCAGCGCGGATGCCGTTGCGGTTCTCCGGCCCGAAGAAGACGTTGCGGAACTGCTGTGGATGGGCAGTGCAGAACTGAATCAAGCCACGTGAGGTCGCAAAAAGACGGTCTTTCGGTTTAGAGTGCTTAGCTGTAATCGCGTCGAAGTTCTGAATCAACTGCCGGATGGTCTCCCTGCTCAACTCGGCAAGAATATGCCATTTGTCGGGAAAGTACTGATAGATCACAGCGTGCGTATAACCGATTTCTTTAGCGATCTCACGAAGCGTCACGGCTTCGTAACCGCGATCGGCGAACATTTTGCCTGCAGCCGCAAGGATTTCGCCCCGCAACCTCTCTTTGCGCTCTACCCGGCGGCTTGGTGATTCGGATGTCACTTCAATAGCTTAGTCCATTTTGACGATTTGTGCGACCGCTTGTTTATTTATAACCATCGGTAATAAACCATCGATTATTTTGCAACCAATGGTTAACTATAAACCTCTAATAGTCAGATCGCTCATTTGCATGGGCGACCAAATACGAGCCAAAAGGAGAATGCGATGAACGTTCTAGTGATTGGAGCAGCGGGCAAGAGCGGAGAAGCGCTGGTAAATGAGGCGCTGGCGGCCGGACATAAGGTGACGGCTTTCGTGCGCGGTGCCGCGCAGTACACGAAGGCGAATGTCAGAGTTGTTGCGGGCGACGTGCTGGACGCGGCCGCGGTCGACGTTGCGGTCGCCGGACAGGATGCGGTGATTGACGCGCTGGGCGGCAAGACCCCGTGGAAAGTGACGACGATGGAAACGAGCGCGGCACACAATATTGTGGACGCGATGCGGCGCAATGGCGTGCGGCGATTGCTGAAGATTTCGGTGGTTGGTGCGGGCGAGAGTGTCAAGAACGCCGGATTTTTCAACGAGCACCTGCTCATGAGGACGTTTCTGCGGGGTCTGCTGGTAGACAAGGCGGGCATGGAGGCCGAAATCGAAGGCAGCAACTTGGACTGGACGCTCGTGCGGCCGCCAATGTTGACCGACGCCGAGAAGACCGGCGTTGCCAAGGTGCTTAGCACCGAGGGCGGCGAGAAGGCACACAAGATCGGGCGGGCCGATCTGGCAGCCTTCATGGTGGAGCAACTGGAAAGCAGCCGGTATGTGCGTCAGGCCGTGACAGTGACGACCACCTAGCAAGGCCTCCGCAGGATCAACCACCTCTCTCATCGAGACGAATTGACCCCAAACACGAAAGTTCTTGTTTGGGCGCAACGGGCGGACCGGACGGCTGACCGTCCGGTTCCGCGCAGGCGAAAGGCCATCCCATCGGGACTGCAAGAAGAGGATTCTTTTTACTATGAAAACTGAACAAACAATAGATAAATCCGAGCGGGCCGATCGAGCAACTCAAATAGCAGGAATGGTAACAACCATCCTTGTCGCCTTCATGTGGATGTACTTCGGAAGGTTGTATCTAATTCACGATCCGGTCGAATGGAGGATCGTCAACCAGCAGCTCGGATACCCGCTCTATATCATCCCTTTGATTGGCGTAACCCACATCCTTGGTGGAGTGGGCCTTCTGATTCCTAATGTGCCTCGATTGACCGAGTGGATGTATGCGGGTTTCGCGATCACTCTTTTACTCGCGTTCTACTCCCAACTGAATGGCGGTGGCAGTACTTGGGATAAATTTGATCCGATTCTCGTCATGGCCTTCGTCTTTGTTTCGTATGTATTAAGACGCTGCATGCGCGCGAACAGGTGGTCGATATGAAGAACACGCTCGGCGTTCAGTTTTTACGGGCACGTCGCGGACTCCCCACGAGGGTCCGGCCCGTCACTCATCCAAAGCCCTAAACGTACAAGTCGTTCATTAACTTCTGGTCAGCGAAAGCTCAAATGGCGAGAACGGGCCAAATCAGTCATTGAGGTCGGTTTGGACGATGAACGCAGGATAGGTAACGAGAAACGCGCTTGTGGGAAGTAACGGCGGCCGTATTCCGGTTCGGAACCGTTCTTCGATCAGTGAAAAGAGTCAAGTAGTTTTCGCCTAACCATCGATTTGTGATCGCTTGGCATTCGTCTAACGGGCGATCGTCTAAACCGGACTGCTGATTCGGCTTGCAGAGAAAAGAACTGGAAATCCCGATAAGCGCAAGCAATCGAGCTAGTTTCTCTTGTCCGGCTTGGGGGGAAGATTGGCAGAATTGCGGCAATTATCGAGGATTTTCGAAGAAATACATCGAGTTTTCTCTGCAGCTCAGACTGCGTGGCGGAGAGGGAGACATTCGAACCCTCGGTACAACTTATTGAGCCGTAAGGCCCGACGTGCTCGTAGTTTACGGGGATCGAGCAGTTGGGAGAATTCTCCTGACTCCGTGGTAGCTGCGCAGTCATGCTAACCAGTCCGGTTTGAGCGTCTTGTTGAAGGCGAAAGGGTGGCGATTCTGTGGCTGAAAGTGGTCTCTGTCTCGCCCCTTGTTAAGCCGAATTGGTTAGCGCGTGACGGCGCGCCCTCGCAAGCAGTCTCAAGTCAAACTATTCTCTGAGAGACCGCCCCAAGAGTCACGATGTTTTCGCCAATTTTTGCGATTTTCTGCTCGTTATTTCCTCGCAGAGTGTCTAAGATGAAGCGTTTGATCGTGGGCCGGTAGTGATTCTAACGTGTGCTAACCGCCCTAGATGACATAGCGCAGGTAAGGGGCGGAAACGGTAAGCATCTCCCCGACGCTACGCTCAGCGGCCCGCCGCGTCCGGTCACAAAGAGGAGATGAACATGAGGCGATCCGGTCGCGTCTGTCTATTGTTGACTTTGATGCGTGCCGTGTTAATGGCGCAATCCAGTTCTGCACCGATCTTAGGTCAACCCTTGTTGCTATCCGGTGCTACCACTACGGTAAGAGTGTCGGCAGCGCATCCAGGGCTGCCGCGTGAGGCGACCCGACTGCGGCCCGCATCTCATCGACACGCTACCCAAGCATCTGGGTTAAGTTTTGCACCCGCAGTAGTCTACAATTCCGGCGGCGACGGGGCTGTTTCTGTATCTGCAGTAGATATAAACGCAGATGGAAAAATCGATCTTACAGTCGGGAACGACTGCCTGCCCGGATGTCCAAGCGGCGGTTTGGGCGTATTGCTGGGCAACGGCGACGGCACATTCAAGGCAGCCGGTGCTTTTGGCACGAACGGAATTTATGCTAAATCGAGTGTAATGGCGGATGTAAATGGAGATGGAAAGCCCGATGCCATTGTCGCGAACTGGTGGACTAGTAACAATTCCGGGCTTGGATTGGTCGGCATTCTCCTGGGAAACAATGATGGAACGTTTCAGGCCGCCACTGGCTACCCATCAGGCGGAAATGAAGCTTTGTCGGTTGCAGTTGGAGATCTGAATAATGATGGGCATCCCGATGTCGTCGTATCCAACGTGAGTTACAGCGATTCTAAGGACAGTTCCGGAGATGTTCTCCTGGGCAATGGAGATGGAACTTTTCGCCCCGCGGTAACCTACGATTCAGGTGGCGTGTATGCCGTATCTGTCGCGATCGCTGACTTAAATGGTGATGGCAAGCTTGATGTCGTGGTCGCTAACTCGGAAAACATCGTAGGTGTATTTTTGGGCAACGGCGATGGAACCCTTCAGACAGAGGTCATCTATTATGCGGATGCAGGAAATTCCGTTGCGATCGCGGATGTAAATAGTGACGGCAAGCCAGATTTGGTGGTCTCAGGTTTCGACTATGCGGGGTATCCCGATGTGGACGTGCTTCTGGGTAACGGCGACGGAACTTTCCAGGCTCCTCTCCCGAACGAAGTCGATTGTGGCTATTCAGTCGCGGTTGCTGATGCAAACGGGGATGGCAAGCCGGATATAGTGGTCGCGGGCGCAGGGACAGTTGATGTGCTTTTAGGCAAGGGTGATGGAACTTTTCAGGCTCCTATTCCATTTGGTTCGGGCGGAAACGACGCCTACGGCATGACTGTGGCAGATTTGAACGGGGATGGCAAACCCGATATAGCAGTGGCAGACTACTTAGGCAGTTTTGTCGGGGTTTTGATTAACACCAGCTTGACGGCAACAACCACGACTCTAACCTCATCACTCAATCCATCGAACTTTGGGCAATCTGTCACGTTTACAGCGTCGGTGTCCGGACAACAGGGATTCTATAAGGGATTGCCCACCGGAACCGTCACTTTCTTTGATGGCACAACAAATCTTGGGAGTTCCGCTCTTAATACTAACGGGAACGGTGCACTAACAATCTCGACGCTCATGCCGGGATCCCATAGCATCACAGCAACCTACAATGGAGATGTAAATTTTGCGGCGAGTACTTCTCAGCCATTGAGTCAAGTCGTACAAGGAGCTATCGCTTTGATCTCTCCTGCCAGCTTGAACTTTGGAAACGATTCTGTTGGCTTCCGAAGCGCTCCTCAATATGTGACGTTGATGAACACAGGCAACATTGCGCTCACCGTCTCGATTGGTATCAGCGGAGCGAATGGCGGCGACTTTGGCCAGAGCAACAATTGCCCTTCGTCGCTTGCGCCGAACAATAGTTGCACAATCGGCGTGGCTTTTGATCCGACGATGCCCGGCACGCGTAGTGCAGCTCTCAGTTTTACAGACAACGCTCCTAATAGCCCACAGACAGTTTTGCTTGCTGGCGTGGGTGTTGTCCCTACGGTGACGTTTTCTCCCACTAGTCTGATGTTCCCGACTCAAGTGATTTTTACCCGTAGCATGGCACAAAAAGTCTCTCTGACCAATACGGGTTTAGGAATTTTGAAAATCTCAGGCGCTGGAATATCAACGGAATTTGGTGAGACAAACACCTGTAAGGCTACGATTCCTGCGGGGGAGGGTTGCACCATCACCGTTACGTTCAAACCTGAAACCAAAGGCTCGATAAACGGTGCCATCACGGTAACGGACAACGCGCCAGGAAGCCCGCAGACTGTCGAGCTTAGCGGAACGGGTACTTTTGTTCAACTTAAGCCGGCAAAAGTTAACTTTGGCAATCAACCCGTAAATACGACGAGCCTTCCTAAATACATCTCTTTCACAAATGAGGGCACGGCGACGGTAAACATTTCCAGCATTGTCTCCACCGGAGCGGACTCAACGGACTTCACTATAACTAACAATTGCGGTACCAATGTCGCAGTTGGTGCGAGCTGCTTTATAAGAATCACGTTTACACCTTCGGCCCAGGGCAAGAGGGCAGCAGAAGTCTCAATCACGGATGATGGCGGCGGAAGTCCGCAGACTGTACCACTTTCGGGGACGGGGACACCGTGACGGCAGAAAACAACTCGTTGTTGCCGCGGCTCTTGATCCAAGGTGACCGGCAAAGTCAAGTCGCTTTCGCCTACGTATCGATTTGTCGTCGCCTGACGTTCGCCCCAAAGCATCATTCGAAACCGGACTGCCAATTCGGCTTACGGAGATAATCAGCCGAGAACGTGCGCGTGTGAAAGCAAGCGAGCCAGTTTCTCTGGTCCAACTTGTTCCGAATATTTGCAGAATTGCGGCAATAATCGAAGATGTTCGAGGAAATACAGCGAGTATTCTCTGCATCTCAGACTGAATGGCGGAGAGGGGGGGATTCGAACCCCCGATACAGGTGTTAGCCCGTATAACGGTTTAGCAAACCGCCGCCTTCAGCCACTCGGCCACCTCTCCGGCGGGCAGAGCTAAAGTTTACCACGGTCGTTTCGGCGCTGCGGACGCCAACCGACTCTTGCGCCGCGAGACCGCCAAGTGGGTTCTTCGTTCAAGGATCTTTGCATGAATCGACGCAGCGCGTGAATCGCTCGCCAGTAAGTCATGACTGCGTTCGACGACAGCAAGGAACCTGGCGGCTGATTCATAAAGGGCACGAATTTGTCAGGAAATCCGGGCATAGTACAGCCGATGCAAATTCCACCGACATTGGCGCAACCGCCGACGCCGCCCATCCAACCGCGCTTGCCAACGTTGCATTGCACTACAGGACCGAAGAGGATTATGCAACGTGATCTTGGGAACCCAGGGGAAAGTACCGAACGTCAAGTCTTCGATGGCGGGTTGAGTGGCTGCGGTCAGGGCGATGGATTCGTCATCGCATGCCAGACCCGCGGTTATCCAAAGCACATCGATGCGAGTAGCGATGCTTCCGTCGGGATCAGTGCAACAATAACTGGCGAAGGCATTTGCCATCGAGAAGCTCCCCTGGAATGCCTTTCTCTCGTAAAGGGAACGAGAGCGAGCAATCGGTGCCGCGCCAAGTTTACTCCGAAACCTTAAATCGGCCGAGAATCTGGTTACAGGTCTGTCTGCGCCCCAGGCACTAAGCTGATCGACGTTTCACACGCGGCGCGCGAGCGGACGAGAAGGTTTCTACTCGATTGCGCCCGGCTTGTTTCGCCCGATAGAGTGCCTGGTCTGCGCTCTCGATAACTTGCAAAACCAGATCCTTTTGCGGCGTCGGCTCAGCCACGCCGATGCTGATGGTGACCGACAAGCCCGCGTCGTTACGCATCGGCGAAGACGGATTCGCCTTCGCCTTGCGAGTGTTTTTCCTGGATCCCGTCCGCCGGTCTGAGCCCCGTGGCGCAGTCCGCCTCTCGGGCACCCCTCGTACCCGGAATGAAGAAGCTTCGACCGCGCTGCGAAGTTCCTCCAGATGCGGCAGCGCATCTTGCATTTTTATGCCGGTAAACAAAATATTGAATTCTTCGCCTCCTACGCGAAATGCCTTTCCCCCTCCGCGCACATGCGCGAGCTTCGCAGCAACCAACCGCAGAACCTGGTCGCCGGTATCGTGTCCGTAAGTGTCGTTGAATTTCTTGAAGTAGTCGATGTCGACCACGGCGATCGTGTAAGGAGGGTCGAGGCGCAGAAGCGCGGTATTGAAGGCGCGGCGCCCGGGAAGCAACGTCAATTCGTCGTAATAGGCGAGAGTATAAGAATTCTCGATGATCGAGCTGAGCAGAATTAGTCCCGCCGTGGCGAAGTAAGCGCTGGCCCTGGGATGAAGACTTCCTTTTTGAAAGCTTACAAAAACCGCAAGGAGTGACCAAAGGTAACCGCCTTCTAGCGGCTGACGAAAATGCAAGAAACGGTAGGCGAGAAAAGCGATGGCCGCCACGAAGGAAAACAATCCGAACTCAGGTATTGTGCTCCAGAAGAATAGCGAGTGATCAAGAAAAGCAGTGCGAAAAAGGGCAGGTGCAGATCGGGCGCCTGGCCGGCATAGCAGCGCCACAAATACGGACTCGAAAAATATTAAGCCCAAATACGGGGCCATGGCCGGCAGGGCGAACCCCCGTTCGCGAATATGAGAAAAGAGAATAAAGTTCAGCGGCAAAAGAAAGGCAATTATTTCGAGCGCGATGCGCCCACTGCCGTAACTGAGGGATGCGCCACCCGAAAAAAACCCCAACGCGCGGTGCACCAAAAGAAGAGTCAGTAGCGTGAAGAAAGTGCGGCTGGAATGAAAGCGCCAGGCGAGCAAAATTCCAGCGCAAAAGACAGCATAATAGTAGAAGTCCACGGCTGATGGGGATATGGATAAAAAGTCTGTTTCGAGCAGAAGACTGGCAGCCAAAAGGATGGCTGCGCCTGGCAAAAGCAGCGATTTCAGCAGTTTAGGATTCACGGTAGCACAGTCTAACGGTATTATCTTCCCGGCTTGAGGGGTGAGCGAGTGACCCCGCAGGTTCGTTCTTAGGTACGCATTCCCATCGTAGCGCGACTTCCCAAAGTCGTACGACAGGAACTTTCGTGCATGCGCATAAATCGGCTTTTTCATTTATTTCTCTTTAGAATTGGATGAGTTCTGAATTAGAGGAAAGCCATGCGAGTTCTTATTGCTGAAGATGACTTTGCACTGGGCAATTTCGTAAAGAAAGGCCTTGAGGCAGAACACTACGCGGTCGATGTGTCGGGCGATGGCGAGCAGGCTCGGGCAATGGCGAGCGAGTTCGACTATGACATGATTGTGCTCGATTTGAACTTGCCGCGGTTGGATGGTATTGCCGTGTTGCGCTACTTGAGAACGCGCAAACCGAGCGTACCCGTTCTAGTACTCACAGGACGAAGCCGCGTGGAAGACCGCGTCCAATGTTTGGATCTGGGGGCGGACGATTACCTGGCCAAGCCTTTTTCCTTCACCGAACTCTCAGCCCGAATTCGCGCGTTGTTGCGGCGCAGTCATATGCCCGCCGAATCAACGCTTGCGGTTGAAGACTTGAAGCTGGATCGCGTGGAACGACGCGTCGAACGTGCGGGGCGCCGCATTGAATTGACAGCCAAGGAATTTGCCCTCCTGGAATACCTGATGCGCAATGCGGGCAGGCGCGTTACTCGCGCGATGATCATCGAACACGTTTGGAACCTTTCGTTCGACACTTCCACCAACGTTGTAGACGTATATGTGAATTACTTGAGACGTAAAGTGGATGACGGCTTTGCTTCCCGTCTCATCCATACCGTGCGCGGAGTAGGCTACGAATTGAGTCATCATGCTGCACTTGCAAATTGCGCGGCCACGGAGAAGCCGCATGCACCCCAGGCTATGGCGGCAAGGTGAAGGTTGTGAGCGGTCATGGCCGGGCCACGCCAATGTGTCGAGGAACCGCTAATTGCAGAGCTGTTTCACGCGTTGAACCAGCCGTTGACGTCCCTGCATTGTGCGTTGGAGTTAATGATCGGCAATCCATTTCTTGAGGAAAATGCCCGAGAAGCGCTAATCCAGGCGCTGGCGCAAGCCGATCAGATCGTCGAACGCGCCGGAGATCTCCAGGAGCTCTGGGAAGCGAGTCATGCGAGAGATGCGTCCGAGGTGGCTCTCGACCTTCTGCTAGAGGAAGTTGTCGAGGAAGAACAGCCGGCGGCCCGAGTCGCCGGCGTGGAATTTGTGTTGCGGACGGAACCTTGCTCGGTCGTTGATGACAGGCAGAGATTGCGGCTGGCATTGGTGCGATTGCTCGCCTATGCCAGAGACTCAGTATCCATTGGGCACAGTTTGCGAGTTGAGCTCACCAAAACCATATCGCAAGCGCAATTAACCATTCGTCTGCCACGAGCGAGGACCAGTCCCAACAGACCTCCATTTATCGCGCCGGATCAACGCGAGCGCCAAACATGGGAGAGATGTCAAAACCTGCGCCTCGCAGTCGTGCGTCGGCTGCTTTCACAGCAAGGTGGCTTTTTCTCTGTCTGGGCGACGGAGCGTGCCATCTGCCTGCGGGCTTCACTGCCTTTGGCGTGACTCGAGCGGGCAATTTTTTCCCACTCTGGGGTTCTCCCAAAACCCCGATGGAACTCTTTCGCATTAGCCGGATTTAACTTCCTTTTAATTCCAGTCTAATGTTGCCCCGTTGTAATCAAGTCATGACAACTACCGATCCTTCGTTGGCAGCAAGTGCGCTGGTGGCGAGCGCAAGCAGCACCGTACGCGCGCAATTCTTGCGCGATTGCCAATCCTTTGGCGCACGCATGCAAGAGGCGTCCGGCGGGGCCGATGCGTTGGCCATGCTTGAGAAAGGCGCCTGTCAGGTCTTGTTTCTTGATCAGCACTTGCCTGATCTTGATGCAGCGGAGCTACGCCAGATTATTCATATGCGCTTTCCCGGTACCGAAGTCGTAATGCTCGATTCGGTTTCGCAAACCGACCAAGTCTGCTCGGCCAACCCGGCCTGGGGGCGATGGTTGGGAAAATCAGTCCTAGGCTCGGGCTCGGCCCCGGCATTGCCGGCACCGTCCGAACAACGACTTACTGACGAGGCTGCGCCCAACTCTCGTGCTGATGATGTATCCGTGCGAGAAACACTTCCATCGAACCCGCAAGCGTCCAATTGGCGAATCACTCCCTTACCCGAGATGATCGGGGATAGCGTTGCAATGCAACGCGTATATCGTCTAACGCGGCTGGTGGCGCGACACTCGGTGAGTGTGTTGATTGTTGGAGAGACCGGCACAGGAAAAGAACTGGTGGCCCGTGCGATCCATCAGTTGAGTCGACGAGCCGGAGGCCCTTTCGTCGCGCTGAATTGCGCAGCCATTCCCGAGGCATTACTGGAGGCGGAGCTCTTCGGTTATGTGCGCGGGGCCTTTACCGGTGCGCAGCAGACATACGCCGGAAGAATACAGGCGGCACAGGGTGGGACTCTGTTTCTCGATGAAGTGGGAGAAATGCCGGTGAGTGTGCAAGCGAAGCTGCTGCGGTTTCTTGACCGTCGCGAGATCCAGCGCTTGGGCAGTGCGGACGCCGTCCGGGTCGATGCGCGTGTGGTGGCAGCGACAAACCGCAATCTTGAAGCGATGGCGGCCTCGGGAGATTTTCGGGCCGACCTCTACTATAGATTGGCCGCCTTTCCGCTTGAATTGCCACCGTTGGCGGAACGCCGCGAAGATGTTCTACCCCTGGCGCGATTTTTCCTCTCCATGATGGCGTGCAGTTGTACGGGCGTGCCGCGTACTATCAGCCCGGACGCAGAACACTCGTTACTAACGCATGCCTGGGGTGGAAACGTGCGAGAACTCCAGCAGGTGTTGGAACGTGCCGCCATCCTAGCTGAGGACGAATCCCAGATCGGAATCGAGCACGTGTATTTCGGGCCACATGCCGGCAGAAAAACCGCACAATTCCAAACTCCTGCGCCGCAACGAGCGATCTGAGAGGATTATTACCTTTTTTATTCGCTGCTGGTACGTCTCTTGCACAGCAGATTTTGCCTATGACTACCGCAGTCCCTGCGACCGCTTGTTCTTGCGACCCGTCGTCCATGGGCAGCAAGAATCCCGATGCTGCGCTCCAAATCAGCGAAGAAGCCCTGGCCGCCGCATTTGTGCGTTTCCGCGAAACCGCCAGTGCGCTTGAAGGTTCCTACGCGCGACTCCAGGCGGAAGTGGCTCGCTTGCGGCATGAACTCGACCAAAGTCAACGAATACTAGAGGAGGAGCGAGACCAGTCGCGACGTCATCAGGCTTTGGCGGAAATATCCGCTATGTTAGCGCATGAAGTCCGCAATCCCCTGGCAAGCTTGGAACTCTTCGCCAGCTGGTTGCTGGAATCGGGTTTAGCTGGCGAGCAGAAGGAATGGCTGGGGCACATGCAGGCCGGTATTCGCACACTGACAGCGACGGTGCACAACGTTTTGCATTGGCACAGTCCTTGGCAGATAGCGTTTGTCGCGGTGGACTTTGGGCAATGGCTGGATCATGTTGCCGGATTTCTGTCCCCGCTAGCGCAACAGGCGAGTGTTTCGGTGATTGTTGAGAACCACCTTCAGGGGATCACAGCGGCCGCTGACCCGCATGCTCTACAGCAGACGGCCCTGAATCTGTCGTTGAACGCGTGCCGGGCGATGCCGGGCGGGGGGACGCTTTGGCTGCGCGGTACGTCGACAAAATCCGGCTTGTCTAAGGAGGAAATCTGCGTTGAATTCCGCGACAGCGGCCGCGGCATCGCATCCGAAAACCTCAGCCGGATCTTTCAAGCAGGATTTAGCACATTGGCAGGGAGCCCGGGCTTGGGCTTAGCGGTGTGTCGAACCATCGTCGAGCGGCACAGCGGACGATTGAGTGCCGCCAATTTACCCGAGGGAGGAGCGTGCTTCCGGATTGAGCTCCCATTATCCCAGGTTCCGCGAGAACAGGAAGACATTGTATCGACATGAGATCTCAGGAGAGCCACAATCCGACTAATGCGATTTGTAGTCTCGCGCCGGTGATGCAACCACCTCCCGTTGCATCGCGGCGTGTGCTGGTGGTGGATGACGACCACGGCATGCGTGCGGCACTAGAAGTAGGCTTTCGGCGACGGGGCTGGCTAGTCGGGATGGCGAGCGGCATGGATGAGGCGATCGCGCAATTCCGCAGGGTTCCCGCTGAATTGGTCGTGACCGACATGCGTATGCCCCAGGGCGACGGACTTACTGTACTCGAAGAATTGCGCCAGATGTCACCTGGACTTCCGGTAATTCTGCTGACGGCATACGCGAGTGTCCCGGATGCGGTTGCCGCGATGAAACGCGGCGCCTGCGAATACCTGATTAAGCCCGTCGCCTTTGAGCAGCTGGAACTGGCAGCCAACCGTGCGCTGGCGCCGATAGCTGGTCACGGTCCGGCGTATACAAGTGTGTTGTCGCATCTGGTCGGCGGATCGCCGAGGTGGCTCGAGGCATTGGCGCGGGCTCGGCAGGTGGCTGGCTCCCACGCGGACGTGTTAATCCAAGCTGAAAGCGGCTCGGGCAAGGAACTCCTGGCCCGCATGATCCATGACTTGAGTCCTCGGGCCGGCTTGCCCTTCGTCGCGGTGAATTGCGCTGCCCTACCTGAAGCCCTGCTCGAAAGCGAATTGTTCGGGCATGCCCGGGGTGCATTTACTGGCGCCGTGAACGCGCGGGTAGGAAAATTCGAACTGGCTCATGGCGGCACGCTCCTCTTGGACGAAGTCGGAGAAATGCCGCTCGCCCTCCAACCCAAGCTGTTGCGCGCATTGCAAGAACGCGAGTTTGAACGCCTGGGCGACAACCGCGCCGTGCGCGTGGACATTCGCGTTATCGCGACCACCCATCGTTCGCTGAAAGCAATGGTGGAGGCCGGGCAGTTCCGCGCCGACCTTTATTACCGTCTGCACGTAATTCCGCTGTCATTACCTCCATTGCGGGAACGACCTGAGGATATTGCCACGCTGGCCCGCCATTTTGCGCGCGGGTACTCACCGGGAGGGAGGGAGCCCGTGTTTGAACCGGAATTTCTGGCCGCGCTTGAGTCCTACACTTGGCCGGGAAACGTGCGCGAGCTCGAGAACCTAATGCGGCGTGCCGTGGCTCTGTCTCCGCAGCGGATCACCATCGGTGTCCTCGACGCCGCTGAATTGCAATCTTGGGCCGGCCACCAGTCTCGCATCTTAGAAGCGGGGACGCTGCCGCGCGCCTCCGATATTGGTCTGACTGCGCCGGGCACCTCTCTGGCAATGCTCGAACGTCGTTTGCTGGAGAGCACCCTCGCAGCAACCAGTGGCAATCGCTCGCGCGCGGCGGAAATGTTGGGCGTAAGCCTGCGCACGGTTCGAAACAAAATCCGTGTTTATGGCTTGCCGCCTCACCACAGCTACAAGGCCTCCGGCGGGAGTAGCCCCTCGGGCCCGGATCAGAGCGGAGGGTTGCAATGACAAACCCATGGCAGGATCCGATGATCAATACGCTCTCCCGCTTTCTCGACGTCAATGTGTTCCGCGGTGGATTGATCATTTCGAATATGGCGAATGTGGATACGCCCGGTTATCGCACGCGCGATATTGGCTTTGAACAGGAACTTGCGCGCGCGGGAGACGACTTGAGTTACGCCGCGTTTGCGCCAGCGGTGCGTGCCGTGCGGGGACTGCCCCTCCGTCCCGATGGCAACAATGTGAGCCTTGAACGGGAGGGCCTGTTGCTGGCCGAGACGCAGATCCGGTTCAACGCCGGCGTACAGCTGCTACGCGATTATTTCAAAACTTTATTAAGTGCGATTCACGAAGGGAGCGGATCATGAATCTGTTCGGGATGCTTGAAATCAGCGGCACGGCCCTGACGGCCGAAAGACTGCGGGCTGAAGTCGTGACCGCGAACATGGCCAATCTGGAAACTACACGTACTCCGGGCGGCGGTCCATATCGCCGCCAGTTGGTCTTGTTTCGGTCGCAGCCGCTGCGCTCCTTTCCACTTATGTTGACTTCTGATTTCCCCGGTGCGCCGCGGGGTGTGCGCGTCGATCGCGTGATCTCGAGCCCTGCGCCTCCGGTCGAGCGCTATGAGCCCGGGCACCCAGACGCTGACCGGAATGGATACGTTGCCTACCCGGCAATTGATCCGGTGGAGGAGACAGGCGATTTGCTGGGTGCCGTGCGTGCCTATGAACTCAACGCCTCGGCGGTGCAGGCTTCAAAAACCATGCTGCAACAGTCGCTCGACTTGCTACGCTGAGTGCAGGTGCGGGGATGGTTTCGAAAGGCAAACGAAGGGCCAACAGGGAAAGCGAAACTCATCATGACCAATGTCATCGGATCCGCGGTACCGCCAACAACTTCCCTCTCCTCCGGCCCTGCCTCCGGGACAGCGAGCCAGGTTTCCGCCCGGCCCTCCGGAACCCGCGAATGGGGTTTCGTGGAAACGCTGCGTAACGCCCTCGACCAGGCGGAGCAACTGCAAACGGGTGCGGATGCGAAAGTACAGGCCATGCTCAGCGGCGACGGCATCGATGTGCATAGTGCCATGATTGCCGTTGAGAAAGCCGACCTGTCCTTCCAGTTGATGATGCAAGTACGCAACAAGATCGTGGCGGCGTATCAGGAAATCTCCCGCATGCAGTTCTAGGAGCAGGCTGTCGCATGAGCCGGCAAGGAAACGGAATTGGCAACGCCGAAATCATTGCCGGACGCGCTGGCGCAAGCCGGGACCATGCTGCGCTCTCTCTCCTGGACGCAGCGGACCCTCCTATTCGGGGGCGCATTACTCGCGGTCGGCACAGTCTGGGTGTTTGTGAGCCTTATGGACAAGCCAGATTATGTGACGCTTTACTCCGGGTTGAGGGCGGGCGAGGCTCAGACTCTGGCCGCGCGCCTCGCGGTCAAGAATATTAGCTACCAACTTTCTCCGGACGGCAACAGTCTAGAGGTACCAGCCAGCCAGTTGGATAGGGCTCGCTTGGAGACCGCCGCCCAAGGATTGCCACGCAACGCGCGTCTTGGCTTTGAATTATTCGACACGCCCAACTGGGCGGGTTCCGATTTCAGCGAAAAAGTAAATTACCAGCGCGCGCTGGAGGGAGAACTGGAGCGCACTCTGCAAACGCTCGATGAAGTCGAGTCCGCCCGTGTGCATCTGGTGCTGCCCGAGGAATCCTTGTTCGCCGGCGAGGAACGGCAAGCCAAAGCCGCAGTCATCCTGAAGACGCACGGAGGTCAACTGTCGGAACAGGCCCAACTCGCCATTCCTCGCCTCGTGGCCAGCGCGGTCGAAGGCTTGCGCCCAGAAAACGTGACCGTGGTCGATGCCGACAGCAACTCCCCACTTTTGCGGCGGACCGAAGGCGATGGTTCGCAGCTTCCGCTCGAAGAGGAGATGGAAAAAACTCTGGTGAACACATTGACTCCCGTCGTCGGTGTTGACCACGTTCGTGCCAGCGTGCGTGTGGAGTATGACCTCGGCACCAGTGACAATACAGAAGAAATCTACGATCCCAAGGCCACGGCCACACTGACCGAGCAAAAATCGGAGGAGAACGCGGGGGGTGCCGCTCCCGCGGGTGTACCCGGTACGGCAAGCAATGTTCCCGGAGGCACCACTGGGACGACGGCCGCCGGCGCGGCGGCGGGCGCGCTGGCCGACACGCAATCGTCTCGTTCTGAGAGTTTGACCTATGCGGTGAGCAAAAGCGTGCGTCACACCACCCAACCGCCTGGCCGGATCAAGCGGATAGCGGCGGCCGTCCTGGTGGACGACGCTGTCGACCCCGCAGGCAAGAACGGCGCCAACGCAGTAACTCGTAAGCGAAGCCCGGAGGAAATGAAACAACTCGAACAACTCGCAGCTGCCGCGATTGGTTTTGACCCACAGCGCGGCGATGTCTTGACCGTCGAGAACCTAACCTTCGCGCAACCCGTGCCAGAAAAACTGGCTGCTCCCACCAAGCTTGACACCGTACGCCGCGTGATGGGCCAATGGTCCGGGGCATTGCGCTATCTCGCGGTTACTCTGTTGTTCCTGCTCATGTATTTCCTCATACTGCGCCCCGTCAAGAAACAGATTCTGCTCACATTGAGCCAACTGCCGGGTAGTGTGGGACAAAGCGCTAAGAATCTGGCGACGGCGCGGGAAGGTATCTCAGAGTCGGCGCCGGAATTGGACGAGGCCCGCCGCGCAGCCACTTTGAAAAAACAACTGGTGGAGAAAGTAAAGAGCGAGCCCGTCGTGGCCTCAAGGCTGGTTCAGAGCTGGATACGCGATGGTGAGCAATCATGAGCGCGCCTCGGGAAACCCTGGGCGGCCGCCGCAAAGCTGCAATCCTGCTAGTCATTCTGGGTGAAGACGTGGCCAGCGAGATCTACCGTCAACTCCCGCATAGTGATCTCGAATTGTTGACGCGGTCGATTGCCGAAATGAAGCACGTCGACGCTGAGACGGCTTTGGGTGTACTGGAGGAATATCATCGCCTCTCATTGACCGAGTCCTATGTGGCTCAGGGCGGCACCGACTATGCGCAAAAGCTGTTGGTGAAAGCCTTTGGTGAGGAATCTGCGCGACAACTGCTGCGCCAGGTCACGCAAGCCGAGGAGTCGAGCGCAGGGCAACTGGCGTCTCTGCAAAAATCCGACCCGCAACAACTGGCGCGGTTCCTTGAGGGAGAACACCCCCAAACTATCGCTCTGATTCTTGCCCACCTTGAAGCCAAACAGGCGTCGATTCTGCTCATGAGTCTTCCAGAGGGGCTGCGCGCCGAATCCATCAAGCGTTTGGCGCAATTGCGCCAGTTCTCACCTGAAATTGCCCAGAAAGTTTCCATGGCGTTGAATCAGCGCCTGCAAGCGCTGGGGGAACAGTATCGCCGAGCCTATGCCGGCTTCCAGGGCGTTGCCGATTTGCTCAATCGCATGGATCCCTCGCAATCGAAGGCGATTCTGGAAGACATTGAAAAAGATGATCCGAAGGTGGCGCTGGGCATCCGCAATCTGATGTTTACCTTCCAGGACTTCCTGGGCGTGCCCGAGACAAGCATTCGCGAACTGCTGGGGCAATGGGACAAGAAGAACCTGGCACTGGCTTTGCGCGGCGCCAATGAAGAGTTAAAGAACTACATATTCAAGTCCATGTCCTCGCGTGCCGTTGAAATGTTGAAGGAGGACATGGAAATCCTGGGGCAGGTCAAAGCGCGGGACGTAACCAAAGCCCAGCAGGAGGCCGTGGCCATCGCGCGCAAGTTGGAAGCGGAAGGGAAAATCAGCTTAGGCATGGAAAGCGAGGATGAGTATGTCGTCTAGTCCTGCGCAGGCTCGTGAAATTGAGTCGGTCCATCCCTTCTTCTATGGCGAACCATCCGGGTTAGGAGCATCGGTAGGGACGGCAACGATTCTTCCCGTCGGCGATATGAGTGGGCTGCCCGATGCTGAAGCCTTGCATCAGCAGGAATTGGCCAGGTCCGCGGCGCGTCAGGAAGGCCGCGCAGAAGCCCAGGCGGAATTTGAAACCACGCTGCGAGCGGCCCGCGCCGGGATAACGGATGCCCTTCGCGATTTTGCCCACAAACGCGCCGATTATTACGCGCAGGTGGAATCGGAAGTCGTAGGTCTCGCGCTGAACATTGCCCGCCACATCCTTCACCGGGAATCCCAAATCGATCAGTTCCTGCTGGCGGGAGTCGTGCAGGTTGCCCTCGAAAAAATCGAAAGCCGGACGGGCGTCACGCTTCGCGTCCATCCCGCGCATGTAGCCGGATGGAAAACGTATTTTGCTCAAAACCTCGAGCCTGCCTACGTCCCCGAAATTAAGCCGGATGCCTCGCTCGACGATCAGCGCTGCGTGATTGAAACGCCGCTGGGTACAGCAGACATAGGCATCGAGCTGCAACTTCAGGAGATTGAACGCGGATTTCTGGACTTGCTAGCCCAACGACCAAAGGTCACTACATGAACCGAGACGACACGCTTGCCCCCTACTCCGCGCACCTCGCCAGTGCCGGGAGTACGCGGTGGTCGGGTTGGGTGCGGCAGGTGACTGGACCAGTGATCGAGTCGAGAGGACCTTACAGTGCTGTGGGCGAAGTGTGCGTAGTAAACGGGCGAGACGGCCGTGTCTATCCCGGGGAAGTCGTCGGGTTTCGCGACGACACGGTTCTTTCCATGCCGTTGGAGCGGCCGACTGGAATTCATTACGGCGATCGCATCACCGCCTGGGGCGAGCGCCCGTCACTGCGTGTGGGGGCAGGACTGCTCGGCCGCGTAATAGACGGGATGGGCCAGCCGCTGGATTACGGCGGCGCGTGGCAAGGACGTACATACCGTCACCTTGATCCGCCAGTTTGCGCGGCTATGCATCGCGCATTAATTCACGAAGCGCTGGGCTGCGGCATCCGCGCTGTGGATGGCTTTCTAACTTGCGGGCGAGGACAACGTGTCGGGATTTTTGGCGGCAGTGGTGTGGGCAAGACCACCCTGATGGGCATGATGGCCCGCAATACCGATGCGGATCTCACCGTGCTCGCGTTAATCGGCGAACGGGGACGCGAAGTGCGGCATTTTGTCGAAGAAGTTTTGGGTGAACAGGGAAGAAAACGGGCCGTGGTAGTGGTCTCAACTTCGGATCAATCGCCGCTTCTGCGCATACGTGGCGCCCTTGCGGCCACTGCGGTCGCCGAGCATTTTTGCGCCCAGGGTCAACATGTGCTTCTGGTTCTGGATTCGCTGTCGCGTCTCGCAATGGCGCAGCGCGAGATCAGCTTGGCCGTGGGCGAACCACCCACCACAAAAGGTTATACCCCTTCCGTATTCACTTTAATGGCTCGCATTATCGAGCGCGCCGGTAAGTTCCAGGACGGCAGTATCACCGCTTTCTACACCGTACTCATGGAAGGGGACGATCAGCAAGATCCTATTGTGGATGGTGCCCGCGCATTACTGGATGGTCACATCATGCTCGACCGGAAACTGGCCGCGCGCAATCACTATCCGCCGATTTCTGTTCTGGACAGTATCAGCCGTCTTATGCCAAACGTTTGCGCGGCCGACCACCTTGCCCGAGCGGGACGACTGCGACAGCTGTTGGCCACTTATTCAGGAGCAGAAGACTTGATGCGCATCGGAGCATACCAAAAAGGAAGTGATCCCGAACTTGATCAGGCAATCGCCATCATGCCGCACCTGAATCAGTTCCTCGAGCAAAACGTAAGTGAACCTGCTGGACTCTCACAAAATATTCAAAGGCTCATGACGCTACCCCTGTGATCCGCTGTGTAGGCTCTTATGGCATTTCGTTTCACGCTTGAATCTCTCTTGCGGCACCGCCGGAACATCGAGCGTTTGCGGGAACTCCTGCTGCAACAAGTGGACGCCGAGGTTGCGCGCGTTAGGGTTGATATCTTTGGAGTTGAGGCGCAAACAGCGCAACTGCATCAAAGCGAAGCCATGTCACTCAGGACTGAGATGCGTGCGTCCGAATTGCAGTGGGATGAAGCCCAACGATCAGCCCTGCACTCTCATCGTCTACGGCTGAAGAAAAAACTCGAAGAAGCGCAACAAAAACGTTCGGCTCGCCTCGTAGAGTTCCAACTCGCAAAGCGGCAGCGCGAGGCGTTGGAGACACTACACCAGCAAGAATGGGAAATTTATCGGGCTGAAACTGAACGCCGTGAGCAAGGGCGCCTCGATGATATGCATCTTTCCCGCCGCGTCTACTCGGCTCAGCGCGCTCGCTGCATAACGAAGCGGTAGGCATACTCTGCCTGGCACTTTTTTGCAGCCGCGGTACCTCGCTTCGCGCGAACCTACGAAGCCAGGTGAATCTCGTTGCGCTCATGACACTTATACGATCCGATCTGATTCTCACGTTCTTGGTCTTTTGGCGATAGAACTGCAGAATATCTTGCTGTTGTATTCACCACAGTCTTCGGGTTTTGCTGTGCCGTTAATTTTCCCCCAACTCGCGACGCCTTCTGCCAGTTCTACACCCCCGTGCAGGACGTTACCTGCAGGGAAAGACCCTTCAGTCCAATCTCTATTTGGCGCTTTTTCCGGCGCGTTGCAGCAGGCTACTCGTTTGCAAGGCTCTTCCAGCAATAAAACAGTCCCAGCGAACACGCGTGGGCCGGATTCGATTCGGGTTCTGAATGCCGCTGAGACGCAAACCCGTCTTGTCCCTCAGTCTTCACTAGTGCCTCCAAAGACTGCCTGTGCTGCTTCAGTATCAACAATTCCGGTAGCAACCCCGGAATTATCACCCGATCCTCGAGCGACCATTCCGCTCGCCTCTGCGATTTACATCCCGATGCATGCGCCCGAATCGGCTGCTGCCCCTCCCACAAATACGCAAGCGAGTCAGGTTACGGCCGCGATCGAAGGATCTCCTGATCCGACCTCGCCAACTCAAATTTTGCCGCAGCCAAACCACATCGCGCCGATTCTGCAATCGTTGGCAATGGGTTCGAACGACCTTTCATTGCCTGGCTCGACCGTGGTGCCGCTCACGGCTTCTGGCAAGTCGTTGCCAGTGGCGAGATCAATCGAAACTAGCCCGTCTTCTACACCAAGCATCGCTAACCATGTCAATCCGGTGTTTCCGACTGCCGAATCTTCCGAGGTGGCGCCGAATCCAGGATCAGGCGGACTTGCAGAGGACTCGAGCGCGAAGCCGGCAGCTAATGCCTTGCCCGATTGGCTGGCCGCGCGAACGATAACGAATAGCGGGTTGCTGCCATTCCTTGCCGATTCTTTCTCGGTGCCCGCCGTTTTAGAAAGTCCCTCGATTCGTTCACCGCTAACGCCGGTGAAGACCCAATCCAGCCAGACACCGTCTGCGTCCGGCGACCAACCCGCAGATCCGGCTGCGGGTTCCGCAGCCGCCCTCCCCGCGCTCGATATGTCTACCTTTTCGCCGACCTCAGTCCCACCTATCCTTAGCTCGACGGAGAGCGACACTAAGAGCTCATTCTCCGCTAAGACGAATCCGCCAACCAAGGCTACCGAGACTCGTGTCCTGAATCCCTCCTCGACTACGTTCGACGCTCCGAGCGCTGGCGGCGGCAATGTCACTTCGTCCAATCCAGCGCCCTCTGACAGCGCCAATGCTCATGTGAATCCGGCAGACCAAACCACGACGGTTTTGCCGGCTGCGGGTGAGGTTTCAACCACCATGGGCACGACGAGCCATGCGCTTGCCCATCATGCGTCGCTAGCATTCGGACGGAGCGGGAGCGATCCTTTGCCTAATCAAGCCGACCAACCCTCGGTACTACAGATGCCGGGCGATGCCCCAAATGCTACATTGCAAAATTTGCCGGCCCCCAACACCACATCGAACGGTGCTCCCGTTCCCACGAAGCCGGCGGCGAGCCCTTCCGTAACTACACCACAAGGGACGATACAAAGTGCGCAGCTGGTAGATGGTGGCGTGCAATCAGAAATGCATATTGAGCTAAACACGCGCGCCTTTGGCAACGTCGAGGTGCATGCGCTGGTACGTGATAGTCAAGTCGGCCTTAGCATTGGCGGTGAACACGGCGACCTGAGATCCTGGCTGGCGCCGGAAGTGCCTGCATTGCAGGCTATTCTGAAACGCGAGGATCTGCACTTCGGTGCCACGCCATTTCTGGGGGCGAACACGGGCGATTCAGCTGGTCGAGAGGGTTCACCACCAGGCCGCTCTCCCAATCACCTGCCGAGGGCGATGCTCGAAATAGATAACCTGAAATCAGATCCAGGCGAGATGCGCGAAAGCGCCTCTGCGTCTGGTTCGTGTGGGCTAAGTATCCACGCCTAAAACGATTAAGAGGAGGTCTTATGAACCTTACACCAGTCCCGAATCCCTCTTCGAGTGCACCTGCTGCAACGAGTGGCGGCAACGGAACTTCAAGCGGGACGAATTCGCTGACCGACGGAACTCAAAGCATGTTTCTGCAATTGCTCACGGCCCAGTTGGAAAACCAGAGCCCCCTTGATCCAGTGGATCCGACTCAATTTACTGATCAACTAGTGGAATTCAACATGCTAGACCAACTCACACAGATCAACAACACGCTAACGAATGCGTTTCCAACCGCTGCGTCAGGCACCGCCAGCAGCAGCGCTGCAGGAAGCAACGGCAATTCTACCAATGCCTCCGGAACTACGCCGACGGCGCCCTCGTAGAGCCATGAGCGAGGAAACCCGCACTTGCCTACGACAGGTCCATTATCGATCGATTTAAGGAGAAACCATGCCGAATTTTTCAATACCGCTCTCTGGATTGACTGCCGATGCCACTGCGTTGTCCGCCATCGCCAATAATCTGGCCAATCAAAACACCACGGGATACAAAGATACGCAGGTGCTTTTTAGTGATCTTTTCTATCAGAGCTTGGGAACCACGGGCGCGGGCGATCCCATCCAAGTCGGAGCAGGAACCGCCGTGGGTTCCATGCCTTCGATGTTCACGCAAGGGAGCGTGCAATCGACCGGCGTGCCCACAGACGTGGCCATTCAGGGCGATGGTTTCTTTGCGGTCCAGCAGGACGGGGTCACCAGCTACACCCGCGCCGGCGATTTTTCTGTGGATTCCAATAACTTTCTTGTAACCAGCGCGGGACAGCAGGTTCTTGGCTATCCAGCGGCCAATGGTGTCGTCAACACGGGCGGCGCGGTGGCGCCGATCCAATTGGGCGCAGGTACGATAAGTCCGCCGACGGCAACGGGCAATGTGCAGGTCACAACCAATCTGGATGCCAGCGCGTCCGTAGGCGCGTCTTACTCTACGCCGGTGACTATCTACGACTCGCTCGGCACCAGCCATACATTGACCTTCAACTTCACGAATACTGCACCGGGTGCATGGAGTTACTCACTCTCGCTTCCCACTGGCGACTACACCCCGGCAGGTGGTTCAACTTTACCCGCTGGCGTTATAGCGCAAGGCAACCTGACGTTCGACAGCAATGGAGTATTGATGAGCCCGACAGGAAATGTCACGGGGATTACCGTTCCGAATCTAACCGACGGGGCCTCCAATTTGTCTTTTAATTGGAACCTCTATAACGGAACGACGCCACTTCTTACGCAAGTGACGGCCCCGAGCAGCACATCATCCACGCAGCAGGATGGAAACGGTAGCGGAACTCTGACCAGTTTCACCATCGGTTCTGATGGAACCATAAGTGGCTCATTCACCAACGGCACCACGGCTGCGCTCGGGCAAATCGCCTTGGCTAGTTTCGCAAACGAACAGGGTCTGGAGCGCCTCGGCAATACCGACTACTCGCAGACCCTGGCCTCCGGACAGGCAGTCGTCGGCATTCCGGGCACGGCTGGACGCGGCTCGCTCTCCGGGGGTGCGCTCGAACTCTCAAATGTGGACATCGCGACGGAGTTTGCCAATCTCATTGTGGCGCAACGTGCCTTTGAAGCCAACGCGAAAGCCGTGACCACGTTTGACACGATTACGCAGGACACGATCAACCTCAAACAGCCATAGGTCCTTCGATGTCGAACGGCGCTCCGCGGAAGTAGGGGCATGAGCGGTTGGAGCGGCTCGGAAGACCCCGAATCGCTGGCGGCGCTGCAACTGGCGGTGGATCTGGGGTGCAATTTCTTTGACACGGCTTGGGCCTATGGCGATGGAAAGAGCGATGGCTTGCTCGGCAAAATATTAGCCGGCAATCCGAGCAGGACGTTTGTATGCCGCTTCAAAAATTCCGCCCCTGAACGAGCAATGGCCGGCGTCATCGAAATATGCATATGAAGACGTGTTTCCTGAACGGCATGTTCTAAAACACGTCGATCTGATCCGTAACAAGTTGGGGGTCGATGCCATAGATCTACTGCAATTTCATGTGTGGGACGATAGCTGGGCTGACCAACCTGAATTTCGCAGGACCGTGGAAAGGCTAAAGGCAAAGGGCGCGATTAAGGCGTTTGGTTTGAGTCTGAACCGATGGAAGCCGGCAAACGGAATCAAAGCTATCCGTACGGGCCTAGTGGACGCAGTGCAAGTGATTTATAACATTTTCGATCAGTCCCCGGAAAATGAGTTGTTCCCGGTATGCCAGAAGATGAATATTGGCGTAATTGCGCGCGTGCCGCTTGATGAGGGCAGCCTTGGCGGAAAGATGACGGCAGCGACGAGTTTTCCCGCCGGTGATTGGCGGGCGAAGTATTTTGGACCTGAGAACCTCGCCCCTACTCTCGCGAGAGTCGAGAAACTGAAACAACTGCTGCCTGCGGGGATGACGTTGCCGGAGATGGCACTGCGCTTCATTTTGTCGAACCCGGCGGTTAGCACGACAATCGTGGGCATGAGGAAACTGGAGCATGTCCGAGATAATGCTGCGGTGAGCGATAAAGGGCCTTTGGATGCGAGCCTTCTAACGGCGCTAAAAGCTCACCGTTGGGACCGGAAGCCGCAGACGTGGTCTGACTAGCCAGCTATTGGTCCAAGTCCCAGAAAGCCGAAGTTCGCCAGAATTTACCAACCTTTAATCTCGCTGCAATACTTCTGCAACGTGAGCCGGAGACACTCGACTTGCGCCTCCCTTAGGATCGGTGTCCTTGACTGCAAGCAGCCATGCTGGATTCAGCGCCGGGGTTTCCCCGGGCAATACTTGGGCAGGTAAACCACTGGTATTCGTCGTCGAGGACGAAGACGATATCGCCCGCCTCATTTGCTTTCACCTCGACAATAACGGTTACTCCGTCCGCTGGTTCCCGAGCTCGGCGGATGTAATTGACCAGGCCCTTAAAGATCACCCGTCGCTGTTCTTGCTGGACATCATGATTCCGGGTAGCGACGGGCTGGACTTATGCCGGCAAATCCGTCTGAACCGACAACTCGTGGGCGCCCATATTATCTTCCTGACTGCGAAGACCGGCGAAGCGGATCGCGTGCGGGGTCTCGAACTGGGCGGCGACGATTATGTGACTAAACCCTTCAGCCCACGGGAACTGGTCGCCCGCGTGCGCGCGGTATTGCGGCGCTCTGCCGAATCGGCGCAAAAAGACGTTTTGCGCGTTGGAACACTGGAGGTCGACACGTCGTCCATGATTCTCAGAGTCGATGGCGTGGTTGTGCCCACAACAACTCGTGAGTTCCGCTTGCTCGACTACCTGGCCCGGCACAGTTCTCGCGTATTTACGCGTGACCAATTGCTTGATGCAGTTTGGGCGGAGGGATCTTTCGTAACGCCGCGTTCCGTGGACGTCTACGTCCGCCGTTTGCGCGAAAAAATAGAGCCTGATCCGGAGAATCCTACCTACCTTAAGACGCTGCGCGGTATCGGTTACCGCTTCGACGCGCCGAAATAGCCGGTTGCGAAATTGAGCGCAACGTCACTCGTCACGCAGACCTGTGATGTGGGTTACCAAAAAAACGCGTGTACACAGAGTACAAATAGGCCAGCGATCAAACGCATAGAGCGCTTGCACGAAAGATGCTGGGAGGTGCGGCGCTTCTCTATTGTTAGAAATGAAGGCTGCGCGGACTGACTGGCAACAGGAAACGCGCAGCCTCATTTTCTAGCCCGCAAATGCTACATTTGTAGTCTCATGTCCGCGCCCGCTTCCCTTTTCGTCAAGGCTTGCCGTTTACAACCTGTTGAGCGCACTCCGGTGTGGTTCATGCGCCAGGCGGGACGGTATATGCCGGAATACCGTGCGGTGCGCAAGCAGTATTCGCTGATTGAGATCTGCAAGCGGCCGCCGGTTGCGGCCGATGTAACCATAACAGCGGCCGAAGCTCTGGGCGTGGATGCCGCCATCATTTTTGCCGATCTTCTACTGCCGCTCGAAGTGATGGGCCTTCCATTCCATTTTTCGCCGGGCGAAGGGCCGGTAATCGAGAAACCGCTTCGCACCCCGACGGATATTTCGGCCTTGCGGACCGATCGCGCCGCAGATTTAGGCTACGTGGCCGAGGCGGTTTCGCTCGTGGCCAAACATTTTGGTGAGCGCTTGCCGGTGATTGGATTTTGCGGCGCGCCTTTTACCCTGGCGAGTTACATGATCGAAGGCGGTGGATCGCGCAATTATATCCACACCAAAAAGATGATGTATTCATCGCCAGAGGCGTGGGATGAATTGCTGGAAAAACTGGTGGTCGTCGCCGGAGAGTATGCGGCACAGCAGGTGCGCGCGGGGGCAGATGTCATCCAGATATTCGATAGCTGGGTGGGCTGCCTGAGTGTGGAAGATTACCGGCGCTATGTTTTGCCGCGGACGAGAGACCTAGTGATGCGCCTCCAGCAGGCCGGGGCGCCTGTTATATATTTCGGCACCGACACTGCGACTTTGCTGCCGTCCATGAAGGAGACTGGGGCCGAAGTCATTGGCCTCGACTGGCGAATTCCGCTGGATGAAGGTTGGCGTCGCATCGGAGAAGACGTTGGAGTTCAGGGAAACCTGGATCCCGCAGTGTTGTTCGCAGGCTGGAAGGAAATTCAATCGCGCGCGGAAGAAATTTTGCGCCGTGCCGCCGGGCGACCGGGACATATCTTTAACTTAGGGCATGGAATCCTGCCGGAGACGCCGGTGGAGAATGTGAAAGCTCTGGCGGATTTCGTCAGGCAATATTCAAGGCGGGCCGTCGCATCGTAATTCGGCCAGGCGCAATCGAATCAAACGTGGACAACTCCGGGCACGCAGCATGAAGCGCATCGCCATAATCGGCGGAGGCGTGTCTGGATTGTCGGCCGCCTTCCATTTGGAAGAACTGCGGCGGCAGGGCGCTAAATTTGAGTACTCGGTTCTCGAGGCCAGTGCTCGCCTCGGCGGCGTGTTGCGCAGCGAGAAGTTGGATGATTGTCTTGTCGAAGCCGGGCCGGATTCGTTTCTCAGCGAAAAACCATGGGCTGCGGATTTGTGCCGCCGCGCGGACATCGGCGATCAACTCATTGGGTCGAATGACGCCGAGCGCAAAACCTATATTTTTGTGGACCATCGGCTCGTCCCGCTGCCGGATGGTCTGATGTTCATGGTGCCTACGAACTTTGCGGCCGCAGCTGCGTCGCCGCTTTTTTCTACCCGCACAAAACTGCGCATAATGCGAGAGCGGTTTTTTCCGCCGCAGCGCACCCAGACAGATGAGTCCGTCGCGGACTTTGTGGAGCGCCATTATGGTAGCGAGATGGTCGAACGTCTGGCGGATCCGCTGCTCTCAGGCGTTTACGGCGGCCGCGCGAAAGATTTAAGCATCCGGGCGGTCTTGCCGCGTTTTGCCGAGATGGAGGTCATCTACGGCAGTCTGGGTAAAGGCATGTTGGCGGCGCGCAAGAAGACGATTCAAGGGGCTGCAAGGGCAGAGCGTGTTCCGGCAATCTTCACTTCGTTGCGCAGCGGCATGCAGGGCATGACTGACGCGATCGCAGGTCGTCTACCGCCGGAAACCGTTCGCGTTGAGGCGCACGTCCAAGCCATACAGCGTGAGGGCGACAGATGGGTGGTTTCGGCCGGATATGGATCTGACGAATTTGACAGCGTCATTTTTGCCGTACCGGCTCACGTTGCGGGGCAGTTGATTGGAATGATTAGTGGGGAATTTGCCGGTGAACTCCGCGCAATTCCCTATACTTCATCGGTGACGGTGGCGCTTGTTTATTCTGCGGAAGTTCGCGCCGCGTTGCCGCCCGGTTTCGGCTTTTTGGTGCCACGCAGCGAAGGCTTGAAGATGCTGGCGACAACATTCGTTCACAACAAGTTTCCGCATCGCGCGCCGCCGGATCGCGCCCTGCTCCGGTGCTTTCTCAGTAGTGAAGATGACGAGGATTTGCTGGAGTTGTCCGACGAGCATATTTTGGCCATTATCCGTGCCGAATTGCGGGATACGCTGAATATCGCGGGGGATCCACGTGCCGTCCGAATCTACCGATGGAAAAACGCAATGGCGCAATACGCTGTGGGGCATTTGGAGCGGCTGGCGCGGATTGAGCAATTGATGAAGAATTTTCCGACGCTGGCCCTGGCGGGAAATGGTTACCGCGGCATCGGCGTGCCCGACTGTGTGCGTTCCGGTGAACAGGCCGCGCAACGAGTGCTCACGGCGCTGGGTGTTGCACCCGTTGCTTCCATATGAACCTTCGCCGCAAGACACAACAGTTGCCTCATTGCGGGGTTAACATATGAGTGAGGTTTATCATGCGCAAGCGTTCCTTTTTTGCCGCATTGGTCTTGTTGGCGTTGCTTTCCGCCGGTTCGTCAGCACAGGATCGATCTGAAGCCCAATCGCAGGCCGCCGGCCGGCCGCAGTCGAATTCGCAATCGCAATCGCAGTCTATTTCGCAATCGCAATCTCAGGCGCAGTCACAAGCCACGTCGCAAGCGACATCGCAAGCCATCTCGCAGCAGAGCAATTCAAAAATCGAGGGGGATTCTTCCTCACAATCCATGCCGGGTATGGATATGCGCATGAGCGATGCGAATCAGACGGCTGCGCAGGAGGTTCCGGATGGCGGGCAAGGTAGTACCGACGCCATGCAATCCATGGAAGACCATCACATGGATATGGGCCCGCACATGAAGATGACTGCGTTGCGTCCCGTGCAACCTGGCGATGAGGCCAAGGCTGCGGATATCGTCGAGGCGGCTCGCAAGGTGGCCCTGAGGTATGCCGATTATCGCGACGCGTTAGCCAATGGCTACCATATTTTTCTGCCCAATGTCCCCCAGAAACAGTATCACTTCACCAACAGCGCCTATGGCGTGGAAGCCGCGTACCGCTTCAATCCTGACCATCCGACGTCGCTGCTCTACCAGAAACAAGGCGATGGCTACAAGCTCATTGGTGTGATGTACACGGCCCGCAAGCATGCGACCGAAGAGGAGTTAAACGAGCGTATTCCGCTCAGCATCGCGCAATGGCACGCCCACGTTAATTTTTGCCTGCCGCCTTTTGGAAGCGGGCAGCTGCTTACCAAGAACCCACAATTTGGCATGCGCGGTTCTATTGCCACAAAGGAAGCCTGCGATGCCGCGGGCGGACGTTTCATCCCG
Organism: Terriglobia bacterium; assembly: GCA_963702965.1. Lineage (GTDB taxonomy): Bacteria > Acidobacteriota > Terriglobia > Terriglobales > Acidobacteriaceae > JAJPHW01. The sequence goes on from OY969776.1 coordinate 301,359, forward strand.
CAGGTTTTCGGTTGGATGGTACATGTCTATCCCTTCGAAAAGAACCCTGCCGACATCTGGGCCGTGGAGCGCCAAGCCCCGGGACATATGGATTAGCTTCATTCTTGCCGTGCCGATTGAAATACGGCGCGGTCACTCACCACAAAATTTGCCACGGAACATGCGGCGATGCTCACGGCGTTGGCGGCAAGATATGGAATATGCATCGATTCCACCAACCATTTCATTAGCAAAAGGTTTCCGATGATGGAAAACATTCCTGTCGTCAGGTTGAATTTCACCAAGCGTCGCAGACTGTTTTTGCGGCAACGTTCCGCCCAGGTGAAGCGCTCATGCCATACGAAATTGTGCAGCACCGCGGCTTCAACGGCAAGCGCAGTCGCGGGAAGATAGTCCAAGTGCAAGCCGGTTTTCAAAATCGCGAGCGCAGCCAATTGCACGAGGATGCCCATTCCGCCGACCGCGTTAAACTTTAGAAATCGAACGAACGTTCGTTCCAATAATCCGCTCCTGTAGATACAATCGCCGCGTGTTCCGCGCGGTGAAAAATATGATCATCGCCGTCATCCCGATGAGGCCGATAACTCCGCCGATATCAAACAAGCGATAGTGTTCCTTGAGAACATAGGGCCAGCGGAATAACGCGAGATTGCCGAAGGCGAGCAGAATGCGCAACTCGGTGGGCCCGAACTTCCAGAATGAAAGTTGAAATTCGCCGAGCGTGTAGGTGGCGAGATAAGACTGAATGGACAAAACCAGAAACGCGACCAGCAATCCCATCGCGATGTATGGGTGCATATAGCCGGAAAGCGCCAAGCCACCCATGAGTGCGACCGCACCAAAGCTGTCCACCATGTGGTCAACGTAAAAGCCATAGCGTGGGCGCTGCCGGTTGCGCACGCGGGCAAGCGTTCCGTCTAGAGAATCACCAAACCAGTTGAGGCCGAGACATGCAATAACTGCGAGTAGCCAGCGTCGGTCGACAGCGGCAAGGGCATAACTCACGCCTGCCATAACTTGGGCCAATAATCCCAGCGTCGTCAGATGATCGGAATTGACCCAAGCTGGTGCGCGCTCGGCCAGCGCGAGAAGCGTGCGCTTCTCGATTCCCGCGAGAAAACTTTCCTGGACACGACTTCCTCCAAGAAATTTCTCTCTGCGGACCTCGCTAAGAACGTTTGGATTCACCTGCTCGCAAAAATCGGTGAGTGCACTCGCCATTTTTGACCTCCTGCACTCGTCAATCTGGAGCAAGAGCGCCTTCTTGGCAATGGTTTGGGTCTAAATTCGATATCAAACGAGACTTAACTCCCATGTAATTGATAACAAATGGGAAAGGGACGGATATCGCCAGCAAAGTTAAGTCGTAAACGAGGAACGGCCCGGTTCTTACGCCCTCGGCCGGCGCTTTTTGGTTGCGGGAGTACGAGGTTTTCCGGCGTTGGAGTTGAGGTCAACTCGGAGTTTCCATGCCGTGCGCAGGGCGCCTTCGAGCACATCTTCGCTGGCAGTTGAGAGACGGATGTGAGTCATTCCCGACCGTCCCCAACCGCCATGAATAGGCACGAAAACTTCCGGCAATTCCTCGACAAACATAGCCTGCTGCTCCGGCGTGAGTTTGAGATTGCCGTAACCTTCTTTGATGGATGCTAAAGTGGCGAAAATCCTGCCGCCCACGCGGAAGTCGGCGTTGCCCATATGCGAGCCTTCTTCCGCGCCTTCGAAACTCAAAGCAAGGCGGCGAAAATCTGCGGCCGTCAGGCGTTTCTTGCGAGGCATTTTGCTGTGCTTGATAGTCATGACTTCAGAATCGGTATCTGCGGCGCCGCCTCTAAAGGCAGGAGCCCAATAAGGCGCGGGTCGTCCGAAACTTCGACGGAAAATTTATAAGGAACGAAGCCTGCTTTGCGATAGAACTCGAGAGCCCTCGGATGGTCGAGATTACAGGTATGCAACCACACGCGCTTGGGCTTATGTGACCACGCTTCTTCGAGAGCTCGATGCAGCAGAAAGCGGCCTGCGCCTTTACCAATCAAGTCTGAGGAAATCCCAAAGTATGCAATCTCCACTTCGTTAGGCTCGGTGCAGTTGAGCTCGAGCAGTCCCTTATCTTCATCCTCGTTTTCGCCACTTTCCGACAACGCAAAGACTTCGGTTTGCGCCTCCCATAAAGCTTTGCTGAGTTGTTCATCCGTCATTGCCAGGCGGCCGAACCAAAGCCACTCTGCACCGACTCGCCGAAACAAATTTCGGTACCAATTCAGGTCGGGTTTTGCGACTCTTCGCAGCGATATGCCGTCGGGTGCAGCTACCGCGGCCAACTCCGGCTTCTGCCGCATCTCGAGATAGGTCACGACCGACGCGATCTTTCCGGGCGGAAGATCGGTATAGCCATCGCTCAGCATGGCAAAAGGTTACCGCATAAAGGGCAGATTAGGCACGGGTCTCGACGCCACGGCAGAAGCGAGATTACTTTTTTGCGGCTTTCTTGGTAGAGCTTTCAGGCTTAGATTTCTCTTTCGTCCCGCCGGAGTCCTTTGCGTCGGATGACGACGACTCGTTCTTGGACGATTCGTTCTTAGATGACTCACTCTTTGCCGAATCGCCATTTGAGCTTTCGCCGGACGAAGATGAGGAAGATGAGCCGGTCGTCCCCGTTTTCTTGGCGTAGTCGGTTACATACCAGCCCGATCCCTTGAACTGCACCGCCGGGGCCGTGACCACCTGCTCAATGGGGCCACCACATTCCGGGCACTTTTTTACATGCGGGTCGGAGAACTTCTGAATCTTCTCAAAGCGATGATGGCACTTCTTGCACTCGTACTCGTAGATAGGCATAGCGAAATGTACTCTCGATTCTAGCAAATATTGCGTGGGGACGGCCGCCCTCGGCCGCCCAGTCGAGCGCAGCTCGATAAGCTTCGATTACACTTCTCCCCATGCCGTCGTCGGAATCGAACCTTGCCCCCGGCCTTTACCTGGTCGCTACGCCCATCGGCAACCTCGAGGACATCACCCTGCGCGCCCTCCGTATTTTGAAGGAAGCCGATCTCATCGCCTGCGAGGACACGCGGCAGTCCCAGAAGTTACTGAATCATTTTGGAATTACGACGCGCACCACCAGCTATCACGAACATAACGAAGCCGCGAAGGCACAGGATCTCGTGGCCGAACTGGAACGCGGAGCACGTATCGCGCTCATTACCGACGCCGGCATGCCGGGAATATCCGACCCAGGCTATCGCGTGGTTGCATTGGCAGTGGAGCGGGGCGTGCCGGTCATCCCCGTTCCTGGTGCGTCGGCGGTTCTGTCGGCACTGGCTGCCAGCGGCCTGCCAACCGACGCCTTTCAATTCCATGGATTCTTGCCTGCGAAGCAAGGCCAGCGAAGAAGAGAGCTGGAAAGCATACGCGGGGCGACATCGACGCAGGTGTTTTACGAAGCGCCACATCGCATTCTGGAAGCGCTGCAAGACATCGTAGAGATTCTGGGTGCGGAACGAAAAATCGTCCTGGCCCGTGAAATCACCAAGTTGCATGAGGAATTTTTGCGCGGCCCCGCTGCCCAGGCTCTGGAAACCTTGAACACACGCGGTGGAGTAAAGGGCGAGATCGTGCTGCTCATCGGCAAGGCGGATGCGGCGGATGCGGCAGCTCCATCTATTTCGGTCGGCGACCGTGTGCGTCAACTCATGGCCGATGAGAAGCTTGACGAAAAATCCGCGCTCAAGCGTGTGGCCAAGGAGCGTGGGATCTCAAAGAGCGAGGCGTATCGGGAACTTCAGCAAACAAAATAACGCACGACGAACAAGTTCTAAATTTTCAGGTACGCTCCTTAGTGTCTGAGTGCCGGGTCTATCCTGCCGATGAAATCCGTGAAGACGAACTCACGGAGGCGTTCCATGAAAAAACTTCTATCGATTCTGTGTGGTGTATTCGCTTTGCGCTTGACCAGCTATGCGCAAAGCGCCCGCCTGAAGGCGTTTGGTGAGATGTCATGGATCGGTGGCGAACAGGTTTTCAGCAACACCCTTCAGGTCAACACGGGCGACTGGATCGAGTACCGGCTTCAATGCAACACAGGCCAATATATTCAATCCTGCGGTCTGCCTGAATACTTCAACGCCCAGACCGGGCAACACATCAAGTTCCAATGCCTGCCACCTTGGACGATTGGGCCGACCACCGAGCAGGTTTGCGGCTTAGCGGCGCCGTTCGACGGCACTTTCCCGGTACTTGTCCCTGTGCTCTATAAGGGGATTCTTTATAGCGGAACTTATGAGGTCACCGCCGGACCAACGAACTGAATTGCAAGTCGTCGAGCCTCTATTTTGGCGCCAACGCCGCTTTCACCGCTTCGCTCACCATTTTCCCATCCACACGCTCGCCAGCGGCGGCGAAGCGGGCCATCACGTTCTTCATCACCGCGCCCATATCTTTGATAGTCGGTGAGCCCATCTCAGCGATGACCGCGGCCACGCCCGCCGTAATCTTGGCTTCTCCGGCCGCCTTGGGCAGATAAGCTTCAATCAAAACGATCTCGGCGGCTTCTTTATCGGCCATCTCCTGGCGTCCGCCTTTGGTGAACTGCTCGACTGATTCCTTGCGCTGCTTGATGAGCGTGGTCAGCACCTGCTGCGACTCTTTGTCGTCGAGCGGCGCCATTTTATCGATTTCGCGGTTCTTGAGAGCGGTCTTGACCATCCGCAAAGTGGAGAGCTTGTGCTCCTCGCGCGCCTTCATTGCGGCAACGATGTCCTTTTGAATCTGATCGCTAAGAGTCATGGACGACATTATATGCGGCTGGAAGGGTTATTCCGTCGCACATAAAGATTTCAAATCGGGCCTAAAAGTTTTATTGATGCTGAACTTCGCGGCAATCCACAGGGCATTTTCGCATCGGGGGCATACACTGAATATTCACCCAAACCAAAGGAATTATTCATCATGCTGCTGAAGAACCGACTTTTTACCCCTGGGCCGACGCCGTTGCTTCCCTCCGCCCAAACCGCAATGGCTGCATTTACCATGCATCACCGCACCGCCGAATTTCGCGCGTTGTTTTCGCGTGTGATTGCGGACATGAAAGAGTTCATTGGCACCAAAAACGATGTCCTGATATTGGCAGCTTCCGGCACCGGCGTTATGGAAGGCGCAGTTACGAACCTGACGTCTCCCGGCGACAAGGTTCTGGTATTGACCGCAGGAAAATTCGGCGAACGCTGGCGCGATTTAACAAAAACATTCGGTTGTGCCGTCGAATTAATCAGCGCCCCCTATGGCCAAACCTTTTCGTTGGAAGACATTCGCGCCAAGCTCACGCCCGACGTCCGCGTGGTCTATGTGCAGGCAACAGAAACTTCCACCGGCGCTCGCCACGACGTAAAAGGGATCGCAAAGCTGGTCCGCGATGCGGGAAACGACACATTGCTGGTCGTTGATGCCATCACCGGTCTCGGCACCACGCACCTAGACGTGGATGGCTGGGGCATTGACGTGATCATCGGTGGCTCGCAGAAGGCTCTGATGATTCCTCCCGGACTGGCTTATTGCGCGGTCAGCGATCGCGCTTGGCAGCGAATGGAGACGGCCAAAACTCCCCGCTATTACTTTGATTTTCGCCGCGAACGCAAGGCTGCCGCCAAAGGCGAATCCGCTTACACTCCTGCGACCTCGTTGTTTGCGGCGCTCGGCGCGGCGTTGGATTTCATCCGCCAAATGGGCTCTGGAGATCTACCCGCTGGACGCGACGCATTGATTGACAACGCCGAACTTGCGGCCGAAATGACACGCGCTGGAGTTCAGGCAGTTGGTCTGAAATTGTTTGCTCCAACCGCGCCGGCATCTGCCGTGACCGCCGTGCTTGCCCCTGAAGGCGTGGATTCAAGCGCCATCGTCAAAGGTTTCCGCGAGAAATTTTCAGCCGTGGTAGCAAACGGCCAGGGTGAGATGAAAGGTCAGCTCTTCCGGATTGCGCATCTCGGGTATTACGACTATCTCGACACCGTTGGCTTGTTGGCTGCGCTCGATCATGTCCTCGCGGCGGCGACCGGAAAAACGCCCGAGTTCGGGAAAGGAGTGCGCACAGCCCAGGAAGTTTTTGCGCGCAGCCTTTCCCGTTAACGGGTGACCGCCGGCCTCACAAGTTACGGGCGTTTGCTAATTCACGACAAAGTTGACTGCCGGCGACGTTTCCGCCAGCGTGCCGCCGCCATAGATTCCGCCGGCGACGCCCGGATTGGTCACCGTGACAGGCACTGTGGCGGGTGCAGCAATGGCGGACGCGGGAATGGCAGCCGTGACTTGCGTCGCGCTGACAAACGTGGTGGTTTGCGCCTGGCCATTCCAGTTCACCACGGAAGTGGCGCCGAAGTTGGTGCCGTTGACGGTCAACGTAAAGTTCGATCCGCCAGAAATGGCGTTATTGGGCATCAATTGAGCAATAGACGGGGTCGTGCCAGGTTGCGCGGGCGTCGTGGAATGGGTGCCGTAGCCGCAGCCCACGGCCAAGGTTGTCAACAACAGTAGGCAGATGACATTGGTTTTCATGATTTGTTTCTCCTTCACCGCGTGCAGCAGGTGGTGAGAAGAGATTAAGAAAACGGAGTCGTGCAGGTGTCATTCTGCTGTCATTTGGTTGTCAACAATTGCGCATTGGTTTTTACGGCGTAGTTTAGGTTGTTATAGCTGAAATGCCTGAATTTCTGAGGATGTCATGAAAATCGTGATTGCTGAAAAAATGTCATCGTCGGCTGTGAATCTGCTGCGGGAGCCAGGATGGACGGTTGTTACTCCCGAACAGATCGATGACAAGTTGGCGGAACACTTGGCTGATGCCGACGCGTTAATCGTGCGCTCGGCAGTGCAAGTGGACGGAGATTTACTCGCCCACGCAAATAAACTGCGCGTAATCGGGCGCGCTGGCGTCGGCGTGGACAACATCGAACTTGATCCTGCAACGCGCAAAGGCCTCGTCGTGATGAATACGCCCGGCGCAAATGCCGTCGCAGTCGCCGAGCACACGCTCGCGCTAATGCTGAGTATGGCTCGCTTTATTCCCAAAGCGGATGCGCTCATGCACGCGGGCAAATGGGAAAAGAAATCGCTGCAAGGTACCGAGTTGCGTGGCAAAACCTTGGGCATCGTCGGATTGGGCAAAATTGGCATGGAGGTAGCCAAGCGCGCCAAAGCGTTTGGCATGGAGATTCTGGGGCACGATCCCTTCGTCTCGCTTTCAGTAGCGAAAGAAAATGGAGTCAAGATTGCCAGTCTTGATGAGATCTACGCCCAGGCCGACTATCTCACGCTGCATGTTGGCCTGACTCCGCAAACTACGGGCATGATCAACGCCGAATCCCTAAAGAAGATGAAAAAGGGCATTCGATTGGTGAATTGTGCCCGCGGCGAATTGGTAAATGAAGTTGCCTTGGCCGAGGCGCTGCGGAATGGCCAAGTCGCATCGGCAGCATTGGACGTTTTCGTCGAAGAACCGCTGAAGGATTCTCCTCTCACGACACTCGATAATGCCATCCTGACGCCGCATTTGGGCGGATCAACGGCTGAAGCACAAGAGGCTGTGGGCGTGCAGATCGCCATGCAAGTGAAAGAATATTTAAAGCACGGCGTGATTCAAAACGCAGTGAACGTACCCTCTGTTTCGCATGAGGAATATCTCGAATTGCAGCCCTACACAGTTCTTGCCGAGCGCTTGGGTGCATTCCTCGCCCAGGCGGCTGGTGGAACCCTCGAAGAAATCTGGCTGAGCTACAGCGGCCGCATTGCGGAATGGAAAACCGAATTGATTCGCAATGCTGCCATTCAAGGAATACTGAATGAATCGCTGGAGGAAAAAGCCAACCTGGTCAACGCCGCGTCCATTGCTTCCGCTCGCGGCCTGCGCGTGCATGAGGAACGCAAGCCCCAGGCGACTTCCGGGGGCGCGGCCAGCGTGTTGGGCATCACTGTGAAGGCGCGCGGCGGAGAGGAACACACGGCGAAAGGCGCGGTCTTGCATGGTCATGCTCCACGCCTGCTTCATGTGGATGGCATTGATATCGAAGCTCCGCTCGCGCAAAACCTGGTTTACTTGCGTAATCGCGACGTCCCCGGCGTCATCGGGCAGGTGGGAACGATCTTGGGCAATCACAAAATCAATATCGCCGACTTCTCCCTGGGGCGACGTGCGGACGTAACCAATGCAGGCGTACGCGAAGCCATCGCAGTCGTTCACGTGGATGAAGCGGTTTCCGATGCGGTATTGGCGGAACTGCGCAAGATAGCGGCAATCGAACAAGCCCAGGCGATGCGTTTATATTGAAAACACAACCACGTCGCGAATCGCCAATTCCGCTCATCCCAGTCTATGATGGATGCATCCCACTCATTTGCTACGAGGACATTGGATGTCGAAAAAAGTCGGGTTACTTTTTGCGTCCCTGCTGCTTTGGGCGCCTCTCGGATTCAGCCAGTACAACCGCATTGATGTCGCCATCAGTGGCGGCGGTCTATTTAGCAAGCAGGTCGAAAGCAACAACGTCACCCAGACCGCGACCAACGGGACCGAAGTCTTTCTCACCGCCCGCTACCGATTTTCGGCGAAGAGTTCCGCGGAGTTCACCTACGGCCGCGCTGGTAACTCTCAGATATACGACGCCGCTTTTGACTACCGTATTCAGTCCAACATCAGCGAGTACAGCGGGGCTTATGTCTTCAGCCCGATTGAGACCAGAAATTTCGAGCTGTTTTTTCTCGGAGGCGTTGGCGGTCTGAAATTTCACCCATATAACGAATTCATTGAAATGCAGAACCAGACCGTGAGTGGATCGACAGATACGCAATTGGCAGTGATCTATGGCGGCGGGTTCGACTACAAGGTGTTCACCAAAATTCCGATCATTTCACACCTGCCCTCTTCCTCGCGTTTCGCCATACGGTTGCAATACCGGGGATTCTTGTATAGGGCGCCGTCCTTCGATGTGCCCGGCATCGATACTTCAGCCCACGGCCACATTGCTGAGCCGTCGCTCGGCCTCGTGTACAAATTCTAGGGATAGAGATCATCAGGAGGCCATGCATGGCTAAAGGATATTGGCTAACTTTTTACCGCTCCGTCTCAAACCCCTCCGCACTCGCGGCATATGCAAAGCTGGCCGGCCCTGCGATTGAAGCTGGCGGCGGCCGCTTTGTGGTGCGAGGGATGCCGACGAAGGCGTTCGAGGCAGCCTCGGATCAGAGAACTGTCGTCATCGAATTCGAGAACGTGCAAAAAGCCATCGCGACTTATGAGAGTCCCGCATACCAGGAAGCGAAAAAACTTCTTGAAGGTGCAGTAGAGCGCGACGTGCGCATGATCGAAGGGGTCGTGTGAACGTTATAGGTTGCCTTCGCTGAGGTTGTTTACAGCGCCGCTGCTTTGCGCAGCTTGCGGCTCTCGGCCAGCAGAGCCATCGAGTGCATCAGATTTTGTAAAGTGACGATGCCGACAAGGCGCTGTTCTTCTACGACCGGAATGATGCTCAAATTGCGCGCGTTGAGTTTGCGGAAAGCGGAGGATAACGATTCGGTTTTCTGCGCGACTTCAAAGATGCGGTTCATTTCTGCTTGCACATAGCCATTGCCTTCCGCGCGCAGGGCTTGCAGAATCTTCTGCTTCGAGACGACGCCCACCATATCACTTCCCCGAATCACAGGAAAATCGTCTTGCAATGAGTGCACCGCTTTGTCGAGAGCGTCTTCCAATGTGTCGGCGGGAGACAAGGTCGCAAAATCGGTCAGCATGATGTCTTCCAGCCGGACTGTATCAAGCACCGATTGAAATACCGTCGTGCGTTCTTCGAGTTGCGCCGCAATAAACAGGAAAATTCCTATCATGATGAGCCAGATGTTCACGAACATCCCAAGCACCATCAAAAGCGTCGCAAACGTCTGTCCAATCGAGACCGCACGCCGCGTGGCATGAACCGAGTCGAGCTTGCGGCTGAAAACGGCTCGCAGCACACGCCCCCCATCCAGCGGGTAAGCCGGAAGAAGATTGAAAAGCCCAAGCCAGATGTTGACCCAAACCAGGCTGCGGGGCAGGTTCGTTGATATCACCCAAGGCCTTGCCCAGAGGTGGATTTCGGGGGCAATGGCAAGCAGAATACTCCCCGCTACGAAAGCGGCGAGAAAATTCGCGACCGGCCCTGCTGCGGCAATGCGTATTTCGCGCTGCCACGAAACCGCGCCGGGTTTGGCGATTTGCTGGGTTTCGTCAAATTGCGGAATCCCCCCGAGCGGCAAAAGCATGACCGACTTGGGTGGAGTGCCGGCAAACAAAGCAGCCAGCGCATGGGCGATCTCGTGCAAAATAACGGATGCCAATATGATTCCCACTAAGGCCAATCCTCGCGCCGGGTTGACGGGCGCATGGTTGGCCGTCTCCGTGAGCCAGATGAACGCAAGCAGGCCAACAAACGTGAAATGGATGCGAAGATCTACACCCAATATCCGCCCTGCCGGGATGGACCAATTTCTCATCGCTTTAGCTATTCTAGACGTTTCGTGGGAAAGTGGCTGGGATAGGCGGAGAAGAAAAAACACTAAAGTGCAGATGGCATTGAGCGTCGCTGGTTCGTTATGCGCGTAATTGCGGGAAAATATCGCAGTCGTCCATTGCGTTCTCTGCCGGGACTGGACCTGCGCCCGACCGCCGACAAGTTGCGGCAGGCCCTGTTCAACATTTTGACGCCGGGAAATCCGGAGGCCTTAGCTGGTACGGTGTGGCTTGATCTCTATGCCGGCACTGGAGCGGTTGGAATTGAAGCTCTGAGCCGGGGCGCGGCCCAGGTCTATTTTGTGGAATCATCACCCGGCGCAGCAGAACTCATCAAGAAGAATTTGGAATCATTGGGAGTCAAGGATGGATTCCGAATTCTGAAACAGCCTGCCCTGCGTGCGCTGAAAACATTAGGGTCGGAAGGGATTCAAGTTGATTTTGTTTACATTGATCCGCCCTACCGGATGGAAGCGGAATACAGAAATATTTTGTCATCATTGGGCGAATCGACACTGTTAAAGGCAGGAAGCCAAGTATTCGCCGAGCACTTCAAGAAGTTCGATCCCGGAGATGAATTCGGAGATTTGCGACGCTACCGCACGTTAGCGCAAGGTGATGCCGTAGTGAGCTTCTACCGGCGAACGGCAATGGCTACATAATTAAGTCGCTACCGCGTTGCGTGATCGGATGTTGCATTTCCAGCAAATCATTCTTAACCATATTCAAACCATAAACGCATTGCTCGAAGTGGCTGGAAAGCTTGCCAAACAGCGGCGCCACTTTCTCATACTCAAAATGCTCGAACTTGCTGACAATGTAATAGCTTTCTTTCCCCGCTTTAATCCAATCCACAAAATTTTCCAGGCGGTTTCGGCGCAGACGAAAGTGGTTAATGCTCTCTGGGAAACATCCCCGTAAAAAAAAGCGTGTAATCGCCAATATGCTTGCGCAGTTGGCGCTCCCGATCGAACGATGGCGCTGGCCCGTAAACAGGATCGGATTCAAGCAGCATCTCGCCCACGTCAGTCAGTGGTTTTCCAGCGGCAGTCTGTATTTTGAAGAGTTGTTCGGTTTCACAGAACTCCGCCAGCACGTGCGCCACGTAGGCGGTAATTTCAGGATCGCGCAGGCCGATTTCCTCGGCGTAGTGTTTTCCTACAAGTTCCGTGAAGAACTGCTGCAAGGCATGGGATTCCGGAATCACGTTGGGCTCACCTCCGAGCTCCAATCAAAACCCGCGGGCGGCGCGGATTCTGCACAATCGTTGGATGATAAATAACTCAAACGAGTCACGAATACAAGTGACTTTCGTTATTAATTTTATTTCTAGCAGTCATGTGGCTCGGCTGCCAAACGCAATCGGCAGAATCGCAGCCCACTGCAAAGCCATCAAAAGAAAAAGAAATAGGAGGTTCGATGACAGAGCGCAAGAATATCGCCAGCGGCACGGCCTGGGAGCCGGTTGTCGGTTACTCGCGGGCGGTGCGGATCGGAAACTGCGTCCACGTGTCGGGAACGACCGCCACAGGGGCGGATGGCAAGATCGTCGGCGTGGGCGACGTCTATGCCCAGACCGTGCAGACCATCAAGAACATCGAATCAGCTCTGAATAAAGCCGGAGCCAGTCTTGAAGACGTGGTGCGTACGAGAATGTACGTAATAAATATTGCCGATTGGGAGCGTGTCGGCAAAGCGCATGGCGAATATTTCTCGCAAATCCGGCCCGCGACTTCCATGGTGGAAGTGAGCAGGTTGATCTCGCCTGAAATGCTGGTCGAGATTGAGGCGGACGCCTACGTCGATTAATGCTCTGCGTCACAAAGCAAAAGGCCGGCGCGAAGCCGGCCTTTTAATCTCTAAAGAAAAACTACTTCTTCGCCGGTGGCGCAATGGCGTCTTTGGTGGCCTTGGCGACGCGGAACTTCACGACGGTCTTGGCTTTGATCTGAATCGGTTCGCCGGTCTGCGGGTTGCGTCCCACGCGGGCCTTGCGATGCGCCTTCACCAGGCGGCCGAGTCCGGGAACAACGAACACGCCGTTTTTCTTGGTTTCCTTTACCGCGGTATCGCTCAGTGCCTCGAGAAAGCTCGCAATTGTTTTGTTGTTGGTCTCGAGTGTCTCCGCTAGATGCCGCACCAGTTGGGTCTTAGTCATGCCTGAAGCCATGAATCCTCCTCATTGTGAAACCTGAATTTTCCTGCGATGAAACTCATCTTATACCCCTTCGCCTGTGGAAAAGAAGCAGTTTAGCCGCATTTTATGCGGGATTTCCGCATTTGGAACCAAAAAAGGCCACAAAAATCGAGTTTCCGCGTGGGTTGCATTCGAAATCGCCCGTCTGAACGCGCTCCCCAGCACCGTAGCCCAGTCCACTCAGCATGGGATAATCGAAACACGGAGAGCATCTTCATTGACTTGCGCCATCTGTGAAATCAGAAAAGAAAAGCGGTTCTGTCCCGCCGTCCACGGCCGCATTTGCCCGCAATGTTGCGGCGAGCAGCGCGAAGTCACCCTCGATTGTCCCAGCGATTGCACTTATCTGCGCCAGGCGCGCGAGCATGAGAAGGCGCGCTCGCTCGAAGGTCTGGATGTAGCTGAACTTCTTCCGGCGGTCGAAATCGGCGATCAATTCTTGTATGAGCATGAGCACTTGCTCATGGGCTTGAGTTTTGCCCTGTCGAAGAGCGTGCGTTCTGACCGCAATTTGCGCGATAGCGATTTGTTGTCGGCGTTAAGCACCCTGGCAAAAAGCTACGAAACCCTCGTCAATTCCGGATTGCATTACGAAACCCCGCTGCAAAATCCTGCGCAGCAGGCAGTCGTCGCCGAACTTCAGACCATGGTGAAAGAATTTCGCGAGGCCGAGCTCAAGCACGCCGGCCATTCCCGCTTGCGCGATTCGGAAGTTTTACAGGCTCTCGTGTTTCTGCTCCGTATGGGATTCACGCGCACTACGGGACGCCCTAAGGCGCGAGGCTTTGCCGATTTTGTCGTATCGCAATTCCCTGCAAAAGAACCCGTCATCGCGAACGCAGGCGAAGCCGGCAGCATCATTGTGCCGTAATTTTCTTCACGATTTGACCAGCGCTCAAACGCTCTAACAGTTCGCGAACCGTTTTTTGGCTGATAGGATGCACGACCTCCGGCGCAATTTCCGCCAGCGGCTCCAGCACAAACCGCCGCTCCTGCATCGCCGGATGAGGAATCGTCAGTTCCGGACCGTCCACGATTTCATCTCCGTAGAGCAGAATATCGATATCAATATTCCGCGGCCCTTTTTTCTTCTCCCGATGCCGTCCCATCTGCTTTTCAATTTCCAGAATTCCACCGAGTAGCTTCGTCGGACTAAGGCCAGTTTCGATTTCGACCACACAATTCACAAACCACGGCTGCTCCGTATATTCAATAGGTTCGGTTTCATATAAAGAAGAAACAGCGCCCACTTCTCCCACCGAACGCAGCCGTTCAATCGCGTCCCGCAGATTCGCAGCGCGGTCGCCGATATTAGAACCGAGCGAAAGATAGGCTGTGACGGTCACCGCTTAGCAGTCTCCGATTTCGTGTTTCCGGATGCGAGTCAGCATGAATCTATTTAGAGACTTGCCTCATTCATGCGCAAACCCCACACTCAATGAACACATACAGCAAAAAGGCAGGTCCCCATGCTATCCATCAACGTGAGAATTGACCGCGCCCAGCGACTGGTGCGCATGCTCGAAGAAGACGCCGCCCGGCTTGATATCCGTGTAGCCCCGCTGGCACCCGAGCACCGCCAGTCTACCAAAGCTTACGCCGCTCAACTCATCGCTCACGCCCGCGCCGAACTTGAGACATTGGTGCAACAAGGCAGTTTCTGGGATATGGAAGATACTTGCCCGCAAGCCGCCGACTAGGGCTCAAGTCCTCAAATCCCGCCCCTGTTAGGGATTTTCACTGGTGAATCGTCTTTCGGTATAGACTCTTTTCGTGCCGATGGCGCGCTTCCTGCCATCGTCTGCTGCTGCTTAGAACAAAATCCAAGGAGATTCTGGAATGAAATTTCCCCGTGCAATTTTAGCCATTGCTGTATTTTGCGGAACCTTGCTTCCCCTGTGTTTTGGGCAGGCACCCGAAGGAACTTATAACGGACATAAGATTACGGTTCCAGAATCCAGCATTCCTCGCATCGGCCGGATCAACACCAACTACTTCATCGTCGGCGAAAAGACGCCCGGGCCCCCGTCCTACGCAGAAACTCCCGCTTCGCTCGCCTGCGTCTATCAATTGGTACAAGGGCCGTCGGGCTGTCCCATCGCAACCAGCACCACCGTTCCCACCGGTGGCATCGGAGCCATCGCCATCGTCGATGCCGGCGATTATCCCACCGCCGCGTCGGATCTCCACACATTCTCGGCGCAATTCGGCTTGCCTGATGCCGATTTTCAAATCGTCTATGCCAATGGGACCAAGCCTCCGGTCTACGGTGAGTGGCTCACCGAAGAAGCTCTCGACATCGAGTGGGCCCACGCCATGGCCCCTCAGGCCAAATTGTTCCTGGTCGTTTCAACCCTGCAAAATACCGACCCGACCTGGCAGGCCGTCGCGGTTGCAGGCAAACTGGTCGCCGAAAACGGCGGCGGAGTGGTCAGTATGAGCTGGGGCGATCCTGAAGTTTCAAATGAAGCCCAGTGGGATAAATACTTCACCGCCCCCAATGTCGCCTATTTCGCCGCCAGCGGCGATTCCGGTATCGGCGTCAGCATCTACCCCGGAGCTTCACCGAATGTCTTCTCGGTCGGCGGCAGCTATTTCAATCGCGACAACAACGGCAATTTCGTCAATGAAGTTTACGGCGGCGGCGGTGGCGACTTGAGTTCTTACGAACCGCGCCCGGCCTATCAGGACGTCATCTCAAGCGTAGTCGGCAATCACCGCGGTTATCCCGACATCGCGTCGGACTATTGCTGCGCGGCGATTTACCAGCAGGGCTGGGGCGCCGTCGGCGGAACAAGTTGGGCTTCTCCGACTTTCGCCGGCATTGTGAACGCTGCCGGCCACTTTCCTAAGACCAGCTATCAGGGTCTTGTGGCGCTCTACCAGGAATATGCGAGCCACCAGGCTTATAAAGGCCCCTTCTATGACATCACGTCAGGCGCCTCGCAATGCACCACCGGTTGGGATGAATGTGCCGGCATAGGAACGCCCCGCACCTACAAAGGCAAATAGTCCGTTTTTGGATCTGTTCTCTAACCATGCCCCGTCGAAAGACGGGGCTATTTTATTGCTTTGGAATTTTGTTGTCTCAGTGGGCACTACCTACAAGAATAACAGCCTTAAGAATCAGAGTCTTGTGACAGAATGACTAGGGCGTGTCGAAACAAAGCCAACGCCATGGTGTTCACACACTGGTGGATTCAGGAGGAAACACAATGCACAGAATTCGCGCTGTACGCTCTCTTCTATTGGGGCTGGTAATCCTTGCGGCATCCGCGGCGTCCTTTGCGCAAATCGGCATTTCGGTTCGCATCGGTCCGCCCCCGCTGCCGGTTTATGAACAGCCCGTCTGCCCCGGCGATGGTTATATTTGGACGCCCGGCTATTGGGCTTACGGCCCTGACGGCTATTTCTGGGTACCCGGCACGTGGGTGCTTGCGCCTCAGCCCGGCTATCTCTGGACTCCGCCTTGGTGGGGTTGGAGCGACGGCGTATATCTTTTCCACGGCGGCTATTGGGGTCCTCACATCGGGTTTTACGGCGGCATCAACTACGGATTCGGATATTTCGGTCGCGGCTACGAGGGCGGACGTTGGGATGGCGACCATTTCTACTACAACCGCTCCGTCACCAATGTGAATGTGACCAATATCCACAACGTTTACAACACGACCGTGATTAACAACAACAACACTCGCGTGAGTTTCAACGGCGGCGAAGGTGGAGTCCATGGCGTTGCTACGCCGCAGGAAGAAGCTGCCGAGCGTGGGCGTCACGAAGGTCCGGTCGCGGCCCAAACCCAGCATGTGGAGATGGCGCGCTCCAATCCGCAGCTGCGTTCTTCCGTGAACCAGGGCAGGCCTCCCATCGCGGCCACGGCAAGGCCCGCAGAATTCAACCGCGACGTAGTGCCTGCGCGGGAAGCTGGCGGCCCGAATGAAGGTGCGCGTGGCGGAAATGGCGCCCGCGGCGGAAATGGCGCCCGCGGCGAAAATAACGTTCCTCGCCCCGGCAATGCGTCCGAAGCCCGCGACCTGCAGCCGCACGAGGTCCCAAGACCTCCAAGCACCGGCAATGCCAAGCTGGACCAGAAGTACCAGCAACAAGCCCAAAAACTGGCTGCTAGGCAGAACGCCGAGCACGAAAAATTGGCGCAGAAGCAGGAAGCCGATCACCAAAGAATGCAAAAACAGAACTACGGCGCAGCCCAACGCCAGCAGGCGGAGCAACGCCACCAGCAACAGACGCAGCAGATGGTGCAGAAACACACGCAACAGCAGCAGCACATGCAAAGCAAATGGCAGGGTGGTGGCCGGCACTGACCTCGCATAAGTGAAGTTAACGGACTGGGCGGGGATCAGGCTTACGATCTCCGCCCTTTTATTTTGATGCGCTAGTCTTTCTACCGGAATATACCCTGTCATTCCGAAGCCCCGCGCTTTTCATCGCGGGCGAGGAATCTCGCGAGTAGCGCCGCTACTTTAGCCACCAGAGCGAGAACGGGCGTAGAGCCTGCCCTGAGCGGGAGCCGAAGGGAATCTCGTTTTCCGGACCTCATTCAAGAATTGTCATTCTGAGCGTAGCGAAGTTGAGGCGTTTGCGGGGCGTTCGAGCCCCGCGCCGAAATCCCGAGCGGAGCGAGGGAACTCGTAGCGCAGCTAGTTCACCCCAACCATCTGTCATCTTGAGCGTAGTAAATTCATTCGCTTGCGAATGAATTCCCGCAGTCGAAAGATCCCGTGCCTCTTCACACCCGTCCGGCCCATCAAGGAATTCTGACGACAGACAGAACACGCGACGCTGCCCCACCATTTCGCGTTCTTTGCGAAAGACCCTGCCCTGAGCGGAGTCGAAGGGGTGGGAGGGAACGGCGCGGCCTCCGATTCTAACTCGCCGGGTGCCTTTAGCATCCGTTCTAGAGCCTTTAGACCCCATTTCATTTAATAGACTCTTAAGGTAGCATTGCAAGGCTCGGAAGCAATCATGATGAAAAATGCGAGCTATCGCATTCTGTTGCTCGTCTTATTTTGCGGGCTGGCAGCTGGCCAAACATATAAAGTTCTGTATGCCTTCCAGGGCGCCCAAGCCGGAGACGGCGCTGCGCCAGTTAGTGGACTCATCTTCGACCAATCAGGGAACCTCTATGGGACCACCCGGCTGGGCGGCGCGACGGGCGGAGGTAGTGTATTCGAGTTGACTCCGAATCTGGATGGAACTTGGGCAGAGACTGTCCTGTATAGCTTTTGTACGGACGGTGTCATATGCCTGGACGGATATCAACCCGAGGCCGGGCTCACATTCGACGCCTTGGGAAACTTATACGGAACAACGTTTGGCGGCGGTAGCTGTCAAAATCTTGGCGGTAGCTGTGGTACCGTCTTCGAATTATCACCGCCAGTTTCCGGGACTACATGGACTGAGAGGGTGCTTTGGAGCTTCTGCTCTAACCTCGGAAGCCATTCCTGCCTAGATGGAAATGCCCCGAAAAGCCAGCTGATCTGGGATGCGTCCGGGAATCTATACGGCACGACTAGTCAGGGCGGCAGCGGCCATGGCAAGCAGGGCCCGGGCGTCGTGTTCGAATTGTCACCCGGTGCCAGCGGTTGGACAGAAAATGTTCTTTACAATTTTTGTTCACTCAGCATGGAGAAGTATTGTCCTGATGGAACTGCGCCGCTTGCAGGGGTAACCTTTAATGCATTGGGGGATCTCTATGGCACAACGAGCCAAGGGGGTAGGACATCATCGTACGGCGGCGGAACAGTTTATAAACTCGTGCCGGGGGCATCGGGCTGGACAGAGAGTGTGCTTTTCGCCTTCCCGCCACCTAGTCAGGGCGCTGGTTTTCCCTCGGGTGCTGTTTCCTTTGACCTGGCGGGCAACCCCTTGAGCACGGCGTCGGGCGGCGGTGCCTCAAACGCGGGCTCGGCCTTCAGGCTTAATCTGGCCAAGGGCACGAAGTCCTCATTTTACTTTAATGTTGCTGACGGTGCGCAGCCGTCAGCCGGACTTCTTGTAGATGTCGCGAACAACGCGCTTTATGGAACAACCTGGTCTGGTGGCCTGAACAGTGGGGGAAAGGTTTTCAAGCTTGTAGCACCACGCACACAAATCGTCCTTTACAACTTCTGTTCCGAACCTTCATGCGCAGACGGCGCCGGTTCTTTGTCGGATTTGGTGGAAGACGCTGCAGGCAACATCTATGGCACAACCGAGTATGGCGGCAGCAATAACAACGGCGTGGTTTTCGAGATTACGCCCTGAATGTCCCTGCAGGGGCACACTGGAATTGTCTCCAAATTCCGCCCCCGGCGATTTCGACCTACGTCAAACCAACCGCGCATTGGCAGATTGCGAGCCCGCGCCCACCGGGCGCAACTGCCACATCGCGTTGCGTACTCGGCGGTAAATCCTATTTCTCCGCTTCCTTGATCATCACTACGTCTGAGTCCGTGTGCCCGCGCGTGAGGGCGAGCTTGCTGCCGTCGAAGGAGTAGCGGAATTGAACGATGAACTCCGAATCAAAATTGGTAATCTGCTTGCCGGGAGAGCCATCCAGCGGCTGCCGCCACAGATTTTCCACGCCTTTGCTGGCAAATGAGTACACCACCGCTTTGCCGTCAGGCGCGAACTGCACTGCGCCGTTGCGCGGCTGCTGAAAGTCCATGCTCTTTTCTACCTTGCTCGATTCCGTTGAAATCAGCGTCAGTTTTTCGACGTGTCCCGTGGAACGGAGGAACTGCGCGAACGCAATCCACTTCCCATCACGAGAAAAATCCAGCCCCGAAGCGGCCAACTCCGGTGACAGCTTCACCGCTTCGCCGCCATCGATCGAGATTTTGCTTAAGACTCCGTCGTCGAGAGCGTTCTGGTAGACCACCCACTTGCCGTCCGGCGAACATACAGGATTTTGATCAAGCTTTCCGGTGGTGAGCTGTTTGAAATTTCCCCCGCCCGCATCCATCCGCCAGACGCTGAGAGACGTCGCCCCCTTCGTCGTCACTCCGGTATAGACGATGTATTTGCCGTCGCCGCACGCCGAGGGATTGATCGCGACCACCCCCGGTTGCGACCCCACGGGCGTTTTATCCCCGTTATCGGGATTGATCTGGTCCAATGTCCCGTCCAATGCCGCAATTAATTTTCCATCGGCTGTCCAGGTGAAATTAAAGATCGGCGCGCCCGAGGTGATTCGCTTGAAGTCGCTCTGATTTGTCGCTGAAGCCGGTCCGATAAAAACATCGGCGTGTGACTCGTTCATGACCGAGACAAAACTATGTCCGTCGGCGGCCAGGCTCAGGCCTCCATAGCTGTTCGTATCGCGCGTAATCGGCTGTATCTTGCCGTCCGGATACGAAACCACATCGATCTGCGCCCCCGTGAATTGCGATATCACCAACAAACTATGGCCGTCGGGCAGCCAGGTAGGGCTTTGCAACGCCGTCGATTCCGACCGCGCCAGCACGGTTTGTTTGCCGCTGGCCAAGTCCAGCGCGACCAGGCCGCTAAGCGCATTCGGAAGCGTGAACGTCGTGCATACGAGGGTCTTTCCATCCGGAGACCATGCCGGATCACGTAATCCCGCAGAAATCTTATCTTCCAGCAGCGTTTTATCTTCGCCCGTGTCCAAATTGTGCACAATAAGCTGATAGCGCCCCAGCTCAGGGCTGTTGTACCGGACAAAAGCGAACCGCTTCGCATCCGGAGCAAATGTGATGTTCGAATCGATGTCGCTTACGACTTTTTCCGGCGATCCGCCCAGCACCGGCGCCCGATACAGGTTGCGCAGCTCCTCACTTCCGGGTTCGCTGCGTTCAAAATATAAGTAGTTGCCGTCGGGCGAAAACTTCAACGCCGTATAAATCGTTTGCGTTGGCGGAATGACTTGCGTATTACTGTTGGTCGGCAGGTTCCGCAGCCACAAGCTCTCCTGCCCGTTGTCCCGCACCACATTCATGATGTACTTGCCGTCGGGAGAAATAGCGACCATCCGCGACTTCCCCGTCTCCGTGATTTTGCTGATCGAGATATTTTGGAACGGCACCGGACGATTGCGATTCAGCAGAGAGTAAACGCCGTAGCCAGCCACGGCCAGAACGGCGAGAGTGATAAGTGCGGTCACGCCCGTGCCGATTTTGTTCTGCCGAATGGCACTGACCACAGCCGAACTCGACGACACATGCGAACCCGAAGGTTGCGCAGCCGGCACGGAAGAGACAGACGCAGCAGCGGCGTGCTCTGACGAAGAAGACGACGAAGACGTTGGCCGATGCCTCGTGTCGCTGTCGCGTTTTAGCCGCTTTAGATCTCCGCGAAGGTCGGCAGCCGATTGGTAACGCATGTCCCGGTCTTTTTCGAGCGACTTCTCGATAATCTCGTCGAGCTTGGGCGGAAGGTTGGGCGCAATCTGCGCCGGCGGAATGGGATCGCGATCGAGAATAGCCTGGAAAACAACCGCAGACGTATTGCCTTGAAATGGCAGTTGCCCCGTTGCCATCTGGTAAATCACCACGCCTGCGGAAAACAGATCCGTTCGGGCGTCGAGCGTTTCTCCTCGGGCTTGTTCGGGCGACATGTAAGCAATCGTGCCCACGGTCGAGCCGGGCATCGTGAGATGCGCGGTCGCGCCCAGTGTTTCCGTCTCAGCCGATTGCATAAGCTTGGCGAGGCCGAAATCCAGCACTTTCGCTTGCCCCCGCGCCGTCACAAAAATGTTCGCGGGCTTAATATCGCGATGAACAATGCCTTTCGCGTGGGCCGCATCCAGCGCGTCCGCCAGTTGAATCGAAATTTCAAGCGCGCGATCCACCGGCAGCGGCCCGTTCTTGAGCAGGGCGTCGAGGCTCTGCCCGTCGAGCAGTTCCATGGCGATGAAGGACTGCCCGTCCGCCGTCTCCGCCGCGTAAATCGTGCAAATGTTGGGATGGTTCAGTACCGATGCCGCCCGTGCCTCCAGCAGAAAGCGTTCCAGAGCTGCATGGTCACTAGCAAGGGATGGGGGGAGAAATTTGAGGGCTACATTGCGTCCGAGCGTGAGGTCTTGCGCTTCATAGACCACGCCCATGCCGCCGCTGCCCAGTTGCCGAATGATCCGATAATGCGAAATTGTCTGGCCGATCATAGTTGGTCACAAATTGAAGAGATTTTCATCTTAGGGCGCGAACCGGAGCAGCGTCAAACGGATTAAAAGAGGACGCACAACAATATTGCCGGAGTACAAATCAACTTGTGCATCGCTATTAACTATGGTTAACTAATGAAGAGAATCCATGGTTAACGATTTCTTCCTGGACTTAATCAAGCCTAGGGCTCAATGAGTGCAGCAAGATGAGTGCAGCAAAATGAGTTCGCGTGGAATGCGGCTGGCGTTCTTTATTATTGTGGTCCTATCGCTAGGACCCTCCCTGGCGCTCGGGCAAGGCGAGACCACCAGCGCCATCGTTGGACAGGTCACCGATTCAACCAACGCTGCTATAGCGGGCGCCGCCGTCACCGCGACGAATCGCGAGACCGGAGCAACGCGCAAAGCCGTAACCGATGGAGCGGGCCGGTTTGACTTCCCCCAGCTCATGCCCGGTACTTACTCCGTCAGTGTCGAAGCAGAAGGTTTCAAGCCCGCGCAAAATGAGAATGTAGTGTCCGGCTTAGGCCAGAAGCAGTCCGTTGACTTCAGCCTCAGGATCGCGCAAGCGAGCGAAACTGTCGAAGTAAATTCCGAATCACCGCTGCTCAACCCCGAAGACGCCAACACTTCCACTAACTTAAACGCTCCAGCCTTGGAGAACCTGCCCAATCCCGGCGGAGATTTGACCTACCCTCTGCAATTTGCCCCCGGCGCTCTCATCAATACAGCGGGTAGCGGCAACGATTTCGTAGGCAGCTCGAATGGCTATGGCAACGTCGAATTCAATGGATTGCCCGCACTTTCAAATGGCTACATCGTGGATGGGCTCGAAACTAACGATCCGCTCACTAATCTCAACAGCGGTCTTTCGACCAACCTCGTATTGGGTCTCAACTCAATTTCGGAAGTGACGGTCAACACGCTTTCCTATTCCGTGGACCAGGGCCGTTACGGAGCCTCCCAGGTCAACTACGTGACGAAGTCCGGATCAAACCAATTTCATGGAAATCTCTACGAACTTTGGAATGGCGCAGTACTGAACGCGGCGGATTATTTCACCAACGCGACCCCCGGAAATCACAAGCCGGGGGCCACTGTGAACCACTTTGGCGGTAGTCTGGGTGGTCCCATCATTCACAACAAGCTGTTCTTTTTCTTCGATAGCGAATGGGTCCGGATCGCGCTGCCCATCGTCACTCCCACCACGGTCCCGACCGCTGCCTTCGAGCAATACGTGCTTCAGCAACTTCCCTTGGGTGGCAAGGACTCGGTCACTGGCTCAATCTATCCCGCCCAGCCCCAATTGGTACCGTTTTATCAAAAGATGTTCTCGCTCTACGCGAATAACAGCGGCACGCCGCTCCAAGTACTGGGATGCCCCTTCGATGTCGGTAGAGTTGCTCCCACCATTGCCAACGATGGCAACGGGTGCGCGAACCGGCAAAGCGTTTCCCACTCCAGTGACGATCATGAGCAAGTGCAGACGGCACGGGTGGATTACAACATCAACGCGAACGACACCACTTGGTTCCGCTTTCAGGCCGATACAGGCCTGCAAGCCGCCTATACAGACCCAATTAATTCTCTATTCGATTCGGTTTCTCCCCAGCCTCTCTATTCTTTCGCTGCGGGATATACGCATGTTTTTTCCCAACACTTGGTCAATTATTTCAATCCTGCATTTTCCTGGTATGAAAGTCTGTTTGGCCCCAGCGATTTTCAGAAAACGCTTTCCGCATTTCCCATCGTGTTGCAAGGCAGCGGCGCCAATGCCCCTTTCACCACAGTCGGCGGCCTAGACAACACTTGGGTACAGGGACGCCGCGCTACCCGCTTTTTCATCAACGACAATCTGGCTTGGAGCCACGGCGCGCACGAAGTGCGCTTCGGAACCAATACCCGGATCTTGCGGCTGAATGACTACGACTTCGGCGAGGGATCGGTGCCGACCATCACCTACACAACCCTGCCGCAATATATTTACGGCGTCGCGTCCACAGCAACCAAAACCTTCCCCACTACACCTAACGAGCCTTTCAACTTTCTCAATCTCGACCTCTACGCGCAGGACACCTGGAAAGTGACCAGCAAGCTGACGTGGACTTTCGGTCTTCGCGACTCGTTCAATTCCAATCCGCTCAATCCGCATGATCAAATTGCCCGGCTTCGCGGCTCTTTCGCTTCCATTTCGCATGATGTGAACCAGCCGCTGAATGCCGCCATCCAGACCGGTCTCGGAAATGTGTTTTCCTCCACGCCTCTTGCCATCTTGCAACCCAGAACTGCCATCGCCTGGCAGTTCGAGCCCAATACGTTGCTGCGAACTGGTTTTGGCATCTTCAGTGATATTTTGCCCGGCAGCGTCGCGGATCTGGTAGGGGTCAATCCGCCCTACGTCCAGACTTTCCAGGGAGGTCTTCTCGGTACGGTCGGCGGCACCGCCATTGCGCCGGGAGTTCCCAACAGCGCGGTGGATGCAACCATAGCTGCAAATCAGAGATTCAGTTCAGGATTTCCCAATGGCGCGCTCTCCTGTGCTTCCAGTCAGGCCAATCCCGCGACTTGCCTGCCACCGATCGCCATGACCGCAGTCCCCGACGGCAAACTGCACGCGCCCTACTTTATGGAATGGAGTTTGGGACTCGAGCATCAATTTGGGACAAAGGCCAGCGTGCAGGCCCAATACGTAGGAACCCGCGCCGTCAACCAGCCTTACCTGACGCAAGTGAACGGCTATCAAACCGTCTGTCAGGGTTGTTTTGCGCCCTTTCCTTATCAGCAGCCAACTGATCCGCGATTTGGCGCGGTGACGCAGTTTTCAACCGGCGAAAACAGTCACTACAATGGCCTGCAACTGACCGGGATGAAGCGCCTTAGTCATGGTTTGCAGGGTCAGGTCAACTACACCTGGAGCCGCTGCATGGACACAGTTTCGAACGGCGGATTCCTGCAATTTTCCGCCGGAGGCATTCTTTCGCCGCTGCCCGGAGAACTCGCGCGCGATTACGGGCCGTGTGACTACGACATTCGTCACAACCTCAACGCGCAGTACGTATATCAATTGCCCATCAAGGTGCGAAGCAGCGCGCTCGGTTATGCCTTGAATGGTTGGCAAGTTTCAGGAACCGTGTTTTGGCACAGCGGCGTTCCCTTTTCCGTGTTGAGCACGCCTTATTCAGCCAACGGAAACGGAATCGTTCAAGGCAGCGGGCCGCAGTTCGCGAGTGTAGTTCAGGGGGTGCCGCTCTATGAACATTCGCCAATCCCGGGCGTGACCCAGCCCGGGACCGTTCAATGGCTGAATCCGAATGCTTTTCTCTCGACCGTGGATCCAAGCACCGGCCAGTGCGATGGCGGCGACAGCCCGCAGAATTGTCAGTTCGGCAATCTCGGCCGCAATGCGTTGCGCGGCCCTAATTTTGCCTGGAGCGATTTTTATCTCACCAAGTGGTTCCCTTTGACCGAGCGCGTCAAATTGCGCTTCGAGGGCCAGTTCTTTAACGTATTCAACCATCCAAACTTTGGCACACCCAGCATGGTCCTGGCCGGCGTTCCCGGCAAACCTTCTACTCAGACAGGGTTTGGCGCTCTAACTTACGCAACATCGCCACCGACCGGACTACTCGGCGTTGGTCTGGGCGGCGATAGCAGTCCCCGCATGATCGCCTTCCAGGCGCGGCTGGAGTTCTGATTAAGCCGCGACCGGTGGGCAGCATTCCCAAGGCGCCGCTCACCGGTTGACCCCCACCTTGCTGCGACTCTTACCACATTGTCATTCCGAGCCGTTCGTAGCGCAGCGAGAACGTGCGTAGGAATCTGCTTTCGCTTCCCGGGACGGGTAGCCCACACAAGCTCCGCTTCTTGTTTGCATTTCCTCAAATCATTGGGTGGCCCATTCTTGCGCGTTCTTTGCGCAAGAGTGGGGACCACGGAATTCGCTGACGAACGTCCAGAGCAGTATAGAACCGAAAATTATCCTTGAGTTCGCGGGCGAAGTATGATGCCAACCGCTGTCATTTCCCGGAAGCGCGGAAATCGGCTCACCGTTCCCCACTCAAGCCACAGTACGGCTTGAATGGGCCACCCTCCGTTTACGTGGCACCGGAAGCGGATGTATTGCCCGCCATACAATTCAACGGGAGTATCCGCGTGTGCACATGTTGTGGCACAACGGATGTACAAAAAGCGAGAAAACGCAAAGAAAAGACGCGCAAAGAAACGCTAGTGATTGTCAGGAATCAATTTGTAATAAATGTCTATGTCACCAATGGCGACAACCTGACGAAAAATATTGACTCTCGAACAGCTTTCACACGAGATAGTCAGTTTTCTAGGGCCATCCCAAACCGCTGAAATGGCACTTCGTCCTTTGACAATGAAAACATTATTTTTATCCTCGCCATCTCCGCTTTCGGAAACACTACGTATATTGACAATCGAAGTGAAATCTGTAGTTGCACCACAATTGCGTTCATAAATTGTCGCAATAAGTTTGCCATCACCAGATGTGGCTTTCACTCGCGCAACATTCTTACAAACGTTGCAAGAAGAGAACACCCCGCAGACTATTGGAATCAAAAACAGATAAATTTTAAGAGACGCCGGTTTCATTTTTTGTAACACCCATTTTGATAGTATTGGATTCCCTGCATAATTTGCTCTTGATCCGCAGGGTCATCGCCGTAAGGCGGTCCTTGATACCAATTCCCCCACTCTGGAGTCGAGGTACCGGCCTGTGTCTGCGCATATCCAGCTCCGCGAAGCAAGAGATCTTGAGGAATGCCCCACGCTGAACCTACCGCGCCATAGTTGAAGTTGCCAAAATCTTGATAGGGCGAGGGACCGAGCTGTCCCGTGTCTGTCATCGTCCATCCTTGTTGTTTGTAATCCATAGGGGAGCCATTCTTTACGGTTTCGTAGAAGACTCCCAAAGAAAGTAAGGGATTGGTAAAGCTAAGGACTTCGCCCCATTGAGCATTGCTTATGTTGGAATTTATGTTAGCTCCTGGAGGCGCTTGTGGCACTGCGGGACACGTCTTCGGGGGCTGCTTGCAAGACTTGCCCTTGCCGGGACTAAACATCGGGCTCAGCATCGAGTGCGCAATGCTCAGTGAATCCGTACCGCAGCTTGCGCCGCCTCCACCACCGCCGCCGGGAGTCGGCGGCCCATCCCCGCCGCCACCGCCGCAATCCATTCCATAAAAGAAACAAGGGTCGCCGCCGCTAGGTCCAGACGGGTGGCCCATTCAAGCCGTCTTTTGGCTTGAGTGGGGCAGTTCGACTGCCGGACACAATCGTCCCGCCTTTCTCTCGCGCTCTCTTGCCGTCCATTCACATTCAATCTCCACTCTGCCCGCGCAGCCCGTCGCCTACGGCCGAAAGCTGCTCCACGCCCAGTCTTCAGGCCGGGCGCACAAGCCGCGCGTCAACCGGATTGCGATGAATATAGCGCAACTTCTCCACAAACTGACGCTCATTGCGCACATTGAAATCGTAATATCGTTTTTGCCAGAAATGCTCCGCCCTGCCGATCAATCGCCGGGACACGCCCTGCTTCAATGATTTGATGGCCTCGGCGAGTGTGCCCTGCGGCGGTTCGCTGAGCAGCAGATGAACGTGATTGGGCATGACGACATAGCCATAGACGCAGAGCGCGAAGCTGCGCCGCACGCGCTCCACTCCGGCTTCGAATACTTCTCGCGCAGCGGCAGTCGAGAACGAAGCCCGGCGGTGATAGCAACAGAACGTCACGAAGTGAGTCTGTTCGGACGCGTGAAATCGTCGCAGTCCCCACGGCATTTACGCAGACTACGCTCGACAAAGGCCCCACTCAAGCCAAAAAACGGCTTGAATGGGCCACCCGCCCGAAACACCGAGGTGCGTTGCGGCTTGCTTAATGTTCCACCAACCGCAATTTGTGAGAGTTTCTGAATGATCGCTGAGCACGTTCTATATCCCTCCAAAATAGCTTGTGGGCGTTGCACAATGCGCTAACTCTATCGTGGTGGGAAGTGTGCGTCTAACACAGGTGAGACGATGTTTGAGACGTTATGAGACTGGTGCGACGATCTTCGTCGGTCTGAGGTTCTTTGGCGAGCCGCCGCGCCGGGCATTCTGGCAAGCCCGCTTCTACGACTTCAACGTATGGAGTGAGAAAAAGCGGGTCGAGAAGCTGAATTACATGCACGGCAATCCGGTGAAGCGCGCACTGGTCGAGTCTCCCGAGCAGTGGGGATGGAGCAGTTATCGCCACTACTTCCTGGGCGAAGTTGGGCCCGTGCAGGTGAATGTCGGATGGGGAGAGATTTCT
Source organism: Terriglobia bacterium (assembly GCA_963702965.1). Classification (GTDB taxonomy): domain Bacteria; phylum Acidobacteriota; class Terriglobia; order Terriglobales; family Acidobacteriaceae; genus JAJPHW01. Next base: position 329,521 of record OY969776.1, read on the forward strand.
TTTCGCGACCACGCGGCCTGAATATCAAAACCCTCGTTGTCGGCAGTCGTGGTACCCGCCCTCGCCAAAAACGCGAGGACGGGGCACCCACAGGTGTAATGCCTTCCGCTATTCAAAGGCCAGCCCACCCGCCCTGGGAGCCGACACGGTTATCTACTTGGCCAATCATTTCATCCGCGTTAAGATCGCACCGGATATCAAATAAAGCGCACCTAGGTATAGCAGCACGTACCCTTTCCAGTGAAGCCAGCCTGCGCCCGTGGTTCTTGTCTCTGTGACTAGGTAAAAGGCGAATAATACGATCATCGATACGGCGAAAATTCCAAATGCTTCAGCAAGTGTTCTAAGTGAAACCATCGATCCTCCCTTCAATCGCCAGGATTCTTGCAATACGCGGGACCAGCATTCGCAGTTTTTACTGCCGATCCGGGAACGGGCCGGCAGAATTGCCAACTGCCGCCGGGGTATACGCACCAGTAATAAGACCACCACGCTGCTGCTCCGGGAGGTTCATCGATAACGCCGGTGGTAGTCCACGTGGGCTGGTTCGTGCAGCTCGATACGGTTGCAAATTCGCAAATGGTGATTCCGCCTTTCACGGCACAGGTGCCCGGCACCCCTCCTGCCCCACTTAAATTCCGCTGCAACAAACTCCCTATGCCAAAGTACTCTCCACCGTCAATGGAAGCCGGGGACCCTAACGCCTCTGATAGTCCAGCAGCATCTATGGTTTCACCGTTCGCTGAGTTTATTCCATATACTCCGCTTGTGATAGACCAGTTGAGGAAAATCGGTACATGACCGCCAGCAGGTGTGAAGGTGCTGCCGCCAGCTTGCTGAACTGCATTAACCCAAGACAAATATGATCCCATATTCTGCTGAATCCAAGCTTGGCCAGAATTTGCAGTATTTACATAGCCCGGGCCAACGTCATTGGGAAATCCGTTTGAGTCGACACCAGTCTCAGCAACTAAGCTACTCGTGCAATTGCCCGATGCATCACAGCTTGGACTGGATATTCCACTGCAATTGCCTGATGCATCACAGAAACCGCCGCCTCCGCTGTCGCCCGTCCCACTGCCGCCGAAACAATTGTATTCATCCGTGTTGCATCCGCCTTGACCTGGCCCTTGGCGATTCAAGCCCGAGGGATCCACATAACTCAGCGGATTATTCGCCACATACGCATATCTGTTCCACGTCTGCGGATTGGTGATGTCCACGGCGTCGAGACCTGCCGGGTCGGGCGTGATCCATCGGCCTTGCACCGGACTATATCTGCGCATCAGAAAATCATATATCCCCGATGCCGTGTCCTGATTCTGTCCAGTGAAGTCTAGATCAGTTGTACCCGAACCCGCGTAGTTCTCACCAAACGCAGCATACGCACCATCGTAATACGGGGCCTGCAACTGCGTGGTCGCCAAACGTGAACTGCCCAGCCAGTCGGCATGGCGGTAATAAGCGGGCAAAACTCCCGGCGTATCCACCATTTCGCCTCCGCCCGGTAACGGCAAGAAGCTCTTGACCAACGCGCTAATCCCATTCATGACAGCGATCTTACGACTGAGCGGGTCATAGACCGCCTGCCTGTGGCCGCCGCCTACACTCCATTCCACCGCCCGTCCCAGCGCATCGTAGGTAATGTTAGTCGAATCAATGCTCGTTACACGTCCCTCGCTGTCAGAGGCATAAGTATGAGCGCAATCATTTGTCATGTTGCCGTTGGCATCATAGCTCGGCGAACATCCAGACAACGCCGAAATCTGATTCGTGCTTTGGTTGTAAGTGGGCAAAAAGGAAATACCCGCAGTGGCAGTTTTCCTAATGTTGCCGAACGGGTCGAAGCTAAATGTCTGGTGCCACGTCGAACCGCAATCATCCAGATTGACTCGCGCCAGATCGTCATAGGCGAAATTGCACGTTTGGGCATTCGACGGGTTGATGGTATCGGCGATTATGAGATGGGCCAATGAACCATTCGCGTTCCAACTCAGTGTGCCGCTTTGCGACTGTGTTCCCGCCGTTCCCGTGAAGCTCGTCATACGGCCTGTATTAGTGTCGTAGGTGAAAGTATCAGTATCGTTCGAGCCATACTCAACCTGGGTGAGGGCGCCGATCGGCTCAGCGGTGCTGCTCGTGTTATAAGTCACGTTTGTTACGGGAGGATTACCACTCTGCGCCCAAACATAAGTGATTCGGCCTTCCCCGTCCATACCAGCCGAGTTAGTACCGTTGGTGCTGCCGTAAACGATATATGGCAAATTCGCCAGACAATTCAGGCTCTTGAGCGCTCCGTTCGGCCAGTAAGCGCCGCAAACGCGGAAATATCCACTGGAGTTGGGCGTGGACTCCAGCGTGGTTTGCACTTCGCCGCGTGCAGTGTACATGAGGCCTAAATCTGTTTTCTTGGTGGAACATGATCCAGTCGGCGGACATGTATATGCCTCTGCCAGCCTTCCTGCAACATTGCTCAGTGTGGTGCCGTTCACCGTTGCGGAATCATAGACGAAGTATTTGCTGTCAGTCGTACTGCTACTCGGGTAGGCAATAGAAAGCACGCGATGCATCTTGTCGTAGGTGTAGCAGACTGTCCCCACATTGGTGTTTTTTCGGACTAAATCCCCGTAATAAGGCGTTCCGCACGTTCCGGCGGAATCGGTGTCGTAGGTGTAATTGGTCGTACCGCTCTCAGGGTTCACCTCGGCGATAAGCCTTCCCAAACCGTCGTAGGTATAAGTGCGGGTCTGGGCGGTCGAGCCGTTGGCGTTCTGTTTTACGGTAAGCGCGTTGTTGCTGTAGGTGTACGTCGTGAGAAAACCCGTTGCCGACGTATTCTGGCTACACGATGCGCCCCCATTCGCAGCGCTGGTGATTTCGCACACAGACTTCAACCTGCCCAGGCCGTCGTATTCGAGTTGACGCCGCTTTGCATTCTCAGTGCCTGGCGCAGGGCCGCGAGTAACGAGTACGTCGTTCAGATTGTAGGAATAAGTGACAGAGCCGCCGTTAGCATCCGTGCTCGACACAGGGCGCCCTAAAGCATCGTATTGGTACGACATTGCTGGTGCAGCGGAATTCGTTTGCCCAGCAGCGCCGGCATAAGGCATCGTCCTGCGTTTTACCCTGCCAACCAGGTCATAGTCAGTTTCCACAGAGTCGAAAGATGTGCCGCCCGGTTGCTGCCTCTGCTGAGTAACCAGTGTGCGGCCCAGACCATCGGTGGTCATCAGTACATCTTGCGCCGAGCTGCTTCCAACAGTGAGCGTGCCTTCCGCTGTCATGGGGGCGCTTGTGCTGTAGCTATAGTTGCTTGCAGCACTAGTTGGATCGGTATACGTGCTTGGCCTCCAGAGAGGATCGGCATAAGCCATCGTCGCCGAGTGGCCATCCATACCCGTTGTTGAAGTGACCACGCCTCCATTGCAGTCCCATGTTTGGGAGGTTGACAAACCGTTGGGGTAGGAAGTGCTGGTCAATAGAAGGTTGTTGCAGCCGCTCGCATAACCATAAGTGTTTACCCCGCTATTTGCGTCCGTGGTCGTTGCCAGAGTTCCATTGGCGTTGTAGGTGGCGTTATAGGTCAGAGAAGTCGAACCACTTACCCATCTTTGCGTTTGTGTTGGATGCCCAGCGGCATTTCCGCTATAGGAGTATCTCGTCTGGCTTATCTGGTGCCCTGACGAATCCATAGTTGTCGCTGAGCAGGGGCGGTTGTAGATATAGCTGTTCAGGGTTCCGCATGAGCCGGTAGTGTCGTAGGAAATTGTGGTGTCGGCCAACGGCGTACCGCTAGGCGGGAAAGTCGCACCGTAATCATATTTCTTGACCTCGGTCACATTGCCGTAAGTGTCGAAAATGGTTTCCGTCAAATCCGCGCCGGAAGCAGACGAACTGTAAACGAAACTATAGACATCCGTCTGTGTAATTGGCAAAGTCGGGACGCTCCCCGGCGATGTGCAGCCCCCTTGTGTGGAATTGTTCCCGCTGTAGCACGTGATCGTCGTACTTAACCGCGTTCCCCCGCCATTACATGCGCTGCTGGTGCTGGTGGGGCAGCCGCCCTCATAAGTGACCCGTTCCGTTTCATATTCCCCTGAGAAGTAATGCACGATCTGATTATTGACCGGGTAGGCAGGGTCGGTTTCGATGACCATGAAGTTGCCGGGCGTGCTACTCGTATTCGTGTTGACATAGGTCCATGTGCTCGTTGTACCACTGACATTGTCATAAATCGAGCGGGTCAGTATTGGCACTACGCCCGAAGTGCAGTTGATCCCGGTGTTGTTGCTGCCACCAGTGTAGCTGTATGAGACATATCCGCCTGTCGGCAGAGTAATCTTTGCGATTCGCTCGGTTACGTATCCCGATGGTTCTCCCGGCGTTTGCTCATAGGTGATGCCGAAATTTCCCGCGGGTGTCGTAATCGTCGTCGGTAGATAAGCGCCGCTGATCCGGGAATCGGCAACTCCGCTGCAACGAAAATTCGTCCAGACATTTGGGAACCAGGTGTAAGAGACATTTATTGTCTGGGCCGTACCATTTCCATCTATATACCCGTAGGTGTCCCCGCTTGTGCCACCCGCATGCGCAGCCGTCAAAACGGTAGCACCCAAAGTGTCCGTGTAAGTCGTCGTCCCCCCACTGAGTGTGGAGTTCATGCTGACGGAATCGGGGTCCGTCACGGTAATGGTGCTTCCTGATTGCGAAGATTTGTTGCCTGCTTTGTCGTAGAGCGAATAGTTGTAGCTGCTCAGATTCGTGTAGGACGTGGATGATGCGGGAATCACCAGTGTGTATCCAGTACCGTCAGAAGTCGTCTGTGTGTAGGCAACAGAGCACCCACCTAGTCCGCTTTGGTAAGTTCCCGAGAACGGATGACTCGCGCCTGTCGGGTCAATGACGTAAATGTTCGACCATTTCTTATCGCTACTCGAACCGCAAGTCACGGTACTGCTGGTGCCTCCGATGGTGGAACCAAAATCGGCCATCATTGGCTCGCCGGTCAGTGAGTAGTAACTCACCCACCCAGACGAAGATCCACTCGTAAAGATGGAATAACCGGAATTGCCAACAATGGAATAGGAGAACGGAATCTTTCCCGCTTTACTGCGCACGGGAATGCTCAGGAATATGCCGGTGTTGCCAAGGTCAACGGAATCATAAGGGCCACCGGCGCTCGTAGAGAACGGCTGAACTCCAGGCACGGAACCCTGGGCGAGACTCGCGACAGAGGCAAACAAAATAGTGGGCAACACCGCGAGGCGGAAATAAGGCAGGAAGCGCGTCCTTCGGGGATTCATCAGCACCCTTTCCTCCGACATTCAATTTGCACACCAAACCATCCGCGCAATCACGAAGACTGCGCTTGTGCAACTTCACACATCGGGGAAAATTCAGCGAATCATGCCGCCAGCGAAGTTAACGGTCTTTTCGTGGCTGAACCGATTTCTGAATCGGTGCAGGGAATCTAAATGAAGAGCCGCTGAGTGTCAAAAGAAATATTTGCGCAACGACTCTATTTGCTCATCGCCAACTGCGTGCGCTGGAAGTCCACCGTCATCGTGATGCGCGCCTCGGTGGCGACGCCATTCGGCGTGTAGGGTTTGAAGCGCCACTGTTTCGCGGCGTTATACGCGGACTGCACCAGCGCCAGCGGCCCGCGAATTAATTTCAGTTCCTGCACTGTGCCGTCGCGCGCGATCGACGCCTGGAACACCACCGGCCCTTCAATCCCGCTCTTCACCGCGTCCTCCGGATACCGCGCCGCCACTTTCTTCACCAGCAGCATCTCCGCCGAGTCTTCCGACAAATCCACTGGATGAACCGGCCCCGCTTGAATCGAGCCCGGCTGAACCAAGCCGGCAGCCGGTGGCGCGCCGGCAACGGTCAAGCTCGGCACAGGCCGCAACGGCATCGGCGAATACAAACTTGCCGGCACATTCGGATCATTCGCCGTGGGAATGCTCGGGGAGGGCTTCGGCGTCATGACCATTTCGTTTTCGTCCAAATCTTCAGGCGCATCTTCAGAAAAATTGGCGCGCTGCAAATGAGCATGGAATCTTCGGTGATAAATCGGCGTGACCGTGATGTTAGGGTCGTTTCCCAGCATGTAATTGGTGTCGTCAGCCACTGCCTCGTCCACGGCCTGATTCATGGCATCGCTTGACGTCAATGCGAGCGCCAGCCGATTTCGCATCAAAGGCTCGCGGAAGTGATAGACAGCAAAGCAGATAGAAACAATCGCCGCGGCGCCGAGGATGCACAAATCGCGCATTTTTGTGCTTTTTGCGTTTTTTGCCCTGCGCACGCCCTTTATTTCGCGCGCCGCATACTTGTAAGTATCTGCAAGGATTGAGGTTGAGTCGGTCGTCACACTTGTTGCATTTTGCTGTAAAACGGCATCACGCAGCCATGATTGCCGGGGCGAATTTTCGCTTAACATTCGCTTTTCGCGCACACTCGCCGCAGTTTCGGCCCCGCCTTTATATTCCACATCTTCATCTTCCGGAATCGCCAGCCAGCTCTGCATGCGCTCCAGGAAGGCATCCTGGGTGAGCAGTGTCCGTTTGATGGAATTCGCAACAAGCGGTTTGCTTATAACAAGATCCGCGTCCGCCGGAGCCTCACCATGCGCGCCGGTTAGCACGATCGCAAAGGGCATGCGAGCTTTTAATTCCTGCGCCGTTTTCAGCAGGAAAGCCGCTTCCGCGCCTTCACTCCAATCAGCGGCAATCACTTCAAAATCGCGGGCGGTGAGCGCTTCGAGCGCTGAAAAGATGTCCGCGCAAGGCTCGGGCAAGAGCTCTAAGTCATTGAAGACGCGAGCCATCGTGCTTCGTACAGACGCGTCGGGACTAAAGATAAGCGCTTTCGGGGGCATCGGAACATTAGATTAGATTTATGCTGGCCGCCCGGCAAGTATCCGGGGGCCCTTCGGGACGCGTCCGCATGGCCAGTAACATGATTGTCCTGATTACCCGCCCATTACGCGCGCGGCGTGACGATGGGCGTTGTACAATTCTCCGCAAAGTTCTCAAAGACATTTTTAAGGGGCATCAAAAAATGAATATGAATTTTCGCAACGGCTTAGGCCGCGTGCTGGCGATGGGGCTGTGCATGATCACGCCGCTTTCCAGCTTTGCCGATTTCAAATACACCGAAACCACGCAACTGACGGGCGGCTCGATTTTGAGCATGGCGAAATTTGCGGGCGCCTTCAGCCACAGCGCGCGCAGCGCGACCGATCCGATTGAGACCACGGTCATCGTGAAGGGAAACCGGATGGCGCGCATCAGCCCGGACCACACTTCGATTATTGATCTCGATGCGGAGACCTTTACGGAAATTTATCCGGCGAAGAAACAATATTCGGTGATGACGTTCGCCGAGATGAAGCAGCAGATGGAAGCGGCGATGCAACAGGCGCAGGCGGAGCAAGCGAAGCAGCAGGCGCAAACTACTAATGATGGCAAGCCGATGCCGCAGATGAAATTCACGGCGAAGGTGACGGACACGGGCGCGAGCAAACAAGTGGCGGGACTGGACGCGAAAGAAGCCATCCTGCGAATGACGATGGATGCGACGGATCAGCAGAGCGGGCAAACTGCGTCCATGGCGATGAACAACGATATGTGGATGGCGCCGGACATTCCGGGCTACGACGAAGTGCGCGAATTCAACAAACGCTTCGCGGCGAAGATGGGCGACACCTTCAGCGGGGCGATGTCGTCGATGAAGTCGATGATGGCGCAGCAGCCGGGCATGCTTTCGGGCATGGGCGACATGATGAAAGAGATGCAGAAGCTGAAAGGGATTCCGGTGTCGCAGGTAATGCGCATGGGCATGACGCCGAACGGGAAAGAACTGCCGGCTGCGTCGGAAGCGCCGCTGCCGCCGTCGAACGGCCCGAACATGGGCGACGTTGCAAATCAGGCTGCGACGAACGCCGCGAACTCAGCAGCGAACACGGCGACATCGAATGCGGAAAACTCGGTGGGAAGCCACATGGGAAGTTTTGGCGGCGTGGCGTCGAGTCTCGGCAGTCTGGGGGGCTTCGGCGGCTTCCATAAAAAGAAGAAGCCCGCGGACACGCCCGCAGCCGCGCCAGCGGCGGGAGCGCCAGCAGCCGGAACGCCGGATTATTCCGTGCTGATGGAATCGACGACGCAGTTGACGGGATTTTCGTCGGGCTCAGTGGATGTGGCATCATTCGCGGTGCCTGCGGGATATGCGAAAGTGGCCGCGAACGATTATCAGAAGAAGTAGGACGAGGGTCCATGCGGCCAGCGTTAAAGGCTTTTCAACTACAGAAAACCGCTGTTATGCCGACAGTAATAGCATGCTGCTCGGGGAACTTTTGCAAGGGTTAATGAATTCCCAGGAGGCCTCGATTCTTGGCGTTGAGGAAATTTTCGCGATGGAAGTCAAGCTGTCAGACACAAGCCAGATTGTAAGCGCGGAAATTGCGAATGGGCCAGATGGGGTTTCCTCTATCTATCTGTCAGATAAAGATTGAGGGGTCTTTTGATATTGCCATGCTTGAGACGACCAAGAAGCGGATTCCTTCGGCGACGCTTCGCTTGCTCAGGGCAGGCTCTACGCGCATCCTCGTCGCTGGCGCGACTACGGCTGGCTCGGAATGACAGGGTGGTTGGGTGCAGTGGCGCTCCACGCGAGATTCCTCGTCCGCGATGAAAAGCGCGGGTCTTCGGAATGGCAGGCTAACTTTTTGGTTATGCAAAAAAGCAGATTCCTACGCCCATCCTCGTCGCTGGCGCGACTACGGATGGCTCGGAATGACAAGGTGGTTGGGTGCAGTGGCGCTCCGCGCGAGATTCCTCGTCCGCGATGAAAAGCGCGGGTCTTCGGAATGGCAAGCTAACTTTTTGGTTAGGCAAAAAAGCAGATTCCTACGCGCATCCTCGTCGCTGGCGCGACTACGGATGGCTCGGAATGACAAGGTGGTTGGGTGCGGTGGCGCTCCGCGCGAGATTCCTCGTCCGCGATGAAAAGCGCGGGTCTTCGGAATGGCAGGCTAACTTTTTGGTTAGGCAAAAAAAGCAGATTCCTACGCGCATCCTCGTCGCTGGCGCGACTACGGATGGCTCGGAATGACAAGGTGGTTAGGGTGCAGTGGCGCTCCGCGCGAGATTCCTCGTCCGCGATGAAAAGCGCGGGTCTTCGGAATGGCAGGCTAACTTTTTGGTTATGCAAAAAAAGCAGATTCCTACGCGCATCCTCGTCGCTGGCGCGACTACGGATGGCTCGGAATGACAAGGTGGTTAGGGTGCGGTGGCGCTCCGCGCGAGATTCCTCGCCCGCGATGAAAAGCGCGGGTCTTCGGAATGGCAAGCTAACTTTTTGGTTAGGCAAAAAAGCAGATTCCTACGCGCATCCTCGTCGCTGGCGCGACTACGGATGGCTCGGAATGACAAGGTGGTTGGGTGCGGTGGCGCTCCACGCGAGATTCCTCGTCCGCGATGAAAAGCGCGGGTCTTCGGAATGGCAGGCTAACTTTTTGGTTATGCAAAAAAAGCAGATTCCTACGCGCATCCTCGTCGCTGGCGCGACTACGGATGGCTCGGAATGACAAGGTGGTTGGGTGCAGTGAGGCGCTAGGTTTCGCGCTCGATGAAAATATCGAAGGCCGCTTCAACGCTTGATGACGGCGTACTGCCCGGGCGCGACGAATCGGAGGAAACCCAGGTCGCGAAGTATCTGAAGTTGCTGGCGGATTTTTGGCCTGACGTGCTGATTATGAGGATGGAGCGCTTGCAGCTCATCGGCGTAGTCATAAGCTTCGCTCAGGCTGAAGTTGTCTTTGCCTATATCCCGAACAATTCTTAAGACGTCGAGGGTCCATCCGCGTGTTTCCGGGCGCACGTCGGACAGGGCGCGCATTTCGTCGAACCTGCGCCGTACGTCTTTGCTCGGGAGAGCAATGCCATCGGATACCAGGCTGATGCGGCCGTCGGCGACGATATCTCCGAGAAGAATATTGCAGCCGACCCAACCGGCGCGGCGTGCGCTCCGGGCCGAGCGGCTTTCTTTTCTCGATAATGCTCTCTGAAAAGAAAAAGCGGGGCACGAGGAGCAGGTTGCTCACGGTCCAATTGTGTGAGTACTGAAGAAAGAGCAGGTTGGGGGTGCGGTCTTCGCGGATGGCCTGAATCATTGGCGCATAGGCTGCGTCGGTGATTTTGCTGGTGTATGCGTTCTGCCGGCTCTTGAGTTGATAGGGCTGGGCGCATTTCGGGCAGAAGAAATCCACGGTCTGAGCGTTGGTCTCTGTTCTATCGAGCTTGTTGGAAGAGCAGGCTGCGCAGTAGAGTTCGCGGGCGCACCAATCCTCGGTGAGGATGCGGGCGATTTGCGAGCGCGATTTGTAGGACGCGGCGAGCGCGGGCTGGCATTGGAGATTCATGGATGGGTAACAGTTTAGCTGAGCGAGATCGAAGGGCGGAGAAGTGCATCGGGAGAATTCCCTGAGGGGGTGGTTGTGATGTCGGCAATATGGGGTCTTTCGACTTGAGGCATCCTGCTGCGCAGGATGCCTGCTTCGCTCAAGATGACAAGTGGTTGGAGTAGTTTCGCTATGCGCAGGATGCCTGCTTCGCTCAAGATGACAGGTGGCGGCGGGCGCGTGATTTTTGCTGAGACGCACAGGGCGGGCTATGCCCCTACATACTTCCCACAATGCTAGACTCTTGCTTCTGGATAAATTCGGTTCCAGGAAATCAACTCGCTACAATAAAAACCCGAGCGTTGATCATGCGGAAAGACATCTTGCCATTGTGCGACAAGCATTACCGGACGATGGAGTTTTGTCTGGCGCCGTTGACGGCGAGCCATTCAGTGGAATATTTCCGGTGCACGGAGAAGTTTTGTCCGCGGTGCTTCAGCGAGTCACTGGGATATGTGACGCCGGTGCGGGATGATGAGCCGATTTTGACGCCGAACCAGCCGAGGTGCGACCGGCATGGGCGGCCGATGATGATTTCGGGATTGGACCGGCAGAGGAATGTGTTGCGGTTTGTGTGTCCTGAGGATGGGTGTGGGGAGAGTCTGGTGAAGTAGGCGCTACCCACCCTGTCGCACAGAACGCGACAAGGGCGGGGCACCCGATCAATTAAAGAAATCACAAATGTTCTGGCTTATATTCACGGCAATCGATTTATATATCGGAGTGGTGATGGTGGATCTGATGAAAGGGTCGGTGCCTCCGGAGAAATTGGCGCGGCTGGCGGTGGTGAAGAAGATATTGATTGCCGCGACGTTGATCGTGGTGGCGATGATTGTGGTGAAGTGGGTGAGGCGGTGAGCGCCTGGAGAATCCCTTGTCAGGCCATTCTTGGCGGAGGTAGAACGGGGTCTTTCGACTGCGTGGAGCGACCGCGAGCGGTCGCTCCACTTCGCTCAAGATGACAAGAAGTTTAAGTTTGAATCAAACTTTCCAGATTTGAATTCAGTCAAGAATCACCAGCTGTCGCCGCCGGATTTTGGGGGCCAGGCGTTGAGTTGGCGGCGAAGAAGGGCGATTTGTCCGACGTGGTAGCTGTTGTGGGCGGAGATTTGAGTGACGACGTCTTCGACGGTCACGGGGCGCCCGGCTTCGGCTTCGGCTTTATCTTTATCTTTATCTTTATCTTTATTTTTATCTTTATCGGGTGCGACGATTTGGGACAGAGTTTCGGAGTCAGATGCGGCGAGGCGCGCGAAGCGGTCGAGTAGATTGGTGAAGCGATTGGTTATTGCAGACCACTTTTCGTCCGTGAGCGGCGCGGGTTGCGGCCAACTTTCGATGGCGTGATCGGGATAGGCGGGCCGATCACAGGCGATGCGGCGGAGTTCGTATTCCATCCAATAATTCATGTGCTCGACGATCTGCCAGATGTTATGGGGATAGTTGGGGACGGTTTGATTGGCGAGACCGGCGGGAATGTCTTCGAGGCAGGCGATGGGGCTGACGTGAGCGCCTTTGCCATGGAGGAGTTCGCGGAGGGTGAGGTTGGGCATGGGAGGATGATAGCGCGGAACGTACTGTGGAATGGGCGGGAGGGGAAAGCAGATTCCTCGCGCGTTCTTGCTTTCGCTGCGAACGGCTCGGAATGACAAAGTGGTAGGAGTGTCTTTACTAGACATCCAGGATCCCCAGTTAAAAAAGGCCCCGCTCCTACGCTTCGCTCAAGCAGATCGTAAATTCTACGACCAGGAGCGGGGCTCCCCAGGAAAACAAAAAACAGAATCCTCGTCGCCTTGCTCCTCGGAATAGAACATCCATGGAGCAACGCGAAATTACATAACCGAGACGATGGACTCCTCGAGTGCGTCCATGGCGACGTCGGCTTCGTCTTTGGTGACGACGAGCGGCGGCGCGATGCGGACGGTGCTCGGTCCACAGCCAAGGAAGAGCACGCCCTTGTCGAATGCTTTCTCGACGATACGATCGCGGAGTTCGGGCGATTGCTCTTTCGTCTTTTGGTCTTTCACGATTTCGACGCCGATCATGAGGCCACGCCCGCGGACATCGCCTACGATTTTGTACTTCTTCGTCCACTCCGCCATGCGCTTCATCATGTGATTGCCAACTTCGGTGGAGTTCTGCATGAGGCCCTCACGCTCGATGACGTCGAGCGTGGCCAGCGCGGATGCGATGCAGAGAGGATTGCCGCCAAAGGTGGAGGCGTGGGAGCCGGGCACCCAGTCCATGATTTCGGCGCGGCTCATCATGATGCCGAGGGGCATGCCGGAGGCGATGCCTTTGGCCATGCAGACGATATCAGGGTGAACGCCGGTGTGCTCGATGGCCCACCACTTACCGGTGCGGCCGACGCCGCTTTGGACTTCGTCGGCGACCAGAAGAATGCCGTGCTTGTCGCAGATGCGGCGAAGCTCCTGCATGAAGTTGGTGGGAGCGACGACGTATCCACCTTCGCCCTGGATGGGTTCGACGAAGATGGCGGCGACTTCTTCGGGCGGAAGAATTGTCTTGAAGAGTTTCTCTTCAATAAAGCGCGCACATTCGAGCGCGAAGGCTTCGCCATCTTGCGGATTCGCACAGTTGCGATAGACGTCGGGATAGCGAATGTGAGTGACGCCGGGAACCATGGGGGCGAAGCGGCGCTTCTGCTGCGGCTTGGAAGCGGTCAGCGAGAGCGAGCCCATGGTGCGTCCGTGGAACGCGCCGAAGAAGGCGATGACCTGCTGGCGCTTGGTGTGGTAGCGGGCGAGCTTCAGCGCGGCTTCGACGGCTTCGGTGCCCGAGTTGCCGAAGTAAAAGCGGTGGGGACCGGGCATGGGAGCGATCTTCGTGAGGCGCTCGGAGAGCGTGACCATGCTTTCGTAATAGAAATCGGTTCCCGACATGTGAATCAGTTCGCCAGCCTGCTTCTGAATGGCGGCGACAACATCGGGATGGCAATGGCCGGTAGAAGTGACGGCGATGCCGGCGGAGAAATCGAAGAATTCGTTGCCGTCCACGTCGGTGATGACGATGCCGCGGCCGGATTTGGCGACCAGAGGGTAAGAACGGGTATACGAAGGCGAGATGTACTTTTCGTCTCCGGCAAGAATGCGCTTGGCATTGGGGCCGGGCAGGGCGGTCGTAATTTTGGGGCCGAAGGCTTTAGTCTTCGTTGTCTCGACGGGCGTCATGGTAGGCATGGAGTTCTCCTGGTTCGACTGTTGGTCGTACGTCATCGGTCGTTGGCCGGAAAATCGCCCATGCTGGAGAACGAATCCCGACTAAGAGCTTGCGAGAGAAAGAGCGAAAACTAATCGCTACCGAAGAGACTGGGACGAACTTGGGAGGGCAGCACGGCCATATGACGGCGCGGGCGGTGCGAATTGGAGGATCTGACTTGCATTTTCAGCGATTTCTACAACCATTATACCCATGAGGGCAAGGGGGCGTAACCCCCCAAATGGGCCATAGGTAACTTAGGGCGTGGGGCCGTATGCGTGGCAGCGACGCTGTACAACCTTTATCGTCGCGCTGGCCGAGGGTTGCCGGTCCGTTCTAAGGAGCGGGAAATGGACCATCAAGAACGTTTGCGAACCGATCACAGTGGTATGTTCCCGTGCTTCTTGGGCGGGTTCTTGTCGCGCTTGGTTTCGAGCATTTCGAGGGCTTGAATCAGCTTTTTGCGGGTGTCGCGGGGACGGATGACGGCGTCCACGAATCCGCGGTCGGCGGCGACGTAGGGATTGGCGAAGCGGTCGCGGAATTCTTCGATCTTTTTTTGGCGCGCCGCCGCGCGATCTTCTCCCGACAATGCAGCTTTTTCCAGCTCGCGCTTATAGACGATATCCACTGCGCCTTCGGGGCCCATGACGGCGATTTCCGCCGTGGGCCAGGCGTAGTTCACGTCAGTACGAATGTGCTTGGACGCCATCACGCAATACGCGCCGCCATAAGCCTTGCGGGTGATGACGGTAACTTTGGGTACTGTGGCTTCGGCGAAGGCGAAGAGCAGCTTGGCGCCGTGCTTGATGATGCCGCCGTATTCCTGCGCGGTGCCGGGGAGAAATCCGGGGACATCTTCAAATGTCACTAGCGGAATATTGAAGCAATCGCAGAAGCGCACAAAGCGCGCGCCCTTGACGGACGCATTGATATCGAGCGTGCCCGCAAGAAATGCCGGCTGGTTAGCGACGATGCCGACCGGCTTACCGTTCAGCCGCGCGAAGCCAACGACGATGTTTTTCGCGTAGTGCTCGTGGACTTCGAAGAAATAGCCGTCATCCACGACCGAGTGAATGACGTCTTTGATGTCGTAAGGCTGATTGGATTGATCGGGGATGACGCGGTCGAGTGATTCGTCGGCGCGGTCGATGGGATCGGTGCATGCTTTGCGCGGCGGGTCGTCGAGATTATTCGACGGAATGAAGCTGAGCAGCTCGCGTACCATCGAGAGACACTCGGCGTCATCGTGCGCCATGAAATGGGCCACGCCGGAAATTTCGTTGTGGGTCTCCGCGCCGCCGAGTTCGTCTTTGCTGACTTCTTCATGGGTGACGGTCTTGATGACGTCGGGGCCGGTGATGAACATATAAGAAGTTTTGTCCACCATGAGGATGAAGTCGGTGATGGCGGGCGAATAGACAGCGCCGCCGGCGCAGGGCCCCATGATGGCGGAAATTTGTGGGACGACGCCGCTGTAAATCGTGTTGCGGAGAAAAATGTCGGCGTAGCCGGCCGAGCGACATCACGCCCTCTTGAATGCGCGCGCCGCCGGAGTCGTTCAAGCCGATAACGGGCGCGCCCATCTTGGCGGCCATGTCCATAATTTTGACGATTTTGGCAGCGTTGGCTTCGGATAAAGACCCGCCGAAGATGGTGAAGTCCTGCGCGAAAACGAAGACGAGGCGGCCTTCAATGCGGCCATAGCCGGTGATGAAGCCGTCGCCGTAAAATTTCTGCTCGGCCATGCCGAAATCGTTCGAGCGGTGGGTGACCAGTTTGTCGGTTTCTTCGAAGGTGCCTTCGTCGAGCAGAAATTCGATGCGCTCGCGGGCCGACATTTTGCCTTCTTTGTGCTGGCGTTCGCGGCGTTGCGCGCCCCCGCCTTCTTCGGCGAGGCGGTCGCGTTTCTTAAGTTCTTCCAGTTTTTGTTCGAGATTCATGGCAGGAGAATTATACGGGGATGAAAAGAGCTTTTACCGCCGAGAGCGCGGAGGACGCAGAGAAAAGCGTTCAACCATAGCAGGCAAAAAGGTTGTATAGCGAAGACAGCTTATTCCATGCTGGAGCCGATGGGAGTGTAGCGGTATCGCTTGCCATCCCAGAAGGTGGCGGAGGTCATATCGTCGGGGCCGTTCTCAACGGCGTAAACAGCGGGGACGTCTTTCTTCTTGACTTTCATTTTCTTCACGCTGAGTTCCTTGTAGGGCAAATTGATGATGAGGAACTTGGCCAGTGGTTTATCAGCGTGCCAGGCTTCTGCGCCGACGCCGTGAATAATCAGCAACACATAACCTTTGCGATCGGGATCTTCGGAGGCGAAAGTGGACGTTATCTTGGTGTTGCCATACCCGAAGAATGTGTCGTAGGGATCGATAACGATGAAATTGTTTTCGCCGGCATCGCGCAAGGGGTTGGTGCAGTGTGCGGGAATAACAATGTCGTCAATGCCGTCGCCGTTCATGTCGGCGACCATGGAGTTGAGCCCGGGGACGACGCTGCAACTCGAGCCAAATTGTTTTTGCACGAAGGCATTGTCAATGGCGGAAGGAGGCGTTTGTGCGCAAGAAATCGTCGCACAGGCCAGCAAGGCAAGCGCGGAGATGCTGAGACGCATGTTCATTGGGGATCGCATGACTTAAATCTAGTCCGATTGATGGAAGGAAAATAGAGATTGGGAAGATTCTAAGGAACGAAGGTAATGGTTAGTCTTTAATGGAAAAGTGTTGCCAACCAAGCGGATTCAGTTCTTTACTTTTCCCGCCTGTCTACAATCAGCGCGATCTTTTTGCTTTTCACAACGCGGCCAATTTCTGTGATGGGCACACTGGCAATTCTGGCGGGAACTTTCTTTTTAGGTGGAGCCGTGAAGATTAATTCGTAATCTTCACCGCCGTGGAGGGCAAACTTGAAATCAACCGGCGATTTGCTAATCATCGCTCGCGGAATCAGGTGCTCTTTTATCTCTGCTCCCACCCCACTTTCTTCGCAGATATGCGCCAGATCGGTCGAAAGGCCATCGCTCGAATCGATCATGGCGGTCGCTAAAGAATGTTCGCGGAGAAATTTGCCGACAGCGATGCGCGGCTCGGGGTAAAAATAACGAGGAAAATTTCGGGGATGAAGCTTTTTTCCCGCGCGCTGCATTTCCAACGCAGCCGCTGCGCCGCCCAATGCTCCTGTGGCGTAAATCGCATCGCCGGGCCGGGCGCGAGAGCGGCGGATTGCTTTGCCCTTGGGGGCTGAGCCCAAGACGATGATGTCGGCCATGATTCCGGAAGGCGATTGCGCGGTATCGCCGCCGGCGAGGCTTACGCCGAATTTCTTAGCCAGATTGAGGAGCCCTCCCATGAATTCATCCACCCATTTTTGGGGCAAGTTCTCAGGAAGCGCCAGCGAGAGAAATGCCGCCAACGGAATTCCGCCCATGGCGGCGATGTCGCTTAGGCCGCGGGCGAGGCAGCGATGGCCGACGGCGTCGGGCGGGTGCCAATCACGGCGGAAATGAATGCCCTCCAGGCTGAAGTCCGTCGTGACCAGCGCTTCGTGCCGGGGAGGGATGCGCAGGATGGCACAATCGTCGCCGATTCCGGCAACAACTGCCGTCTTATTTCGTGCGGCACGTCGAATCCGGCCAATCAATGCTCTTTCCGGCAAAGGCATGGAAGGATGATATAGGAGCAGCTAGGCGGGTGATTCTTAATGTGCCTCACTGTACTCTCACGCAAAAGCGATTCCGCGAGATTAGGCGCTGCTCACGACAATGCGGCTCGATCGTCAAATCGGTACGGTAATTACCCGGGGCCCAATACAGGAATACACCTATTGGCCAATTGATGTTACCCGCACTTGGGTAATGCATTTTGACTTCCCCATTCGTTGACAGGGGGTAGCTGGTTTGGTACCTTGGGGGAGCTAATTCATACATCTCTGGCCGAACTAAGTGCTGTAATTAGTTTGAATTGCGGCGAGAATCAAGCCGGTTTCCTGGTCTGATAGGCAGGCTACGAAGTAGTCTCATTCCCAAGTGGGAACGCGTAGCGGGGAAACGGCGTCAAACCAAGGGCAAAACAGCCCTGGTAATAGTTACTAAAAACCGGAAAACGAGAATTGCCGAAAAGATCTTACATATTATTTGTGGCGCGCGGTGAGGACGGCCAACTGCGCAAGATCCCTATTCCCGCGCATTATCTATACGTTTTCCTGGTCGGAACGGTGATCGGCGCACTGAGTCTGACCGGCATTGCCAGTTCCTATGTCCGCATGTTGGTCAAGGTTTCGCACTTCAACGAACTCCGTACCCAGAAAGATCAGCTCACCAAGAATTATTCACAACTGGAACAGGTCGCCAAAGAGCGTGATGTGCAAGTAGCTTCGCTGGGAGCTCTGGCGGGCGAGGTTTCGACCTTATATGGTTTGAAGAGCGAGCCGAGCATGGTGAACACCTCGTCCGACAATATCCAGGATGCGGACGTGAACTCTTCGCTGGACCGGCTCTACACGCTAAAGCTTTCAGCCTTAACCGGAGCAGCGGCGAACGGCATTTCACTCGGGCTGACGCACAATGCGACGCCATCGGATTGGCTGCGCGCCAATGCGGCGCCTAATCTCTGGCCGGTGGAAGGCCCAATTACAGGGTCGTTCGGCGAACGCATTGATCCCTTCAACGGTGAAGGCGCGTTTCATGCGGGCGTGGACATTTCGGCTTCGGTGGGCCAGCCGGTGATTGCCCCGGCGGACGGCGTGGTTGAGTTCGCAGATTTCATGGGCGGTTACGGGCGGGCGATTGTGATTGATCACGGCCACGGCATCAGCACCCGCTACGGACACCTCTCGAGTTTCGCAGTCACGACAGGACAGCAGGTGCGTCGAGGCGACATCATCGGTTATGTCGGCGACAGTGGACGCAGCACCGGCCCTCATCTCCACTACGAAGTGCGCATCAACGATACACCGGTTAATCCTCACAAATATCTTCGCTTTACCATTGCCGGCGCAGGCGGTTTTGCCGCAGGCAGCTAGAGCGAGTTTTTCACGTCGCCTGTTGCTTTCCCCGATTGATACTATTCTGCTAGTCTCCCGCCATGGACTATTTATGGACTCCGTGGCGCTACGCATATGTGACGACCGCGGAAGGTGCACAGGGCTGTATCTTCTGCAAATTGCCGAAGCTGGGGGATGATAAAAAGGCGCACATTGTTTACCGAGGCAAGCACTGCTTCATTATTCTGAATACTTTTCCTTATACGCCGGGACACTCGATGATTGTGCCTTATGCGCACCTCGATGAGCTGCGTTCGCTGCCGACGGACGCGGCGCAGGAGATGATGGCGCTTTCGCAGAGGATGGAAGATGTGCTTCGGAAGCTCTATAAGCCGGATGGGGTGAATTTAGGTATGAATATTGGGAAGGCCGCGGGAGCCGGGGTGGCGGGGCACATCCACATGCACATTTTGCCGCGCTGGGTGGCGGATGGAAATTTCATGACCGTCGTGGGAGAGACGCGGGTGCTGCCGGAAACGCTGGAGACGACGTGGGAGAGGATTAAGGGCGCGCTGGAGAAATAGATGCCACGGCGGCTAAAGCGCTGCGCCACCCAAATGCTCCAGGCCGATTAGGTAACTTCAGCGGGAGCGGAGGTTTTGGTTTCGACTTTCGCGCTGGTGACCAAAACGACCGATGCAACCACGATGGCGCTGCCCGCGAGGATGTAGCCGTCCACGTGCTCGTGGAGGACGAGCCAGCCCAGAAACACCGCAACCACGGGATTGACATAGGCGTACGTCGAAACCTTCGATGTGGGCACATGCGCCAGCAGCCAGATATAGGCGGTGTAGCCGATCCAGGAGCCGCAGACGATGAGATAGCAAGTGGCGGCGACGCCGCGCGGAGTCCAGACAACGCGGGAGAGATCGCCGTTAGGCCATGCCCACAAGAAGTTCGCGACGCCTGCAAAGACCATCTGCCAGGCGGTGCCGGAAAACTGATCCACTTCGCCGGACTTCCAGCGCTTGGAGAGGACACTGCCGAGGGCCCAGGAAAAGCAACCAAATTGCAGGCTGAGCGAAGCCCAGAGCTGGCCGCGTCCGAACGACGTCGTGGTGGTTAGCTGGGGCCAGAGCAGGACGAAGAGTCCGGCGAGGCCAAGGGCGAGCCCAACTTTGCCGCTTGGAGCGATGTGGTGTGAGCCGAGCAACCACTGGTCAAGGACAAGAAACCAGAGAGGTGTGCTGGCGACGATGAGAGCGGCCAGACCGGAGGGAATTTTTTGTTCCGCGTAGGAGAGGGTGAGGTTGCCGCCCATCAGCAAGAGGGTGCCGATGATGGCCATGCGTCCGAGCCGAAGTGGACTGTAAGCAACCGTACGGCCGCGAAGGGCGCAAAACGCAAGCATTAGCGAACCCGCTACAAAGAAACGAAGGGCGCACATGAGCGCGGGGGGAATACGCTCGACCGCGATGTCGATGGCGAGATAGGTGGATCCCCAGAAAAAATAGACGAGGCCGAAGGCGAACATGACGGCAAACCGGGGTGGGCGGGTCTCGGGCATGAAGGGTTGCGAGGCGACTGCTAAGGATATCAGCAGGCCAGGAGATTCATATGACCACACCTAGGCCGCGAGCGCGGATTCGATGGTCTTATAGCTGCGGAAGAATTGCTCAACGTGGGTAACGGCGAGAGTAGTCCGAACACGGTCATTGACCCCGACCAGCGCGAGGCTGCGGCCATCTTTGTTGTGGGTTACGTAAGCTCCGACGAGAGCGCCTATGCCGGCAGAGTCGAGATAGGGGACGTTGGTGAGGTCGACGATCAGGTGAGGTAGGGCGTTGGAACGAACGCGCGACTGAAACTCGAAGAGGTTCGAGATCGTGAGTGCGCCGGTGAGAGTGAGAATAAGGCGGCCAGCGGTGGGATCGGCGCTTTCGGTAAGAGTGAGCGGCTCGTTCGGCATGGCAGAAATTCTAAAACGGATGAGGTTAGCGAATTGTTAAAGCTGTATTAATTTCCAGGCGATTGGCCGCCACGCGAGCGCTTTACTCGTAGGCCAGCGCGTCAATAGGATCTTTTTGAGCAGCCTTGTAAGCAGGGTAGAGCGCGCCTAAAATTGCGCCGATGACGGCGATTACGGCTGCACGCAAAATCCAGCCGCCGCTCACGATAATAGGGACCGTGGGAATGCGGTGATGAATGGCGGCCCGCGCGGCCAGACTGACAACGATGCCGGCGACAATTCCGCCGAGGGCCAGCAATACAGTCTCGCGCAGGATGACATTCACTATATAGAGCTTCGACGCCCCGAGCGATTTCAGGATTCCGATTTCCCGTGTGCGCTCCATCACCGCCGTGTACATGGCCTGGAAAATCACGATGAAGCCGATAGTCACGGAAATGCTGATCACGATGTTCAGAAATGTCGTAAGACCGGGATAGTGGCTGGGCGTCATCATCGAAAGATACGTAGCCATCGAAGTTGCCACATATTTTTCCATCCCCGGGACCTGCTTGATTTCGCTGACCACGGCATCGGCATTGGCCGGGTCGTCGAGTTTCAAGTAAAACAGCGATGCCTTGTTTTGGGCGCCAATTAAGTCTTGCAGCGTGGCGAGGGGGACGAACTTCCTTGCGCCTTTGCCCTGCTCGACGATGCCGCTGACATGGAATTCATGGTTAAGAATTTCGATTTTGTCGCCGACCTTCACGTGACGAGACGTGGCTAGGACATCATCCACCAGCGCATCGTCGGGACCGCGGAATGGTCCGCCATCCAGGAAACGAAAGGGTCCGGACATGCTCTCATAGCTCCCCAGATCAATACCGGCGATGACTTCAACTGCGCCCGCTGTCGAAATAGAAGTAATTTCAGGAGCCACGGAAACTACGTGCGGCAGCTTGGCCAGAATGTCGCCGATCTTTATGGACATGGGCGCGCCGGAAAGCCCGACCATGAACGACGACCCCGGCGGCATCACGATGACATCGGCGCCAATGCCCGCTTGACGTTGCCGGGAATCGCTCAACATGCCCAGCGAGAGGCCGACAATGAGCAGGATTAGCGTGATTTCCAGGGCAATCGCGACGATGCTGATAATCGATCGCACCGGGCGATGCACCAGGTTGGCCACAATCATTTTGTTCATGAGGAAAGCAACTCCCTGCCCAGCGCCGAATTTACGGCCGGTTCGCCCCTGCCATGGCTGTCGCGCCTCCCGCCTGCGGCTGGCCTAGATGTACCACTTGCGCGCCCGGCGGTTGCTCAAGCGTGAACTGCTCATCACTAAGCGTCTTGTTGAACTCGACTTTGACGATATTGAGGGTGATGTCGTACTCCTCTTGCGGGCGCACTATCTCAATCTGAGTGGGATAGCTGATGCCGTTGTAGTCGAGGTAATTGGCGTAGAGCGTGTTGGTGACGACATCGCCCGATTCGTTGTAAGTAATCTGCCGGTGAGGCGAAAGATCGGTACGGGTAAAGATGATTTTGCGGGCAAGGTGCCATCCGGAACCGCTCTTACGAATCACGTCCAGAGCGTAATCGGCCTGTTCCAGCTTGTGGCCCTTGGCATCAGTAACAATTTGCCGGTCGTTCTCGAGAACGGCGATTTCGTTCTGTTGATCAACGGGCTGGATTAGCACGGCGTTGTAAATCACTTGCGGCCGCAGATTCTCGAGGGGCTGCTGAGGATTAGGCAGGATCACATCGTTGCTGCCCACCACGAAACGATTCTTGGGAGGGATGGAGAGCTTGAAGTTCTGTCCATCACTGACCATGTCGAAAGCGCGGGTACGGACAACCGGCAACAGGCCGATCATGCGTAGCATGGCTGGCTTGCGCACCAGAATATATCCGCGAATTTCTTTGTAATCGGTGACTTTGCCCTTCTTTTCGCCGCCGACGGAGGTGTCAATGTCCACGGTGGCTTGCATCGAATGGATGCGTTGGGCCTGGTCCTCAAGGTAGGCGATCAACTGGCTTTGAGTGGCCGTTTGCAGGTGCCCGGTGAAAGGACGCTCCACTACATGAGAACGGAAAAGGCACCCGCTCAGCGGGAGCTGAGCGAAAAATACCGCAATAATGGCATGCCGGCGAAGTTTGGACATGAAGGATAAATGAATAAATAAATTATTTCACGAGTTTGATGAGTTTAGGTGGTTGGAAGTAACAGATTTATTTGTGGATAGCACCAATCCACGAGCGAAGTAGTACTTAGCGCTGGCCGTTCATGGCTTTGCGGTAGGCAGCGACGTTGCGGTTGTGTTCCTCCAGGCTGCGCGAAAACTTGTGCCTGCCCGAGCCGTCGGCCACGAAATAAAGGTAATCGGTATGCGCGGGATGCATAGCGGCTTCGAGGGCGCTGCGGCCGGGATTCGCGATGGGACCCGGCGGTAAGCCGGTATGCCGATAGGTGTTGTAAGGCGAATCGAATTTCATGTCGCCATGGTGCAAGGCGCCGGTGAAGGCCCCTTGCAGAAGTTCCCCGTAAACCACGCTGGGGTCGGCTTGCAGCAGCATGTTGCGGCGGGCACGATTGTCGTAAACGCTGGCCACGACTGCGCGCTCTTCCGGCGCCCCGGTTTCTTTCTCCACGATGGAGGCGAGGGTCACCACGGCAGGTATGTTAGACGTCAATCCGATTTCTTTTGCCACAGTACGGAACTGGCGCACCATGGTGCCGGCGATGTCTTCCATGCTTTGGGTGCGCGTGAATTCATAGGTATTTGGAAATAAGAACCCTTCAAGCGTGGCCGCGTCAGGGGAAAGATCGCGGATCAGATCGGTATCGGTAATGGCGACTTTGAGGAATTCTTCTTTGGGGCCGAGGCCGGCGTTTTCCACGGCTTGCGCGACGTCAAAAATAGTGAAGCCCTCGGGCACGACCACCGTGCGCACATAAATATCACCGCGAACGAGGCGGTCGTCGATTTCGACCGCGGTTGCCGGCTTCTCAAATAGATATTCTCCAGCTTTAAGCGAGCGCCCGTGATGGAGACGCCGCCAGATGAGAAATGCGCCAGCGTTGCGGATTACGCCTGCATCCTGAAGTTCTTTGGCAATGCGGCGGGTGGAATAACCGGCATGCAACAAGACAAATTTCTGCCCTGAAGGCGTGACGGGCACGTAGAGGGCCCAGGCAAGCCAGGCCCCGACCGCCAGCGCTGCCAGTAATAAAATTGTCAGTACAGTGCGCACGAGATCGTTGTCTTATGACGTCAGATAGTTTAGATGAATTGCAGAAAAGCTCCGTTAGCCGATGGTCACGCGACATTAGTCACCACTTCGGCGGTCACCCCCACTTTAGCTAGGTTTTAGGCCGGTGCATATCGAAGCGGACTTTGGTGTGCGAGTATTGGGTTCCGCCCAGCCTTCCTACGAGATCCAGCGCGTTGCCGTCGAGGCGGCCCTCGCGGAGAATGCGCTCTTCTAAATGGACCGACACAATTTCACCGATCACAAAGCTGCCGGTTGGCGGATCGCCGAAATCGAGAATCTGCCGAAGTTTGCATTCGAAGCTGACGGGCGATTCGGCAACTTGCGGCGGGCGGACTATTTGCGATGGACGCTGGGTTAATTTCGCCAGTTCAAATTCGTTGACAGAGTGTTCGTATTCACCGCTGGTCAGGTTCATGGCTTCGGCGACGTCGGCGGTGACGATATTGACGACAAACTCACCGGAGTCGCGAACATTCCGCAACGTGTCTTTGGAAACCCGCCCTTGCGGGGTGCGGCGGGGACTGGGCGAAAATCCGAGTTGTGGGGGTTGGGCTGAAACGACGGTAAAAAAGGAGAAAGGGGCAAGATTGGGCTGGCCGTCTTGACTGAGAGTGGAAACCCAGGCAATGGGCCGCGGTCCAACGGCGCTTATCAAAATGTTATAGAAGTCGGGTGGCCTGAGCGCGGATGGCGAAGTGTCCATGGTTCCAGTTTAACTTCGTTCGCGGAGTCCGCAGCAGGTTCCTCACCGCTAAACTGGGTTCGGGCGCAACAATGTGGGCAACTAGGTGCGGATGTCACGCGCTTCCATCCAATTTTGCAGAATAAGAACAGCGGCCATCTGGTCCACGACCTGGCCGCGGCGCTTAATGGACATGTCGGTTTCACGTAACAGGCGGTTGGCTTGGGCGGACGATAGGCGCTCATCCCATAAATGCACGGGTAGTTTGAATCGCTTACGGAGATCTTCTGCGAAGAGATCCATTTTGGCCGACTGCGTCCCCTCCGCACCGCTCATGCGCAGAGGATAGCCGACAACAATTTCGACGACGGAATACGCCTGAATCACTTTTTCGAGAGCGGCCAAATCCGTCCGCTTGTTTTGGCGTTGGATGGTTTCCAGGCCTTGCGCGGTGATGCCCAGAGGATCAGAAACGGCGACCCCAATGCGGCGCGCGCCGACGTCGAGGCCGAGCACGCGGGAATGAAGCGGTTGAGACACGAGGAGATTATAAGGGCGAACCGCCGGCCAAGAGCATATTACGATCCGCGAAAAGCAGGTTCCTCACCGCTAAAGCGGGTTCGGAATGACAATGTGGAAAGAAAGCCGGTTAAGCGGCGAACTCGGCGGCGTCTGGGAAGCGCAAGGCGCATTTTGCGAGAGCGTCAGTCAGCAAACCCTCGATCACTGTCTCCTCGCAATTGCGGGCCATGGCCAGTTCGCTGACCAGCAGATAGCGGCAGCGCTCCAGCATTTTCTTTTCGCGGAAGGATATAGTCTTCGCCTGATTCAAAACCAGAAGGCTCTTCAGCACAGACGCAATTTCGAGCAACGAACCGGTGCGCATACGGTCGGAATTGACCCGGAAACGGTCCTTCCAATCTTCGTTGTTGTCGCAATCGCCCGTAGCAAGAAATTCCACAATCTTATTGATTTCCTGGTTCTTTACGACCGGGCGCATGCCGACCGTGTGCACATTGTTAAATGGCACCATCACCTTGAGGCTGCTGGACTTAATGGAGAGCAGGTAAAATTGCTCGACGTTCTGCCCAATGGTGCGACTGCTAATCTGCTCTATAACTCCAACGCCATGGTTGGGGTAAACGACTTTATCGCCGATACGGAAACCGCTGTTACTACTCAGCATGAGGAAAACCGCCTGACGAGCAGCGAGTTGAAGAACAAGCACTTTTAGCTTATCTCAACTTTGGAACTAATACCAGCATTCAATGCTGAGAAGCCGCGCGGATTGCGGGGTTTAGGCACATATCTAATTGATAACAAGTGAGTTTCGGGTTCGAGTTTCGTCCCGATCCGATGGTTTCAGGAACGGGAT
The DNA here is from genome assembly GCA_963702965.1 of Terriglobia bacterium. Classification (GTDB taxonomy): domain Bacteria; phylum Acidobacteriota; class Terriglobia; order Terriglobales; family Acidobacteriaceae; genus JAJPHW01. The sequence goes on from OY969776.1 coordinate 355,472, forward strand.
GCGCTTGAAACCGGAATCTTGAAACTGGGACTCCATTTACCGCGATATAATCGCTTTCTGGCATGACTGAGCAAATCAAGCGCAAGCTGCAGGACGAAATCAACCAGCTCGAACACGAGTTGGTGCACGAACTTCCCAAGGAAATCAAGAAGGCTGCCGCCCTTGGCGACTTGAGCGAGAACGCCGAGTACCACATGGCGAAACAGCGCCAGGAGTTCGTCAAGGCGCGCTTGCGCCAACTGGGCCGGCGCATCGCTGATTTGTCCATGGTGAACATGAGCAACATTCCCAAGGACAGAGTCGGCCTCGGTTCCACGGTTACGGTGCATGACAACACAAAAAACGCCGAGGTTGAGTATAAGCTGGTCACGAGCGAAGAGTCTGATGTCGCAGCCGGAAAGATTTCAACGACTTCGCCGATTGGCCGGGCATTGCTGAACAAGAAAGTCGGAGACACCGCTACGTTTGTTACGCCCAATGGCGCGCGGGAGATGGAAATCCTCAAGCTCTCGACCATTCACGAAGAGGCAGAGACGGCGTGAGCAAAGCGGCCACAGCCGTGAATTCACAAGGGAAAAGCCAAGCTAAGACCTGGACTCGCGCCTTCGGCCGCGCCTGCGGCTGGCTGCTCGACCACATCGTCCGCTGGCTGGCGCTTTCGCGGATCAATCCCAACGTGCTGACGTTCATGGGACTGGTGGTGAACACCTGCGCGGCAATTCTTTTTGGCAAGGCCAATGCCGACAATCAAGCCCGCATGTTCTTCTACGCTGGATTGGTCATCATCGGTTCAGGATTCTTTGATCTGGTGGATGGCGAAGTCGCGCGAGCTACGAATCGCGTCACCCGTTTCGGGGCGTTCTTTGATTCGGTTGTGGATCGCTACAGCGACGCTTCGCAATTCTTTGGGTTGCTCGTTTTCTATGCTCGCGGCGACCGCTTCTTCTACGTAGTTCTTACTGCTTTTGTAATGATTAGCGCCATCATGGTCAGTTACACGCGCGCTCGCGCCGAATCGCTGATCGGGTCGTGTCGCGTGGGATTCATGGAACGGCCAGAACGGCTCGTGCTCGTCATCATTGGCGCGTTGTTCAACCGCATGGCGCCAGTGCTCTGGATCATCGCCGTGCTCTCAACGATTACCGTGATTCATCGCATGCGCTACACCTGGACGCGCACGCAGGATGCGCCGCCAGTGGCGAAAGCTGGGCAGGCAGCGTAGTTCATCCTGCCTACGTAATCACTTCATATTCCGTCTTCACCAATCCGCTGGGATAAGTTTGCGTTGCAACGTGACGCAGCTTAATGTCGCGCGGTAATGCCCCAAATAGAGGGATGCCTTCGCCAATGAGGATGGGTACGCGGGTAATAACTACTTTCTGGATTAGACCTGCGCGCAGAAATTGCTGAATCGTGATGCCGCCATCCACATAGATGTGTCTAAGGCCACGAGCGGAAAGTTTTGCGACAACTTCTTCGGGCGTTCCAGCCATTTGCTCGACCACGCCATCGCGCACTCGCGGCAAAGATAGCGCGGCCAGCGGCCAAATTTAGACACCGATCTACGCTGTATACGCGAGTTTGCACCGATTGAATGGGGCTTGGAGAGTACAAGAGAGGCTTGCCGTCCAACAACGTCGCCTGTAAAGGTGGTTACAACCGCTTAAATGGGGACACCCCAGTTCGAGCCGCGCGTAGCCAGTCTGAACTCTAATCGTGGAGCACGATATTTAGCAAAGAACTGTGGACCTGCAGGCCGCCTTCGACTCCTCCCGCATAATCAATAAAACCGAGCTTCCGGAAACGGTTCATGAAAAAACTGACTCGCGAACGCGTGGTTCCCACCATTTCCGCCAAAGTCTCCTGGCTGATCTTGGGGACGACGGTCTCTGGAATGCCCTCCTTGCCAAAATGAGCGAGCAATAAAAGAACGCGAGCTAGACGTTTCTCGCTGGAATTAAAGAGTTGATCCACCAAGTCTTCTTCGTAGCGGATATTTCGCGCCAGTAAATATGCCACAAACATTTCAGACAGCATGGGTTCACGATGAAGAGCATCCATCATCGTTTTCTTCTCAACCCGCAAGATCTCACAGTCCGTCATGGCAGCCGCGGATCCCATTCTCAAGAGTTGGCCCGCCAACGAACCTTCGCCGAAAAAGTTCCCCTGATTGACGATTGCGATCGTCGCTTCCTTACCGATTTTGGAAACAACCGTAAGTCTCACTTTTCCTTTTTGAACATAAAAAACGGCGTCCGCAGCATCCCCTTGCGCAAATATCGTCTGTTTTTTCGGCACCGCCAATATCTTCCTGCCGCTGCCAATGGTAGCGAGAAAGTTGTCGGGGTCGAATGCGCGATCCTTTTTAGGGGCCGCGGAAAGGGTCATACAGGAAATTGTAGTCTGCGTCTGATGCGAACAGTGAGCGATTTTGCTCAGTTTATGGAAAACAGACGTCTCAGCCTTCACCAGACAAATCGCCGATTTTATCGGGTACGACCGCGCAAGCAAGTGAACTCGACACTTGGAAAATCATAGACTGGAGTGCGCTTGTAGCTGTTAGTGACAGTCAATTTCCCGATTCAGCGCCCGTTGGTCGTCACGGTGCCACGGGCCGACATCCGCGCTGCTCTGACGGGTCACTTCTCCGAACCAGCTAAACGCCGATCCCGATGCGGCTCCGTGCGCGGCAGGCCCGTGCTCAGTTCGCACTTCTCCCCTGCCTTTGCACCACACGTCGGACAGCGAACAGACAGGGCGAGCTTCTTTTTGACTTTCATGCTTTACACAATGGGCCGTTGCTCGCGAACAAGATGGTCAATAGTGAACAGTTCCTGGACCCACTTCGGTGAATACTTGCAGCAGGGAAATTCCAACCAGCGCTGGTGTTGTTCTTGGCCATCTGTCGATAGTCCTTCAGATGCGACGAGTTTTCATTCCTCCGCAGGGCACAATGTCACAACCAGACACCTTAATGCCGAAGACCCGCCTAACGCCTTATAAGGCTCCGGAGAACAAGGCTGCCGTACTGCCACAGAGAATAAAACGACCGAAAACAAGGCAGCTGAGGATAAAACTGTCGAGAATAAAGCACCCGAGTCCAAAGCGGCTGAAAATAAGGCCGCCGAAAACAAAGCCAATGAGAACAAGGCAGCTGAGAACAAAACAGCTGAAGACAAGGCAGCTGAAAGTAAGGCTACCGAGGACAAAGCAGCTGCGAGCAAGGCCACCGAAAATAAGGCTGCCGAGAACAGGGCGGCTAAACCTAACGTGCCGCGGCCGCCTGCTGAGTCGAGCAAGCCAATCGCTCATGCGCAACCGACCCCGCGTCCCGAAGCAGCACCGAAGCCGAGTGCGGCCCATGCGCAGCCGACTACTCGTCCGGAGGCTGCGCCTAAGGCGGATGTCCGACCGGCGACTGAAGCGCGTGTGCAGAATGCGCCCGCGAAAGAGTCCCACGAAGAAGAAAAGCCACGTCAGTAGCAAATCGCACGGGCCGCGAGTGAGTTTATGTTAGCTCGCGGCCCAAAATTGAGGTTCACAACCCGTCTCGATTCTGAACCGCCTCCCGGGACTTCTGCTCGATTAAGGGTTCTTTCATCGAGCGAACGTGTCAGACCATCTCGCACACGACCAAACTAGAACAGCAATTTTAATCCCAGCTGTACGGCTCGGCTGCCGCCGGAACCGATGACCGGATTGGCTGCGGCCACGTCTGGGGTAGCGCATCCGCAACCGAAGCCGCCGACGCCGGGGTCGTTTTGTCCGTAGCCGTTCTGGCCGCCGTAGGGATTGGCAAAATTCGGGTGATTAAAAATGTTGAAAAACTCGGCGCGGAACTGAGCGCGTAGCGTCTCGCCGAAGTGCCAGTTCTTCGCCACCGAGAAATCAACATTGCGGAAGCCCGAGTCGGGGAACGTGTTGCGCCCCATGGTGCCGAACTGGCCCTCGCCCGGAGGAATCATGACGGAGCTGCCCTTTGCATAACAGCCCCAGGTTCCTAGCGCGGAGAGAAGCGCGGGCGTATTGGCCTTTGCAACGCAAGCCGGATTACTGGTGCCGGCAAAGTAGGGAAGCGGTTGTGGGCCTGATTTGAAGTCTGAGGGATTGCCAAAGAAATCCCATCGCTGCGGCGTTCCTTGGGGTGGGCTGACCGGCAAGCCCCCGAGACCGGTTAAATCCGTCGTCAGGTCGATCGGGCCCCAGGGCTGCGAACTCTCAATCGTGGTAATGGTATTCACTTCCCAGCCTTCGAGCATTTGTGCATGCCCTTGCTTGCCGGGTATGGCATAGGTCAGCGAAAGCGTCAGCCGATGGCGGATGTCGAAATCGCTGTTTGCGTATTCCGCAGCGAGATTGTTCGAGTTCTGGGGCAGACCATATCCCGCGCCGAAGTCCCAGTTGGCGCCGACGTCGTCGAGCGCGTGGGCATAAGTGTAGCCAACCACCGAACTAAGGCCGTGGTAATTGCGAGAATTCAACGTCACTTGCAGGCCGTTATAGTTTGACCGGTAAAAGTTCCCCATCTGGAAAATGTTGCTCAGGTAAGGGAAGCGCGTGTTGTAGGGGCGCGTGGTTTGGTCATCCGTGCCTGGCATTTCCTGGTTCGCATCGCGAATGCCGACGAGATTTGACCCATGGTTGCCCACGTAGCCAACTTCAAGAGTTACGTTGGGACTGAAGGAATGTTGGATGTTCAAATTCCAGTTCCACACGTAAGGCGTCGTTAGGTTGCGGACGACGCTCATGATGGGGCAGGGGCTTGCATTGACTGGATCGCAACTAATCGTGCTCGCGCCAAGATTTCCGAAAAGCGGCGTAGCGCTGTCCCATTGCGGCAGCGATCCGGGGGGCAGCGCTATATTGCCCGCTGTGATTGTGCCGCCTGCAGTGTCTCCCGCGGCGTCAATGGTCGCGCCCGTGGGTACGTTGGTGAGACCGAAGCTGTTATTGAAGGCGAGGAATGATTCCCAGTTGATGGTCTCGTAGATCAAACCGAATCCGCCCCGGAGCACGGTATTTCCCTTGCCGGTGACGTCCCAGGCAAAGCCGAAGCGCGGCGCGAAGTCTTTGTGATCTGGATTGTAAGGGCCGCTGACGCCATTAATTCCGGCTTGAATAAGCCCGGTAGGCGAATTGGGGTCAAAGTTTCCTAAGAGATTGTGGGCTTCTTTAATGACGCTGTTGTACTCGTAGCGAACGCCGAGGTTGAGCGTGAGGCTTCTGGTGATGCGCCAGTCATCCTGGACGAAGCCAGCATAGGCCCAATTGTGAATGTTGCGGGTTGGATCCCCGACCTGTACCGACGCCTTGAACGGATCCCCGGCGAAGAAGTCTTCGAGTGCCGTGGATCCGGCTCCCGTTGGGATGGCAACGCCTCCCAGGTAAGTGATACTCCCGCGCGCGTTGCCGAAAGCCCCGCCGCTGAATTCGCTGCGGTGCAGTTCGCCGCCGAACTTCAATGAATGTTTGCCTACAGTGTAGGAAATATGATCTATGAACTGAACAATCGTGTCGGGTCCCTGAAACTTGGGCCATTTGAAGCCGCCCAAGCCGGGGATGAACGCGCCTGCAAAGCCGATGCGCGGCAACCCGCCAGTGTCGGGACCGACTACCCCCGTGTTCAAACCGTAGTCCGATGCCGGCGTGTTTAAATCTCCCGGCAGCGTTGGCTGGTACAACCGGTTATAGCCAAAGCGTGCTTCGTTGACCCACTGGGAATTTGGTGTCCACACCCAACTGCTTCCGAGCACTTGGGCTCGGGTATGGATGTCCGAACGCCACTTCGATTGGTATTCCGGAAAGTCTTCGACCGTTCCGGAGTTGTTTCCGAAGAAATAGAATCCGCTGATCGTGTTGTGGTCGTTGATGTTGTTGTCGATCTTCGCAATAAAATTGTCCACACCTACTTGGTTGGGAAATCCGTTCACAATATTGATGGTGGGATTGTTGTTAAGCGGGAACCCGGTTCCGTTGCAGGAAACCGCTCCCGAAGGCGAAACCGTGCAGCCCGAAATCGTCTGGCTCGCCTTGCTGATTGGAACCCCATTGGCGATCAGGTCGGCGATGGCATCTGGAATGCTGCCGCTGCAATCACCTTGAACCGTAATGCAGGTTGGGGTCGCTGGGGTCGGGAGATGCACCATGGTCGGACTGGTCACGCCACCAAAAGAATTCCCCACGTCGTAGCGTTGGCCCTCGTACGCGCCGAAGAAGAAAAGCTTGTCTTTGATGATCGCGCCGCCGACGCTGCCCCCAAATTGCTCCAGAGTTCGAGGATTTTTGGGCGCGGGCGATTGTCCGTAGGCGCAGGGATTGCTGGCGCAGTTGAAATAGTTGCGGGCATCCATTGCCCCGTCGCGGCCAAAGGCGAAAGCGCTCCCGTGGAGATGATTGGTGCCTGATTTCAGGCCGACATTGACGGTTGCGCCTGGTTTCCAGCCGTATTGCGCAGGTGGGTTTTCCTGAACGTTAAATTCTTGAATTGCATCAATCGGCAGAATGGTAGCGGAATCACCGGCGATGCCAGCGCCATTGATGATGCCCTGACCCGAGAATGGTTCGCTGTTAAACAAACCTTCGACAATGTAGGCGTTGTCTTCCGCGCGTAGTCCATTCGTACTGGTGGTGGAGAAGCCCCCACCGGGGTAACGCATCACGCCGGGGCGCAGTTGCAGAAGATTTTCATAATTTCGGCCGTTCAGCGGGAGATCATTGATTTCCTTGTTGCTGAGCGTTCCACCGAGAGTGGAGGAAGTGCTGTTAAGCAGAGGAACCTCTTCTGAGACCGTCACGGTCTCGGTTGCCTCGCCGGGCGGGAGGACGATGTCCACCCGCACATCCTGTGCGACTTCGACGGCGACATTCACGCGCTCCACGGTCTTGAAGCCTTTGGCCTCCGCGTGAATCTTGTATTGGCCGGGTTGAAGGTCGGGAGCGGCATAATCGCCGGCCGCATCTGTCGTCAAGTTGCGCGTCGTGCCTCGTTGCACATCGGTGATGACGACGGTGGCTCCTGCAACCACTGCGCCGGTCTGGTCATTGATCGTGCCCAGGATGCGTCCGGCGTTGATTTGAGGGAAAGCGGGGAGACAGAAAGACAACGCCAGGCTTGCGAAACTCAGAAGACGAACTAATTTCATCAGCGCCCTCATGAAAACCTCCGCAAAAGTCATGATTGGTGGATCCTTGGTACAGAATTCATCATCTCGAAATCTTCAACCGGCTCCGCTCGCGCCATCTGCACGCGAGCCCTATGACCCATTCAAACCCAGGCTCAACGCCGTGCTATCCAACTCATGCTCCCAGCGCGCAACGACCAGCGTAGCGACGCCGTTGCCGATCATGTTGGTTAGGGCGCGAAACATACTCATAAAGCGGTCAATCCCGAGGATCAGAGCCATGCCTGCGACTGGGATGGCCGGGATCACGGAAAGTGTGCCCACAAGCGCGATGAATGCTGCCCCCTGGACGCCGCTTGCCCCTTTCGAAGTCAGTACCGCCACCGAAAAAATCGTGAGTTGATCCAGAAGCGAGAGTGGCGTATTGGTGGCCTGCGCCACAAATAACGCGGCGAGCGTCATATAAAGACTGCTGCCGTCGGTATTAAACGTGTAACCGGTAGGAACGACAAGACCCACCAGGGACTTGGAGCAGCCCAACTTTTCTAACTTCTCCATCAAAGTAGGGAGTGCAGTCTCGGACGAACTCGTGGCCAGCACGAGCAAAATCTCCTCCTTGATGCAGGCGAGGAATTTAATGATGCTGAACCCCGCCGCCGCAGAGATCGCGCCGAGAACAATGAAAATGAAGGCCAGACAGGTGCCATAAAAGGTCGCAACCAATTTGAGGAGCGGCCCGAGCGACGAGAAACCATACTTGCCGATGGTGAATGCCATCGCGCCGAACGCGCCGACGGGCGCGAACTTCATAAGGATGTTCACTACCGCAAACAGTGCCTTCATCAAAGCGTCCACGAAGACAATGACGGGCTGGCAGGCTGCGCCGCCCAGCGAAAGAGCAAAACCAAATAAAATGGCGACCAGAACTACTTGCAGAATGTCGCCTTTGGCGAAGGCATCCACAACGGTTGTGGGGATGAGGTGCATCAGAAATTCGGTCACGCTTTGCGATTTTGCTTGACCCGAATATTCCGCAACAGCCTTGGCGTCAAGCGTGGCAGCGTTGACGTTAAAGCCATTGCCGGGCCGAATCAGATTTCCAGCCAAAACGCCCATGCCCAGAGCGATGGTCGAAACAATTTCGAAATACAGCAGAGCTTTTCCCCCGACCCGGCCAACCTTCTTCATGTCCTGCATCCCGGCGATGCCCGATACAACAGTACAGAAGATTACCAGGGTGATTATCATCGTAATGAGTCGGATGAAGGCGTCGCCAAGCGGTTTCATGGCGATTGCGCGCGCCGGGCTCACCACGCCTAGAACGACGGCAATGCCAATCGCGATGGCAACCTGTACCCATAGGCTGGAGTAGGGGCTTTTCCGCGGGCTGGCGGGAACAACCACAATTTTTGGCGGCGAAATGGAGACGGCTGTCATCAACGTTTCCGATTGTCAATTCGGACTTGCCGGAACTGCTGGAACCTCGAGCGTCTTGAGAATCCATGGAACTATGACTTGCTTAAAGATCACCGGATCGGGCCACACTTTCACCTGACGGCCAAGATGGCCACCAAGGGGATTAATCCATGCGTCTTTCGGAGTGTCGCCTTTGCTCAGCAGAAGGAAGATATCCGAGATGGGAACCTGCGTGTCTTTTACGCCGGCGATGACCAGCATTGGGGCCATCGGTTTGCCGAGTATGCCTTGTTGAACCAGCGACATCTTAGGGAGAAACTTTGCCAGATCGTCGAGGTTGTTGACGCCCTCACAAATCGACATCAGAGCGGGCACCTGATCGAACAAATACTCGCGGTTGCCGAGCAGCGAGTGCTGTAAAAAATCATTCTGGAAAAATTCGTCAATCGGCGGCGATTGCGCGCTTGTGCCGCGCAAACGGGCCCGCTCAACCACCGCCATTTTGGTGGCCCAGTAGGCTCCCCAACTCACCCCGTGAAAAACGATGCGATTCTTGTCGACGTCGGGCCGCGATTGGAGATAATCGATGACGCGCGAAAACATGCGCTCCGCAGTTTCACTGGCCTTGATCGGGGACTGACCTGTGCCGGGGCCATCTACAGCAATAAAGCCCACGCCGTAGGGCAAAATAGCCGACCATGTTTCCGTCAAATCTTCTTTACGGCTGTCCAGGCCATTCACCGCAATGACCATCGGCACTGGACCCTTCGCATCCTTGGGCAGGCGCACATAACCAATAATCTCTTTGCCTTCGAATGGGATGTGAACAACTTCAAGCGGTGGGTTCCAGAAATGCGCATGCGCTAGAAAAGCCGCGATTGCTTTCTGATAGGACTCTTGCTTCTTAGGGGAGGCGGGAATCGGCCAGCGGCCGAAGGAATAAAGGCGCCAGGCACGTATGAAATCAGCATTAGCTTTTGTGGGGTCACTGCTCTGGAGCGCCTTGCCCTCCGTCATGTAGCGGTCTGCGACCGCCATGAAAGCCGTCGCCCACTCGTCCTTGTCCTTGCTATGAATGTTCTGCAAGGCCTCTTTGACATCGGCAGGATCCAAGCCAATGAGAGGATACATGCCATTCTCGGCCCGGTGAACTGCCTCTACTTTGATTTCTTCGATGGTCCTCTCCTGCCCGAAGACCATGCCGACACCCAGAGTGAATAAAGTGAAAAACAAGACAAGAATCGGCGCTCCACCAAGTCGTGCCACTGGAACTGCTCCTTCTCACTAAGATTGGCCGGAAGATTTTGTACACTCGCATTTTCGGGACCGAGCTCCCGGGCTCGGTCCCGAAATGTTCACCGCAGCAGACGACCGCTTACGTTCGCCTAGTCCGATGAAGTCACCTGCCGGACAGAAGCGGGTCTCACAATCAGAGCCGCAATTTGCCGGCAAGGATTATTTGGTCTGACAGCTATACCTCCATTGGCAATAGTAAGTCAAGAAAATTATTGATAATCCAAGTAAACAAGGACTAAGCTTGACACTGGGAAGCTATATTGGTATAGGTGTATGACCACACGACCGATAGGCATTTCTGTTGCGAATCAGGCGAGGGATGCTAAACATGGCGATCGCAACCATCAATCCGGCGACAGGCGAGCTTCTTCAGAGCTTTACGCCGCTTTCCGATCAGCATATTGAGGAGAAATTGCAACGTGCGGTTTCGGCTTATGCAAGGCATCGAAAAATGTCATTTGCCGAACGCGCGCGGCGAATGGTCAATGCCGCAGAAATTCTTGAAAACGAGAAAGAATCACACGCCAAATTGATGACGACAGAGATGGGGAAGACGTACCAATCGGCGGTGGATGAAGCGGTCAAATGCGCATGGGCATGTCGTTACTATGCTGAGAATGCCGAGCGCTTTCTGGCCGATGAAATCGTCGCGACAACTGCGAGCAAGAGCTATGTACGTTACCAACCAATCGGCACGATTTTAGCGGTCATGCCATGGAACTATCCTTTCTGGCAGGCCGTGCGATTCATTGCGCCAGCGCTCATGGCCGGAAATGTTGGTCTACTAAAGCACGCCTCGAATGTGCCACAATGCGCGCTCAAGTTGGAAGATGTATTTTCTCGCGCAGGCTTCGAAGTGGGCGTTTTCCAGACGCTGCTGATTGGGCCGGACAAAGTCGATGGGTTGTTGAGGGATCGCCGCATTGTGGCGGCAACCTTGACAGGAAGCGAAGGTGCAGGAATTCACGTCGGTACCTCCGCCGCAAGAAACATTAAAAAGATGGTGCTCGAACTGGGCGGCAGCGACCCCTTCATCGTCATGCCCAGCGCCAATCTGGACGAAGCAGTGGCGACCGGCGTAAAGGCACGGGTTTCGAACAATGGTCAATCCTGCATTGCGGCTAAACGATTTATAGTCGCGGAGTCGATTGCCGATGAATTCGAGAAAAAATTTGTGGACAAAATGAAGTCGCTACGCGTAGGCGATCCGTTTGATCCGGCGACTGAACTTGGCCCTCTGGCCACGGCGAGTGCGGTAACGGACTTGCAGCGGGACGTTCAGGCTTCGATTGATGCTGGCGCGAGGGTCTTGACGGGCGGCAAACCTCTGGGACGGGTCGGCAATTTCTATCCGCCCACAGTACTAACCGATATACCCAAAGAAGCGCCCGCGTATCACGAAGAATTGTTCGGACCGGTGGCGTGTGTGTTTCGCGTTAAAGATACGGACGAGGCAATTCATCTCGCCAACGATACGCGCTTTGGTTTGGGCGCAAGCGTATGGACGAAAGACGAGGCAGAACGCGACCGCTTTATTAACGAATTAGAGGCGGGGATGGTTTTTGTGAACCGCATGGTGGCCTCCGACCCGCGGATTCCCTTCGGTGGAGTGAAGCAATCGGGGCACGGACGTGAACTCGGGCCATTCGGTATTCGCGAATTTTGCAATATCAAAACGGTCAGCATTCAGTAGTGAAGGATATGGACAGCAAAATACATCGCCGGAAAGCCACAAACTCAGCATGGTATAGCAGTCGAGCCACGCCAAAGTCGGCGTCTTTTCCCGGTTACACAGCGGTTCAAACCTCCCGCCTCTATGAGCAAATAGTGCAGCAGATCGAGGATTCGATCGTGAAGGGGGCGCTCAAGCCCGGAGACCAATTGCCTGCCGAGCGTGAGTTGGCGCTGCAATTCGGAGTGAGCCGGACGGCGGTTCGCGAAGCTGTGAAGGCCCTGCGCGAGAAGGGTCTGGTCGAGGCGTTTTCGGGACGGGGCACATTTATTACAGACGGCACCGTGCAATCGATTCGTCAATCGCTCGACCGGATGATCAAAATCGGCCAGCCTGAGGGGTCACTGCAACTCGCCGAAGTGCGCGCGATTCTGGAACCTGAGATTGCAGCGCTGGCGGCGACCCGTATCGAAGATACGCAGATTGCCACGCTGCGTGAAGCCTTCGCCATCATGGACACGAAGCAGGAAGACCCCGAAGCCTTCATTGAGGCTGATCTCGATTTCCACCTTCTGCTGGCTGAGGCCGCAGCCAACCCGATTATATTGTGGTTGATTGATTCCATCGTCGGCGTACTGCGGGAACAGCGTATCCGGATTTTCAATGTCGAAGGTGGTCCGCAGCGCGGCCAGCATCACCATAAAAGAATTCTCGATGCCGTAGAGAAGCGCGATGCGGCGAAGGCTCGCGAAGCCATGCGAGCCCACCTTGAGCAGGTGCGGCAGGACTCTCAAGTGGCTTCAAAGATCGAAACACTGCGCACAAATTGAAGCCAAGTGTATTTAGTAGCTCCGAAAAAATAGTCAAAGATAGAGGAAAAATGGCGAAGCTGGGTTTTATCGGCCTAGGCGTGATGGGCAGCCAGATGGTGAGCCGTCTGCTGGACAAAGGACATAGCGTTACGGGCTATAACCGCACGAAGTCCAAAGCACAATGGCTGATTGATAAAGGGATGAAGTGGACTGATTCGCCACGCGCGGTTGCCGCAGCTTCTGACGTGACTTTCGCCATGGTGACCAATTCAACGGCGTTGGGAGCGATTGCCGAGGGGCCTGACGGTCTACTGGCTGCCATGGGGCCGGACAAGCTTTTTGTCGATATTAGTACTGTCAGCCCATCTTTCAGCCGCGCGATCGCTGCGAAGGTTCGCGAAAAGGGAGCGGACATGGTGGACGCGCCCGTTTCCGGTAGCGTCATCACGTTGCAGGAAGGCAAACTGTCCGTGATGGTCGGCGGCAAGAAGGAAACTTTCGAGAAGATAAAACCTCTGCTGCTGGACATTGGCCCGAAAGTCACGCATGTCGGCAATAACGGGCTCGCGCTTTCCATGAAAATAGCGGTGAATTTGAGTCTCGCAGTCCAGATGATGGCATTTTCCGAAGGTGTGCTTCTGGCGGAAAAGAGCGGCATCAAGCGCGAAACTGCCGTGGATGTGCTCACTCATAGCGCAGTAGCTTCACCCATGATTCAGTACCGCGGGCCGTTCGTGCTCCAGCAACCTGAAGAAGCGTGGTTCGATTGCAACATGATGCAGAAAGACATGCTGCTGGCGATGGAATTGGGACGGCAGTTGGATGTGCCGTTACCGACCACCGCCGTCACCAATGAATTTCTGACCGCGGCGCGTGGCATGGGTTGGGAAAAGCAGGACTTTGCCGTCGTGTTCGATGTGCTGGCGCGGATGGCGGGGCTTGAGAAATGACGGCATCTGTAGGTTCGATTTCCGGTCGCGCGATCAGCAACGAAAACCTTTTGCAAATGTACCAGCAAATGGTCCGTATCCGCATTTTTGAGGAAAACGTAAACGAGCTTTACACGCGCGCGCTTATGCCCGGTCTTGCGCACTTGTACATCGGTGAAGAAGCGGTTGCCGTGGGGATTTGCGAGGCGCTGCACGGCGACGATTACATCACCAGTACACATCGCGGTCATGGGCATTGCTTGGCGAAAGGCGCAACTCCGAAGCTGATGTTCGCGGAGTTGCTGGGCAAGCGCGCTGGGTATTGCAAAGGTAAGGGCGGATCTATGCACATTGCCGATCCTGCGACCGGAAACTTGGGTGCGAACGCCATTGTAGGAGGGAGTATCGGTATTGCGACCGGAGCGGCATTTTCCTCTAAATACTTGAAGAACAGCCGCGTTGCTGTCTGTTTCTTCGGGGAAGGTGCGCTCGGTCAGGGCATTGCCTATGAGGAATTCAATCTTGCTCAATTATGGAAGTTGCCCATAATCTTCGTTTGTGAAAACAATCTCTACACGGAATATACGCACTTTTCTGAAACAACGGCAGGCGACATTTTGCAGCGCGCCGCCGCATTTGGAATGCAGGCTGAAAAAGTGGATGGACAGGATGTCCGTGCCGTTTATGCCGCTGCGAGCAAACTCGTCGACCGCGCGCGCAGGGGTGACGGGCCCGCATTCCTCCTATGCAATACCTATCGATACACCGGCCATCATGTCGGCGATATCAATCGCGAATATTATCGGGCAAAAACAGAAGAGCAACACTGGAAGAGCGTCCGCGATCCCATCAAGATACTCACCGATTACTTGATTTCAGAAACGATTGCGAATCAGGCGACGTTAGAACAAGTGCAATCTGAAGTCGCCAGTGAAATGAAGGCAGCTGTGGAGTTTGCAGTGGCCGCGCCCTACCCTAGCATCGATGAAGTGGAGCAGGACGTTTATGCCTGAAGCGATTGCGACGCGAGAACTGACCTTTGCGCAAGCGGTACGCGAAGCACTAGCGGAAGAGATGCGCCGCGATTCGACCGTCTGCATTTTCGGCGAAGATGTTGCGGAAGCAGGGACACCGTTTAAAGTTCTCTCGGGTCTGGTCGAGGAGTTCGGTACAAATCGTGTTATCGACACGCCAATCTCTGAGGCAGGATTCACCGGTGTCGCTGTCGGCGCAGCGATGACGGGCATGCGTCCCATCGCCGACATTATGTTCGGCGATTTTCTCACGCTAGTCATGGATCAAATGGTCAACCAAGCCGCAAAAGTTCACTACATGTCTGGGGGAAAGTGGAAAGTGCCGATGGTGATGCGAACAACCTTGGGTGCAACGCGGCGGTCAGCGGCGCAACACTCACAATCGCTCCACGCATGGTTCAGTCACGTGCCGGGATTGAAAGTTGTTCTTCCGTCGACGCCCTACGATGCCAAAGGATTGCTAAAAACCGCAATTCGCGATGACAATCCAGTGGTGTTTTTCGAAGACAAAATGATGCATCACAAGCTTAAGGGGCCGGTTCCATCTGAGGAGTACACAATTCCCTTTGGAGTCGCGGATATTAAACGTCGAGGGGATGACATCACTTTGATAGGTACGAGCAGCATGGTGCAAGTTGCGCTGGGCGCAGCCGAGTTGCTGGAAGAAGCCGGCATCAGCGCAGAAGTGGTCGACCCACGCACGACCTGGCCACTGGATGAAAAGACGCTTATTGATTCGGTGAAGAAAACGTCGCGGGCAATTGTGCTCGATGAAGGCTACGGCCGATACGGGGTGACTGCGGAAATTGCATCGGTTGTTTCGCACGGTGCTTTTTATGACCTCGATAAGCCTGTGATGCGCATGGGAGCAATGCATGTGCCCATCCCGTTTTCGCCACCGCTCGAGGATGCAACGGTGCCGACGGAAAAATCGGTCGCAGAAGCGGCAAAGAGCTTGTGCCACTAGAGTTTGTAGAGAAAGACCCCAAGGCAGGGCGCCACTTCATTATTTTAGAGGTGCATCATGGCAATAAAAACGTATGGCTCGATGGCAGTCGATTGGGAACAGCGAGTTGATTTTGACCGACTGCGTCGCGAACGTTTGGCGCGCGCGAAATCGCTGCTGGCAAAGTCGGAGATGGGTTCGTTGCTCTGTTTCGATATGAACAATGTGCGTTATCTGACCGCCACGCACATCGGCACCTGGGCGCAGGACAAAGCTAACCGGTTCACTTTACTTCCTCAAAACGACGAACCGATTCTTTGGGATTTTGGTTCCGCGGCGAAACATCATCAACTAAATTGCCCGTGGTTGGGCGATCGTTCGCGTCCAGGAATTTCAATGCTCCGCGGCGCAATGTCGCCGGAGATGGGCCGCGCCGAAGACGTTGCGAAAAAGATCCGGGTCGAACTCGAGATGCGCGGTTTACACAAAGAGCCGGTTGGCATAGACATCATCGAGCTGCCGGTTCTATTCGCGTTACAAAAGGAAGGCATCAAGGTCGTGGATGGGCAGCAATTAATGTCCGAAGCGCGGCTCATCAAGACGCAGGACGAAATCTCTCTACTCACCCACTCCGCGATGATGGTGGATGCTGCCTACGACGAACTCTATCGCGCGATGAAGCCGGGTATGCGCGAAAACGAAGCAGTCGGGCTGGTCAGTAAGGTGCTCTACGATCTCGGTTCAGAATATGTAGAAGCAGTAAACGCAATCTCCGGCGAACGCTGCAATCCGCACCCTCACGTTTTCTCTGATCGCGTTCTGCGCCCCGGCGATCCAGTCTATTACGACATTCTGCATTCCTACATGGGCTATCGCACATGCTATTACCGCTGTTTCACTATCGGCTACGGCTCGCACGACATGGTGGATGCCTACAAACGCTGCCGCGATTACCTTGACGCCGCCATTGAATTGGTCCGGCCCGGCCGCACGACCGCGGAGATTGCCGCCGTCTGGCCGAAGGCCACCGACTTCGGGTTCCCGAACGAAGAAGCCGCTTTCGCGCTGCAATATGGTCACGGCATCGGCCTGGCTATCTGGGAAAAGCCCGTCATCAGCCGGTTGGTGTCGTTTGAGCATGAAACCGAAATCAAACCGGGTATGGTGTTTGCCCTTGAAACGTTCTGGCCCTCGACTGATGGCTGGAGCGCGGCACGCATCGAAGAAGAAATTGTTGTCACACCTACTGGCCACGAAGTCATCACTCGCTTTCCGGCGGATAAACTCATGGTTGCCGGTGCGCATTACTTCACCGTCGATGGGCCATTGCCCACGACACGCGACAACGAATCTTCGCCGAGTCAACACGTGCGTGAAATGATTACCGAAAGCGCACAAACAGAACGTGTAGGAAGCCGGTAACCATGCCCATCAGCGTTGTCATGCCTGCGCTTGAAATGGGCCAGGAAACTGGGAAGCTAGTCAGTTGGCGGAAAAAAGAAGGCGACAAAGTTGCCAAGAGCGATATTCTTTTTGAAGTCGAAACTGACAAAGCAGTGCTGGAAGTCGAAGCTTTCGGCGAAGGCATACTTGCGGGAATTACCGCCAAAGAAGGCGATGTAATCAGCGTCGGCAAGACGATTGCATGGCTGCTCGGATCGGGAGAAACACCTCCAAAGGAAAATTCGGCCTCGAATGCTATTGCAGAAATAAAACCTTCGGTGCCGACTCAGGCCGCGGCTCCGGTTTCTACGATGGCAACCGGGAATCTTCGCATTTCTCCCAAAGCCCGCCGTCTCGCCAAAGAACACGGTATTGATCTCGCAAATGTACGAGGCGGCGGCGATGAAGGCGAAATTCTGACCTCGGATATACAGGCCTTGATTGACAAAGTCG
The DNA here is from genome assembly GCA_963702965.1 of Terriglobia bacterium. Classification (GTDB taxonomy): domain Bacteria; phylum Acidobacteriota; class Terriglobia; order Terriglobales; family Acidobacteriaceae; genus JAJPHW01. The sequence continues at coordinate 372,594 of OY969776.1, forward strand.
TAGCAACCGCAGGACGGCCCTCTCCCTCCCAGAATGCCGTTTCGCGGATCATGGCCGAGCGCACTACCCAAGCCTGGACGACCGTCCCGCACTTTTTCCTGGTTCGCGAAGTTGATGCCAGTGCATTGATAAAAGCGCGCGAGAAGTTGCGCACCGAGATAGAAAAAAAGAATGGCGCGAAGCTCAGCCACACCGACTTGCTTGTTGCGTTGGTTTCTCGCACCTTGCGAAAACATCCCAGCATGAACTCCAGCTGGATTGGCGATAGTGTCCGTCCAAATGCTGACGTGAATATTGCTCTGGCGATTGCGGTCGAGGGCGGAGTGGTTGCAGCTGTAATTCCAAATTCTGATAGGGAAGAACTCGCGACCATCGCGAATCGTCGTGTTGATTTGGTAGAACGCGCACGTACAAACAAACTTCGTCCGGCCGATATAACCGGCGGAACATTCACCATCAGCAATCTGGGAATGTATCAGGTGGATGCCTTCACCGCCATCATTACCCCACCCCAGGCCGCCATTCTTGCGGTTGGCGCTATTGCGGATCGAGTTGTCGCAGTAAACGGAGAGGCAGAAGTCCGTCCGATGATGACGCTTACGCTCTCAAGTGATCACCGTGTCGTCGATGGCGCGCAAGCGGCATTATTCCTTCAAGATTTGGCCAAGGCGATCCGAGACACTGCAGAATTGACTTGGATTCTAGGCAACGGGGAAGCCGCAGGATAGCAGCTACCGAATCTTTATCATCGTGCCGCCCGCAATCAGGCAACCGCAACCCGTCGAGCGCATCCTACTGGCCCTGGGGCGCCATAATTCAAAAAGGAGTGCCCAAATGCCAATAGACGAACATAATAAAGCTGCAGAGCGTCATGAGAACGCTGCAAAATCCCATCGAACCGCCGCGGAGCATCATTTTAAAGGCGACCATCAATCCGGAAGGCACCACTCCCAACAAGCCCACGAGCAATCCACCAATGCATACGAGCAATCCAAAAAAGCCCATCCTCAGTGATCACTTCAAAAGCGGCCAACGGTTATCACTTCAAAACCGGCCAATGGAAGGTGCCGGAACTAAACTGTTGTACTCTGCCTCTCCCCGCTCAGGCAAGTTCTGATCATGATAGAAGCCGTCGTTCGGGATCAGTCTTGCGGTCTTTCTTCTGCGCCGAGGCAATCGCTCACCTCACAACTCACGATCCGGTTGGGGTCGCTCGCGGCGGCAGTGGGTGCCCCGCATCCTGAGGCGCGGCGATTACGACGACTATGCCAGACGGTCCGGCGTAAATATTTCTGTGGGAACCGGCGATCTGGGCGGCAGTCAATGGGAGGGCATCACAGGACAGCCGCGCTGGGCCGCCGCTGACAACTGCGACTCTCGCACCGACAGGGATTATGCAGAACGGGCTTCCCCAAGCATCAACCTTCAAGTTGGCCTCCATCGCAAGAGATTCGCTGGTTCGTGGTGGACGCGAAGCGGTCTGCTGAAGCAGCACCTCGCCAACTTTCTTCGCGTTCATCGCTGTGTCGAGCATTTCTGCGTAACGCTTGAACTTCTGTGGATTCTCTTGGTACGCCTTGATCAGTCCTTCCCCCTTGCCACTGCCAGGAGCGGGCGCAAGCAGCGCGTCTAAACCGGTCTTGCCTTCTAGCTGCGCATCAGGAATAACCTCGCCGTGCTGGCCATTGAATATAGCCTCACCCAGTGCGCCCTTAAGAGCAATCTGAGCATCTGAGACCTGCTCCGAAGTGAAAGGGAAACGGAAGTTGTGAGTAAAGTCGTAATAAGCAAATAGAACTGCCCCGATGAGCATTGAACCCAAAACAGCGACTACAAGCATTGCAATCTTCTTTTTGCTCATATAGGGAAGCCGGTAACTCGGGATTCCGGCACGTCTTTCTTTTCTGGGAGATTTTACCAGTAAACCCAGTTAGGACCATGCGCTAAGTGCTTATTGTCCCGGCGCATCCATCTTGGTGCGCCAGCTCCGCGGGCCACACTTGAGCACATGCCCATGGTGGAGCAGGCGGTCGAGCATCGCGCTGACGGCGGCTGCATCTCCCAGAAGTTTTCCCCAGTCTTCGACAGGGCGATTCGAAGTCAGCACCGTGCTGGCCCGTTCATACCGTCGCATGATGATCTCCAGCAGTTCTTCGGCAGCGGTCAGTGGCAGCTTGCGCATCCCGAGATCGTCGAGGATGAGCAGGGGTACGGTCACCAGGAACTCCATTCGCTCTTTGCGCGTGCCGTCCAGAGTGGCTTCGGCCAACTCGTCGAGCAAGGTGTGGGTCTCGCGGTAGAGCACGCGGTAGCCCTGCTGGATGGCAGCTTGGCCGATGGCCTGAGCCAGATGACTTTTGCCGGTACCGGGTGGTCCGAGAAACAGGGCGTCTTCGTGGCGCGCGATGAATGCGCCGGTGGCCAGATCGAAGACCAGGCTGCGATTCATCTTCTTATTGAAAGCAAAGTCGAAGTTATCGAGAGTCTTCTGCGAATCCCGGAACTGCGCTTGTTTGGTGCGCCGCTCCAGCAAACGCTCACCCCGCCGCGCGAGTTCGTCGGAGACCAGATAGGAGAGCAGATCGATGGGGGCGAGCGGTTCGGTTTGGGCCTGGCGCAGGCGGGTCTCCAGCACGGCAGCCATTCCGCCCAGGCGAAGTTGTTTGAGCGCACGATCGAGTTCGATCAGATTCATTCTTCTATCTCCTTGGTTCTGTAGTTGATGAAGTCGCGGTACTGCACCAGTTCGCGGATCAGGGGGTCGACTTGCTGCAAACTGAGTGGGGCTTGCGGGCAGCGTTCCAGATAGCGGCGGACGAAGCGGTATTCCTGAACTCCCATCTCCAGCGCAGCGGCGCAGGCTTCATCGACCGCCGCGGTGCCGTACTTCTTGGCCAAGGAGAGAACGCCCAGGATGCGGCGCACTCCGACCTCGCCTTGCTGGCGGTGGATGGCGTCGCAGAGCGCACCGATGTGCGCTCCGGCGCGACCGGCTCTCCACAGCAGTTGGGAAGTGCGCAGTGGTGTTCGCTTGGGGTGGTCCTCTTCTTTAATGCGATACCAGCCGCGCTTCTGGCGCACGTGTTCGCGCAGCAGTTGGCCGGTCTTAGGATCGAGCAGACGAACATACAGTTCATCCCATTGCACGCGCAGCACGCGCCCGATCCAGCCCGGCGGCGCCCCGTAGTACGCGGCCTCGACCTCGACGCAGCCATCCAGATGCACGATGCGCTCGCCGTACTGGTAATAGCGAAACGGTTCCAGTGGCAGTGGCAGCAACGTGGGTTTTTCTTCGGCAAACATGGCGGCGACCTGTCGCTTGGTGGTGCCATGGATGCGCGTGTCGGCCCAGCGTTGCTCCCAGTGATCGAGGTAGGCTTGAGCCTCGTCCAGACTCTCGAAGCGCAGACCTTTCAGCGGTGTTTTCTGCGCGTGACCGACGCCCGATTCGACTTTACCTTTGCGGTCGGGATCTTGAATGCGGCAGGGCATGGCCACCGCGCCGTAGTGCGCCAGTACATCGCGATAGAGGGGATTGAGAACGGGATCGTAAATGTCGGGGACGAGCACGCCCTCGCGTAGGTTGTCGAGCACGACGATGCGAGTGGCGCCACCCAGCCGGCGAAAGGATCGTTCGTGCAACTCGGCCCAGATGCGCGAACTGGAGCGGAACGTCAGCAGACGAACTGACTTGCGACTGCAGCCCAGCGTCATCACGAACAGCCGGGTGCGCCGATACTTGCGGCTCTCGGGATCACGCACCATCGGACCGGTGCCGTAATCGACTTGCGCCTCCTGGCCAGCTGCGGTGACGATCACGACGCGGGCCTCGGGCGTTTGTGTTCCCCGCCGCTTGCGCACGAAGCGTTGTACGCTTTGGTAGCTGCTGGCGAAGCCGTACTCGCAGACCAGGTCCTGCCAGATGGCCCGCGCATTGCGGCCGCGGTTGATTCCCAAGTCGATGGCTTCTCGGTACGGCTCGCAGGCGCTCGGTCCGGTGACCACGGTAGAGTCGGTGATCACCTCGTTGGCCGGTTTTGAAGTTGCTTTTGCTTTTCCCTTCGTAGGAAGGTTTTCGGGGTTGGGGTTGGGGTTGGGATTGGTGTTGATGTTGGGGTCGAGGGGATCGGGACGCACCGGAATGGCCGGTTTTGCCGCACCAAAGTCGGTGATCACTTCGTTGGCCGGTTTTGGTTCGTGCCGTCCCCAGCCACTGGGCGGACGCACTGCAATCCCCGCCGCTTTCAGGTAGGTGCTGGCGGTTTCGCGACGGACGTGGGTCGCTTGCTGGATGCGCCGCAGCGACCAGCCCAGCCGTCCCAGAGCTAAGACTTGTTGTTTCTTCTCTTCGTTCAAGACATTGGCCATGCCCACGGAGCCTACAAGCCTCCGCGGGAATCAATGTCCCGGACGCTACTTTCGTTGGCCGGTTTTCAGGTGATACTCAGTGGCCGGTTTTGGGTGATCGCTGAGGCATCAAAAATCGGAAGAATCAGTCCGCTCTTCAGCGGCTTAGTATTTTGCAAATCCAAAGCCGCCCATTTTGGGTGGCTTTTTTGTTATACGCTTCTCGATCGAAATGACACCTATCTCGCTAGACCCTCACTTTATGGAGCCTTGCGACTTAGGAATGCTTGGATTTGATTATGTGATTCTTGAATTTAAGTTTGTTGCGTAATCAGAATCGCGCGGATCCTTTCCGAAAGACTTTCTCCCGACAATGCATCGGCGTAGGCATCTTCCGCTGCGTTTTCTTCCGCCTCAACCGTCTCAAGAAGCGCATGATCACTGCTATCCAATTTCCCTTTCAGGTGACGCCAACCCCGATGAACGGTCCCTGACGCCGTGCCACCGACGCTCATCATCGGAACCAATCAATCGGCTTGATGCGGTAAGCCGAAAGGCTCTAGGTTCGTCCCCGTCCAGCGTTTAGTGTTGCGTAGAAAAACTCATAGCGCGATGTAATGGGGGACTTTCTCAATTGCCTCCGGTTTGCGCGAATATTCACCGAATTGCAGGCCGATGTCGCGATCTTCGTTTTCTTCAAATTCGAACCCACTTTTTTTCAATAAATATTGGATCAGGGATTCCACGGAAAAACCCAACATTTTTTCTGTAGAGGCATGCTAAGCCGGTAACACATTTCTTATCCCATCCATCCTAATGCCCGGTTTTTCTAGGTAAGAAATTTATGAGAAAGCTCCAAGGAGGGCAATTCCAGTGGTCAGAAAGCTCACATTTGTCGTTTTTCTATATATCATTGGTTGCGCGAGCTGTATTCATTTGTTCGCCCAGGATTCCGAACATGTCAACGTCGGCGTGTTTGCGGACTACGTGCGCCTGGATGAAGCAAATCCCCCCATCAATTTTGTAGGGGTAGGTGGGCGCGTTGGCTTCAATGTCCACCCTAACATCCAAATCGAGGCCGAAATGTCATACGACTTTAGGCGTAACTTCACGTCAACCTTTGATGATGGCGTAACCACCAAATTCGTCTCCACAGATCTGCGCCCAATCACCGCACTCTTCGGTCCTAAATTTCAAACATCCGGCCCCATCCGCGCCTTTGTGACCGGCAAGGTCGGCTTCATCAATTTCGACGCCACCAACCAACAACCGGTCGCAGGATTCACCAGCGGGATCGGAGCGATCACAACCGGTAACACTCGGTTTGCCTTGTATCCCGGCGGCGGCGTGGAAGGATTTTTTGGACCTCTTGGGTTGCGTCTCGAAGTGGGAGATGAAATCTATTTTGACAATGGCGGAAGGAATAATTTCAAAGTCACGGTCGGTCCTGTTTTGCGATTCTGAAACTATCAGCGTGAAGTAAAAACAAATTGGCGGTGGTTTTATCCAGCAGTAAGGCGTGCCCGTCCCGAAGCGACCGTCCCCAAAAAGCGACGTTACATCCATAAAAATGGCAATCGCAAAAGCAATATGAAGACCAAGAACAAGAAAAAGAACGCGTCCAAACGCTGGGTGGCCCGAGTCACGACTGACTCGACGCATCCCCAAAAAGGTCTGTTTACCCGTGGCGCCGCCACCATCGCCAACAGTCTAGCCTCGAAAAAAGTGTCGCCCAAGGGATCTTCGTCGGGCATGCGGATGCTTAACTATTTCATAAATCGCGCTGGCAAATCATTGACCGCAGAGCGACGACGGGTTCTCGAGCACGCCAAAGTGCTTCTTTCCACAAAGTCAAAACAAACAAAACTTCGAGATGCAGCAAAACAAAACAAACAAAGGCAGAAAATTGCACGCGACTGAATAGCGTTTGAAAGAACGAAGCTCCGTTTCGCAATGAATGCACGTGATCTCAAGTGATTGCGATTCAAATTTGATGATTTGACCGGATGGCGCAATTCCTTCGAATTTTCTAGCCTTAAAGAAGATCACCCAGAGGCAACATCATTCAAAGGAGTGCCCAATGCGAATCGCAAAATTAGCGACGGTGGCTATATTATTCGGAAGTTCTTGCATTTATCTGGCGAACGCTCAACAATCCGCGCCCGACAATACCCAGTCAAATTTGTCGGACCAAAAGGCAAAAGTTCCCACGACCGCCGATCAGCAAAAAAACAATTCGGGTGATGTTCAAACCACTCGCGCTATTCGGCAAGCGCTGATGCACGATAAGAACCTTTCCACATATGCGCACAATGTGAAGATCATTACCCAAAATGGCGAAGTCACTTTAAAGGGTCCGGTAAGAACAACCGAAGAACGTGACGCGATCGAAGCCAAAGCGGAAGAGGTCGCGGGAGCCGGCAAAGTCACAAATCAAATATCGGTTAAACAGTAGCAACAGTTCCTAACTGTTATCGAGGCCATTATGAAAAACATAGCGGTATTCGGAATCTATCCCACTCGTCAGGACGTATACGCGGCAATCGACGAACTCAAAGCCGCCGGGTTTTCTAATCAAAGTGTTTCGGTCCTCTTTCCCGATCATTCAGAGAGTCAAAATCTCGCCCATGAAAAATCAACTAAAGCTCCAGAAGGAGCGGCTACCGGAGCTACTTCGGGCATTGTTGTTGGCGGCGCATTAGGATGGCTAGCCGGCGTGGGAGCAATCGCCATCCCCGGCGTCGGCCCTCTCATTGCCGCCGGCCCAATCTTAGCGATGCTCGCTGGCAGCGGCATCGGGGGCACTGTGGCCGGCATTGCTGGAGGGTTAATTGGAATGGGCATTCCCGAATACGAGGCCAAGCGCTATGAAGGCTTTGTGAAAGATGGCGGCATCCTGATCTCGGTTCACACAGACACTTCCGCCAAACGCGATAAAGCGAAAGAGGTTCTCAAGCAAACGGGCGCACGCGATATTTCATCCACTCGCGAAGAGACCCAGGCGCCGCCATTGCGAAAGGCCGTCTAGCAGTTTTCTTCGATTGCATTGGAGTCTTGCAATACGACATTCGACTTAACTAAATCAAAGGGGATACTTATGAAAAACACTGGATTAAAGCAGCTTTACATTGACGAACTCAAAGATGCATTCAATGCCGAAAATCAACTCGTGAAAGCTTTGCCAAAAATGGCGAAAGCCGCCTCTTCCACGGAATTACGACGGGGCTTTGAACAGCATCTCGAGCAAACGCGCGAGCATGTGCAGAGAATCGAGGAGATTTTCCAATCTTTGGACGATAATCCGAAGGGAAAGAAGTGTAAAGGCATGCAGGGAATCGTCGAGGAAGGCGATGACGTTAGCACCGAAGATTATGAAGAATCCGTTATGGATGCAGCCCTGATCAGCGCGGCCCAACGAGTCGAGCATTATGAAATTGCCGCCTACGGCACACTTATCGAATTCGCCAAACTGCTCGGGGAATCTGAGCATGTCGAGCTACTCGAGCAGACTCTGGAGGAAGAAAAAGAAACCGATCAAAAACTGACAGAACTAGCACAAACCATCAATCAAGAAGCGATTAGCGGGAGCGAAACAAACGGGGAAGCAAGCAACCAAGATGTTAGCAAGAAAGAAGCAAGAAACAAAGTGGGCACCAAAGCCACGGGCCGTAAAACTCGTCGCGCCGCGTAGAGTCGTCGAACTGCGGAGGTTATGGGCAGGCCGCAACGGGAATAATCGCAAAATCCGCTACCTAGCGCAAGATTAGGGATCGGGACGTTCATGGCATCGAACAGTACCCCTACAAGGAAATCCCTATTCACGCCGGCTGCGATGGCCGCTGCTCCCGCGGCCCAAACCGTCGCAACATTCGTGGTTTTTGACTCAACCGACGGCGGCGGCGGGAGCCTTCCCTTTGTTTCTATGCCACGGACGAACATTTCTACAGAGCCATCGTGGTTTCGTCACGGCTGATACTCTTATCGGTACATTGACGGGTAAATTGTCATTCCATGCGATCCCGTAGTCCCCTGGGTTCCAGATCCTCGACCGTAAGGTCCTTGTTCAAGCAGGTGCCTCTTGCCTTACGCTGCCCGTCGATGGGCACGCTCTGATTCGCTGCTTTTCTGGGGATGAAGTTTTCGTGAGCGCGACGCGAAGTAATATCCGCTGGCGGCGATAATGCCGCCAATTGCAGCTGCGATCCACGGTCGATTTAGCGATGCCTCAAGCTCATAGCTTTTTTCGTGTGCTCCATTGGTAAAAGTTCCCCGAGCCCCATGATCGCCTGGAACCGGCGACCAGAGATTGTTTGGCCGATTGGGATCTTCAGCTTCGTCAGTCTGCTGTGACTTGAACCCGGTGCGTGCCAGATAGTAGTCCAGAAGACCGGGGGCAATCTTGTTCCCGACAATGGCCGCTACAGTCGGCGAACCGACGTAAACTTCCCGGCGATCATGATGGGCAGCCCAGTAAACAGCCTTGGCGCCCACTTCTGGTTCAAAGATAGGAGGAACCGGTTGTGCTTTGTGTTTGAGGCGGCTCTTGACCCATCCGAATTGCGGCGTATTCAAAGCCGGCATCTGCACCATAGTGAGCCGAATGTTGCTCCGGTCATGAATAAGTTCGCAGCGCAGCGAGTCGGTAAATCCGGCTATTGCATGTTTTGCCGCGCAGTAAGCGGATTGCAGCGGTATGCTGCGATAGGCCAACGCTGAACCAACCTGCACAATGGTTCCTTCATCGCGAGGCAACATGCGCTTTAGAGCACACAGCGTTCCGTAAACAACGCCGAGATAGGTTACCTCTGTAACGCGTTTGTATTCTTTCGGCTCCATTTCCTTTACAGGAGAGAACACTGAAGCCATCGCGTTATTCACCCAAATATTGATGGCGCCGAACTCGCTGACAACGGCCGCAGCGGCTCGTTCGATGGCATCAGGATCCGCTACGTCGGTGGGCAGTATTAAAGCCTTGCCACCGCTGGATTCAATCTCCCGCTTGGCGCCCTCAAGACCATCGACTCCTCTTGCCAGCAACCCGACCCTTGCTCCATGGCTACCGAAGTGACGAGCGATGGCGCGACCTAATCCGGCGGATGCGCCTGTGACTACCACAACTTCGTTTTTCACAGATAACCCCTCAACGGAATTCCCCTTAAATGCATGACCTCTTCTTCGTCTCCCCTTTGATGCGGTTATCGGCTGGTTCGTTCTCCCTTCTTCACACAATTCTCCAGGGCGTGTCGGCGGAGCGAAGTACCCGCCTCCAGACTAAGTGCCGCATTGATAAGGCCGATATGCGAAAAGGCCTGGGGGAAATTTCCAACCAAACCGTGCTTGTGATCGTACTCTTCCGATAGCAGACCTACGCGATTGCAAATCGAGAGCAGTCGCTCGAAGAAACTTTTGGCCTCTTGATCCCGGCCTTGCAGGAGGTAAACATCAATCAACCAAAAGTTGCAGGCTAGAAATGCCCCTTCCCCCGCCAGTAGGCCGTCGTCGACTTTCCTTGTGTCGTACCGCAACAAGAAACCATCGCGCATTAAATGCTTTTCAACGGCGTGGACGGTTCCGGCAACACGTTCGTCATCGATGGGAAGAAAACCGACGATCGGCATCAGCAGAAGACTTGCGTCGAGATCTTTTCTTCCGTAAACCTGCGTGAAGTGATTCATTCTCTTATCAAAGCCTTTCGCGCAGACTTCCGCGTGAATTCTGCTGCGTACCTTGCGCCAACGATCAATCGGCCCTTTTATTCGAAACTCCTCGACCATGCGGATTCCGCGATCAAACGCCACCCACGCCATCACTTTCGAATGCGTGAATTGCAGAGGGCCGCTGCGAAACTCCCATAAGCCTTGGTCTGGCGCGTTCCAGATTTTCTCAAGATGTCCAAGTAGGGGCAGTTCAATTGCCGCGCCGCTCTTGTCTTCGTTTGGGTACAGATTGTGGCGGCGGGAGCGATAAAGGCAATCCAGCACCTCGCCATAGCTATCGAGCTGAAATTGCGAAGACGCCTTATTGCCGATACGAACGGGCGGAGACTTGGCATAGCCGGGCAGCCAATCCGCTACCCATCCGCCGTGCTCGCGTTTCCCGCTGATACCGTACATGGTCCTGAGCTGGCTAGGGTTTCCCATCAGCGAACGATTCAACCAGCCGAGCCAGGCTTGAGCCTCTTTTGTGAAGCCACATTCGAGCAGGCCCTGCAAGTTGAAGGTTGCGTCTCGCAGCCAGCAATAGCGATAATCCCAGTTTCGGGTCCCTCCGATTTTCTCTGGAAGCGATGTTGTCGGCGCCGCAACGAATCCCCCGGAGGGGGCGTAGGTAAGGGCTTTTAGCGTTATCAAAGACCGTTCCACTCGCTCTCGATGGGGACCGCGATGTCGGTTACGCGCACCCCATCGCTTCCAGAATCCGGCAGTCTTTTCTAATGCGCGTTCAGCATGAACCGGTCTCGGGGGTTTGTCGGAATAAGAATTGCTGTATTGCAATGTGAAGTGACAGATCTCGCCAGCTTCCAATGACCAATCTCCCGCCAGGATATCTTTGTCACAGCTTAAGTGGACATTGGTTCGCAACGTGAGGCGGTGCGGCCCTGAAATCACGCTCCAAGGGCCCTTGCTTTCTGCTGTTATTCGTGGATCTACAGTTCCGTAGTCGAAGCGTGGGGAAAAAATAGTGGCCATGCGACTACGCCCCTTAATCCCGCGCGCGATCCGCACCAAACAGGAATGTCTTTCGCGGATGGTCATGAAATCGGTGACAGATGCAACAGCGCCCGTGGATTCGCTGTACGTGGTCTGGAGGATTAAAGTCCCCGGCAGATATCGCTGTTCAACGTTACCGATCACCCTCGGAGAAAGCGACCAGAAACCATTTGCCTCGGTGCCCAGCAGACTCGCAAAGCAAGCTTCAGAATCAAAGTCTGGCCAGCAGAGCCAGGTCAATGAACCGTCCCCGCTGATTAATCCGGCAGTATGGAGATCGCCGATTAGAGCGCAGCCGGCGATTGTCGAGGCTTTCATCATGCGGCGGGCACGAGGCTCTCTTGTGAATCATGAAGTTGCGCAACGTCGAAGCTGAACCGCTGAGCCAACTCCGACGAATTCGCCAGAAGAGCATGGGCAACTGCAACGAACACAGCAGTTACGATGGTTCGTGGAACCAGAAGGTTGTTTTACACGCCTTCGCAGGTCGAACCGCCAGCGGCGCAATGACGTTCTTCGAGTAGCGAAAAACACCCAACTAACGGGAAACCCCAGTCGGTTTGGCGGAATCATAGCAGAGCATTCAAAGTTTATCGCTAGAAGTGGTTGACATCTGAACGCTCATGAAAACTGTTGCGCGTACCGAACTTTCTTTTATGGATTCTCAGCGCTACGCTTTTTCCAACGGCAAGGCTCCCGCCTAGAATCTTGCCTACTGATTTATGTGATTGATACCGAGAGAAAAAACCGAGTAGCCGAGGTCTTAGCGGAGTCCCATCTGGACGCGATGATTTGCCATTCTGCCAGCGCCGTCCTGCTGCTGACCGGATACTGGCCGGTGATGGGAGCAAGTGTTGTTGTCTTCACCAAAGAAGGTGGAGTCCATGTGGTTCTGCCCGAGGATGAAGTAGAACTTGCGCAGCGAACTTCGGACGCATCGTTAATTCCTTATCAGCCGGGAAGCTCGGCCGCTCTTACCGCTACCATTGATGCGATCGCGGACCCACTGGGGCGGGTGACTAGGCAACTCGGGTTACGCAACGCAACGATCAGCCTTCAATTTGGCGAGGGGATGCAAGCCGCTAGCTACGCGTCGTCCTATCACTTTGGATCTTCTCTGCTCGGTCTGTTGCAGCGATTGCTGCCAAAGGCGAATTACAGAAGTTGCGACAATGACCTCAAGCAGATGGAAGGCTGCAAGTCTCAGAAGGAACTAAAAGCTATAGAACGGGCCTCGGTGATCGCGGCTGCGGGATTTGAGCACGCGTCCGAAATCATACAAGTGGGAAGGCGCGAGGCTGAAATTGCGGCTGCTATACAAGCCGCTTTCCAAGCTTCGCCGACAGCTCAAGAGGTCGAACGTAGTTACGGCTTCTTTTTTTGCATGTCTGGTCCGAACTCCGCTAAGGCCGCTGCCGCCTACGCATGCACGCGGCAACGCAAAATTGAGGCCGGCGATCTGGTGATGATCCACGCCAACACGTGTGCTGACGGTTATTGGACGGACATCACGCGCACCTACACAGTGGGTGCGACTTCGCCTCGACATGACGCGATGCGTTCCGCGATTGCCGACGCGAAAAAAGAAGCGCTAGGGGCGATTCGTCCGGGCATAGCTGCATGTGATGTGGATCGAGCCGCGAGAGATGTCATGAGCGCGCATGGCTTTGGCGATGCCTTTAAACATGCCACCGGTCATGGCGTTGGTTTTGCGGCGGCAAATGCCAATGCGCTACCGAGGATTCATCCGAAATCAAAGGATGTGCTTGAGGTAGGAATGACTTTCAACGTGGAACCGGCGGCGTACTTCGACGGCTATGGCGGCATGCGGCACTGTGATCTAGTGGCGGTGACTTCCACAGGCGCGACCATCATGACTAATTTCTGAGGCTGGCTTTGTTTGATAAAGAGAGGGCAAAAATCACGGGAAGCAAGGTGAAGGTATTCAAGGTGCCCACCGATGCGCCTGAGGCGGACGGCACATACGCGTGGGACAGTACGACCATGGTGTTGGTCCATCTTGAGGCAGGAGGTACGACCGGTCTCGGCTACACGTATGCGGATGAGGCAACGGCGAAGCTGGCGTACACGCTGTTGCAAAAAGTCGTCGCAGGCCGCGACGTCTTTTCGCATGCGGCGATCCTTCAGGATATATATCGTCACGTGCGCAATCTGGGAGAAACCGGTATGACCAGAATGGCGGCGGCTGCGATCGACAATGCGATGTGGGACCTGCGGGCGCGCCTGCTCGATTTGCCGTTGGTCAGTCTATTCGGAATGGTGCGCGACGGAATTCCAGTGTATGGAAGCGGCGGATTTACTTCCTACAATGATTCGCAATTGCAACGTCAGCTGGGCGGATGGGCGCAACAGGGCTTCCTCATGGTGAAGATGAAGGTGGGAAGCGACCCGCAAGATGATCCGCGACGGGTTGAGGTCGCGCGCAACGCTATCGGCGAAAATTGCGACCTTTTTGTGGACGCCAATGGGGCGTATACGGCCATGCAAGCTCTTCGTCTGGCGAATAGGTTCGCCGAGCAAAAAGTGAGATGGCTGGAAGAGCCGGTTAGCTCCGACAATCTCGCTGGACTTAGCGAAGTGCGCGCCCGTGCTCCCATCGGAATGGACGTCGCCGGCGGTGAGTATGGCTACAGTGCCTGGTATTTCCGCCGCATGATCGACGCAGGAGCCGTGACTATTTTGCAGGCGGACGCAACTCGCTGCGGCGGCATAAGCGGCTTTCTAGATGTTGCCGCGCTTTGCTGGGCGGCAAATCTACCGCTTTCCTCGCATTGCGGGCCCAGTATGCATCTGCATGTTTGTTGCGCAGTGCCGCGAGCGATTCACATGGAGTTTTTTCACGATCATGCACGTATTGAAAGGATGTTTTTTGATGGCTTCTGCGAACCGCAAAACGGAATTATGAAACCGGACTTAACCCGGGCAGGACATGGTCTGGAATTAAAGGATAAAGATGCTGCGACTTACCGAATTTGACCTATGGATCGATAAGTTGGCCGCACTGAAAACATAGACCGCTTAATGCAGCACGAAAGGACAGTTTATGGCGAAGCAGGTTTCCGATCTTATCGTTGAGCGTTTGATTGAATGGGGAGTGGACACGATTTTCGGTTTCCCTGGCGATGGAGTCGATGGTTTTTTCGAGGCGCTCCGAACTCATAGAGACAAGTTGAGATTCATCCAGGTGCGGCACGAGGAGGCCGCGGCGTTTGCGGCCGTCGGTTATGCGAAATATACGGGACGCGTAGGCGTGTGCTGTGCAACTTCTGGACCCGGCGGCATACATCTTCTCAACGGTCTGTACGACGCGAAATGCGACCTTCAGCCAGTGCTCGCGATCACCGGACACACTTTTCACGATCTGATTGGGATGGACTACCAGCAGGATGTCGATCTCGATAAGCTTTACATGGACGTCTCTGTCTTCAATGAACGCGTTATGGGCCCGGCCCACGCGGTGAACGTGGTCGACATGGCAATTCGTACCGCTTACGCACGTCATGGCGTTTCTCACATCTGCATCCCTAAAGATATTCAGGAATGGCAAGTTTCCGATAAGCACCGGAGCAATGCTAATGTCGCGCACCACAGCAGTGATTGGAGCGTCCCTTCGACAGCCAGGCCGGCGGCCTCGCTCTTGCAGCAGGCTGCCGACATCATCAACTCAGGATCTAAGGTCACAATATTTGTGGGACGGGGCGCGCTCGGGGCGCGAGAGGAAGTGACTCAGCTTGCCGCAATTGTGGGCGGCCCGGTGGTGAAGGCGCTTTTGGGGAAGGCTGTCTTGCCTGACCGTAGTCCCTACACAACAGGCGGACTCGGTCTTCTCGGCACCGCTCCTTCTGTGGATGCCATGAATGATTGCGACACCTTGATCATGATTGGCACCAGCTACCCATATATGGAATTTTTGCCAAAACCTGGCCATGCTAAATGTGTGCAGATCGAAATTGATCCCAGCCGCGTTGGACTGCGCCATCCAGTGGATCTAGGTTTGGTCGGCGACGCCAAGACGATTCTCTGTGCACTTCTGCCTCTGCTGCAACGGAAAAAGCATGACTTTCTGGAGAAGGCTCAGGGTCGCATGAAGGATTGGAATGACCTCATGGAGGAGCGCGGCACCCGGAAAGATATGCCCATGAAGCCGCAAGTAGTCACACTCTCTCTCAATAAATTATTGAAGGATGACGCTATTGTCTCTGCCGACAGCGGAACCATTGCCACCTGGACGGCCCGCTACATAGAGATGAGAGGGACCATGCAGTTCTCACTCTCCGGATCACTGGCGACGATGGCCAATGGACTTCCCTATAGCATCGGCGCTGCCATCGCTTATCCTGGGCGGCAGGTGGTTTGCGTAGTTGGCGATGGTGGTTTGACGATGCTCATGGGGGAGCTCGCCACGCTGGTCAAGTACAACCTGCAAGTGACCGTCATCGTGATCAAGAACAATGTGCTGGGACAAATCAAATGGGAGCAAATGATTCTTGAGGGCAATCCCGAATATGGAGTGGAGTTGCAACCGATCGACTTCGCCAGGGTCGCGGAAGCCTGCGGAGCTCGGGGTTTCACCATCGAACATCCCGAAGAAGCTGAATCGATTCTTCGCGAAGCCCTTAGTCATAAAGGTCCCTCCGTGGTGCAGGCGGTCGTTGATCCGAACGAGCCACCCATGCCGGGGAGAGCGACAACGGAACAGGCCATTCATTTTGCCAAATCGTTGCTGCGCGGACAGAAGGACGCGATAAAGATTCTTAAGACGATCGCTTTGGACGAAGTTCGCGAGGTTATCTGACGCGAATGCCGAAGCAATCCGCAATGTTTGGTGGACATCCAGCCCGCGATTTGCAGACCCTCGCACATCAAATCAGAGAGGGACGTTTCCAGCGGAGTCTTGCTCTGTTGACTGCGGTGACCAGCGGGATTAGTGGTCTCGAAGTCGCCTACGAGCACTATCGCGGCAGCTACAGCCAGCGCGTGATGTACACGCCCGTTCTCATGAGTGTCTTGTTGGCCGTCGCGGGCCTTGCCGGTTTCTTCAGCAGCCGCGCGGCCAAAACCATACTTCGCTGGATTTCGGCCTTAACATTGGTAGATTGCGCGATGGGGTTTTACTTTCACTTGCGCGGTATCGGGCGCAAGCCTGGAGGGTGGCGGCTTCCCATGAGCAACATAATTATGGGACCGCCGGTTTTCGCACCGCTGCTGTTTGGCACAAGCGCTTACCTCGGGCTCATCGCTTCGTTTCTTCAAAGAGAAGAAGCTTCGCGGGGTACAGCTTTGGGGCGAGAGATGTTGCTGGCCAGACTATTGCCGGCGAAAGAAGGCCGAGAATTGCTTGCCGCGGAACAGGATATTCGCGAGGGGCGCTTTCAGCGGCAGGTGGCCATCGTTACCGGAGTGAGTGCGCTACTCAGTGGCTTCGAGGCATTCTATTCGCACTACAAAAATAATTTCCGCTACTGGGCACAGTGGACGCCGATTCTTCTTGCCCCCGCTCTGGCTGCAGCAGCTTTTGGTTCGGTAAAGAGCCGCCGGCTTGCTACGACCGCGTTGCCAGCGCTGTCAGCGCTGGCTTCGGCGGACGCAGCCGTCGGATTCTACTATCACGGCCGCGGCGTGTTTCGACGGCCCGGTGGTGGAAAGCATCTTCTCTACAACGTCATGTATGGCCCGCCGATCTTCGCCCCGCTTTTATTTGGCGCGGCGGGAATGCTCGGCCTACTGGCGAGCTTGCTGAGAAGGAAGCGCACATGAATGCACCCATGAAGAAAACGATTGCCAGTGTCGATTCAGCTTTACTGCGTCGCGACCTCAACGGCGTACCCATCGAGCCTTGCAGCACGCCCGGCTATTATCCGGGCTTCAGCACTGTCTCTCAAAGCGCGTTCTGGGATGATGCGACCCGCCGGGTCGTCACTGATCGCCTGGATTCAACGTTAGCATCGCAGTTCTTCTCTGCAGAAGAATGGAATTTCTGGACGGCGGTTTTTGCGCATCTGATTCCGCAAACAGACCGATCCCCTGACCGCCAGATTCCTATTGTGGGTCCGCTTGACTATCGGCTGTTCGTCAATCAGACCGCGGGATATCGCTTCGAAAACATGCCGCAGGATCGCGAAGCTTACCGCCTCGGGCACGAGGCTATTAATAAAGAGGCTGAACATCGCTACGGTGCCTGTTTTTTGGCGCTGCCGTACCGAGAACAGGATACGGTCCTCAAAGCAATTCATGATGGCAAGCCGGAGGCCGCAGCGAACATCTGGCAAGCCATGCCGGTGCATCGCTTTTGGCAGTTGATCATGGGCGACGCGATCGACGCCTACTACGCCCATCCTTGGGCGTGGGACGAAATTGGATTTGGAGGTCCAGCTTATCCCCGTGCTTATACCCGCTTAGAGCGCGGCGAACCGGAACCGTGGGAGGTCGAGGAGAAGCGATACGACTGGCTCGCACCCGAGGATGCGCTATCCGATGAAGTGGAATCGACCGCGCATCACCATACCGAAGCCGACCAGCATAAGTACTGAAGCAATGATGAACCGGAAGGAACCAATCCTGGGAGGGTTTGGGCCGCCGAACAACGGCAGGCACATGCTGGGCTCGTTACAGTATCTGCATGGGCCGATGCGGAAGTTCGAGGAGAACGATGAGGTCGACTTCGTTATTGTTGGAGTCGGAGCAGCCGGCGGAGTGCTTCTGCAACGGCTGGCCCGGGCCGGCTTCAATGTCGTCGGACTCGAAGCTGGCCCCTTCTGGGATACTGAGCGCGACTGGGTGAGCGATGAAGCGGGATCGCACCAGCTGTATTGGGAAGATCCGCGCGTCACGGGGGGCACCGATCCCTTGGCGCTGGGCGCGAACAATTGCGGCAAGGGCGTAGGGGGAGGCTCCGTCCACTGGGCTGCCTTTACTCCGCGCCTTCATCCTTCCGACTTCGAAATTTATACTCGCGACGGAGTGGGCGTCGATTGGCCTATTACGTATAAGGATATCCTTCCGTACTACGAACAGCTGGAATTAGAAATGCCTGTTGCCGGGCCGGCTTACTATCCCTGGGGGCACCCTCATGGGTACGCCTATGGCCCTCATCCTATGGGCGGCGTCGGCAACGCGCTCATTCGCGGTTGTACCGCGCTCAACATTCCGGTGTCGATTGGCGGGCCCGTCGCCATTCTTTCCGGTTCCCATGGTGACCGTCCTCACTGCATCTACCGCGGATTTTGCATTCAAGGCTGCAAGGTCGGTGCGAAGGCCAGCACCTTGGTTACACATGTTCCCGACGCGTTGAAAAAGGGAGCGGAGGTTCGCGACCGGTGCATGGTCTCCCGTGTAGAACTGGGCAAAGTGAGACGCGTTACCGGCGTGCATTACTTTGACAACGAGGGCGCGGCGCATTTTCAGAAATCGAAAGCGGTGATTGTTTGCGGTTATGCGATCGAGACGCCGAGATTATTATTCAACTCCGCTTGCCCAGGCTTCGAGAACGGTCTCGCCAACTCCAGCGGCACGGTTGGACGATATCTGATGGCTCAGGCGGGAAACGTGGTCTTGGGCCGTTTTGAGCAGCCGGTACGGATGTATAAAGCGCCTCCGGCACACGCCATGACCGAAGAATTTTACGAGACTAATCCTAAGCGCGACTTCGCCCGCGGCTTCGCCATTCAAACTGTCGGACCTCTTCCCATTGCCTTCGGCAAGCAGATGCTTGCCGCAAAAAAGGCATGGGGATGGGGTTTGCGTCGCGAAATGATGGATTACAACCACTGGGCCACCTTCGGTCTTCTCGGCGAGATTCTGCCCTGGGAGGACAATCGCGTGACGCTCGCACAAGAAAAAGATCGCTTCGGCCTGCCTGTCGCGCATGTCAGTTTCAACCTGCACGAGAACGACAAGAACCTGATCAAGTTTGCAAAAGACAAAACGATGGAGGTCATGGCCGCCGCGGGTGCAACCGAGGTCGTGCAGGAAGCACGTTACGCACACCTTGTGGGCGCTGCGCGCATGGGATCAGATCCCAGATCTTCCGTAGTAGATAGGTTCGGCCGTACCCATGACATCGCCAATCTTTTTCTGTGCGATGGCAGCATCTTGCCTACTCAGGGCTCTGCCAATCCAGGGCTTACCATCCAGGCGCTGGCTGCAAGGACTGCCGACTATATAATCTCGCAGGGATCCCGCATCTTCACTTCCGACGAGCGCGATATGACTTCGCCCCCAGTTAGACGCGAACTGGCGCCTCCGGAAACATGGGGCAAAGGAGTGCCGCGGCTGACATAACCGCGTCCTGTGGGAGCGATGGCTCTACTTCTTAATCTCGTACACGACCCCGCAACCGGTGTAGTAATGCGCGAGACTGCAATTCGCGATGTCGCCGCCTTGTGTGGTAGTCCCATAAAGCGCGCCTGCGGTTTCATCCAGCAATACACTGCCGGCGGGAAAAAGCCCGTCATTGCCGGAGAATTCACGTAGAACAGTTTCCTTTCCTGTTCGGCTTAAACGAAACACGACTCCGCAACCCAGCTTGTAATATGTGCAATTTCCACCATTTGCTGTCGCGCCGTAAAGATTACCCGCGCTGTCATGCTCGAGCGGACTGATGGGTTCATCTCCATCGCTGCCGCTAAATTGGTAAAGCACTGTCTTAACCCATTGGCCATTTGATTGCGAAAGCTTGAAGATTGTGCCGCATCCTCCTGCGCCACATGAAATATTTCCCCCATTGGGTGTCGTGCCATAAATGCTTCCATCTGAAGCATTGAAGAAACTAATCGCTGGATAACTCCCGTCAACACCGCCCTGAAAGCGATAGAGCACCTGTTCCTTCCAGCTGCCGTTGCTATTTGGGGTCAACTCGAAAATCGTTCCGCAACCCGCGTCTGGGGAGCACAAATCGTTGTTGATCGTCCCGCCAAAAACTGTACTTCCATAAAGATTGCCCGCCGCATCTTGCACGACGGCAGAGAACGGGTTCGCGCCATCGGAATTGTTATCCGGACCCAGAAAGCTATACATCACTTTTTCCGAGCCGCTTGCATCCACTTGGTACACCGTCCCGCAACCCGCAGAGTTAAAGGGGCAATCGAGCGTTCCGCCCAATTCCGTTGTGCCATACATCGAGCCGTTCGCAGCTTTCAACAACGAAGAGAACGGCTGTTGACCATCCGGTGCACCCGAGAAGCTATAGACCACGGAGAACTTTCCATCGCGGTCCATTTGATAGATCGTTCCACAACCGCCGTCAGGGCAGAAGCCGCCGGTGAAAATTCCTCCAAAGGACGCAGGCCCGAACGCATTTCCACCTGGCCCGGCAATCAACCCAGTTTCAGGATTTGACCCATCGGATCCATCGGAAAACTCATAAAGCACCGTTTCCTTCCAGCTTCCATTGCCCCTCGCTAGTTGGAAAATCACCCCGTAGCCAATACTTTCTTGAGTAACTTCACCGCCAAACAAAGTCGTACCATACAAGTTTCCCCTGGCATCTTTTGCCAGCAGGCCTTCCGGATTTTGTCCGTCGGTCAATTCAAAATTGTGCAGAACGCTGAAAGTCTGCGCCGAAGCAAGCATCGTTAGGGCGCACAATGCGCCGGTCATGAATAACAAGAAATTTCTGATGGATTTCACGGGACCTCCGGGGGAAAGGCCGAAATACTTCCCACCGTAATTGAAAATATCTCGATATTTGTGCCTTGCAAATCAGGAGAAATCAGTATTTCAACGGAATTTTGTCCCTAACGATGACCTTGAATCCTTGGGTTAAAGGCAAAACAAGAATCGCGAATGCTAGCAATTCTCGCGAGTTTCACGGCAAATTTTGATGGGTGATTCCTATCCTGTCATTACATAAGGGTTTCTTCACAGTCGCTCCTGAATGGAAAGTCGATTTTTTCCAATGAATGACAATCACGAGGGAAAGGGCGATTTTTCGCCAACTGGCGCCAAGCTAGTCTAAGGAAGCACGTTGAACTGTCGGACGATCCAAAACGCAGCCTCACCGTCGCTGAACCCGACAACCTCCCTCACATTGGACTGGTTGGAGATACTTACACCATCACCGTGACCGGCGAGCAGACTGCCGGACGCTTCTGCGTCATCGACATGCACATCCCGCCGGGCGGCGGTCCGCCCCCGCACCGGCATGACTTCGAGGAGACCTTCATCCTCCTCGAAGGCCAAATGGAAGCCACGTTCCGGGGCAAGAAGTCGGCCGTCCGCGCCGGCGAAACCCTGAACATCTCTGCCAACGCTCCTCATCAGTTTCACAACGCTTCTGGTGAGGCCGTACGCATGCTCTGTATTTGCTCTCCTGCCGGGCAGGGCGCCAATTCTAAAACTAATTTCATGAGACACCACTAACAGAATCGATGAGATTAACACCCGCAACACGCCGCAATTCTGGGAAATTGGCTGATGCGTAAGGACTTTCTCGACCGGTCCATTCAATAAGCAAGTCTCCCACGTTCGGAATCAAGATTGCTCTCACTTGCCGTGTCCTGGCAATTCACCGGAGAATAGATGGCAAGCGCTGCGACAGCACCCACCACCCCTGTTAACACGGCGATCGACCATCATTTGATAGGCGGCATCCCCGAAGAAGCATGGACACAAGCACTGGGATTATCTTGCGCTCTGACAGTGGATCTCCAGCTACCAGGGTTCACGGTGCGGGACTGGTTGGAATTGAATCGTGAATCAGTGATTGATTCGAGGTGGCAAGTGACCGCGGACATCCCGCTCCGGGTCAACGGGGTACTAGTCGCGTGGGCGGAATTTGAAGTGGTCAATGATCACCGCGCCGTGCGCATTACCGAATTGGATTGAAATGTACAAACAGGCAGACCGGGGCGCCGCGTGAATCTAAAGACGATGCTTTCGCCAAAACATCGAGTGCATGCCTTGAGCCGTGGGCTCGCCGCCATAGGAGCGCGAATCGCACAATTACGGAAATCACCCGCCTCGCGGCGATTGCGGGTGGCAGAGACGGTGACCCTGGGCGAGCGCCGCATGCTGGCCTTAGTGGAGTGCGGGCAGCAACGATTCTTGATTGGAGGTACGGGTGCGAATGTGGTGCTGCTGGCCTGTCTCGCTCCGGAACGCGAGGAGGGTTCGTGCGTCTAAGGAACTGGATAACCAAATCGGGATTGGTCGTGGGACTCATAAACCTGCCTGCTCTTGCCGCCGTGGTTCCAGGGCAAACAGGAACCGACCTGTGGTCGCCGGCAACATTGCAAAGAAATTTGGGCAACGCGTCGGGCTCGGGGGCATGGAACATCCTGATCATGCTGACCGTGCTCACCCTGTTGCCATCCCTGTTGCTGGCACTGACGCCGTTCGCCCGTTTGTTGGTCGTATTCCACTTTCTGCGTCAGGCCCTGGGTACACAAACCGCACCCAGTAACCAGACCCTGATTGGGTTGGCCTTGATACTCACGTTTTTTCTTATGCAGCCGGTGGCCGTTTCGATTGAGGACACCGCGATTACTCCCTTTGAGCGAGGACAGATTACTGCCGTCGGTGCGATTGAGCGCGCGGTCGTGCCCCTACGCCACTTCATGCTTCACTACACGCGGGAAAAGGATCTCGCATTGTTCATGGAACTGGCCCGCGCTCCGCAGCCGACAGTGCCAGACGATTTCAGCATGCGGGTGGTAATGCCAGCTTACCTGCTCTCCGAACTCAAGTCCGGGTTTCAGATTGGTGCTGTTCTGTACTTGCCTTTTCTTGTCGTAGATATGGCGGTCGCCGCCGTGACCACGTCGGTGGGCATGTATCAATTACCGCCGGTCGTGATTTCGACGCCCTTAAAGATTCTGCTGTTCGTAATGGTGGACGGCTGGAATCTTCTAGTGGGTTCGTTAATGAAGAGTTTTCAGTGACCGAAGCAGCGGCGAACAACAATGGGGAAGGAATTCGAATGGACACGGGACTGGTGGTGGATTTAGCGCGGCGATCTTTGGAGGCGGCCTTGTGGATGGCGGGTCCGCTGTTGCTGGTGGCTGTGGCCGTAAGCTTTGTGATCAGCCTCGGGCAAGTGCTCACCTCACTCCAAGATCAAACTCTTTCGACCGTGCCACGGTTGGCGGCGGTTGCGGCCGCGGTTCTATTGCTGACACCGTGGATGGTCCGAAGACTGGGGTGGTTCACCATCGCGCTGTTTTCCGATTTCCGTCCGTTCCTGCATTAGGGCCAAGCTGCAGTCTCTAAGAACCTGGATGTTTTGGTATGCATGACAATGCGCAATTGGCGTCTCTACTGCTTCCCGCCCTGCTCGCCGGAGTGAGAATCGGGGGACTCGTGCTGTTCGCCCCCTTCTTCGCCAGTCCTGCCATGGCCGTACCGGTGAAAGCGAGCCTCACGCTGGTTCTTACGCTGGTTTTGTATCCCGTGTATTCCGGCAGCAGCGTACCTTTGCCACCCACGGCCAGTCTGCCCATGGTTGTCACGGGGGAAGTCGCCGTTGGCTTGGGCATCGGGCTGACAATGCAGATTTTTTTCGAGGCAGCCCAGATGGCGGGGCAGTTCCTGGGGGTGCAGACCGGCCTGGCGGTTGCGAGCATTCTCGACCCGCAGAGTCAAGCCGATTCTCCGGTTCTGGCCGTCCTTAACCAGCTTGTGGCAACGCTGATTTTTCTTGCGCTAAACGTGCATCATGCCTTGCTGCGCCTGCTTGCCCGCAGCTTTGTGAATTTGCCGCTGGGCAGCTTCCATCTAGGACAGACGTGGGCTGGATTCCTTTTGCATGTGAGCGGCGCGATATGGGCGGTGGGTCTGCAAATCGCTGCGCCGGTCATCGGGGCCACGCTGATCGCCGACGTTGCCATGGGGTTTCTGGCTCGCGCCGCGCCGCAGTTGCCGGTGTTGTTTCTGGGTGTGTCGGTCAAGAACCTGCTCGGGATCAGCATTCTAGCGGGCACACTGCGTCTGTGGCCATCCCTGTGGCAGCGCCAGTTTGCTGAAGGTCTGGTATGGGCGGAAAGGCTCGCGCATTTGTCGCGATGAGAGCGTTTTATGGCAGGAGATCGCACCGAACAGGCAACACCGCGGCGGCGGCAAAAGGCGCGGGAACGCGGTCAAATTGCGCGCAGCCGTGAGTTGATGGCGAGTGCCGCGGTGATGGCCGTGATTCTGATCCTGGCGACAGAGGCTGGGTCTTTTCCCTTCCGGTGGCAGGCTTTGCTGCAACGGAGCCTGGACTGGAGCGTCAGCCGCAATTTCGACGATGACCGCGCGAGCACGCTGGCCATGATCGATCTGTTGCTCGTCGCCGAGCGGGACGCTTTGTGGTTTGTGGGCACCGCCGTGGGCATGGGATTCCTGGCTGCATCTCTGGCCGCGGTCATCCAGGGCGGGCTGGTCTTTTCCCCATCCGCGTTGCAACCGAGTCTTGCGCGCTTCAGCCCAGTTGAACATGCGCAACAAATGTTTTCCCTTACGTCCGCCGCCCGCATGTTGAAGTCGCTGCTGCCGGGAAGCGCCATCGCGTGGCTGGCATGGTCGATGTTGGCGCGGGACTGGCGCAGTTTTGCCGGCTGTTTGTACCTGCGACCGATGGGAACGACCGCCTTCATCTTTGCGCGTGTCTTTGAAATCGCTTGGAAGGCGACGTTGGTGCTACTCGCCTGGTCGGCCGCGGATTATCTCATCGAACGACAAAAGGTTTCCAGCGACTTGCGCATGAGCCGTCAAGAGCTGCGCGATGAGTACAAGGAAACAGAAGGCAATCCGGCCATCAAGGGCAGGATTCGACGCTTACGCCGGCAAGTTCATCGCCGGCAGATGCTGGCGGCAGTGAAGCGCGCCGCCGTGGTGGTCACGAACCCCGATGAATTCGCCGTGGCCCTCGAATATCGCCCACTCATGAATGCGCCCGTGGTTGTCGCCAAAGGCAGGAACCTATTCGCCCGGCAAATCAAAGACCTCGCGCGCTGGCACGGCATTGTCCTCGTCGAAAATCGCCCCCTGGCGCATGCCCTCTATCGCGCCGTCGAAGTCGGGCAATCGATCCCACCCAAACTCTATGCGGTGGTTGCAGCGGTCTTGGCCGCGGTCTATCGAGCCCAGGAGCGGGCTACCCAGCATGCGCATGCGCCTCGCCCGACGTCGGGCGTGCAGACGCGGAAGGGAGGGTAGATTATGGCGGAAACCATACCTTCGCCCCCATCCTCGAGTGGTTCGCTGTTTGAGTGGGCTGTACCGCTCGCTGCCGTGGGCCTCGTGTTCGTGATGCTGGTCCCGCTACCCTCATTCCTGCTTGACCTGCTGCTGGCCTTGAGCCTCGCGGCTTCGGTGCTGGTTTTGCTTTCGGCCATGCATATTTTGCGGCCTGCACAATTCTCCGTGTTCCCCAGCTTGCTGTTGTTACTGACTTTGTTCAGATTGTCCTTGAACCTGGCGTCGAGCCGGCGGATCTTGCTCCACGGGAATGAAGGCGCCGGCGCCGCAGGGCATGTGATTGAAGCTTTTGGTCAGTTTGTCGTGGGCGGCAACTACGTCGTGGGCTTCGTCCTGTTTATCGCGCTGATTGCCATCCAGTTCATTGTGGTCAGTCACGGGGCGGTGCGCACGGCGGAGGTCACAGCCCGCTTCACCCTTGATGCCCTGCCCGGCAAGCAGATGGCTATCGACGCCGATTTGAATGCCGGCCTGATTGACGAAGTCCAAGCCCGGGCCCGTCGCGAACGTATTGCCCACGAAGCCGAATTCTACGGCGCAATGGACGGGGCGGCGCGCTTCAATCAGCGCGATTCGCTCGCCACCATTTTGATCACGGCCGTCAACATCGTGGCTGGATTTCTCATCGGCGTGTTTCAACTCGATATTCCTTTCCGCGAAGCGTTGCGCACCTACACTGTCCTGACTGTGGGCGACGGGCTGGTCACCATGATCCCGTCTTTGCTGGTTTCTATGGCAGGCGGCATGGTCTTGACGCGTGCCTCTTCGGGCACAAGCTTGTCCACCGATCTCGGGGTGCAACTATTTTCCGGACGTCGGCCGGTGTTGATTGCCGCCGGGGTCATGTTGGCGCTGGCAGCGATTCCGGGACTGCCAAAGCTGTCCTTTCTGGTGGTGGCCGCAGCGACTGCAACCCTCGGCTGGCGGATTCCGGCCGGGGGAAAAAAGAGCGGCGGAGAAGACGGGATATCCGGCGGGGCTGCCGAAAAAAAGGACAAGAAGAGAGACGGAGGGCTGGACAAGACTGCCAAGCCGGGCACGGAGTCAGCCGAGGACTTGCTCAAACTCGACGAATTGAGTCTCGAAGTGGGCTATGGTCTGGTGGCCATGGTGGACGTCCAGCGTGGCGGCCAGCTTCTGGCCCGCATCAAGGCATTGCGCAACAATCTGGCGCAGCAGTTGGGCTTTATTGTTCCACCCGTACATATCACCGACAACGCCCGCCTGCAGCCGCGGGAATACGTGATCTCTCTGCGCGGGGTGGAAGTTGCCCGATGGGAGATGCTTGAGGATAACCTGCTGGCTATCAGTTCCGAGGCGTCCCCGCCGCCTTTGCCGGGCAAACCCACGCGCGAGCCGGCCTTTGGGGTCTCAGCCCAATGGATTGTGCCTGGCCTGCAAAGCGAGGCCTTGACCGCTGGTTTTGCGGTCGTGGACCAGACTTCGGTGCTCGCCACCCATTTGGCTGAAGTCATCAAGCAGCATGCCGCAGAACTTCTCACGCGCCAGGAAACAAAGCGGCTCCTGGACCGCTTGGGCGAGAGCCAGCCCAAGCTTCTCGAAGAGCTGGTGCCGAAACTTCTTTCCCTTGGGGAAATACAGAAGGTGCTGCAACAGCTATTGCGCGAGCAGGTTTCGATCCGCGATCTAGCCACCATCCTGGAAACCCTGCTCGATACCGCCGCGGGAAACAAGCACCCAGTGTTGCTCGTCGAAGCGGTACGGCAGGCGCTTGGACGGGCGCTGGTACGGCCGCTCTTAACTACAGACGGCACCTTGCGCGTGGTGACGCTTGATTCTGGCCTGGAAGAAGAATTGGGCAGAATTTTTCAGCCGCAGGCTTCGGTTACCGCGAGCACGTCCGTACAACCGGGCTTCGTGCGCCGCCTGCTCGAAGGGCTCCGGCGTATCGCCGGAGAGCAAGTCGATATTGCCAGTCCGGTGTTGCTTTGCGCGACCCCCGTGCGCTACCACCTGAAGCGCTTGCTGGAGCCCTTTGTCCCAAAGTTGGTGGTGCTCTCGCCGGGCGAAATTCCACCGGTCACATCGGTGCAATCGCTAGGGACGTTGAAATGAAGAGTACGTCTTTGACGCGAGCGGTGGTAAAGAAACCAGGAGACCGGGCCGGGGAGCGGCTTGCGATTGCGAAGCCGGGCACAATCAGAGATTTGCGGCAAGGAATTTCACATGCATGAAACCTCGCAGAACGCGTACACCGCCTGGCAGGATGAACAGGAGCGCGAACGTCTGTTGACCGAACAGCTCCCTCAGGTGCGTTATCTGGCTCGCCGGATCCACGAACGCCTACCCCGGCACGTACCCTTCGAAGATCTAGTGCATGCCGGGGTGCTCGGCCTCATCGACGCCCTGCACAAATTCGACCACAACAAGCATGTGCAATTTGGCTCTTACGCAAAATTTCGCATCCGGGGCGCGATCCTGGACAGCTTGCGCGAAATGGACTGGAGCCCGCGGGACCTAAGGCGCAAAAGCCGGCGTCTCGAAGAAGCTCATAGCAAATTGCGCGGGGCGCTGGGACGAAATCCAAGCGAACCTGAGCTGGCGGCC
This sequence comes from Terriglobia bacterium, assembly GCA_963702965.1. GTDB lineage: Bacteria > Acidobacteriota > Terriglobia > Terriglobales > Acidobacteriaceae > JAJPHW01. Next base: position 400,415 of record OY969776.1, read on the forward strand.
GAATTGGGGATCGATCTACGAGATCTCCAGCAGCTACTGGGAGAAATTGACGGCCTCGAGGTTGGCAGTCTGCGGGTGCAATCACCGCGTGATGGCAAGGAAGAGGACTTGGGTGAGGAGCTGCCCGACCACGCCGAGGAAACCCCGCTGGCACTTTGCTTGCGGGCGGAAATGAGGGATCTGCTGGCCCGGGCCATAGAAGAATTGCCGCCAAAAGAACGTCAGGTTCTGGCTCTTTATTATTACGAGGAGTTGACCATGAAAGAGGTCGGAGCGGCGCTCGGGGTGGGTGAATCGCGCGTTTCCCAAATTCACTCGATGGCCGTGGTGCGTCTCCGGGCACGATTGTCCGAGTTGGCCGCGCCGACCGAAGCTTGCAGACGGGCCCGTGGAGCGGCGGGCGGCAGCTGAGAAAAGTCAATCAAAGAGTCATGGAAAAGGTTCTAGATCAATCCGAAATCGATGCCATGATACGGGCCGCGCGCGGCGGCGGCGGTCGAAGCCTCGCAGTCACGAGCTCGTTCCGTGACGCCCTGGAACATCCGCCAGTCCGGGCAGATCGGCCGCGAGCATCTCCAGTCGATTAGCCTGTTGCATGAGGAGTTTGCCACAAATCTCACGCATTCCCTGGGCGCCTACTTGCGCATCGACTTTGCGGCAGCGTTGGTCTCTGCCGAACACCTGACTTACGGAGAATTTCTCCAGCGTGTGCCCGAACTGACCTACCTAGCCTCCTGCTCGCTACTGCCGATGGGCGCTTCAGCTTTGCTGCAACTCGATATGGCCGTCGCCTTTCCCTTGATCGACATCCTGCTAGGCGGGGAAGGTAAGGCGGTTTCGGTGCCCCAAAGGGCCATCAGCGAGATCGAAGATCAAATTCTCGAGACCGTCGTGCGGATCATCTGCCGCGAATGGCAGGCGGCGTGGCAGGCGCTCGGGCTCGAGGTCCGATTTGAAGGGCAGTGCCTCGCCGAACACGTCGAGCACCTGCTACCACGTGAGGAAAAGACGCTCACCTTAAGTTTTGAGATCACGGTTGCAGAAAGCCGGGGCGCACTCAACTTGGTGGTTCCGGCCATGGTGTCCAACGCCTTGTTGCGCAAGATTTCCTCGGGATATGCTCGCGACCACAGCAAGGGCAGCCCCGAGAGTGCAGCCCAACTGCGTGCCCGCGTGTTGCGCTGCCCCTTTGCCCTCAACCTGGATGTGCAGTTACGGGCGGTTTCGATGCGAGATCTCTCGCACGTCGCGCCCGGCAGTCTGTTGGTCACGGGCCAGACCACGACCGCGGCCGGCGAGCTGCGCGCGGGGGATTACGGCCTGTTTTCGGCGGCCGTGGTTCGCAGAGGACGCAACCGGGCAGCACAACTCTTGCGGCGCACGGCACTGCCCACACCTAAGAGATCAGAGGAGAGCAATCATGGGTGACGGAACGCCGGACAATCCTTCAACCGAAAACGCTGGCGAACTCGAAGAAAAGCCGGTAGATCGAGAAACGGCCAATCCGAGCCCCGGCAACATACAAAGCAGCGCAGAAAACTCCGGCGCCGCGAGCGCCGACCCCGATTGGAGCCCGTCCACGCTGGAATTCATGAAGGTGTGGGCCACAAGCTGGCAAGAAGTGTTGAGCCAGATCGCCGGCGGGGCTGTGCACTGCGATCTCTCGGGCACAACTCCTGCCGGGATGTCGCCCGCAGACGCCGATCTATTGGTGGTTGCGGCTGTCGAGGGCGGCCTGCGCGGCGAGCTGAGTTTGCGCATGGCGCAATCCTCAGCTCTGCGCCTGGCATGTCTGCTTCTCGGCGAAACCGAAGCCGAGAGCGCGGAATTTAACTCCGAGCGGCGGGAGGCTCTTGAAGAACTCTTGCGCCAGGTCTCCGGCAAAATCGCCACCGCTCTGAAGGGACACTGGGGCGAAGTCCATCTACGATGGGACACTTCTGGTCCGGTCGCTTGGACAGCGGCGGCGGCGGGTTGGCTGCTGCTCCGTTCGGATGCGGGCTGGTCTGCCTCCGTGCGATGGCAGCTGAGTGCGGCGCTGCATGCGGCGCTTGCGAGCGCGGCAAAACCTGCGGACGATCGCCTGCCCGCCCCAGAAACTCCAGCTTCTCCACCCTTGGAAGCTTCGTCACCCTTGTTGCCTGCGGAACAGCTCGACCTAATCCTTGATGTAGAGCTCGCGCTCACGCTGCGCTTCGGTGCGAAGATCCTTCTGCTGCAAGAGATATTGCAATTAAATGCGGGTGCAGTCGTCGAGCTGGATCGCCAAGTGGAGGAACCAGTCGAACTGCTCCTGGAGGGACGCCCCATCGCGCGCGGTGAGGTTGTCGTGGTGGATGGTAACTACGGATTGCGAGTGCACGAGGTATTTTCTCCGTCGAGCACGACTTGAGAACGCAATGTGGAACTTATAGCAAGGCAACTTTCGTGGGCTAGCATGAACTTGTATCTGCCGACAACGGAAAATGACGAACCCAGGCATTTGCGCTGGCGCGAGATTTCCTCCGTCCTGAAAAGCTGGCGTGGGGGCGCGGCCGAATCCGTTTCCACTGCCTGCCAAGACGCGGGATGCAGTCCCAAGCGCAGGCTTTGGCGTCGTCTCTGTTGGCGGCACAGCCGGATTTGCTTGCAGGACGCGTGGTATTGCGCGCCGCAATGCTTTGAGCTGGCGTTGCTGCGACACCTTCGAAGCCATCTTGCCCCCAACCTGTATTTCAGACAGGACCTTGCTGGAGTTACGCAACCAGGTGACGAGCGATGGAGAGCGGGCGCGGGACTAATGCACCGCCCCGCTGGACCGGCGATGAATCACCGCATCCCTTTGGGACTGCTCCTGCTTTCACGCGGACAGCTGCACAACGCGCAGCTACGCCTCGCCCTCGATCGTCAGCAATCTGAAGGCGGCCGCATCGGCGAATGGCTGGAGAGACTTGGCTTCGCCACCGAACTCCAAATTACCGCGGCCTTGGCGGCGCAGTGGAGTTGTCCGGTTTGGCCGGCGGCCGAAGCCCCTGTGTCGGAGTGCGTCCGGCTGCTCCCGTTGACATTATTGCGGGCGTTCCACATCTGTCCTGTCCGGTTTGTCTCCGCCACCCGGACTTTTTACTTGGCGTTCTCCGATCGTCTCGATCACTCCATCCTCTACGCCATCGCGCAGGTGCTGCAGTGCCGCACCGAGCCTTGCGTAATGCGGCAGACCGTGCTCCGCGAGTTTCTCACAGGAATGGAGCGTATCCCAAACTGTGCCGACATGCTTTTTGAGAACCCCGATGGATACGAAGAAATTGCCCGCATCACCTGTGCTTACGTGCTGAAGCTGGGTGCACAGCGGGTGCGGATTGCAGCCTGCCGCGATTATGTCTGGGCGCGGCTGACGGCCGGGGGCGACGTTGTCAATCTACTGTTTCATTTGTCGCGCGTGATGTTGAGTACCCGACAAGCCCAAGCTTAGTCCTCGCATGCTCTTCGCGAAGTCGACTAAACTCTGCTTTCGCGGGGACGATAAATAACTTGCAGATTGCGGCCGGGCGGACCCATTTACAAGCGGTTACACCGGATCCCATGCGCGAGCAAGGTATTCCGTTATTGGAAGGTCGCTCAATTGAAAACCACGAAAGCCGTGTCGCGTGATCACAAATTTCTAAGATGGAACCACTTGCCATGAAAGCTGCCCGGGCCCCGAAAGCTTTACCTGCGGAATGGCGTCCGCTGCTCGAGGACGCGACCCGCGAGGTTTTTGACTTGATGCTCTCTTCGAACCTCGAAGCATACTCATCAGACCGGCTCCCAGCCTTCGAATTCACGTCAATGGTCGGACTCGCCGGGGAATTGCGCGGCGTACTTACATTTTGTTGCACCGAGAAATCGGCCGCGCTCATGGCTTCAAAAATGCTTGGCCTTAGCGTCAACGAGGTGGAAGAACAAATTTGGGATGCGCTCGGCGAAATCACAAACATGATCGCGGGCAATTTCAAAAACAAGCTACCCGGCATTTGTGAGCGATGTGTCCTCTCCGTGCCCACCGTTATCGGCGGATCCAGCTACAGTTGCCACTCTATGGCCGATGCCGGCTCGATAGAAATTCAACTCCAATTCCTGGGAGTTCCGGTGCAAGTCTCCCTCGAACTTCATAGCTAGCCGCATCGGGCAAGATTTGCACCTACAGCACGCTTCTTCCGGGCATGATTTACCCATTGAAGCTGCGAGTTGCACGAACTTCGCACGATTTCTTTCCCTCCGCGAGTGGCTGAACAGTTGCTTGCCAAGAGACTGAGGCAAACATGGATAGCGGATATTATGCAGCTTGCACCGGATTGCGGGCCCAGAATCAGGCGCTCGAGCTTATTGCCAATAATCTGGCAAACGTCAGCACCATTGGCTATCGCGGAGAGAGCGCAGGATTTCAATCGCTTCTCGCGGGGCAGCCGGGGGCGATGAGTGAAATCAACTACGCGATCAATGATTTCAACGTCATCGATAAAGCAACCGTGGACCTGACTGCGGGGAGCATGCAACATAGCGGTAATCCGCTCGATCTCGCGATCGAAGGCGACGCCTTCTTCGTTGTGCAAACCTCAGCTGGGAACGTTTATACCCGAGCCGGGAACTTTGAGCTCTCCTCAACCGGAAGGTTGGTCACGTCATCGGGAGATCCGGTGCTGGGTGGGCAAGGGCCCATCACCTTGCCGGCAGGCGATGTAGCCATCAGCGGTGACGGAACGATCTCGGTCAACGGTGCGGTTGTGGATCAACTGCGAATTGTCCGTTTCCCGGCGCATACCAGTATCGTTCCGGTAGGGCGTTCTTACTACAGCGCGGGTACGGCGTTGCCTCTTCCGGCTCCGGCGGCGCGTGTACGGCAAGGCATGATTGAAGATTCAAACGTTAATGCCGTGAAAGCTGTCGTGCAACTCATTACAGTACAACGACAGGCGGAAATGCTGCAACGCGCGCTCTCAATCTTCTACGCGAATTTTAATCAGACAGCGGCCAGCGACTTGCCCCGCGTTTCCTAGATTCCAGGCGCAGGTTCGAGAGGTGCAGTATGTTGCGAGCTCTATACACCGCGGCCAGTGGCATGGCAGCCCAGGAAACGAACCTGGACAACGTGGCCAATAATCTTGCCAACTCAAGTACGGCAGGCTTCCGCAAGCGGCGACTGCAATTCGAGGATCTGTTGTATCAGAACGTCCTCATGCCCGGGTCGGCCGCCACGCAACAAACTACTATCGCAGCCGGACTGCAAATTGGCCTCGGAACCCGTTCCGCTACTTCCGAAATCGTGCAAACCCAAGGCGACTTCAGCGCTACTGGCAATCAGCTCGATCTGGCGATTCAAGGCCAGGGGTTTTTCCAAGTCGTTCTGCCCACTGGAGAAACGGCTTACACCCGCAGCGGAGCTTTCCAGATGGATGCGAATGGCAATGTCGTAACCGCTGACGGCAATCCCATTGAACCGGCCATAACTATTCCTGCCGGATCGACATCGGTCACGATCGGCAGCGACGGCACGGTGAGCGTCACGCTCGCCGGTCAGACGGCGGCACAGCAAGTCGGCAGCATTCAGCTCGCGCTGTTTCCCAACCCCGGAGGGTTGAACAGCGTCGGAAACAATCTGTTTCTCGCCACGACGGGTTCGGGTGATCCGGTCGTGGGCACGCCCGGCAGCAGCGAGGGCCTGGGCACTATTACCCAGGGCTACCTTGAGCAATCCAACGTTGATGTAGTCGAAGAATTCGTCCAGATGATTGTTGCCCAGCGTTCCTACGAAGCCAACTCGCGGGTCATGGAAGCGGCCAGCGAAATGTTCCAGGGTTTGAATAATCTCGGCCGCTAGCGCGGAACGGCTACGAGGGACCGCGGGACGCTGATGAGGCGCCAGGGAGGAAATTGATGAAAGTATGGCCTGCTGTCGATGCTGTCAAGTGGATCAGCGTCATTTTCGTTTTACTCGCGCCCTTCTACGGCCGCACTTACAAACTTCGCGAGAGCGTCGAGGTGCGTACAGAGGTACGCTTAGCCGATTTGCTTCCGTCAGATGCTTCCACGGTATTACGCCGCGCGAGCTCAGGCATCGACTTGTGCCGGCCGCCGCAGCCCGGAACCGTCAGAGTGCTCTCAGCCGATTTCATTGCCGCCAAACTGGACGGGGTCGATCTCCTGCGCCGCCGGATAGTTCTACCAGCAGAAGTCATCGTGCACCGTGCGGCGTGGCGACCGGGTGGCGCGGCGATGAGGGAAGCCGTGCTCCGCTTTCTTGCACAATCCGGCGCAAGCCACACCGAGCTGCCTCCGGAAACGTTTTGGGACAAACTGCCAGAGCCATTGATGGAGAGACCGTCAACGTCGTTCGAAGTCGTGGATATGCGTCGCAATGCCGCGAATACCGAAACGCTGGCCGAACTGCGCTGCATTCCCGACGAGTTTTGTCATAGATTCCTTCTGCAAATCCCGTTGCCAGCACCAGAAAAAACCGGTACTTTAGCGGTTCCAACTTCTGAAAATGGAGCCAACGACAACTCGTTGGTGCATTCAGGAACAACCGCTATGGCAATATTGCAGACTGATGGCATGAAAATGTCACAGCCGGTTATTTGTCTCGAGTCTGGACGCCTGGGCCAAAGCGTTCGCGTGCTGAATCCGCAAACGCACCGCGTCTTCTTTGCCGATGTGATCGCCCCAAATTTGCTTGCAGTGGAAAGCAAGCCCTCACCTATCGCCGTGCCGCAACTATGAACCCCAGAGAAAGTCGATTTCGCGGCCGTCGTTGCCTGAGAATTTGCCTCGCCCTCGCGGCGAGTAGCGTCCTTTGTGCGCCGGCGAGTGCTCGCGGTACGAAGCCTAATACCGCTCAACCGAGAACCATCCAACGCGAATCTCAGGCTGCCTATATCGAGCGCATGCGGCAAGGTTCGGAAGCGCCCGCATCGACACCCGGCAGCTTGTGGCAGGATCGTGGCGTCTTCTCGAATCTGGCCGCCGATTACAAAGCGCTTCAAGTCGGGGACCTTATCATCATCGCCGTGTCACAAGGCACGACGGCTAGCAATGCCGCGAGTGTATCCACCAATCGCACTTTCAACGCCAGTTCAAGCATCACGGGACTGGCAGCGCACGCCACCACTACAGCCGTGCAGAATATTTTCTCGCCCAATTCGGCGGCGGCCCTGTCGGGTAAATCCCAAGCTGCCACGACGTCCACTTTGCAGACCAGCTTGGCAGGCCGCGTGGTGGCCATTTTGCCCAGCGGAGTGCTGGTCGTAGAAGCGGAGCGCCAAATAACCATGAATAACGAAAAGCAGACAGTGCTACTGCGGGGGCTTGTCCGCCCCGGCGATGTTGCCGTCGATGGGAGCGTGGCTTCAAACAATTTGGGCAACCTCGAACTGGAACTCAAAGGCAAGGGCGTACTGAGTGATGGTGTGCGGCCTCCAAATCCTTTGGTGCGGGGAATTCTGTGGCTGCTCGGTTTTTGAGAGCTTCAGGAGAAGTTTGAAGGAGAAAGAGAGGTGCCAGCTTGAGGCAAATCTTCGTGCTCTGGTTCGCTTTGTTCTTACTTACATCATTCTTGCTCACAGCGCTCCAGTCGCAGGACAACGTGCCCACCGTGGCGATCCGTGACATCGCTTCGATTGAAGGAGTACGCGACAATCTTATCTTCGGCTATGGTCTTGTGGTTGGGCTTAAAGGCACGGGCGATAAACAACAAACACTTTTCACCACGCAGAGTCTGGCTAACATCCTGAAGCGTATGGGCGTACAGACTTCGGCCACGACCATGATCGTGAAGAATGTGGCAGCTGTGTTCGTCACTGCTACGCTCCCGCCTTTCGCTAGTCCGGGAACATCGCTCGATGTCGCTGTCTCGTCTGCCGGTGATGCTAAGAGTCTGGAAGGCGGCATGCTCCTTCTGACCCCCCTGTATGCGGCCGACGGCCAAGTCTATGCCGAGGCCCAAGGCCCCCTCACGTTAGGCGGCTACAGTGAAGGCGGCAAAGCGAACGCTAAGCAAGTTAACCACCCAACCGTAGGGCGGATTCCTGGCGGCGGCTTGGTCGAACGCGACAGTTCCGTGACGCTCGCCAAATTGGGTAGGCTTTCCCTCCTGCTTAGTAATCCCGATTTCAGCACGGCAGAAGGGGTCGCAGGGGCCATCAACCAGAACTTCGGCCGCACAGTCGCCAATGTTGTCGATGGCCGCCGGGTTGACATCGATGAAGCTGCAGCCGAAGGCAAAGACTTGCCGGCTTTGCTTGCGCGAGTGGAGAACTTGCAGGTTGAAGTACATCGCCGGGCGCGCGTGGTGGTAAACGAACGCACCGGTACCGTGGTGATGGGCAAGGACGTGCGGCTAGGTGCCGTCTCCATCCTGCACGGCAATCTCTCCATTGAGGTAAACACACAATTCCAGGTATCGCAGCCCAATCCCTTATCGCAAGGCAAGACGACCGTTACACCCGATACCACCGTGAAAGCCGAAGAGGGGCCGGCCCGGCGCATCGAATTGAACGAAGGGGCCAGCGTCGAGCAATTGGTAAATGGATTGCAAAAAATCGGTGCGACCGCGCGCGATGTGATCGCGATTTTGCAGGCAATCAAAGCTGCGGGAGCGCTAGAAGCAGATCTAGAGGTGATTTGAATGAATTCGATAACTTCAACAACGTATTCCGGTCTATCTCAAATTACCGGGATCAGCCAGCCAGATTCGTTCGGCGTGCGCAGCCACAAAGCCCTACAAGCTGCGCGCGAGTTTGAAGGACAGCTGCTAAGCTCCGTTTTCGGGGAACTCGAAAAGACTTTCGCCTCGATTGGCCCGGCATCCAGCGATCCCGGCGCGGACAATTATCAGGCGATGGCGATGCAAGCTTTGGGCAAGGTTGTCGCCCAAAATGGCGGAATTGGCCTTGCGGCTATGATCGCTCGCCACCTGCTTAAAGCGGAAAACACATTGCCGCCTCCGAATGGCCATTCGGCCAGCACCTAAAGTTTTCCGGAGAGGAGCCGATGGCTCTTGTAGAAAGAAAAAGTAAGACCGGCGTCATTAAAGGTTTCTAATTTGCGGCCGATAAGTGGATCAATGGTCACCGAACGGGCGTAGAAATAGAAATCGATATGGAAGTAATGGAGACAAAATTAATGAGAGTCGAGAACCACGGGAATACGGCAGAAACATCCGACGCGGGAAATATTGCGAATCGGAGTGTATCTCAGGCCAGTTCGTCGTCGCAGCAGGCTGTCCAAATTGCCGCCCGCCAGGCAACGCAGGATTCGACATATCAGAGTGTGGTGAGCGCACTTGTTACCCAAGTCAATCAACAGCCCGAAATTCGACAGGAAAAAGTGGCTGCGCTGGTGCAGCAGTTGCATGCAGGCACTTACGATATTTCTCCTTCGCAGACAGCCGACGCCGTCTTCGCTGATCTGGCGCCGAGACAGGCAGCATAGCGAAGTGCCGCAACAATGAGAAGAAAAAGAAGGAGCAATGACTGATATCACCAATGGGGCCATTGGAGGATCGTTGGATGAACTTGCCATCTCCGATCTCGAACCGGCCGCGCGAGTTCAACCAAACTCCACGCGCGGCGAACCAGAAACAGCGAGTAAAAAACAGCAGGATAGGCGCAAAGCCCAAGCGCATTCTAACGCCACGAAAGAAGAGATAGAAGAGTTTCAAGCTGCCGACGAAAACAACGCAGCTTCCGGGGTCGTGCCGACACCTGGGCATAAAGTGGATCGGTTGGCCTAGGTCGGGGGTTTTGAGAGCACGGTTCAACTTGGGCCAAGCCTTCAGCATCCGGAGTTAAGACCATGATCCAGATCGAGCATGTTCGCGAGCACATACGTCTATTGCGTGAACTGGAGGGCTCGCTCGTAGATGCTACTGAGGGGTTAGCTCGCGCCGACCTCGCATCAGTCGCGCGGGAGACACATCGTCAACGGGAGATCATTCAAGCTGTGAATAGCATCCACCATCAGCCCACAACCACGCCTCCGACCGTGCTGCCTGGAGAAGCCAACCTAGAGCAGAAGGTGCTTACCGGACAAGCGCTGCAAGACTTTCATAGCATCCGGGCCGGGGTCATGGCGCGAAATCGAATCTATGGCGCCTTGTTACACCGCTCGCGGCGTACAGTGGATATTTTTGCGCGTTTACTGCTAAAAGCAGATCGCAGCGACGGCACGTACGCGGTTTAAGGTGCACATGGGCCATGCAAAGCAGCGCGGAGTTCAGCCGGCATGAAGTATCGGATCGTGAGTTCAAGACCACGTAGTCAACAGTAAAGATTTGAAGTGCAAACATGGCAAGCCTGAACGGCATCCTCGCCATCGCAACCGGAGCCCTTGAGGCCGACCAAGGCGCATTGACCGCCACAAGCAATAACGTAGCCAACGTCAACACCCCGGGCTATGCTCGCATCGAACCCGACCTGGTTGCGAGCGACCCGGTCACCGTCGGCTCGCTCACTTACGGGACTGGTGTCTCGCTCGAAAAACTGCAAAGTATTCGCGACCCCATCCTACAAGTCCGCATTCAGCAGGAGACGCAACAACAAGGCCAATTGAACGCCGCTCTCACCTCCCTGCAACAAGTTCAGACAAATTTTTCCAGTTCGAGCGGTGATATTGGCTCCCAAGTTTCGCAGCTGTTCACCACTCTCGACCAGCTTTCGACGGATCCGTCCAATCTTTCCGACCGCCAAGCGGTTCTCACCGCGGCGAACAATCTCGCCACCACTTTCAACAACACTGCCAGTAGTCTTACGCAACAAGAAGCCAGCCTCGATCTCAACGTGAGCCAGGCCGTGCAGCAAATCAACACAATCACAGGACAGATCGCTGGTTTGAATACTCAGATCAGTACACTCACTGGCATCGGCCAGAATGCCAGCGCTTTCGTCAATCAACGTGATGTTCTTATCGGACAGCTCTCAAACCTGATTGGCGTTTCGCAGATCTCCACCGAAAACAACGGCCTGACCATCGTTACTGCCAATGGCACACCACTCGTTACGGGAGGCCAGAGTTTTCAGCTCACCTCCCAGGCCAACTCTTCCGGACACCAAGACGTCTTTGCGGGCGGCACCGACATCACGTCACAGATTACTTCTGGCGCGCTGGCTGGCTATATTCAGGTGCGCGACCAAACGATTCCCGGGATTCTCTCGAACCTCGACACCCTCGCCGCGGGTCTGGCCAACGGCGTCAATGCTGCCAACCAGTCCGGCTACGACCTTAATGGCAACCCAGGCGGGGACATTTTCGTTCCGCCGCCGGCTTCAGGGTCTGGCGCTGCCGCCAATCTGCAGGTCCAGATCACAGATCCCGCGCTGATCGCCGCCAGTTCTGACGGCACGCCTGACAGCAATGGCAACTTGGCGAACCTCTCCGCCGTTGCTACCCAGCCGAACATCAACGGCCAAACCCCTGCCGATTATTATTCCGGTATCGTTTACACCGTCGGCAATGATGTCTCTAACACGACCGCCGAATCGACTGCTGCGCAACTCGTACTCAATCAGTTGCAAGACCAGCGAGGTAGCATTTCTGGTGTGTCCCTGGACGAGGAGGCTGCCAACACCTTGCGGTATCAGCAGGCATACAACGCCGCCGCCAAAGTTGTTACGACGATCGACAATCTCATGACCACAGTCATTGCAATGCTGGATCTAAACCAATGAGCTCCATTCGCGTCAACCCGTACCCCTTGCCCGACCTTCTCGAAGCGCTGTCGCAGGTGCAGCAGCAACAGGACACGGCTACGCTCCAACTCTCAACCGGCAGCAAAATCAACCAGCCTTCCGACGATCCCATCGGCGCGGCGCAACTCGTGCAGATCGCAGCCCAAACCGCGCAGGCCGATTCCTACGAGCAAAGCATTGGCAACATCACAGGTCAGCTTTCTACCGCCGACTCTACGCTGAATTCCGTGGTCACAACCTTGCAGCAAGTCATCAGTCTGGGAACGGAAGGCGCAAACGGAACCCTTTCTGCCACCGATCGTGCGGCCATTGTGAATGAGCTCACTCAGATTCAGAGCCAGCTCATCAGTCTGGCCAACACTTCCTATCAAGGACAGTATCTTTTTGCCGGGACTGCGGGCGTAGCACCTTACGTTGCCGACGGGAGCAGTTCGTCAGGCGTAACGTACAAAGGAAATACCGATGTGAACCAGGTGACCATCGGTAACGGATACTCCGTGCAAATCAATCTGCCTGGATCGCAGATTTTCAACGGCACCGGGGCCGATGTGTTTCAATCCGTGAACGATTTGATCACCGCCTTAAATAACGACACCGGCATCGGCGCAGCAGTCAACGAAGTTAGCACGGCCTACAACTATTTGAGCACCCAGCAAGTTTTTTATGGTAACGCGCTCGACCAGGCGCAAAGCCAGCAAACATACCTCGATTCTGCCAAGACCCAACTCGCTCAGCAGCAAAATACCGTGGCCGGGGCGGACGAGGCAGCACTCGCCACGCAGGTCACCAGCGACGCTACCGCGGAAAACGCAACGCTTTCAGCTATTGCGAAACTTCCGCAGAACACGCTGTTTGACTACCTTCAATAACCGTTAGCCACAGCCAGTTCAAGGAATCTGCTCTAAGATTGCCCACGATGTAAGCGAGATGGGCTTAGATATACGTCACTTTGCGATCGCCCTTGACGATTCGGCCCACCGTGAATGCTTTTTCTCCGGAGCGCTCCAGCAAAGTTTGTACTTTCTTGAACTTCTCAAAGGGCACGACGAGCAGCATGCCAATGCCCATGTTGAACGTCCGCAGCATTTCATCCTGCGGGACGTTGCCTAACTGTTGCAAATGTTCAAAGATGGGCAGCACCGGCCAGGAGCCCAGTTCTATCTGGGCGGCCACGCTCTTGGGCAACACGCGAGGTAGATTTTCGGTGATACCGCCGCCGGTGATGTGGGCCATGGCGGAAACGCAATCGGCTTCAACAAGTCGCTTGATGGATGGCCAGTAGCTCTTGTGCGTACGCATCAACTCATTGCCTACTTTGCCTTTAAGTTCATTTACGTACGAATCCACCGTGTAACCAGCGACCTCGAATAGCAGTTTTCGGGCCAGCGAATATCCGTTTGTATGCAGACCGTTGGAGGCCAAGCCAAGAATAATGTCGCCAATCTGCACGTTCTTGCCGGTAATGATTTTTTCGCGCTCGACCACGCCCAGAATGAATCCGGCAAGATCGTACTCGCCTTCGGGGTAGAATCCCGGCATTTCCGCGGTTTCGCCGCCAATCAAGGCGCATCCGTTATGTTTGCAAGCGTCGGCGAGACCCTCAATTACTTGTTCCGCCACCGTTGGGTCGAGCTTGCCAGTGGCGAGGTAATCCATAAAGAACATCGGCGCGGCACCTTGGACAGCAATGTCGTTTACACAATGATTAACCAGGTCGCCGCCGATGGTTGAGTGCAAGTTCATCTCAAAGGCGATTTTGAGCTTGGTCCCGACGCCATCGACACTCGACACCAGCACCGGGTCCTGATACTTGGTCTTGTCAATGGCAAACAGACCACCGAAGCCTCCGATCTCGCTCAGGACGCCTTTAGTGAAAGTCTTGTGCGCGAGGTACTTGATGCGCTTCTTGGTCTTGTTGCCGCGGTCAATGTCCACCCCGGCGTCGGCGTAGGTGATGCTCGGATTCTTCGTTGTTTTCTGCGGCAATGGCCTGACCCTGTCTTTAAAGAAGCTCTGCAGGAAATCGCTGGGTATCGTGCTCCGAACTGGTTCACGAGTGCCTGATTTTACCACGTAGAGAGTTTCGCGGCGCGAGCACGGCATATGCCGTTCCTGGCAGTAATCGTGTAATATTCGACCCAATCTTTTCTTGGAGAACTGAATGAGTATTTCGTCAACTTGGCTCAAAAGGATTTTTGCCGCTCTATTTCTCGCGGCAACTCTGGCCGGTACAACCGCCGCGAACGCGCAGAGCGTTTGGGACAAAATCAAGGCGCAGGCGCAAAAAGGTCAGCAGCAAGGCCAGCCCCAACAGAAATCTTCGCCCCAGGACAATAATCTGTTGGTTCTATTGCAGGACGACACCGCACTCAAACGCGTGAGCATAACGCCGACGAATACAAACACAGCGACATTATTTGGAGGTACGGCCGGACTATCCCCCCAGAAATAGACCGAGCCTGAGATTGAGCACGTGTCCTCTGCCATTGCTGGCGCGGCGGTGTTATATTTGCGTTAAGGAAGTTTGTATGCGTTCGCCTTCGGCCTCCGCGCAGCTTTTTCTGTCGCTTGTGATGGCGGTTTTTGTTGCCCCTACCTTACACGGCCAGCAAGCACTCTGGACCCAGATGCAAGATCAGGCGCAACGCCAGCAGCAAGCCCAGCAGCGGCAGGATGCGGAGAAACCCGCGACACGCCAAAAGAAGAAAGCAAAGAAACATAAGACGAAGAACGCCGCGACCAGCGCGAAGGGCACGAAAGACACCGAGAAAGACAAAGAATAACCGTGGGTTGCGCAAACCGATTCAATTAAGCCCCCGCCGACGTTCTCCCCATCACCGTGGAAAAAACAAAAAGATTTCAGCAATTCCCTGTAGATAACGTTTTGCGCGTTTTCGCATCCAAACCACATTCTTAGGACGGAAATTATGCCTACGAGAGGAGCTAGTACTCAAACTGTTTCATAAAGCAATTGAGACTACAGATAACGCATCTTGCAAACGCATTCTGCAAGAATTGAGGATGACAATCCGTAAAGATGTACTTCGCATGCGCGAAATGGTTATGGTCAGCTATCCCAAAAGCAATCAAGAGGAGCGATTCTAATGAACGAAACATCCGACAAGGCTGCAGTGACGTTGCCCGGCAAGGTGGAGAAGATCATCAAGAGCCCTTATCCCGATGAGCCGGAAAAAGCGCAGGTTTCGGTGGAAGGTGCCGACGATCTCTACCGGGAAATCCGAATCGAAAATACGCTACATGATGAAAATGGCATAGAGGTTGCGCTCAAGCAAGGCGCAGAAGTAGATGTGGTTGTCCAAGCGCATCCGGAAGCGATTATCGAGAAACCGCGGACCGAACGTCGAAAAAAGCCCCGCGCGCCCGTTGACGGAACAGCCTAGTTTCAAACCAGCCGATGTCCCGCATTCTTTATGGCAGGATCAAGAATACTCAGCGGCTGATCGTGAATACAACTCCCTGTCCGGGCCCGCCGCCGGATGCCGTGATTCCGCAAAGTGTAGACGTCGCC
Organism: Terriglobia bacterium; assembly: GCA_963702965.1. Taxonomy (GTDB): domain Bacteria; phylum Acidobacteriota; class Terriglobia; order Terriglobales; family Acidobacteriaceae; genus JAJPHW01. Next base: position 415,643 of record OY969776.1, read on the forward strand.
GGGTCCAAGGCCAGCCCTGCATAGGGATAGGCGCCATCGGTCAATCCAAACTTGTGCAAAATGGTTTCCTTTCCGGCCGGATCAATTCTGAACACGGTCCCACAGCCATTTGGAATTACGCCTTGGCAAGCGCTCGATCCGCCGCCTAAATCGGTAGTGCCGTACAAATTACCGGCCGCGTCTTGGACCAATTGGCCATACGGATACGCTCCGTCGGTTCCCGGGAAACCGGTGAAGCGGTAGAGAACGGTCTCCGTCCACGTTCCATTTGAATTTGGGCTCAACTTGAACACCGTTCCACAGCCTGCACCGTTGTAGCAAGACGTTCCGCCGCCGACGTTCGTCGCGCCATATAAATTGCCCGCCGAATCACGAATCAGGGCTTCCGGAAGTTCACCGTCATTTCCACCCTGAAAACTATAAAGTATTGTTTCTTTCCAACTGCTGCCGCTGGGTGACAATTCAAAAACCGCCCCGCAACCGGCATTCCCGCAGCCAGATCCAGATCCTCCGAACGCGGTTGTTCCATATAGATTTCCGTTGGTGTCTCTTACCATTCCAGACTCGGGATAGCTTCCATCTGGCGCGCCGCCGAATTGGTAGATCACACTCTCAGCGCCGGTTGTGGAATTCACCGCGAACACAAGCCCGTTGGAGCCATAGCTGAAACCGCTGCTGGTTGTGCCGTAGAGGTTGCCGGAAGGATCCAGAACGAGAGTCGAGAACGGGAATTGGCCATCATTCTGCGCCTCGAAATTATGCAGAACGCTTTCATTCCCGCTCGAATCAACCTTGAATACCGTCCCGCAACCTTCACCACCCTCGCAGGAGAGGTCTCCGCCGTACCAGGTTGTGCCGTAAAAATTTCCCGCAGAATCCTGAATCAGGCTTCCGAGATAGGGGTATGCACCGTCGTTGCCCGAAAAATTGTGGAGAACGGTTTCCTGCCCGGCTGCGGATAGCCGGAATATCGTTCCGTTATTGGCGGCAGCGCCGCCGTGGCTGGTCATCCCCACGAGTGTGCCGTCGCCGAGGAAGGTCAAGCTTCCTTGGGCGTAAGAGCCGTTGGCGTGATCGAACTCGTGAACGATTTTGAAAGTTTGCGCATGCGCCAGCGTGGCTACGCCAATCAGAATACAAGCGCGAAGCAAATTTGTTACTAACATAGTGACTCCAGAGAAAGTTTGTAAATAAAACCTATCGAGAGATCTCAAAGACGGTTCCACTTCCGTACGGTCCGCCACTTGCCGCGGTGCCATAGAGATTTCCAGCCTCGTCCATGATCAATCCGCCTATCGGATTCGAACCGCCGGAGCCTCCTGTAAAGGTATGCAGAATTTTCTCGACATATCCGCCAGAACCATTCGGCGAAAGCTCAAACACCACGCCACATGAAGATTCCGGGCAGTTATTGTTTTGAATTCCGCCCTGCGAAGTAGCCCCATAAAGATTACCGGCCCCATCTTGTATCAGCGTCCCATAAGCGGGGTTCCCGCCATCACTTCCGCCACTAAAGGAATACAAGGGAGTCACAACTCCGCTGGCGGTGACGTGATAGACAGTGCCAGCTTTATTTTTTCCGCCGGAGTATGTGGTGCCGATCGCAGTTTTCTTCTGGGTATCAACCAACAGTCCTGCCCAAGGATTCTCCCCGTCCGACAAATTCTTGAAGCTGTAAATGACCTGCTCGGTCCCGCTTGAGTTAATTTTGAAGACGGTGCCGAATCCGTCACCACCGACGCTATCGGTACCGTAGATGTTTCCAACGGAATCTCGGAACACCTGGCCCAATGGCTGGCTGCCGTCGTCGTAGAAACCCGTCATTGTATAAAGCACTGTCAGATTGCCCGCAGTGTCTAGCTTGAATACGTTTCCGCATCCGCAGCCAGACCCACCAATGCCCGAAGTTGTGCCGTAGAGATTCCCGCTAGCATCAAGAATCAGAGGCCCGATTGGGTATTGACCTTGGGTGCCATTGCTCTGGAAGTTGTAAAGAACGCTGTAACTTCCGCTCGAATCAATCTTGAAGATGGTTCCCGCTTGCCCTGTGCCGCCGTAATTAGTTGTTCCGTAAAGATTTCCCGAAGTATCGAGAATCATTCCGGCGACTGGGCCACCGCCGTCGGGAGTGTTCGTAAACGTGTGCAGGATGGTTTCTTTGCCGCTCGAAGATATTCTGAAAACCGTACCGCACCCGTAAATGAATTCAACTACGCATGAAGAGTTGCCGCCGCCTTGCGTGGTCCCATAAAGATTGCCGCTGTTGTCACGAACCAAAGTACCGGTGGGATAAGATCCGTCTGGAACTCCAGTAAAGGTGTAGAGAGTTTTAAACGTTTGGGCCCGGACTGGCGTGTCAGAGAGTGCCCAAGAGATGGCGAACATTAAAATGAAAGTGATAATGATTTTCCGATTCATGATCTGGCGCTCGTTTGAAGGCTTAATGACTGCGTGTGACTTGGAGTATGAAAACGCCCCTGCCGTTGCCTATCTTTGCGTGCTCGTCGAACAAAACCCCTAGGCGCATACCAGGATTCATAGCGGCATGCGTTTCCCATTTCGGCACTTTTCCCACAAATATTTTGTCGTTCTTGGGTGATTCGCCTTTTCTTCGCTCGCGTCGGGATGTATAATTCGCTCTCAATAAGATATTTTTCACTTCTCAGGAGACGAAGTTTATGGCTGACGAGCGCAGCAAAGCGATTGATTTGGCATTTGCCCAGATTGAAAAGCAGTTCGGCAAGGGATCCATCATGCGGCTGGGCTCGAAAGAGGCTATTGTGCCAATCGCCGTGATTCCGACGGGCGCTATTTCCTTCGACGCTGCGCTGGGCGTGGGTGGATTTCCCCGCGGCCGCGTAGTTGAAGTCTTCGGCCCGGAATCTTCTGGCAAAACCACCATAACTCTGCAAGTTATTGCCGAAGCGCAAAAAATGGGCGGCATGGCGGCTTTTGTTGACGCCGAACATGCGCTTGACCCCGGCTATGCCAAAAAACTTGGCGTGGATGTGGACAATCTTCTCGTCTCCCAGCCCGATTACGGCGAGCAGGCACTTGAAATCACCGAAGCGCTGGTTCGCTCGGGCGCCATCGACGTGCTGGTGGTAGATTCAGTAGCTGCCCTCGTCCCCAAAGCCGAACTCGACGGTGAGATGGGCGACAGCCACATGGGATTGCAAGCCCGTCTCATGTCCCAGGCGCTGCGAAAATTAACGGGCACGGTTTCCAAATCCCGCACTTGTCTCATATTCATCAACCAGATTCGCGAAAAAATCGGGGTCATGTTCGGCAATCCGGAAACGACGACCGGCGGACGCGCCCTGAAGTTCTATTCTTCAGTTCGTGTGGATATTCGCCGCATTGCCGCCATTAAGGAAGGCGATGTGGTCATCGGCTCGCGAACCAAAGTTAAAGTGGTTAAAAATAAAGTCGCCGCTCCATTCCGCGAGGCCGAGTTCGACATTCTTTACGGTGAGGGCATTTCCCGGGAAGGCGATCTGCTCGATATCGCCACAGGTAACAACATCGTCGAGAAATCTGGATCCTGGTATAGCTATGAAGGCGAACGCATCGGTCAGGGCCGCGAGAACGCCCGCCAGTTCCTCAAAGACAATAAAGACATTCTCGCAAAGCTCGATGCGCGCGTGCGCAAGCAATTGGGATTGACGCAAGGCCCTGCCCCGGTTGCGCAACCCGTGCCCATGCCCACTCCACATGCCGCTCCTCGTGTCGCCACCATGCCTACGGGAACCGACGCTAAGAGCGCAGTTAAGCGATAGCAAGAGTTGAAGTTTACTAACGGGAAGTTTGCGGTTCAATCAACCGCGCTTGCACGTCTTTCCGATGGCGCCGGCTCAAAGGTAGCTTGGCGCCATTTTTTAATACGACTTCGCTTTCTCCATCCGCGTTGAGCGCCAGCGCTTGAATGCGCTCAAGATTCACGATCGCCGACCTGTGAATGCGGCAAAAAAGATTCGGGTCGGATTCCTTCTCTAATTCTGTCATGCTGCGGCGCAGCAGATACGACTTCGGACCAACATGCAGGCAGGAGTAATAGTCCGCGGCTTCTATCCAGTCAATCTCGGCGACGTCCAAAAAAATAATTTGTCCCTTGTCTTTAATGGCGATGCGATTTGGCGCGCGCGGCGCAATCCGGCTTTGCGCAATCCGCACTTTAGCGCGTGCTAATGTCCTTTCGAAGCGCGCATTGTCGAACGGTTTCAATAAATAATCTAGAGCCCCCGCCTCAAACGCGCGCACAGCGTACTCGTCATAGGCCGTAACAAAGACCACGGCGGCAGGTAAGTTTTTGCCCAACGCTTCCAGTGTGTCGAATCCGTCGAACTCTGGCATCTGCACGTCAAGAAAAAGTAAATCTGGTTTCGACTTGCGGATTTCTTCCGCGGCCTCCTTACCCGAGCCACATTCTTTGACGATTTCGATCTCTGGATCGCGTCGTAGCATCACCACGACATTGCTGCGAGCCAGCGGTTCGTCATCCACAATTACCGCTCGGATTGTTCGTGCCTCAGTCACGACTCGCCTTTGCTTTTTCCCGCAACGTATGGCACGGCGATCAACGCCTCGACTCCATCAGGCTGATTTCGCATTTTAAACTGAAAGGCATCGCCGTACAGGCCTTGCAATCGCGTGCGCAAATTTGGAATTCCAATTCCCCGCGAATTTTTCTCCCAATCCGCCTGTAGCGCCGGGCCATCGTTAAAAACGTCGATGTGTAGCGCGCCATTCACCCGATGCGCAGAAATGCGGATCTCCCCACCCTGCGCTCGCTTCCCAATACCGTGCTTCACGGCATTTTCTACGATGGGCTGCAGCAGCAAACTCGGCACCCTCGCGGGATACAAATCTTCGGGGACATCCATCGTCACCTGAAGCCTCTCGGCAAACCGCACCTTCTGGATGTCAAGATACTCGTTCAGAAATTCCATCTCTTCGCCCAGCGTGACTTCATGCTTGTCGGAATCCTGCATGACCCGACGCAAGAAATTGCTCAGACCGGCAATCATGCTTACGGCGGCATCATTCCGCTCCTCCCGAACCAGCCCCGCAATCGCGTTGAGCGTATTGAATAAAAAATGTGGCTCAATCTGCTGCCGCAACGAGTGCAGGCGCGCTTTTGAGAGCTGCTCGTTGAGTTGCGCAGCCTCCGTCTCTTTGCGCGCCAGACGTTCCCGCGAGTCAAGGCTGTAACTGACGGCGAGAATCGAAGCATAAAGAATCAGATACGCGAGCAAGCTGTTCTCGAATTTCATCGACCATAAATGGTAAAACGGCCCAGGGCTGGAATCTGGCGTCCACGGGTTGAGCCATCGCTCGAATCCAGCGCTCCAAGCAGTTGCCACCCAGCAAATCGCCACACAGGCAGACAAATGAATCGGCCAGAAGGAAATGCGTTTCCATTGTGCCGGCGGGTATGCGTACCCCAAACGCAGCACGACTGGAGTGAACAAAACGAGCGGCACCCAGCCCAGCAGCAATGCGAAAAATAGGCGTGTCCATGCGTGGTGCATGCCCATGGCGCGCATGGTAAAAATCGTCTGTGTCGCATCAAACAGGCCGACTGCAAACCAGATTCCAGCGATCCAAAGCCATCGCCGCAAATAAGTCTTCCTGGTGGTCACTTCCATGACGAAATCCTAGTCTACGAGCGGCTTAAAAAACTAAAAGAGCAGCGAATTGCCGGTTCCATGCAGGCAATGGCCTCGCGTTTATTTCTACGTCGTCGGATACTGCTGGCATGCTGACGCACACAAAAATCATTCTGCTCTTTCTGATTGCGCTATTTCCCTTCGTGCCCTTTTCGACTCCTCTAGCACCTTCCGGCCCGGAGTACACAGCCGATGGACAACTGAAACTCCCCGAGAACTATCGCGAATGGGTGTATCTCAGCACCGGCTTCGACATGAGCTATAACCCAGCCATGCAAGGCATGGACCATCACATGTTTGACAACGTCTTTGTCAATCCGGAGTCGTACAAGTATTTCGTCGCCAATGGCACCTGGCCCGATAAGACGATGCTCGTACTTGAAGTGCGCGGCGCGGAAGGCAAAGGCTCGATCAATCAGAAGGGCAATTATCAAGGAACGGACCGCATGGGCCTCGAAATCCACGTGAAAGACGAAGCTCGATTTCCTGGCAAATGGGCGTTTTTCGGCTTCGACGACAATAAAACTGCCGATATGGTCCCCATAAAAGCGCAATGCTACAGCTGTCACTCCGCCAACGGTGCAGTGGATACAACTTTCGTCCAGTTCTATCCCACGCTGTTGCCCATCGCGAAATCGAAAGGGACCCTTTCAAGTTCATATCAGAAGGAAGCAGCCAAATAGTCGCCTGGAGCACGATCGCGCTGTTGCCATCCGCTTGCCGACCGCATAAAATCAGGGTTCTCGTCTCGAGGCCCATTGAAAAAGATTATTGCTATTTATCCCGGCTCGTTCGATCCTCCGACCAACGGCCACTTGGATCTCATTGAACGCGGCGCCAATATTTTCGACGAGCTCGTTGTCGCCATTCTCCGCAATCCCGAAAAACATCCTTTGTTCAGTGTCGCGGAGCGCCGCTTGATGCTCGAATCCATGACGGCAGGTTTTTCCAATGTTCGTGTCGAAACTTTCGATGGCTTGACCGTGGACTACGCGCTCAGCGTAAAAGCTTCAGCAATCTTGCGTGGCATTCGTGCCATCAGCGATTACGAGTACGAACTTCAAATGGCGCTCATGAACCGAAAGATGCATCCTGAACTGGAAACTGTTTTTATGATGCCCGCGGAGCGGTATTCTTATCTTAGTTCCCGTCTGGTACGCGAGGTCGCCCAGCTCGGTGGATCAATTCAGGGGTTGGTTCCAACGATGGTGGAGCAGCGCCTCAAAGAAAAACTCGACCCTGCGGTAAAACTCAGAAACGCGAGAACCCGGCGCCCGGGTGAAACCGAAAAAAGAACAGGAAAACGAAAATGACTCCAGTGACCGAAGCTGTTCCCGCCGTCAAACTTACCGACCGCATCAACCGCATTGAGCCCAGCGCCACCATGGCCGTTGTTGCCGAGGCCGACAAGCTGCGCCAGCAGGGCATTGACGTCGTGGATTTCGGCGCCGGTGAGCCGCATTTCTCCACGCCGCAGCACATCAAAGACGCAGCCATCGCGGCGATTAACGCGAACTTCACCAAGTACACGGCCGTCGGCGGGACGATGGAGTTGCGCGACGCCATCGCCAAACGCCACGCCGAAGATTTTGCCTCAACCTATCGCCGCGAGGAAGTGATCGCATCCGTCGGCGGGAAGCATGCCTTGTTCAATGCGATTCAAGTGCTGGTAGATCACGGCGACGAAGTCATCCTGCCTGTTCCCTACTGGGTCTCGTTTAAAGACATCGTGCGCTACGCGGGCGGTACTTGCGTGCTGCTTGAGACAGACGAATCGCAAGACTTCCGTATCACCGCTTCCATGATTGAGCGGCTAATCTCGCCGCGGACCAAAGTCATTATTCTCAATTCGCCTTCGAATCCCTCCGGCGCAGTGATGTCGGCCGCCGATTTGAACGCGGTCGTGAAACTGGCTGCCCAGCGGGGCATTTGGGTGCTCTCCGACGAATGTTACGTTTATCTCAATTACACCGGCCAGCAATTTTCCGTCGGTTCTCTCAATGAATACCGCGAGCATATGGTTATTCTCGGTTCACTATCCAAAACCTATGCCATGACAGGCTGGCGCCTCGGCTACGCCCTCGCCCCAGCCGCTGTTACGAGCGCCATGCAGAAACTGCAAAGCCAATCCACCTCGAACCCAACTTCTATCGTACAAAAGGCCGCCGTCGCGGCCCTGAGCGGCCCCCAGCAATGTGTGGCTGATATGCGCAAGGAATATATTCAACTCCGCGACCATGTGGTGAATGGTTTGCGCGCAATTCCCGGCGTGAAATGTACGCTCCCTGAAGGTGCTTTCTATGCCTATCCGAACATCTCGGCGTTTCTCGGCCGCGGCGGCGTGAAAACCGCCTCCGATCTCGCTGGAAAGTTGCTGCGTGAAGCCCATGTGGCGACTGTTCCCGGCGAGGGGTTTGGCACGCGCGAGCATATCCGGGTTTCATACGCCACGTCGGTTAAAGAACTCGATCGTGGTCTGGAGCGGATGAAGAAATTCCTGACTTCCTTGTAGTTTGGACGTCAATCTCCCGACGTAAGATTATTCATGCCGCAACTTTATCCGCTTCTCATGGCGCCGATGTTCGATCCCCGCCCTTGGGGAACAACCGATCTTGCGCCGATTTATCCCAATCATCATTTTGATCAGAAAATCGGCGAGTCATGGCTCACCGGCGACAATGGTAAAGTCGCGAACGGCGCTTTCAAGGCGAAGACTCTAGCGGACCTCAGCAAAGAATTTGGCCCAGAGCTTGTCGGCAGTGCCCCTGCCGACCAACATCGCTTTCCTTTGCTTCTAAAATTTCTGTTTCCCGCTGAGAAGTTATCGGTGCAGGTTCATCCCGACGATGCGGGCGCTCGGGCCGTTGGTGAGCCCAACGGCAAGACCGAATGTTGGTATGTCGCCAGTGCCAAGCCCGGCGCTCAGATTGGCCTTGGACTCAAGTCGGGCGTGACCCCAGAGCAATTTGCTCAGTCCATCAAAGAAAATCGGGCTGAAGAATTGCTCAACTGGATCAACGTCTTTCAAGGTGAAATGATTTACGTCACCGGCGGCACTGTGCACACGCTCGGCCCGGGCTCGATTATCGTGGAGACGCAACAGCAGTCGGATACGACCTACCGTCTTTACGACTACGGCCGACCGCGCGAGCTCCATCTCGCGCGCGGCATCGCCGCCATCAAAGAAAAAACGCGCGCTGGCAAGGTCCTTCGGCCTGCGCCAAAAGAAGAAGGCCGCAACCGCCGTTCTCCACTCATCGCCGCGCCATATTTCGTTGTAGATATGTACGAGATGAAGGACCCACAGCGTTTTAAGACGAGCGACGACTCCGGCAAGTCGTCGGCGCAAATTCTTGTCGCCGTCGAAGGCTGCGCCTTCATCGAATCTCCCGGCAGCGAACCCGTCACTCTCACCAAAGGTGATGCCGTCGTCATTCCGGCGTCGCTACTAGAATTTTCCGTACGCCCGCAATGGACCATAGAATTTTTGAAAGCTTACGTGCCCGGGTCGTCACTTCCGGAACCCGCTACCAGAATGTAGCTTACCAACTTATCATTCCGTCTCTAACCACTACTCGATGCCCAACTCTTCCAGCAACCGCTCGAACCACGGATAATACACGCGATTGAGGTCTACTTCTGCGACCGGGAATTTGCCTACAACCTAAACAACAGCTCCACAGTGGGCTGTCAGGCGGGCGATTCCACGCTTTCTGGCCGTTACGCTGCGGTGCTAAGTCTGTATTAGGTATTCTCGAAGAATTTCGGACGGGGGCTGCCACGCTCCCGTCCGAGTTCTTTTACAACCCGCCGGGTGCCCCATAGCCCGCCCTGAGCGAAGTCGAAGGATGTCCTCACCTGCCCAGTCGAGCGCAGCTCGACAAAATTACCTTGTCATCCTGAGCGCAGCGAAGGACCTATGCATTTTATTTTCGCCAAACTCGTCGGGTCAAAGCTCTCCTGTCCTGCTAGAAGCTCCTCGGCGGATACGCGGCCACCGAAAGCAACGATGATGACACGCCGTTCGTAAAAGGAGATCCCGCCGCCTCCGTCGTGCTTCCATTCGCATTAATTTTCAGCAATCCCACCAGACCTTGCGAGCCGCTGAACTCGGCCACATAAAGTCCCGCGCCATCTCCTGATGGAACCGCCGTAACCAGGCCGCCAATCGAGATCAAGTCCAGCGCGCCATTCAGCGTGCTGATTCCCACGTAAGAAAGCTTCAGCGGACTCTCACTGAACGTGAGCGATGTTATCTGTTTCGACAGATTGTTGCTCACATACAGAAATTTCTGGTTCGGGCTGAGGTACACAAAACTCGAATCCTGTCCTTGACCCAAACTGCCGTCCCCGCCAAAATTGGTTTCCGTTCCCAGCGTTCCGTCCCCATTGATGGGATAGATTTCAATCTGCGTCGTCCCGCCCGTCGCGTCGCCAAACACCGCATACTTGCTGTCGCTGGTGATATCCACGCCAGAGGGCGCGTTAATTCCCGGATACGGTCCGTTCTCCTTCAACACACCCTGCGAACTGATCGAATACGTGTCCACCGAGTCCCCATAGCCCAGCACCAGCGTCTTTCCATCCGGCGTCACCTTCATGCCCGCAACCGCTTCCGCCGTGTCGTAAGTTCCCAGCAGCGTAAGTTTGCAACCCGCGCTAATCTGAAAAACGCCAACATTAATGGATACTCCATAGGCCGCAAACAACAGATTGCCCCGCGCCGCCAATCCCAGGCTGGCAAAGAACGCATTGCTGTTGCCTTGCGGGTCCGTATAATTGCCCGCTTTAGTCAAGCTTGGCAGCCCAAACGCAGCTACATCGCTCGTGCCGGCATCTCCTACAAAAAGACATTTCTGCCCATTGCTCTCCGCTACTACCACGCGAGTCAGCGCAAAATAACCGCCGCCTCCGCCATTGCCTCCGGTGGGCAGGTTCTCAATCAGTTTCAGAGCTTGGTTTTGTACCTTGAAAATGCTCGCCGAGTTCGCCGCCGACGGCGGATCATTATTCGTAACCGCATAATATCCGCCTTGCGCCAGTGCAGTGATTGAACAAAAAACGATTGAACAAAAAATGACTGAACAAGAAAAGATGGCAGCCAGCACAGAACGTCGCTTCATGGGTTTATTTCTCCTTGGGGATCAGCGCAGGACTTATCTACCGATTCCTGGCAGTCCCCGATTGTAACCCTAAGCGCGACGCCCCCTGTAGGGTCAGCTTTTGCCCGTGCGGGGGCGGACATTCTTGTCCGCCGCTTTTGGTGCTTTGTCATCTCGAGCGCCGCGCTTTTCGCCGGCTGACCGAGGGACCTTGCGTGTATCTCCTAGCAGCCCGTGTCTAAAGTCCTCACCGATGCGCCTGAGACTCTGGGAGAGCGCACATCTCCGACTATCTTTTCTCGCCCCGAAGAAACTGAAGCACAGCCGTCCACCATTGTTCGCTTGGATTCTGATACAGGGCGTTGTGCTTGAAACCATGCAGGACCACGATTTCCTTCGGCTCAGGAGCAGCCTCGAAGATCCGCTGTCCCATTGCAATAGGGTTTACGGAGTCCGCATCGCTGCCGACCAAGAGCAGGGGAGCGTGGTCGTGCGAAATGTTTTCCACATTGTTCCAGACGTCGGGCATCATGTAGGTAAGGATCCTGGGAGTTCCCCTATGCACTCCTAAGTCCCGCAGGGAAGAAAAGGCATTAGCGACGACAACGCAGGCTGGCATGGGATGAAAGCTCGGGAGAGATTCCAGCATAGGACCGTTTCCCATGGAGTGGCCGAGGACGCACCGCCGCGTGTCATTGGCGAACCGTGAAGCAAACCACGAGTATGCTGCCACGGCATCCTGATTCAGGTTCTTGAAGGTTCCGGGCCTCGAGCTATCTCCATGGCCCGAGTAGTCGAACACCACGGAAGATACGCAGTGGTCATAGAGAAAGCGTTGTGCTTTAACCCACTCGGAAATTGTTTCCATGACCACATGAAAGATCAGTAGTGCTAACTTGGGCTGGCATGCCGACGGTCCCTGGACGAGGTAACCATCCAACGTACGGTTGAGGCTGGGAATCTTTACCCGCTCGTATGCGAGCCCAACGCTCTCAGGTGTCTCCGGGCCATTGGGGCCTGTGGTGAGAAACTGGGGCTCGAAGTGGTGGAAAAGGGTCGACCGACTGCAGATCAAGCCTAGCAATCCAAGCACTATCGCGGCTGTCGCCCACTTGTGCCAGGTCCTCACCATGGAGGCCACTAGTGTAGTGCATGCCACACTTCTTCGTCTGACAAATGATCGGAGAGATATTAGGCGCACTGAAGGAGTAAGTTTTAATCACTTTGCACCGAAGGTGTTCCAGTTTAGAGTGCAGCCATGGCGATGGGAACCCGTAGGCAGCGGCAGCGGCAAGAGGAGCTTTGGTACCACCGGGAGTTGGCGGAGGCTCCTGGCCATCCTTTCTATCGGCAGTTGAACGAGGTGTTGGATCAGGCAGGGTTCGACGAGTTTTGCGAGGCGCGCTGCCGGGTGCCCCATGTCTCGCCATCTTTGCGAGACGTGGGCGCAATATGTTTGGTTGCTCAGATCGGAAATATCTCGGCTCAGGAAGGACCGGGCTTCCGCCATGCAACGCGCCGCAGTTGCCCACTTGGGCGGACGCGTGTGCTTAAGAATCTCCTCTGCGTTCTCTGCGCCCTCGGCGGTGAAAAAAATCTAAAACCCTGCCGCCTTCTTCTTTCCGCTCATCAGCACTTCCACGACCCGGTCAAAGTCATCAATGGACGCGTACTCAATCACAATCTTTCCTCTGCCCTTGCGGTCGCTGATCTTCACCTTCGTCCCCAGCGTCCGTTGCAATTGCCCTTGCACCGCCCGCACATTCGGATCCACCCAGCGCGAACCTCGTCCTGTGGGCTTTCGCTCCGGATCAAGAAGGCCCTTGTTCATTGAAATCTCACTGACAAGGTCGTCAATCTGCACCGACGAGAGGTTCTCTTTATCCGCCTTTACCGCAACCTTCACCATCGACTCGAAGTCGTTATCCAGTCGCAGGAGTGCCTTTGCGTCTGTAAACGTCAGCATCCCGCGCATCAGGTAATCCATAACCACGCCCGGCAGCTTCATCAGCCGCATGTAATTGGCGACCGTCTCCCGCGACAGACCCACGCGTTTGCCAATCTGATCCTGCGTCAGGTCGAAGTTCTGGCTCAGCTTCACGAACGCCGCCGCCTGCTCCATGCAGTTCAAGTCTTGCCGCTGCAGGTTCTCAATAACGGTCAGCTCCGCCGCTTGTTGCTCATTCACCCGCCGGACAATCGCCGTGATCGTCTCTTTCTTGATCATCTTCGATGCGCGGCACCGCCGCTCGCCCAGCACCAACACATAGCGGCCATTCTCCGATGGGCGCACCACAATCGGCTGCGCCAGTCCCGACTCCTTAATCGACGCGGCCAACTCGCGCAGCGAATCTTCATCGAAAAAACGCCGCGTCTGGTGGGGATTGTCGTCAATCTCGTCCAACCGGATTTCCCGCACCGTGTCCCGCCTCGCCGCTGATGCTTCCATATCGCCGACTACGACGTTTTTCGTTGCAGCATCGTCGGCGACCCCAGTGAGGTCTCCAACGTATCCAGGTTGCGCCGCGGACGAGACTGGCGCCGGCATTGAAGTCACAGGCGTCACCACTCGCGGCCCACTCGGCAGCAACGAATCCAACCCCCGCCCCAATGCCCTTCTCGGCTGTTGCGCTTTCTCGGTCGTCTTCTCCGCGCTCTTCTCAGCAATCTCCATATTTATCTCCTCGAATTCTTATGCTTGCTGATCGTTCCTTAAAAACTTTGTCATCCTGAGAGCCCGCGTTTTTCTTCGCGGGCCGAAGGGGATCTCGCGCGCAGTGACACTGCACTTACCACCTTGTCATTCCGAGCCGTTTGTAGCCGCGAAGCGGCGAAAACGCGCGAGGAATCTGCTTTCCCGTCCCCAAGCATATCGACGACAATCAATCTATTTACTCCCTGATATATTGATGGTCGTCAATGTATTCCGCTCCCGCCACCGCTTCCACCGCCCGCCTTCATTCACTGCTTGCTTTTCCTCCTGAGGCGCCGGCAGCAGCTCCGGCAAGCCCCTCTGTAAAATCTCATGCGCCAATTCCATATAGCTTTCCGCGCCGCGTGATCGCTCGTCATACAAAAGCGCGGGCTTGCCGTGGCTCGGCGCCTCCGCCAACCGAATGTTCCTCGGAATCGTCGTCTGGCACAACTTCTCTCCAAAATATTTCTTCAACTCCGCAGTCACTTGCTGCGCCAAATTGGTTCGGTCATCAAACATGGTCAGCACGACGCCTTCAATCATGAGCTGCGGATTCAGGTGCGCCTTTACCCTCTCAATCGTGTCGAGAAGTTCAGAAATTCCTTCGAGCGCAAAATATTCCGCCTGCATTGGAATCACAACCGAATCGGCGGTGACGAGCGCGTTCAACGTGAGGAGATCAAGCGCCGGCGGACAATCCATCACGATAACCTGGAAGCGCTCGCGCAAAGGCGCGAGCGCCTCGCGCAGCCGATAAGCGCGGTCTTCCGCGTCCACGAGTTCGATGTTGGCGCCGATGAGATTTTTGTGCGAGGGAATTATAGATAGGCGTTCGAGAGCGGTTTTCTGCAGCGCTTGTTCGCCCGTGGCTTCGCGCATGAGCAAGTGGTACGTGCTTCGCCGCTCTGGATCCTTGGCGAGGCCGACACCGCTACTCGCATTGGCTTGCGGGTCGCAATCTACCAGCAGAGTTTCCACACCGATCGCGGCAAACGACGCTGCAAGATTAATCGCGGTCGTGGTCTTGCCCACGCCGCCCTTCTGGTTGGCAACTGCAATGATGCGAGCCATATTCAGTTTTGGAAAATCCCCGAGAGTAATTGCAGAATATTCCTAATCGAAGCGCATTGGCAATGACATTATTATGTGCAATTGAGTAGTTAGCGCATCGGGGACGATTGGCTTGCTTTTGACCGGGATTCAGGATGCGATTTGCACAAACGTTCCTAAAGGAACATTGGAATCGAAATCTGCATTTATGGTGAAGTGTTCCTTAAGGAACATTAGGAGCAAAACCCTTCCGCCAGCGATGTTCCCGCCTAATGTTCCGTAAGGAACATTAGGGATTTTGGCATCAACATGCTCAAAACGTTCCTTACGGAACACTTGTGGATAAAATTACAGTATTTCCCACTTTATTGGTTATATAGGCTATTTTAGCTAAAGTTTGTTGGGTATTTATGGAGACAAAGTCCACTTTATCGATCACAACTTGCTTAGCAGCAGAACGCGGTGCTGCGATAGCGGGATTGGAATCGGCGTGGCCCACGAAGCATCAGGAGCGAGGTCGTGCGCGGAATGGACTTGGGCTTCTCCGACGAGAAGGGCCAGCGAGCCTTCGGGGCCGACGAGGCGGAGGGCGGTGGGCAGGATCTCAGAGAAGCGCTCGACGGCGCGAAGGGTGACGATATTGTTCGGAGAGCTGGGGGTGAAATCCTCGGCGCGGCCAGGGAAGACGGCGGCATCTTTGAGATCAAGAGTGCGAATGACCTCGCGGAGGAAGGCGACTTTCTTTTGATTTGATTCGATGAGGGTGAGAGAAATTTCGGGCGAGAAGATTTTGATGGGCAATCCGGGGAAGCCGGCGCCGGAGCCTATATCGATTACGTGCGAGCAGGCGGACAGCGCGAGATGGCGGGCGCAAAAAAGCGACTCGCCGAAGTGACGAGTGACAATTTCTTCAGGATTGCGGATGGCGGTGAGATTGATGCGCGAATTCCAACGCAATAATATATCGATGTACGTCGATATATTATTCAGCTGCGCAGCCGACAATGGTTCAGTGAGAAAGGGTTCGAGGAGTCTGCTGATAAGCGTTTGATCCATGCGCGGTGTCATTGTATATGCAGGGCTCTTAGCGGAGGGCATATGAGCAGAAGAGATCTCTTCATAGTTATATTCAGCATGGTGGCGGGGTGCCATGTGGGGCTCGGGCAGGATTCAGATGTCAAGGCGAATACGAAGCATGCTCCGATGCCGCATTTCCACGCGTCGGAACTCCCCGTTCACTATCTGAATAAGGAGTATGGATTTTGCTTTGCTCTGCCGAAAACGTGGAAGGGATTTTCGATCGTGGAGGGTGAATGGTCAGGCTATGACGATTCCGATTCGAGCGTGAAACCTGCGCAGAGAACAGGGCCCATGATTTCGATTCGCAACCCGCGATGGACGAAAGAAGACCCGTGGCAAGATATTCCAATTATGATTTTCACGCAAAAGCTGTGGCCCGATGTGGCCTCCGATAGGCTTATTGTCAGCGCGGCCCCATATGGACCTGGTGAACTCGGGAGAAATAGCAGGTTTGTGTTTGCGCTGCCTCCACGTTATGAATATGCATTTCCCAATGGCTGGGAGGAGGTTACGAAAATTGCCTGGAGCCATCCATTGAAAGCGTGCGAATCAAAGTAGTTAAGAATCAGGAATGTAATTTGTGGGAGAAGTTATTGGTAATTGGGCTTTCCAGTGCGGGGCGCAGGAGATATCCAAGAGGTATTCAGGAGGATGTGGGACTCGTGCGATTCGATGGCACCCGTGCGGGGGAGTGAGATAACAGAAGTCAGCGTAACGCTGCCAGGTCGACGAAATCTTTGGGCTGCAAGACTTCAAACCCTTCTGCGGAACTTTCCGATAATTCCATTGTGTTTTTGTCAGGGCCGATGCGTTCTCGCACCAGTTTTTCGCGGCTGAGTCTTTTTGCGACACCTCAGCGGATTCCATGCCCTTGGTTTCGATGAGCCAATATCCACCAGATGAGTCGCGAGCTACGAAGTCGGGATAGTAAGAGCGCAAGTTGTTCCCAAAATCAACGTAGTCAATCGAGAAGGCAACACAGCCAAAAGACCCCATGGCGGTGTCCGATGGAACTGACGCCGCAAGGCGTTCTCACTACGCTCTGTACAGGGCACAGGAAGAATGCCTTGCAGCCTCGAATCTCGCTCCCGGCGCTACCGGGGTCCTTCGACTCGCGGACATCGCGCGAAACGCGCGATGCCTGCTTCGCTCAGGATGACAGAGTTATTGATTGCACTACTTAACTTCTATTTCCAGCATCTTGGTCGTTCGCTCAGGATGACAAGGTGGTTGGAGTCATATCATCAAAAAGCAGATTCCTACGCGCATCCTCGTCGCTGGCGCGACTATGTATGGCTCGGAATAACAAGGTGGTAAGAGTTGTGGTGGTTCCGCGTCTCGGAAAGCGGCGAGATCCTTCGACTTGGGCTCAGGGCAGGCTATGGGGGCACTGTAAGTAAATCCCCGCCCTGTCGCAGAGGACGCGACAAGGATGGGGCACCGGGAAATCAAAATGGCGGACAGGAATGTCCCCCACACGAGCAAGAGCGGGGTCAGCGACGCCCACCCTTTTGCAAAAAGCGCAAAATGGTGGGGCAGCCATCCAACTTGCTGAGCCAATTGCCGAGCCAATTGCCGACCCACTAAGGTGTGGGTGAGTATGACCGACCACCCCTAGTAACGATTCGTTGACAATAAGGGGCTGATTCCGTTATCTTTAAAGCTTCGGAAGTCGTGCGGTTGCCCTCCTGATAGTCGTGCGCGTTCAGCGCTTGTTTCAGGGAACTCAGCGGCCTTCTTTAATAAGTAATAGCTATTTTAAATTTTCATTTGGTTTCTGGGAGAGTTTTGCATGTCAACTTATTTCCCCAAAGCGGGGGATATTGTGCGCAAGTGGTACGTCGTGGATGCGTCGGAGCAGACGCTGGGACGGCTGGCATCGCAAGTAGCCCGCATATTGATGGGCAAAGAGAGTCCGAAGTACACGCCGTTTATTGACGCCGGGGACCATGTGATTGTGGTGAACGCGGAGAAGATCCGGACGACCGGCGAAAAAGCAGCGGCGAAGAAGTACCAGCATTACACCGGGTATCCGGGTGGATTGCGGACGGAAGAGTACACGAAGCTGATGGTGCGCAAGCCAGAAGCGATTATTGAAGCGGCGGTGGAGCGCATGCTGCCCAAGAACAAACTGGGCAAGCAGATGTTTACGAAGCTGAATGTGTACCGCGGCGACAAGCACCCGCATGAAGCGCAGAAGCCGACGGAGTGGGCGCTGGAAGTCCGCGAGGCGAAAACAGCGAGAGAATCACGCGCATAAATTTTAGGTTTTTATGGGATTTCAGGAGCTAGAAGCGAATGGCTGAGCAAGTTCAATATTACGGAACGGGACGCCGCAAGACGGCGATCGCGCGAGTTTATTTGCGTCCGGGTAACGGGGACATCAAGATTAATGGACGCGAGTTCGAGCAATATTTTGTGACTCCGGCGCAGCGCGTAAGCGCAAAGTCGCCGCTGGTTTCGTCGGAGACGGCGGGGACGTTCAATGTTGTGGCCCGGGTGACGGGCGGTGGCGTGAACGGCCAAGCCGATGCGGTGAAGCTGGGCATCACGCGCGCGCTGATGGTATTCAACGGCGAGTTGCGCAAGAAGCTGAAGACCGAAGGCATGGTCAGCCGCGATTCGCGCGGCAAAGAGCGTAAGAAGTATGGACAGAAGGGCGCACGCAAGCGCTTCCAGTTCAGCAAGCGGTAAAGCAGATTCCTCGCACATTCTCGTCGCGCTACACGCGACTCCGGATGGCTCGGAATGACAAGGGTTTGGCTGACGGCTAAAGGCCAACGGCCGGTTTTTGAGGAGTTAAATTCTTCCCGTGCTGATTACGGGACGGGAATGGCAATCCGGGGCAGCCTACGGGTGAGCGCCGGATGCAGACCACATAAGGAGGTTCATTGGCTAACATCACCATGAAGGAGTTGCTCGAAGCAGGCGTTCACTTCGGGCACCAGACGAAACGTTGGAACCCAAAGATGAAGGAGTACATCTTTGGCGAGCGCAATGGCATTTACATCATTGACCTGCAAAAGACGCTGAAGATGTTCAAAGAAGCGTCGAAATTCGTGCAGGACCTGGCCGCTGACGGCAGGATTATCCTCTTCGTCGGGACCAAGCGACAGGCGCAAGACGCCATCGCCGAAGAGGCCACCAAGTGCGGTGGATTCTATATTAACCAGCGCTGGCTGGGCGGACTGCTCACCAACTGGGTGACGGTGCAGAAGTCGGTGAAGCGGCTGAAGGAGCTCGACGAAATGGCCACGGATGGCCGTTACGAGCTGCTACCGAAGAAAGAAGTCATCAAGCTGGAGCGGGAGCGCAAGCACCTCCAGGCGAATCTGGCCGGCATCAAGAACATGAACCGGCTGCCGGATGCGATTTTCGTGATTGACTCGAACAAAGAGCAGATTGCGGTGCGTGAGGCGCGGAAGCTGGGCATTCCTGTTGTCGCCGTCGTGGATACGAACTGCGATCCAACGGAAGTGGATTATGTGATTCCAGGCAATGATGATGCGTTGCGGGCGATTCGACTGTTCACGTCGAAGATTTCCGACTCGATTGCGGAAGGCGCGCAGATGATGAACGACAAGCGTGACGCTGATATAGCGGCCGCCGCGCAGGCGGGAGCGACCCCGGTTTCACAGCTGGCAGCGACTGAAGGGACCGATGAAGCAGCGGCTCTCGAGGACATAAGCATGGAAGACGTGCTGGCCGCGGGGACGCGCAAACAACCAGCCGCAGCCAAGGACGCGGAACCGATTACCGAAGTCGAGCATCAAACACTGTAGATAGAGACATTCCCGGCGGGAATTCACCTCTGCAAAACGCCTCTTTAATATTGTTAAGGATTGTTAAGGACAATCAGGCCCGCGTGTTGTCCGGCGCGGGTCGAATTTTCTAACCAGTTATTGGGAATAAACTTATGAGCACAACTACTGTGAATATTTCTGCTGCACAAGTAAAAGACCTCCGGGACAAGACCGGAGCGCCGATGATGGACTGCAAGAAAGCCCTGGCGGAAGCCAAGGGCAATATCGAGGAAGCGGTGGTATTGCTGCGGAAGCGCGGCACCGCCGTGGCTGAACGCAAAGCGGGACGCGTGACCAGCGAAGGCTCGGTGAGCAGCTACATCCACGCCGGCGGAAAGATTGGCGTGCTGCTTGAAGTCAATTGCGAAAGCGATTTTGTAGCACGGACCGACGACTTCAAGGAGCTGGTGCACGACATCGCGATGCACATTGCCGCGAGCGATCCGAAGTACGTCCGCAAGGAAGATGTGACGCCTGAGGCGTTTGCGCGGGAGAAGGACATTTATCTGGCGCAAGCGGTAGCCTCCGGCAAGCCGGCCAATATTGCGGAGAAGATGGTTGCGGGCAAGATGGAAAAGTTCTACGAAGAGGTTTGCCTGCTGGAGCAGCCCTTCATTAAAGACCAAACCGTGAGCATCGCGCAGCTGATTGCCGCGAAAATTGGCAAGCTGGGCGAGAACATCGCCGTGCGTCGCTTCGCCCGCTTTAAGGTCGGTGATGCGGGCGAGACCATCGCCATCACGCAGCCAAGCGAACAAAAAGCCGAATAATCGAAGGGCGCCAAAAGGCGCCCTTTTTTCTGGATCAGCAATGTCGTATATTCCGCCAAGCGCCAAGTGGTATGTCGCCGAGCTCATCGAGGAGATTACGGTGGAAGGCGATGAGCGTAACGTCGTCCACAAGAATCTGATCCTAGTCAGAGCAGATTCCCCTGAACAAGCATACGATCGGGCTTGCGAGCTGGGAAAGCAGAGTGAGACTGCCTTCGATAATCCAGAGGGCGCAAAGGTGTCAATTCGGTTCCGAGGAATCGCGTACCTCAATGTCGTCCATGATGAGCTGGAACATGGGGCCGAACTACTTTTTGCGCAGGTCGTTGGTGTGCCGGAGACAGAAATTTTGAAGCTTGTTGTTCCTAGAGATAGACTGACAGTGTTTCGACCCGTCGAATCCTTGGAGAGTCCGGATTATAGCTGCAAGGAAATCGTGGAAGAGGCCAATAAGATCGCCAAGCTTTCATCCGAGGCAAACACCTAAATGACTGCTCCAGTCTTCAAACGAATCTTGCTCAAGCTCTCTGGTGAAGCGCTGGCCGCTGACCAGGGATTTGGCGTGGACACCACGCGCATCCACGAAATTGCCGCTGAGATTGCGGATGTACGATCGCTGGGAATTCAGATTGCGATTGTGGTGGGCGGCGGGAATTTTTTCCGCGGAGTAGCGGAACAGGCAAAAGAAATGGACCGGGTGTCTGCCGACCACATGGGCATGCTGGCGACGGTGATCAACGCGCTGGCATTGCAGGATGCGCTGGAAAAACAGAATTGCTATACCCGCGTGATGTCCGCGATTGAGATGAATCAAGTGGCGGAGCCCTTCATCAGGCGGCGGGCCATACGGCATTTGGAAAAAGAGCGCGTGGTGATTTTTGCCGGGGGTACGGGCAATCCGTATTTTTCGACGGACACCGCGGCTTCACTGCGCGCCATGGAAATCAAGGCAGAGGCGATCCTCAAGGCCACGAAGGTGGATGGCATCTACGATGCCGATCCCATGGTGGTGCGGGACGCCAAGAAGTTTTCGCACATCACGTACATGGATGTGCTGAAAAAAGGCCTGAAGGTGATGGACTCGACGGCGATTTCTCTCTGCAAAGACAACAACCTGCCCATCATCATCTTCAATCTGAACGAGTCAGGCAACATTAAGAGAGTTGTGACCGGAGAGAAGATCGGATCGTTGGTTAGCGCATAGGGAAGAAGTACGATTCGCAGTTTTCCAAAGGTTTATAATCAAGCGTTTTGATTTCTAAATAATTGGAGTTATAGCGATGGCGCAATCCGTCATGGCAGGCTTGCCTGGCCTCAAAGATACTTACGTGCAGCTGAAAACCCGCATGGACAAGGCGGTGGAAGACTTCCGCAAGGCGATGGCTTCCACGCGGACGGGGCGCGCCTCGGTGCACATGCTGGATTCGGTGACCGTGGAATATTACGGATCATTCATGCCGCTGAATCAAGTGGCGCAGGTGCACGCGCCAGAGCCGCAGCTTATTACGGTGCAGCCGTTTGATCCGACGGTGCTGCCCGCGATTGAAAAGGCGATACGTTCGGGCGAACTTGGCCTGAATCCGATGAATGACGGCAAGATGATCCGCGTTCCGGTGCCGCCGCTGACGGAAGAGCGCCGCAAAGACATGGTGAAGCATCTGCACAAAGTCCTCGAAGAACATCGCACGGCCGTACGCAACATCCGTCGTGACGGCAACGACGCCATCAAGAAGGCGATGAAGGACAAGAAGATCACCGAGGACGAAGAAAAGCGCTCGATGGAAGAAATCCAAAAGCTGACCGACGATGAAATCAAGAAGATGGAAGAAATGAGCAAGGGGAAAGAAAAAGAAGTGATGGAAATCTAAGCACGACGGCGGACGACGCGTCGCCGCGATGTACCGCTGTAAGTCATTGTCTCTGCGGTACTTAACAGTTGTTTTTGCCGAGCGACCAGACGACTGGGCTTCCGCAGATGTGGGCACACCGGGTTCGCGTAATGCCGTGAGTTACTGGTATGTGACGAATGGGCGGCCTTGCGGCCGCCCATTTTTTTGCCTCCTGAACAAATTCCTTCTAAACTTGGTGATACTCCCGCTTATGTAGAAATCTTTCGAAGCGCGGGCAACTCCGGGAGATATTATCCCGTCTTGTCTGAGATGACTCGCTGTTTGGCGCTCGGGTTGAGACGCGCGAGAGCGCGTGATACTTGGACGGTCCGCACCGCTCTACCGTATAATTACAGTTTTCCATACTCCCAAGCTCTGAGGTCGTAGCATTCATCGTTCTCAACAGGATAGGCCTGCAACGACGGGCGGGCGCGGACGGGTGCGGACGGAGCGAGGCTTCTTACTGAGTCCATCTTATTCATTGCTAAGGCATTTACAACGATCCGGCCGCACGGTGCAGCGAGCACTTGCTGGCGTGCTGATGTGCGTTCTCGCGCTCTCGCCCCTGGGGTTGGGGCAGCAACAAGAGTTGGTGGCGGGCATTGACGTCCGGGGCAACCGCAGGATTCCTGCTGAGACGATCAAAGCGCGGATTTTCACCCGCCCGGGTGATGTTTACGACGAGGCGGCGCTGGAGCGGGACTTCAACTCGCTGTGGAATACGGGATATTTCGAAGACATCCGCTTTGAGCGTGAGCAGACCGCCAAGGGCTGGCTGATTCACGTTTATGTGAAGGAGCGGCCAACTATCCGTGAAATCGATTACGTGGGATTGAATTCGGTCTCCAAGAGCGACGTTCTGGACCGGTTCAAAGAAGCGAAAGTGGGGCTTTCGCCGGAAAGTCAATACGATCCGACCAAGGTAAAAAAGGCTGAAGTTGCGATTAAAGACCTGCTGTCAGAGCATGGACGGCAATTTGCGACGGTGAAGACGGAGATTCACAAGATTCCTCCAGCCGCGGTAAGCCTGACGTTCGTCGTAAAAGAAGGACCGAAGGTCAAGGTTGGAAAAATCATCTTTCAGGGCAACGCGCACGTGAAGAGCCGGATACTCCGTAGCGCGATGAAAAACCTAAAGCCCATCGGCATTCCGCACTCGATTTTTCTCGAAAACTTGTTCAGCAAGACGTACGACGCGACCAAGTTGGAAGAAGATACCGAAAGGGTGCGAGCGGAATACCAGAACCGCGGATATTTCAAAGTGCTGGTGCAAGACCCCAAGACGATGATCCACGACACCGGGCATAAGGGATTTCATATTCCCTTGCTGCAATCGGGGCCGGGCAAAGCGGTGAACATCACCATGCCAATCGAAGAAGGCGACCGCTATACTCTCGGCGAAATTACCTTCAAGGGCAATAAAGCGATTGCGAATACCAAAGCGTTGCGGGCGGTGTTTCCGATCAAGGACGGCGACATTTTCGATCGCAGCAAGATAGCCAAGGGATTGGAATCGCTGCGCAAAGCATATGGCCAGATCGGTTTCATCAATTTTACGTCGATTCCCGATACGCGCTTCGATGAAACGAAGAAACAAGTTTTTCTTGACATTGATTTGGATGAAGGCAAGCAGTTCAGCGTGCGGCGCATTGAATTTTCGGGAAATACGACGACGCGCGATAAGGTCATCCGCCGGGAAATCATTCTGGAGGAGGGGCAGGTTTACAACCAGCAACTGTGGGAAATCAGCCTGCAACGGTTGAATCAGCTGGGGTATTTCGAGCAGTTGAAACCTGACGACCCCAACGTGACCGAACGACACCTCGACGAAAAGAACGGCACTGTCGATCTGACGCTGAAGGTAAAAGAAAAGGGCAAGAACAGTATTGGATTGAGCGGCGGCGTGAGCGGGCTGGCGGGATCGTTCATCGGGTTGAATTACAGTACGAACAACTTTCTGGGACGCGGGGAAACGCTGAGCGTTGGCGCGAATATCGGCAACTTGCAGCGCGATATCACTTTTAGCTTTACCGAGCCTTATTTCCTGGACAAGCCGCTGCAGTTGGGGTTCACGGTCTACGGCCGGAAATTTAATTACGACCAGGCAAGGCAAGCGGCGATTTTCAGCGGCCAACAGGTGAATCTGCCGTCGGCGCTTGAGGAAAACCTGCAAAACTACACGCAATCAAGCAAGGGCTTCTCAGTATCGTTGGGATACGCTATCCATCACTCATTTAAGCGCGTGGGCATCAGCTACTCCTATGACGACTCATCGGTGGTAGCGCTCACGACTGCGTCGAAGCAGTTGTTCGATTACCTGGCCTTCAGCGGGGTCAATGGCCCGAACGCGCTGAATGGAATTATTACCAGCAAGATTGCGCCGAGTTTCAGCAAAAACACGCTTGATAGCAGCCTGTTCCCACATCGCGGAAGCAGCATCTACATTACGGGAGAATTTGCCGGGTTGGGCGGGACGGTCAAGACGGTACGGCCGATTATTGAATACAAGAAATTCATTCCAGTGCAGAACCGCCGGAACACGATCGGATACCGAGTGCAGGGCACGTTCCTCACGGGATATGGCGGCGTCGTGCCACCGCCGTTTAGCCGCTCTTATCTAGGCGGTGAAAACGACTTGCGTGGTTTTGACATTCGCTCCGTCTCCCCAGTGGCGTTCTTGCCCAGCGTCGGCTCGATTGTGTTGCGGAATCCCGATGGAACCGCTGTGCCCAAAGACCCGAGCAACCCATTGCGGGGCAGCTATACCATCCCAATTCCGGTGGACCAGATTGTGTTCCCGGGAGGAGATTTCAGCCTGATCGGAAACGCAGAATACCGCATTACTATCGCGGGCCCGGTAGCGCTGGCGCCGTTTGTGGACGCGGGCATCGATCCGATTCTGCGCACTTCGCAGTTGCGTTTGAGCAGTTCTCAATTGGGCGTGATCAACACCACATCATTCGGTTGCCCGACATTGGATATCGGGCTGAACTGCGCCGGTGGACAACTGCCGGGCGCACCGGGGTCGACTATTCCGGCGGTTTCACAGTATCTAAAACCTGTGGATGGGACGAACTGGACGCTGCGCATGTCCACGGGATTGGAACTACAGGTGTTTTTGCCGGTGATCAATGCGCCGTTCCGGATCTATTGGGCCTACAACCCGCTGCGGCTGGATACCACATCGCAGGCACCGGTACAGATCACGCGCCAGATGTTCCCCGTGGGAGCAGCTGGCGACTATACCTATCAACTTGCCAAGAATGCGTATTCGCCGCCCTATTTGCTGAGGGAACCGCGGAAAACGTTCCGTTTCACCGTGGCGACAACCTTCTAAAAAACGGGGTTTGACGGGGTGGGGCAGTATTTCTATAATGAGACATCCACCACCAAGAGAAGGTGCAGGGATGATTTTCGCGCGTATCAGTCCGTGCGAAAGCTGAGCAGGCCAGGTAAGCCTCCGCTGGGAATCAAGTATTTCCCCGGTCGGTCTTGAGGCGCAGTGCGGCTAGGCCGTGGAAACGATCTGACGAAATCCGAAAGCAATTTCCCAAGGAGTGAACTACAACCCATGAATAGCAAGTTCTTGCGCGTACTCGCCATCGCTACATTTGTCGTGCCCGGTTTGGCCATGGCCCAAGCCTCGCCTGCCGCATCCGATCCATTGCCATCTGCCCCGGGGACAACCACGGTTGCGACGGGAAATGGGACCAAAGTTGGAACTATCAGCGTGGAGCAAGCGATCTTCGCCAGCAATGAAGGTCAACGCGACTTCGAAGCGCTGAGCAAGAAGCTCGAACCCAAGCAGACTGAATTGAAGGGGCAGAACGACGAAATCGAGAGCTTGAAGAAGCAGCTTTCGACGCAGGGCGATAAGCTTAATGACGACGCCCGGGCCACCCTGGTGAAACAAATCGAAGAGAAGCAGAAGAAACTGGACCGGTCTGTCCAGGATGCGCGTGACGATGCTCAAGCGCAGCAGAATGAAATTGCGCAGCGCATTCTGCAGAAAATGGCGCCGATTATCGTGAAGTATGCCGGAGACAATGGATTCGGTCTGATTATCGACACGTCGAACCCCTGGCCGAATGGTCCGGTGCTTTGGGCAGGTCAATCTGTGGACATTACGAAACCTGTGGTGGAGGCCTACAACGTGCAATCAGGCGTACCAGCACCGACGCATACGCAAGGTGCGGCCAGCAAGCCGGCGACGACCCACGCCGCGACTCCAGCTGCATCGAAACCGCAACCCAAATAGGGCGACACCTCAAGATTTAAAAAGTTCCCTGCAAGGCCGCAATTTATGCGGCCTTTTCTTTTGTAGCGAGGCGCAAGCTCACTGCGTCGTGGTGTCTTAAACAGAAGTGAATTTCTTCACTTACGGAGGACACCATGTTTGCCGATTCGTTCCTGGATTCTTCCCCGTCTGAGCGCGAGGTTCGACGACGGACAAAGCTGAGTTCATTCGGGCTGCAAGGCGCTGCCGTGGCGGGAATACTGCTGTTCTCGATGTTGCGAGTTGACCGGCTTCCGCCGGTGCAATGGACGTCTGCGATAGTCGCACCTGCGCCGATGACGAATGTTACAACGCCGCGAACATCGCATCCCTCGGGTGCAAGCATTGCTGAGGCGCAGCCGCTCTCTAGACCGAGCTACGAGCCACGTGGGATTGCTTCCGATGTTGGTCCGACACCGCCGCCGACATTTGATGTCGAGGATATCGGAGTCTCTGGCTCGACGGGACCCGGAATCCCTTTCAGTATCGGAAATGCGTTGCCGGTGATCGTGCCGCCGCCAGCGATCCATGCGAGGCCGTCGCGGATTTCGCGAATGATGGAAGGAAATCTTATTCATCGCGTACAGCCGGTCTATCCGGTGCTGGCGAGGCAGGCGCGCATGCAAGGCCCGGTGGTTCTGCGCGCCGTGATAGATCGTGAAGGAAGAATTGAAAAATTGCAGGCATTGAGTGGCACTCCTGTGCTGGAACAGGCGGCAATCGAAGCGGTGCAACAATGGCGCTACAAGCCTTACCTCCTGGATGGTGAACCGATTGAAGTCGAAACTCAAATCACCGTCAATTTCACGTTAGGAGGAAATTAGGCGGAGCACGGTGGTAACCATTGTCCGCGGTGAGCAGCCGATATAATCACAACTTGTGACAC
Source organism: Terriglobia bacterium (assembly GCA_963702965.1). Taxonomy (GTDB): domain Bacteria; phylum Acidobacteriota; class Terriglobia; order Terriglobales; family Acidobacteriaceae; genus JAJPHW01. The sequence continues at coordinate 442,863 of OY969776.1, forward strand.
TTACTGCCGTGGAACGCAAAACTCGAAGCGCGACTCGTCCCACATGGGCCGAGGTGTCGCTGCAGACGTTGCAGCAGAATTTTCGCGCGGTGCAAACACATGTCGGCAAAGAAGTAACGGTATGCGCCGTGGTGAAAGCGGATGCTTACGGTCACGGAGCGGTTGAGTGTTCGAGGGCGCTCGAACAAGAATGTGCACGCTGGTTTGGCGTAACGGGACTGGATGAAGCTATTCCGCTGCGCGATGCCGGAATCGCCGCTCGCATACTGCTAATGACCGGATTCTGGCGCGGGGAAGAAGAAGAGATCGTCCGCCTAGGGCTGACGCCGACAGTGTGGGAGCCGGGGCAGATTGAGTCTCTGGAGAAGGCGGCCGCGCGATTGAAAGTGGCACGGCATGCGATTCATCTCAAAGTGGACACGGGCATGGGGCGGCTTGGCGTCGTGCCCAAGGATCTACCAGCTGTTTTCGCTTCTCTGAGGCAGGCTTCGCATCTTGAACTGGAAGGTATATCTACACACCTGGCTTCATCGGAGGTGCTGGACGCGCCTTCAATCGAGGCGCAAGGCCGCAGTTTTGGCGGTGCGCTCGGGTTGTTGCGCGGTGAGGGATGGGATCCGGCGCTGATTCACACGGCCAATACGTCCGCGATGATTTCCCATCGCGAGTTGCGCTACAACATGGTCCGACCGGGACTTGCGCTCTATGGTTATTATTTGCCGTTTGAACGCGCAGGACGCGAAGTCAGCGGAAAAGGGTTGCGGCTTTCTGTCAAGCCAGCTCTAACCTGGAAGACGCGCATTCTTTCACTGCGCGATATGCCTGCGGGGCAGGCGCTGGGTTACGGCGGAACGTACGTGACACAAGCCCGGTCGCGCATCGCCGTGCTGCCGCTGGGTTATGCAGATGGATTGAATCGCAAAGTGTCTTCACGCGGGCGCGTAATCGTCCGCGAGAATTATGCGCCGATTGTTGGACGCATTTCGATGGATTTGACGCTCGTGGATGTTACTGGGATAGCGGGCGTCGAGGTCGGAGATGAGGCGGTGCTGCTTGGTTCGGCCAATGGCTTGACTGTCAGCGCACATGAGCATGCCGAGATGGCGGAGACAATTCCCTACGAGATTTTATGCAATATCTCGAAGCGAGTGCCGAGAAAGTATGTTGAATAGCTGCTCGGCCGCGTGGCCCTATCTCTGTGACTAAAACACCCCGATCAATGCTGGCTTCGACCACTCGCTGGCGTTCCCGATACCTGTAATTCCACGTTTGTTATCCTAAACTTACATGCCTTCACTTTATGCCCAATGGATGTACAACTGGGAGCACCGGCTTACCTCGGTGGACAATAACCGTGTGGTGCGTCCACTGGAGTGGGGCGTAGAGTGGGCACGGAATTGGCCCTGCCGCAATGGTTATGCTCCAGGATATGTTCCGGGGGACGGCGAGAAATATCTGCTTGAGTACAATCGCCGCATCGTCGCGTCGAGCGATGAGTTCTTCTCTTATCAAACGCCGAAAGACTTTCGCTTAGAACGACGGGAAGTTCAGGTGTTCAGCACACGCGAAGTGCCCGACCCGAGGCTCGAAGAAAAAGTCCGGGGAACGTTTGCCGATTACCTGCGATTTACCTCGCCCGTGCATACGCCTTACCCGGAAAATAATCTGGTCAATGCCCGCTGGTTTCCCGAGCCTGCCAAGAAAAAAGGCACGAAGGCGGTGGTACTGCTGCCACACTGGAACTCCGACGGCATTTCCTATACTGCGCTTTGCCAGATGCTGAATTGGCTGGGGATTGCGGTGCTGCGCCTAAGCATGCCCTATCACGACATCAGAAGACCGGCGGAAATTCTGCGCGCGGACTATGCGGTCTCCGCCAACATTGGCCGCACCATTGATGCCTGCCGCCAGGCGGTGATTGACGTCCGCTGCTGTCTCGATTGGCTGGAACAGCAAGGCTACAGCGACCTCGGCATTGTCGGGACGAGCTTAGGGTCGTGCTACGCCTTTCTTGCTACAGCGCACGAGCCGCGCATTCGCGCAGCCGCCTTCAATCATGCTTCCACTTATGTCGCTGACGTTGTATGGCCGGGCCAGTCCACCCGTCATATCCGTCAAGGAGTAGAAACTCAGATTGATCGGGATCGCCTGCGGGAACTTTGGCGCTGCGTCAGCCCCATGTCGTACTTCAAGCAATTTGCGCGCTGGCCGCGAAAATCGTTGATCGTGTATGCAAAGTATGACCTGACCTTCTTGCCGGAATTTTCCTTGCAGACAATTGCAGAGTTCGAGCGGCATCGGCTCGATCACAAAGTCGTAGCGCTGCCTTGCGGCCACTATACTACCGGCGAAACTCCATTCAAATATATGGACGGCTGGCAACTCGCCAATTTCTTCCGCACCGCCTTTTGAAGCTGCATGTATATCACGCTGACAAAAAATGGCTTCACGCTCAGCACCGATCCGGCGCGACTTGACGTTGATGTAATTCATGACTTTCTTACGAATTCTTACTGGGCGAAAGGCATTCCGCGCGAAGTCGTCGCTCGTTCCATCGAAAACTCGCTCTGCTTTGGCTTGTATGAAGATGCGAGGCAAATTGGCTTTGCCCGCGTCATCAGCGATTTCGCGACGTACGCTTATATCGGCGACGTTTTCGTTCTAGAATCGCATCGCGGTCGCGGCTTATCGAAATGGATGATGGAAGCCATCATGAGTCATCCGCAACTGCAAAATCTCCGCCGCTGGAGCCTTGTCACCGGGGACGCGCACGGCCTTTACGCAAAATTTGGCTTTACTCCGGTGGTCAAGCCGGAACGCTACATGGAGCTTCACAATCCCGCCGTTTACGAGCGTAAACTGGAGCAGTCATGAATAAATCGATGTCTCTGCCGTTGTATGCGGTGGATCCTGAAGTGGCTGCCGCCATTGATAACGAAGCGCGCCGTCAGCACGAGGGTCTTGAGCTGATTGCGTCGGAAAATTTCGTTAGTGAGGCCGTGCTGGAAGCGGCCGGTTCGGTCTTCACGAATAAGTATGCCGAAGGCTACCCCGGCAAGCGCTACTACGGCGGTTGCGAATTCTCTGACGTGGTAGAGAACCTGGCGCGCGACCGAGCCAAGCAGCTCTTCGGCGCTGAACACGCCAATGTGCAGCCGCACGCTGGATCGCAGGCCAATATGGAAGCTTACGCCGCGGTGCTTCAACCCGGCGATACAATTCTCGGTCTGAATCTCGCCCATGGCGGTCATCTTACGCATGGTCATCCTCTCAATTTCTCGGGCAAAACTTACAAGATCGTCCCTTATGGCGTCACCAAAGAAACTGAAACGATTGACTACGACGATCTGGAAAAGCTGGCGGAAAAGGAAAAGCCGAAGATGATCATCGGCGGGGGCAGCGCTTACCCGCGCATTATTGATTTTCCGCGGATGCGGGCGATTGCCGACAAAGTGGGGGCATTGTTTCTTGTAGATATGGCGCATTTTGCTGGACTGGTCGCAGGCGGCGCCCATCCTTCGCCGGTGCCGCATGCACATATCGTTACTTCGACGACCCATAAGACGTTGCGCGGGCCACGCTCGGGACTAATTCTCTCCAAGCAGGAGTTCGCAGCAGCAATTGATAAATACGTTTTCCCCGGCGCGCAAGGCGGTCCGCTAGTACACATTATTGCCGCGAAAGCTGTGGCTTTCCGCGAAGCCTTACAGCCTGAATTCCGCGACTATGCCCGGCAGGTTGTTGCCAACGCCAAAGTTCTGGCCGAGACATTAATGCAGGAGGGCTTCCGCATCATCTCTGGCGGCACCGATACTCACCTCCTGCTGATTGACGTTTTCGCTAAAGGAATGCTGGGCAGCGAGGCCGAAAAAGCCCTAGGGGACGCCCACATCACCGTCAACAAGAACGCGATTCCATTCGATACGAACCCGCCCATGAAGCCGAGCGGAATCCGCATTGGTTCGCCGGCGTTGACAACGCGCGGCATGGAGGAACCGGAGATGCGGCAGGTCGGCAAGTGGATCGGGGAAGCACTATATCACCGGAACGAACCGGCCGTGCTGGCGAGAATCCGCAAAGATGTTCTAGCGCTGGCTGAAGCTTTTCCGCTTTATGCCGAACGCCGGGCGAAGGCTGAGGTCAAAGCCTAGGCGTTTGTGGTTAAATCATCCCCGTGAGAGTTGCCATTGACATCCGGCGGATGACCGAGTTCGGCATCGGCACATACACGCGCAACGTGGTGCGCGCCCTTGGGCGTCTGGATCATGCGACCAGCTATTTCCTGATAGGGCCTCCCGAGAGAGTCCTGGAAATCGGACCGCTCCCATCCAACTTCAAGACGATTCCGATGGCGGACAGCGCCACGACGCTCAAGGGATATCTTGAATTTCGCGGCGTACTCAAGCGACTACGGTGCGACCTGGTGCACATTCCACATTTGTTCTGGATGCCACGCAATCTGCCGTGCCCTTATGTGATGACGGTGCATGATCTGCTGGAGCACATGTCTCGGGCGCATGGACTCTCCAGCGTGAAACGGTCCTTGCATTTCTATTCCACACGATGGGTGTTGCAGGGGGCGGCCCGGATATTTGCCGTTTCTAACTTCACCAAGAGCGAGTTGGAAAAGATATTTGAGATTCCCGCGAGTAGCATCGCAGTCGTTTACAACGCCATTGATGATCGGTTCCTGCACGGGCATGCCAGCGACGCTGACCGGCAGTTTCTCGCCGAGCGTTACCAGATTACGTATCCATTTCTGCTCTATGCGGGCAGTATCAGTCCGCACAAGAATCTGGTGCGAATCATCGAAGCATTTTCAGCGCTCAAAACCGAACTCGAAAAGGAAGAAAAATACCCGGATTTAAAGCTGGTTATCATCGGGGACGAACTGTCGAAGCATCCGGACTTGCGACGCACGGTCATCCGAGGCGGAGTCCAGAATGATGTCCGTTTTCTCGGCTTTGTTCCAATTGACGTGCTGCGGATTTTCTACGATGTAGCCAAGGTATTCGTCTTTCCCTCGCTCTACGAAGGATTCGGCTTGCCGCCGCTGGAAGCGATGGCGCATGGCACGCCTGTTCTTACTTCCAACACCTCGTCGATACCTGAGGTGGTGGATGATGCGGCCGTGCTGGTAAACCCGGAAAATGTTTTTGAGATGATGCGCGCTCTGCGTCAGGTGCTGCTCGATGCCGCCTTACGCGTGAAGTTGAAACAAAAAGGATATGAGCAAGCCAAGAAGTTTTCCTGGGACGATACCGCCGCCAAGATTCTTCGTATCTATGGAGAGGTAGTTGACCTGGGAAAATCGTCGAGCGCGCAAACTTCGACATCCAGCAAGGCTGCTCTGCTGTAGATGCCGCAACACTCTCTGCTTTCTTCAGTTGGCCTGAGCGCTGGCAGGAAGCTGAAAGTCGAGACCACGATTGTCATTTTCTTTGATGGTGGCGGGTAAGTCGAGTTCGGACAACCCGATTTTCCAGCGGCGATCCTGCGACAAGTCATAGAGAGTGGCGCCGACGATGGCGTAGTTGTCGATTTCAACCTGATGCCCATCCTTGAAAACGAGCACAGTCAACGGTTGCGGTGTGGTATCTGCTTCTGCCACGAGGGGCGATGCCTGCGCTTGTTCCGCCGGATTAGACGCAGAACCCGATTCGTCCGATGTGGCCGCTGAAGGTGGAGCGCGTCGATCACTGACAACAGGAGCAGCCGTTTGATCTTCATCCTGATTTTCGTCCAGAGGAGGACCGTCAACGACATATGGATAGGCGTAGGGGAAATAGTAAGCGCCGGGATATCCCTGGCCGGGATTGTGATGGTGATGCCCCTGAATCGGAGGCGCGGCCCCGAAATGACCGAAACCTCCCGAGGTCACGCTGGGAGAAATCCCATGCGGCCTATTGCCCGTGCCGCCGAAACCCAGCGACGTCACCGAAGGGGGCGTGCCATGCACGGTCTGCGCATGCAAACGCACGCTGGCGCACAGAATGATCGCCAAGCTCAAAACCGCGACGGTGGCTGGATTGCGGTGAATCACAAGGAAATAATACTCCAATTTAGAAGCCGCGAGCACTCCTGATGGAACAGAACAGCCTCCCTCGTTAGAAGGCCCCCGCAAACAGCAGGTTGCGCGAGTTGGGCAAATTTTCCTGCCTTACGAGGAAACCGCGGCTAGTCGCGCCAGATGCCAGAGATTCGCCAAGGCAATCACTATCAGCAGGCCCCAGACGCAGGCGAGGACGAGTTTGCGCTCCTTCGTCTCCAACAGATCGGCGGCAATTCCAGCGACGAAGACGAACAAGAACGGCATGGCCATGAGGTAGAAACCGAGACCTGGATAGTGCGGTGAACAGAAGCCTAAAGCCAGAAATAAGAAAGCGGCCAGCATTGGCGCTGTGTTGCCGAAGTACCGCGTTCGCGGCCACAACAGATAGGCAACCACGGCCGCAGGCACCGCAACCAGCAAAATGGCAGCCGCCTGCTGCAAATGGAGCAGGCCGGCGCGATAGGCCTCGGCCATGGTCAATGTCCGCCAGGTAAAGCTCAAAAACGATGCGTGCCGTAAGCCTTGCCAAAAAACGCCGAGTTGAAATTTGTAGGACGCTAGCAGCAGGAGCAGCGCTACAAGGCAGGCCGCACCCCAGATTGCCAAAGCCGCTCTCCGTCGAGCGGGCGCCAGATAGAGCATGAATCCCAGAGCTATGGGGACTAGCACAACTAAGGAAAATTGCGAGCCAATCGCCAGCGCGAGCGACAACCCGAGCAACAAAATCCGGCGCCAGTTCCAGAGGACGACTTCGCGCGGGGCGTAAAGCGTATGCGCGACTGCGATGGCGGTGAAGATAGCGCCGAATGTACCCCAGGCAGCGGCCATTTCAGGCTGCGCCTGCCATAGAGTGCTGCCGCGCAGAATTCCAGGAGAAAAGCAGTAGAGCGTCAGCGCAATGTAACCGCCCTGATTACCATACAAGCGGCGGGAGACGTACCACAGTGACGCACCGAGGAGAAGCCCAAAGATGAGATATGGCAGGCGCGCCAGCCAGCCCCAATAGCGAATCACGTACGGAGGATTGTTACCGTGCTGCGACCATGAAGCTAGAGGCGCGGCCGCAATGAGATACCACACCGGCGAGTGATTTGGATCGTATCCCTCGTTATCTTCGATCTCGGGTGGGTCTTCGATGCCTGCTTCCAGCCGCGCCATGGAGGGAGTTCCGGCCACGGCGTCCCCGCGAATCTGCAAGAGACCTTCCTGCACCCGGAACAACTGGTTGGCATCCACGTCCCGCGGATCGGTCCGCATGACCAGCCAGCAACATTGCGCAGCAAACACCAGAAGTAAAGCGGCCGCAATGACTTGCGGGTGACCAAAACGTTCGCGAATGAAAAACTTCGCCATAAGCCGAATATCGGTTTTATCATGTCTGTGCCGTATCCGGGGGACATCTAGCGAAAGACCCTCTGAAATCCGCAAAAAACAGCACGGCCCGCTACAGGGTAATAGCGAGCCGAAGCCGTGCCCGCGCTCACCACGAATAGTGCACGGTGTACGCAATCACCTGTTCGCCGTCGGGCTCAATCGTGACCGGAAATTCAACGGTCTGCGCATCCGTCTTGCGAAAGTCCTGCGACTGCTCCGTCATCTTCCAGTTCGTCCAGCGGTAAAGATGTTCGACCACGCGAACGTTCGTGGCTTCCTTTTTGTGATTGCGCACATGAATTTCAAAGGATTCTTCCATCCAGCGCTGGCTCGAATCCACGTGATAGCTGGTGCGCTTGCGCTCCCCCACCACGTCAAACGCATTGCCTGTATAAATGCGAATCGTTTCGTCCTTCGGTGTGTGGTCAATCACGTTTTCCCCTGTGAACTCCAGGTGGCCGTCGGTGTCGCGCCGGTAGAAGCGCAGCTTGCCTTTTGGCAGGGGCATACCGAGATGATTCGCCTCGGCGTTCCTGAATTCTTCCATCACCCACACTTTGGAATTCGAGGCCGTACCATACCCAGGATCATTGCGTCGTTGCTCAGGATTGTAATAGCCGTACTGGTCCGTCTGTGCTCCATCGTAAATGTAGAGTCGCTGCGCCTTGATGCCCGTCGCTCGCACCAGCTCCACTTGCTTGGTTTCGTTGTCACGCAGGGTCGTCGGGCGTTCGAGAGTGTAGAGATGGAACTCGTCAAACGACTTCTCGCTGACCGCCGGAGGAGGAGCAGCCGCGTCCCTCGCTTTGGCCTCGGCTGCATAGACCCGGTTACTCAGCGTGCCCTCTTCAATTTTGTTGACATCACCCGCCAGCAATTTAATACGCGCATTTTCAAATGTCTTGCCGCTCTGGTTGCGCATGGTGATCCAACCCACCATGTCGAGCGAGTCCGTCTTCGCGGAAGGATTATCCGAAACTACGAGGTTGTAGTCCGCCTGCCAACTCATGCCGGAGGCAACATAGGAAATTTCAGCATCGCTCTTGCCGGGCATGTCCGTTTGTAGCAACCAGTCGAGCGTGGGCTTGAGAATCGAATCCGTTGCGAGCTGCGGAAAGAGAGGTTGCCCCGGCAAGCCAAATCGGAGGACTCCATCGACTTCAACGATGGGTTGCGCGTACGACGGCTGGTTGTAATTTTGCGTCGCATACCCGCTGGGTATGTAGCCGCTGCGAATAATTTTCCCCTTTACGACCTCCTGATGTTCGCCGCGAGTAACGAGAAAATCGATGGTCTTGCCTTCGTAATACGACAACAGCAATTCCTGCGAGACTGGATCATTGCGATAGTTTTGCTCAAGAACCTGCAGCGCACGCCCGTTGGGATCACGAAGAATTACAGAGTCCGCCTCGAGATGCGCCGCGACGCCGGCATAGTCAACCTGATTGACGCCCGACTTCAAATCAAGCGGAAAGCGCTCGCGGGCCACAAAGAAATTCTGGTTATAGATGGTCAATACCGGCTGACTATCGCTTGCCGTGGTCTCGGAATTTGCGAGCGCCAGTCCGCTAAAAGCCAGCAACACAAACAAGAGCTTTTTCATTTGCTTCTCCTCATCGCGTCAGTAGGCCGTAAGGGGAGAAGAAGGTTCGGCCTTGAGTGGAGAACGTGCCGTGATGGTCGGCTTGCGACGATTATTGCGGGTGACGATTACTGGCAGGGCTCAGAGCGTAACCTGCGCGCAGGTAACCGCGAGTAACCTGCGCGGCACAGCTGGTTCTAACGCGACGCAATGGCCACAGCCAGCTTTTCCGCCGCGAGGGGCGATTCGCCTAGAAATAGAGCAGGTTCGATTAACTCTAATTCCATCAGGCGGAATTCGTCGCCATCCATCACGCCGTCCACACGGGCATATAAAGTATCGCCCGCCGCACGAACTGCCTTCTCCGCGGCTTGCATCGCTGGTGCGGGCGCCTGCGCCAATCGTTCGTAACCGCCGAAGTCATGCTGCACACGAAAATCCCCTGCCTTCGGTGTCTTCAGCACAGCGTGGCTGAACTCGCCGCCAAAGAACATCAGCGACCACTCGCCTTCGCGCACAATCGGTTCCATAAATTTCTGCACCATCACGCCGGGTCCCGTGCGCAGTTCGTCGAACAGCGATTGAGCAGTTTGCGCGTCTTCCGCCCGAATCAACCTTGTCCGGTGTGCGGTCGCGGAAATGCGGGGCTTGATGACAGCTTGGTCCCACCCTACTTTGCGCAACTCCTCAGCAAGCGAGATTGCGGGGCCGGGCTCGAACCAAAGTGTCGGTACAACGGCAATCCCTTTGGCTTCCAGTTCGCGCAAATAAGATTTATTGGAGTTCCAGCGGATGATAGCCGGCGAATTCCACACCGGCACTCGTAGTGTTTCGAGCGAATCAACCCAGCGCAAAAATTCCTCGATACGCAAGTGATAATCCCAGCAGGAACGAATGACGACCATGTCGCAGGAAGCCCACTCGTGCGCAGGATCGCTCCACACAGCGGGCTCGGCATGAATTCCACGCTTCGCAAGTGGTTCGAGCAACAGCCGATCGTCGGCCGCCAGCGCGGGATAAGCTTCGGAAGTGGCTAGAGCGATTTTTCGCATAGCAATAAAATGGGACGACGGTTGTCGTCCCTGATTGACGCGCGATTGAACGCTTAGATATCCAGGTTCTTCACATCCAGCGCATTCTCTTCGATGAACTTGCGGCGCGATTCGACGTCCTCGCCCATAAGCGTGGCGAAAATCGTCTCGGTGGCCAACAAGTCTTCCAGCTTGACCGAGAGCAGCGTACGCCGCTCGGGATCCATCGTCGTGTCCCAGAGCTGCGGCGCGGTCATTTCGCCCAGGCCTTTGTAGCGCTGAACAATCAAGTCTTTGCGCCCTTCAGCAAGCACGTAGTCGAATAGTTCGCGCGCAGTTTGCTTTTCGACAATCACTGGCTCGGACTTGCGTGGCGTTTTCTTCGGTGACTTCGCATTCTCTTCGACGGCATCGACTTCAGCCCCGTTCTCGTCCTCTGCTTCGGCATCGGCTGCCTGCGCCTTCGAAGAACCCTTGGCGATGGTTTCGACCACGAAGGGCGGCTCCATGTACTGTTCAATCTGCTTAAACTTCGAAAGCAGCTGCCGATACTCGGCGGTCGAAGCCAGCTCCCAACTGATAACGTGTTCCGCGCCCTGCGAGTTCACGAAGCGCACCTCCCACAAGTTGTGCTCTTCCTCGAAGCGGCTCTCGACACTCTTGAACTGGCGCTCTTTCTGGATTCTCTTCAGTTCTTTTTCCAGCTTCTCAATTTTTTTGGGCGGTTCTTTCTTCTCTCCTTCGAAATCGGCGCGTTTGGCAAGATCAAGTTTTGGCAGCAACTCGGTCACATGCTCGTCGCGTACACGCTTGAGCACCTTGTCGAACAGCTTGAGATACTCATCGAGCACGTTGATAAAGCGCGAAAGATTTCCGCCTTCTAGCTTGGCAGCACCTTCACCGTATCGCACGATCAACCCATCGGAAGCACGCTTGACCAGAACTTTCACGTATTCGCGGTCGTCCTTGATGTACTGCAAAGTCTTGCCCTTCTTGATGGAATAGAGCGGCGGTTGCGCAATGAAGATGTTGCCGCGCTTAATCAACTCCTGCATGTGCCGGAAGAAAAATGTAAGCAGCAGCGTGCGGATGTGGCTTCCGTCCACGTCGGCATCGGTCATCAGAATAATCTTGCCGTAACGCAACTTCGAAGGATCGAAGTCCTCCTTCGAGATACCCGTGCCCAGCGCCGTAATCATGGCGCGAATTTCTTCATGGCCAAGCATTTTGTCATAGCGAGCTTTCTCCACGTTGAGGATTTTTCCTTTCAACGGTAGAATTGCCTGGAAGCGCCGGTCGCGTCCCTGCTTCGCCGTACCGCCTGCCGATTCACCCTCCACCAGGAACAGTTCGCAGCGCTCTGGCTGCCGTTCGGAACAATCTGCTAGCTTGCCAGGCAGGCCACCGCCATCCAAAGCCCCTTTACGGCGCGTGAGGTCGCGGGCTTTGCGTGCGGCTTCACGGGCGCGTGCGGCTTCGATGGCTTTGTTGATGATCTTGCGCGCGACCGCCGGGGTCTGCTCGAAATAAGCTCCAAGCCGCTCATTGACGAAAGCTTGCACGATGCCGGCGATATCGGAGTTCAGTTTGCCCTTGGTCTGCCCTTCAAATTGCGGCTGCGACAGCTTCACGCTGATCACAGCCACGAGACCCTCGCGTACATCGTCCCCAGTAAGATTCTCTTTGACGTCTTTGAACAGACCTAACTGTTGGCCTGCGGAGTTGATGGTGCGCGTCAGCGAAGTGCGGAAGCCGGAAAGATGCGTACCACCATCAACCGTATTGATGTTGTTGGCAAAGCTAAAAACCGACTCCGAGTAACCGTCGTTGTATTGCAACCCGATTTCGATGGCAATGCCATCGCGTTCGGCTTCCATGTAGATCGGTTTGTCATGCAGCACCTGCTTGCCCCGATTCAGATGCTTGATGAACTCGGCGATGCCGCCGTTATATTTGAACTCCGCTGTCTTGGGTTCGCCGGTCTTGGCGTCAGTTGTACGCTCGTCCGTCAGCGTAATCAGCAGGCCCTTATTAAGAAAAGCCAGCTCGCGTAAACGCTGCGACAACGTGTCGAAGTTATATTCCGTGGCTGTAAAGATTGTGCGATCAGGAAGAAAATGGACTTTGGTTCCGCGCTTTTTGCTCGCGCCCGATTTCTTCAATTTGCTGGTCGGGTCGCCTTTCGAATACGTCTGTTCCCACGTAAAGCCGTCCCGCCAGATTTCAAGATCCAGTTCTTCGCTGAGTGCGTTTACGCAGGACACACCGACGCCGTGTAATCCGCCAGAAACTTTGTAAGTCGAAGAATCGAATTTACCGCCAGCGTGCAGCGTTGTCATTACGACCTGTGCAGCCGGGATCTTCTCGCCGTCGATGTCCATCGTATCCACAGGAATTCCACGGCCGTTGTCCACGACGGTGATGGAGTTATCGAGGTGAATCGCGACTTCGATCTTGTCGGCGTGGCCTGCGAGCGCCTCATCGACAGAGTTATCTACAACTTCGTACACCAGATGATGCAATCCCAAATCGCCAGTCGAGCCAATGTACATGGCGGGGCGTTTGCGCACCGCCTCCATGCCGCCAAGGACTTTTATCGAATCGGCGTTGTAATCGCCGTTGGAATTGCTTGCGGGTGATTTGTCGCTTTTATTCTTCTCCGCAATCGCTGCGGTCGTAATCTCTTTAGTGGCCATTCAACTCCATATGCTTGACGCTCGATTTTGCGTGCCATTTTCAGCAGCGTCAGTTCGCCCCAAACTGCTGAAATTATTGGCACTTATGCTGGCTTTGATATATTCAAATTATACCATAAAAAGACTCGAAAATCGTGTCAGAAATCGCCCCCAAGTACCTGTGTTTGCAATGGAAAATTAAGTCAATTTATCGTGAGCTGACGGGTCACAGTTTAGGCACCTTTGAGGGGTGAAAATCATCTAAATTTCGTGCCCGACCTGATAGCATAGAAGTCTCAGGAGACAACTGATCGATGAGTGTTCCGGTTTCACAAATGTGGACGGTTGCGTCCTACGTTTTACGGCAGAAGCTGACTGGGCGCAAGCGCTATCCGCTGGTTCTAATGCTTGAGCCGCTGTTCCGCTGCAATTTGGCCTGCGCCGGTTGCGGCAAAATTCAATATCCCGCGCACATTTTGAAGAAAGAGCTCACGCCGGAAGAATGCTTTAAGGCGGTGGATGAGTGCGGCGCGCCCATGGTTTCCATCCCGGGCGGGGAGCCGCTGCTGCATCCACAGATTGCCGAAATCGTGGAAGGCCTGGTCGCGCGTAAGAAATATATCTACTTGTGCAGCAATGCCCTGCTGCTCAAGGAAAAGCTGCATCTCTTCAAGCCTTCGAAATATCTGACCTTCAGCATTCACCTTGACGGACAGCGTGAGCACCACGATCTCTCCGTGTGCCTCGAGGGCGGCTACGACAAAGCTTTTGAAGGCGTTCGCGAGGCGGTGAATCGTGGCTTCCGTGTGACCACGAACACGACGTTATTCGACGGTGCCGACGCCAAGAGCGTGCGGGCTTTCTTCGATGAAATGATGGAACTCGGCGTCGAAGGCATGATGCTTTCGCCGGGATACTCGTACGATAAAGCCCCGGACCAGCAGCATTTTCTCGGACGGGCGCGAACCCGCAAGCTGTTCCGCGCCATCTTATCGAACCGTGACAAGAAATGGCGATTCAATCAGTCGGTGTTGTTTCTCGAATTTCTGATGGGCAAACGCCAATATGCCTGCACACCGTGGGGAATGCCGACTTACAACATCTTTGGCTGGCAAAAGCCTTGCTATCTGCTCCAGGACGGCTACGCAGATTCCTTCGATGAGCTAATCCGGGAAACCGAATGGCAGAATTATGGGACTGAATCCGGCAACCCGCGTTGTGCTAATTGCATGGTACACAGCGGCTATGAAGCTTCGGCCGTAAATGAGACGTTCGGTTCGCTGCGTGGATTCCTCGATACAGTAAAAGCCACGTTGTTCAATCGCTACGACGATGCCGGCGCGTTCCGCCTGCTTGACGAACCCATAGCTTCGGCGCATCCGCTGGTGCAGATACAGTCTCATTCTCAGGATGCAACTCTGGAGGAGACACGGGCATGAGCGAAGTGTCTTTGAATACTCCCATTGCTGGCAATCCTGACGCGATGGAAGTCGCTCCCGGTATTCAGCATGAAAAGCTGGAGGGCTGGATTCCCCCGCTGGCTACCGATGAAGAGGTTCGTATTGCGCTGGAGAAGGCTTTCGACTATCGCGGTGACATCACCATCACTCGCAAAGATGGAACCACGGTGGAAGGCTATCTCTTTGACCGCCGTTCTGGACGCACGTTACAGGAATCTTTAGTTCGCCTTTTTCCCAAAAATCAGAACGAGAAGATTTCTATCGCGTACTCCGATATTGCTGCTCTTGCCTTCACTGGCCGCGACACCGCCGCAGGAAAAAGCTGGGAAGCCTGGATGAAGAAGTACTCCGCGAAGAAAGCCGCCGGCGAAAAGAACATCGGGCTGCACCCGGAAGCGCTGGAGTAGTGGTTCTTGGCCGTGCGTTAAAGCAGATTCCTCACACGTTCTCGTCGCGCCGTGCGCGATTTCGACACGGTTCGGAATGAGAAGTGGTTAGTTGCGATCACGCCACAAGCCTCACTTTCGCGGCGCGAAACTCAAATTCCCGATTAAATCTTCCGCTTCATCTTCATCGCCAGCAATAAAAGTAAACGAGACGATGTAGCCGCGGTCCAACTCGACCAGCGTGCTCTGCTGCATGGTGAGGCTGCCTTTGGCCCTGTCTTTACTTTATTGTCTCGGTATGTCCTTGGCGAAATCGCCTCGCACGAGTCTTTTGCCGCTAACTGTGAATTCATCGGGACCGCCAACCACTTTGAAGCCTTTGGCGGCAATGAGTTCTTCCATCGGGCCAAAATAATCGGCGGCGGTCTTCAATCCCGGATAATTTGATGCCTTCTCGACAGCGATAACGACGGCTGAATTGATGGTATTGCCGGCAGCATCAGGTGGGCGCTCGAAAACTGCCAGCAAGACGCGCGCTTTCGAGTCATCGGAATCATGCCTCTGATTATCATCGTCCTGCATCTCCTGCGTGCGCTCCACCCAACCGAAGGGGACTTTGTAGCTAAATGCGAATGAAAGATTGCGGTAAATGCCGTCGGAGATTCCGCCGGGATCAAAGCTCTGAGAGGCGCTTTGCGCAGCCGCTGGATGCCGAGCTTTGGGCCTCGACGAACCGGAGGTCCCCGATTGCGCAAACGCTAAACCAGAAATCAGCAGAAACGTGAGAAATACCAAGCGCGGAGAGCCCATGCCCGATCTTACAGGATACGGTTGCCGGCGAGGCGCCGGCAGTTTCGTTTATGCCGCTCTAGCCATCTGTGGTTGCGTGCAGTACGCACAGCGCTTCGCGTCAATTGGAATCTCGCTGAGACATTCGCTGCACTTCTTGGTCGTCGGATCGGCTGGCGCCGGAGCTTTGCGGGTTCGGGCGATCAAAGCATTTACGGGAGTCACTACGAAGAAATAGATTGCCGCGGCAACCAGCACAAACGCAACCAAGGCATTCACGAAATCGCCCACCGGAAAAGCTGTGGTTCCGATGGTGAAACCGAGGGAGGAAAAATCAGGTTTGCCGACTACCGCTGCGACGAGCGGGGTAATGAGGTCTTTCACGAGAGCGGTAACCACTGTGCCAAACGCTGCGCCCATCACAACGCCGACTGCCAAGTCCACCACGTTGCCCCGAAGCACGAATTGCTTGAATCCACTGAGCATAATTTCCCTCCAACAGGAACGTGCCGGAAACTGTAAGCCGCGGCAAGGATTTCGTCAAGGCCTCAAATCCGCATGGGCATGACGATGTAGCGGTACTTGTAATCCTCGCCTTCGGCTGGACGCAACTGGCCGGCAGACTGAGCGTCTTTCAGTTCAAGCTTCACATCGGCGCCGCCAGTAGCTTTGAGGAAGTCCAGCAGATATTGTGCGTTGAAGCCGATGGCAAGGGCTTCGCCGTTGTAATCCACTTCGAGCGAGTCTTCCGATTCGCCGGTTTCGGTCGAAGAAGCCGAGAGCTTCAATTCGCCTTTTTCCAGCTTCACCCTTACAGCGCGCGAACGTTCATCAGCAAACTGGGCCACGCGTGAAATGGCGGCCATCAATTCATTGCCCTGCAAGGCGATGCTCTTGCTTACATCCTTGGGAAGAACGGCTTCATAGTTGGGGAATTGTCCGGTGAGTTGGCGCGAAGTCAGCAGGCGCCCACCGATGCGGAAGAATAGCGTCGATTCGTCTTTGGCAAATTCAATGGAATCAGCGTCGGTGGAATCGAGCAGAGATTTGAGTTCATCCATCGCTTTTTTCGGTACTAGAGTTTTCATCTCTCCCGAAACGCCTTCGAATTTTTCGCCGGTGCGCTCGATGTGCGCCAGGCGATGACCGTCGGTGGCGACCATGGTGATGGATTCCGGCTTGATCATCATGAGCGCGCCATTCAAGGTGTACCGTGATTCTTCATTGGCAATCGCGAAACCTGTTTTTGCGATCATGGAGCGCAACACTTGCGTCGGAATTTTCACGACGCCTACGCTGGGAAATACGGGCAGGCTGGGGAAATTAGATTTCGCCATGCCGACCATTTTTGTGTTGGAGCGGCCGCAGCGAATGCTGACCCAGTGGTTCTCCAGTAATTTGATGGTGATGTCGGCGTCGGGCAGGAGCCTTACATAGTCATAGAGTTTGCGCGCGGGAATGGTGCATGAGCCTTCTTTTTTCACCTTGGCGTCACATGAGGTGCGCAGACTGAGATCCAAGTCGGTTGCCGTAAGCGACAGTTTGTCCCCGGCCGCTTCGAATAAATAATTCGACAGAATAGGAATAGTAGTTTTGCGCTCCACCACGCCCTGGGTCGCGGTCAACTCGCGCAGAAGTTCTGACTTACTGATGGTAATTTCCATGGTGGCAGTTCCCGCTACAGACGCTATGGCTTCTACCGGCATAAGGCTATGCTCTCCCCGGAAGCAATGCTACTTTTATTACTTCCCTTATATCAAATACAAAACCTAATAAACCAGCAGTAACAGTAGGTGCGAGGGAAAAGTGGAAATCTAAACCAAATCCAACCTAATCATCCGTTTGCCGCAGACGGTGTGATGTAAATTAGACGTCCCAATTGTCAGCGGCCAACCAGTATAAATAGCCAGCCATGCCACGATTGCCCTAACTCTCCACAACTTCCACAACCGATCAACAGACCCTACCGAGGAAGAACAGGCCCACGCGAGGAAATCGCGTACATCTATGCGATTTACCCGCCTAACTGCTCGGTCAATTTATTGACCAGCCTGTTCAAATCTTTGTCGTCCTTGCGAGCGTTGTCTATTTTTTCGACGGAGTGAAGCACGGTGGTGTGATGCTTACCTCCGAACTGACGGCCAATTTCAGGCAACGACGCTTCCGTCAGATGTTTCGCCAAATACATGGCAATCTGCCGGGGATAAACAATGGAACGCGAATTATTCTTCGCTTTAATCTCGACGAGGCGCAGACCGAACTGTTCGGCCACGGCTTTTTGAATCGACTCAATGGTGACCTTGCGGGCCTGGGAATCGATGAAATTCTTCAGTACCTGTTGGGCATAGGGCAGAGTAATTTCTGCACCAATCAGGGACGAGTGCGCTACCAAGCGGATCAGAGCGCCTTCCAGTTCGCGAACGTTGGAGCGAATGTTCGAGGCGATGTAGAGAGCCACATCTGTCGGGAGCGTGACTTTTTCCTGCTCCGATTTCTTCTGGAGGATGGCGACTTTCGTCTCCAGATCGGGCGGTTGGATGTCGGCGATCAATCCCCACTCAAAACGACTGCGCAGGCGGTCTTCCACTTCGGCCAGCTCTTTTGGAGGACGGTCGCTGGCAATGACGATCTGCTTCATGGACTCGTGCAGGGCATTGAAAGTGTGGAAGAACTCTTCCTGGGTGCGCTCTTTTTGGGCAAGAAACTGAATGTCATCGATGAGCAGGACGTCCATGCCGCGAAATTTATCGCGGAAGCTGGTCATCTTGTCGTAGCGCAGCGAGTTGATCATCTCATTGGTGAACTTTTCGCTGGAGACGTAGCAAATGGCTGCTTGCGGCATTCGGCGCTTGATTTCGTGGCCGATGGCCTGCATCAAGTGGGTCTTGCCCATGCCTACGCCGCCATAGAGAAACAAGGGATTGTATGCTTTAGACGGACGCTCAGCTACAGCCTGGCAAGCGGCGTGGGCGAACTGGTTGGCGCTGCCGATTACAAAAGCGTCGAAGGTATAGCGGGGATTCAGTTGAGCGGCGCCATCCCAGTCAAAGCGGGATTGGGTGGCATGTAACGACGGGGTCGCACGGGAGAGACCGCCATCGTGGCGCACCGGCGTCGCAGCCGGATCATCCTCTGGAGTGACAAACTTTACGTCTTTATACTCCAGCCCGAGATTATCGAGCGCTTCCTGAATTAGATCGGCATATTTGTCGCCAACGTGGCGAAACTCAGCCGTGGGAACGCGGACGAAAAGCACACCGCCGGTGCTATGACTGTAGCGCGTGGGCTTGAGCCAGGTGTCGTAGGAATGGCGATTGATCTTTTTTTCAAGCGCATCAAGGATGCGCACCCATGGATTGGGAGCAACGCTGGTACTGGAGACAGACATAAAGTTCATTAGGGCGTCCACGAAAGATTTCGGCTGCCTAGCTCAAAAAATGTACAAGCAACCTCGCCATCAGTCGGCCCGCCGCGCATTTCGGATTCTGCGAGGCTTCCTCGAAATTGCGATGGACAGGCAAACAGGACAGAGCGGCATACTAGCACAAAATTTTTCGGCGTGTGGAAATCTTTGCGAAGGTTTTAAAAACCAGCGCTCTTCGATTGGAAACATCTGCGATTGCTCTGTCAAGTGTTCAATCTGTAACTGTCGCGCCGATGGTGCAAGGGCGAATTGGCGCGGAGAGTCTGCGGTTTGCCCGTCCGCTCATTTGTCATTTATACTCATAGTTTGTCTCTAAGCCATCAAACGAATTAGGAGCAGCAAGTTTCCATGCCCAAGCGTACTTTCCAACCCAATCGGCGTCACCGCTCGAAGACCCACGGCTTTCGCACGCGTATGAAGACCAAGAGCGGAGCAGCCGTCATCTCGCGCCGCCGCGCCAAAGGGCGCAAGCGCGTTTCCGTGAAGCCCGGCTTCCGCGAGTAGAACGTCAGCCCTCTCGAACGGAGTGGTCGTGATTTTGGGCTTCAAGTTTCGGACAACACAATGGCAGAAGGGAATGTTTCCCAGGAGAGCAGCGATAAGCTAAAGTCGCTCCGCCCTGCCAAAGGGAGCCGCAAACAGTACCGACTTCTTCGCCATGCTGACTTTGAGAGAGTTTATAAGCAAGGTAAACGGCATTTTGCCGCGAGCATGACGCTTTTCTACCTGAAGCGGGAGGAAAGTGGCAATGCGCGTGTCGGGTACACGGTCAGCCGGGCCTTAGGCGGCGCGGTAGAGCGCAACCGGATGAGACGGCGATTGCGCGAAGCGGTTCGCTTATGCGGGCTGCCAAGCGCGGCGGTGGATATCGTGGTGAATCCGAAGAAATCATTGCTCACGGCGGATTTTGGGGATATACAGGCGCAGGTGGATCGCGCGATGCAGGTTATTTGGAAGGCAATGCAGTGAAATTTTCGGCAAAAAGCGCTGTGTTGGGAGTGCTTCGCGGCTACAAGTGGGCGATCTCGCCGATGCTGGGGCCGGCTTGCCGCTACGTGCCTACGTGTTCGGAGTATGCCATGGAAGCGGTGGAGCGATACGGGGCATGGCGGGGCGGGTGGATGGCGATGTGGCGGGTTATGCGCTGCCATCCATTTGTCGAAGGCGGCTACGATCCGGTGAAGATGGGCGAAACGCGAACTGGATCTGAGTTTTGCCGTCATTGAAATAATTGAGTAGAGAAATTGGCTGATTTTCAAAATCCGCAGCAGGACCCGGGCGCCGAACGACGGCTGGTGCTGGTGTTCGTGCTGACGTTCATCGTCATTCTGGTTTCACAGCCCTTGCTGAAGAAGTATCTTCCGCAATCGGCTACAGCGCCGGTCCCCAAGCAACAGCCAACGCAGAATCCGGCACAACCAAGTCCGCCGGCCAGCGCACAGGCAACGGTGGCGCCTCCAATCAAGTTCGCTCTGGCCGGCAGTAAACAGGCTACGGCTGAGGCGGAGACGGTGGTGGAGAACGATTTTTATCGCGTTACGTTCACCAATCGTGGGGCGCAGGTAAAGTCGTGGATCCTGAAAAAATATGACGACGATGCGGGCAAGCCGCTCGATTTGGTCAACCCCCAGGCGTCCGCGCTATATGGCTATCCGCTTTCGTTGTGGAGCTATGACGAAGCGCAGCGGAACCTGCTGAACTCCGCATTGTATGTACCCTCGGTTACCGGCACCTTGACGGCATTGCCTGCCGATCTCACTTTCGAATACTCGGCGCAGAACTTGACGGTTAAGAAGACGTTTCACTTTGATCGCAGCTATGTGATCGGGGTGCAGACGTCGGTATTTGCCGGCAGCAGTCCGGTCATGGCCTATCCCATGTGGCCGGCGGGGTTGGGCGATCAGAATAACGCCATTAGCTTCCACGCCTCGCAGCTTGAATATCAATACAACGACAAGACCACACAGCTGGCGATCAAGAAAATCAGTGGCGGAGGTACGCAGCACGGGCCCTTCAATTGGGCCGGCGTAGGCGATTCCTACTTTGCTGCCATTTTTGTGCCGGCGAATCCTGAAACCGCCGTGCTGGTGACGTTACGCAACTCCCTGCAAATTCCCAAAGATCCGAGCAAACCGAAGGACGGCGTGGCGCCGGTGGATGTGCTGGGTGCTGCGGTCGGCGATTCGTCAGGGATTACGAATGCGCGTCTCTATGCCGGTCCCAAGTCGCTGGATGAACTGCAATCCGTCTCTGTGCCTACAATTGTCGGGGCTGAGCAAGACCTGCGTACGCTGATTAATTTCGGTACGTTTGGCATTATTGCGCGGCCTCTGTTTGCCTGGCTCCGCTGGACTTATAAATACGTCCACAACTGGGGTTGGGCGATTGTTCTGCAAACACTGGTCATTACGATCGCCTTGCTGCCGCTGCGTATTTCGAGCATGAAATCCGCGCTGAAAATGCAAAAGGTTCAGCCGCAGATGAATGCCATCAAGGAAAAATATAAGAAATACAGCATGCGGGATCCGCGGCGCCAGGAAATGAACGTCGAGATCAGCGCCCTCATGAAGCAGGAAGGCGTAAGCCCGCTCGGCGGTTGTTTGCCTCTGATCGTGCAGCTGCCCTTTATTTGGGCTTACTACAAAATGCTCGGCGTATTGATTGACTTGCGTCACGCGCATTGGCTTTGGGTGAGCGATCTGTCGTCGAAGGACCCCTATTTCATATTGCCCGTGCTGCTGGTCATTAGCATGGTGATTACGCAGCGCATGACCCCACAAACCGGCATGGATCCGGCGCAGCAGAAGATGATGAACATCACCATGCCATTGATGATGGGTTTTATTTTCTTTAACCTCGCTGCTGGATTAAATCTGTATTACGCGGAAAGCAACCTGATCACAATTATTCAACAGGCCGTTATGAACCGCACCAGTCTGGGACGCGAGATGCGCGAACTGGCCCTCAAACGTGCTCGAAAAAAGCAACAGAAGTAAAATGTCTGAGCTGAGTTTTGCTTATGCCCATTCCTGACAAAATTGCCGCAGCCAACAAGATCAATGAATTTCTTTCCGGCATCGTGAAACATGGCGGCCTGCGCCTGAAATACAGAATCACCGTGGACCCACCTTTGCCCGAAGAGCGCGATTGGGAACGGCCAGAAATTCTGGTTGAATTCACGGGACCGGATGCGCCCTTATTGTTGGAGCGGGGCGGCGAAGTGCTGCGGGCAATTGAATTGCTTGCCATCGAAATGTTGCGGCTCCCCGGCAATGAGCACGAAAAAATTTCTTTTGACTGTAACAATCACCGCTCCATGCGGATTGAAGAGCTGCGCATTGCGGCAGGTGTGGCGGCAGATCGGGTGCGCAAGAATGGCACGCCGTATGAATTTGCGCCGATGTCTTCGCGGGAACGTCGCATCGTGCACTTGGCCCTTCGCGAACACGAAGACTTACATACTGAGAGCCAGGGCGAAGGCAACCGGCGATGTCTGGTGGTTTATCCGAAGAATTACAAGCCGGCAAGCGGAGCGCGATAGGCAACAGCAACTCACCTAGAAATCTATTTGACTTCCTGTAATTGCCCGGTCTTCACATCGTAGATAAAACCCCGCACCGGAATTTCTTTCGGAATCCAGGGATGGGTTTTCACTCTCCTGATTTGCTCGCGCACGTTCTGCTCCAGATTGTCGAAGGCGTGAAAATGCAGCGGTTCGCGGGGTTCGCCCATTTTTTTTCGCATCTCGGCCTGCAACTCTGACTCGTTTTTTTTGAGCAAGCCGCAATCGGTGTGATTGATGATGACAAATTCCTGTGTCCCCAGAAGATGATGAGACACGATGAGCGAACGAATCGCGTCCTCCGTGGCGATGCCGCCGGCATTGCGGATCATGTGCGCATCGCCCAATTTCACGCCCATGCACATTTCGAAGAGAATGCGGGAATCCATGCAGGCGAGAATGGCGAGTTTGCGCCGCGGCTGCACCGCAAGACTCCCAAAATCGAAATGGCTGGCAAAGTTCTTATTGGCTTGAATAAGTTCGTCGGTGACGGACAAAGAACGCTCTCCTTATGAAAGTCGCAGGTTACACCGCTACAATCTTATTCGTGGCTGGCGTAAACCTTGATGAAACTATTGTAGCGGTTGCGACGCCGGCGGGGCGCGGAGGGATTGGGGTCGTACGTCTTTCCGGCCCCGAAGCGCCGAATATTGCCCGGCCTATGCTGCGCCTAAAGCACGAGCTGCAAGCTGGGCGCGCGGTTTTGGGTGAATTGATTGATTCGAGAAAGAACGAACAAGAAACTAACACTCTAACGAGTCCACCCAATCGCATCGACGAAGTTGTCGTAACTTACTTCGCGAAACCACATTCCTACACAACTGAGGATGTCGTCGAAATCGCGGCTCACGGGTCACCCGTCGTTCTTCGCCACATTGTTGAGATGGCTATCGCTCGCGGGGCGCGTCTGGCCGAGCCGGGCGAGTTTACCATGCGGGCTTTTCTGAACGGCCGCATCGATCTGGCGCAAGCCGAAGCGGTAAGGGATCTCATCGAAGCGCAGACTTTATATCAGGCTCAAGTTGCGGCGCAGCAACTCGACGGAGCGTTGTCCCGCCGCCTGCAACCGATTAAACAGCAATTGGTTGAATTAATTGCCGTGCTAGAAGCGGGCATTGATTTTGCGGAAGATGATGTATTAGTTCTTCCTGGAGAACAAATATTGCGGCGCATTGCGGAGGTCCGCGCGCCGCTTAAGACGCTGGCAGCGTCATTTGCCTTCGGCAAACATGTCCATGAAGGACTGACGCTTGCGATTGTGGGGCGCCCCAATGTTGGCAAGTCGAGCCTCTTTAATCGTCTCGTCGAGCGCGAGCGTGCCATTGTTACGGCGACACCCGGGACCACCCGCGATTTGGTGAGCGAAACGGTTGCTATTGGCGGAATTCCGATTCGGTTGGTCGATACCGCCGGCATCCGTCAGGCGCAAGACGAGGCCGAGGAAATCGGCATCCAGAAATCGCGAGAAGCCTTAGCCGATGCGGATTTGGTGCTTGTTGTCACCGATGCCTCGCAACCACACGACGAGGAAGACCGGAAGCTGACTGCATCTCTCAAAAATCGCGCTGTCATTTTTGTGGAGAATAAATTGGATTTGGCGCGCATTGCCAATGATTCAACGAAAAACGATCGGGTCCGCACTTCCGCATTAACCGGCGAAGGCATTACGCAATTACGCGAAGAAATTCTTCGCCATGTCGGCGCTGGTGCGACCATGCAGCTCACTCCGGGATTTCTTACGAGCACTCGCCATCAAGCCCTCGTAACCCAATCGCTCAGTGCGCTTGAAGCCGCGAATGATGCCGTCGGCAACCGTACGCCGCATGAGATGCTGTTGCTCGATCTCTATAGCGCGCTGCGGCCACTCGACGAAATCACCGGCGCGACCACTGCGGACGACATCCTGAATTTAATTTTCAGCCGTTTCTGCATTGGAAAATGAAATATGATTCGTGGCCTTGGTGGTAAAAAATTATGACAAGAGGACACCTCATGAAGCGCCGCAGACATTTAATCTTGGTCGCTGCAGCGTTGGTATTTGCTGCAATCGCGGCCGTTGCCCAAGCCAATCCGCGGAAAGCTGCGATAACCTCCCGTTTCGCGGATGTGAATGGCCTCAAGATGCATTACCTAACCGCCGGCGAAGGGCCAGCCGTGATTCTGCTGCACGGCTATGCGGAGACTTCGCTCATGTGGCGACCGCTCATCCCCGAGCTCGCGAAGAAATTTACGGTCGTTGCACCCGACTTGCCAGGAATCGGTGATTCGGGCATCCCGAAGGATGGCCTGGATATGAAAAACGCCGCCGTCCGCATCCACGACCTTGTGAAGTCGCTCCATATTGAGAAGGCGGAAGTTGTTGGTCACGACATTGGACTCATGGTCGCGTACGCATATGCTGCGCAATTTCCCACGGAGACCGAAAAACTTGTCGTCATGGACGCTTTTCTTCCCGGCGTGGCTGGGTGGGAAGCGGTGTATAACAACCCGGCCCTTTGGCATTTCCGCTTCAATGGGTCCACCCCCGAAGCCCTAGTTCGCGGGCGGGAACGGCTCTACTTCGACTATTACTGGAATGAATTTGCGGCGGACAAGACACATTCCATTCCAGAAGCCGATCGAGTCGCCTACACGGCGACGTATTCACGTCCGGGTCGCATCCATGCCGGCTGGCAATATTTTGTATCATTTCAACAGGCGGCGCGCGATTTTGCCCAACTCTCCCAGACCAAACTCACGATGCCCGTTTTAGCAATCGGTGGCGACAAAGCCAACGGTACACTACTCGGCGAACAGATGAAACTCGTCGCGGAGAATCCGACGACGATCGTTTTAAAGAACTGCGGCCACTGGCTGATGGAAGAACAACCCAAGGAAACGATGGACGCCTTGTTGAAGTTTCTTTGAGGTGCAAGTGGGCTAGGCAGGAACAGCCGCCTAAGTGGGCTGTATTCAGCAAGATGGGAGAATGTTCGCTTGAGCGCGGGTGCCGCCCGCTGCCTTGAATCGCGTGTGGCCGATAGCCATCGGTGCGCCCCGAGTCCGGCCATAGCGCCATTGGCGCGTGAGAGTTCAGGGCAAAGAGAGTTTAGGAGCGGCGCGTTCGGGCGAGTGCTACACTTTTGAGGGCAAGACTTCGTGGTTCCCGCGTTCCGTTAATATGGCGGGAGGCGGATCTAACGACATGCGGACCTCGCGACAACGCGCAACGAGCATCATGAAAAAGTCGTTGGGCGTGGCGTTGACCTGTAGTATGGCGCTCTCAGCCTACGCATCCAATCAGAACATAGCTCGACGCCACACGCCGGCTCGACAATCTGCACCGACCGTAGTGGCGTCACCTGCGCCATCAGCTCCCCCAACCTTGCAGGAGGAACCTACTCAGCCGCCACAGGTCACCTATAGCGAGGGCCAGCTCACCATCAATGCTCCGAACTGCACACTGGTAGACATATTGCGCGCCGTTCGCACGCAAACGGGAGCGGTGATGGACGTCCCTGGAAACCCCAGTGATAGAGTCGTCGGTCATTTTGGGCCTGGGCCTGCCCGCGACGTCATGGCTGCACTGTTGAATGGATCCCGCTACAACTATGTGCTACTGGGTTCAGCCACGAATCCCAATGCATTGGAACACGTAATTTTAACCGCCCAAATTGGTGGAGCGGATACGGCACCCCGGCCACAACCGCCGCCCGTAGCGCCGCCGGCGCAGTCCCAGCTTCAACCGACCGGCTTGTTTGGCGATGCCGAACAAGCGGACGATGCGGGAACCATCAGCAACGGCAATACGGACGCAGAACAACCGCCCGACGTTGATCAACAGCCCGACGATCAAGCCGCTCAATCGGACGACAATATCGTTCAGCCCGGACCTCCCGGTGGCATACGTTCGCCGCAACAGCTCTTGCAGGAGTTACAGCAACGCCAGCAACAGGGCCAGAACGGCCCGGTATTCCAACCAGGAGCGGGCGCGCCAACACCTGGCTTACAGCAACAGTAGTTTTTATTGAGTAATGGTTTCCGTCTTGCTGTTGGTTTTCAGCTTGAAAACCCCTTCGGGCAGGTTCTTGTTGACCGCAACATCAGAATATTTGGCGAGCCGGTAACCGTCTGCCTCGTACATTTTCTGTTGGATCGAAATGCCCCGGGCGGGGTCAATCCAAAGCGTGATACGGGAGATATTATTGCGGACTTTCTGAGATTTCGGCACAAGATCCAAAACATCGGCTGCGATGTCGCCAATTTTCTCCGTGCCTTTGTAAGAGACGTCAAAAGACTTGAGCAGGTCGTGCCCTGATCCGCCGAACCCCAGCACCAGAAACGTCTCAAACTCCTCGCGGTTCTTCGCCGCGTCGTGAATGGTCACGCGATTGATGCCGGTTTCGTAAAGCTCAATCTTGTCGTCGGCGAACAGCACGTATTTTGGCGGTTTCGGCTCGCTGACGTCCGCCGCCATCTCGATCTGGCCACCCGTCCTGCGGAAATAAATTTTGCCTTTTTGCGTGTCTACGATGTCGTTGATGGCGGTTTCCCATTGGATCCATTCAAAACTGGCTTCCGTGGTGTGGAATTTCGCGGCTGCGGCGTCCATGGTCGCGAGCGTGGCGTTGAGTTGCTCGCTCATGTTCGCCGGAGCTTGCTGTGCGCACGCGACGCCGAGCCAGAGAGTACAAACAAACGTCGCCAGCAAGACACGCCGCTCGGAAATAATCGATATCCACCCCATACCGTTAACGCCGCGCCCATACCCGGTATTTCACGATGTGCCCCGCTGCGTCGCGGACCGCTTCATATTTTGTGATGGTTATTTCCCCCGAGATGGGCTCGATGATCTTGTGCAGTTCTTCTCGAACCGGACCATCGCCGGAAACGGTGACTGCGCTGCCGTCAATCTGATAGATAAATCCGCCATTCGAATCCGGCATCACTACCACGCCTGTGGGCTGAGGGATATGCTCGGTAGGCTTGTCTTGGAAATTGATGACGCGGGGGGAAATGAACACAAAGAGCAAAATTAGCGTCACCATAATGTCGTACTGGATGGTGCCCCGCTCGTACGACCACAAGACGAAGTCGCGGATTGTGCGCCCAACTGTTCGCATTGGCAGCTCCGGCGTTGCCACAGCCGGATTGGCGATTGCTCTATTCAAGTCTAGTTTCTACTCCTCACCTGCGCAATGTTAGAACTTTTTCGGTGTTATTCGCTCCGCGCCCATATAAGGCCGTAATGCTTCCGGAATCAATACGGTTCCATCGGCTTGTTGATAATTCTCAACAATCGCGACCCAGGTGCGCCCAACGGCGAGCGCGCTGCCGTTCAGCGTGTGGACAAACTCGGGCTTGTTCTTGCCTTCTGGACGATAGCGAATATTGGCCCGCCGCGCCTGGTATGCTTCGAAATTCGAACACGAGGAAATCTCGCGGAACAGGTTCTGCCCCGGCAGCCAGACTTCCAAGTCGTAAGTCTTTGTCGAAGATGGGCCCATGTCTCCCGTACACAAAGACATGACGCGATAGTGCAGGCCGAGCTTTTGCAAAACGATCTCTGCATTGCGCGTCAGCTTTTCTAGTTCATTATAGGAATCTTCGGGTTTGGAAAATTTCACCAGCTCAACTTTTTGAAATTGATGCTGCCGGATAATTCCGCGCACATCTTTTCCATACGAGCCGGCTTCGCTGCGGAAGCATGGCGTATAGGCTGTCAGCGAAATTGGCAGGCGTGTGCCATCGAGGACTTCATCGCGATATAAATTGGTCACCGGAACTTCCGCCGTCGGGATCAGCCAGAAATCTTTTTCTCCATGGGGCACGCGAAACAAATCTGCCGCGAACTTCGGCAACTGCCCCGTCCCACGCATGGAATCGGAATTCACCATGTAGGGCGGAAGCACTTCGGTGTATCCGTGCTCGCCCGTGTGCAGGTCGAGCATGAAGTTCGCCAGCGCCCGCTCCATGCGCGCCCCCAAATCCCAATAAACGGCGAAACGGGCCCCGGTCAGCTTTACGGCGCGGGGTAAGTCGAGTACTCCTAATTCTTCGCCCAGTTCCCAATGCGGCCTGGGTGTGAAATCAAATTTCGGAGGCACGCCCCACTGCCGCGCCTCGACGTTGTCATCGGCGCTTTTGCCAATGGGCACGGTGCCATGCGGCAGATTCGGAATGCCCAACAGAATTTCGCGCAGACGCCCGTCGTAACCGTCCGCGGCGTTTACTAATTCCGGGATCTTCTCACGGAATTGCCTGGTCTCCTCGACCAAGGCGGACGTATCCTGCCCTGCTTTCCTCAGCTTGGCGATTTCTTCTGTGATTTTGTTTCGTTGTGCCTTCAGCGTCTCAGCGGACGTGATAGCAAGCCGGCGTTCGGCATCCACCACGGCAAAATCGCGCAGCACATCTGCCGGATTCATGCCGCGCTGGCGCAGCTTTTCCTCAACTAGGGGCAGATTCTCGCGTACAAAATTCAAATCAAGCATGGATGTTTAACTCTACCGAAAAATGGCCAGAAGCGCACCTGATACCCCGTGCATTCGAGGTTTGCAAATGAGATAATAAAGGCGAAATCGGCGTTGTATATGCCTACTCGCCTTCATCTCGTCGCTCTCGTTGCCGTTGCAGTCCTGATGGCGGCTTCGCAAAACAGCTATGCACAAATGCGAGGTTTTGGGATGCACAGTGGGTTCGCTTCACGCGGCGAATTGCATGGTTCGCCGTGGCGGGGACATTCGCGTCACGGCATTTATCTCGGCGATCCGTTTTGGAGCTCCGATTATGCTTCCGACCAGCCTTACTATGCCGAGCCTACGCCGCAAGTCATTTTGTTGCAGCCCCAAGCTGAGCCCGAATCGCCCCAGCCACGCGCCGAACCCCTGATGATCGAATTGCAGGGCGATCGCTATGTCCGCACGGGAGGTTTTGGAGCCACGGACTCTGGGACAGCCCAAGGGTCGCGGTTTTTGTCTTCGTCTTTGCAGCAAGTGACTGCTAATGCCGCGCCCGCGCATCTCCCCACTGTTCTCGTTTATCGCGACGGCCACCGCGAAGATGTTTCGGGCTACGCCATCATCCAGAATGTTATCTATGCTCGCGGCGATTATTATCAAGACGGCTACTGGACCAAGAACATCCAGTTGTCTTCGTTGAACATTCCTGCCACGCTCAAAGCCAATCAGGATGACGGTGTGAAGTTCATTCTGCCTGCCGGCCCGAATGAAGTAGTGACCCGTCCGTAAAGCTCAAGGGAAGTCATGCACCAGTGATTCCTGTAGAACCAAGTCAGTACATCACTCTTGCGGTGGTAACAGGCCTATTATCGGGAGAGAAGGGCTGGGAGGGTTCGTATGGCCGTTGGTCAAGTTGTTCTCTATTTCGATAAGCAAGAGGATGCCGTGGATTTTGCGCTCGCCGCGAGTGCTGTCATTTCGAGCGAAGGCCAAACAGGCGACACGCCCGCCCTCACCAAAATCGCTGAAGAAATCTGCAAAGCCAGCCGGATTACAACAGAAGGCGTGCACGCGACCGAGCAATAACTTAGTCACCCTACGCCCGAGAAAACGAGCCCATTTTCGTGGTATAATTTCTAGTATCATATTCCAACTTAACATCCTTAAATTGCAATACTTTAGCTGGCTTGGGCTAGCCCAATAAATCCCTATGGCTGACGATCAAAATCCTGAATTGCCTTTAACTCCTCCGCCTCCGGGCGAGGGTGGAAACCCTGGCGCGCTGAACATTCAACCGGTCAACATTGAAGAGGAGATGAAGCGGTCATACCTCGACTATTCAATGTCGGTGATTATTGGCCGTGCGCTGCCCGACGTCCGCGACGGATTGAAGCCGGTGCACCGCCGCATTCTTTACACCATGCAGCAGATGGGCTTGCAGCCCAATCGCGCCACGCGCAAATGCGCCCGCATCGTGGGAGACGTGATGGGCAAGTACCATCCCCATGGCAATTTGGCGGTGTATGACGCGTTGGTGCGCCTGGCGCAGACGTGGAGCTTGCGCTATCCACTGATCTTTGGGCAGGGCAATTTTGGTTCGGTGGATGGAGATCCGCCAGCAGCAGATCGTTATACAGAAGCAAAACTGGCGCAAGTTTCCACGGCGATGCTGGAAGACCTCGATAAAGACACCGTGGACTTCCGCCCGAACTATGACGGCAGCGAAGTTGAGCCGGATGTTTTGCCGGCGCGCATCCCCAATTTGCTGGTGAACGGATCGAACGGAATCGCCGTGGGCATGGCGACCAACATTCCTCCGCACAATCTCACCGAGATTGTGGACGCAACCATTACTCTGGTGAACAATCCAACCGCACAATTGCCGGAAATTTTAAAAATCGTGAAAGGCCCGGACTTCCCGACCGCCGGAATCATCCATGGCCGGGCGGGAATTTTTGAAGCTTACCGCACCGGCCGCGGCCGCTTCACCATGCGCGCCCGCGCAGGCATTGAAACCTTCGGCAAAGATCGCGAAGCTATTATCGTTACCGAGATTCCGTACCAGGTCAATAAAGCGAAGCTTATTGAACGCATTGCAGCGCTCGTCAATGACAAAGTGATTGACGATATTTCCGATATTCGCGATGAGAGCGACCGCGACGGCATGCGCATTGTGATTGAGCTTAAGCGCGGAGCCGAACCGCAAATCGTGCTCAACCAGCTCTACAAGAACACCTCGATGCAGGAAGGTTTCAGCATGATCTTCCTCGCTGTGGTCAACAATCAACCCAAGGAAATGGGCCTCATCCAGGCGATTTTGCACTTCATCAATCACCGCGTGGATGTCGTCCGCCGGCGCACAGCGTACCTGCTGCAAAAAGCCAAAGACCGCGAGCACATTTTAGAGGGCTACCTAAAGGCGCTCGATCATCTCGATAACGTGATCACCATCATCCGCGCCAGCGCCAACCGCGCTGACGCCCGCGAAAACCTGGTGGCGTACTTCGGTGGCAAAAAGATTGATATCAATGTCACGGGCCGCGCGCCCAAGCTTGATCCCGAAAAGCCGTTTACGTCCATTCAAGCCGATGCCATTCTCGAACTGCAATTACATCGCTTGACCAAGCTTTCCATCGACGAAATCACAAAAGAATTGGGCGTCACGCGCGATCACATCGCCGAATATGAATCGATTTTGGGTTCCGAGAAAAAGCTGCGCGGCGTCATCGTGAAAGAACTCGAAGAAGTGAAGAAGCTCTACGGAGATGAACGCCGCACCGTGATTGAAGACGAAGCCGCTGAAATCATGCTGGAAGACCTGATTGCCGACGAGCAAATGGCGGTCACCGTCAGCCACACCGGCTACATGAAGCGGACGGCCATCTCCACTTACCGCCAGCAGCGCCGCGGCGGGCAGGGGCGCACCGGCATGAAGACGCGTGAAGAAGATTTTGTCGAGCACCTCTTCATCGCCTCTACTCATGCCTACATTCTTATCTTCAGCAACAAAGGCAGAGTTTACTGGCTCAAAGTCTATGAAATCCCCGACGTGAGCGCCGCTGGCAAGGGCAAGCACGTCGGCAACCTGGTCGGCCTGCAAGCCGGGGAAACCGTCCGCACCATGCTGGCGGTGCGCAACCTCGAAGAAGAGAGCAAATACATCTTCTTCGTCACGCGCAATGGCTTGGTGAAGAAAACCCAACTGAAGGACTTCTCCCACGTACGGTCGAATGGCATTTTCGCCATCAGCATCGAGGAAGGAGACGAACTCGTTGCCGCCACCGTCACTGACGGCCAGCAGATCGTTTTTCTGGCCACACACGAGGGCCAGGCCATCCGCTTCGATGAAGACGATGTCCGCTCCATGGGCCGCCAGGCCTACGGCGTGTTCGGCATCCGCATGGAAAAAGGCGATTACGTGGTCGGCATGGCGGCCACCATTAAACCGGGCGCGGAAATCAAGAAAGTAGAAGGCGACGTGGAGGATCTGGCCAAGAAGGGTACGCTGATTCTCTCCGTCACTGAAAACGGCTACGGCAAGCGCACTCCCGCCGACGAATACCGCCTGATCAACCGCGGTGGCCAGGGGGTTCGAAACGTAAAAATCACGGAAAAGACCGGCAAGGTCGTCAGTATTTCGCAGGTGGATGAAAACTCGGAGTTGATGCTGATCAGTCAGTACGGCAAGATCATCCGCATCGAATCGAAAACCATTCGCGAAGTCGCGCGCAACACGCAGGGAGTTCGGTTATTAAGCCTCGAACCCGGAGACCGCGTCGCCGCGGCCGTCGTCATTCCGCTGGAAGACGAACCGAACGGCAATGGGGGATTGATTCAGTAGGGAATGTATCGTTGATTACCCGTATTACCAATGGGTTAGAGCGATTCCATTTTTTGCTTGCAGCGATCAAACAGCTGGCGCATCATAGTAATTGGAAACGCCCGTTCAGCCGAACTGTCACCGTATGGTGTGCGTGCCCGCAAGGGATAGGCTGGCGGGTTTATTTTTTTACCTCGGCCACACCCTCATTTCCAGTTCTCGGTGAGAAATAATTTTGCGATAGATCAGATGGTCAGGCTTTGTTTTCCTGAGATATCGTGCGACTGCGCCGCAGACCATGTCGGCCAATTGCAGCAGATTGTTCGATGCTGAGTTGTTCGTTTTGATCTTCCGAACTAACGGTTCGCGGCCTTTCTCGTTTACTCGTCTGGTCAGATATTTCTTGAGCTCGTTTTGAAAGTCGCGATTCCCGCATCGATCAAACACGACGATTGCGTTCTTCAAGTAGGGTTTCAAATTCTGGAACAAGAGATTCACCGCGTATTTGTAAAAGGAATTTTTGTATTGGAAACCATCTCCATAAAGTTTCGCCTTGTTAAACACGAATGATGCGTACACGTATTCGAATTTTGCGGTTTCCGCTAAAAATCTTTCGCGGATATCCCGGCTGCAAGAATTAAAGTGAAACTCAAATGGTCGAGATCCAAACCAGTTTGAGCGAACCTGATTGATCCGCAAATCGCATGTCTGAGCTTCCTCATTGTCTTCGAAAATTACCGCCGCAATAACAAAGTATTCGGACGAACCGGACTTGCCCTTCATTCCTGGATCGCCGGATTCGTCGATAAAAACAAGCATATTTTTAGAATTCTTCCGGTTGATATCCTTTCCAGTAACGTGCCTGCGCTAACCGAGCTCTCTCAGGGTCACTTTCGCGCCAACGCCGTTGTCTCGCTCGGCTGCGGCACTTTTCTGAGCAGTATTGTTTCGTTGATACTGTTTTTTCGAATTCGTTACTGCACTCCGCGCAACGCGTTCCCACTATCGGAGAACCAATCCACATTCCCGATCCGAGTCGTTCTATGATCTCCGTGAGTTCCTTGAGTTGATAACGCTCATAAAGGCGGCTGTACTCTTCAATCGATTGCGATTTGTAGAAGGTCAACCCACGTTCAGTTATTTCGAAATCAGGAGTTCGTAACGGAAACTTCTTGCCTTCTGCTCTCGTGCGACGATAAGACTCAATGCTCCATTCCCAGTTAATAGTGTGAAATTCGAACAGGTCTAAGCTAATCGTATAACTACTAAAAAATATTTCCGGACTAAAACCTTGTGAAATCGCAAACCGAAACTTTGCAGCGTCAGAAATGCGGATAAGCTCATCGACTAATCTTTGCTGGAAAAGCGATCTAGATATTTTTTGCTTTGCGCTTTCCGATAATGTGTGTTCGTCATAAGTAGCCGCTCTCTCCGCTACTCGTTTCCAGGCTTCCAAATGTTCATAAGCTTCATCAAGATCAGTTCCGGTGAACCACGTAATATGGCTGCGAAGATCCTCAATTTCTCTGTTCGCCCGTTTACGATAAATGTCGATGTCCGATTGACCCAACTCGTCATAGGGAACAACTTCCACCGTGCACTTTATTTGTTCGGCCCATTTCTCCATAAAATGCTTTAACTCGGGGTCACTGTAGCCACCCGTCTGTCGGAGTTCTTGCAATGTCTTCAATTGCTCTGGCGCATAGAGTAAAAAGCCTTGATCTCCTTTGTTGTTCGACCATGTCTGCAAAATTCCGGCTTCAACAAAGTGCTGCAAGCTTTCCATCGAAACTCCAACGGAGTTAGCGGCATCCGACAGCCATGAAAAGCTCATGTCGTCACAAACCTGCACGTCAAACAGGCGTAGCTCCAAAGGGCGCCCATTTTCTGGCGATAATGCGTCGTAAATTTCGTTAAAGAAAAGCTTGATTTTTTGTTTTAGGGTCGGATGGTCTTGAGGAGGCATTTCTTTGGGTTCGGGCATAAATCGAGCACCTCTTAATTGAATACTGCATCCGAGCATGCCCCATGCGGTAGGGTTTTCTAATAACCGTTAAAGCTACGGTTTGAACCCCACGCTCTTCCACAACTCCGCCGTGTTGTACATCACTCCATTGGTCACGACGGATTCCACGTTGCGGGTGTTGTGAATGTCCTGCAAGGGGTCGCCGTGGATGACGATCAAATCTCCGCGCTTGCCGGCCTCGATAGTGCCGAGTTCCTTGTCCACGCGCATCGCTCGCGCGGGCACGATGGTCGCGGCCTGAATGGCTTCCATGGGAGTGAATCCGGCCTGCACGTACAATTCGATTTCGCGATGCAGGCTGTAGCCGGGGACGGTCTGGTCGGTGCCTGCGACAATCGGCACACCGGCTTTATGCAGCGCGCCCACGATCTCGACGTACTTCTCAAATTGTTTTTCGTAAGCGTCGGCGTCCGGCGGCGGAGGGCCAACGTCATTAAGTGGCTGCGCCAACTCGACAGGGAGCTTGAGAACTCCGGGCTCAAAGCTGGCAGGAGGCTTCGCGGTCGAAGAGGTCAGATATTCCATGAGCGCGAGCGTGGGATCGACCACGATATGGTGTGCTTTCAAATACGCGATCGTGTCGTGTGCTGCGGTCGAATTGAGATTGATTTCACCGTTCGCCTTCGCGCGGTCGAGCCGCGAAGCGCCTGGTGGCAGGGGTGCGCGCAGAATATCGGCAATATATTGAATGTGGTTGATCTGGTCTTGCCCGGCTTCGATTGTCTGGAACGCGTTCAACCCCTCCGGTATGTGACCGGTGACAGTCATGCCCAGCCGGTGTGCTTCTTCGGTGATGACTTTCACTTCGTCCAACTTCACTGAGCTGTAAATCTTCATCTGCTGAAAGCCCGCATCGTGGTAACGATCCACCCATGCCTTGGCTTGCTCAGGCGTATCCACGCGATTTACGCCGACGGTATATTTCCCCGTTCCGTCCACAATTCCAGCCAGCAATAGGCGCGGGCCCAAGCCGCGGCCATCTGCGATGGCGTCGCGCGTGGCTTTGATGAATTCAAACTCGTTCCCGCAATCGCGGACGGTCGTCACTCCTGCCGCTAAATAAATCGGTCCCCACTCGACCTGCTCGAAGTGGGCGTGCATGTCCCAGAGACCGGGCAGAATCGCCTTGCCGGTTTCGTCGATGGTTGTTGCGTTCGCAGGAATTTTGACCTGAGCGCGTGGTCCGGCGGCGATGATGCGGCCTTTTTCAATCACAACGGCTGAGTCGGCTACGGGAGCGGCGCCAGTGCCGTCAATTAAAGTCGCACCGACCAGCGCGAGCGTATCTGCATGGCTTCCCGAGATGCCTTTCGATAGTTCAGCCAGCGCGGCCATGTTGTCGGCGCCGGCGCGGGATACGAAATCGCCGAGCGCGCTTTCATATCCGTCGCGGATGGCTTCAAAATGATCGAATTCCGCGTCGGTGGTAATGGCTGCGATTAAATTACTGCCATTGAACCACAGCGTTTCGCGCCCCCAAATTAGGCCTTCGACGGTATAGCGGGAGAGCTTTTGCGGCTTGCCATCCACGGTTACCGCGTCATCGCCGCGTGGCTCAATCTTCACCGAGCCACTCGGCAGCGTGGTTAGAGATGTCGGTGAGCCGTGAGCCATCCAGTAATCAACCATCAGCATCTGCATCGTTGTGGGAGCATAGCCCGCGATAGTGAAAAATTGTGATGGGGTCGATGCATCAGTCCATTTTTCGCGGTCGCGTAGCCGGACTTTGCCGGGTTCAATTTCGGCGGCCTGATCGATCTCGGATTGCCGCGAATTCTTTCCCTTGATCACAAATTCCTGCGGCGTAAGGTCAGCCGCGCCGCGGAAAGTCGCGGTCAGGGGTACGGCCGTTCCCCGGTCCGTGAACTTAAAATCAATCTTCACCGACACGCCATTCTGCGTCCGCGTAATTTCGTAGTTCTCATCACCGATTGGCTGTTCGAACTTGTGCAGCTGAAAATGTCCCTTCTCAATCGTGGCCGACAAGGGTTGCTGCGCGAAGAGGGTTGGGATGACGAGAATAAAGAGAAATGCGATTGCGACTGCGAGTTTTTTAGTCATGAAATGCCCCGCAAATGAAAGGAACTGCTGAGGATATCGAGCCCTCGTCGCCATCGCAACAAAATAAAGCGGCTAGAGCGCTTGAATGCAAGTCTAACAACCTGCGGAGGGAACTGATGACGAACGAAAAAGTGAATCTTGCGGAGAAATTTTCGAAATTCAACGAGCATTGGAGTCCCAAGATTGTCGGCGAATTCAACAACTGCCAGGTCAAGCTGAGCAAAATTAAGGGGGAATTCGTTTGGCATTATCATGAGAATGAAGACGAATTATTCATGGTCGCGAAAGGCAAGTTAATCATGCGCCTGCGCGACCGCGACGTCGAAATTCTTCCCGGAGAATTCTTTATTGTTCCACGCGGCATCGAGCACCTGCCCATGGCCGAAGAAGAGACACATATTGTCCTGATTGAGCCCAAGGGCACGTTGAACACCGGAAACGTGAGCAATGAAAGAACAGTGGAGGAATTGGACGCTATCTAAGCTTTCCGGGCGTGGGGGCCGCGCCATGGTAGCCGCGTGTGATACAACCTAAATCCTGACTCTCTCGATAGCCATTTTTCTCTTCGTCGCTGGCGTCATCGGCGGTGCGCTCAACTCCGTTGCTGGCGGCGGAAGTTTCGTGGCCTTCCCCGCACTGCTGTTCGTCGGTGTTCCGCCGATTCCAGCGAACGCCTCGAATACGGTCGCTCTCTGGACCGGAGCGGCGGCCAGCGGCGGCGCTTATCGAAGCAAGCTCAATATGGCGCGACGGATTTTTATTCCCCTGTTGGTTTCCAGCTTCACCGGCGGCATTCTTGGCGCCTATCTGCTGATTAAAACTCCCGCGCATACTTTCATGCAGGTTCTTCCGTGGCTGACTCTCGGCGCGACCCTATTGTTTGCTTTTGGGAAAAAGCTCGCTGGCAAGCGCGCCGGCATTGAGCATGACGCCAGCACCGCAGCCCTAATCGGCGCCGCGCTATTCCAGTTTGCCGTGGCCATCTATGGTGGATATTTCGGCGGTGGCATGGGCATCGTTATGCTTGCCATGCTCGCCGCTCTTGGCATGGCCGATATCCACACCATGAATGCCCTCAAAAGCGTTATGGGATTCGTTATTAATGGCGTGGCTGTCGTCACCTTTGTGATCGCCAAAGCTGTTTATTGGCCTCAGGCCATCGTCATGGCCGTCGGAGCAATCGTCGGAGGCTACTTCGGCGCGCATTACGCTCAGCGCCTGCCTCCCATATGGATCCGCTATTTCGTAATCCTTGTTGGTACCGGAATGACGGTGTATTTCTTCGTCAAGGCATACTGAGAAATCCGCCCAAAGGCAATGCCGGTTTGACGCTTTTCCACAGCACACGATAGAATCGTAATGTTGCCCTGCATAGCGCCTGTATAGGATATGAGCGGCTCCGTTCTGGCGCCGTCCGCTTTCGTTGCCCGGATGTTAGAAAATCTAGATGCTCCGGCACGGAACGCAGCAAGCACAGCAAATCTGTGGGATTTCCGGACGCGCTTGAGCGCGCAGGAACGAATTTTTTGTTGGAGGCATGGGTATGTACGCGGTCATCCGCGCCGGTGGTAAACAGTACCGGGTGGCGCCCGGAGACGTGGTTCGGCTCGAAACGCAGGCCGACAAAGACGGACAGGTAGAGTTTGGCGACGGCAGTATTCTTGCGGTTTCTGGTGGCGAAGGGAAGATCGGCGTCCCCGGCTCCGGCGCACGCGTGCTGGGCGAAGTGGTCGAGCAGGGCCGCGCCGCGAAAATCCTCGTTTTCCATTACAAACGCAAGAAGCAATACAAGAAGCTGCGCGGGCATCGGCAGAATTACACCGCCGTCCGCATCACTGAAATTGCCTTCGACGGGCAGAAGTTCACCGCGCCAGCGTTGCCGAAGAAGGCCGTGAAGACCAAGAAGGCTGAAGCCGAGGCTGAAGCGAAGACCGGTCCGCGCCTGAAGGCTTCGGCCAAGCGCGCCACCGCGACTCACGCGCCCAAGAAAGCCGCCGCCAAAAAAGCGGCAGCCAAGAAAGCACCTAAGAAGAAATAAGTTCTAGATTTTTGAGGGAAAAGTCATGGCACACAAAAAAGGTCAGGGAACATCACGAAACGGGCGCGACTCTAATGCGCAGCGGCTAGGATTTAAGGCATTCGGCGGACAGCTCGTCCCCGGCGGCACCATCATCGTCCGCCAGCGCGGCACTCGCGTGAAGCCCGGTCTCAACGTCGGCCGTGGCAAGGACGACACCCTGTTTGCCAAGATCACCGGCGTCATCCGCTTCCGTGATCGTGGCCAGATGGGCAAATACGTCATGGTCGAGCCTGTCGAAGCGAAGTAAGGCGCCAAGCAGGTTATCGTGGCGCGGGTGCCCTCGTCCGCGTAAGATTTCATCAAGCCTCGCCTTCGGGCTGGGGCTTTTTTGTTGAGGTGAAAGGCCCGTGCATTCCGCAATGGGATGAGGCTTTCTTTTTCAAGGTTGGGAGGCTGCAGTCCTTTGGCTAGGGCATTTGTCCTCAGTGGTTTCCATAAAAATGTTTATCGACCAGGCCAAAATTCGGATCAAAGCGGGTGATGGTGGCAACGG
The DNA here is from genome assembly GCA_963702965.1 of Terriglobia bacterium. GTDB lineage: Bacteria > Acidobacteriota > Terriglobia > Terriglobales > Acidobacteriaceae > JAJPHW01. The sequence goes on from OY969776.1 coordinate 482,118, forward strand.
CTGCGTGGCCTTCCGCCGCGAGGCCTTCGAGCCCAACGGTGGCCCCTCCGGCGGCGATGGCGGCGACGGTGGCGATGTCATTATGGAATCCAGCGAACGCCACAACACTCTGGTGCATTTTCGTTTCAATCCAGAATACAAAGCCCAGCGCGGCCAACACGGCATGGGTTCCAACTGCACCGGCAAGCAAGGCAAAGACGTTATTTTGAAAGTGCCGGTGGGGACCATGGTTTACGACTTCGATAGTGGGGAGTTGTTGCATGACTTTTCCCGTCCGGACGACAAGATCGTAATTGCCAAGGGCGGCCGCGGCGGCCGGGGAAATGCGCGCTTTGCGACGTCCACTCATCAAGCTCCGCGTGAGCATGACGACGGTCGGCCGGGAGAAGAGCATGTTCTCAGGCTTGAATTGAAACTGCTCGCGGATGTCGGCCTCGTGGGCTATCCGAATGCAGGCAAGTCCACTCTGATTTCCCGAATCTCTGCGGCGAAACCCAAGATTGCCGACTATCCCTTTACGACTTTGGAACCAAACCTCGGCGTAGTCTCGGTCGGGGATGTTTCAGAAGGCCGCAGCTTCGTCGTCGCCGACATCCCAGGCCTGATCGAAGGCGCGCATGAAGGCGCGGGCTTGGGCACGCAGTTTCTGCGTCACATTGAACGCACGCGCTTGCTCGTGCATCTTGTAGATGTGTCCGACGCCAGCGGACGCCCGGATCCTGTGCAGGATTATGAAGTCATCATGAACGAGCTGACCAGCTTCGGCGCTCATCTCGAAGAAAAGCCCATGATTCTCGTGGCGTCAAAGATTGATGTCGCCAACAAAGACAAGTTGGCGAAGCTGAAGCGATTCGCGAATAAAAAGAAGCTGGATTTCTACGAAATTTCTGCCGTCACCGGCCAGGGCATCGAAGAATTGAAGTTCGCCATGGCCGGCAAAGTGGAAGAGGTCAAGCGCAAATCACAAACCTCGTCTGCCGAAATTCTTCCGTAAGCAAATCTTTTTCTTTGAAGATACCGAGGTTCTACGCTTCCGGAACCAGTGCACCATGCTGAAAGTGATATTGCAGAATCTTCGCAGCCATCGCCGGTCCCATGCTGCGAGGGCTATTGTCTTCAGCTGTACGGACCACCTCGCCACGGCAAACCACTTCAGCCGCTGACAATCCCGCAATCTCTGGCGGCAGGACCAGATTAATCTCCAGCAGTGCATTCGGCGCCAACGCCTCTTCGGCGTGGAAAAGCAATCCCGATCTGCTGATGTTCTCGGTAGTTCCACTCCGCCAATCATTCTGTCCCAGCTGCCGGTATTTGAGGGGTAGGTGCAGTTGAAAACGCTGTGCGCGGAACGGCGAGAGTTTTGTTTTTGCGTGTATGGTCTGGCTTGCAGCTTGAGCGGACATGGCACTCTCCATCGGTGTTGGTGTATTCAGCATCTCGCGCACCTTCGCTTTGAGCGCGGGAAGGGTAAAAGGTTTCGCCAGCAGCGTGACGCCGTTATCTAACGTGCCGTTGTGGCCAATTACATTTTCGGTGTACCCCGACATGTAGAGCACACGCGTCTCCGGACGCAATGCGGTCAGGCGTTGGGCCAGTTCTTTTCCATTCATTCCGGGCATGATCACGTCGGTAAGCAGCAGATGTATCGGCCCGGGATATGAGCTTGAAATGTTGATGGCCGCAGATCCATCTGCTGCCTCCAGCACTGTGTATCCCTGTTTCTCCAGATATTGCCGCGCCAGCCTGCGCAGATTCACTTCATCTTCGACCACCAGAATGGTTTCGTGTCCCTGCTCCACCGGCGCAGTCTCCGTCGGTTGCACATGGATCGTCTCGCCGGTGGCGCTCACGCGTGGAAGATAAATCTTGAAAGATGTGCCTTTGCCGCTTTCGCTATACACCCAGATATAGCCTCCACTTTGCTTGATAATCCCGTAAACCGTCGAAAGCCCCAGGCCCGTCCCTTTGTGGCCCTTGGTGGTGAAGAAAGGCTCGAACACATGATTTTGTGTCTCTACATCCATGCCTACGCCTGTGTCGCTGATGGCGAGCATCACGTACTCGCCCGGCGCCACCGGTGTGTGCAGCCGCGCATAGTCTTGATCCAGAGTGGCGTTTGAAGTCTCGATGGTGAGTCGCCCGCCGCGGGGCATCGCGTCGCGTGCATTGACCGCAAGATTCATGATGACCTGCTCAATTTGGCCGGGATCAGCTTTCACCGCGCCCAACTCCCTCCCCGGCACCATAACCAGATCAATGTCTTCGCCGATGAGGCGGTTCAGCATCTTCAGGTTCTCCGTCACCACGCCATTCAGGTCGAGTACCTTGGGTGCAAGCATTTGTTTGCGGCTGAACGCAAGCAGTTGCTTCGTCAGCGAGGTGGCACGGTTGGCCGCATTCGCAATTTCTTGCGCTGGCCCACGCAACGCCGGATCCGGCCCAATCCGCTCCAACAGAAATTCGCAGTAGCCCGAAATCACCATGAGCAGGTTATTGAAGTCGTGCGCAATGCCTCCGGCGAGCCGTCCTACGGCTTCCATCTTTTGCGCCTGCCGCAGTTGCTGCTCCAACCGCCTCTGCTCCGTCACGTCTTCCGCATATAGTTCGAAGAACACGTCCTCATTTTGGCCGCGGCTCTGGTCACTGACCGTCCGTCCGGATAAGCGCACGTTGATGGAATTTCCATCCCGGCGCGCCCACTCCGCCGTCATGCCTGTGAATTCCTGCCGCGAACGGATGTGATCCGCGACAAGAAACCATTGCTGTGCGTCTCCGTACAAGCTCGCCAGATTGCTGCCGACGAGTGTCGTGGCTGCGGTGTAGCCCAGCATGCGCACCATCGCCGGATTCGCGTCCAGCAGAATACCGGCCGCGTTGCAGCGGCAAATACCATAGGGCGCATTCGTCACCAGCGATCGGAAATTGATCTCCGAACGCCGCAACGCTTCCTGTGCCGAGCGCAACGCTGCGTTAAACGAGCAGATTAGGACGGCCACAAAGACAAAGAGCGCCAGATGTATGATGGCTTTGTGAAATTCACTCGGCGTGTGCGCCCCTGCAAGGAGAAAATAGGCGCTGACCGTTAGGGCAAACGCGGTCGCAACCAGTCCCGGCTTCCAGCCGCCATACCAGGCGCTGACCATGATGGCGACGGAAAATACTACCAGCCGGCTTTCCACTAGGTTCGACAGCAAGAACGCCGGAATTAGCGCGAGGATGATGCTAAGAATAGCTACGCCGTAGCGCAGAATGGGGGCCCGGGCCGGTGCTATGAAACGGGCGCGAAGAAGTGGGGGAAGCTTCAGGCGCATACCAAAATGAGAATAGTCCCAGTATGAAACTCACGCGAGTAACGGTAGTACATCCAGGCGTTGACCAGCGATGCTCTCTTAGATGCGGCAGAGGTACAGCCCTGTGCCTGTCCCTTTTCGCATGGGTATCTGCGAAGGAACGGGCTTGAGCCCGCGAGGTTCAAGTCCGCGAGGGTAAATCAATGAATATTGGGTTATTTGGCGGAACATTCGATCCCATTCATCGCGGCCACATCGCGCTCGCTCGATCGGCCTCGGAGGCGTGGTCGCTGGGACGCATTTATTTTGTCCCGGCCAATATCCCGCCGCATAAGCAACGCTACACGCTCGCGTCGTACTACGATCGCTACGCCATGGTTGCGCTGGCGACGAGCGCGGAGAAGACGTTTCTTCCTTCGCTGCTGGAAGCTCCCGAACCCACGCCACGCGAGAATTACACGATCGACACCGTTCGCCGCCTCAAGCCATCACTCAAGAAAAGCGACAAGCTATTCCTGCTCATCGGCATTGACGCCTTCAAAGACATTGGCAAGTGGCGCGAGTCCGAGGCGTTGTTTCGCGAGTGCGAATTCATCGTGGCCAGCCGCCCCGGCTATTCTTTGGCCGACGTCGCGAGTTCTCTGCCGGAAAAACTGCGTCCATCACCCGCCGTCATCAAACCCTTTGCCAAACACTCTGCCAAGGGCGACCTTGTTCTTCCTGGAGTGACTGTCCATCTCCTTGAAGATGTCAATGAGAAAGTCTCGGCGACCGCGATCCGCGATGCGGTGCGCGCCAAGAAGCCACTCGGAAAACTCGTCGATCCCGCAGTGGCCGAATACATCCGCAAGCGCGAACTGTACAAGAGCCGCTGATCGCCCAGAGAAATGAAATTCTCTGCCTCGGATACAATGAAGAGCGGCTGATAAAGAGCCAATCCCGAACTCCCCTATGAAGAAAAACGACCTTAAGAAACAAGTAGCCGAGGCCATCGAAGGCTGCCTGGAAAAAAAAGCCGAAGACCTCACTATTCTCGAACTCGACCAGAATACCGGTGCCTTTACTGACTATTTCGTGGTGTGCAGTGGCAGCAATCCGCGGCAGGTGCAGGCCATCTCCGATGAAGTTGAGTTGCGCCTCAAGAAGAAACTCGGCCTCTACCCACATCAGATCGAGGGTTATAAGCAGGCGGAATGGATTTTGCTCGATTACGTAGATTTTGTAGTGCACGTGTTCGCCGAAAAAGCCCGCAAGTTCTATGATCTGGAGCGCTTGTGGAAGTCAGCAAAACGAGTGGAACCGGCTGATTTACTGGCGAAGCTTACGAAAGCTAAAGCTGCTACGAAGCCAACATCTGTTCGCGCGGTTGCGAAAAAGACCGCACGAAAAAAGTCCAAATTGACCGCCTAGCGCATGGGTCCGTTGTGAAACTCAAAATTGCCCGTGAAACTCAAGATTGCATGGATCGGGAAGACGAAAGAGCAGGCGGTTCAGGTGCTCACCGACGAATATCTGAAGCGGCTATCGCATTACACGGAAGCTGAAGGCATGTCGGTGAAGGATGAAGCGGCTGTCTTGAAGATGGCTGTGCGTGACGCCCGTCCCACGCGGCATTCACTGGTTCTGCTGGATAGCCGGGGCAAGCAGTTTTCCTCCGAAGAACTGGCGCAGTGGCTCGGCGACTATCAGGGGTGGACGAGTTTGCCAGTGGTTTTTGCCATCGGCGCGGCGGATGGATTCTCGGAAACGGCGCGTAAGTCCGCGACGCTCGTGCTCTCGCTCGGCAAAATGACGCTGGCTCATGAGATCGCCCGGGTCGTACTGCTCGAACAGCTCTATCGCGCGTTCACGATTTTGAAAAGGCATCCTTACCATTTAGGCCATTGAAAACCGCCATGCGGGTCTCCGCCCTTTCGTGACTTTCTCGAAGCGGCGGTGGGCATCTAAACTCGAATCAAGCCATGAAAAACATTCACGAAGTCATTCGAGCCAAAGAAGACGAAATTATGAGGGTAAAAACCGAAGTCGAAGCGCTGCGTCTTGCGGCGCCCCTGCTCGATGCAGATGACGACGGCCACCCCCCCTCTAACGGCAAAGCTGTGGGCCCAAGGCCGGTCGCCGACAAGCGGTGAGTGATAATTTCCACAAGTGTTCCGCAAGGAACGTCAGTCGAATTGCTCTAGTGTTCCTTAAGGAACATTCCCAAAATGGGAAACTACAGATTCGATTGAGTTTAACAGCACGGAATACGCTGCGATAGGCGTGCGCACTAGCTACTAAAGTGGACTTGACGGACAATGCCATGTCTGAATCTGCCAGCGTGGAATTAAAATAGGTGCTTCGGAAAACGGCCCATGGTAAGTCTATTCGCAAATAATCCACGAGGTTCAAAGAAGCTTCTGCTCGGAATCGTCTTTTTTCTGTTCGCGTGTGCGACGGTGGGTCTGTTTTTTGTTCCCGCGTACATCATTCAGCCGTTCAAATATGAATCAGCGCGGGGGCTCGTGGTCGCGATGGCGCTCACGCAATACTCGCCTTGGCTGACTCTGTTTACGGCGGGCGCTGCCCTGGTTGTCGCCATGATGCTCTGGCGCAAGATTTCAGCGTGGAAGAAGGCAATTCTCGTATCGGGAATGATTCTTACGTCTGCCGCCGCAGTCATGGCGCGGGTGGATTATTTTGAGTGGATGTTTCATCCCGTCGCAGCTCCGGGGTTTGCGACGATTGCTCATACTTCGCTTGGCGATTCCGAGATGGTCATGGCAGTGCGCTTTAACGAGGATGCACGGGCGTATCCCATCCGGGAGATGGCGTATCACCACGTCGTGAATGATGTTGTCGGTGGAGTGCCGATCGCCGTCACCTATTGAACGCTCTGTCACACCGGTCTGGTGTGGAAACGAAGCGCGAACGGCAGAGCGCTGCACTTTCATCTCGCCGGTATCAACAACGAAAATTTCCTGATGCGCGATGAAGAGACGGGCACATGGTGGCAGCAGATCACGGGCAAGGCGATTTTTGGCCCGATGAAGGGCCAACAGTTGGAGCCCGTTCTGAGCGACGAATTGCTTTACGCAACCTGGAAGCAGGAAGCTCCTAGCGGTCAGGTTCTCGCACCCGTCGGCAAAGATTCTAAAGAATACGAAAGCGACTGGGAGCCGGAGGTCGCCAAGCTGCCGGTCGTCATTTCCTTCCCCGGAACGCCGCTGCAATCGCGGGATGTTGTCATCGGCATGGAAATCAGAGGAGCAAGCCGGGCTTATCCGCTAGATTCGATTTTGAAAGAGGCCGTCGTGCAGGATCACTTGGGCGGTACTCCGATTCTTCTCGTAGTTGGCCCGGATGGCAAGTCCGTGCGGGCATTTGTCAGCCGCGCGCGCGGCAACGATATCGAACTGTTCCACAACACGGCCGGCCCGTGGGCATTGACCGATTCCTCTTCGGCAAGCCAGTGGAATTTTCAGGGGTGCGCGGTTTCGGGTCCGATGCGGGGCGAATGTCTCGAAGAATTGAACGCCCTGAAAGACTACTGGTTCGATTGGCGCAACTACCACGCGAACACGACCATCTACAAACACTGATTTTCTGATGGGAGTAGTGATACTGCACGCAAGATCTTCGACCCGCTGGGAAATGAGTCCTTTGCCATGACAAGCATCAGAAGTCTCATGACCTCAGAAGCGGGTACAATCAAAGATTCATGTCAGACGTGCGCCGTGGATTGATCATCGTCAACACCGGCCCCGGCAAGGGCAAGACCACGGCCGCTATGGGCACGGCCCTGCGCGCGGTGGGACAAGGAATGAAAGTCCTGATGCTGCAATTCCTTAAAGGGTCTTGGCATTATGGCGAACTCGATGCGGTCAAAGCCTTCGGCGATAAGTTCATCATGAAGCAGATGGGGCGCGGCTTTGTGAAAGTGGGCGCGGAAAAACCGGATCCAGAAGATGTCCGCATGGTGGAAGAGGCGTGGACCGAAGCGGAGAAGGCGATTCTCTCAGGCGAGTGGGATCTGGTGGTGCTCGATGAGATCAATTACGCCATCAGCTACAAAATGCTCGATCCTGAAAAAGTGGCGGAGAGCCTGAAAAAGAAGCCTGAGATGGTCCACGTCATCTTGACGGGACGCAACGCGCACCCCACAATTGTCGAGGTGGCTGATACAGTAACGGAGATGCGCCAGGTGAAGCATGCCTATGAAAAAGGCGTGATGGCCCAGCGAGGCATCGAATATTGAGCGGGCGAGTTTTTAAACGACGATGACTTGGTTTAAGCGGCAATCCGGTGAGTTGGACACGTCGGGCGAGAAGAACGTCCGTACGGAAGGTTTGTGGGTGAAATGCGAGGGCTGTCGGCAGATCATCTGGAAGAAAGATCTGGAAGACAATCTGAATGTATGCCCAAAGTGCGACAAGCACTTCCGCATTGATGCGAGGGCGCGCTTGGGTTATTTGTTCGATAACGGCCAGTACGAAATTTTTGATAACAAGCTGGTTTCGACTGATCCGCTGAAGTTTGTTGACTTGAAGGCATACTCGTCACGCCTCAAGCAAGCGCAGGCGGATACCGGATTAAACGACGCCGTCCTCAACGCCAAAGGCCAGTTGAATGGTCGCACTGTAATTGTGAGCGCGATGGAGTATTCGTTCATCGGCGGAAGCATGGGTGCCGTGGTGGGCGAGGAAATTGCCCGTGCGGTGGAGCATGCCGGGGCAGAACGGCTTCCGTTGATCATTGTTTCGGCATCAGGAGGCGCACGCATGATGGAAGGCGCCATCAGCCTCATGCAGTTGGCAAAAATTTCGGCGGCGCTGGCGCGGTTGGATGAACTGAAAGTTCCCTATATTTCCGTTCTTACCGATCCAACCACCGGCGGCGTGACCGCTTCGTTTGCAATGCTCGGCGATCTGAACATCGCGGAGCCGGAAGCATTAATTGGATTTGCCGGTCCGCGGGTGATTGAGCAAACCATCCGGCAGAAGCTTCCGCAAGGTTTTCAGCGCAGCGAATTTCTCCTGGAACATGGCATGCTCGACGCCGTGGTTACCCGCAAGCAGATGAAAGACTATATCGCGCGTGCCCTGGAATTCATGACACCCGTCGCGGCATAATCCGTTGGCTGTACATCCCCCTCAATTCAGCACTATTTCCGCGCCTTCCAGCGTAGCTGCCATGCTGACGAGTGCCCTAAAACTGATAGTCTTTAGCAAGCAAAAGAAGTTGGAGTCGCCATAACGGCAGCGTTCTCTATGTCTTATGAAGCCGCAGTTGCGAGCATGTATGCGCTCGGCCATGAGCTGGCCCAAGTGTCGTCGCACAAGTTCGATCTAGCGCACATGCGTGTGCTGCTGGGCGCATTGGGCCATCCTGAGCGGCGTTTTCCCAGCGTACTGATTGCCGGGACCAACGGCAAAGGTTCGACGGCGGCAACACTGGCTTCAATTCTGCGCGCCGCAGATTTGCGGACAGGACTTTACACCTCGCCACATTTACTACGTCTTAATGAGCGCATCCGCGTGAATGGCATTGAAATCGGTGACGACGAATTCGCACTCTTGCATGACGTAGTCGACAGGACCGCGGAACGGCTGGTCACGGAAGACGAATTGCCTTGGCATCCGAGCTTCTTTGAAATGATGACCACGATTGCCTTCGAGTATTTTGCCCAAAACAAAGTAGATATCGCAGTGCTTGAAGTTGGTATGGGTGGGCGATTGGACGCGACGAATGTGGTTGAGCCGCGAGTGAGCGTGATCACGGATATTTCGCTCGACCATCAACAATTTCTCGGCACCACGGTAACGGAGATCGCGCGGGAGAAAGCAGGAATTATCCGCCCAGGCGGCATTGTTGTGACTTTGCCGCAGCAGCCGGAAGCGAACGATGTGATTGGCAATACCATCATGCAGGTGGGCGCGAAGGGCGTGAGTGCAGTCCCTTATGTGCCGCCAGTTTCACCGGCCAGCGCCAGCGTGGCGGCGCAAGACGGTGCAGGGCATCCTCTGTCGCAATATCGCCTGCGCGTGATGGGTAAAGAAATTCTCGTGGAGACGCCACTCGTAGGCCGACATCAACTTCGCAATATCGCGCTGGCGATTGCGACCGCTGAAGAATTGAGCCAGCAGGGATTTCCGGTTACTCCAGAAGGGATTGAGCACGGTATCCGCGAGACCCGGTGGCCGGGCCGGTTTCAAGTGATTCCTGCGGCGAGCGGCGAGCCCGAGTATGTCTTTGATGTGGCCCATAATCCCGCGGGGGCATGGGCGCTCCGTTCAGCGACTTTCGTCTTCTTACGATGGGCGGCGGCTGGTATTTGTTTTCGGCGCCATGCGCGATAAAACGATTGGGGAGATGGCGGAAATTCTGTTTCCTTTTGCGGATCATGTGATTGCAACGCGCGCCGACAATCCGCGCGCAGCAACACCAGCGGAAATTCGGAAGGCCGCGCATCGTATTTCGGCGGAAATCGAAGACGCTGTGGATGTGCCTTCGGCCTTACAGCGGGCGAAGAAATTAACCGGCGAAAACGGAGTCGTTGTTGTGACTGGATCCATCTACATCGTGGGTGAGGCCATGCGGCGATTGGGCGTGCGGCTTTGCGGAGAAGCATGCCCACTGAGCGAACATTGGCCGACGATCTTGAGCGGACGAGCTCCTGCCGCACGTCCCGAACGGCGTTACGGATGGTTGAGCCGAGTTCGGTCTTTCCTGATTTTTGATCCGCTCATCTGGTCCTACACCATTTTTTTGGGTTTTACTTCGATTCCCGCCTCGTTCTTTGGCGAACAAGGAGCGGATTCTGCATAACTTCGCCCGCTTCTGGTCGTGGCTCATCATGAAGACAATCCAGTCACCAGTGACGGTCACGGGCCTCGATAACATTGACACTACGAAGCCTCACGTCTATGCGGTGAATCATGCCTCGGCGATGGACATTCCGGTGCTGTACGTGAACCTGCCGTTTCAATTCCGAATTGCATTCAAGAAAGAGCTGCTGGCTTATCCATTCGTAGGGTGGCATTTGAAGCGGTCGGGTCAGATTTGCATAGATCAGCAGAATTCGGCGCGGTCGATTGCGAGTGTGCGGCACGCGTTGAAGAGCTTGAAAAACGGTATGCCATTCGTTATTTTCCCGGAAGGGGGTCGCACGCCTGATGGGGACATCAAACCTTTCATGGCGGGCGCATTTTTTCTCGCAATCAAGGCACAGGTGGACGTTGTGCCGGTGGCACTGGTGGGAACCTACGAGTTGCTTCCCATGAACACTTACCACATAAAATCACGGCCGCTGGAGGTACGCGTGGGCGAGCCGATTTCGACGGCCGGAATGACACTGCGCGACATGGATGCCCTCTCCGACAAAGTAAAAGGCGCGATGGAAGAGCTTTATGCACGTGGCCGCGAAAAATAACCACGGAATACCGAGTCTGGCCTACAAAAATTTCCTCATCTCGTAGATAATCCTCGGCGGGAGAATTTCATGCGAAAACTCACCGTCGTCCTTACGATTATTTTCTTTTCCGCCATTACGCGAGCCCAAACTTCCGAACCCACGCTGGCCGATGCGCAGGAGTTCATGAAGAATGCTGAGGCGCGGCTGGCTGAACTCAGCGTCAAGGGCAACCAGGCACAATGGGTGCAGGAAAACTTCATTACAGAAGACACCGAAGCATTGGCGGCCGACGCCAATGACGAAATATCCGCAATGACGACGGATCTCGTCGAACAATCCAAACGTTTCGACGGTTTGAACATGCCCCCTGATCTGGCGCGCAAATTTTTGTTGTTGCGGTTAGGGCTGACTGCGCCAACGCCAAAAGATCCTGCACTGCGCAAAGAAATGACGCAGATCGCAGCATCACTCGACGCCGATTACGGCAAGGGAAAATATTGCAAGACTGCGAACGATTGTCTCGACATCACGCAGATTGAAACGAAAATGGCGAGCAGCCGCGATCCGCAGGAGTTGCTTGACCTTTGGAAGGGCTGGCATTCGGTTGGCCCTCCTATGCGCGACCGCTTTGCGCGTTTCGTCGAGCTTTCTAACCAAGGCGCTCGCGAAATGGGCTTTAAAGATACTGGCACTTTGTGGCGCTCAGGCTATGACATGCCGCCCGACGCCTTCAGCGCCGACCTTGAGCGGCTATGGAAGCAGGTTCGTCCGCTTTATCTTTCCCTCCACACCTATGTGCGGGCGCAGTTAGTAAAGAAATATGGCCCGAACGTTGTTCCTCCCGACGGCCCAATTCCTGCGGATCTACTCGGCAACATCTGGGCACAGGATTGGACGCACATCTTCCCGATTCTCGGCTTGCCGGAAAATAGCCGCGGCTATGATCTGACTGAATTGCTTAAGGCGAAAAATCTCGACGCCAAAGGAATGGTGAAATACGGCGAAGGATTTTTCACTTCGATGGGTTTCGCGCCACTGCCAAAAACCTTTTGGGAGCGGTCGCTATTTACGAAGCCCGCCGATCGCGACGTCGTCTGTCACGCCAGCGCATGGGACATCGATAACAAAGATGATCTGCGCATAAAAATGTGCATTCTGGTGCGCGATGAAGATTTCGTCACGATTCACCACGAGCTCGGCCACAATTTTTATCAGCGCGCGTACAAAAATCAGCCGTTTCTCTTTGAGAACGGGGCCAATGATGGTTTTCATGAAGCGATTGGCGATTCCATTGCTCTCGCGGTTACACCGGGATATCTAAAAGAAGTAGGCTTGCTCGACAAAGTTCCACCAGCCGATGCCGATATTCCTTTGCTTTTGCAGCAGGCTCTCGACCGCGTGGCGTTTCTTCCGTTTGGATTGCTTATCGACCAATGGCGCTGGAAAGTTTTCTCCGGAGAGATCAAACCCGCCGACTACAACAAAGCCTGGTGGGATCTGCGCCTGAAATATCAAGGCGTAGCGCCGCCGGTCGCGCGAACAGAAGCTGATTTCGATCCGGGTGCGAAGTATCACGTCGCGGCTAACGTGCCCTACATGCGATATTTCCTCGCGCATATTCTCGAATTTCAGTTCTATCGCGCCATGTGCAAGACCTCGGGATACACGGGCCCGCTGAATCGCTGTACGTTCTACGGATCCAAAGCTGCGGGCGCGCAGTTCAACAAAATGCTGGAGATGGGCCAAAGCAAGCCTTGGCCGGACGCACTCGAAGCCGGAACTGGCGAGCGCCAGATCGACGGCAGCGCGCTGCTTGAATATTTTGCGCCACTGCAAAAGTGGCTCGACGAACAGAACAAAGGGCAGAAGGCGGGCTGGTAGTATGCCCTTTACTTCGCGGCCACAGCCGCCCAGTTGTCGAAAATCTGCGGCTTACCGTCTCTGATCACCGTGGTATAAACGTGACTCAAACCTTTGTGGCGCTCCGCGCTGAACTCGAGCCGTGTGCTCCCTAATCCAATATCGAAATCGTGCAGCGATTCGAGCGCCTGCTGGAACTTTTCTCTCGTCAGCATTGCTCCGGCCCGCCGCAGTCCCTCCGCCATCACCATCGCGTTCATAAAGGCTTCGAAGCTTACAAAGCTTGGCTGCGTGTCCGACATATATTTAGTCAAACATTCCTGATACAGCTTCACAGAGGGCAAATCGAGCCGGTCGTAGGGTGGAACAACCTGCGTAATCACCATGCCCTCGGCATTTCTTCCTGCCGCCGTAACCAGCGCTTCTGTGCCAACGAACGAGACAGCCAAAAATAGAGGCCGCCAGGCCTCACCATGAGCTTGTTTTAAGATCTCCGCCGCAGGCGCATAAGGACTCGCGAGCACCACGGCATCCGGCTTGGCCGCGCGCACCGTGGCAATTCCCTTGCCTACCTCCAGGGTGTTGCGAACGAACGAACCCGTCGCTACCGGCTCTGCCGAATGCTTCGACAAGGCCAATTTCACGCCGTCCAGGATTGCCTTCCCAAAGCCATCATCCTGGTAAATTACGGCAATTTTCCGCGCACCGGCGGCCCAGAGGCCATCCACCTGTGCCCGCGTTTCGTCGTTATAGGACGCGCGTAAATTGAAGATCTCCGGCTTCACGGGTTCGTACAAGAATTGCGCTCCCGTGAACAACCCAACAATCGGCATGTGATCGGCTTCCGCCAAAGGCAAATATTTCGCCGCTGTTGGCGTGCCCACGAAGAAGCCTCCAGCAAAAACCTGTTCTTTTTTCAAAGACGCGAAACAAGCGCCGGTTTTCTCTGGATCGTAGCTGTCGTCGAATGAAACCAGCTTCACCTTCCGGCCGTTGATGCCGCCATGGTCGTTTAAATAATTGAAGTAGGCGGTTGCCCCTAGCACACTCTGCAATCCCAATTGCCGGGCCGGCCCATCCAACGCTGAGCAGGATCCAATCTTAATTTCGCTGTCGCTCACACCAGGTGTCTGCGCGGCCGTGCTTGTCGCAAGATAGAGTGCCACGACAAAATACACTATGGCGAACACGAACCAACGGGCTACCCTGTGTGGCAGCAGCAGACGCATGCTTTGCTCCTGGAGTTAAATTTTGTCGTGCCAATCCAATCGCCGATAGGCGCGTTGCGCAGAGACTACACGGGATAGTCGAAGACGGGCCATAAAATTAGTGCATGGCGAAGACGGCTGCATATTAACAACCTCGGTGCCTGACGCAGGTTTGACCCTGCTTCGCACGGTACTTTAGACTCGAAAGACCGATGCCAGAGACCATCCACATCAAACTCCCCGATGGGAGCACCAAGGAAGTCCCGCAGGGTACTACTGCGCTCGACATCGCCAGGTCAATAAGCCCGCGGCTCGCTGATGCCGCGCTTGCCGCCAAAACGAACGGCGATCTCATCGATCTGACCAAGCCGCTCGAAAAAGATACCGACCTGCGCATTCTGACCGAAAAAGATCCGGAATCGCTGATGGTCTATCGCCATTCTTCGGCGCACCTACTGGCGGCCGCGGTGCTTGAATTGTTTCCCGAGACCAAGCTCGGCCATGGCCCTGCCACCGAAACTGGGTTCTTCTACGACTTCTATCGTCCAACGCCGTTCACCCCTGAAGACCTGCAAAAACTCGAAGCCAAAATGCAGGAGTTGGTGCAGCAAAATATTCCCTATGCGCGTGAGTTCCGTCCTCGCGACGAGGGCCTCGCTGAGTTCAAGCAAGACGGCGACTTCATGAAATGTCATTTCATCGAGCAGTTCACCAAGCCCGACGAAAAGATTTCGATTTACCGTACCGGCAAGTTCCTCGATTTTTGCCGTGGCCCGCATATACCTTCGACCGGGAAAATCAAGGCATTTAAGCTGCTGAATGTTGCCGGCGCTTACTGGCTCGGCGATGAGAAAAATCCGCAGTTGCAGCGCATCTACGGGACTTCGTTTTATTCGAAAAAAGATTTAGATAACTTCATCCACCAGCAAGAAGAAGCTAAGAAGCGCGACCATCGCGTCCTCGGCCAGCAGCTCGATTTGTTCTCGATTCAGGAGCTCGCCGGTCCGGGCCTAATTTTCTGGCATCCCAAGGGCGGCATCATCCGCAAAGAGATGGAAGACTGGATGCGCGATCAGTATCTCAAGCGCGGCTATTCTCTCGTTTATACCCCGCACGTGATGCGCCGCCAGCTTTTCTTCACCTCAGGCCACGAGGGTTATTACGCGCAGAACTTCTTCGACTACATGGAGCTTGACGACGCCGAATACCGCGTCAAGCCGATGAACTGCCCGGGCCACATTCTGATTTACAAAGACTCGTTGCGCTCTTACCGCGATCTTCCTGTGCGGCTAGGCGAACTCGGCACTGTTTATCGCTACGAACGCTCCGGGGTCATGCATGGCCTGCTGCGGGTCCGTGGATTTACCCAGGACGACGCGCACATCTTCTGCACTCCTGAGCAAATCGAAAAAGAGATCGCCGATTGCGTCGAGTTCGCCCGCGATGTACTCAAAGATTTCGGCTTCGACCAGTTCCAGACTGAGCTTTCCACCTGGGATCCGAACGACCGCAAGAGCTTCGTCGGCAGCGAAGAGCAGTGGAACATGGCGACCGGCTCGCTCGAGAAAGTTCTTAGGAAACTTAACATCGAATACAAAACCATCCCTGGCGAAGCCGCGTTTTATGGCCCGAAAATCGACATCAAGCTGGTGGACGCCATCGGCCGCCTGTGGCAACTTTCGACTGTGCAATTCGACTTCAATTTGCCCAAGCGCTTCGAACTCGAATACGTCGCCGAAGACGGAACCCGCAAGCAGCCACTCATGGTGCATCGTGCCCTTTACGGATCAATCGAACGCTTCTTCGGCGTTCTGATTGAGCATTACGCCGGAGCGTTTCCTGTCTGGCTCTCGCCCATGCAGGTGGTCATGATTCCAATTGCCGAACGGCATGTGGAGTATGCCAATAAGGTCGCAGCCGAGCTAAAAGCTGTCGGCGTTCGCGTAGAAGTGGATGGGCGCAACGAAAAAATGAACGCGAAAATCCGCGAGCATGCCATGCAAAAAGTTCCTTTCCTGCTCGTCGTTGGAGACAAGGAGGCCGAAGCCGGAAAAGTGAACGTCCGTACCCGCGGCAAAGAAAAGACTGAAGATATGCTGTCGGCGGACTTCGTAGCGAAAGTCCGCGATATCATCGCCCGCAAAACTGCGACGTTGTAAGTATTTCTCCGCCTTGATCTTCCATCCGCGGTAACCAGGAGTTCCTGCTACGTGTGCCTTCGGTAATCTTTTTTGCCCGCCTGCCGCCGTGTAATCTCCACCAAGCTCGCATTTAAGCCTGTTGTCCAAACTCAACGCGTTTTTACAACTTAAAGGATCAGCGACTGCATGTCTTCAACGCCTACAGCCACGAGTAGTGTGCCCGCTGCAACCACGCCGACCGCCGCTGCCGCCGCACCCGCACCCCAAATTTCGACTCCCGCGCTGTTGACAGCGATGTTGAAGACTTCCAGCAAGATTAGCGACCTCTTTTTCTCGCCCGGCAAGCCGCCGCTGGTGGAGATCAATGGAAAACTATCCCCGGCCGGAGCAATCCGTCCACTCAGCGCCGAAGAAATTCGCCTGATCGCCAACCATCTCATCGGTACCAACAAGAACGCCGCTGAAAATCTGAAAGAACATGGCTCTTGCGACGTCTCTTATAGCTTGCCCGGCGTCTGCCGTTTTCGCGTGAATGTGTTCATGCAGCGCAGCACCTGCGCCGTTGTCATGCGCGTAATTCCCAGCAAGATTCCTGATTTTCATGCCTTGAACCTGCCTGCCGAACTGGGCAACATAGTCGGCCTCCGCAACGGGATTGTTCTGGTCACCGGGCCGACCGGCTCCGGGAAGTCTTCGACTCTCGCAGCTGTGATTGACCGTATCAATCAGGAAAAGTCGTATCACATCCTCACCATCGAGGATCCAATTGAGTTTCTTCATGCTCACAAGAACTGTGTGATTCACCAGCGCGAGCTGCATAGCGATACCACCAGCTTCGCTCTGGCGCTGCGCGCGGCCTTGCGGCAGGCGCCCAAGGTCATTCTTGTCGGTGAAATGCGTGACAAAGAAACCATTGAAATTGCCATGGAAGCCGCCGAAACCGGCCACCTTGTGCTCTCGACTCTGCACACCATCGATGCTTCCAAAACCATCGAGCGCGTCATTGGCGTTTTTCCCATGGCCGAGCAGGATGGCATTCGCAACCGTCTGGCAAAAAGTTTTCGCTACATCATTTCGCAGCGCCTCATTCCGCGAAAAGACGGAACCGGCCGCATCGCCGCCCTCGAGATTCTGAAATCCACTCTTCGGACGCGGGAGTACGTAGAAAAAGGTGAGGGCGAAGGCAAAACTCTGCTCGACGCCATGCGCGTCGGTGGCGACGAGGGCATGCTGCACTTCGACGGCGAAATCGAAAAGCTGATTCGTTCCGGCGTGGTGGATATGGAAGAAGGCCTCGGCTACGCGACCAACTCCGGCAATCTGCGCCTGGAACTCGCGGACTTTACGGGAGCGCCCGAATCTGAAGTGAAACAAGCGGCCGACGCAATGCCAAAAGACGATCTGCTCGAAACCACTCACGCCTGATGATGGCGCAATCCTCACCGACTGCCGGAGCGAGTCCATCAGCCCACCACCTTGTCATTCCGAATGCCCTTCAGGGCTGAGGAATCTGCTTTTCCCCGCCGAACCCTGCTACGCAACTCTCGCGCAGAAAATTAATCTTATGCGTAGCTTTTACGGGTGTATGAGATGGTGCCCGAGTCCGGCAGCAGCGCGGGATTCTCGACTGCGGTTCCGACCTACGTGTATCGGCCCGCAACATACTCAGGTTGGTGCTCGCAGTGCGTCGCGCAGGGCTTCGAGCAGGACATGGTCTCATGCCCTAACTTGTGGCCCGGAGACGCTGGCGCGCCCACCTGCTCTGGCGGTCAAGCTGGTTCAACCCAAGAATGCGGCAACGGTACCGTTGGCATTGGCATGGCGCAGGCCGCATCTGGAACTACGACCATTGTCACATTACCGGCCAGCCGAATGAGAGTTGTGGACCGACCGCCACATTCCCTGACGTTAGTGGTTTTCCTGTCGTTTACGAGCTTCCCATCGTCACCGCGTACGAGGCCTTTGTGGACGCAGTGATTAAACATTACTCACCGTCAGGCGGTGCTTACAACACCATCGGCAAGTACATTGGCTACATTCGCGTTGGGCTCGCCGCGGGCGGTGAAAACCTTCCTTACTGTACTGCCGCCAACGTCGGCAACCCTCCATCAAGCAGGGGTGTTTGGCCCAGCTACGAAGGCCTCACCTACGACCTTAACAACGGAATTTCCCCCGACTGGTTCGCGACCTATCCCACCTGCACTCCCGGCGCCGCCGACTGTCGCGGTAAGTTTGCTTATACTACTGGCGACGCAAGCAGCCAGCACGTAGGACCAGGTTACGTTGCCACAATCTTCCCGGCCTTCATAGCCAGCCGAAACCATTACAAATCGTCCGCGCCCAATCCGTACAATCCGTCGATCATGGCCAACGCTCACTCGGGACCGCCCACTAACAACCCGGACAACAACTATGCCGACCTCGAAGCTCCCATTTTCATGGCTGCGCCAGCGGGTGCGGGCTTCGGTGAGGAGTCGTTAAGTGAATACGACCTTGATCCCTCGCATCCCTGCATGGATGATTGGTGCTCGCTCTTCAGCACCTATAAGAACCAGGGGGGAAACCTATACCTGCAAACCCAAACACCAAATGCGTTCATCACTGCCGCGTTGACGGGTATCAGCAATAACGGCGAGGTAATGTGCGCGAATGGTTGTACTTCGGATGCGACATTCAGCGGCAGCAATTTTCCTGGAGTCCGATCCCAAGACGGATTTTCATTGCAACCTGGGTCCACATCAAAAACTACCCACCTTGTTGCACAAGGAGGGATCGTGGATACGATGGATTTTAATTGCGACAGCCATACACCATGTTTTTTCCAGACCGGAGGTACACTTTATGTAGGCGACTACATTCCTGACACGATTCCTTTCGCTTCAGCCAACTATGCCTCCACGATTGAAGTGTATTTCTGCGATTGGGAATATGCCTTTAACGTTACGGGCGCCAGTGCACTCGGGTGTCAAAACCAAGTCTCGAGCACTTTATCAAATGCCTATGCAAACGTGCTCAACAACCCGTAGCGAAACAAGCTCTATCGGGGATCGGCCCTAGAGCCGATTCCCCTTTCTGTTTAAAGTTTAAAGGCCGCTAGGGAGTAAGCTCAAAAAGAGCACCTAAGTTGTAGGCTCCCCCAAACTCGGTCGGTCCGTAAAGATTCCCCTTTACATCGGGAACTAACTGTGCAGATGGCAAATCTCCATCCGCGCAACTGAGCAATCCGCAGAAAGCATGCAAAATTATTTCTTTGCCGCCAGAACGAATCTCGAAAATGTTGCCGGGGCCACCGTTCCCCCCCGAGTTCGTGCCATACAAAGCATCTGTCTTGGGGTCCACATAGACTCCTCCGAGCGGTTCAAAGCCATCCTGCGCGTTGAATGAAAACACTTTGATGCCTCCGGTTTTTGCATTTCGTTGGTAAACGCCGCCGTAAACGAGCCCCAATGCCCCATATAGATTGCCAGAGGCATCGAACGTCAGCGGACCGTAAGGACTGTAAATCTTCGCATTGTCGGGTACGGTCGCCAAGAGCTTATATCTCCACCGCCCTCCCGCATCCAAAAGCTCGAACAGTGTGCCACCTCTAAAAGAATTATCAAGGCCACTGTAGCCGGTCGTACCGTATAGGTTTCCAGATTTGTCCAAAATCACCCCACCAGCTGGGGCATACCCGTCTTGGCATTCTGTCCCCGGTCCTTGGGAACAAAAATTGTAAAGAACCTTTTCTGTCCAACCTTGGGCATTATGGGAGAGTTCAAAAACAATGCCGCCACCACCCGGTAAAACGCCCTGCCCCTGAATGTGCCCACTTCCGCCTAAAACACTTGTCCCATAAAGATTCCCGGCATGGTCAAACACCATCTGGCTCTTATTGCCTGGGCCGCCGTCGAGACAAACGTCATTCTCGAATTGACTGCAAAAGTTGTAGAGAACCGTTTCCGTCCATTGACCACGTTGCTGTAGAGGCGGCGAGAGCTCAAAGGCAACACCACCGCCAGGGAACAGCGGATTGCTCTCGTTGCCTGTGCCGCCCTGATACGTAGTACCGTAAAGATTGCCCGCTGCATCAATAGCCATCTGTGCGTCGGGAGATTGCCCGTCTAAGCACGAAAGCCCATCGAAATTCTGGCAGAAGTTGTAGAGCATCGTTTCCGTCCAGTTTCCGTGTCCATCCGGAGAAAGCTCGAATACGGCCCCGTCGTTATCATTGCCGCCGCCCGGCCCAACGCCATACATGTTCCCGGCTTTGTCGAACACAACCGCACCAATAGGGTGCTCAATGTCATTGGGATAACCTGAAAACCTATGAATCACCTTGTAGTTGGCGGTCTGCCCAAACGCCGACGCGCTAAACGCCGCGAAAACTAAAGGCGAGAATAAACTCAACCATGCCTTACTCATAACCACACTTTCCTTCCGCCTGAAAGCATAGCCCAAAGCCCACAGTCAGAACATGAGTAAAAAGGCTCTAGAAGCGGCACGCGCAGACACTATATGTCGGAGACTATCTGCCTGATACCATGCCGTTCGCAGCGGCTAACTATGCTCAGCCCATCGAGGTTTACTTCTGCGACTGGGAGTTCGCTTACAACAACGCGAGTTCGGCATCGCTAGGCTGCCAGACGCGGATACATCGAATGGCAAATGCTTATGCGAACATTCTCAATAATCCTTAGAGCTTGGGAATATCGCTAGCTAGGAACCCGCTTGTCGAAGACAAGCGGGTTCCGATTAATTCCGTGGAAAGGGATCTGACCTACGGGTTAACCTCGAAGACCACGCCTTCGTTGTCGGTGCCCCCAAACTGCGTGGTCCCGTATAAATTCCCCTCGCATCTGGCACGGCGTTATCCATGGCCCACTCCCATCGACACAGTTATGTCTGCGAACAGAAGTTGTAAAGAACGCTCTCGTGCTCAAATGCGTCGATGCATGAAAACGTTCCGCTCGCCGTGCGTACCGCCGAATGCGAGCAGTGCCATAGCGCACTTTAGTCATGTTCGGATTGACATATACTCCTCCCAATCGGCTCGTCGCCATCGGTGCCGTTAAACGAAAACAGTGATAGTCTTTTTCGAATCCTTGCGTTGATCCTGAAAACACCCCCGTCATTCGCGGCTAGCGTGCCGTAAAGGTTTCCCGCCGAATCAAACGATACAGGGGCATGGGGATTTGACACCTCAGCTTGGCGGTATTGTAGCCAGTAGGTGATATTTCCAGGCGGACATCGGAAGGCGACAGCTCAAACAGCGTTCCACCAGCGACCCCGCTATGTTAATATTTCCGCTGTAACCGTAGTCGTGCCGTAGAGGTTGCCATTATTGATCGAAGGTCACACCATCCGTTGGCTGGTATCCATCCGGGCAGTCATCTCCCCGGCCCTGCGGTGCAAAAATTATATAAAATCCTCTCTGCCCATCCTGAGGCCGCCGGCGAAAGTTCAAAGACAACCCCGCCCCACCCTTCACATGCCCCGATGCCCCCCGACGCGGTCTAGCTCCATATAAGATCGCCAGCCCCGTCGAAAACAAGCGGCTGAGACGGGAAACCGAAGCCATCCATCCAGGCAAGATGCCTTTTCCGAACCGACTGCAAAAGTTGTAAAGCACAGTCTCTATCCACAATTGCCCTGCCTTTTTCTTTTGGTGGGGACAGCTCGAAAGCAACCCCCGGCCCTGCCAGATATACGTATCCCGTGCCGCCAACTGAATGTGATCCCATACAGATCGCCTGCTGATCAATCGTCAAGCCGTGCAGATGGGTATGCGCCATCCAGACATGACAATCCATCGAAATTTGAGCAAAAGTTATAAAGAATGCTCTCCGTCCAATTGCCTTGCCCGTCGGGTGAAAGCTCATAGACCAGTGCCGCAACCCAGATCTCCGCAGCCAGTCTGATTGCCACCGCCCGGCGTCGCTCCCATACATATTTCCCGCTTTATCAAAACGATCGGCCAATTGGGTGACATGCCCATCATTCGGATAGCCCGAAAGCCGTGGAGCACCTTGATAATTATTTTGCCCAACCGCCGACGCACACATCAGCGCCGCAAAGCAATAACGAAGCGAAACCCAACAATTCTTGCTCATACCGAACTTCCTTCCGCCGCCCGTTTTCGAGCGGACGCGCGCTGTCAGCATATCCCAAGAATCGCCCCGCGAAAATAGAGCCGAAAGGCTCTACCAGCGCGGCAAATCGGCTCGCGCGCCATCCTCAAAGCCGTTGTTCTCGGGTCGATTCGCTACAATCTTTCAGTGTCCCTGCAATTTCAGATTGACGCGGCCTCCGGCCCCGCCCGTCGCGGCCGGCTTATCACTCCGCATGGCGAAGTCGAAACGCCGGTTTTCATGCCCGTGGGCACATTGGCGTCGGTCAAAGGCATTCCGCAAGATTTCTGGAAGATCTCAGCGTCCAAATTCTGCTTGGCAATACTTATCACCTCTATCTCCGCCCCGGAGTGGAGCAAGTGCGCCAGTTCGGAGGACTCCACGGTTTCATGTCGTGGCCGCGCGCCATTCTGACTGACTCCGGCGGATTTCAAGTCTTTAGTTTGAACGAGCTCCGCAAAGTCACTGAAGAGGGAGTGACGTTCCGCTCGCATCTCGACGGCTCTGCGCATTTTTTCACTCCGGAAAGCGCGATGGCGGCGCAAATCGGCCTCGGCGCAGACATCATCATGGCCTTCGATGAATGCACCGAGTATCCCGCCGACGCAAAACGCATGCGGGATTCGATGGAATTAACTCTCCGCTGGGCCCAGCGCAGCAAACAGCATTTCGAAGCCCATAAACACGAAGTCCCCTGGAATGGCCATGTGGGGACTGCCGCGGACAAGAATGTCCGCGCCACACAAGCTTTGTTTGGCATTGTCCAGGGCGGCATGGATCTTGCCCTGCGCAAGGAATCTGCCGAACGCACCTCGAAATTGGTTTTCCCGGCTATGCCATCGGCGGGCTCAGCGTCGGCGAGCCTCGGCATCTTACGCGAGAAGTAGTCGAAGCCACTCTCGAATATCTGCCGAAAGACAAGCCGCGCTATCTGATGGGCGTGGGCACGCCGGAAGAAATCGTCGAATATTCCAAAATGGGAATTGACATGATGGATTGCGTTCTTCCCACGCGGGCTGCGCGCCACGGCTTGCTATTTACATCGGAGGGCAAAATCTCCATCAAGCAAGCCCGCTATGCCTCTGATGACGGCCCGCTTGATCCCAACTGTTCCTGCAAGGTTTGCAAACGCTATTCGCGCGCCTATTTGCGTCACCTTTATGCCTCCGGTGAGGTGCTGGCGCAGGTCTTAAATACCATCCACAATCTGAGCTTCTACCTTGACACTATGAGAACGGTGCGTCATTCTATAGGACTTGGGGGCAAGGACCGTTTTTCCAGCGCTAGATAGTTTGGGCTAGCTGGTTGGGGAAAGAGTCTCAACGGAAACCGCCCAGCGTCCCAGGTTGACCCAGTGTTCGTCTAGAAGCAGAGTTCGTCGAGAATTAGTGCCAGCAGCAGAAGGAATCTCCGGCCTGCATTAGCCAGAACTCCTGAAGTTTAAAGCTCGGCAAGGAAATCGCGGGTGTGTGGACAGTACATTGTTCCACGCGTCCGATACGTGTCCGGTGAAATATATTGAACTATGTGTAGCGTAAATTTACTGGCGATGCAGGTTCCCGGCGGTTCGATGGGCTGGCTCGGTTTTGCCCCGCTGATCTTCATTTTTGCCATTTTTTACTTCCTGCTGATCATGCCGCAGCAACGCCGCCAGAAGAAATGGCAACAAATGCTGCAGGACCTGAAGACCGGGGATAAAGTGGTCACCACCGGGGGTTTGCGCGGAACTATCATCGCGCTCAAGGACGATTCTCTTCATTTGCGGGTGCCCCCGGATAATTTGCGCTTGGAAGTTAGTAGATCTGCGATCGCCTCCGTGACCACCCCGGATGAAGGGGCAAAGTCATAGAAAATTAAAGATTTAATTTCGTAGAGCAGAGCGTTTGTTATGAATAAGAATTTCGGGATAAAAGTCGCAATCATTTTCGGTACCCTCCTCGTGTTTTTGGGCGGAATCTTTGGCATTCCAAAACAATGGACGCCGCAAGGTTTGCTCGATTCGATGCAGGACCGCATTCACCTCGGACTGGATCTTAAAGGCGGGACGCACCTCATCCTGCAAGTGCAAGTGAATGATGCGGTTAACGTCGAAACTGATAACACCGTCGAACGCCTCAAGGCGGCTCTGCGCAACCACAAGATTAACTACGCCGAGATCAGCAAGCCAGACCCGAATGCTCCCGAAAAAATCGTAATCAAGGGCGTTCCGCCCGAGTCAAGTTCTGATTTGCGCTCCATCGTGAGTGATTCCATGCCAGAGTACGACTTCGCTTCTGGTGCGGAAAACACCTACACGGTGACCATGAAGCCGCAGTCACTGGCAGATCTGAAGAACCGCGCGGTAGCGCAAGCTATTGAAACCATTCGCAATCGTATTGACCAACTGGGTGTAACTGAACCTGTGATTCAAGAGCACGGCTTGGGCGATTATCAGATTCTGGTACAACTGCCCGGCGTGGATGATCCGGCTCGCGTCAAAGAGATCATGCAGTCCACTGCAATGCTTGAAATCAAGCAGTCGCTGGGCGGGCCTTATCCCAGCCAGGAAGCGGCATTGCAGGACAAGGGAGGTATTTTGCCTCCCGATGCGGAATTGCTTCCCGGAAAGAGCATTGGAACGCAAGGCGGAGACAATGGGCCGGTGTGGTATCTGGTTTCGCGGGCGGCCGCGGTTACAGGGCGCGATTTGCGAGATGCAGAACCCTCCCGCGACGAAAATGGCACGCCATCCGTCGCCTTTAATCTGACCAACGAAGGCGGCAACAAGTTCGCCAGCTTCACGGGTGCGCATGTCGGCGACAATCTAGCGGTTGTGCTCGACAACAAAGTGCAGGAAGTGGCCGTCATTAAGAGCCAGATCCACGATTCCGGGACGATTGAAGGCCGCTTCACTGAGCAGGAAACAAAAGACTTGTCGATGATTCTCCGTTCGGGTGCGCTTCCCGCTGGCATCAAGTATCTGGAAGAACGCACGGTCGGGCCGTCGCTCGGTTCGGATTCGATTCGCGCAGGGGTTCGCGCGGCCGTGATCGGCATGCTGGCGGTATTGATCTTCATGTTGATTTATTATCGCGCGGCCGGAATCAACGCCGACATCGCGTTAATTCTTAACTTGGTGATTCTGTTGGGTTTCCTCGGGTTTAGCCAGGCGACCTTGACGTTGCCGGGCATCGCGGGCGTCATTCTGACTGTTGGTATGGGCGTGGATTCGAACGTTCTGATCTTTGAGCGTATTCGCGAAGAATTGAGGAACGGCAAAACGCCGCCCTCGGCGGTGGAGCAGGGCTTCGGTCATGCATGGATTACCATTGTGGACACACACGTCACGACCATCGTTTCCGCAGTGATTCTGTTCCTGTTCGGGACCGGGCCGGTGAAAGGGTTCGCGGTCACGCTCAGCTTTGGTCTGTTCGCGAATCTGTTTACCGCAGTCTTCGTATCCCGCGTGATCTTTGACTGGATTTTGAGCCGCAAACAGCGCGGCGAGGCGTTGAGCATTTAGTTCTTATTACAGGGTTGGTGGCAGCGTGGAATTTTTTCGTAATCCAAACATAGATTTTCTCGGCAAGAAATGGTACTTCCTCACCTTTTCGCTGATCTTCAGCGTGGCCGGCCTGCTTTCGATCTTTTTCTGGCACGGTATTCCGTTGGGCGTGGATTTTCGCGGTGGCACATTGGTATATGTGAAATTTGCGCAGACCCCGAATGACAACGCGATTCGAGCCGCGATGGACCACGCTGGGCTGCACAATGTTCGCATCCAGCGCTTTGGGGATCCCTCGCACAATACAGTGCTCATCGATCTCGCAGAGCAGGAGACAAACGAGGCCGCGCTGGATCAGGGCAAGACGCAAATCATTAATGCATTGCAGACCAATGTCCCTGCGGGAAAGATCGATCTCAACAATGCCAGTTCGCTAACGCTTACTAATTATTTGCTCGACAAAGACCCGTTACATGCGGGGCTTGATGGGAGCCAGCGGTATGCGGGTGTCGTGAAGGCAATTCTCGATTACCGCGACAAAACCAAGGGCGGGGCGTTGGCCTCATTCGACGAGTTGAAGTCGGTGGTGGATCCGGCGGTATTGGCGTCGTTGCAGGACGGTTTCTATCTATCCGGCTTCGGGGTCTACCAGGTAGAAATCGTGGGACCACAGGTGGGTAAGCAGCTGCAAACGCAGGCCAAGCTGGCCGTCGTCTATTCTCTCGCGGGCATGCTGGTTTATCTTGCGTTTCGTTTTGAATGGATTTATGGTGTCGCGGCAGTCATAACCGTATTCCACGACACACTGATCACAGTCGGAGCGTTTTCGCTAACGAACAAGCCGATTTCGTTGACAGTAATTGCGGCGATTTTGACGCTTATCGGCTATTCGAATAACGACACGATCGTGGTTTTTGACCGTATCCGCGAAAATCTGAAGTTGATGCGGCGGGAAAAGTTGTCAGATATCGTGAATCGGAGTATAAATCAGACCCTAAGCCGAACCATTCTGACGGCGGGCCTGACATTCTTGACGGTGTTGGCTTTGTTCTTGTTCGGCGGGGAAGTTCTGCACGGGTTTTCCTTTGCGTTGGTCATAGGAATCCTGATTGGGACGTACTCCTCGATTGCGATTGCGGCACCGATTCTTGTGGCCTATCAGGACTGGCGGGGACAGCGTAACGCCCCAACCGCAGCTGTCAAGTCATCCGGCAGCCGGGAGCGAGCGAAGGCCAAAGTATAGATTTTCGTAGTAAAGAAATTCTCCCTTTAACGGGAGCAAAGCAAGCGCAGGCGGTGTCTAACCCTGGAGTAGGGCGTGTAGGGAGAAGCCTATGTTTGAAGACAGCCTCATTGAATCGGGCAATAAGCTAAAGACAAAGCGGGGCATGACCACAATCATCTCCTTTCTGTTTCAGATGGGATTGGTGGCCGTCATGATCCTGATTCCGTTGCTCTTTACGGAAGCGTTGCCTAAAACGCAGTTGATGACCTTCCTGGTGGCGCCGCCACCACCGCCACCGCCGCCACCACCGCCAGCCGCCGTGGTGCACGTGGTGAAGCAAATCCAGACGAATCTTGACAACGGCCAGCTCCGCACACCCACGAAGATTCCGCAGAAGATTCTCGACATAAAGGAAGATGCAGCCCCACCGGATATGGGCGGCGTGGTCGGCGGAGTGCCGGGTGGAGTGCCCGGCGGTTCGATGGGCGGCGTTCTGGGCGGGATTATCGGGAATGCGACATCGGCAGTGCCGAAGATGACGCAGCCCCAGCGCGTACGCGTATCAGCTGGCGTGACGCAGGGCCTGGTGATTCACCGTGTGAACCCGGTTTATCCCCCAATTGCCCGGGCGGCCCGCATTTCGGGCAGCGTGGTACTGCAAGCGGAAATCAGCAAGACGGGAGATATTCAGAACTTGCACGCGATCAGCGGCCCCCCGATGCTCATTCCGTCCGCAATTGATGCCGTGCGGCAATGGAAATACAAACCCTACATTTTGAACGGTGAACCGGTAGAAGTGGACACGCAGATCACCGTTATTTTCTCTCTGAACGGGGGTTAGACCAACCTGGGTTGGAGAAATGTTGCATCAAAGCGAAGAGCGAGTCCGCAATCTGAAAAGTTCCGAGGAGGAGAAGGCAACTCATGATCGTAGCTAATTTGGCAGCACACCTCAGCAATTTACACGTCACGGCCGCTTGGTTGTTCCAGGAAGAACCTGTCGGCTGGGATCCGCTTTCGCTCTGGCACCACATGGGCTGGGTCGCGAGAATCGTGGTCATCGTATTGTTCATCATGTCGGGCTGGTCGATCGGCGTGATGATCGACCGTTACATGGCGTTCAACGCGGCGCGCAAACAATCGCGCGCATTTGCACCCGCTGTGGCGGGCGCGCTGCGCGATGGCAAGATTGACGAAGCCATCAAAGTGGCGGAACGCAACAAGAAGAGCCATCTGGCAAAGGTGGTCACGGCCGGCCTGATGGAATTCCGTGCACACCAGGATAGCAGTGACATTCCAGGCGAAACCATCGAAGCTTCAAAGCGCGCTCTGGAGCGGACCGAAGCTATTGTTCACGCTGAACTGAAGCGCGGTTTGGGCGGATTGGCAACGATTGGCTCAACGGCGCCGTTCGTCGGTTTGTTCGGCACGGTGATGGGCATTCTGAACGCCTTCCAGGCAATTTCCGTGGCCAAGACGACGGGTTTGGGCGCAGTGGCTGGCGGTATCTCCGAAGCGCTGGTGACCACGGCAATTGGGCTTCTGGTGGCGATTCCCGCCGTCATGATGTTCAACTACCTCACCGGCCGCGTGGAAGCGTTCGACGTGGAGATGGATAACTCGTCGAGCGAACTGATCGATTACTTCCTGAAGCGCCGCGGTGCGGCGCGGCGGTAACACCGTTGGAACGAGCGGCGGACATGAGTTGCGAATCCGGCGCTGGGGAGATGCCCAGCGCCGGGATTTATACGGCGTGACGAGTGTTCGATTGGTACTAGACGCAGGAGACTTGAACTTATGGCAATCTCAGTTCGTAACGAAGGGGCCAAGGTAAACTCCAATATCAACGTCACACCGATGGTGGACGTGATGCTGGTGTTGCTGATCATTTTCATGGTGATCACGCCCATGTTGCAACACGGCAAAGACGTGGACTTGGCGAAGGTGAACAGCCCGGAACAGATGCCGGATGCTGATAAGGAAGACGCGCTTCTGGTTGCAGTGACGCGTGATGGATCGGTATATTTTGGCACCGACCGGATGTCCGTGGACGACTTGACCAATAAAGTGAAGGATCGCCTCGTGGGCCGCGTGGACAAGCGGGTCTATCTTAAGGCCGACGCGCGCGCGAGATTTGGCGCCGTGGTGCAAGTAGTGGATGCAGTGCGCGCCGCCGGGGTAGACGATTTGGGATTGCTGACGGCGGAGAAGAAACCGCAGGCCAGTCCTCCGCCCCCGCCCAGCGGGCAATAGCGGCAGACTGAAGATATTCGAAGGAGACGAGTATGGGAATGGGAGTTAGCACAGGCGGAGGCCAGACAGCAGACATCAACGTAACGCCGTTGATTGACGTGCTGTTGGTGCTGTTGATCATTTTCATGGTGATCACGCCGTTGACGCCGAAAGGATTGGATGCGCTGGTACCACAACCGCCGCCGCCCAACCAGAAGCAACAAAATACGCCTGACCGCACGATTGTGGTGCAGTTGATTGACAAGGGCGCGGGCAGCGCTCCCGGACTGAAGATTAATGGAGAAGACGCGACCTGGGACAATCTTGGCACACGGCTGACCGATATTTTCAAGACACGCGCCGAAAAGGTGATGTTCGTGAAGGGCGACGATAACGTCCCGTTCGCTGACGTGGCCAACGTCATTGACATTGCGCACTCTTCGGGCGTGGACAAAGTGGGCCTGATCACCGCGAAGATCGAGGCAGGCGGTTAGCGCTCGCGAGGTCGGCGGGCGAGGCAATTTCGGGTTCGTGATAAGGGAGAAATTTACGGCAATGAAAAATTGGGTGAAGGTGTGTTCGCTGGCCGGAGTGGGCTTGCTACTGCTGGCTGGCTCGGGCTGCGACAAACTCAGGGCGCGCGATCAACTCAACAAGGGCGTCGCTTCCTACAAGAACGCGCACTACGAACAAGCGATTGATCATTTTCAGCAAGCGGTCAATCTAGACCCTTCGTTGAGCAACGCGCGGCTTTATCTGGCGACGGCGTATGCGCAACAGTACATTCCAGGGGTAGACACGCCGGAGAACAACCGCAATGGCGAACAGGCGATCGAGCAGTATAAGGCCGTACTGGACTCAGACCCCAAGAATCTCGGCAGCATCAAGGGTATTGCCTACATTTATCTCCAAATGAAGAAGTTTGAGGATGCCAAGAGTTATTACCGCAAGGCGATTGCGA
Organism: Terriglobia bacterium; assembly: GCA_963702965.1. Lineage (GTDB taxonomy): Bacteria > Acidobacteriota > Terriglobia > Terriglobales > Acidobacteriaceae > JAJPHW01. The sequence goes on from OY969776.1 coordinate 512,022, forward strand.
TTGATCCAAATGATCCCGAGAGCTATTACTCGGTCGCGGTGATTGATTGGACGCAGAGTTTTGCGCCACGCATGGACGCCCGTAACAAACTGGGGCTCAAGCCCGAAGAACCGCTGAAGGACAAGAAAGTTTGCGCGGATCTTAAGGCCAGCAACTGGGGCGTGATTATGGACGGCATTGACCAGCTTAATACAGCGTTGAAACTGCGTCCTGATTACGACGACGCCATGGCCTATATGAACCTGTTGTACCGCGAGAAAGCGGACGTGGAATGTGACGATCCTGATACGCGTACTGCGGACTTGAAGACGGCGGACGACTGGGTCGAAAAGACGATGGCGACCAAAAAAGCGAAGGCAGAAAAGACTCCTTCGCAACAGGGCATCGTTATGGATCAGTCGAAAGATCAGCAATAGCAAGCGTTCTGCGCAGTCACCCCTTCCTCTATGGAAGGGGTTTTTATTTTTGTGCGAATTACTGATAGAGAAACACATCGATCCCGTCGAATGTTGCGTACTGAACTTGAGCGTGACTCATGCTGGCTAGCGAGGTCAGCAGAGTCGCAACGTGATCGAGCCCCGAAGGGGTTTCGGCGTGCGAGATCACAACCCATACGCGGCGGTATTGCGGCAACTCACCTGAAATACGTGTGTAGTCGGGTTTCTCGACGAAATCCAAGAAAGTGATACGGGCACCGTGGTAGGGATACAGCACTGCGGGTACAGTCGGTCTTTTACTCAATGAAAGGTAGTACTCGTAAGGCATCCGCCCCATGGGAACGTGGAAGAGCACGGCGTCACCCGGTTGGGTGTGTTGCAGCACATAACGGGATGCCGAGCGCCAATCGTCTCGTTCATTATCGAAATCACGGCTGTAATATTTGGAAGTGCCTCGGAGTGAAAGCGCGAGGCAGACAATGAGCAATGGGACCCGCAACCAGGGAGAACGAATGCAAGCGAAGCCGGCGGCCATGAGAAGAAGCAGCGCGGGGAGACAAAAAATGAAATACCGCGGAAGAAAGAGCGGCCGGAAAATCGAGAGCGCCAAAACGAGAAGAATCGGAAATAGGAGCCAGACCAGCAAAAATTGAATCGTCCATGGCGCACCGGCCACGTTTTTCCGCAAAGCAGGCGATGCTCCGAGAAGCGCCGAGAAAGGTACATAGCAGCAGCAGAAGCGATGCCGTCGTGACCGGAGAGAAGTAAGCCAAAGTTCAAGAGATCTTTGACGCCAGGGCGTGGAATCCAGCGGAGGGGGCCAGCACCGGTAGTCCCGACAAAAAGCAGGACGGGCGCGACGCAGATGGCCAGAGTCTTCCAGGTCTTCGTCCATGCGGCGGCCGGTTTTCCAGCAGACGAGGGAAACTTAAAGTAACGAAGCGCCAGCCATTGCGCGACTATCAGCAAAAGTGAATAAAAGTGCGCGTAGACGGCGAGCGCACTGAAAGTCACGTAAGCCACTCGGTTTCGCCGGGAAGGCGCGTCCAAGGTCTTCACGAAGTACAAGCTCGAAAGAATGCAGAGAAGCACCATCAGCGAGTAGCTGCGCGCCTCCTGCGAATAGCAGACGTGAAAGGCGTTGACGGCGAGCAAGGCCGCGGCGATGAAGCCGGTCTGCGCGTCAAAGAGGCGGCGGCCGAGAGCGTAGATCGCAGGGATGGAAGCGGCGCCGAATAAGACCGAAAGGCTGCGGATGAAAAATTCACTATTGCCCACCCACAGCCACGCATGGAGCAGCGCGTAGTAAAGAGACATGTTGGCTTCGCGACGCCATAATATGCGCAAGAGGTTATAGGCATCGAGCCGGGCGATGGCTACGCTCACGCCTTCGTCAAACCAGAAGGTCTTCGCACCCAACGAGTGAAAACGTAGGGCGGCTGCACTCAAGGCGAGGACGAGCAGCGTGACCATGAGGCTGGCGCGTTTTTGGGCCGTTAGATTCTCTGACACGGATTCTTCATGTTATCCCGAAACCGTGCCATTGCCGCCCCGCTCCGGTAAAATCGAAAGTCCAGTAAGATCTAGAGTCGCTGTAGTCGCTAATTATGTTTAAGAAAATTCTGATTGCCAACCGCGGCGAGATTGCCGTCCGTGTAATACGAGCGTGCCAGGAACTTGGTATCGCGGCGGTAGCTGTGTATTCCGATGCGGACAGGGCTGCATTGCACGTGCGCAAAGCGGATGAAGCGTACCGGATCGGGCCAGCGCCGGCGAGCGAGTCCTACTTAAAGATCGAAACCATACTGGACGTTGCGAAGCGTTGCGGCGCGGATGCGATTCATCCCGGATACGGCTTCTTGTCGGAGAATGCGAAGTTCGCTCGCGCGTGCGAACAAGCTGGCGTGAAATTTATTGGCCCGTCGGCGTCGTCGATGGAAATGATGGGATCGAAGACACGAGCCCGACAGAACATGGAGAAGGCAGGTATTCCATTTGTTCCGGGCACTTCGCGTGGGCTGGATTCGTCTGAACAGGCTGCGCTAATCGCAGAAAAGATTGGCTATCCCATAATGTTAAAAGCGGCGGCTGGCGGCGGGGGAAAAGGCATGAGGCTGGTCGGTTCGGCGGGTGAATTGAAAGCCGCCCTGGAAGCCGCACAAAGCGAAGCGCAGAGGTCGTTTGGCGACAGCGAAGTCTATATCGAGAAAGCGATCGTGAATCCGCGGCACATTGAGATGCAAGTGCTGGCGGATGAGCACGGCAGGACTGTGTATCTCGGCGAACGTGAATGTTCGATTCAGCGGCGGCACCAAAAGGTGCTGGAAGAAGCTCCGTCGCCGATCGTGGACGCTGACATGAGGCGGCGAATGGGCGAAGTCGCGGTGCGTGTGGCCCAGGCCGCGAACTACGCGAACGCGGGCACGATTGAGTTCTTGGCCGACCAAGAGAAGAATTTTTACTTTCTGGAGATGAACACGCGGTTGCAGGTGGAGCACCCGGTGACGGAGTTGGTCACGGGCTTGGATTTGGTTCACCTGCAAATTCAGATCGCGGCAGGGGGCAACCTGCCATTCACTCAGGATGACGTGCAGCTTCGCGGGCACGCGGTCGAGTGCCGCATTTATGCGGAAGACCCTGGCAATCAGTATTTCCCGAGCCCAGGGAAAATCGCTACTCTGATGGAACCAGCCGGTCCAGGGATACGCTTGGATAGCGGCGTTTATGAGGGATGGACTGTGCCAATTGATTATGATCCCTTGCTGGCGAAGCTTGTCGGCTATGGAGCGGATCGGACCCAAGCGATAGAACGGCTGCAGCGCGCACTGACGGAATATTTCGTTGGCGGAATCAAGACAAACACCGGATTATTCCGCCGTATTTTGGGCGATGCAGATTTTCGAGCCGGGCGCCTGGACACCGGGTATCTTGACCGACTGCTGAAGTCAGTGCCGCAGGAGAATTCCGCGGTCGCGCACAGTGGGATTGTAGCGGTGGCGGCGGGGCTATTTGCAGCGATGGAAAATGATCTGCCGACGGCGCGAAAAGAGACATCGACTCCTGCAAAATCGGCGTGGCTCAGTGCAGCCAGGACGGAAGCGCTGCATCCATGACTTACGAGATTGCAGTGGACGGCAAAATCCACAACCTAAATCTGCAACAAAAAGATGGTGTTTGGTCGTGCGTACTCGAGGGGCTGGAAATTGTGGTGGATGCCGTCTTCGTTGAACCAAACGTGTTGTCGCTGGTGGTAAGCGGGAAAGCATACGAGATACAGCGTGAACGACAGGGCAGTGAAATCTGGCTATGGTCGGGTGGGGTACCGCACAGAGTCAACGTGAACGACCCGCGGTCGCTTCGCGGCCGCAGGGGTGCTGCCGGTGGTGATAAAGGGCCGCAAAAGATCACGGCACCTATGCCAGGAAAAATTGTCAGGCTTTTGGTTTCGGAGAACTCGGAGGTAGACGCGGGCCAAGGCGTGATCGTGGTAGAGGCGATGAAAATGCAGAACGAGATTAAGTCCCCTAAAAAGGGAACAATCCGAACGCTCAATGCGGTCGTGGGGGCTGCGGTCAATGCCGGCGATGTGCTGGCAATTGTGGAATAGATGCGCCTATTTCGTCGTCCCGCTATCCGCCAGCACTTTCTCAGCCAAGAAGTTCTCCACCTTGGCCTGATCGCGCAAGACTTCGTAATACGCGTTCTTCAGCAACTGCTCGCGGCGGTCGCGAAGCTGCGAGCGGATCGCTTCCTGCACCCGCGGATCGGACAGTTCACGCTGCCCCGCAGGTTCCTTGGCAATCAGTTTGACGACACGGAAGCCCACCACTTGTTTATTTAAGGGATTAATCACCGTAATGACGGGCGAATATTGTCCCGGTTTGAGCTTAGAGACGGCGTCGCGCGTGGCCGGGTCGGTGCGTTGCAGCGACGATTCCGGAGTAAATCCGAGATCGCCGCCGTTGCCCGACGTCTCCGGGTCTTCGGAATAGTTCATCGCGAGCGTGGCGAAATCGTCGCCGCTGTCGAGGCGATTCATGACCATCTGAATCTTCTTGCGGGCATCGGCTTCGTTTTGCGCTTTGCCGCTCTGATTGCGGACCTGCGGATTGGGCGTCGGGGTAACGAATATCTGCGCCAGATGGTATTGGGGTTCAACCAGATTAAATTCCGCTTTATGATCGTTGTAATAGTTGGTGATGTCCTGATCGGACACAGTAATTTTCGAGGTGACCTCTTTGTTGATAACTTTCTCGACTGTCAATGAGCGACGGATGTCGCGTTTGAAGTCGTCGAGCGAAATCTTCTTCTCGGCGAGGCGGGCATTGAACTGTTCCTGTGTGAAGGGAGCTTTGATTTCGTTGAGCTTACTCTCGACTTCGTCGTTTGTGGCGAGAAGGCCTAGTTTCTCAGCGCGGCGCATGAGTATTTCGTTGTCGATCATCTCGCGCAAAATGTTCAGGCGCAGCGCGAGGGCTTGTTCGCCGGAGGGATGCTGGTCCGAGCCGGTGGTCTGATTTTCGTAATACTTGTCGAGATCGGAGTTATAGATCTTGCGGCCGTCCACGATGGCAGCAGCGTCACCGCCGCCCTGATGTGAATTGCAGCCGAGGCCCGTGGCCAAGGTGATGCAAGCTAGAACCAATAGACAGGGAAATTTGTGCTTCAAGCAATCCTCCGCGATGCGGCCGATAAAGGCGTATGTAGAACCAGGGTTGAGGTCATTTTCCAGGGGCCGGCGCAGCCGAGGCCGGCCCAGGCGCGGGCGTGGTTGGGGCCGATGCAGGCGTTTTCTCATCCGGATGCGTCGGAGGCGTGACTCCAGCCTGCAACAAGGCATTATCCAGCGCGGCACGAACTTCGCCTATAGGAAGCGCCCCATCCAGCTCCTGACCGTTGATAAACATAGTGGGAGTCGCGCTTACGCCAACTGAATCGCCTTCATGTTCGGATTTCTTAATGGAGTCTTCGTTTTGTGCCTTGATGCAAGCTTCAAGTTTGGCGGCGTCGAGGTGATGTAGCTGTCCTTGCGTGAGCACAAGGCGGTCGACGGCCGCAAACTGGTCTTTTTCGGCGCTTACATCATGCTGATGCCCGTGAATATAGTCAGCAAAATCCCAATACGCGTCGTTGCTTTGAGCAGCCAGGCAATTGGCATCGACCGCAGCCCGCGTCGCCCATGGATGAATTTCCTGGAGCGGATAATCCTTGTAAACAAAAAGAACCTTATCGCCATACTCCTTCAAAATCTCAGGAAACAACGTGGCATGCATCCGCGAACAAAATGGGCACTCAAAATCGTCAAAGTTTACGACCACGACCTTGGCGTCTTTGTTGCCGCGCGTTGGTCGTCCCGTAAGATCGATTTTCTTCATCACCGCAGCATATGGGTCCGCGGTCAAATCGAGCTTCGTGACGCGCATCAGCTGCTTGTCATCCTTGGACAACAAGAAATCGTAAGTGAGCTTCTTGGACGAGCCTTCCAGGGTGATGGTCAGCGCGTCATAGTTAGGAAACTCGCTGGGCTTCAACGGACTCAGGCTAATCTTCACGCTCGCGGGTACGCTGTAGTAGGAGCGGACCTGGCGTTCAATGCGCATGGACACTTCGGGAGACACAGACTGGGCCGCGCAACCGAGACAAATCAAGAAAACAACGGCAAACGAACGTCGGAGAAAAGCCACCCAAAACCGCCTATTCATGGAAAAACAAAAATGAAGAGCAAGTCCAATTATCTCATAGGGATGCGCGTAAGCGGGGCGAGAGATGCCCGTTCTTACATGGGTGGGTGCGATTTGGCCTTGGCAAGTTGGCTGGCGGGCACCAGGGCATTCATGGATCCGGAACGAAAGCCCTCAAGATCCAAGCTGACGAATTTAAAGCCGAGCTGTTTGAAAATATCGACGAATAAGCCAGCCATGGCGGGCGTCATTGCGCGAGCCATTTCTTCGCGGGCGACTTCAATACGTACCAACTCGCCATGGTAGCGCACGCGAAACTGGCGGAACCCGAGAGCGCGCAATGAATCTTCCCCCCGCTCTATAACATTCAGAATTTCGCGGGATACTGGCAGGCCATATTCAACCCGGGATGACAGACAGGCCGACGCGGGCTTGTCCCAGACGCGCAGACCGGCCGATCGAGCGAGTTCACGGATGTCTTGCTTGGTCAAACCGGCATCAACTAACGGAGCAGCGACGTGATGACGCAATGCAGCCTTTTGGCCGGGGCGAAAATCCCCTTGATCATCCATGTTGACTCCGTAAGCGATTGTGTCAAAGCTGTGTTCCTGGCGAAATTTCTCCATCATGCCAAAAAGCTCGTCTTTGCAATGAAAGCAGCGAAATGCGTCATTGCGGACGTATTCCGGCCGATCAAACTCCGCAGTATTAATTACTTGGTGAGGAATTTGTTGCTCGCGAGCAAAGGCTAGGGCGTCGTTCAAATGTGTTCGAGCAAGACTGGGCGAGTCGGCGATTACGGCGAGCATGTTTGGGCCAAGAACCTGACGCGCAGCCCAGGACAGAAACGCCGAATCCACTCCGCCGGAGTAGGCGATTAACACCCGGCCAAGGCCATAAAGGCGCTGATCAAGCTGTTGGCGCTTGGTTTCAAGATGCAAACTGACGGGCATGGTGGAATTCATCCTTAGGGGTAAGCCTCAGAAAAGTCGCGCGTCACGCCGCAAATTGCCAAACGCACCGATATTGGCCAAAGCAAAGGTAAAGCGGTACTGATTTTCATTACGTACTTCACCCAACGCGAACCGGCGATATTCAAAGCTTAAGCCGCAACAGTCCCAATTGTAAGTGGTTTGGGCGGACGCGTACTGGAGAAACTTGAGGTTGGCGTCAACGCCCACATTTGTCGCCATGCTAAACCCGCGTTTGTTGGGATAGCCGTAGCCAAACAACAGGCGGTACTGATTGAACAGAGTCGGTGATGTTTCTACGTTTTCTCCGGGCGCCTGCAAGAACGCGTCGCCACCGCCCACGGTAAAGGGCCCGGCGCGAAAGTTTAGCAAAGCAGTGCTGGTGTTGATGTGGCTCAAGTGAAAATCGTAATCAACGTCCCATTCAACATCGGTGTGAGAGGAGGTAGAAATTCGCAGGCGGGAAACCAGCGGAGACAGCCGCCGGACATCGTTAAGAAAGGCGATGCCCGTCAGGTCTTCCGTGGTGGCAAACACATTGGAAACCCCGGGCACAAGTGCTCCGCCGAATGTCGGATCGATGAAATATTTTTGCGCCAACTCCCAGGTAACGATCTCGCGGACCTGTGGTTCCTGCGAACATGGCGCATCCGTTGGCTGTCCATTCCTTCGCCAGGGAATCAAACTGTGAGGCGGCGCGCCCCCAATGAACAGCGTGGGCATGCCGGCATGAGAGCAATCTTGCTTGGGCGGAGAAACTTTTTTTGCATACAGACGGTTGACTACGCCGTATTCGACCTCGTTCGTGTCGCTCAATATATCGCGCTCATCGAAACGAATGATGTCTGGAAAGTTGTTGACGCCGGTAACGTAACGATATGTGATTGTGGGCTCGATAACGTGCTTCCACTTCCGCCCGAGAAATTCGCGGTCAAAAACCCGATCGAGTGCAGGCGGACTAAGTTCCACATCGCCTTCGAGAGATTTTCGATTGATGGCGTCGGTCGCGGCACTGCCCGCGCCACCGGGTACCGAGGAAGGGACGAGTTGTTGGGTGTAAAACGTGTCACGAAGAGTAACTGCAGGACGCAAGGACCAACCGCGCAGCGCAAGCGGGAGCGACAGACTGGGAGCGAAATCAAACCGAGCTACGAGCGGCGCGGTGCTGAAGGATGGATCACTGCGCGAAAGTCCGCCAAGCGAGGAATCGTAAGACCAATAAAAGGGCGATCGGCCAATCTGGTGGTCCACGCTCGACAGTTCAACGGTGGGCGCGTGCAGAATCGTGATGACGTCGCCTGGGGTGGTGCTTTCGAAGTTCTGATAGCGTTCGACAGCAAAGTTGTAAAAGAATCCGTCGGTGGTATTGGACAAGAACGCACTGGATTTAACTTCGGAGTTCACCGCCTGAGTAAAAATTTCATTGAAAGCCAGGCGGAATACAAACGAGCTGAGATAGTCCACGTCGGCCACACCGCGAAAATTGTGGCCAAATAGAGCTGCCGCGCTTAACCGGACGTCTCCGCCGCCCTGATCCACGTTGGGGTTGCCGATACCACGATCAAGGACGCTGAAGAAATTGAGGTCGATGAAAGATGTGTCGCTGGGCCGGGCGCGAAACTCTCCTTGCGGCGCCCAGCCGCGGAGGGAAAAATATTCAGCGCCGATGGTGGCGTCCATGCTGCGGTTAAGAGCAAGATAGATAGACTCTCCAAGGATCGTGCCTTTAATGGACGACTGACCGATGTTGGGAATCAGAAAACCAGATTGCCGCGGATAGCGTTCGGCGGGGTGCGTGGCGAAGGGGAAGAACAACACAGGGATGCCGTGCAGGCGAAAATTGCTGTTGTAGATTTTTGCGTTGCCCCCGACATCTACGACAACTTTGTGCGCGTGGAACTCCCACTTTGGTTGAGGGAGTTGGCAGGTCGTGACTGTGCCATCGTAGAGGATGTAGTGGTAAGGGCTGGTTTTTTCCATAACCTTGCCCGTAAACGAAAACGGATTGGAGGAGGTTAGCATCAGATGATTGCTGCGTACGCGCACCCCGATGCCTCCTGCTACATGTTCAAAGCGGCCCGTCTCATCGCGAATGTTATAGACGGCGTGAGCTGCTTCGATGTGTTCGTCGTTCGGGCCGCCGTCCAGCATAATGTGACCGTCGGCTGTGACCCGGCCTGTGGCGGAGTCATACACAATTTCATCGGCATGCAGGATGTAACTTTCATAGTCAATTTCCGCATTGCCATGCAGCTTGTACACTGAACCTGCCTTTTCTTGAGTGAGCGCCTTGATGGTGACGTCTTCCCCTAATAGTGTTGAAGGGGCGTCTGGCGGAGAAAGCAAAGTTTGTGGAAAGGCAATTGGTGTAGCGGTGAAGAGCAATAGAGCGGCGAACCAGCGACAAACCCGTTTGGCCGTGATGGAAAATCGTGTGCGGGGATTCATCGTAAAGCACAAGCCCGCCGCGCGGCTGCGCGGGGTCAAGAGGTGACGTTAGCATGCCGCTGGCCCACGGTGCAAAAGGGCACCTACTTGGGCATGAAGTGTTTTGATGCAAGCCATGAAACCCAGATTTAAACCCGAGCTCGAACGCGGTCTTGTCCGTGCCTATGAGGACGCCGATCTCGAAGGCTCGGATGCCAGTGAACAAATGTTCACGGCCAGTCTTGAAGCCGCTCCGGTTCGATCGGTCTTTACAGTAAGCCACGACACAGTAAGCCACGACGCGGCAGGAGGTTTTGCAGACAGCTGCAGCGAAACAGCTGCCGACGTCAGTGCAGCAACCGACCAAAGCAGCCGTGGCAGTTTGCCAACGCCGGAGGCGTATGGAACGCAGCCGCAGGAAGACGCATCAGCATGGAAGCAGGAAGTCACGGCACGCGTCAGCCGCTACCGGTCGCGGCGACCTCGAACGCCACGGTATCCATCGCTTCTCCTCAAATTTGAGAATACTGCGCCGGCGACTGCACGGGCTGAGCAGCAGGTTGACACCATCACCCTCGAAGCCGTCGCTGTAGACTCAGCTGTCCATCGGTCCGTGGTGGTTCCTGAAGTTATCGAGGCGACCGGCCGCCTCCTGGAATTTCCCCGAACCACATTGGCGCCTCCGGCGCCCCTCGAAGAACTGGCAGAACCAGTCCCGGGCGTGCCGAGAATTTTAGACGTCCCCGATGTGCCACCAGCACTTCCGGCCTTGGGAGGCATTCTGATTGAGAATAACTTGGAGGACGCAGCAACGCACCGACCCGGCTACGAAATTCCGCTACGTAGCGCGTCGATGGCAAGACGCATTATTGCATCGGTTATGGACTTAACGCTCATTTTCTTAGCTCTTGCAGGCTTTGGCTATATCTTCGTGAGGATAACGCATCAGATTCCAGGCATTTTGCAGGCCTCGGCCATGATCGCGATGATTGGCGGCCTGCTCTGGGCTGCATATCAATACGCCTTTCTTGTGTATGCGGGCTCAACACCGGGTCTGGCGCTGATGCGGCTGCAATTGAAATGTTTCGATGAGCGGTCTGTTCCTCGCAAGATAAGACGGTGGAGAGCTCTCGCGGCCGTGCTATCTGCGGTCTCGCTGGGCCTTGGCTATATATGGTGTTTTCTGGACGAAGACCAGCTTTGCTGGCACGACCGCATCAGCACGACGTATTTGGCGCCAATAGCTTCGAAACCGCACAACAGCTGAGTTTCCCCGCCTGTGTTAGATTTTTATTCACCCGTTCGTGAACTTAGGCGATGTCCTCTTCCATGGAAAACGTGAAACGTCCGGCCGTGAAGGTCTTTGTGGCCACCACGGTCATGCTGACGTTCATTTCTTTTTGGCGGGCTGCCGCCATTGTGCTCGCGGATTTGGCTTCCTCTGCCTACTACGCTGGCGGAGATGCGGAAAACGTCATCGGCAAGAGCGCGCCCTGGTTCATTTTGGCGGTGATGCTGTTCAGCTACGCCGTGCGGGCACTGTATATCGAATCCAGCAGCATGTTCGTGCGTGGTGGCGTGTACCGAGTCGTCAAGCGGGCGCTCGGGGGCACGCTAGCGAAATTTTCGGTGTCCGCACTGCTCTTTGACTACGTTTTGACTGGACCGATCAGCGCCGTCGCGGCGGGACAGTACACGGCAGGCTTCATCGAAGATATGGCGCGATATCTCCACCACCCCATCGTCTTTTCGGAAAACCATTTCTCCGCCGTTTTCGCTATTTTTGTCGTCATCTACTTCTGGTGGAAGAACATTCAGGGAATCCACGAGTCCAGCGAAAAGGCGCTGCAAATCATGATAGTGACCACGGTCATGGTGGTCATTTTGATTGCGTGGTGCCTGATCACGATATTGCGTGCTCCGGTCGTGCAACTCCCCCCGAGCCCGTTGACACCCGGGATTATCCCACTCAACAAGGAATCACTGGGCTGGTTGCACAATACGTGGTTGAGCCATTTGACATTGGTGATTATGTTCGTCGGTTTTGGGCATTCGGTGCTGGCGATGAGTGGGGAGGAAACGCTGGCCCAGGTTAACCGTGAGATCGAACATCCCAAGCTGAAGAATCTGGAAAAAACCGGCCTCGTGATTTTTATTTACAGCCTCATGTTCACTTCGCTGGTTTCGTTTTTTGCGGTGATGATCATTCCCGACAAGGTGCGGCCGGAATATTTTGGCAACCTGATCGGGGGCATCGCGATGTACTTGGTCGGGCCGACCATGTTGAAGCTGCTTTTTCATGGGTTCGTCGTGGTTGTGGGTGTGCTGATATTAGCGGGGGCGCAGAATACTTCGATCCTGGGTGCGAACGGTGTATTGAATCGGGTAGCCGAAGATGGCGTGTTGACATCCTGGTTTCAACGCCCGCACACGCGATACGGCACCAGCTATCGCATCGTGAACCTGATCGTGGGAATGCAGCTGCTCACGATCATTTTGAGCAAAGGCAATGTTTATACATTAGCTGGCCTTTATGCCTTCGGTGTCATCTGGAGTTTCACGATGATGTCGCTCGCGGTGGTGGTACTTCGTTATACCGAGCCCGAAAACCGCGAGTGGAAAGTTCCGGGCAATATCCACATTCGCGGGAAAGAAGTCCCTCTAACCGTCATCCTGATTTCGGCGATCTTGCTGATGACCGCACTGACCAATCTGTTTACAAAATCGGAAGCGACCATTGCGGGGGTCATATTTAGCGTCTGCTTCTTCGGCATCTTTACCTACTCTGAGCGCTATGTCACGAGGGAACGTGCTGGGCAATCGGAGAGCGTGGATCAATTTCGCGTGTACGGCAACCAAGAACTGGGGGCGGGAGAACTGGGTGTGCGACCGGGCAATATTCTCGTGGCGGTCCGGGATCCACGCAACTTGTATTATTTGCGCGAAGTTCTTCGCCGGACCAACACCAATCAGCAAGATGTTGTTGTGATGACGGCGCGTCTTTACCATCGTGAGCCTTCGTTTGGTGGCAGCACAGTCATGGAAGCGAACGAGATCTTCGATCGCTATGAACAGGAATTGTTTACCGCCGCGGTCGCCGCCGCCGAAAAAGAAGGAAGGCCGGTGTCGCTACTGGTCGTGCCGGCCAACGACGTTTTTGAAGCCATCGTGGTGACTGCCCAGCGCCTCGACTCCAGCCGCGTCGTTTGCGGGCTTTCGAATAAGCTGACTGCGGACGAGCAGGCGAAACTCACCGGCGATGCATGGGAGAAATTGCCTGATCCCAAACCTAGACTCACGGTCGAGGTGTACTCAACCGACGGCAAGGTGCGAGAGTACAGCCTCGGCCCCCATACGCCCAGGCTCCGATCGCAAGACATAGATCTGATGCATAAGGTGTGGCTGGAAGTTACCGCCGACCCAAGATTTGCAGGCTTGCACCACTATCACGTCGTCGCGCTGGCTCTCGAACAACTCGAACATGAATTGAATACGGACCAAAGGGCCGCGCTCCTGGCCAAATTGCAGGATGAAATGCGCCAGGACACAAACTAACCTCCCACGGCTTTTTCCAACCGATCGCTCTGCTAACATCTTCATGGTGCCTCAAGATTCCAAAGTTCGCGTTCGTTTTGCGCCTTCGCCAACCGGGCAACTTCACGTAGGCAACGCCCGCACTGCCTTGTTTAACTGGCTTTTCGCCCGCAAAACCGGCGGGACGATGATTCTGCGCATCGAAGACACCGATCTGGAACGCAGCGAAGCGCGCTATGAAGACCAACTGATCGCTGACTTGAAATGGCTAGGTTTGGATTGGGATGAAGGCCCCGATGTCGGTGGGCCGTATGTGCCATACCGCCAATCGGATCGCCTGCAAATTTATCGCGAATACGCCGAAAAGCTGCTGACAGAGCGTAAAGCATATTTGTGTTTCTGTAGAGATGAGGAACTACAGAAAGAGCGCGAGCGCGCCCAAGCCGAGCATCGCCAGCCAATTTACTCTGGGAAATGCTGGAATTTGGATCCAGAAGAGTCACTGCATCGCCGTGCTGCGGGAGAACATGCGGCGATCCGTCTGCGGATCCCGGAGCGGCCGATTCGATTCCATGACATTGTTCATGGAGAAGTCGAATTTTCCAATGAGGTCGTGAGCGACCCCATCATTCTCCGTTCAAGCGGAATTCCTGTCTATAACTATGTGGTGGTTGTGGACGATGCTTTAATGAAAATCACACACGTCATTCGCGGGGACGATCATTTGTCGAACACACCCAAACAAGTGGCATTGTATGAGGCGTTGGGGTGGAGCGTGCCAGAATTTGCCCATCTTTCGACCATTCTAGGCAGCGACCGCGAACGTTTGTCGAAGCGTCACGGCGCGACATCGATCGCGAATTTTCGCGAGATGGGAATATTGCCTGAAGCGCTGACCAATTACCTGGCGCTTCTCGGCTGGGCGCCTAGCGGAGGAACGCGGGAAATCTTCACTCCGCCAGAGCTAGTGAAAGAATTTACTCTGGAGCGGGTCACGCCATCGCCAGCCATCTTCGATATGGAGAAGCTGTATTGGCTGAACCGGCATTACATCAAAGAATGCGACCCCAAGCGGCTGGTACTGTTCGCCGCTGGATTTCTGGCCCAAGCGGGCATGTTAGGGACGGAACCGATTCCGCCGTCCAGTTGGGATGGTTCGATGTTCCTTGGGCAACCCGTTCTCCAGTGGGTTTCGAAGTTGACAGATTTGCTTGTTCCTTCAGTTGACCGCCTCGACCAGTTGTCTGATCGCGCTTCATTTATCTTCAACTACGACGCTCAAGCCGCGCTTTCCGCCCCCGACAATGCGGAAGTCTTGGCCTATCCCAACTCAAATGCGGTCTTGATGCGATTCATTTCTAAAATCCTCGAAGACGAATCGGCACGCGCCGGGCAACTTGCCTCAGAGCGTTTCAAGCAAATTGTGAATGAAGTCAAAGCAGAGACTGGGGCCAAGGGAAAGGAATTGTTTCATCCCATTCGCGTCGTCATCACGGGATCACATTCCGGGCCGGAATTCGACAAGCTCATCCCGATTATCGAAGAAGGCAGCCATCTCGCGCTGCCTAAGCACGTGCGGAGCGTTCATGAACGTGCTCAGGTTTTTGCGGCGGCGCGGGCGAATTAGCTACCGCAAAATATTAGTGAGCGCGGCCCTTAAGTTGGGACTCTGAAAGTGATATCCAGTGGCTACGAGCTTTACTGGTTCCACCCGTTGGCTGGAGAGCAACAACTCCTCGCCCATTTCGCCTAACGCCAGGCGAATCCCGAAGTCAGGGATGTGCAGAATGGCGGGCCGAGACAGCGCGACGGCCAAAGCCCTGGTAAACTCGCCGTTCGTCAGAGGATTCGGCGCAACCATATTCACCGGCCCAGTCAAGGATTCGTCCCCGAGGAGATGCAAGAATCCGCCGACTAGGTCTCTTATATCAATCCAGCTCCACCACTGACGCCCGTTTCCGATTCTTCCACCTAATCCCAGCCGAAACGGCAATAGCATCCGTTTCAACGCGCCGCCCGAAGCACTCAAGACCAGACCGATTCGGGGGTGAACGGTGCGAATCCCGGCATTTATCGCAGGCTCAGCGGCCGACTCCCAGGCCCGACAGACTTCTGCAAGAAAGCCGGTTCCGGATGTTGCGTCGTCCCGCAAAATTTCGTCGCCGCGGTTGCCATAGTAACCAATCGCGGAAGCCGATACGAACACACGCGGCGGGGCCGAGGATTGCGCCAGCGCTTCAGCTAAATGGCGGGTTCCCAGCTCACGACTCTCGAGAATGCGCCGCTTTTTGGCTGCGGTCCAGAAACCAAAAATCGTCTCTCCAGCGAGATGTATAACCGCGTCAAAGCCAGAAACCGATTCCAGATCAACTGGTTGCATCGGGTCCCAGTGAATTTCTCGTGAGGTGCGCGGCTTTCCACGGATGAGCTTAAAAACGTCCCAGCCTTGTGCCCTCAGAGCAGGCATAAGAGCCGCGGCAATGAATCCAGACGCCCCGCTCACGAGGATTTTGTTCTGCCCGACGGGCCGACTCCCTGTCACGAGACCACTCTAGCAGGTTCAAGCCGGGTCCAACGGAGCCAACGGTATAATCGAATACGAGGCCAAAACACCAGGTTTTTCCACCCCGCGAGTTGGGACATTCAGTATGGGAACGATTCGTCAACAGATCGCCACCAACGTTCTCTCAGTAACCAAGTTCCGCGATCTGCTGCAGAACATGCGCGAAAACCGGCCGAGCGATGATCTGGAAATTGTCCGCAAGGCTTATGAATTTTCCCAAAAGCACCACGCAGGACAAACTCGAGCTTCAGGCGAACCTTATCTCGTCCACCCGCTGGAGGTAGCCCTGGTTCTCGCGGAAATGAAGATGGACCCAATCGCGGTAGCCGCAGGGCTGCTGCACGATTCAGTAGAAGACACATCTGTCACTATCGTTGACATCCGTAAGGAGTTCGGAGAACAGGTTGCGCATATTGTCGAGGGCGTGACCAAGATCAGCAAAATCGATTTTGCCACCAAAGAAGAGCAGCAGGCGGAGAATCTTCGCAAAATGATGCTGGCCATGGTGGACGATATCCGCGTCATTCTCATCAAGCTGGCCGACCGATTGCACAATATGCGGACCCTGGAGCATTTGTCGCCGGACCGCCAGCAAAAAATCGCCCGCGAAACCCTCGACATATACGGGCCTATAGCCCACCGTCTCGGCATGGGCAAGATTCGCGGGGAATTAGAAGACCTGGGTTTCCGTTATCTCGATTCCATCAGTTACCAGCAAGTCCATGACGCGGTTGAGGCCCGGCGTAAAGTAGGTCAGCAATTTCTCGATCGGATGGCAGGCAGGCTCCGGGAGAAACTCAAAGAAGCGGGCATCACGGCGCGCGTCGAAAGCCGAACCAAGCGCTTGTACAGCATTCACAAGAAGCTTATTCGGCAAAAAATCAGCGTGGATCAGGTCTATGACCTCTATGCCATGCGAGTCATCACAAGTTCCGTTCAGGATTGCTATGCCGTGCTCGGGATAGTGCACAATGTCTGGCGGCCAGTGCCGGGACGCATAAAAGATTTCATCGCCATGCCCCGCCCGAATTTTTATCAATCCCTCCACACCTCCGTGATCACCGAACAAGGCACATCCTTTGAAATTCAGATTCGCACGGAAGAAATGCACCGCACCGCCGAAGAAGGCATTGCCGCTCACTGGAAGTACAAGGACGGCCCTGTCTCTGCCCAAGACGAGCAGCGGCTCGCCTGGCTGAGGCAAGTTGTGGAGTGGCAGCGGGATGTCTCGGATCCCAACGAATTTCTGTCCACGCTAAAAATCGACCTTTACCCGGAGGAAGTCTATACCTTCACTCCCAAGGGGAAAGTCGTCGTTCTGCCGCGTGAATCCACGCCGATTGATTTCGCCTATTCTGTCCACACCGAAGTAGGCCATGCTTGTGTCGGCGCCAAGGTCAATGGCCGCATGGTGCCGCTGCGCCATAAACTGCACAGCGGGGACATCGTCGAGATCCTCACCCAGACCGGTCACATGCCAAGCCGCGACTGGCTGGCGATTGTAAAGTCATCCCGCGCCCGCAACAAAATCAAACACTGGTTAAACATTCACCAGCGAGAACGGGCGGTCGAAATTGGGCGCAAGCTCATCGAAAAAGAAGCGCGGAAATACCGCATTGTTTTCAAGGACATCAAGGAAGCGGAACTGCAGCGGGTGGCTTCCGATTACGGACTCGGCCAAATCGACGACTTGATGGCGGGCATCGGATACGGCAAGTTCGCAGCGCGCCAGATCCTGGCCAAACTTACACCTTCGGCCGGGGAACTTCCTCCGGAAGAAAGCATCGAGAAGCCCGGCGCCTTCACCAGCGTAGTTCGCCGCGTGTTTGGTGGCGATAAACATAACGCCATACGCGTGAAGGGTCATGGCGATCTGCTCGTCTATCGAGCGCGTTGCTGTAATCCCATACGAGGAGAAGCGGTTGTCGGCTATGTAACCCGCGGCAAAGGCGTTGCGGTGCACGCGGTCAATTGCCCAAATGTCACGAACCTGATGTATGAGCCGGAACGTCGCATAGAGGTAGAATGGGGCCACGAAGACGAGACGCCGAGCGCCTATCCGGTGAAGATTACGGTATTCTGTGACGATCGCTTCGGCATGTTAAAACAAATTACAGCCGTCATCGGCGACGCAAAAACCAATATCCGCAATCTCGAGGTTCGGTCAGAAAATGGCCAGGCAAACGTAGACGTGGTGCTCGATATCGCCGACTTAAAGCATCTGGAAAACATCATTAACGGCGTACGCAAGGTTGCCGGTGTGCATGACGTGCAAAGGCTGCAAAAGCTCTAGGCGGGAGAAATCATGCGAGAAGTCATTGCCACAAAAGACGCGCCGCAAGCCATCGGGCCTTATTCGCAAGCAATTCGCGCCAATGGATTCGTTTTTGTCTCGGGGCAGGTCGCGATTGATCCAGCGACGCAGCAGGTTGTCGCCGGGGATGTTGCGGCGCAGACCGAGCGCGTGATCAAGAACCTTTCAGGAATTTTGCGTGCTGCCGGAAGCGGTCTCGAAAAAGTGGTTCGTTCCACGGTCTTTCTCAAGAACATGAGCGATTTTGCAGCGATGAACGAAGTTTATGGCCGCCACTTCCACGTTTCGCCGCCGGCCCGATCTACGGTTGAAGTCACTCGCTTACCCAAAGATGTACTGGTGGAAATTGATGTAATCGCGTTGGTCTGATTTTCAAGTCTTAGCAAAATAATTCAGGAGAATATCAGGAGAGAGAAATGTCTAAGTCTTTAATTATCGTTGTGTTGCTCGTGCTCGCGGCAATTCTTGTCTATGCGCAGGGCACCAAAAAGGCGGGGACGAAAAAGGTGGACACATCCGCTCCCAGCAAAGTTACCGGAGAAGGCACGACTACTGCTGACGGTTTGAAATATTGGGATCTCAAGGTGGGCACTGGCGCGACCGCTGTGGCCGGCCAGACGGTCACCGTGCACTACACCGGCTGGCTTACCAACGGGAAGAAATTCGACAGCTCGGTGGACCGCAACGAACCCTTCCAATTTGGCCTTGGACAACATCAAGTGATCAAAGGATGGGACGAAGGCGTCGCCGGCATGAAAGTCGGCGGGAAACGGCAGCTGCACATTCCTTCAGCACTGGCTTACGGAGATCGCGGTGCAGCCGGCGTGATTCCGCCCGGAGCAGAGTTAATTTTCGACGTGGAACTACTGAAGGTGCAGTAGAGGCGTAAGCTTCCACCGTGGAGTGCGCCGAGACGCGAGCGCCGAGAAAAGAGAAATTCGATTACCTTGTTTTTCTCGCCGTTCTCTGCGTCCTCGGCGCTAAATGGCTTATGCTTTAACGACTTTGCCGCTCTTCAAGCAGTTGGTGCAGACCCGGATCCGCTTGCCGTGGCCGTTCACCTTGGCGTGAACCGGACGCAGATTGACGTTCCAACGTCTCCGCGAAACGTTGTGCGCGTGGCTGATGTTGTTTCCGAACTGCGGCCCTTTGCCGCAAACCTGACATACCTGTGCCATGATGACTCGAACTCCACAAGAGTAATACTGACTGTAAAGTCTAGATTTTAGCGGATTTCGCCGATTTTCTCAATCCCTCCAAAACTAACCACTAAGAACACGAAGGATCACAGGGGATGAGCTTAGATTTTCCTTAATGCTGCTTCGTGTCCTTGCGTGGTTGCCTTTTTCCATATGCGATACTCCAATTATGCCTGTATCTTCGGATCCCAAGTCGGTCAAAGTACATTTGACGACCGGGGAGGGCCTCGACATCGAGTGGCAGGACGGCCACAAATCGCATTATTCCTTCGTTTTTCTTCGCGATGCCTGCCCTTGCGCTTTATGTGACGACGAACGCGGTAAAACCGGCCGCAAGAGAGGCGAGCCGGTGAAATTAACTCCCGGCGCCTTGCCCATGTTCAAAGCGTCGGCTAAGCCCGTCAAAGCCGAAGGTGTCGGGAAATACGCCATCCGCTTCGACTGGAACGACGGCCACAATTTAGGAATCTACTCCTGGATGTTTCTGCGCGAAGTCTGCCCTTGCGAAGAGTGCAAAGCGGCGCAGGTAAACGCGATAGTCAACTGAAGCCTGACTCTGAATTCCTTGTAAAATCTAAGTAGAGTCTTCGGAGCCGCTCCCGCATTGTCTTTTCTCGATCAACTCAATCCGCAGCAGCGTGAAGCCGTCGAGACCACCGAAGGGCCGGTGCTTATTCTGGCTGGGGCGGGCAGTGGAAAGACGCGCGTCATCACTTTTCGTATTGCGCATTTGATTGAAAATCTTGGCGTTATGCCCGATTCCATCCTGGCCATGACCTTTACCAACAAGGCCGCGGCTGAGATGGTGGAACGCGTGGACAAGTTGGTCGGCGGTCTTTCCGTCGCCAAACCCGTCATTGCGACTTTCCACTCTTTTTGTGTTCGCGTGTTGCGCCGCGACATCGAAGCCTTGCGCATTCCTTCGGCCGTTCCTGGGAATCCGCCCATTGGCTACACCAAAAGCTTCGTGATTTACGACGAGAACGACCAGCAGGCGACGGTAAAGGCCATCATGCGGCGCTTGGGCATTGACGACAAGCAGACGACGCCCCGCGCCGTGCTCTCCCATATTTCCTGGGCCAAGAATCACATGCTCGACCCTCAGGAAGTTTACCTGCAATCGGGAGATCCCAAGACCGAGCGTGTGGCCCAGATTTACGCGGAATATAAGAAAGAATTGGCCAAAGCCAACGCCCTCGATTTTGATGATTTATTGCTTGAGGC
Source organism: Terriglobia bacterium (assembly GCA_963702965.1). Classification (GTDB taxonomy): domain Bacteria; phylum Acidobacteriota; class Terriglobia; order Terriglobales; family Acidobacteriaceae; genus JAJPHW01. The sequence continues at coordinate 532,372 of OY969776.1, forward strand.
CGCGCGCCTGCTGAAATCTGTTGCAACGGTCCGCGAATACTACAACCGGCGCTTTCAATACATTCTGGTGGATGAATATCAAGACACGAACCGTCCGCAATACGAACTCATGCGCCTCCTCGCGGGCGACCGCCATAACATTTGTGCGGTCGGCGATGAAGATCAGTCAATTTATTCCTGGCGTGGCGCCGACATCCGCAACATTCTCGAGTTTGAAAAAGATTTCCCTGAGGCGAAGATCATCCGTCTTGAGCAAAACTACCGCTCCACCCAAAACATTCTGCAAGCGGCCTCGGCGGTCGTGTCGCACAACATTCACCGCAAAGGCAAAAATCTCTGGACGGACCGCCAGGGTGGCACGCAAATCGGGTATTACGAGGCGCCCGATGGTGAAAATGAGGCTCTTTTCGCGGCAGACATAATTTCGAAATACCTGCGCGAAGCCGGGCAGGCACATGAGCGCGAAGTCCGTGCGGCAGTTCTATACCGCACGAATTCGCAATCTCGTTTATTTGAAGAAGCCATGCGCCGCTATGGCCTGAAATACCACGTGGTTGGCGGATTTTCCTTCTATGAGCGCGCCGAAATCAAAGACATGATTTCGTATTTGAAGGTCATCCACAATCCCGATGACACGATTTCACTTTTGCGCGTCATCAACACGCCCGTGCGCGGTATCGGTAAAACGACGGTCGAAATGCTGGAACGCGTGGCGCTCGAATCGGGCCTGTCTCTATGGAACGCGATGGCGGAAGTGATTCAACGCCAGTTATTGCCGCCGCGCGCATTGGGCGCGCTGAAGAGTTTTCGTGAGTTGATTGAAGACGGCCGCGCCATGCTGGCGGGCACATACTCGGAGCATCTCGCAGAAGATGTAGCTGTGGCGCAGCCGCTCTCGCCCGCGTTGCCCGCAATCGCTGAAGCCGCCGCAGACGACGACACGGATTTTGATCCGGGCAATTTCAGCTTTGATTTTGGTGAGGCGGCAGGAGAAGAGGGAACCCCATCCATCGAGGCTGGTAACGGTGTCCCGGAGACTGCTTTTCGCGTGCCCGGTGAGGCAGCCAATGTCGCCGAGATCCTAAAATTTCTCATTGATCGCACTCGCTACATTAAACTGCTGGAAGAAGAAGACACTCCCGAAGCCTTCTCCCGTGTAGAAAACCTGCGTGAACTAGTCAACGCCGCCATGGACTCAAAAGACCGCGGCGAAACGCTTGACCAGTTTCTCGACCACGCCGCGCTGGTGAGCGATGCCGATGCCTACGATGAACGCGCCCAGATCACGCTAATGACGCTGCATGCCGCGAAGGGCCTCGAATTTCCGCTGGTTGTTCTTGCCGGTCTCGAAGAAGGACTGTTCCCCCACTCGCGTACATTCCTTCATCCCGACGACGTCGAGGAAGAGCGCCGCCTTTGCTACGTCGGGATGACCCGTGCCATGGACCGGCTCGTCGTGTCGCGTGCCGTTTATCGCCGCCGCTATGGAACAGATCTTCCTGAAGCCAGTATCCCTTCGCGGTTTCTTGAAGAAATCCCGCCGCAATTGCTGGAAGAATTAGGCACCTCCCGCGGTCGCGTGGAGACCACCACACTCGGCCGTGCAGTTCGAAGCTCTTCATCTGACGATGGCCGGCACTACTCCTACGAAGACGAAGACCAGAGCGTAAGTTGGGCAAACCGCGCAAAACAAAAGGCCCCCGCCGCCAAACATTCGGGGCAGACGTATAACTCGATTGGCAACATTGCCGAGTTTTTTGCCTCGCGTGGCAAGAAGTTTTCGCTGCCTAAAGTCCCCGTCGAAGCTCCGAAAGGCAAGGTTAACTTTCGCCCCGGGCAAAAGGTTAAGCATCCGAAATATGGTGAAGGAACGGTCTATCGGCGAGAAGGAGACGGCGAAGACGCCAAAATTACGGTACAATTTCCACGGTTCGGTTTAAAAAAGCTGGTAGAGAAATACGCCCAGCTGGAACGAAGTTGAAGCCTGATTTTTCATAGCGTCAGGCAATTTAGCAGTCATAGGAAAACGCATATAAATGGCAAATACAAAAGCACTTAGCAAAGACGAACGCAAGAAAGTAAAACGTACCGCGCGAAAGAAACGCGCCACAGAAAAGCCGCTTAAGCCCCGCGAGTATGCCCGTGGTTCGGCCAAACGCAAAGTGAAGAAGCTGGCGCGTGGAGCTGCGAAGAGATAATTTAGGAGTCTGACTTGGCCGGCAAACCGCTGGCCAAGTTGTTTTCTCATAATTCAGGAAACAGGCCTTTGGCACAACCCACCACGACCGAGCCTCCACCGATACGCACGTCTGATAGCCAGTTGCTGTGCTGTAAATCTATCGACAAGCTCATTTCGGATGCCGAGCGCCCCGAGCACAGCCTAAAAAAGACCCTCGGCCCGTGGTCGCTGACTGCGATGGGCATTGGCGCAATCATCGGCTCGGGAATTTTTGTTCTCACTGGTACGGCTGCAGCGGGCGAGCACTTTGAAGCGCCTTCTATCCTGCACGCGCAGGTGTTGGATCTTTTTGCGAACTTTATTCGCACCGGAAGCACGGCTGGCGCATTGATGCATGGCCGTCCCGCTGCTGGGCCCTCCATTGCGATTTCTTTTCTGCTCGTTGCTGTAGCGTGTAGCTTCGCCGGCTTGTGCTATGCCGAGCTGGCCTCAATGATTCCTATTGCGGGGAGCGCTTATACGTATTCCTACGCCACGCTGGGCGAAATTTTTGCCTGGATCATCGGCTGGGACTTAATTCTCGAATACGTCGTTAGCAACGTCGCTGTTGCCGTCGGCTTCAGCGGGTATTCGAAAGCGCAATTAGCCGCTTTCGGTATCAATTTGCCGGACAAATGGTCAACTCCTGTTTTTGCCGGCGGCCATTGGACCGGAGCATATTTCAATCTGCCCGGATTTCTGATTGTTTTTGTGCTCACTGTGCTTTTGGTGCGCGGAGTGCGCGAGTCGGCTGAAGCCAACAACATCATGGTGCTGATCAAAATCGGCGCTATTTTGACATTTCTGGTTGTCGGCGGAATGTTGGTCAATCCCAACAACTGGCAGCCCTTTGCGCCGTCAGGCTTTGCCGGGATTGTCACCGGTGGAGCGATTGTCTTCTTCACCTATATCGGCTTCGATTCGGTTTCGACCGCGGCCGAGGAGTGCGGCAATCCCCAGAAAGATTTGCCTTTCGGCATCATTGCGTCGCTTGTGGTTTGTACGATCTTGTATATCGGCGTTGCCATCGTGCTGCTTGGCATGATGAAGTACACGACTTTCGCTTCAGGGCCCGCCGCCGATGCGCCGGTCGCTTATGCTTTGAAAGTGCTGGGGGCTCATCCGTTCTTCCGCTCGGTCATCGTGTTGGGCGCATTGATGGGGATGATTTCTTCGATTCTCGTCTTTCAATATGGCCAAGCCCGCATCTGGTTTGCGATGTCGCGTGATGGCCTGTTGCCCAAGCTCTTCAGCGCTGTGCATCCTAAATTCAAAACTCCGCACTGGTCCACCTGGATCGCCTGCTTCGCCGTAGGAATTCCTGCCGGCGTGGTGGATATTGGCGATGCTGCCGATCTCTCTAATATCGGGACGCTTTTCGCTTTTGTCCTAGTTTCGCTGGGAGTGATTATTCTTCGTCGCCGCCAGCCCGACCGCAAGCGCGGATTTAAAGTTCCGCTCGTACCATGGTTTCCGCTGATTTCCATTATTCTTTGCGGCGGATTGATGACCGGCCTCACCGTCATCACTTGGATTCGGTTCGTGGTGTGGCTTGTTCTTGGCTTGTGTATCTACGCTCTTTACAGCCGCCACCACAGCGAGTTTGCGAAGAACGCGTAGAGAATGAACGTCTAAGCGGACGTTTTTGTCCGCCAAGTTTCGGATAACAAATCCCTCCTCCATCCGTTACCATAATCTCGTGAGTGATGTTCCTCCAAAGCGGCTCAGCCAGTTTCTTCTTTCGTTGCCCAAGGCCGAACTGCATCTTCACCTTGAAGGCTCCATCGAACCGCACACACTGCTTGAGCTCAAACGCCATCACGGTATATCGAGTTCGCTGAAAGATGTGGAAGCGCTTTACACCTACACCGATTTCACCAGCTTCCTCATGGCGTTTAAGGCTGTAACCGAGGACCTGCGCACAGCCGAAGATTACGAGCTCATCACGTACGAACTCATGCGCCGCTTGAAAGAAGAAAATGTCTTGCACGCCGAAGTGTATGTTTCGGTCGGCGTATGCCTGTGGCGCAAACAGGACTTCGGCGCAATTTTCGAGGGACTTGACCGTGGCCGTGCACGTGGGGAGAAGGATTTCGGCGTATCGCTGTTATGGATATTCGATGCCGTGCGCCAGTTTGGTCCCGACGATGCGAGAAAAGTCTTTGAGCTCGCCATTCGTTATCGCGATCGGCAAGTGATTGGCATCGGCATTGGTGGAGATGAACTCAAAGCGCCACCCGAGCTCTTTCGCGAAGCCTATGCCTTTGCTGAATCAAACGGTTTGCGCCTTACCGCTCATGCCGGAGAAACCGCCGGGCCCGATTCTGTTTGGGGCGCCCTCAATCTTCATACCGAGCGCATCGGCCACGGGTTAACTGCTATTCAAGATGCAGAACTTGTCGAAGAGCTTGCTCAGCGTCAGATTCCCGTCGAGATCTGCATCACCAGCAATCTGCGCACGGGAGTGTGCAAGTCATTGGCGGAACATCCCGTTCGTGAATACTTCGATCATGGCGTCATGATCAACCTCAACAGCGACGACCCGGCGATGTTTGGGACTTCGCTGCTCAACGAATATCAAATCGCGCAAGACAATTTCGGATTTACCGACGAGCATCTGCGCGAACTTGCGCGTAATTCCTTTGAAGCGTCTTTTCTTCCTGCCGAGAAAAAATTGCAATTTCTTAATTTGCTCGATGCTTCTCCCGTCGCGCACTGACGCCCATTTCTCGTGCTACGCTGAATCTTCGGGCAAATTTATGGCTCTTCCCACGACGCTCATTCCGGCGCTGTTTAGCCTCGGTGCGGTCTGCACCTGGGGCACAAGCGATTTTCTCGGCGGATATGGCGCCCGCCGTACGAATGCCCTGCTGCTGACCACAATCGCCCACGCCGCCGGAACGACGTTTATGTTGATGTGCGCATTTGGGACCCATGCCGTTTTCCCGTCGAATCATGCTGTGATTTGGTCTTGCGCTGCCGGATTGAGCGGCGGCGGCGCGTTGGCGTTGTTCTACAAATCGCTCTCCTCTGGAAACATGGGATTGACCGCGCCGGTTGCGGCGGTTTTCTCAGCTGCGATTCCCGTAGCCATCGGCGTGACGCATGAAGGTTTCCCAGGCATTGCTCCTGCATCTGGGTTTCTTCTCGCAGCCATTGGCATCTGGCTCGTATCTCGCACCGAGGATGGTCAGCGTCCAAAAGGCATTGGCATGGCCCTTATCGCGGGTGCCGGATTTGCTGGGTATTACTTGTGCACCCGCCAAGCCGGTCCCGGCTCTGCTTTTTGGATTGCGGCCCTGGCGCGTGGCTGCATCTTTCATCATTACTTCCATCATTGTTTTGCTCTCGCGCAGCTTCAGACCGATGAATGGCTGGGGCGTGAAAATCGGTATTCTCGCCGGATGTATCGACGTCACCGGCAGCGTTTGCTACATTCTCGCGGCGCAATCTGGAAGGCTCGACTCGACCGTTGTACTCAGTTCGCTTTATCCGGTTGTTACGGTGCTCCTGGCACGCATCGTTCTGCACGAACACTTCACCCGCTGGCGAGTTGTGGGCATGATCGCTGCCCTGCTCGCGGTTCCGCTCATTGCACTCTAACGCTTGTGTAGCGGCAGGTGTCCCCACCTGCCGGGTCAAGCGAAGCTCGACGGCATTCCTCGCATTTGCTGCCCTCGATATGTTCAAATACACACAAGCCCCATGATCAACGGCAAGCGCATCGCGGTGGTCTTGCCCGCCTACAACGCGGAGAAAACGCTTGCGGCCACGGTGCGCGAACTGCCCGACCTGGTGGACATCACCATCCTCGTGGACGACCACAGTACCGACCGCACGCTGGAAGAAGCCGCCCGGCTTGGCTTGCGCGCATTCGTCCACGATCGCAACTACGGCTACGGGCGCAACCAGCAGACCTGCTACCGCGAAGCTCTCGCCGCCGGGGCTGATGTCGTCATCATGGTGCACCCCGACTACCAATACACGCCGCTGCTGGTGACCGCGATGGCCAGCATGGTCGCCTACGACGTCTATGATGTGGTCCTCGGCTCGCGCATCATCGGCGGAGGCGCGCTACGCGGCGGCATGCCCATCTGGAAGTACATCGCCAACCGCTTTCTGACCGCATTCGAAAATTTATTTCTGGGGATTAAATTGTCGGAGTACCACACCGGCTATCGCGCCTTCAGCCGCCGCGCGCTCACTGAACTTCCGCTGCTCGAAAATTCCGATGACTTCGTCTTCGACAATCAGATGCTGGCCCAGTGCGCCTACTTCGGGTTCCGCATCGGCGAAGTTTCCTGCCCAACGCGCTATTTCGAAGAGGCTTCTTCCATCAACTTCCGCCGCAGCGTGAAATATGGATTCGGTGTGCTGGCAACTTCTTTGCAATTCGGATTGCAACGTTTTGGCCTTGCCCATTTTGCCATCTTTAACCGCGAGGGCCGCAAGATTGAACCCAGCCGCGCCGATTATTACGCGCCGGGAAGACTCGCCTAAAATTTGCGAGTCGTTCGTGATTTCCCATCATCCACTCAACTGATGACCGCGATCCCCAGTTGGTACGAGCGCAAATTTGAGTTTGCTTTTCCTGTCGAGCAATATCCCAACATTGCCGTGCGACTTCGCGGCACGCCGGCTCATTTGGAAGAGTTGCTACAAAACAGCTCTCGCGAACGCTTGATCGCTAAGCCGGATGGTAAATGGTCACCGCAGGAGCATGCCGGCCATCTACTGGATCTCGAAACTCTATGGCTGGCCCGCGTGGAAGATTTCGTGCGTGGCAGCGAATCGCTGAGCGTCGCTGACCTGACCAATCGCCGAACTGACGAAGCTAACTTCAATGCGCAGCCGTTGGATGAAATTCTGTCGAATTTTCGCCGGGCGCGAATGAAGCTGGCTGACCGCGTAGGAGAATTGCCGCCGGATTTCTTCGGACGGACGCTGTTGCATCCCCGGCTGAAGCAGCCCATGCGGCTGGTGGATCATCTCTTCTTCGTCGCCGAGCACGACGACCATCATCTCGCCAGGATTTGGGAATTGGTCAGCTAACGGTAATCAGCGGCTTGCCGTACGGCAGCACTTCCCCAATTTCAACCGCGGGAATCCCCGCTTCATTCAACGCTCGCGCCAACTGCGGCGCCGATTTTTCATCCACCGAAATCAGCAACCCTCCTGCGGTCTGCGGATCGAACAAGATCGCCTGCATCTCTCCGCTAATGTCGCCTTCATATTCGACGACACACTCGGCGAACTCGCGATTGGCTTTCAATCCGGCCGGAACATGTCCCGCGCGAATGCATTCCAGCGCGCCATCGAGCACAGGGATTTTATCTACAAACAAGCGCATCGAAACCGTCGATGCCAGCGCAATCTCGCGGGCGTGAGCGATCAGGCCAAAGCCCGTGATGTCCGTCATGCTATGAACGCCAGGAGCTGCTGCGGAGCCTCGCTCCGCCGGGCAGGTGGGGACGCCTGCCCCTACAAATGGCGCAATCACTTCGGCGGCTTTTCTATTCAGCGTTGTCATGGACTTGATCGCGCCATCAATCCAGCTCTGCTTGGCCTCGCCTTTTTTTAGCGCAGTCGTAATCACGCCTGTGCCGAGGGCTTTGGTAAAGAGCAGTCGGTCGCCAACCCTCGCTCCATTATTCGCCAGCACTCTATGCGGGTTGATAAGTCCCGTCACCGAGTAGCCGAACTTCGTTTCGTCATCGCGGACGCTGTGCCCGCCAACCACCGAGCACCCAGCTTCGATCATCTTCGACAATCCGCCCTGCAAAATCTGCTCGAGGATGTCCGTGTCGCCAGCCCCGGGGAAGCAAACATGTGCGAGCGCCGTAATCGGCCGCCCGCCCATCGCATAGATATCGCTTAATGAATTCGTCGCGGCGATCTGTCCAAAAGTAAAAGGGTCATCCACCATGGGCGTGAAGAAATCGACCGTCTGCACCAGTGCGAGCTCATCGCTGAGCTTGTAAACTCCGGCGTCGTCGGCGTGATCGAATCCGACCAGCACATTCGGGTCAGTCTGCCGCGGCAACTTCGGCAGAATTTTGTCGAGAATCGCCGGGCTCAGCTTCGATGCGCATCCTCCAGCTTTTACGGTTTCAGTCAGGCGAACGGTTTTTATTTCTGGCATAGGGTCCTACTTGGCGGTCAAATCGGTGACCTGAATTTCCGGGTACGCCTGGTTCCACTCGGCGCTGACATGCTCGAAGGTGAGGCGAAATCCCTGGCTCTGCCCGGGCGCAAGCGCAGGCAGATCGACCACGTCGGGGTAAGGTCCAGTCGTCTGCAACGCGCGCAATGGCAGATCGTCGGCCTGCGTCACTTGCCCCATGGAATCGCGAAACACAATGTGCACCACCGCCCGCGTCAGCGTCTTATTGCCGGAGTTAGTGACCAGACCGTCAATATATGTGACCGTTGCTCCCACGAAGTTCTGCGAGGTGCTCATTTTGATATCGGAGATCTTTACGTTCGTGGCGTAGGGATTAATCACCGCCGCCGCTTTTGGATGAGACCGCAAGAAAAAAACGATTACGCCCACAACAATTAAGACGAACCCGACTCCCAAAACAATCGGCAGCAAATTCGATTCACGCTCTGGCGTGCTGAGCGGCGAAAGTGTGGGTTCATCCATGAGAAGAGTCTACTGCGATTGCAACACAGTGGCACAGAGGCACGGAGCAAATCCACGAAAAATCCAGGAAAATTGTTGAGTATTTCTCTGCGAACTCTGTGTCTCTGTGGTGAAGGCCTTTATTCTCCGCCAACGATTAATCCATCCAAGCGAATGGTCGGGCAGGCAACCGACCCGCGGAATTCGAGATCGCTGCCAATCTCGCTGATGTTGAAGAACATCTCTTTCAAATTTCCAGCGACCGTGATCTCTTCCACGGGATAGGCAAGTTCGCCACCCGAAATCCATAATCCCGAAGCCCCACGCGAATAATCTCCCGTCACTAGGTTCGCGCCGTGCCCCAGAAATTCAGTGACATAAAGCCCATCGGGGATTGCCGCAATAATTTCCTGCGGAGTCTTCTTTCCCGGCTGGATAAAGAAATTTCCCGGCCCAATGCCCGGCGTTCCTGCCAGGCCACGTGAAGCATTGGCCGTGGTTTGAAGCCCGAGCTTCTTTGCCGTGTAGGTATTCAGCAGATAAGAATTCAGCACGCCATTCTCAACTACCACCGTTCGCCGCGTCGGAATGCCTTCGCCATCGAAGGGGCTGGTTCCAAATCCCCCGACGATGGTTCCGTCGTCAACGACCGTAACGCCTTCACCTGCAATCTTTTGCCCGAGTTTGCCTGCAAGAAAAGACGCGCCGCGATATACCGAGTCGCCATTGATGCCTTCGAAAATATGTTCAAGAATCGACGTCGAAACCATCGGATCAAAGACGACCGGCACTTTTTTCGTTTTGCCACGCTTCGCACCGAGACGGCGAATGGTTCGCTGTGCGGCGACAGTTCCCACATGCTCCGGCGATTCCAGTTTGCTCAAATTGCGCGAAACCGAGAACCAATAATCGCGCTGCATCGCTCCGTCTTCGGTCTGTGCGATGGGCACGGCAGAAATTGAACAATAAGACCGCCGGTACTCGCCGACAAATCCATGCGAGTTGGCCATGATTTTGTGGCCGGTGGCGGCATCAAACGAACCGCCGTCAGAGTTCTTGATGCGCGGGTCATAATCAAGCGCGGCTTTCTCGGCGCGGCGGGCATAGCTAATGCGCTCTTCGCCAGATAGGGAGTAAACATCGGGATAATAAAGATCAAGGTCGCCGGGGAGGGAACCAAGCTGCGAAGCCTCTGGGATTCCAGCGAAGGGGTCTTCCGAAGTGATTTTCGAAAGCTCAATCGCCGATTTGATCATGCGATCGAGCCCTTCGCGCGAAAAATCGCTCGAATAGGTGCTGGCGGCGCGTTGTCCGTTGAACACGCGAATGCCGATGGCCCTGGAGCCGGACTGCTTCAGCGTTTCCACTTGTCCGAGGCGCACAAGTGTGGAAAACTCGTCGCCCTCGCGGATGACGCACTCCGCAGCCGATGCGCCGCCTTTCATAGTACGGCGGACAACGTCTTGAGCAAGTTCTTTCAGGTCAGTTGCAAGTTGCGCATTTCGAGTTTCCAGTTCAGTCGATGGCATAAAGTCCTATTATTTCAGATAAATACGGGCGTTTTTCATTAGATGCTCTACTTGGTTGCGGAGAACTAAGTGCAGGCCGAATCCCCTCGAAATGTATGTTGATTGTAATGCATTTTTGCATTACAATGCAAGGCAGGGTTTGACTATGACGACATTGACCGTAACTACACGCGGGCAAGTGACTTTTCGGAAAAAAGTTATGCAGCACCTCGGTGTCAAGCCGGGCGGAAAAATCGAGCTGGATTTGCTCCCGGACGGGAAGGGTATTATTCGCGCAGCCCAATCATCCGGCAAGATTCATGACTTTTTCGGCATACTTGCCGGCAAGACGAAAAAAGTCGCAACCATTGAAGAAATTAACGAGGCGACTGCGCGCGGCTGGGCAGGCAAGAAATGAGGGTCGCGGTAGACACGAACGTTCTTATACGAGCCGCCGTACGCGACGACCCGGAGCAGGCCGAAGCCGCGATCAGGCTGATGGGCCGGGCGGAAATGGTGGCCATCGCAGTGCCGTCACTTTGCGAGTTCGTATGGGTAGCACGCAGTGTTTACGGTTTCAAAGCTGCGGACACAAGCAACGCCATTCGTAAGCTTGTAGCTGCCGAAAACGTGGAGATAAACCGGCCCGCGGTCGAAGCGGGATTGGCCATGCTAGACGGAGGCGGCGATTTCGCCGATGGCGCCATTGCCTACGAAGGCCGCTGGCTTGGCGCAGAGACGTTTGTTTCGTTTGATAAGAAAGCCGTAGAGATGCTCAAGACGCAGGGCGTGGCGGCACGGGCGTTGTAAGACCGTAAAATTAGGAGCACGCTAAAAGCCTACTGCATGAACCCGCCGGGATCTTTGCGCGCGGTGCCGCCAACAGTCAGTCGGTCAACTTTAATCGTCGGGATGCCCACACCCACCGGAACCGCCTGACCATCTTTGCCGCAAGTGCCTACGCCTTCATCAAGCTTCAGATCATTGCCCACCATCGAAACCCGCGTCAGCACATCTGGGCCGTTGCCGATGAGAGTCGCGCCTTTGATCGGGGCCGTAATCTTTCCATCTTCGATCAGGTAAGCCTCTGACGCAGAGAAAACGAACTTGCCGTTGGTGATGTCCACTTGCCCACCGCCAAAGTTCACGGCATAGATGCCATGCTTCACCGAGCGCACGATATCTTCCGGGTCGTCATCGCCGGGCAGCATGTAAGTATTGGTCATGCGCGGCATAGGGATGTGTTCATAGCTTTCGCGCCGACCATTTCCCGTGTCGGCAATGCCCATCAGCCGCGCCGAGAGCTTGTCGCTGATATATCCCTTAAGAATCCCGTTTTCGATAAGCGTTGTGCTTTGTGTGGGTTGGCCTTCGTCATCGACGTTTAAAGATCCGCGGCGCCAGGGCATGGTGCCATTATCCACCACGGTGCACTTTTCGCTGGCCACGCGTTTGCCAACCAAGCCGGCAAATGCCGAAGTCTGTTTGCGGTTGAAATCGGCCTCAAGTCCATGTCCGACAGCCTCATGCAGCAACACCCCGGGCCATCCCGGACCGAGCACGACTTCCATGTCGCCGGCCGGAGCTTCGCGGGCGTCAAGCTGCAAAATCGCCTGCCGCGCTGCTTCTTTTGCAAAAAACTCTGGCGTCTTCTCGCCAAAAAAGAAATCGAGCGCCACGCGTCCGCCGCCGCCTGAGCTGCCGCGAGCGGAATTGCCCTCGGTCTTTGCAATGCAGGAGACGTTCATGCGCGCAAGTGGTTGTGAATCTTCGGCATATGTTCCGTCTGAGCCAACGACGAGAATGTTGCGCAACTCATCGGAGTAGCTGGCGCGCACCTCCTTGATTCGCGGATCGAAAGCACGGGCCGCAGAGTCCGCACGCATGACAAGCTCAACTTTTGCCGTTATTTCCGCGTCCACCGACGGCAAAGTGATGGGATACAAGCTACGTGCTGGCTTTTCCTGGAATCCGACCACGGGCGTTTTCGCGGGGCCACTCGCGATCAGCGCCGCCGTGCGCGCGGCGTGCAGGATTCGCTCCGACGAAAGATCGTCAGTATAGGCGTAACCCGTTCGTTCGCCTGAGATTACGCGCACGCCGCAGCCCGCAGAAATCCCCTGCGAGGCCGACTTCACCATGGATTCATCCACGCTTAGCGAAGTCGAACTGAGGTATTCGAAGTACAGGTCAGCGTAGTCGCCCCCGGCAGAAAGCGCGGCGGCTAAATAACGCTCCAAATCGTTTTGAGTGAGGCCGTAATGCTGAAAGAAAAATTTAGAGTTTTCCACAGTCTTTAGATGCCCCACAGGCCGAATTGACTCTTAGGAATCAATCAATTATCCCATAGAGGCCTTTAGTTTCCCGATTCGGGAAAAGCCGATGTTCACTCGTCACAGACAGTAAGACGCTGGGTTGACAGAATTACTCCATGTCCCCGGAATCCCTAATCCGAGAAGTCGCCGAGTTCCTGGCTGGGTCGCGTACCGCGGTCGTGATTGAGAATGGCGCGGTAGCTTTCGACCTGGCCGAAGCAAAATACAACATCTCAGGCGAGCATAACAAGTGCCTGCTCCACCTGTGGTCTACAGAGCGCAATGTCGTGCGGCGTGTGCTCGAGGCGGAGGTGAAGAATGAAACCTTGCATCTCGCCGTTCAACGCATGGGACAGTCCAAACCGAACAAGCTCGAAATTTGCCGCGAGCGCGATCGCCGAAGCTCGAGTGCGCGGCGCCTTGCCCGCATCACGTATCTGCGCAAATTGCAATGCTTTCTGGAGCGCCGCTACCCGGGGTTCGCCATTACACGCGCCAGCACTGCAATGGATCTCGAACAATCCTTCAGCCCGATATATGCGCGAGCGCTCCTTCGACAGGGGCAATCGGCGTTCGCGGTCCTCGGGGTGAACGAGCAGGAGTCGCAGGGCTCGATCGATGCGTCGGTGACGTTTGGCATTTTGTGGCTGGATGCTTGCCGCGCATCCGCCTTTGGTAAGCATGTGGTGGAAGGATTGAAGCTCTTTTTGCCCGCAGGAACGTCGGGAATGGTTCGGGAGCGGATGTCCCAGTTGAATTCAGAGGCGGCCAAGTGGCAGCTATTTGAGTACAACGAGGCAGATGGCAGCGCCACGAGAATCGATGTGTACGATCGCGGAAATATTGCGACGCGCCTGGTCCACGCGACGGATGAAGACGCCGTGAGCCAACGTTTCGCAACCGCGATTCAACAGGTCCGCGACGTACTGCCCGAAACAGAGATCGCCGTTCTCTCACCAGCTGAAATCGCCTTTCGCTGCCATGGACTTGAATTCGGCAGGGCGCAAGTCTGCCACGATGCGGTGTCTTTGCGGAGCACGCCTGAAATCGTGTTTGGTCTTGGGGCGGAGCAGCAAGCGCTCGCTGATTCGAACTACGCATCGTTTGCGAGATTCCTCCGAAGCATCGGCGAGGTAAGACATGCTGACGGGCCGCGCGATCATATGCTCTGGCGACTGCATCCTGAGCGTTGGCTGGAATCACTGGTGGCGAAGAATGTTTCCGCAATCGATGATCGCCTGGATGCAACGCACGTTTATGCGCAAGTGCCGGCGTTCGCGGCGTCAGACCGGGCGATGATGGACGTACTCACAGTTACCCATGACCGGCGTTTGGCAGTCGTTGAATTGAAAGCCGATGAAGACATCAACCTGCCATTGCAAGGTCTGGATTATTGGGCGCGCGTGGAATGGCACCATGCGCGTGGAGAGTTCCAGCGCGCGGGCTATTTTCCCGGGATAGAGCTTGCTGCCGAAAAGCCATTGTTGTTCCTGGTTGCACCCGCGTTAAGAATCCATCCTTCGACAGATGCGGTGCTGCGGTATTTTTCTCCAGCGATCGAATGGGTGCTGGTTGGGATCGATGAACGCTGGAGGGAGAATGTGCGCGCGGTTTTCAGAAAACGGCCGGCGATGCGTGAGGTTAGCGAGCGAATGGCCCAGGAGAATTGCGCGTGAGAGGGCATTTACCGCAGAGGAACGCAGAGAAAATTATCAGGAACTGTCTATTTTGGATTCGGCGGGGTTGCTTGCGTATCGAGAGCCTCCGGCGCTGGGTCGTCGATTTTTTCTCCTCTGTAGACACGCGCGACGCCTCGCACGACTCGGCGCAGGGGGAGTTCGCCATTCGAGTCTTCGAGGAATATTTCACCCACCCGGCGGCTGCGGAAGTACCAACGCGAGAGGATCGCCAAATGTTCGGAGGTCTCGAGAGCATTCTTCGGCTGAGCGGGTGGAGAGTCTTGCAACGTGGCTTGAATGCGCGACTCCATCGATCGAACTTGCCTGGACTGCGACTTGGTGTGTTCCGCGGGCTGAATGGCAAAATCGATTGGGTTGGAGATAAAAGCGGAGCGCACACGAAAAAATGCGACGCATCCAGGATTGGCGCTGGGCTGGACGATAAGGCCGTGCAGACGATCAATGCGCTGGAAGATCTCCGGCAGTCGCCCTCGCACGATTTTGAGCTTCTCGATGCGAGCGTGAAGAGCCGCGGCATTTTCGAAGTCGAGGCTGGAAGAGGCCAAGTCGCGCGCGGAACAGATTTCACGCACGAGCGATTCGCCCGCGGAATCGAAGTAGTTCCGCACGCGCCCTACTTCCTGCGCGTATTCCTCGTCCGTGCAGCCCTTGAAGCAAGGCGCGAGGCACATTTTCATCTCGGAATAGATGCAGCCGGGAAATTGCGGATCGGGGTGAAGATCATCCACGCAGCGGCGCATCTTGAAAAAATCAAGAGAATCGCTGGCGAACTGCTCGGCAAAGGCGCGCGAAGGAAATGGCCCGTAATAAACCGAAGCCCCACCAAGCTTGCCCAGGCGCGTAGTGACGGAAGCGCGGGGGTAGGGATTTTCCAGGTGCAGCTTAACCAGAGGCGGAAAACGAAAACGCAGGCGCTCGGCGTATTCTGCCGGGAATATTTCGCGAAGTGTTTTATAAAGCAGGAAGCCGGACTCGAAGTCGGAGCCGGTTGGGGAGTATTCGATGTGGCGAACCTGCTGACGAAGATTGAGACGCTTGGTGCGTTCGGTTGGTGCGCCAAGAAGGCGCTGCAAGCGGCGACGCAGGTTCGAGGTTTTGCTGACGTAGGGTTCGCTGGAGACATCTGCGCCACGCAGCAGGAATACGGCTGACGCAGCGGGGACGGCGGCGAAGATTTCTTTGTCACGGTCGGGCGTGAATTCGAGCGAGTGCGCAAGCACAAGTTAATTCTAGTAGTCCGGGCAGGGCGGAGCGAGTGGTGAGGGGGTGACCTCCGGCGGCTAAAGCAGCGATTTTTATCGCGAGCTTAATGCAGTGCTACAGTACTGCGCCACCCAAAGAGCAAACAGCAGGTCTTTCGACTGTCTGAATAGATCGCAAGCGACCCATCCATTCGCTCAAGATGGCAAGACAGTTAAACGTGCCAGAGTTTTCAGCGGAAACTGGCGCTGCGCAAGGTTTGCCGGAAATCCTGGCCGTCCATGCGGACGATGCGGCACATTTCATGCAAACGGGAGCGCATGCGCTCTCCAATGCGGTCGCCGAGGCTTTCTTCGCGCGTAGCTCCGCGAGGACCCGCGACAGCCGCAGCCGGCTTGTCGTCAAAATTGGTAGTGATAATGGTCGTGCGGTCGTCGTTATAGCGGGTATTCAAAATCAGGCTCACGGTGTCCCACACCCACTCTGTCGGTTTGACGGCGCCCAGTTCGTCGAGAACCAGGACTTCTGCATCGAAGACCGGCCGCAACACCGCCAGTTCCGTCGTCTGTACGGAATTATTGTAGGAATTCTGGATTTGCTTCAACAAATCGCGGTAATCGTAGAAGAGGCAGGCAACGCCCTTGCTTAAAATGAGTTCGCGAACGACCCCGACGGCTAAGTGCGTTTTGCCCACGCCGATACTGCCGGTAAGCAGCAGGCCGGTCCTATCCAAGGGATACTCTTCCACAAATCGGCACGCAGCCAGTCGCGCGACTGCCAGATCGCGATGTGGCCCATCGAATTCAAAATTGGAGAGCTCGCAATGTTCGTAGCGTTTGGGGATCCTCGCAGAAGCCAGCAGCATTTGCGAACGAGCTTGCACGCGGCAATCACAACGGGTAACGCGGTTGTCTCCGGCCGTTTTCCATCCGGTACCATTGCAGATTAAGCAAACGCCTAATTCCTTGGGCGCGGGAAAATCTTTGATCATCGTCCTGTGTGACCTTCATTCCCACTTTGAACCTTGAGCATGAATCATGCAAGCGATGGAAGGTGACGACCAGTGCACATCTTGTGGATTTGCAGGTTGTGCTGTGGAGAGCAGAGGATAACCTGGCGGTCTCGCGGTGCACTGAAGGCTTTCGGGGCTAGTCCCGGATTAGTCCATTCCAGATGGCAGGACGTGTCCTTTTTGGGTGCCGCGCACCAAACAAGGCATGGGGCGCGGATTTCCACAGTTGACTTTCTTCTCGCACAGTAGCTTAATAATGCCGCGAGGTTTCCACCAACAAATTAAGCTGCTATCTCACGCTGTTGGATCACGAGACCTGCGAGGAGAAAAGATGAACAAAGCTGATTTGATTGACCGAATCGCAGCAGGGAGCGGCATCAGCAAGACGCAAGCTTCTAGCGCCATTGACACTGCCGTGGATAGCATTACCTCTGCCCTGAAGAAGGGGGACCGTGTCGCGCTTATTGGTTTTGGCACGTTCTCCATTTCCCAAAGAAAGGCCCGCAACGGCCGCAACCCGCAAACCGGAGCCACAATCAAGATTGCCGCACGCCGGGTGGCCAAATTCACTCCTGGCGCCGATCTGAAAAAAGCCGTAAACCGCGGCAAATAAGTTCGTTGAAGGCTAAAACGGCAGGGGGTCGGCCCTGCCGTTTATTATTTTCTGTTTAAAGGCCGGGAAATAAGAAACCGGTATGCTTGCGGTATTGCTGGTACTTCTCGCCGAATTCAGAAATCATAGTTTCTTCTTCCCGCTTTGCTTTCAAGGAGTGCGCCACCGTGACAATCGCGATCGCGACAACTCCGCGCCACTCTCCGATGATTAACGCCGTGCCAGCGATGGCCAAGAGCAATCCCGTATATATGGGATGGCGCACGTAAGCGTAGGGCCCTGAGCGTATAAGTTCGTGACCCTCCTTCACCATGACGCGCGCACTCCAGTTCGAACCGAGCACCACGCGCGCCCAGATGGCGATGGCGGCGCCGATGTAGGTCATTGCCACACCAATCTCGGGGATGGGTAGGGCCGCAGGGATAAATCTTTGATTCAGCCAGGGGAAAGGCAATTCGCGCGTAAATAGCAGATAAAACGCGGCCACGAGTAACGCGGCCGTAAACATGCGCGCCGCTGCCGGCTCGATGGATTTAGTGGGTTTCACCCGAAATGCAGTCAGCAGCCAAAACGCCCCGAATACGTACCAAGGGATCATCTCAATTTGGTGTAGCGACAGTGTTGGAGAAAACATCGCTTTACGCCTCCGATTGTGCCAGCCGGCGCAGACGCCGGATCCAGCCGAGTTCTGATTCAATTCTTTCCCTAAGAAATGTGACAACTTGGCTGCCATAAACGCCTAGGTCCATTTTCCCTTGTAAGGTCTGAAGTGCACTTGAGCGACGACGAAGGTGCTCTTCGCGCGCAGTAATGATCCGCTCGCGGTCTGTCTCGGTTAGCAGTTCAAACATCCCCGCCCGGACGATGAAAGCCTCGAACGATTTAGCTTCACCCTCACCAAATTCGTTCAACCGCCGAATGAGCATCGCCTTGCCTCGCGCAGTAATGGCGTATTGCTGCCGTGTCTGGCCGCGCTCGCCGGGTGTGGCTTTCTTAATGACTAAACCCTGAGCGGCGAATTTCTTGAGTAGCGGATAAACCAGATTGTTGTGCAGGTCGTCTTGCCCGAGAATGAATCCCGCTTCGTGTTTGAGCTGATAGCCGTGCTTGGGGCCGTCAAATAGAGTGGCTAGAATTATTAAGTCAAACATGACAGTATCAATAATGACATATAAAAGGTCTTTGTCAAGCGGATTCTCGAGGAATTAAGAGGGGTTGCGGTTTGCTGAATCTTTATCGATTCCGTTAGAATCTATATTCGCTCGAAACGAGGCAAACAATCATGAAAGCAGCTATTCATCCCGCATATAACGAAATCCGCGTGCTGTGCGCGTGCGGCAACAACTTTTCGACCCGGTCGACCCATAAGGGCGATATCCACGTGGAAATTTGCTCCGCCTGCCACCCGTTCTTTACCGGCAAGCAGAAGCTCATGGACACCGCGGGTCGCGTGGAGCGCTTCCGCCGCAAGTACGCCAAAGCCGAACCGGCGAAGGCTGAGCCAGCGAAGAAGTAAGCTTTCCGAGGGTCATGACTCAAAGCCTCTCGAAAGAGAGGCTTTTCCTTTGTTTTCTGCCGCTCGAAGCTACAATAAAAGAGCTATGCGCAAGTACTTCTCAACTCCGGTGCCAGTAGTTGCCGATGTCCCGTTACCGACGGATATGGGCGTACCGGCATTACTGCGTATCGGGAAGGTGGATATTTCTCCCGCCACCGTGCTTGCGCCTATGGCCGGCGTCACCGACACGGTGTTTCGTCGGTTTATCCGGAATCTCGGGGGATGCGGGCTCATCATGACGGAGTTCACCTCGGCGGATGGCGTGCTTCGCGCGAAAGACAAGAAAGCCAAGCGCTACCTGCATTTTTACGAAGATGAACACCCGATTTCGGCACAGCTTTTCGGCAGCAATCCCGAGGTGATGGCCGAGGCCGCGAAGATGGTGGAGGGCCTCGGCTTCGACATTGTGGACTTGAACCTGGGCTGTCCGGCGAAAAAAGTCGTGAAGTGCAATGGCGGATCTGGCTTATTGCGCGATCTGCCGGCGATCGGGAAGATTTTCGAAGCGGTGCGCGAAGCCGTGACGATTCCGTTTACGGTCAAATTTCGTGCCGGTTGGAGCGATGAAGAAATCGTCTGCGTTGAACTGGCGAAGATGGCCGAAAATTGCGGCTTGGCCGCCGTTGCGCTCCATGCACGTACTCGCGAGCAGGGTTATAGCGGTAATGCGCGATGGGATTGGATCGCCGCGGTCAAAGATGCGGTGAAAATTCCCGTGATTGGGAACGGCGACATTCGCACGCCGGAAGACGCGTGCGCCATGGTCGCGCAAACCGGATGCGACGCAGTGATGATTGGGCGAACTGCACCAGCAAATCCCTGGATTTTCCGTCAGATTGCGCAATTTTGCGGATATTATGCGACGGATGTTCCTGCTCCCTCAGGCGACAATCGTTATGACCAGCCGACGGAAGCTGATCGCTATCAGATGATCCGAACGTATTTTGCCATGCTGATCGAAGAAGGCTTTCCGGACGCGGAAGGCAAGATGAAGCAGTTCGCATCATGGTTCACGCACGGCGTTCCGGGCGGGGCGGGTTTGCGCAAGGCGATTTATGAATCGAAGAGCGCACCGGAAATTTTGGCCCGAGTTGAGGAATTCTTTGAGTCGAGGCTTCTCACTGTGCTTCCGGCGGTTATTTAGTTCACTTCCAGGGACTTAGGATGTTTTTCACCGTCGACTCAAAATCACGTGTATTGCGCGTGACCAGCGTCAGATCATACATTCTTGATGTGGCTGCGATCAGGGCATCGCGAGTTTCGATCGGGCGTCCTATGGCTTCTGTTTCCGCCACCAATCTTCCGCTTGCGTCAGCGACTTCTGCATTGATTGAGAGAACGCGGCCCTCGAAACGGTCTGTCAGGTCGTGTACCAGCCAGTCCTCCAGACGCCTTCGTTTGCCTCCAGCATCAAGTCGCTCTACTCCATAACGTAGTTCCATGAGCGTAATCACACTTAGGAAAATCCGGTCCTCATCCGTGCCGGCTAGCCATGTTAAGACGGCGCTATTGGGATGCTGCTTCAATGGTTCCGAGATGACATTTGTGTCGAGGAGAAAGCTCATAGTTCCGGCTTACGGATGCGAAACCTGGGAGGCGCAGCCTCAATATGGCTGCCGCGCAGCGGAGAGGCAAGAAGAAACTCTGCCAGATTCCCTACACGCTTGGTTTTACGCTCCCATTCTTCGGCCGCTACCAGGACAGCGGCTTTGCGACCGTTTTTTGTGATGGTTTGTGGGCCTTCCGATTTCGCCCTTTCCACCAATTGGCTAAACTTCGCTTTCGCTTCGGCAACGGTCCAGGCCTGCATGCTCATAGCTCACCGTTTTTTGGGGGCATAATGACCACTATGGTCATTATAGTCATCTAGCATGAAAGGTCAAGGTATTCGCGCCACCAGCTTTCCTTTTTCGTCCTTCTCTAAATACGCCCACGGAATTGCTGGATCATGGGTAAACATGGTCAGCCATTTTCCTGGTAGCGCTTCGGCGTAATAGCGCTTGCGGCTTTCGATGGTTTCCACTGGGTATAGGTCAAACGCCATGACCCAATTGAGTTCGATGTGGGCCGAAGTCGGGATCAAATCAGAAATGTAACAAGCGGTTTCGCCTCCGCTCCGCAAGAAAATTGCCTGCATATCGCGGGTGTGACCGGGATAGACTTGCACCGAAACGCCGGGGACAATTTGCTGATCGCCGCGCAGCAACGTCATTTGGCCGCTTTCGACAAGCGGATCGTAATTTTCGGTGAGATAGCTCGGCGAGTCGCGCTGATTCTGATGCGCATGCTCCCATTCACCGTGCTGAGCGTAATACTTCGCCTTGGAAAAAGTCGCGACAAACTTGTCGCCCTGCCGCACCGTGTTCCAGCCACAATGATCAAAGTGCAAATGGCTGTTGATGACGATATCGATGTCATCAGGCGCAATGCCTGCGGCCGCCAGGTTCTGAAGGAGTTTTGCGGGCTGCCCGTAGTGTTTTGCCATCTTCTCGGAAAGCTTGTTGCCGATTCCCGTCTCGATCAGGATGGTTTGTTCGCGGGTGCGAACGACGACGGAATTCAGTCCCGTGGGCACGAGGTTCTTTTCGTTCGCTGGAGCTTTCTTTTCCCAAAGAACCTTGGGGACAACGCCGAAGTAGCCGCCGCCATCGAGGAAGTAAGTGCCATCCGACACCGCCGTGAGTTCGAAATCTCCCAAGATCAGCTTCTTCATGGCGCCTGTTGCAGCTCCTGCTCGAAGTGGTCTTCGATCATGTGGAACAGATGTGACTTGGCCGTCGTTCCGGAAATGCTGTGGGTCTTGCCGGGATAAATCATGAAGTCAAATTGTTTGCCCGCATTGATTAAGGCATCCACCATCTGCACGCTATTCTGAAAGTGGACGTTGTCATCGTTTGTGCCGTGTACTAACAGCAACGCGCCATTTAAGTTCGCAGCAGCTTTAGACAGCGTATCTTCATACGGCTTTGGGTTGTCCTTGGGCAAACCCATATAGCGCTCGGTGTAAATCGAATCGTAGTCGCGCCAGTCTGTGACTGGGGCTACGGAGACACCGGCCTTGAATGCATCCGAGTGGGTGAGGGCATAAAGCGTCATCGAACCGCCATTGCTCCATCCCCAAATACCGACACGCGACTGGTCGAGTTGCGGTACTTCCTGGAAAAGCTGATTCAGCGCGCTCAATTGGTCTTGCAATTCCACCGCACCAAACTGATGCCGGATCGCGGTCTCGAACTTGCGATCACGATTTGGTGTGCCGCGGTTGTCCAACGTAAAGACCGCAAAACCCTTCTGGGCCAGAAGTTCGTGGAAGAGGCCGGAGGCGCCGTCCCATTTTCCGAGCCACGAATTGGTAACCAACTGCGCGGCCGGGCCGCCGTAGATGTTGACGATAAGAGGAATTTTCGTATTTCCACTTCCCGCGGCGGGAAGCAACAACTCGCCGTACAGCGTGGTCCCATCGTCGGCTTTGAATTCCAGAAACTTCGGAGGCAGTAACCCATACTCGTCGACGCTGCGCGATTCCCAGAACTTCTGGCAAACGCCGTTGGTGCTGCACACGGACAACTGCGGCGGGATCATGAGCGCCGAATAGATATCCAAATAATGCTTCGCATCGTCGGCAAACTTTACTTCGTGCGTGCCATCTTCTCTTGAAATCCGGTTTAGACCCGTTCCATCCAGCTTCACCGAATACAGTTGTCGCTCCCGAGGATCATCTTTGTTGCACGAGAAATAGACTGTACCTGCGCCTTCATCCACACCTTCCACGCCCAGTACTTCGAAATCGCCGCTCGTCAATTGTTTTTCGAGTCTGGCGTCGGCTGCAAGGGGGTTTTCCTTGTTGAAGCTGTAGAGATACAAATGTGTGTCTCCGGTACGCCAGCTTGTCCACAAAAAGCGGTCGCCCGACTTGAGCACCTGAAAGTTGTCGTTTACCTTCACCCAGCAGCTCTCGCAATGCTCGCGGAGCGCGAGGTGCGACTTGCCCGAATTCGCCTCCAGAAAATAGAGATCCATGGTGTCCTGGGTGCGGTTGAGTACTTCCACCCAGAGAATACCGTCGCGCACCCATCCGAAGCGCGGGATGTAGGGAGTCTCCTCGGTCGTAATGGAAATCCACCGTATTTTGCCGCCTTTGCTTTCAACCACCCCCAGGCGCACAGTGGGATTGGGATCGCCGGGCTTGGGATATTTCTGTAGATCCACCGTGGCTCGCGTCGTCAGATAGTTCGTAATGGGGTAGACCGGCACTCGGGCCTCGTTCATTTGCAAAAAAACAATTTGCTTGCCGTTGGGCGACCAGAAGTAATTGCTGCGGACATCCAGTTCCTCGGCGTAAACCCAATCGACGGCGCCGTTTAAAACGTCCTCGCTCTTGTCGTTGGTGAGTTGCTTCTCCGAATTTTCCGCAATATCGCGAACGAATAAATTGCGTTTGCGCACGTAGGCAACGCGCCCACCGTCCGGCGAAAATTTGGGATCTTCGCTGGGGTCTGCCGCAGACGTCAGCTGAACGCCGATGCCCTTTTCCAGCGAGTAGACCCATAACTGGCCTTGAGCGTTGAACAGAAGAGTGCGCGAGTCGGGCGCCCATTTGTAGGGCGCCACGTGATAGCGGGTAATCCATTCCTTCTGGCGCTCGGTCTTGATGGTGCTCAGCGGCGGGGCCATGGTAGAGAGTTTTCCCTCACTCATCAGGAGTTTTTTTTGTCCGCTCGCGGCGTCGGCATACCACAGTTCGCCGCGTTCACCGGAATCGTCGCGCAAGATATAGGCCAGCTTCGAGTTATCAGGACTCCACTCCAGGCTCTCTGGTTCGCGTCCGGTAATGCCGCCCTGAGCAAAAATGGCTTCAATTGTCAATGGCTTCCGGCGGTTGGTTTCCGCCATTGCAGACGTCATCAGACTGCATGCCACGGAAAAGCCCAGCAATACCGGAAGGCAAGCGCGGAGCATTACAAGATTGGTTCGCATTTTCACGAGGGAGCTCCCTTTGAAAGCCGCTTGGGCGAAACAAAGCAGTTTACACCTCGGGTCATTGAGGCAGACGCTGAAATTGCCGCCCGTGCTAAGATTGAGTAGTTTTCTGCATGTCTCCAGATATCGAAAACCTGATGAAGTTGCAGGACGCGGACAAGGAAATCCGCCGCCTGCAAGAAGAAATTGCGGCGCTGCCCAAGCGTGTCGCCGAGATTGAGCAAAAACTGGCAGGCCATAAAGCCGCCCTCGAAGCCGCCAAGACCGCCGTCAAAGGCGATGAAGCCGACCGCCGGAAGTTCGAGACCGCCATCCAGGACCTGAAGGGAAAAATCACCAAATATCGCGATCAGTCACTTGAGGTCAAGACCAACGATCAATACAAGGCTTTGATGCACGAAATCCAGTTCGCTGAGCAGGATATTCGCTCGAACGAGGACAAAATCCTTGACCTGATGGTCAACGTCGAATCACGCGAGCAAAAAGTGAAGATCGCGGAAGCCGAGCTCAAAGCAGAGTCCGCCGAAGTTGAGAAAGAAAAGAACGAAGCTCGCGAACGGACTACTCAGGACCAAAAGCAACTGGCTGACTGGGCGGCGAAGCGGGAATCGATTCGGGGAGCAATCGACCCGGATCTGATCCGCCACTATGAGCGCGTGATGAAGTTCCGGGGCACGGGCATTGCCGAGGTTCGAGACCAAAAATGTCTGGGCTGCCAGACCCTGCTTCGCCCGCAGACTTACAACGAGGTTCGTTCGGGAAAGACGATTGAGTGCGAATCCTGCCAGCGTCTGCTGTATTTCGATCCCAAGCGCGAAGACCCCGCCAATAAGCCCGTTCCGGCCGCCAAAAAGCGCGCCAAAGCCAAAATCGTCGGTGGGCGCGCTTGGTTTTACCGCGCGGATTTTGACGAAGTCGGCGAAGTGTTTATAGCCCTTGCTAATTCAGAAATGCGCTCCAGTTGCCGCGTTTATGATGCCCACAGCGGACGCAAAGTTGGCATCACACGCAACCGCGAGGGCGATTTCTCGGCGGCCTTTGCCCACGAGCTGGGCGCAGGTATTCAGCTTCGGCCAGCGCCATCCGATAAGCAGCTCGACGATTGGGGTGATGAACTTCCCAGCGTCATCCTCGATGAATTGCATGCCGACGTGAAATCCGCTCGAACGGCTTCTACAGCCGAACCGCAAACTGCCGCCAGCTAGGTTTCTCGAGACGTAATAGAGGCCACGTGGGGGACAACCGCGATAGCCCGCCTGATCGGAGCGAGCGCGCTGTCTGGTCGCCCGCGTCGACACTCTCTCGTTAAGTCCGCGTAATATCACAGGATGCCCCTGGTTCCTACAATCAAAATCTCCTCACGCGGCGCAAAACGCCTTAAAGACGGCCACGTTTGGGTCTATCGCTCGGACGTTGTTTCCGACGGCAATGCGGCGGCGGGCTCGCTCGTGCGGGTCGTGGACGATCGTGGGAAGCCGCTGGGCAGCGCCCTGTACAGTAGTTCTTCCCAAATCGCCATTCGCCTTATCTCGCACGATGAAGTGAAAGACTTATCGGCGTTACTTTGCCAGAGAATTCAAGCTGCTATCGCTTACCGCGCGCGTTTTATTCGTGACACTGATGCCTATCGCGTCATCTTCAGTGAGGCCGATGGTCTCCCAGGGCTGATTGTTGATCGGTATAACGACGTTTTGTCGTTGCAAGTCGTCACCCAGGCCATGGACGACAAATCAGTCCGCCAAGTCGTTTTGGAAGAGCTAAGCAAACTAAACCCTTGTACGATTGCCGAACGCGTCGATCCCAAAATTCGCGAACTAGAGCAGCTTCCTGCGCGAGAATCGAGCCTTTTGCGGGGCGAAAAATCTTCCAGCATCTTTACGATGAACGGCGTACGCTTTCACTTCGATGCCCTCGAAGGCCAAAAAACCGGGGCTTTTCTCGACCAGCGGGAGAATTACGCCGCGGCGGCGCGCTATGCCCGAGGCGAAGCTCTCGATGTTTTTACCTACCAGGGCGGCTTCGCGCTTCATCTCGCCCAAGCCTGCTCCACCGTTACGGCCGTTGACAGCTCCCGTCCGGCCCTTGAGGTTGCCGATCGCAATGCCGTTCTCAACCAGCGCGATATCGAATGGATCGAAGCCAACGCCTTCGACCTGCTCCGCGACTACTCTTCATCAGGCAAGCAGTACGACACCATCGTTCTCGACCCGCCTGCCTTCGCCAAAAGCAAACGCGCGCTCGATACCGCCCTTCGAGGATATAAAGAACTCAACCTCCGCGCCTTGAAGATGCTCCGTCCCGGCGGGATTTTGGTGACCTGCTCCTGCTCCTTCCACGTTTCCGCGGCAGACTTTCTGCCGATGGTCGCAGCGGCTGCCAATGACGCCCATCGCATAATCCGAATCCTTGAAACTCGAGGACAAGCACAAGATCATACTGTGGTGCCTTCCATCCCCGAGACCGCTTACCTGAAATGCCTAATATTGCATGTAAGCTTGATGAAAATAAATGCGCTAAATACTTGACAATGGAACGCTCATATTTTATGATTCGTTTGTGCTAATTTGCACATCAGATGTAGTGGTAGGACGCTACATTTCAGACATTTGAGAATACAAGGAGATTTAGTCATGACCGTTATCACTCGTTGGGATCCATTCCGTGAGTACTCGACTTTGCAGGATCGAATGAACCACCTGTTTCGCAATTCCTATGGCTCTGAGGGCCAGGAAGCCCTCACCACCAGCAGCTTTGCTCCTGCAGTGGATGTTTACGAGGATGAGCACCAAGTTTCACTCAAACTCGAAGTTCCGGGCGTGGACGAGAAAGACCTCGACATCCGCGTGGAAAATAACACCCTGACTGTGACCGGCGAACGCAAGTTCGAAAAGGAAGAAAAGGAAGAGAACTTCCGCCGCATCGAACGCCAGTATGGCAGCTTCACCCGCACCTTCACTCTGCCCACCACCGTGGATGCTGAGAAAGTGCAGGCCAGCTACGACAAAGGCGTTCTGAAGATTAGTTTGCCCAAGAAGGCAGAAGCCAAGCCGAAGCAGATCAAGATCAATGTCGGCGCAAATAGCGAGAAAACGCTGGACGCGAAAGCCCCCAGCAAAGCCGCATAAGCAGCAGTGCTCATGTGGGGACAGCCGTCCTCGGCTGTCCCCCGAGCGAAGCTCGACACGTTTTTGCCGGGAGACGGAAATTTCGACCGTCTCCCGTTCTATGTTTGCAGTATCTAGTCATTAGCAAATAGCATTTGGACGTTGAAACTAAACGCTAGTTGCCAATCGCTAAATGCGAGTAGGAGATTCTTATGGCCGTTCGTTGGGACAAATTTACAGTTAAAGCGCAGGAAGCCGTACAGCGCGCGAGCACGATCGCATCCGAGCACGGTAATTCGGAGATTCTGCCGCTGCATTTGCTTGCGGCTCTGCTCGAGGACAAAGAAGGCATCGTACCACCCGTGCTCGACAAGATCGGCATTGGCGCGGAAGGCGTCCTGCATGACATCTATCAGGAGATAGGACGCCTTCCCAAAATCTCTGGCGAAGGCGCAGCCCAGCCCGGCGCATCGAATGCTCTTAACAAATTGTTGGACCAGGCGTTTAAAGAGGCCTCTAACTTCAAAGACGAATACGTTTCGACCGAGCATCTCTTGCTCGCTGCCACGCAGCAAAAGCGCGATGCGGCGCAACAGATTCTCTCGCGCCATGGCGCGACTTACGACGCAATTCTCAAAGCCCTGGCTTCCGTGCGTGGATCGCAAAAAGTGACTGACCAGAATCCCGAGGCCAAATATCAGGCGCTCGAACGCTATGCGCGCGACCTCACCGAGCAGGCCCGCCGCGGAAAGCTCGATCCGGTAATCGGGCGTGATGAGGAAATTCGCCGCGTAGTGCAGGTGCTCTCGCGCCGCACGAAGAATAATCCCGTACTAATCGGCGAACCCGGCGTGGGCAAAACTGCCATCGTCGAGGGCCTCGCCCAGCGCATCATTTCCGGAGACGTTCCCGAAATTCTGCGCAATAAGCGCGTCATCTCGCTCGACCTTGGCGCGATGCTCGCTGGAGCAAAATACCGCGGCGAGTTCGAAGACCGCCTGAAAGCCGTTCTCAAAGACATCGAAGATTCGCAGGGCCAGATCGTTCTTTTCATTGACGAACTGCACACATTAGTCGGCGCTGGCGCCGCTGAAGGCGCGATTGACGCTTCCAACATGCTGAAGCCCGCGCTTGCCCGCGGAGAACTCCGCGCGATCGGCGCAACCACGCTCAACGAATACCGCAAGTACATTGAAAAAGACGCGGCCCTCGAACGCCGCTTCCAGATCGTTTTTGTCGGCGAACCAAATGTAGAAGATACCATTGCCATTCTTCGCGGATTGAAAGAACGTTACGAAGTCCATCACGGCGTGCGCATCAAAGACTCGGCCATCGTGTCCGCGGCGACGTTATCGCATCGCTACATTTCTGACCGCTTTTTGCCCGACAAAGCCATTGACCTGATTGACGAAGCCGCCGCGTCGCTGCGTATTCAGATTGATTCTTTGCCCACGGACATTGATCAGCTTGAACGCCGCGCCACACAACTCGAAATCGAAAAGCAGGCGCTCAAGAAAGAAGACGACGCCAACTCCAAAGACCGCTTGATGGTCATCGAAAAAGAACTGGCCGAGATTCGCGAAAAATCCAACACGCTGAAAGCCAATTGGAAAAAAGAAAAAGACCTGATCGCCCATCAGCGCCAGCTCAAAGAAAAACTGGAGCAGCTCAAAATCGAAGAGCAGGCCGAGGAGCGCAAAGGCAACCTGCAACGCGTGGCGGAAATCCGCTATGGCCTTATTCGCCAAACCGAGGAAGAGCTCGCCAAGCTCAACGCGCAAATGGATGGCAAGGGCAAGCCGCGCATGTTGAAGGAAGAAGTGGACGAAGAAGACGTGGCCCGCATCGTCAGCAAGTGGACCGGCATTCCCATCAGCAAAATGCTGGAAGGCGAAGTCAAAAAGTTGGTCAATATGGAAGACCGCCTGCGCCATCGCGTCATCGGCCAGGACGAAGCTCTGGAACGCGTCGCAAACGCCATTCGCCGCTCGCGCGCAGGCCTCAGCGATCCCAAGCGCCCCATCGGGTCTTTTATCTTTTTGGGCCCCACCGGGGTCGGGAAAACTGAACTCGCTCGCGGCCTCGCTGAATTTCTTTTCGACGACGAACACTCCATCGTCCGCATTGATATGTCCGAATACATGGAGAAGCACGCCGTCTCGCGATTGATTGGCGCACCTCCGGGTTATGTTGGCTACGAAGAAGGCGGCCAGCTCACCGAACAGGTACGCCGCCGGCCTTATGCCGTTATCCTTTTCGATGAAATCGAGAAGGCGCATCCCGACGTCTTCAACGTCCTGTTGCAAATCATGGACGACGGCCGCCTCACCGACGGCAAGGGCCGCGTTGTGGATTTCAAGAACACCATCATCATCATGACTTCGAACCTCGGGTCATCGTTCCTGGTGGCGGAAGGTGTTCGCTCAGAAAGAGACTTTGAAGAGGCCTCGAAGCAGGTGATGAACGCGCTGCATGGCCATTTCCGCCCTGAATTTCTCAACCGCGTGGACGACATCATCATCTTCCATCCGCTCGGCAAGGAGCAGTTGGTCAAGATCATCGAATTGCGCCTTGAAGATGTGCGCCGCCTGCTCGCCGATCGCAAAATTTCGCTCGAGCTGACCGACGCCGCCAAAGAGCTGATGTTCAATACCGGCTTCGATCCCAACTTCGGAGCGCGTCCGCTGAAGCGCGCCATTCAGAAGCTGATTCAGGACCCGCTGGCGCTGAAGATTCTCGACGGCGAAGTCTTGCACGGAGATCACGTCATCGTTGACGCCGACAAAAAATCCGGCAAGATGACGTTCTCCGTCAGCAAGCGTGTCGGGGAGAAAGAACCGGTTAAAGCGAAGCGGTAGTTGTTTGTGTAGGGGCAGGTGTCCTCACCTGCCCGTTACTTCCTAACGTTCAAACGCTTCCCTAACCTCTTCCTGCCACAAATACCACACCACGACCACCCGCACGATAATCCCCAAGCCGCTCCAGAGGAGTGCCCAGCGAAAGTTAGTCGCCGCTGAAGAGACAACTGGAATCAGCAGAAAGCCTCCCCACGCACAAACCAACGTGGCCGCCCAGCGTGCCCAATTGCGCAGATCGCGCAGTTCCAGTCCGATGAAGAGAAGCAACCATCCGCCGAGCAGAAAAACATAACGCCCGCCCAACTCGAGGCCGTTGAGCCAGGGCCGGCCCAAATGGACAATCGTGTCCAAAGAAAAAAATCCCGGCGCGAGCAGCATGACCAAGCCGATCACGCCGAGATAAATTCCGCTCAATCCAAAAAGCCAGGCGATGGCGGTAACTGCTTCTGGCCGCTGCTTTTCGGTCGGTTCATCCAGAAGGGCGTTTGCCATGACCAACCTTACCATCTTGTCATTCCGAGCCGTCCGGAGCCGAAAGCGGCGAGGACGTGCGTAGGAATCTGCTGTTCTATTCGACTGATGCGAAAAGCAGATTCCTCGCGCGATAAAACTGCGCTCGGAATGACAAGGGTATAGGTATCTGTGTTTGTCCCTTACGCCAGATCAAACAGCAGCACTTCTGCGTCCTGCGTGCCTTTGATGACGAGTTTCGACTCATCGCTCACCGCAACGCCGTCCCCCTGCGCCAACTTCTTGCCATTCAACTCCACTGCGCCTTTGGCGACTTGCAGCCACGCATAGCGGCCTTTGCCCAGTTCGTGCGTGACTTCCTGCCCCGGCGACAGCAGCGAAACATAGAGCTTCGCATCCTGATGAATGGTCACCGAGCCATCTTTCCCGTCTGGTGACGCAATCAGGCGCAGCTTGCCCCGTTTTTCTTTTTCCGGGAACTCGCGTTGCTCGTAACTCGGCTCATGCCCTTGCTTGTCGGGCATGAGCCAGATTTGCAGCAGGTGCGCGCCCTCGCTTACCGACGGATTCATCTCGCTGTGCCGAATGCCGCGCCCCGCGCTCATTCTCTGCCCATCGCCCGGCCGGATCACAGATCCCGTGCCCAGGCTGTCCTTGTGCTCCAATTCGCCGGAAAGCAGGTAAGTGATGATCTCCATGTCCCGGTGCGGATGCAGCGGAAACCCAGCCGCCGGCGCCACGTGGTCTTCGTTAATCACGCGCAGCGACCGAAACCCCATCCACTTCGGATCGTGAAACTGATCGAACGAAAAAGTATGCTTGGTGTTGAGCCAGCCGTAATCGCCTCCACCGCGTTCCTCACTCCGCCGTATGTTAATCATGATGGAATCCCCCTATTAATCAACTCGATAACATATAGATGCATCAGCGAAAAGCGGGATTCATGGGGCAGACACGGTTTCCTGACAGGGGTAACCACTAAGAGGGGCGATCTAAAGAGAGGCGATTCCAAAGAGGGTGTTTTAAAAAAGAGGCGATCGCCTACCGCAAAGCCAGCGCCGCCAGCGGCATGCGGGCAGCTGACTTCTTGCCTTGATACTTTCCGCGGATTTCTACCAGCTTTTCGAGTTCGCGCCGGCCGAGCGGTTGGCTGCAACCGAGCAAGTGGGTAACGAGCGCAATCTGGGCGAAGTGCTCGACTGTTTCCATCTTCATATACGCGGAGTCGATGTCGGGGCCGTAAGTCACTACCCCGTGGTTCGACATGAGAATCGCGTCGTATTCCGCAATCAGCGGTTCGAGCGCCTCAGCCAGTTCCGGGGTGCCGGGCGTACCGTATTTGGCCAGCGGAATCGAGCCCAGCCCAATCACAACTTCGCAGACTAACGGATCTTCAAGGGCCATGCCCGCTGCGGCAAAGCCTGTCGCAGTTGGCGGATGCGCGTGCACAATGCCGCGTACATCATGCCGCTGCCGGTAGATAAGCAAATGCATGCCAATCTCGCTAGAAACATTGCGCTTGCCCGCCAACCGGCGGCCATCCATGTCTACAATGACTAGGTCCGAGGGCTTCATCATCCCTTTTGACATCGCGGTCGGCGTCACCAAAATACGGTCTTCGTCGAGCCGCACCGACAAGTTGCCGTCCATCGCAGCCACGTAGCCGCGCTGGTGCATCGTCTTTCCGTAGAAGACGATTTCTTGCCGGGATATACGTTCGCTCGCCATGTAGAGCGCCAGAAAAGCAGAAAAAAATTGACCGCAAAAGGTTAACCTACTCTGCGATTCCGCACAATCGGTATTTATGCTAGGTTGCAATTTAGTGCACTACAGGGCCTATGAGCCCGTCGAAACTATAATCAACTAGCGTGTTCGTTTCCGACTTCAACTTCCATCTGCCAGAAGAATTAATCGCGCAGGAGCCTTTGGCCGAGCGGGCCGCGTCCCGCATGCTGTGCCTCAACCGCACTGCGGGGACATACAACGATGGCATGTTCGCCAACTTACCTGCTCTTTTGCGCCCCGACGATTTGCTGGTGTTCAACAACACGCGAGTATTTCCTGCACGGTTGTATGGGCGTCGAGCGGTAGGCGAAGGTAAAATCGAAGTTCTGCTGACTCGCCAGATTTCAGGCGAACCCAATGAATGGGAATGTCTGGTGCGGCCGGGGAAGAAAGTCGGCGCGGGCGAGCGCCTGTATTTCGGAGACCGGCTCGAAGCTGAAGTTCTTGCCCGTAGAGATTTTGGCGAGCGCCGAATACGGTTCGCGCCGGTCGCCGAATTCTTTTCACGCCTCGAGAAAATCGGCCACGTGCCGCTGCCGCCTTACATCGTGCGTTCCGATCGCGTGGAAGACCGCGACCGTTACCAGACGGTCTTTGCCCGCGAGCGCGGCTCCGTCGCCGCCCCGACAGCCGGTTTGCACTTCACACCGCAAATTTTAGAAGCAATCCGCGCCCGCGGCGTTGAAACCGTCGACCTCACCCTCCATGTCGGTCTGGGAACTTTTCAGCCGATAAGAGTCGATCGCGTCGAAGATCACAAACTCCACCGCGAGCATTATTCGATTTCTGAAGCCGCGGCCAACGCCATCAATCGCGCCCGCCGTGAGCATCGCCGCATCGTTGCCGTCGGCACAACCACCGTCCGTACTTTGGAGTATGCTGCTTCCCAATCGCCGGAAATTCAGCCCGGTTCCGGCGAGGCCGACATCTTTATCTATCCCGGATATGAATTCCGTGTGGTCCGTGCCATGCTTACAAACTTTCATCTTCCCCAATCGAGCCTATTGATGCTGGTTTGCGCCTTCGCAAACAAAGCGACTGTGCTTGCCGCCTATCGCCATGCTGTCGAATCCAAATACCGCTTTTACTCCTACGGCGACTGCATGTTCGTGGAGTAAATCGTATAGGTCGGACATTCTTATCTGCCAAGGCCATCGGCAAGCTTGCCGCAGCACGGAGATTTGTATCAGGGCATGCCTTCAGGCGTGCCATCAGAGCCCTACGCACGACAACCCGTGCTTTAGCGCCTGACCGCGGGCAGGAGTATCCTTGAACATGAAGGCATACCCATAGCGGTTTTCAAAGTGACGATCTCCGTTCTCCAACTCGGAACCATCGATTACGCTACTGGCCTGCGCCTCCAAGAACGCCTCGTTTCTCTTCGCAAAGAAGGCCGTATCGGCGATGTACTCCTGTTGCTCGAGCACACCCCTGTCATCACCTTGGGACGCAACGCGAAAGCTTCAAATTTAGTTGGTTCACCGGAATTGCTGACCTATCGCGGCGTTGAAGTCTTCGAAACCGACCGCGGCGGAGACGTCACCTTTCACGGCCCCGGGCAGATCGTCGGCTATCCCATCTTCGATCTCCGCGGATTTCCTTCCAGTTCAGGTAAAGCGCCCAACCATGGGCGTGATCGAATACGTCCGCGGCTTGGAAGAAGTCTTGATTCGCACTTGCGCCGACTTCGGCATCCCCACCAAACGCATCGCGGGACTAACGGGAGTGTGGACAGAAGCCGGGACAACTCATGCGGGGACAACCGCTCCCGAGTTGTCGAGTCGAGCGTAGCTCGAAGAAGATCCTGATGTGCAGATAGAATCCAAAATCGCCGCCCTCGGCGTTCACATCTCCCGCGCCGTCACTTCCCACGGGTTCGCCCTCAACGTCAACACCGATCTCAGCTTTTTCGATCTCATCATTCCCTGCGGCATCGCCAACAAGCCCGTGACTTCCATGCAAAAGGAACTCGGCCGCCAACTTGACCTCAACTCCGTTGCCGAATCTCTCTCCCGCAACATGGGACGCGTCTTCACCAGCCAGATGCTCTGGCTCGAAACCTTCGACGATTTGCTCGGCTTTAAGGTTGGAGTGCCGATCCGAGTCCCGGAGAAACTGCGCCAGTTAAACGGATCAGAAGACATGACGAAGTTGGCATAATGGATCTATTTTTCGTTGGTCATCTGAGGCCATCGGCGACTAGCCCAACCCCGCCCTCTCGCGTTAGCATCTATGGTTGGCCTTATAACCAAGCCTCTGAGCTTCCATCATGGCAATCAAGAAAAAATCCGACAGCAAAACATCTTCGAACGGACATAAGCCCGCGAGCAAACCTTCCGCAGACGGCAATCGAAATTCCGGCCTTCGCCAATACTCCATCCCCGATTACCGCCTCGAACATCCGAATTATTCCGTAAGGCAATTCCGTGAGGGCAATAATGGAGACGTCCGTTACGAAGTCACCGGCGATCTCGACACGCCCGTGCCCCCGATTCGCGACTCGAAGTACCTCGACAAAAAGCAGTGCATCGAAATTTATCGCTACATGCTGCTCAACCGCCGCATGGAGACCGCGCTCGAAAATCTCTACAAGCAGGGTAAAGTCGTCGGCGGAGTGTATTTCGGACTCGGCCAGGAAGCCTGCTCGTGCGCCTCGGCCTATGCGCTTAACAAAGACGACTGGTTTGCACCCATGATTCGCAATCAGGGGTCGCTGTTGGTGCGTGGTTTTCGCGCCAGCGACACCATGATGCAGTACATGGCCAAGGCTGGCTCGCCGACCAAGGGCCGCGACGGCACCTCGCACTTCGGCGACATTGAAAAGCGCAACATGGTCTCGCCGATCTCGATGCTTGGGGATTTGATTCCAGTAATGTCAGGCGTCGCGCTCGGCGCGCGCTTGCAAGGTCGCAATGTCGCCGTGCTCACTTACATCGGCGACGGCGGCCAATCCACTGGAGTGACGTATGAAGGCATCAATTTCGCAGCCGTGCAAAATCTTGGCTTGGTGCTGATTGTCGAAAGCAACGAGTGGGCGTACTCCACTCCATCGGAGATGCAGTTCAAATGCACCGACCTCGCCGAACGCGCCATTGGATACGGCATCCCTGGCGTGATCGTGGACGGCACCGATGCCTGCCAGGTCTATGACGCCACGCGTGAAGCTGTCGAACGCGCCCATCGGGGCGAAGGCGCGACCATGATTGAAGCGAAAATGATGCGCATGAAAGGCCACGCTATCCACGACGCCGCGACGTATGTCCCGAAGCCATTGTTTGATTTCTGGAAGCGTCGCGACCCGATCGCTCGCTTCGAGAATTATCTAGTGAAAGAAAAGATGTGGCTGACGGGCCAACAGAACGCCGACCTGATCTCGGGCGTTGAGCGTGTGATAGAAGAAGACCGCGAGATTGCCGTTAATTCGCCGATGCCGACACCAGAGTCCGCTCTGGGCGGCGTCTATTGCGAAGACGGATGCCACGCGATCAAGCCGAAATATGGCGTGCCCAAAGTGCGCAAGAGCGCGGGCTCGTTCAAACAAACGGAAGCTGCGGTGCATTTGAAGTGATGCGTTTATAAATCTGCGTTAGTCAGCGTAATCTGCGGTCAGGGAATTTTTCACATGGCACAACTTACTTATCTCGAAGCTATCCGCCAGGGAATCTGGGAAGAAATGGAACGCGACCCCACGGTCTTCTGCCTCGGTGAAGACATCGGTATTTACGGCGGGGCTTTTAAAATCACGGACGGTTTTATTGACCGCTTCGGTGCTGAGCGCGTAATTGACACGCCCATCGCCGAGTCCGCCATCGTCGGCGCGGCTTTTGGAGCATCGCTCACAGGGATGCGTCCCGTTGCCGAATTTCAGTTCATGGACTTCATTCCCTGCGCCATGAATCAAATTTCCAACATGGTCGCCAAGACGCACTATCTTTGGGGCGCGCCCGCGCCGCTCGTCCTCCGCGGCCCCAGTGGCGGATACGTCCACGGCGGTCCGTTCCACTCGCAAAATCCGGAGATGTGGTTCGTACACAATCCTGGCCTTAAAGTCATTTGCCCGGCCACGCCCTACGACGCCAAAGGCCTTATCAAGGCCGCCATCCGCGACAACAATCCCTGCATTTTTTTCGAGCACAAATATCTTTACCGCCGCATCAAGGGCGAAGTTCCCGCCGAAGATTACGTCGTGCCCATCGGCAAAGCCAACGTCGTGAGGGAGGGCAGTGATCTCAGCATCATTACTTACGCCGCCATGGTGCACAGCGCTCTCGAAGCCGCTGAGATTCTTAAGAACGACGGTATCGATATCGAAATCCTCGACCTCCGCACGGTTTCTCCTCTGGACCGCGAAGCCATCGCCGCGACCGTTAGCAAGACCAACAAAGTCATCATTCTGCACGAGCACTCGCGCACCGGCGGACTGGCAGGCGAAATTGCTGCCATCATTAACGAAGAAGCTTTCGATTCGCTCGATGGCCCCATCGTCCGCATCACCGGCCTCGACTCCGCCGTTCCCTTTTCACCCCCGCAGGAAGAATTTTTTCTGCCTAAAGTGAGCGAGATCATCAACGAAGCGCGTAAGCTAAGAGCGTACTGATATCGACGGCAGACTCATGCGCAATTTTATTTTTGGCATTATCATCGTGCTCCTCGTCGCCATACTCGGCGGCCTTGCGGTCATCAACTTCGGCTGGTTTCCCACTCGCGCCGACGCCACGCCCCCCTCGTGGGAGACTCGCATCGCCTCCAGCGCGCTCGACGCCTCCATGGAACGCCATGCTCCGCGCATCGCCAACCCGGTGCCTCCAACCGATGAGAATCTCATCGAGGGCATGAAAATCTACACCATGAATTGCGCCGTCTGCCACGGCACGCTCGATATGAAACCCAGCCCGCTCG
This sequence comes from Terriglobia bacterium, assembly GCA_963702965.1. Classification (GTDB taxonomy): domain Bacteria; phylum Acidobacteriota; class Terriglobia; order Terriglobales; family Acidobacteriaceae; genus JAJPHW01. Next base: position 569,218 of record OY969776.1, read on the forward strand.
AACATTCTCTCTATCCGCCGCCGCCGCAGGTAATTCTTATGCCTCCTGACGACCCCGAGTGGCATATCTATTACTCCGTGCGCACGGGTGTTCGCTATTCCGGTATGCCTGCTTGGAACAAGACCTTGAGCGACGACGAAATATGGAAGGTCACCGCATTTCTCGCGCGTCTCGAGAAACTTCCTCCCGGTGTCCAAGATTACTGGAAGAAGGCTTTCGGTGTGGGACCGCTGACAGCGGGAACCGACGCCGGCCACGACTCGATGCCAATGAAACCAGGCAACGCCAAGGTGTCGGATAAACCCTAACCACATGGTCATTCCGAGCCGTTCGCACGGCCAGCGAGAACGTGCGAGGAATCTGTTTTTACGACCCGCTACTGTGTGCGGGCGCATCTAATCAGCCTCTTATATAATTAAGAGTTGCTTTTCATTCGAAATTCTTACTGATTACTGCGGAAGGGAATTATGCCGACTGACATTGTCATGCCCCAAATGGGCGAATCCATCGTTGAGGGCACGATCACCAAATGGCTCAAGAAGCCCGGAGACAAAGTCCAGCGCGACGAGCCGTTGTTCGAAATCTCCACCGACAAAGTGGACGCCGAAATCCCCGCGCCCGCATCCGGTGTTTTACAGGAAATTAAAGTCGCCGAAGGAACAACGGTTCAGGTAAACGCCATCGTTGGCACCATCGCAGCCGATGGTGAAGCCGCTCCTTCGAAATCAGCGTCGCCAGCTGCGCCGGCAAAAGCTACTGCCTCTGCGGCACCAGCGAAAGTCGAGACCCCCGCGCCTGTTGCCGCCGCGCCGGTTCCTCACGAAGAATCGGAGTCAGACGACGATCACGCGCGCTCTTCTCCACTCGTCCGCAAAATTGCCCGCGAGCACAATGTCGATCTTTCGCAAGTCAGCGGCACCGGACTCGGCGGCCGCATCACCAAGCAAGACATCCAGGCTTTCATTGATCGGCCTGCTGCGGCTCCAAGTGCGCCCAGCTATTCCGCACCTGCTGCGCAAGCCGCCACTGCACGCGCATCCGCGCCAGTTGTATCAACTCCAGCGCCCGCTCCTTACCCCGGCGATGTCGTCCCCATGACCAACATGCGCAAGATCATCGCCCAGCGCATGATCGAGTCACGCCGTACCAGCGCCCACGTTCACTGTATGTACGAGGTGGATTTCACTCGTATCGTCAACTTGCGCGCCAAGCACAAGAACGGATTCGAGCAGCGCCACGGTGTCCGCCTTACTTTCATGCCCTTCTTCGTGCGCGCCGCCATCATCGCCTTGCAGCAATTCCCCATCATCAACGCTTCCATCGAAGGCGACAGCATCCGCTATCACCGCTACATCAACGTTGGCATCGCGGTCGCGCTCGATTGGGGATTGATCGTTCCCGTGCTCAAAAATGCCGGCGACCTCAACTTCCTCGGATTGCAGCGCGGCATTACCGACCTCGGCGAGCGTGCCCGCACCAAGAAGCTCAAGCCCGAAGACGTCGAAGGCTCGACTTTCACCGTTACCAACCCCGGCCAGTTCGGCGCAGTCTTCGGATTGCCCATCATCAATCAGCCCAACTCGGCCATCATGGGTGTCGGCGGAATCACCAAGCAGCCAATGGTTCTCACCGATAAAGACGGCAACGACTCCATCGCCATTCGCAGTGTCGTCCACATGACGCTCGGCTACGATCATCGCTTGATCGACGGCGCCATCGCTGACCAGTTTATGGCGCTGGTAAAAAAGACTCTGGAAACTTACAGCGAAGAAATCGGATAAGTGATTTTTCTTGAAGTGCTCGGGAAGGGCACGAGTTTACTCGTGCCGTTACGCTTTCCAGAAAACACACGCGCTTTAGCGCCTGTCGATTGAAGATTTTTCTCGCGCCTCATTTCACGTTCCAACGCCCAAGCCACGAAATCCCCGCACTGATCGCCACCGTGATCACGGCATTCAATAACCTGTCATAGACGCCCCGGCGAATATCATTCCTTTCAAGCGTATCGATACGTTGCTCTGCGATATTCATGCGGCCCGGCTGATTGTTGCCGATCAGCATTTCCATTCGCGTTTCCAGACGCGCGAGTTTTTCCAGCACCTCGCGCTGAAAATCGCCGTCAGTCACTCTCACGACGAGTTGTTTCGAAACGCTGCCTTCATTCATAACCAATCCTCATTTCCGTCCATTGTCATCCTGAGCGAGCGCCGCTCTTGCGCGAGTCGAAGGATCTGGGCGTGCCAATTCGCGCCGATGCGCGAAAGGCACGCATCCTTATCTACATCACTGCGCCCGCGGGATAATCCAAATGGAGCGCCGCCGAAAATCTCGAATACCTCGGCGGATTCGACGCATCATACTGCTGCACAAAAAAATTTACAGTCCGCCCTAGCCGCGGCAGCGTGAATGTCTGCGATGTAAACCGGCCGAGCAGATTCCGGTTGTTCCCCGCTCCCCACCCTTCGTCACTCCACCTGACCTCAAATCCCCCGCCGCTCGGCGCTGCAACGCCCGCATCAATCGTTACCGTCGTCGAAGTCACTTGCGTAATCTGCGCTGCCGTCAAATCGGCAATATAAATGTTGTCAACCTGCATGTTTGCGTAGCTCGTCACCTCGGGGAGGGCCGTCAAGCTTGAGGTTTCAAATTCAAATGCCAGCGGCGTGGCCGCATCCGTCGCGAACTGGATCAAATACCGGCTGTGTTCACCCGCTAAATCTTCAACCGCGATCTGCACTTCTCGCACAATGGCCACAAACGTTGCCTCGCGCGATGGCGTATTAACATTCATCGCATCGCCGGGCAATACATCAACTGCACCTCCCGGCAAGAAATCACTCCACGTTTCATACTGCCCACTCCAGGCCGGGTTTACCGCGTCGTCCAAAATTGCCAGCGCTGCATTCTCGCAATCCGCGGCCATACGCGCAGGTGGTGACTTCACCCGCCGCACCACTCCATGCACGCCCGTGTCGATACCACGCTGTAGCGCCGCAATGCTCGCCGGATTCGTAATTCTCGCAATCGCGCGCCCTCGACCACGATAATGCACTTCAATTTCCTGGTTCGCCGCCGGCGCATACGCCGTGAAGAACTCGAGTTCCGTGCTCGTCGTTCGACACTCAGCCCCCTCCGACAAATCTCCGACCAGCAATGTGCTGAATGTCTCGCCTGGCAATGCACTACGCACTTCGGTATCGATTGCATCAATCAATTCTGTAAATGCGACCGCGCACTGCAAGTTTGCCGCGTTGACTAACGCATAGGTGCAAAACTCGGGTGCGTTCGCAATCTCTCCGTCATAAAGCACCGTAGAAGGCGCGACTTGCGATGCCGGATTTGAAGGATCAATGTCATGGACTTCTATGACCAAACGCACGTTCGCCGCAATCGCGGCGCCGCCGTATCCCGCACCCGCCGGATGCACCGACGAATGAAAAATCTGCTGCACCCGGTACATCTCCTGCGAGTACAATCGCGTCGTCATCACATAGTGATGCCCCCCAACTGTCGCTAGCGGCGTTCCTGCGGCGGTGCCATTCACCAGCGCCTGAATATTGTTCTGCGTGCCATTCGGAGTAACTTGAAATCCCGCCAGACATCCGCCAATCGTAATCGCTCCCGTGTACAGCCCACCAATCACCGCCGAGGACGGGCCATTGAACACCACATCGCCGTGCTGCATGACCAGCGCCGCGCTCATTTCAATTTGTTCGACGAACTCGACCAAAGTCCCGCCGTCATTTCCCGCTCCACCAGCAATTTGCAGATTGCCATTAACGACCGAAACTGCGCTTGAAGGATCCACCGCTGTCCATCGGGTCCGATCAAGCTGCGTTCCCGTGTACTCTTCGTCAAACACAGTTGTACTTGTCTTCGTAAAAGGTGTCTGTGATAAATAAAATCGCAGCGTCAGCCCATCGCCGATAAAGTAATCCGTTACGTAAGCCTGCGGCTCTTCATCTCCAACTACCGTCACGTCGTTGATCAGGCTATTCGCTGGAACGATCGTCAGTCCTTCCGGCGCGAACGTCGCATCACTTTCATTCAACGTATGTGCGGTCGCGCCAACGGCCCTTAAGCTTAACTCTCCATTCGTCAGCTGATAGGCAGCTCGCGCCTGCGTCGCGATCTCTGCCGCCTGCGCTGACCAAGTCTTCTGTGGATCGCTCGCATACGCCACAACCGTGTCGACGCTCTGGGCGGCCGACAAATCGAACGCTCCGGGCAAAGTGTCCTGTGTGAGTTGCTGCAATGCGCTCCCCGCGCTGCGATTTACAAAAGGCGCGCATACCGGCAACCGCTTGTCGTCCAGAAGAAATTCATCGCTGCTCGCCGCCAGATGCACACGATACGCGGCGCCGTAAGTCCCCCATCCCAAATATTCAAGCTGTGGCGACGCCGTTAGGTATCCGGTGAACAAATATGCCCCGCTCTGCATGATCAGCGTGATTCGCCCGCCATTGAATGGAAACACGAATCCCACGCCGTTCGTTACCAGCGCCGCGACCAGCTTCGTTGGCTGATTGAGTTTCCGCGTGATGACCAGTCGTGCTCCCGGCTCGACCGCGTCTGTATAGTCACGCGCCCCATTGCCGTCGAAATTGTCGATAAGTAATTTCATTGATTCCCTTTACTGGCCGTGTGCGGACGGCCGCCTCGGCCGTCCAGTCGAGCGTAACTCGTCAATTCGTGACAGTCTCCCAACTCAATACACCGCCGCCATCGCTGCTGGAAAATAGCTGCGATAGCAAACCACCGTTTGCCCATCGTTTTCATCCACATGCGGCATCGCCTGAAACGCGGCCTGCAGCGCGAGGGAATTCAGCGGTTTTGCGATCTCCACTTCATTTTCCCGTTGCCACAACTTCGCCGATCCCAATTGTTCGTTCGGCGTCAGCCCCAGTTTCATAAACCGCTCTATCGCGGTCGTCGGACTCAGCCGCGGATAATGAAAGCAAACCCGCCCGCCCGATTCTTCTTCATGCACAAACAATGCCGACCACTCTTGAAAGAACGCCCCGCCTTCCCGATCTACAAACGCGATGACCTGCTGCGCGCTCGCTCCCGATGCTGGCGCGCCGCCCAGCAACGGCTGCGCCAGCAACAACGAATTCGTTGTCACCTGCGCCACTCGCGCCACATTGAACGTCACCCGCCGGATGTAATTCGCGTCATAATTGACGCTCGCCGCCGAACTTACGTAGGCTCCCGCCAGGCCTGTTCCTACATATCCCGTCTGCCCTTGGTAATCCGCATCTACCGCAATCAATTCGCCTGCGGTAAATTGCGACACTGCCGAACCCACCATCAACTCGCTCGCCGTTGACCCCGATAACAACGCCACGGCTGCCAACGGCGTCCCGCCCGAAGGCTGCGCATTCGCATTCGGATTCGGCGCCAGCACATTCATGTGTTCCGCGCCGCAGGCTAGCGCCATCTGTACCTTGCCCCACTCGCGGAATTCAAATTCAATCCGCACATCGAGCGGCCCGCGAAACTGCGCTGTGGGCACGCCCTGCGCCCCTGCCCGTAATGGCTGTGTCGTCGTTCCGCAGTAGCGCGTCAAATTATCCACCCAGCCCAGATCGAGCCACGGTGCTGGTGGCGCATTGAGTAAGAACATTCCGTACTTCCCCGGATCGAACAGCGTGGGCGTTCCCGTCGCCTGATTCATGGGCGCAAAGAACGCCCTCACCCGCTGTGACACCGGCACCATCGCCGCCCGCACTGGCATTGTGCTCATGGCACACTCACCTCAGAGAAGAAAAATACTTTCAAGCTCGCGCTGCGCTCCAACCGCACGCCCTCGCTCAATCGCGGAAGCCCTTCATTGCGTAACGCTTCGCTGCCCACAACTTTGCCGAACGCCGGAAACGTCCAAAAAATGTTCGTACCCAAATCCACGCTCGGCGTCTGCGTGTAATCGCGTTTCGATGTCCACTGCGGCTGGCAAATCGCTACCAGTTCCATATCCAGCGCCGCCATTGCCCGTCCGCGATCCACACCACTCTGCGTGTTCCCGAACGTGTGGTGCGAAATCACGCACTCCATCGCCATCAGCGCCCTGTCACCCGCCTGCGCATTCACCACCTGAGCCGCGCCCCACTCTATGTAGAACGCATCCGGCAAGGGAACCACGGGGATGGCCAGCTCGTTTTCCGCCACAATCAGCGCCGGCCGCGTGATTCCGTTCACCGTCACCGTCTGCTGCGGATACAGCGATTCCATTCGCTGGAGCAGCGCCATATAAAAACTGTCTTTTGTGTATTGCATGAGTAGTTCCTAAGCTCAATAGTCTTGTCATTCTGAGGAAGCGGATTTGTTCGCTTGCGAACAAATCCCGACGAAGAACCTATGTATTTGTCGGAAATACAATGAGTCGCATCAACAATTGCTTACGCCACTGCCAACAGCCGGTACAGATATTCAACTCCCGCGAATGTCTCCGTCGCCAAGTTCTCGACGTGATACGTATCGCCGTCATAGATCACGCCCAGCGCGGAGTTGAACAGCGCTTCCGCATTCGCGGCGCTTTGCGAAATCAGCGCGTCCGCCACCGAATTTGCGGAAATCAAAAACTCCACGGTCTTGCGTGCGCCGCTCGCGGGTTGCGGCAAATTTCGCGCCACCACCGGAGAGAATTGCACTTCCACCGTTCCCGGATCCACCAACCCGATCTGCGCACTCGGATCATTGGGCAGCTGCGCCGCCGGAAACAAGACCGTAATCGTGTCTCCGCCCAGACTCTGCAACATGGCTTGCGCCATGCGTGCCACTGCCGAACCGTAGATGCCCGCATGCACTCCTGTGCTCGACATTGCTAGCCAACTTTCTGCGCCACATAAGGCGCCAGCATCTGTTGCACGGTCTGGTCGATCAATGTATCGCTGAAATATTGCATTGCCAGTTTGTCAATCTGGCTGGACTTAACGTTGATTCCATTCGTTGCCATCATGTTCTTCACAATCTGTGCGCAGGCAAATTTCACCGTATCCGGAACCGGATTCAAGCCCGCCGTATAAACGATGTCCACTTCGCTGAACCACAGCCCCACAATGTTCAGCGGCAGCGTCAGCTCACCCGTTGCCGCAAAGAAATCAATGGCAGACACATCAATCGCTGTCCATACCCCCGGCAAGCCAAACGTCAGCGCCACGTCCAGCCGCAAATCGTCGAACGGCCACTCACCCCGTCGCGGAATGCAATATCGTCCCTGCGCCGAGACCAGAGGCAGTGTCGCGGGTGCGAGGGCAACCAGAGGCAAATAGGTTACCCGCACTGTGTTTCTATCCGGCTCAATGCGTATGCGTTCTTCATACTGCGTGACGTTCAAACTCGCGCGGCGGCAATGACCGTCAATCAATGAAGAAGCTGCTGCTACGACTGCCTGCGGCGTGTTCGCCTCGAGCCCGTATGTCTGATATTCCGTCGTCGCCAAATAGCTCATAGATCTGAATCCCTTCCAATGGATGCCCCACCATTTCGCGTCTTTTGCGAAAGGGTGGGAGATACAAAACAGCCCCGGACGCGTGGGCGCTTGAATGCCCGGGCGCCCAGGGCCGCTTCCTTCTAACGGTTCACTTTCACTTCGTAGTGTGCGTAGTTCGCGCCTTTCACCACCACGGCGCCAAACTTCACCACCACCATTTGCGACGCAAGACTTCCCACCAGTCCCAGTTGGAACACTCGCGGATTCGGGTCCGTAAGCCAGTGGTACTCAATCAAGTCTTCCGTCACGATGTACGCCGGCAGCACCGCCGAACCGCTGCCCGGCGTTCCTGTGTATCCAATCGCCCATTCCGGAATCAGCGGTAAGTTGCCCGCTTGCGTCGAGAGCATCTTCACCGTAAGCCCCGCCGTGATTTCCTGCGTTTGCAGCACGACGTTGTATTCCGTTTTCATTTCGCGATCGATCAGATCCAGCAGCACCGGATTCGCATAAATCGCCGTTGGGCGCACGTTGTACGACGAGTTCGATACCATCTGGGCGATCGTGCTCTTGAATCCATCCACAATGCTCGATGTCGTCGAAATGGTCGTTGTATTGCCGCCCCCTTCAATCTGCGGAATCGCACCCATGTATTGCAGCGTCGTCGGATTGCTCAGCGACGTGTCATTCCCATTCCACAGCGCCACGTCATGAGTTCGCAGCAAGCCTTCCACCGAATCCGCCAGGTCTTTTGCTTGCAGATAAGCGAACTGGCTCTGCTGTGCGCCCACTTCCAAATCGAACAGGTTGTAATTGATTTGTGACACCAGCGCCTTGAGCGGCACCGTGCGCTCTAGGCGCGTTGGCTGGCCCACGGTCGCCGTGATATTTCGCGGATCCACGAACGCCTGCGCCGCTGACGGCGCATTGATCGATGTTTCCTCGAAAAACCGCGATGGATGCCCAGTTGCCGGCACCTGCTTCGCCCGCTGCCCAAAAACGCCGCGCCGCCGCACGATGTCGAAAATTTCCGTCTGGTACCGGTTCACTTCAATCGCGCCCGGCCCCAGAAAATCAGCCGCCGCGTTCAGATCAATAAATTGTGCCTTCATGTTTTCTCCTCAGTGTGATTTGTCGGTGCTCGAAACTTTCGTGCAATAAAAAAGCGCGGACAAATCCGCGCTTGAAAACATCAGTGTGCCGCCCACCATTCGCGTTCTTCGCGAAGAGTGAGAGGTTGTCTAAACCAACGCCGCCAGCAAATTATTAATCAGCGTTAGATTCGGATCAGCAGAGTCCGTCGCCGTCGCCATGGTATTCAGGAGTATCTTGATCTCCTCGGCTTTCGTGAGACACAAGTTTGCATTCCCCTGCAAGTCCTGGTGATCGCCGCTTCCGCTCGTGGACTTCGTTTCCGAAGCCGCCGTGGGCGCAGTGGTCGCCAAAGTCGTCAAATCAGTTACGATGTGTGTCGATGCTGCCATGCTGTACTCCTTCCGAGGCTCCCGCCTCATCACAAACAATTCGGGTGCCCCATCCTTGTCACGCTTTTTGTGACAGGGTCGGGTTGTTGATGCAATTACTCAATCATTCCCGCGCGTGCCATTTCCGCTTTCACGGCGATGCGCTGTTCCACGCTGAGCGAATGCAGGGCCTTGTCGAGCGCGCCCGCTTCCATCCGCTCTCCCGCTTCTGGAACTGACTTGCTCAGCAGTGTGCTCACCAGCGGAGACAGCGTCTTTCGCCCCAGCCGGGCCGCTTGCGCCTTCAATTCAGTATTTGCCTTCTCCAGTTCTGCGATGCGCGCGTCCCATCCCTGCGGACGTTCCGCCGCCGCGCTCACTTCCCGCTCCGGTTGCCAATCTTCCACCGCAGCCACAATGCGATCGACTTTCGCGTTCATCGCTTCCTGCTGCGAATCAATCCGGGCCAGGACCCGGTCTAAAGTTTCAGCGGCCCCAGCCAGTCGGTCCGCCGTTGTTGCCAGTTGCTGCATCACGTCTTGGTTCATGGTTGTTCTCCTTGTAAAGAATTGTCTTTCCTAGATTTGTCATCCTGAGCGAGCGCCGCTTTTGCGCGAGTCGAAGGACCTGGGCGGCCCGCGCGCAATAATCGCGCGTTTGGGCCGCTTCCCAATCACACTTTCTGCCTACCCCAACTCAATCCACGTATTCCGGTACGCGGCTTTCTCCCGCCGTAGCACCGCCGCTCCCGTAAAAACCACATGCGTAAGTGTCCACACTTTTGCCTTGGTATCAGCCACGTTCGCCCCCGCAATTTCGAACGACATGCCCAGTGCCGGAGCAGCCGGCTCAAAGCCGAGACTCGCGCGTAGATCGCCCCTCCAGCTTGCTCTCCCGCCGCTGCGCGCAATGTCCCGCACAATCTGCGGAAAATCTTTTGCGTATAGATACCCGCCGACCTCGAGCTGATGACCCACCACATCCGCGCGTGTGATCACGCCAATCTTTCTTTGCGCGTCGTGGCGATCAAGCCCTGGCGAATAATCGAGCGCCATCCCAAGCAGCGACGGAATTGCATGCTCCGCCGCCCGACGCAGCAACACGACCCGATGGCCGCGCGAGCCGGAAGGCGCCCGGTCCGATACCGCATCCAGAATTGTCAGCACGCCCCGAAACGCTTCCCGGTTCGGATGCCCCGCCACATGCGGCATCTCAATCGCCATGCACTCCAAATCGATGTTCATGAGTTTGCCTCAGTCAGGGATGGATTCTTCTTGATGTTCACTTGCGGTAGATCGCTCTTCGCCAGCGGCGGCAATCCCCTCATCCTTCGCACTTCATCCACCGTGAGGACGCCGTTCTGCAGCAGGATCACCTGAAGCTGTGCCTCATCCATTGCGTCCCCGGGTGAATCAACATCCGTGAACACAAATTCCAAGTCGCTCCATCCCAACTTTTTCGCAATCGCGTCGCGCGTGAGATACTCCGCGAACAGCCGCGCCGTCGGCACGATGGCTTGCAAGAACGCTTGGTCCGTCATCTCTGCCGCGGTCGAGCGGTTCACGTCCCGCTCCAGACCCAGCGACTGTGGCGGCAAATCAAACGCATCTGCGATAATGCGCAACAGGAATTCCTGCCACTGCAATCGCAAGTCGGCATCTGTCCCGCCCGCAAACCGCAGCACCTCGGGTTTGTTCTCGACCGAAAGAATTGGAACGCGCCCCGTGCCCTCAATTTCGTCCTGCCACCAGCGCAAAATTCGCTCATGATTTTCCGGGCTCAGCCCCTGCAGCCACAGCGCATACTCCGCGACTGAATTCGACGCCAGCTTCGTCGCGTAACGATGCGCGCCCAGAAACGCGTTCACCGCCTCGAAAGCAACCTCGAGCCGCCCCAATCCAAACGGCGTGTGCGTTCGCGGATTCAGCCGGATATAAATCAATTCGTCATCGCGCAGCAAAATATTCCCGTCCACGCCTGGCTTGCCCGTAACCTGCGCATAACGAATCGCATCCGGCGAGCCGTCCCAATCGGTCTTCATTCGGATGGTTGCTCCATCCACCGGCCACAGCGAAAGCGGATGCTCCGACTCCCCACTCGCTTCCACTTCGATCGCGCCAAATCCGCCGACGATGATGTCTTCCAACACCTGCTCGGCTAATGACCGAAACGAATCATCCGGATTGGGACTCTCAAAGTTTTCCGTCAGCACCTGAATGCGCGCGCTCGCATCCGGCGCGCTTGTCCGTCCCGGTTTCACCTGGATTCGCCAGCGCATGCCCGCAATACGGTCTTTGATTGTGTTGATCGCCTTCCGCGCTACCGGAGTCTCGGCGAATCGTCGGAGGTTAATTGGCGTCGGCTTGGGAAACGTATCCGCCCGCGGCCCATAAGTATTCAGGATTGATGGGATCGACAACGTTCTGCGTTTCCCGGCGCCTGCCGATTCAATCGACACCACCGGAGCCAGCGAAGAAGTCCCCATGGCGTGGCGCAAGGCGCCACGAACTTTCTCAGCAATATTCATAGGTTTTTCTCGACGATAAACTTTAAAAACTTGTCATTCCGAGCCATTCGGAGCCGCGTCACCGGCGAGAATGTGCGAGGAATCTGCTTTCCGCCCAAATACAAAAAGGCGGCCGCAGCCGCCTTCATTCCTTCGTGAACCTTCGTGCGCTTCCTGCTTATTGCTTTCTCAAACTCTCAACTCCAACGCTGCATTTCTTGCAATCCCTTCCATCTCGTGCGCTTCCGCGATGCGAATGCGCGCGTCCTCCAACGTCTCCAAAGCAAACCGCGTTGTCTGAAGGCTGCGATCCAAATCGTCGTCAATCACCGCGGTCAGCCACGAATCAATTTTCGCCTTTTCGACGATGCCCGCTTCAATCTTTGGATACCGCGCCGCCAGCGTCACCGCCGCATCCACGCTTGCCCGCAGCGAGACTGCCTGAAACAGTTTTAGATCGCCACCGGTTCGATATCCGAAATCAAACTTAAATGGGTCGCCGCGCTTCGTAAACTCCTCCACCGGCACATCACGTAGCAGCAATTTACTAACCCCTGCCGATTCGAAGGCCTCATCCATCGTCCGCAAAATCAGTTGCCGTCCCGTCGGAACGCGCTTCACGGCCGGTGCTGCCGGCGTCTCCAGATACAACTTCGCCAGCGCTACCAACTCTTTCGCCGGATCTTCCGCCAAACATCCCGTCGTCGGCGACAACTGCACCATCCCCGAAAAAGATTCCTGCACTCGTTTCATCCACGCATCGCGGTGTTCAAAATCACTCAGTTGCATCCGGATATCGCGTTCCATCGCCTGCAACCACTCCACATCCGCTTGCGCGTCCAGGCAATGCACTCGCCGCCAGTCCTGCGTGAACCGCACATCCGCAAATCCATGGACATTCGGCTCAACCATCACCACCCCAATATTCACAAATTCGTTCTTCACTGCATCTGGCACATACCGCAGAAGGAAAAATTCATAGGGTCTCCGCTCCGCCATCATGCTTCCTCCGGCCAATTCGGGAACGGCCTTCGCGGCGAAACTCTAAACGCCGTAATCAACTCTCGCACCCGCTCGCGCCGCTCCAGCAATAGCCGCGCCAGATTTTCTAGGGCAGCCCAATCGCTGCCATACCACTCCGGCGGTATTTCGCCTGTCGCCCGCCACACTGCATCTTCATCCATCTTTTCAACGCGCGTCAGCCAGGGCTCAAACGACTCCCATCCGCGCACCCCCGCATAAACTTCATTCCGCGCATAAACCCCGCGCAGCGGCGAATCTGGAAACGTCCACTCCCCCGCATTGAAGCAATATCCTTGATCAATGAATGACACGGTGTACTTCCGCTCGCGCAACTTTCGCCAGAACGCCGCCTGCCGCCCGTTCGCGTTACCCGTCCACTTATCGATCACCAGCATGCCGGCAAACGTTTCCAAATTCCGTACTCGTTCCAACATTTCTGCCGGAAGATAATCAAATACCTGGCCCTCCAGCGGACTCACCACATACCGCGACCCAAAATGCAATCCTGCCTCGCACGGAATCGCCGACCCAGCAAGCTGAATATTCAACTCCGGCGAATGTTCCACCAGCCACTCATTCACTTCCACCACTTCCGTCGCCGGAACCGGCAACTGCGCGCTTTCCGCCAACCGCGTCGCCAGGAACTCATTTGCCAGCACCCGCAGGTGCTGCGGATTATTTCTAAATTTCACCACATAAAAATGGTTGTCCGAGCAGCGCATCAAATGTCCTTGCGCGCCGCCTCGCATTCGCCGCACGTGTTGCACTGCCCGCACTGGCACCCGCGCCTCCGCAAACGCGGAAGCATACGCTGCTGACGCAACCTGGTCTGTGACGGATGAACATCCATCCTGTGGATAACTTCCCGCCTCACACGTAAGGGTGCCCCATCCTTGTCGCGCTCTTTGCCACAGGATGGGGAAGTTCCCTCGCCAAGCTCCCTAACTCCAATCGCTGCACGCTCTTGCCCGCGTCCTCCCTCCGTCCAGCGAGACCAATCGCCATCGCCATCACGCAATCGTCGTGTGTTCCCTGCGCCGCCGCTGCGCTCCCATCCGGCCATCTCACAAACGTCCGCAACTCATGCAACAATCGCGTGCTGCGCAATAACTCCGGCTGCGTCGCCAGTACCTCCGCCAAATTCTCAATCATCGCCGGACGCGTCACCGCCGACGTCAACCATCCATCCTTATAGATGCGCGCATATTCTTGCGTCTGAAGATGCGCCAGCACCCCATGTCCATGATTGTTTTTTTCCACGATCAGCAAGGCCTCGTTATAGCTTTGGCCCAATTCCACGAGCCGTGCCGCAAACTCCCTCGGAGGAAAATGTCCATGTAACTCAGCGCACTGCAATCCGGTTTTGCGGTCAATCACCGCCGCGCACGAATAATCCCCCTCCGACCCTCCCCCCGCCGGATCCGCGCCAATCACATACTCGCGCCCAGGCTGCGCCGGCAAATAAATTTCCAGCCGCCCATTGTCACGGACCTCAAACGGATCGCCCGTCTCATCAACCGCGCGCTGTATTGCCTCCAAATCAAACACGCACTCCCCCGAAGCCAAAAAACATGACACTGGATCTTCCGCGAACTCCTGCGCCGCCAATTGACGCATGTTCGCCCGGTTCTGCCGTCGCCACGCCAGCTGCTGCGCGCTCAATCCCGCTTCCTGCACCAGTGCGATCTCGTCTTCACTCAGCGGCCCAATCTCGCCGCCGTCTTTCAACGCATACGCGTCGTCATACCACCATGGGAAAAAGTGCCGCTTATACCCCGTTTCTTCCGCCCGCTGCCACTCTTCATAAAAAACCCCGCCCGCCCCCTTCGGCGTGGACTCCAGCACAATCTCGCCATTCTCCGGAACTGCGGCTCGCAATGATGCCAGCGTCTCCGCCGCATCCCGCGGCCATCGCGCCACTTCAGAACAATGCAAATTATGGATCGTCATCCCACGCCCCGCGTTCGCGTCCGCCGCCGTCGCGACGCGATACTCACTGTCGAGCCGGGGGAAGGCCATCGCTCGCGAACTCGAGCGTGACTTCACCAGTGCGCCTTCGCGAATCTTTTTCGGCAGCTGATCATAAAAGCGATGCACAATCTTAAAAATTTCTTCCGCTGAATCCTGGTCATGTGCAACTTGCACCGTCACTGTCCCGGGCTGCGTAATCGTCCGCAGAAAAAATCGCGCCGCTACGTATGTCGTAATCCCCAGCTGCCGCGCCTTCAGCACGATATTTCGCTGCGTGCAATTCAGCGAATATTCCTTCTGCGCCCGGTTCACGCGCAGCCGCACCATGCGCTTCTCTTTGTTGCGCACCTTGAGCATCAGCTCGATGAGCTTGTCCTGCGCTTCCCGCGACGAATCGAGCTCCATCCCCAGCCGCCGCAGCGCAATCAAATCTCCCGTCACGGTTTTCTCTCCATCTTGATAATTTGTCATCCCGAGCGCAGCGAAGGCCGATGCATTCACCTCCGCGCTCTGACCACCTTGTCATTCCGAGCCGTTCGCAGCCGCGCCAGCGGCGAGAATGGGCGTAGGAATCTGCTTTTATCAACACCGCCGTAAAAGTGGACAGGTTGTCACCGCAAACTCCCCATCTCCTGCGGCACGAACGCAAACGCGCCCATCTCCCATCCAATCCCAAACTGCGTCTGATCAATCCCCATCAAATCAAACTTGTATTCATCACCCAACGGCGCTCCCGCATCCACCACTGGACTCGCCGGCGTAGGCCTCACATCCAAGTCCGCACCTGGAGCAGAATCCGCGTAGTACGTCGTCCCATAATTCTGCTGCGTGCTCAGGACGTAATTCACCAGCTGCGTGTTCGACATCAGCGTTGCGCCTGATGCCTTCAACGCATCCAGCATCACGCCCACTTGCTCGGTCGAAAGTTCATTCACGTGCCAGAAGATTCCAATCGGCACGCCCCATACTGCCGACTTAAAAACCAGCGCCCGAATCTTGTTCGCCAGTTGCGCATCCGTCAACCCTTGAAAGTTCGGCACAATCCCCTGGCTCAAAATATTCTGCACATCAATTCCCGTGGCCGTGACCGTCGCTGCATTTGGCGCCGGATCCATGCTCCCCGATCCCCGTGACCCCACAAAACCCGCCGCGGCCGCAATCGCTTCCGTCGAGGGATCTTCATAACTTCCCGGATAGATATAAATCCTCTGCGCCGGGAGCCCCGTCAAATTCGCATTCATCCATGCCAGCGCCCAATTCATCTCATCGGTCTCCAGCCGCGTCTTGTCCTGCAATAGCGTGTAAGGCGAGCTTTTGATGTCCTGCGCGGTCACATCCGCCAGGTCTTCGCTCTTTACCGCGCTCTTCATGTTCGGGTCGGCCACCACCGAAAAAACGCCTCGCTGGTCGAGCGTATAAATAATTCCGCCCAGCGTATCCAGCCCTGTCGGAGGCATGTCCGTTCCCGACGAACTCAAATTCCAATTCACCTGCGCCGCTGGATCGCCCGGCGCCGTGATGGTGAACTGTCGATTCGCAATGGTCAGCTGGACGCTCGCCGCCGCCGTTCCCGTGTATTGCAGCGTGAATGCATTCGGAAAAACAAAATACTGATGTGACACCGAATGGCAATTCACGTCCCACCCCGCGTTGATCCATGACTGGAATGTCGAAATCAGTTGCTGCGACAAGTCATATCCCGTGACCACCGCAATGCTCAGCGGAATTCCCTTCGCATGAATCATCGGCAGCAGCGCCTCAATATATTGGTGCGAGCCGTCCACCAATCCGGGATCGTCATAGGTCACCGAAATCCGCGCCGGATACTGCATGAACCCCGTCACGTCCGGCGGCGTGTCTGCCGCAATATTGTTTCCACCATCAATCGGCCCCGGCGTTCCCGTAATGTCCGTCGAAACCCCCGTCGCAATGTTGTTCGCATAAAAATGACAGTACGAATACGTCACCGCGCCGGTGTTGTCCACTAATCCATATGTCCGGTTCGCATATCCCCGGCAGTTCTTCAGCTCAATCGCCGTCGCTGGGTTATCAAACTCATACCCCTTGTAATTTCTGTGCGAGTCCGTGTTGTACAAATGAATGTCGCCCGGCGTGCTCGTCGGATGCACATAAAATCCAATCGGCGTCGCCCCGTTCGGCACTTTGCTATCCGCCAGCACATTCGCAATCCAAAGATGGTCGCTTGTGCCCTGCACCTGAACCCCGTAGCTGTCATACCAATCCAGCTTGATGTGCTGAATTTCGATGTAGCTCACGCCATTCAAATTAATCAGCGCCTGGCCGCTCAAAATCATGGGCGTGACCGATCCGAAATGCGTCACGGGATTCCCACTCGCCGACCACACATACAAATTCTGCGCCGCCGGATCGTAATACCAGTCGCGATCATGCCCCAGCGCGCTCTGCGAACTTTGTCCGTTTCCCCAAATCGTTCCAAATCGCACAAACTTCAATTGCGAAATCGGTTGCGTCGCGCTCAATGCAATCTGCCAGACATTGCCAGACGTGTTCGTCCACTGCCCCGCGGTCGTCGCGTAAGATCCCGTAAACTCCGGCGGACGCCCATTTCCGTACGCATCAAACTTGATCAAATTCCCCGCCGCCCCGCTCGAAGGCGGCGTCAGCCACTCGTTCCATGCGCCATCGCGCTTGAACAAAATCTCATCACCCGGATTGAATGTCGAAATCCCCACCTTCAGCAGCGTTCTCCACGGTGTCTGCGGCGACAATCCGTTGTTCGCATTTGATCCTGCTGGGTCAACGTAATACGTCGTCGCCCGCGCCATCCCCGTCAATATCACCGCCACCAACAAAATTCTTCGCATTTTCGCAATCTCCAACGTCTTAATCCAAGGCTGCCCCACCATTTCGAGCGTTTTGCGAAAGGGTGGGAAACGTGCCACCCGCCCCAACCGTCTTGTCATCCTGAGCGAAGCCCCATCAGTCTTCTCCGCCCCAAATCTTGTCATCCTGAGCGAAGCGGGATTTTCGCGTTGCGAAAATCCCCGAGTCGAAGGACCCCTTGTCTCTCGACATCGCCCGCGCCCCATCCAGGAATTCTCACGATGCTCACCCTTCTTCGTGTTCCTTTTGTGGTCGAGAACTTTGCCCGGACGAGTGGAAATCAGTTCACCGCCCACGCCGGAATCGTGCTCGCTGCATAACCATCCGCCGGTACCGTCATCCCATTGTTCAGCGTTCCCGCCGTCGTCACGTTCTCCGGAGCATTCCCCGCGAACGTAAAGAACGACCCCGAGCTGCTTCCCGCCAGCGTCGCGCATCCACTCGTTGCGCTCGCCGTAATCGCGACGTAATATTTTCCCGGTTGAATAGTCGCCGCGCTCGCCCAATTAAACGAATGAAATCCAGTCGTATTCATTCCCAACGCCGCCGCCGTCTGGTTTCCCGTGTGCACCACAATGTTTCCTGACGTATTCAGGATTCCCAGATCGTACGTACAACTCCCCGTGTCCGCCGCGGCTACATCGAAATTAACTTTCGTCGTCGAAACCGCCCAACTCAGCGTCAATCCCCACAACTGCGCCTTGCTCGCCGACGAATTGAATGACACGGGAGTAGACGTTTGTAGCGTGGTCGCCGTCAGCCACGGCATCGAATACGGCCCCGCCGTCACGCCTGCATCCGCAATCGCGCCCGCTCCACTCGCTTTCACATAATTCCCGCTCGTCAGCGTTCCCGTCGTCGGGACATTCACGCTGGTTCCGGCTCCGCTCACAAATCCTGCGACCGACTGCAGCGGAATCTGCCCCACCGCCGAACTCCCATGCCATCCTGCCGGCCCGCTCGTCGCCCATCCCGTCGTGTCCGTCAATCCTGTCGTGCTCAAATCAAACGGAATGTTCGCCGCGCTCACATCGTTATTTGCGATATTGCTATTCGTAATCGTCCAGTTGCACGCCCGTGTGCCGCTCCCGCACGGCGTGTTGTTCGCCGTCGCGTTCGTAATCCGGATTCCATCTTTCAGCGTGCTTGTCATCGCGATGCCATGATTGTTATGGATGTCCAGGTTCTCCACCGTCAGGCCATCCACCGTCGTGTTCAATCCCAGAATCACTTGCACCACATAGCCTGCGTCATAACAGTGGTTGTCGTGGATCTTCGAATCCCCCTGCGTTGTCGGACTCGACGTATTTACGTTTGAAATAAAAAACGACACGCACCCGCTTCCGTTATCAATCACTTGTCCCGACGTGTTCACATGGATCAGCGATTCTTCGTTGTCGTGCACATTCCCGCCCGTACCCGAAACTGCGATGCCCTCCGCCAGCGTGTTCCTCACCACGTTGCCCGCGACTTCATAATCGTCCGTTGCCAGCACCTGCATACCACCCATGCAGCCCGTCGCCTGCGCCGTCCCCGCGCCGGAGCACACATCATCCGAAGCTGAGTCATCGCATCCTGTTCCTGCCGTGCAGGCAAAGTCGTTCATAATGCTGTTGTCGAGCACGCGCACATTTCGCGTCTTTCCCCATCCGCCCGATGACACCACATTCAATTCATAGTTTCCCGTCGGAATCGCCGAGTACGTTCCGCTCAATCCCACCGAAGTCACCGCTTCATACACTTGATTGCCCTGGATCACCTTCAGCCCGTAATACGGTCCGCCGCTCGACGAATTCACATTGATCCCCGGCCCCGAAGTTTGAATCGTGGTATTACGCTGGATGGTGAACTGGTCCGAATTGTTCACGGCGACGCCATCGCCGCCGCACTGGCTTACCGTGTTGTCTTCAATCACCAATCCGGTCACGCCCACGGCTTTCACGCATGTGGAACCCGAATACGTATCGCCCGAGCCAATTCGGTTGCCCGTCACCGCGCACCCTCGGAAGCGCACATTGTTTCCCGTGATGCTCACATCGGGATTTGTCGACATCGTGCCCGGCGTGCCCGTTCCCGCCGTCGCCGCAAAGTTAAAGCTCGTTGCTCCGCGCAGGCAATTGAATTCGACGTTCGATCCGCTGATCACAATTTGTGTTCCCGCCGCCGCAGTAAATGCGCTCGCTCCGAAATCCACTTTCACATTCGACTGCGAAATCGTGAGCGTCGAAGCCACGCTGTCCGTCGCTGGAAGATTGCCCGCGTCGCACCACCCTCCCGTCGAAGGTAGTGCCGCCAGACACGAATTAATCTTTCCGAACGCATCGCTTCCCGCGAACTGGCTCACATCCAATCTCGCCGACGTCGACGCCACGCTCGACGTGCTCGCCGCCAGCACGAACCCGCCCTGCGTCATCGTTGGAAAACTCGCCCCGCCCGCCGGAATGTCCACGCTGCTCACCAGCATCGCGTATGTTCCCGCCGCTGAATTGCTCGACAGCACTCGCCCAATCACCTGCCCGCTGCTCGGGTAGCTCCCTCCTGCATCATGGCAATCGCCTGCCGCCGTCGAACTGATCTGCACATAATCCCCTGCCGTCGTCGCTCCATCGAACACGCATGGTGCTTGCCCCGACCGGGCAATCTGCGCTGGCGTTGTCCCGCCCAAGCCTGCGTTGTCCACTACAATTCCAACCACGCCGCTAGTGTCTGTCGTTGCCGCTATCACCGCGGTCGCAGGGTTGCCGGTGAGCTTTGCGAGCTTGTTGAGGGAAGTCCCCGTCGTCGCTGCATTCGCAACATCCGTAGTCAACGCTCCCGAGGTCGCGTCGAAATACGTTCCCGCATATACATGCTTCGGTCGCAGCGTCGGCGTGCCCACATCTTTCACATTGTCCGACCACGGCTTCAAATTGAACGAAGTATCAATCACCCAGCGCAGCGAATTTTGCACCCAGAATCCCAGTCCCTGTTGTGCAGTGCCTGTTCCCGTCCCCGCCGAATCGGATCCCACAAAGAAATAACCGTCGGTCGAATCAAATCCCAGCCGCATCCGCTCATAATCACTTGCATCCGTTCTCGACCCATACACCGTCAACGTCTGCGGATTCGCCCCGTTGTACTCCTCCAGCGTGTTCGCATCCGTGTTGAACACATTCAGCAATCCCAGTTGCACCGGCTGCCCGTTGTTATCGATCACCTTCGGGCAATGGCACGTCGAATCGAACCAGAACAATCCATAGTTCGGAATCCCCGTCGGCGGCCCCGTCTCCGACATCTGGATCACGCTCGCCGTGCTGCAATTCGCGTTTCCATTCGTCTGAATGCCCGTCGCATAACTTCCGCTGCATTGCGTGGGAGTATTCAGCAACGCCGTCGCCGTCAGCGCATTGCCTTCAAGATTTCCAGAATTATCCAGCGTCGCCACTGTCGCCACCGGCCCGCCGTTCGCCGAAATCTGCAGCACGCCATTCGTGCCAAATCCAAACAGAGACTTTCCCGCTGGCGCCGTACTCAGCGTTCCAAAATTCCCCACAATCGAAAACGGCCCCGTCCCGTTCGCAATGTAACTGCTCGCCGTAATCGGCCCCGCCACGGTCAAGCTGCTGTCCATCTGCACGTTCGCTTTGAATTCTTTCAATCCCGCCGTTAGTCGCTCCTGCCAGTTCGTTCCATCGCCCACGTTGCCGATGTAATTCGTCAGCGAAACCGGCGCGCCGAAACTGATTCCAATATGCGCCGGGTTCCCATCGCCCTGGTCATAGCCAACAAAAGCATCCAGCGCATCATTCGTCGGCCGGTTGTTCGCTGTTGCAATAGTTTTCTGGAAGTTCGAATCCGACAACGTGAGGATGTGCCCCGGCGCTGAACCGAGCGTCGAGAAATTCACCCGGCCTTTCAGATTCAACGTGTTTCCGCCGTCATTGTTCGGTTTCACTGCCATCACCAGCGCGCCCTGCTGATAAAACGTCGTTGGCGCCATCGCCGTGTAGCAACTCACCCACAGCGGCGTCCATCCTCCCAACGAATCGCAATTGGTCGCAATCGCCGCCGGCGCATTCGTGCCTTGTTCTCCCGCAATCAGGCTCGGCATATTTTGCAGCCACGCCCGCGCCACGCTTGTAATGCTGCTTGAGTCGCCATTGGATCCGAGTACCAGGCTCGCTGGCCAAAAATCTAATTCCGGAAAATATGTCGGCGCCGCCACTGTGTAACTGCTCAACGTCGTCTGCGGGTCGCTGAATGTGCACACGCCGCTCGCACATGCCGAACTTCGGCTCACGCCCGTCGCCACAGCGAAATTCCCGGTCCCATAAGGCGCCTGCTCCGGCCCCGCATACGATTCCGTAGCGCGCAGCAAATCAAAGCTCGTCGCGCCCGCAATGTCTGGCGTCGTTACCGTCACCGTGCCCACCCCGCTTGTCATCGCATATCCCGCATACAGTGGATTCGCCGCTCCATACGTCGTGTTATGGGCCACAACAAAATAGTGGTTGTTCGTGCTCCCCGTGTTCGCGAATTGAGGAACATTCCCGCCCGGTGCTTCTCCACCTTCAATCTTCACCGTCCCGCCTTGCGCAATCACGCCTGCATGGCCAATCGCGCCCGCCGGGTTGCTGCAATTGCCCACTTCCTCGTACACATTCTCCAGCTCAAATCCGCCATACCCACCGCGCTTCGTTCCCGCTCGCACGCCGTATTGCGAATATCCCTGAATCACGCTGTCCGACACCCGTAAAGTATTCCCGCTCTGCCAATCGATCCCATTTCCCGTGCACTGCATCGAGATGTTTAAGTTCTTCAACCACCCCACCGCCGCATAAGTTGCAAACGGCCCCGGCGCGGAGATCACCGGATTGCATGTCGTCGCATTGCACAGCACGCCCGAGTTTCCCGTCGTCTGCCCCAGCGTCGTATCGAGCCCATCGAGCAGAAACGATTGATCGTTGTCCACTTGCACGTAGCTGTTGAAAGTTCCGTTCGCTGCGCCCACTCGCGTGGACACGTTGAACAGCCGCGTCTTCTGCGCATCGTCTTCGATAAAGGGATACTGCCCGTTCGCCACCATCGGCCTGCCCCGGGGGCTAACCAACGTGATGTCGTCGAAGAGATTCGCATTCGCCGCGTCACCGACATACAGGCAGGTCGCCGCGACGTAGCAATTGACAATCGATCCTCCAAAATCCACCGTCATGTCAGAAGATCGAATTGAGACCGTCGCATAGACATTGAACTCGCCCGGCGGCACAATCACCTTGCCCGCCTGCGAAGCCCCCGGCGGATTTTGAGGAACATATCTCGCCGCAATCACCGCTTCCTGTAATCCTTGTGATGCGCTCGTCACCGTATATCCCGATGCGTGCGCATTCAACGTAGTGAATTGCAACGTGCCCGGATTTCCATCGCCTGCGCACGTCCCGCCCGTGACTAGCACCGCTTCTGACGTCCCCGTGCCTGCTATATAGACGTAATAAGCCGGCTCAGTTCCCGTAACGCCCGCGGGACATGCGGCAAGATTCACCGTCACCGCGCCCGGCGTCCCTAAATTTCCCGATGGCGTTTGCGTCCACGCGTAATCCGTCGCGTACTTCACCGCCTGCATGCCCGCGCTCACACCCCCGCCCGCCGCCGGAGTGTACTGCCCGGTCGAGGACGAATACGTCAGCACCTGATTGTTCGTCGGATTGGTGCTCGCCACCGGCGTGCCCTGGATCGAAACTGCATTGCTGCTCGTCCCGCACGCGCCCCAGCTGGAATTTCCATGCAGGCAAACGCTGCTGTTCGCCGATCCGCTCGCGAGTTCACCTGTCGGCACTACCCCGCTTACCAAATCCGCTTTCGAACTCACGCCCGTGTCCACGTATTGCTTGGTCGCTGCCTGATTCGGCGCAGTCGGCGCTCCTGGCAACGTTAACGGCCCGGTCATCGTGTCGCCAGCCTTGCTCACATAATTTCCTGCGCCTGCATTCTCCACGGAATTGTCCACATACGCTTTGTTTGCCGCGTCGGTCGTGTTCACCGGCGTGGGCAGCGCCGGCGAAACTCGAAAACTGCTTCGCTCCCGTGATGACTTCTGTTCCGCTCAAGTGGACAACCGCGCTGTCATTGGCTTTCGCCGTCAGCGCGCCATTCACATATGACTCCGTCGCAAATTGCTGCGTCGAAGTATTTGCGCCCAATTGCGTTCGCACCTGCGCCAGAGTTTCTGGCGAAGTCGTGCCCACCATCCAGAACTCAGTCTTGTTGGTGCCATCGTCAAGCTGGTACACAACTGTGTACAGCGTGTTTCCCGGCGTTGCGCCGACGTTCGCGGCGAGTTGAACGTCTAACGCGCCCGCGGTACCCAGCGTCACGGTGTTTTCTCCCGCCGCTACCGCCTGTCCCGCGGCCGTGCTGAACGCCGGCCACGTAATCACGAGCGTCCCTTGCGCGGGCGTGCCATCTGCGCGATAGACCGTATCTTGAATCGTGGTCAACGCCGGTCCGCTCTGTGCTCCCGCACAGGCCACAAAGCCCGCCGCGAAAATCACCGCCCAATAAAAAAGCCGCCCGTTAAGGCGGCGTGCGTCCTGCATAACTCCTCCGTATGCTATTTCTCAATCATGAATTTCTTTAACATGTCACCCTGAGCGTCGCTTGGGGTGCCCCATGTCTCGCCGGTTTTGCGAGACGTGGGCGAAATCACCGGCTCCATATCCGCCGCTCCTGCCGCGGACAAAGCTCGCTCCTCAAATATCCTCGTACGCTTTCCAGATAAACCTCAGGGAATTCCGCGACCGGCCTTCGGTCTTCGATCAAATACACAGCCTCAAGCAGCTCCATACCCTGCGCGCACAGCAACGCCAGCGTCATCATGGGCGCGCGATGCACGCCCGCCGCGCAGTGGATGTACAACTTGCTGTCTTCCTGCCGCAGCGCGTTCGTCGCATACTCCACCCCGCGAGAAAAAACTTCCGGAGGCTTGGGCAGAAAGTCGTCATCGATCGCATTCCACAGCAAATCCACTCCGCAAGCCTGCGCCAGCGGCCCGTCGTCAAATTCCGCCTGCATGTTGATGACGTGAGTCACGCCCATGCGGGCCAATTGCGTCATGTTGTCCTGCAACCAAATCGCTCCACCAATCGCAATGCGGTCGGTCAGCCAGGTGATGTCCATGAATGAGTTTTTGCTCCCAGCGCGCCGGGACGCGCGCAAGATCCTTCCCCATCGCGCAGCTTCCACCCCTAGTCGGCGGCCACGTTGTCTGCGTGTTTTCATTCTACGGGAACTCCTGGGATAGTCTCCGACTCCGAAGTGTCATTTCCAGGTGCGTCGCTGGAACCCTTGCCCGGCGCGCCTTCGCCCTCCGTGGCCGATTGAGGAAAGCCCAACCGGCGTAAAAGCGTCTGCACCAAAGAATCATCCACCGGCCCTTCTTCCTCGGCCGAGGCGGGATACAGGCCGATCAGCTCAAACAAGTATTTCATCGGCGTGTGCTGGCCCTTGTGCACTTCCGCCATCACATCGTTGACCATCTCCAGCGCATCCCCAGCGACCACATTCGAGATTTTCTGCCTCAGCGAGCCGAGGTCCGCCGGCTTCTTGTGCGCTCGCGATGCCGCGCGCGGCTTCGCCTTGGCCACTTTGCGCCCCGCTTCGTCTGCGGTGGTTTTGGCTTTGCTTTTGCTCATGATTGGCTCAAACCCTTGACCACATTGGAACTTAGCCCCACAAAAAATGGCAAAAGGCTCGACCCATTTTCTCTGGGAAGGCCCTTTGCCATTGCATGTCACGCGAAAAACGAAAGGCGCACCTTGTGGGCGCGCCTTGTTTGTACTTACAAATACATCATACCATATTGGAGGGGGTAAACCGGACACGCTTCCGAACTTTATTTTTCCAATGTTACCAACCACTTACGTCAAAATCCTCGGCTTCGCCCTCTTGACAAGGTTTTCCACAGGAAAGATTTCCACAGGATGTTCGTTCGTCACATGGCGCTGGTTTCGGCTTGGTGACATCCGCTTCGCCGTTTTCTTCCTCGATTTCCAGTTTGTCCAGCAACCCTCCGGCAAGAAACATCTCACTGATCATGTCCACGGCTTCGAAAAAGCGGCGCTGGACGGTGCGTTCGGTGCAACCCATGTGGTCGCCAGTATCACGGCTGCGTATGGTCTTCGAAAACCAGGCGCGCCGATCAGACGCTGGTCGAATTCATTCAACTTGCTGAGCACCCGCTCCACATCGTGAACAAAAATCACGAGATCCTCGAAGGTAACGGACGTGTAGGAAGTCACTCGCGTGCGGAAAAACTCGCGTCCCAGCAGCGAAGGCAGACGTCCCACTTCCACCGAAAGGCGCACGTAACGCCGCAACATGCCCAGCGTGCGCTGGCGATAGAGCCAAAGATTGGGGTCGTTGGGGTTGTAGGGCTCAGGTGCAATGCGCGCTTCCGCGCCGGGAGATTCGGCAGCGGGCGACTGAGCAGCGAGTTGTCGCTCCTCTTGCTGAGGGAAGGGCGGCACCGGACGCGAGAACGCCTCAAGTGGCGGAAGGTCGCCGGCTTCGGCGTTTTCGGCCAGCCACGCCGCGGGGTAGGCCGCGGCGGTTTCAGGGGACGAAGCGATGCGCTCGGGGATCACGCTGCCCCGCCCTTGCCATACACGTGCGTCCATGAATCGACGAAATCGCGCGCTGGGTCCGCATTTGTCTCGGTTTCGCGTGGAAGATGTGTACCACCGTCACTTCCGGGGACGCGGGCCTTGTTCTTGTGGCGCGTGGGCGGGGCCATACGTTCTATCGCGGCGTCGCAGCGAGCGCAATAAATGCCGCCGCTGTCGGCCTCGCGAAGCCACAAACTGCCACAACGCTCGCAATATTTCAGTTCAAGATGAATAACTTGAGAGTCTTGGCCGGTAATTGTCGTTGTCATTGCCACGATAATCTCCTCGAATTTGTTTCGCGCCCAACACGCAGCGGAAATAAAAAAGGCCCTGCGCCGGCTTGCCGGTCACAGGGCCCGTTTCTATTACGGAGTGCCTGGGTAAATTATTTAATTGCGCCCGCACAGCGGGCGACTATTTTGAGTTCTTTGCGTCGACCGCTCTGCCTACTCGTGCTGGCGGAAGTAGCCCTCTTCGTAGCCCGATTTCAAAACGCGTCCATTTTGCACGATGACGCTGACCTTGCCGGTAAAGTGCAAGGAGTCGAGCAAACGTTCGATGGAGGGGGAAAGCACCTCTGCCTCGCGCACTTTGCGACGGAACTCCACGAATGCCACGCCCTCAGGGTCAACACTCATATGGTTCTCCATAAATCCTGCTTCCCGGGGGAGTGCACATTTGGTTGCAATGTGAAGGCCATCCTGCGCTGAATACTTTCCCCGGTGTAAAGAATTATTGCTTTGAGATGTAGTTTTTATTATGAGATTAGCCCATAGCTAATAAATTCCGGTGCTATACTCCGCGAAATGAAATGCGAAGCACTGCAAGATAATCTGCGGCGGGTGGTGCAAGAGCGCATTGCGGCGGGGGAGTTGACGGGGTTGCGGCTCTCGGAAATGACGGGATTTCGGCAGGCGCATGTCTCAAATTTTCTAAATTGCAAGCGCGGACTCAGCCTGGAAGGCATGGACAAAATGCTGCGCGTGCTCAAGCTCAGTCTTCTTGATCTTATTGATCCGGAAGAAATTAAAGGCATCGTATCGCGCACTGTCGGCTTCCAGCACGGCTTTCAGGATGTCCTGCTGGTGGCGAGTGCCGACGCATGGCAGCCCCGCATCGGCACTCGGCAGGTGCAAGATGTTTTCCCTTTTCGTGAAAGCTTTTTAAGCCGCCTGCGTCCGGCGATGGAGGGTGACCGGCGGGGGTGGGAACGGTTTGTGCTGGTGCGCATGGAGCGGAACGCGGAGACGAGCATGTCGCCGAAGGGGGGAACGAAGATGGGCAGCGGGGCGGTTGTGCTTATCGATCGCCATTACAATTCGCTGCGACCTTACCGTAAATACGAGCCCAATCTGTACGCCGTGCATTATGCAGGCCAATGTGCCGTGCGCTATGTGGAGCAAGTCGGCGGGCAGTTGCTGTTTCGGCCGCTGAACGCGGATTATCCGATCGCGGTGGTGAAGACGAAAAAAACAAGAGGGAGAGATTTTGTGATTGGACGAGTGTGCTATGTGGCGAGTGAAGTGTGAAGCGCACCGGCTAGAAATTGTGGAACAGCCAGGCGTTGCTCTCCCAAGTCTGAAGGCTGTGCACACAGAATCGAAGCACGCGTGGCGACTCCGCAAATTGCTCCACGATACAATTTTTTATGGTCACGATTGACACGGTGACGCCGAAGAACATTCTCGTTTTTAAAGAGGCGCGGTTGCGCGCGCTGCGAGATTCTCCGACGGCGTTCGGTTCGACATATGCGCGGGAAGTGAAACTTACCGACGCCGAATGGATGGAGCGTGCCCGGCAATCCGACGGCGTGAAGCGGGTGATGTATATGGCGCTGGAAGATGGCGCGGCATGTGGCATCGCGGGAGCGATGCGCGACGAGGACGACGCAAGCAGAGCCGCGCTCATTTCCATGTGGACCGCGCCGACGCACCGGCAGCGAGGTGTCGGAAGGATGCTAGTGGAGCAGGTAATCGCGTGGGCGAGATCGCGGGGCGTGAAAGTTCTGACGCTGATGGTGACGTCGGTGAATCCCACGGCGACGAAATTCTATGAGCAGTTGGGATTTGTGCGAACTGGGAAAACGGGGCCCTATCCCAATGATGCGGCGGTGATTGAATATGAGATGGCGCGAATGATTGAATAACGCGCTTGCGCCCACCCTTTCGCAAACAACGCGAAATGGTGGGGCAGCCTCTTTCGTGGTGGTTCGGTCATAAACGTCGTCGAAGTCCGCTTGCGCCCACCCTTTCGCAAACAACGCGAAATGGTGGGGCAGCCTCTTTCGTGGTGGTTCGGTCATAAACGTCGTCGAAGTCCGCTTGTGCCCACCCTTTCGCAAAAAACGCGAAATGGTGGGGCAGCCTCTTTCGTGGTGGTTCGGTCATAAACGTCGTCGAAGTCCGCTTGCGCCCACCCTTTCGCAAAAAACGCGAAATGGTGGGGCAGCCTCTTTCGTGGTGGTTCGGTCATAAACGTCGTCGAAGTCCGCTTGTGCTCACCCTTTCGCAAAAAACGCGAAATGGTGGGGCAGCCTCTTTCGTGGTGGTTCGGTCATAAACGTCGTCGAAGTCCGCTTGTGCCCGCCCTTTCGCAAAGAACGCGAAATGGTGGGGCAGCCTCTTTCGGGGTGGTTCGGTCATAAACGTCGTCGAAGTCCGCTTGCGCCCACCCTTTCGCAAACAACGCGAAATGGTGGGGCAGCCTCTTTCGTGGTGGTTCGGTCATAAACGTCGTCGAAGTCCGCTTGTGCCCACCCTTTCGCAAAAAACGCGAAATGGTGGGGCAGCCTCTTTCGTGGTGGTTCGGTCATAAACGTCGTCGAAGTCCGCTTGTGCCCACCCTTTCGCAAAGAACGCGAAATGGTGGGGCAGCCTCTTCTTGGTCGTTTAGTTATTAAGTGAGCGCGTCTTATTGGATCAGCGCAGGGATTTCGGGCTGGGAGACTCTGGCGGGGCGTTCGCGGATTTCCTGAATGGTCGAAGTGAGGATGGGTGTGGAGTATAGGGGATGGAAAAATTCGAGGTGCATGCCGCGGCCAACGTAGCGGCGACGAATCATCGTGCCTCCCCAAGTGGACCCGGTGATGCAGACCAGAACGGGCTCGGGGCAAAACTCAGGATGGCCGGAGAGCAGGGCCAAGTTTTCATCCAGCAAGACGGCGGTGTAGCAGTGATTTCGCGTTTGAATTTCGAGCACAGTGGCGGATGGAAGATCTTCCAGGAAAACGCCGCCTTCCACCTCCGACTGAATGATATGGCGATTTACTTCGTCGCTGAGGTTGGGGTGGGGCGCGAACAATGACGTCGGCTGGTCCAAGACAGGCTTACCTTTCGTAGCATTATACCCATCGTCCGGGGGTTAGATGCACTTTATTCAAAGGGGTTAGCTGGCACGAATTTGAGCCGCGAAGAGCCGCTAATGTAGCCCCTGGAAGACGTAAAGCTGCGACAAACTGCGAAAATACCAATAGATGTAGGCTTTGCCGTTTAGTTCGATGTGTAGGCCGCCGAGGCTGTCGGCGCCGGCGCGGTCGGCCGGCGAGATCTCTTTCCAGAGCTTGCGTTCGCCAGTGAGGGCGTTTAGCTCGTACACCTTCTGGGGAAGTTGGCCGAGGTTGGCGACGAAAATGGTGTGATCGTTGCCAAATCCCAGAAAGCGCTCGTCGGCGAGCATGCCGCGGATAGGTTGAGGCGCGCCGCCGTCACGGTGAAGGCGATCGGCATCGAAAGAAAGCGCCTGGGGCAGGACTTTGATGGCAACGTCGCGCTTCAGGCGTGAGTCGCGGGCACGGTAAACCTCGCCCATTCCGCCCGCGCCGAGGGGCGAGAGGATTTCGTAGGGGCCGAGTTTAGCGCCAGAGTTCAGAGACATAGGACGGCCTAATTGTATTGGGTCGGGCAGGGTTTGTCTCTTCTACGTTGGGACATAACCTCGTTCGATCCTGGCGCAATTTGCTATCATCGAGTTTCTTGAAACATCGAATTTCTTAAATCATTGGAGGAAGCCATCATGGCAGAAGAGACGCAGGGAACGGGCGCGGGATACCGCCGCAATGAAGACATTGCGCTGGATTTGATGAAGTTTGTCGCCATGACCACCGGGTATGGACGGACGACGTCCTCCGGGGTGGGATTTCAGGGCACCGGCTCGGCCGCCAAGCCGGAAGACTACGCCGCGCATCTGCTCGAGCTTTACGGCAAGTGCCTGCAAGCGCTGGGGAAGAAGTAAGGCGAGCGCTCACGCCTGAGTTACTTTGTCTGCGCTGCTGGTGTGACGGCTTGCGGCGGCGTAGGCATATCCACACGAAATTCCAACTCCGCAATGTCACCCGCATAGGTCGCGTCTTTTGCGGGCTTATAGCGAACAATCGCGCGCATGCCTTCCAAATGATGGCAAAGACTGAAGTGGTCGCGCCCGTACCAGATCGTGTCAGAATAGCCCGTCGGGAAGCCGCCATCGCTGTGGAAGTGCACGGGTTTACCCTCGTGATCGAGCACCAGGTCGAACTTGATGTTCTTGTCTTTGTCGGCGCAGGTGATTGATTCAACTTTGCCTGCCATCGTCTGCGTGTCCTTTGGAATTTCGTCGGTGAAATTCTCACTCGCCGGACGCTGCGATGAGGGAATGCTATCCCAAATTTCAACAGCCTCGTCGTGATCGGGACCGGACCAGCGCGTGGCAACGAAAGAGGCGATTTGGGCGGCGTCCAGGTAGTTGCCGAGCGCGGCCTGGGTGTGGGCGAGGAGGAGATAGTAGCCAGCGCGGGAGGGAGCAATTTCGGCGGCTTTCTGGGCCATGAGTTGGGCGTTTTTGAGGTTGCCGATCCGGAAATGATGAAGCGCGAGCTGGACGTAGGCGGGGGCAAAGTTGGGGTTGAGGCCGATGGTGCCGAGCATGCCGGAATAGATGGCGTCCTCGTCGGGGGTGGGGCGCGCAGAGGACTGAAGCATGGTTTTGTAGTAGAGCGACAGGTAGCGTTTGGGGTCGAGCTCAAGGGCCTGAGAGAATTCTTTAAGGGCGTCGGCATCGTCGCCGGAGTTGAAGTCGAGGAAAGCCATGTTTTCGTGGGCAACTGCGAGTTTGGGGTCGTCTTTGAGGGCCTGCTCCAATAGAGGCCGGGCGGCGTTTGAGTTGCGAGTCCAGATGTGGTATCCCGCGATTTCGGCCGAACTTTCGGCGGGGCTGAGAGTACGCGAGGCGAACTGGGAATCGTCGACGCGGGGAAGGTCTTTAATGATGGTGCTACGCAAGGTTGGGGACGAAAGGTAAAAGCGCAATCCGTCGTAAAATTTTTTGGGTTCTCCAAAGACCTGGACGAAGGCTTTTTCCTGCGGCATGCCTTGATCGAGGAGGCTGTAAAAATCGCCTACTTTCTTGCCGTTCTCCATGCCGTCACCGAACTCCATGTAGTGGACCATGGCCCAGGACTCGGCATAGAACATGGGCGCCAGCGTCTCGTCGTGATAATAAGGCGAGCGCGCATCGACTTTCAGCATGACGTCGATGGGGATGAGAGACTGACTCTCAACCCTACGGAGGCGTGTGGACGGGAAGCCCAATTCGACCTTGTCGCCGTCGAACAAAGTGCTGCCGAAAAATTCTGCGAGGCCTTCATCCATCCAAACCGGCAGCCAGCGCGTGTTCATGTGGAGAATGCTGTGCACATACTCGTGGTAGATGACGTTGAAACTGTTTTGTCCTCCGTTTACGAAGCCGGCTTCAGCCTGGCTCAATCGGATGATGGCAAACTGCTTTTCCCATCCCTCGTTGTAAAGGCCAACCAGGGTGTTGGCCCCCTTGCGGCTTTGAAAGACGGGGCTCAATGCGGCGGCGCTGTCCTGGTCTTTGGCTGCGAAGACGAGCAGTGGAGCGCCGGTATCCAGACGAAAGCCGCGCATGTTGTATTCAAAGACGTTGTGCATCTGCTCGAACTCTTTGGCCACACGGCGGGCGTCTTTTTCGCTGCCGTCGGTCAGCACGCGGAAGTGCGGGCTGCGGATTTCGATCCAGGGTTTGTCGAATGCGAAGGCCAGTGCGGAACTGTACAGCAGTAAAAGGCAAACAAGACGAAGAATACGGCACATGGTCGGGTATTGTGCCCAAGCCGGGGGATGAAGTCAACGTTTTACTTGCGGCCCTGCGTTACTGCCGAGCCAAAACGAAACGCCCCCGCGATGAGCGAGGGCGCGGCGGATAGCTGTTGACGGCTTTAGTGGCGCTTCTTTTTGGCGGCTTTCTTTGCTTTTTTCTTTGCCTTTTTCTTGGCGGGCGCCTTTTTCACGGGCTTCTTTTTCGCGGCTTTCTTAGCTTTAGCCTTCTTTTTGGCTGGTTTCCTGGCGGCTTTCTTCTTTGAAGCGGGCTTCTTTGCAGCCGGTTTCTTCTTCGCGGCTTTTTTGGCGGCCTTCTTTTTGGCTGCCGGTTTGGGCGCGGCAGCACGTGGAGGTGAGGGCGGCGTCATGCTGGGAGCGGGCATGGGCTGCTCGTCCTCTTCGTCCTCTTCTTCAATCGCTACGGAAATAACTTCGGGCTCCTCTTCTTCCTCTTCCTCGAAGTCTTCTTCCAGAGCGTCGCCGTAAGCGCCGCCGTCGCTGAACTCATCGTCTTCATCGCGTAGGTAGAAGGTTCTTTCGAAATTCATTGCTCCTCCTGAACAGCTGACTGGAATTTTGAACAAATAATGACTAAGCCTAAGCTCCGGGGCGCGATTATAGCACCACCACACGGACGAATGTCCGATGGATTGGTTCTAACCCTTCGACGCGGGGTAAGTCAATCGGTAAATCAAACCAAGGTGAGGGGGGATGGAAGTCAGCGATTTTCCAGGAGCTGTTCTACATTTCGATTTCGATGGCCATGGATGATGGAGACAACCTGTAGCGGTTGGGCGTCAGGCCTGGAGACAATCAGGTAGGAATAGACGGGAAAGAACTTCACGGCGGCATCGGTCAGGTCTTTGCGCCAATGACCGGCATCAGGATGCGAAGCGAGAACGGCGATTCGATCAAGAATGGCCGACGATTCGCCATTGTTTCGCCACTTCACTTCTTGATATATCGCCAAATTTCGACAAGATCTGAGGCTGCCTCGGGCGATAGGACACACCGCGGCTTCATTCTTGTCGAGCTTTTAGTTTGGCGAGATGCGCCTTTAGTTGCTCTTCCGGGATTCCTTCGCCGCGATTGAGTTGGTCCAGGCCGCGCTGAATTTTGGCCTCATGTACGACGCGATTTTCCAAGAGCCAGCGGTCTTGTTCTTCCTGGGTATCAAGCAGGTGGAGTAGGGCCTCTTCGACGCTTTGCGAGCCTGTAGCCTGAAGCTGCTTCTGGAGCCTGGCCTGGAGTGCGGGGTCGCGGATTTCAATATTCACGCTGCACTCCTGGATAAATCGTAGTCCAGCCACGGCAAAAGTCAATGTTATCTGGTTCTACCGCATGTCCCGCAGGACCAGAATCATGCCGGGGCGGAGGACGGCGAGGTTTCCGTTGTCGTGCTGAATCGCCCTGACTGTGGTGTGATTGCTGCTGGCGATGGAAGTCAGAGTCTCACCTTGCTGCACACGGTGATGAACCACACTCGCGGTGTGCGACTTTCTGGTCGAGTGGCGGCGGGAGTGCGAGGCCGAGGCGGTTTCGACCGCGTTCGGGTTGGGCGTGACCGGCAGGTGCACATAGAGCACGCGGCGCTTGCCCAAACTGTCGCCTTTCAAGTGGTTCCAGCGGCGGACCATGGCGGGAGAAACGCCAAAATTGTCAGCGACTCGCTCGACCGTATCTCCGCGGCGGATTTTGTAAACCGTCAGGTGACGGGCATAAGCCTGCGTTGAGTCGGACAGGCGACGGCCGGGTTCGACGGGAATGATGAGTTTGTTGCCGGCGACGAGATCGTCTTTAGGAGATTCTTCATCGTCGAAGTGATTGGTCTGCGCGATGGCCCGCGGGGTCACATGATAGGTATGGGCGATCGAAGCCAACGTATCGCCGGGCGCCACCTGGTGATAACGCCACCAGACCCGCATGTCCTCGGGAATCTGCGCGATGGCGGTTTCATACTGCTCTTTTGTGCCTTGCGGCAAGTGCAGTTCGTAGGTCTTTCCCGGTGGGGTGGTCAGACGCAGCAGCGCGGGATTGAGGTCCTGCAAAGTTTCGGCTGGAACGTCGACACATTCGGCGACGAGGCGAAGGTCCACGGCGTAGTCAATCTTCACAGTGTCGTAGGGAACTGGAGCTTCGCGCTGCAATCCCGCGAGGCCGTACTGCTCGGGATTTTTGGCCATGATGGTCATGGCCAGAATAATCGGCACGTAGTTGCGGGTTTCCTTGGGCAGAACGTTGCGGTCGTAGAGCTGCCAGAAATCGGCATAGCCGGTGCGCTTGACCGCGCTTTGCACGGTGCCGGGACCGGAGTTATACGCGGCCATGGCCAAATACCAATCGCCAAACTGGTTGTAGAGATCTTTCAGGTGATGGGCGGCGGCGCGCGTGGATTTTTCCGGGTCCTGACGTTCATCCATCCAGGGACTGCGCTGCAAGCCATACCCTTTGGCACGGCTGGCCATAAATTGCCAGATGCCGCGGGCTCCGGCGCGCGAAAGTGCTGTGGGATGGAAGCCCGATTCGGCTTGCGCGAGGTAGATGAGATCCTGCGGAACGCCTTCTTCCTTCAGGATGGACTGCATCATGTCCTGATAGCGGCCGCTGCGAACCAGGGCGCGCTCGATGACACCACGCCCGCGGGTGGAGAAGTAGTTGATGTAGCTGGCCACGGGATCGGTGAGCATGAGCGGCAGGTCGGAGTGCGTGGCTTTAAGCTCGGCCTCGGCTGCGGCTTTCACGTTGGGATCGACGGGATAAGCAACGTCATTGGTCTCGTCAATGGGAGCGGGCTCGGATTTTTGAGCGTCGCCCTGAGCCTCAGACCCGTCCGATTTCAGGTCGGCCATCTCGAGCTGATTCACGTTTTCGAGGATGCGGTTGAACTCCGCCATGAGGCGGGCATCAGAGTGCAAATCGAGCGGGCTGCTCAATAGAAGATCGAAGGCGTGGTCGAAACTTTCCTGCGCGGCGTCGTGATTGCCGGCGGCGTAGCTGGCCTGGCCGGCCTGGTATAGCTTTTCAACTTGGGCGATGAGTTCCGCGACCGGGTCGGGGGGCTTAGTGGCTTGTTGAGATTGTAGTTTCGGCTGAGCTGAGATCGTCTCTTGTTCCGGGCCTGAGGTTGCCTCGGAGGCAGCCGGATTGGCCGAAGGCGCAGCCTGCGCCAAAAGTGCAGGAGCATTGGCCTGGCGCGCGGGCAACGCGGACATCGGCTTTTGCGCCGAGCCGCAGCTGCTGGCGAAGGTGGCAGCGGCCAGGACGCCCACGATATAAATTCGTCTAATTGCCATAGATTGCTATGGTTACGATTCTGCGAAGCCGGGCCCGGTTGCTCGGCGCGTATTCACACAATTGCAAAATTTTATACGCGCGCAAGGGGAGGGTCAATGCCGAACGGCGGAATTTTGAGGTTACTTTGGGAATATGGAGGGGTAACCGGTAACCAGGGATAAGTGTTATGTGTACGATGGTTTTGCTTGCCGAAATTGGGTATTGTCAAATCTCGTGTGGCAATTGCCATTCGGGAATGAACTGTTGGAAAACGGAATTATGATCCTGACTAATACGGGAACAGAAGGGTGCAGTTCATCCGTCTGTCCCCGCATTTTTTAGAAAAGCAGATTCCTCAGCCCTAAAGGGCGTTCGGAATGACAAGGTGGTTAGAATCCGGAGAAGCAAAGGCCTTCGCGGGGAGAATCGCGACAGCGAAACTTGCAATCTAAGGAAATCATGAAAGCCATACAGGTCAAACAACCCGGCGGGCCGGAGGCGCTCGAACTTGTCGAGCTGCCGGTACCGCATGCGAAAGCGCACGAAGCGATTATCGAGGTTGCGGCGGCAGGCGTGAATTTTATTGATGTCTATCATCGCGAGGGCCGTTACAAAGTGCCTTTGCCGTTCACCCCGGGACAGGAGGGCGCGGGCGTGGTCACTGCGGTCGGGGAAGAAGTGAATTCGGTGAACGTGGGCGATCGCGTGGCGTGGGCGCTGGTGATGGGAGCATACGCCGAGTTTGCGGCCGTGGCGGCGGAGAAACTGGTGCCGATTCCGAAAGGCGTGAGCGAACGCGATGCGGCCGCGGCGATTCTCCAAGGGATGACGGCGCATTATTTATGCCATGACACGTTTCCGCTCAAGCGCGGGCAGACGGCGTTGATTCATGCGGCGGCCGGCGGCGTGGGCTTGCTACTGACGCAGATGGCGCACAACATCGGGGCACGGGTGATTGCGACGGTTTCAACGGAAGAGAAAGCAAAGCTGGCGCGCGAAGCGGGCGCAGATGAAATTATTTTTTATACGCAGCAGGATTTTGAAGCGGAGACGAAGCGCCTGACCGCAGGCAAAGGCGTGGATGTGGTCTATGACTCGGTGGGCAAGACAACGTTTGAAAAAGGGCTGAACGTGCTGCGACCGCGGGGGTTGATGGCGTTGTTTGGAGGATCAAGCGGCGCGGTGGCACCAATCGATCCGATTACACTCATGCAAAAGGGATCGCTTTATGTTACGCGACCAACGCTGACAAATTACATCGCGACGCGTGAAACGCTGATTGAGCGGGCGGATGCGGTATTTGAAATGATGGCCATGGGAAAGCTGAAGGTGCGGGCAGAACACACATATCCGCTAAAGGATGCGCAGCAGGCGCATCGTGATTTAGAAGGACGGAAGACGACGGGGAAGCTGCTGCTGATACCGTAAACGCGGCTTCAAATCAGGCTGAGCTTTGGAAATCCAGATTGATAGCGAGTCGCTTCGAGAGTCATAAGGCGGTCGGCTGACAATAAGGCATGCGCGCCGATTACAAAATCCACGAGCAGCAGTTGTGGAGTTCCGGCTTTGTAGCGACGGCGGCGTTCAGCATAAGCTGCGAAAGTGGTGGCAGCTTGTTGCCAGATGCGCTCGTCGAGCAGATAGTCCACGACGATTCCAGTGTCGTGAAGAAAACCATCGACAAAACGCCGGGTCGCGAGGGGATGCGCGAGCAGTTCGCAATACACGGGAGCACAAATCACCAGACCGCCTTCAGCGCGGGCTTGAAATAAAGCTGAGTCGAGCCTGCGGTGCGGCGCTTTCGCGCTCATGGAGTCAAGTTTCGTCGGGATCCTAGCGGACTGGCGTCCGCTTGGATGGGTGAGATAGTTTCATCTCAGGGTATGGCTGAAGCCATGCCCTTTTCACGCTTTTCGCCGAACGCCATACATGTCTCGCAAGAGCGATGCGACGCGGAATTCCTCTTATTTCCTTGTCAGTTAGAATCCTCGTCTATGAGAAATCTGGCATGGAGTCTGGTTTTGTGTTGCGGCGTTTTGAGTGTTCTCGGGCTGGCACAAGAGAAGGGATCGGCAACTTCTCTGCCGCGCGCGCCGGGAGCGGTGATTGATACGATCACGCCGGAAGCGGGTTGGTTTACCGAGCCGGGCATCGCGGTGAACCCCAACAATCCGCGGCAAGTGGTGGCTGCGTATCAAGACAATGTGCACATCGCGTATTCGACTGACGCGGGCGCGCACTGGGAGAACGCCGAAGGAGTAGCTCCGCCGAATTACAAAGTTTCGGGCGACGTGTCGGTCACCTACGACAATAAGGGCCGCGCCTACGTCTGCTATATCGCGTTCGACAAACTGGGCAGCTTTAACTATTGGGCGCGGGGGGCTACGCGCAACGGCATTTTTGTGCGCCGCTCGCTCGATGGAGGCAAGAGTTGGGAGAAAGAACACTCTCCGGTGGCCGAGCAGCCGTCGGAACCTGGGATTCCGTTTGAGGATAAGCCGGTGATCGTGGCTGACAACAATCCGAACAGCCGATACGCGGGCAATCTTTATGTCGGTTGGACGCGCTGGCGAATTGCGGATTCGCAGATGGTATTTTCGCGCTCGACCGACGCCGGCAAGACGTGGTCGCAGGCAGTTGAGATTGATGCGCATCCGGGGCTGCCGCGCGACGACAATGACGGCGCTGAGGGCTTTGATGCCGCGGTTGGGCGGGATGGCACGATCTATGCGGTTTGGAGCCAGGGGGACGACATCTGGCTGGCGGTTTCGCACGACGGTGGAGAGAAATTTGCCCGGGCGCGGGCGATCATTCACACGGCACCGATCATGTATGCGATTGCGACGCTCGAGCGCGCGAACGGATTTCCGCAGATTGGCATTGACCAGAGAACGGGAAGACTCTACGTCGCATGGACGGATTATCGCAACGGCGATCTGGACGTGTTCGTGGCAACGTCAGGCGATCACGGAAAAAAGTGGAATCCGCCGGTGCGTGTGAACAACGATTCTATTCACGACGGAGCGGAGCAATTTTTTCAGTGGATGGGCGTGGATCCGGTGGATGGGTCGGCGAACGTGGTTTTTTATGACCGGCGCGGCGATCCGCAGGAGATCAAGCAGACGGTAACGCTGGCACGATCGACCGACGGCGGCAAGACATTCGCGAATTATGCGTGGACGACGAATGCGTTTGCGGCGCGCTCGAACCTCTTCTTTGGCGACTACAGCGGGCTAGCTGCTTACGGCGGCCGGGTCTATGGAATTTGGACGGAAGTGATGCCTCCTGCGCCGGAAAAAGAGAAAGCGGCGGACGGAAAAAAAGACGAAGCAAAAAAAGACGAAGCGCAGGTTGGCGAGAAAGAAGCTAGCGGAAAAGAAACGGCGCAGAATGAGAGTCCGGCGGCGCCAAAAGAAGAAAAAAATGAAGGGAAAGAGAAAGGGGAAAAAGCGGAGAGCAAACCCGCCTCGCGTCCCACAGGAACTGTGATCAAGGTCGGAATTGCGGATTTTGGTGGAAAATAGTTTCTGGAAAAGGGCGAGAAGCAGATTCCTCCCCGCTAAAGCGGATTCGGAATGACAAGGTGGTTAGAGTGAAACGCTGCAAGCTATTTTTTCTTCAGCACAATCAATTCCACTCCCGGCGGAGGTAGTTCTTCCGAGAGGTCGAGCTTGCCGCCTGATGCGGAAGTCTGGCTTTCCGGCGTGAAATCTTGGGTTGCGGTGAGGCGATAACGCTGAATGGTGAAGGCGGCATTTCCCCAGGGCAGATTATCCACTTGGAGATGGAAACCCTGATTGTCAGCATAGTAGAGATTGTTGCGGGCGGGCAGCGTGGGAATTTTGGTGAAATCGAGGGCCGGCCCATTCTTGGGGAACGAGCCTTCAGGCGGCATCATGATGCGCGGCTGATAGTGGGCCGGCACCTGGTAGTTGCTGATTAGGATTTGAACAGTATTGCCGTCTGCCGAACGCCCGGCGAGGGCGGCGAAACCGATAGTGTCGGAGCCCGTGAGCGCGAGCCGCTCAGGAGTGGCGAGCATTTTTCCGGCAGCGAGGAAAGAGTACGCAGGCTTGTAGTAATTTCCTTTCAAGTCGAACAAGCCCATCCAGGCGGCATCGGCGCGGTAGAACTCCGCCATATCCACGAACGAATCCTGCAAATAAATCAGCACATCGCCGATGAAAGCCGCATTGATAATTCCTTGAAGACGCGGTTTTTCAGGATCAGTGAAGTCGGGGGTGAGATTCCATTCGCTGAGAACGCTCTTGGCGTTGGGAAATCCATGTGCGTTGATGACCTGACGGATTTGGTCGCCGATGCGGTTGAAGTCGTAAGGGTCGGCGGAAACGATGGTGTAGTGGTGCCAGGAGTAGAAGTCGAGCGGCACTTTGTGTGCGGCGCAGTAGTCGAGAAAACCTTCACGGAAGGGGCCGCTGCCCAGAGCGAAGGCGATGGCGTCGCCGCCGACTTGTGCGGACGGATCCACGTCCTTCAAAGCGCGAGCAGTTTTTTCGTAAAGCTTGTAGAAAGTTTCAGGAGTTTCGGTCCAGAAAAACGGTGTGTCATCCTCGTTCCAGAATTCCCAGTAGCGGATTGCATTGGTATAGCCGTGGTCCCAACCTTTGTTGTAATGCATGGCGACGTGCTTAACGACGCTCGAAAATTTGTCGAGATCGGGCAAAGGCGTGTAATCGGCGCCCCAGCTTCGTCCGATGCGGTAGTAAACGTCAGCGCCGGTAGCGCGAATACCTTCGATGACTTTGTCAGTCGGACCGAAGTTGTAGCTCTCGGGCTTATCGGGATCGGCGTTCCAGTCAGGGAATAAATTGGCGGCGTTGCCAGCCGCGACGATTTTTGCGCGCTGCGAATTGTCAGGAACAAGCCAGGCGAGCAAAGGATTGTCATTGGAAAATTGGGCGGAGACATCGGTCGGACCCATGGTGTCATGCGTGCGAATGACGTCGATATGGAGCGCTTTGTACTGTTCGGTGAGGTCAGGAAGGCCCGCCATGATGGGAGTGGGTACGCCGTTGACTCCCTGGAATGAACGAATCGTGCCTTCGACTTGAGAAGCGTCGACGTGGATTTCGCGCAGCTGTGAATTATTCTGCGCGAAGATGCAGGTGCAAGCCAAAATCAGAATTACGAGAAAGCCACTGCGAACGTTTTTACGAGACATCGGAGTCTCCTGAAATGTTTATCGCTTACGAGTATAGTGCTCCGCGTACCAGGGAACTTCTTGTCCCGGTAGTAGTCGAGCGTCAGAGATGGGCGGGCCCCACTGCAACTTTAGAGGAACAACTCCGGCCCAAGTGGGGAAAGAATAATCTTCTTCATCGTCAATCACGTCGCCCTCGCGGACTTTGGCAGAAAATTCAGTGATAGGAAGCTTGAGAATCGATGTCGCCTTCAATTCTTTTTCATTGGGCTGGCGAACCTCATCCCAGCGGCCGCGAATAATGTGCTCAGAGAGCAGGCGGAGGGCTTCGAGCTTTTCCACCGGATCGCTGACCAGCGCCGCCGTTCCCAAGACGACAACCGAACGATAATTCATGGAGTGATTAAAAATTGAGCGGGCCATGACGAGGCCATCGAGTAGAGTGACGGTGACGCAGAGCGGAACTCCCTTATCTAAATTGCGAAGCATGCGGCTGGCGGCGGAGCCATGAACATAAAGCTGGTCGCCGTTGCGGCCAAAGCTGGTGGGGATGACGTAAGGCTGATCGTCGAGCATAAAGCCGACGTGGCAGACGAAAGCTTCATCAAGAATGGCATAAGCGGTGGCGCGGTCGTAGACGGCACGCTGGGGCTCGCGGATGACGCGCGTTCGCGAAGTGGGGGTGTAAGCATCAGACATTTTCGGATGGAACCTCAGGCAAGCGCCAAGAATGGAAGACGAGAAGAGTTTAGCAGGTTGCAACAACTGAAATCAGGACAGCAATTTCATTCCGGCGGACACCGCCTTGCGATCTAAGGTTAGGGTTTCGTCGCAACCAGTTGCATGGGAAAAGCGTTGAATGAGGCAGTCGGCAAAGTCAGCGTTGGTCCTCGCGAATAGCCGTATTGCCTGCCAGACTAAATCAGCCCGCTCCACCGCGAGATTTTCGACGCGCAGTAAAGTCTCCAAGACTCGAACAATCTCCGGCGCTTTGGCTCTGCGGGCAGTTCGCATAACCCAGACGAGTTCGATAATGCAAATTACGGGAACGAACCCGGGGCTCTCTTTCGAAAATGACGCGAAAAGTCTGTTCACAATAGCGGACTGAACTTCATCGTCCTGCATGATGAAACGCGCGATAATGTTGGTATCGAGCCCAGTCATCTTTTTCCGGCCCAGCCTCGGGCGATGGCCTTGTTCATTTGCTTGATGGAAACAGGTTTGCCTGGCTTGGCCAGCATGCCCTTCAAATCGTGAATCGATTTATTCGCGGGGATGATGGCAAACCCGCCCTCTTCCATGGGAACGAATTCGACGCGATCGCCAGAGTCGATGCCTAATGCGTCCCGGACTTTAGCGGGAATGGTGATCTGGCCTTTTGATGTGACGGTTGCGGTAGCCATAGGAACTCCTTACATCGCTGCCTTACATCATAGTAAGGAAATCAACAAATATCAAGGAATTTATTGTTGCGCCTAGGCACTCTGTCAGCTTTCGCGATATCGCCGGCTGAAGAGAATCGCAACGATTGCCAGAACACACGGTGTGAAGAGACTGGCTTCGGGGCCGACGCTTCCGCCCGTGAGCCAGACCGGGCCGCGGAACGTGGAATTAAGGAAATTGTGATAAGCGGGCGCGCCGCTGTCGCGAACGCCATAGAAAAACGTCTGGCCCCAATCCCATCCTGCGTGGAAGCCGACGGCCCACCATAAATTTCCGGTGCGCCGCAGAAAAAGGCAGAAGAGCAATCCGAAACACACGACGGAAACCAGCCCAAACATGCTTTCTCCCGGATTGCCCGCATGGGCCAATCCGAAGATCGCAGAAGTTAAGAAAGCCGCGCGCCAGAAGCCCATGCTGGTCGCGAATGTGAATTGCAAATATCCGCGAAAACCAAACTCTTCCGCGAGGCCGACAATCAGAAAAGTCAGGCTCCAGGCGAGCGTGGAGAGAATTAGCGCTCGTCCGGAAGTTGCAAAGCCGGTGATGCGAAAGCCGTGGAAAGCAAAAATAATCAGCAAACAGGCGCTGATGGAAAGAAAGCCGACAAATGCGCCAATCCAAAAGTGGGAGCGCAGAGCGTCTTGCAAGGGAAGGCCGTAGTCACTGAAGCGGCGATGCTCAATGCGGCTCATGATGAGCGCCGCGCCGACGGTGGTCAGCAAAATCGTTCCTTCGGTGATGCCAAGTCCGAGAGGCGTCAACATGCCTGCCGAGGTCCGTCCATGGGCGTGGGCGAGGTGCAAGGCAACAAAGAGAACGAAAACTTCACCCAGGATGATGAGAAAAAAGAGGGCCACGCGCCATCCGGGGCGAATGCCGGCGGCGGTACGGAAGAACGAGTGCGAGGGCGGAGGAGCGAGCGGTGGTACGGGATCAGACATGGTCGTAAGCTATGAAAAAATCTGCAAGGAGCAAGTGTAACAAGGGTGCGGGCCCAAACGCGCGATTTTGCGCGCGGCCCGCCCAGATTCTTGGCTTCACAAAAAACGTTGGCTCAGAATGACAAGATTACTTCTTC
Organism: Terriglobia bacterium; assembly: GCA_963702965.1. GTDB lineage: Bacteria > Acidobacteriota > Terriglobia > Terriglobales > Acidobacteriaceae > JAJPHW01. The sequence continues at coordinate 612,164 of OY969776.1, forward strand.
TACCAGTTCGCCTTCAACCCGAACTGGAATTGGCGTGGATCGTAGGCCGCAGTGGCCTGTCCCGCATTGCTCACGAGCACGTTTACGGCGGCCACGTTAAACCGGTTGGCTACGTTGAACATATCTACCATTCCATCTACGCTAAAGCGCTCGCCAAAGTTAATGCGGCGGGCGATCCGGAGATCATTGAACACGGTATAGGGAGTGGTGCCGGCATTGCGTCCGAGGTTGCCATCGAGGTATTGGAGCGCGTTGGGCGCAAGCAATTGAGCCGGCGTGAGATCGGCAAAGCAGACTTCCTGCAAGAATCCCGTGGGCGAGTATTTCGAAGAATAAGTTGGATAGCCGCAGGCATTGGTCGGCGTTCCTGACGCGACGATATTTGGCCTTGCGCCGCTGGGATCGAACTGTAAATTGTCACTCGTCCCGGTGATGATGTTAAATGGCCGCCCGGATGAGAACTCGATGATGGGAGCGACCGTCCAATCGCTTAGCAGCTTGGCCTTCATGCCGTCCCCACCTACTTTGCCGCTCTGGTAGACAGCGCTGAAAACGAAGCGGTGCCGCTGATCGAAGGATGAGTTCGAGCGCTCGGCGTTGTAGTAGGGATAGAAACTGTCTTGGGGGGCGAGCGGTGATTGCAAGTCCGTCGAGTCGTCGATGGCGTGAGAATACGTGTACGAGGCGAGAAATTCATAGTGGGAGGTGAAGCGCTTACGCAAGCTTAGGGTCATCGCGTGATAAACCGAGCTGCCGTTGGAATAATTGGCGTCCATATCGCTGAAGGGCACGCAGCCAGACAAGGCGGTCGCGGTAGGGTTGCAGGTAGTGTTTAGCCCGGCAGCGGCGAGATCGGCCAGCGCGAGCGGGATGCAGGGAGCAAAGGGCCCTCCGGCCAGGGATGGGTTAATGCCCGAAGGACGGAAAAAGCTCACCAGTGCGGCAGGCACATAATAGGGCAACGCACCGGGAAGCGCAGCTAGAGGACTGGCCCCGCAGCCCGCGACCGAGAGTGGACTATCGGTCGGGAGCGCGCCGCCAGCGGCAACTGCGGCTTGCCAATTCTGCGTCAGTAAATCTCCACGCGCCGTGTTCGCGTTGATGGGCCGGTTCAAATGGTGTCCGCCGTTGAAGTTATAACCGATGCTCGCGGCGAAGCCGTGACCGAGATCCTGCTCGAAGCTCAGGTTGGCCTGCTCGGAGTAGGCATACACAAAATTCTTCGATTGCGGATACCCGAATGGCTGCGAGATCAAAGGCACGCCATTCGTTATGTAACCCTGATTCAGAAAGAGCGAGCTGGGCAGAAAAGCATTGAACTGCTGGGCGTTGGCTTCATAGCCAAACGCAGCCGTCGACTGCGGGAAGCAATTGGCATTGCCGAGCGACCCCTGGAAGATGTTGGAAGCATTCATATTCAGCGGGCTGGCCGCTCCGCCAGCCGCCGCGCAAGGTGTGCCGCCAAAGAATACGAGTTGGCCAGTCTTCGAGCCATCGGACGCATCACCCAGGAAATAAAGTCCGAGGAGCGGATGATCGTAGTAAGTACCGAACGATCCGCGAATCACGCTCTTGCCATTGCCTTTCGGGTCCCAGGCGAAACCGATGCGTGGCTGCACGTTGTTGGTGTCAGTCTGAATTCCCTTGGCAATGCCGAGCTGATTGTAGGCTGAGGCTGCCAAGCCGGTCGGGGGTGCAAATTGCGGCGGGAACTCGACGTCATAGCGGACGCCGAAGTTGAGTGTAAAAGTTGGGCTGGCGCGCCAGGAATCCTGCCAGAAAAGCCCGAGCGGCTTGTTGTTGAAGGAATCGCTGGGATTGCCGTAGCCCTGAATAAAATCCTGGGGAACACCGGCACCGTAAGCCTGGACTGGAGAAAATGCCGGAAACGGCGAAGGGAACGGGCTAATGCTGCCAAAGTCATAGACGCCGCCGTAGTTCACGGTGAAGGTCGCGGTCGTGGGAATGTAGTCGAAATCCACGCCGAACTTCATGTCGTGCCGACCAATGGCCCAGGAGAAATTGTCCGTGAACTGGTAGCGTTGCTCGGTGCGGTCGATGTAGGAGTAGGGCTCACGGCCGAAGAATGCATAGCCGTAAATATTCACGGCCACATTGGTGCCGTCGGCGTCGGCCGTGTTGTAGAAATACGAGAGTCCGCGACGGGCATACTGGAAGAGGAATTCATTGATTTTGTTGCTGCCGATGGTCCAAGTGTCCCGCCCCACGATACTGATATCGCGGTATGTCTGCTGGGAAGTGCGCGAGTAGGCATTTTGTCCGAAAACTTGATTTTCGCCGTTTACTTCAATGCCTGTAATGGTGCTGGGGCTGACGTTGCCTCGCAGCATGAGCTGATTGTTCTGATTGATTTTGTGATCGAGCCGTAAAGAATAGAGACTCGTGCCTTCGAACACCGGGAAGTTGCCGGTCTGCGAATTGAGAGAAACGTACGACGATGGCACGAAGCAATTCGGCGTCGGCGGCGGGCACGATGTCGGGAAGCCCTTGAGCCCGAAAGCGCCGCCAAGGTTGGTTGGCCAAACCGCATTCAAGGCCATGCCGGAGGAGGAACCAGCCAAGGCAGCATACTGTCCGACCTCAGCTGCAAACACCGGATTAGTCGCTTCCTGTTGCAGGGTCGCGGGGCTGGTCAGGAACTGCACTTGTTGCGGGGTGAGTTGCAAAGTGCCGAAGGGAAGGCCAACCTGCGTGGTGTCAAAAGATTGGAGGCCGAAATTATCCTGCCCGATGCTAGCGAATCCGGTTTCATGCCGGCGGGTAATTTCGTAGGAGAAGTAATAGTAAGTCTTATCTTTCTTGATCGGGCCGCCGAACGCCGCGCCAGCTTGTACGCGCGTATAGGCAGGATCCGAGACATTGCTGAACGGATTCGTGGCCTGGAAATCGCGATTACGGAGATAACCGTACACATCCCCGTGAAATTGATTCGCGCCCGACCGCGTGATGATGTTCACCACGCCACCGGCGGCGCGGCCGTACTCCGCAGCGTATCCGGTGTTGATGATCTGGAATTCCTGCACGGCCTCTTGCGAAACGGTCGAGCGCACGCCGTTGGTCGCGTTATCAATGGCGTCTGCGCCGTCGACGTTCACGAGGTTGGCTCGCGCGCGCTGGCCGCCAATGTTCAAGCCTGAAGTTGGAGCGGCGCCGATATTGGGCGCGTTGTCACGGACGACCTGCGAATCGGTAAGCGCGAAGTTAATGTAGTTGCGGCCGTTTATGGGCAAATTATCAATCTGCTTCTGATTGATGGTGTTGGTCGAAGAGCTGCGCTGCGTTTCGACGAGCTCCGCTTCCGAACTGACGGTGACGGTTTCTTCACCTTTGGCGATGGTCAGGTTTATCGGCAAGTCGGCGGATTGACCGATCGTGATTATCACATTCGTGACTGTCGCCTTGGCAAAGCCAGGCGCGTTGGAGGTGACGGAATAGGCGCCCGGAGGCAGTGCGAGAATGTTGTACTCCCCCTGACCATTGCTGATTGCGGCGCGCTCGAATCCCTTGGCAGGATCGCTCGCCGTGACGGTTGCATTGACGACGAGACCTCCCTTCGGATCCTTGACGGTGACATGCAAGTCGCCGCTAGCCACGCCCTGGGCCCTAGCCAGCGTGCACAACATCAGCATGTTCAACAGAAGAATGGAGCTGAAAAAGAACGCAAGGCGGCGCGTGGTCATCGAAATCCTCCCGGAATGTTTTTGGGCATGGCACGGGCACATACAGGCTCCGGCCCGAGTCGGGTTGGCAGACTTACTAACATGCCCCGTTAGACTGGAAAGTTAACCGTTGGCTTTTATATCACTTGGCGAAAAGAAAGCAAGTGCGGAAGTGAAAAAGGTACAGGCTTAGTCACGCGCCGAGGCCGCGACGGGGGGTTTTGTCGTTGCAGGAGTGGCCGGACGGTTGAATTGGATATTCATCTCCGTGAATTTGGGCAATACCACGTCGCGTCCATGACGCGTCAGCATGAATAACCCAGAAGCGCAGGTGGCAGCGATGCGGGCCGTGCCGGCGGTCGAGGCGTCGGTCGCGGTGGAGACCAGAGCTTCTATAACCAACTGCGTGCCGTCGTCGACTTCTTTGGCGATGCCGGCGGTGACGCCGGTGTTGATGAGCATCCACGCCTTACCCGGCCTCTCACCCTTAAATTCTCCCTCGCGGTCAATGCGCGTGTGGGAGCGCTGGTCGAGTTGCGCGGCGGTGATGGTGGCTGCGGTAGGGTTCGTCGGCCCCCCTGGCAATTGCAGACCGGTGAAGGCGAGGAATAACGATCCGGCCCGGCTCAACATTCGCGGAGGGGTGCGCTTAACGACGTTGCCCGACAAAACAGTGCCCTCGGGAATCACGACGCCCGACTCCAGCTTGACTGGCTCAATCAGCCTGGCCTGGAACGCGTCGCCTGACCGACTCTTACCCGCGCTTAGGTTGTCGAGCAGGATAATCTTGCCCTCGGTTCCTGCGGGTACAACCACCGGGCCACTTACAATGACACCCGAGGCGGGCGTGGAGGAATCATCACCTACCCGCGAGGCTTCCAGCGTGATGACTTGGGGCGGAGCACTTAGCTTCTCTTTCTTTTTCTTCGCCCTGGGCTGTTTCCTGTCGGGCGTTGGCGGTGGAGCATTCACGGGACGCTCGCGCCTGAGCGCGAACCAGGAAACATTGAATGGCATCGTATGTCCGTCGGGCATGGTCACCGTTGCCGATTTAATGATGGGGAAATTCTCATGCCGAGGGGTAAACGCCTGAACCACCCACGGCCAGTGATCATTGCGTGGGCGGCGCCGCTTTTCAAGCTTTTCCACGATCAGATGGACGGGACTTCCCGCAGGGATCAACTTTTGTTCGGCCGAATAGACATCGCGGGAAACGGTTCCCGCTATCACGTCGCCAGGGTGAAGTTTGGATGTCTTAATGGTGTCTGTAAGCTCGACCTTGAGGAAGAGATCAGGGTTGTGTACGTCACTCCCTTGAGACTGGCTTTGAGCCAGCAAGCAGGCGGATATGAGGAGGAAGCTAAGAGACATTGTGCTGCGCATGGCTTGTCTGGAAATTCTATCCCAAGAATCATTCGTTGCGGGTTACGCCTGATTGTTCCATGCGCGTTGTCTTAATAGCCCACGCCATGCGGGGAGTGTTGTGGGCGATGCCGTAGCGACCTTGAGAATCGAGCAAGATCATGCCGCCGTGCCCGTTGACTCGGTCTTTTAAGTAGTTGATCGCTTCTTGCGCGACCCACTCGGGCAAACTGCCAGAGGCAACGCGATCAGCTGCCCATTTGGCTAAAACGAGCTTCATGATCGGTTCGCCCCAGCCCGTCGTAGAAGCCGCGGCGGACAAATTGTCGGCATAGCAGCCGCAGCCAATCAAAGAAGAGTCGCCGAGCCGTCCCGGAGCCTTGTCGAGCGTGCCTCCGGTGGAAGTTGCCGCCGCGACATTGCCATCGCTGTCCAGCGCGACAGCGCCTACGGTGTCATGAGAAATCTCGGGGGCGAACAGATCGTTGCCGCTTTGCTCTTTTCCGGCTTTTAGCCGTGTCTGATATTCGCGTAAACGTTCAATTTCGCGGCGTATAACGAGGTCTTTGTTGTCGCAGAGTTTGATGCCGTGTTCCGCAGCGAACCGTTCGGCACCCTCGGCGACAAAATAAACGTGCGGACTTTCACTCAAAATCTTCCGAGCGGCACGAACCGGATTAGCCACGCGTTCCACACATCCAACGCCGCCGGCTCTAAGCGTGGCTCCGTCCATGATGAGCGCGTCGAGTTGCACTTTGCCGTCACGATTCAAAAAACTACCCCGGCCCGCATCGAAAGTCTCGTCGTCTTCCATAATGACCACGGCTTCCTCGACCGCATCGAGCGCAGTCCCGCCGCGCTCGAGGACACGCCATCCCGCATTCAGCGCGTTGCGTACACCGTTGATGTGCGCGTCAATGACATCATCGGGCATCGCCCACGCACCCCCATGAATCACCAAGACTGGATTTGAAGGCAAAGGGAATCCTCAAAAAAATCGTAGCTGGAAACGAAATAGTTTAGCAGGGACGACGCGGTCAGCGTGGTCAATCGAATCATGCCAGGGTCCGGTCCAGAGATTAGTGCAATATGTCGCGTGGACTCTTAGCGGCGCGTGAGCGCTTCCAGTTCGTCGAGCGTGCGGGGCCAATCGGAGCCCAGAAGACGGGACAAGCTGCGATCCGCCAAAACTTTCCCGCCAGTCTGGCATTTGGCGCAATAGTTAGTTTCATTGTCGGCGTAGCGGATCCGCTGGATCTTTTCGCCACATCTCGGGCAGGGCTTTCCATAGCGCCCATGGACTGCCATGTCTTGGCGGAATGCGGTGACCTTCTCGGGGAATTTATCGTTCGTTTCTGTGCGTAGCCGGTCGATCCAAAGCTGTAGCGTTTCGCGGGTTGCAACAAACAATCGCTCCCACTCATCGGGCTTTAGTTTTTGAGTAAGAGTGATTGGCGATAATTGCGCCGCGTGCAAGATCTCATCGGAATACGCGTTGCCAATCCCGCTTAGGATGCGCGGATCCGTTAGCGCCCTCTTCAACGTACGGTTTTCTGCTGTCAGGGCTTCGCGGAACGTGGGCAGGTCGGTCGTGGAAACGTCGATGCCGCCCGGGTTGACGGAATCCAGACCTTCTTCTCCGCGCAGAATATGCAAAGACGCGCGCCGTCGCGCACCGGCCTCCGTCAGCACCAACGAACCATTCGGGAAATCGAATGACGCCAAGCTGTTGCGGCCGGCGAGCTTTGCTCCGGCTGGTCTCCAGTGCAGCCGTCCAGCAATCATCAAATGAATGACCAGCCAAAGATTGTTGTCCACGCCGATGGCGATGCGCTTTCCGATGCGTCTTAGCTGCTGCACGACACGGCCCTCGACCTCGTTAACCGGTGGTTGGACAGTTCGCAATAGAAACGGGCTTGCGAGGCGCACATGCAAGAGCGGCTGGCCAACAATGCGTGACTGTAACGCATCGAGATAAGTCGTAATGTCTGGCAGTTCCGGCATGAATAACAGCTTGCCCGTGGCATGCATCATTTGGCAACTTCGGGTTGACATACGATGCAATTCCGCAATACGCCTTCGGCGAAAATGCGTTGTATCCTCAGGAAGTGCTACAAGCACTCAAGATCGATCGATCGCCCGTTCCAGGACTATACCTGGGCCTCATTGTCACGCTCGCCGCAGTCGTCGCCTATTCCGTGTACATTACGGCGCAGATATCAGGGCTGCGCGAATTACAGCGCGACTTTGCCGGACGCAGCCGCAGAGACTCGCTCCAGTTATTACGCATTCAAAACGACTTGAATCTCGTCGCGCTCGCCATGCGCGACATGCTGGACAACGACGAGCCCTACCCCTTGACCGCGTGGTCAGCCCAATTCAAACGTATCCGTGCTGATCTCGATGATGCTCTCCAGCACGAAGCAGAAGAAGCCGTCGTGCAGCAGACCCCTGAGCAAAGGCAATTTCTGAGCAGTTCCATTACCCAATTCTGGAATGCAATGGACCGTATGTTCGCGCTGGCAGGGAACGGCAAAGAGGCTGACGCCCGTTCCGAAATCCGCTTGTCGCTGCAGGCGCGGCAAGCGGCTTTGAGCACAGCCGTGGCCCGGCTACTGGTGCAGAACAATGAAACGGAAGCCCAAGCAGCGCTGCGGGTTGAGCAAATTTATGATCGAGTGCAGCGGCAAGTCTATGTTTTTTTGCTAGCGATTTTAGCTGCAATTCTATTCACCAGCCTTTACTTGATTCAATCCAACCGAAGGCTGTTCGCCCAATTGGCTGATCTTTCAGAACAGCGCAGCGAACTCGCGCAACAATTGATCTCGACCCAGGAGGCCACACTGCGTTATATCTCGCGCGAATTGCATGACGAATTTGGCCAAATACTTACGGCCATGGGCTCGATGTTGAGCCGCGCCCGCAGTCATGTACCAGAGGGCTCGCCTCTGCGCGGCGAATTGCAGGAAGTTTCAGAAATTGCCCAGTCCACTCTCGAAAAAGTTCGCAGTCTCTCGCAGGCGCTGCATCCAGTTATGCTTGACGAGAGCAGCCTGGAGAATACGATTGATGCATATATCCCCGTGGTCGAGCGGCAAACCGGACTTAAAATATTGTATGAAAAATCTGGTATGCCGTTTCCTGTGAACAGCGGCACTGGGGCCCACATCTACCGTATCTTGCAGGAAGCATTAAATAATATCGTGCGGCATTCGGGCACACGCCAGGCATGGGTGAGGTTTCGTTTTCTGTCCGACGCGGTGGAATTGGAAGTGGAAGACCATGGTTCGGGGTTTATGGAAGCATCCGAAAGGCGGGGCTTCGGTTTAGTGGCGATGCGTGAACGTGCGGAGTTATTGCGAGGCCATCTCGAATTTCTCACCCCCGCGAGTGGCGGAACATTGCTGCGCCTTAAGGTGCCGCTCGATGCGGAGTCTCATGCCCAATAAAATTTCAGTGCTTCTCGTGGATGATCACAGCCTGGTGAGGCGCGGCTTCCGGCGTATTTTGGAGGATGCGCCTGACATTGAAGTGGTCGGCGAAGCCGGCAGTGGCGAAGAAGCTGTCCGCTTGGCTGCCGCGTTGCTGCCTTCGATCGTAATGATGGACTGCGCATTGCCCGGCATCAGTGGACTTGACGCTAGCCGCCGCATCTTGCAGGCACAACCCGCAACTGCGATCCTCATGTTGAGCATGCATTCGGAAGATACCTGGGTACAGCAGGCCTTGGATGCAGGCGCGCGGGGGTACATTCTCAAGAGCGCTGTCGATATGGAGTTGGTCACGGCGATACGCCGCGTGGCTTCCGGCGAACTCGTGCTCGATCCACAAGTCTCTCGTCCGCCAAGTTTGAAAGGGGAACGCAGCGCCGGCCTTACGCCTCGCGAACTCGAGGTGCTCCGCTGGATTGTCGCGGGAAAATCGAACAAAGAAATCGCCACTCAACTCGACTTGAGTGCGAACACCATCGCAGTACACCGGGCCAATATTATGGATGCGCTCGGCATCCACAAGACGGCGGAATTGGTTGTGTATGCGATTCGCAACGGTTTGGTGAATGTACCGTGAATCGCAGATCGTTCATGTCGGGCATGGCGGGCTTAGCGTCGATATCAGTCTTGCCATGGGAATTATTGGCAACGTCGATTCCAGCGGCCGCCGGCGTCGGCTTTCGGCTGGTCGATGTTACTCAATCGGCCGGTATTCAATTCCAGCACAATAGCGGAGCGTATGGAGGCAAATTGCTTCCGGAGACACTTGGCTCCGGATGCGCTTTCTTAGATTACGACGGAGACGGATGGCAAGATATTTTGCTCGTCAACAGCATGGACTGGCCGGGGCACAAACGGCGGCGATCCCCGCTTCGGCTATACCGTAACAATCGGGATGGGACATTTACTGATGTCACTCGCAAGGCCGGTCTCGACATCGAAATGTATGGAATGGGCGTCGCTGTGGGCGACTACAACAATGACGGATTTCCCGACATTCTGATCACGTGCGTGGGCCAGAATCGGCTGTTTAAAAACACAGGCAAAGGAACCTTCATAGACGTGACGCACATGAGCGGCCTTGATCGCCGCCAGGCATTCAGCACTTCCGCTTTGTGGTTCGATTTTGATCGCGATGGGTTGCTCGATTTATTTGTCTGCAATTACGTGAAATGGTCGGCCGAGCACGACGTATTTTGCAGCCTGGACGGCAAACATAAATCGTATTGCACACCCGAAGCCTATCGCGGAGAGACATGCTGGTTATTCCATAATCGCGGCGACGGGACCTTCGAAGACGTTACCGCAACCAGCGGCATTTTCGACAGCAGTTCAAAATCGTTGGGCGTAGCCATGTTCGACTATGACCAGGATGGCTGGCCAGATTTGCTGGTCGCCAACGACACCCAGCCGAACAAACTCTATCGCAATGCTCATAACGGTGCATTTAAAGAAGTTGCGGTGGAAGCTGGGCTCGCTTTCAGTGGGGACGGCAAAGCTCGCGCCGGGATGGGCGTGGACGTGGGCGACTTCGAAAATTCAGGCACCCCGGGGATCGCCATCACGAATTTCGATAACGAAATGATAGGGCTTTATCGCGCCGTCGGTAACGGAACATACGACGATATTGCGATCTCGGCAGGAGTAGGACTTCCTTCCAGAAACACCTTGGGATTTGGGTGCGCATTCCTTGATGCCAATCTCGATGGCTTTCTGGATCTTGCCGTCGCGAATGGGCACATTGACGATACCGTGCGCAATATTCGTGGCAACGTGGGGTATGCCCAGCCGCCGCAGCTCTTTTTGAATAGCGGCAAGGGTAAGTTCCGCGATGTGAGTACCGAAGCCGGTGACGCATTTCATCAGCCCAAAGTTGGGCGCGGCCTCGCCTATGGCGATTTTGATCGTGATGGAGACCTCGACATTCTACTCACGACGAACAACGGTCCCGCCTATCTCTACCGCAACGATCAACTTGCCGGGAACAAGAGCATCCGCTTTCGTCTGGTGGGCAAGCAATCGAATCGCGATGCGATTGGTGCGTCTGTGCGCATTTTTTATGCGGGCGTGAGCCAGTCGCAAATGGTGAGAAGCGGGTCGAGCTACCTCTCGCAATCCGAGCTTCCACTAACGTTTGGGCTTGGCAAGCATGACAAGGTCGAACGCGTGCTCGTCCACTGGCCGAACGGAAGGACCGAGGAATACAAGAACCTCAATGTCGGGAAGACATATGACTGCGTGGAGACCGCAGGCATAACACTTGGCCAGTTGCGATGAAAATCGCGCATGAACGGGGCGGGTTGCTCACGCGCGGTGAAATTTGTTTCCTCGAAGATCTTTTTTTGCACTTATGTTGTAGATGATGTTCGCTTTCCCCTGAAAATTGATTCTCCGTCGTTGTAGATGTGGCTACCGCGCTTGATTCGCGGCTTATACGGGCGTTTGCCAAGTCAGTTTGCTGCTGATAAAGTTGTGGGTAACCCGGCAGGGCCTGCTAAGCGCCGAGTTTCGCTGTGTGGCGCTTCACTCGTATAAGACTCGAATAGTAGAACGACCAGATCCTGCATCCTCAAAAGGAATGACCGGTGAAAGTTGATTATGCGGCACCATCGCTCGCAGTTTCCCCAAAGGTATCCACTTCTGTTGCCTGGTACTTGTGGAGCGTAGTCGCCGCGGCGACGCTCTACGATATAGGCGTTTATTGGGACATCGCCTGGCATCAGACCATCGGCCGCGATAGTTTCCTGACCCCTGCCCACGTTTGCATTTACCTGTGTGGAGTCATTGGGGGAATTACAGGCGCCATCCTCGTTTTCGGAACCACCTTCGGCAAACAGGCATCTCTACGGGAATCATCGATTAAAGTCTGGGGTTTGCGCGCTCCGCTGGGAGCGTTCGTTATCTCCTGGGGCGGCCTATTGATGTTGACCGCTGGCCCATTCGATAACTGGTGGCATCTGGCGTATGGGCTCGATGCGGCACTCAATAGTCCGCCGCATTGGGTTTTGACTACGGGTACATTTGCCGTGCAGCTTGGCGGCATTATTCTGATCGCTGGCGCGATCAATCGAAGTTCCGAAGAAGTGCAGCGGCTGCTCAAGTGGTTCCTGCTCCTTCTCGGGGCGATGATTATCGCGTTGCCGCTGTCTTTGGCGAACAGCCGCGTTCTACAACACAGCGCCGTATTCTACGCAGCTGTGTGTGCCGCCGTTCCAGTCGTTATGTTGGCGGCAGCAACTACCTCCGGTCGGCGCTGGGCATGCACGGGAGTGGCGGCAATTTATACCGTATTTGTGCTGATCTTCCACTGGACGCTGCCGTTCTTTCACGGCTCGCCGGGTTTAGGCCCGGTTTACCGGCAGGTAACACACTTTGTGCCGTCAACCTTTCCCATGCTGATCATCGTCCCGGCTTTGTTTATGGACTACGCTCGGGCGCGCTGGGCGACACGCAGTCTCTGGCTGCAATCTGCTATCTACGGTGCAACATTTCTAGGAGTTCTGGTGGCCGTGCAATGGCCTTTCGCGGACTTCCTGATGTCTCCGTATTCGCGGAATTGGTTTTTTAGTACTCAATACATGCCCTACTTCATTCCGCCGACTTCACATCTTGCCCGCAACGTGTTCTATTTGGAGAAGAGCCGATTGAGCTTCTGGCTGGGGATGACAGCGGCGCTCTGCATTTCTATCCTCGGGTCGAGGATCGGATTGGCCATGGGCAACTGGCTGCGGCGCGTGCGCCGCTAAACCATACTGTAAGGGGAGCTTATGCGGTCACTTCGCTGGGGAGTTTCATTCCGGTTTTTAGTCGCCATTCTTCTGTTTTTTCCTGCGTTCATGGTTCTTCCGGCGGGCGCCCACGTAGGCAGCCCAGATGTTTTCTACGAAGGCGATGCCGGACCCTATCACCTCATGGTCACGGTACGCGTTCCCCAGGCAATTCCAGGCGCTGCGGAAGTCGAGGTGCGCGATCAAACCGGGACTGTGACCGGCGTTGAGCTTCTCACTCTTCACCTTGTCGGTTCCGGTTCTGAGTTCGCGCCCAGACCTCAGATTGCGGAACGTTCGAAGCAGGATCCACAGTCTTTTGTCGGGAGCCTTTGGTTGATGGAAAGCGGCGCCATGCAGATTCGCGTACTGGTCTCGGGCTCAAAGGGGACAGGCGAATTAGCAATACCAGTTCCGGCGACGGCCCTACAGAAGCTGCCGATGTCGAAACCGCTCGCGGCGGGCTTATTCGGCCTCTTGCTGCTGCTGGTACTTGGCGGTTTGTCCATTGTGGCGGAAGGGGCGCGTACGGCCGAATTAGCGCCGGGAGAAAAACCCTCACCGGCGGACCAGCGCCGGGCGCGAAGCGTCATGGTAGTTGCGGCAATCGTAACCTTTTGCTTCCTGTATTTAGGAAACCGCTGGTGGGACGCGGAAGATGCCGTTGCTGCTGCGCGATTGTACAAAACGCCTCATGTCGCGGCGACACTTGAAGGTTCAAATCGTCTGCTATTAAAAGCCCAGACCGGACAAAACGGACCCTTAAGAGCGGGCTATACCGACGATCTTATTCCTGATCACGGCCACCTAATGCACTTATTCCTGGTACGTATGCCCGCGATGGACGTTTTTGCGCATCTGCATCCTGAACAACAGGAAAATGGTGACTTTGTGCTGGACCTGCCAACTCTACCTGCCGGACATTACAACATTTTTGCTGACATTGTTCATCGTTCGGGCTTCCCTGCGACCATGGTCGGTCAAATTGATTTGCCGCAGATTTCCTCCTTCGCACCGACCGGGGACAATTGCATTTGGTTTGGCCCGCCCATCGTCCTCAGCGGAGAAAATTCGACTGTCTCCAACTTACCCGACGGCGGCCGCATGGTCTGGGAGTCGCCCACTACACCCAAAGCCGGTGTACCTGCCTCGTTTCGTTTTCTGGTCGAAGACAAGGACGGCAAGCCGGCTCAGGATATGGAGTTGTACATGGGTATGGCGGGTCACGCGGAGTTCGTGCGCTCCGATTTAACTACTTTCGCGCACGTTCACCCAGCGGGTTCAATCTCGATGGCTTCGTTGGAGATGGCCCAGGCGGGTTTAATGGCCAGCATGGGTGTGGAGCAAACGGCCACCAATTCAGCCATGCCCATGTCGATGTCCACAGCCCATACCGACCCTGAAGTATCGTTTCCTTATGGATTTCCCCGGCCCGGTGACTACCGCATTTATGTACAGATTAAACGCGGTGGTCAGGTCGAGACCGGGGCTTTCCAGGCTCATGTTAATTAACTAAAGGTAAAGCGTTGTACGGGCTGTACATGTCGTGCATCTGGAAACTCCGATAGGCGTTCGATGAACTGGTCATCTGGGCCGTGCCGGAGGGATAGTACGACGAGGACTGACTGCCTGCACCCGCAAATCCCGCCTCGCAATGCAAGCCGGTAGGACTTCCGGAAGTGTTGACCAATACTTGTGCCGTCCCCAATGCAAGCGATTGAACGCCCTGGTCGATATTCTGATCGATCTTGGCGGTCTTCGCACTTTCATTGATCAACAAGATCTGGCAACGGCTATTCTGTGTTGGATACTGCTTGATTCGTGTATTGCCGTTATCAAACAGCGACAAGTACGGAGAATTGAACTCGAATTCAACATCGTGTTGATGCGAGAACCAGGGATAGGGGTCGTTCTGGTCGGGAATCAATGTGAAGTCTCCGTCCAAACCAAGCCTCCACAGGATGTTTCCTGTCCCTGAGCCATTGTTGTAGTCAATTTTGAGCACCCAATCCTGGTGCCTCAGTGACATGATAATGCTGCCATCCTTCTCAAGGTACGCTGAGTTGCCATGCAGCCAGTCGTTGGCGATGGTGTTCGGGGGGCTCAGCGGCGGGCAACCACCCTGGCCATTCGTGCAAGTCTCGTTCAGAATTGCCCTTCGGGTTGGAGGAAGTTGTGTAGCACAATTTCCGCAGGTGGTTGCATTCCACGACCATGTGAGTTGCAAACCAGGGTTCAATACGACCAGCTCATCAAAGATAATATCGGCGCCGTCTTGAATATTTTGGCCGAGTACGCGGTCGAGAGACCCGATTGCCAAAATGTTGCCATTAGGCAAATCTCTGAGTTCATGGTCAATATCCGTCAAAGGCATCTGACCGGCGGCGACCAATTGTTCGTTAATTCGACCCACGTTGGTTTCCACAACAGGGTTTCCAGCCACATCAATTTCACGGATGAACTGGAGGTAGGGGTCGCTATTGGCAGCCGCCATTAGCCAGAAGTAGCCGCCTGGTTTCGGGCGTGAGATGATGCCGCCAAGTGCATCGGCAGAGGAGTAGTACCAGAGGACTTTGCCATTTAAGTCTGTCCCCACCGGCAAGTATTGGCTGAAAAAGAAGCAATGGATGAGGATTGGCTCCGAAGCGGCGACGGGCGGTGCCGGACTTGTCACTGTGATGGTTGGAATGGCCACGGAGCTTGGAATTGGCCCAGTAGTAAATTGCTTGGTCGCGGTTTGTCCCACTTGCTTGCCATTTGCGACCAGAACTCCTGTCATGGAATAGGTCGTGCTGGGGTACATTCCGGCCACATAAAAATTCATCGTCTTGCCATTGCACTTTGCTGCCGGAGTGAGTTGCTGTATGCCACCGGCGTTCTTGAAGGCGACCAATTCGCTGTCAGCGGAAGAGCAGGCGACAGTGCTGAACAGCGCTACGAGGGCGTTGGCCGTTGGCGAGACAACAACTGGGGCCGAGCTCGTCGCGATTGGGTTAAAAACGAATGTTTGCGTCGTGGAACCAGTCTTTCCGGTTGTATTGTTTCGCACTGTGACCTGAACTTCATAGGTCCCCTCTTGCAGTGCCGGCAGCGCCGGAAAGGTGTTTCCGTAGCCGTAGTCATGAACCAAGGGCAAATTTCCGCCTTGGACTCCGTAATTGAAGGAGTACATCAGCGTGCCTTGGTCGGAATCGCTCGCTGTGGCAGTCCAGGTAATCGGCGTGCCCAGCAATTGTGGGGATGCCAGGGATGGCGAAAGCGTAACCGTCGGCGTGGCAAAACTCAGCATCGACAGCGTTAGAACTGCCGCGACAGTAAAGATCAGCCGACTACAGTTTCTTGTGATCGTATAAAACTTCATAGTAACTCTCCTGAGAGATTGAATTGTCTTTCCGAGAAACTGACCCGCATCATTGAAAACGCGAACCAGAGTATGCTCAAGCCGGTGCTGAAAGCGGAAGACGAAACAGGGGAGACTACAAGTAAGGTACTCCGCCAAAAGCCAAGTCCAGCTGGCCAGAGCGGGATTATATAACACGCCTAACAGCCGAGCCAGCAATTGTTTCTTCAGTGATGGAGGAAGCTTTCATAGTGGAATTTCGCATCAGGGAAGACACGCGAATAGGGCCGAAAGGCTCCATTTTTGTGAGGCATTGTCCTCGATAATTTCGACCAAAAATACGTCCTAGGAAGCGCGAGCGGACGGTGGCGGCGAACCTTACCGTGCTATGTCTTGAACTTCCGCTCATGCGATTTCTCCAAGATAAAGGACTTGGTCGCCAGCTATACATTCGCCACCCCATATGCGACAACTCCCATTACCTCCGTAATTTAGCGATCCTGATCAACTCAGTCACAATCAAGGGAACGAGTTGCCGCCTAAGGAGATTTTTTTGGCCACGGTTCCGCCACGCACATTCGACAACCCTGTGGAAGCACCCTTATTACAGGTCGCCGGGCTGCATGTGGCGTATTCGATGGAAGATGGTCAGGCGGTGCCTGCTCTTTGTAACGTCGCTTTCACAATCGAACGTGAAGAAATAGTCGGAGTTCTGGGCGAGTCGGGGTGCGGCAAGAGCACACTGGCAATGACACTTCTTAAATTGCTACCCGCCAGCGCCAGATCCGAAGGTTCGCTTGTCTTTCGCGGCCAGAATCTAGTCGGCCTGGATGAGGGGAAAATGCGGGCGATGCGCGGCGCGCAAATCTCATTGATCCATCAGGACGCGGGTTTGGCGTTGAGTCCGGTGATGCGCGTAGGCGACCAAATCGGCGAGGTCATTGGCGCACATAAGCAAGGCAATCGCAAACAGCGCAAGCAGGAAGTTAAAGCGCTTTTGCAAGATGTGCATCTTTTGGATGTTGAGCGCATATATGACGCTTATCCTCATCAGCTAAGCGGGGGGCAGCTTCACCGAATTGTGATTGCACAGGCGCTGGCGTGTGGGCCGGAACTCGTCATTGCAGACGAACCAACTCGAGCGCTCGATGTCACGATTCAGTCCGAACTTCTGCATTTACTCAAGCAGATCAATCGGCAACGGAAAACCTCATTTATTTTCATTACCCATAACCCTGCGTTGCTCGCTGGCTTCGCGGACCGCATCATCGTCATGTATGCCGGGCGCATTATCGAGCAGGGCCGCACGGCTCAAATCTTTCGTGACCCTCTCCATCCTTATACCAAAGCCTTGCTGCAATCGGCCCCGCAGCGGATGACGGGAAGGTTAACGCCAACACGACATTTGCCAGTGATTGCTGGAAGTCCTCCAGACATGAGTCATGCGATGGAAGGATGTATGTTCGCACCACGATGTTCGGAAAGAATGGACGTTTGTGGTAGCCGATGTCCAGAGGAGCTAATGCCGGCAGAGGCACGCCGTGTTAGTTGCTTCATTTATGGGAACTGAATCCGCGACAAAGCGTGCGATGACGCCGGCACTGGTGCGAGCCAGTTCGTTGAGCAAGAGTTACGAGCAAAGACGGCCGTTTTCCCGAACGCAACTTGTAGTTGATGCACTGGTAGAGGTTGATCTCGAGATTCCGAGGCATTGCTTCACTGCGGTTGTGGGCGAGTCCGGTTCAGGAAAATCTACGCTGGCGGCCTGTCTAGCGTTGTTGGAAACACCAGATCGAGGCGAGATTTGGTTTGAAGGTAAGGAAGTCTCTCGTCTGGATTCGCGACAACTTGCCACTGTGAGACCTCGGATCCAAATGGTCTTTCAAGATTCTGCAGGCGCGCTGAATCCACGCTTTTCAGCGGCGCAGATTATCGAAGAGCCTCTTGAGATTCAGCGTCGTGCCTCTGGGCAGGCGCTGCGTTCGCGGACTTGCGAATTAATGGAGGAAGTCGGGTTATCGGCCGACTGGGCGGACAGACCGAGCTTGCAGTTTAGCGGCGGACAACGGCAACGTCTGGCGATTGCGCGCGCCCTGGCCCTGCAACCTGAATTTCTCATTCTCGATGAAGCGCTTTCTGGCCTGGATCTGATCACGCAAGCCCAAATTCTGAATCTGCTCGTAGACCTGCAACAGGCGCACGCTCTCACGTACCTTTTGATTTCTCACGACCTTGGCCTGGTGGGGCAAATTGCAGATTTCATTGTTGTAATGCAAAGAGGCAGGGTCGTAGAGTACGGTTCCCGAATTGATGTGCTCGATCATCCACAGCACGAGCACACACGCCAATTGGTAGATTGCGAGCAACGAATCGAGAGGGCGTTTTGCAGCACAGGAAGAGCGCGGCTGCCATGAAGTATTTGCGAAAACGGCTCGTTCATGGCGTGTTCCTGATGCTTGGCGTTTCTGTGCTGTGTTTTTTCTTGACAGAGCTGGCTCCAGGAAATTTCTTTGATGACATCAGGCTAAATCCTCAAATCTCGCAGGAAACGCTCGCAGGGTTAAAGGCACGATACGGCTTCAATCAACCGCTTCCAGTGCGATATGCGCTCTGGTGTGAGTCAGTCGTGAAAGGCGAATGGGGATATTCCTTTGCCTATAACTCGCCGGTCAGAAGTCTTCTGATGCTGCGTGCCCGCAACACTCTGTTGTTGGCAGGAATCGCCGTGACGTTGGCGTGGATGATCGCGATCCCACTCGGTATCTGGGTCGCGAATCGCCCTGGCAGCTGGCTGGATCGACTGGTGATGGCGGGGACCTCGCTTTTCATTTCGATTCCGGAGTTGGTGGTTGTTCTGCTGTTCCTAAATTTCGCGGTTCGCACCCATGCTTTGCCAGTCGGAGGCATGACGTCATCCAGACTCGATTTACCCGGTTTTGGAGCTCGGCTCGCCGACGTGGCACTGCACTTAGTCGTGCCCGTGACGACATTAGTCCTGGCCAGCCTGCCGATTTTACTCCGGCACGTACGAACCAGCATGCTGGAGACGCTGAAGACACCTTTCATGCAAGCCGCGCGCGGGCATGGGATTGGTCGCGTGCGCCTCTTGTTTCGCTACGCGCTACCGGCCGCGGCGAATCCATTGGTCTCATTGTTTGGACTTTCGGTTGGTGGCCTCCTGAGTGCGTCTCTGGTGGTGGAAATTGTTATGGGATGGCCGGGACTGGGCCCGCTCCTGCTGGAGGCGACCACATCCAAAGACCTTTATGTAGTGGTGGGAGCAGTAATGATGTCAACAGTCTTCATGATTTTCGGTAATTTTATTGCGGACGTCCTCTTGGTAATTGTGGATCCGCGAGTTCGTGTGGAATAGGTGCTGGGATGACGACAAGAACAAAATTCTTAATCGCATTGATCATGCTTGGGGCACTCCACATGATCATTCTCTTTGCCGGCTTCGTATCACCATACGAGCCCGAAAGCCAGAATCGCGATTTGCCATACGTGCCTCCCACGCGCTTGCATTTCTTCGACGCGCGAGGGCACTTT
This sequence comes from Terriglobia bacterium, assembly GCA_963702965.1. Taxonomy (GTDB): domain Bacteria; phylum Acidobacteriota; class Terriglobia; order Terriglobales; family Acidobacteriaceae; genus JAJPHW01. Next base: position 631,353 of record OY969776.1, read on the forward strand.
CATGCTCATCCATTCGTGTATCAGTGGGTAGCGAATCCGGACAGCCTATACGAATACCACGAATCACGAGAACAGCAATACCCGGTACATCTTTTCGTCACCGGGACCTCGTACCGGATTGCGTTCTTCTCTTTCCGAACGCATCTCATTGGAGTTGATGCGCCGGGACAGATTTTCCTCGCCGGCACCGACAACTTTGGCCGCGATCAGTTCTCGCGCGTGCTGTATGGTGGACGCATCTCACTCTCTGCCGGATTACTGGCAACGACAATTTCGCTGTTGCTCGGCTTATTCCTTGGCACGATCGCTGGCTTTTACGGGCATTGGTTCGACGCATCGTTGATGCGGGCCGCTGAGCTGTTCCTCGTTCTGCCGTGGTTCTATTTATTGTTGGCGGTGCGCGCTTTCCTGCCTCTACACATAAGCCCGGCCGGAGCATTCTTTTTGTTGGTCATCGTAATCGGAGCCGTCGGATGGGGGCGCCCCGCGCGATTGGTGCGGGGTATTGTGCTTAGCGCAAAGAGCCGGAAGTACGTTGCCGCCAGCCGCGGGTTTGGAGCGTCTGATGCATATGTACTCCGCCGTCACGTATTGCCGCATACCTACGGCGTCTTGTTAACGCAAGCCACGTTGCTCATTCCTCAATACATTATCGCGGAGGTTATGTTGTCATTCTTCGGTCTCGGATTGAGCGAGCCCCAGCCGAGTTGGGGAAACTTGCTCGCCACATTACAGCAGTACAACGTACTGACTTCTTATTGGTGGATGTTCGCTCCGGGATTGGCCCTTATAGTTTTCTCTCTTGGTTACCTCGCGGTGGCGAACACGCTCCAGCAGCAGCTACAATCAACTTCAATCTGATACGCATCAGCACACCAGGATTCTTATGCGCCGTATCGTATGGCTTCTTACTCTTCTGTGCGGATGTACTCTCCGGCTCTTCCCCGTCACTTCTCCGCAGCCACTGCAACCCGGCGAAGAGTTGCAAATCACAAACGGGCCAGCCGGGAGTTATGGCGGAACGCTGGTTGTGGCCCAACGGAGCGAGCCTAAAACCCTAAACCCAGTGACCGCCGTCGATGTTCCTTCGCGCGAGGTGATAGGGCGGCTCATGGCCGATCTCATTCACATAAACCGTGCTTCGCAGCAGACCGAACCGTCGCTGGCAAAATCGTGGACTGTGTCTCGCGATGGCCGGGTATTCACGTTGAAGCTACGTCACGGCTTGAGATTTTCTGATGGCCAGCCGTTTGATGCCGATGATGTTGTGTTTTCCTTTCAGGTTTATCTGGATGACAAAATCAATTCTCCCCAGCGCGATCTTCTGGTAGTCGGCGGAAAACCGATGCAGGTGGAGAAAATCAATCAATACGCCGTGCGCTTTACTCTGGCGCAGCCTTACGCCGCGGCGGAACGCATCTTTGACAGTATTGCCATTATGCCCCGCCATACGCTGGAGAAGGCATATGCAGAAGGCAAGTTCGTGCAGTCGTGGGGCGTCAGTACGCCTCCTGCCGAGATCGTTGGAATGGGACCTTTTCGTGTCAAAGAATACGTGCCAGGGCAAAGGATTGTGCTCGAACGTAATCCCTACTACTGGAAGGCGGACCGCAATAAGAAGCGCCTTCCTTATCTTGATGAACTGGTCTTTCTATTTGTGGGAAACGAAGACGCCCAAGTGCTGCGCTTTCAGGCCGGCGATACCGACGTGATCAGCCGCGTGAATGCGGAAAACTACGCATTGTTATCGAAAGAAGCACAAAACCGCGGTTACGAGATGTTCGATCTTGGGCCCAGCCTGGAGTACAACTTCCTGGTTTTCAATCTCAACGACCTCAAGGCAAAGAAGTTGGACAAGATTGCCACGGAACAAGCCTGGTTCTCAAATGTTAATTTCCGCGAAGCAGTGTCTTCAGCCATCGATCGGGAGGCGATTGTTAAACTTGTGTACGCTGGCCGTGGGGCGGCACTGTGGGGCAACGTCAGCCCTTCCAATAAATTTTGGGTGGACAAATCACTACCTCATCCAGCACGATCGCTCGATCATTCCCGGGAGCTTTTGAAGTCTGCGGGCTTTTCTTGGCGCCCTGACGGCCAGCTTATGGATAGCCATAGCCAGCCGGTGGAATTCTCAATCATAACGAGTTCCTCAAATAATCAGCGGGCGAGAATGGCGACGATTATTCAGGACGATCTAAGCAAACTGGGAATCAGTGTCCACGTGGTCCCTCTCGATTTTCGGTCTGTCGTTGACCGCATCTTTCAAAGCTATGACTACGAGGCTGCCATTATGGGATTGGGTGGAGGCGATGCCGATCCCAATTCCGAGTTGAATGTCTGGGAGTCGAACGGAGGCACACACCTTTGGCACTTGGGCGAGTCGAAGCCCGAAACGCCGTGGGAAGCGCAGATCGATCAACTGATGCAGAAGCAAATGGTCGAGACCAAGTACGCGAAACGTGAGCGTCTCTATGATCAAGTACAGGAGATCATCGGCCAACAACTGCCATTTATTTTTCTAGCCACCCCCAACATTCTGGTAGGAGCCAGGAAAACTCTGGCCAATTTCCAGCCGGCCATTCTTGAGCCGATCACGCTGTGGAATGTGGAGCAACTCTACTTCCGCCAGAATCCTGCCCCGGGCACGGGCGCGAAGCCGTGAGGCCTGCGTGGCAGATCCTGCGATTACATGGTCCAACGAGCGTTTAGTTCGCGAGTGCCGCAAGGGAAACCAGGCTGCCTGGGCTGGCTTAATCGACAAATATAAGAACCTCATCTTTTCGGTACCGATCAAATTCGGCCTGTCGCGCGAAGATGCCGCCGACATTTTTCAGTCCGTCTGTGTGGATCTACTTGTGGATTTGTCCCAATTGCGAGAGCCCAAAGCGCTTCCCAAGTGGCTCATGCAAATGAGTTATCACAAGTGCCTGCAATGGAAGAAGCGCCAACTGAATCTTATTGATGATGTGGAAAGCCTGGAAGCAGGTCTGGAAACAGGACATGCAGAATTGCCGGAGGAGATGCTGTACCAGATCCAAAAAGAGCAAACGCTGCGCAGTGTGTTGACCACGCTGTCACCACGCTGCCATCGAATGATTGAGATGCTGTTCTTTGAGACCCCATCCCGCCCTTATGGTGAGGTTGCCAAAACATTGGGCCTGGCGACTGGCTCCATCGGATTTATCCGTGGCCGGTGCTTGAAACAGCTCCGCGAAAAACTGCAGAAAGAGGGCTTTCATTGAGCAGCTCGCAGGGAGGAACCGGTCAGGCGCAAGCGCTGGAAAAGCTGATTGCTCTGGATGATGATGCGAGCCGCGCAACATTTGTCGCCAGCAACCTATCCTTAGTCCGCCCGGAGATTGTCGCTGAACTGGCCGATCAAGCGCGTGAGTTGGTACGTGTGGATGTTGCGCAAGCTTTGCGTACGGCGGACGCGGCGTGCGCGATTGCGAGCGCTTTAGAAGACAAAGAATCACTGGCTCGGGCCTCGCGGGCAAAAGCAAACGCACTCTACGCAAAAGGCGAGCACGCTGCTGCCGTCAATTTCCACGAGCAGGCGGCTCAATTATTCGAGAATGACGGAAACCAGGAAGAGCTGGCGCGGACGCTGAGCGGATCCATACAACCCATGCTGCTCATGGGAGATTACACTCGCGCGTTCGCCGCCGGCGACCGAGCCCGGCAGATATTTGAAATTCTGGGAAATACCTGGAGACTTGCCCGGCTGCAAATCAATATCGGAAATATCTACTACAGGCAAGACCGTTTTTCAGAGGCCCTGGACTGCTACCAGCAAGCATATCGCGGCTTGCCGGAAGATAAAGACGCTGAAGCCATTGCCGCCGTCCTTAGCAACATGGCCACTTGCTATATCAGCCTCAATCAATTTCCCAAGGCGTTGGAGTCGTATCAGCTGGCGCGCAAATTTTGTGAAGAACATCGCATGCCCTTATTGGTTACGCAAGCCGACTACAACATTGCCTATCTTCACTACTTGCGGGGCGAATACAGCCGGGCGATTGAAATGTTGCGGGCAACGCGGCTGAATTCCAAGGGGATTGGCGATGCATATCACTATGCCTTGTGCAATCTCGACCTGGCGGAACTCTATTTGGAGCTAAATCTCAGCACGGAAGCCAGTGAACTGGCACGAGAAGGCTTCGAGGGATTTCAAAAACTGGGCATGGGTTATGAGGCGGCGAAGTGTCTGGCTTTTTCGGCGATGGCAGCAAGCCAGATGGGGCATGCGTTTGAAGGCCTGAAGCTTTTCAGGGAAGCCAGAGAGATTTTTGTCCGCGAAAAGAATAGTGTTTGGCCGTCATTGCTCGATTTGTACCAGGCGCTGGTCTTTTTTAATGAAGGCCGTTTCTTTGAAGCGCTTCAGCTTTGCAACGGAGCCTTCGCCTCATTCCAAACTCTCAATTTGCATAGTAAAGCAGTCCTCGCCCAATTGCTGCTGGCGAGGATTGCACTGCGTACAGAGGACCTCGACAAAGCATTTGCGCATGCACACGATGCTGCCGCCAAAGCGGCCAACCTTGATGCGCCGGTATTGAGCTACCAGGCATATCTCCTCTTGGGGAATGTCCACTCTGCGCGAGGAGAACGCGATAGGGCTTACACGGCATATCAGACGGCGCGGGATGCACTGGAGACGCTGCGGAGCAGTTTGCGCGGCGAAGAATTGAAAATTGCCTTCATCAAGAATCGCCAGGAAGTCTATGAGCACCTGGTGGAGATTTGTCTGAGTCGGGATGGCGATTCTGCCGCGCACGAAGAGGCGTTTACATACATCGAACAGGCGAAATCGCGGAGTTTGATGGATTTGTTTATCCGGCCCGCGCCCGCGTTAACTGAAAATGCGCCAAACCAGAGCGAACTTGTGCGCTCGATCCGCGACTTACGCGAAGAATTGAATTGGTATTACAGTCTGATTGAACGGGAGCAATTGCAACCCGAGCAGAAGTCGCCGGAGCGGATAACGAGTCTCCATAGCCAGGCGCGACATCGAGAAAAGGCCTTGGTTCGCATGCTGCAGGAGGCCACAGACTCCGATGCTTCCCAAGCCGGACTGCAGACGCCCTCGCACGTACCTCTGGCCACTATCCGGGAGGCGATTCCACAAGACACGTTATTACTTGAATACTATCGAGTCGGCGATCGCATCTTGGTGTGCCTGGTAGGGCCCGAGACGCTGGAGATTGAGCCCTTGACTCTGGAAACTCGCGTCGCAGCGATTTTGCGGTTGCTTCAATTCCAGCTGTCGAAGTTCCGACTGACTCCGCAATATCTCGAAACGTATCAGGATTCGCTACTGAAGGCCACGCAGTCCCACTTACAGGAGCTTTACGAAGAACTAATCGCCCCGATTGCTTCCCGGCTACGCAGCCGCCATCTCGTGTTTATTCCCCACGGTTTGCTTCACTACGTCCCATTCCATGCTCTTTTTGACGGAAAGCAGCATTTAATCGATCGCCATACCGTATCTTATTCGCCGAGCGCGAGTATCTACTCATTTTGCCAAACCAGAAGTGCGAACCCGGCGGGCGGATCGCTCATTTTCGGCATCCCTGACGCGCAAGCGCCTGCTATTTCGGATGAAGTGCAAGCAATCAGCGGTGTGTTGAGCGAAGCGGAGCTGTACGTCGGCGAAGACGCGACCGAGACGGTTCTGCATACTAAAGGCGCCACCAGCCGGATCATTCACATTGCCACGCACGGCAGTTTTCGTCAGGACAATCCAATGTTTTCGTCAATCCGGTTGGGCGATTCGTTTCTGAGTTTATTCGACCTGTATCAACTCAGGTTGCCCGTGGAACTGATCACGCTCAGCGGATGCTCTACGGGTCTTAATGCGGTGTCTGGAGGTGATGAGCTAATCGGGCTAGCCAGAGGATTGCTCCATGCCGGCGCCCAATCTTTGGTCCTTAGCTTATGGGATGTGCATGATGAGAGCACGGCGGAATTCATGACCTCTTTTTATGGCTTTATCCAGCAGGGCAAGACCAAAGCCGACGCCTTGCGATCGGCGATGCTGGCGCTTCGGTCAAGCTATCCCCATTGTTTTCAATGGGCTCCATTCATTCTCGTGGGTAAGGGCTAGGACTCGGATATTTATTTTCGGTTCCCCTATATTTTCAATGCCGCTGCCCACCCTTATTCCATGAACCCCAGAAAACGGCGCCCGACCTGCCCGTCAATTCTGGGAATCCCCCGGAGGCGTAGTGAAGCATTTTAGCGATGAATTTTGGGCTGATTTTGTAAGAGACGTTGCGCCGTCGACAACGAAAATGGCCATGGAACGTCACATTACCGAAGGTTGCCCGCAGTGCGCCAGGGCATTGGCGATGTGGGGGAGTGTCTTCTCGCTGTCGCAAGCTGAGTCCGAATTGACTCCGTCCAATGACATTGTTCGTGTAGTGAAAAGCCAGTTTGCTGGAGCGCCTTCGAAAAGATCAAGCGTGCGCCTCGTATTTGATTCAGCCTTGCAGCCGTTGACGGCTGGTGTGCGCGGTCCAGTGCCGGCGAGGCAATTTCTGTTCGAGACCGATACTTACTACATTGATCTACGCCTTGAGCCTTCACTATCGGCTGATCGCGCCTGCCTTGTCGGACAAGTGCTTGGCCGCGATGCAAGTGAGATCGCGGACGGGGTCGCTATAAGTTTGCGAGAAGGCAGACTCGACCTTAACCGGACGAAAACAAATCAGTTTGGCGAGTTTCAACTTGAATTTGATCTAACTGCGGACATCTCTGTTTTAGTCGGCGCGGATGAAGAAAGCGGCGTCGTTCTCCCCCTCTATGGAATACGTAAGAAGCCAGCGGAAGGAAAGAACAAAGATTAGATCTTCTGGCGCTTAAAAAATTCATTTTGTTCAACTTGGGTTTGGATTGATCACTCAAGTTGGAAGAATTTGAGGGGAAAGCAAATGAGTACAAATAAACAACCGATGGTCAATGTGGGCAACAATCGAAGGAATCAACCTTCGCGCGCTTACATTGCGCTGATCGTTCTCTTGTGCGTCGCAGTGCAGAATGTTGCAGCGCAAACAGTGCCACAGACTCGTCTGGTCGTAAGAGACGGCCTCGGACTGAATGGCATTTTGAACCTTTGCGGGCTTCTTCGCTGTTCGACCACCCGCGGGCTGGGCGATCCACAAGGGCAGCTTTTCATGATTGCGATTCCCGCCCCGCTGGTTCCCGTTGCTTCAATTTTGCTGAATGTCTCTGTACTCGGGCTGGTCTCGGTTGAAGTTGATCAGACCGTCCGGACTCAGGGAGCATATGCCGGAACGGTTCCCGCCTACCTCTCTGACCGCACTCCGTACAACTACTACGGTACTGCCTGTTTGGCATGGCTATGTCTTCCAGCCTGGGAATCAGCTGATCCGAACCAGTTCGACCCAGGCCGCCTACAATACTGCGGGCTCCGGCGTGATTGTTGCGGATATTGACACTGGAGTCGATCCGAACCACCCGGTTCTGAAGAACTCTTTATTGACCGGTTATGATTTTACGAGGAACCAAAGCGGTGGCTCCGAAATGAGCGACGTAAGCCAGTCCACGGTCGCAGTGCTCGACGGAAACGGCACGGAAACCGCGCAAGTCAGCCAATCTACAGTCGCGGTACTCGATCAGTCCACGGTCGCAGTCCTTGACGGTGGCGGCTATCAAGCTTTCGGCCATGGCACCATGACCGCCGGCATCATTCATTTGGTGGCGCCGCAAGCCAGCATCCTGCCGCTGAAAGCATTCCAGGCCAATGGAAGTGGCTACAACTCCGACATTCTTCGTGCGATTTACTATGCTGTCGGCCATGGCGCGAAAGTCATCAACATGAGTTTCAATTACACGACGTATTCGCAGGAGTTGGCGAATGCGGTGAATTATGCCACAGCAAATGGAGTGATCTGCGTGGCCGCAGCGGGGAACAGCGGAGAGCAAGCGAAAGTTTATCCCGCGGCGCTCAAAGGCGTGATCGACGTTGCTTCCACCAGCAACAGCGATACGCCATCAACGTTTTCCAATTATGGGGCCCCCCCTGTCTGGTTGGCAGCGCCTGGGGAAGGCATCATGACAACTTATCCCTTCGGAACATATGCCGCGGGCTGGGGTACATCGTTCAGCACGCCCCTTGTGACAGGAACGGCGGCACTGCTCGTTGCATCCGCGAAGGCGCAGACGAATGCGGGAGTCGGGTTGACCCTTGGCCCTATCAATCTTAATTTGTCTCTGAACCCACCGACGGCTGGGCCGCAAGCGGCAGGCGCTCTGGCACATGCTCAACCCATCTCCGATCCTCAAATGGGATACGGACGCCTCGATACGTATCGAGCCATGCAGGCTTGGCGTCAGACACTGGGGGTCAACTAATATGGCTTCTCAAGATTGCATGCGCGCACCAGCGATGGATTTCGGCCCCATCTTGATCAGCGGCTTCGAAGAGTTGCGTATCAAGGAATTAGAGGGAGAACGGCAGGCGCTTCTCAAGTCGGTGGTCTGCGGATTCAATCAGCTTTTGGATCTTCGCGACTTGGGCACAGGAATTCATAGCACTCGTTTAGCGGAATGGGCGGTTCGCATTGCCCGGTCGCTCGGACTGGCCGAGAAGGATCTTTACCAACTGGAAGTCGCCGCCCTGCTTCACGACATTGGGAAGATCGGCATTCCGGATTCAATCCTCAAGAAGGAAGGCAAACTGACCGACGAAGAACGGGAGTTGATGAACAAGCATCCCGAATACAGCTGGTCGATACTGAGGTTATTTCCCGGACTCGAGAAGGCAAGTCTCTATGCGCTGCACCACCACGAAAGCTACGATGGCGCCGGCTATCCAGGGCGCTTAAAGGGCGAAGAGATCCCGATCGGCTCACGCATCGTCGCCGTGATCGACGCTTATGACGCTATGATCTCCAATCGCTGTTACCGCAAAGGGCTGACCCACGAAGAAGCTGTGCGGCGCTTGCATGATGCGATTGGCAAACAGTTCGATCCTGCGGTTGTACGCGCTTTTGTGGACATCGCGAAAGACGAAGCGGCCGACGTATTTGCCGCGACGGGAATGAGCCCTGCGGCCGTGATATAGAGGCCGCTGCCGGGCGGCGCAATTCCCCTAATGGTGCATAGCAAGACCCAGCGTTTTGTGTGCGTTACACACACCGATAGTAACCGTTACCGAATTACGGGTGTAATTTTACACGCTTACTTGCGTCTGAAAAACTAACCCTATCGTTCCACGCGCTGGATTGACTGGGGGTCGGGATGCAGAGTAATTGTGCGAAAGGTGGCTCGCAGTATCTTCGTGGCGTATTGAGCGCCGGGCTCATCGTTATGTTGCTGCTGTGCCTTGCTGCACCATCTCTCAGCGCACAGACCGCCGCTGCACCCCAGGCGCGGCTGGTGGTCAGGGATAATCTCGGTCTGACCGGTATTCTCAATCTCTGCGACCTGCTCGGTTGTTCTCAAGTTGAAGGGCTGGGCGATCCGCAGGGGCAATTGTTCATGATCCAAATTCCGTCAGCCCTAGCCAAGCTGACTTCGTTACTCAATCTCAATTTATTGGGTCTGGTCTCGATTGAAACCGATCAGAGTGTGATGACGCAGGCGGCTACAGTAGGCGCTTGGCCGTCGTACCTGAGTGATACCGCACCCTACACATATTACGGCGTAACGGTGTGGCATGGGTATGTTTTCCAGACGGGCAACCAGTTAATCGCCACGGATTCGACTCATGCAGCTTTCGGAACGGCTGGTTCTGGTGTCGTTGTGGCTGACATTGATACGGGTGTGGATCCAACTCATCCCGTGCTGCAAGGTTCATTGCTGCCCGGCTACGATTTCACTCGTAATCAGAACGGTGGTTCTGAAATGGCTGACGTCAGCCAGTCAACCGTTGGTGTGCTCGATGGAGAAGGCATTACGACAGCGCAAGTCAGCCAATCCACTGTGGCCGTGCTCGACCAGTCGACTGTCGGAGTACTCGATGGCGGACCTTACGCCGCCTTCGGACACGGAACCATGACCGCCGGGATCATTCACCTGGTCGCGCCGCAAGCTCAAATCATGCCCCTGAAGGCTTTCCAGGCAGATGGCACCGGTTATAACTCCGATGTGTTGCGCGCGGTTTATTATGCGGTCGGACACGGCGCAAAAGTCATCAACATGAGCTTCAATTACACGAGTTACTCGCAGGAACTTGCCAACGCGGTCAATTACGCAACGGCGAGCGGGGTAATTTGCGTAGCCGCCGCGGGAAACAACGGCCTCGAGACGACGGTGTACCCGGCAGGGCTTAAAGGCGTGATTGATGTGGCTTCGACGAGCGACGAAGATGTCCGCTCGGCTTTTTCCAACTATGGAGCGCCGCCCGTCTGGCTGGCTGCACCGGGCGAAGGTATTATGACCACATATCCCTACGGTGCGTACGCCGCAGGGTGGGGTACCTCGTTCAGCACACCGATGGTGAGCGGCGCGGCCGCCTTAATGGTGTCTTCTTATACGGCTAATACGGGTTCTAGCGGTTTGCTGGGTCTACTTTCTAAGGTCGTTCAGTCGAAGGCGAGTTTCGAGTCCCAAGCCGCAAGTGCGCTAACCCACTCCGACCCGCTATCGGATCCGACGATGGGATATGGACGCCTGAACACGTATCTCGCAGTGCAGGCGTGGCGTAAGTCGCTGGGGCTAAACTAAGATGTTGCCCTAAAATTCAACAGCATTTGTCACTTCGTCAGCATCGAGCGCGAGATTCAACTCCAGAACGTCAACTCGCGGCTCGCCTAGTAACCCCAAGACTCTGCCCTGAGTGTGATGGCTCACCATATCCCTTAATACGCTCTCGGACATCTTGCGTTCGCGCGCAATACGCGGCACCTGGAATTCTGCCGCAGCGGGAGAGATATTTGGGTCGAGACCTGAAGCAGAAGTGGTGACCAGATCAATGGGCACGGCCATGCTCGGGTTTTCCGCTTGCAACCGAAGCGCATCAGCATTAACTCGATCAACCAGCTTGCGGTTCGTTGGACCCAGGTTGGAAGCGGCTGAAGCCGACGCATCATAACCTGCATCTCCAGCGGCGGATGGCCGTGAATGAAAATATCCGGGGCCGGTGAAGGGTTGACCAATAATGCGCGAACCGACCAATTGGCCGCTGCGGACGATGAGCTGTCCGTTGGCTTTGTCGCGAAAGAACAGCTGAGCAAGGGCGGTAACTGCAAGAGGATAAAGAATCCCTAACAGCAAGGTCGTCACCAGGGTCATGAGCAAAGAGGTAATCAGGTGTTTCTTCATTTCGAGCCTCTGCAATTACTAAATCAATCTGATTCCGGTAATCAGCATGTCAATGAGCTTGATTCCGAGAAAGGGCGCAACGAGGCCGCCGATGCCGTAGACGAGAAGGTTGCGCCGTAAAAGCGCTTCCGCGCCAATCGCTCGATACGTAACACCACGGAGCGCGAGAGGAATAAGCGCGACGATGATGAGCGCGTTGAAAATCACGGCTGAGAGTACGGCTGACTGCGGCGTCCGCAGATGCATAATATTGAGCGCATTCAATACGGGGAACGTAGCCGCGAACATCGCTGGAATAATGGCGAAATACTTGGCAACGTCATTGGCAATCGAGAATGTCGTTAACGCCCCACGAGTCATCAACAACTGCTTTCCGATTGCGACGATTTCGATGAGCTTCGTGGGATTCGAATCCAAATCCACCATATTGCCGGCTTCTTTTGCCGCCTGCGTTCCGGTATTCATGGCGACACCAACGTCGGCTTGCGCTAACGCCGGCGCGTCGTTGGTGCCATCGCCCGTCATGGCGACCAACTTGCCTTCGCCCTGTTCCCGCCGGATCAGGTCCATTTTGTCTTTTGGGGTAGCCTCTGCGAGAAAATCATCTACTCCGGCTTCGCGCGCGATGGCAGCGGCCGTGAGCGGGTTGTCGCCGGTAATCATCACAGTTTTGATTCCCATCGCGCGTAAGTGATCGAAGCGCTCTTTCATCCCCCCTTTGACGATGTCTTTCAGGTAGACCACCCCCAAAACGCGTCGATTCTCCGTGACAATCAGAGGTGTGCCCCCGGAACGCGATATGTTCTCCACCACAATCTGAACTTCGCGAGGCATATTAGTGCCGTGTTGATTTAGATATTTTGTGATCGAATCGACGGCCCCTTTACGAATTTCGCGGCCATCCAGATTGACGCCCGACATCCGTGTTACGGCGCTAAAGGGCACGAATTCCGCCTCGTGCGAGGCAAGCTCTCGTCCGCGGAGACCGTATTTATTTTTGGCGAGCACGACGATCGAACGGCCCTCGGGAGTCTCATCGGCGAGCGAGGAGAGTTGCGCGGCGTCAGCCATCTGGGTCGCGGGAATGCCCGGCGCCGCAATGAATTCGGCCGCCTGACGATTACCCAGAGTGATGGTGCCAGTCTTATCCAGCAAGAGCGTGTTCACATCGCCGGCCGCCTCCACGGCACGCCCGGACATCGCGAGCACGTTGTGCTGCACCAGACGATCCATACCGGCGATGCCAATCGCCGATAGCAGTCCTCCGATCGTCGTCGGAATCAGACACACCAGCAGCGAAACCAGCACAAAAACCGTTTGCGGCGACCCGGCGTAAATGGCGAAAGGCTGCAACGTCACGACTGCCAAGAGAAAAATGATGGTTAGGCCCGCGAGCAAAATGTTCAGCGCAATTTCATTCGGTGTTTTTTGCCGCTCGGCGCCCTCAACCAGCGCAATCATGCGGTCGAGAAAAGTCTCGCCGGGGTTGGAAGAAATACGGACTTTGATTTGATCCGACAAAACCCGCGTACCGCCCGTTACGGCTGAACGGTCGCCGCCTGCCTCGCGAATTACCGGCGCGGATTCCCCGGTGATCGCAGACTCATCGACGCTGGCTACTCCTTCGATTACTTCTCCATCGCCGGGAATAAATTCGCTCGCAGAAACCACCACCAGATCGCCGACACGAAGCGTCGAACTGGGCACAGACTGGGTTTGTCCCTTAGGATCCAGCTTGCGGGCGACCGTCTCCGATTTCGCTTTTCGGAGCGTCTCCGCCTGTGCTTTGCCTCGCCCTTCGGCCATAGCTTCGGCAAAGTTCGCAAATAGCACGGTGAACCAAAGCCACAGCGTGATTTGCAAGTTGAATGAAAAATCAGCTTTTGCCCGGAAGAGAAGCAGCGTCGTAAGAACACTGCCGACTTCCACCACAAACATGACCGGGTTCTTCATCATGGACCGCGGGTTGAGTTTCACCAACGAATCAATCAGCGCCCGGCCGACAATCTTGCCGTTCCATAGGCTCTGTTCTTTTTCTTTTTGCGCCATAAGATTCCTAAAAAGTCTTGCCTGCGTTCATCAATAAATGCTCAAGAATCGGCCCAAGACTGAGTGCGGGGAAAAAGGTCAGCGCGCCGACGATCACGATGACGGAAACCAGCAAAAGCGTGAATAGCGGCGTTGTGACGGGAAATGTGCCCAATGAAACCGGCACATATTTTTTCTTCGCCAAATTCCCAGCGATGGCCAACATGGGAATGATCATGAAGAAACGACCGATTAACATGGTCACCGCACCCGAAGCGTTATACCAAAGCGTATTTCCGTTGATCCCGCCAAACGCCGAACCGTTGTTTCCTGCTGACGACACAAACAAATAGAGAATCTGCGTAAAGCCGTGCGGCCCCGGATTGCTGATGCTCGATGTGCCGAATCCTTGCACCACAGAAATCGCCGCGAGCACGAGAATGATGAAAGGAAAAACCAGCGTGACCAGCATCGCCATCTTTACGTCGTAGGCTTCGATCTTCTTGCCGAGGTATTCCGGTGTTCTGCCCACCATCAAACCTGCAATGAACACAGCCAGCACCACATAAATCAACATTCCGTATAAGCCGGCGCCCACGCCGCCGAACACCACTTCACTGAGCATGATGTTGACGAGCGGAACCATTCCACCAAGCGGTGTGAATGAGTCGTGCTGGCTGTTTATGGCGCCGCAGCTTGCGTCGGTAGTGACTGTCGCAAATAGTGCCGAATCTGCAATGCCGAAGCGCACTTCTTTTCCTTCCATGTTGCCGCCCGATTGGGCCGCGCTCACGTGCTGATCTACACCTTTGAGCAACGGATTGCCTCTGGCCTCGGCCCAGTACGCAGTCGTCACACCGATGAGAAAAAGCAACGCCATTGCAGACCAAACTGCCCATCCATGCCGGGGAGAATTTGTCATCCTTCCGAGCGTGTAGGTCAATCCAGCGGGAATAAGGAATATCGAAAGTATTTCCAGATAATTGCTCAGTGGCGTCGGGTTCTCAAAAGGATGCGCGCTGTTGGTGCCGAAGAAGCCTCCACCGTTGGTACCCAACATCTTGATCGCTTCCTGTGAAGCGACCGGTCCTTGCGCGATGACCTGATCCGTCACTGTTTGAGTTGTCGGCTTGTCAGCAGTTCCAGTCTTCTGAATTTGCTGCGGCTCTACCAGTTTTGCGGTGTCATACGGACGAAAGTTCTGCACCACTCCTTGCGAAACTAAAGCCATCGCATACACCATGCACATGGGCAGCAGAATCCAAAGTGTCGCGCGTGTCATATCCACCCAGAAATTGCCAATGGTTTCTTTTTCCCGGCGAGCGATCCCGCGAATGAAAGCAATGGCTAGGGCAATACCCACCGCCGCTGATACGAAGTTGTGATACGCGAGCCCAGCCATTTGTGTGAAGTAACTCATCACAGACTCGCCGGAATAGTTTTGCCAGTTCGTATTTGTTGTGAAAGATGCTGCGGTATTGAACGCTAAGTCTTGTGCGACAGCGCCGAATTTCTGCGGATTCCAGGGAAGAATCTCTTGCATCCGCTCAATCAGGTACAACACAAGCATCGTGATTCCACTGAACATAAGCATGGCGGCTGCATATTCCGTCCAGGGCATTTCATGGTTTTCATCGACGCCGGTCAGGCGGTAGAGTAAGCGTTCGACTGGTCGTAAAATTGGATCGAGAAATGTTCGTTCTCTCTCAAAGACGCGAGCCATGAAAATCCCTAGCGGCTTGGTTGCTACTAGAATCAGCCCGAGGAACATGAGAATTTGCAGCCATCCAATTGCGGTCATCAGAATTTCTCCGGCCGCAACAAGGCATAGAGCAAATAGACCATCAACAAAATGCAAACCACGAGTATGGCGCTTGAATCAATGCTCATAGTCACTACCTCAACGAATGCGATCGCAAAACCGCACATATAAAATCGAAAGCACAAAAAATGCGACAGTAGCGATTACGTAAATAATGTCTTTCATCAAAGCGCTCCTTGTGGCTGGCAGTTAGAACTTCACCAAAATCGCCATGGTGCCCCGATCTTCTGTATGACGAAGGTCCGGAGCCCATCCGGAGACATCGGATCCAGGACCCCCACTGTTTCCACCGGGCGGCGTAATTCCGCCCGGGCCGCTGAAGTACGGCACGTTCGCATGACGATGATTGAACTCCCAGCGGAAAGTGATGTACTGACTGGGCATATAGTCATAGGTTGCGGACATGTCCCACGCTTTGAAGGGATCTCCAGGATTTTCGGTAAAGTACGGCGTACCCGAAGTAGCTGTCGCACCATTGATAGGTGGCAGTAGCACCAAGTAGCGCCCAGGATTGTTGATTTTCCCACCGCCCAGGGTAAAGCCGTGACGGTCTTTGTCGAACCACCAACGGTTGTAGATCATGTAACCAAGGAAGCTTTGTTTGTACGAGGTGATCTGTTTGGCGGAGTTCTTTTGGTTTGTAGTGCAATTGACTCCCCCGCCGCTTTCGCAGCCCGCGTCAGCAGTCAAGCTGAATGCAAGCTTGTCGAGAAACCGCTCGGGGTGGTCGTAATACTTCACTTCGAGGCTGTTATCTGTGTGATAGCGCGTCCGTGAAGGGAGTCCCAAGGCATCGGCGCCCGCGCCATAATTGTTCGAAAGCATAGAAACGCGGCCATTCGGCCGATAGAGAACTTGCCCACCGAAACCCAGCCGACCGTTGTAGCGTGCATACGATTGCCAGCCGTTAATAATCCACGGCTCGATCTTTAACTTCTTCGTAGGAAAAGTTTGGATGCGCAAACCCGTAAAAAACCACGGCGTATTCGAAGATACGTACGATGGCTGGTATGCCCAGTTGTCAAAGTTATAGAAACTGAATAGACCGATGTAGGACAAGAAAATGCCGGCGTCCACATTCACGCCGTGCATGGCATCCCAGTGATAGCCGCCGTATGCTTCGGTAACGTAACGATAAGCATCGGCCAAATCCCATTGGCCCCGAGAATAACTAGCGTCGTTCCGTGGCGTAGCCGTCGAATACAGCCCTATCTGGCTCATCACTCGCGCACGCACGTGGTCATAGTGAAAATCTCCACCGATGCCCAGATGCGTCAAGCTGACTTCATTCGAACGAAACACTTCGCTCGAACCGCCGATCGTATCGTCCTGAGGATGATTGAAGTCGTAGTGGTAGGCGACGTCGGCGCGAATTTCCGGCGTAAAGAACTTGGAGTCGAAGGCCGGCGTAATTGTGCGGGGATTCCCGTTGAGCCAAGTCCAGTCCGCGAAGGCAAACGGCTCTTCTTTACCCGGCTTCGCGGCCGGAATTGCCTGCGGCGGTGTGGCGACCACCTCGGTGGAACTGCTCGTGGCGATTGTGTTTCCCGGCGACGCAGCCGGGGAGGTCGACGGGGCAGCTTGAGCGGTTGCAGTTGGTTGCCCCCCCGCGTCATGCTGCTTGAGTGCGGCTTCGAGCTGTGCAATGCGCTTTTTCATTGCATCGAGCTCCTGCACAATCTCTTGTTGGGTTTGCGGACTTGCTCCGACCTGCTGATTTGACGCACCGGAAGAGCTTGATGGAGCGCCCGAGGTTGTTTGTTGTGCATGAAGCGGGAGTGTGAGCGCTACTGCAGCCGCAACCACAACAATGGAGACTGTACTCCTGCCGATTCCGATCTTTGATTTATAAATTAGACGCACAGAATTCATAATTAACTCTCCGTCTGTTTCGCAAACCGTATGACGCAGCCACTCTACTCTTGTTGCGATGGGATTCCTAATATGAGGCCAGCAACCCACTACCCGCCTCATACGGTCGCGAATACCACTTGTCTGCCTAACCTATATTCAGTCGCGAGGAAGCCGCCCCACCCATTTAGTTAACAAGCGCGGACATAAAAATGGCTTAAACGGTTCGTAAGGATTTCGTAAAGAAAATCAAGCACTGGAGTCTCTTGCCAGCTTGTCAAAAGTTTTGTGCTGGTCTTCGTCTTCTCGGCACGTACCCGCGAGTCGAGCGGTATCACCCATAGCTGCCCCGATCGTCAGTTTGCGCCCACTTAGCGGTCCCTGCCCAGATGCACGTGCATTGTTTTTGGAATTCATAGATATGAGTTCTCCGCGCTGCTTAATCGGCTTGACCCTGGCAACATGCACATCCGGGACTCGCGGCGATATGCCCATCTTTTCTCTCAAAAAGGCAGCAAGAACGCGCAACATGAAAATCACCGCACCCACGCACAATGCTCCAAATATTCGTTTCATATTCGCCACCTAATACGTATCAAGGCGCAGGAACTGAGTTGGCTACTCGCGGCCCAGAGAACCAGCCTTAGCCGTGAGCGTTAGCAACCCCAATCCGCTTCTCCTGGCTTGGCAAAATACTTACGCTGGTCGGGGTCTTCCTGCGATGTAAGAGCCAGTTCAAGCAACGTCAGCCGGGCTGCCGCAACCATCAATTTGCGCTCGCTCTGCGGAGCTTGTTCCCAGCATGAAGACGATTCCCGGCTCGCAAGACGGTGGGAATCATCAGCAAGAGCTCCATGGTAATGATGGAATAGTTTTGCCAAGGTTTCTGCGGATACGTTTTGAATGGATGCCATATAAAATTCCAGCCTTTCTGTAGGACCTTCAAACACAATGGATTGGATACGGAAAGGCATAAAGATCGAATAAAGAGTTCGTAGAATCTTTGTAAGAAGATTTAAGAGCAGTAGTTAGAACAACTTGGATTGGCGACTATGCGGATTGGCCAGGTTCGAAGCGGTATCCGACCCAGGGTTCGGTGACAATATAGCGCGGTGATGCTGTATCCGGTTCCAGTTTCTTCCGTAACTGACCCACAAAAACTCTTAAATACTCGACCTGCTCGGAATTTTGGCCGCCCCAGATAGCAGTCAGAAGTGTCCGGTGCGTAATCACTTTTCCGGAATGGCGCGCCAAATACACCAATAGATCAAATTCCTTAGGAGTTAGGTGGACTTCATTTTCTCGCACAGTAACTTTACGAGCATGCAAATCGATATGGAAATCGCCAAGTTCGATCAAACTGGGTTGGTTGTCCTCATCCATCGGCACACGCCTTAGGTTGGCACGCACACGTGCCAGTAACTCCTCAATCCCGAAAGGCTTCGTGATATAGTCATCCGCGCCAGCATCGAGCGCATCCACTTTTGTGCGCTCCTGACCTCGCACAGACAGAACAATGATTGGAACACGCGATTTTAGGCGCAGATTGCGGCAGAGCTCTAGTCCGTCCATATTGGGCATGGATAAATCTGTGATTACCAATTCGGGCGACCAATTTTTCATGATTTCCAGAGCCGTTTCGCCGTCATTGGCCACCCGAATGTCGTATCCCTGGCTGGATAAACTTGTACGTAGCACGCGCGTGATCTGCGGCTCGTCATCAACGACGAGAATGCGGCGATGCTCGATTGGCATCACCACTAGCCCGGCTCCTGCGTGACGATATGCACATCTACGGCGGGGGCATCGCGCAAAAACTTATGGATCGCCGAGAAATATAAATATTTCCGCCATCCGCTAGTCGCCGAACGGCCAAAAACCACATGGGTAATATGCTTCTCCTTCACGAATTCAGCCACAGCTTGCGCGACATTCCTGCCTTGCAAGCGAGTGACCGTCGCCCCGACATTTTGGGCGAAAAGAATATTCGCATTTAAACTCCTTTGATTCGCTTCGCTCTCGTCCTGTCCAAGATCGACATAGACCACATGCAAATCTGCGTCGATGGCCTGCGCCATGCTCGCTCCACGAGCGATCAGATATTTCGCAACCGGGTTCGAACTGATACAAACCGCAATGCGTTCCCGGATTGCGATTCGCTTGCCTGGTTCGTCGCGCTCCCGGTAGGACTCCAGTTCGCGATCCACTGCTCGTGCCACTTGCCGCAGCGCCAGTTCCCGCAACGCGATCAAGTTTCCTTCGCGGAAGAAATTACTCAGGGCGCGATCCACACGTTCTTGGGGATAAATGTCTCCCCGGCGCATGCGGTTTTGCAATGCTTCCGGCGTTAGGTCCGCCATGACAACTTCGTCGGCTCGCTGCAACACCCAATCGGGAACGGTTTCTCTGACCTGAATCCCGGTTAATCCTTGCACCGTCGGAGTCATGCTTTCGAGGTGCTGAATATTCATTGTGGAGAGGACGTCGACACCGGCGTCGAGCAACTCCAAGACATCTTCGTAGCGCTTGCGATGCTTGCTGCCCTCGATGTTGGTATGTGCCAACTCGTCCACCAGCGCCACCTGCGCGTTGCGCGCAAGCACAGCATCCACGTCCATCTCTTCGAAGAGCGTTCCTTTATAGTCGATCTTCTTGCGGGCGACAGGTTCCAACTGAGCTGCGAGCTCAACAATGCCTTGACGGCCGTGGGTCTCGACGACGCCGATTACTACGTCCTCCCCACGGCTCTTGCGCCGGATAGCTTCGCTCAGCATGCTGAATGTCTTGCCCACGCCCGGTGCATAACCCAGAAACAATTTGAAACTGCCCCGCGGTTTTCCTGGGGCAGCTTCGGCCAACCACTGCTCGGGAGTTTTTGCCATCGCATAGATTCTCCTTCAGAGACAATGAATTGTCGATGCCGGCGGTTCAGCTACAATCGGGTGCGTGAAGCGAACCTCGCCTGTATTCATGGGTTACGTTGTGTCGGCCGCGAGCGTCATGGCGACAACATTCATCTTCTACCGGGTGCTTCACGTAAATCCCACCACCGTCGCACTCACGCTCTTGCTTGGCGTCCTTTGTATCTCGGCCTTGTGGGGCCTGGCGCCGGCGGTTTTTATGGCGGTCACTTCCACTCTGACTTTTAATTATTTTTTCCTGCCGCCGGTCAACACATTCACCATTGCTGATCCCCAAAACTGGGTAGCTCTCGTTGCCTTCCTTGTCACGGCGGTTGTGGCCAGCCAATTGTCCGCGCGTGCGCATCGCGAAGCGGAACAAGCGAACGAACGCCGCCGCGAGGTCGAACGCCTCTACGGATTCAGCCAGCAATTGTTGTCCAGCGACAACCTGCCGGAATTGCTGAATTCAATTCCCCGATATGTTGTCGAGTACTTCGGCGTACGGGCGGTTGCCATACTTTTGCCCGACAAGACTGATATCTATCGCTCAGGCCCAACCACCTATGGGCTCGAGCCTCACGACTTGCAGCTTGTTAACCTCCGGGGTGAACCCAGAATCGATCTTGAAAATAATCGCGCGTTCCTGCCGCTGCGCATGGGCGTGCGCGTTGTTGGCAGCCTAGGCGTGGCCGGAGAGCCCCTCCCCTCGCGGCAATCGCTCGATGCGCTCAGTGGCTTGATTGCGATTGCGGTGGAACGGGCGGGCGCAATCGAAAAACTGGGACGGGCGGAAGCTGCCCGGCAGAGCGACCAACTTCGCAGCACGTTGCTCGATTCTGTGGCGCACGAATTTAGGACCCCGCTCACCTCGATTAAGGCATCTGTGACTTCCCTCTTGGCAAATCCAAAGCTGAACTCACCGCAGCAACAAGACCTGTTAACTGTGATCAACGAGGAGAGCGATCGTCTGAACAGGCTGGTAGGCGAAGCGGCGGAGATGGCGCAGTGGGATTCGGGAAAAGTACAGCTCAATTTACAGCCTCACTCCATTCAGATTGCGATCCAGTCTGCGGTCGAGGAGTCGAAGCAGATTCTGGGACAACACTCAGTCGAGATGCGGATCCCCCCGGATTTACCTGTAATTAACTACGATCTGGGGCGCATTCGCGAGGTCTTGGCCCAGTTATTGGAGAACGCCGCCAAGTACTCCACGCCTGCGAGCCAAATCCAGATCTCCTCAGAGCTAAAAGATCGGACCATCGTGATCAGCGTGGCCGATCATGGCCCGGGCATCGACGACTTCGAACAAGCACTGATTTTTGACAAGTTCTACCGCGGGCAAAATCAGCGCATCCGCGTTCAAGGTACTGGGATGGGTTTGGCAATCGCTAAGGCCATCGTCGAAGCCCATGGCGGAAAAATTGGCGTCACCAGTCAACTCGGCCACGGGTCAGTCTTTTATTTTGCACTGCCGGCCTCCTGAGGCGGCGCTTTTCCTGTCGCCACGAACGGCTGAATGCGGTTTTCTGATCGGTGACTGAAGGCAAGGACAAACCATTCGTCCGCCCGGGCATGACAATATTCAGCGTGTCCTCGAAGACTGGATCGGTGATGGACGAATTTGTCAGCTTTTTGGAATCACGCTTGGCCCATCTTCGCACCCCAGCGGCGATTTAGAATTATCTGGTCCATGATCAGCTTTCTTTCCATCATCGCGCTCGGGTTCTTTCTCGGCATGCGGCACGCCACCGACCCCGACCACGTCGTAGCCGTGGCGACCATTGTTAGCCGTCAACGCAATCTATCTCGCGCAGCCCTCATTGGGGCGTTTTGGGGATTGGGCCACACCTTGACGATTCTGGTGGTCGGCACCGCGATCATACTATTTAACATCGTCATCCCTACTCGCACCGGCCTCAGCATGGAGCTCTCCGTCGGCATCATGCTCATCATTCTTGGCATTGCGAATGTCGTCAGTTTTCTGCGGGCCATTCCGTTGTCATCGTCTGACGCGCTGGAGCGCAATTTGGCTGACCCCGCTCCGATTCATTCCCATCCGCACAGCCACGGCGATTACATTCACACGCATGGCCACACCCACGCTCCCGAGTCGCATCCGCACAACCACGAGAGAACGCCGTTGGCCTTCCTCGATCGCACGCTGGCACGGTCCCACGTATATCAACATTTGCGGCCGTTGGCGGTGGGTATTGTTCATGGCCTCGCAGGCTCAGCCGCGGTTGCACTGCTCGTGCTGGCGACAATTCGCAATACACGCTGGGCGATCGTTTATCTTTTGGTCTTCGGTGTCGGCACTATCGCGGGCATGATGGTCATCACTATGAGTTTGGCATCCACCCTCAAAGTCGCAGCCGCTCGAAGCCACTACATCGCAGATAAATTGGGGATGGCCGCGGGTTTACTCAGTTTAGCCTTCGGTTTCTTTGTGGTTTATCAGATTGGTTTTGTGAATGGACTGTTCACCACTCATCCGATGTGGACACCCAAATAGCCCTTCTGCTGACGGCGCATACTCGTGCACCAGAGTAGCCAACCACCAGGTCAAGGTGATGCTCGCGTAGCCGTCTAACGCGCGCAGGAGAACCATGTACCAACGGCTCTAATCCTTAGCTCGTTTTGTGCCGAAGAGCAATGCAGTCGAAGTACTAACGGGCACAATGCGTGCTTAGGCCGTCGATGGCCCAAAGGCAAATTTAAATGTTGAGCAACTGGAAGCTAACCTCGAAAATCGCAGGCTCCATCGCGATCACTTTGGCGATTACTTCGATTATTGGGTTTGTCATCACGCAAAACCGGATGAACGCTCAGGCCGAAAGCGCATTTGTGGATGAGCTTCGCAAAACCGACGGCATGGCTGCCTCAATTCGCACCTATTTCTCCGCCAATGTGGATGCTTACGTTCCCAATCATGAGTTCAAGCAAATTAAGCAAGTTCCAGTCGTTGTAGCGTGGAACATCGCGCGTGGTTATGCCGAGTCCCAGGGAATGAAGTTTTCCACCCCGTCTCTGCATCCACGCGATCCTCAGCATGCGCCGGACGCGTTCGAGCACGATGCGCTGACAGCCTTTGAGGCCAACAGCGAATTGAAAGAGTACTACAAGCGTGATGTCGTGGACGGCCAGACAGTGATGCGGTACGCACAACCGGTTCGCTTGACGAAAGACTGCCTCCTTTGTCACGGCGATCCGGCAGGTGCAAAAGACCCCTTCGGCTATGTTAGGGAAGGAATGAAAGAGGGGGATTTACGAGGGGCATTCGTGGTTACCGCTCCTCTTGATTCCCTGCGCAAAGCCTCGTGGAACAACAGCCT
Source organism: Terriglobia bacterium (assembly GCA_963702965.1). GTDB lineage: Bacteria > Acidobacteriota > Terriglobia > Terriglobales > Acidobacteriaceae > JAJPHW01. Next base: position 654,575 of record OY969776.1, read on the forward strand.
AGCCCTTATCGTGATCGGCCTGGGGACACTGTTGGCTGCTGGCAGTGTAGTTTTTTTTGTGACGCGCCGCTACGTCGTCGCCCCCATTTCTGCGGCGGTCGAAATGGCCGAGGAAATTGCCGACAACAATCTCGCCATCGAGGACATCGAAGTTGCCTCCAGCGATGAAATCGGCGATACCGCAAGCGCGCTTAACCGTATGAAGAACAACCTTCATCAATTGCTACAAACCATCGCGGCAACCGCCGAACATCTGGCCAGTGCGAGCGAGGAACTTTCGTGCTCCGCGGCCCAGCAATCTGGCAGCGCCGAAACCCAGAAAGATCAGACGGCCCAGGTGGCGACAGCCATGCAACAGATGTCCGCCACAGTATCCCAAGTATCGGAAAACTCAAACCGGGCTGCGGAAGCTTCCCGCGAAGCCGCCGAAACCGCGCGGCAGGGCGGTGTCGTGGTCGAAGAAACCTTGAGCAAAATGCGCAATATCGCACAGTCAGTTGAGAGTACCGCGAGAAAAATGGGCGAATTGGGCAAAAGTTCCGATCAGATTGGAAGGATTGCCGGTGTGATTGACGATATCGCCGACCAAACCAACTTGCTCGCGCTCAATGCGGCCATCGAAGCAGCACGCGCCGGCGCACAGGGCCGCGGGTTTGCCGTGGTTGCTGACGAAGTCCGTAAATTAGCGGAACGCACGACCACCGCGACAAAAGAAATCGCTCAGATGATTAAGAACATCCAGGATGAAACCAAAGCCGCGGTTAAGGCCATGGAAGCCGATACCAAGCAGGTCGAGGATGGAGTAAAGACCACTACCCAGGCCGGGGATTCTTTGAAGAAAATCATTCAGATGTCGGAAGAAGTGGGCGAAATGATTACGAACATCGCCACCGCCGCAACCGAACAGTCCAGCGCCTCCGAAGAAATCAATAAGAACATGGATCAAATCGCCAAGTTGGTGACCGAATCGACTGTCGGCGCCCAGGAGGCGGCCAAAGCTTGCCAGGACTTGTCTGGCTTGGCCCTCGACCTACAGACGATGGTCGGCAAGTTCAAGCTGGATGGCAACAACCGCTTCGAAAACGGCCGCACAAACGACGTTGCACACGATGAAAATGGCATGAAAATACCCTCCTCGCGTCAGAACCCTGGGCAAAATGTGCGCGCCGCGGCCGCCCGCTGATCAGCCCGGGCAAGCTGCGCAATTCCCCAAATTTACTGGGATTTGCCCACCGATTGGAACAGGAGAAGCCATTCTCCAATAGAGACTAACTTCCACTGACTATATTCTCTTTGCTCAATCGGGCAGATATGCCTAGAATTAGGGCCAGTCTGTTGCTATTCGTAGCGAAATAGAAACGTGTGCCTCGGGCCACTATCCCAGCCAATTTTAAGGATGAAACCTTCATGGACTTCCGCTCCCAGTTCAATTTAAGCCAGTTGAATTCTCGTGCCCGCGTAGCCGCTGTTCTCGTGTTGTTGTGCTGCGCGTTCTCTGCGGCCTTTGGGCAAAACGCGATCAGCACTGTCGCAGGCGGCGGTCTCGTAAACGGCCCGGCCATGGGTCCGAATGCCGATATCCCGGGGCCGAGTTCCGTAGCCACAGATGCGGCCGGAAATACGTATTTTGCCGTGCCTGCGGCGCAAGAAGTTATGAAGGTGGATTCATCTGGTAATTTGACGGTTTTCGCGGGTATGGGGTATCCCACCGAAAATCCCAAGCAATTCGATAACCAGCCCGCCACTAGCGGCAGCCTTTATGGGCCAACCGGCCTCGCCGTGGATGCTTCAGGCAACGTGTACATCGCGGACACGATTAACCAGTTGATTCGCAAGGTCAGCACCGGCGGCATCATGACGACAGTGGCTGGAACCGGCACGATCTGTGCACCCTCAACTTCGGCTTGCGGCGACGGCGGCAAAGCGACCTCTGCCATGTTCAATTTACCCTCGGCAGTTGCGGTCGATTCCTCAGGCAACATTTACATTGCCGACAGCGGCGACAATCGCATCCGCGAAATTGCGGCGGGCACCGGCATCATTTCCACCATTGCAGGCACTGGCGCGGCTTGCGCCAATCCAACTTCCGCGTGTGGTGACGGCAAGACGGCCACGTCAGCGCAGTTGAATTATCCGCTCGGGGTGGTCGTGGACAGGCTGGGCAACATTGGCATCGCCGATACCGGGGACCGTCGCATTCGGGCTATTCAAGCTGGTAAAACAACGATTTTCACCTACGCCGGGACAGGGAATCCCTGCAACGTGCAAGCTGGTTGCGGCGATGGCGGAAAGGCCACTAAAGCCAACCTCACTGCGCCCTGGCAACTCTCTGTCGATTCCGCAGAGAATCTCTACATCGCCGACGGGCCGGAGAACAGAATCCGCAAGGTGAACAGCACTGATTCTATTTCTACGATCGCCGGCACAGGCACCGCGGGTTTCAGCGGCGACGGCGGAGCGCCGAAGAATGCCGCACTAGACTCGCCTCATGGCATTGCGGTCGATGCCAGCGGCAACCTCTACATCGCGGATAGCGGTAACCAGCGCATACGCACCGTCGTCAAGAATGTAATCAAGTCGATTGCCGGCGGCGGATTGGGCGGCGATGGCTCAGCGGCCACATCCGCCATTCTCGGCGCAGACCACGCCGTCGCCGTGGACTCTCTCGGCAACCTGTATATCGCAGACACTGCCAATAACAGAATTCGCGAAGTTACGCCGGGCAATCCTCCGGGGAACATAACCACCATCGCAGGTACGGGTTCGGCTGGATATTCAGGAGACAATGGCGCCGCGGCACTGGCAACGCTTAACTCTCCACTCGGGTTGGCGATTGATGGCTCCAATAATATTTACGTGGCGGACAGCTTGAACGGCGTGGTTCGTTTAATCAATACATCTGGAGTCATCACCACTATCGCGGGCAACGGCCAACCTTGCCAAACCGGCTCGTCTTGCGGTGACGGCGGCTCCGCAACCCAAGCCAACTTGTCCGAGCCCACTGCGGTCGCGCTCGATAGCGCCGGCAACGTTTACATCTCCGACTACCTCGGGAACCGCGTCCGCATGGTCAATACGGCAGGCATTATCTCAACCCTGGTGGACAGTAACGGCGCTCCTTGCGCCAGCCCCACTCAGCCATGTGGTGATGGTGGTCCAGCAGCTAACGCTCACCTTTACGGCCCATTTGGTTTAGCTGTGGACGCAAATAATAACGTCTATATCGCTGATCAAGGTGACAATCGGGTTCGCGTCGTAAGTAACGGCATCATCAACGCGTACGCATTTACCGGAGCAACCGGTGACGCGGGTGATGCCGGTTCGGCACTCACCGCCACCTGTACCGCCCCTCAATATCTAAGCATCGATGCCCGGGGCAATTTGTTCGTAAGCAGCGCCGCGTTTTACACCATTCGTCGCGTGGACGCTCCAACCGGAACCATGGCCACCGTGGCAGGCCACATCGGCGATCCCACACAATTTGGCTACAGCGGAGATGGAAATACTTCGACCAAAGCCATGATCAACAACTTCGGCATCGTCATTGATCCTAACGACAACCTTTATATCGCCGATGGTGGCAACAATCGTGTGCGTAACGTGGAGATTGCCGCAGGTGCCAACCTATCCGCGCCGAGCACTAACTTCACCACGCCGCAGCCCATCGGGACAACCAGCCCACCCATGAGCTTTACCGACAAAGATACTGGCTACGATGATCTGTTCATAAGCAGCGTGACAGTGACCGGCCCGTTTGCGCTGGTGAACAATAGTCCATGCACAGATAACTTGATTGCTCCCGGGCTCAAATGCACTTTCCAGGTGACCTTCACGCCGACCACTTACGGTGTTGCCTCAGGCAAAGTCAGTATTAATGACAACGCTTACAACTACCCCACGCAAATCATGTATCTGACCGGCTATGGCCCGGACTTTACTCTGAGCGCCTCGCCGAACTCACTCACGGTGGCACGAGGTTCTCAAGGCAATTCAACTCTTACCTTTACCCCCAGTGCAGGATTTAATCAGCCCATCGGCATAAGTTGTACGGGCGCACCTTCGGGCACAACGTGCACGGCAAACCCCAATTCCGTCACTCCTGACGGTACGGATCCAACCATGTCCAATCTAACTGTCAATGTTGGGATCGTCCACGTTGCCCGGCAGTTATACGTTGAAAGTGACGGGCTCGAGCGTAACCACGCATTCGACGACCTATAGCTCTGACCGTGCAATAAACTCGAAGGGAACATCGAAGTAAAAAGGCGGCTCGCTATCAGGCGAGTCGCCTTTAATTTTGGGAAGTCGTTCTGCTGTTTGGAGACGCTACTGGTCTCAGCCCCGGCATTACGATATCGAAAACCAAATCAGGGAGGTCGCTGCTCAGTTTGGCGTGTTGCAGCAATAACCGTATATATAGTGGGCCATAAAGAATATCAAGAATAGTGTCCGGATCGAGATTCGATCGTATTTCTCCCGTCCGCATCGCTTCGCGTAGCAATTTGCGCGCTTCCGTCCGCCGCGGCTCCACGTATTGATGCTGGAACGCTTCGAGCATGGCAGGATCTGACTGACCTGCTCCAATTACCGCCGCGATCACCCTGCCCAAAGGGCTGTCAAAAATCTGCGTCCAGCGCTTCATTTGTTCCCGGATCACTTTTTCGGCTGATCCGGAGGTCGGAATCCTCAACTGCGCCTCTACCGCGAAAACGAAGGCTTCCATCACCAGTTCGGCTTTGTTCGGCCACCAGCGATAAACTGTGGCCTTACCCACGCCTGCGCGGGCTGCGATTGCCTCAATGGATAGATCCGTAAACCCCGTCTTTTGCAAGAGTTGGAGAGTGCTCTTTAGAATGGCTTTGCGTGCCGTTTGGCTACGCGGGCGCCCCGGCGCGCGAGCCGCAACTCGCTGATTTGGCAAATCTTTAGCCACAGCGGATAATGTATCAGAAATTAAATCCGATACGCCGCGTCTTGCATCGAATTCGTTATGCGCCGGACGGGGTGCCTTGCAGGAATAATCCCCGCGATTCGCTGCTAGCCTGCAAATAGTTAGGATTCAGTTCATGTGGATTGTCGCGTTAGCGCTGCGCCGCCCCTACACCTTCATCGTGATGGCGCTGCTCATCCTCATTGTCAGCCCCATCGTCATACTGCGCACGCCGACCGATATCTTTCCTGACATTAACATTCCGGTTATCAGCATTGTCTGGAACTACAACGGACTCGCCCCTGAAGACATGTCGAATCGCATCGTGTCCGTGACCGAGCGCGCGCTAACGACGCTAGTCAACGATATCGACCACATCGAGTCGCAATCACTCAATGGCATTGCCGTTGTAAAGGTCTTTTTCCGGCCAAACGCGAATATTCCGACTGCGCTGGCCCAGGTGATCGCGATTTCGCAAACACAACTGAAGCAATTGCCACCTGGAACAACGCCGCCGCTGATCATTCAATACTCGGCCTCCAGCGTGCCCATTGTGCAGATTGGCTTGAGCAGCAAGACGTTGGCTGAACAGCAGTTGTTCGATTACGCCACGAACTTCATTCGGACACAGCTGATCACGATCCCCGGTGTCGCCATTCCGTGGCCCTACGGCGGCAAACAACGCCAAATTCAGGTGGATATCAACACACCCGCGTTGCAAGCGAAGCATCTTGCGCCTGTAGATGTCGTAAATGCGATCAGCGCGCAGAATCTCATCCTTCCCATGGGCACGGCAAAACTGGGCGCACTGGAATATCAGGTGCAGATGAATGCCAGCCCTAAAACCGTGGCTGAACTGAATGATTTGCCCATCAAGACGGTGGATGGGACCACTATCTACATCCATGACGTGGCTCACGTGCGCGACGGATTTTCGCCGCAAACCAACATCGTGCGCCAGAACGGAACCCGCGGAACGTTGATTACAGTTCTTAAGAACGGCGGCGCTTCGACGATCGACATTGTTAACAACATCAAGGCGATGTTGCCGCAGATTGCGACGACGCTACCCGAAGAGCTCAAAATGAATTTGCTCTTCGATCAATCGCTCTTTGTTCGCGCGGCGATCAGCGGCGTGATTCGCGAGGCGCTGACCGCCGCATGCCTGACCGCTGCCATGATCTTGTTGTTCCTCGGCAATTGGCGTAGCACCCTGATCATCGCCATTTCGATCCCACTTTCCATCCTAGTTTCCGTCATATGCATGAGCGCGCTCGGCGAAACCTTCAACATCATGACGTTGGGAGGTTTGGCCCTTGCCGTGGGCATACTAGTGGATGACGCCACGGTGGAAATTGAAAACATCGAGCGCAACCTTGGCATGAAAAAGGAGCTGAAACACGCCATTCTCGATGGTGCACAGCAGATCGCCGTGCCTGCTCTGGTTTCAACGCTGTCAATTTGTATCGTCTTCGTGCCTATGTTCTTCCTGACGGGCGTAGCGCGATATTTGTTCGTGCCGCTGGCCGAAGCCGTCGTCTTCGCCATGCTTGCGTCGTATCTGCTTTCGCGTACCCTGATTCCGACGCTGGTCATGTATCTTCTTCGGGGGCACGAGCTGGATACGCACAAACCGCCCACCAACTTCCTGGGCAGATTTCAAAAAGGATTTGAGCGCAAATTTGAAGACCTTCGGCAGGGCTACAAAGGGGTTCTCGAAGGCGCGATGGGGCACCGGCGGCTTTTCGTTACTTGCTTCCTCGGTTTCTGCGTATTATCCAGCGGATTAGTTTTCTTCCTTGGCCGCGATTTCTTCCCGCAAGTGGATGCCGGAGAAATGCGTTTACACGTGCGCGCCCGTCCTGGGCTGCGCATCGAGGAAACGGCAAGGCTGGTTGACCTTGTAGAGCAAGAGATCCGCCGCGAAGTTCCCGACCGCGACCTGGGCGCGGTTCTCGACAATATTGGCCTGCCCTACAGCGGCATCAACACTTCGTACAGCAACTCAGGAACGATTGGTACGTCGGACGCAGAGATTCTGGTGAACCTGAAAGAAGGGCATCGGCCCACGGAAGAATACATCCACAAGCTCCGCCACAATCTCTCGCGAGCCTTTCCTGGCGTGGAATTCTTCTTTCAACCAGCCGACATCGTGAGCCAAATTCTTAATTTTGGTTTGCCCGCGCCCGTGGATGTTCAACTCATTGGCAACAATTACGGGCAGGACTACCAAATTGCCCAGGAAATCTCCAATGACATGCGCCGCGTGCCCGGCGCGGTCGATGTGCATGTGCAACAGTTGCTCAACAATCCGGCGCTGCAATTAGATGTGGATCGCGTGCGGGCCCAGCAAGTGGGATTAACCGAGCGCGACGTTGCCACTAATATGCTGGTGTCATTGAGCGGCAGCTTCCAGACGTCTCCGACGTTCTGGCTCAATCCACACAACGGCGTGAGTTACAACATCGCCGTTATGACGCCGCAATATCGAGTAGATACATTGCAGTCCCTTATGAACACGCCCATTTCGGGGCCAACCTCAGACCAGTCCCAGATTTTGGCGAACTTAGCGACCGTCAATCCCATCACCACGCCTGCTGTGGTGAACCACTACAACATCGTGCCTGTGGTGGATGTGTACGCGAGTGTGGACGGGCGCGACCTCGGCGGCGTCGCCGACGATACCCAAAAAATTGTGGATTCTTTCCGCAGCAAACTGCCTCGGGGCACGCAAATGGTTATTCGCGGTCAAGTCCAAACCATGAAATCGTCTTTCCTCGGTCTTTCGGTCGGATTGGTGATGTCCATCGTGCTCGTCTATTTGCTGATTGTCATCAACTTCCAGTCCTGGCTTGATCCATTCATCATCATCACGGCGTTGCCCGGAGCGCTCGCGGGCATTATTTGGATGCTCTTCCTGACACACACCACGCTCAGCGTCCCGGCCCTAACCGGCGCCGTCATGTGCATGGGTGTGGCGACAGCCAACAGTATTTTGATGATTTCATTTGCCCGCGAACGCATGGATGAGGGTCTGCATCCCATCCAAGCCGCGCTGGAGGCGGGTTACACGCGTATGCGTCCCGTCATTATGACTGCCCTGGCCATGATTATCGGCATGTTGCCCATGGCCCTCGGCCTTGGCGAAGGCGGTGAGCAGAACGCTCCGTTGGGCCGGGCCGTCATCGGAGGTTTGCTTTTCGCCACCGTGGCAACTTTGTTTTTTGTTCCCGTCGTGTTTAGCATTTTTCATGGACGCCGCGTAGAACGCGAAGCCTCGGCTTCACCCACGTCGTAATCGTAGAATCGCAGGAATTAGGTGATTGTTATGGATCAGCAAGTATTGGAAAAAGCGCAAACTCAAAGTGAATCGCAAGGGCAGGCGCCGCGCAAGCGTGGGGCAACTTTGCTGCTCCTTATAGTTCTCTCGCTGCTCATCATCGGCGCGGTGATTTCGTTTGTCATCCGGCTCGATGAGAAGCGCGCGCTGGCAAAAGAGACCGACGCTTTGGCCACCCCAAGCGTAGCCGTGATCCATCCCAAGCCGGAGGCGCCGGAGCAAGACCTCACCCTGCCCTCGACCTTGCAGGCCTTCACCGAATCGCCGATTTATGCTCGTACCAACGGCTATCTCGCGAAGTGGTACAAGGACATCGGTAGCCGTGTTACAAAAGGCGAATTGCTGGCCGACATCGAAACACCAGAAGTCGACCAGGAGTTAATGCAAGCCCGCGCAACGCGCGATCAGGCGGCGGCTCAATTGCAGATAGCCAAAACGTCGGCCAAGCGCTGGGAAGATTTGCAAAAGCAGGACGCGGTTGCACAACAGGAGACCGACGAGCGCACCAATACATTTGTACAGGGCGAGGCCAATCTCGCGGCGGCGGATGCCAACGTCCGCCGGCTCGAACAATTGGAGTCGTTCAAGCATATTTATGCTCCATTCTCTGGAGTCATCACCAAGCGTCTGATTGATATCGGCGCGCTCATCAATGCTGGCAACGGGGGCATGAACCAGGAATTATTTGATCTTGCCCGCATCGACCCCATCCGTGTTTACGTGGACGTTCCGGAAATCTATGCGCCATTCATACGACACGGTGTGCGGGGCAATATCGAACTTGCCTCGCTGCCGGGGCAAAAATTTGTCGGCGAAGTCGAACGTACCGCGGATGCGATTGATCCAACCACTCGAACTCTCCGCACGGAAATCGATGTGCCCAATCCCAAGGACGAGTTGCTTCCCGGAGGGTTTGCGCAGGTCCGCTTCGCAGTCAACGTCACCACACCGCGTTTGTCCGTGCCGGTCAACGCGCTTCTTTTCCGCGCGGACGGTACACGCGCCGCAATCGTTGGCAGCAACGGCAAAATCCACTTGCAGCCCGTCGTGATCGGCCGCGACTATGGCACCGACGTTGAAATCATCGGTGGCTTGCAGCCTACTGACACGATCGTCCTGAACCCTCCCGACTCACTCGAAGAAGGCGAGCAGGTACAGGTGGGCACAGCGCCTGGCGGGCAGTCATGAAGGCAGTCGCCATCTCCGGATTACTCGCGATTGCGTGTAGTTGCGCTTTTGCTCGTGCTCCGAAATACAAAAAGCCGGACGTGACGATTCCGCAAAATTGGCAGACTCCCGCTCCCTGGCAGATGTCGAATCCGGCTGATCAAATTCCTAAAGGCGCATGGTGGAAGATTTTTGGCGATGGCGAACTCAACCAGTACGAAGACCGCGCAATGGCCAGCAATCAAACAGTGCAAGCGGCGTTGGCGCGTCTATCCGAAGCTCGCGCTTCTGCACGCGTAACCGCGTCCGGCTTGTACCCTGAGTTAGATGCAGCGCCTTCCGCAGGCCGCCAGCGCGTTTCAGGTAACCGGCCCTCGCTTGGTTCTACGACACCCCTCCGCCCCGATACCGAGAATACGTTCACGATTCCTTTTACTTTGAACTATGAGGTTGATCTCTTTGGTCGCGTCCGCCGCAGTGTGGAAGCGGCCAACGCCACTTTGCAGGCGACTGCAGCAGATCTCGAAAATATGCGGCTGCTCGTGAGTTCGGAGCTGGCGGCCGATTATTTTGATTTGCGCGAAACCGACGCGGAAATGGCTGTGGTGCAAAAGGCCATTGATTTCGAAGGGAAGGGGTTGGATCTGGTTGAGAAACGCCACTCGGGCGGCGCCGTGTCAGGCCTCGATGTTGCACAGCAGCAGACTGTACTCGACTCCTCTGTCACACAACTTTATCTCTTACAGCAACAGCGCGCTCAAGACGAGCACGCGATCGCGGTTTTGCAAGGGCTACCAGCGTCCGATTTCAAGGCCCCAGTTCGCACTCTCGCCGCCCAGCCTCCCCCAGTTCCCCTTGGCCTACCTTCCGAATTGCTCCAGCGCCGGCCGGACATAGCGACCGCAGAACGGACCGTTTCTTCGGCAAATTCTCAAATAGGAGTCGCGAGAGCGGCGTTCTATCCTAATATTCCATTGACCGGCGGCGGCGGCGTGGAAAGCCGCGATATCACGACCTTATTTAACGCACCGAGTTTCCTCTGGTCGCTGGGTCTCAGCGCGATTGAACCGCTGATCGCTGGTGGACGCCTGCATGCGCAACTCGATTTCGCCAATAGCGTCTATCAAGAAGACGTGGCGAACTATCGGGAATCCGTTCTTGTGGCATTTCAACAAGTCGAAGATGCGCTCGCGGGATTGCAAGCCCTTCAGTCGGCTTCAGACTCGCAGAAAAAAGCCGTCGACGATGCCGATCGTTCTCTCGATCTGGCCAATGCCCGCTATACCGGCGGCCTGGTCACTTACCTCGACGTAATTACCGCCCAGGAACTGGTTCTGACTAATGAACGATTAGCTACGCAAATCGAAGGCCAGCGCATGGTCACTTCGGTATATCTGGTTAAAGCGCTCGGTGGAGGATGGGACGATTCCAGTCTCGCGGCTATGGGCGTTAAAGCGAGCCTCAAACAAGCGGTTCAGCAGTAGCCTAGTGGCTGCTGCCCAGATCTTTCACGATTTCGCTGACGAAAGATTTAGCATCGCCGAATAGCATCAAGGTTCTATCAAGATAATAGAGAGGATTATCAATTCCGGCGAATCCAGGATTCATGCTGCGCTTAATCACCATCGCTGTGCGGGCTTTATCCACATCCAGAATCGGCATCCCATAGATGGGGCTCGATTGGTCCGTACGCGCTGCCGGATTCGTAACATCATTGGCGCCAATCACCAAGGCAACATCGGTCTGCGGGAAATCGCCATTGATTTCATCCATTTCCATAAGGCGATCGTAAGGGATGTCAGCCTCGGCCAGCAGCACGTTCATATGGCCGGGCATGCGTCCGGCCACGGGATGAATGGCAAAGCGCACGTCCACGCCTTTCTTGGTGAGCGCGTCGAACATCTCCCGTACTTTGTGCTGCGCTTGCGCGACCGCCATCCCGTAACCGGGAACGACGACGACTTTATTTGCCGCCGCCAAAATTCCCGCCGCCTCTTCCGCCGTCGCGCTGCGTACGGTTTTGTCTTCAGCTTTACCGGCTGCCGCTGGCGCAACCTGTCCGAATGCACCAAATAATACGTTCGTAAATGACCGGTTCATCGCTTTTGACATGATGACCGAGAGAATGAACCCTGAAGATCCATCGAGCGCTCCGGCGATAATGAGCAGTTTGCTCCCAACCACAAATCCCATGGCTGCCGCGGAAAGACCGGCGTAGGAATTCAGCAGCGAGATCACAGTCGGCATGTCCGCGCCGCCAATAGGAATAATCATCAACACGCCGAACACCAGCGGAATGCCCACCATGAACGGGAACACCTGCTTTGCGCCCGGATGCATCACCAGGTAGACAGCCAGCCCGACGGCGATGGCCAGAAACCCAAGGTTCACGATGTTCTGACCCTTGTATGTGATGGGACGTTGCGGCAACACTTCCTGGAGTTTCCCCGCTGCCATCAAACTTCCTGTGAATGTGAGTGCTCCCAGAATAATTTCCATGGATAGCACAGACATGGTGAACGGGGGCACATTGGGCGAACGCAAATAGAATTCAGCCGTACCGACCAAGGTTACGCAAAGAGCGCCAGCGGCGTGGCTCAACGCCGTCCGCTGCGGCACCGCGGTCATCTGCACCATGCCCAGAGGGATTCCGATGATGGTCCCGATCACCAGCGCGATCGCAATCCAGGTGTAATCGACAATACCCTCGTGCAGCAGGGTGCCACCGATTGCGAGCACCATGCCGATTTCGCCGGCCCAGACGCCCCGCCGGGCGGTGGAGGGCGAACTCATCCAGCGCAGCGACAAAATGAAAAGCGCGCTGGCAATCAGATAAATAACTTCAATAATGGTTTGCGATCCCGCGAGATTGTTCATGGCTTTGTCGGGCGGCTGGACTTGAACATCCTGAGCATGCGGTCGGTGATCAGAAATCCACCGACGATATTGCTGGTAGCGGCCGCGACGGCAATAACTCCGAGCACCGCCGAAAACGTCGTCTTATGCTCGCCGACCAGTACAATTGCGCCCACCACGGCAATCGCATCGAGCGCGTTGGTCAACGACATCAAGGGCGTGTGCAACAGTGGCGAGACTCGTTTGATGACCTCGAATCCTATGAATCCCGCCAGCATGAAAATGAATAAGCTGTTGATTAGCATCAACGTTCTCCCATTAAGTTCCAGCCGCGCTATTTCGCAACTAGCGCGGGCAGACCATAGTATTCGCGAACGCGCGTGTTTACAATTTCTCCGCCGCGCGTAATCATCGTGTCGCGGATAATGTCATCCGCATCGTCCAATCGGGGCTTCCCGTCTTTTACCAGATGCGTCGAGGAAAGTCGTCAGAGTTGCGGGCATACATCTGGCTGGCGTGATACGGAACACCGCTGGCCAGATTAATCGGGCCTATTATTGTGACCCCGTGCTTAACGATCGTTTCGCCGGCTTTAGTCACTTCGCAATTGCCGCCGCGTTCTGCCGCAAGATCGAAGATCACCGATCCCGGTGCCATGCCTTTCACCATTTCTTCCGTCACCAGCACCGGAGCTTTCTTGCCCGGAATCACCGCCGTCGTGATCACAACATCACTTTCGGCCACCACTCGGCCCAGCAACTCCCGCTGTTTTTGATAAAATGCCTCATCCTGGGCCTTACCGTAGCCGCGGGCATCCTGTGCATCTTTCGCCTCGATGGGTAGCTCCACGAATCGCCCTCCGAGGCTCTGTACCTGCTCCTTTACTACGGGACGCATGTCATAGGCCGAGACCACGGCTCCCAGCCGCCGCGAAGTTGCAATCGCCTGCAAGCCGGCTACCCCCACACCGATGATAAGAATCCGCGCGGGCGTAATCGTGCCCGCCGCCGTCGTCATCATCGGGAACAATCGTGGCAAGGCGTCGGCAGCCATTAATACCGCTTTGTAGCCTGAGATAGTTGCCATGGTAGAGAGCGCGTCCATGCTCTGCGCGCGCGTCGTCCGCGGGACCATTTCTACCGAAAATCCGGTCACGCCCGCCGCTGCGACTTGTTCAACGACTTCCTTGGTCCCGAGCGGGCGTAGAAACCCGATCAGGATCTGCCCACTCCCCAAAAGCGGGATGTCATCTTTACCGTTGACGTCATTGGCGCCGTAGCAAAGCACCTGCGCAATAATGTCGGCGGTGCGAAAAACTTCGGCGCGCGTGGGGAGAATTTTCGCGCCCTTTTCGGCGTAGGCGGCGTCCGGGTAGCCGGCTGCGACTCCCGCGCCCGACTCAATGACCACCTCAAATCCCGCCTTGGCCAGAGCTGGAACGGAAGCTGGCACCAGCGCTACTCTGCGCTCGCCCGGATAAATTTCTGTTGGCACTCCAACAATCACGTGGGAATCCTTCTCTTCGCTGCTGTTTGAGCAACACAGTGTAACGGATGATGGGCCGCAATGACATAGAAAATAATTGAAGAACCGGAAACATCTCGCGTGCAGCGGGTTAGAACGCAAATAAAAAAGCCTCCCGCTCGCGCGGAAGGCCTTTTCGGGGGAGGGCGTCGGGATCTTTCCCCTTCGCCAAGAAACTCATCTGTTTCTTACTTCGCGGGCTGATCGGTTGACGCTAACTGCTCCAAATCATTCTTCATCAGGCTGATTTCGACGCGTCCACCGCTGTTACGCTTTGCTTTTGCTTCGTCAGCGCTGGCCGTCTGCACCGGAGCATTGCCCATGCCAACCACAAAAATCCGGTAGACCGGAATTTCATGATTCAGCACGAGATAGCGTACGACAGAATCCGCCATCTTCTGTGACGTGGCGATGGCAGCCTGGCCCCGTCCGGATGAAAAGCCCTGCACCTCGATTATGTAGCCGCGCTGGTCCTTCAGCGGGGTCGCCATCGAATCGAGTGCCGCTTTCGCATTCGTGCTCAGGACTGTCTGTCCTGGGCGGAAGCGGATTTCGGTCTGCGCTCCCGTCTTGTACTGGTCGATGTTTCCGACCACCTGCTCCACATTGGTCAGACGATTGTTGGCCGTGGTGGCAGTCTGTTGCGCCAGTTGTGCTTTGTTGCCGGCATCAATTGCGTGCTGATCGGCAGCGTCCGCTTTCGACGATGCCAACTGGATTCCCTGTTGTGAGCGCGAATCCACGTCTTTGATCATCTTGCTGTTAGCAGCCGTGAGTTCGTCGAGTTCATTCACCCGGTCACGGATCGGGGCGGTTTGGCGTTGTACGTACTTCTTGCGCGCGAAAGGATTGACCTTGCCCCAGAACCCTTCGTGGGTTTCCGCTTGCAGCGGCTGCTTGCCGCTCGCGCCCACGGTTGCCGCCGACTGATCGGTGGTGGCCGGCGCTGGGACCGTGGCTTGATCGTTCATCGGAGCCGGTGCGGCCGCCGTGGTTGGAGCGCTTGTGCTTTGATCACTCGAAGACGGGGTCGCGCTGGTTTGCGACAAAGCAGGCAGCGCTAGCGCCGCCGACACCAACAGAGACATCACAATGCGATTATTCATAGTTTTTCCTACCTCCAGGTAGCGAGAAATTGCGCGGTCTGCCAGCATAAGAACCATTTCCAAGCGGGTCCTCTGCGGTCTACAAAAGCCCTTTTTGATGGCGACATTTAGCGTAATCCTTTTCAAAATACAAAGCTAGCGATCCCGCAGCTCCCTCTTATAGTACAGTTATGATGCCAAACTAAAAAATCTCGTTAACATATTTGTTATCAACTATATAGACCAAAACTAAGCCACGGCCCGATCCCGTATAATCTGCGCAAACGCTGTAATTTTGGCAGACTGCCGACCCTTCGGCAGCTGGAGGCGAGGTTACAAACCGTCTCAGGAGCGCCTAACCGAGGCATTTTCCGTATTGTTCGTAGATGTAGT
Organism: Terriglobia bacterium; assembly: GCA_963702965.1. GTDB lineage: Bacteria > Acidobacteriota > Terriglobia > Terriglobales > Acidobacteriaceae > JAJPHW01. Next base: position 669,870 of record OY969776.1, read on the forward strand.
TGTCGGTCATGCCGGCGATGTAATCGCACACCACCCGGGCCAAAGGGTCATCCTCGGCTTTTTCCTGATATGCGGGAGGTAGCTCGCCGGGCTGGTTCATCCAGAAATCGAAGAGCTCGCCAATCACTTTTTCTGCGTCTTCCTTTTCGGAAGCCAGCGCCGGACTGAAATACAAATTTGCGTGCAGAAATTCTTTCGCTTGCATCCGCTCGCGTTCGACCTCGGCACTGAACCGAACCAACCGATGCGCATTTCGCCGGACGTCATCTAGTGATTGAATCCTGCCCGTCACAATATTTTCGCGTGTATGCCGAATCAGGTCGTCCGCAAAGCGGTTCAACATCCCCTTAATCGCTTCATTGAACTTCAGCTTTTCGAGCGCATCGGGATAGGCTTTCTCAGCCTCCCGATAGAAACGCTCAAATACCGGAATACCCTCGCGAATCTTTTCAAGCGTCAGCAAATGTGCTTCATATCCGTCATCGAGGTCAGCCGTGTTGTAGGCAATCTCATCCGCCAAATCGATCAACTGTGCTTCCAGTGGTGGCTTCTGATCCAGCAGATATTCGGCCAACTGGGGGAATCGACCGGCGTCATAATCGCGCGAATGCTTGATGATTCCTTCGCGGACCTCAAACGTCAGATTCAATCCCCGAAACGCGGCATAGCGCAGTTCGAAATCCTCGACAATCCGCAGCGCGTGCAGATTGTGATCGAAGAATAGTCCGTGCTTTCGCATGGCCGCATCGAGAACCTTCTCGCCCGAGTGGCCAAACGGTGGGTGCCCAAGATCGTGCACCAGGGCGAGTGCCTCAACCAAGTCGGTGTTCAGGCTGAGTTGCGCCGCTATCGTACGGGCAATCTGCGCAACTTCAATGGTGTGAGTGAGGCGGCTGCGAAAGTGATCGGAATAGCGGCGGGTGAAAACCTGCGTCTTCGATTGCAACCGGCGAAATGCCCGCGCGTGGATGATGCGGTCGCGGTCACGCTCAAAATCGTTGCGATAAGGATGGGCTGGCTCGGAGTGACGGCGTCCGCGCGATTCTTCCACGCGTACCGCATAGTCGGCGAGCATGGCCAAAGTTTACCAGATGCAAATGAGCCAGATTTGACGGGCCGATGTCGCCGCAAGGCGTTATTGCTTCTGCGGTTCTTCTTTCGCCAGTTTTACCTTGGCAGATTCGAGCTTTTTCTGGACTTGCGCCAGATCATCGGTGTCCACTTCGGGCGCAATCGTCTTATTCCACTCTTCCAGCGCCCGCTCCCAGTGGATGGCCGCGAGTTTCAGCCGCCCGGTTTTCTGGTAAAGATCGCCAAGATGGTCCTGCACCGTCGGATCGCTCGCCATGTGCTGCGCTGCCTTGGTTAAATTATCTTCTGCCTGGTCGTATTTGCCGAGCTTGTAGTAGGCCCAGCCCAGCGAGTCCAGATAAGCGCCATTAGCCGGATCCAGAGCGACAGCTTTCTTGATCATGACCAGGGCATCATCCAGGCTTTGCCCGCGGTCGGCAAGCGTGTAGCCCAGATAATTCAGCACAACCGCATTTTGTGGATCGCTTGCGAGAATTTTTCGGAACTCCGCTTCCGCCTCATCGTATTTTTTCTGCCGTTCGTAGGTCGATCCCCGCAGGAACTGCACGTATTCCTTGTCCTCGGGCTTGGTCGAAATCTCTTGTGCTTTGTCGAGCGCGGCTTCCGCGTCAGACCAGCGCTTCAGCCGGCTATACATCTGCGCCAGCGCTATATAGACTTCGCGGTCCGCGGGTGTGCCGTTTAACAGGCCCTTCACCATTTGCAGGCCTTCATCCACCTGGCCCATGTCGGCAAGTTGCGCCGCGTAAACCATCTTTAAGCCTCGGTCCTTAGGCAATTTCGCCACAGCTTCCTTGGCTGCATCCGTGGCCTGCTGCCACTGCTTGGCCTCGCGATAGGTATCAATCAGTTGCTGGTATCCACGCTCCGCATTGTCATCGCCCAGCACCAGCATTTTGCGGAATGTATCGATCGCCGCCGCATCCTGATTGTTGTCACGGTACGCCGTGCCCAGCCTCTCCAAAAACAGCGCCCGGTTGTTCTTCTCGCTCTGGCTATAGCTCCCGTCGCTCTTCTCCGTTTTCTTCAATAAATCCGTCAACGTCTGGATGGCGTCGTCGTAGCGCCCTTGGGCCTGATAAACCGCGGCCATGTTGTAGGGCACTTCCATCGAGTCCTGCACCATGGACCCGGCTTTCTTCAGATTTTCCAGCGCCAGATCGAATTTGCCGTCCTGGCGGTAAATCTCCGCCATGCGCACGTAGGTTTGCGCATCCTCAGGATTTGCATCGGCGATTACTTTGTATTGCTCAAGCGCGGCATCGGCCTGCCCATCTTCCATGAGGCTTTCCGCCAATCCGCGAATCGCATCCAGATTGTCGTGGTCGAGTTCAGTCGCTTTGCGGTATGCCGCAATGGCCTGCTTATATTGCTTCAGTTGCTCATAGGTGTAACCCAGTGCCGCGTAGAGCTTGGCGGAACGCTCGGTATCCGGCACTGAACTCAAAGTCTGCGCGGCCCGCGCGCTATCGCCCTCTTCGTTGTAGAGGTAGGCAAGCGTGGTGACCGCTTCTTCGTTGTCCGGCTCCAGCTTGACGGCGATTTTGAATTCACCTTCCGCTTTGTCCAGTTCGTGATTCAGCCGGTACAAGCGCCCGAGCAACAAATGATCGTCAACATTGTCCGGCTCAATTTTGATGATCTCCTTGTACTGCTCAATCGCCAGCGCCAGCACATTTTCCGAACCGTCGCCGGATTGCAAATCCCCCAGAGATTTCAAATAAATCTGCCCCAGCAACTTGCGCGCTTCGAGGTTATTAGGGTCTTTCTTGAGAATGTCCTGCGCTTCCACGACGGCATCGCGGATGCGGCCGGTTTTCGCATACAACTCCGCCAATCCCGCAGTCAGATATTCCGACGATGGGTCAGCTTCAATTGCCAGACGATATTCCTCAATCGCCTTTGTTGCCAGATCGCTGCGCGCATACATCGCCATCTGCTCTTCGTACATGTGCGCCAACGCGTAGTGATAGTAGGACGCGGCGCGATCGACTTTACGCGCGGGCGTCGTGCTTGCCGGAGGGGTCGCCGACGCTTGGGACTCGGGGGCAGCAGCTTGAGGTGTCGCCGGAGCTTGCTGTGCAACTACAGCAACACTCAACCATAGCGCGAATAACACAGCGGAAATGCTCTTCATCGAGGCCCTTCGGATTGCGGAAATCATTTGTTTTGATGCCTATTATGCATCGGCAGGTGCTGGTTTATTGTAAACCTTGGTAAAGGCGAGTGTATGAAAAGGATTGTAAAACTAGGGCATTTTCCGCAGCCGGAAGTACAGGCCCTTCAAGGGTTGGAACGTTCAATTCAACGCAGCTTGCAGGTGGCATAAGTTCCGCATTGCCTTTGCTTTACCGCCTGGCAACGAATTTTTAGTGCCGGAAGTGCCTTACCCCGGTAAAAATCATCGCCAGGCCGAGGCGGTCAGCCGCTTCAATCACTTCCTGATCCCGCACCGAGCCGCCCGGCTGAATAATTGCCGTCGCGCCTACCTTGGCGATCTCTTCGACGCCATCAGGGAAGGGAAAGAACGCGTCAGAAGCAGCTACGGTGCCTTTGAGTGGCAAAACCGCCTTGGCTGCGCCGATGCGGCAGGAATCGACGCGGCTCATCTGCCCGGCGCCCACGCCCACCGTCTGCCCGTCGCGCGCGTAGAGAATTGCGTTTGATTTCACGTGCTTGCTGACTTTCCATGCGAATAGCAGCGCGCGCTTTTCTTCGGGTGTCGGTGGACGCTTGGTGACAACTTTCAAATCACTCTCGGTCAGCGGACGAATATCGTTGTCCTGCACCAAGATTCCGCCGGAGACGTTCTTCAGCACCCACTTCTGCGGCGCATCTTTGATCTCGACAAGGCGTAAGTTCTTTTTTGCGGCAAACTTTTCTTTTGCTGCTTCATCGAACGATGGCGCGGCAATGACTTCGACAAACAACTTCGCCATCTCTTCCGCTGCAGCCGCGTCAATCGGGCGATTTACGCCAATTACGCCGCCAAATGCCGAAACTGGATCACATTCCAGCGCTTTCTTGTAGGCCTCAACCAATGTCTTCGCGGTCGCTGTTCCGCAGGGGTTCGTATGCTTGATGATGGCGCACACTGGTTCTTCGAATTCCTGCGCCAAATCCCACGCCGCCTGCAAGTCCACGATGTTGTTGTAGGAAAGTTCTTTACCTTGCAGTTGCTTCGCATTCGCTACACCCACGCCCGATCCGTCGGTGTACATCGCGGCCTTCTGGTGAGGATTTTCGCCGTAACGCAAGTCAATAATTTTGTGGAAAGACAACCGCAGATTTTCCGGGAAGGCCGCCTCTGAAGCCTTGCCTTCGGGGCTTAGCTTTTCGAGTGTCGAGGCAATCGCGGAATCATAAGCCGCCGTGGTCGCGAAGGCCTTCTGCGCCAGCTTCCACTTGGTGGCATATGAAAGCGCGCCGCCCGATTTCGCCATCTCTTCGGCAATCGCGCCGTAATCGGAAGGCGAAGTCACCACCGCGACATCCTGAAAATTTTTCGCCGCCGAGCGGATCATCGAAGGCCCGCCAATATCGATGTTTTCGATGATTTCTTCGAAAGTGCGCGCCGGTTTGGCCGCGGTTTTTTCGAACGCATAGAGATTCACTACGACCATATCGATCGGCGGGATGCCGTGTTCCGCAACCGCGGCCTTATGCGCCGGCAAATCGCGGCGATGCAAAATCCCTCCATGCACCTTGGGATGCAGCGTCTTCACCCGCCCATCGAGCATTTCGGGAAAGCCGGTGTGCTCGGAGATGTCTTTTACTTTCAACCCCGCGTCGCGCAACAGCTTGGCCGTCCCTCCGGTGGAGATCAATTCCACGCCCGATTGCGCCAGCTTGCGGGCAAACTCCGCCAGGCCGGTCTTATCGGTGACGCTGAGGATGGCGCGTTGGATCTTTGCTGTTTCCGAGGACGTTTTTGAAGACGGCTTCGACGATTTTTCCGAGAATGTTTCCAAGCTGGACACTGGGGCTCCCTATGCAACCAAGAAGTGAAGTGGAACCTCAATTTTATCAGGATGCCGTCATATAGAGTGCAGACTCTGCCCCGGTCTGCTGGTTGTGGTAGTGCCTGCGGATGTCTGATGCCTTGCCTAGCGCTTCGGGGCGCATGTCTGGCTGGTTCGCACCCTTGCTGCGTGGTAGTCTGTTGTCGTCGTTCGGATCTCAGGGGGGCGTTCGGAGATTTGCCTGACCGAATTTGCCCGATGTACTGAAGGATCTATTGAGTGGTGAAGCGGAATCCCGCATTGTCCGCAACTGCCGTCGCTTTTCTAAAGCGGTTGGCGCCTTAGCCATTATTGTCGGCTGTCTTGCGCTGCTCGGATGGCTGCTCGGCGTTCCAGCCTTGACCAGCATTTTCCCTGGCCTGGCGACTATGAAACCGAATACCGCGCTGTGCTTCGTGCTCGCGGGAGTGTCGCTGTGCCTGATTCAATCTCAATCCGATCATATGAGCGACGCGGCGTCACGGTTGAACCGCGTGGCACGGATATTGAGCGGCGCAATCGCCCTTATGGGATTGCTGGCGCTGGCAGAATATCTTTTTCACCTGAACCTCGGTCTCGATGATGTCCTGTTTCATCACGCGCTACTGGCCACCGGAGGTCTTCACCCCGGCCGCATGTCCGGCGCAACGGCGCTGGGATTTCTGCTTCTGGGCTCCAGCTTATTGTTCATGAGCGATCACTGGCCTTACGTGGCTCAACGTCTGGCGCTGCTCACATCGTTGAACGGATTTGTCGCGTGCGTCGGCTATCTGCTGGATGCGCGTGCGCTCTATGACGTCCCTGCATTCACGTCCATGGCGCTGCACACCGCCATCTTGTTCGCGGTGCTCGGCCTGGCGGTTCTTGCGGTGCAGCCCAGGATGGGGCTGATGGCACCGGTTACCAGCGGATACACAGGCGGCGTGATGTCGCGGAGGACCTTACCGCTCGTGGTCGTCGTGCCGATACTGTTTGGCTGGCTGCGGTGGCGCGGTCAGCTTGCCGGACTTTATGGCACGCAATTTGGAATCGCCCTGCTTATTCTCATCGAGGTTATAACGTTTGCCGGGGGGCTGTGGATGAGTGCGGTGTGGCTCAATCGGCTTGACGAGAAACGCCACGAGGCCGAGCGGGACCGTTTTCGCATGGCCGCCATTGTGGAATCTTCCGAAGACGCGATCTTCAGCAAGGATCTTTCGGGCAGGATCATCAGTTGGAACCAAGGCGCGGAACGGCTTTACGGCTATGCTGCCGCAGAAATCATTGGTCAGCCGATCGCCACCATCATTCCCCCGGAACTCCAGCAGGAAGCAAGGCAATTTCTGGTGGACATTGCGGCGGGACGGCTGGTGACACCTGAGGAAACGGTGCGCCGCCGCAAAGATGGGAGCCTGGTCAACGTATCGTTGATCATCTCGCCGGTCCGAGATTTCGAAGGCAACATTGTGGGCGCTTCGACCATTGCTCACGACATCAGCGACGCAAGCGAGCCGAGGAGGCGTTGCGGGAAAGCCAACATCGCCTCACGGGCATTATTGCGTCGGCGATGGACGCGATAGTCACCGTGAACGAACAGCAGCGGATTGTGCTGTTCAATTCAGCCGCTGAGAAAATGTTCCGTTGCACTGAAGCTGAGGCTTTGGGTCAGCCGATTGAGCGCTTCATTCCAGAGCGATACCGCTCCAGACACAGTGCCCACATCCGACAGTTCGGTGAAACAGGCGTAACTAATCGCGCCATGGGGGCTCTGGGCGCCTTATGGGCGGTGCGCGCGGATGGCGAAGAATTCCAGATTGAGGCATCGATCTCCCAGATCGACTCCCGCGGCAAGCAGCTTTTCACTGTGATTCTGCGGGATGTCACCGAGCGCAAGGAGTCTGAGGAGGCGCTACGCGAGAGCGAGCGGCAGTTTCGAACACTGGGAGACTCGATTCCGCAGTTGACCTGGATGGCGAACGCAGATGGATGGATCGTCTGGTACAACCAGCGCTGGTATCAGTACACAGGTACGACATTTGAGCAAATGCAGGGATGGGGATGGCAGTCAGTGCATGATCCGGCGGACCTACCCAAGGTGATGGAGCGCTGGCAGATTTCGATTTCAAACGGTGATCCCTTCGACATGGTGTTTCCGCTGCGCGGGGCGGATGGGGTGCTACGCCCGTTTCTAACCCTGGTGATGCCGGTCAGGGACGCGGACGGACGGATCGTGCGATGGTTCGGAACGAACACCGACATCAGCGACCAGAAACGGACCGAGGATGCGCTGCGCAAGTCGGAAGAAAGATTCAGCAAGGCTTTTCGCAATAGTCCCCTGGCAATCACGATCGCGACGGAAGAGGAGGGCCGGTATCTTGACGTGAATGACGCATTCTTGAATATGGTGGGACGCGAACGTGCGGAGGTGATTGGGTATACCGGAATGGACATTGGCATTTGGGCGCAAGAATCGGAACGAGCTGAAATGCTCCGGCAGCTAGCGGAGACCGGACGGGTGAGCGAGTTCCGCAAGCAACACAAGACCAAGGCGGGGGAAATTCGGGAAACGGAGGTCTCCGCGGACCTGATCGAACTGGAGGGCCAAAGGTGCGTGCTGGCTATCGTACGGGACATCACGGAGACGCAGCGGCTGGAAGCACAGTTTCGCCAAGCTCAGAAGATGGAGGCCGTGGGGCGCTTGGCGGGCGGTGTGGCCCACGACTTTAACAATATGCTGGGCGTAATTATCGGCTACAGCGATCTCGCGCACGGTGTGATCGAGCCGGAGAGTCCAGCGAACCGGCACATGGAGCAGATCAAAAAAGCCTCGCAGCGGGCCGTGGGTCTAACGCGGCAACTCCTGGCATTCAGCCGACAGCAGGTCGTCTTCCCCAAGATACTGGACCTGAACGAGGTTGTGCAAAACGTGACGACGATGCTGCAAAGACTAGTCGGTGAGGATGTTGCTATGTCTTTCCATCCAACGCCCTCACTAGGCAGCATTCAAGCCGATCCCGGCCAGATTGAGCAAATCCTGATGAATCTAGTGGTGAATGCGCGGGATGCAATGCCGAGTGGAGGGGAGATCATCATCGAGACGGGGCATGCGGAACTGGACGACCATTACGTTTCCATGCACCCGGGCGCTCACATCGGAGAGCATGTGGTTTTGGCGGTGAGCGACACGGGTTGTGGCATGGACGAAACAACGAAATCAAAAATTTTTGAACCGTTTTTTACAACCAAGGGCGTTGGGCAGGGCACGGGCCTCGGGCTCTCAACGGTATACGGGATTGTGGACCAGTCCGGCGGCACTATCTTTGTGTATAGCGAACCCGACAAGGGCACAACCTTCAAGATTTATTTTCCGCGGGTGACAGGAGATGCGGAACACGTGCCGCAGCTCGCGGCAAAAGACGAATTGCCGGGGGGATCAGAGGCGATTTTGGTGGTGGAAGACGACGAGTATCTGCGCGAACTGAGTGTCTCAATGCTGCAAGGCGCGGGATACCAAGTGATCGAGGCAAACAATGCGGAAGAGGCGCTGGGAATAGTGAAGGCTTCTGACCGCGAAATCGATTTATTGCTCACGGATGTGATCATGCCGGGAAAAAGTGGGGTTGAGCTAGCGGCGCTGGCCAAGGCAATTCGTCCGAATCTGAGGTCGTTATTTGTGTCGGGATATACCGGCGATGTGGTTGTGCTTCGAGGTGGCCAGGTGCCGGAGGCGACGTTCTTGGAGAAACCCTTCACCAGAAGTTCGCTTCTTAAGAAAGTTCGCTCGGCGCTGGGAAACTAATGAGGAGTAGATAATTACAAGGGCGCCCGACCTCAGATTCGGTAGGGCGTACCAATTCCCCGCACACAGAAGGTCTGAAATACGGGCACTCACCGTGGATTCAAGATTTAGCTTTCGTCAAGTCCACTTTAGTAGCTACAAACGTATCCGCGAGCGGACTTTATCGCGCCGCTAAATCCAATGAAATCTGTGATTTCCCGTTTTGGGAGTGTTCCTTAAGGAATGCTAGGGGAACTTTACGCAGGCAGTTCTAGATTTTGGCTTTGGCTTTGAGCCGGACCTGGCCATCCTGAAGCTCGACCGAATATTCTACGCTGTGGCAGCCATACTGCTTGCGGATTTGCGCGGTCTTCTTCTCGACAAAAGACGCGAAGCTTTCCATGGAGCCCGAGACGTTCTCTCCGGCTTTCTGTTTGGCTTCGGTCAGCACGGCATAAAGTTGCGCCACGCGCTCGTGCTCGGCGTTCACGTCAGAGCACTCCACCGTAAAAGGCTTCTCGGCTGCGACGCCTACGTGACTTAATCCGTACGCTTTGTGCACCGGTTCATGCAGCTTGGCCGTATCGCGTACGCCCTGCACGGAGAGCAAAGCATCGGAAGGGCGACGGTAGCCTTCTTCACGAATGCGGCTCTTCTTGCGCCATAGATCGCTGAAGGTGGCGTAGCGCTGGGCCAGCTCGTTGTAGCGGAAGCGCTGCGAAAAGCTCATGCGGCCGCCATCGCTGAACTTGCGGATGAGGCTCAGCACTTTCCACTCGACGTCAGTGGGCGGGCGCTTGGTGGGGTTATTAAAGTACGCTTCATACTCGATCTTCAGCCGTCGCAGCTGGGTCTCGAGTAAATTCAGTTCCTCGTCAGTGGTCACCCGGTCCTCTCCAAGCGACAGTTTATGCGGTGGACACAGCAGAGACGAGATACCCGGCGGGCACCGAGGGTCTAGAACCAAAGTTCGGGGATGGACGCTGTTTAGCGGGCGGCGCTGGTGGCCATCTTTTTGACCATGGCGAGCACCAGCTTGCGGTCGCTGTCGTTCAGGCTCACGGAGTAGCGGCGCATCTGGCTGAGAAAGCGCACTTCGTCATCGGAGAGCTGCGGCAATCCCTTGGCGCCGTTGGTGTGCCCCGGTTCGGCGAAGAATTGGGAGAGCGGCAACTCCATGGCGCCGGCGATTTTCGAAAGCGTGTCGAGCGAAGGGATGGTATGACCGTTTTCCACGCGCGACAAGTAGCAGCGCAGCAGTCCGGTGCGCTTTTCGATGTCACCCTGAGACATACCCTTTTGCAAGCGGTAGTTTCGGATGGTTTCGCCGATGTTCATGGAGAGTGTGGCCAATGGCTGTCCTAGAGACGTTCTGCATAGTAACCAGAGAAGTAACTTCTGGCAAGTGAAATTTGGGCGGACTAGCCGACACCATTTTCGTCGGGAATTCCGACAGCGGTTAGCGACTAGAAAATGCCGAAAATTGAGGAGGCTAGCCCATCAACATGCCGCCATTCACACTCAAGACGTGACCGGTGACATAAGCCGCGCCATCAGAGGCGAGAAAGGCTACGGCGCTCGCGATTTCTTCCGGGGAGCCGACCCGGCCGAGCGGAATCATCTTCAACGCTTCGGCTTTGAGATTTTCATTCAACTCGGCGGTCATGGCGGTTTCGATGAATCCGGGTGCGACCGCATTGCAGGTGATGTTGCGCGAAGCCAATTCGCGGGCCATGGCCATGGTCAGGCCGATTAATCCAGCCTTGGAGGCGGCGTAATTCGCCTGCCCTGCCTGGCCCGTCTGCCCGAAGACAGAAGTGATGTTGATGATGCGGCCCCATTTTTGCCGAAGCATGGGGCTGATGACTTGCTGAATGCAAAGATAAGCAGACGTGAGGTTTGTATTGATGACGGCATCCCAGTCGGCACGCTTCATGCGCATGGCGAGTTGGTCGCGAGTGATGCCCGCGTTGTTGACGAGGATATCCACTTTTCCAAGCTGCGCGATGGCTGCTTTGAATACGGACTTGATTTGGTCTTCGTCCGCGACATCGAGAACGAACTTCGCCGCTTGTCCTCCCGCGGAGGTGATCTGCTGGACCAGTTCGTCGAGTTTGGCCTCGTTGCGGGCGGCCACTGCGACGGTAGCTCCGTCTTTTGCGAGACGCAAGGCGCAGGCATGGCCAATTCCTTGCGATGCGCCGGTGACAAAGGCGACATGGCCGGAAAGCGGTTTTGCTTCGGGAGTCGTTTTCTCGTCAATCGTTTTCTCGTCAATCATGAGTGGTGATTATAAATGGAGAGCTACTCGACCGGGCGCAACGGCCACACGATCACTTCTAATTTTCTAGCGAAATAAAGCACCGGATCAACCGCTGGAAGCTTGATGCCTATCGCTTCCGCCATCGAGTTGGTCTCTATCTCCGCTTCAGCATCTTGTAGAGGCCACGGCTGATGGTGGACTTCTGCGCGATAAACGCGATGATTCCGCATGGTGTAAAGGCAATAGCGTTCAGTGAGCCAATGCTTGAGCGTTCCGGGCTCGGCGAGTTCCACCGGCCCGATTGGGCGATAGCGACTGCGTAATTCTGCGTGGTTGGAGGACCGGCTGGAGTCGTAAATGATTTCGTTATCGATATCGCGACAACTCATCCTGGCATGGAAGTAGGGCAGCTTGTAGAACGCACGTGCGGCCTTTACTGCGGCCAGGCTCGTTGCATCCAAACTAAAAAAATAAACGCCGGGGCGGTTGTGCAAGTTGACGTAGGTTCTTACGTTCAATTCTGGAAAGGCAGACAGCACCGGGATTGCCGGCGTCGCTCGCAGCCGGACGCCGCTCATGCGAAATGGCACGACCCCGATCCAGCACTGGCCGTCAAATTCATCGAGCGGCAGTTCGGGGGATACGAGTGGCCGCAAGACTTCCGGTTTGATTGGCCAATGGGCAAATAAAAGATCGTGCCAATTTTGCGCCATGGTCCACGGAGCGGAAGGCAGTGGCCACGGGCGATGAGCGATCGACCTGAGTGCCTGATGCACGAACTATTGTAATATTCGAGTTCATCTTCTTCGAGGTGTGAATGTCCGAAATCGACGCTCCGAGCAGCGCCAACGCAAATCAGACGGCCGCTAAACCAGCAGTCGAAGTCTTTGCCGTCTATGGCGTTGAGCCGGAAGTTCAGGCATACGCGATGGCGAAGTACTCGCGCTCGGCGCTTTCGATGAAAGAGTCGCTGAAAGAAATCAGCACGCAGAAAGCCGAGAAATTCCTCAACACTTTTTATTTTCAATATGGACATCGCTCGATCGCCGATCTGGCGCATGTCGCCATGGCGATCGAAAAGCTTTCGATTTTAGCTGCGATTGCCGTCGCTGATGAAACCCGCTGGGACGGCCAGGAACGCTCGACCCGCTATCAGGATTTCAAGAAGAGCGGCTACTACACGCCGGAATTTGGCGGGGATGTCCAAGCGCGGAAGTTGTATCACGAAACGATCGCGGGTCTGTTCGCCGAATACGAGGCCGTTTCGGAGAAAATGTTCGTGTATCTGGCCAGCATCACGCCCAAGCCCGAAGAGATGAAACAAGATGCATACGAGCGCACGTTGCGGGCGCGGGCGTTCGATTTCTCCCGATATCTTTTGCCGTTAGCGGCGAACACTTCGCTGGGGCAGATCGTCAATGCGAGAACGCTGGAGACTCAAATCGCGCGGCTGCTCTCGCACACGCATAAAGAAGTGCGCGATCTGGGAGCATTGCTGAAAGAGGCGGCGTTGTCTCCGGCATACAACGTCAATAGGGAATCGTTGACCAAGTTGGTGGAAGAAATTCGCGCGGTTTCGCCAGAATTAGCGGCGCGTGCGGAACAAGACCTGTTGCGCGAAGTTCGAGTCGCGCCGACGCTGGTAAAGTATGCCGATCCGAGTCAGTATGAAATCGAAACCCGGCGGGAATTACGGCAAGCCGCAGCGGAACTGATGAAGAATGCGGCAATCGAGTCTGCGCCTGTGGTGGATCTTCTCGATAGCGAGGATCTGGAAATTGAACTCGCAACGACGTTGATTTATCAGCACTGCCACTATTCATACCGGCAGGTGCGTGAAGTTGTTCGCGCAGCGGGAGAAACAAGACGCCGCGAGATTATTGATCTTGGCCTGCGTCATCGCGGCAAGCATGATGAGTTATTGCGCGCTTTCCATGCCGGGCAAACTTTCCGTTTCGACATCTTGATGGACATCGGCGGTTTCCGCGACATGCATCGCCATCGCCGCTGCGTACAGATCGAACAGGGATTCACCACGCTCCACGGATACGATCTTCCGGAAGAGTTGCAGGCAGCGGGAACGCGCAAGAGTTACGAACTCACCATGCAACAGACGGCACAAGCGATCGAGAAACTTGCTCATTCGGGCGCAAGCGAAGCTGAGGAAGATTCGCAATATGCCATTCCGCTCGGCTTCCGCAAGCGGACGCTCTTCAAAATGGATTTCGCCGAAGCGCTTTACATTTCCGAGCTACGCAGCGGACCTGCGGGACACTTTTCCTATCGCCGCGTGGCTTACGCCATGTATGAAGCTGTAGCGAAAGGATACCCCGCAATGGCCAAATATTTCCGGGTTACGGATGTGAAAGAACCGGTGGATCTGCTGAAGAGATAAACGTACTTAAACGATTGATTATGCTAGTCTTATTACATACATGCACATGCATGTTACAATTGGTCTATGCGTACCACCGTAGAAATGAAGCCTCAGCATCGCGCTGCACTTTTAGCGCTTGCCGCCCGACGTGGGGAGAAAGGATTTTCTTCCGTGCTGGCGGAGGCGATCGAAGTTTATTTGAAGGATGGGGATCTGCAACGCAAGAGGAAAGAAATACTTTTAAGCGCTGGAAATGCGATTTCAAAAGAAGATGCTGATCATCTCCGTGCAGTCACAAAGCGATTACGGGAGAATTGGCGGTGATCCTCGCAGATACCGATGTGCTGATTGACTACTTTGCGGGGCGTGAGCCGATAGCGAATCGGCTCCGAGAGTACATTCTGGTTGGCGAACTGCAAACCAGTGCGGTCACAGCCTTCGAGCTATTGTGCGGGGCGCGGCAAGATCAACGGGGCGACGTCATCAGAAACTTTCTCACTATAGTTGACATCCTTCCGCTTGAAACTGCAGCAGCTGCGCACGCCGCGGCGGAACAAATGCGGCTGCTGAATGAAGGCTCCGCGTTGCCAACAGCCGATGCATTGATTGCGGGCATCGCGCTGGCTCATGATCTAACGCTTTTTACACGCAACACAAGGCACTTTGAAAAGATCGCCGGGTTGCGCTTGCTCCCTCTAAGCTGAACACCATAAACCTTTTCTACTTCTTCTCCGCGGCTTTCTTCTTGGCGGCTTCTTTGGCCGCTGCGGTCCATGGCGGCACAATTCCATTCACGCGGGCGTATGCAATGAGCTGTCCCAAATGTTCGTGTGCGTCGGCGACCAGAATGTAAATCACATCACCGGCATTGGCTTGCGGTCCCAGTTTCGGCAGCGGCTTGGCAAAGTCGGCGTTGGTCATCCCGTTAATCGCGTTCTTGCTGAATTCCCAGGACTTACTAAGCTCTTCGACGATGCGGGCTTTGTCCGTGGTGGATTGCTCGTAGGTCTTGCCGTTGAAATCTGCTGGCGCCGCCGCGCCCATCATGCTGAGAATTTGATAGCGTTCGCCGGAAACATGAAGAAAAACTTCGGCGAATGAACGTGAATCCTTGGAAGGCCGCCAAGCGTACTTATCCGCAGGTACGGCTTCGGCCAGCGCGATCATTTTCTTTTGTACTTGCTGGAGGTCGAGTAGAGACTGCGGCTTCATGTCATAGCTCGGCGCGGTGTGATCGCTGTTGTCTTGGGGCGGCACGGGCGCGGCGCCTGCAACAGAACACAGGCCCAACAACAGTATCAATGTCGCAAGTATTGTTTTCTTCATGGGAGTCCTCCGGAGTAGGCTGAAAAGCATAGCCGTCGGGTTGGACGTGAGGATGGACGAACGGTTCGCGGATCTTACAATTTTTTACAAGTCGTGTCAGCTAAGGAATGGCCCGCCCGGCTTGCGCCCAATTCGATGCGGCCGCCGCCTGAGTTCGCGCAGCGATCAGCCGTGATTTTTCGGAGACTAATCGGACCTGCACAGCTGGAAGAAAGTGCTTTAGTTTTTTCAGGTTACGCCGGTATTCGCGTAACTCTTTTCTAACTTCATCTGTTGCCTCGGTCATTGCCGGCAGTAGCCGCAGATAATGACTGGCACGCGACATCTGAGCGCGTAGATCGATAAAATCTCGCGGGCTGAGCGCGGAAATGTGTGTGTGTTCAGGACGAAAACGAATCATATCCAGGTGCAAGTTTCTGTTTACTTCACGTAACGCGCCGAGCGAATCTGCCATCATTATCCCTCCCAATCGGAGTGGTGCGGTTGTGCGCTACCGTTCGCGGGGACCATCCCCTGCGCGACGACGGATGACCGCTCGGCCAGTTCAACTTGGATCCAGGCCGCTCTTACCGCGAGCACGTCCGTGCTGATCTGGGCTGCATCTCGGAGTGTAGGGCGAAATTGCACCGCCACCAGACGCTGGCGTAGGGAGTTATAGAAAGTATCCAGATCTATTGCTACTCTGCCGCCTCGCTCAAAATCCAAAGTAGATTGCAGATGGCCCAGTACAACAATCGCATGCTTGATGCGATTGCTCCGGAGCATGATGTCGTTCTTGCTGATAGCAATCGCCGCCTGCCGCATGTCTTCGATGAGTTGTTCGTAAAGGCGGACGACCAGTTCTGCGGCGCTGGCGCCACGCACTGCTGCTTCGCGGTATGAATATCGAGTGTCCATAGGTAGCTTTAGCCGGCGCTTGTCCCCGTAGCTGGAGCTGTATTTGTGTTTACCACCGGCGTCGTCGCCGTTGGTGTAGCGGAGAGCGACCCCAACGCGGCTTCCACTTCCTGAAGCGTAAAAGGGTATTCCTCGAGCGTGGCATTGACCTGGTTGAACACCTGATCCAACTGCTGCTGCTGCGCGGCGAGTTGCGTTTGGAAGTTGGTGATCTCGGTGTTGAGGTCGGTTTGCTGATTTTGATTCGCGCTTAGGTCTTCGTTGAGTACTCCCGAGGAAGGATCGGTGAGACTGTTGAGACTTGTGGTGAACTTGTTGGCAAAACCATTTGAATTGGAATTCTGAAAAAAATTCAATACCGCAGCAGGATTCGAACCCAGCGCATTGCTAAACGTCGAAGTGTCAAAGCTCAACGTGCCGTCGTTATTGGTCGTGATGCCCAGCGATGCCAGACTGTTATATCCGCTGCTTATAGAAGTCGCGTCAGTGGTCGCGTAAGAAGAGTCCGTGAATAAACTGCTTTGCAAAATGCGCAAGGAATTGTCCGAACCAAGCGGGCCTTGCTGATTCGTTGAGGCATTGACAGCGAATTCGCTGTTGATGTCCGTGACGACAGTGTTGTAGGCGCTCACAAAATTATTAATTGCGTTGGTGATGCCGGAGGCGTCCGGCCCGACCGATATTTGTACCGGTGTAGCAGGATCGGCGCTGGTCAAATTCAGCGTAACGTCCGGAATCGCGCCGGTGATGGTGTTAGTCGTGCTTGCATAAGGAATTCCGTTGACCGTGAGCTCGGCATTCGTCCCACCTACGGGCGGCTCAAACGTAAGACTCGTGGTGTTGTTAGACACAGCCAGTGCTCCAGACGTGCCGCTGGCTTGACTGTAGATCGCGAGACGCGCGCCGCTGGCATCTGTTACGACGCCGGCGGTGATACCCAAGTTATCGGCGGAACTTTTTGCATTGATGGACGCTGCCAGCGACGTCAGCGTATCGTTGCTGCTCGTGACGGCGAAATCCGCAGTCGTGCCGCCTGTCCCTCCGATCTGCACCTGAAGATCGCCACTGCTTTGGCCTGCCGGCAAAATCGAGGTGTTCGCATTCGCCAAAGCATCGGTGTACAGCGTTCCGGTGGAAGCAAGACTGTTGACGACCACATTGTAATTACCGGCAACGGCGCCATTTTGCGTCGAAGCGCTTACAATCACTGCCACAGAGGATGAGGCCGTCAACTGCGTCAACGCGCCCACGGGATCAGAAAGCGCTTGGGCCGCACTCGCAAGGGCGGACAGATCATTATTGATATTGGTGATTGACGTCCCTTGAGTTTGCAACGTGGTCAAATCGTTTTGCCATGCGGTCAGTTGGCCGCTCTGTGCAGCTTGGATTTTCGACACGACCGAACTCACGTCAATCCCGTTTCCATTCAGAAGGCTTGCGGCATTAAAGCTGATTCCCATTGTCTTTTACTCCTGTGCCGTACCCTGGGGCTGTGCCGTTGCCGGCCTGCGTCTTGTCCACTCGTTGAAATTCTTGAGCTATGGCACTCTCGAAATCGAGTTCTGCCACGCTCGGCACTTGCAAAACCACGTTCTTGGCTTTATCCAGATATTCGACCACGATCTGGCCTTTCACATCAGAGGCTTGGTGTACTTCGACGACATCCTGAGGCGGAATGTAGTTCACTGGAACAACTTTTGCGTTGAGACTCTCTTGCGTTGGGGAATATCCTGAACTGGGCTGTTGGGCGACCGTACGCCCGGTCCCGGGAGCGGAGCGTTCCGAGCCAATGGTTGCGTTGAGCGTGCTGTTTGCCGGTGAGAGACCATCCACTGCGATGTTCATGATGCGCACTCCGTGAAAAACGAGCAAAGGAGGGGTGTGCCAGCCGCCTCCTTTGCTGACGTGACTATTGCAGCAGTTTCAAAACAAGTTGCTGCTGCTGGTTTGCCTGCGCCAAAGCAGAAATACCGGTCTGCTCAAGAATTGAAAACTGCGTGAGATGGGCAACTGCGGTAGGAATGTCCGCCGCGGTGACGTCATTTTCAGCTGATGTCAGGTTCTGTGTTTGATTGTTGATGACATTGGATGCGCTTTGCAGGCGGTTGACGGTGGAACCAATGTTCCCGCGTAACGCGGCCACCGTTGCAACCGCGCCGTCAATGAGCGTCAGAGCGGCTTGGGCATCGGATTGAGTCAAGAGATCATTAATTGACCCCGTTGTGCCGCCAGTCAAGAACGAATTCCCAAAGGTATTCGCTCCGGAGCCCGTAGTCGCCAATGCGATGCTATTGCCTATGGTGCCCTTGGTGATGGCAGTGAGCGCAATAGACGATTGTCCCGCTATCGCCGTCGCTGACGTGTTGGCGGTCGCACCGCTGCCATAGACATAGTTCACTCCAGCGCCGCTTCCCCCGTTGATCGCGTCTGTCAGATTTTGCAGGCTGTCGGCTTCGTTCGGTCCCACCAGAACCTGCACTGCATTCGGCGCCGGGCTGCCCAGCGAACTCACGAAGTTGTAAGTCTGCGTGCCCACTGTCACTGTATCGCCAGCGACCGCGGCAGGAGCGTTTCCGGCCGCCGTACCGCCAGTAAAATCAACCGAAGAGAACGTTCCGGTGGTGGCTCCGCCCGCCGCCGTCGTAATAAAGTTCCCGCTGGTGCCCGCACTATCAGCGGTAAACAATACGGTCGTTCCAGTGGATGCGCCAGCCGTAACCTGGGTGTTAGCCACGGTGTTAGAGCTGTAGCCACCGCCGCCCGTCCCATTCACCGCCGACGCCAGATTGGCGAGACCTGTCACTTCGCTGGACGAAACCACTTCATTTGCCGTCGGTGTGTGGCTCAGAGCAGTCACGAAGGTGTAGGTTTGGCTGCCTATTGATACGGTCGCGCCGGCCACGCCTCCCGCCAAATCTGCGGCGCCAAAGGCCTCGTTGCCCGATCCCGCAGCCGCCGTGGCAACGGAGTTGCCCGCTGTTCCATTGACGTTCGCCGTTACTGTAAGAGTTGTTCCCGTTACGGCCGAGGCATAGGCGCTTGCATTGGCGACCGTGCCTGCACCATACGCAACCCCCGCGCCACCAGACGCCGCATTGATCGCGGCTTGCAAGTTAAGGACGGATTGCGCCGTGCTCCCGCCAATGAGAACTTGATTGGCCGCTCCCGTGAGTGCCGTGACGAAGGTATAGTTTTGGCCACCCACTGACACCGTGTCGTTGGCAGCAGCATTGGCGGTAAATGTTAGCGTGCCCGTGGCGGCGACGCCTTGGGTGAACGCCGCTCCCGTCAAGGTGTCAGTCGCAGCTACCGCAGCCGCTCCCGGAGCCTGGCTTAACGTGCCCGTAGCGGCCACCGACCCTCCCAAGTTGAGGCCAGTCGAAGACAGCAAGCCGGTACTGACCCCGATAGTGCTGCTGCCGGTCGTGCTGCCATCGCTTAAGAAAACGTTAAGAGTGTTTGCCGTGAACACTTGCCCGCCGTTGAAATTTGTCGTGGAACCGATACTGTCAATTTCTGACTTGATTGACTGATATTCAGCGTCCAGTGCAGTGCGTTGTGAATTGGATACCGTGCCCGTCGCGGACTCCGTAGCTAGCGTTACGGCGCGGTCAAGCAGCGTCGTCACCTGAGACAAAGCTCCGTCTGCTACCTGCAATTCTCCAACGCCGTCCGTCGCATTGCTGGCCGATTGAGTCAGCGCGCTGATGTTGGCCGCGAGCCCATTGGCGATAGCCAGACCAGCAGGATCGTCCGCGCCACTATTGATGCGAGATCCTGACGATAGTTGCTCCAGGGTTGAAGTGAGATTGTTGCTCGTGACGTTCAGCTGGTTTTCCGCGGCGAGCGCTGCGATGTTATTCAAAATCGTGAGTGCCATTAGAATTGCTCCTTTGAGTTTGGGGTCCGTTTCCGCGGAACCGGGAACCTCAGATTGCCTGCGGAACCTGTGCCGCTGTTCATACGTCCTATCGGCGTTTCAATCACGTGCTTTAATGGGCTCTTCATTTTCACTCCCCGAACCTCCGTAACCTTCCCTGCAATTCCGATGCTCCAGCTTGGCGTCGTTTCCGCCGATGACGCACCCATGGGACAGTGTCGGCTCCCATCTTGTGCATTTCACCCGGCTTTACCCTGCCATTGCCATGATTCAACTGACCCGATTGAACCGAAGCAGCGTGACGGTGAATTCCGATCTCATCAAGCTGATTGAGCAATCGCCCGACACCGTCATCACCCTCGTCAATGGCGAAAAACTGCTCGTCCGCGAAACCATCGACGAAATTGTCGACCGCATCATCAAATTTCGCCGCTCCATCGTCCACAGACCTGCCTCAAGCGCTACTCCGGAACATGCCGCAAACCCAGAAATGCTCGACATGCCATCGGGCGATCCCTCCGGAAAGGCTGGAAGTTAAGCATGTCTGTCGACCGCGCTACATGGACCGGGTTGTTCCTCGGCACCGGCGGCATCCTCGGAGGTCTGCTTCTCGAGGGAGGCCATTTGGCGCAGGTCATCCAGCCCACGGCCGCGATGATCGTTTTCGGCGGCACCGCAGGAGCAATCCTCATCCAGTTCCCCTTGCACGTTGTTCTGAGCGCCCTCAAACGCCTGGTCGAGGTCTTTGTCGAGCCCCACCATGATTCCCAACAAACCATCCAAACCCTTGTCAAGTTTGCCAAGCAGGCCCGCCGCGACGGCATCGTGTCGCTGGACTCAGCTCTTCCCGGCATCTCCGACCCGTTCTTAAAGCGCTCGCTTATGCTTGCTGTGGATGGCACCGAGCCGCAGGAACTCCGCAAAATCATGGAGCTCGATTTGGACAACCAAGCCGAAGAAGAAGATAAATTGCCTCAGGTCTTTGAGTCCGCTGGTGGTTTCACGCCTACCATCGGAATCATCGGCGCCGTTCTTGGACTCATTCAGGTCATGCAGCACCTCGACAAGATCGATGAAGTCGGGCGCGGCATCGCCGTCGCTTTCGTCGCCACAATTTATGGCGTGGGATCGTCGAATCTCATCCTTCTCCCATGCGCCGGCAAACTGCGGATTCGCTTGCGCGAAGAACAGGTGCTACGCGAGATGATTCTCGAAGGTGTGGTTTCGATCCTGGAAGGTATGAATCCGCGCATGCTGGAAAATACACTCCAAGCCTTTCTCGCCGGAAATCCTCCGCGTGGCAATGCGAAGTCCACTCCCGAGGTACATGCATGAGCCGCAAACGCAGGCACGCACGCCATCCCAACCACGAGCGCTGGCTGGTTTCTTATGCGGACTTCATTACGCTGCTATTCGCGTTTTTCGTCGTGATGTATGCCACGGCACAAGTGGACAAGCAGAAAATGGGACACCTCGCCACTGCCATTCAGCAGGCTTTTGAACAAATGGGCGCTCTGCCGGCGAATGCGCCGGTCGCAATAGTCGAACCGCCTCGTCCCGCACCCCCGCCCAAACCGTCGCCAGAAATTTCCACGCCCGCCCCTAATACTGAAGTCCATGATGAATTGGCCGCTGCCCTCTCGTCGGAAATTGCTCGCGGCGAAGTCGCTCTGCACGACGGGCCCGACGGACTGGTGATTAGTCTCCGCGAAGCTGGCTTTTTCCCTAGTGGCTCGGCTGGACTCAAAGTCGATTCTCAACCGGCCCTCGCGCGTATCGCCGCCATCCTCATGGAACGCAAGAGTAATATCCGCATCGAAGGCCATACCGACAACGTGCCCATCCACAATTCACAATTCAATTCGAATTGGGAACTTTCGACCGCCCGGGCCACAGAAATGGTCCGCTTGCTCATTCAAACCTACGGCTACGATCCCAAGAAACTTTCTGCCGGAGGCTATGCTCAATACCATCCCATCGCCACGAACGCGACCGATACCGGACGAACCTTGAATCGCCGCGTGGACCTGGTCATCTTGCGTGATGGCGGTCTTTCCGGTGACTCGACTTCCACTCCCGCGACAGATCGTGTGACGCATTCTCCTCCCCAATGACTCGTTCTTGGCTGACCGCCGAGCACTAAAGCCCTCCGTCATCTTCGCCGATGACATAGTTTGCCGAGACTTCGCCGTAAGTCATGCCGCGAGCACTATGAACCTGCGCACAAAGTTGATCACCGGTTTTGGTTTGCTCCTCGCGCTGCTCGTTGGCATGGGCACGGTCAGCTACTACGGCACAACCCGACTGGCCCTCGCCGCGGAGAGCGCCGGGCGCGCTCTCGAGAAAAAAGAGCTGGCGATTGCCATTGAACTCGCCGCCCGCAAGCAGATACGCACCGCCAACGACTACACGTTCACAGGCAATGAAATCGCCGAGCAGCGCTACCGTCAAAGCCAACAAGATCTTCAGGCAAAACTCGATCAGCTCGATCGGGCTTTGGGTACGGAAAAGGGCGACGCTCGCACTGCGCCGATTCGCGCAAGCATCGCCAAAATGTCCTCACTGACCGATAAACAGATCGACTTCCGTCACCAGAGTCGCACCTACGAGGCGACTGACCTGGCCTTCAGTCCCACCATGGAGCAAGCCGCTGAGGAAATGGCGAATGCCGCCGCCGCCCTGGAGAACTCGCAGGATAACTTGGCGCGCAAAGGGGTTGCCGAAGAACGCTCAACCGCCGTCAAAGCTCAGGCAATCTCTCTCGGCCTCGTTCTCGTGGGCTTGGTGCTTGGGGCGGCCACCGCTACCTTCATCGCCCGTTCCATTACGCGCAATGTCACGCAAATGCTGGCCGTGATTCAGCAGATTGCCGCTAACAATCTTGCCGTGGATGATCTGGCCATCACCTCCGAGGATGAAATCGGTCAGGCAGGGGCCGCACTGAATGGAATGAAAAACAATCTTCGCGAGCTCGTGCGAACCATTGCCGCCACGGCCGAAAGTGTCGCCCAGGCCAGCGAACAAATTTCTGAAACGGCCAGCCGTCAGGCGCATGCCGCGGAAGTCCAACGGGATCAGTCAGCTCAGGCCGCGACCGCAATGCAGGAAATGGCCGCAACCGTGTTGCAGGTCTCCGATCATTCCAATCGCGCTGCCGACGCTTCCCGGCAGGCAGCCGAGACCGCCCGCGCCGGCGGCGGCATTGTCGAAGAAACATTAGCGAAGATGCGCACCATCGCGGGCTCCGTCGAAGGCGTCGGACAGAAAATGGAAAACCTCGGCAAAAGCTCGGACCAGATAGGCCAGATCGCGGGCGTCATTGACGATATCGCTGACCAGACCAACCTGCTCGCGCTCAACGCCGCCATTGAAGCTGCTCGTGCCGGCACGCAAGGCCGTGGCTTCGCCGTGGTCGCGGACGAAGTCCGCAAACTCGCAGAACGTACAACTACCGCGACTGAAGAAATCGCGCAAATGATTGAAAGTATTCAGAGCGAAACCAAGTCCGCGCTCGCGGCCATGGAGCAGGGCACGCGGCAAGTCGAAGACGGCGTGCAGTCCACCAGCAAGGCCGGGGAATCGCTTAAGCAGATCATCCACATGTCCGAGCACGTCGGCGAAGTTATTAGCCAAATTGCGTCCATGGCCACCACGCAATCCACGGCCAGCGATGAAGTCAATCGCAACATGGATGAAATCGCCCGTCTCGTCAAAGACTCGGCCACTGATGCCAAACAATCCGCCAAAGCTTGTCAGGATCTTTCGGGCCTCGCCCTGGACCTTCAGGGCATGGTTGCCAAGTTTAAGTTGAGCGAGAACCAGGGCAAATCGCGGCTGGATCTCACTTCACGAAATCAGAGACCCAGGCCATCCGACTCGTCACGCGCGAAATCCGTCGGAAACTCCGCAACAAAGTCCGCGATCAAGCCCGCAGCCAGGTCTGCAACCGCGGGCGTCTGAGGTCGGTCCCGCTCGCTATGTGTGCATGCGCTACTCTTGCCCAACGCCACTGCCTGAGATTCCGCCCCCCTCCTCAACTCCGGACTGCGTTTTGCCGATTGTATGAGTATGAGCATGCATCCGCCATCGCAGGAGCAAGCTTCCGAAGCCGGCAATCCAGCCCCCGGTTCACCCCCGAGCCACAACAGCGCGGCCGATTCCACCCAGTCCCGGGTCGAGCCCCTCCAGATCGTCAGCTTTCACATTGGAGACGAGGAATTTGGTCTCGACATTCTTCGCGTGCAGGAAATTATTCGTGTGCAAGACCTCACCCGCGTCCCCAATTCTCCGCCGTTTGTAGATGGTGTCATCAATCTTCGCGGCAAGGTCATCCCGGTGGTCGCTCTGCGCAAGCAGTTTGGGCTCGAGACCCATATCCATGACAAACAGACTCGCATCGTCGTCATCGAAGTCAAGGGCGCTGTCCTCGGCTTCATCGTGGATTCCGTTTCTGAAGTATTGCGTATTCCTGCGGAGACCATCGCTCCTCCGCCGCGCCTCGGCAAAGTGGAGCGCGAATATGTTTCTGGAGTGGGCAAGCTCGATAATCGCCTGCTCATCCTGCTTGATGTCGACCGTCTCATGCACGAATCCGAAGAGCTCGCGGCGCGAGCTTCTTAATTAGCAATTTCTGCGTGCCGGGAGCCGCGCTCACTGTGGACAATGATTTCTTACAAGATCCGGCGATGATCAGCGACTTCCTCGTGGAGTCTGAGGAACTGCTGCAAGGCATGGACCAGGACATGGTTCTGCTCGAGTCCACCCCCGATGACGACGCGCTTCTCAATCGCATCTTTCGCGCCTTGCATACCATTAAAGGCACTTCCGGATTTCTCGGCTTCGAGCCCCTCATTCGCTTGGGCCACCAAGCCGAAGACGTGTTGAACGATCTCCGCCGCCACGAAATTCCCCTCACTCGCCGCCTTATGGATGTTCTCCTCGCTGTCCGCGATCAACTGGGGCGCATCCTTGCCGATATTCGCGCCGGAGGTCTGAAAACCTATGCTTTGGATGCGCTCCTCGCCGAATTGAAGGCCATGCGTGCCCCGACAGCACCCGAGTCCGCGTCAGCAAGCGCCCCCGCCCCGAATCCACTCGAGACTCAAGTCGAAGCATCGGAGACAATTCCGGCGCCAATTCCAACCGCCACTCCGAACGAAGTCCCGCCAGCGCAAAACATCGAAAGCACATTCGCTGCTAAAACCGATGCCTCGCCCGCCCTACCAGCGCAAAGCATCGAGCCCAACGCCGATGCCGCCAAGACCATGCGTGTGGACGTGCGCAAGCTCGATGAATTTATCAATCTCGTTGGCGAACTTGTGCTCGAACGCAATCGTTTGACTCGCCTCGCCGCCGATGCTGGACTCGGCCGCATCAGCGGCGACGAGCTTCACGCCGTTCTCAGTCAATCCACCGGCCGCTTGAGTTTCATCACCGAAGAACTGCAAACCGCCGGCCTCAAAGCCCGCATGGTCCCGATTGACACCGTCTTCCGCAAGTTTCCCCGCCTGGTGCGCGATGTTGCTCGCTCCGTGCAGAAGGAAGTCGAACTCGTCGTGCGCGGCGAAGAAACAGAAATAGACAAGACGATGGTCGAGCTCATCGGCGATCCGCTGGTTCATCTCATTCGCAATTCGCTCGACCACGGCCTCGAATCTCCGGCCGCCCGCGTTGCCGCTGGCAAGAAGAGTCAGGGCTGCATCCGTCTCGAAGCCCGTCCCGAAGGCGATCAGATCGTCATCAGCGTTTCCGATGACGGCGCGGGAATCGACCCCAATCGCATTCTCGCCAAGGCCGTCGAAAAGGGTTTCATTACTGCTGATCGCGCTCGTCACCTCAGCAAAAAAGCAATTCTGGACTTCATCTTCCTGCCCGGATTCAGCACCGCCGAAGTCGTCAACGATCTTTCCGGTCGTGGAGTCGGCATGGATGTCGTTCGCTCTAACTTGAAACGCATGAACGGCTCCATTGAAATTGACAGCGTTCCCGGCAAAGGCACCACCGTCTTACTTCATTTGCCGCTTACTCTCGCCATTCTCCCGGTGTTGCTCGTGCAAGTTGCTGGCGATGTTTATGGCCTTCCCATGCGCTCCGTCATCGAGACCTCGCAGATGCGGCCCGGCGACGTTCATCAGGTCGAGGGGCACGAAGTTCTTCAATTGCGCGGCCTGACTCTTCCTCTTCTGCGTCTCGCCGCCATGTTTGAGAGCCAATCCGATTCGAGCGCTCGCAGCGAAAAAGTCGTCATTCTTTCTGTCGGCGAAAAACGCCTCGCCCTCGCCGTGGACCATCTCATCGGCCAGGAATCTACTGTCATCAAGCCGCTCGGTTCCTATCTCCACAACTGTGCCGGCATCGCGGGCGCGACGATCGGCGGCGATGGCCGGGTTCGCCTCGTCCTGGATCCCGCCGGACTCGTCGCCCACGCCGACGCGCCCGTTGCGTTCGAGGCGGCGCAATGACGGTCTTGACCGCCACTCCCGCGCCTTCAAGATTCAACGCGCCATCTGCCTCTGCACCCAACCCCCTCCTCGTGCGTATTCGCGATCTCATCTATCAGGTCGCCGGCATTTTTCAGCCGGACAACAAGCTCCGCATGCTTGAGGAACGTTGCGGGCGGCGCATGCAGGCGCTTGGCGTTTCTTCTCTCAAGGATTATTGCGACCATCTCACCATCAAGCCCTCGCGCCAGGCCGAAATGATCAATCTCTTGAACGAAATCACCATCGGCGAAACCTGCTTCTTCCGCAACCAGCCGCAATTGGACGCTTTGAAAAGCGTCGTTCTCACCCACATTCTTGCCGCGCCCGGCAAATCCGCGCGCCGCCATCTGCGTATCTGGAGTGCAGGCTGCTCCACCGGGGAAGAGCCCTACACCCTGAGCATGATGATGCTCGAAGAAACTTCCACGCGCTTGAAAGGCTGGACCTTCGAAATTATTGCTACCGATTTGAATGAGCGCTCCATCGCCCACTGCAAAGCCGGAACCTATCGTGATTACAGCACCCGCAACCTCACTCCCTACTTTCGCCAGAAATACTTCACCGCCCGTGGCGATGAACTGTGCGTCAACCCAGACGTCAAAGCCAAAGTCGCTTTTTCCCGCGTCAACATGCTCGACGCCCCGCGCATGTCTGCCCTCAAGGGCATGGACGTCATCCTCTGCTGCAATGTGTTGATCTATTTCGATCTCGAGTCGAAGCGGCAGGTCATCCGGCACTTCCACGAAAATCTGCTCCCACGGCTATCTGTTTCTCGGTCACGCCGAATCGCTTTATAGCGTCAACAATGAATTTCGGCTGGTGCATCTGCCTGCGGCCACCGCCTAGTGTGAAGGAGGAAGAATGAACTCGGCTACTATGCAACCCGCGTCACGCAGCGGCTTGACCCGGTCCTTGCGCAAGAAGCTCAAGAACTTGGACCAGATGCCCACCATCCCCGCCGTGCTCGTGCCGTTGCTGCACTATCTCGATCAGCCGGTCGAGCAAATGGACCTCCACCAGGTCGTTCATCTCATCTCGCAGGACGAATCGCTGGTGGCCAAGTGCCTCAGCATGGCAAACTCCCCTCTCTTCGGTCGCTCGAAAGAAGTGGATACCATTCACGGCGCCGTGGTCGCCCTCGGCATGCAGCGCATGCGCGACATAGCGGTTTCTTGTTCCGTGCTGAATCTCATGCCCAACAAAGTTGGCAACTTCAATCCCACTGCTTTTTGGGAACACTCGCTCGGTTGCGGTTTGGTGTGCCGCGAGTTCGCCCGCAAAATCCATTATCCGGACCCAGGAAAGGCGTATCTCGCTGGTTTGCTGCACGATGTCGGCATCGTCGCTCATCTCTGGGTCGTGCCCCGTGAGTTTCAATCCGCCGTGCAAAATGCCCAGACGCAAGGCATTGCGCTCCACGAAGCCGAAAGCCTCGTGCTTGGCTCAAATCATTGCGAAACTGGGAGCATCGTCGGCGCGCGCTGGCATCTGACTCCCGATTTGCTTGCCGTTATCGGCAATCACCATTCCGTGGCCAGTGCCACATCGCATCGCGATCTCGTAGCCCTGGTTTCGCTGAGTGACTTGCTGTGCCGCATGAGCGGTCTGGGATACGGCTATCCTGAAGCGCGGGAAGTTAACTTCATCGAAGAGCCCGGCTTTTCCGTTTTGCTTCAGGAGTGCCCTGCGCTCCTCGATTTTGATTGGGCGCGCTTCACCTTCGAGCTCGAAGCTTACATGGAGGAAGTGCATCGCTTGGTCGCCGCGTTTTACCGTAGCCCGAACTAACTGGCTCAACATATGAATACGTCAGCCGAAAACTCAAAGCCGATTCAGGTGCTGGTCGCGGACGACAACGCCTTCATGCGTACCGCCATCACTCGCATGATCGAGTCCGACCCCGATCTGCGCGTCGGCGCAACCGCTCAGAACGGCTCCGAAGCCCTCGAACTGGCTGCATCCCTCCAACCTGACGTGGTGACGCTGGACATTAAAATGCCAGGCCTCAGCGGTTTGGAGATTCTGAAGCGCATGATGAAGGAAAATCCCCGTCCCGTCATCATGGTCAGTTCCGAAACCGAAGATGGTACGGAGACGAGCCTCGAAGCTCTGGAAGCCGGCGCTTTCGACTGCATCGCCAAGCAAAAAACCGTTGGTTCACTCGATATCGTAAAAATCCGCGAGGAGCTGATTGCCAAAATCAAAGCCGCCGCGGAAGCCGGACGCCGTACTAGACGTGCGCCGTCCGCTCCAGCCAAAATTGCACCGCCTGCGGCTTCCCTTACCAAAGAGCCAGGTGTGGCCGCGAGCGTTGTCGCGATCGGCACATCCACGGGAGGTCCCAAGGCATTGCAGGATATTTTGCCGCTGTTGCCATCCGATTTGCCCGCAGGAGTCTTGATTGTTCAGCACATGCCCATGGGATTTACTCAACCCTTCGCGCGCCGTCTCGACAAGACTTGCCGCATCTCCGTCCACGAGGCCAATCACCAGGAGCCAATCAAGCCCGGCGTCGTCTACATCGCTCCGGCGGGCCAGCATATGACCGTCGCCCGCCGCTCACCCGCACTCGTGGATATTCATCTCTCCACATCGCCGGAAGGCACGCTGCACACCCCATCAGTAGATGTGATGATGCTGTCCGTTGCCCAAACCTATGGCGCGCATGTGATGGGAGTAATCATGACCGGGATGGGCGCGGACGGCGTCCGCGGCATGCAATCCATCGCTCAACAAGGCGGGCTCACTGTCGGGCAGGATGAAGCCACATGTGCCGTTTACGGCATGCCCCGCTCTTGCGCGGAATCAGGCGTTTTGCAGCGCGTCGTCCCGCTGATGCGAATTCCTGAACAAATCATGCTCGCCACTCGCTATCGCCCACGGGGATAAATGCACGTCCCTCCCTTGGCCCAAAGTGCAACCGCTGCAACGATGCGCCGCGATGGTTAAGGAAGATCGAGCGTGATCTTAAGCGCCGCTTCGATACCAGTCATAACTGATTTGTCGATAGGGCGGTAAATCCTATGAAAGACGGCGCGTAAATCATTTGTAATCATATTTATAGAGTCTGCAAGCAGGAGACATTAAACTAGGACGAAACGCATTTATTTCTCTTGCTTCAGTACCGTCTGTTCGGGATCCAGCACAATCTTCCGCGTGCCCGCCGGCGCCGTCAGGTGAAACTGCGTCTGGGAACCATCAGCAAACACCCTTCCCAGCCATACCATTCTCTTGCTGGTCTCCGCGTAGATAGGCACCGATGTGACCAAATCATCCGGCGCCTCGCTTTGCAGAATCGTCCCGCTCACCGAGGTCACCGCTCCATGCTCGCTGAACTTGACCCCCTGCAGCCGAAGTCTTGGAATCGCCGCCCCGTTGACCCAGCCTTGAAAGAACCAGTCGAGCGACTTATGGCCTTCGTAGTAAAGCGAGGGTGGCCAGTCCGCCTCAAACGCCTTGATCAAATCTACCGTCGTAATTGGTTTGCCTTCATAACGGGTGCGCAGCTTCAGTAGCGTGCGCGCGAAAGAATCAGGTGCGTTGCGCTCCGCGGACACACCCTTTTCGCGTTCCGCGTCGCGCATCATGCAGCGCAGCATATGCAGTAGCCATGTCCCCCGCTGATAGCTGATGACGTCGTAGCCGTCGGGGAACTGCGAGTTCGAAAGCCTGCCTCCGAGCGTTACCGGGCCATCCTTGCTGAGTGGTACGTCCTGGTCATTGGTCGCCAGCAGGTTTTCCCGGTACTGCTGCATCACCATACGGAACCCTGCGGGGTCCAGGCTTTCAAGCAACATCATCGAACTGTAGTTGGCCAGTGCCTCGACCAGCCACTGGTCCCGGTATCCAGCCCAGGTCACAGTGTCGCCCCACCACTGGTGGGCCGTTTCATGCACCAGCAGATACTTGTCCATCACGCTATCCACGTCGCTCATGTGCAGGCTGGCCCGCTCGGTGTTGTCCAGAAAAGAAAAGCTGGAAAGAAAAATCAGCCCGGGCCATCCCTGGCTGAGGTTCCCGGGCATCTGGGTGATGGCGAGTTTCCCGTACGGGTAAGGCCCGAATTTGCTGGAGAAGAAATCAATTGCTTTCGCGGCCAAATCCGCCACCGGTTGCGCATTGTGCGCCGGCGAAGGAACTACCGGCATGGCCAGCAGCGGATGCCCCGCATCCATGCCCGGCGTCGCCGCCTGCGGGAAGGTCTTTTCCACTCCTTTCGCGGCATAGACATCGACCACCACATTCCCTGCATGGGCCTGCGCCCGGACGTATTTCCCCAGATTGAATCCCGCCAGTGGAATGGGATGTTCCGTGACCCAGTGCGACACCATTTCGTTTCCCGCGGCGGGTGCGCCGTCCACATCATGCGTCTCTCTCCCTGTGGCTACGAGTTCCCACGTCGATGGATAACGGAATTGCAAATCATAGCTCGCCATGGTCAATCCCCGGTTCGGATACCAGGTACCGCGCGCGCCCACATAGAGCAACCCTCCGCCCGCATCGGCCAGCACATCGCCGCCGTAGGTGAACCGCAAGAGCATTCGTTCGCCACGGACGAGAGGCTTGGGAAAAACCAGCGCCACCAGATCATCGCCGCGTGAGGCCAGCTTCGAACCTTGAAGCGCTGGATTCTGAATAAATTCCACGGGAACCTCATCTGCCTCAACATGTTCGATTTTGAGGAAGCGCGACAACTCGAACAACATCGTGCGCGAGCCGCCCTCTCCCACTTCGAGTTGCACTTCGGTGGTCGCTTTCAATTCTGTCGGCGGGTGCACTTCCGCCCGGATCTTGTATTTCTCAATGTGAATCTGGTCAGCCGCGGCGCCGTCTCCCGTGTCGCTGGTCAGGTCGTCCGAAGGACGGCCACTCCGGTCAAAGGTGAATGACGTCCACGTATCGTAGTAGCTCTGGTCTTCCACCGCGCGTAATTGGCTGACGCGCACCTGTTCCGGCGAATGTGTGTCGTAATAAACGTCAAACTTGCCCAGCTTGCGGCCTTGAATGCGGGCATGCAAAAAAGAATCAGGCGCTGCTCCTGGCGGTGAGGCGGTCGCTGGCGGCAGGTCCTGAGCAAAAGTGATGAAAAGCCGCAACGCATCCATCTGCGCCAGGATCCGCGCGCTCTCATCCCACTGCCCCACGAAGGCCGTTGCCACATCGGTGGGAGAGACTTTATTTTTCCATTGCGGCATGGCCTGGTCGTTGAAGCGAAAATAGGCGCTGGAAAATGTCTCCTCCAAAATGGCGCCGCCGGTGAACAGCGCCATGGATGCCCGCTCTACGCGATTCGGCGGCGAGACCAGCACTTCGCCGTCGCCCTCAAAAAACGCGCCCGTCACCTTTCCTGCAACGTCGTGCGTAAACGCGATGGTCCCGTCATTGAGCGTGATGTGCACCGCCCCGCGATCGATCGAGGCGTCGCGTATGTGGTAGACCCGCGCGGCGTCGAGGCCGACGTCGCGCAATTGCATGTAAAGGCTTTCCGCCGGACCCAGCGGCGGAGGGCCCGTGGCCGTGCCCTCTTGCGCCCGCAAAGGCAACGCAACCGCTAACACCCACAGCGCCGCCCAATGCACGCCTTTATGAGTTCGACCCATTACCACCGTCACCTAGTGTGTGATGCGTTTCGCCTTCTAGAATGCGCCTAAGTGCGAAAATCTATCACTTTTTTCTGTTTTTTGTGCGCCCTATGGACGCTTACCGTGGCTCCGTCGATGGCCGAGACCATCCATTTGAAAAACGGGCGCACTATTTGGGCTGACCGCGTTCGCGATACCGGTACACATATTGAATACGACGTTGGCGACGATACCTACGCTATTCCCAAGTCGGCAGTGGATCATATTGAAAGTGGAGGAGTTGTGCCCGCCGCGAACTCCGTTGCCAATCACGATGCGGCCGACTTGCCGGCATTTGCTCCCAGCACCGAGGTACCCGCGATTGCAAGCGCTGAACTCGCCGATAAAATTATTCAGCATGGAGCGGTCAACCCAGATGGTCTGAACCAGTTGGAGCAATCCGGCAACGCCAAAATTACCGCGGCCGGATACTACCTCGCGGGCAAGCGTGAATTCGAAGAGAAGAATTTCCCGCAGTCGGCGTCATATTTCGAAAAAGCCGTCCGCTTCGATCCGGAGAATCCTGCGATTCTTAACTACTACGCCGCGCTGCTCGTGCGCACCGGAAATGCCGGCGAGGCACAGACTTACGCGGAACGCGCCGTCCGCCTCGCGCCCAATTCTCCCGATGCTTATGCGGTTCTCGGTTACGCTCAGTTTGCCGGCGACCATAACCGCGAGGCCATCGAGTCGTGGAAGCATTCGATTTCTTTGCGTCCGGACGCGCAACTGACCGCTTTGCTCGCGAAAGCCGAGCGTGAGGCCAAGACCGAATCGACTTATTCCGAACGCGATAGCGACCACTTCACCCTGCGCTATGAAGGCAAACAGGTATCTGACGAATTGCGCGAGCAGATTATGAGCGCGCTCGAGTCCGACTACAACGAGCTGACCGGACAATTGAGCACTACGCCGCACGACCGCATCTCCGTGATTCTTTACACCGATCAGGCTTTCTTCGACGTCACCCAGGCGCCATCGTGGACCGGCGCGGTGAATGATGGCAAGCTACGCATCCCCGTGCAGGGCGTCAACGCAGTCACGCCGGAACTCGCGCATGTGCTGAAACATGAATTAACGCATTCTTTCATCAATCAACTTGCCGCCGGACACTGCCCGCAGTGGCTGAATGAAGGCGTGGCCCAGGCGATGGAGCCGAAATCGCTTGCCAACGGACGCCGCTTGCAGCAACTCTTCCACGCGCAGCAGGAGATTCCCTACAACATGCTGGAAGGCAGCTTCATCCGATTTAACGGCGGGGAAGCGGTGCTCGCCTATGACGAATCGCTCGCTGCCGTGCTCTACATCAGCGACACGTATGGCATGAGCGCGGTGCAAAGACTTCTGGTGCGAATCGGCGAAGGCAGTTCGACCGAAGCCGCGCTGCGTTCGACCATCCACACCGACTACGCCCACCTCGATCAGGAAGTCAGCCAGTACCTTAACCACAAATTTGGTGAGTAGGACTCGGCAAGTAGGACTCGACACCGGGTGCCCCACCCTTGCCGCGCGGTTTTTGCGGCAGGGTGGGGTCTTTGACGGGCGAGGCCCGCTAGTCGTGGCGTTCAAGCCGTTCCTTTCAATTCCTAACTTTCAGTTGTCAAAGACCTTCATCCCGGGATCTGGGCCCGTGAGGCCCTCTAAGTTGAGTCTTGAGAAATGAAATTGGTCGGTCAATAAAAATCGAAGGAGGGATGAAATATTTTGGGCATGATTCCCAAAATGGGAATTTAGGGATTAGTCCCTACATGTGCTGTTATTGAGCCTCCCAGTTTGGCCATCCTCGTCATGCGTGATATTTTCATCACAGTATGGCCCTCGGATTTCTCTCCTCGGTATTTTCGCGTAAGGCTCCGGCTCCACGCGAGGCGATGCAGGCCGACACCCCGCATATGCAAGGGGCGGAGATTGCCGCCGCGTATTTTGGCCAGCGCATGGGCGGAGACTTGTACGACTTTCTGCGCGTTCATCCGAAGCGCGTACTGTTTGGATTGCTCGATGTGGCCGGGCGGGTGGAAGACAACCACGACATTGTGGCCGCGGTGCAGGCGGAATTTCGCGCGCTGGGAACGGAATTGCTTTCGCCGGATGAAGCCAACGAAGCCGAGGCGATGGGCGAATTGTGTCTCCGGCTGAACCAGACGCTGATTAAGGCGGCGAATGGCGTGCGTCCGTGCCCTGCATTTGCGGCTTGTTACAACGAAGACCTGGGCGTTCTCTGCTACTTCAACGCCGGGCACACGCCGGGGATGGTGCGCGACATCGGAGGAGTAAGCGAACTGCCAGCCACCGGATTGCCGCTAGGCCTGTTTACTCATGTTGCCTGCGACGCCGCGGTTGTGGCGCTCGAACCGGATGCGGCGCTGATGCTGGTTTCGCGGGGCGTGGTCGAAGGCCGGTGCAAAGGCGAAAATGCCAAAGGCGAAGAATTTGGACTGGAGCGCGCCAAGACCGGCTTTGAAAATATGAAACTTAGCAACGCCCGCGAGATGGCGCTCTCGATGCTCAAAGAGATGCAGCAATTCATGTGTACGCCGCCGACGCACAATGATGTGACGGCACTGACGCTGCTGCGCGATCCGGCGAGCGGGGTGCGCCCCTAGCATCAGTTTTTTCCCGGAGTTACAATCAAGTCGGAGTTCCAACCTTCATGTATAAGTACTTTCTTCGCATCTTTCTAGCCCTATCGCTATTTGCGGTGGTGCTGCACGCCGACACGGTGGTGGAAGAGATCGTGGCCCGCGTGAACGACCAGATCATCACCAAAAGTGAGTTCGAGCGCAGCCGCGAGCAGCTTCGCACGGAAGTGCAGCAGCAGGACCCCGCGAACGCCGAAAAAATCATCGCCGACCGCGATAAGGACGTGCTCCGCGACCTGATCGATCAGCAGCTTCTGCTGGGCAGAGGGAAAGACCTGGGCATTACCGCGGACACCGAACTGATCAAGAAGCTCGACCAGATGCGCAAAGACATGAAGCTCGACACCATGGAAGACCTGGAAAAAGCGGCGACGGCGCAGGGGGTTTCGTTCGAGGACTTCAAGAACAACATCCGCACGCAGATCATTACACAGCAGGTCATCGGGCGGGAAGTGGGTTCGAAGCTGACGGTGAGCAAAGAGGAGGAACAGCAGTTTTACGATCAGCACAAGACGGAAATGGCGCAGCCCGAGGAGGTCAAGTTGAGCGAAATTCTTATCTCAACCACCCCGAAAGGCAAAGAGTCGCCGGATGACCCGCAGTTGCTGGCTGCGGCCAAAGCGAAAGCCGACGATTTGCTGGATCAGATCAAGAAAGGCGCGTCATTCGATGACATCGCCAAGAAAGATTCCGACGGCCCTAGCGCGCAACAGGGCGGAGAGCTGGGCTTTTTCAAGCGCGGCGCGCTGGCCAAAGAACTGGAAGACATTACTTTTGGCATGAAACCGGGCGACGTTTCGAATGTGATTCGCACCAAGCAGGGCTTCATCATCCTGAAAGTAACGGCACATCAGCAGCCGGGAATTCCTGCACTGTCTGAAGTCGAAGGGCGAGTGCAGGACGCGCTTTACATGCAGAAGCTGCAACCCGCGTTGCGCGCTTACCTTGAAAAGCTGCGCGAAGATTCATTCATTGACATCAGAGCCGGATACGTGGACACGGGCGCCAGCCCCAACGAAACGCAACCCATCGAGACCGCAGCCAAAGATCCCAACGCGAAGCAGCTCAAGAAGAAGAAAAAGTTCGGGCTGTTCTAGGGGCTGGAGCAGCGACCGGAATTTGAAGCTGCGTCCTTGCGCAGTGGAGACGCGGCGGTACCATTACACCTTGCTAGTCGGCTGACAGGCTTAAGGCTGCGGCGGGTAGCGTAGCAAATAAATGTAAACCGCGGCCGCTTCATCCTGGCTCAGGTAGCTGAAGACTGGCATCTTGCCCCGATAAGCCGTCGCGGGAGATCCCATTATGATGGGCGCACCGCTGGTGACTTTGCGCACGAAATCAGGCAGGCCCAGCCTCTTTGGCATTGCGCTTAGCGGCGGGAGATCTCCTTGCAAAATCTGGTCAGGAGTCGGATTAGGCCCAGCCGCGTTGTGGCAAACGTGGCAAGTGGATTTCACGATGTGTTCGCCGATGCGCGCCGGCGATTCCTGAACGGTGATCTGTTTCTTGCCCGCCCCCGGCACATCGGAAAGCTGCTCGAGATAGGGCACGAGGCAGCGGATTTCCACTTCGTTTAGGGTCGGTGGCAGCATTTGTTCTCCGCCGGAGTGGAGGCGCTGCAATAATAGCGTCTTTGAGTCTTTGGCCATCGTGTGGGCGTCGGCACGGCTCATCTCGCGGCCGGCCTGCTTCATTTTCTCTATAGTGGCTGCGACCGAAGTCGCCTGCACCGGGCCGGGAATGGCGTTGATTTCCGGCGGCGCGCCAAGGCCCAGCTTGCCATGGCATCCGCGGCAACTCAGGCGATACAAGTCCGAGCCGTGCAGCGTCACAAGCTTTGTGGCGTAACCGGGCGACAAATGCATTTGCCAGCTGGAGACCTCGCCCGGCGATGGGCCCAGCTTCCAGGAGCTCTTGCCCATGCTGGTTTCGCTAAACGGCTTTTGCAAGTGGTGAATCCAGCTTTCGCCGCTGACCGGCGTGACCTCCGAATCGGCGACGACAGAGGTTTGCGCGGACAACGAAGGTGTGGCCGTAAGCAGAACTGCAATCAAGACGATCCACAGGCGGTTGATTTTCATTGCGTCTCCGGCGTGCTACTTGCTCACGGTCAACTGCACATTGGTCGCGGCATCGGTAACGGTGATTTTCTGCGTGGCCGGTTTGCCGTCTTCGCTCCAGGTTTTCAGCGTGTAGGTACCCGGCGGGACATTCTTTATGCTGAAGCTTCCGCCATTGTCAGTCAGCGCGAAGTATGGCGTGGGCACTACGACCACGTGGCCCGTCATTTCGATGTGAAGATTGCACAGGATTGGAGCTGCGCCCAGATCGTTAAATTGGTAGGTCTTCATCTGGCCGGGCGATACGACGGTGAGATTGTGCTTCAGGGCCTTGTTTCCGTTGACGGATGGCCAATAAACGTTGTGCGCGACGTGGTCGCTGTTGAGAAAGTCCACGGTGGTGCCTCGCAGGATGACGAGGATTTGGGGTGTAAACTTCAGGTTCCGCTGGTCAACTTTTGGATGCGCTGCGGGAGGATCAAATTTTTGCCCGGGAATGGTATCAATATAAACCGCGATATTGGCCGTAGACTTCAAACCTGATACCGAAATCTTCCCGTTCACATCTCCAGCCAGCGCCGCGCCGGTCAGGGAAATTGCCGCCAATAGCGTTAGTTCAATTGCGAGTTTTAGAATTCGCATGCAATTAATCTCCTTGAGATTCCGTGAGCACAATGCCAGTCCATTTAAGGTGAGCCTTACGGCAAGATAACGCTGTGAAACCCATCACGCTCGACCGTGACTGGCGTCACGCAGGCTGGCGGAAGGCCTGAGTTTCGAGGGTTGGGCCGTTCCTGGTTCATGCCATAATCTTGGCTGGTGGCACTTTCCTCCCAATCCGAGCTGTTACGCAGGCTGCTGTCCGTGGATGAGATTCTCCGGCGGCCTGAAATTGCAGTATTGATTTCACGAAATGGGCAAGTGGCGGTGGCCGAGGCAATCCGAGTTGTGCTGGCGAAATTGCGGAGCGAAATCAGCAGCGGGAGCCTCGATGCAAATGGAGTTAGTCTTGCTCTCGATGGCCTGGCAGAGGCGATTGCGCGGCAGCTTCGCGTGGCCTTCAGCTATTCGTTGCAGCCGGTTATCAATGCGACGGGAGTGATTCTCCACACCAATCTTGGGCGGGCGCCACTGGCCGAGGCGGTGTTTGAGCACATCCGTGAAACCGCGAGAGGCTATTCCAATCTGGAATTTGATTTGGAGTCGGGCGAGCGCGGCAAGCGCGATGGGCATGTGGACAGATTGTTCGGCCAGCTATTCGGCAAAGAACTCGCGGACAAGAATGTCCGCGCTACACAAGCGACAGCCACACAAACAACGGTTGTTGTGAACAACAATGCGGCAGCGGTCTTGCTGGCGCTGAATACGCTCGCGGAAAATGGCGAAGTTATCGTCTCCCGCGGGGAGTTGGTCGAAATCGGCGGGTCGTTCCGCATTCCGGATGTGATGGGGAAATCGCTAGCCACGCTCCGCGAAGTGGGCACGACGAATCGCACGCGGCTTGCCGACTACGAGAAAGCCATCAACGAAAAGACGCGGCTGATTTTGCGCGTGCACCGGTCGAACTTCGAGATTTCCGGATTCACCGAGCAGCCGCGGCTCGAGGAACTGGCGGAGCTGTCGCGCAAGCATAAGATTCCGCTAATGGAAGACCTGGGTAGCGGCGCGCTTTTTGATTTGCGAACCATTGGCGTAAGCGGCGAGCCGAGCGTGTTTGAGAGTTTGCGCGCGGGCGTAGATGTAGTTTCTTACAGCGGCGACAAATTGCTTGGAGGGCCGCAAGCGGGCATATTGAGCGGGCGCAGCGATCTGATTGCACGCATGCGGAAGAATTCGCTATTTCGCGCACTGCGCGTTGACAAGCTGACTTACGCCGCGCTGGAAGCGACGCTGCTGGCTTACGTGAAAGCGGACCATGCTGCGGTCCCGGCGCTGCGCATGATGCATTTGTCGAAAGAAGAAATTGGCGTGCGCGCAGCGGCAATGGTGGCGCGAATTCAGTCGGCCAAGCTGGCCGCCGAAGTGATCGACGGCGCGTCGTTGATCGGGGGCGGGGCGGCGCCGTCGGCAACATTGCCGACGCGATTGATTGCGATGACGCATAAAGACTTATCGGCCGATGAATTTATGAAAAGCTTGCGCGAGTCGAATCCGCCGATTATCGCGCGGGTGGAAGATGGCCGCGTGCTGCTCGATTTACGGACGGTGTTTCCGGAACAGGATGAGGCGGTGGTGGGAGTGCTGAAGCGAATTTAGATTTTTAAAAAAGCAGATTCCTGGCGCATTCTCGCCGCTTCGCGGTTGCGAATGGCTCGGAATGACAAGTGGTTAGAGCTGCGCAGCTTACAACGCCCGTCCGGCGGCGGCGCCTGAGGCCCAGGCCCACTGAAAATTGAAACCGCCGAGATGGCCGGTGACGTCCACGACCTCGCCGATGAAATACAGTCCACGGACTTTCTTACTTTCAAGTGTCTTGGCGGAAAGTTCATTCGTGTCCACCCCTCCGGCTGTGACTTCTGCTTTCTCGAATCCTTCGGTACCCGCGGGCGCTATCTCCCAGCGATGCAGTCCATGCTCCCAATCGGTTAAGTCGCGGTTCGTCCATGACTTCGGGGTGTGCAATTCGAGCCAGCGATTGGCGAGGCGTGCCGGGAGCGCGGCTTGCAGCGCATTGACTCCAGCCGCCAGATTCCGCACCGTCGTTTGCCGCAAAGGAGCGGTCACATCGCTGTCGGGTGCGAGATCGATTTGAATCGGCCGCTTACCGGCGGCTTGCTCCGCCGTCCAATAAGACGAAATTTGCAAAATGGCCGGGCCGCTTAATCCGCGGTGCGTGATGAGCATTTTTTCGCGGAAATGCTGACGGCCCAACGAGGCAACGACTTCAGTGGAGACTCCGGCCAAGTCGCAATAAGCAGCTTTGTCTTCGGCATTGAAAACAAGAGGCACCAGCGCGGGGCGTGGCTGAATGATTTTCAATCCGAATTGGCGGGCAACGTCGTAACCGAAGCCGGTAGCTCCCATTTTGGGGATGGAAATGCCCCCAGTAGCGACGACTAGAGCTGGCGCGCGAAAATTTGTATTCGCCGTGTGAACGGCAAATCCAGTTTCGCGGATAATTTCGGTGATTTCGATGTTCGTGAAAATCTGAACATGCGCGTCGCGACATTCGGATTCGAGCATGGCGAGAATGTCGCGGGCGGAGCGATCGCCAAAACAGTTGTCCAAGCGTTTTTTCATGGTAGGGGATGCCGTGTTTTTCGACCAGCGCGATGAAATCTGCCGGAGTGTAACGAGCGAGAACCGATTTGGCGAAGTGGGGATTGGTCGGAGAGAAAATTTGCTGGCTGGCAGTGCAGATTGGTGAAATTGCAGCGGCCCCCGCCGGAGATCAGAATCTTCTTGCCCAGCGACGGTGCCCGCTCGAGCACGGCGACTTTACGTCCGAGGCGACCGGCCTCGATGGCGCACATGAGTCCAGCAGCGCCGCCGCCGAGAATTATTGCATCTAAGTTTGGGACCGAAATCATGTGGACCTAGTTCGGCGGGCCGAACGTAAAAAGATGTAAACTATTGAAAATAAAAATTGAAAGAGTGTGTCCACGCAACTTTTTCTCACCCTGAGGGTTGCTAGATTAACACCTTACGGAGGATCACCTTGAGAACCAAGACATTTGCAGCATCGCTATTGGCATTTTTCCTCTTTTTTCTGTATGGCCGTGACCTCGCAGGCCCAGCAGATTGACGCAGCCTTCGGCGTCAGCACGCTGACGGCGCCCTCCAGTTCGAGCGCGGCGAATTCGACCAATTACGCGGCCCAGACTATTGGCGGCGGTACTTACCCCGGATTCAGCTTTGACGTCCTGCTACACAAGCAGCTCGGCCTGCAGACAGAATTTTACTGGCGCGCAACCCAGAACACCTACCAAGGGTATCAGCCGTTCCGTCCGCTTTTCTGGGATGTGAACGCGATGTGGCTGCCCCGCCTGACCCCGCGAATTAGCGCCGAAGTGCTGGGCGGCATCGGTGTGCAAGATGTCCGCTTCTACAATAATTACTACACCTGCAACTACTATGCAGGTTGCACCACTTACAACACGCAAGCCAAGTTTGTGGGCCACTTCGGCGGCGGCATCCGGTTCTACGTGACGAAGAATATTTTCGTCCGCCCGGAAGCGCATCTTTACCTGACTGCCAGCAACAATGATTTTTCTTCGTTCCATGCACAGCGCTACGGCGTTTCGATCGGATACAGCTTCGGCAAGTAGAGCTTAATTTGAATGGTGACTCAGGGACGACACGGGTTTAGACCTGTGCCGTTTTTGTTTTTTGGCACATATCGTAGAGTGGCCGTCGAGCTCTTGCCCATCATCCAACGTCGCATTTTGTGTATTCAGCGGACCAATGGCGCGGAGGCCGGATGGATTATTGCCAATGAATCTTGCAATTGACCCATCTTTCTGGCGGAGGCCACACGTTGATCTTCGGCGAAATGTAGATCGACTTTCGGCGAGCCCGCTATGGGCGCCCCGCTGGAATTCCAGGAGCCGTTTGAATTCAATCCGAAAACAGACATAAAGAAATTCGGCGAGCCAGGTCGCGGAAACTGTTATCAGCAATTGCGGGCCATACTTGCGTCTCGATCTCTTCGGTGATGCCGTCGCCGGAGCGAGATAAGAGCGGCATGACTCTTCACGGGGAAGCTGGACAATTTTGAAGTGGCAAATAGATGGGGAAAAGCACGCCGATGGGCAGTGCTCACTGCTGAATTGCGTTTGCCGAAGGCTGGACTAATTTCGTTCGCGAAATCAGCGTTAATAGAAGGCGAGTATGTCGTTTATGTTCGCGAGACGGTGAGAACGAACGCGCGGCTGCCCGCGATTTGCCATGGCAGCAGCATATCGCGTTGGGCCGCCATTTTTGTCGGCAAAGGAATGCGATCCATCGATTGCCAGCCCGTGCGCGGTGCAGACCTTTCCGCGGGCGATACGAAGGCCGAGGATAAATGGCAAGCGATCAAGATTGAACGAGGCCGGTTATGCTGCAAAATTTTAGCCAGGGCAGATTGGATAAATTGCTGCCAC
The DNA here is from genome assembly GCA_963702965.1 of Terriglobia bacterium. Taxonomy (GTDB): domain Bacteria; phylum Acidobacteriota; class Terriglobia; order Terriglobales; family Acidobacteriaceae; genus JAJPHW01. The sequence continues at coordinate 711,349 of OY969776.1, forward strand.
CGTTCGCCGTCCTCGGCGTTCGATAGGCCGGCGGGGCTTGTCGCCGGTATACAGAAGTGGCAGCATGGTCGAGCCCACTGGTTTCATTGTGCGTGAACGACGACGTTTTGGAGTAAGGAATTGCTGCGTATTTCGCAAGAAGATTTCGCTTTGTAGTAATCGGCGTGGAGGACCGAGCGCCAAATCGTGGCCCTGGAAGGCCGAACGAGAGGTGTCGCGGACTGGAATTCAGGTGGCGGGCCTTTAGCCGATGACGCGCGACGAAAATTGTCGCGCTGGGTTCGAAGCTTTTCGGCACCCCGAAGTTGAGCGCATACTCCGGCTAAGGGAACTGTCGAAGCAACTTACGTCATATTCTTGACCTGCGTGCCTAAGGGCACAATTGAAGCTCATGATGTGAGTGTGGATAAAGACAGGTTAAACCTGAAGACTTCGCTATCAGGGAAAAAGACTCATTCGGTAACCGCAAAGCTGATTGCAGCGTATTTGAAATAAAATCTCATTTCACGATATTTTTAAGAGCTGGGCGCCATTCAGTTGCGGGCGTTGATCGTGTTAACTCTTGATCGTGTTAGCTTTAGAGCAAGGGCCTATAGCTCAACGGTTAGAGCAGCAGACTCATAATCTGTTGGTTCTAGGTTCAAATCCTAGTGGGCCCACCAAAACTTTCCATGACCCTATTCCAACGGTCGAATTGGCGTGGGCGGATATCGCAAACTTGCTCCGCAAACCCGGATGGTCCGTGGGCTAACGAAATCAACGCCTTTTAGAGGTGAACAAGCGCAATATCGATGACGGACGAAAAAGAACACGCACGGCGGGTTGATCAATTTGTCCTCGATGAGATTGATAGCGTTCCTCATCTGGAAGCTCTACTTCTTTTGTGGCGCAACCAACCGAAGTTGTGGTCGGCCAGTGAGATGGGTAAGGCACTTTATGTGGACCCCGCATACGCAGGGCAAATTCTAAAGGATTTGCGCCGGCGCAATCTAGCCAGCGAAAACGCAGACCTTGCAGAGCGTTATTTCTATAACGCTGCCATCTCCGAAGACAGAAACAAATTAGTTCAGGCCCTTGATGCCACCTATCGCCGGGAGATCATTCGCATCTCGAGAATGATCCATGCCAAGGGATCTCCGGCGGTGCGGGAGTTTGCGAAGGCTTTCCGTTTCACAAAGGATCGGGAGGAATAACCATGGCTCCAGTCGTATACATGCTTGGGACGCTGGTCACTCTGGCATGTGGAGTTTTGCTAATGCGAGGGTTCCTGAGGGGAAGAAAGAGACTCCTGCTGTGGAGCGCGCTTTGCTTCCTTGCCCTCGCCGCATCGAACCTCCTGGTTTTTATCGACCTCGTGATCTTTCCAGAAGTCGATTTGTATCTCTGGAGGCTCGCCACAGCCGCAATTGCGATGATGCTTTTGCTGTATGGGCTAATTTGGGAAGGAGACTGACATGAAACTGGAACCGTTCCTGGTCGGAGTCATTGCGATGGGCTCGTTGACGGCAAGCCTGTTCTTCCTGAAGTTCTACACGCGAACGCGCGACTCCTTATTTCTTGCTTTCGCGCTGGCCTTTGGCATTGAGGCGATAAATCGAACGGTCACTATTGAGTTCAAGGGCGCACCCGAGGGCAGCACCTGGACCTTCATTATTCGACTGTTTGCGTTTCTGATCATTTTGGCCGCCATCATTAAGAAAAATTATTGGACAGCAGGCTAGCGATTCGCTGGTCCCCCAGTCCGTGCAGTTCCCGGGCATGAGAAAGCCCCCGAGCCAAGTTCGGCATCGGGGGCTTTCCTGCTACTTCGTGCTCCCAGGCATGCTTCGTTCTTACATTCCTAGCGGCGATAACCGTAGCGCGGACCGTAATAACGAGGCCCGTAGTAACGCGGGCCGTAGGCGTAAATGCGCGGTCCCCAATAAGGCCGTGCATAGACGTAGCGCGGACCGTATGCATAGGGATACGGCGGATAGCCCCAAGGCCGGCCATAAACGTAAGCCGGTCGCGGATAGACAGGGCCATAAGCGGGGCCGGCGTAAACCGGACCTCCGACCACCACCGGGCCAACGGCGACGGGCCCGACCGCAACGCCAACCACCACCCGAGCGTGTGCCGGGGAAGGTGTGAAAGCCATCAGGGCCGCTAATCCAGCCAAAACCAGCAAAGTCTTTTTCATGTTCTTAACCTCCGGCTCTGAGAGTAAAAACACGGCTGGCGGCAAAAAGTTGTGTATTGCAAAGTGGCGGCAAAGTGGTAATATTCGGCTCGTAATATTAGGCCCGTTATGTGCGGCCCTTGGCGGTGTGCCATGAAACTCAATGACCCCATTGATTTAGTGTTAAGCCAGAAAGAGAGAAAGGTGCTTTCTGTCGCCCCCAACCAGTCGGTGTATGAAGCGATCGAAGTCATGGCGAAGCACGGAGTCGGCGCGGTGCTGGTGCTTTCAGATAGCCGTCTGGTGGGCATTCTCTCGGAGCGTGACTACGCGCGGAAAGTGATCCTGATGGGACATTCCTCGAAGGATACCGCGGTGCACGAAATCATGACCAGCCCCGTGGTATTTGTGAACCGGCAATCGACCGTGGATGAGTGCATGGCGGTCATGACCAACCATCACTTCCGGCATCTGCCCGTGATGGAGGGGGAACGCGTGGTGGGCGTGGTTTCCATCGGCGACCTGGTCAAGTGGATTATCAGCGGCCAAGCTGAAACGATCCACGAACTGGAAAGCTACATTACGAGCGGCTACCCAGGCTGAGACTGGGTTCTCAACAAAACAATCTCGCATAACATGCAAAAAGTTATTGTTATCCACTCCCGGTGGGAGTAGGATTCGCCGTACTTGGCGAATGGCGATTTTCAGCCACGCCTGCGGGGAAGCGCCCATGTTCTCTCGCCCTGTTCTGGTTTTGCTCTGTTTTATCACTCCTGTTGTATTCAACCCATTCTCATTTGCGCAAGAGCACACGGGTGATGTGCAAGTCCGCGTGAGTTATTCGAACGGCGTGAACTGCCGTCAGCAATTGCGGCTGGATCTGGTTCCTTCCGGCGGAGCCACTACGGTGAGCGCTTATACCAGTAGTGACTGCACGGCTTCATTCCAAAACATTGCGGTGGGCGATTATCACATTGTTGTCTCCGGTGACGGCGTACAAACTACCGACAGTGCCGTATTCGCGGTGGATGAACGAAAACTAGGTCAGCATCAATTTATTTCGGTGCAGCCAGCCAACAAAAAGGCAGCGACTTCGCCGGTCGGTGATGCGATGGTGTCGGCGGCGGCTTTGAAAATTCCGCGCGACGCACAGAAAAATTTTGACAAGGCCAACAACCTGATTGCCAAAGAAGACTGGCCTAAGGCGAAGGAAAAGCTTGAAAAAGCGCTGGCCATCGCTCCTGAATATGCCGAAGCATATAACAATCTAGGCGTGGTGGTAGGCCGCATGGGCGATCGCCAAGCAGAGCGCGCAAACCTGGAGAAAGCAGTGCAGCTGAATCCGCATTTCGCGGCGGCGTATGTGAATCTGGCGAAACTCTCCATCAAGCTGCGTGACATGGTCGCGGCCGAGAATAATCTGGATAAAGCCGTGGCCGCGGGCGGCGGCGATTCTGCCACCATGACCCTGCTGGCGAACGTGGAATTGCTGAATAAGCGCTATGAGCAGGCTGTTTCCACCTGCCTGAGTCTGCACAACGGGCCGCCCGCGCCGCATATGTTTTGTCATTACATTTCGGCGCATGCACTGGAGAGCGAAAACCGCATGGATGGTGCCCGCCAGCAACTGCAACTCTTCCTGGCTGAAGAATCGAAAGGATCGCGCGCCGATCAGGTGCGCAAGGAACTGGCCGGACTACAGACGAGATGAAGTCAGTGCCAGAAGGTCCCGACAAGAAGAAAAATCATTTCCGCTGCAGCGAAACCAATCCACAAACGCGCACGTAAACGGGAACGGCGCAAATCGCTCTTGAGTTCGCCCATTTCATCGCGAAGCACCTGCACAAATTCGACTTCTTCGGGATCCAGCCGGGGCGGCGCTTGTGGGATCTGCACGGAATAAGTCGTCTTAGGTTTGTCGGGGTGGAAGATTTTCGGACCCTCGATAACCGACGACCAACGGGGCAGCAGCATAAAGCCTGCGGTCATGCTTGCGTCTTCGAATGGCGCGGAAGTTAGCTGCAACGCGGGCTGCCGCTCAGGCGCGACGGCGTCAGCGAGATTCCGGAGCAGGGACGTCCACCACATATGGCTCATTTGATCGGCGATAAGCTCGCCCACGTCTACGGGACGCGATTCGAGTTGCAATGGTGGAAGACTTTCAGGCGAGAGAACGTCGCCGATATTGGTGAAAATCGAGCGATACCACGGCACGCTGAGCCGGTCAGACGCAAGTTGTCCAATATCAATCGGCCGGGATGTGAGGTGCAATGGCGGCAATTTTGGCGGCGCGAAGGTGTAGCGGACGTTGCCCGCCAGCGATTTCCAGAGCGGTTCAAAGAAATCCGCGGGGAGCAGCAAATCCAGCCCGGGATACATGTCGCGTTCGGTCTGGGCCGAAGCGCTATTCGCCGGGGGCTGCGAAGACGAAGACAAACTCATGAGTAATTTGATTTTAGATGCTTTTCGGAGTTTCGCACAGCAGTTTTATGAATGAGCACTCCAAGATTCCCTAACACACCAACGTGCCCCCTGGCGGTTACTGAAGTCACCGCGAAAACTCCGCAAGTCGTTGTAATAGAGACTGTTAGCTAGTATTAGTGGAGTAGGGATTCTCCCGACCCGCTGAATCAATCGCCCCTCGGAGGAGTATTGTCTAGCCGTACGCATGACTGGAAGACCCTGCCCCGGCAAGCGGTCGTGTATAGCGGTGTTGTCATTACCGTTGGCACCGCGATCCTGGTGTATGCGGCGATCCATCCCTTCAGCCGCGACAGCGCCCAATTCTTTTGTTATCTGCTGATTGCCGTCCTGGCTTCGCGCTTGAAGACCAGCCTGCCCGAGGCCACAGGCACGGTTCCGGCGGAGTTTCTATTTATCTTGCTGGGCGTTCTGGAATTGAGTTTCGCGGAAACGTTGGCGCTCGGTTGCTTTACTGTCTTACTCCATTTGCCCAAGCGCTCGCGGCGGCGCGCCCTACAGATTACGTTTCGAGTTTGCCTCAACGCGATCGCCGTGACCGTGACGTATGCGGCATTCTACTTTACGCAAACGCGCTGGCAGTTGGATAATGCCACTCTGCCCTTGCTGGCGGCTGCGATAACTTACTTTATCGTGCACACGGCCGCCAGCGCGGCAGGCACCGCTCTGCGGTTGTGGAAGCCCTTCCGCGAAGTCTGGCGCGGCTACTTCTGGGCTTTGCCCTATCACCTTGTGGGGGCGGCCATCGCGCTCGGAATTCGCTGGTGCAACCGGCTATACCACTGGCAGAGTTCCTTGCTGCTCTTGCCCGCCATGTACGTTCTCTATTGGTCGTACCGGCTTTACCTGGGCAAACTGGAGAGCGAAAAACGTCACATGGACGAGATGGCCGATCTCCACCTGCGGACCATCGAGGCCCTGGCGCTCGCAATTGAAGCTAAAGACCATACCACGCATGATCATTTGCAGCGCGTACGTGTGTATGCGATGGAAGTCGCCAAGCAACTGAAAATTTCGCCCGAGGAACAGGAAGCCCTGAACGCGGCGGCATTGCTGCATGACATCGGCAAACTGGCCATTCCTGAGCACATTATTTCCAAGCCCGGACGGCTAACCCCGGAAGAATTTGAAAAGATGAAAATCCACCCGGTGGTTGGGGCGGAAATTCTGGAGCGGGTGCGTTTTCCTTATCCGGTCGTACCGATCGTACGGGCGCATCACGAAAAATGGGATGGTTCGGGCTATCCCTACGGTTTGAAGGGCGAGAACATCCCCATTGGCGCGCGCATTCTCTCCGCGGTCGATTTTCTCGATGCCATGGCCTCAGACCGGCAGTACCGCCGTGCCCTGCCGCTAGATGACGTAATCAAGCGCTTGGTGAGCGAATCGGGTAAGTCTTTCGATCCCCGAGTTGTGGCCGTGCTGGAAAAGCGCTATCGCGACCTGGAAAGAATTGTCCACGGCAGCACGGATGGCGAGACCGGTTCCAAGCTTTCCACGGAAGCCAAAATCGAACGCGGCCTGGCGCCGGCGGCTGGATTTGAAAACAGCAGCGGGAAGCCCGCCCAAGTGCCGGAAACGAATTTCCTGGCCTCGATTGCGGCCGCTCGTCAGGAAGCGCAAACCCTCTTCGAACTCAGCCAGGAGTTGGGTTCGTCGTTGAGCCTGGATGAGACGCTCTCGGTCTTTTCCGTGAAGTTGAGGCGGCTGGTGGCCTTCGACTCCATCGCAGTCTATGTGCGCAAAGGCGAGGAACTGGTACCGGTGCACGTAAGCGGAGAAAATTTCCGGTTGTTCTCGTCACTGCGCATTCCTATGGGGCAAGGTTTGTCCGGATGGGTGGCGCAGAATGGGAAGCCCATCATCAACGGCAACCCCTCGGTTGAACCCGGCTACATGAACGACATCTCGAAGTACAGCACATTGCGGTCTGCCCTCGCCATCCCGTTGGATGGATTGAAGGGCGTGGTGGGAGTGCTGGCGCTTTACCATGCCGAGCGGGATGCATTTACCTCCGATCATCTCCGCGTGCTGCAGGCCGTGAGTTCTAAGATGGCGCTGGCCATAGAGAATGCCTTGAAGTACGAGCAAGCGGAAAGTTCAGCAACGACGGATTATCTCACCGGGCTGCCCAATGCGCGGGCACTCTTTCTGGAGCTTGACCGTGAAGTGGCGCGATGCAAGCGCGACGGCTCGCAGTTGACGGTGATGGTCTGCGATCTGAACGGGTTCAAGCAGATCAACGACCGCTTCGGCCATCTTGAAGGCAACCGGGTACTGCGCATGTTTGCCATGGCCATAAAAGACAGCTGCCGCGATTACGACCACGTGGCGCGGATGGGCGGCGATGAATTCGTGATTGTGGCTCCGGGCTTGCACCCAGATGCCATCCGGAAAAAAATCAATACTCTGGGCGAATTAGCACGCATGTCGGGTCGGGAAGTCTGTTCCGAAGATATTCTGTCGCTTTGCGTGGGCCAAGCGAGCTTTCCTGCCGATGGCGAGGATGCGGAGAAGTTGCTGGCTGAGGCTGACCGCCGTATGTATCTGGAAAAGCAGCAGCGGCCCGAACAACGCAATCGCCGCCTCTATCCCCGCATGAAGTGCCGGACTACGATAGAGTTCCTTCCGACCGGGTCAAGCACGCAGGCGTTAGGCAGCTTGACCGACATCAGCCTGGGAGGGTGCTATCTCGAAACCACCGCCATGCTCCCTGCGGCAACGAAGATTCAAATCAGTTTTTCCATTGGCGGCGGAGACTTGAAAGTCGAGGGAACCGTCGTACGCTTCGACCCGGGCTTCGGCGTGGCGATGCAGTTCAACGAGTTGCCGCGGCAAGAGCGGGACAAGATGTTGAAAGTGCTGGAATTCGTGCACAACTCTTCCGCCCAGCGCGACAATTTCTACATGAAAACGCTGCGCAACGCGACCTTCAAATAAAACCACTTATGCTGTGTGGGGAACGCCCGCCGGTTCGGTGCTGCCCGCATTTACCATATCCTTCAATTCTTTACTGGGCTTGAAGAAGGGAATCTTCTTGGCCGGGACTTCCACGCGCTCGCCGGTTTTGGGGTTGCGTCCCACCCGAGGCTTGCGCTGGCGGGTGCGGAAGCTGCCAAAGCCGCGAATTTCGATTTTGTCGCCCACATGCAAGGAACGCACGATGCTGCCGAAGATGGTTTCCACAATGACTTCGCTGTCTTTGCGCGTCAATTCGGCTAAACGGGAGACTTCTTCGATGAGATCAGCTTTTGTCATACGCCCTATTTTCTCCTGCCCTGCTGCGGGATGGCGTCAAGTGAAGGCTTTACCCCAAAAAGCCTTGCCTGCGCGGGACCCATAATTTGCCGTGCCGTCACATAACCTTCTCAAATTTCAGGGGTTGTACGCAAGTGCTACCCCAAATATTTCACGCTGCGGGTTCTACTTCCATAAATAGTAAAAACCCAATTGTTGTTGGTCCAGGATCTTTTCCTTGCTCGGCAGCCACTGCGAAACGTCGCCAAATAGCAAATCGAGCACTGTCTTGCGGTCTTTTTCAGGATGCACAAGTGTGGGCTCGCCTTTGATGCCGACGGCTTTCGCAGTTTCATCCACGGCGGTCTGGTAGTCGCCCAATCCATCGATCAAATGGAGATCGAGCGCTTGTTCGCCGGTCCATACGCGTCCGTCTGCAATTGCTTTAATATCAGAGGCTTTCGCGTGCCGGCCATCGGCGACCGCCTGCACAAACTGACCATACATGTTGTCAATCAGAGACTGCAGGTAGGCGCGCTCCTCGGGCGTCATGTCGCGTGAGGGGTCGCCGGTATCCTTGAATTTGCCTACTGTGAGAACTTCGGGCTTGAGCTTGGCCCATTTGAGCAAATCGCCATAATTGACCCATTCCGAAATGACCCCAATGGAACCCACCACGCTGCCGTTATCGGCATAGATTTTGTTCGTCGCGGAGGAAACGTAATAGGCTCCGCTGGCGCCTACGGTGCTGATGGAGGCGACGATGAGTTTTTTCTTCTGGTCGCGAATGCGTTTGACCGCGCGATAAATTTCCTCAGAAGCCGCGACACCGCCGCCGGGAGAATTGACGCGAATGATGATGGCTTTGACCGAATCGTCGTCGGCAAATTGCTTGAGCTGTTGAACAATCGGCTTGGAATCGAGGATGACCCCTTCGAGATCGACCACGCCGATTTTGTCGCCGAAAGTCATGGCCGAAGTTTGACCGGCGTGCATGGTGAGATAGACGAGCGTAAAGACAGCCAGTACGAAAAGAAAAAATGCGCCGCCACCGATAAGGATCCAAAGCCAGGTGCGGGAACGCCGCGGTTCTGTGGAGTTTTCCATATTGGCGGTAGTTTAGCACTCTCAAAGACTTACCGGACAATCACGGGCAAGACTTTGGGGGCGATGCTGACTTCGATTGGCGTGTCACAAACGTATTCGCCATCAGCGTAAACCGCGTGCGGAACGTAAGTCGCCAACCTAAAACCCGGAGTTTGCGTGTATTCGACCTGAGAAATTTTCAGATGTTTCCCGGAATAAATCGTCGGGAACATGGTAAGAAGTTTGAGTTTTGCCATGTCTGCGATGACACAGAGATCCAGTTTGCCGTCGTCGAGGCGGGCGTGAGGAGCAATCTTCATGCCGCCGCCGTAGTAGGGAGTATTGGCGAAGACAGCGACGATGATCGGACGTGTTGCCGGCAAGCTCGTAGAGTCGATGTTTATCGACATCGGCACGAAATTCACGAGCGCAGGTATCAGGCTGAGTGCATAGCCCCCATGGGCGCGGAGCCAGCGCGGCAGCGCGTTCGCGCGGTGGGCGATTTCGCCATCGAGACCGACGCCTCCAGCGCAGCAGAAGTAATAACGGGCATTGTTGTCATCGCAGATCACGCCGAGATCGATCTTCTGTACATTGCTTTGAGCCCGAATGAATTTTTGCCATGCGTCGTGAGCATCGTGAATGCTACGCAAATCCAAAGCACGGGCGAAGTCATTGCCGCTGCCGCAAGGGACAATTAATACAGGAAGCTGCAATTCGACCAATTGGGCGAGATGGCGATGGATGGTGCCGTCGCCGCCGAAAATCACGATGGCGTCGGCGTTCGAAGATTGGCCTAGTAGTCCAGAAATCCAATCTACGTTGTTACTGGCTTTGAATTTTTCTAGATATCGAGACGAAATTCCCGGCCCGACAATAGCGGCGGCGCGCATGCGAGGAAGAGACTAACAAATCTCAGACAAGTTCGCAGTCGAGCTGCCAAGGACGGTCGTCTCTAGACGAGCTAGTCACCAGCTAATGATTGCGATTCGTAACTGCTTGCCGACTTTTAACGGTAACCTCATTGGAGATGCGGCGGTCTGTGTGAAGTAGGGCTCTTTGAGTATGTGATCCTCGATTTTTACTGAACCTTGCTTTATTTTTCTCGCTGCATCCGTCGCAGAACTCGCGAGCCCACATCTGATCAAGAGTCGATCGGCTCTTAGTGTTGCAGCGGGGCCGCGCTCGGTGTCAACGATGTGCCCCCCGATTTCGTCAAGAGCGATAGAAATCTCTTCGGCACTCTCCGGCACTTCATCTTTTTGGAACTGCTTGGCCCAATCTTCCGCGGCCTTCTGCGCAGCCTCGGCAGAATGAAAATCAGCCACGATGCGCTGGGCCAGATCTTTCTTGGCCTGCATGGGATGCAAGTCGCGCTTCATCTTTTCAATATCGGGCAGTTGGATGTCAGTGAGGAGTTCATAATATCTCCACATCATTTCGTCGGAAATGGACATGAGCTTGCCGTACATTTCGAGCGGCGGCTCCTGAATGCCAACGGCATTGCCCAGGGACTTCGACATTTTCTGGACGCCGTCGAGGCCTTCGAGAATCGGCATGGTAAGCACGACTTGTGATTCCTGCTCGAAGCTGCGCTGCATTTCACGTCCAACCAGCAAATTGAACTTCTGGTCGGTGCCGCCCAACTCGACATCGGCTTGAAGCGCAACCGAATCGTATCCCTGGGCCAGCGGATAAAGCAGTTCATGCAGGGCGATGGGCTTTTCTTCCTGAAAGCGCTTGTGAAAATCTTCGCGCTCGAGCATTTGCGAGACGGTGAATTTGGCAGCGAGGCGAATCCAGTCAGCAGAAGTGACTTTGTTGAACCACTCGCTATTGAAGCGAGTTTCAGTCTTGTGCGCATCGAGAATTTTGTACACCTGCGCCATGTAAGTTTTGGCGTTGCGCATGATTTCTTCGGGGGTGAGAGGCGGGCGTGTGGCGGAGCGCCCGGTCGGGTCGCCGATCATGCCAGTGAAGTCGCCGATAAGAAAAATAACCGTGTGGCCGAGGTCCTGAAAATGTTTGAGCTTGCGAAGAAGCACGGTGTGGCCGAGATGAAGGTCGGGCGCAGTGGGATCGAAGCCCGCCTTTACGCGCAGAGGCTTGCCCGCGGCGCGCGATTTTTCGAGCTTGGCGCGGAGGTCGCTCTCGCGGATGATTTCCGCGGAGCCTTTTTTTATGTAGGCGAGTTGTTCGTCAACCGGGGCAAAAGTCGGCATGATTGATTATAAGCAATTGAAATGGAAGCGGGCCAAACGCGGCCTTCGCCTACAGCTCAGGCCAGGCTCTCTGCCATCTTAAGTGCGTCGATTCGCGCCTTCGCTCAGGATGACAAGTTGGCGTGTACCGCTAGATCGGCGAGGGCTTTGAGGTTCGGCAGTTCGAGGTCAGGCTCAGCAGATGCGGCTTTCGCTGCACCCGCGCAGGGACGCGGCGATGGGCGATTGATCCAGACAGTTGAGATGCCGAGACATTGCGCGGGAACTACGTCGTGGTAAATGCTCTGGCCGACATGAAGCCATTGCTCGCGCGCAAGGGCAAGTTTGTTTTCCGCAAGTTCGAAAATCTTCAGCGAAGGCTTGTACGCTCGTGCTTGTTGTGCGGTCGTAACCACATCAAACTTCACTTCCAGCAGCCGAGAGGTAGCGGCAAAAATGTCGTCGTCAATGTTCGAAATAATGCTGAGGCGAAATTTCGATTGCAAGCGTTGCAAGGCGGCGACTGTATCCGGAAATGGCTGCCATCGGCCAACGGAATCAGGTAGAGATGAAATTTCAGAGGCCGAAGGGTTGAAGCGCAGCCGCTGGCCGAATCCCTTCACGACTTCTTGCAGGATTTCGCGGTAGGAACGATATTCGCCGGCCTCCGCTTCGGCTTCAAGTTCGCCGTAGAGCCGCAGCAATTCGTCATCAGCAATTTCTTTATCATGCCCAGCAAGAATCGGGCGCAGGGCGGAGAAGATTCCCGTTTCCCAATCGATGAGAGTGCCGTAGCAGTCGAAAGTGAACGCGCGGAAACGGGAGAAGTCGAGCATGGGAGTGAAATTAGGAAGCGGGCCAAACGCGCGATGCTTTGCGCGCGGCCCGCTCAGATCCTTCGACTCGCGCAAAAAGGGCGCTCGCTCAGGATGACAATGTTATTTTCTATCGCCTGACGGTCAATGACTGCTCCAGCTTGAAGCTGAGCGCGGACTCCGCCGGAATGACGATATCTTTGTTGCCGGTGAACGCCGCGCCGCCTGTACCCGCACCGCCGCCGGCAACTGCGCCGATAGCCGCGCCTTTACCGCCGCCAGCGAGGCCGCCGATAAGAGCGCCCAGAGCTGCGCCGCCGCCCGCCATCACGGCCGTGCGCTTGCCTTTGCCTTTTGCCGTATCAGTCATAGCCGAGGTCTCGATGGCCGTGTCCACCCCTTTGATATTGATGGAAGTCAGTTTGGCTGACAAGCTCGCGCCACCGGCGAAACGTCCGAGCGGCTTGGCATCCGTGACGACGCCGGTAACGGCTGCCCCAGCAGGAATCGCCGTTCTACCATCCACCGTAATCGCGTTGGACAATGTGCCTGAAAAACTCTGCCCCGCCTGGCTAATCTTGGAACCGATCGCAGACCCAAGGCTAATTGTAAGAGTGGTTCCGGCAGGAACGACGAGCGGCGGTGGCGGTTCTTTCCGTACTTCTTTGGGCGCTTCAGCCGGAGTGGGCGCCGGAGCCATGGCTGGGGCGGGCGTGGTAGCCGCAGCGGCGTTGTTGTCCGTCGTGGTGTTGTCAGCGGCAGGCTGGTTCTTGTTGCACCCAAGCAGCAGGAGCGATAGAAAGAGCCCAAGCATCATCATCAATGCCGTGTATCGCGTTCGCATAGTTTCCTCCGTGATGTTGTGCGTTGCGTGATCTTGTGCGTTGCTAGATTCGCAGGTTTTGCTCTGTGGGTCATGTTTACCAGAAAGCGTGGGTGGGTGCAATCACGAATGACCCATTTCATTCTTCGGGAAAGTCACTTCCCGAAGACGAAACGGGAGTCGTCGCTTCCGGTTGCGCTTGATTTTCAGAAGTCGAAGCTTCGGCTGATGGTTTGCGTGTTTCCAGAAACTTCGCGGTATTGAGGAGAGGGCGGGCGAGTGAAGCGTTGTATCCAGTCCATCCCCCGCTCGCGCCTGAGTCGCGCTCGAAGTGAGCACGCATGGCTTCCATTTTCGAATCGAGATCATCGAGATAATGCAAGACGAGCGCCTCGGGAAACATGGGCAGCTTGGGCGAACCGAAATCGTACTGCCCGTGATGGCTGATGATGAGGTGCTCGATCAATGTCTTCAGTTCGTCGGGAAAATCGGGCAAGCGGGCCAGCTTGGCCTGCAACATCTCGAGTTCGATGATCATGTGCCCGAGCAATTGGCCTTTGGTTGTATAGGAGAACGACCGGCTGTAAGTGAGCTCATGAATCTTGCCGATGTCGTGCAGAAAAGCGCCGGTCAGCAGCAAATCCCGATTGAGTTGCGGATAGTTCCGGCACATCAAATCGCAGGAGCGGCAAAGCGAAACGACGTGATCGAGCAAGCCGCCGATGTATGCGTGGTGCAAAGTCTTTGCGGCAGGGGCATTGCGGTAGGCTTCCGCGATCTCAGGATCGGCCATGAAGGACTCGAGCAGCGCCTTGAGATGCGGATTCTGGAATGAGGCCACAAAGCCGGCGAGCGTCTGCCAGAGTTCACCGATGTCTTTCGTAGTCTTGGGCAGGAAATCCGAGTAGTCGATTTCTGAATCGCCGAGGCGGCGCAGCTTGTGAATCGTGATCTGAAAGCGGTTCTTGTACTTATTCAGCAAGCCTTTGATTTTTATGAAGTCATCCTGCTCGAACGCATTGAGAGAGTCCTCAACGTTGTCCCACATCTTGGCTTCGATTTGTCCGGAGCGGTCGCCCAGGGTGAGGGCCAGATAAGGCTCGCCGGTTTTCTTGGGTTTGACCTGCTTCGAGACCACGACAAAGCTGGAAGTAATGATTTTGTTTTCTTGCTGAATACACTCGGAGAGGAAAAATTCTTTCATAAAGTCACATCAACGCGGCTGCCTACGCACGACAGCCCAATTAAGCAAAATCATACTCCATTGCCGGGATTGGGGGCAGCCGCTTGGGAAGGCGAGGCGTTTCTCCGCGGGAAATTTTGACTAATGTTCCGCAAGGAACACATCGTCATGTCAGTTTCGACTATACAATAGCGTCATGACAGTCAAACCTAAGAAAACAAAGGTCAAGAAGGCTAGCACGAAGAAGACCGCACCGCGGAAAGGCACAATTAGAACGGCGAGCCGCCGAAAGAGGCGGCCCAAGCCAGGAGTAATTGGCGATTTGCGAGCCTCGATTGAGGAAGATCTCATGTTGCTGACGGATGGCAAGGTGGGAGCGGAGTCACGCTGGAACCGTCCGCGCAAGCGGCAGATATCATTGCGCGTGGACAACGAAGTCGTGGACTGGCTCAAGTCCAAAGGCCACGGTTACCAGACCCGCATCAACCGAATTTTGAGAAGAGTGATGATGGAGGACAAGGGGCGGGGGACGGGGGGTAAGTAGGGTGCATGCGCTCGAAGATTTGCATGTGGAAATCGGGCATTTGCGCTAGAACCGTGGAGCTTGGGAAGAGGCTCTCGATATTTATTTTGGGTTAGCCGACTTCGACCAAGCCATAGGTTTTGTGCCATTTTGCCCGCATTTGGCGTAGCGCGCGGTCGATTTCTTCTCTAGAGATTTCTTTGTTTGGCCCGGCCAGAACAGCAGCCGCTTCGCGCTTGGCGACCTCGATTAACTGCCGGTCGCGGATGAGGCTGGCCACCTGAAAACTCGGCATCCCGGCCTGGCGAGTGCCGAAGAATTCGCCGGGGCCGCGCAGTTCGAGGTCAAGTTCGGCGAGTTGGAATCCGTCGTTGGTGCGGACTAACGCATCGAGGCGGCGTTCCCCGTCTTCAGAAACTTTGCCGCCGGTCATGAGAATGCAATAGGACTTGGCCGCGCCACGGCCGATGCGACCGCGAAGTTGGTGCAATTGCGCCAGGCCAAAACGTTCTGCGTGTTCGATGACCATGACCGTCGCATTGGCAACATCCACACCGACTTCAATCACGGTGGTTGCGACCAGAATGTCGAGGTCGCCTTTTTGAAACATCCGCATGACCTGCTCTTTCAGATCTCCCGCGAGACGGCCATGGAGCAGGCCGACTTTGAGATCGGCGAAGGTCTTGCCGCTCAGTTCTTTGTACATTTTGAGGGCGGCCTTGATCTCGTTCTCTTCGTTCTCCTCAATTACGGGATAGACGATGTAGGCTTGGTGTCCGGCTGCAACCTGCTTGCGGACAAATTCCCAGACTTTTGGAGATTCGTCGTCGGAGACGCGGCGCGTGATGATAGGGGTGCGGCCGGGCGGCAATTCGTCAATCACGCTGATGTCGAGGTCGCCGTATAGCGTGAGCGCTAGCGTGCGGGGAATGGGTGTCGCGGTCATGACCAGAACGTCGGGTTCGGCGGATTTTTTCATGAGCTTGAAACGCTGCAAGACGCCGAAGCGGTGTTGCTCATCCACGACGACGAGGCCGAGTTTGTCGAATTCAACTTTTTGCTCGATCAGCGCATGAGTGCCGATGACGAGCTGTGCGCTGCCTTGCGCGATGTGGCGGCGGATTTCGCGCTTGCGGTCCTCTTCGAGCGAACCAGTCAGGAGAACGACGCGATAACCTGCCGGCTCCAAAATCTGACGCGCAGAGAAATAATGCTGCTGCGCCAGAATTTCGGTGGGCGCCATGAGCGCGACCTGATGACCATTTTCCATGGCAATGATGGCCGCTTCGAAGGCGACGATGGTTTTGCCGGAGCCAACGTCGCCTTGCAGAAGGCGTCGCATAGGGGAAGCCTTCGCCATGTCGGCTGCAATTTCTTTGAGCGCGCGCTTCTGCGCTCCAGTGGGGTGGAAGGGCAAAATCTTCTTGATCGCAGCACGGACTGCGTCATGCAGCTGAAAGGGAATTCCGGTCTGAGCTTTTTGCTCGCGGCGTTTCAGTTCCAGCCCAAGCTCTAAAAAGAAAAGCTCTTCGAAAATCAGGCGAACATGCGCGGGCGTGCGCGACGATTGCAGGTCGTCGAAACTTTCACCCGGTTCTGGCCAATGTACCGTGCGCAATGCTTCATCATGGGAAATCAATCCCAAGCGTGAACGTACCGCAGATGGAATCGCGTCAGTTGGATTGGGCGGAAGTTGTTGCAAGGCGCTATGAATGATGCGGCGAAACCACCGCGATGTGAGCTTGCCTTGGCCTGCAGTTTCGTAGATGGGCACAATGCGGCCGATTTCCAACGACTCGGCAATCTTGCGCTCCGAAGCGTCGCCCGAGCTGCCTTCGACGACATCCTCGGCCTCCGAGATGACCTCAAATTGGGGCTGCATCAACTGCAGTTCGCCGCTGCGGTCCTGTTCGACTTTGCCGTAAAGCGCGACGAGTTGCCCCGGCTGAAAGCGGTCTTTCAAATAAGCGGCGTTGAACCAGAGGCATTTGAGCTTCGCCCGGCCTTGTCCGGCCGTCATCTGGAAAATGGGCATCCGGCGGGTGCGAAAGAGTCCCGAATTGCGAACTTCGGCGATTACCGTGGCCATCTCTCCTGCTCGTAACTCACTGATTCCGCGAGGGTTCAGTCGATCTTCGTAACGGAAAGGCAAGTAGTGAAGCAGGTCGTCGACGGTGTGCAGGCCTTTTGCGGCCAGAACCTCGGCAAGGCGCGGCCCAATGCCTTTGAGGTATTGAACTGAGGTTGTGGGCTCAAGCTTCATGCGGCCAAGGGATCCAGTTACGGATGGTATCAGGAGGAGTTGGCCGTTACTTTAGGAATCTGGGTAACGGTACGACTAGAGGCTAGTCTAGGGTTTGGTGTATGCCTAAAACTGCCCTCCTTTACGAAGCGAGCCAGGCCGTGCTTTCCACGCTCGACCTGGATGAAGTGCTGCGGCAAATTCTTGCCATCGCGGGGCAGCACTTTCACCTGCGCAACGTATTGATTTTTCTTGTGGATCCGGAAAAACAAGACTTGTGGATACGCTCGCAGATCGGTTGCGATGCGGGGGCTGAAAATTTACGGGTGCCGATCGGTTGCGGGATTACAGGCGTGGCTGCGCTGCTGAAGAAGCCTGTATATGTTCCCGATGTTAGCAAGGATCCAAACTACATCAAGACCTTTGAACGAACGCGATCGGAAGTGGCGATTCCGATGGTTGTGCGCGGAGAAGTTGTAGGCGTGCTTGATTGCCAGAGTGAAACCCTCGACTATTTCAATCCCGAGACGATTCAACTGTTAGAGCTTTTTTCTGCTCAAGCCTCGATGGCGGTGCAAAATGCGCGATTGTATTCCTTGGAGCGCCGCCGCGCATCGCAAATGGAAGCGATCGCCGCTATCGCACAGCAAACGACGGCGGTTCTTGATCTTGAACAACTGCTGAGCAAAGTTTGCCACTTGATTCGCTATTCCTTTAGCGTGGGTCACGTTTCGGTACTGCTCAAGGAGAGCGATGGGGAAGACCTTGTGCTCCGGGCGGCGAATGGAAAGCTGACGGCCCGCGCAGGATCGGGGAATCGGTTCCGTGCTCGTGAGGGCGTGTGGGGACAGTCGCTGGCGGCGGGCGAAACCCTGATTCAAAATGACGTGAAGGAGGCCGAACTATACGAGGAAACGCGCTCGCTGATGTGTGCGCCTCTGGTTTCATTTGGGCAGATTTTTGGCGTGCTGCTGCTTCACAGTGACGAAGCGGGCAAGTTTCAGCCGACCGATTTGCCTCCGCTGGAGTCCGTGGCAGATATTTGCGCGACCGCAATCCAGAATACTTACTATGTGGAGCGGGTGAAGCAACTTGCATATCGGGATGGGTTGACCGGCATTTTCAATCGGCGTTTTTTTGAACTCCGGATGGCTGAGGAACTGGAACGCGCGCAGCGCTTCAACGCGGGCATGTCGATTATCATGATTGATATTGACCACTTCAAAGACCTGAATGATGAATTTGGGCACATGCTGGGCGACGAAGTTCTCCGGCAAGTGGCGTCATTACTGCACGATCAGCTGCGAAAATTTGATGTGGTCTGCCGTTACGGAGGCGAGGAATTTGCCATTCTGTTGTCGCAGACGAATCCGCAACATGCGGCGGGTGTGGCCGAGAAACTGCGAGCATTGTTAGAGCGCTGGCAATTTCCAGGTTTGCCGCGCAAGGTCACGATCAGCGCGGGCATAGCGACGTATCCGGAGAACGGATTAGAACGTGATGGGCTGATGAAAGCCGCCGATACCAGCCTTTATGCGGCGAAACAAGGCGGACGCAACCGCGTTGTGCTGGCGTCTCCCGAGACGAAGCAGGATGAGAAAAAAGCGCAAACCGCGGGAAATAGCCAGATCTAGCGCGTTAACGCGGCAAGTGCCTCCCGAAAAATTACATCAAAAGATTGGCTGTTCTTGGGAGCTTTTTCCAGAGCTTTTTCGGCCGCGGCGCGCTGATATCCCAGATTAAGCAGCGCAGATAGGACGTCATCTTCCACGGCGCTCAGCGTGGGAAGGACAGTTGCGCTCGTCGGGGTGGGAAGTTTATCGCGCAGCTCCAATACCATCCGCTCGGCGGTCTTTTTTCCAATACCGGGAATTTTTGTAAGCCGAGCAATATCATTGCTGCGAATGGCAGCGGCCATGGCATCCGCGGCCATGCCGCTGAGGATGGTAATTGCCAGCTTCGGGCCAATTCCGCTGACGGTAATAAGTTTCTCGAAGAGTTGCTTCTCGGCCGGATGCAGAAATCCGTACAAGGCGATTTGATCTTCGCGGACGTGAGTATGTATGTGCAATGCGACTTCACTGCCCGCACCTGGTAAATCGGAATAAGTCGGCACGCTGATGACAATGTCGTAGCCGACGCCGTTAGTTTCGACGATCGCCTGGTTCGGATGTTTGGATAAAAGCTTCCCGCGGAGATGGGCAATCATGCTGCCTCGAATAGAGAACGCGGTGGCTGAGATTGCCGGATAATGGAACTTAGAGTTCCGATGCGAAGCTCACCGTGGTCGGGGACTGGCACGGCGATGGTGGAACCCTGGATCCGCGTTTGCATGAGAATGTGGCTGCCCTTGCTGCGAACCTCAGTAAAGCCATTTTGGGCAAGGATCTTGCAGACTTCACGTCCGGACAGAACGCGCAGCCTACCCAATCTCTACCTCTAGCCGGGTGACGAAAACTTCGGAATGCCTGCGCCGTTGAATCTCGCTAGGGTCGGCAGTCTCTAAAAACAACTCGACTGCTTCCTGCAAATTATTGCGCGCGGATTCAATCGTATCGCCCTGGCTGGCAACGTCGAGCTCCGGGCAGAGAGAAACATACCCATTGCCCTCGCGCTCGATAATGGCCGTAAGTTGTCTGATCATGCTCGTGCTACCTATTCTAGAACAACGAACTCTGTCTGCGATTCGGCGTGATGCCGAAATGTTCATACGCGAGTTGTGTGGCAACTCGGCCGCGCGGCGTGCGATTTAGGAAGCCGATCTGAATCAAAAATGGCTCATAGATTTCTTCGATGGCATCGGGTTCTTCGGCCAAAGCCGCCGCCAGCGTGTTCACGCCTACGGGACCGCCTTGGTATTTCTCAATAATCGTGAGCAGGAGCTTGCGGTCGACTTCGTCGAAGCCATACTTATCTACTTCAAGCATCTTGAGTGCCGCCTGCGCCGTAGGCAGATCAATCTTTCCAGCGCCGCGGACTTGCGCGTAATCCCGCACACGCCGCAACAGGCGATTCGCAATTCTCGGAGTGCCACGGGATCGGCTGGCAATTTCAAGTGCTCCGGGCTTGTCTATCGCAACGCCTAAAATTTCCGCCGAGCGTTCCACAATCACCTGCAAATCTTCATGCGTGTAAAACTCCAGCCGCAAAACAATGCCAAAACGAGAACGCAGGGGCGAAGAAAGCAAACCCGCCCGGGTAGTTGCGCCTATAAACGTGAATGGCTTTATGTCCATCGTGTGGGTGCGGGCCGCCGGGCCTTGCCCAATCATGATGTCGAGCTTGTAGTCTTCGAGCGCGGAATAAAGCAGCTCTTCGAGCACAGGCTGAAGCCGGTGCACTTCATCGATGAACAAGACCTGCTTCTCACGCACATTAGTGAGGATTGCCGTCAAATCGCCCTTGATTTGCAGGGTCGGGCCGGAAGTCTGTTGAAAGGGCACACCGAGTTCATTGGCAATAATTGTTGCCAGCGTGGTCTTGCCTAGGCCCGGCGGGCCATAGAGCAGCACATGATCGAGGGCCTCGCCGCGCGACTTTGCGGCTTCGATGGCGACGGCAAGATTTTCTTTGACTTTGTTCTGTCCGATGAATTCGTTCAGTCGTTGCGGGCGCAGCTTCAGTTCAAAAGACGAATCGTCTTCCACTGGCGCCGCGGAGACAATGCGCTCGCGGTCTTGTGGAAGATTCGGGGTGTTCCTTAAGCTAGCCACTGGCGCGATATTAGCACGGAGGGGGAAACACTAATTCCACTCTGGATATTGCATAAATATATATATAGTATATAATTATACCGTGCCCCTCAGTATCAAGAATGATGCCACGGAACGCCTCGCGCGACGGGTGGCGGACGCAACCGGAGAATCTCTGACCGAAGCGATCAAGAAATCGCTCGAGGAACGCTGGGAACGGCTCAAATCCAGGCGGCGCAAAGATACGTCCGCCGATCAAGTCGATGAATTGTTGCGCAGAGTGGATGCATTGCCGCGGCTCGACACGCGCAGCGATGATGAAATTCTCGGCTATGACGAGAACGGCCTGCCGCGCTGATGGTGATTGACACTTCAGCCATCGCAGCGATTTTTCTGGGCGAACCCGAGCGTACGATCTTTCTTAATGCCATGCGCGATGCAGAGACTCGGTTTGTTTCTGCGGCAACGGTGCTCGAAATCGGGATCGTCCTCGAATCGCGGCTTGGCGATGCAGCGGGCCGCGAGCTTGATTTATTTCTGTTGCGAGTGAATATCGAAATTATTCCCGTGGATTCCGAACAAGCAGAAGTTGCCCGCGCCGCCTGGCGCAGGTATGGCAAAGGCCGTCATGCCGCTGGCCTTAACTTCGGAGATTGTTTTGTATATGCGTTGGCGAAATGTTTTGACGAACTGATTTTAGCCAAGGGAACAGATTTCTTGCCGACCGACATAGAAGTCTGGCGGGGCAATTAGAGTACAACTCTGAAGAATCGGCATTTGTAACTACTTACTCCTCTTCTTCCTTTACCTCTCCTCGCTCCGCTTTCGCCTTCTCCACAATCTTTTCCTGCAACAAGGCGGGCACAACGTCGTAGTGGTTCATCTCCATGTTGAAGCTGCCGCGGCCCTGCGTCATGGAAGTCAGGTCAACGCCGTAAGTCAGCATTTCGGACATAGGCACTTCGGCTTTGATAATGGTATTGCCGCCTTTGTTGTCCATTCCCTGGATGCGGCCGCGCCGGCTGTTGAGATCGCCCATAATCGCTCCGGCAAAGTCGTCCGGCACAGTGATTTCAACCGCCATCACAGGCTCGAGCAGCGTCGGTTTGGCCGTTTCCATGGCTTTGCGGAAGGCAATGCGTCCCGCCATCTTGAACGACAATTCGTTGGAATCTACGTCGTGGTAGGAGCCGTCGTATAAGGTGACGCGGAAGTCCACCACGGGAAAGCCAGCCAAAAATCCGCGTTGCGCAGTTTCGACAATCCCTTTTTCAATAGCCGGAATGTAATTCTTCGGCACCGCGCCGCCGAAAATATCATTGACGAACTCGAAGCCGCCGCCGCGCGCCAACGGCTCCATTTTGATTTTGCAATCGCCGTACTGCCCGTGACCGCCGGTCTGTTTCTTGTGTTTGCCCTGTACGTCAGCTTTGCCGCGAATGGTCTCGCGATAGGGCACTTTCGGCGCTTTCAACACAACTTCGGTGTGATAACGCTTCTTCAGTTTCGAGACCACGACTTCAATGTGCTGCTGCCCCGTTCCTGCAATCAAAAATTCTTTGGTCTGCGGATCGCGGAAAAAGCGCAACATGGCATCTTCTTCCATCAATTTATGAACGCCGTTGCCGAGCTTATCTTCGTCGGCGCGTGTCTTCGGTTCGATGGCAAACGTAATTGCCGGCTCGGGCAGCTTCACGCGAGGATATGTAATCGGCGCAGATTTATCTCCGAGCGAATCACCCGTCAACGTGTCTTTCAACTTCGCCACCGCGCCAATATCGCCCGCGTGCAACTCGGTGACGGGAACAGCGGTTTTCCCCTGCATGATGGAAATATGTGCGAGCTTTTCTGGCGTGTTACGCGCGTAATTTTGGAGTGTCGCATCGTTCTTCACCACGCCAGAAAATACTTTGAAATAGGAAATGCGCCCGGAGAACGCATCTGACACTGTCTTGAACACGTATAAAGACACCGGTTCGGCGTCGGTCTCGTGTCGCTTGGGAGCATCGCCGTTGCCCGAAGGCGCCGCTTCGCCTTGCACCCACTCGTGCTCCGATGGAGCAGGCGTGTAATCCACGATGAAGTCCATTACGCGATCAGCGCCGATGTTCCCCAACCCGGAACTAAAAATCACGGGAAAAATCTTGTCCTCACGGATGGCATTGTGCAGCGCCGGAATTAAGTCTTCTTCCGGGATGGTTCCTTTCTCGAAAAATTCTTCCATCAGTGCGTCGTTGCCCTCGGCTACCAACTCGACCAGCATTTCGTGCGCTTCTTTCACGCGAGCAGCCATGTCCGCGGGGATTTCTGTTTCTTTGCCTTTGCCGTTTCCGCCGAGATCGTAGGCGTAAGCCTTCATTCGCACCAAATCGACGACGCCTCGAAAATTCTTTTCTTTTCCAATCGGCAGCTCCAGCGGAATCACGTCCCGCCCAAACGCTTTTGTCAGCGACTCCAGCACGCGCTCCGAATCTGCGCGGTCGCGATCCATGCGGTTTACGACGATAAGCCGCGGCGTTCTATATTCTTCGCAATAGCTCCAAACTCGCTCGGTGACCACTTCGACGCCGGCCACGCCATCCACCACCACCACTGCCGCATCCACGACTGGCAAAGCCAGCTTGGCCTCGTGCACGAACATATTGAAGCCTGGAGTATCTATGAAATTGATCTTCGTTCCTTGCCACTCGACGTAGGCCATGCTCGCGCCGATGGACATCTTCCGCGCGATTTCTTCTTCGTCATAGTCGGTGGTTGACGAGCCATCATCCACCCGCCCCATTCGTTGCGCCGCGCCCGATGTGAACAGCATCGCCGAAACCAGAGAAGTTTTTCCGGCGTGTCCGTGACCCACTACGGCAATGTTGCGAATGTTTTCCCCTGTATAGACTTTCACCAGTGCTCTCCTTTGACCCGCATACCGCGGAAAACCTCAGATGCTACCACTTTCGCGCCTTCAGGAGAAGCGGCGGGCTACAGAGGACTGGCTCGACCGAGCTCCCGTTGCAGGCGTCGCTCAGGTGTAGAATTTTGTCGTACCGAACAGGAGCCTTCCGTGCGCGTCGAATTCGAGTTCAGAAAAACCGCAAATTTGCTCTGGCACACCGTGACCGTTGGTATATTCCCCCTGATTCTCGCCCTTGGCGCCTGCGGAGGCAGTGGCTCCGGGCCCACGCCGCCGTGCACAAGCTGCACTCCTGGTTCGACTTCCGATTACGTCTACGAAGCCAATGCAAATCAAGTTACGATTTTTGAAGTCGATTCGACGACGGGCACAGTAGTCTCGACGCCGTCACCAGCAACAGGGCCACTGATACCCGCCGGCATGGTTGCGACATCGACTGATTTTATCTATGTCTCCGACGCTAACGGCACCGACGACTCTGTCTACGGATACTCCGCGAACACGCAGACTGGGGCTTTGACGGCCATTACGGGATCGCCATTCACAGCGGGATTGACCGCGCCTCCTGAAGGGTTGGCATCCGATCCGCTAGGTAAGTTTCTCTACGTCACGCAGGCCAACAACAACCAGATTGCTGGTTTCACGATTGGCTCTAATGGAGCGCTTACGCCGATGGCAGGATCGCCCTTCAATACTGGCGATACTTACCCTTCGGCGATCGTCGTCGATGCTGCGGGTGCGTTTCTCTATGCCAGCAATAATCAGTCGGTCCTTGGCAGCGTTTCGGGATTTTCTATTGATTCGAGCACGGGCGTATTGACACCCGTGACTGGCTCGCCTTTCACGACCACAGTAAATGGCGGACCAACGAACTTGGCGGTTAGTCCGAAAGGCAGCTTCTTGTACGTTCCATTGGCGGGGACGACGAGCCCACTCAGTTCGATTTTTGCCTACTCGTTCGATTCGACAGGAGTTCTCTCGCAAATTCCCGGTACGCCCTTTACGGTCGGCAGTCAGCCCATCGCCGCAATCGTCGATCCGTCGGGAAAATATCTATATTCTGCCGACTTTGGCGGCAATGACATCTCTGCGTTCACCATAGATGGTTCGAGCGGAGCACTGACTGCGATCGGGGGAAGCCCATTTGCAGCCTCGCCCAATCCGGACAATCTGGCCATCAATGCATCAAGCTCTTTGCTTTTCGTGACGAGTGGCACATCGACCAGCATTTTCACCTTTACCATCAATAGCTCTGGAGCGCTGACGGCCGTTGCGCCCCTCAACGGAGGGGGCACGCCCGGCGGCCTGGCAATCATCCACAAGGAGTAGCGCGGAGAAGACGGGGCTATGAAACTTACTTCTGGTTGTAATAACCGGTGCGGGTGCGCGCTTTGCTGCCGGATTTGTCAACCTTGATTTGGAGCGCGTGGTACTCGTTGGGGTCGTCGGCGGGGAAAGTATCGAAGCCGATAACGTAGAAATAATCGGCATCGGACGCGCAACTCGCGAGTGCGCCCGTTAAATCATTCGTGGTATTGAAGACACGGCCACCTGATTGCACCGCGAGCACGGGCAAGCCAAGATTGCCGTACACAGACTGGTTCGCAGACTTTACTCCCTTCAGAAATTCCTCGTAGTAGGAGCTGCGCAACGAGCCTGCGGCTTCTGAACCGTATGGCGCTATCTGGTAAAGGGTTATGCGCGCGTCCCTGAGCCGGGTCGAAATGGCAACGATGCGTGCGAATATGCCCTGCTCTTCCTTCTGCGAAGGCTGAACATTCACGCCGGAGAGCAGCGCCCATCCGTCGCTAAACCAGACCATCAGTTTTCGGCCGGGGCGACGCTGCTCGTAGGCAATCATGGCGTCCAGCGCGTGCATGGATAGGGAATAGCGGTCTGTTGCCCCGTAGAGGCCTTGTGAGCGGGTGCTCGTACGCAAGCCGATTTCATATTGATCGAGTTGCTTTGCCAATGCACTGCCGTCGCGAGACGGCGCGCCCGTCTCCGTTGCGTGATCCGTAAAGAAGACCAGTGAAACCGGAAGGGCAAGCTTCCCGCCATTCTCAAGAAGAAATCGCTTGGCTTCATCGCGCTCATAGGCGATCGCGCTCAACGGTGTGTTCACAGCATCGATGACTAAAACGATTTCGACCGGCAGAACCGAAGAGCTAGCATCGACAGTTTGAAACAAGGCGATTTTGCGCGGCTCTTTGTCGTCGAGGATGGTGAAGTCCTGCGCTTGCAGACCGCGCAGCGGATGGCCTGATTTGTCGGTGGCCTGGACATCAAGCATTATGCGCCGGTCGGTTGGCGGCACCGGTTTGGCGGCTTGCGGTGCTGTTTGACCGAATAGCGGCGCGAGAAAAGAACAAGCGAGGACCAGCCGAGAGATCGATGGAAGCATCGACAAGGTTTTGCCTAGCTCTTGGCCACGGCTGGCTGAATTTCATCCACGTCAACCCAGTTGGTGGGATACTTGCCGGTGTAACAAGCTGTGCAGTAGTTGGTTTTCTCGCCATCGGCGCAAGCGCGCTTGAGCCCATCCACCGACAGATAGGCGAGTGAATCCGCGCCGGTGAATTCTCGAATCTCTTCAATGGTTTTGTTGGCTGCGATCAGCTCTTTTTTTGAAGGAGTGTCCACGCCATAGAAGCATGGGGAAATCGTCGGCGGACAGGAGATGCGCATGTGCACTTCTTTGGCTCCGGCCTGGCGAATCATGCGGACAATCTTTTTGCTGGTGGTGCCTCGCACGATGGAGTCGTCCACGAGCACGACGCGCTTGCCTTCGAGCAGGCTGCGCACCGGATTGAGTTTAAGTTTCACACCGAAATCACGGACTGTCTGCCGCGGTTCGATAAACGTCCTGCCCACGTAATGATTGCGGATAAGTGCAAAGCGAAACGGGATGCCGCTTTCGGCGGCGTATCCGATGGCGGCGGTTACGCCGGAGTCGGGAACGGGCACGACTACATCGGCTTCGACGGGAGCTTCACGAGCAAGCTGGCGACCGAGTGCTTCGCGGCTCTCCTGCACGGGCCGGCCGAACACTCGACTGTCGGGACGCGAAAAATATACGTGCTCGAAAATGCAGCTCGACTGCGCCAGCGCCGGAGCATAGAAGCGCGACGACACGCCTTCCGGGCCAACGATGACAAGTTCTCCCGGCTTCACGTCGCGTTCGTAGGTCGCGCCGATCAAGTCGAACGCACAAGTTTCCGAGGCGAAGACGATGGTATCTTGCTTCAGGCCGTCGGCAGCGGGAATTCTGCCCATAGCTAGCGGACGGAATCCGCGCGGGTCACGTGCGGCAAAAATTCTGTCAGGGCTGATCATGACCAGCGAAAATGCGCCTTCGACGCGGCGGAGCGCGTCGGCCATGGCTTCAGGCAGAGTCTGCTCCTTCGATTGCGCAATGAGGTGAACAATGACTTCTGTGTCGCTATTGGTCTGAAAAATCGACCCTTGCGCTTCCATCTTTGCGCGAAGTTCCTGGGCGTTGACCAGATTTCCGTTGTGCGCCAGCGCCATGGAGCCCTTGTTCGATTGCACCATGATGGGCTGGGCGTTGAGCAGGGATGAATCTCCCGCAGTTGAATAGCGGGTGTGGCCGATGGCGAGCGTGCCGCGAATCTTCCACAAAGTTTCCTGCGTGAAGATGTCGGCGACCAGGCCCATTTCTTTATGCATGCGCAAGGTCATGCCGTCGGACGTAACGATGCCGGCAGACTCCTGGCCGCGATGTTGAAGTGCATGCAGGCCCAGATAGGCGAGCTTCTCCGCTTCCGGGTTCTGGTAGATCGCGACTACGCCACATTCGTCGTGGAACTTGTCAGTCAGCATGTTCATGCCTCGACCAGCTCAGGATCGGATTTCAGAATCCGTTCGATCACACCTTCGTACGCGCTGCGTAGTTCGGAAACTTTGGCGGCGATCGCGACTTTGCCATCCAGCCGGATTTCCGCTTGCCCGGCAACTGTTTGCCCAACTTGATCGGCGAAGAGTCCGTGCTTCGCAGCAATAGATTTGATTCGCCCGAGGTGCTGCGGGTCGCAAGAGACGATAATGCGGCTGGCGTCCTCGCCAAAAAGCACAGATTCAGCGGGAAAATCGAGGGCCGGGAGGTTGACCTGAAAGCCGATGCCCTTTTCAAACGCGCATTCGGCCAGGGTGACGGCGATGCCGCCTTCCGCGATATCGTGGGCGGAATCGAGCACATCCGCCTGCGCCATCTCGATGATGGCTTTCTGCAACGCGGCCTCGCGCTCGAGTTCGAGGGCGGGCGGAAATCCCCAGAGCGAGCCGAGAATTTCTTTCGCGTATTCCGAAGACCCGAATTCGATTTCGGCGTCGGTAGCGTCGCCACTTTCGGAGGCACTGAGAAGAACAATTGCCCGGTTCGCTTCTTTGAAACTCGGACGCACCGCTTTCGCGACGTCTTCAATGATTCCGACGATTCCCATGACCGGTGTGGGATAGATCCCCTCGCCCAGGGTTTCGTTGTAGAGGCTGACATTGCCGCCGGTGATGGGCACGTCCAGCTCTTCGCAAGCTTTGGTGATGCCGTCAATCGCCTGAGAAAATTGCCACATAATGTGCGGCTTCTCAGGATTGCCGAAGTTTAGGCAATTCGTGGCGCCGACTGGAACGCCACCAGCGCAAGCCACATTGCGCGTGGCTTCGGCGACGGCGTGCATGGCGCCGAGTTTGGGATCGAGATAACACCAGCGGCTGTTGCCATCGAGGGCCATGGCCAGGCCGAACTTTGCTCCTTTGATGCGAATGACACCGGCATCGCCCGCGCCCGGCGCTTCGACCGTGTTCGTCTGCACCATGTGGTCGTACTGTTGCCAGACCCAGCGCTTGCTGCAAATATTCGGGCTGGACAGAAGCTGCTTGAGTTCGGGGGTGAAATCGCCGGATGATTTGAACGAAATGTCCGCTGGCTTCTCACGCGGGATATTTGGTTCCCAGCGTTCCATCGGGCGCCTATATACCGGAGCATCGTCGGTGAGCGCGGGGTTGGGAATTTCGGCCACAACTTTGCCGTGCTCCAGCACGCGCATGGTGTCTTCGGCGATGACGTGGCCGATTTCGACGGCATCGAGTCCCCATTTTTCAAAAACTCGAAACACTTCGGCTTCGCGGCCTTTTTGCGCGACCAGCAGCATGCGTTCCTGCGACTCGCTCAGCATGATTTCGTAGGGATTCATGCCGGTCTCGCGTTGCGGAACGCGGTCGAGTTCGATTTCGAGGCCAACGCGGCCGCGCGCTCCCATCTCGCAAGTCGAGCAGGTCAGGCCCGCCGCGCCCATGTCTTGAATGCCAACAATGGCGCCGGTTTGCATCGCTTCAAGGCAGGCTTCGAGCAGCAGCTTTTCCATAAACGGATCGCCGACCTGCACGTTGGGCCGCTTGGCTTCGGACGCTTCGCTGAACTCTTCGCTGGCCATGGTTGCGCCGTGGATGCCGTCGCGTCCGGTCTTGGAGCCGACGTAAATCACGGGATTGCCCACGCCAGCGGCCTTGGCGTAGAAAATCTCGTCGCGCCGAACCAATCCCAAAGCAAAAGCGTTGACCAGGGGATTGCCGGAGTAGCAGGGCTCAAACTTCGTCTCCCCGCCAAGGTTGGGGACGCCGAAGCAATTTCCGTAAGACGCCACGCCGCTGATGACGCCTTCCATAACGGAGTGGTTCTTATGAATGTCTTTTTGCGAGATCCCGGCGGTAGGCGTGATGGGCCCAAACCGCAGCGAATCCATCACCGCGACCGGCCTCGCGCCCATGGTGAAAATATCGCGCAGAATGCCGCCGACCCCGGTGGCCGCTCCCTGAAACGGCTCAATAAACGAGGGATGATTGTGTGACTCAATCTTGAAAGCGCAGGCCCATCCATCACCGATGTCGATAATGCCCGCATTCTCGCCCGGCCCCTGAAGCACGCGCTTGCTGCGCGTAGGCAGCCGTTTCAAATGCACGCGCGACGATTTGTAGGAGCAGTGCTCGCTCCACATCACGCTGAAAATGCCAAGCTCGGTGCGGGTGGGCTCGCGTCCGCCCAGCAGCGACTTAATCTTTTCGTACTCGTCGAGCGTCAGCCCATGCTCGCGGATGACTTCTGGAGTGAAGGCAGCTGTAGAAGTAGAGGCCATAATTTAGGGGAATCTCTATTGTAGAAGATTCGGGGCGGAGGGGGTAGGGGAGAATGGAACCTACGGAACAATCACAGCCGCGCCATCAATCGCATCGCGCTTCACGGCGTCCAAGGCTTCGTTGGCCTGATCTAAAGAAAAAATTGTCACTTTGGGGCGGAGATTGATTTTCGCTGCGAGGCTGAGAAAATCGCGAGCGTCCTGCCGCGTCATATTGGCGACGCTGCGAATCTGGCGCTCGCCCCAAAGCAGTTTGTCGTAGTCGAACTCAGGCATGCGGTCGAGATGGATGGCGTTGATGGCGACGACTCCGCCTTTGCGCAGGCTGGAGAGCGCGCCGAGAACGACATCTCCGCTGGGCGCGAAGGTCACGGCGCGGTCGAGTTCGACGGGAGGTTTGTCAGTTTCGTCGCCCACCCACTTCGCGCCAAGCGATTCGGCGAGCTTGCGGTGCGAGGCGCCGCGCGTGGAAACATAAACCTCGCAATTCCATGAGTGCAGGACTGCGATGGCTAGATGCGCAGATGCGCCGAAACCAAAGAGTCCAACTTTTTCGCCGGGTTCAGTTCCGGCCACGCGCAGGCTGCGAAAGCCGATGATGCCGGCGCAGAGTAGCGGCGCGGCTTGCTGATCGTCGAGTTCTTTCGGCAGAGGAAAAACAAAATCGGCACGGGCAATGGCAAAGTCAGCATAGCCGCCGTTGACCGAGTAACCAGTAAACGTCGGCTTGTCGCAGAGATTTTCCTGATTGTGCCTGCAGAACCAGCAAGTGCCGTCGGTTCCGCCAATCCATGAGACGCCGACGCGTGAACCCACAGGAAGTTCAGCCGTCGCTCCGCCGAGGACGTCGCCGACTATCTGATGGCCGGGGATTAAGTTGGCCCGCAGCGGCGGCAGTTCTGCTTCGGCGATGTGAAGATCCGTCCGGCACACGCCGCAGGCCCGAACGCGAAGCAAAACCTGACCGGATGCGGGTATGGGCTGCGGAGTATCTTCGATTGTCAGATGGCGGGCGGATGTTTTACCCGGCGAAGTTAGAACGGCGGCCTTCATTTTTGCCTTCATTCCTTCCCGATACCCTAATCCTAAATCTCACGCCTTGTGAAACGGAAATTGTTCGGTGCCGACTCTAGTGATGTTGGCCTCGGCGAAGGCTTCGACACGTTCCAGTGCCGACTGGAGTTCGGCTTCGTAATGCTTCATGGCCTCGTCGTCAGCGTCTCGAGGAACGTAGATGTAGCGGCTGACGCGCAGAAGGGCGTGAGAAAAGGGCCGGGGAATCTGAAGGCGGTCCCAGGTATTGAGCACCCAGGGGCGGTCGAGGGCGACGTGGAAGCCGGACATAGGCGCTCCCGTGAGGCGGGCCAGCATGACGGGGCCGGGCTTGACGATGTGGCGCGGACCACGCGGACCGTCAATGGTGAAGGCTGCATCCCAACCCTTGTCCACTTCACGCTTAAGGCCGAGCAAGGCGCGGACGGCGCCTTTACTGCTCGACCCGCGGACTTTGACGTATCCGAATTTGCGGATAATGCGGCCCGTGTATTCACCGTCGAAGCTATCGCTGCTCATGACGCGTCCCCCTTGCTCACGCCAAAGGTAAATCGAAGGGATCATGCAGGAGTGCCAGAAGGAATAAATCACCGGCCGCACGGCGCGGTCGCCAGCTGAGCCATCTTCCCATGAAATGGAATAACGCAGAGTCGACGCAAGAATGCGGATTGTGAGGTAGCCGATCCATTCGATGAGAAAAAGTTGGAGGCGCTGCCAGCGGGTGAAAGTGCGCCAGGGCTTGTCGGGTTGAGGCACGGCAGTATTGTAACGGGCGGGTGAACCGGAGCGTGTCACGGCACAATCTTGAAAGCGCGTTTTTTCGCTGAGCGGTACACGGAGAAGTCTCGATGATCGAGGGTGAAAATGGTGTCGATCCCATGACGATGGGCCAGGTAAACAAGTGTGGCGTCGGCAAGCTGGGGACGAATATCGGAATATGTCTTCATGATGGCGGCGATGCCTTTGCCCTCCGAGCTGGCAAGCGCGGGTAATTCAAGGAAGCCGTGATCCATGCTCTTCAGGAGTTGATGGATGGCGCGCGGGTAGGCACGAAGAAGCCACGCAGCTTCGGTGATGACCGGCCAGCAAGAAAGCAGCGGGCTGGGGAGGTGGCGTAAGGCTTCGACGCAGGCTGCGTGGTGCTCATCACCGGCTGAAAGCATGGCGACGAGCGGACCTGTATCCACGAGAATGCGTTTCATATTTATTTACCGCGATTATTTGTCGCGCTGGCCGCTTTCGCCAAAGCCCTTGAAGTGGCGGGGGTTAGTGCTGAGATCTCTTGGCGGCGCATGGCGTCCGCGAGGCACACATGCGATCAATCCGGCTTCTTCGGCGAGTTCATAGGCTGGACGCTCGCCGGACGACTGGCCGAGGTAATTCTCGAGAGCTTCACGGACAAGCTCGGACTCGGTTTGTCCTTTTGACCGGGACCGTTTGCGGATGCGCTCGCCGAGAGTTTCAGGCACGCGGATAGTGATGCGATGAGTGGACATCTGTCAGACATTATATCATAAGTGTCTGACGACCATTAAAGCGTATGCAGATACGCGAGAAGGTCGTTGACCTGCTGTTGCGAGAGCACTTGCCCGAACCCCGGCATCTTTTCCCGGCCATAGCGAATAACATCGGTCATACGGTCGTCGTTGGCGGGCATGCCACTGGCGGGGAAGTAAGGCTTCTTGAAGATGCCTTTGAGGCCTGGGCCTTTCTTGCCACGGGTGGAGTAGGGCTCGTGGCAACGGTCACAATAGTTGTCGTAAACTTTCCGGCCGGCGGCCTGTTGTGGGTTGAGTCCCAATTGCGCGTCGGTCTTGCGAAGCTCGGCATTGCAGCCAGAGAGAAAGAGAAGAGCCAAAATGGGAATAAAAATGAGGGAAGATTTCGTTCGTTCCATCACGCTCCTGAATCGCCGTACAATATCCTTCATATTAGAGCAGACCTATGGCAGTAAACGTAAAACGAATTTACGAAGCACCGCAAAAAGCTGACGGGACGCGTGTTCTAGTTGACCGGCTGTGGCCTCGCGGCGTCAGCAAGCAACGGGCCGCACTGGACGCATGGTTACGTGAACTCGCTCCATCAGATGACTTGCGCCACTGGTTCCACTCCACGCCCAACGGATGGCTCCAGTTTCGCAAGAAGTATCTGAAAGAATTGACACGACCAGAAGCGGCCGACGAGTTGAAGCAACTTTACGACCTCGCAAACAAGCGCAAACGTCTGACGCTGTTATTCGCCTCAAAAAATGAAGATCAGAATAACGCAACCGTTCTCCGGGATTTGCTGGAAGGAATGAAGAAGCCCCCAACTGGAACGGGGCCGGGAGCGGCCAAGGGGGCGCGGGTAGCTAAAGTCCGCGCGATGCCAAAGCGATAGCGATTTAATTTTTGTCAGGCGTTAGATGAAGGTTTGCCGTACTCGGTCGTGTAGTGGAGCTTAATTTCTCCGCAGGTGCCCTGGTCGGGAGAGTACACCACGCAAGAATCGAAGGGGCGCGAATAAACGTGCAGGCTGACGGCGCGCTCATCGAATTCGCGAGGATTGACGACGCGGTGCACGGGGTCGTTGGGATCTACGGCGCAGGGGTGAGTCGCGTTCATTTCGATGACCTCTGAACGAGTGAGATTGCAAACGCCCTTATCGATGTCCTGCGAAACCAGATGAAAGTTCTCCACGTTCAGGCGGCCGATGGGCACGGCCATCCAACAATTCTGATCTTTGTGATTGTGCACGGAACTGGCCTGGCCGACGTCCCAACAAATCGTCATCAATTCAAAAATCGAATTCTTCTCAATGAGATTGCGAGTGTAGTGCTGGCGATCCCAGGTGAGGTATGGCTCGATCGACTCCGGCGAAACCGGTGAGTGCTTTAGGAATTCGAGAACTTGTCCAGTCGTGCGGAAATCGGATTCCGAGAACTGGCGCAGTCCAATGACGAGATCTTTAACGTGAATGGTATGGGTTGGTGCTTGCGTGGTCATGGCTGTGCCCCTATTAAATTGGTTCAGACTACGGCGTCTGCGCGGGTACTCCTACATGCGCTGAATAAGTATGGGGTTGGGGCAATGGCTGACCATCGCGGGCCATCCCTTCCAGATGAAAGGCAATCGCGTCTCGCATCTCGCTTTCAACTTCCTCGCGGGTCGCGCCGGTAGCGGTGCAACCATCCAGGTCAGGAGAATAAGCTGAGTATCCTGTAACGGTTTTTTCGATAACAATCAGATAACGGTTCATTGCTTCAGCCCCGCTTGCTTCAGAATACTATTGAATGTACCTGGCCCCAAGTCATCGTTGGGTTTGCCGGGTACCGTTACCAGCCCCGGTTTCGTTGGATGCTTGTATTGTCTATGACTTCCACGGGTTCAGTCTAAGTACCCAACCGTCATCCTGGAGCATTTTCAAAGCATCGCGAACTTTCATATTTGCAAACCGTGGCAGGCGAGGAGACCTGCCATACGCGAACGAAATTACATATTGATGGCCATCCCGTAAACGCTGCTGGTAGCGTCGAGCATAGCTTCAGCCAGCGTGGGGTGGGCGTGGATGGTCCACATAAGATCTTCCACCGTGCCTTCAAGTTCCATGGCCGTGACGGCTTCGGCTATCAGTTCAGTCGCTTGCGGGCCGATGATGTGCACGCCGAGAATCTCGCCATGTTTCGCGTCGGAAACAACTTTGATGAAGCCGTCATGCTGGCCGACGATGGAAGCGCGCGAATTCGCAGTGAAGGGAAACTTGCCCACCTTCACGTCGTAACCTTCTTCACGGGCTTTGGCTTCGGTGAGGCCCACACTGCCGATTTCTGGATGCGTATAGGTCGCTCCGGGAATGTGATTGGGATTGATGGGCTTGCCCGGTTTGCCGGCGATTTTGCTCAGCGCAACCATGCCTTCCATAGAGCCGACATGCGCCAGTTGCGGCGTTCCGAGCACGATGTCGCCGATTGCATAAATGCCGGGTTCGGAGGTCTGCATCCAGGGATCAACTTTAATGAAACCTCGATCAGGCTTGATGCTCGTTTTTTCGAGCCCAATATTTTCAGTGCGGGGACGGCGGCCAATGGCGATAAGAATTTTTTCGGCGTCAACTTTCTGCTGCTTGCCATCCACGGTGAAAGTAACGGAGACGCCGGATTTGGTTTTTTCGACTTTGTCCACCTTCGCGCTGGTGTGGAAATTGATACCGCGTTTGCGGAAAGCGCGTGCCAATTCTTTCGAGACGTCTTCATCTTCAACAGGAACAAGGCGCGGCAGCATTTCTAGAATCGTGACTTCACTGCCAAAAGATTTATAGATTGATGCGAATTCGACGCCGACCGCGCCCGCGCCCACGATGACCAGCGATTTCGGGATATCGCGTAAAGAAAGAATTTCAATATTGGTAAGAATTTTGTCGTCTGGTTCGAGGCCAGGAATCATGCGAGCTTCGGATCCGGTGGAAGAGGATATGTTTTTGCTTTGATCTGCGAAGTTTGCCGTCTGCGCGCTTTCACCTCCACTGTAAACACGCCGTTTTTCGCCGGGCCGGTAAGCGAGCCGAAACCTTTGATCGTTTCGACTTTGTTCTTCTTCATCAGAAATTCGAGACCCTTGGCGTGTTTGGCGACGATCTTGCCGCGGCGGTCTTGCACGGCAGCCCAGTTGAGCTTGCGCGCGTCCACACCTTCAATGCCGTATTCTTTTGCTTCTTTGAGGTGGTCCCATAGCTCGGCGTTGAATAGCAGAGCCTTCGTCGGAATGCAGCCGACGTGCAGGCAGGTGCCGCCGAGCAAAGAGTCTTTTTCGATGAGTGCGGTTTTCAGGCCATATTGGCCGGCGCGGATGGCAGCGGTGTATCCAGCGGGGCCGCTGCCGATGATGGCGACGTCATAAATCGTTTCAGGCAATGGAGTGCTCCTCTATAAACCTAGATATAGATGATGAATGGCAAACCTATGATTCTAGACCAAGCGGAGTGGAATGGGGAATGCCAGTCGATCTACCTCGCCCTCACCATTTTGTCATTCCGAGCTATTCGTAGTCGCGTAGCGACGAGAATGTGCGTAGGAATCTGCTTTTGTGTCTGATGGAAAGAAGACTCCCTCACGGTTTGGCCGCGTTGAACACGGCTGCAAGTGGTTCGTAATGACAAATATCCCTAAAGAGCAGCTTATCCCAGCAATCTCGCCGCTTCCTTCGCGTAGTACGTCAGAATGATGCTCGCCCCGGCGCGGCGAATAGAAATCAACGACTCCATCATGACGCGATCGCGGTCAATCCAGTTGTTGCGAGCGGCAGCTTCGATCATCGCGTATTCGCCGGACACCTGATACGCAGCCAGCGGCAGATCAAAGCGCGCTCGGGCTGCCGCAATAATATCGAGATAGGGCAGCGCAGGCTTGACCATAATCATGTCCGCACCCTCTTCGACGTCGAGCGCGATCTCGCGCAGGGCTTCGCGGACATTCGCTCCATCCATCTGATAAGAACGGCGGTCGCCGAATTGCGGCGTGGAGTCGGCAGCTTCGCGGAAAGGCCCGTAAAACCCCGACGCAAATTTTGCCGCATACGAAAGAATCGGCGTGTCGGTCAGGCTCGCTTCATCCAGCGCTTTGCGAATCGCCGCGACTCGGCCATCCATCATGTCGGAAGGGGCGACGATGTCCGCGCCAGCCCGAGCAAGCGAGACCGAAGTACGGGCGAGAATGTCGAGCGACGCGTCGTTGTCAATTTCAAATGTGGTTGAAACCGGAGGCGCAGCTGCTGCACCCAAAGAGTGTGTGCCGCTTTCGCGAACCACCCCGCAATGGCCGTGCGACATGTATTCGCAGAGGCAGACGTCACCGATAACCAGAAGATCTGGCACCTCGCGTTTAATCGCTCGCGTGGCTTGCTGGACTATTCCATCGTCCGACCATGCTCCGGTGGCGACGTCGTCTTTTTTCTCAGGAAGTCCGAAAAGGATGACGGCAGGAATGCCGAGCGCATGCGTTTCGAGCGCTTCTTTGACGGCTTCGTCAAGGGAAAGATTGAACACGCCGGGCATAGAGCGGACTTCCTTGCGGATGCCTTTGCCGGGGCAAACAAACAGGGGATAGACGAAAGATTCGGGCGTGAGGCGAGTTTCGCGGACGAGCGAACGCAAAGATTCAGTCCGGCGGAGACGGCGAAGGCGCGTGATGGGGAACGCCATAGAGAGATTTTACAGTTTTCTGCCGAACTGCGCTCGACCGGACAGGTGAGGACACCTGCCCCTACATGCTTATAAGATTGAAAGCGATGACTGCCTGGCTCACCCACACCAGCGCAAGGGTGCTGGAATTCGACGGATTGCTTGATTTGCTGCGGGGATATACGTCTTCGCCCCTCGGCCGGGACCGCGTTTCGAATCTCAAGCCTTCTGCCGATCCCTCATGGATTGAAAATCAGCACCAGCTGACGAGCGAACTGCGCGAATTTCGGCGAGTTGGCGGACGGTTTGATTTTGCGGGTTTGCTCGACATTGCAGAAATCGTGGAGAAGTCTGGCATCGCAGGCGCGGCATTGGAGACAGAAGAGATTCGCGATGTCCTGCTGGTAATGGACCGTGCGGAGGAATGGCGTGAGATCACAAAAAATCCGCCAGCCGCGATGAAACAAGAATGGGTCTCCGTGAATGCGCTAAGTACAGGCGTTCACGACTTTGGCGAATTGCTGCGAAGCTTGCGAAACAAAATTGCGCCCGATGGAACACTCGAAGACAATGCTTCGCCCGAGCTGGCGAGGATTCGACGGGAGATTGAGAAACAGCGGCGTTCAATCCAGGAATCATTACGCGGATATCTGCGCAAACTGGCCGAGGGTGGCGCCGTTCAGGATGAACTCGTCTCGATCCGCGGAGAGCGGTTTGTGATTCCGGTGAAAGTAGAACACAAACGGCGCGTGCAAGGCGTGGTGCACGGGGCGAGTTCGAGCGGACAGACAGTTTACGTTGAGCCGCTGGAGACGATTGAACAGAACAATGATTTAGTGCGGCTGTTCGATGAAGAACAAGCGGAGATTCATCGCATATTGGTCGAGATGACGCGCAAGATCGGCGAACGAAGAGAAGAGATTCTGGCAGCGGTAGAGATCCTGGCTGAACTTGAATTGCAGTTTGCGAAGGCAAGATATGCGGAAGATTTCGATTGTATTGCAGTCAAGTTTTCAGAAAACGGCGCTCTAATTCTGCGCAATGCCCGGCATCCCCTGCTTGAGCGCAATCTCAAAGCGAAAGGCAAACATGCTGTTCCCATGAGCGTTGAGCTCGAGGGCAAGCGGCGAGAGCTCGTTATAACTGGACCGAACACGGGCGGAAAAACTGTCACACTGAAAACGATTGGCTTGGTGGCTCTCATGGCGCAGGCCGGAATTCCGGTCCCTGCTGATCGGGCTGATTTACCGGTATTCGATGCAGTATTGGCTGACATCGGTGATTATCAGTCCATTGAGCAGAATCTTTCGACGTTTTCTGCGCACGTCACCAACATTGATTTCATATCCCGAACCGCGAAAACGGAATCATTGGTGCTGCTCGACGAACTAGGGTCGGCGACCGATCCGGAGGAAGGCGCCGCGCTGGCAGTTGCAATTGCCGAATATTTTCATCACATTGGATGCATCACTGTCATTTCGACGCACCACACGTCGCTCAAAGTTTATGGCGCAAATACGCCGGGCGTGGTGAACGCCTCCGTGGGATTCGATGAGACGACTTTGCAGCCAACCTATGAATTGAAAGTCGGCATACCCGGCGCTTCCGCGGGAATCAATATCGCTCAAAGACTCGGACTTAATTCTGAGATCATCGCCTCAGCGAGAAGTCGATTGGGCACGCAGGCGCGGGACGTTGGGCATTTTCTTGATCGCCTGCACGAAGATTTGCGGCAAGCGGAGGCCGAGCGCTTTCGCCTAAGAAAGAGCGAAGAAGAAGTCGAACGAGAAAGACTGCGACTCGCCTCCGACGGGAAAAAAGAACAGCAGGCCAAAACCAAAGAAATGGAAAAAAAGTTGGAAATTCTGCTGCGCGACTTTGAATACCACGCGCGCGAAGCGGTCAATGCCATTCAAGATCGCGCTGCCGCACAGAAAATTTCAAAAGACGCCGAGCGGCGCATTTCCAAACTGCGGCGGGATTTCCGTGAACAGTTCGATTCGACCATTGTCGCGCACAGCACCGGCGCGGATCGCGATGATCCTCATGCACAGCCTCAACTCGCAAAGCATGTCACCGAGGGCGATACCGTAAAGCTCAAGTCCATGGGCCGCGCCGCACGCGTCACCCGTAAAATCGACGACCATCATTTTGAAGTTGAAATCGGCGCGATGAAGATGAGAATTGCTCGCGACGATATCGCAGAAGTCGTCGGGCGCGGTGTGGCAGACGGCGTCACTCCGGTGCAGGCAGCGCGAGCGCGAGGAATTTCCGTATCGCTGGGCCGAGAAGAACAGAATGCGCCGTCGGAAATCAACGTGATTGGGCGCACGGTGGATGAGGCCACCAGCGAAGTCGAGAAATTCGTGGATCGGGCGTTCTTGGCAGGATTGCCCCGAGTCCGTGTCGTCCATGGCAGCGGCATGGGTATTTTGCGAAAGGCCTTACGTCAGTACTTGCAGAAACATCCTCACGTGGAAGTCGTGAAAGAAGCCGAGCAAAACGAGGGCGGTGGCGGAGCGACGGTAGTCGAGTTGCGGGTGTGACCGTTGGGTTGCCCTCCGGTCATTTCTTCGCGGAAAAAATCCTTCCGTGCATGTCCAGATTCCATTCTTCGCAGGTACACTAACTACGCAATTCTTCAAAGGAGATCATCATGGCCGAAAGCGTCAGCGGAGCAGAATTCAAGAATCAATTGCGGCAGGGACAACCTAAA
This sequence comes from Terriglobia bacterium, assembly GCA_963702965.1. Taxonomy (GTDB): domain Bacteria; phylum Acidobacteriota; class Terriglobia; order Terriglobales; family Acidobacteriaceae; genus JAJPHW01. Next base: position 750,769 of record OY969776.1, read on the forward strand.
CTGGGAATTTTTGTGAACTCGCACAGTCCCACAATTGCCGAGCAGCTTTCGTTCAGCGGCTACGACTGGCTTCTGGTTGATACCCAGCATGGGCCAATGAACTACGAAAAACTTTCGGCGATGCTTTCCGGAATCTCCAATGGCGGCGCGAAGTCACTGGTACGCGTCGGCGGATATGACGATCGCCCCGGAATTCAGCAATCGCTCGATTTGGGCGCGGATGGCGTACTCGTTCCTTATATCAATACTGCCGACGAAGCGCGCCAGGCCGTAAGTTGCATGAAATATCCCACGGCTGGTACGCGGTCGGTATATTTTCCGCAGCGCAGCATGAACAAAGCCGGGTTGCTTGGCTACGCCGGCAATTACAACAAAGAGGGCATTGTCGCGCTGCAAGTCGAAACCGCGTCGTGTATCGAAAATATCGCTGAGATCGCCGCAGTGCCCGGCGTGGATATTTTGTTTCTCGGTCAGAACGATTTGTGCATGTCGATGGGGCTGTATGAAAAATATGAATTTCCCCACATGTACACATCACCGGAACTGAACGCCGCCACGCAAAAATTGATTGACCACGCCCGCAAGAACAATGTGATTCTGGGATTGTTCTTGTTTGGCACATCACGCGTCGGCGAATTCCTTGAAAAAGGATTTACCTTCATCAGCGTCGGCAACGATTTGCATCACGTTCTCACACAGACCGGCGCCTATGTCGCCGACGTTGAGAAAATCGCGAAAGAAAAAGGCAAGACCTGGAAGCGGAGACCGACAGCGCTGTTCTAAACCTGATCCGAAGAAAATTCAACTTCGCCACAAAAAGGACTCGCTGCGGCGAGTCCTTTTTGCACACAACACAAAATCAAGCCTTTGAGTCCGCGAACGCTTGCTTGGCCGCAGCGATGGTTTTCTTAATGTCCTCATCCGTATGCGCGACGCTCATGAACGCTGCTTCATATTGTGATGGCGGCAGGAATATCCCCCGATCGAGCATCGAGCGGAAGAAGCGCCCAAAAGCTTCCGTGTCGCACTTCGAGGCCGATAACCAATCCGTGACCGGGCCTTGAGTGAAGAACCACGTGAACATGGAGCCGACTCGATTGGCCGTGACGGGAATCCCTGCCTCTTTTCCCGCAGCAGAAACCCCACTTACCAATTCAGCGCTGAGTTTTTCCAGCTTCGGATAAATTTCGGTTTTGTGATCCCGCAGATGTTTCAGCGTGGCCAACCCCGCGGCCATGGCGAGGGGATTTCCTGACAACGTTCCGGCCTGATACATCGGGCCGAGCGGCGCGACCATGTTCATAATTTCTGACGGGCCGCCATAAGCGCCGACCGGCAATCCTCCGCCAATAATTTTTCCCATCGTCGTTAAATCCGGCGTGATGCCATATATTTCCTGCGCCCCGCCAAAAGCCAGACGAAAGCCGGTCATCACTTCATCGAAAATCAACACAGCGTGTTCGCGTGCCGTGAGCAAGCGCAACGCCGCGAGATAATCGCCGGAAGCGGGCACGCATCCCATGTTGCCCACGACGGGTTCAAGAATTACGCACGCGATTTGATGAGGATATTTCTTGAACGCCTGCTCGACAGCAGAAATATTGTTGAACGGCAGCGCGATGGTGAACTGAATAAATTCTTCCGGGACACCCGCTGAGCCCGGAATTCCAAGCGTCGCAACCCCGGAGCCTGCCTTCACTAGGAGCGCATCGGCGTGGCCGTGGTAGCAGCCTTCGAATTTAATAATATATTTGCGCTTCGTGTAGGCGCGCGCCAAGCGAATGGCTGACATGGTCGCTTCGGTGCCGGAACTCACGAAGCGGACTTTGTCCATGTGCGGAAAAGCAGAAATGACGACCTCAGCGAGGTCGGCTTCCATTGGCGTTGAAGCTCCGAAGCTGGCGCCATTTTCAGCCGCGTTCCAAATGGCCTCAACGACCGCGGGGAACGCGTGGCCGAGAATCAATGGCCCCCACGAACCGATGTAATCAATGAATTCATTGCCGTCTGCGTCCCAGAGATGCGAGCCGCTGCCACGAACGATGAACGGCGGATCTCCGCCAACGGAACGAAAAGCTCGTACCGGAGAGTTGACGCCGCCGGGTATGAACTTCTCTGCACGCTCTTGAAGTTGACGTGAAATCTCAGTCTTGCGAGGCAAGAGCTTCTCCGACACGATAGATGGCACGGAAAAATAAGTGAAGAAAGAATATAGCAGAGGGCAGGGCTTATGGCAGATCATGCGAACCGACGGTATCTCCGGAGATAGCGCCGGGATTAACTCCGTCGGGCCAGCCCTGACAATTTCACAATAAATTCACAATTTGGCAATCAGCCTGAAATACGGGATCGTTACTCTACACACAGTAACTGCCCTTCTAACCGGGAGGGAAAGATAGGACAGCTTCGGGGGGCTCCGAGCTGTCCTTATATTTTTGTGGCGTTGTTATCCCGGCTACTTCAGATACGATCGGACAATCTCCACCAATTCATCGGCGGCCATTGCTTGCTCCGGTGTAGGCTTCCGGGCGGAGTCGAGTACATGGAACCGAACGTGGTCTTCGACGAGTTCGGCCATCAGACCATTCATCGCGCCGCGCGCCGCGGTTATAAGTTGCAGTACATCGCCGCAGTCCTTCTCTTCCGTTAAGGCGCGCTCGATGGCTTCAACCTGGCCGCGAATGCGCCGAACGCGGAGGGCAAGTTTTTCTTTTTCTCGCAGAGTGTGGGCCATGAAGAGCTCGTTTTTGTTATTGACTATACTATACCGCAGTATGCTATAAAGACAAGCGAGAACCCGCGCGGGAGCTTCTTTCCTCGGCTTGTAACCATCCCTTAATGAAAGAAGGGTAATTTCGAGCATCGCGCCCATTCATCGGTGGAATGGGTCTTTATGTTAACTATAGCTAATTGATTGATCTAACCTGTCGAGCCAATGCCAATCAGCGAAAAACAACGCCAGAAAGCAATGACTAAAGATTTGAGAATACTGCTATGTGCGCTGTGGCTGACGGTCGCGGCTTTCTCCATCCCGGTTCATGCCCAGCAACCGGACGCCCCCACGTCGAACAACAGCCTGGCTGTAGTTGCGGCCGAGGATGCTGCCGATTCTACGAGTGACCCTGACCCCGAGACCATCTTTCCGCACTTCACTAGCACCCGATTCTGGCTCTCCGGCTCGGCGAACTTTATTTTCCAAACGCACCCGGAATTTTCCGCCGCTTACAGCGGTGTGCACAGTTTGATGCCGAGCTATGAAAAAGCGACTTCGCGCGTCCTGACGCTCTACACAGGTGTGCGCCTGAATAATTCCACTGAGATTCTGGTGGATGTCGAAGAAGCCGGTGGTTCAGCGCTGAGCCTGGGTTTTGGATTGGCCGGCAATACCGATCTCGATATCGTTCGAAATCCCTCCCTAAGCAAGGCGCCGTATCTTGGGCGCGGCATGATCCACAAAGTCTTTGCTTTAAGCAAAGACAAAGTTGAAAACCAACGTAGCTACCTTTCTTTGTTCGACGAACTGCCGCGCCGCCGTTTGGAAATCCGCTTCGGCAAATTCAGCATGCCCGATTTTTTTGATCTCAATTCCGTCGGCTCCGACACCCACTACCAATTTACGAACTGGTCGATCGACAACAACGGCGCCTGGGACTACGCCGCCGATACCCGCGGCTACACGGTCGGTTTTGTGGCCGACTACGAAGATCGCAATTGGGGATTTCGCTTCGCAGAAGCACTCATGCCGAAAGTATCTAACGGCATCGATCTGGTTTGGAAACCATGGCAAGCGCATGCGGAAAATTGGGAATATGAGTTGCGCCACGGAATCATCCCGAAGAAATCCGGTGTTGTGCGCATATTGGCCTACACAAACTACGCTAACATGGGCATCTACCGCGACGCCGTTGCCCAGTTTGAAGATGGGCAAGTTTCAACGCCGGATATTACCAATCATCCCTGGCACATTACCCGCAAGTACGGTTTCGGTGTGAATCTCGAACAGAATATTACTCGCGGCATCACCGCATTTGCCCGCTGGGGATGGGACAACGGCAAAACCGAGTCCTTCGCCTACACGGAAATCGATTCGACAATAGCCGAAGGCATCAAAGTAAATGGCGCCTTGTGGCATCGCACGCAGGACCGCGCCGGTTTCGCGTTTGTCTCCAACGGCATCGCAAAGGATCACCAGGACTATCTCGCCGACGGCGGCCTCGGTTTTCTGCTTGGGGATGGCGGTTTAAATTATGGCCGTGAAAACATAATCGAATCGTTTTACACAGCCCATCTATGGCGTGGAATTTACATTGCCCCCGGAGTACAGCACATTAACAATCCCGGCTATAACCGAGACCGCGGGCCCGTGATTGTCCCCAGTTTTAGAATTCATGCAGAATTTTGAAACCTTTCGTGCCCCTTTGGCTTCCAAACAAAATGAAGGCATAAATTACACGTAACAAAACGTTATTTGTTTCATAGTTGCTTTTTCTCTTCGCCTTTTTCTTCGTCGGCTAACGATGTAGTAGGCAGCCCGTCAAAAGACTCGAAGGCGATTCCGGAGTAGGGGAACTTTTGCGAAAGAAGAATCGTACCTTCAGTTGCGACGAAGCCGGGAGGGCAACTTCTTCGGCTTCAAAAAATTAGGGGTAGGGACTGGCTCACCTTCGGTTTGGCGGCCTGAGTGAGATCAATCCCTCGACGACGGCGAAAGCGTGTGGCTCTTTAAAGCCTCATGCTCTTGGGCCGTACCCCGCGTCCGTATTCTAGTGCTTTCTGGCGGAATGGCAAGTAAATCCCTCCGGAGCATGGGTCGCCAAAACCGGTTCCCGACGTCGTTTCGGGAAAGAAAAGGAATGTTGTGAATATCGCGAAAGTTTCCAAAAGCCTGATTCTGGGATTGGCGGTTTTGCTTGCTTCAAGCGCGTTTGCCTCGAACAAGTCCAACAAGGGGTCGTTGCAACTCTCCGATCCTGCAAGCATTGGAGGAACGCAACTCAAGGCAGGCAATTACGATATTAAATGGGATGGCGATGGCGCCAACGTGCAGGTAAACGTCTTAAAGGGCAGCAAAGTCGTGGCTACCGTGCCCGCGCATCTGATCGACCTCGCCGACAAACCGTCCAACGACTCGGCAGTTGTGAAGAAAAATGCCGATGGCACCGAGTCCGTTGCTGAGATTCATTTCAGCGGCAAGAAGCAGGCGCTCGCCATTGGCAACAACACCAGCGCAAACTACGGCAGTACTCAGTAGTGGCGACTCAACCTGATTCCGCAAAAGAATAACAGGGGAGTCTCCACGACACTCCCCTGTACTCTTTCTCTATCGTGCGATCGTGCAATTAATACTTCGGCATGGTTCGGTCGATGCGATCGGCCCATGCGAGAATTCCGCCGCTCAGGTTGTGGATCTTCTTGAATCCCGCCTGTTGCAGAAAGGCAACCGCCTTTGCGCTTCGTCCGCCCATTTTGCAGTGGGCCACAATTTCTTTGCTGGTATCAAGTTCGCTGACGCGCTTCGGCAAATCATTCAGCGGAATGAGATGCCCGCCAATATTGCAAATCTGATATTCGTGCGGCTCGCGCACGTCGAGCACAAAAAGATCTTCACCTGCATCCAACCGCCGCTTTAATTCTTCCACCTGTATTTCTGGAATCCCTGCTGTCAACGGCTTCTCCTCTTCCCCGCGAATTCCACAAAACTCGTTGTAGTCTATCAGCTTCGTAATCGTGGGATGAACGCCACAGGCCGGACATTCCGGATTCTTGCGTAATTTGAGTTCGCGGAATTTCATGCCGAGCGCGTCAATCAAAAGCAATCGCCCGATCAGCGGATCGCCCGCCCCCAGAATCAGCTTTACAACCTCAGTCGCCTGCATCACGCCAACCAGTCCCGGCAGAATGCCGAGCACTCCTCCTTCCGCGCAGGAAGGCACCAATCCCGGCGGCGGCGGTTCGGGATACAGACAGCGATAGCATGGTCCCTCTTCCGTCGCAAAAACGCTGGCCTGCCCTTCAAAACGAAAGATGGATCCGTAAACGTTCGGCTTGCCTGTAAGCACGCACGCATCATTCACCAGATAACGCGTCGGAAAATTATCCGTCCCGTCCGCAATAATGTCGAAGTCCGCAAAAATTTCCAGTGCATTTTCGCTCGAAAGACGCGTGTCAAATTTCTTAATCTCGACAAACGGATTGATAGCACTCAGTTTTTCCGCCGCGGAGTCCAGTTTCTTGCGTCCCACGTCCGCGGTCGAGTGAATAATCTGCCGCTGCAAATTCGTATAATCCACCACATCAAAATCCACCAGGCCAAGCGTGCCCACGCCCGCAGCCGCTAGATAAAGCGCCAGTGGCGAGCCCAGGCCCCCTGTACCAATGCACAGCACCTTCGCCGCTTTCAGCTTCTGCTGGCCCTCCATGCCCACCTCGGGCATGATCAGGTGCCGCGAATAGCGCAGAATCTCGTCATTGCTTAGAGTGGATGGGGTGGTTTCGGTGGCAACGGCCATACTGACCTCGATTCAATTGAATTGGATGCTTAAAGAGGAAATCCGAACTAAAGCCAACAACAGCGACAGGAGCCGCAACCGCACATTCGAGGATGATTGCACATGATCATTGCTTAGAAGCCCCCGGCGATCGAAGGCACTATCGAAATATTATCACCGTCCCTTACCGGAGTCGCCTCTTTTTCCATGTAACGCACGTCTTCATCGTTGAGATATACATTTACAAACGAGCGCAGTTTGCCCTCTTCGGTATAAAGATGGCGCCGCAAATCAGGGTGTTGCGCGACCAGGTCGCCCAGCGCTTCAGCTACGGTTTTGCCCGCAACGTCGATTGCCGGTTGTTTTCCAGCGTACTGCCGCAGCGGCGTCGGAATGTGTATTGTTGCCATACCACAGGGATGCGATAAACCGTGCGGAAGATTCAGTTTCGCCCTGTTTTTGCAAGCTTTACAGTGCTTTGGACATAACAATGAGATGGAGCTTGGCGCCATCTTTGATCGGCCGAGGATTGTGGAACTCTTCGGTCCCGGTCTCGGCGTAGCCGAATTTCCGATAAAACGGCGGCAACTCAGTGCGCAGATTTACCACGGTCAGCGTCATGGTTTTGCGATTTTTGCTGCGGGCATAATCTTCCGCCGCTTCTATCATGCGGCGTCCTAAATTATTGCCCTGCCATCCCGGATCGACCGCGAGCACGCCAAAATAGGCAGGCTCGGTCTTTGTTTCGACGTAGATGGAAGCAACGATCTTCCCGTCAGCGTCTTGCGCCACTAAAAAATCGCCCTTCTGCGCCATTTCTTCTACCGCTTCAGCATTCACGCGCGGCCCAATGATGAAAGTTTCAACTTCGTAAGCCGAATTCACCACCGGCATGAGCGCGCGAAAGTCTTCGCGTGTAGCGACGCGAATATTTATGCCGTCAACGCTCTCACTTTTGGCAACGATAATGTCTTCGCCCTCAAAAGTCTTGTCCCCTTCGTCGCTCCCCCGCAGCACGAAAGAATTCGTCAATGTCGCTCGGCCCTTTTCGACGCTCGTAATCACATAAGAACAACTGAACCAGTGAGCTTCCGCTAAATCTGTCTTTGACCACTGCGCCGGATGGTCCGGATGCGAATGATAGAAGCCGACAATATCTTCTCCGCGGGCCCGGCCTTCGCGTTGAATGCGAATCAAATCTTTGGGATCGATGTTGTACCGATTTTGTGGTGAGTCTGTCCGCGTATTGCCCGCGCGCGCCACCGACGTGACCACTCTGTCCTCGCCATCCATTTGCCCCAGCAAGACCCCGCAGCACTCGTGCGGGTGGGTTTCTTCGCCATGCTGGCGAAGCGCGTTGTAATGTTTGCGGTCAATTCGAAGCATCAAGCCAGGAGTTTTTCCATTTCTTTTTCGTCAATTACGCTGACGCCGAGTTCTTTTGCTTTATCCAGCTTTGATCCGGCATCGCGTTCCTGCGACAACATAATCCGTTTTCTTGCTGACGGATCCTGTCACTTTGCCGCCAGCATCTTCAATCATCTTTTTCGCTTCATCGCGACTGTAATTTGCCAGCGTTCCCGTCAGAACAAAAACCTTGCCGGCCAATTTTGTGCCGCGTTCTTTCTTCTTGCCGGTAAACGTCAATCCCGCTGCTTGCAAACGCTCAACCAGCTTGCGGTTGCTGGGCTCGGCAAAGAATTCCAAAATGCTCTTCGCAATGCGTGGCCCAACCTCGTCCACCTGCTGCAACTCTCCCTCGCTTGCCTTCATTAGATGTTCCATCGAGCCGAAATGCTCCGCCAGAAATTGCGCGGTGCGTTCGCCCACAAATCGAATGCCTAGGCCGAAAATGACGCGCTCGAGCGGCAGTTTCTTGGAGTTTCCAATCTCATCGAGAATATTCTGCGCCGATTTATCGCCCATGCGCTCGAGCGAGAGCAGATCATCTTTGGTCAACTTGTAAATATCGGCGACATTTTTAACCAGGCCGCGCTCCGTCAGTTGCGTGACCAGCGCATCTCCCATGCCTTCGATGTTCATCACCCCGCGCGAAGCAAAATGTAAAATCGTCTCGCGCAGTTTCGCCGGACAATTCGCATTGACACATCGGTAATCTACTTCTCCCTCGGTGCGAACGACATGCGTTCCGCACACCGGGCACTTCTCCGGCATGTGAAAAGCCTTGCGTCCGCGAGGATGGTCCTTGTCTTCAATAACGCGCGTAACTTTGGGAATTACGTCGCCGCCGCGTTCCACCTCAACCCAGTCGCCGATCTTCACGCCCAGGCGCTCAATTTCATCCATGTTGTGCAGCGTGGCCCGGCTGACGGTCGTGCCGCCGATGAAAACTGGCTTCAAATGGGCAACTGGCGTCAACTTGCCCGTACGCCCGACCTGCGGAACAATGTCCTCAACCTGCGTGATTCCCGCTCGCGCCGCATATTTATATGCAATTGCCCACCGCGGCGCGCGGCCAGTGAATCCGAGTTCGTCTTGCAGTGAAGTGCGATTCACTTTGACCACGATGCCGTCAATTTCATACGGCAATTTTTCGCGCAACGTCTCTTCTTTTTCGATGAAAGCCCAAACTTCGTCAAAATTCTTTGCCAGTGTTCGCGCCGGATTGACTTTGAACCCCGCTTGATCGAGCGCGCTCAGCGTTTCTGAGTGGCGATCAAAATAAGTTTTGCCATCATGCAAGAGCATGTAGGAAAAATAAGCGAGGCGTCGCTGCGCAGTGATATTAGGGTCGAGATTACGTACCGTCCCGGCGGTCGCATTACGCGGATTGGCAAATTGCTTCAGGCCTTTGGCTTCCTGCTCTTCATTCATTTTTCGAAATGACGCAAGCGGCATCAGCATTTCCCCGCGAACTTCAAAGTTCGGGGGAATGCCGGCTTTCTTCAGCTTGTCCTTCGCAATCGAAAGCGGTATCGACCTTACCGTCCGAATGTTCGACGTGACATCTTCACCAACAGTCCCATCCCCACGCGTCAAACCTCGCACCAGGCGGCCATCTTCATACTGTAATGCCAGCGACATGCCATCAAGCTTTAGTTCACAAACGTATTCAATATCGGTGCGTCCTGTCAGCTCATGCACCCGCCGCTCCCAATCACGCAAGTCCTCCACGTTGTACGTATTGTCGAGAGACAACATCGGCGAGGAGTGCGCCGCTTTTACAAAACCTTCACTCGGCGTGCCGCTGACCCGTTGCGAAGGCGAATCGGGAGTCACCAGTTCAGGGTGCGCAGCTTCTATGTCGAGAAGCCGCTGCATCAACTTGTCGAACTCACCATCGCTGATTTCGGGGTCATCGAGCGCGTAATAACGGTACTCGTGATGGCGGATTTCGTCCCGCAGCGCTTCCAGTTTCTTCGTGACGTCCTTGGTAACAGCCATCATTTGGGAGATTATATTCGTTTGAACCCGTACACTCTTACCCAGCCGCCTATGCCAAAAAATACGCCCGCATTATTTTCCCTATCGGATGCTCTTCTGAACGCCTTCGACACTAACGACAAGATCAATCAATATATGTTGCAAAATTTGCCAGCCGAAGCCTGGCGCTCAGACCCGCCCGGGGGCAAAGGCCGGACCATCGCCGCCATCATCGCGCATATGCACAACGTACGAGTCATGTGGCTAAAGGCCGCAGCGCAAAATGGCGCAGTGCAAAATAAAGCAAGCAAAATCCCCGATCAGCTCGACCGGACCAAAGTCACGCCGCCGCAAGCCGCAAAGGCCTTGGAACAAAGCCGCGCCGCATTGGCAGCAGTACTAAAAGCCGCCCTCGACAATGGCGGCCACGTTAAAGGATTCAAACCCGACGTCGCCGGATTTTTCGGCTATCTCATCGCACATGATGCCCATCATCGCGGGCAAATCTGCATGCTCGCCCGCCAAACGGGTCACCCACTTCCGCAGAAAGCCATGTTCGGCATGTGGGAATGGGGTACACGCGGCAAATCGTAGGCGAGAGGAAACGTCTTGCAAAAAGCGATTCTACTTTACAACCCGTTATCGGGAAGGCGCCAACACCGCCGCGAGGCCGACGTCGAAATTGCGGCTGATGTCCTGCGTGCCGCGGGCATCGACGTCTCAGCCTCCGAAACTCTCGGCGCAGGCCGCACCGCCGCCCAAGTCAGCCAGCAAATTGCCGATGGTTGCGACGCCGTCATTGCCTGCGGCGGTGATGGCACAATTCACGATGTGTTGCAGGGCATCGTCGGAACCGGCGCTGCACTCGGTGTCATTCCCATGGGCACGGCCAACAGCCTGGCAAAAGACTTGCGCCTGCCGTCCTCGCCGTCCGCCGCCGCCCAGGCCCTGCTCACAGCCCAGCCGCGGCGCATAGCGGTAGGCCTCATTTCCTGCACGGGTGCCTATCGCGAAGCCATTTCGCGATACTTCACCGTGACCGCCGGAATTGGCGCCGATGCTCAGGTGTTTTACAACCTTGCCGCAAGTCACAAACGCTACCTCGGCCCCGCCGCCTATTATCTCGAGGCATTCAAATTATGGTTGACGTATCCTTTTCAGCGCTTCAGCGTGCGCTTCAAGGAACCTGGTGAGCATCTCGACGTCACCCAACTCCTGGCCGTGCGTATCCACGATTTTGGCGGTCTATTGCGCGAGCTCGCGCCGGGCGCGTCCTTGCAACGTAATGATTTTCGCCTGGTGCTGTTCCGTACCGGCAGCCGATGGGCCATTCTTTCCTACGCCCTGCGCGCTGCGCTCGGCGGCAAGTGGAACGTGCCCAATGTCGACCTGGTTTTTGCTGACGCTGTGCTCTGCGAACCTATCTCGGCAGATTCATCTCCCGTGTTCGTCGAGGCCGATGGCGAACGCCTTGGAACGCTTCCCGCGGAAATTTCGCTGGTACCGGATGCGTTGACGCTGCTTATGCCTTAAAGTTTAAGAGGTAAAAATTGCTAACGCAGCTGTGATGCAGCTCGTCCAAGCTTGCAAGAGGTCCTGGCCAACGTTGGAACCCGTCACGCACTTTCTCACCGGCGCCTGCCTTGCCCGCACCGGATTCAATCGCAAAACCGCACTGGCCACCGCCACCATGATTCTGGCTGCGGAAGCGCCCGATCTCGACGTCGTGGCAAGCTTCAAAGATCCAGTATTCGGCTTCGCCCATCACCGCGGATTCACTCATTCTTTTCTCGGCTTGTTTCTTACTTCGGCACTTGTGGTCGGCTTTATCTACCTCATCTGGCGTTTGCGCGGCCGCAAAATCAAGAACCCCAAACTTCCACCGCGCTGGGGATTGCTGTTTATCTTTGCCTACATCGCGGGCTTGACCCACATCCTTCTCGACTATACGAATAACTATGGCGTGCGCCCCTTCTGGCCTTTTTCCGAAAAATGGTATTCGGGAGACATCGTCTTCATTGTGGATCCGCTGATGTTGGCTATACTCGTCGCCGGTCTTGTGTTGCCGCTATTCTCCTCGCTTCTCGATAGTGAATTCGGGGTGCGGCCTAAAAACAAAGCCCCGCGAGGAAGGCTCTCCGCATCATTGGCGCTGCTGGCCGTTGTCGCCATGTGGTGTGGCCGCGCTTATGAACACAGCATCGCCGTAACTCAATTAAAAGCGCAATCCTATGAAGGAGCGGTGCCGGTGCGAGCTTCGGCCTTCCCCAACTGGTGGTCGCCATTCGACTGGGCTGGCGTAGTGGAGACGCAAAACTTCTTCGCCACCATGGACGTCAATACTTTGACCGAAGAAGTGGATCCAGCCGGTGACATGCAGATTTACTACAAGCCTGAAGAAACGCCGGTCACATTGGCCGCCAAGAAATCTTATCTGGGACGCGTTTACCTGGACTGGGCCCAGTATCCCATTACTGAAACCGAACGCCTCGACCCGCCTGAATCCGGCTACATCGTTCATTTCAAGGACTTGCGCTTTGCCTCGCCCACTATTCGCGGACGTAGCCCGCTCTCATGCAGTGTCCAACTGGACAACAATCTCAATGTGATTGCAGAAAGATTTGGCTCGCGAGTCCGTAAACCCGCGAGCCAAGATGCACCTTGAGTATGGCGGTTACGGCGTCTTGCTGGCTGGTTCCGCGGCTTTCTCGTCTTTCTTGATCGAAAGCAATTCGACTTCAAAAATCAAGGTCGCGTTCGGTCCTATCTCGGGCGCGGGGCCGCGCTCGCCATAGGCCAGGTCCGCCGGAACAAACAATTGCCACTTGGATCCGACCGGCATCAGTTGCAATGCCTCCGTCCACCCTTTGATCACGCCGCTGACTGGGAAGGTCGCAGGCTGGCCGCGCTTATAAGAGCTGTCAAACTCCTTGCCATTGATGAGCGTGCCTCGATAGTTGCATACCACCGTATCTTTTGCGGTCGGTTTCGGGCCCGTCCCGGCGCTCACAATCTTGTATTGCAAACCGCTGGGCAGCGTTACCACGCCTTCTTTTGCTTTATTCGCCGCCAGAAATTCATCGCCTTCCTTCTTGTTCGCTTCCGCCTCTATTTTCATCTTTGCCATCTGCTTCTCACGCATCTCGCCTTGAAGTTTCGTCAGCGTGGCGCGGGCTTCGTCCTCAGTCATCAGCGTCTTGCCGCCCGCCATTTCGTCTTTCAGTCCTTGGATGAGTATGTTCGGGTCCACCTCTACCGATTGCCGGACAAACGTGCTCCCAATATTCATGCCCAACGCGTAGCTGGCCTTTTCTTTATCAGTCTTGAAGGGCGAATTATCGCCCTGTGCCGCCGCCGGCGCAGATGGCGTCGGCGCAGCTGGTGTTTGTTGTGCCAGCGCAGTGCCTGCCAGCAGCACTCCTACTGTCATTAAACATGTGATCACGGTCGAGGGTTTTTGCATGCTTCTATTGTCCCATTAGCGGCGATGCTGGGCAAACTCAGGCTGCCGCCTGCCCAACTTGACGCGGCCCCTCCCACGCGCCACAATCGTACAGACGATTTTCTGAGGTGACCATGCTGGCTTATGTGTTTCTAATTCTTGCGATCGCCGTCCGCTTCATGCCCCACCCCTGGATGTTCACTCCCGTGGTTGGCTCTTTGCTATTTTTCGGGGCCCGCGGATCGCGCCGTCAGTTGTGGGTTCCCTTCATTCTGCTCGTCGCTTCAGATGTCGTTCTGACCAAATTCGTTTATGCCTCCACCTTTTCCTGGGACCACTTTGTCACCTTCGCCTGGTATGCCGGAGTCCTCTGGCTGGGAACGCAACTGGGCAAGAACGCAGGCTCGTTGCGGGTTATCGCCGCCTCGCTGACCAGTTCTGTCTCCTTCTTCCTCGTGAGTAATTTTGCCGTCTGGGCTTGCTGGCACATGTACCCCAAAACTTTCGCCGGCCTGCTGACTTCCTACACCATGGCACTCCCCTTCTTCCGCAACGCCATCGTCGGAGATCTGGTCTTCACTTCCGCCATGTTCGCCACGCCCGCGCTCATTCATGTGATGTCTCAGGCATTCGGCAAGCACGGCGATCACTCCGCCGCAGCCTAGCTTTTGCTCGTGTGGGGCGGACATTCCTGTCCGCCGCCGTTGGGGTTGGTCTTATTTTTTCCCTTTAATTAAGACGCTGCCCCACTAATTAAGAGGCTGCCCCACCATTTCGCGTTTGTTGCGAAAGGGTGGGTGTCCGTGTGGGGCGGACATTCCTGTCCGCCGCCGTTGGGGTTGTCTTTCCCTTTAATTAAGACGCTGCCCCACAATTAAGAGGCTGCCCCACCATTTCGCGTTCGTTGCGAAAGGGTGGGTGTCCGTGTGGGGCGGACATTCCTGTCCGCCGCCGTTGGGGTTGTCTTTCTCTTTAATTAAGACGCTGCCCCACCACAATTAAGAGGCTGCCCCACCATTTCGCGTTCGTTAGCGAAAGGGTGGGTGTCCGTGTGGGGCGGGCATTCCTGTCCGCCGTCGTTGGGGTTGGTGTTGATTTTTTCCCTTCAATTAAGACGCTGCCCCACCATAATCAAGAGGCTGCCCCACCATTTCGCGTTTGTTGCGAAAGGGTGGGTGTCCGTGTGGGGCGGACATTCCTGTCCGCCGCCGTTGAGGTTGGTGTTGATTTTTTCCCTTTAATTAAGAGGCTGCCCCACCATTTCGCGTTTGTTGCGAAAGGGTGGGTGTCCGTGTGGGGCGGACATTCCTGTCCGCCGCCGTTGGGGTTGTCTTTCTCTTTAATTAAGACGCTGCCCCACCATAATTAAGAGGCTGCCCCACCATTTCGCGTTCGTTGCGAAAGGGTGGGTGTCCGTGTGGGGCGGACATTCCTGTCCGCCGCCGTTGGGGTTGTCTTTCTCTTTAATTAAGAGGCTGCCCCACCATAATTAAGAGGCTGCCCCACCATTTCGCGTTCGTTGCGAAAGGGTGGGAACTCGTGTAAGCCTGACATTCCTGTCCCTACCGCGCCACATTAGCCCTATTCGCTCGCCACCGTATCCACGCGCCCAAGATTCCTATCGCAAGAATCAAAAGCACCCAGTAGAAGTGCTTCCGGAACGCAACTCCTAGAATAAGAATGAAATCCGGCCCGAACTTCACCACCAGCAGGCTCAAGAGCAAGAACCGCAAAAATCGCCCCGCAAAAATCGCTCCCAGATAATGGCTGAACCGCATTTCCGAAACCGCCGCCGCTAGCGCGAACGCCTTAAACGGCGTGGGCGGCGGCAGCATCGCCGGAAACATCAGGCTCCAAAACGGATGCTTCTCAAACGCCCCGTGAATCTTCTCAAACTTCTCCGGCGAAATCCTCTTCCGCAGTAGTTGCTCGCCGCCTTTGTATCCGATGACATAAACGACTACGCTTCCCACCGTCGATCCCGCCGCGGCCATCAAAACATACAGCAACAGCCGCGCTTTGTTCGCCCACACATAGCCGCCCACCACCGCATCCACCGGCAATCCGATGGAACTGCCGTCAATCGCCGCAATCGCGAAAACTCCCCACGCCCCCAGCGGCTTGAGAAATGCCCACAAAAACGCCGTCGACCGCGCCAGAATGTGTTTAATGGATTTCAAAATTAGATGAGACTCAAGAACCTGTGCTCGCGCTCCACTCCCCTATAATAGTGGCTAAACTCCTAATTGTGGGTTGATAGAAGACATGAAACTCCTCCGCATCACACTTGCCGCCGCAGTTTTTGCTGGCGCATTTTTTTATTTCACGACTTATCGCTCCAGCCATCCCGCTTCCGCCGCCAATTCGCCGCAACCCTCAGGCATCGCCGTTACCGAGGCTTCTTCCGGCAGCAATCTCTCCGATCCCGAAGAGCAGAACAACATCAACGTCTACCGTAAGAACATCGACTCCGTCGTGAACGTCACTTCGCACGCCGTCGAATTTAATTTCTTCTACGGGCTCGTTCCGCAGGACGGCGCTGGCTCCGGCTTCGTCATCGATAAAGACGGCCACATCCTCACCAACTACCACGTCATCGCCGATGCCCGTCAGGTCGAAGTCACGCTCCATAATCGAAAGAAATACAAGGCCACCATCGTTGGCGTCGATCGCGAGCACGATCTCGCCGTCTTGCAAATCAAGGCGCCCGATTTGGTTCCCATGACGCTCGGCGATTCACGAAACCTGCAGGTCGGGCAGAAAGTTTACGCCATCGGAAATCCCTTCGGCCTCTCCGGCACGCTGACCCGCGGCATCGTCAGCTCCATCCGCTCCGTGCAGGAGCCCGACGGCGTGACCATTGATGAAGCCATTCAGACCGATGCCGCCATCAATCCCGGCAACTCCGGCGGCCCGCTCCTCAACTGGCACGGCGAAGTCATCGGCATTAACACAATGATTGCCTCGAGTGTCGGCCAGAGCGCGGGCATCGGCTTCGCCATTCCCATCAACACCGCGAAAGCTGTGCTCAACGATCTCGTAACCCTCGGCCGCGTCCGCCGTCCCGTGCTCGGCGTGAGCACAATTCCCATCAGTCCCGAGCTGGCCGACCAAATGGGTCTGGCAGCCGATTACGGACTGCTCATCGTGCGCGTCGCTCCCGGCGGCGCAGCCGACCACGCCGGCCTCCACGGCGGCACCGAGCGCGCTTATCTCGGCAACACTCCCATCATGATTGGTGGCGACTTAATCGTCGCCATCGACGGCCAGGACGTGCAGGACGAACAAGACCTCAGCCACATCATGAACAGCCACCGCGCCGGGGACAGCGTCCACGTCACCATCTTCCGCGGCAAGAAAAAACTCCAGGTCGCAGTCACCCTCGGAGAAGCCGGCCAGGAAGTCTAAGGCCACGCAAGAACAGTTTGGATGAGCCGCTGCCCCACCATTTTGCGTTCTTTGCAAAAGGGTGGGCGCTGCTCCCCAACCACCTTGTCATTCCGAGCCGTTCGCAGCGAAGCGAGAACGCGCGTAGGAATCTGCTTTTGCCCGTGTGGGGCGGACATTCCTGTCCGCCGCCTTTGACATTGGCGTTGATTTTTTCCCTTGAAGAAAACGCTGCCCCACCATTTCGCGTTCTTTGCGAAAGGGTGGGCGATGCTCCCCAACCACTTTGTCATTCCGAGCCGTTCGCAGCGAAGCGAGAACGCGCGTAGGAATCTGCTTTTGCCCGTGTGGGGCGGACATTCCTGTCCGCCGCCTTTGACATTGGTGTTGATTTTTCCCCTTGAAGAAACCGCTGCCCCACCATTTCGCGTTCTTTGCAAAAGGGTGGGCGATGCTCCCCAACCACTTTGTCATTCCGAGCCGTTCGCAGCGAAGCGAGAACGCGCGTAGGAATCTGCTTTTGCCCGTGTGGGGCGGACATTCCTGTCCGCCGCCTTTGACTTGGCGTTGATTTTTTCCCTTTAAGAAAACGCTGCCCCACCATTTTGCGTTCTTTGCAAAAGGGTGGGCGATGCTCCCCAACCACCTTGTCATTCCGAGCCGTTCGCAGCGAAGCGAGAACGCGCGTAGGAATCTGCTTTTGTGTGTGCCTTATACCACCCTAGCCACCTTGTCATCCTGAGGCCGCGGATTTGTTCGCTCCGCGAACAAATCCCAACGAGGGACCTATGCATTTGCTGGCACGAAGGCCGTAATCGATCCCGCGTGTAGCCAATCCACCCCAACCACCTCGCGTAAAGGGACAGGGCACCAAGCCCCAATCGCCCAGTCGAGGTATGCTGTTAGCCAAACTCTGGCAGTCTGTAATATTCCCGTGGAGGGCGAAACCAGCAATGTTGACTGTGTGGCAGAACTTCATCGTTGTATTTCTTATTGTGTCCGCCTCGCTGCTGTTTATGTGGGCGCTCAACCGAATCTGGGCACGGGAGAAGCGTCAGCCTCACAATGACCTCATCGGCTGGCAGCTCAGTATCCTGGGCACGACCTACGCGGTGATTCTCGGCTTCATGCTCTACACCGTCTGGTCCAATTTCGGCGTGGCCACTCTGAACGCGGATGATGAGGCCAACGCTCTGGGAAACGTCTACCGCCTCGCCCAAGGTCTGCCTGACCCCCAGCGTGGGCAGCTCGAGGCCCTTGCCAGCTCCTATGCCGACACGGTCATCAATCAGGATTGGCCGCAAATGGCCGCGGATCACACACCGGAAGCGACTCACAAAATCAATCAGGACATGTGGAAGACATTAATGTCGGTGAAGGACGGTTCGCCAACCCAAATCATCGCCGAGGACCATGCCCTTTCCGAATTAAGCGCGCTCACCGAACATCGCCGCACCCGGCTGATGCAGAATGCATTCCGTCTTCCCGGTGTGCTTTGGTTTCTCCTCATCACCGGCGGAGTCCTTAACATCATCTCCACCGCGATGTTTGGTTCGGGCAGCAGGTTTCTGCACACGCTTCAGGTGTTCGCTTTCTCCCTGATCATCGCGCTTTCTCTCACGGCCATCGCTGATATCGATCGCCCATTTCAGGGTTCCGTCCACGTCAGCGACTTCGCCTTCCGGCGGGCGCAGCAAAGCATGAAGGACTAAGTGTTACCGCGGGATTACACCTCCGCTACCACCCCAACCCCTTGTCATTCCGAGCGAGCGTATCGACGAGGAATCTGCCTTTGGGATACCACCAACACCTTGTCATTCCGAGCCGTTCGCAGCGAAGCGAGAACGCGCGTAGGAATCTGCTTTTGGGATACCACCAACCACCTTGTCATTCCGAGCCGTTCGCAGCGAAGCGAGAACGCGCGTAGGAATCTGCTTTTGCCCGTGTGGGGCGGACATTCCTGTCCGCCGCCTTTGCTTGTGATTTTAAATTTCAACATCGGCTGCCCCACCATTTCGCGTTCTTTGCGAAAGGGTGGGCGATGCTCCTCCAACCACCTTGTCATTCCGAGCGAGCGCAGCGACGAGGAATCTGCTTTTGGGATACCTCCAACCCCTTGTCATTCCGAGCCGTTCGCAGCGAAGCGAGAACGCGCGTAGGAATCTGCTTTTGCCCGTGTGGGGCGGACATTCCTGTCCGCCGCCTTTGACATTGGCGTTGATTTTTTCCCTTGAAGAAAGCGGCTGCCCCACCATTTCGCGTTCTTTGCAAAAGGGTGGGCGATGCTCCCCAACCACCTTGTCATTCCGAGCCGTTCGCAGCGAAGCGAGAACGCGCGAGAGCCTGCCCTGAGCGCAGTCCAAGGGGCGCGGCGAGGCAACTACTTTGAAATCCCCGAGCAGTCGCTAGACCGTGAGGGACCCCCGACCACCCCACGTCTCCACTATCATTGAAGTCGCATGATCCTGGTGAAGATGAACGTTGATGCCGTCCGCAAGTATTGCCTGAGTTTTCCCCATGCCACCGAAAAGCTGCAATGGGGCGAGACGCTGTGCTTCAAAGTCGAAGGCGCAGTCGAGAAAAAGCTTTTTGCGCTCATGAACCTGGACGCCGTCCCTCCGGGATTGTGCCTTAAGTGCTCGCCCGAGCGTTTCGCCGAGTTGACCGAGATCGAAGGCATCGTTCCCGCGCCTTACCTCGGCCGCTACAAGTGGGTGCTGCTGGAAAGTCTCGATGTCCTCCCCGCGTGCGACATCGAAGACTTGATCGCGCAGTCATATGAGATGGTCGTCGCAAAAATGAGGCCGGCCAAAATCAAGCCTGAAAAAATCAAGCCTGCAAAAATAAAGCAGCCGCGCAAGAAAGCTTCCGCAAAAAGCAGCCACAAGAAAAAGTCGCACACGAAAAAAGCCGCACGAAAAAATCGCAAGAAAAAAACTAAGCGAGGTTAAGGCTCGGGAAGGCCACGAGTTCAGTCGTGCCGCTGCGCGCTTTCCCAGATCACACGCGCTTTAGCGCCTGAGGGGAAACGCCGTGTTTTAGACCGCTCCCGCCACTCCCGCTTTCTGCGCCTGATTCCTCGGAGTGCTTGACGCAATTTCGCATTGCACATCAAATTACGTGTAAGTGATAGACCACAAAGCAAATAGCTTCATCCGGCTCGCCCTTGACGCGCCCAAAACATGCATTTTTGCGCTTTTTGCCCTCGTCGAGCATGGAATTTCGCTCGCAACTTAACGCTAAACATATGCAATCATTTAACTTCGACGCATTACGGCTCTGTCGCATTCATGCGCGAAATGTCATCACGCAGGGCCGATCGCCGAGCGACGTTTTCGCCTAGATTTCGCTTCTAATGGGAAGGACACTCGCACGGGAATCCAAAGCAGATTCCTCACCGCTGAAGCGGATTCGGAATGACAAGGTGGTTCGGGCGGTCGTGGTTTCTGTCGAGCGGCGCTCTACTTGGGCAGGTGTGGGCACATGCCGGTACAAATTAGACGATGGCCAAACATTTGACGTGCGCTTCGCCACTACGCTAGCCTCAATAAGCGCGGACGAAAGCCCGCCATCGCCCCTGTTCATGCCTTATCCTAAGCAATTGATTTTATTGCTGTTTAGCGTTTGCTTCGCCGCTCGCCCATTGGCCGCTGCGCCGATGCATCCGGTGCATGCCAAACACGCCATGGTGGCGAGTGTCCACGAACTGGCGTCCCAGGCTGGCGTGGAGGTCATGCGGGCCGGCGGCAATGCCGTGGATGCTGCTGTGGCCGTGGGGTTTGCGCTCGCCGTGGTTTATCCCGAGGCTGGAAATTTAGGCGGCGGCGGATTCATGCTTATTCGCCAGGCGGACGGCAAGACGCATTTTTTGGATTTTCGCGAGAAGGCGCCAGCGGCCGCGACCGAGAATATGTATCTCGACTCGCACGGCAATGTCATTGAAAACATGAGCCTTGTGGGATATAAAGCCGTCGGCGTACCGGGCTCGGTTGCGGGCCTGGCTTTCGCGGAAAAGAAATACGGCAAGTTGGGATTGCAACGCGTGATGGCGCCTGCGATCAAGCTGGCGCGAGAAGGATTCCCGCTGGCGAAGGAAGACGCGCAAGAGTTGCATGATGAAGATTTAGCGAGGTTTGCGGACTCGCGGCGTATATTTCAGCGCGATGGAAAATATTACGAAGCGGGCGAAATTTTCAAGCAGCCCGAGTTGGCGAAGACGCTTGAACGCATCGCCAAGAACCCGGATGATTTTTATCATGGCGATCTGGCGCGAGAGCTGGCGGCGTTCATGCAAAAAGGCGGAGGGTTGATAACCGCTTCTGATTTGGCCGCTTACGAAGTAAAAGAGCGCGAGCCGATTCGCGGGACCTATCGCGGATATGAAGTCATCAGCGCGCCGCCGCCGTCGTCGGGTGGAATCGCGCTCACTGAAATTCTTAACATCCTGGAAGGATACGACTTAGCGAAAATAGGGAACCGTTCGGCGGAGTCGATTCATTTAACGACGGAAGCTTTTCGCCGGGCGTTTTTTGATCGCGCGGAATTTCTCGGCGATTCTGATTTTGCGAAAATTCCAGTCGCGCAGTTGATTGATAAGAAATATGCGGCGGCGTGGCGCGAGTCGATTGATCCGGCGCATGCGACGCCGAGCAAGGATTTAAAGCGTCCGGCGATTTTCAGCGAGTTGGAGCAGTATGCGGCGTTGCATCCAATTTCTTTTTCAGCGCTGCGAGAGCCGCAGCACACGACGCACTACTCCGTTGTGGATGACGCTGGTAACGCCGTTGCTGTGACCACTACGCTGAACGATTCTTTCGGTTCCAAGGTCACAGCCGGAAATCTTGGCTTCTTGCTGAACGACGAGATGGACGACTTCACTTCGAAGCAGGGCGTGCCGAATACCTACGGGCTAATTCAGGGGCCGGCGAATGCGATTGGGCCGGGAAAGCGGCCGCTTTCGGCGATGACCCCGACAATTGTGCTGAAAGACGGTAAGCTATTTATGGTGCTGGGTTCGCCGGGCGGGCCGACAATTATTTCGACCGTGGCGAATATTCTGATGGGCGTGGTGGATTACGGGCTCGACATTCAGGAAGCGGTGAATGCGCCGCGGTTTCACAATCAATGGCTGCCGGATGAACTGGATGCAGAGAAGGGAATTTCGCCAGATACTGTCAAGTTGCTCGCCGCGAAAGGCTACCGAGTCGAAGTGAAAGACGCGTGGGGCGACGGCGAATGTATTGAGATCGATCCGGTGAGTGGCGAACGATTGGGCGCCAGCGATGGGCGCAACAACGGAAAGGCAGTGGGCTACTAATGCAAAAGGCGATTTCGACTTACGTCTATGTAAAAGAACGCTTGCATCCGGGATTGCTGGATGGATTGGTGCGGGGCGGCGCGCAGTCGATCGAGATTTTTGCGGCGCGGCAGCACATGGATTATGCGAACCGCAAACAGCATGTCCGTGAGATTGCCGACTGGTTTCGCAATAACAGCGTGCCGCTGAACTCGGTCCATGCGCCTTTGTATTCCGATTACGAGTGGGGACGCACGGGAGGCGCGCCGGTCAACGTGGCTTCGACCGACCGCGCGGGCCGCATCGAGGCCATGGACGAGATTAAGCGGGCGATTGAGATTGCCGAGCACGTGCCTTTTAAATTCTTGATTCAACATTTGGGTGTGGGCGGGGAATCGTTTGATGACCGCAAGTTCGAAGCGGCGATGACTTCGGTCGAACATCTTCGCGCTTTTGCGAAGCCGCTGGGAGTGCGAGTTTTGCTGGAAAATATTCCGAATGAATTGAGCACGCCGGACCGCTTAGTCGAACTGATTCGGATGGCGCACTTTGAGGATGTCGGCGTTTGCTTTGACGTCGGACACGCCAATATGGCGGGAGACGTGGCCGCCGGGTTTGAGACGGTAAAGAACCTGATCTGCTCGACCCACATTCACGACAACAACGGGCTGGATGATTCACACTTGTGGCCGGGCGAGGGATCGCTCGCTTGGAAGCAGACTATGGAACTGTTGCGCTCGGCGCCGCAAAAGCCGCCGCTGCTGCTGGAAATCGCCGAGAACGAGAAGCTGAATCCGGTGGAGAAAATGGGCGAGACGTTTAGGAAGCTGGAAGAGATTTAGGGGTGCCCGGCGTGAGAATTCCTTGATGAGCCGGTTTGAGGGTTATAGATGCACGGGGTCCTTCGACTGCATAGATTTATTCGCTGTGCGAATAAATTTACTTCGCTCAGGATGACAGGGTAAAGCGCGGACCGGGATGGGCTGCATATGTTCGCCACAATCAACTTCCCCACCCTGTCGCAAAGAGTGCGACAAGGATGGGGCACCCGGCCAAACACATTCATCTTTTGATCAACCGCAACTGAAAACACGAAAAATCGCGCATCCGTGAGAATTCCTTGATGAGCCGGTTTGAGGGTTATAGATGCACGGGGTCCTTCGACTGCGTAAATTTATTCGCTGTGCGAATAAATTTACTTCGCTCAGGATGACAGGGTAAGGCGCGGCATCAAATCCTGAAAATCAAAAGCGGTGAACCGGGATGGGCTACACATGTTCCGCTAAAATCAACTTCCCCACCCTGTCGCGAAGAGCGCGACAAGGATGGGGCACCCGGCCAAACACATTCATCTTTTGATCAGCCGCGACTGAAAACACGAAAAATCGCGCATCGGCGTGAGAATTCCTTGATGAGCCGGTTTGAGGGTTATAGATGCACGGGGTCCTTCGACTGCGTAAATTTATTCGCTGTGCGAATAAATTTACTTCGCTCAGGATGACAGGGTAAGGCGCGGCATCAAATCCTGAAAATCAAAAGCGGTGAACCGGGATGGGCTGCACATGTTCCGCTAAAATCAACTTCCCCACCCTTTCGCAAAGAGCGCGACAAGGATGGGGCAGCCGAGATCGAAACCGAATGCTCGCTTTACGGGGGAGCTCCCAAAAATCAAAAGCGGTGAAATTCCCACCCTTTCGCAAAGAACGCGAAATGGTGGGGCAGCCGAGATCGAAACCGAAGGCTCGTTTTACGAGTTATACTTTTCAGACACGGGTTGCCCGTCCGGGACGTTGCGTAAACTCGAAGCCGCTTAAAAAATTCGAAAATCATAAAATTTATGTCATCGTCATTTCCTATAACTACGATTGCTGAAATCGGTAAGCATGAAGGCGAGACGGTCACGATTCGCGGATGGTTGTATAACCTGCGCGAGAGCGGCAAATTATTGTTCCCGCAATTTCGTGATGGGTCGGGCGTGATTCAGGGAGTGGTCCCGAAGAATGCGGTGTCGCCTGAAATATTCGAGACGCTGAAGACGCTCACGCAGGAGTCGAGCGTTATTGTCGAAGGCAAAGTCCGGGCGGACAAACGGGCGCACGGCGGCTATGAACTCGACGTGAGCAACGTGCAGGTTGTGCAACGAGTTTCGGAAAACGACCCGTTTCCGATTTCCTTAAAAGAGCACGGCGTTGAATTTCTGATGGAACACCGGCATCTGTGGGTGCGAACGCCGCGCCAGGCGGCCATTTTGCGGGTGCGGGCGGAGATCATCAAGGCGACGCGCGATTTCTTCGATGAGCGCGGATTCACGCTGACCGATCCGCCGATTCTTACCCCGGCAGCGTGTGAAGGCACAAGCACGCTTTTCCCGGTGGATTATTTCGGGGAGGAAGCATTTTTAACCCAGTCGGGGCAGCTTTACATTGAAGCGACCGCAATGGCGTTGGGCAAAGTTTATTCGTTTGGACCGACGTTTCGCGCGGAGAAATCGAAAACGCGGCGACATCTGACTGAATTCTGGATGGTCGAACCGGAAGTGGCATATGCGCAGCTGGACGACATCATGGACCTGGCGGAGGGGCTGCTTAGTTTTCTGGTGAAGCGATGTTTGGAGAAGCGTCGCGCGGATTTGACTACGATTGGGCGCGACATCAATTTGCTCGAAAAAGTGGAAGCGCCGTTCCCGCGAATTACCTACGACGATGCGGTGAAGATGCTGCAGGAGGGCCACGCGAAAGGCGCGCTGGAGAATAAGTTCGAGTGGGGCGGCGATTTAGGCTCTCCGGATGAGACTTACATTTCATCGCAATTCGACAGGCCGGTGATGGTGCATCGTTATCCGGCAAGCGTGAAGGCGTTTTATATGGAGCCTGATCCGCAGCGGCCGGAGTTGGCGTTGTGCGTGGATGTGCTGGCTCCGGAGGGTTACGGCGAAATCATCGGCGGGTCGCAGCGCATGGCGTCGTATGATTTGCTGGTCAAGCGCATTCATGAACACGGGCTGCCGGAAGAAGCTTTCAAGTGGTATTTGGATTTGCGCAAGTACGGCAGCGTGCCGCATGGTGGATTTGGCATGGGCGTGGAACGGGCGGTAGCGTGGATTTGCGGATTGGAACATGTGCGAGAGACGATTCCGTTCGCGAGGACGTTGAATAGGATTTATCCGTAAGAGCAGAGAAAAGCAGGGAAAGAACAAGGGTATTCACCGCCGAGGACGCGGAGAGCGCAGAGATCTTAGGGTGGATAAGATGCACGCGAGATCCTTCGGCCCGCGATGACAAGCGCGGGCTCTCAGGATGACGGGGTGGTTGGGGTCGTTTTGTCGAGCTGCTCGACTGGATGGTGAAGCGCAAGTTCCCACCCTTTCGCAAAAGACGCGAAATGGTGGGGCAGCCTCTTCGGTGCGGGGAAAGACAAATGCACAGGTCCTTCGCTTCGCTCAGGATGACAAGGTGGTTGGGGTAGTGGTTTTGTCGGAGCGGCGCGACTGGATGGCGAAGCGCAAGTTCCCACCCTTTCGCAAAAGACGCGAAATGGTGGGGCAGCCTCTTCGGTGCGGGGAAAGGCGAATGCACAGGTCCTTCGCTTCGCTCAGGATGACAAGGTTATTGGGGTAGTGGTTTTGTCGGAGCGGCGCGACTGGATGGCGAAGCGCAAGTTCCCACCCTTTCGCAAAAGACGCGAAATGGTGGGGCAGCCTCTCGGGTGCGAGGGAAAGACAAATGCACAGGTCCTTCGCTTCGCTCAGGATGACAAGGTTATTGGGGTAGTGGTTTTGTCGAGCGGCGCGACTGGATGGCGAAGCGCAAGTTCCCACCCTTTCGCAAAAGACGCGAAATGGTGGGGCAGCCTCTTGGGTGCGGGGAAAGGCGAATGCACAGGTCCTTCGCTTCGCTCAGGATGACAAGGTGATTGGGGTAGTGGTTTTGTCGAAGCGGCGCGACTGGACGGCGAAGCGCAAGTTCCCACCCTTTCGCAAAAGACGCGAAATGGTGGGGCAGCCTCTCGGGTGGAGGGAAAGACAAATGCACAGGTCCTTCGCTTCGCTCAGGATGACAAGGTTATTGGGGTAGTGGTTTTGTCGAGCGGCGCGACTGGACGGCGAAGCGCAAGTTCCCACCCTTTCGCAAAAGACGCGAAATGGTGGGGCAGCCTCTTGGGTGCGAGGGAAAGGCAAATGCACAGGTCCTTCGCTTCGCTCAGGATGACAAGGTGGTTGGGGTAGTGGTTTTGTCGGAGCGGCGCGACTGGACGGGCGGGAAGCGCAAGTTCCCACCCTTTCGCAAAAGACGCGAAATGGTGGGGCAGCCTCTCGGGTGGAGGGAAAGACAAATGCACAGGTCCTTCGCTTCGCTCAGGATGACAAGGTTATTGGGGTAGTGGTTTTGTCGGAGCGGCGCGACTGGATGGCGAAGCGCAAGTTCCCACCCTTTCGCAAAAGACGCGAAATGGTGGGGCAGCCTCTCGGGTGCGAGGGAAAGGCGAATGCACAGGTCCTTCGCTTCGCGCAGGATGACAAGGTTATTGGGGTAGCGGCGGTGTAGGGAATTTATTTATGAATACTAACGTTTCGTTTTCGAGTATTGTGCCGAAGAAAATTCGCGTGATTGGGGTGCCGCTCGATCTGGGGCAGTCCCGGCGCGGCGTGGACATGGGGCCGTCGGCGGTGCGAGTGGCGGGACTGGAAGCGCGTCTCGAAGAATTGGGACACATTGTGGAAGACGGCGGCAATATCGCGGTGGCGATTCCGGAGCAGAAAAAAGAAGGGGCGGCGAATGCGAAGTATCTGAAGGAGATTACGGCCACGTGCACGAAAAACGCCGAGCTGGTGCTAAAAGCTCTGGAGGCGGGGCAGATACCGCTAGTGCTGGGTGGCGATCATTCGGTGGCGGCGGGAACGGTGGCGGGAGTGGCGGAATTTTATCGCCGCAAAGAACAGAAGATTGGGCTGATTTGGATAGACGCGCATACCGACATCAACACGCCGGAGACATCGCCGAGCGGCAACGTTCACGGGATGCCACTGGCGGCGATTCTTGGGCTCGGGCCGGCGGAACTGGGCAACATTTTTAATTTCTCGCCTAAAGTAAGCGCCGAGAATTGCGTGCTGGTGGGGATTCGCGATGTGGATGCGATTGAAAAAGAAAATGTGCGGCGATCGGGCATTCATGTTTTTACGATGCGCGATATTGATGAGCGCGGCATGCGGACTGTTATGGAAGAAGCGTTGCGCATTGCCGGACGGGGCACGGCTGGGTATCACATTTCGCTTGATATGGATTGGGTTGATCCGGAAGATGCGCCGGGCGTGGGCACGCCGGTGTGGGGCGGGGCGACGTATCGCGAAGCGCATCTTGCCATGGAAATTATTGCCGACCACGGGCGCATGACGAGCTTTGAAATTGTGGAAGTGAATCCGGTGATTGACGAGCATAACCAGACGGCAGATCTGGCGGTTGAGTTGGCGCTGTCGGCGTTTGGGAAGAAGATTCTGTAATTTAGCATAGCCTTCACCGCTGAAGGCGCCGAGAGCGCAAACTTAGAGGCTTTTACCGCCGAGCACGCGGAGAGCGCAGAGAAAAGCGCCCACGATCCGGCTTATTTCGTCGGCGACGAATTCATAAAATCAGTTGCGTTCAGGAAAACTAAGCGACATTTCATGATGGGCAGTAGTCTAGCACTCCGCGCTGCGTCTGCAAGACGTGTAACAATAAGTTAATGTCTGCCGAGCAAGTGGGACGTATTTCTGGGGCCATCATCCCTGAATTTTTCTACGGTACTGCCTGGAAAGAAGAGCGCACCGCTGTGCTTGTCGAGCTGGCGTTGCGCTCTGGGTTTCGCGCGATTGACACGGCCAATCAGCGGCGTCATTACTTTGAGGCCGGAGTGGGTGAAGGACTGGCCGCTGCATATCGCGCTGGCGTGGTTACTCGCGGCGAGCTTTTTCTACAAACAAAATTCACCTATCAGCGAGGGCAGGACCATCGGCTGCCGTATGATCCGTCGGCGAATCTGGCTACGCAGGTGGCGCAGTCGCTGGCGAGTTCGCTTGAGCATTTGGGAACGGATTATGTGGACAGTTTCGTTTTGCACGGGCCGTCGTCGAATTACGACTGGACGGATGCCGACGCCGAAGTTTGGGAAGCGATGGTGGAAGAACGTGATGCCGGACGGACGCGGGTGCTGGGCGTGAGTAATGTTTCGTTGCGGCATCTGGAGCAGATGACTGCGGCGCACATCGTTCCTCCGTTCTTTGTGCAGAACCGTTGCTATGCGCGGCTGGGATGGGACAGAGATATTCGGGCTTTTTGCCGGGAGCGGAAAATCGTGTATCAGGGATTTTCGCTGCTGACGGCGAATGTAGAAGTGGTACAGCATCCTCTGGTGGTGGGCCTCGCGGATCGCATTAATCTGAGTCCGGCGCAAATCATTTTTGCTTTCGCGCACGCTATTGGAATGTTGCCGCTGACGGGGACTTCCAGCGAAATCCATATGAAGCAGGATCTGGCGAGCCTGGACATGACGCTCCCGCAAGAAGCTATTCAATCGCTCGAATCGCTGGCTGGGTAGCAGCCCGATTCCGGATGAGATTGTGCGAACGTGCACACATCGCTGTGTTCCCCGTCACATACAGCCAGAGCTGGAATTGCCGATGATATTCGTGTCAGAGGCAAGCGAATCTTGCCCCTGCTTAAACTCAAATGTGAGGTGCCACGATGACGAAAACGATGAAAGCCGCGGTAGTTGAAAAATTTGGCGAGCCTTTAAATATTCGGGAAATTGCCATTCCGGAACCGGGGCGTGGAGAGGTGCTGGTCGAAATCGTAGCGAGCGGAGTTTGCCATACCGATGTACATGCGGCTGATGGCGATTGGCCGGTTAAGCCCACAGTACCGTTTGTCCCAGGGCACGAAGGCGCCGGGGTCGTGGCGAAGCTGGGCCCGGGCGTAAGCCATTTGAAAGAAGGCGACCGCGTGGGCATCGCATGGCTGCACAGCGCTTGTGGACATTGCGAATTCTGCCTCACGGGATGGGAGACGCTTTGCCCGTCGCAGCAGATGTCCGGCTATACGGTCAATGGCAGCTTTGCACAATTTGCATTAGGTAACGCCAGCTATGTTGGGCACATTCCAGACAAACTCTCTTTCGTGGATGCTGCGCCGATTCTGTGCGCCGGCGTCACGACTTATAAGGGCCTGAAGCAAACCCAGGCGCGTCCCGGGGAATGGGTCGTGATTTCGGGGGTGGGTGGTCTCGGTCATGTGGCGGTGCAGTATGCAAAGGCGATGGGGTTGCATGTCGCGGCAGTGGACATTGGGCCGGAGAAAATGCAATTGGCGCGTAAACTCGGCGCGGAGATCACCGTGGACGCGAAGCAGGAAGATCCAGTGCAAGCCATCCAGAAACAAATCGGGGGCGCGCATGGTGTGCTGGTTACGGCCGTGTCGCTGAACGCTTTCAAGCAGGCGGTTGGCATGACACGCCGCGGCGGAACTTGTGTCCTTAACGGATTGCCCCCCGGCGAATTCCCCATTTCGATTTTCGGCCTCGTTCTGAACGGGCAAACGGTGCGGGGCTCGATTGTAGGCACTCGCAAAGACATGGACGAGGCGCTTGAGTTTGCGGCCGAAGGCAAAGTCAAGGCCACGATCGAGTTGCAACCGCTAGGCTCGGTCAATGAAGTGTTCGAGCGACTGAAAAATGGAAAAGTGAACGGGCGCGTCGTTCTGGACATTGCCGCTGAAGCTGGTGGAAAGAAGTCAAAGAGTCATACGGCAGCGTGAACCAGTGAAGGGATTTGCCCTGATGCGATGAGCAGCAACCCACTTACGATGCAGCGGGCATGATGTTGCGCTGAACCTGAACCATCGCTGCGATTGACGGCGATGGGTTTGCGCGTCCAGACTAAAAAGTCATGAAAAAACTGCGGGTGGGCATTTTGTTCGGCGGACGCAGCGGGGAGCATGAAGTTTCTTTGCTGTCGGCCGCTTCGGTTTTTAGTGCGATTGATAAGAATAAGTTTGAAGTTGTGCCCATCGGCATCACCAAAGAGGGACGATGGGTGACGGCGGCGGACGCGGAGAGATTGCTGCAAGGCAAAGCGAGCGTTGGATCAGCAGGCTTGCGAGCGGGCGATCCGCAAGCGACGGCGGGAGCAGCGGTGCTGGCGAAGGGCCAAGCTGTGGTAGTGCCGCCGGAGCCGCAACATCGCAGCGAGAGTTCTTCGGGAACGACGATGGTTCCGTTTGAGACGGATGCGCTTACGCGGCGGGCGAGCGACCGCGCCATCAACGTGGATGTGATCTTTCCGGTGTTGCATGGGACGTTTGGAGAGGATGGGACGATTCAGGGATTGCTGGAACTGGCTGATCTTCCCTATGTTGGCGCGGGCGTGCTGGGATCCGCGGCGGGGATGGACAAAGACATTATGAAGTCGCTATTTCGCGCGGCAGGGCTACCGATTGTGAAGCATGTGACTGTGCTCCGGAGTGAATGGGAAGCGGAAAAGAAGAAGACGGAGAACAAAATTGAGAAAGCGCTGAAGTATCCGGTGTTTGTGAAGCCGGCGAATCTCGGATCGTCGGTGGGGATTTCCAAAGCGCGGAATCGGAAAGAGCTGGGGCCGGCGATAGCGGAAGCGGCAAAGTTTGACCGGAAGATCGTGATTGAACAAGGCGTGGGTGGAAAGAAAAAGAAAGCGCGGGAGATTGAGTGCTCGGTGCTTGGCAACGACATGGTTGAAGCTTCGGTTGCCGGAGAGATTGTTCCAGCGACGGAATTTTATGATTACAACGCGAAGTATCTGGATGAAGGCTCGCAGTTGATTATTCCGGCAAAACTCACGAAAGGGGAAACGAAACGAGTTCAACAACTGGCGATGGCCGCGTTCAAAGCGGTGGATTGCGCGGGACTGGCGCGGGTGGATTTCCTGATGGATCCGACGACGCGGAAGATTTATTTAAACGAAATTAATACGATGCCGGGATTCACGGCGATCAGCATGTATCCGAAGCTGTGGGCGGCGTCGGGAGTGGCTTATCCCAAGCTGATTGAGCGGCTGATTGAGTTGGGGCTGGAGCGGCACGCGGAGAAGAAGCGGAACCAATACAGCCGGTGAATAGGGATGCGGGCCAACGGCTCTCCACCCCATCTCGCCAAAAGGCGGCGCGATGGGGCCCCGGTTCGCGCGGCCCGCTCAGATCCTTCGCTTCGCAAAAAACGCTCGCTCAGGATGACAAGGTGGGGAGGGCTGGTTGGGGTTGGCGGCGCTCCGCGCAAGATCCCCTTCGGCTTCGCTCAGGGCAGGCTCTTTCGCAAAGGGCGCGAAATGGTCGGGCGGCCTCTTGCAAACGAAAAAATCGACGCAGAACTCGAAGGCGGCGGACAGGAATGTCCGCCCCACACAAACATTAGGTTCCCACCCCTTCGGCTTCGCTCAGGGCAGGCTCTTTCGCAAAGGGCGCGAAATGGTGAGGCAGCCTCTTGCAAACGAAAAAATCGCTAACACCGGTTTAGTGGCAACCGTCGGTATAGCTAGTCAAAGCATTGTTGGCTGCGGCGAGAGTCACGTCATAGCAGACGCCGTTGGAGCCAAAAATACTGTACTGTTGCGAACTTGCCTGGCCGGAGTTGCCGATTAACTGGCCGCCGCCGGTAAATTCGAGGGCGTCGGTCGAGTTTTCCAGGTTGTCCACTGCCTCGGCTCGAGTCTGTACACCATTTTTCGAGCCGGTAGTGTTGTTGTAATTCTCCTGGCGAACGGTGGTGGTTTGCGTTTCGGTTCCGTTCGAATTCACCACAATGTTGATGTCCATGTTCAACGGCCAGTTCTGTTGGCTGGAGGTGGACAGGGTCGTTGCACCGCCGTGTTGCGTGGCGGTCGAAGCGATTGTGGTTTGCTGTGCGATGTTCTGCACATAGGTTGCGTTCGTGATGTCAAAGCCTTCAATGCTCGAAAAATTTATGTTTTGTTGGATGGACGAATAGACCTTGCCGTAAGGCTTGGTCACGTAGCCCGTGATAGTAAATTTGCGGTTCGAGGTGACGGACACAGTTCCTGTGATGTCGCCGTTGCTCTGGGTCTTGATGTTTTCCAGCACTTGCGGATTTGGCGCGGCGGTGAGCGTGTTCTTTGTCACTTCACCAGCGAGATCGGTTGCGTTGGCATCCTGATAGAGCAACAATGCGGCGGTCGCGGAGAAATAATTATTGGCGTTGAAAACGCTCAACGAAATCGTGTGCGGCTGGCCGTTGCTTAGGACTCCGGCAAAGGGCGTGAGATTCACGCGATAAGGGACAAAATTCAGGGTCTGCACTCCAGGGAGCGGGAACCAGAGATAAGGATCGATGCCTCCGGTGTAAATCCACGGGTAAATCGGGGCGACACCGGCGGGTTGGCCATCGATCGTAATTTCTCCCTCGCGGAAGGCGGTGTTGCCGCAGCTCTGCAATTCGCCCGACACGTCGTTAGGCACGCAGGTGTACCAGAACTCGTCATCGTACTGGCTTTGGGCAAACACGTCGAGATACGCACCTTCAACATTGGTGGGCAAGGTGAAAGTTTGCGAAAGGGTGCTGGTCGTGTCGGTCAACTGAACGGTTCCCGGCGTGGGAGACATGGGCAGAATCTGATCGAAGGGGCGCGGTGGCGGCGCTTCGGAGTTGTCGATGGGGTAGAACTCCAACTCTGCGCTGGCGTAAATAATGCCGGTGTACTGGCTGTTGACGGTATTTCCAATGTCGGCTTGTCCTTGTTGCGCGGTTGCGAGCAGAGCACTGTAGTCCGTGAGGTCAGTTTGAATGACCCAGTTTGGACTTAGGTCTGGGCTGGGTTCAGCGGTCGTACCGAAATAAATATTCGTCCCGCCCAGCCAGAAATTGGCGGTGCGATCATATTGAATGCCGGCAGTGACGTAAATGTTTGCCACGAGCACTACTTTCTGCCAGGGGCCGGGGCAATTCGCCGGCGGGGCGTAGCTGAAATCGTAAGGATTGTAGTTGTCGAACTCGGCGTTCTGAAAAAGCGTGACGACGCAGGGCGTGGTGTGCGGGCGCGGTACGGGCGGGTCGGCGGTTACGGTGTTGGACGAACCGATCTTATAGGGGCCGATGGCGAAGCCGGCGGAAGCGCAAAGTAAAATGGTGAGAGCACACAGAAGGGAGCGCATAGGGATTCCTCTCGATAGCTGGAAATGCGGAACAGAACTCAGCACAAAATAGTACTGCTTTTAGTTGAAATCGCATAGGAAATTTTGTGTTCGAAAGCAGCGCAAAGCCTTATGGGGAAGGCATTTCATGGCGCGTTGCAACTAATTTCGAAAGAAGGCTTCGACCTGCGCGAAGTCGGTAGTCTTGCGATAGTTGGGCAAACTGTCAATGAAGGTGAGGCCGTATTGCTTCTTGAGGATGCGATTGTCGAGCAGAACCAGCAGGCCGCGATCATGGAGGGAGCGAATCAGCCGTCCGAATCCCTGCTTCAGGGTGATGACCGCGCCAGGCACTTGATATTGAAAAAAAGCATTACCACCTTCGGCGTCGATAGATTTCACGCGCGCTGCGACGACGGGATCACTGGGCACGGCAAACGGCAGGCGGTCAATAATGACGCAACTCAATTGCTCGCCCTGCACATCCACGCCTTGCCAGAATGAAGATGTGGCAAAGAGTACGGCATTGGGAGTCAGGCGGAATTCTTCGAGAAGCGCGGTCTTGGGCGCATCGCCCTGCAACAGCAGCGGAAATTCCACCTGGCTGAGCAAGCGCTCGTGAATATCGCGCATTTGGGCATAGCTGGTGAAGAGTACAAAGGCGCGTCCGCGGGTGGTTTCGAGAATTCGCCTTACACATTCGGCTGCCTGCGCGGCAAACTGCGGAGTGCGCGGGTCAGGCAGGTCGGGCGGTACATAAAAGAGAGCCTGATTTTCATAGTCGAAATGGGATGGGATGACGGCTTCACGGATGTGTTCCAGACCGAGCCTGCGGCGCACATATTCGAAATTTCCGCCTACGGCCAGCGTGGCCGAAGTCAGGATCACGCTGTCGAGTTTGTCGAACAGGGTAGTTTTCAAGATGGGCGCGACGTCAATTGGAGTGGCTTGCAGAAAAATGTTGTGGCGATCGCGGCCTCCGCGGCGGCGTTCAATCCAGAAGACGGTATTGCGGTCTTCCGATTCCAGCAGGAAGCCGAGATGCACCTGCAATTCCTGCGCGCGGCGGGCGAAGTTGAAGACTTCTTCCGGCTTTGAAGGAATATTTTCGAGCTCCGAACCAAGCCGCTGTAGGGATTGCTGAAGACCCAGAAATTCTTCGCCATTTTCTTCCAGAAATTCGCGGCGGTTTTCGAAGGCGAAACGCCCCTCGCCTGGCGGCAGGACCGCGAAAAAGAACATGGCGCGATCACGCAGGCTTTTCACCGCCCCGGAAAGGCTTGCCGTGAGCAGATGATTGCGCTGCAGCGAGCCTTCGACATCGCGGCAAAGTTCCTCGAAGCGCGAATTGCTGATGCCCACGCCAAAATAGCTTCCTGCAACTTCTTCCAGTTCGTGGGCTTCATCGAAAATCACGGTGCCGACTTCAGGCAGAATGCCGGCGTCGGGCGCATATTCGGTTTGCTGCTTGATGCCGAGGTCCGCGAAAAACAGGTGGTGATTGACGATAATAATGTCGCTTTCGTGGGCGCGACGGCGCATTTCGGTGATGAAGCATCGGTCGAACGAACTGCATTTTTGCCCGAGACAGGTGTCGGCGCGGGCGTCCAATTTATGCCAGAGGGCGCTGGCTTCCGGCAGGCCTGCTAGTTCGGCGCGATCTCCGGTAGATGTAGTTTTTTCCCAGGCGGCGATGGCGCGGTAATGCTCAATTTCCTCAAGGCCGCTCAAGACGGGTTGATCCGTGAGATCGTAGAGTTTTTTGCGACACAAATAGTTGCCGCGGCCCTTCATGTAACAGACGCTTAGTTTGCCTTCTCCGGCGGGGAAAAGAGCCTGCTCGAGAAAAGGAATGTCCTTGTAGAAAAGCTGCTCTTGCAGATTTTTTGTGCCGGTGGAAATAATGACGCGTTTGCCGGAGCGAATGACGGGCAGCAGATAGGCGAGCGTTTTGCCGGTTCCGGTGCCAGCTTCGATGATGAGATGACGCCGCTGCTCGATGGCTTGTTCGACGGCTTGTGCCATTTGCAACTGTCCGCGGCGGAACTCATAGGCAGGATGCGTTTTTGCCAGTAGGCCGCCGGGCGAAAAAAATTGATGCAGGGAAACATCATGGCGGCGAGCGCCGGGCGGGGTTGCGGACGATGGTAAGGAGGTGAAGCCCACGGAAGTGTCTTTAAGAACGAACCTCTATAATAAACACTTACCGACCTTAGGAAATCTATTGACCCGAATCAAAAGCAGTTCGATGAGCGCGCCCGCAGCGGCGGGTGCGATTACGCTTGCCATCGTGGGCCGACCAAACGTGGGCAAGTCCACATTATTTAATCGCATCGTAGGCTCGCGCCGAGCCATTGTGGGCGATGAACCCGGGATCACACGCGACCGGATATATGGCGAGGCGAACTGGCGCGGGCGACGGCTACGCATCGTGGATACTGGCGGCATTATTCCGGAAGACAAAGCGCTTATTCCGGCGGAGATTTTCCGCCAGGCAAAAGTTGCGCTCGAAGACGCCGATGCCGTGGTCATGGTCGTGGATGCGCGAACTGAACTGGCCGGGCCGGATCTCGAGTTGGCGCGATTGCTGCTTCGCGGCGGCAAGCCCCTGTTTTTGGCGGTCAACAAAGTTGACAGTGAAAAGCAAAGCAATTTGCTGGATGATTTTCATCGCCTGGGAATTCGCAAGATGTTTCCGGTATCAGCCGAGCATGGACGGGGAGTGGATGATTTACTGGATGCGGTTTTAGAGGCGTTGCCCCAAGAAGACGAATCGGCGGAACTGGCAACGGAGGATGCGGATGCGAACATGCCTGAAGCCGCCGAGAATACCGTGCCCAGCGGAGACGAAAGTTGCCATCATCGGCCATCCTAACGTGGGCAAATCCACGCTCTTGAATCGTCTCATCGGGGCGGAACGATCGATCGTCTCGCCCATCCCCGGGACCACGCGCGATGCGGTGGATGAAGTAGTTGAAAGGGATGGCCAGCGTTTTCGATTTATTGACACGGCAGGAATTCGGCGCAAAGGCAAAACTCATTTGATGGCGGAAAAACTTTCCGTCGTCATGGCGCGCAAACATTTGGAAGCTGCAGACATCGCGCTGATGGTCATTGACGCTACGGAAGGCGTGAGCGCGCTGGATGCGTCGATTGCGGGTTACGCCCATGAGAGTGGACGGTCCGTCATCATCCTGGTCAACAAATGGGATCTAGTTACCAGTGGCACGAAAAAAGCCGTCAGCCAGTCGAAAGCGGCGCGCATGCAGGAAAGTAAGCGGCCCGCGGATAAGGTCGCGTACGAAGAGCGTTTACGCCACGGGCTCAAGTTCCTGAACTATGCTCCGGTTCTGTTTATCTCGGCCGCGACTGGCGCGGGCATGGATAAAGTTTTTCCCATGATTGAAAAAGTTGCCGCGGAGCGTCGCAAGCGCGTTACAACCGGCGAAATGAACCGCTTTCTTAAGAAGGTGGATTTTGAGCGGGCTTCCGTGCCTGCGCGGCAGCAAGTGCGGATTTATTACGTTACGCAAGCTGGAGTGTCACCGCCGACTTTCGTTCTGTTCACGAATCGCCAGGTAAAGCTGCACTTCGCCTATCAGAGATTTCTGGAGAACCAACTGCGCGAGGCTTTTGGCTTTATCGGGACGCCCATCTGGATCAAGAATCGCGCCCGCGACTAAGTGCCGTCCGTTTTTCCCGGTGTGACGTGGATCATGGTTGCCAGCATGGTTGCGATTAACTTTTCGTTGCCGCGCTGGATGGCAAACGCATCGGCGGAACAGACCGCGAGAGTTTTTCCTGAACGCTTTACGTGGGCGCGGGTCACGAAAGAATCGCCGATCGCGGGCGAAAGCAAATTCACCTTGAACTCCACGCTCAATACGTCGGCCTCTTCGGGGACAACGCTCAAGGCCGCATAGCCGCATGCTGAATCCATGATGCTTGTAATTACGCCGGCGTGAACGTATCCGTTCTGTTGCGTCAGTTTCTGGCTGAAAGGGAAGCGAATCTCAACGCTGCCATGTCCCACGCTGCTCATGGTCGCGGCGATGGTCGTCATGAAAGACTGACGTGCAAAATTTGCCCGGATTTTTTCTTCGACCGTCATATAACTGCGCGGCGTTTACACGCCGTGAGATGATTAAAACATTACCCCATGAACCTTGTGCGTGCCTGCGCGATTGTTTTGTTTCCGCTTGCCATCCTGGGCACGGCCGCGTACGCACAGGACAACTACGAAATTCAAGTGTACGGCTCAGACACCGTTCCCGCCGGCAGCACCATGTTTGAGATTCACTCCAACTTCACCATCGATGGCAGCAAGACTGTCGTGGATGGCATGCTGCCCACCAATCACGCCGAGCATGAAACTCTTGAAATCACGCAGGGGTTCAGCGATTGGTTTGAGACGGGATTTTACGTCTTCACCAGCATTCAACCGGGCCAGGGCTGGCAGTGGGTCGGCGATCACATTCGGCCGCGCTTTCGCATTCCTGAGAAATGGCATTGGCCGGTTGGAGTCAGCGTGTCAAATGAGATCGGCTACCAGCGGGCCGCATACTCACCGGATACCTGGACGTGGGAGATCCGGCCCATCGTCGATAAAAAAATCGGGCGATGGTATCTCGCGTTTAATCCAGCGCTAGACCGCTCGTGGCATGGACCCAGCGTGAGCAAAGGCGTCGAATTTTCGCCGAATGCAAAATTCAGTTACGACTTCACAAAAAAGATTTCCGGGGGCATTGAATATTACGCCGCCTGGGGATCGATCACCGGATTCGATCCTTTGCGCGACCAGCAGCAGCAAATCGTTCCCGCCATTGATCTCGATCTCGGGCCGAACTGGGAGTTTAACGCTGGGCTGGGCGTGGGCGTTACTGCGGGCACGGACCACCTGATCGTGAAGTGTATAGTCGGGCGGCGCTTCTCGTGGGGCCACGATTCCAAAACTCACATGCCGTTGAATTAGCTAGCCGATTGGCTCCGGCGGAGGAAGCGGTGCGTAAGAAACTGGCGGCGGTGGTGGCGGCGCGGGGTGTAACAATGCATCCAGAGGCGCGTAACGCCCGGCAAAAAAGTAAAGTGAGTAGGCGGGGAAGAAAACGATGGTGGGCACTGAAATAAGCGAAACGATATACAGAATGACCGCCAGCAGCATACACCCGACGATGATGGCAATCGAAATGGTGTAGAGATTCCAGGTCAGGCCTGCGGCTTTTCCACCGAAGACGGCAAGCAGCCCGAGTCCGCCTGCGGGAATGAGTACGATCAGGACGACGAACGCGGTCACAATACCGACGATCACGGCCGCTCCCAACGCCATCACGATTTTCATTCCGATATAGCCGGCAAAGCCGCCTTTCTCGCGGTTGATTCTCGACAGCAGACGACGCCAACCTTCGAGCGCAGAAATCTCTTCAATCGCCATTTGGGGAACGACAAAGTCTTTAGTGAAAA
This sequence comes from Terriglobia bacterium, assembly GCA_963702965.1. Lineage (GTDB taxonomy): Bacteria > Acidobacteriota > Terriglobia > Terriglobales > Acidobacteriaceae > JAJPHW01. Next base: position 789,373 of record OY969776.1, read on the forward strand.
CGTGAATGAGGAAATACGAACCGATCAAGGCAAGGAGCACAAAAAACAACACAATACCGCCGAGCACCAATGGAACAATATGCGCTTTCGGGTCGCGCATCCATCCCAAAGCGAGTCCGAAGGCGGCTGGTATTCCAACCAGAATGATCATGAACACCACCATCGAGAGCATCACGAAAATCTGCCAAACGAAATAACGCAACCCCGCCGAGTGCCGTGCGCTCCAGCTCTTGCGGATTTCGCAGCGGCGATTGACGACGCTGTCGAAAAGGACGAAACGCATGACGCTATTTATGTAGAGAAAGAGAATCCATAGCACCGCAGAGGTGATGATTAGACCTGCAATCAAGCCCGCATAGGCCATGGGATCGAGATGCGGAAACGGCCCGGGAAACATCTGGTCCGAGTGTGGCTGGTGGGGCAACTGGAAATTGCCGCTGCCAAAATTGCAGCCGCCGGAAGATAATTCGCCTGCCAGGAAGCCGACCAGCGCCAGCTTCGCCCATTGGCTGGCACGAAAAGGTTGCAATAGCTGTTCTTTGGCGTGTTGAAAAGCGGGGCTGATGGCATCTACGGCGGAAAGCGGCACGAACGCACCTCACAAAACAGGCTGCATGGGAAGGTACTCGGAACCGGAGTGCGGGTCAAGGAGGAAGTTATTCGTAGCGCAGCGCTTCCACCGGATCGAGCCGCGAAGCTTTCATGGCCGGGACCAATCCACTCACGACGCCAACGAGGAGCAGCACGAGCGTGGAGACTGTGACGGTCACCAACGAGATTTGTAGATGAATGTCACCGCGGCCGGAGTCGTCTTCAAACAGCGGTCCCATCATGGGCAGAGTGCCTACTGCCGCGGCAATGAGGTAAGAAAGAGCCACGCCAATCGCGCCGCCAATCAGCATAATCAGCAGTGTCTCTGCCAGAAATTGCAGCTTGATGTGTTTTTTCCTGGCGCCCAGCGCGCGCCGCAAGCCGATTTCACGGATGCGCTCATCCACTGAAACCAGCATGATGTTCATTACGCCGACTCCGCCAATGCCGAGCGTTAGCGTGCCCACGAAAGCCAGTAACACTTGCAAGCCGATGGTCAGCGCGTCAATCACTGGGCGAAATTCGTCGCGGCCAAACATCTGAATGGCTTTGGTATCCGTGGGAGAAAAATTCTGGCGGGTTGCGACTGCGGCCAGCACTTGTGCCATGGCCCTCTTTTCGAACTGGGGCGCAATGGGTTCAAAGAGCATGACGGCAGCGTATTTCGTATTCCACAAGTCGCCAGCGGTGGAGTAGGGAATCCAGACCGATTCGTCATCGCTGGAAAAATAATTGCTCAACTGGATTTTGCGCTGCATGACGCCGATGACGGTGAAGCGCACGCCGCTGATGAGTACGGTTTCGCCGACGGCAGGGCGGCCGCTGAAGAGTTCTTCTTTGATTCTGCCGCCGAGGAAACAAACGCGGCGGCGTTCGAGTTCGTCGCTGGCGTTGATCCAACGGCCTTCAGACGGAACTTCGTTGCGCATCTCGCCATACTCCGGGCAAACGCCGCGAATAGCAGCTGTGCCCACCAGGCGGTCTTCGTAGGCAATACCTGGGCGGCGGACGGTTTCGCGGCAGACATGCTTCACCAGCGGCGCCATCTCTTTCACCATGTCCGCGTCGGCTTGCTCGAAGACGACGTGTTGCCCAGCCCGCTGCCCGCCCGGTTGTTCGCTGGTTTGCTGAGGCCAGCAGATGACGACGCTCTTACCGAAGGCATCGAAGCCGCCGACGAGGATTTTCCGGAAGCTGCTGCCGTAAGCGATGAGCAAAGTTACCGTGGCAATGCCCCAAACGATGCCGAGCATGGTGAGCAAGCTACGCGTGTAGTTGCGCTTGAGGGCGATCCAGGCTTCGCGAATGATTTCAAAAACCATGGCCTATCCGCCGGCCTCAAAGCGCAGCGCTTCAATCGGATCAATCGACGCTGCTTTACGCGCGGGATAGAGTGCTGACAATACCGCAATGGTTCCGAGCAAGCCACACGCAATCAAGCCTGCGCCGGGAGTTGGGAGCAATCCGGCGAAGAAATCGGGCATGGGGAGCAAATCCACGAGCGCACAAAGGCCATAGGCGACGCCCAATCCCACGCCACCGCTGATCAACGCGATGAGCACTGCTTCAATGAAAAATTGCTTCAGAATGTCGCGTGCAGGAGCGCCTAAAGCTTTGCGCACCCCAATTTCCCGGGTGCGCTCACGCACCGCAACCATCATCACGTTCATAACGCCGAGGCCGCCGAGAAACAACGTGACAATTCCCACGGCGCCCAGAAAATATTTCATGCCATCGGTCATTTGTTTAAAAGCTTTGGCTTCCTGCACCGTATCCCAGATGGGGCAGGCTTCTTTGTCGTTGGGGTCAAAATTATGCAAACGCCCCAGCACAGTGCGGACTTCGCGCTTGCAGGCTTCGTGCTGTTCGTAAGACTTGGGCGTAATCAACCATTGATCGAAGGAAGTTTCGACCTGCGGCGGTTTGTTGGGAAAATCGCGCTGCATAGCCGTGAATGGAACAAAGACTTTGCTCACGTCCCAACCGTCATAGCTGGAGTCTTGCTTCTTGGTCGCCATGACTCCTATCACTTGATAGGGATAATCGTTGAGATAGATGTTCTGGCCAAGCGGATCGCGTCCGGCAAACAACTGCTTGGCGGCATCGGTCCCTAGAAAAGCTACGCGGCGCCCGTTGCGCAGGTCATCCCAGTTGTAAAAACGTCCGTGGGCCACATCCAGGCTGCGGATTTCGCCAAATGGAGGGTAGGAGCCGGTAATGGTGAAGCCGGCATTGTTATAGTCGCTGTGAATGCGGACGTCATCCTGCTCCAGCTCGGGGATGACGTATTCGCAGTCAATGGCCTCCTCCTGCAAGATGGGAACGTCGTTGATGTCCCAGTGCACGATCCGTCCTGCGCGAGTTCCGCCAGCTTGTAAACTCGTCCGCCCGTGAAAAGCAATCAAAATATCTTTGCCCAGCGTCTTGGCCGTCGCTTCCTGGCCCTTTTCGAGGCCTTCGCCCGCAGCCGTCATCAATACGATGGAAACGATGCCCCAGGCGATGCCAAACATGGTCAAAAAGGCCCGCAGCTTATGCGCCCAGAGGGTCCGAAGGACATCGCGGATGAGATCACTGAGGACCATATTTGCTTGGACGCGGCTGGCTTGAGAACGTAAGCCGAAGGCTCCATTTCCCCTGTTAAACGATACGTTCTTGAACCGGTCGCAGTTCCATTTTTCAGAGCATTTTCGATTGACAAATTTATTAGGAGAGTTATCTTTAGTTGGGCTGTGATTGAAGTGTTCCCCCGCCTGCCCGCCAGCTCTACAAGCATTTGATCTTTCACTCTTCCGCCCATGGCGATGTTCGGAAGGGTCTCTTGCAACGTTCGAACCGCCGCCGATCCAATCGCCGGCAACAAAAAAGGACCTTGTAAAATGAGTAGAAACTTTTCTCTTCAGATTCTTGCTGCTCTCTTGTTCGCGGTATCCTTTGTCACCTCCACTTTCGCTTCGGTGGTTTATGTGGGCACGTGCAAATCCGGCACCCACTTCTCCACTATCCAGGACGCGGTCAACCATTCTGGCCCCGGGGGGACCATCGACATTTGTCCTGGCACCTATCCCGAGCAGGTTTCCATCAACATCAATCTCACGCTTGCGGGAATTCCCGATGGAGCTTCGAGCGAGGTCATCATTGCTTCGCCGGCGGGCGGCGTGGTTCAGAACGCCACCGATTTGTATGATGGCAGCTCAATTGCCGCCCAGGTCCTCATTCAGGGGGGCGCCAGGGTAAACCTGACCACACTCGTGGTGGATGGCAGCAACAATCAGATCGCCGGCTGCGGGCCCGACTTTGTCGGAATTTATTACCAGAACTCATCCGGAACCGTGAACGGCGTGGTCACGCGCAACCAGGCGCTCACGCCCGACCTCGGCGGATGCCAGAGCGGTCTCGCCATTTTCGTGGAGAGTGGATATTCCAGCGGCGGCACAGCCAACGTGACCATCGAAAATTCCAGCGTCCACGATTACCAGAAAAATGGCATCACCACCGACGGCAGCGGCACCACCGCCGCCATTACCGGCAACTATATCGTCGGATACGGACCTTCCCCGATCATCGCGCAAAATGGCATCCAGATGAGCGACGGCGCGACCGGTTCCATCAACAACAACGACGTGGTGGATGACGTTTATTCTCCGGGAACGGCAGGAGCGTCCGGAATTCTGGTTTACGATTCGGGCAGCCTGAACATCGCAGGCAACACGGTCAGCGATACGCAATATGGCATCGTAATTTACAGCGATGGCCTCATCAATTCCGACAACAATACGATCACGGGCAACCATGTTTCCGCAACCCATCTCGATGATGGAATCGATCTGTGCAGTAATGGAAATACGGCCAAGAGCAACATCGTGATTGCCAGCGATGGAGCTGGAATTCACATTGACAGCACTTGCAGCGAAGGCGGCAATCCGACTGGTAACGGTACCAAAGTCGCGAACAATTCAGTCAGCGAAGCTTGTGCCGGTGTGTTGACCGGCAGTGGCTCGGGAAATACTTTTACTCCGAACACCACGGTCAACGTCATTGACACGACATACAGCGGCGATTCCTGCCCGTCCAACGGAGGAGGAATTGTTCATCGGGCAAAACATCTGCCCAGCCCGCACCGACTCTCACATTAGAACCGGTTCAGGTTTTATAAAGTTAAACGCCGCTCGCAGGAGCGGCGTTTTCTTTTTGCTTCATTTTGCCTGCAAAGAAACGCTGTCCAGCCAGAGCTCAAGCTCCCGCAGCGCCAATTCGCATTGTTTTTTGTGCCGTTCCTTGCGGTCGCGGATTTTCTGCTCCAGCGGCGGAAGCAAATCGAATGTTATGTTGGCGGGCTGAAATTTCTTTGCATCGGCATGGGTCACGTAGTGGATTAGTGATCCCAAAGCCGTTGCTCGAGGTGGAGGCGCGGGCTGCAAATCGTTGGTCAGTGCGCTGGCAAACATTCCGGCAAGCATGCCGGTCGCAATGGATTCCACATAGCCTTCAACCCCGCAAATCTGTCCGGCGAATAGAACATTTGGATGCGACTTCATCTGCAAGGTTTCGGTCAGCAACGTGGGCGAGTTGATATAAGTATTGCGGTGAATCTGGCCGTAGCGCAGAAACCGGGCGTTTTCGAGGCCAGGAATAAGCCGCAGCACCCGCGCCTGCTCGCCAAACTTAAGGTGATTCTGAAATCCCACCAGATTGTAGGAGTCGGCGCGCAAGTTCTCCTGTCGCAACTGAACGGCCGCGTAAGGAATGCGGCCAGTTTTCGGGTCTTTCAATCCCACCGGCTTCATCGGGCCAAAACGAAGCGTGTCGCGCCCGCGGCGGGCGATTTCCTCGATGGGCAGGCAGCCTTCGAAATAATTCAACTTTTCCCACTCGCGCTCTTCCACCGATTGCGCCGCCAGCAGCCCATCGAGGAAACGATCGTAGTCCTCTTTCGTCATCGGGCAGTTGATGTAATCTGCCGAGCCTTTGTCGTAGCGGGCCGCCAAATAGACTCTTGACATATCGATCGAGTCCGCCTCGACGATCGGACTGATCGAATCATAGAAATACATGTGCGGGTTTTCCCCATCGCTTCCACTCAAGCGTGCAATCTCGCGCGATAATGCATCGGAAGTCAGCGGACCGGTCGCAATCACGCAAATCTGGTCCTCGGGGATGGAGGTCACTTCTTCCCGCTTTATGTGAATGAGCGGTTCGCGAGAAATCGCGTCGGTGACGCGCTGCGAAAATGTTGTGCGGTCCACGGCCAGAGCATGCCCTGCGGGCACTGCACACTCGCGAGCAATTTGCAGTAACAATGAACCCGCGCGCCGCATTTCTTCTTTCAGCAGCCAGGGCGCGGTGTTTTCGCTTTCCGACTTCAGCGAGTTCGAGCAGACTAGCTCAGCGAAATCGGCAGTTTGGTGTGCCGGCGTGGCGCGCACGGGCCGCATCTCATACAGCTCAACTGGGATTCCGCGTCGAGCGCACTGCCACGCTGCTTCGGAGCCGGCCAAGCCTGCGCCGACGATAAGAATTCCTGATTTCATATTCGTAGAAACATGTTCGTGAGAAACAGAAAGCCGGAGCGCTAGTGGGTTGCGAGCGTGGACTGGCTGGCTAGGCATTGCCACGTGGCACTTAGCGCAACACTGGGACGTACCCCGAAAAGACACGCCGCTGCTGCATTATTATTATACAAACAGCGCGATTAAAGATCGGAGTGGCCCATGCCTCGTGTTTCCCTGATTGAACCCGAAAACGCAACCCCCGAAGTCCAAGAAATTTACGAGAAGACTCTGCGGGGAAAGCCTGCGAATGCACAAAAAGCTCTGGCCCATCGTCCTGATCTGCTCAAGAATTTCATCGGATTTTACTCGAGCGTCGGCCGCTCTCTCGACCGCAAGCTTTATGAGCTGATTTACATACGCGTTTCCATGATGAACGGCTGCAACTATTGTTTGCAGCATCATTTGGCGTCGTCGAAGCGGGTGGGCATCACGCCCGATGATTGGCAGGCGTTAAAAGCCGCCAACTTTTCGAAATTCACTGAAAAAGAACAGGCAGCGCTCGCTTACGCCGAAAAACTTACTCGCGCGCCGCATACGGTCAATGACGCCGATTTTGTCATCCTTAAACGGCATTTTTCCGAACCGGAGATTGTGGACCTGCACATTCTCGTCGGCCTCATCAACCTGACCAATCGCTTCACGGACCCTCTGGGCTTGCCGGTCGAATTTCCAGAAGAGAAAATCTAAGAACTAAGCCGCGTGGAGTGCGTTCCCGATTATTTTGGCCATCACGTTAAGACAAGCGCTCGCGACCGCGGCCGAACGTCTCACATCAGGCGGTGCCGGTTCGCCGCGCCTCAATGCGGAAACCCTCCTGATGTTCGTACTCGCGTGTGATCGCTCCCATTTGTACGCGCATCCCGAACGCATGCTGACCGAAGACGAGAAGGATCGGTATGATCACGTCATCGCTGAGCGCATGCGTGGCTTCCCAACGCAATACATCACCGGCCACCAGGAATTTTGGGGACTCGATTTCATTGTCACGCCTGACGTGCTGATTCCCCGTCCTGAAACCGAACTTCTTATTGAAACCGTTTTGCCGCTGGCGCGCGCGATTGCGACTCCGCGCATCATCGACGTAGGTACAGGTTCGGGATGCATCGCCCTTGCACTCGCCAAAGAATTGCCCACGGCCAACATTGATGCAGTGGACATTTCGGCCGCAGCCCTCGAAATTGCGCGGGCTAATGCCGTGCGCAATCAATTGGCAGACCGGGTCAGCTTCAGGCACGCCGACTTGCTGGGTGGCGTGGAACCACAAAGCTTCGACTTCGTCGTCTCGAATCCTCCCTATGTTGGGGAGCACGAGGAGGACGAAGTCCAGTTAGAAGTGCGCAAGTTCGAACCGCGCGCAGCCGTGTTCGCAGGCGCGACGGGGCTGGAAGTTTATGAACGCCTGATTCCTCAGGCGCAAGCGGCGCTCAAGCCGCAGGGCTGGCTGGTGATGGAAATCAGCGGAACCGTCGCGGCAGGCGTGAAGCAGCTTCTCTCCCGGTGGCAAGCGGTGGAGATCAGCAAGGACTTGCAGGGGATTCCGCGCGTGGTCTACGCGCGCAGAGATTGAAAATCAAACGATGAAGCGTTCCATAAAGCGGTGCAGACCGATCAGCATGGGATGGTAAAACGCGATGAGGAAGGCAACCGCCACCAGCGCTGGAGAGATGACGACGCAGGCATCCGATTCGCCCTCAGTTGCCGGTGGTTCTTGCCAGGCAAAAAGACGCTGCACACGCAGACTGAGCCGCGGTGACGACTGCAAGAAGCCCGAAGTCAGTTCGGCGTGTTGCACCAGCGCGATTCGCGAAATCTTAATCAAGGCCGAGGCCAGGTCAAACGCCTGCGGCAGACTGGAAACAGCGGCATCGTCCGCCGCCATTTCCGAGGCATCGTGCCAGGCCCGCTCCAGCCCCGACATGCCTGGGAATGAGAGAAACCGCAGCAGGAGTTTTTTGAAATTGTCGCCCGAATCTATATGCGCGATTTCGTGGCGCAATGCGCTTTGCAGTTCCGCTTCGCTTAAGGCCGCCAGAGCATCACGGGAAACCAGCACTTTGGGGGCGCGAATTCCGGCTACGGTGAGAGTAGGGGCGTCCGGACTGGTTTGAAATACCGGCACCGCATCGTCGTCGTCCGAAGTCCTAGCCAGGACGGCATCCTCGCTTAAAATGAAGTGCCCGTCCTCGGTTACCAGAAGCGCCTGTGCAATTCCCACCGACGTAATCAGCATGCAGCAGGCTGCCAGAATCAATGGCACCAGGCAAATGCTTTCGTTACTCACGCGCGGATCAAACAGGCCAAAAGACGGAAGCGTGAAGCCTACAGTGAAGAGAACGCCGAAGGCTAACGGGACCGTTCCCAGTGTGACCAGCATGCCTACGCGCTGTGAAAGGGATATGGAATTGACCTGCAATCGCGATGATCCGCGAAGCCAAAGAGCAATCGCGCGCTTCGTCCTGCAATGTGCCAGCAAAGCCTGGATAAAGCCATTCGCGAGTAAGAGCAGACAGCCCGCTCCGAGTACGAGTGTGGTTGCTCCCATTCCCTCATGCGAGGTTCGCGGTTCCAGTAACAGATAAGACGGCACACCCAGGGCGAGTGCGAAAACGACTGCCAACGCAAATGGTGAAAGGCGCAGAGTGAACAGCAGGGCCGCCATTTGCCGGCTTGGCTGTCCTCGAAAGAGCCGGGGGAACAGCTCCCAAATCGCGCAAACCAGCAAAGAGCCGGCAATATAAGCGATCAGAAAAAACCCCAGCGACACCCCGAGGCCGCGAGCAGCAAACATCAGCGCTTCTCCGTATTGTCCGTTTCGTTGCGCAAGGTCCGCCGCTTTTCTTCCACCAGCCGTTGCAGATGGTCAAGCAAGCCGGCGTCAACTTCGCTGACTGCCTCCACCAGGTACGAGAGCGGCACGGTCGAGCTCTCCCCGGGCGACAGCATCTGCCGGATGGTTTCGCCGGCCATCTCGCGCTCCAATTCTGCCTGGGTATACCGCGGGAAGTACCTGAACGCCCTGCCTTCCGCGGACCTGTCCAATAACCGCTTCTTGTAGAGGCGGTCGAGCGTCGTCATTACGGTCGTGTACGCGAGTGCGCTATTTTCGCGCTCGATATATTCGCGTACCGTAGCGTTGCCGCATCTCCACAGCGCGCTCATCATTTTTTTCTCGAGCGGGCCCAGTTGCGCTATTTGTGATCGCTGAAAAAATCCCATAATTGTCTCACCCTGAACAACCGCTTAAGCATATCTGACGCGCCTTTCCCGCCGCAAGGGAATCCCGCTAAATCGCGCGCCACCTACGGCTTGTGGTAGTAGGCATGGTATTGCCCCTATCCTCCATAATCGATTGTCTGGATTCTCCACCGGACAAGCGCGATGGCGTCACCTACTTATTATGACAATTCCAACAGTGTCATCCGCCACGTTCGCCGTACTCTTCTTTCTGCTCTGCTTTTTGCTTTCAGCGGCGTTCGTCCCCGCGACTCTCGCCCAATCATCAACCGGCTCAATCCGGGGCTCTGTCCAGGATCAACAAGGCGCCCGCGTCCCCGCGGCTAAAGTCACTGCACTTTGCGACGCGCCTGATTTGCGACGGCACGCCGTGAGCGATGATCGCGGTGATTTTCGTTTGGATGGACTACTCCCCGGGACGTACGACGTGACCGTTACGGCCAACGGCTTCAATGAAGCACGCGCCCAGGTCATCGTCCAAGTCAGCACTGTGCGAGATGTTGTGGTCGCTCTTCTGCCCGCGACAGTTCGTGAAAGCGTCAAGGTCGAATCGCAACCTGAGTCCGTGACGACCCAGCCCGTCGATCTTGCCAGCGCGGTGCACCAAACTGTCGTTTCCGAGCGGGACCTCACAACTTTGCCTCTCGCCGCCCGCAGCTTCGCCAACATCGCTTATCTTGCTCCCGGCACCGAACCGGTCGAGCCTTCTGATCCGACCAAAGCCCGCATTACGGCCGTCTCCACCGGGGGCAGCTCCGGCCTCAACAACGAACTCTCGGTGGATGGCGGCGACAACTCCGACGATTTCATCGGCGGCTTCCTTCAGAATTTTTCCGTGGACGCGCTTCAGGAATTTGCCTTCCGCACCGCCCAGGAAGATGCCGATACCGGCGGCACCACCGCGGGGTCAGTCGTCATCACCACGCGCCGCGGCACCGACACCTGGCACGGCACCGGCGCATTTTATGGGCGCGCCGCCGATTTGAATGCGCGCTTTCCCATCGAAAATCCGGCGCCCAATCCCAAGCAGCCTTTCTCACGCCAGAATTATGTCGGCACGCTCGGCGGCCCCATCATCAAAGACAAACTCTGGATTTTTTCTTCGTTCGAGTATGTCCACGAAGATGCCAGCATTGCGTATAGTCCAGCCAGCTCGACGCAGTTCGATGCTCTTTCCACGCTGGCGTCGCAGGGACTCATTCCCGGCGTGAATTCGATTTCAGTGCCGTCGAACGTCACCATCCCGTTTCGCGATTATCTCGGCTCCATTCGCTTCGATTGGGCGCAATCGCAGAAGTCGTTATGGTTTCTGAGGACTTCCAATGACAGCTATCTCACGCACAATGCCCTCGTGCAACAGGCGACATTGCCTTCCACCGGACTGACCACGCACAACAATTATTTCAATACGGTCATCAGCAACCAGTACAGCTTCAACTCCAGCTGGCTGGGCACGTTCGTTTTTGATGCGAGTGAATTGCACCTCACCCAGACCCGCACCCAGACGCTCGGCTTCGCACTGGCTTTTCCGTTCAGCTCAACTTCGCTGACGGTCTCCGGCTTCGAAACTTTCGGCGACAACCAGTTTGCCACTCCCATCACCCTGTTTCCGTCGCTGCGTAATCAGGAGAAGTACCAATTCCGCTACGACGTCACCCACACCACGGGACAGCACGCCATCAAGTTCGGCGTGAACTTCATCCACGAGCCTGTGCTCAGCGGCGCTTTCCCCGGCAATCAGGAAACCTTGTATTCGTTTCCCATGAATCCCACGGACTACATTGGCAATCCCGCGCAGTTTGAAACCGACCTCGCCGCCGGCGCTGTTACCACGCCCGCCAGCGATGGCAGCTTCTCGCAGAACGTGCAGCGTCTCGCGTTATATGCGCAGGATTCCTGGCGCGTGACTCCGCGGCTCACCGTCAATTACGGCCTGCGTTACCAGACCACGTTCGGCCTGTTCAACGCTTCCGGACGCAGCCAGCTCGACAATCCCGCTTTCATTACCTTGCAGGCACTCGATATTCCTCTGGAGACCAAGGCCCCGCAGGATGACCGCAAGCAATTCGGGCCGCGCCTGGGTTTCGCCTACACGCCCGGCAACAGCGGCAAAACCGTCTTCCGCGGCGGCTTCGGCTTGTTCTTCAACGACCTCGCCCAGACCGGATGGGCGCCCGCGTTCCAGGCCGTGAACACCGCGCCTTTGCCTTGCACCAACCCGACCACCAATCCCAGCGCCGGCTGCGTGACTGGTGGCGCGTTGATCGACGGAAATTACAAGACGCCCTACTCCATTCACATCACCGGAGGCGTGCAGCACGCCTTCAACGCGCACTGGACGGCGAGCGCCGACTATACCCACGAGCAGGGCAACCACGGCTACCGCGCCTATCCTTATGACCCGACCAGCTTGAACAATCCCTTCGCGCCCGCGATCACGCTCTTCAAGTCTGACAATCGTTCTAGCTACAACGCCCTGATGTTGCATTTGCAGGGCAACGTGACCCGCCGCTTCGAACTCGTCGCCAACTACACGCTCTCCCGCGCACAGACCTGGGGATGCGTGCTCGGCGAACTCTTCGATTACGTCAACGGCGTTTGCAATCCTCTGAACGCATTTGGCCCCGGCGACTACGGCCCCTCCGGCGAAGACGTCACGCATCGCTTCGTGCTCGCGGGCACGCTACACGTTCCCGGGGGCATTGAAGTCACCACGCTCACGCAGATGGAAAGCGCACGGCCTTTCACTATTACGACCGCCGACGGCAGCGGACGCATCTCGGTCAACGGCGTGCCCACCGGCCTTGATGAATTTCGCGGGACGCCTTACATCCAGGCGGATTTGCGGGTGAGCCGCCCCATCAACTTCCGGGACAACATCACGGTCGTTCCCTTCGCCGAGTTCTTCAATCTTTTCAACCGCAACAACCCCGGCGCAAACTACGTCACCAACATTGCCGTGCTGCCTGTACCCGCGGCGCAAGCGCAATCCGGCAACGTGACCGACATCTGCACTAATTCCGCCTGTACCACCACGACGCCCGTTACGAGTTTGAACCAGTTGCGCGTGCCCGGCGGCGGCCTGGGAGATTTCTTCGGCCCCGGCACGACTGTCGGCATTCCCTTCGCCGCCCAACTCGGCGTGCGCGTGACCTTCTAGCGAATGTATTCAGTAGCGGAAGTTCGTCTCGAGATAGACAAGATGCCCGTTCGGATCCCTGGGATAGATATTCTCAATCACACTTTTGCCCCACGCCTGCCCGTAATAAAGCGTGGCGCTGAAGCTGTGTGTGACCTGATAATCGGCGCTTACATCCCACACATTCGCCAGCCCGCGATTTCCATTGCCGGGACTCGGCCGCCCGGTGTAGCCGAAAGTGTTTTCCTGAAACGCGCCCCCGCCCAGGTACCACAAATCTTTCGCGCTCGCCAAACGCAGCGCATGCAATTCGCTGCGCAATCCCAGTTTCGGGGCGGGCTTCAGGTTCAATGTCCCATAGAAATCTTCGTTATTCATCATGTTGTAGAAGGGGAAGCGCGCATACTGCCGCGGCGTTGTTAAAACCTGGAAGAAAGTGCCATGGTGAGTGTCCGCATTGTTGCCATCGCCGCTCCCGTAGGAATAGCCCGCGCTCAGCCACGGTTTCACGCTTTTCACCGGCATCTGCCAGCCCGCTTCGCCCACGAACGCGCCGGCTTGCTGCGTAAGCTCGCCCCATGATCCGCTTTGCAGCGCGAACCATCCCAGAACGTCGAAGGTTCCGGCATTCGTTGTGTTCAGCACATGCACATAATCAGCGCCGTAGGTCGCGATTTCGATTTTGTCCAAATCGCCTGCCCGCACCGGAGCCGGACGATTGTCCGTTTTCAGCGTGTGCGTGCGGTGGTCAATGTAGCCCAGCCCGAACACGCGCAATTCGCCCGCGTTATGCCCGGAGTGCACGGGAAGAGTCCAAGCGCCGTAATACGTGTCCACATCCAGTTCGCCCATGCCATCCACTTGAAACACGCCTTCAGTAGGACGCACCGCCAAAAACGTAAGGTTACTGCTACCCACGCCCGTGGATATCTGCGCTCCATCAAACGTTCTCTGCACCGCGGAAAACCCGAAGTTTGCAATCAATCGTTGTGCAATGCGCGTTTGCACCAGCGTTGCCAGCGTGGGATCGCTCGGCTTGACTTCGTTGCCGTCGAAATATTCGAAGCGCCCGAGCTTCAGCTTGCTGCCAAAATCTTTGAATTGCACAAACCCCTGCTTCAGAAATCCGCCGACGTTGTTCGTGCTGTTGATGTTCGCCGCGTAGTAAGTTCCGCCCAATCCCAACTGCCCTTGTGGCGCGGGGACGACCGCCATGTCGGGCAGGCCAAGAATCGCAACTTGCTCCCCTTCGAGCTGCCAGTCAAAGTGTTCGCTCTGCTGCCCAATCGAAATCCGCAGCAGCGAATGGCCAAAGGTATAGGCGCCGTGACCCGTGTCTCCCTTGAACCAGTCCCAACCCTCCGCCCGCGCCCGCCAATTGATGGCGAAATCCAGCGGCCCCAGCTTGTGCCCGGAGGGCTGCGCGGCCGTTTTCTTTTTTGGAGGATTAGTTTCCTTCTGGGTCTGGCCCCACGCGTTCATGCTCAGCCCGGCCATCACCAGGCACAGCGTCATTTTCAGTTTCATTCAGCCGTCTTTCTTTCTCTCAATCTTTCTTTGTCTCAAGCGTTCTTCGTGTCGAGCGTTCTTTGTTGCAAGCTCTGTTTTGCCGCAAGCTCTGCCGCGAGTTTGCGCTTCACGCGCATTCGCATGCACGTGGCGCCAAAACATAGCAGTTCGTTTGTGAGCAAGTGAATAGCTGAAAAGTACTAATGCCGCGATGACGTAGGGACGGACGCCCTCGCCGGTCCAGCTGAGCGCAGCTTGGCAGCTGCGTGGCTGGCGTGCCTTACTTTGGCTGGTGGATTCGTTGGTGCGTTCGAAGTGTATCCGCCGAGCAGAATCATGCCGACGAGAACTTTTATCCGGATCGCGCCTAGAAGAACCGAAATCCGCACGCGCATAAGAAATCCATCGGCAAAAATTTCGAAACGATTAGCGGGTCTTTAGCTTTTGCCCGTGCGGGTGGACATTCCCTTCGGCTGCGCTGAGGGCAGGCTCTGCCCGCCGCCTTCGCCTTTGATTTTGAGAGGATTGGCCGCCATTCTGGCCCTTTGCGACAAGGTGGGGAACGCTCATCCGGCCTAATGTTCCTCAAGGAACACATCGTCATGACAGAGTCGTCATGTCGAAATTGTCATGACACGCAAACCTAAGAAAACAAGACGTTTTTGCTCGTTTGAGGCGACATTCAACTCGGCTGCGCTGAGGGCAGGCTCTGTCCGCCTTTGAGGTTGGTTGGCTTCCCCCGCCCGCATTACCTTGTCATCCTGAGGCAGCGGATTGGTTCGCTGGCGAACCAATCCCAACGAGAGCCTGCCCTGAGCGAAGTCGAAGGGGACCTATGTATTTTGAGGTGAGCGTCAAAGCATTGTCATCCTGGGCGAGCGCCGTTTTTGCGCGAGTCGAGGGAGCCGGGCGAGCCGCGCGAAGGGAGCGGTTTTTTGCGTCCCAACAATCGCGCGATCGGTTCGCTTCCGGACACCTCCCCACGAAAAACCCCACGAAAACCTTGACAAACCCTCACCCGCCAGCCCACAATGCTGCTTCTTCCCCCAAGCAAGACGTTCGCGCATCACCGGGCCCCTTACAAATTGATTTCAGGAGACGTTTCATGCGTCGGATCGCCAGCGTGCTCTCAGCGGTGCTCTGTTCGGCCGCTCTGCTTCTAGCGCAATCAGCCCCACCGCAATCGACCGCGCCACCGAACCCGACTGCTCCAAATTCAACGCAACCCGCGCCCAAATCGTCGAAAGGATTCGTTCTCGAGGATGCGACGCCGGTAAAGCTCAGGATCAACCGCACCGTCTCATCGGCAGACGCGCACGTGGGCGATACGGTTGATTTCGAGGTATTGGAAGAGGTTCTCGTCAACGGAATCGTGGTGATTCCGAAGGGCGGCCTCGCATTTGCCACCGTGACGGAGGCGCAACCCAAACGCAGGATGGCCCGCGGCGGGAAGCTCGACGTAAATATCGACTACGCTCGCCTTGCTGACGAAGAGAAGGCCGCACTGCGAGCCGTGCAGGATGTGAAGGGCGGCGGCCACACGGGCGCGATGACCGGGGCCATCGTCGCCACGAGCATTGTCTTTTTCCCCGCGGCGCCACTCTTCCTTTTCATGCACGGCAAAGACATCACGATTCCCAAAGGCACCGAGATAACCGCGTATGTAAACGGCGACATGAAACTGGATATCGCAAAATTTACGCCCCACGATGTAGCCGCGCCGCCAACGGCGGCTCCTGCGCAGGCTCCTGCCTCCGCGCAAGCCCAAATGCAAATTGCCTCAGATCCACCTGGTGCGGACATCGAGATTGACGGGAACTTCGTCGGGGACACTCCCTCAACCGTCGGAGTCGCCGCAGGGCAGCACGACATAACCGTGAAAAAATCCGGATTCAAACCCTGGGACCGCAAAATGATGGTTTCCGGTGGGCAGGTCAACGTGAATGCGAGTTTGGAAGCAGAAACGAAATAAAAGAGCCCAGTAAGAGCAACATACGCTTGGAAGGGAGAAACTGATGGGACCCGTCAGGCTAACGATAGATAGCTTGCTGCTCGACTCCGCCAATCCTCGGATAGAACTCGCGGAGAATCAAAGGGAGGCACTGCAAAAAATACTCGATGACCAAGAGGAGAAGCTATATAACTTGGCCGAGAGCATTATCGAGGATGGATTGAGCCCAATCGAAAGGTTATTGGTTATGGCAGCGCCGGGCGCACCTAAGCAATATGTTGCGCTCGAGGGTAACCGCAGGGTGGTGGCGCTCAAAATACTTTCTAATCCGTCAATACTGACAGGTATGGAGATGAGCTCGTCATTACAAAGGCGTTTTGAGACGATTTCCGCCGACTTCGACAAATCCCAAATCGAGCCTATCGACGCCTTCCAAGTGGCGACACGAGCAGACGCAACCCGCTGGATATATTTGCGGCATACCGGCGAAAATGAAGGGCGAGGCGTCGTCGATTGGACCGGAGTAGCGGCAGCGCGGTTCCGCGGTGAGGACCCGGCCTTACAGACACTGGAGTTCGTGAAAAAACACGGCGGGCTTTCTGCCGCACAACAGGAGCTCCTTGGCCACTACTTCCCTATCACGACGCTCGATCGGCTATTGAGGACGCCGGGTGTGCGAAGACTAATCGGAGTGGATATAGTTAAGGGCGCCCTAGTAACGGGATTACCGGCATCTGAAGTGGTAAAGCCCCTGCGCCGGCTCGTGCTCGATCTAGCGGAAAAGAGGGTAAACGTTAGCGGACTCAAGAGCCGCGATCAACAGATGGATTATGTGAAAGCGCTATCGAGCGAAGATAAACCGAACCTGTCAAAAATGGGCCCTGTCCATCAAGTCGGAAGCCTACATGACGCGAGTCTCGGCCCGGAACCCGACGCGAGGACGAGGGTGCGCGCAGGAGTTGTCAGGAAAACGGTCGCGCCCGGTCGATTCCGGCCTGGCATTGCCAACGCCAAAATTCACGCGATACTGAAGGAATTGAAAGGGCTGAATGCTGAAAAATTTGCCAACTCCGGCGCCGTATTGCTGAGGGTATTTCTTGAGCTCTCGGTTGACAGCTTTCTCGAGAAAAATGGTATTCCTTTACAGACAAAAGTGGCTCCGTCGAGGAGCGTGGATAAGAACCTTAGGAAGAAAGTCAGCGAGTCGATCGAGCACATGGTCAAGAATCACGACGCAGATCGTAAGGACTTCTTAAGCGTCTCGCGAGGCCTTTCGGATTCTGCTAGCCCTTTCTCAATTGAATTGCTACATGCGTATGTGCACAACCGATTCGTTACACCAAAGGGCAAAGACCTGATATCCGCGTGGGACGATGCTCAGCGATACTTTGAACAGCTCTGGAAATGAAAAAGCCACACGGGCGCTTCCGCAAGCTTATAAATTTTTCGCCCTTGCGGTATCCGGGAGGCAAGGGTCGACTAGCTCCGTTCATAAAGAGCGTAATTCAGCTGAATAAGTTGTCTGACGGCGTTTATGTAGAGCCCTTCGCCGGAGGTGCAGGCATCGCAATCGAGCTACTTCTACAAGAATATGTCTCGCGGATCTATATCAACGACATCAGCCGTCCGGTTTGGGCATTTTGGCACTCGGTACTAACAAACACCGAGGCGTTTGTAAGAAAAATTCGAAGGACGACCCTTTCTGTCGCAATGTGGGACAGGCAAAAACGAACGTTTTCTCACCCAACAGACCATGACGATCTGGAGCTTGGATTTGCGGCCTTCTATCTCAACAGGACAAACCGCTCCGGCATATTCAATGGCGGAATCATCGGCGGTAGGGATCAAACCGGGCCTTGGAAAATTGACGCACGCTACAATGCAGAGGAGTTGATCTACCGCATTGAATCAATCGCGTCTAAGGCGTCTCGCATCTCACTTTCCAGACAAGATGCAAGAACGTTCTTAGCCCGCGGGCTCACGAAATGGCCCGCAAAGACGCTCATTTATCTCGACCCCCCCTATTACAGTAAGGGGAAAGCGCTATACCTGGACTTTTATGAACCAGCCGACCATCGTAAGATTTACGAACTTGTAACGCTGAAGATGGGCAAGCAAAAATGGATAGTCTCTTATGATAACGTGGGCCCGATACGCACAATGTACGATAGGTGCAGCAAAATAGAGTATTCGTTGTCCTACAGTGCGCGTGAGGCCCGAACCGGCATGGAAGCGATGTTCTTTTCAGAAGGATTGAGAATCCCGGAAATAATCTCGCCAATGAAAGCAATAAGCCCGCCGACCAGCGGAATCCGTTCTCCGGCCTGAGCGGGTAATTCCGAACTCCGCCGCTTCCTCGCGGTCTGGCGACCGCTCGGGTGATCCGATGACGCGATTTATCGGCACGGCTGAAGCCATGCCCTGACACAAAGCCCTGGCCCTAAATTCCCCATCCGTACCTTCGAAGACGCATCAAGATTTTTTTGTGGTTCTCTGCGGGCTCGGCGGTAAACACGTTCCGATTTACCCCATCTGCGCAGAGGAGATAAGCGCGAGAGCCCCTTCGACTTCGCTCAGGGCAGGCTCCTGAAGCCATGCCCTACCCAAGCGTTTTGAAACAGAAATACAGATTCCTCGCTCCGCTCGGAATGACAAGGTGGTAGAGGTGGTTCACGCTCAGGGCAATTTCTCCCATGAAGCCGTTAAGACGGAGATCCTGTTAATACCCGCGCGAGAGCCCTTCGACTTCGCTCAGGGCAGGCTCCTGAAGCCATGCCCTACACAAGCGTTTTGGAACAGAAATACAGATTCCTCGCCTCGCTCGGAATGACAAGGTGGTAGGGTGGTTCACGCTCAGGGCAATTTCTCCCATGAAGCCGTTAAGACGGAGATCCTGTTAATACCCGCGCGAGAGCCCTTCGACTTCGTTGAGGGCAGGCTCCCGGCTCGTTGGAGAGAACGCGAGCATTCGGGATGACGAGCGATTTTTTGTACATCAAGATTTTTTTGTGGTTCTCTGCGGCCTCGGCCGTTCTCGGCGGTAAATACGTTCGCCTTACCCTTTTTGGAAGATGCCGCGAAAGCCGCGGACGGTGGTGTCCCAAACGAAGCGCAGCGTGGCCTGGCTGAAGTTATCGGGCGCGGCGACTTTGGCGGCGGCCTTTTCGCGATCGAAGTGCACCTGCAACGACGGATGCCCGGTGCTGAGTTTGCATCGTGATCGCGGCGGCGCTCCGCACATGGGGCAGCGCACCGACAGAACATGTTTCAACGGAAGCTTTTGAGTTTTCATGACAACTGCCTTCGTCCACTTTTTGCGTAGCGTTATCGGGCACTTCGTTTCTGCCACGGTATTTGTGGCACGGCGTGCTTGGCGCGTACGTGCCGGCCGTGGCTGGCGAATCTCTTAACCTTTAACCCGTACTCTTAACCGGTCGTGTTGGAGCGGCGGAGGGTGCGGCGGTGCGCCATCTTTTTCTTGCGCTTATTTTCTCTTCGCTTTTCGGCGAGGGTTGCACCCGAGGACTTCGCAGCGTTCGCCCGTCCCCTGGTTTTGGTCTCGCTTGCGGATGTCTCTTGTCCGTCAGTCATTTTGCGGCTCCTAAATTCTGATTTGTAGATTTGTTCGC
Source organism: Terriglobia bacterium (assembly GCA_963702965.1). GTDB lineage: Bacteria > Acidobacteriota > Terriglobia > Terriglobales > Acidobacteriaceae > JAJPHW01. Next base: position 808,978 of record OY969776.1, read on the forward strand.
GCTCTAAGGCTGCGCTGCGGTTGCGTTTTGCGTTTACGCCAGGAGGGTCAAGTGGTTAGCGGAGGCCCGTTTGGTGTGTACATACATTCTACGCTATCCGCCCGCGGAGTCCAGATTGCGAATTGCCCACCCTTTTCGCAACGACCGCGAAAATGGTGGGGCAGCCTGGCGTTTTGAAGGGAAAAATCAACACCAACATCAAAGGCGGCGGACAGGAATGTCAGCCCCACACGGGCAAAAGCAGATTCCCTTCGACTTCGCTCAGGGCAGGGTCTTGAACCGGTGCCCTTCCCAATCTCGGCCGCAAACTGCACGCGGCCTCGCGCACTCGTAAGAAGCAGGATTTTCTCTGCGCTCTGTGCGTCCCCGGCGGTAAAAACTCAAAACAATTAAAATAAAATTCTCATGCCAGCCACCATTCTTGATGGAACCAAAATCGCCGCGGAAATTCGCGCCGAAGTCGCCGCCGAAGTAAAATTGCTCACCGCCGCCGGCCACCGTCCCGGACTCGCCGTCGTGCTCGTCGGCCACAATCCGGCCTCCGAGGTGTATGTGCGCGGCAAAGTCAAAGCCAGCGAAGAAGTCGCCATTTACAGCGAGAAGCACACGCCTCCGGAAACCGCGTCCACCGCCGAATTGCTGGAACTCATTCACGGGCTCAACGTTCGCGACGACATTGACGGCATTCTGGTGCAGCTCCCGCTGCCCGCGCATGTGGACGCCAAAAAAATTCTGCTCGCCGTCGATCCCATGAAAGATGTGGACGGATTCCATCCCATGAACGTTGGGTATCTTTCGACGCAGCGTCCCGGCCTCGTACCCTGCACGCCCGCCGGATGCATGGAAATTCTGAAGCGCAGCAACATTGCGGTCGCCGGAGCCGAAGCCGTCGTCGTTGGCCGCAGTGACATTGTGGGCAAGCCCATCGCGATGCTGCTGCTGAATGCCAATGCCACCGTCACCGTTTGCCATTCGAAAACGAAAGACCTGCCCGCGGTCTGCCGCCGCGCCGATATTTTGATTGCCGCCATCGGCCGCGCCGGCATGGTCACGCGCGATTTCGTTAAACCCGGCGCAGCCGTGATTGATGTTGGCATCAATCAGGTCACCGACCGCGTCGAATTCAATAAGTTTTTTGCTGGACATCCCAAGCGCGAAGAGTCCTTCGCGAAAAGAGGTTCGACGCTGGTGGGCGACGTTCATCCTAACGTCGCGGAAGTTGCAGGCGCGCTGACGCCCGTCCCCGGCGGCGTCGGCCCGCTGACCATCGCCATGTTGATGTCGAACACCGTGCGCGCCGCCAAATTACGTCGAGGAATTGCGTGAGGTTGAACAATGACAGGCACGAGGCTGCCCCACCATTTTCGCGTTTGCTGCGAAAAGGGTGGGCGGCGCATAAATCGCGCGCTTGGCCCGCTTCCCGATCGAACATAAACCCGATTGCGAGGTTCATAAAATGAGAGTGGGCTTGACCGGCGGCATCGCTTCGGGAAAATCCGTGGTCGGCGGCATGCTCGCCGCGCTCGGGGCGCACGTCGCCCAAGCTGACCAGATGTCGCACGAACTCATGCGCCCCGGCGAAGCGGTTTATGCGAAAGTCGTAGCAAAATTTGGCAAAGAAATTCTGAACGCCGACGGTACGGTTAATCGCCCGCGCCTCGCTGAGATCGTCTTTAGCAGCAAATCTCCGCGCATCGCCGAACTCAACGCCATCGTTCATCCCGCCGTAATTGCGGAGCAAGAAAAATGGATGGGCGAAATCGAGCGCCGCGATCCTCACGCTATCGCCATCGTCGAGGCCGCGCTCATCCTCGAAGCAGGAATGAAGCCGCATTTTGACAAGCTCATCGTCGTCACCTGCCATCCCGAACAGCGCATCCAGCGCTGGATGCAAAGAACCGGCGCCGATTACGAAGAGGCGAAAAAGGAAGTCACTCGCCGCGTGGCCGCGCAACTTCCCGACGAAGAAAAAATCAAGGCTGCAGATTTCCTGATCGACAACTCCGGGTCGCTCGAAGCTACGCGCATTCAGGTCGAATCCGTTTTCGCGAAGCTTCATGTTGCGTCGTAGCGAATTACAGGAACTTATAGAATAAGAGTGCAGTTCTACCATCATTTTCATGTCTTTTGCGATAAGAACGGGCCACGTGAAGTAAAATTTTCATAATGCGCACCGTCTTCGATTGGAACCTCGGCTCTCAAATTCTCCCTCTCGGCAAACGGACGGTCATCATGGGCGTGCTCAACATCACGCCTGATTCTTTTTCCGACGGCGGCCACTTCTTCCACCCGGAAAACGACCCCGAAAGGGCCGTCGCGCATGCATTGCAAATGCTCGACGATGGCGCACAAATTATTGATGTCGGTGGCGAATCCACACGCCCCGGCGCGAAAGTGGGACAATCGACCGCAGCAGTCTCAGCAGAAGAAGAACTCAGGCGCGTGCTGCCGGTAGTTACTACGCTAAAGAAGACGCGCCCGCAAGCAATCGTTTCCATTGACACTTACAAATCCGCCGTCGCCCAAGCGGCGATCGCCGCCGGCGCCGAAATCGTCAACGATGTCAGCGGATTCACCTGGGACCCGGCCATGGTCAAGACTCTCAGGGCTCTCGGTTGCGGCGCAATTCTCATGCACACTCGCGGACGCCCCGACGAGTGGCATGGCCTGGCGCGTTCGCCTGACATCGTTATGCAGGTCAAGCGCGAACTCCACGATCGTGCCGATGTCGCGCTCATGGCTGGCGTCAAGCGCGACCGCATTGTTCTCGATCCCGGTTTCGGATTTGGCAAGCGCTTCGAAGAAAATTATCCGCTGCTCAAACGCTTTCCCGAATTTCATTCGCTCCGCTATCCCATGCTCGCCGGGGTTTCGCGCAAGTCGTTCATTGGGCGCGCCCTCGCGGCAAAAGATAGTGTCGGGAAAACACAGGACGCTGCTGTCGCCGACCGCCTTCCCGGAACGCTTGCCGCGGAAACTTCGCTCATCCTGCAAGGCGCGCACATCATTCGCACTCATGACGTCAAAGCCAGCGCCGCCGCCGCCAACATCGCCGATTTAGTTGCGTGACTGCCGATGCAGGGGCAGGTGTCTTCACCTGCCCAGGGAAATTTGTCATCCTGAGCGAAGCGAGCGACCTGCGCATTTCTCCGTGTTTCTCTGTGTCCTCTGCGGTTAAGCTTTCCCTGATTTACTCTTAGCTCATGCAGGACTTCGCCATTTCCATCATCCGTACCCTGCGCGAACATGGCCACGCCGCCTACCTTGCTGGCGGATGCGTTCGCGACCTCCTGCTCAACCGCGAACCCGCCGACTATGACGTTGCAACCAGCGCCACGCCGGATGAAGTCATGCAAATTTTTCCTGAGACTTACGCCGTCGGCGCGCAATTCGGCGTGGTGTTAGTACCCGATCCAAACCCGCCTCAAGCCGCAACAGCGGTGAAGTCTTATCACGCAGGCATGATTGAAGTCGCGACTTTCCGCTCGGACGTTAGCTACTCCGACGGCCGCCATCCCGATGAAGTCCGCTATACCAAATCTCCCGAGGAAGACGTTCAGCGCCGCGACTTCACCATCAACGGCATGATGCTTGATCCTGTGTCCAGCCAAGTCTTGGATTACGTTGGCGGCCAGAAAGATCTCAAAGCCAAACTCATTCGCGCCATCGGCGACCCAGAAAAGCGTTTTACCGAAGACAAACTCCGCATGATGCGAGCCGTTCGTTTCGCCGCCCGCTTCGATTACGCCATCGATCCCGCGACCTTCGCCGCCATCCAGAATCTCGCGCCGCAGATTCATCAAGTCTCGCGTGAACGCCAGCGCGAAGAACTCACCAAGATGCTTACGGAAGGCCACGCCAGCCGAGCCTTTCGCCTGCTTGATGAAACGGGGCTTCTTCGCGAAGTGCTGCCCGAAATTTCCGCCATGAAGGGCGTCCAACAACCGCCGCAGTTTCACCCTGAGGGCGACGTGTTTGTCCACACCATGCTGCTGCTCGACAATCTGCCCGCGAATCCTTCTCCCACGCTTGCCTGGGGAGCACTGTTGCACGATGTCGGCAAGCCGCCAACGTTTCGCGTTGCGCCCGATCGCATTCGCTTTGATGGACACGTAGATGTCGGCGTCAAAATGGCCGAAGAAATCTGCCGCCGCCTGCGCTTTTCGAATGACGACACCACGCAGATCGCGGCCCTTGTCGAAAATCACATGCGCTTCGCCCAAGCCATGCAAATGAAGGAGTCAACGTTCAAGAGATTTGTGCGTATGCGCGATTTTGACGAGCACCTCGCGCTGCATCGCCTCGACTGTCTTTCCAGCCACGGAGATCTGAGTCTTTACGATTTTGTCCGCGAGAAAATCGCGAACATGCCACCGGAAGCCATGCGCCCGGCACCGCTCATCACTGGAGACGATTTGATCGCGCTCGGTCTCGCGCCCGGCCCGCGCTTCAAAGAAATTCTTTCTTCAGTTGAAGACGCCCAACTCGAAGGGCGACTTAAGAACCGCGAAGAAGCCCTCGCGTGGCTGAATGACGAGTTCGCCGGAAAGCATCTCTAAACCACGTTGTCATTCCGAGACATTCGTAGCGTCCGCAGGAATGCGGGCGGAATCTGCTTTTCCATATCCTCTTGGCAACATCCGCCTAACCCGCGCGAATTCAAGGGGTTCTCGCCGCATTCACGTTTTCCACAGAAATGTTCATCCGTCACAAGCTTTGCGCTGTGGAAAACCTTGTCAAGCCCCTCGCGCCCTCCAAAATGACTTATCTCATTGAATCAAAGCCGAATATAAACTTCGAAACCGTGTCCGGTTTACCCCCTCGAATATGCTAGGCTTAAAGTATAGAAACAATTTTGGCGAGTCTTACGTCGCGCCTGACTCGCCTGGCAAGTCTGTAGTTTCAGCCGGAAAATTGAGCAAGTTTGAATATGGAACGCACGCCCCACAAGTCTATGGCGCAGGCCGCAGCGGTGGCAGGGCCGGTGCTTGCCCGCACTTTGCGGCGCGCGCCCGCCGGAAGTTCGCCGTTGCTCGCGTGGCCGCTGGTTTGCGGTCCTGCAGTCGCGGAACGCACCCGCGCGCTAAGTTTTGCGCAAGGTGTTTTGCAAGTGCAGGTGCCGGACACGGGATGGCGCGCCGAGTTACGCGCTCTGGCCGCGCAGTATGTAGCCGTAATCAATCGCTACGCCGCCGAAACCGTGCAGCGGATTGAATTCGTCATCGCATAAAATACGCGTAAAATAAGCAGAGAACGAACGAAGGTGAATGAAATTTCAGCGCTCGAAAGCTGAGAAGGGCTAATTCTTCTCTGCGTACTCCGCGTCCTCGGCGGTGAAGGGTTTCAGGAATGAAAGTTACCGAAAAAGACGTTGCCTACGTCGCCGATCTCGCCAACCTCGAGTTGTCTGACGACGAACGCGTGCGCATGTTGCGCGATTTGAATTCGATTCTCGGGCACATCGATAACTTGAACGAACTCGACACCGCGAATGTTCCGCCCATGGCGCAAGTGTCTGAGCTGTACGGAGTTGATAAGACGAAAACCGGCAGCGAGCGCTTTATTTACGCCACGCGCGAAGATGTGATTGAAGGCTTGCGCAAATCGCTTCCGCATGACGAAGCGCTCGGGAATGCTCCTTCGACTGATGGGACGTACTTCAAAGTCCCGAAAGTGATTGAAAGATAATTCACCGCCGAGTACGCGGAGTGCGCAGAGAAAAATGAAAGAAGTTGATTTTCTCGGCGATCTCTGCGTGCTCGCGGTAAGAAGAATTTCAGATGAACCTAAACGGACTTACGATCGATGCGGCCCGCGCGGCCATTGCAGAGCGCAAGACGACTGCGGCTGCGCTGGTGGATGCGCACTATGCCCGCATCGCGAGCGAAGATGACGGGAGCGATCCGAAGAAGATTGGCGCGTATCTCATTCTTTCGAAAGAGCGTGCGGCCGCGAAAGCAGCGCAGATAGACGCGATGGCCGCGAAGGGCGACCCGTTGCCGCCGCTGGCCGGGGTGCCCGTGGGCATCAAAGACGTTTTGTGCACGCGCGATGTGCGCACGACGGCGGGATCGAAAATTTTGGGCAATTACATTCCGCCTTACGATTGCACGGCGGTCGCGCGCATGGAAGCCGCTGGCGCGGTTGTGTTGGGCAAATTGAATTGCGATGAGTTCGCCATGGGATCGTCGAATGAAAATTCGGCGTGGCGCCCGGTACGAAATCCGCGTGATTTAAGCCGTGTGCCCGGAGGATCATCGGGTGGTTCAGCGGCGGCGGTTGCAGCGGATCTTGCTGTAGCGACGCTGGGATCCGACACTGGTGGCTCGATTCGCCAGCCGGCGTCTTTTTGTGGCGTGGTGGGATTGATGCCAACTTACGGGCGCGTGTCGCGTTATGGCTTGATCGCGTTTGCATCTTCACTCGATCACATTGGACCGTTCACTAAGACAGTGAAAGACGCAGCAACAGTGTTGAAAGTGATTGCCGGGCGCGATCCCATGGATGCGACCTCGGCGGAAACGCCGGTGCCCGACTATGTGGCCGAGTTGGGAAAAGGCGCGCGCGGTTTGCGAATCGGCGTGCCCAAAGAATATTTCGGCGAAGGACTCGACGGCGAAGTACGCGCTGCTGTGGATGCGGGCATTCAGAAGTTGGCGTCGCTGGGTTGCGAGATCAAACCAATCTCGCTGCCGCATACGAAGTACGCGATTCCGGTGTATTACATCATCGCGACTGCGGAAGCGTCCTCGAACCTGGCGCGCTTTGATGGAGTGCGTTACGGCTATCGCGCAAAAGACGCGAAGAACCTGTCGCAGATGTACCGCCGTACGCGTGATCACGGATTTGGCGCGGAGGTGAAGCGCCGCATTATGTTGGGAACGTATGCACTGAGCGCTGGTTATTACGACGCCTATTACCTGAAAGCGCAAAAAGTGCGCACGTTGCTGACGCGCGATTTCGAAGAAGCGTTCAAGAACGTGGATGCGATTGTCACGCCGACATCGCCGACGGCGGCGTTCAAAATTGGCGAGAAGTCGGATGATCCGCTGGCCATGTATTTGGCGGATATTTTTACTGTAACCGCTGATCTGGCGGGCATTTGCGGAGTTTCGATTCCGTGCGGCGAGACGAAAGGTAAGTTGCCCATCGGCATGCAAATATTGGGCAAGCATTTTGATGAGAGCACGATTCTGCGCGTGGGACATGCGTACGAACAAGCGGCGTAAGTACTTTTACCGCTGAGCGCGCGGAGAACGCAGAGAAAGACAACTAAATTGCATAAGCCTGGCGAATCCGCCGGGCTTTTTTATTTTCAGAAACATTTCCACCGCAGAGATCGCTGAGTACGCAGAGGAATCGATTTGAATTCTTCGCGTGCTCAGCGTTTCTCTGCGGTAAATCACTCAAAGGAGCGAACGATGAAAACGATGATCACAATGAACGCGAAGACGATGAAAGGCGTATTGGCAATGGCGCTGGCGGTGTCGCTGGCGGCGACGGGATGTTCGGCACAATGGATCAGTGTGGCGCTGGCTGATCTGCCGGTGCTGGTGCAGATGGCGCTGAATATTGCGACGTTTGCGGAAACCGCGCAAGGAAAAGTCATCAGCGCGGCGGATGAAGCCGCGATCCAAAGCATTTCGAGCGAGGCCAGCAAAGACTTGAACCTGCTGCAATCGCTCTACAACGAATACAAGGCCAGTCCGAGTGACGCGGGTTTGCAGAAGATCAATGCGGCGATTGCGGTGATTCAGCAGAACCTGCCGGCATTGTTGCAGGCGTCGCACATCAGCGATGCGGCACTGGCGCAGCAAGTGACAGCGGGCGTGAACCTGATTCTAACGACGGTGGAGAGTTTTGCAGCGTTGATGCCGAAATCTTCTCAGGCCGCTGCTTCGGTCAATGTTCATGAGCAGTTATCACGGCCACGAGCGGTGCCGAGGGCGGCGGAGTTGAAGAAAGCGTGGAACGAGACGGTGTGCGGGGAAGTGCGGTGCGCGATTAAGTGATTTGTAGGGATCGTGGAGATGGGTGGTCGGGCCCGGGTGAAGTCCCCATTTCTCGCAACAACGGCGAGAAGTGAGGCACCCGCGAGATGGCGCGCTGGGCTAATTAGCCGATCTTCATTTTGTTTGAATCATTTGTTCGAATCCGCATGCTTTTTAGAGCCTTTCGGCCCTATTTCCCACTAGCAGCCCTTGGGATATGCTAGCCAGCGGAAGGAAGCACGGTATGAGCAGGAGTTCGTTGGGTTTCCGCTTCGTTATTGCTTTTGCGGCGCTGATGTGTGCGTCGGCGGTTGGGCAAAATAATTTCAAGGTGCTCCACGGCTTTGCGGGTTATCCGAACGATGGGATGCACCCAACTGGGCCGGTCGTTTTCGATAAAGCGGGAAATATGTATGGGACGGCGCCGGGCGGGGGCAACCAGACTGGATGCGGTGATTGGGGTTGCGGCGTGGTTTATGAGCTTTCGCCCGACGGGCAAGGCAGTTGGACGGAGAGCATTCTATACAACTTTTGCCAAGATTTCGATGGATTGTCATGCCTCGATGGCTCGTACCCATCTGCAGGACTTGCCGTTGACTCCGCAGGCGATCTATATGGCATAACAGAGTTGGGTGGCACGGGCTACGAATCTGGCAGCGGAGGGGGAGTTGCTTTTGAGCTGTCCCCACCCAAGAAACCAGGGCAATTGTGGATAGAGACTGTGCTCTACAATTTTTGTAGCCGGGTCGGAAAAGGCGAGTGTTTGGATGGCGGCTTCGGTTTCCCGTCTCAGGTCGTTTTCGACCGGGGGGGGACTTATACGGAACTAGACCGGTCGGCGGATCGGGGCACGTGAAGTATGGCGCCGGGGTCGTCTTTGAACTTTCGCCGGCGGCCTCAGGATGGTCAGAGAGGGTTTTATATAGTTTCTGCTCGCAGGGCCGGGGAGATAACTGTCCGGATGGATTCCAGCCAGGCGGAGGGGTAACCTTCGACAAGAATGGGAGCCTCTACGGCACGACTACGTACAGCGGCAAATACAACATCGGCGGGGGCACTGGGGGGACGCTGTTTAAGCTGTCGCGTTCCGGGGTTAGCTGGAAATATCAACTGCTTGCGACCGTGCCAGCGAACGCTGAGCCATCGAATCCGGAAGGTCCTCTGTCCTTCGATGCGGCCGGCAATCTGTACGGCACGCTACAGAGAATACAGGGCGGGGTTTTCAGAATGGACAGGAATTCGGAAAAGATATCACTGTTTAAGTTCAACGGCACCGATGGCGGCGGGCCGATTGGAGGACTCTACGTCAATCCGAAGACGACTGTGGGCTACGGCACTACCGCAGGCGGCGGTACGTACGGCGGCGGAGTCGTTTTCAGCATCGACGCATTTGAACACGAGAGCGTTCTTTACAACTTTTGTTCGCAGACAAACTGCGTCGATGGGAGTGAACCATGGATAACGCCTGTGCCAGATGCGAGCGGGAATTTATACGGAACCACTGAGTTTGGGGGCACCGACAACGAAGGCGTGGTCTTCGAAGTTACACCCTAGCAGATCCCTTTCCACGGAAAATCGGAACCCGCGTTGTTTTCGACAAGCGGGTTCCAGCTAGCGATATTCCCAAGCTCTAAGGATTATTGAGAATGTTCGCGTAAGCGCTTCCATTTGATGTATCCGACGCCTGGCAGCCTAGCGATGTTGAACTAGCGTTGTTGTAAGCAAACTCCCAATCGCAAAAATACACCTCTATCGTATTGGCGAAATGCGTCGCAGCGAATGGAATCGTGTCCGGCAAATAGTCGCCCACATCGCCTTTGGAGCCTTTCGGCCCTATTTCCCACTAGCAGCCCTTGGGATATGCTAACCAGCGGAAGGAAGCACGGTTATGAGCAAGAAGAGATTGAATAGAGCTTTTCTGTATGTAGCATTCGCAGGGATACTTTGCGCTGCCGCGCTCGGGCAGAGCAACTACAAAGTGATTCACAGCTTTTCGGGTTATCCGGATGACGGCGATGGCCCTAGTTCAACAGTTGTATTTGATAGGGTCGGGAATATGTATGGAGCTACGCCGGGCGGCGGCAACCAGACAGGTTGCGGGGATTTGGGTTGCGGCATTATTTATGAGCTTTCTCCGGATGGGCAGGGAAATTGGACAGAGACGATTCTTTACAACTTTTGCCAGAATTTTAATGGAATCTCATGTTTGGACGGAGCTTACCCGAATGGTCTCACTATCGACACCGTGGGAAATCTATACGGAACGACGTTCAGCGGGGGCACTGGGCAGGGCTTTGGTTTCGGCACAGGAATTGCGTTTGAACTCTCACCGCCGAAGATGCAAGGTGGGACATGGACTGAGACTGTGCTCCACAATTTTTGCAGCGACGTGCAAAATGATTCCTGCCTTGACGGATGGGTCGGCGTTGTTAGCTCAATGGTAATAGGCTCGGACGGCAACCTCTATGGAACCGCGGGGCTCGGCGGCACTGGCCATGTCAAAAATGGCGAAGGCGTTGCGTTTGAATTGTCGCGCCAAGGCAGCATATGGACGGAAACAATTCTTCACAATTTTTGTACGCAAGGGTTTGGCGACGATGTCCTGATGGTTTACGAGCCAAATAGCGTTAGCTATCGACAAAGCAGGCAGTCTCTACGGAACTACAGGATACAGCGGGAACGTGAACTCTCCTGCGGGGGGAACATTGTTCGAGTTGCTGCTGTTGGAACAGGGTTGAACTACAAGTTACTCTTCAATATTCTCTTGAATTTCCGGCTCTTTGGGCTAGCGTGACTTATATCATTCGACGCTGCGGGAAATTTATATGGCACGCTATCGGCGATCTACGGAGGGGTTTTCAGGCTGGAAGTAACCGCGGGGAAAATCGCTCTTTATAAGTTTAATCAGGATGACGGTTTCGAGCCGCTAGGAGGGGTATATATCGATTCGAGCACGCAGTCACTTTACGGCACTAATTCAGGAGGCGGTGGCGGACTCGGCAACATTTTCAAGATTGGGGCTGACCGAAGGAAGCGATCCTTCACAAATTTTGCTCCGAACCTAATTGCGCGGACGGTGACTTTCTCTGGGTTATGCTATCTCCTGATGCAAGCGGCAATCTTTATGGAACGACCGAATTTGGCGGCGCATATTACTAGGGGTTTATTTTCGAAGTAGCACCATGAGCGAACGTTTGCTTAACTATGTTTTAAGATCGGCGGGGAGCGCTCTTTAAATGGCTTAGGACGTTTACCGCTGTAGTTAGAAGCTAGGGATTGTTGAGGATGTTCGCATATGCACCGCTATTAAGTGTGTCAGGGATCTGACAACCTAAAGAAGTTGTATTTGCGTTGTTATAAGCAAATTCCCAATCGCAAAAGTAAATTTCTATTGTGTTCACGTGGTGGGTTATCGCGAAGGTAGTGTGTTTGGCAAATAGTCGCTCACTCGCTTTTGGAGCTTTTCGGTTTATTTCCACTACAGCTTTGGGTATGCTAACGGCGGAGAAACGGTTATGAGCAGAAGAGATTGAATAGAGTTTTTCTGTTGTAGCTTCGCGGGTACTTTGCGCTGCTGCCTGGGCAGAGCATTACAAGTGTTCACAGCTTTGGCGGCTACCGATGACGGGATTATTCGTCTGTCGTTTCGTAGGCTGTTTCTGTCGGTTCGCTACCGGCGGTGGCAATCAGACGGGCTGCGGAGACTTCGGCTGCGGAACTGTGTATGAGCTTTCGCCGGATGGACAAGGCAATTGGACGGAGACGATACTGTACAACTTCTGCGAGACTGAGAATGGTTGTCGCTTGTTTGGATGGATATTCGCCAATAGGCCTCACGATGGACGCAGACGGCAACCTGTATGGAACAACATTTAGCGGAGGGTCGAGATTGTTGGGGCCGGCTCCGGGTGTTGCGTTTGCTCTCGCCGCCAAAGAACAGGAGAGGCCGTGGACTAGAAACTGTGCTTTATAACTTCTGCAGCGATTTCAATAACGGTTCCTGTGTGGACGGTGGTCGGGTTCGAGCCTCCCTCGCCTGGACGCGGCAGGTATCTTTACGGCGTCGCAGCGCTTGGCGGGACTTGGCACGTCGCTGTGTGGCGAGGGGCTGGTTTTCGAGCTTCGCGCAGTGGCGATGGATGGAAGGAGACGGTTCTGCACAATTTTTGCACGCAGGTGAAGGCGACTCATGCGGATGGTTATGAGCGAGCGGTGTCGCTCTCGATCATCATGGCGATCTCTACGCCACTACGGCTACAGCGGGAATACTCTTTTGTTGGGGGTACTTATTAAGCTTTTTTCTCCGGGGCAGGATGGAAGTACCAGCCGATCGCTAACATTCCAGCGAATTTCCAACCGTTCCGAGCTCGCGCTGGTGTCCTTTGATGCGCGGGTAACCTGTACGGCCGCTGTGTATCATGGCGGCGTCTTCCGCTCGCGCTAAATCCAGCCTTCTAATTTCGCGCGTGGGGTGGGGCCTGCGTTTTTTATGTCTGCTCTCGCCACCGCGGTTGCGGTGCGTTTTTTAGCGGTACTTTCTCGGTTAACGTTTTTGGCTACCTGAGCGTGCTCTATAACTTCTGCCAGCCGTAAATTGCGTCTGATGAGATTTTCTTTGGTCGTTAGCTCCGGTCGCGTCGGCCTCTCTATGGCCCCGATTCGGCGCTCCTATTCTGAGCTTATCTCAGTACTTCTGCGTCTCTCTGCCGGGAATTTTGTCGGGCTCTCGCCTTGCGCTTTTTTACCGTTTCTCCTTATCTTTTTTTTACTAGATTTTTTTCTAGGCGTGTCGCTTTGGTTGCGTCCTATTCTTGCTCCTAGTGTTGCTTGCTATGGCGTTGTTGTAAGCGAGCTCCCAATCGCAGAAATACACCTCGATCGTGTTTGCGTGAATGCAGTTGCGCAAACGGGATGCGTGTCAGGCAGATAGTCGCCTACATAGAGGGTTGTGGGAAAGGTTAAATTAGGTAGATTTGTACACCTAGTTGACGGGTCGCAAGTGAATGTTAAGCCGCCGGGAAGTATGCCCTGCGTGCCAGCCGCGTTCGTACGTAGCAATCTTAAACATGCTCTTGCCGCCCGTGAAGAGTTTGCCAGCGCGAAACCCTCCTGCTGCTGAAGCCCTTGGAATGACGACAAGGGGAAGCTGGCCGTCGTCGTGCAGTGGACTGCGCACAGGTTACGATCCCAGTATTGTTATCGATCCGCGGTAATCGTGACTGTGGTGAATGCGATTCGGTGTTGTCGGTTTGCAAGATAGAGATTCCCGCCATAAACGTGGTACTCGTCGAAGAGATCGCACCAGTCGTCAGTGCAGGTATCTAGCGGGTCGTGGTCAATGAGATCGTATTCGTTCAACGACTCTTCGCCAAAGCCCGCTCCTGTACAGGAATCGCATGGAATTGTGAAGATCGATGCGTCCTGATCGGCCCAGCTATTGTCCGGACTGCTGGTCGGTGGCCCGGCATGAATGTTAGCCATGACGGAAGGCGTGAAGCCATCTCCTGAGTAATTGGTCCGGCTCGACTGAAACGCCCTGAAAATGGTCAGGACATAGCCCGGCCCATCTGTCTGTACGCCATTCGGGCTGCCGCCGAGGTAAGCGTACTTACCGCGGCATGCGGGTTCATCGTTCGCGCCGCCGGGACACGGATTGGTGGTGACGAACCAATCGGGACCGAGGCTGCCATAGTTCGCGAGGTCATAAGCCAGTCCCTGTGGGCTGGGCCAAATTCCTGTGGTGGTCGGCGCATTGTTGATGTTCGCGGAGGTACATATGGGAAGGTTTTCGCCGCCATTGGCCAAACCAATTCGGATGTAGCCGATGTACTGCCCGATTGCAGGGCCGGGCGCAGTGCCTTGGGAGGAATAATGCTTCAATACAGTGTCAACGTAGGTCTCATACGCCTTCATGATTGGAGCTTCATAGACCACAGGGAAGCCGCTGTAATCGCTGTACGGTCCGGAGTTGCCGCAGCTCAAGCCGTTGTTGGACGCGTTGCCTGTCAGGTGGCATTTGTTGACGTTCCAGACGCCAGCCTGCGGAGTGCCATAGCCGGTATCGCCGCATTGATGGATTTGGCTCGGTGTTCCGCCCGAACATGTGGGCGCGGCCGAATCGGCTTTCCAAGCGTTCGGGCAGCTGACCATATCTTGCGCGGCACAAGTTGCGCACCAGTTTCCGTACGGAAACTTGTACACATAAGTGGGAACCTGGGTTGTATCGGTGGTGGACGCCTCGGGGACCATCTCGATGATCAAGTTGATTTTTTGGCCACGATAGTGGGCCAAGCCATTGCCGTTCACGCCGGTCTGCCCGTTGTTGCCATTGATATAGCCCTGCAATGCGAGATCGACATTTGTCCATACGCAGCCGTTCGTGCCGCCGGCCTCGGCGCAGGGACTCAAACCAGCATCAACCGCGCTCCACGGGTAGAAGACAGTGATGCCATTGACGTGCGGTTCGCCGAGAAGGTTAGGACTGCTGACGCCGTTTTGGGGGGAGAAGAGATCGCTGTAGCCGGTTGCGCCCTGCTTCGGCGGTTGGTAGATTTCGAGGCTTTGAGAACGGGCGAGAGTGGTGAGCGAGCAGACGGTTGCGCAGACGAAGAGAATCGCTGCGAGGATTTTTACGTGCATAGAGCCTCCTCCGGTATTTAGCCGGTTGAATTTCGGCGCCGCCGTTTGAGGCCCCCCTCGAGCGCCGGGAGGATATTACATGAAGGCCCAGCGCAGAAGTGTGAATTTCTTTCGAAGATTCCAATTTGAGTAAACGGCGCCGCCGCAAAGAAAAAAGCAGATTCCTCAGCCCTGGAGGGCGTTCGGAATGACAAGGTGATAAGAAATGAAGAGATGCGCGCGAGATGCCTTCGACTACTCAGGGAAGCTCTCGCCCGCGATGAAAGGCGCGGTGATCGGGATGACAACGTGGTGAGAAGTCTTCCAGGAGAATTCCTTGAAGGGCCGTGGGAGCGTTATGCGAACAGGGGTCCTTCGACTGCGGAGACTTATTCGCAAGCGAATAAGTCTGCTTCGCTCAGGATGACAAGGAGTGAGGATGGAGGAGATGCGCGCAAGATCCCTCGCCCGCGATGAAAAGCGCGGCGCTCGGGATGACAAGGTGATGGGGACTCATGGCGTAGTAGTCATGAAATCCGCGAGGGGTAGGGTTTCTGGCGGGATTGGGCTGGAGGGGGAATCTAGGTGCCTACTCTTGTCATATTGGCTACCAGGCTTTAATGGCGGCCAAATCCGTGATATAAGAGCGGGGTACGACTATGGCTGCGGAAATGCAGGAGATGCCGCATGGCACTGGCAATCGAGGGTAAGAACGGCCAGGCTCGAGGAGGTCACATGTCCGAAGCACGGACGGGAAAACGCTTTCCATTAGAACTGCCGATTAAGATTCATCAGACCGACGAGAGCGGCGATCATAGCGGCATCACCGGGAACCTGAGCGCGGCGGGCGTTTACATCAAGGCGGACGCATCGTTGGAAATTGGCTCGGCGGTGGAGTTTGAAATTGTGCTGCCGCCGGAAGTTACGGGCGCAACGGAAAATGTTCTGGTGCAATGCCGGGGACGAGTGGTGCGCAAGGACGCTCCCGAGGGCGCAGGGAGCGACGCGCAGGGCGTGGCGTGCGTGATTGATTCCTACGATTTCGTTCGCAAGACATAAACGAGCTTACGTCTTTAACGAGGCTGACACATGCTGAAACTTATTCTGGCCGACAATCAGGCAATTTTCCGGGCGGGTATCGCCAAAGTGCTGGCGGTGGAAGACGAGATGCGCATTGTGGCCCAGGCGCAGACCCCGGAGCAGATGTTCATGGCGCTGGATAAATTCCGGGCGGCGGTGTTGATTGTGGCGGGCGGATTCCACAACGACTTCAACGGCATTTTGCAAAGCGCGTCGAAAGTGAAGACGCGGGTGATCGTGCTGGCGGACACGGGCGAGAGTGCGCAGCGGTTTATGGGCGCGGGCGCACATGCGGTGGTCTATCGCAATGTGACGAGCCCGGCGCTGGTGGATTGCGTCCGCAAAGTGGCGCGCGGCGACACCTGGGTGCAGGACATTGCGGTGCCGAGCGAGCTCACCGAAAACGATATGGTCGGATTGCGGGTGCGCGACCGACTAACTGCCAAAGAGCTGCGCATTGTGGCGCTGATTGTTCAGGGGTATAAAAATAAAGAAATCGCCACGCAGTTGGGAACGACCGAGCAGGTGATCAAGAATTATCTGCGAAATGTTTATGACAAGATTGGCGTGTCGGACCGGCTGGAGCTGGCGCTGTTTACGATTCACCACCGCATATTGAATGAAGCGGCGGCGGCGACGGCAGCGGCGGCGACGCCTCCTCCGCAACCACAGGGGACGCTGAGTTCGTAGGAGTTTTATGTTTTGAGCGACCCATTTTTGTGATTAGCCCACGGCGAGAGCCGTGGGTTTTGTTTTTGGTGGCGTGATGCCCACCCTTTTGCAAAGAACGCAAAATGGTGGGGCAGCCGGACGGGGTTAGTGGGTTGCTTATCCCACCGTTTTGTAAAGAACGCAAAATGGTGGGGCAGCCGGACGGGGTTAGTGGGTTGCTTATCCCACCGTTTTGTAAAGAACGCAAAATGGTGGGGCAGCCGGACGGGGTTAGTGGGTTGCTTATCCCACCGTTTTGTAAAGAACGCAAAATGGTGGGGCAGCCGGACGGGGTTAGTGGGTTGCTTATCCCACCCTTTTGCAAAGAACGCAAAATGGTGGGGCATCCGGACGGGGTTAGTGGGTTGCTTATCCCACCCTTTTGCAAAAAAGAACGCAAAATGGTGGGGCAGCCGGACGGGGTTAGTGGGTTGCTTATCCCACCCTTTTGCAAAGAACGCAAAATGGTGGGGCATCCGGACGGGGTTAGTGGGTTGCTTATCCCACCCTTTTGCAAAAAAGAACGCAAAATGGTGGGGCAGCCGGACGGGGTTAGTGGGTTGCTTATCCCGACCGTTTTGTAAAGAACGCAAAATGGTGGGGCAGCCGGACGGGGTTAGTGGGTTGCTTATCCCACCGTTTTGTGAAGAACGCAAAATGGTGGGGCATCCGGACGGGGTTAGTGGGTTGTTTATTCCATCCTTTTGCAAAGAACGCAAAATGGTGGGGCATCCGGACGGGGTTAGTGGGTTGCTTATCCCAGCCTTTTGCAAAGAACGCAAAATGGTGGGGCAGCCGGACGGGGTTAGTGGGTTGTTTATCCCACCCTTTTGCAAAGAACGCAAAATGGTGGGGCAGCCGGACGGGGTTAGTGGGTTGCTTATCCCACCCTTTTGCAAAGAACGCAAAATGGTGGGGCATCCGGACGGGGTTAGTGGGTTGCTTATCCCACCCTTTTGCAAAGAACGCAAAATGGTGGGGCATCCGGACGGGGTTAGTGGGTTGCTTATCCCACCCTTTTGCAAAGAACGCAAAATGGTGGGGCAGCCGGACGGGGTTAGTGGGTTGCTTATTCCACCCTTCATGGGTCCTTCGCTTCAGGATGACAAGGTAGCTTGGGTCGCGGTCCCCGAGATCTTCTATTTCAATCCGGCTTGGGCGAGCATGGCGAGGAACTGGCTGCGGGTGCGCATGTCAATGGATTGCGCGACGAGCTTGCCGTCCCGGTCATAGACAAAGCTCTTGGGGATGCCTTCCACCTGAAATAGATCATTCACTTTGCGGCCGGGGTCGAGCAGGATGGGATAGCTGATCTTGCGCTCGGCGATGAAAGGCTGCACTTTCGCGGCTTCTTCATCGGAGATGGCGAGAATCACGAAGCCCTGATCTTTATATTGCTGGTAGAGGGCGTCAAGATCGGGCATTTCTTTGCGGCAGGGCGGGCACCAGGTCGCCCAGAAATTCACGATGACGACTTTGCCGCGGAGATCTTTGAGCGTCCAGGATTTGCCTTGCAGGTCGGTGAGCGTGAAATTGGCTTGCTGGCGTTTATCGTCCTCCGCCTGAAGTTTGGCGAGGGCGGCGATGAATTGGGGGTTGTCCGCGACGGCTGGAGCTTCCATGTGTTCGTACTTCACGAGCTGCGCGACTTCTATGTAGCCCTCGGCTGGACCGTCTTTGGTGGCGGGCTGAGGCTGTTCGCGGAGAGCTTCGGCGAGCGTGGTGGTGACTTCCTGCAAAGTGTCGTGGCCGAAGTCGCCTTCAGTGGCCCGATTGGCCAGGCCATTCGCCAAGCGCAGCTTATTGGGGACGATAGGCAGCGCGCGGATTTTCAGCGCGAGATCTTTTGTAGTCTGGACGCGGACGTCATCGGGGAGAGCGCGCAGACCGTGGATGCCATCGACGATGGTCTGTTCCTGCGGAGTCCAGACGGGCTTCTGGTCGGGGTTCTGGGCGAAGGCAAGGAGCGACGCAAGCAAGAGAGAGGCGGTGAGGGCGTAGCGATTCATTACAATAGCTTACAACGAGGCTTGCGGTGTCAGGTTGAGCTGGTCTTTATTTTTATTCGCAGTCCCCCTCCTCCCCGTTGATGGAGCCTTTTGGCCCTATTGGGTGGCCGCTCAGCCTGGTTTATAGTTGCGGCCTTTGATGGAGGCGGTATGAAGAACGCGGTTCTATGCGTCGCACTGCTTATTTTTATTTGTTGCTGTGCTTACGGCCAACGGTATTCTGTGCTGCACACGTTTCAAGGTTACCCGGCGGATGGCGAGCAGCCAGTTGATTCCCTCGTATCCGATGGCGCGGGAAACTTGTATGGAACCACTAAATTCGGTGGCGCCAACGGGGTGGGAACGGTTTTCGGGCTGACACCCAATGGCGATGGTAGCTGGTCTGAGAGCGTACTTTGAGATCACGCCGTAATGGCCTTCCGGCTTATTGCCGCGGAGCCCAATAGCCTTGACGGGCGCGGACTTGGAGGTCTTTCTTGATCGCGGTAATTTGGATGGCGCGGTAGCGGCCGTCGGGGTCGAAATCCGCAGGGTGATAAGAAATCACGTACTGGCTGCGGAGTTCGTCTTCGATGGCGGCGAAAGAGTTCTTAATGTCCTTCATCTTGAAGGGGAAGAAAGCGCGTCCGCCGGTGGCGTCGGCGATTTGCTGCAAAGTTTTATCACCGCGCAGGACGAGGCCGCTGTCGTCGGTGGAGATGGCGTAAACCATGACCTCGGCGCGTTGCGCCATTTCAATGGCCTGGGCGCGGGATACTTCGCTCTGATTATCTTCGCCGTCGCTGAGGACGATGATGGCGCGGCGGATGGGACGGTCGCTTTGCGGGTCACTATTAATCACCTGATCGCGGAGTTTGTCGCGGCAAGCGCGGTAAATGGCATCGTAGAGAGCGGTGCCGCCGCCATCATGCAAATGAGAGACGCCAGTCTGCAAGAGCTTTACATTGTCAGTAAAGTCCTGCGTGACCTGGCTCCTGGAGTTGAAGCCCATGATGAAGGCGCGGTCAAAGTTGGGGCGGACGACATGATCGAGGAAGCTGACTGCGGCTTCCTGCTCGAAGCCGAAGCGGCCATGGACCGAGCCGCTGGTATCCACGAGCAATCCGAGTTCGATGGGCAAATCATTGTCACGCCGGAAGTTGACGATTTCCTGCGGTGGTTTGTGATCGTCGAGGACGACAAAATCATTCGCGCTAAGATTGCGGACGAACTTGCCATGCTTGTCAGTAGCGGTGAAGAGGACGTGAACTTCATCCACGCGCTTCTTGATGGTAAGAATGGTGTCGGGCTGGGAGTCGCTGCCTGAGGTGGAATTTTCGGCGATGGCGGTGCCGGACGGGACATAGCTGTTTTGAGCGATGTTTTGGGCCTGCGCGGCGGCAAAAGGGGCCGCCGAGGCTACTAACAACGTACCGATAAAAAGTACCGAACGCATGTACTTCATTCCCTGCACCACGCCATTTCTTGCCGCTAACTCATTAGAACCCTAATACTTACTGTTTTACTCGCACGTGGGCTGCCGAAATCGGCTTTCTGGAGCCAATTTTTCTTTCTAGACTCTAGACAACTCCTTTGACAACTCCAAGTTACAAAAGGAGCACACCCGAATGGCCGTAAGGCATTTTTGACCCTCCGCAGCGGCTAGAATTGGGTGCATGACGGCAAAAGAAATTACCCGCTGCGCGTGGCCGAGCGATGAGCTTTCCATACGCTATCACGATGGAGAATGGGGAGTTCCCCTGCACGACGACCGGGGATTGTTTGAATTTCTGATTCTGGAGGGGGCGCAGGCTGGCCTGAGTTGGGACACGATTCTCCGGAAGCGGGAAAATTACCGCGAGGCTTTTGATAATTTTGATGCCGAGCGGATGGCTCGTTACGATCGGCGAAAAATTACGTCGTTGCTGAAGAATCCGGGGATTATTCGCAATGAATTGAAGATTCGCTCGGCGATCCAGAATGCGCGGGTATTTCTGAACATTCAGGAAAATGGTTCGTTTGATGGCTACTTGTGGCAGTTCGTTGGCGGCAAGCCAATGGTTAATTCGCCGCGAAGCGGCAAGGATATCCTCGCCACGACGCCGATTTCGGACGGAATGAGTAAGGCGCTGAAGAAGCGCGGATTTAATTTTGTAGGCTCGACGATCTGCTATGCCTTTATGCAGGCAACGGGCATGGTGAATGACCATCTGGTGAGTTGCTTCCGCTATAAAGAATTAAGCCCAAAAAAACGCTGAAAAGTGTCCCGCCGGCTCACCCTCACGAAAGTCTCCATGCCTTTTATCCATCCACAATGTCTATCGGTATAATAGACATTGTGGTAATATTTGGGTGCTGGTGATTTTTCGCGCAGGGGTGTTTTCATGAGCTCGTCGAGTCTTTCCAACCGTAGTGTCACCCAATACGACGTTGTCATCGTTGGCGGAGGGTTTTCAGGAAGCGTCTTGGCGGCACAATTGTTGCGCAAAGCGCAAGACGCTGTTTCCGTAGCCGTGGTCGAGCGTTCGCCGCGACGAGGACGGGGGATTGCGTATTCCACTCGGGTGGAGGCGCATCTGCTGAATGTGCCCGCCGGGAAGATGAGTGCGTTTCCGGATGACGCGGAGCATTTTCTGCGCTGGGCCCAAAAAAATTATGACGCAAATGTAGAGGCTGGAAGCTTTGTGCCACGGCGCGTGTATGGGGAGTACATCGAGGCGACACTAGGCGAAGCCCAGGCCGCCAGCAAGGGCAGGTTGGAATGGATACAGGCTGAAGTGGTTGCGGTGACGCGGAAGGGGAACGAAGCGGAGCTTAGTCTCGCCGACGGGCGGAAACTTGTTGGAGATCGCGTGGTGCTGGCACTGGGAAATTTTCGGCCGAGCGATCCTGCGCTGCCGGGGAAAACGGAAAGCAGCAAACGATATATTCCGTTTGCGTGGGATGAAGCGGCGATAACCGAGGCGACGCCGAAAGGCGACGTGCTCCTGGTTGGTTCCGGGCTGACCTGCGTTGATGTGGCGATCATGCTGCGATCGCGGCGATTCGCTGGAGCGATACATGTGCTCTCGCGGCGCGGCTTGCTGCCGCGACGCCATCGTGCGACGAAGCCGTGGCCGGTATTTTGGAATGCACGGTCTCCGCGCACGGTGCTGGGATTGTTGCGGTTGATCCGGCAACAGGTGCGGGCGGCGCACAAGCAAGGAGTGGATTGGCGTGGAGTTGTGGACTCGCTGCGCCCGTTCACGGCGGAGATCTGGGCATCGCTGCCTATGGCGGAAAAGAGGCGTTTTCTGCGGCATGCGCGCCCCTATTGGGAAGTCCACCGGCATCGGGTTGCGCCAGAGATCGGTGATTTCCTGGGTGGCCAAATTGCAGACCATGATATTCAGGCTCATGCCGGACGGATTGTGCATTACGAGGAAAATGCGGACGGCGTTGAGGTGACGTATCACGACCGGCTTTCAGGGAGGGACGCGAAGCTGCGGGTTGGGTTGGTGGTCAATTGCACAGGGCCGGAGAACGATGCGCGGCGGTTGAATCATCCGCTGCTCAACCAATTATTTGCCCAAGGTTTTGCCCGGCACGACGATTTGTATCTCGGCCTCGACGTGGCGACCGATGGAACCCTGATTGAGGCTTCGGGATTGAGATCGGAGTTTCTATATACGGTGGGTCCGACGCGCAAAGGCAGTCTGTGGGAGACGACAGCGGTGCCGGAAATCCGCGCGCAAGTGGCCCACCTCGCGATTGAACTATTGCGGGAGTTGGCGACTGAGGCGCGGGCGTCCCAGGTGCATGACTCGGCCACACAGACCGTTTAAGAGCGTCCACCAGAGGGATGCTAGTGGCCGGCACTGACGCCGCCACGGCCGACGGTTTTCTTGAGAGCGAGAACGAGCGGCACGCAGAAAAGGCACACCAGAGCGAGCGCTCGGAAATCATCTACATAGGACCAGAGGCGGGCCTGCCCATCCAAAGAACGATCCAGCAGGGCTTGGGCCTGATGCAGAGCATCGGCAGGCGATGCGCCGCGCGAATGGAGATATTGCTGGAGGGCGAGTATCCGGCTGTGTGTATTGGGATTGGTGGCGCTGATGTCGTGTGAGAGTTCGGTGCGATGAACTTGCTGGTGGCGGATGACCATGGTGTTGACGACAGCGATGCCGATGCTTCCGCCAATATTACGCAGGAGGTTGTAAAGGCCACTGGCGTTGCCGAGTTGCTCGTTGGGAATGCCTGCCATAGTCGTGGTGGAAAGCGGCACGAAGATAAAACCTGAGCCAAAGCCGCTGATTATAATGGCCCAGAGAAAGCTCCATTGAGAGATGGAGAGATCGGCTTCGCCGAACCAGATGCTCGCACCCGCGAACATGGAGAAGCCGAACAGGATGAGCCAGCGGTTATCCATTTTGCTGGTGAGAAAACCGATAATGGGCATGGCAAGAATGGCGCCGATGCCGCGTGGGCTTACCGCCCAGCCCGCGGCGAGCGCCGTGTAGCCGAGAAGCTCCTGATAAAAGAGCGGCAAGAGTGTGACCAGGCCGTAAATTACGGCGCCGAACAGGCCAATCAAGATGCAACCCAGAGTGAAGTTGCGATGGCGGAAGACCCGCAGATCGACGAGCGGAGCCTTGTGGCGAAACTCGCGAATGATGAAAGCGACGAAGCTGATAATCAAAATCGCAGTGGCCCAACGGATCCAGGCAGCGCCGAACCAGTCGTCTTCCTGGCCCTTATCGAGAATGATTTGCAGGCAGGCGAGCCAGATTCCGAGTAGTCCGAGGCCGATGGCGTCGAGTTTACCGGCTTGCGCGTTCTTAATATAAGGCGGATCTTCGACGTAGCGCATGATCATGAAGATGGCGAAGACACCGATGGGAATGTTGATGTAAAAAGCCCAGCGCCAACTGTAAGTATCAGTGAGCCAACCGCCGAGAGTGGGCCCGAGCACCGGAGCGACGACGACGCCGAGTGCAAAGACGGCCATCGCTACACCGCGCTTTTCGGGAGGGAAGGTTTCAAGCAGGATGGATTGGGAGAGCGGCTGGAGTGCGCCGCCGCCTGCGCCCTGCACGGCGCGTGCGAGCAAAATCATGGCCAGAGTCGCTGCCGCGCCGCACATGAAGGATGAGGCGGTGAAGATGACGATGCAGGTGATGAGATAGCGCTTGCGTCCGAATTTGCGCGAGAACCAACTGCTGGCCGGGAGAAAAATGGCATTGGCGACGAGATAGCTGGTGAGCACCCAGGTGGCCTCGTCGTTCGTGGCGGAGAGGCTTCCGGCGATGTAAGGTAAAGCGACGGCGGCGATGGAAGTATCGAGCACTTCCATGAAGGTCGCGAGCATCACGGAGATGGCGATGAGCCAGGGATTGATCGCGGGCCGGGCGCGAGCGGTGGACTGCATATTCGCCGTGATTGCCTGGGAGGCCATACGAACTTATCTAGATGCGCGAACGACAGCGGACGGCTCTGATGATCTCACGTTTGCATCGCAATTTCATTTTGGGAATGAACAGATTGAATTCGCATGCTTTGTGGTTGACTCGCGACGTTTCGGATTCCATCATGGAGGCATCCAGAATCGACGAGCATCCAGAATTCGAGCATCCAGAATTCGAGCATCCAGAATTCGAGCATCCAGATTATGCTTCCGGGGCGCATTACGCACACAACGTTACGAGCGCTTGATTGGCTGGCTGCACATACGCTTGCCCCGAAAAGAGGGCCCGGTCACCAACGTACGGGGCGGCGCGGCGAGGAAGATGTGTATTTCTATCTGCGGCGGCTGGGATATGTAATGGTGGCCCGCAATTTTCGCACGCCGTTGCGGCGAGGCGAGATTGACCTGATCGGTTGGGAAAAAGATGTGCTCTGCTTTGTTGAAGTCAAAACCCGGACCACGCATGATGTGAAGCCGGCCGAAGCGGCAGTGGATCGCGACAAGCAACGAGCTCTGGCGCGCGTAGCGGGAGATTACATGCGGCTCATGGGTGGACAGGCGGTATTTGAGCCTCACGGCACAAACGTGGTTTCCGGCGCGCCCGTCGCCGTCCTACAATTTCGTTTCGATGTCGTTACCGTGTACTATGACCTACCGTGCAGTTCTCCCAAGTTCGAGTTGTTTCGAAATGCCTTCCCGGTGGCGTAAAATAATCTTTGCGTTTTTATGCGTATTGAAAGGATTTAGTCCTTGCCAGAGCTGCGAAAAGACCCCATCGTAGGCCGATGGGTCATCATTTCCTCGGACCGCGCCAAACGGCCCACTGATTTCTCCCGCGAAAGTACTGGCATTAAGGGCGGATTTTGCCCTTTTTGCTACGGCAATGAAAGCAAAACACCGCCGGAAGTGCAGGCTTACCGCCCGAATCCCAATGGCGGACCACCTCCGCCGCGCGATACGCCGGGCTGGACAGTGCGCGTGGTGCCGAACAAATTTCCCGCGCTGGGGATTGAGGGGAATTTGAACCGGCAGGCCGAGGGCATGTTCGACCGCATGAATGGAATTGGCGCTCATGAGGTAATTATCGAAACGCCGGACCATAACGCAAGCTTGGCCACGCTGCCGCCGAAGCGGATTGAGGATGTGCTGTGGACGTTCCGCGACCGGATTCTAGATCTTAAGAAAGACCGCCGCTTCAAATACATTCTGATTTTTAAAAATCATGGCGAATCGGCGGGAGCTTCGCTTGAACATGCACATTGCCAGTTGATTGCTCTGCCGATTATTCCAATTTACGTTGCGGAAGAGATTGAAGGGGCCAAGCAATATTTTATTTACAAAGAACGCTGCGTGTTTTGCGACATAATCCGGCAGGAAATGGAAGTGGGCTCGCGCGTCGTCGCCGAGAATGACGATTTTGTGACGCTCGCACCTTATGCGCCGCGGTTTCCGTTTGAAACCTGGATTTTGCCCAAGCAGCATGAATCGTCGTTTGAGAATTCGTCATCGCATGTGTTTGAAAATCTGGCGAAGGCGATGAAGACCCTGCTCATGAAGGCCGACCGAGTGCTGGAGAATCCGCCTTACAACCTCGTGATTCACAGTTCGCCGGTGCAGGACCCGACCAACGACCACTATCACTGGCACATTGAGTTCATGCCGAAGCTGACCAAGACGGCGGGATTTGAATGGGGGACGGGATTTTACATTAATCCAACGCCGCCGGAAGAAGCGGCGCGGTTCTTGCGTGAGGCGAGCGTGGAAGAACCAGTCGCTGTGGGCTAAACCAGAAACGACTAGCGGTCTTCGAACTCTTCGTGCCAAGCCATCTGAATGGCTTCGAGCTTGCTTTCATTTGATTTCTGCGGATCGTCGGTGAAGCCGGGAAGTTCGGTGACGTAGCGATGCAAATCGGTGAAGCGGACTTCCAACGGGTTTACATCCGGATAATTTTCCAGCAAAAGAATGCCGATGTCTTCGGCGTCGGTCCATGCTAGCTCTTTCGGCATTGTCCCCTTCTAGTGGTTGGCCATTCGTCGGCAGTCGTTCGCTAAAGTCTAGCGACGAGCGACGAACGGCGATTTTCTAGTGTTCCTCTGAAACGTAATTGCGATTCCATGCCGGAATTTCGACCACGACTCTTCCCGGTTTCGTAATTTGTACCTGGCATCCCAAGCGTGAGTTGAGCTGCAAATCGGCCGCCATGTCGAGACGATCGGCTTCGTCGTCTTCCATCTCAGATAAATTCTCCGCGCCTTCTTTTACCCAAACGTGACAGGTCGTGCAGGCGCAGTTGCCGCCGCAAGCGTGGTCGAGCGTGATGTGGTTGTTGATAGCGACATCGAGAATCGATTCACGCTTGCCGTGTTCTTTGTAAGGCAGCTTGCCGTGCTCGAATTCGACGGTCTTGCCTTCGGGCAGGAATGTAACCTGTACCATATTTTCGCCCGGCATTTCGGCAGTCGCTGTGGAGCTATTTTCCGTTTTTGTCTCAGCCATAATTTGTGTTCCCGAAACTTGAAACCGCTTTACTTAAATTCTGCCTTCGCAAGCGGATGCGGGGTCGTGGGCCCTTCATTCGCGTTTGCCTCGTCCATGTTCTGGCCTTTGAGTGCGGTCGTCACGGCGCTGTCCATCATGAGTTCGGCGAGGCGCGTGGTGGCCTGATTTAATTCGTCGATGGATTTGCGCATCGCCTGATAGTCGTTACCGGTTTTAACTTCCACGAGCATTTTTTCGAGACGGGCGATGGTCTTTTTCTCTTCGGTCGTCAACTCACCCCACGCCGGAGACTTCTTTCCTTTTTCCAGCGCAGCGAGAATAGTGTCAGCTTCGTTACCGGCTTCGATGACTTGCCGCTGGCGAAAATCTTCCTCGGCATTGTCGAAGGAATCGAGAATCATGCCTTCGACTTGCTCGTCCGTGAGCCCATAACTGGGCTGAACTTCGATCTCTGATTGCTTGCCGCTGCGCTGCTCGCGGGCGGAAACTTGCAGGATACCGTTGGCATCAATCAAAAATTTGACTTCGATGCGCGGCATGCCGGCGGCCATCGGTGGAATGCCTTTGAGGTCGAACCGCGCCAGCGAACGGCAATCTTTCGCTAACTCACGTTCGCCTTGCAACACATGGATGGCGACGTTGGTTTGTCCATCCACTTGCGTCGTATAGTGCTGGTTCGCGGAAGCTGGAATGGTCGAATTACGCAAAATAATTTTGTCGGTGACGCCGCCAGCGACTTCGATTCCCAACGACAGGGGTGTGACGTCGAGTAGCAACATGTTTTCTGTGGCAGTTGATCCGCCGGAAAGAATGTTGGCTTGTACGGCTGCGCCGAGCGCGACGACTTCGTCCGGATTCAGATCGACATGCGGCTCGCGTTGGAATAAATCTTTAACCAACGCTCGAACTTTCGGGATGCGCGTCGAGCCGCCGACGAGAACGACTTCATCAATCTGCTCGGGCTTTAGTACGGCATCTTTCAGCGCTTGCTTACAAGGCCCGACAGTGCGATCAATGATCGGCTGAATGAGTTGCTCGAATTGTTCGCGCGTGATTTCGCGCTGATAGCGTTTGCCACCGGCTAAATCAATGTCGAGCTTGGTTGACTCTTGCGATGACAGAGCGATCTTGGCGTCGATGACCGCTTTGCGAATCGTGGCAACGGCTTCTCCATTCCTCGAAACATCGATGCCTAAATCACCACGTATGTCGTCGAGCGCGATGCGAATCAGCAGATTATCGATGTCGTCACCGCCGAGATGCGTGTCACCGTTGGTGGCAATGACCTCGAAGATGCCATCGTGCAGCTTCAGAATGGAAACGTCAAACGTGCCGCCGCCGAGGTCGTAGACGGCAACGATTCCATTTTGTTTCTTATCGAGCCCATAAGCTAGTGATGCTGCTGTTGGTTCGTTCACCAAACGCAAAACGTCCAGTCCAGCGATGCGGCCTGCGTCTTTTGTGGCCTGGCGCTGGGCGTCGTTGAAATAGGCGGGAACCGTGATGACTGCTTTCGTCACTGGCGCGCCGAAAAAACGCTCGGCATTGCGCTTAAGCTGGCGAAGAATGAATGCCGAAATTTCGGGCGAAGTGAAGGTCTTTTCCCCGAGCCGAATGCGAACGACTTCGCCGGGCTGAAGATCATCGGCCAACTGAAACGGGAACAGCTTCAACTCTTCCTGAACATCGTCTACACCGCGGCCCATGAGTCGCTTGATCGAATAGACTGCGCGGTAGGGGGTTTCGATCAAGTATTTTCGCGCGGCATTTCCGACAATGATCCGATTTGTCTCATCGAGCGCGACAACTGAGGGCACGAGGTTAACGCCATCTTCGCCTGGAATCACGGCAGGCGTATCGCCCGACATGAAGGCGACGAGCGAGTTCGTCGTGCCGAGATCGATGCCGATGATAATTTCGCGGTCGGCCATGCTTAGAAGTCCAATACCTCGTTTACGTCACGTACCAGATTTCTGATGTAATTGCGGCGGTTGAGTAAGTCGACCATCTGGTCGCGCGTGCGAGCAGTCTCAGAACCAGCGTCCACAGCGGCATCCCAATCATTCCAATATCCGCCGAGTTCGGACGATAGCTCTTCCAGTTTCGTCTCAAAACCCTGCTTCTGTTTTTGGATTTCTGCAGCCAGAACGGCGTCATCCTCACCCATCTTTTTATTCGTGCGCGCTTCTTCAAGCTGCATGTTCAACTCGAAGACTTCTTCGAGCAACTCTGGAGGGACGACTTGCTTTTTCGCTTCTCCTGTCGAACGAGCCCGATCCGTAGCCGATTTCGATTGCTCTTCCAGCTCAACGCCTTCCAGATGCAGCAGATACTGCGTGCGTCGAATCGGGTCTTTCAATGTTCGGTAAGCGTCATTCAGGCGGGAACTTTGTTCAAGGCTCCATTCGCGCTCTTGCTCACCGGCTTGCGCGTAAACATCGGGATGCAGCTTGCGGCTGAGCAGGTAAAACTCGCGTTCGAGCTTTGCGACATCGATATTCAACTTCTTCGGCAATCCGAAGAATGCAAAAAAATCCACGGGACGTGCCGGCTGCACTTTGCCGCATGACTTGCAGAATTGCGCAGCGCGCATGTCGCCGCACGACCAGCAAGCGTCATTTTCGCGGTCGGCGAGGACCGAAAGCGCCGGATTGGGAGAATTCAGACTCATGGTATTTCCTGATCAGCGGCTTCGCGGACGAGGCGCCCGCGCCACATGCTTATCCAGAACGCTACCCGGAAAACGACGTGCCGCAGCCGCATGACTTCGACGCATTTGGATTGACGAAAACGAAGCCTTGCTGCATCAGCGTTTCCTGGTAGTCCAGCGTCATGCCGTGCAGGTAGATGAACGACTTAGGATCCACGAATACGCGCACATCGCCGAACTGAAATACACGGTCGCGTTCACGTGGCTGCGTATCGAAACGGATGTTGTAGCTCAGCCCTGAACATCCCCCTCCCTGCACACCGAGACGCAATCCGCCCTGCTCAGGCGAAATGCCCTCTTTCACAATTGCAGTGCGGATACGCGCCAGCGCCTTATCGGTCACGCCCACTCCTTTGGCGGGAGCGGCCGTTTTCAGCGGCAATTGCGGCAAAACGTCGTCAGTTTGAGTTGCAGTCGTCATCGTGTTTCCATCCATCTTTACTTCGCGGCGACGGCTTCCGTTTCAGCGACAGCCTGCTTCTTCTTCCAGTCGCCGATCGCGGCGCGGATAGCGTCTTCCGCCAGCACCGAGCAGTGAATCTTTACCGGCGGCAGCGCCAGTTCTTTCACGATTTCGGTGTTCTTGATCTGCAAAGCTTCGTCCACAGTCTTGCCCTTCACCCATTCGGTAGCGAGCGACGACGAGGCAATGGCCGAGCCGCAGCCAAAGGTCTTGAACTTCGCGTCTTCAATGATGTGAGTCTGCGGATTCACTTTGATCTGCAGTTTCATGACGTCGCCGCACTCGGGCGCGCCGACCAATCCGGTGCCCACTTCGGCGCTGTTCTTGTCCATCGAGCCGACGTTGCGCGGATTGGAGTAGTGGTCGAGAACTTTATCGCTGTATGCCATTTTTGTCTCCTCTTTCGAAACTTAAATCCTGAGGGGCTACGGCCCCCTCGCTAAGAAACGTTGTCAAGAAACGTTGCGGCCCGGCTAAAGCCGGGCCTTCCCAAATCAGTGCGCTTCCGCCGCCCACTTCACCTTGCTCAAATCGATGCCTTCCTTCGCCATCTCATAGAGAGGCGAAAGTTCGCGTAGCTTGAGCACCGTGGAAACGACTTTGTCAGCCACGTAATCGACTTCGGCCTCGGTGTTGAAGCGCCCGATGCCAAAGCGGATCGAGCTGTGCGCCAGATCATCACCGGCGCCCAAAGCCTTTAATACATAAGATGGCTCAAGCGTCGCGGAGGTGCATGCCGACCCGCTGGAAACCGCAATATCGTTAATGCCCATCAGTAGAGACTCGCCCTCAACATAGGCAAAGCTGATGTTCAAGTTGCCGGGCAGGCGATGCTCCACGGAGCCGTTAATGTAAGTCTCATCGAGGCGGCTCATGATGCTGTCTTTCAAGCGCTCGCGGAGTCCGGCGAGACGCTTCGATTCCGCCGCCATTTCTTCCGACGCAATCGCGCACGCCTTGCCCAAGCCGACAATGCTCGGAACATTCAGCGTGCCCGAGCGCATGCCGCGCTCGTGACCGCCGCCGTCAATCAGCGCCGAAACTTGCACGCGCGGATTCTTGCGGCGAACGTATAACGCGCCCACGCCTTTGGGGCCGTAGAGCTTGTGCGCAGTAATCGACATGAGATCGATGTTCTGCTTGTTCACATCAATCGGAACCTTGCCAACGGCTTGAACTGCGTCGGTATGGAACAGCACGCCACGCTCGCGGCAGATCTTGCCGATTGCCTCGATGGGCTGGAGCACGCCGATTTCATTGTTTGCCGCCATGATGGTGACCAGAATCGTTTTGTCGTCAATCGCGCGCTTCAGGTCGTCTAGATCGATCAAGCCATCTTTTGCAACTGGAAGATAAGTGACGCGATAGCCGTTTTTCTCAAGCCGCTTGCAGGTATCAAGAACGGCCTTGTGCTCGGTGACCGCGGTGATGATGTGGTTGCCCTTCTCGCGGTACATCTCAGCTACGCCCTTGATGGCGAGGTTGTTGCTTTCGGTCGCACCAGACGTAAAAATGATTTCTTTCGGCGTCGCGCCGATCAGTTTGGCGATTTGCGCACGAGCATTTTCCACGCCTTCTTCCGCTGCCCAACCAAAGGGATGATTCCGGCTGGCGGGATTGCCAAATTTCTCGGTGAAATAGGGTAGCATCGCTTCCAACACGCGCGGGTCAAGCGGTGTGGTGGCGTGATTGTCCATGTAAATCGGCAACTTGACTCCTTTTGCCGAAACAACTTGGGGGATGTTTTCTACAACCGTGCTCATGTTTGCTCTCCTAAAATCTGTGAAGCGCGTCGTGCCTACGTAATAGTCACGAGCGGCTCTGCCTTACGCGCTTCCGGCTCTTCGACCGGTTCCGCAACTTCCTTCATCTCTGAGATAGTGATGCGGCGCAGCACCGTCTCGATGCTCTGATTCACCTTGCCGCAGCGGTTCGCGAATATTGCAGCGATCACTCTGATCGCACTCTCCTCGTACGGTCACGCACGAGGTGATAAACAGCGGCCCATCGATGGCGCGAATCACTTCAAAAGCGCTGATCTTCGACGCGTCTCGGGCCAGAGTGTAGCCGCCGTTACTGCCATGCTGCGACCGAAGCAGTCCCGATTTCACTAACTTCTGCAAAATCTTGGCCAGAGCCTCCTGCGGAATGCCATAGGCGTCGGCAACATCCTTCGCGCTCGATGACCCGGGATGCTCGGCCAAGTGCTTCATGGCCATCAATCCGTAGTCGGCTTTTTTGGTCAGCTTTAGCATGCCATTTACGACTCTTTTAGTCGGATATTGATATTCTAAGCATCCCGAGGCCGAATTGCAACCTCGGTCAGGGAAGGGCGAGGAATCATGATTAAGCGGTAAATCTATGTGGTTAAATGGCTTAGAGTAATGCGACAATTTTAGTCGTATTTTTTACGGAGTTCATTTGTCAGAGTAATGTTAAAAGTTACGCGCGGGGCTTGACATCACCGATAGGCAGGATAAACTACGGCCAATTCCGGCAGTTTTCGAAGGCCTGCACTAAACCGGCATTTACCGGATTTATGAATTCGAGCCAGTCCCCGCAATCCCCCGCTAAGAAAAATCCCGCCGAACCGTGCAAGCATCCGCGCGTGCAAATCGTCTCTCGTGACGAAGAATCTGAATTTGTGGAATGCAAAGAGTGCGGAGAGATCTTCGATTCGAGCGAGTTCAAAGATATGAGTATCGAAGAAACTAAGTTGCGCGACCTAGAGGAGTAGCTAGCGGAGCACCAATCCCGCCTCGGCGGAGAAATCCATCCCGGCAAAATCTTTCGCAAGAAATTTTGGATAAGCGGCGGCTGCGATCATGGCAGCATTGTCAGTGGAAAGAGGACGCGAAGGGAACATGACTTTCAGGCCTGCGCGCGCGCCGTTCTCTTCGAAACGCTCGCGCAGTTCGTTGTTAGCAGCTACACCACCCGTCACAAATAACGTCCTCACGTTGTAGGCCTCGGCTGCGGCCAATGTTTTTCCCACCAGGTCATCAACCAGAGAACGTTGAAATGATGCAATCAGATCGAGCGTAGCGGGGTTGCAATGAGCAAGATAGTCGTCAAGCTTCGGTTTCGCGATTTGAGCCAGCGCCTCACGGCGAGCTTCTATCGATGGCTTCAGATGGTGTGTCTCGACGTGTCGGAGAATCGCCGTCTTCATCCCGCTATAGGAGAAATCGAAGCGCGGTCTGCGACTCGTGCCCGATGACTTGTCATTACGATCAGGATGCTTAAGCTGCGAGCCTGCGAATTTGAAGGCTTTGGGATTGCCGTGCTTTGAAAGCCTGTCCACCATGGGGCCACCGGGATAGCCGAGAGCGAGTAGCTTGGCGACTTTATCGAAGGCTTCTCCCGCAGCGTCGTCCCGCGTACGTCCGATATTTTCGTACGACCAACTCTCCCCGGTTTGATATGCGAGGTAAAGATGCGTGTGCCCTCCAGAGACGACAAGCGCCAAAACCGGAAACTCCAACTCGTGATTTCCTTTTTGCCGTTCCTCCAACAAAACTGCGTGGATGTGGCCTTCGAGGTGATTCACGGCAATTAGTGGCTTATCCAGCGCGAAGGCAAGAGCTTTTGCGTAACTGATTCCAACCAGCAAGGCTCCCGCCAGACCAGGTCCTCGGGTGACGGCGATGGCGTTGATGGAAGTATAAGTTTGTTTGGCGTCGGAGAGGGCTTGCCGTACGACGGGAACAATCGCTTTCAAATGCTCGCGCGATGCAACTTCGGGAACGACACCGCCATAAGGCTGGTGGGCCGCAATCTGCGAATAAACTACGTTCGACAACATGGTCTCGCCCGATTGCACGACCGCCGCGGCGGTTTCATCGCATGAGGTCTCGATGCCGAGGATGGCAGAATGGGCTTTCATTGCTTATTTCATGCTAACAAAGTGTCGTTATGGCCTCGGGAGCTATAATTCCCTCGCATGCCGCTGGCTCCAGGCACGAAACTTGGCCCTTACGAAATTCTGACTCCGCTGGGCGCAGGCGGAATGGGCGAAGTGTACCGCGCGCACGATTCCCGTCTCGGCCGAGATGTCGCGATCAAGATTCTTCCTGAGCATCTCTCTGCCGATCCCTCAGCCAAGGCGCGTTTCGAACGCGAAGCGCGGGCCATCTCCGGGCTAAATCATCCCAACATCTGCGCTCTTTACGACGTAGGCTCCCAGGACACCATTGGCTACATTGTGATGGAGTTGATCGACGGTCAAACGCTTGCCGAGCGTTTGAAAAAAGGCGCGCTTCCACTCGAACAAGCGCTGAAAATCGGCCGGGAGATGGCGGACGCGCTCGATCAGGCGCATAGGCGTGGAATTATTCACCGTGACATTAAGCCCGGCAACATCATTTTGACGAAATCTGGGGCGAAGCTGTTGGATTTTGGGCTCGCAAGACCCGCAGCTGCGGCTGCAACCGTGGCGACGCTGACGCAAGCGACGTCAACGCTGCCGCTGACTCAGGAAGGCTCCATTGTTGGAACTTTCCAATACATGTCGCCGGAGCAAGTGCAGGGCAATGAACTCGATGCTCGGTCCGACATTTTTTCCCTTGGAGCGGTGATTTACGAAATGGTGACGGGCAGGCGCGCCTTCGAAGGAAAGACCCAATTGAGCGTAGCTTCCGCGATTCTCGAGAAAGACCCAGAGCCGCTGAGTCAATTGCTGCCGCTGAGTCCGCCGGCGTTAAGTCACACCGTGCAGCGATGCCTGGCCAAAGACCCGGACAATCGTTGGCAAACTGCCCGCGATCTCGCGGGTGAGTTGGATTGGGTCGGCCAAAGCAGCGGCACGGCGCGAGCGGTTGCTGCTCCATCTGAACGCACTGCGAAGCAAATGCCAGTGTTTGGATGGATACTAGCCGGCCTTCTTATGGCTGCTGTTTTAGCGGCATGGTGGTGGAAGCCGGAATCTTCCGAAAAAGAAATGCATTTTTCGGCCGCGCTGCCCTTCGCGGCCCGCGACCTAGCCATCGCGCCGAATGGGCATACGATCGCGATTGTCGGCTACCGCGAATCCACCAGAAAAAACACGCTTTGGCTCTATGAACTAGGTGCGGCAGATGCCCTGCCCTTGACTGACACCGAGGGAGCAAGCTTTCCCTTCTGGTCAGCCGATGGGCAGTCTCTCGGATTTTTTGCTGACGGGAAGCTGAAGAAGACAGATATTTCCGGCGGCCCTGTCCAGACGCTGTGTGATGCTCCTACGGGAAGGGGAGGAACATGGAACAAAGACGGGGTGATTTTGTTTACGCCGGCCGGCCAACTGGGAACGGGCTTATTCAGAATTTCCGCCTCGGGCGGCACACCCGTGCAGATTACTTTTCCCGACCGTCAAGCGGGGCAGGACAGCCACCGCTGGCCCGTGTTTCTTCCCGATGGCGATCATTTTCTGTACTTGGCGGTGAATTTCTCCGGACGCAAGGACCTTTACGGCATTTATGGGGGATCTCTGAAATCGCCGAACGAGAAACATTTCATCACGCGCGGCACCGCGAACTCAGCTTACGCAGAGCCCGGATATTTGCTCTTTTATTCCGACCAGACGCT
This sequence comes from Terriglobia bacterium, assembly GCA_963702965.1. Classification (GTDB taxonomy): domain Bacteria; phylum Acidobacteriota; class Terriglobia; order Terriglobales; family Acidobacteriaceae; genus JAJPHW01. The sequence goes on from OY969776.1 coordinate 844,049, forward strand.
TTTTGCCCAGCCCTTCGACTTGAAGAAATTTACCCTGAGCGGACAGCCCACTGCGATCTTGACCGACCTGCAATTCGCTCCGCGCATCGGGCATGCGGTTTTCTCGGTCTATGGAAAAGGCCTGCTGGTAACGCAAAAACTCAGCGGCGAACTCTCCATGTCGCAGCCGCTCTGGTTCGATCGCACCGGGAAACAGATTGGTGCGGTGGGCAAGCTCGATATTTATGGGAACCTCCAGTTGGCGCCCAATGAAAAGTTCATTGCAGCGGACCGGACGGACATTGCGACGCAGAACACCGACATCTGGACCTACGCGCTCGATCGCGATGCGGCAAACCGCAGGACGTTCGATCCCGGCATTGATTCGACCCCGGTCTGGAGCCCGGATTCCTCGAAGCTGATTTTTTCTTCCAACCGGCACTTGAAATTCGATTTGTTCCTGAAAGACGCAAGCGGCGCCGAGGAAGAGACACTTGTCGTCGGGGACGGACCTGACAAATATGCTTACGATTGGTCGCGCGATGGAAAATATGTTTTGTATGCCAGTGGCCAGGACCTGTGGTATGCGACGTATCCTGATTTCAAGACGACCATATTTCTGAAAGCGCCATCATCGCTAAAGACCGGACAATTTTCTCCGGATGGCCGCTGGGTCGCCTATGCGTCGAATGAAACCGGTAAATGGGAAATATACGTGACCTCGTTCCCTGGGGCGCAAGGCAAGTGGCAGGTTTCAAACGGCGGAGGTACGCAACCTCGCTGGCGGAGCGATGGCAAGGAACTTTTTTATCTGGCGCCGGATGACAAGATTATGAGGGTCCCGGTCACCTCGGGCGGGACTTTTGACGCGGGCGCGCCGACCGTGTTATTTCAAGCCAATCCCCGCGAATTGGTCGCGACCTCGGAACAGGTTTCCTACGACGTGAGCCGTGATGGCCAGAGATTTCTGGTCAACACACAGGCGGCGCAGGCCGAGTCTCAGCCCATGTCTATCTTGATGAACTGGGCGGCGAAGTTGAGCAAGTAATCTTTTGCTGGATTCCAGCCGCTCGCCTTCTTGGAATCGTGACGTTCGTAACTCGTGCTGCCGCCGCGGCGCTTACTCCGCATAGTAAAATCGCAAAATGTCAGCCGAAACAGGCGCTGGAGTGGCGCATCGCGCGGCACAGTTAGAAGCCGCGTTGCGCAAAATAATTCGCGGGAAGGATGATGTTATCCGACTTGCGCTCGTTTCCATGCTGGCCCGTGGGCATCTGCTTATTGAAGGCGTACCTGGCGTCGGCAAGACAACGTTGGCGCACGCATTAGCGCGGTCTCTAGACTGTTCATTCCAGAGAGTACAGTTCACCAGCGACATGCTGCCCTCGGATGTTCTCGGCACGTCAATTTTCTCGGCCGTTGAACAGAAATTTGAGTTCAAGCGCGGCCCAGTCTTCACGAACGTGCTTCTCGCCGATGAAATCAATCGCACTACGCCGAAAACCCAATCCGCGCTACTCGAGGCGATGAACGAGGGTCAAGTCACGGTGGATGGGCAAACTTATTTGTTGCCACAGCCATTTCTGGTGATTGCGACGCAGAATCCTGTGGAGCATCACGGTACTTATCCCTTGCCCGAATCTCAGCTCGATCGCTTCCTCATGCGGGTGCGCATGGGATATCCCGATGCAAATGCGGAACGCGAGATCCTTCGCTCGGAAGCGGGAGCAGCTAAGCTGGAAAATTTAAACCCGGTAGTCTCGGGAGCTGATGTTTTAGAAATGCAGCAGGCGGTCACGCAAGTGCGCGTTGACGATTCTCTGGTGAAGTATGCCTTGGCCATCGTGGCGCAGACGCGCGATTCATTGCCATTTTCGCTCGGGGTTTCGCCGCGAGGCTCGCAAATGCTTTACCGAGCCGCGCAGGCCAGCGCTTTCTTGAATGGCAGAAGCTTCTGCACCCCCGACGATTTCAAGCCGTTGACCGTGCCCGTGTTTGCGCACCGCGTCGTGATAAACGGCAATTCTTCTTCGACTTCTACGATGAAAAAGTCGGAGCAGGCAGAGCAAGCGATTCGCGAGATTGTAGAGAACGTAGTGGTACCCGTCTAAAGCTTTGGTTCGCCAAGACTATAATTTCGTGTCATGGCCTTTCTTCGCTATCTCATGCTCCTCGCACTGATCGTTTGGATTGGCGGCCTTTTCTTTTTTGCGTTCGTCCTAGCCCCGACGGCTTTCTCTGTTTTGCCGTCGAGGCATCTCGCGGGATCGTTAGTTGGCAGCACCCTCAAATCGCTGCATTGGATCGGAATCGTCTCCGGTGTTGTATTTTTTATCAGCTCGTTGCTTTATTCCCACATGCATGGTGGAGCTTTACAGCCGTTTGCTCCGCGTAACCTTCTTATCCTTCTGATGATTTTGCTAACGCTGGTTTCGCAATTTGGAATCATCCCGCGCATGGATGCCTTGCGGGCCTCTTTGCCAGATGACATTGAATCCGTTCGTCCCGATGATCGCGCGCGTATGAGCTTCGATAGTTTGCACCGGACATCGACCCGAGTCGAAGGTGTCGTTTTGCTGGTTGGCTTGGGACTTGTTTACCTGGTTTCGTCAGGCCTTTAACCGCAAGGAGCTGTGTTTGAAGCGGCGTAGTAGCTCCGCGATCTCGGCGCACTCGGCGGTAATCAAGATTTTGGCGTTCTTCGCTCCTTCAGTTATTCTGAATAACTCCTATGAAAACTGGCATCATTGGCCTGCCGCAAGTGGGCAAGACATCTTTATTCCGCATTCTGACCAAGGCCAATTTATCGGAACAGGCCTATTCCAACCCGCGGGAAGCGCACGTGGGTATGGCCAAAGTACCCGACGACCGTCTTGATCGCCTTGCAGCACAATACAATCCAAAGAAGCTTACCCACGCCGCCGTCGAATACGTAGACGTGGGCGCGATTGGGCAAGAAGCGCTGAAAGAGAGCGGGTACATCGGTCACCTGCGCAATGTAGATGCGCTGGCGCACGTGGTTCGCGCATTCGAAGATGATTCCATCCATCACGTCGGTCCGATTGATCCTCTGCGCGACATCAAGAATGTGGAATTCGACTTGATGGTAAGCGATCTCGGCCAGATCGAAAAGCGTCTGGAGCGGGTGGAAAAAGACCTGAAAAAAATGCGCTCGCCGGAACTGGAAAAAGAATTTGATTTGCTCAAGCGGGCCAAAGCCCACGTGGAAGAAGAAAAGCCACTCCGCGAAATGGAGATGACGCCGGAAGACAAGAAACGTCTCCGCGGCTTCATGTTTCTGAGCGAGAAACCGATTTTTTATGTGCTCAACGTGAGCGAGAGCTCTCATCTCGGCAAGGAACTCGAAGAAGCGGTCACGAAATACAAGCTCACCGAAGTGGCCTCGCGACCGAATGCCGGGGCCACGGCGATTTGTGGCAAGGTGGAAGCCGAACTCGCCGAAATGCCCGATGATGAGGCTGCGGAATTCTTGTCCAGCTATGAACTCACCGAAAGCGGTTTGTCACGCCTGATTCGGACGACGTATAAATTGCTAGGACTGATTTCATTTTTCACCATCGGCGAAGATGAGTGTCGCGCCTGGACGATCCCGGTCAACACCAAGGCGGCACAAGCGGCTGGCGCAATTCATTCAGATTTGGAAAAACACTTCATTCGCGCAGAAACCATCCGGTGGGATCAATTGCTGGAAGCCGGTTCCGAAGCCGCAGCCCGCGCCAAAGGCATTTTGCGCCTGGAAGGCAAAGAATACATCGTGCAGGATGGCGACGTGCTCCACATCCGCCATAGCGGCTAGAACCATGCAGCCCATCTTCCTGAGTCTCGCATTAGGACTGGTGGCCGCCGCCGCTAACGTGTTTGGTGGGGCCATCATCGTTCATGGTGGCTGGCAACGCACTTATCTAAAATATTTCGTTGCGCTGGGCGCGGGATTCATGCTGGCAACGGCGTTTCTAGAAATCATTCCCGCCAGTTTCGCTTTGCGCGGCCCGAGCGCCTCGATCGTCATTCTCGCGGGCTATTTGCTCATTCATTTTTTTGAACATGCGGTTACGCCGCATTTCCATTTTGGAGAAGAAACGCACGCCGGACATTCTGCTCATGGCTATTCTGTCCTGCTGGGCTTGCTGATTCATACATTTTTTGACGGAATTGCCATCGCCGCGGGGTTCATTGTTTCTAGCTGGCTGGGATGGGTGATTTTTCTGGCAATTTTCCTACATAAGATTCCGGAGGGGTTCACAATCGCGTCCATCATGCTGGCGCGCGGGCAGAGCCGCGGCATCGCATGGGCGGCGTCTATGCTCTTGGGATTGGCGACGCTCGCAGGCGTGCTCATCATGGCAACGATGCGTCACCAAGTCGGCTTTGGTTTGCCTTTATCGGCGGGAGTCACGATCTATGTCGCTGCCTCTGATTTAATTCCAGAAGTAAATCACGAACCGGGCGTAAAGATGGCGTTCGTCGTCTTCCTCGGGGTGGGTTTGTTCTTTCTGCTGGAACGAATCGTTCACTAATCTCTACCCCTACTCCACCGTGTGCTTCGCTGTGTAACCCTCCCGTGCAATGATCTGAAACTTAATGTCTTTTCCTTTTTGGTCCTTGACTTTTAAAGGACCACCGTCTGGCGCAACCACCTCCACTTTAAGTTTGCGGTATGTGCCGTCCATGGCTTGATTAGTGGGATGATAAGCAATTACATACTGATTGCGAATGTCGCCGAGAATTTCGTGGAACACCTCGGGGTATTCTGCTTCAAACCTCGGCTGATAAAACCTTCCGCCCGTCATTTTTGCGTAGGTCTGCATTTCATTGTCGGCTTGCAGGTAATCGAGTTGTGTTAAACGAAATACGTTCGGCCCGCATTGCGGTGCTCCGCCCCGAGCCTCGGCGAAGGTTCGCGCCATCCAGCCTGTGCTGATCGGGTAGATGGTCACATCCTTTGTTGCTTTGATCTTTTTTAGAATCTGATCGTAGGTAATCCGGCTAAAGCTATCGTAGCCGGAGCTGACCAGAATGATGTATTTATGGCCTTCAATGCGGTCCACACGATCGAGTGTGTCAAATAACGCCTGGAAGACGCCTGTTTCCGAAAATCCAGGAATCTGGAGCTCGTTGATCGCGCGCAGCACGGCCCCTTTATCTTGCGTAAAGTCCTGAAGAATATGTGGACGCAGATCGAAATACTCGACCGCGACCCAATCGTCTTTCTTGAGTTGTGAGGCAAAAGCGTAAGAAGCCCGCAAGGCGTCAATGGTGAAGAAGTAATTGCAGGCGGCAAACTCCGTCAGCAATACTGCTGTTATCGGTGCTTGCGAAATCCCAAAGCTGGTGATGGTCTGAGGCGTGCCGTCTTCGCTGATGCGGAAATTTTCTTTGGTCAAATTCGAAATAAAGGTTCCGTCCTTGGCGACCACCGACACTGGAACTTCCACCAGAGGTACGCTGACGTGCAGCGTATAGTCGGGCATGCCTTCGATTTTCTTCGGATGCTCCGGCGGGGGCGGCGGAGGCGGTTCCTCTTTTTTCTTCGGAATGGCATAAGGGCCGATATCGGACTGTGGGCCGCCTGCGTCAGCAGGTACTTGGGAGTTTTGCTGATCGCTCCCCGACTGGGTATCGCCCGATGGCGTTTGATCCTGGGCGCGGAGTGCTTGCGTGCTTGCCAGGGACAGCACAGCAAGAAGCATCAAAGCGGTCGCCCATCTGCCGCAAAACCATGCTTTGCTCGCAGTTTTTCTGGAAAACTCCTGAACCATGCACCCTCCCAAACGCCACTACAAAGTATAGACGCAGCTTCGCACCCTTAGGGATGTGTCAGGCTTGTGCCTTTTCTCCCGTCATCTCGCTGGCCTGACGGAGTTGGGGGAATATCCACGCCCACAGGCCTATGACGCATAGAGTCCCGATCCCACCCAGAACGACAGCCGGGACTGTGCCAAACCAATGTGCCGTGAGGCCCGACTCAAACTGACCCAATTCGTTGGATGTTCCGATAAAAATCATGTCCACTGCGGTCACCCGTCCCCGCATTTCGTCTGGGGTGGCTAGCTGTACCAGAGTGCCGCGGATTACTACGCTCACCATGTCAAAAGCGCCGGTCAGCAACAAAGCCAAAAGCGACAGTGGAACACTGCGCGAAAGGCCAAAAACAATGGTGAAGACGCCAAATCCGCCAACGCACCAAAGCATGATGGTGCCGACGTTTTTTCGTAGTGGGTTGTGCGCCAGAAAAAAGGCCATAATTGCGGCACCGACTGCCGGAGAACTGCGCAAGATGCCGAGGCCCCAGGGGCCGATGTGAAGGATTTCACGCGCATAGACTGGTAGCAGCGCAACCGCCCCGCCCAACAGAACGGCAAACATATCGAGCGAAATGAGGGCGAGGATGAGCTTTTCTTTCCAGACATAGCGGAAACCGGCAAACACGCTGGTGCTCCTGGCATTTCGCGCCGCCTGCCGACGTGGCCTTATGCGCCACATCAGGACCGTCGCGATAACCGCCGCTAAGACCGCACCGGCGTAGACGGCCCGCGGCCCGTGCGAAACCGCATAGAGCAAGCCGCCTAAGGCTGGCCCGGAAATCGTTGCTGCCTGAAACGTGGTTGCATTCCACGTGACCGCATTGGGAAAATGTTCTATCGGAACGAGTTGCGGAAGAATCGCGCGTCCCGCTGGTCCGTTAAACGTGCGCACAACGCCGAGAAGAAGCACGACTGCGTAGATCATGAGGACCGAGGGAGTGGCGCGCAGGGCGAGCGCCAGCAACAGAGCGGAGCAAATGCCAAACCCCACGTAGCAGCAGAGCAGCACTCGTCGTCGCGGAAAGCGGTCGGCTACATGGCCTGCGGCAAGAAACAGGAAAATTCCGGGCAAGAACTGTGCCAGCCCCACGAGCCCCAAATCGAGAGGCTTTTTGGTAATTTCATAAACTTGCCAACCGATGGCGACCGACTGCATTTCCAAGGCTGCAACAACGCAGAAGCGCGCCGCCTGAAAAAGCTTGAAGTCGGAGTAAGTAAACGCAACATACCCCGCTCTCCTATCATTGCTTTGACTCGCGGCTGAGGCCATCTATCACTACTCTGCCATAAACCCGCGCGCTAGAATGACCGTGTGTATGAAATTCCTGGCGCCCTCGGTTGGATCGTATGTTGCGTTTATGCGACCATCCCCGCTTTTTGGGTAATGATTCATCCCTTTGTTCCGTTTTGGCGTTCGCGCGTGCGTTCACCTTACCGAATCCTATTGCCTGCATGGATTGCATTATGGGTACTCGCCGGCGTCATCACGGCACCGTGGCGCGATGTGTTTCTATATCGCAACCCGTGGACCCTAGTTCCAGCGGTATTCTTATTTACTGAAGGCATCTGGATCTACGTCAAATCCGGTCGAGGATTCAGTTGGATTCATCTTAGCGGGTTGCCGGAAATCCGCGCAGAAGGGCAACAAACGCTCATTACCTCAGGTCTCCACGATCGCGTCCGCCATCCCATTTATTTAGGGCACTTTTGCGAAATGCTCGCCTGGAGCCTGGGCACTGGTTTGCTGATTTGTTATTTACTGACCGCGTTTGCGGCTATTACGGGCACGATAATGATCCATATGGAAGACAGAGAACTGGCGGAACGCTTCGGCGAGTGCTATCAGATGTACCGGGCAAGAGTCCCTGCCATCGTGCCGCGAATTTTGCCTCGATGAAGCAGCGATGCGAGTGGCGCATCTCACCTATAATCAACCCTGATGTCCGACGAATCGTTCATTCCCGAAGGCTGTGATGCGGTTTGAACTCTTTATCGCCTCACGCTATCTGAAAGCCAAACGCAGGCAGGCTTTCATCGGCATCATCACCGGTATTTCCATCATTGGAGTCACCGCCGGGGTTGCTTCGCTCGTCATCGCCTTGGCAATCAACAATGGCTTTCGCCAGGACTTGCAGGACCGTCTGCTTGGTTCGACGTCTCACATCAATTTATTGCGCGTTGAATCCGATGGCATCAAGGACTGGCGGCCATTGATGGCGCGGCTTTCCCGGCAACCCCACATCGTGGCTGCCGCCCCCGTGATCTACGAACAAGTGCTCATCTCGTTAGGACCGCGGGCCAGCGGCGCGGTCCTGAAGGGAGTCATTCCCGCGGACGAGCGCCGGGTTAGCGATCTCCTCAACAGTGTCAAAAACGGATCAGTCGACGCACTCGCGCCTATCTCGACTGCCCCACCTCCACCTGACGAATCGCCTGACAAACTGGAGAGCGTGGCCGCGCGCATTGCTGCCATGCCGCCGATCATCCTTGGCAAAGACATGGCAGACAATCTTGGCGCAGCGGTAGGGTCGGTTGTGCTCGTAACCAGCCCTCAAGGCGAACTGACACCCTTTGGACTGGTTCCGAAATACAGCCGTTTCCGTGTCGCGGGGATTCTGAATTCCGGTTTCTTTGACTACGACAATACCTGGGCGCTGGCGCGATTGTCCGACACGCAACGCTTATTCGGTCTCGATGACGAAGTGGCGGCGATCGAGTTCAAAGTGGACGACATCTATCAGGCTGGCAATATCGCCAAGTCCATTGAGCGCGTCGCAGGCAAAGGTTTCATGACCACAAACTGGATGGAACAGAACAAAGCCATCTTCCGCGCTCTGAAACTCGAACGCCTGGTGACGTTTATCACTATTGGGTTGATCGTTTTAGTGGCTGCGTTGAACATCCTAATTTCTCTCATCATGCTCGTTATGGAGAAGACAAAAGATATTGCGGTGCTGATGTCGATGGGCACGCGCAAGTCCCAGATTCGAAGGATTTTTATTGCGCAAGGCTTACTCATCGGGGTGATTGGGACAGCCGGTGGTTTGATCATTGGTTACGCGCTTTCCTGGGTGGGCGCCAACTATCACGTGCTCGCTCTCGCGCCTGAGGTTTATTCCATCAACTACGTACCATTTGCGCCGCGGCTCATGGACGGGCTGCTCGTCGCAATTGTGGCGATCGGAATTTCATTTATTGCAACGATTTACCCTTCATGGTCGGCTGCACGCGTCCTTCCGGCCGAATCCTTGCGCTATGAGTGATGCGGGATGATTGTTATGTTAGGCGTAGCCACGTCACGTGCTCGACTTCTGGTTGAGCCTCGTTTCCAGCATGATTTAATGGGAAGCAAGCGCCGTGCCGGCTCGTGGAGCGAGGAGCACATCTAGTGCATCTAACACAACAGAAGATGTTAAGGGCCGAAAACCTGAAGAAAGTTTTCAAATCGGGGAAATCGGACCTGGTGCTCTTTGAAAATTTATCGTTTGACGTTGGGCAAGGGGAAATGCTGGCAATTGTTGGGGAATCCGGGGCGGGAAAGAGTACCTTGTTGCACATCCTGGGATCTCTTGATCGCGCTTCGTCGGGCGACGTATACTGCGCCCAGTTGCACGTGAATCTGCTATCGGAGAATGAAGCCGCCGCGTTCCGTAACCGCGAGCTCGGCTTTGTCTGGCAGTTCCACTATCTGCTGCCCGAGTTCACCGCGCTCGAAAATGCGGCGATGCCGCTCCTGCTTCGCGGTGACTCCCGGTCAGACGCATTGCATGAGGCGGAGCATTGGCTGCACCAAGTCGGCCTGGAGAAGAGGGGTCACCATCGCTCGGGTGAGCTCTCGGGTGGAGAGCAGCAGCGGGTTGCGCTTGCGCGCGCTCTGATCACCAAACCAAAAGTTTTGTTGGCGGACGAACCCACGGGCGATCTCGACATGCAAACTGCTGAAGCGATCTTTGAACTTATCGCGCGCTTGCACCATGAGCAAAAGCTAACTTCCCTGATCGCGACGCATAATTTCGCATTTGCTCGCCGTTGTGATCGGGTACTGCGGTTGGAACATGGCAAAATGGAGGAGATGCAGGCCTCTGCCTTGCCGGGGTGAGCTTAAGATTCATCCTTGAAAAACGGCAAGGCTTGCGCAACGACTTTAGGAAACATGGGTTTCTTTAGTAATGACCAACGGAACTTCGTACATCTTTTGTGCTATTGGGTTCTAGTAGTCTTGGTTGCATAATAGTAATAGGGTAGAGAGCATTCGGGAACTTCGGTTTCTGGAGGCTTCGGGGGGACGGGTAAAATGTTTGAACGTTATACGGAGAAAGCGCGTCGCGTCATCTTCTTTGCGCGGTATGAGGCCAGCCAATTCGGTTCCCCTTACATTGAGACGGAACATTTGCTGCTTGGACTCCTCCGCGAAGACAAAGCCCTGACCAACCGTTTCCTGCGCTCCCATGCTTCGGTGGAATCCATCCGGAAGCAGATTGAAGCGCATACCACGATCCGTGAGAAAGTCTCGACGTCAGTCGATCTTCCTTTAAGCAATGAATGCAAGCGCGTGCTGGCCTATGCCGCGGAAGAAGCGGAACGTCTCTCGCACAAGCATATCGGCACGGAACATCTGCTTTTGGGTTTGCTCCGGGAAGAAAAGTGCTTTGCAGCAGAAATTCTGCATGAGCGCGGCCTGCGCCTGACTGCTATTCGCGAAGAGCTTGCACGAACCAGCCAGGAAAAGGCCCAGCCCCAGCGCCAGCGCGAATCTTCTCTTCTGGGCGAATTTTCCCGCGATCTGACTCAAGCCGCCATGGACACGCAGTTAGATCCGCTAGTTGGCCGTGACGGCGAACTCGACCGCGTGATTCAGATTCTTTGCCGCCGCACCAAAAACAATCCGGTTCTCATTGGTGAACCCGGCGTTGGCAAGACTGCCATTGTAGAGGGTCTTGCCCAGCGGATTGCTGATGGCGAGGTGCCTTCCTTCCTCGCGGACAAGCGCATTCTCGCACTTGACCTTTCTTTGATCGTCGCCGGAACCAAGTATCGTGGACAGTTTGAAGAGCGCCTCAAGACCATCATGAAGGAATTGATGGAGTCGCAAAATTCCATCGTGTTTATTGATGAGTTGCATACGCTGGTTGGCGCCGGTTCGGCGGAGGGTTCGCTCGATGCTGCCAACATCCTTAAGCCTGCTCTGTCGCGTGGAGAGATCCAATGCATCGGCGCTACTACGCCCGGTGAATATCGTAAATCCATCGAAAAAGACCGTTCCCTGGAACGCCGCTTCCAAGCCGTGAAGGTTCCGCCTCCAAATGAGGAAGACGCAACCAAGATTCTATTTGGCATTAAAGACCGTTACGAGAAATTTCACGCCGTCACTTATACCGACGACTCGATTAACTTTGCCGTTTCTCATTCCAACCGCTATATTCCTGACCGTTTCTTGCCAGATAAGGCCATTGATTTGATTGACGAAGCTGGAGCGCGAGTCAAGCTGCGCCAGACTTCGCTGCCGGAAGAAATCACCGAAGTGCAAAAGCGCATCAAGTTCATCGTGCATCGCATGGAGAACGCCATCGCGAACCATGAATTTGAGAAAGCGCGTTTTTACTCCGATGAAGAGCGCAAGGAGCGCGAGAACCTGCGCGCCCTGCGCGAAAAATATCACCTTGATGAATCCGCTACGGGTGTGGTCGGGCGCGAAGACATTGAAGATGTTGTCTCGCGCTGGACGGGCGTCCCCATCACATCCATTAAAGAAGAAGAAACGCAGAAGCTGCTGCGCATCGAAGAAGAGTTGCACAAGCGCGTCATTTCGCAGGACAAAGCGATCAGCGCGCTGGCTCGCGCTATTCGTCGCAGCCGCGCAGGCCTTAAGAACCCCAACCGGCCCATTGGTTCATTCTTGTTTCTCGGCCCAACCGGCGTTGGCAAAACCGAAGTTGCACGGACGCTGGCTCACTTCATGTTTGGTAGTGAGAAGTCGCTCATTCGCTTCGACATGTCCGAGTTCATGGAGAAGCACTCGGTTTCAAAGCTGATCGGTTCGCCTCCGGGCTATGTCGGCTACGAGGAAGGCGGACAGCTTACCGAGCGCGTCAAGCGTGCGCCGTATTCGGTTGTGCTGCTGGACGAAATAGAGAAAGCGCATCCCGACGTATTCAATATTCTCTTGCAGGTATTTGAAGACGGCCATCTCACTGACGGCCTGGGCAACCGTGTCGATTTCAAAAACACAGTCATCATCATGACTTCGAACATCGGTGCGCGTCACCTTCAGAAGCGCGAAGGACTGGGATTCCAATCTGGCGCAGAGGATATGGTCGCCGAAAAGATCGAAGATCTGGTGAAGAACGAGGTCAAGCGAACATTTAATCCGGAATTCCTCAACCGGCTTGACGAAGTCATCATCTTTAACGCGCTGAGCGAAGGCGATCTGATCCAAATTCTCGAGCTTCTGGTGGGTCAGTTGAACGCCAACCTGGCTCAGAAAGCGATCACGGTTACGGTGGCTGATGAGGCCGAGAAGTGGATACTCAATCAGACCTTGTCAGATCGTAGTTATGGCGCTCGTCCGCTTCGTCGAGCATTGCAAAAGTACATTGAAGACCCACTTTCTGAGGCGCTGATTCAAGGTACGATTACGACGCGTCCAGCGTTTATCGAGGTCTTCCTTGAGGGCAACAAGTTGTTTTATCGTCCGGTGGACTCGAAAGAAACGGACGGCGTGTTGTTGTACGAAAATTCGTAGTTCGCCGCGCAGAGTTAAGTCTCGACCGCCAGTGCAAACTGGCGGTCTTTGGTTTTAGGAATCTCTCATGCAAGTAACTGTTTACTCCGCATTCTGGTGTCCCGATTGCCGCGTCGCCAAACACTTTTTGCAACAACACAATATTCCTTTTGCTGACATCGACATAGAAACCACGCCGGGGGCTGCCGAAGAAGTCGTCAAACGCACAGGCAAACGTGCGATTCCGCAGTTCGTAATTGACGGCGAGTGGGTCCAGCCCTACCGCATCGGCGAAGGATTTCTCTACGAAGAAATGGCCAATCGCCTGGGGATTAAAGAGTTATAAAAATTCGTGCGTAATCATTCGTACACTGTCCTCCGTACCGTGGAAAACCTGCCCGCCCAAACGCAAAATAAAGGCAACACACGCAGGTTCACGTCCCTGCGTCTATGGTCATGGATGAGATTAGCCCACGCCTCGAAGAAGAGCCGGTTTGCCGCTTGTGGGAAAGTTTTGTTCACGGCCTGATCGCAATTTTTCTTCTCATTCTCGCCCTCGTCATTACCCACTATTGCTGGCCCGTGTCGAATCGTGGGTTGCAAGCTCAGATAAGCCGGCTTTCACATGAAGTCGACCAGTTGCGACAGGAGCAAGCCATGCCGGCGATGGTGCTCAATCGCTACCGAAATTCTGTCTGCTACATCTACGGCGTTTATCAAGTTGGTTTCGCGGGAAAGAAGCCTTTGATGCGGGTTAGGATTTCCGGCACGGGCTTCGTTGTGGCTGAGGGCCTGTTGGTCACAAACCGGCACGTGGCTGAACCCTGGTACGGCGATCCAGACTCCGACGATTTGATTAAGAAAGGCGCGACGCCCCAACTCGAAAAATTGGTCGCCTTCTTCCCCGGTTTCTCCGCGCCGGTCGATATCACACCAATTGTATGGTCTTCGCAAGGTGACCTGGCGGTTTTACGCATTGAGGATTCACGCGCAGTGCGCCATTTGCGCCCCATACCTCTTGCCGACGCACCTTCGAACCCCGGCGAGCTAGTCGCTGTAGTCGGTTATCCGATGGGCGTATTGGGGATGGTCGCAAAATCGCCGGAAGCAGTTTACCAACGGCTGGCCTTCCGCCACGATGATATCGGCGCCGCCAACGAACTGGCTGCGCTCTCGCTGATCCGTCCCTCCGCGACCTACGGCCATCTTGGCGACGTTGTCGGCGACAAGCTCATTTACGACGCCCCGACAGCTCACGGCGGTAGCGGCGGTCCCGTGTTCAATTCGCAAGGACAGGTTATCGGCGTCAATGAGGCGTTTATCGACGGCTTCTCCGGCGGTACTCTTGGCGTCTCGGTGCATGCCCTGCGCCCACTCATCACGGCCGCACAAAAGAACGTGGCCACGGGACAAAAAAGCGCCCAGTAGGCTGCTCAAGTCTTTCTATCCCAGGCAGAATCCTTACACCACCCGATCCTTTCACCTCGGTTCGCTGCGCTCTGTACCCGCTGTCGGACGCGCGCCAAAACGAAAGAAAGACGTGATCACAAGGTGGCTCGGTTCGGTCATCTCCTGCATCAGTTCCCAGTCCTTCGCTTTGAGGATGTCGAATGCGGTTAACATGCCAACCAGTTTCCCTGTCTCCGTATCCAGCACAACCGCTTGATGCCGCGTCTGGTCCAGGAAACGGCTCGCGACATCGTGCACAACCTCATCTTCATAGGCCACCAGATAATCAGTGCGCGCCAAAGTTATCGCGGCCGCGTCAGGATGCGCCGGGAGCAAGTCTTCCCGCTTGAGCACGCCGATGACGTGCTCCTGGGCATCGATCACAGGTACGGTTTCATGTTGCATTGCGAGAGGAAGAAATTCGGAGACCTTTGCATCGGCGCGCACCGTGTCAACGTTAACGCTCATCACGTCGCGTACTCTCAACAGTTTCATCGGGTCGAGTTCGTAGGCTTCAGGAACCAGATGGCCGCGTCGCACCAAACGCTCTGTATTAATGGTCGTGCGCATGAAGAAATGAACTGCGAGATCGGCAATCACGGCCACGAGAAAGACGGGGAGAATGGCATTATAGGCGCCGGTCACTTCGACCATAAACAGAATGGCGCTGGGCGTAGCACGATAGAGGCTTCCAAATAGCGCCGCAGTGGCGACCATGCCATAGAGCCCAACTGACGATGCGTTGGGCAAGAGCAGATGCACGAGCGAGCCAAAAGCCGCTCCCAGGCTTCCTCCAATCATCAACGCAGGTGCAAACGTACCGCCTGACGCCCCGGATCCTAGAGCTATGGCAAATGCCGCCAACTTCGCCAGCCCAATTCCGAGCAACATGCGGAAGGGATGAGGTCCGGACAACAGATCGGCGATTACGGAGTAACCTGTGCCCAGAACCTGCGGATAGAAAATGGCGATAACGCCGACTATCAGACCGCCGATGGCTGGCACCAGAGGGAACCAGACGTGAAGATGCTCAAAGAAATCCTCGCAGGCGTAGAGCGCGCCGGTCATCAGCCACGCGAGCGCAGCCGTACCGATGCCGAGGATAATAAAAAAAGGAAGTTCCGAGAGATGAAAATGGAATTCTGTCACCACCGGGAAAACTGGAAAAGCGCCGCGAAAGCCCATTGCAACCATGGTTCCGGTCGCGGAAGCCAGCGCAATGGGAACGAAGGATCGCGCTCGAAATTCGAACACGAGGAGTTCGATGGCCAGCATGACTCCTGCGAACGGCGTCTTGAAAACTCCCGCGAGGCCGGCGGCCGCGCCGCAAGCTAAAAGTGTTCGTCGTTCCGCGGGCGATGACGGAATGAATTGGCTGAACAGCGAACCAAGTGCGGCGCCCGTCTGGATGATCGGTCCCTCCGCGCCGAAAGGGCCGCCGCTACCAACCGTAATGGCCGCGCTAAGGGGTTTAAAGAAGCTGACACGAGGCTTAACGATGCTGCGATTATTCAGCGCCACCGATATTGCCTCAGGGATGCCGTCGCCCTTAATCTCCGGAGCAAAATAACGGATGAGTATGCCCACAAGGAGTCCGCCGGCAGCGGGCAGAAACGGCGTCCACCAATGGAAAGCCGCAAGATTGGCAGGCAAATTTGCAGATGTGGCTTTGCCGTAATAGCAAACATTTGAGATAAAGTTGATGGCGCGAAGCAAGCCTTCCGCCACCAAACCGGCTGCTAGACCAACCGCGACTCCCATTAACGACAGCAGAAGCATGCGGTTCGTCTGGCGTTGGCGTGCAGAAGTGGCCGCATTACGGTAGGCGGATAATCGAGAGGGGTGATCTGGGTCAATCCTGGATGTGTCGGATCTCATATATGTAACTTAGTAACTCTGCCTCGATTTCCATTTCGGTGTGCGTCAAAAGGGAGGTGCGTATTACTTTTTGCGTCCATCGCGGCTCTTGACGACCGCTCGTATGGCTTTGATGAACGCTGGTCCAAGCAGGTGAAGTTCATCACGGTGGTGGAGCGCCAGTCGCCGCAAGACTTCTTCGCCTTTAGGCGCCAGTTCGAGCAGCACCTCGCGTTTGTCTTTTTCTCCCCGGCGCCGTTCCATGTATCCCCGCGCCGCGAGCCGGTTTACCAGTTCAACTGTGCTGTGGTGCTTAATCTGTAGCCGCTCGGCCAATTCGCTGATCGTGGGCCGCGCGCCGGCAGGTAGGCCCTTAATCGCGAGCATGAATTGGTATTGATGCGGTTCCAGGCCCGCTTTGCGCGAAATCTCTTCGCTGAAGCGCAAGAAACGCCTGATCTGGTACCTTAACTGCGCCAGGGCCCGGTAATCGGGAACCGCAGGTCGTTTCTTCCTCGGGGCTTTCATGTTCCAGTTGATTATATCGTATTACGATATATATAGGAAATTTGGCTGGCTTCGGCAGCCACGAGCGGCGGGCGCTGGTCACCTGCCTCGGCTCCATTTAGAATCTTTAGTCCGTTCAATTCCAACGAAACGCAGGGTGCGAACCTTTGATACCACGTTATACACGCCCGGAAATGGGCCGCATTTGGAGTGAAGACAACCGCTTCCGCAACTGGCTCAAAGTCGAGCTTGCGGCCACAGAAACGCTGGCCGAGGCCGGCATGGTGCCCAGGGCTGCGGCCCGCACGCTACGCGAGCGCGCCGACTTCAACCTCGAACGCATCCATCAAATTGAGGCCGAAGTGCGGCATGACGTAATCGCTTTTACCACGTCGGTGGCCGAGATTGTTGGGCCGGCGGCTCGCTGGTTTCATTACGGCTTAACGTCCAACGATGTCGTGGACACCGCGCAGGCGCTGCTCATTCACGAAGCCTCGAACATTATTGCCGCCGATCTCGAACGCCTCGCCGACGTCCTGAAACGCCGGGCGTGGGAGTTTAAGGACACTCCCATGATCGGCCGCACCCATGGCATCCATGCCGAGCCCATTACATTTGGTTTCAAGCTGGCTAACTGGTATTCCGAAGTGCAGCGCGACATTGTCCGCTTCAAATTGGCCGCCGAAGACATGCGCGTCGGCAAATTCTCCGGCGCCGTCGGCACCTTCGCGCATCTCAGTCCGGAATTGGAAGAAAAAATGTGCGCGCGTCTGGGGCTGAAGGCGGCGGCCGTTTCTTCGCAAGTCATTCAACGGGACCGGCACGCGCACTATCTTGGCACGCTGGCCGTCATCGTTTCCACACTCGACAAAATCGCCACCGAAATCCGCCATCTTCAGCGCACCGAAGTCCGCGAGGCCGAGGAGTTCTTTAGTGAGAAACAAAAGGGGTCCTCAGCCATGCCGCACAAGCGCAACCCCGTTACCAGTGAGCAAATTAGCGGTTTGGCCCGGGTTGTGCGTGCCAACGCCCAGGCCGGCTATGAAAATGTGACGCTTTGGCATGAACGCGACATCTCTCATTCATCCGCGGAACGGGTAATTATTCCCGATTCGACCACACTCGCCGATTATCTTCTCCAGAAGACGGCCAATCTCATTGAGACCATGTTTGTCTATCCGCAGCGCATGCTGGCGAATTTGGAAAGCACGGGCGGCCTGGTTTTCAGCGGCCAACTGCTGCTCGACTTGGTGGAGAACGGCGTTTCTCGCGAAGACGCTTATCGTATGGTGCAGGCGCACGCCATGAAAGCCTGGCGCGAAGGCTTGAATTTCCGGGAACTGATTTTGCAGGACAAAGAAATCATCCGTCGCGTCCCCCGCGCGCAGATTGACCGCGCTTTTGATCTGAAGCGGCAATTGCGAAACATTGATAAGATTTTTGCCCGCGTGTTTCATGGTGGCCGCGCGAACGCCAAGACACGAACGCCAAAGAGAAAAGCTGCCGGCCGAGGCAATCGGTAGCCGCGAGTTTCTGCTTCGACCAATAGCCCGGAGGGTGCATGTTGTGTGGTCCAAGGTTTGTCAGTGTTTTATTGCTTTGCGTCTCCGCCGGGCTCTATGGGCAATCGCCGAGCGTGGGCCAGAATGAAGGCGAAGCCGCGACACCAGCGGTGACGCCATCCGATTCCTCGCGAGCTTCCCAAAATCCGTCGCCCGCAAAACCTCCGGCTGCTGCGCCGGGCATTGATGACAACACACCCCCACCCGAGCGCGCATGGCTCCTACTGAGCAGCGGCTTGACCGAAAACAGCACCAGCAAACGGGCAACGGCCGTTCGCGTTTTGTCGTTGCTTCAGGGCGAAGCCCGTGCCGTAAGACTGGGTATCGCGGCGCTCGACGATGATAAAACCGACGTCCGAGTCGCTGCGGCTTTCGCGCTCGGCGAGTTGCACGATAAGTCCTCAATTCCGCCGCTCCATAAAGCTCTTAAAGACAAAGAGCCTTCGGTGATTATCGCTGCGGCTAATGCGCTTCTCAAATTTAAGGATCCTGCAGCTTACAAGATCTTCTATGCCGTCGTGACAGGGGAGATGAAGGGTGGAAAAGGGTTGATCGCGTCACAGCTCGACGAACTGAAAGATAGCAAGCAGATGGCACTCATGGGTTTCGAAGAGGGAATTGGTTTCATCCCGTATGCCGGAATCGGGTTTGACGCCTATCGCGCCATCAAGAAAGATGACAGTTCGCCGACTCGCGCCGCCGCCGCCCGCGCACTCGCGAACGATCCCGACCCAATTACAGAAGACGCACTTGTCCAAACCGCCGTTACCGACAAGAGTGAACTCGTCCGAAACGCCGCTCTGACTTCGCTGGCACATCGCGGAAACCCCGACGTAATCGACCGTCTGGCCTCAGCTCTCTCGGATGAGAAAGACTCGGTAAAGTACACCACCGCGGCAACCATCCTGCATCTCAATGACATCGCTCAAAAGCGCAGTCTGCGTCGCACTCCGCAGGCTCGCGTCAAGCCTAAGTCCACAGCCAAATGAAAAACTGCCGTTTTTGCTCGCCCCGCATTACAAGCGGTTTATCAGCGATGCGACGTATCCCGCGCCAAAGCCATTATCAATATTCACTACGCTGACATTCGATGCGCAGGAATTCATCATGCCGAGCAATGCTGCGACCCCTTTAAAGGAAGCTCCATAGCCGACACTCGTGGGAACAGCAATGACAGGAACACCGACCAGCCCACCCACTACGCTAGGTAATGCACCTTCCATGCCAGCGCACACAATCAAAACCCGAGCCCTGGCCAGCACCTCGCGGTTCGCCAGCAATCGGTGAATGCCGGCCACGCCGACATCATAAAGATGCTCTACGTCGTTACCCATCATCTCTGCCGTGATAACCGCTTCTTCGGCTACTGGTATATCGCTCGTCCCGGCCGACACCACGGCAATCTTGCCTTTGCCATACAATTTCCGATCGCGTTTGAGCGCGATGGCCCGGGCCAGTTCACTGTATTCGGCCTTGCGAACTTTTCCCTTGACCGCGGCGAATTGCTTCTCATTTGTCCGCGTCGCGAGAACGTTTCCGCCCTGTTTGGCCAGCCGCGCAAAAATTTGCGCCAACTGCGCCGGCGTTTTTCCCTGGCCGAAAATCACCTCGGGCATCCCTGCTCGAATGGCGCGATGGTGGTCCACTTTCGCAAATCCGAGGTCTTCGAATGGGAGATGGCGCAGACGCTCCACGGCGTCATCAGGCGAACGTTTTCCCGCTCGCACTTCTTGAAATAGTTTTCTTATGGATTCCAAATTCATGTGACGTCCGGTCGGCTAGTTGCCCAGCCAAACGTATCACATCAGTGAGATTGGATCGCAGATGCCTTCCACGCGCCGCAAGGAGTCATGCCGTGTCGTATCGATTACTCAACTCTTTTAACAGTATGTCTGCTTCGCGTTTTTCTTCGACGTGCATCAGGAAGATGCGCCGCAACCCGCTCGGCGTAAGCTTGCCACGTACGTAATCGTCATAAAGAGCTTTGCCGATCCTGTATCCTTGCTCCTTTTGCCTGGTTGTGCGCGCGCTCGCATCACCCTCTTCTGTGCGCGTCGGGCACAGCACGCGCGACCCGAAATATCCGAGAGCATATTCCAGAGCTTGGCTCGATTCGGAGAGTTTTTGATATTTAGCTGCCCGGTGCGGCAATCCTCGGCAGGCGTGATGCAAAAATCGGGATGCTTCTTCGGCCGCATACGCAATTTTGAATTCGCGCACATAAAAGGCGTTGAGCTGCGGAAGATAAACGCATCCGTATTCATTTACGCCATGCAAGATGTCTTCAACTGTTTCTTCATCCATTCCTTTGCGCACAAGCAGTTGCGCAAGAGGTTCATCGGAATGACCGCAACATACCTCAGGAAGCATGTCCACGAGAAATTTCGGTTGCGTCGTGTTGTGCGGAGAATAGCGGTTGATCCCCAAAAACCGCACCAGGCTGTCAATCAAGTTGTATATGGTCGGCGTAAGGTCGGGACCTTCCTCTTCGCCGCGGCCCCAGCGGCTCAAGTGCAGGCGATAACTTTCATATTTCTCGAGAGGCGTCGAATTAAACGCGCAAACCACGTTGTCTGTAACCTGCACCGCTTCAACCCGCTCCTGTTTTTCTCCCGCAGCCTGCCAGTAGAGCGCGTCAATGTTTTGCAGCACCGTCAAAGTCTTTTCATTCGGCAATTCCTTGCGCACTTGATAGGGTAGGTGCCCCGGCGCCAAATGTGATTCGCCGAACAGCACCATGATGGCCGCTTGCGGATGCCGCATGCGAATTTCTGCAATCTTGTGTGCCGCATGCCGGTCGCGGGCGCCAATCTTCCGTAAATCCTCCCGCGGCATGCAATCAAGGCCATAAATGGCTTCGCCATGCTCGCGCGCCGCCACCAATAACTCGTAAAATGGGTCCCACGCGTAGCCCCAATCAAGATCGAATCGGATGCGACGCCGAAACTCGGCCTCGTCAATCTCCCGGCGCCACCATTCATCAATGATGTGTTGATCCCGGGCAAAAATTGTTTCCAGGCCCAGAACCACGGGACGATCGCCCGGTTGCGCCCGGAGCTCCAACGCGGCAGCGGCAAAGCGCTGCGACGCGGGCAACGCATGATAATCGCCGATCAGGATGGTATCAGCCGCGCCTAGCGCGCGATCGAGGTTTTCGGCAGAAAGCACATCTTGATAACTACGAAATGCCTGGCTGAACTCCCGCAGATATTTTCGCCGGCTGCTCGAATCATTGGCGCGGATTTCACGCTCCACGCCCACCAGCGCGTGTAATTGCGCCGCGTTTCTTCGTGCCCGCAAATTGGATGTCGTTCCCATCCAGCCCTTGCTCCTTGACTTCCTGTCCGCTCACTCCCTATGCTCGAAGTCCGAGCCTTTGGAGCTGCGAATTGCTGAACCTTCCACCCCAAAACCTGACCGTAGCCACGACCGGCGCCAGCGGGTCATTGTTCCTCAAACACTTCCTGCTGGCCGTCGAACGCGATTCGCGCGTCAAGCACGTGAATTTCATCGCTTCTGACGGCGCCTTGCGCGTCATGGCCGAGGAACTCCGGCTCAGCGGACGCAGCCAGCTTGTCTCACAAATCCTCGCGCCTGCCATCAAAAAGCCATCCCGTAAAATCCTGCAACAGACCAATGCCGACATCGGCGCCAACGTCGCCAGCGGCTCCTATCCCAGTGACGCGATGGTTGTGATTCCATGCAGCATGGGTACGTTGGCCCGCATCGCTAACGGCATCGCCTCCACTCTTATCGAGCGTGCCGCCGATGTCTGTCTCAAGGAGAAACGGCCACTCGTGCTATGCCTCCGCGAGACCCCCCTCAACAAAATCCACATCCGCAATATGTATCGGGCTGCGGATGCCGGCGCGACCGTTTTCCCGCTCATCCCGACGTTCTATAACCGCCCCGCCAGCCTCAACCATATGGCCCACGAATTCTGCAATCGCGTCCTTGCCCACATCGGACTGCCCCAGACCGATGCCTATCGCTGGAAGGCCGAAACCAACCGGTAACCGTTACCACCGCAATATCCAGTCTAAGAAGGGGAAAGTGGGGCAACCAGATTCCTGCCGGACATGACCCCGCGATTGGCGCCCAGAACCGACATATCCGGCACACGTTTGTTACGTTCGTTATCTATTGCTGCTAACCTCCGCACCCTAGAATCTCGACATCGTGAAGACCAAAGGCATCCTTATCGCTCTGGCTTGCTTCGTGTGCCTTTCCACAGCGGTTTACGCCAAGCAGCTTGTAATCGTGACCGACAAAGACAGCGCCACGACCAACATCAAAGCCTCAGAGCTGGCCAGCATATTCAACGCGCACACACGCGCCTGGCCGGATGGAAAAACCATCCAGATTGTGATGCGAGACCCATCCACCGAGGACGCTCAACTGGTTCTACGCCGTGTTCTCAATATGACCACTGACCAGGCGCGCGTTTTTATTCAGGCCCATCGCGGAGTCATCATCGTGGCCGATTCCGACGACGCCATCTTGCATTTCGTCGCCAACAACCGCGGCGCGATTGGAGTGGTTGATTTGTATTCGCTGACCAAGGACGTACAAGTCGTAAAAATTGACGGCAAGTTGCCCCTTGAACCGGGCTATCTCTTAAAAGGGAACTAGAAATGACAAAAGCAGGGTTTCGCGTTACCGCTATCCGAAGTATTGCTGCGATCGTACTGCTGTGCTCTTCCAGCGCATTCGCCAAACATGCAAAGCAAAAGCAGCAAACGCCTGCGCCGCCGGCCTCTTTAACCTATACGACCACTTCGCCCGAAGCGGCCCGCTTGGCTCAGAACGCGGTCAATCTCTATCTCGACCAGGTGCAGCAAGTCGAAGCAATAAAAATGCTTCGCAAAGCAGTTGCGCTCGATCCCGATTTTGCCATGGGTCACGAATTACTTGCCCAGATAAGTCTTGATTCCGCCGAGCAGGTTCGGGAACAAGCCAAAGCGTTTACCGAACGCGAAGACGCCAGCGCTTCCGAACGTGAAGTCATCGAGTGGTATCAGGATGCGTGTGACCACAACCTCATATTCGCCATCACCAAAATGAACGACTTGTTGCAGCAATATCCCCACGATAAAACCATCGTCTGGATGACCACGTGGTGGCTCATGACCCAGTCTCAATATGACCGCGCCATCGCCATCTATGAGAAATCCGGCATCATCGATTCGCCCGGGCTTATGAATAACTTGGGCTACGACTACGCTTACGTTCGCAGCTACGACAAAGCCTTCGTCATGATGGATAAGTACGTCGCCGCTCTGCCCAACGAATCGAATCCGCAAGACTCCTATGCGGAAATCCTTCGTCTCGCAGGACGATTTGAGCAATCCGTCGAGCACTACCGCGCCTCCCTGGCCATCGACCCCAGTTTTTATTCGTCACAATTCGGCATTGCCGATACTTATTCGCTCATGGGCGATCAAGCACGGGCCCGCCGCGAATATGAAGCCGGCTTCCACAAATTTTCCCTGCCTGAGCAGCAGGACACGCTCTGGCGCACGCGCGAGGCTGAGACTTTCATTCGCGAGAGTGATTTCGACTGGGCAGATCGCGCTTTCCAGGCCATCGCCGACAATTCCCATGCGCATCACCTCAGCCTGCCCGAAGCTGATACCTACCGGCAGATGGCCATCTACCAGCAGGATCCAGGGCGAGCCTTGGAACTGCTCAGCAAGGCCGACGCAGCAGTAGCCGCTGGAGAAAATTCCAATAAGACTGCGTTACAACAGGAAGCCGCGCAAATTCTGCGTGCCCGCGTGGAACTGGCCATCAAAATGGACAACCACAAAATCGCCCGCGCCAGCCTCGATACCCTTGCGGCTATGTCGGACGAAGCCAACGACACTCTGATTGACCTCGCTTACCACGGTGCCGCTGGAGCCATGTTTGTCTGGGACGGCAAGTATCACGAAGCCATCGCTCAACTCGAGCAGGACGCCAACAATCCGCTGTCCTTGAAACTTCTCATCACTGCCTACGAGAAGACCGGCGACAAGTCCGCCGCCGCTCACGCCACCGACGTGCTGAGCAATTTGAACGATCCCACCGTGGAGCAGGCATTGGTCGTACCTTCGTTCCGTAAGTGCACTCAGGACCCCGCCTGCAACGGCAGCGTCAAGAGCGCCGGGAACGTAGTCCCGCACACGCTTTAAGTCTGATACCCGCAATAAGTTCTGGCCTGCTCCATCGGAGCAGGCCAGTTGTGTTTGTCTGGAGTCTGGCTTCAGAAAACAAACCGCGCCAGCAAATAAATGCTGTTGTTACCTGTCGCGTCTCGCCCAGCGCCATCGTAGTTGGTATTGCCTCCGTTGAATTTCCCGTACCCCGTGTATTGAGCCGCGAGGTCGATGTTTTGTTGCGGCCACCACGAGAAATTCAGTATGTAACCGTTGCTTGCCGGGCTCCCGCTGGCGCTTCCCGATACCGGCGCCTGAGCGAACAGCAGCGCGTCATTCGTGCCCGTGACATCGAAGTATGCCGCGGTTGCTGAAAAACGCGACCCGAAGTGATATTCGAGGCTGGTTTGCACCGTATTCAGGTGGTGCCCCGGCACCGCGGCTCCGCCTGCCTCAAATGTCGCCAGCTGGAAAGAATTCTCGCGGATATAGCTGCCGCGAAAGCTAACCACGTCGTTTTTCAAGCTCGGGATTACGCGGTCATATTGGAAGTCCGCTGCCAAGTCCGTGAAGCTGTCTTCTAGACCGGTGACCGCATTAGGGCTGCTCTTGACGTGCATTCCATAAGTTCCGATTTCAAGGTCACTGTTTTTCATGGAAGTGGTCCATGCTGCCCGCCAGTAGGGCGCTACCCCGCGAATGTTGTAGCCGAATCCATCGCCTCCATTAGGTTGCGCGCCACCGATGTGTTCGGACCGGTAAATCGTGCTTGCCAGATACCAATGGTCGTTCCACATGAGATATCCACCAACGCCCGCCACATCTTGGGCTAAGCCACCGTTGATGAGCGCGCCTGCTGCAGGAGATGGCGCCGTATCGCTTCCCGTGAATGGAAATCCCCATGCCGGGGTGCTATTCCAGAGATCTTCGACGGTAGGATTGTTATTTAACGTTGAGCCAAACGTAAGCGATTTCCCAAAGAGATGGCCATTGCTGTTGGCATAGCGAATGTCGGTATTGTCCCAGCTGAAGTGGTCTGCTTGGGCATCGTACGTCAGCTGCATGAAACTGCCAACGTGATCCGCCCAACGCCCTGCCAGAAAGAACGAGAATGCCTGAGGAAATTCAAAATTCCCGTTTTGTGTGCCCGGCTGCTGGGTTTTCGTGTTCGTGAACGACGTGTCAAAGATTAACGATATCGGAAAGGTCTCCAACAAATGTAATGCGGAATTATGGTCTTTCTTTTCGTCTGACACTTCCGGTTTTGTCACAAACGTGTAGCCTTCCAGCTTGAATCTCCTTCCAAATGCGTTCAATTCCGGCGGTGCGTAATGGCAGGCTGAACACGCCAGTCCCGTCTGTCGCGAGTAACTCGGGACCGCCGCGGCCGTCCCGATCATCGCCATGACAATCATCATTAGCGCCAGGAACCCCGCACCCATGCGGCATAGGAATTGGTTCCACAGTGTTCCCGGACAGATAATTCGTTTCATCTCAACCTCCAGGGGGCGCGATATTGCGCTCCATTGGGAATTGACTCTAGAGGTATCGCGTCGTCATTGCGGTGACACTCGTCACTCGGAAATGTGCGAATGGTCACATGGGTATGTTCGTGGCAACCTGCACTTGATTTGCTCGCGCTTCCGTACTAATCTGGGCTTACACCGGAAAGGAGGTGGTCGGATGACAAGTTCTGATTCAGGCAGTTGTAGTAATCCTAGACCAGGTGAGGTGGCTGCAACTTAGAGCGGTCGCTCTAAGGCCCTGGCAGCGGGCAACCGCCGCGAGGGCAACCACTCACGCACGAATTGGTGAGTAAGGCTTAAAGGCTGCCCGGCGTTAGGTCGCGTCGGGACCCGAATTGTGCCAAAAGTGGCCACATTAGAGTGGCCGCCTCTTGGTTAATCCCAACCAGACCACCGGACGGCCTGTGCGCAAGCATGGGCCGTTCATTTTTGCGGTATGATTTTGGCCTAATGACTTTGTCCGACCAAGAAGACGAGCGGGAACGCCTGGCCCGGCTTTACTCCGCCATGTCCGACGCCGAACTCGACCAGCTCGATGCCCAGGCCCACACCCTGACCACCCCGGCGCGCCAAGCGCTCGAAGCGGAACTCGACCGCCGCGAGTTGCACTTCGCCCGCACCCAACCTCCCACCGGCCCCGGTTCCGCGCCTGCTGATTCTCTCCAGCTTCAGAACTTGAAAACCGTGCGCCAGTTCCGCGATCTTCCCGAAGCATTGCTGGCCAAGGGACTGCTCGAGTCAGCCGGCGTCCCCTGCTCGCTCGCCGACGCCAACATCGTCCGCATGGATTGGTTTATTTCCAACTTTGTCGGCGGCGTCAAGCTGCAAGTCCAGCCAGAAGACGAGCGCATAGCCCTCGATGTGTTGGCTCAGCCCATTCCCGATACCTTTGATTTTCAGGGCCCCGAAAATTTCGAGCAGCCGCGCTGCCCCAAGTGTTATTCACTCGACATCGCCTACGAAGACATCAATAAGCCCCTCGCCTACACCAGCGCATATTTGGGCATGCCCCTCCCCGTAAAACAAAATTCCTGGAAGTGCGCCACCTGCGGCCGCGAGTGGCAGGAAGACCACGCTTCCTAGCGCGGATTTTCCACCCACTCTCGCCACCTTGTCATTCCGAGCCGTTCGCAGCGTCAGCGAGAACGTGCGTAGGAATCTGCTGTTAACCGTTGTCATCCTGAGCGAAGTCGAAGGGAATCTTGCGCGCACCCCCGCAATCCCTCACCACTTTGTCATCCTTCTATGAAAAAAGGCGCACTTGTCCATAGGTATTTTTTGCGGCGATGCGGACAGGCTTCTATTCGTGCTCGAGGCACATAAGGTATGTCCGGACTCCGCCGCTCCATCTGAGCGTCGCTCTCGAAGAGCAAGGATGACTTCGAGCTGACGGATTCCCCTTACCTCGCCGCAAACTTTTCTTCTGCAAACTCCACGCCATCGTGCAGCAGCGCGTACACCGCGATCAGCAGCTTGCGCGCCAGCGCCACCCGCGCCACGTGCTTGTGTTTTTTGCGCAGCAGCCGTTCATAATAACGCTTGGCCGCTGGCGAACACCGGGTCGCCACCTGCGCCGCTTCCACCATGATCCAGCGCAGCGCGCTCGATCCCTGCCGCGTGATCCCTCCCCGCGCCGCCTTGCCCGCCGACTCCCGCACCCGCGGCACCAGTCCGGCGTAACTGCACAGCGCCTCTTTACTGCCAAAGCGTCCCAGGTCCCCGATCTCCGCCAGCAGCATCATCGCCGAACACTCGCCAATCCCCGGAATCGTCTTCAGCCACCGCACTCGCTCATCTCCCCCAGCTTTTACACTTAGTTGAAGATTTTGCTTTTGAATCTCCTCGCCATAGTGATCGATCATGCGCAAACAGGCCTGCGCCGACAGCCGGGCCTGCTCCGGCAGTTTCACCTCCGCCAGCCACAATCGCCCGCGTTTGCCAAATAAATCCGTCACCGGCGAGCGCAGCCCCTGCTGGTGCAGCACCGCGTGCACCTGGTTTTTCAGCCGCGTCCGCTGCCGCACCAGCGTTGTCCGCAACCGTACCTGCTGCCGTCGCGCCTGCGTCTCCCGGTCCGCCTTCCACGACTCCGGCAACAAATCGCAGCGCAACAAATGCGCCAGCGTCGCCGAATCCACCCGGTCGTTCTTCAACTTCGCCGACGCGATCGCCTTCACCCGCTGCGGATGCACCAGCACCAACCGTTTCACCTCCGGCTCCACCACCTCCCGAAACCCCGGCCAGAATCCGCAGGCCTCCACCCCCACCTGCACCTCCCGCCCGCGATACTGCCGGAAATACTTCCGCAACGCCCCCTTCTCGTTCGTCACCGGCCCCGCCTGCAAGATCTTGCCTCTTGCATCCAGCGCCGTCATGTAACAAAATCTCTGATGAAGATCTACTCCTACGTGGATCATCTCGTGCCTCCTTCAGGGCTTGTGCTTCGAGCACGTACTCTACCCTTGGAGGCACGCCTTTTCCCCTTTCATTACATCTGAGCGGAGTCGAAGGGAATCTTGCGCGACCACGCAATCCCTCAACACTTTGTCATCCTTCTATGAAAAAAGGCGTACTTGTCCATAGGTATTTTTTGCGGCGATGCGGACAGGCTTCTATTCGTGCTCGAGGCACATAAGGTATGTCCGGACTCCGCCGCTCCATCTGAGCGTCGCTCTCGAAGAGCAAGGATGACTTCGAGCTGACGGATTCCCCTTACACTCGCCGCAAACTTTTCTTCTGTCAAACACTACGCCGTCGTGCAGCAGCGCGTACACCGCGATCAGCAACTTGCGCGCCAGCGCCACGCGCGCCACATGCTTGTGCTTCTTGCGCAGCAGCCGTTCGTAATAACGCTTGGCCGCCGGCGAACACCGGGTCGCCACCTGCGCCGCTTCCACCATGATCCAGCGCAGCGCGCTCGATCCCTGCCGCGTGATGCCGCCGCGCGCCGCCTTGCCCGCCGACTCCCGCACTCGCGGCACCAGTCCGGCGTAACTGCACAGCGCTTCTTTGCTGCCAAAGCGTCCGAAGTCGCCGATCTCGGCCAGCAGCATCATCGCCGAACACTCGCCGATCCCCGGAATCGTCATCAGCCACCGCACCCGCTCATCCGCTCGTGCTTTTTCACTTAGTTGAAGGTTTTGCTTTTGAATCTCCTCGCCATAGTGATCGATCATGCGCAAACAGGTCTGGACCGACTCGCCGCGCCTGCTCCGGCAGTTTCACCTCGGCCAGCCACAAGCGCCCGCGCTTGCCGAACAGATCGCGTCACCGGCGAGCGCAGCCCCTGCTGATGCAGCACCGCGTGCACCTGGTTCTTCAGCCGCGTCCGCTGCCGCACCAGCGTTGTCCGCAACCGTACCTGCTGCCGCCGCGCCTGCGTCTCCCGGTCCGCCTTCCACGACTCGGGCAGCAAATCGCAGCGCAACAAATGCGCCAGCGTCGCGGAGTCCACCCGATCGTTCTTCAACTTCGCCGAAGCGATCGCCTTCACCCGCTGCGGATGCACCAGCACCAACCGCTGCACCTCCGGCTCCACCACCTCGCGAAACGCCGGCCAGAACCCGCAGGCCTCCACCGCCACCTGCACCTCCCGCCCGCGAAACTACCGGAAATACTTCCGCAACGCCCGACTTCTCGTTCGTCACCGGACCGCTCTGCAGGATCTTGCCTCTTGCATCCAACGCCGTCATGTAACAAAATCTCTGGTGAAGATCTACGCCAACGTGGATCATCTCGTGCCTCCTTCAGGGCTTGTGCTTCGAGCACGTACTCTACCCTTGGAGGCACGCCTTTTTGCCTTTCATTACATCTGAGTGAAGCGAAGGACCTGTGCATCTTAGTGAACCTTCGTGAACTTGGTGGTTAAAACATTTTCCGCCGCAAACACTTTGTCATCCTGAGCGAAGGAGACTTATTCGCTTGCGAATAAGTCTCCGCAGTCGAAGGACCCCGCGTCTGCATAAAGTCCCACCGGCCTTTCAGGGAATTCTCACGATACATTCTTTCCCTTCTGGGCACAAAGGCACAAAAGCCTATGGCAAAAAATCACCACAACCGTTACAGTAGCGGTTTCCACATGTTGAGCGATCAGGAAAAGCAAGCCGCCGCCCGCGCCAGCCTCAAATTTGTGCATGACGGCAACATCGTCGGCCTGGGCACCGGATCCACGGCCGCGCACGCTGTTCGTGGTCTCGGCGAGCTGGTGCGCGCCGGACTCAAAATTCGCGGCATCCCCACCTCATCCGGCACCCGCGACTTGGCCACAAGCCTCGGCATTCCCCTGACCGATTTCGACGAATTGGATAAAAACGAACTTCGGCAAATAGACGTCACCATCGACGGCGCAGACGAGTTCGACCCGAATCTGAACTTGATCAAAGGCGGCGGTGGCGCGCTCCTGCGTGAAAAAATCGTCGCCTCAGCCTCCCGCCAGCTCGTCATTGTTGCCGACGCGAGCAAGCAGGTCCAGGTCCTCGGCAAATTTCCCCTGCCCGTCGAAGTCATTCCTTTCGCGCAGGCTCTGGTCGCAAGGAGATCGATGCGCTCGGCGCAAAAACCGTAAAGCCTCGCACTCGTCCCGATGGAAGCGTTTTCGTCACCGACGAAGGTCATCATATTTTGGATTGTGCCTTTGGCCAGATCGCCGATCCCGCCGCCCTTGCCCGCAAATTGTCCGATATGCCCGGCATCGTCGAGCACGGATTATTCATCGCCATGGCCGATGTCGTTCTGTTGGCGAATGCAGATGGCGTGCAAGAACTTCGGCGGAAATAGAGATTCAGCCAAAAGAAGAGGATCGAAGCGGCCCATTCAAATTTGTTTTTCTTGGCGTGATTCTTATCAATTGAGGCTGCCCCACCATTTCGCGTTCTCTGCGAAAGGGTGGGCATTTCCCTCCACCCTCACCACCTTGTCATTCCGAGTCGTTCGTAGCGTCAGCGAGAACGTGCGTAGGAATCCGCTTCAAATTTGTTTTTCTTGGCGTGATTCTTATCAATTGAGGCTGCCCCACCATTTCGCGTTCACTGCGAAAGGGTGGGCATTTCCCTCCACCCTCACCACCTTGTCATTCCGAGTCGTTCGTAGCGTCAGCGAGAACGTGCGTAGGAATCTGCTTCACCCAACCCTTTTACACCTGAACGCGACGCCAAGTTGAAGGACGCCTAGCATCGGGAATTGGGGTGCACTCCACCCGTCTGTACCCGTATTTCTCGATGTCGTGATTCTTATCAATTGAGGCTGCCCCACCATTTCGCGTTCTCTGCGAAAGGGTGGGCATTTCCCTCCACCCTCACCACCTTGTCATTCCGAGTCGTTCGTAGCGTCAGCGAGAACGTGCGTAGGAATCTGCTTCACCCAACCCTTTTACACCTGAACGCGACGCCAAGTTGAAGGACGCCTAGCATCGGGACCATTTCGCGTTCACTGCGAAAGGGTGGGCATTTCCCTCCACCCTCACCACCTTGTCATTCCGAGTCGTTCGTAGCGTCAGCGAGAACGTGCGTAGGAATCTGCTTCACCCAACCCTTTTACACCTGAACGCGACGCCAAGTTGAAGGACGCCTAGCATCGGGACCATTTCGCGTTCATCTGCGAAAGGGTGGGCATTTCCCTCCACCCTCACCACCTTGTCATTCCGAGTCGTTCGTAGCGTCAGCGAGAACGTGCGTAGGAATCTGCTTCACTCAACCCTTTTACACCTGAACGCGACGCCAAGTTGAAGGACGCCTAGCATCGGGACCATTTCGCACTCTCTGCGAAAGGGTGGGCAACGCCGCAAGAACTATCGAGTGGCCGGAAACAGCGTAAGCGACAACACATCCAAGTGCGGGTGTGCCCTGCGGCGGTTCGCTGAGCAGCAGATGAACGTGATTGGGCATGACCACATAGCCATAGACACATAGCCCGAAGCTGCGTCGCACGTGCTCCACTCCGGCTTCGAATACTTCCCGGGAAGCGGCAGTCGAGAACGAAGCCCGGCGATGATAGCAACAGAACGTCACGAAGTGAGTCTGTCCGGACGCGTGAAATCGTCGCAGTCCCCACGGCATTCACGAAGACTACGCTCGACAAAGGCCCCACTCAAGCCAAAAGACGGCTTGAATGGGCCATCCGTCCTTATCGGGTATTTGGAAACAGCGAGACGGACACTTGGGCGGCCTGTGGATTTTGTACCGTAGTTGCGCTGAGCAAGCTAAGTGAGCCGTCTAGATTAATCGCATAGACTCCGATTTTGTTCGGATATTCCGCAATGACCATAACATTGTCGGTCACTGCTATTGCGCCATCGTAGGTGCTGATAACGGGCGTCGAAATTTCAGCTTCAATCTTCAAAGGCATTTCTGTAAATTCGGTTGTAATTACACCGCAGTTTCCGTCATCACCTACTGTTCCGAAATATAGTTTTCCCGACCCTGCAAATGCCTGCTTATCGAAGAATACAGACCCGTTGTAATCCAAATTGTGGACGACACCCTGATTGAATATCCAATCACGTGGATGCCCCAGCTGCGTGGGCGTGATCGCCATCGAGATTGCGAATGGTACGACTTGATTACCTTGAACAATTGATGCGGCAAGCACCGCGACTCTACTATCCTTCGTTATATCAAGACCGCCAAGGGTACACTCCGAGCCGCATCCGGGAATTGAGGTAAAACCCTCGTCGATCAACGCGCCTGTTGCTTCGTCAATCGTAAAAAGCTCTACAGCAAAAATTGGTAGGGTTATGGGCACAAGGAGGCTATGCCCATCTGGTGTGATCTTAAACTGCCCCAATGGTGAAAGCTGCGGGAAGCTTGCGGAAGGAGTGTAAGCGGCAATAAAGGATAGTGAGCAATCAGAGTTCACCGCCCACGCCGCGACATTCCCAGTCCCGCTATAACTGCTATACAAAAAATCTCCATTCGGCGTCAACGCTAGACTGCCGCCGTAAGGGATTGAGTTCAACATACTGTTCGAGTAGTCGCCTACTTCGCTGTAACTCGTTGACTTGGAAAAGGAGGCGATATCACTCGACCCAGCATCCATCAGGAAGACGCAGGCCGCATCGTCTGTGATGGCCTCTTGTATATCAGTAAACGAAACAAAACCCAGCTGCCCCTGACCCAGCCCCATTCCTCCCGTAGCAAGTGATCCAATCCGCGTCAACGTCCCCATGGTTGTGTCCAATTTATAAATATTTCCACGGTTTGTAGTGGGACTATTAACATTGGCGATCACGTATTCCGTCGCACCCATTGCATGCGAACAAAATGCGGCGATTACGCACATCAGGCTCAGCTTTGCGGTAGTGTTCATTTTTATCCTCGCGACCGACGGGCGGCCCATTCAAGCCGTTTTTTGGCTTGAGTGGGGCAGTTCCAATCACTTTACATATGTCATCCTGAGCGAAGGCGGCGCGAACGCGACGCCGAGTCGAAGGACCCCATGCCTCTCGCATCTTCCGGCGGCCCATCCGGGAATTCTCCCCGGCAAGATAGCACCGGGAGGGTGCCCCATTTTTCGCATTCTTGCGAAAGGGTGGGCAACGCCGCAAGAACTATCGAGTGGCCGGAAACAGCGTAGGCGACAACACATCCAAGTGCGGGCGTGCCCTGCGGCGGCTCGCTGAGCAGCAGATGAACGTGATTGGGCATGACCACATAGCCATAGACACATAGCCCGAAGCTGCGCCGCACACGCTCCACTCCGGCTTCGAATACTTCTCGCGCAGCGGCAGCCGAGAACGAAGCCCGGCGGTGATAGCAACAGAACGTCACGAAGTGAGTCTGTCCGGACGCGTGAAATCGTCGCAGTCCCCACGGCATTTACGAAGACTACGCTCGACAAAGGCCCCACTCAAGCCAAAAAACGGCTTGAATGGGCCACCCGCCATGATGGAATCTGAGACCAATGCCCGGTGCAAGTTCAGCGTATCCGGACTAATACCCTTACGGTTATTGGGTACTATACAATCAAATTCGGACAGCCCGTTGATCCGAGCACGATGAAACCTGGCGTCAACCCGGAAAATTCGCACATTCCGTACCCTGAGCCTGGCGAGTAATGAAAAATGTATGGACTCCCAAAGGACTTTGACGGCAGTCGCCTAGTCGGATGTTTCTTGCTGCAGATTTGCTACGGTATCGGCCAAGTTCAGTTACGTTTCGACGGGACGCTTACAATAGCGGTTACAAGCTCGCTATTGTTCAAAGCCCTGCCGCACCACAGCCCCGAAGGATTGATATTCCTGGCGAGCCAGCTGTTCAATCTGCCCTTCTCCGTCTTTTGCATCATACTATTGTGAAAGCGTTTGGTGACGATGAAGGCACGTTAACTATGGAGTTCGACGACGGGCAGATCCTGCAGTGCTTGGAGGCTCGTTCTCCATATGAGTCGTATCAAATCATACAGAGGGGATCACCAAATAATCGTCTGAGTAGTCTCTTGACCTCGGGAGCCCCAACTCCGGTAACCGATCAGTCGCACGTGCCATTTATCTGTCCGGTTCTTGTTTTTTGGGGACTCGACGAACCATCTCGCACTGAAAACGTGGCGGCTCGGACGGGCGGCCCATTCAAGCCGCTCTTTGGCTTGAGTGGGGCAGTTCCAATCACTTTACATATGTCATCCTGAGCGAAGGCGGCGCGAACGCGACGCCGAGTCGAAGGACCCATGTTTTTCGCATGATGCCTCTCGCATCTTCCGGCGGCCCATCCGGGAATTCTCCCCCGCAAACGTAGCATCGGTCTGTAACCTACTGGCGACCACCAACAATCCCCGTGATCACGGTTAGCAGACGCTCCACCTCTTCTTCCGTGTTGTAATGCGCCAATCCGATACGCAGAAATCCGCCGTCTTTTTCCACGTCAAGAAATTCCGTGAGATTGATCGCATAATAATTTCCATCCCAGGTAAAAAAGCCGCGCTCGCCGAGTTTGGTCGCCAGCTCCAGCGGCGTATGCCCCGCGACACGGACCGCCAGCGTTGGGCATCGCTCCGCGAACCGTGACGGATCCGTAATCCCGTAAATCCTTGCTCCGGGAATTTGCTCCAGCCCTCGCATCAATTTCGCCATCAACCTGGTTTCATGCGCCTGGATCGCGCCATACGCCGCCAGTAGCGCAGCCCGGCGTGAAGCGGCCAGCGGATCCACCTGGCGTCCCAAATCGGCGAGATACTCCACGCAAGCCGTAATGCCGGCGATGCATTCGTGGTTCAATGTCCCCCACTCCCAGCAATTCGGAATCGCATTCGTATTGGCCCGCACTTTGTAAGGTTGCAGCTTCTTCAGTTGCTCGCGCTTGCCGAAGAGCACGCCCATGTGCGGCCCAAAGAATTTATAAGTCGAGCACACCAGAAAATCGCAATCAAGCGCCTGCACGTCAATCGGCCCGTGAGGCGCATAGTGCACCGCATCAATGTAAGTTAACGCGCCGGCGCGCTGCGCAATCTTAATAATCTCGCCAACTGGATTAATCGTCCCCGTCGCGTTGGAAGCGAGTCCCACCGCAACCAGCTTCGTGCGCGGAGTGATTTTGCTCGCGAGATCTTTCATGTCCAGCGTGCAGTCTGACGGATTGATCTCGGCGACCCTGATGTTCACGCCTTTTTCTTCCAGCGCCTTCCACGGAGAAAAATTTGCGTCGTGATCAAGCCGTGTGAGTAGGATTTCATCACCCGGTTTCAGTTCACGGCCAATCGCCCGGCTCATGGCGAACGTAAGCGCCGTCATGTTCGCGCCGAATACAACTTCATCGCTGCCGCAATTTAAAAAATCCGCCATTGCGGATCGCGCTTCTGCGAGCATCGCATCTGTCTGTCGGCTGGTCGCGAAGGCTCCGCAAGTGTTGGCGTTGTTCTGTGCGAGATAGCTCGAAATCGCGTCAATCACGCGCTGCGGCACCTGCGTGCCGCCCGGCCCATCGAGAAATACCGCAGGCTGACCGCTCACCGTTTGCGCCAGGGCAGGAAATTGCGAGCGCACCCAACCTAAGTCCAGTGTGGTGGGGACTTCAGATTCAATCGAGGGCATGATTTGTATTCTACCGGTCAGCCCATCATGGTCGTGTGTTCGGGCTTGATCTTATAGATCACGCGCACTTCGCCCGGCTTGCCATAGGGATATTTATCGACGCCCAAATACTTCTTGGCCATCTTGTCGATGTGCTCATTCGCGCCCTGCTCGGTGATTTCGACCACGCGGCCGCGAATCTCAAGATAACGGTAGGGATTTTCAGGATCGATAATGGCCAGCGCCACTCGCGGATCGCGCCGCACGTTGCGGTCTTTCTGGCGTCCCTTGGCCGAATTAAAAATGACATGGTCGCCTTCGAGATCGCACCACACCGGCGTGACCTGCGGTTGCCCATCGGGCATGATCGTCGCCAGGCTTGCAAACGCGCGCTTGTTAAATAAATCGCGATATTTTTCGGGGATGACTGCTGACATTCAATCCTCCTTGAAGTTGATCTCACAAATTATATTCGCACTTGCCTTCGTAGCGTCAGCGACCTCGCTACATTGTCACTCCGAACCCGCTGCTCTACCAACCTGTCATCTTGAGCGAAGTGGATTCCATTCTGCGACGAATGAATTCGTACAGTCGAAAAACCCCGAAAATTTGCTCTGCAACCACTCGCACTTGAGCGCCGGCGATTCTCGACCTGCCGGGGACAAAATCGGAGTATTTGAGTGCGAAATTTGCCTTCAAATTTCATACAAGCACTCCGGCGATCCGCGTAAGTCATTGCTGTCTTTGCCTTTGCGCGAGATTGTCGATGTGTGCAAATTCGCGAAAAATGCGCTTTGGCCATAACGTATTTTTAAAAATCCAGCAAACCTCTGTGTTTACAGTCACATGCACCGTAAGTAGATCCGCGAGCCTTCTTTATTTTTGCTCGATCGCCCGCAACTTCGATATTCCTTTGCGGAACGAGCAAACTGCCAATTACGCTACTAAACCATTTGCCATCATGATGTTACCGCGCGTCGTACGGCCTGTCAGTTCTGTTCATGATCGCGCCCGAAACATCGTAGATTCGCCCGCACTGGGTGCTTGCAGATAAACACGCAATCGCCGTATCTTCAATGCGCTCAAATAGTTGGCCCGCATAAAATAACGCTGCGCACCCGTCAAACAAGCATTTTGCCGCAATATCCACAGCGAGCATGTTTTTGACGCGAATGCACGCCATCGCTCCGAAACGCAAAATCTCTGGCAAATTCATCTCCCGGATCGCGCCTCACCAGCGCTCTTGCACCGCCCTCGCGGCATGGGCCTGTGCTCTGCGTGCACTCGGATGAATACAAAGCAGTTATACGCTCGTATTTTTTGTTGACTCGAAAAATGAAAGGAGTAAAACAAACTTGTTCGTTGACAACTTCTAAAGTTTTTCCGGTTGGTGCAGCGTCCGGGGCTCGAGCGAAGTCACACTCGCATCGCAAGATGACGGGCGAAGGCAAGCAAGGGTCTATAGCAAAGCGCTGGTCGAGGCGAACAAGAAGACCTGTTAACGGCAGGATAGAGTTCCGAGGCGTTGAAGTGGTTTGTCCGGTTGGCGGTGAGCCCGGAGCCCAAGCAACAGACCGCGCGTAGCGACCGCAAGGAAGCAACGAGAGCAGGTCGGCGAGGGTCTAACGCGAGCTACTGGCCGAGATGAATGACGGCAACACCACCTCGGAACTCTTTATTTTTTTTGGTCTAATTTTTTTGCCCCGCCGTTTTTGCGCAGCGCCATCTGAAGTACTTCCGCAAGGTGCAGCGTGTTCTTTCCCGTGTTCTGGGAGATCTGCTCGCGGCAACTAAACCCGTCGGCAATGATGAGCTCGTCGGGACATGCGTCCCGTAGGGCAGGCAGTAAGTTCGAGTTCTGCGATCGCCATGCGAAATTTCATACTTCTCTTTTTCAAATCCGAATGAGCCAGCCATGCCGCAACAGCCCGCTGCAGGCTGACGGTATTCGACGCCCAGCTTCGAGAGGATGTTCTCTTCGTCCGTCATCTTCATGATGGATTTGTGATGGCAGTGACCATGAACCAGAGCTTTGCGGCGCAGTTTGGGCCAATCGAAATCCGCAGCGTATTTTCCGAGGAACTCGCTCAAAAGAAATGTCTGGCGGGAGAGCTTTTGTGCGCGTTCGTCTTTGGGGAAAAGGTTGATGAGTTCGTCGCGGAAGACAGCTGCACAACTCGGCTCCAGGACGACGATCGGGATGCCTGCGGCAATTTCCGGCGCTAACGCATCGAGAGTTTGAAGAAGAAGGCGCTTGGCGCGATCCAACATCCCGAAATCGTAAAGGGGACGACCGCAGCACAGGCTCTTCCGCGGAACTTCGACTTGAAAGCCGGATGCTTCGAGAACTTCAACCGCTGCCTTGGCGGTCTCCGGAAGAAAATAGTTGTTTAATGTGTCCGCCCAGAGAATTACTTTGGGATTCGCGGCATTTCGCGGCGCGCGTTTTTCAAACCAGCTGCGAAATGTCTGGCGAGCGAATTTTGGAAGGGAACGCTGCGGGGCCACGCCAGCGGCGAACTTCGCCATATTCCGAAGAATGGGCAACTGCGCAGCCAGATTCACGATTCCGGGCGCGTGGGATGCAATTCGCGCCCAAATATCGATCATTCCAAAAGCGTAAGCGGAGCGGGGACGAAACTTTCCTTCATAGTAATGCGAAAGAAACTCGGCTTTGTAGGTGGCGACGTCCACGCCTACGGGGCAATCGCTCTTGCAGCCCTTGCAGGCGAGGCACAAGTCGAGAGAGTCTTTGACGTGCTCGTTGCGCCAACCGTCTTGGATGACGTCACCTTTCGTCATCTCCCACAGCAGATGGGCGCGGCCGCGAGTGGAGTGTTCTTCTTCGCGGGTCACGCGATAACTGGGACACATCACGCCGCCTTCGTCGCGACGGCACTTACCGACTCCGACACAACGCAGAGTGGCTTGTGAAAGGCTGCCTTCGTCTTGGGGAAATTTGAAGTGGGTCTCCGGCTCCCAGGGATGATGGTCGGCGCCGAGACGCAAGTTTTCGTCGAGTTTGTTTGGCTCGA
Source organism: Terriglobia bacterium (assembly GCA_963702965.1). GTDB lineage: Bacteria > Acidobacteriota > Terriglobia > Terriglobales > Acidobacteriaceae > JAJPHW01. The sequence continues at coordinate 882,644 of OY969776.1, forward strand.
CCAACTTTCCCGGATTCATCTTCCACTGTGGATCCCAAATTGCCTTGAATTCGCGGAATGCCTGAACCAATTCTGGGCCGAACATTTTGGGAAGAAGCTCGGCGCGTTGCTGGCCGTCCCCATGTTCGCCGGAAATCGAGCCGCCGTAACTCACCACCAAGTCGGCGGCGTCTTCCATGAACCTTCGGTATTTTGCGATGCCGTCTTTGCTTTGCAAATCGAAGTTGGTGCGATTGTGAACACAGCCATCGCCGAAGTGGCCATATAGAGTTCCGCGATAGCCGTAGCTGGTCATCAGCTTGCGCAAATCGCGGAGATAGCCGCCAAGCTTTTCCGGAGCGACAGCCGAATCCTCCCAACCCTCCCAGGTCAGGGGTTCGCCGGGGACATGAGAGATCGCGCCAAGGCTCGATTCGCGCACTTCCCAGACGCGCTTGACCTGACTTGGGGTCGTGAAAAGGCGCATCTGGGGCGGATTGGCCGAGCGCGACAACGCTTCCATGAGGCCGCGTGCCTTTTTCTCCGCTTCTGGAGGAGTGCCTGCGCCAAATTCCGCCAGCAGCCATCCCCCGCCTTCGGGGAGAAGAGCCAAGCCTTCGGAGTTGATGCCTTTTCTTCGCGTGTATTCGACGAGCAGGTCGTCGATGCCTTCGAGTCCGATAGGTTTGTGGGCGAGAATTTCGGGCACGCGGTCGGCGCATTGGTAAATGTCCGCGTAGGAGATGACGAGCAGTACGCGGGCGGGCGGGCTTTCCACCAGACGGCAGGTGGCTTCGAGCACGGTGACGCAAGTGCCCTCGGAGCCGACGAGAGCGCGGGCGACGTTAAAGCCGTTTTCGGGAAGCAAGTCATTGAGGTTGTATCCCGATACACGGCGCGGAATGTTGGGATAGCGCTCACGAATGAGAGCGGCATAACGCCCGGCCAAGATTTTGAGGCCGGAGTAGATTTCGCCGCGCCGGCCGCCCGAACGAATGATGGCTTCCAATTCTTCGGCGCTGGTGGGACCAACCTGCAAACGCAATCCGTCATAGGTGAGGACATCGAGCGATTCGATATTTTCAGCGGTCTTTCCCGCCATTACGGAGTGCACGCCGCAGGAGTTGTTGCCGATCATGCCGCCAAGGGTGCAGCGGTCGTGCGTGGCGGGGTCGGGGCCGAAGGTCAGATGATGTTTTTCGGCGGCGTGACGCAGATGGTCGAGGACGACTCCGGGCTGGACGCGGGCAAGTTTCTTTAACGGGGTCGATTTCCAGAATCGACGACATGTAGCGGGAGAAATCGAGCACCAGAGCGACGTTGCAGCATTGCCCGGCGAGGGAAGTCCCGGCGCCGCGGCAGAGAATGGGCGCGCCATATTCTCGCGCTAGGGCGAGGGCAATTTCCACGTCGGCGGCATCGCGGGGCAGGACAACGCCAATCGGGACTTGCCGGAAGTTTGACCCGTCGGTCGCGTAGAGGGCGCGACTGCCCGAATCGAAGCGGACGTCTCCCCGGATATTTCGCCGAAGTGCCGCTTCCAGCGCGGAGATATCGGTGCCGGGGGAGCGCCCTGCCAGCGCGATTTGGGTGAATTGGTCGGGCATGGATATGCGAAGAGGAAGTATGGCACAGTCGGAAGTGGGGAGGGATGGTTGAGGCGGTACGTCTGGGCAGGTCTGATTCATAGGCCCCACCCTGTCGCAGAATGCGCGACAAGGGTGGGGCACCCCGGGTAAGAGTTGTCGAGGTGCGGAAAAGGTTCAGGCGCTGAAGCGCGTGCTGATTAGAAAGGCCTCAAGCGGCACGAGTAAACTCGTGCCCTTCCCGATTTTGCCGGGTGCCCCAGGTTCGCCAAAGTACGGCGAACCCGACTTCGCCCAGGGCAGCCACCCTTTTCGCAGAACGACGCGAAAATGGTGGGGCAACCGGGTGGTTAAAGGCGGCGGAAAGCAGGTTCCTCCGCTTGCCGTCGCTGGCGCTCCGGCGGCGGTCGGAATGACACGGGTGTATGGGGCTAGGAATCTCCGGACTACGCAAGCGGTGGAAATTCCCATCTGTTGTGTCGGGAGAACTCCTGGACGGGCCGGAGGAGAAACATGCAGGTATGGGGTGCTTCGACTGCGAAGTTCGTGCGCACGCGCACGAACTTCTTCGCTCAGGATGACAGGGCACTGAGGGGGATTGATTCACCGAGGCCCACCCTTTTCGCAAAACGACGCGAAAATGGTGGGGCAGCGGGGTGGTTGAAGGCGGCTGTCCCCAGGCAAGCGGTGGAAATTCCCATCTGTTGTGTCGGGAGAATTCCTGGACGGGCCGGAGGAGAAACATGCAGGTATGGGGTCCTTCTTCGCTCAGATGTAATGAAAGGGGAAAAGGCGTGCCTCCAAGGGTAGAGTACGTGCTCGAAGCACAAGCCCTGAAGGAGGCACGAGATGATCCACGTAGGAGTAGATCTTCATCAGAGATTTTGTTACATGACGGCGCTGGATGCAAGAGGCAAGATCTTGCAGGCGGGGCCGGTGACGAACGAGAAGGGGGCGTTGCGGAAGTATTTCCGGCAGTATCGCGGGCGGGAGGTGCAGGTGGGGGTGGAGGCCTGCGGATTCTGGCCGGGGTTTCGGGAGGTGGTGGAGCCGGAGGTGAAACGGTTGGTGCTGGTGCATCCGCAGCGGGTGAAGGCGATCGCGTCGGCGAAGTTGAAGAACGACCGGGTGGATTCGGCGACGCTGGCGCATTTGTTGCGCTGCGATTTGTTGCCGGAGTCGTGGAAGGCGGACCGGGAGACGCAGGCGCGACGGCAGCAGGTACGGTTGCGGACAACGCTGGTGCGGCAGCGGACGCGGCTGAAAAACCAGGTGCACGCGGTGCTGCACCAGCAGGGGCTGCGCTCGCCGGTGACGGATTTATTTGGCAAACGCGGGCGATTGTGGCTGGCGGAGGTGAAACTGCCGGAGCAGGCCCGGCTGTCGGCGCAGGCCTGTTTGCGCATGATCGATCACTATGGCGAGGAGATTCAAAAGCAAAATCTTCAACTAAGTGTAAAAGCTGGGGGAGATGAGCGAGTGCGGTGGCTGAAGACGATTCCGGGGATTGGCGAGTGTTCGGCGATGATGCTGCTGGCGGAGATCGGGGACCTGGGACGCTTTGGCAGTAAAGAGGCGCTGTGCAGTTACGCCGGACTGGTGCCGCGGGTGCGGGAGTCGGCGGGCAAGGCGGCGCGGGGAGGGATCACGCGGCAGGGATCGAGCGCGCTGCGCTGGATCATGGTGGAAGCGGCGCAGGTGGCGACCCGGTGTTCGCCAGCGGCCAAGCGTTATTATGAACGGCTGCTGCGCAAAAAACACAAGCACGTGGCGCGGGTGGCGCTGGCGCGCAAGCTGCTGATCGCGGTGTACGCGCTGCTGCACGATGGCGTGGAGTTTGCAGAAGAAAAGTTTGCGGCGAGGTAAGGGGAATCCGTCAGCTCGAAGTCATCCTTGCTCTTCGAGAGCGACGCTCAGATGGAGCGGCGGAGTCCGGACATACCTTATGTGCCTCGAGCACGAATAGAAGCCTGTCCGCATCGCCGCAAAAAATACCTATGGACAAGTGCGCCTTTTTTCATAGAAGGATGACAGGGCACTGAGGGGGATTGATTCACCGAGGCCCACCCTTTTCGCAAAACGACGCGAAAATGGTGGGGCAGCGGGGTGGTTGAAGGCGGCGGTCCCCAGGCAAGCGGTGGAAATTCCCATCTGTTGTGTCGGGAGAACTCCTGGACGGGCCGGAGGAGAAACATGCAGGTATGGGGTGCCTTCTTCGCTCAGGATGACAGGGCACTGAGGGGATTGATTCACCGAGGCCCACCCTTTTCGCAAAAGGACGCGAAAATGGTGGGGCAACCCCGGGTAGTTAAAGGCGGCTGTCCCCAGGCAAGCGGTGGAAATTCCCATCTGTTGTGTCGGGAGAACTCCTGGATGGGCCGGAGGAGAAACATGCAGGTATGGGGTCCTTCTTCGCTCAGGATGACAGGGCACTGAGGGGCCTGATTCACCGAAGCCCACCCCTTTTCGCAGAAGGACGCGAAAATGGTGGGGCAACCGGGTGGTTAAAGGCGGCTGTCCCCACACAAGCGCTATGCCAGATAGCGGGTCAGGTAATCGATCATGCTCAGACCGAGCAACAGCATCAGGAAGAAGATGGCCGAAACGATGACCAGCTTGGTGAGTCTTTCGCTGGCATACTTCACGTGCATGAAGAACAGGACAACCAGGAGAGCTTTGGCCGTGGCAATGCAGAGCGCTACGACGGTGTTCAGAGGGCCGAGATCTATGAAAGAAACGGCAGCGGTGACGACGGTCAGGACCATCAGGGTGATCCAGATGCCGTAGTACATGCCGGAGGACATGGTGTGTACGTGTCCGTCGTTTGCGTTTGCGTCGTTATGCATGGCTTCGGCTCACTTAAGCGGTTTTCGATCTATCAAATAAAGCAAGGGAAACAGATAAATCCAAATAATGTCAACAAAGTGCCAGTACAGACCGCCCAGTTCGACGGGCGTGTAATACTGCGGGCCGTAAGTCCCTTTCCAGGCCTTGATGGTCAGATAGATGAACAGGCCCACGCCTATGACCATATGCAGCGCGTGCATGCCGGTCATGGCGAAGTAAAGGGAGAAGAACATTTCCGCGTGGTGCGGATCGATGTGCAATTGGGGATAGTCACGAATCAAGTCTGCGGCGCTGAAAGAACTGCCGGGAATATGATGCTCCACGTACTTGTCGTGCCATTCGACGCCTTTAATGCCGAGGAAGGCGAGGCCCAGAAGCAAGGTGAGAATCAGCAGGACAACGAGCAACTTCCGTTTGCCCATCTGGGCGGCACGAACTCCAAGCGCGACGGTCAAGCTGCTGCCGATGAGGACGACCGTGTTGATGGTACCCAGATAGATGTTCAAGCTCCGGCTGCCGGCGGCAAACTCCGGGTAATACCAGAAGCGGTAGATCAAGTAGGCGCAGAACATCCCGCCGAAGAACATTACTTCGGTGGCCAGGAAGAGCCACATGGCCAGCGAGACAGTGTTGCGCTGCTGCTCCGCGGTGACAAAGTGGTGCAGCAGTTCGGGGCCGTGCGTGGCGTGGCTTTCGGTCTGGACCGCACTGTTACTCAAGCCAGGCCTCCTCGGGAACGGGGATTTGATCGTAATTGTAGGCTTCCCATGTGACCTCGGGAGTCTCGTCAAAATTAAATGTGGGTGGCGGCGAAGAGGTCATCCATTCCAATCCGGCTGCGCCCCAGGGATTGTCGCCGACAACTTTGCCGTAGCGCAGCGACCACATGAAATAAATCATGGGCAGAAGATAGCCGACGGCGAGAATGGTGGAACCGGCGGTGGACATGACGTTCAGAATCTGAAATTCCGGCGGATACTCCCAGTAGCGGCGGGGCATTCCCATGTATCCCAGAATGAATTGGGGGAAGAAGGTGAGATTAAATCCCACGAATACGATCAACGCTGCCAGACGGCCCCACCACTCGGGATACATTCGTCCGGTAATTTTGGGCCACCAGAAATGGAGCCCGGCCATGTAGCCCATGACCGCGCCTCCGACCATAATGTAGTGGAAGTGGGCGATGACAAAATAGGTGTCAGTGACGTGAACGTCAATGCCGAGCGCGGCCAGGAACAGGCCTGTCAATCCGCCGATGGTGAACAGCCCGATGAAGCCGAGGGCATAGAGCATGGGCGTGGCGAATGAAATCGAACCCTTGTATAGAGTCGCAGTCCAGTTGAAGACTTTGATGGCTGAGGGTACTGCGACCAGGTAGCTAAGGATCGAGAACACGAGCGCGGCGTAGAGAGAAATGCCAGCGACGAACATGTGGTGGGCCCAGACGAGGAAGCCGATGACCGCGATGCCGATGCTGGACATGGCGACGGCCGCATAACCGAATATGCGTTTGCGGCTGAAGCAGGCGAGCACTTCGCTGATGACGCCCATTGCGGGCAGAATCATGATGTAAACGGCGGGATGCGAGTAGAACCAGAAAAGGTGCTGGAACAGGAGTGGGTCGCCGCCGAGATTGGGATCAAAAATTCCCAGATGCAGGGTGCGCTCGAGAACCACGAGCACCAGGGTGATGGCCAGCACGGGCGTGCCCAGTAGCTGGATGATGCTGGTCGCATAGTGGGCCCAGATAAAGAGCGGCAGGCGCGACCAGGTCATTCCGGGCGCACGCATGCGGTGAATGGTGACCACAAAGTTCAAACCGGTAAGAATGGACGAGAAGCCGGCGATGAAAATCGCCAGCCCGGCTTCAATCACATGCGTATTGCTGAAGGCTGTGCTGAAGGGCGTGTAGAAAGTCCAGCCGGTATCGACGCCGCCCTCGACCATGGCGAAGAGCATCAAGAGGCCGCCGGCGATGTACAAATACCAGCTCAGGAGGTTAATGCGGGGCAGGGCCAAGTCCTTCGCTCCAATCATCATCGGCACCAGAAAGTTTCCCAAGGTGGCGGGGATGGAAGGGATGAGGAAGAAGAAAATCATCACCTGACCGTGCATGGTGAAAAGCTTGTTATAGGTGTCGGCCAGCACGAGGTCACCCGCCGGGGTAAGCAACTCCAGCCGGATGAGGAGCGCGAAGAATCCGCCGATAAAGAAAAAGAACGTGATCGAAACCAGATAGAGCAAGGCGATGCGTTTGTGGTCGGTGGTCAACAGCCACGACCTTATGCCGTATTCCCGGTTTAGATAGTTCTCGCGTTCAGCGCTTACTGCTGCGGTAGCCATAACTATTCCTTGGGACCCACTTTCGTATTAGCAGCCGCGCTCTGCGTCCCCGCAGGCGGCTGGCTTAAGGATTTCACGTAAGCGACCAGTGAATTCAATTGCTCCTCGGTCACCAGACCTTGAAAAACCGGCATGATGGGCTTGTATCCATTTACGACCTTTGCGGCCGGCGAAACGATCGATTCGCGGACATAGTTTTCATCGGCGACGACGGTGCGGCCATCCTCGAGCAAGACGGGCTTGCCGAAGACGCCGACCAGATTCGGCCCGCGCCCCTGGGAATCTGCGCGGTGGCAGGTTACGCACCCCAGACTCTGAAACAATTCAGCGCCGCTGGACGCCATCGAGCCTCCGGCCTTGCCGCCCGCCATCCACGCCTCATAGTCAGGCTGGGTCATGACCACGACTTCGCCTACCATGCCGGAGTGCATGGTGCCGCAATATTCCGCGCAGAAGAGGTGGTATGTGCCGGGCTTGGTGGCGCGGAACCACTCGGTGGTGTAGCGGCCGGGAAGAACATCCTGCTTGATGCGGAAGGCGGGAATGTAGAAGCTGTGAATCACGTCCTGCGAGGTCATGATGAGGCGGACGTCGCGGTCGACGGGTACATGCAATTCGTTGAGCTCACGCTGCCCTTCCGCATGTTCGATCTTCCACATCCACTGCTTGGCGACGACGTAGACTTCGGCAGCGTCTTTCGGCGGCGTGCGCTCCTGAAAGAAAATGACAGCGCCCCAGGCGAAGATGAGCATAAAAATCATGAGCGGGATAATCGACCAGCCCAATTCCAGGGCCACGGAACCGTGAATCTGCTGTGCGTCGACGCCTTTACGACGCCTGTACTTGGCAAGAAATACGATAATGACGGCGAAAATGGCAACCGTCATGCCCACCGACAACAAGGTCAGAAAGATGAAGAGGGCGTCCACGTTGGGCGCCATCGTCGAAGCCCCGGGGGGCCAAAGTGGAAAATGGTCGATCATAGAAATTAAAAAATACGCAATATCAAAATACGAACCACCAAATATCTGGGCCTCGAACCATCAGGGCCTCGAACTAGGTTGCCTGACGCTTGTTCTTGGAACCCACTCGAAACATCACAATCACAAAAGTGCCCAGGACCAATATCGTGGCCAGCCCTGACAGTTGCAGCACCCGACCGATGATGGCGCCATACTTTCCAGTATCGGGGTCGTAGTGATAGCAATAGAGCAGCACTTGATCCATCGGCGTGCCAATCTTGTTGTCCGCCGCCTGAATCAGGCCGAGGCGCAAGTCTTTGGGCGGATACTCCACGCCGTAGTAGTACTGCGCGATCTTGCCTTCCGGCGTGAGAATCATAATGGCCGTGGCATGCGCATACTGCTTAAGCTTGGGGTCGTATTGATACTGAAATCCGGCTGCATTGGTCAGCGCGTCGATTGAACTCTGTGTGCCGGTCAGAAAATGCCAGCCATCAGCGGCGCCGGGACGGCCATAGCGCTTCAAATAGTCGGCTTTCTTCAAGGTCGCGGTTTGGGGCGTGTCGGTCGGGTCGAAGCTGACGGTGAGCACATCGAATTCATTGCCGACATTGAACTTCAAGACCTTTAAGGAACTTTCGAGGCCGCTCAATACTTCGCTGCACAGCATGGGGCAGCGGTAGTAGACCAAATTCAAAATCACCGGCTTCTTGCCGAAATAATCTCCCAAGCGAACCGTTTTTCCTGTTTCGTCAACGAATTGCAGATTCGGTGGAATGGAGTCGTTTAAATGCTGCTCAATCCCCACGTGCTTCAATCCCGGCGGGCGCACATTTGCGGGCGGCGACATAATGCCAGTGTGCATCCCTTGCGCCCATGCGGCGCAGGGAATGATCAGCACCGCTGCCGCCAGCGTCAGGATCCATTTACAAGTGCGCGAATTGTGGGTGATGCTCACAGCCTTGTTCCTCGAAAGCCTTATGGCTTTGCCTTCTTTTCCGTCTTAACCACGGACTCCGGGGTTTCGGAACGCACGGGCAATCCTCGTTCTGCGATTAACAGCATCGCGCGATCGATCGGAATGCGTACAGTCCCGGCGTCTTTATCGATCCAAGCGTAGCTGCGTAGCGCGTCTTCTTCCTTCCGGCGAAAGGCGTTGATCTCGGTTGCCTCGTTGGTCTCCAAGCGGGGCTCGGGAAACTTTTCCGCTTCCGCTGGATTTACCAGTCGCAGGTCGCCCGTGGGCGCGGCCATCATGGGACTCATCGCGCTTTCATGGCTCTTCGAGTAATAATCCAGGCCCTTGTAGATGCCGCGAATTACCACGTTGGCCAGGAGCACGACAACCAGCAGCGTGATGAAAAACGCAATGACGCTGCCCGAGCCGATATCTTGCAGCTCAAAGCCCTGGTCGTTCGGGTCCGGGCGGAACCATGTCCGTGTTGTTTAGTGTCCGCCATGAACCGGTTCCAATACTTTCTGCGCTTGCGCGTCGTAGGCTGCCAGCAATGGCCGTGAGGCCAGGTTGCGGCAGAAGAAGGCCATCCACAATCCGCCGATCGCGACCGCAACCACGATATCCAGCCAGGTCAACAAAAAGGTTTCCGAATAGTTGGGCACGATCATGTAATACAGGTCCACCCAACGCACCACCAGAATCCACGCGGCCAGCCAGGCCAGCCGTCCGATATTGCGCTTTAGCGAGCGCGACAGCAAAATCGCAAAAGGCACGGCGAATTGAAAGAGCACCAGAAAGATGCCAACCGCCCACCATCCGCCGTGGAAGCGGCGGAAGTAATAGCTGATTTCTTCCGGCAGGTTGCCCGCCCACATGATGAGCAACTGCGAGAACGAGAAATACGCCCATACCATCACGAAGGCCAGCGTCCACTTGCCGTGGTCGTGGGCATAACTCGGCTTCAGCATCGTGGCCATCGGCTCGTACCGCGAAAGAATGCGCTCAATCACGATGCAGAAGGCCATGGCTGCCATGAGCTCGCCGATCAGAATAACCAGCGGGTACATGGTTGAAATCCAGCCCGGCGTGATGGACATCATCCAGTCAATCGTGGCGAATCCAATGGTCAGCGCATAAAGCACCAGGCCCGGTGCGCTCAATTGTTTGGAGCGTGCGCTGGTATCGCGCAGCGGCGGATTGTCCAGTTCGGCCGACCACTTGCTAAGGAGGTGAATCAGCACGTACCAGACCGCGAAGTAGATAATCGCGCGAAAGATAAAACCGTGCGGGTTCAGATAAGTCTGGGTTATGTCCTGCAAATGTTCGCGCAGATGGGGATCGGCGACCGTGTCCAATGGCCGTGCCCAGATGTAGAGATGAGGCAGGCCGAAGAGAATCGGGATGAACAGGACGATCATTAATGGCAGGCAACGCATGGCTGCAATCTGGATACGCTGGATGACCATGCCCCAAGTGCCGCCCGTGACATGCCGCACCATCAGGAAAGCCAGCGAACCCAGCGTTATGCCCAGCCAGTCCATGTAGCCAATCAGGTAAGCACGGAAAAATTCATTGGGATGGGCAAAGGCGCCAATAGCTGAAATCGCCGCAAACAGCAGCCCGATCACGAGTGAACGGCTCTGGATGGTCCGGACCACTGCCGGCGCCATGAAATTCATATCCGTAGAGCGCGCCGAGGTCATTTCGTGCCTTCTCCTTTTTGCGCAGCCTGCTCGGGGGCGAGTTCGGTTTGCGTGGCGCCAGATCCCGGTTCACCCCGGAACGCGGGCATCTCCGACGGAATCTTCTCACCCTGCGGAACGTCTGCCATGGTGGCGTCCTGGCTCAACTGCAACGCGCGGATATAGGCCGCTATGCACCAGCGGTCGCGCGGTGGAATCTGCGCCGAATAATCCGGCATGGCCCCAAAGCCGTGGGTCATGACGTCGAAGAAATAGCCGATCGGAGCCTTGCGGAGGCGATCAATGTGGTATGACGGCGGGTGCCGGTAGCCTCGCTGTACGACCATGCCATTGCCGTCACCCATGCGCGAGTGGCACGGGGCACAATAAATATTGAAACGCTGCTGCCCGCGCTCAAGCACATCGGCCGTGGCCGGGAAGGGGAGATATTCGCCCGGATCCGAACCGATTTTGCCGGTATAGAAATATGTGTCTTCGTGGAATTGTCCGCGGGCCACGGTGCCTTCGACCTGCGGCCGCTCCGAGCGCAAGTCCGGATAAAAGTCGTTTTTGGCCAGCGGCTTGAAGCGGGGCTGGTCATGCATGTCCTGCCGGCAGCCCGCCAGCGCGAGAATCGCAAGCAGTCCCAATCCCGAAAATTTGCGAAGGCTCAGCATGATTCTAGCTGGGGACCTCCTCAATCGCTTTCGGTCCGAGACTTTGCAAGAAGGCCCGGGTTTCGTTCCCGTTGTACTTGGCATCGCTTGAAAAAATCACCAGGAAAAATTTGTCTTCGGTCGCCCGCGAGAACCGCTCCACGTTGAAGACCGGGTGATATGGCATGGGCAGTCCATTCAGCGCCAGCATTCCGAATACCGCGGAGAGCACGGCAAATAGGATCGTCAGTTCGAAAGTCACGATGATGAACGACGGCCAGGAGTGCAAGGGACGGCCGCCAACGTTGATGGGATAGGCGATATTCGCAACCCAATACTGCAAACCATAGCCGGTCATACAGCCAAGGATTCCGCCAATCAATACCACCAGGGCAACGCGATTGTGATGGAAGCCGATTGCCTCCCAAAGCTCTTCGATAGGGAACGGGCTATAGGCATCAATGTGCTTGTAGCCGGCCGCGTGGGTGCGCTTGGCCGCCGCCACGATTTCATCCGGAGTATCGAATTCAGCCATCAGGCCGTAGATCGCTGGTTCGTTCATTCTGCCTTCACCTTGGACTCAGGCAACAGCGTACGCAATTCAAAAATCGAGATGCTGGGCAGCAGGCGCATAAACAGGAACATGCAGAACATAAAGAAGCCCAGAGTTCCGATGAACGTGAACCAATCCCACCGAGTGGGGTAATACATACCCCACGACGAATTCAGGAAATCGCGGTGCAGGCTGACCACGACGATGATGAAGCGTTCCAGCCACATGCCCACCAGAATCACAGTCGAAACCAGGAACAGCAGCACCGGCTGGGTCCGGAATTTGCGGATCCACAGCACTTGCGGAATGCCGATATTGCAAATAAGAAGCGAGTAATACCAGAAGGCGTAGGGCCCGTGCAGGCGGTTCCAGAGCAGGAAAGAATCGTAGCGGTTGCCGCTATACCAGCCCATAAAGGCTTCCATCGCGTACCCGTAGGCCACAATCAAGCCTGTGCCCAGCATGACCTTGGCCGAGTTCTCAAGGTGGCGTTCGGTAATGAAATCTTTCAAACCGTAAATCGAGCGGATGGGGATCGCCAACATCAGCACCATCGCGAAGCCGGAGTAAATTGCGCCGGCGACAAAATAGGGCGGAAAGATCGTGGTGTGCCAGCCCGGAACGATGCCGATGGCGAAATCGAAGCTCACGACTGTGTGCACAGAGAGCACGAGAGGCGTGGCCAACCCGGCCAGCAGAAGATATGCAGTTTCGTAGCGGCTCCAGTGCCGCGCCGATCCCCGCCAGCCCATGGCCAACGCGCCGTAAGCACGCTTGACCCAGATATTTTTCGCGCGATCACGCAGAGTGGCCAGATCGGGAATCAAGCCCACAAACCAGAAGAGCAGGGAAGTCGTGGCGTAGGTTGAAACCGCGAAGACGTCCCAAATCAGCGGACTGCGGAACTGCGGCCACACGCCCATCGTGTTGGGATAAGGGAACATCCAGTATGCCACCCACGGACGCCCGGTATGGAACAGAGGGAACATACCGGCGCAGGCGACGGCAAAAAGCGTCATGGCTTCGGCAAAGCGGTTGATGGAATTGCGCCAGCCCTGCCGCAACAACATAAGAATGGCGGAAATCAGCGTGCCAGCGTGGCCGATACCGATCCACCACACAAAATTGACAATGGCGAAGCCCCAGCCGATGGGAATCGTGATGCCCCAAATACCGACGCCCTTGAGGAACAAGTAACCGACCGCAACCAACAGTAGATTGACCAAGCCAAAACAGAACAGCAAGCCCACGATCCAGCCGATTGACAACGGGCGGAGCAACACCACGTCACTGATTTTCTTCGTGACGGTGGTAAAAGAGTGCCCCGGCTCGATGACCGGCGCCCGCTTTCGTCCAGTTTCGACTTCTTCGAGTAGCTGCGTCATGACTTCCTTGCGCTCCGCCTAAGCTTCCAGCTCAGGATTGGGATTGCGAATCTCTGCCAGATACGTGGTCCGCGGCCTCGTATTCAACTCGCCCAACAGGCTGTAATTCCGTGAACCCGCCTTCAACTTGGCGACCCGGCTGCCGGGATCATTGATATTCCCAAACACAATGGCATCGGCCGGGCACGATTGCTGGCAGGCCGTCTGTAGCGTGCCGTCTTTTACTTCCGGCCCACCTGTGTTCCGCTCCGCATCAATGCGTGCCCAAGTAATGCGCTGCACGCAGTAGGTACACTTTTCCATGACGCCACGGCTGCGCACGGTCACGTCCGGATTCCGCATCATCTTGTACTGTGGCGTGTCCCAGTCCTGGAACAGCAGGAAGTTGAATCGACGCACTTTGTAGGGGCAGTTGTTGGAGCAATACCGCGTGCCGATGCAGCGGTTATAGACCATGTCGTTCAGGCCTTCGGTACTATGCACCGTCGCGCCCACCGGACAAACCAGTTCACAGGGAGCGTTTTCGCACTGCTGACACGGTACCGGCTGGAAGTAAGCCTTGGGATTGTCGCGATCGCCCTGATAGTAGGCGTCCACGCGGATCCAGTGCATATGGCGGCCCTTGACCACCTGCTCCTTGCCGACCACGGGGATATTGTTTTCCGCCTGACAGGCCACAATGCAGTTGTTGCAGCCTACGCAGGCATTCAAATCAATGGCCATGCCCCAGGCATTCGGCTCTTTTTTGTAATCGAAGCCGGGATAGAGCGTGAGTTCTTTCGGTGGTTGTTCATCCTTCGCGAAATCTGGCTCTTTGCGGTATTCCTCGAGGCTTGCCGTGCGCACCAGCGGACGGGAGTTGCCGTCCGGCGTGTCCATACTCTGGTAGCCCTGCGTGGATGCGAGTTTGTAAGTCCCGCCAGCCTTCCGGATCGATCCCGCAACAATATATCCATTGGCGCTCGTATAAAGCGGATACATATTGAATCCGGCGCCCGTTCCCGCCCGTCCGGCGCGTGTGCGGCCGTAGCCAAAGAAGGTTGTAACGGCATTGTCCGCATGACCTGCCTGGATCCAGACGGGTGCAGTTGCGGTCTTGCCGTTGATTTCCAACTCGACCAGATCTTCGGTCTTCAGCCCCAAGCGGTCGGCCATGGCTGGACCTAGGAGCACGGCATTGTCCCAGGTCAGCTTGGTCATGGGAGACGGCAACTCTTGCAGCCAGCCGTTATTCGCGTAACGGCCGTCATAGACCGAAGGATGGCGGCGGAAATTAATCTCGACTGCGTTCGCCGGCACATCGGCCGATTTCGCGAAACTCGGCACCTTCGCGGTAATAGCCTTGGAAGAGTACGTCGTTCCCTCAATCCAGCCATCATTAAGCGATTTCTGCCAGAACGAATCGAAATCTGCGCCAGTGTGCTTGCCCTTCCAGTAATTCTGAACGATGTCGTGCCCGCTCGCGTCCGACTGCCCGCCGATAAGCGCGATCATTTCATAAACGCTCTTGCCGCCGTAAAGCGGGGCAATTAAAGGCTGCACGATGCTTACCGTGCCGTCATAAGCCCGTGTATCGCCCCAAGCCTCGAGGTAATGCGCTTCATTGATGTGCCAGTGGCAAAGTTGGCCGGTCTCGTCGTTGTATAAGCCAAGGTGTACGCGGGTCGGGATATTGGCCTTCATCAGCGCATCGGCGAAACCCAGATCGGCGGGCGCATCGTAGGCGGGGTTGCCGCCCAGGATAAACAACAAATCCACCTTGCCGGCATGCATATCGGCCACAAGGTCTCGGATCGACTCCGCCCGGCTCACCGGATTTGCGTCCACTGCATCGGTGTAAACGAGCGTACGCCCCACATTGCCGAGGGCCTGATTGATGCCGTAAACCAGGGCATGCACCGCCGGGGGCAGGTGATCGCCGGCAATGACCACGCTCGCGCCTTTATGTGCTTGGAGATCTTTCGCCACCGCAGCCGCAAATTTCGCCTGATCCGAATCAAGCGACGGCGCGCCTGCTCCGCTCACGCCGAGGGCCGACGCCAGCGCCGCAGCAAACCCTTCCATCTGTGACGATTTTATCGGCAGGTGGTGGTCGGCCTTCACGCCGGTCGAGGTCGGATTGCTTTCGACGGCGTAAAACCTGCTCATCTCGCCTGCATCCGGATTGCGCCGCCTGGCGAAATCCCGCGCATAGCGGACGCTTCCCGGGAAACCGGCATAGAGGAAGTCGGCGTCCAGAGAAACAATTACGTCTGCCGCGTCGAGCTTGTATTGGGTATCGATCGCCTGCCCGAAAGCCGCTTGCGAGGCCGCGTTTACATTGTCGCGATTGACCGGCTCATAGACGTGCCACTTCGCCTGCGGATAAGTTCTCAACAGGGCGTTGACCTGGTCGGCCAGAGTCGGCGACGAAACCGTACGCGTGAGAATCCGAATCCCCGCACCGCCAAGCGCCTTTTGCATGCTAAGCTGCCCGCTCAACGTCGAGGCCAAGCCCGACCACGTGCTCATATCGCCCATGTGCACGACGGTTTGTGAGCGGTCGGGATCATACATTTCGAGCAGCGAAGCTTGCGCGTAAATGTCTGTGCCGCCAAGACTTGCCGGATGCTTGTCGTTGCCCTCAACTTTCGTTGGCCGGAACATCTGACTCTCAACCAGAATGGGGGTCGCATAGCCGCCTAATGTATGCGCGGTGGCGAAGAACATGGGGCGGCCCGGCGTTAGATCTTCGGGCTGCTTCACATAAGGAACAATCGCTTCGAGCGGTTGCTTGGTGCAGGCGGTCATGCCCGCCATGGCGAGCGATGCGCCCATGAGCTTCAAAAATCCGCGACGGGAAACGTCGTCCAGCCACTCGGATGCGCCCTTGGGGAACTCCCGGTGCATCATCTCCTGGAATTCCGCACTGCCCGCCAGTTCTTCCAGGCTGCGCCAGTACTCGGGACCCTTGGTTTCCGCAATGCGCGCTTTCGCCGTCGCTAGATCCAATTTGTCCTTCTTGCCGGGACAAACTTCTTCGCGGTGCGGCTTGCCGTTTTTCGCTTCCATCGTCATCGTTTAATCCAACGTTACCGGTGACACGTCGAACAACTTGTAATATCGGCCACGGTTCGCAAATTGTGCTTCTGAATCAAATACTTGCCAAGCGTTCTCTGGTCGGTGAATTCTTGCCCGTCCAGCGTCAAAGGCACGCTGGTCGAGGGCGGCTCATAGCGCATGTTGAAAACCTGGTCGCGCGGCCTCAAATACTTATCCGGCGCGCGGTGGCAGTTGAGGCACCACTCCATGCGCAGGGAGGCGTTGTTGTACATCAATGGCATGCGGTCCACCGGCCCATGGCAGGTGTTGCAGCCAACGCCCTTATTGATATGAATACTGTGATTGAAGTAAACGTAGTCGGGCAGGTCGTTGACCCGAGTCCACACCAGCGATTTCCCCGTGCGGAAACTATCGCGTACGGGTTCGAGGATGGCCGCATTCGTCCAGATCTGCGAGTGGCAGTTCATGCAAGTCTTGGTCGGAGGGATCCCGGCGTAATTCGAATTTTCCACCGAAGTGTGGCAGTAACGGCAATCGATGCCTATGGCGGCGACGTGGTGCTCATGGCTGAAGGGCACAGGCTGGGGCCGCACGACCTTCTCATAGGTGATGTAAGGGGAGCGATCCAGTTCCAAAACGCCCCATAGCAGCGCCGAAACCAGAAAAACCGAGGCCAGTATCGAGGCCCTTGCGATTGCGTTCGAACTGCGATGAAAGATCTGCATGAAGCGATGAGTTGCCGCGATACCCGATGTGCAGCGGGAAGGATTGCCTCCCCGGAACGTCCAGCGTTTCCGTTTGATGGCCGATTGAGACCAGTATGGTTATGAAAACTGAAAAGTATAGCAGTTCGTATCCCAGAAGTGTAAAGCGGGAAGTGGAAAACGGAAAAAATATTTTTCCTGCTGGTACCAAAACGAAAAAACCTGCCTTTGCCGCAACAACTTTATCGCAAATTCATCACCAGGAGCCGCGGTTCGGTCATTTCTTCGATGGCGTACCGCAAACCTTCACGCCCCATGCCCGAATCTTTGACACCCCCGTACGGCATGTGATCGATGCGGAAAGTCGGCACATCTCCCGCGATCAGGCCGCCCACTTCCAATTCTTCATAAGCATAGAACAACCGCTTGACGTCGCGGGTGAACACGCCCGCCTGCAGGCCGAATGCCGACGCATTCATTTGTCGCACCGCCTCCTCGAACTTGTCATACGTCTCGACTGTGACCACCGGCGCGAAGATTTCCTGGCAGTTCACCTTCATGTCGCCACGAGTGCCAGTCAGCACGGTCGGCTCCAGAACCGATCCTTGGTGTCGCCCTCCACACAGCACACGCGCGCCGCCGCGTACCGCCTCCTGGATCCACTCGCTTGCCCGGACCGCGTCGCGTTCCCGGATCATGGGTCCTACATCTGTCGCTTCATCCATCGGATCGCCGGTCTTCAACTTGCCGACCCCGGCCAATAGAAGCTCAATGAATTTTGCGCTGACGGAGCGCTCCACCAGAATTCGCTGGACTGAAATGCAACTCTGCCCCGCATAAGCGAATCCGCCGGCCACGCAGCGGTCGGCGGCGAACGCGAGATCCGCGTCGCTATGAATAATCACGCCCGCATTCCCGCCCAACTCCAGCACGACCTTCTTCTTGCCGGAATTTTTCTTGATCTCCCAGCCCACCGGCACGCTACCCGTAAAACTGATGAGCTTCAACCGGTCATCGCTTACCAGCAGTCCGGCATCTTCGTTGGAGAGTGGCAGCACATTCAGCGCGCCATCCGGCCATCCCGCCTGCTGCACCGATTCCGCCAACATTAATGCGGTGAGTGGCGTCTGCGGAGCTGGTTTCAAGACCATGCTGCATCCCGCCGCAATCGCCGGCGCCACTTTGTGGGCCACAAGGTTCAAAGGAAAATTAAAAGGCGTGATGCCCGCGACTGGCCCCAGCGGAAAGCGCCGTACCATTCCCCAACGCCCGACCGTAAACTCCTGCCAGTCCAGCGGAAGATATTCGCCATAGATCCTTACGCTCTCTTCCGCGGCGACCGTGAACGTAAAGATCGCACGCTCCACTTCTGATCGTGCCGTCCGTATGGGCTTGCCCGCCTCTTGTGCGATGCATCGGGCATACTCCTCTTTACGCTGCGTCAGATTTTCGGCGACCCGCTTCAAAACCCGCTGCCGTTCGAAGGCCGGCAGTCGCCGCGTCGTCTCAAAAGCCTTGACCGCGGCGGCGATAGCTTGCTCGGCGTGCTCGCGTCGTCCGTGAAATACCGCGCCGACTACGCTTCCGTCATAGGGAGATTTGATTTCTACGAGGTCGCCCTCTTCCATCCACTTGCCATCCAATAAAAATCCGTGGGCTGCGACTGGGGCGGCTGTCATTTGGGACATGAGACTTGCTTTCACCTCCGGGGCTGAAGGGGCGCCCTGTGATTATAAACTTCATTGAGCCGGCTCGCGGCGCAGAACTTTTGCTCACCATGGATAATGAAGAAGGTATAACAATTTACAAAACGCTGGGCGAGGCCGGCGAAAACGGAGACTTGTTTGCCCTATTCCATCCTTGAAATATCCGAGCGTTTGCGTCAGCGCAAAGTCTCTCCTGTCGAACTTACGCAAGAATGTTTGCGGCGAATCGCCAAGCAAGATGCGGTACTCAATGCCTTTATCGCCGTCACTGGGGAATCGGCACTGGCGCAGGCGCGGCAGGCCGAAAGCGAAATTCAGCGCGGCCTTTGGCGCGGTCCTTTGCATGGCATCCCTGTTGGCCTCAAAGACATTATTGATGTCGCCGGCCTTCCTACTACTGCAGCCAGCACTTGTTTAAGGATCGTATTGCTGAGGAAGATGCCGAAGCGGTTTCGACGATTGCATGGAGCAGGGCCGGTTCTCCTCGGCAAACAGAACATGCACGAATTCGCTTATGGCGGCAGCAGCGTCATCAGCGCCTATGGCCCTGTGCGTAATGCCCGCAATCCGGAGTACATCGCTGGCGGTTCCTCGGGCGGTTCGGCCACCGCTGTCGCGGCGGGGCTCTGCTACGCGGCGCTGGGCAGTGACACGGCCGGCTCCATCCGCGAACCCGCTGCGCTTTGTGGTGTGGTTGGCCTCAAGCCGACTTACAATCTCGTCAGCACGCGCGGAGTTTTTCCGCTCTCGCCCTCGCTCGATCACGTCGGCCCCATCACTCGCACCGTGGAAGACGCGGCATTAATGCTTCAAGTCATTACGGGGAAAGAAAATGCGTTCTTGAAAATCGAAGGGGACGTCCGCATGTTCCGTATCGGCGTGCCGCGCAATTTTTTCTTTGAAGATCTGGATGCTGACGTGGCCGCCGCGTTTGAATCGGCGTTAGCGGTGATTCAGAAGATGGCTGCGTCCGTCCGCGATATCGGCCTCGACGTCAATCCTGATCGTACGCTGCAGGCGGCAGAATCCTATGCCGTTCACAAAGACTACGTCACGCAAAGTCCCGAGCTTTATCAGCCCGCGACTTTGCAGCGGATTCTCAGCGGTGAACGTATCTCGCAAGAAGACATAAATAAATCGCGTCGCGAATTGGAAAAATCGCGAAGAGAAATTTCGCGGGTTTTCGAAGATGTGGATCTTCTCGTTACGCCTACTACGCCCGTGCCCGCTCCCCGCCTCGCAGACTTGCAAAAGAATCCGGACGAGCTTCGCCCGCGCGAAATCCTGCTCCTGCGCAACACTCGCCCCTTTAACGTCTGGGGATTGCCTGCAATCTCGGTTCCCTGCGGCGTGGCAAGAAATGGCTTGCCCATTGGCCTGCAAATCGCCGGTGCCCATGGCGCGGAACTGAACGTCTTGCAACTTGCCCACGCGTATGAGCAAGCCATGAATTAGGCGGGGCTAATTCACGCTTCTCACATCGTCCGGCAGCAGCATGACGAACACGCATTCATTCCCGGACGGCGGGCATGACAAAACCCCGCGTCTGAAAATCTTCGCAGGATTTTCGTCCGGAAAGTTGAAATCAAAGTGTGCGGTTCTTAAGGCTTCGGCGTAGGTCTTGAGTGGCTCGTCACCGCTGATGAACTTGACGTCCTCCACGCTCACGCCCGTCCCTGCCGGCGCCAGCATTATAAAGAACTCCGCGCTGCCGCTCTCTTTACCCTTGACCAGTTTCACCGTTCGCATGGCTTGGAAATCGGGCCGATATTTTTCGACTGCCCCATCAACTTTGTCGCTTCCACCAAGCAATGCCGCCAATCGGCCGCGCGTTTCCGGAATCGGCCGCAACCCCGAAAGTGCCATGGCATAAGCGCGTATGGCCGCATCCTTTTCGCCGCGCTTCTCATAAATCTGCCCTAAATGGTCGGCTACTTCGCCGTGTTGTCCGATGGCCCATGATGAAGCGATGTATTTCTGCGCTTTATCCAGATTGCCTTGCGCAAAGTACACCCAACCCAGCGTGTCCCAATATGAATAGAGCGCGGGCACCAGTCCCAGTTCCTGCGCATTCAATTGCGCGAGCGTCACATTACGCAGCGCTGCAGACATCGCTTCCACCGCCGACTCCGCATATTGTTGTGCGCGGTCGAGATGCGCCTTCTTAAGCGCCAATTGGTAAGCGATATCATTCCAGACTTCCGGCGTCGCCGAAATTCCCACGGCCCGGTCAAACGCCGCCATGGCTTTCTCGTCCTGCCCGAGATTCAGGTACGCATTGCCCAGGGAAATCTGCAATCCAGCGTCATCCGCCTTGAGTGACGCCGCCTTCTCCAGTTCTACGGTGGCCTTGTCATACTCGTGCTGCTCCGAGTACATCTGGCCTAGCGCGCGGTGCGCGTAATCGCTCAGCGGATTAATTTCAATGGCCTTCTTGTAGGCGACTTCTGCATCGTCATAGTTGCGTTCGAAGGAATACGCCCAGCCCAGATTGCTAAAGCCGTTCTCGTCATAGGGATTATTCAACGTATGCTGCTTGAATGCTTGCACCGCGTTATCGGTTTGGCGTAGCCCCATGTATGCGCGACCCAGATTGATCCATGCTGTTTTATGTTTCGGCTCGGCCGCCACCACGCGCTTGAATAATTCCACCGCCAGCGTTAGATCACCCCGCGTTAACGCCGCATTCGCCGCATCATTTAAATCACCGCCCTTTATGTCCGCGGACGCAGTCGGCATCGCCGCCGCCGAACTGTCAATAGATATGTGCTGTTCGGTGTCCGCCAGCACAGCCCGCCGGAAAGCTTCATAATCCGCGCGCCGGTCTCGGGGCAACTCGCTGGCGCTCGTCGTAAGCCGCCGCTCGGCCGTAAATTCGGTCCCATTTGCTCGATAGCTGGCTGCATATTCCGCGTAATCCCTCTTCATCGAAAACGGCAAGGGAGGGCTGATTTTATAGTTGGAGGGGAACTGCAAATGGATCTTGTAGTCGTAATTTTCCGGCGCGCCCAATTTGATGGGCTCGGTGTTCTTGTTCTTCCCGGTATTATCCGTGTCAGCGTCCCCGCTGTCGTCGCTGCCCACGTCCGGCAGCTTGATATTTGAAAACGGTAGCGGAATCTCTGACTTCTTCTTCGACCAGTCATAGAAATTGGCGATCACAATCTTGTATTCCAGCTGAAACGGCTCATGCGTCGCCGCTGGATCGCTCACCTTGACGTCGCTGATATCGCCGTCAATGCCCATCATGTTGTTGGTTTCTTTAAGCACCAGCGGCCATTTTGCGCTGGGCACACGCCGGAAAATTGTCCGCGCGAACAACTCCACGTCCCCTCGCGTCACGTATTTCACATGCGCTTCCAGCTTCCCGAAATCATTGATCTTGCCCTCCACTTCTTGCGCCTGCGTATTCGGCATCGGGGGATTGGCGGGCGTCTCCTCGAGGTGCGGTGCGCCATCTTCGGGAACCACCAGCGCCATCTTCTTGCGGATGCTGTATGCGAGTAGGCGGAACGGCGCTATCTCGGTCGTTGTATCCATCCAGATTTCTTGTTTGCCCAGCGGCACCATGGTGATGACATGGTTGAACTGCGACGGCGATGGCACGTCAGGGTCCAGTTTGCGCTCCGTGCTGATTAGCACGGACGCCGGGTGATATCCCGCCGCTTCCAGCAACGATGCCAGCAGCGTGTTCTTGTCCTTGCAATCGCCGTACTCGTTGTGCAGCACTTCAGAGGCGGCGTGCGGCTGGTATCGCCCCAGCCCGAGCGATAGGCTCACATAGCGGAAGTTGGGCCCAACGAAATCGTAGAGCGCTTCAATCTTGTCGAGATCGGTGTTTTTCCCCGCTGTCAGTGCCGCCGTTTTCGCGCGGATTTCTTCCGTAGGCTGCTTCTTTTCTTTTTCCAGACCGCCGTACCAGCGCCCGACCACTTCCCAGCTGGCAAATGTTGTCATCTGCACATCAGGCTCTTCCGGTTCGGTCTGCTTTTTCTTGCTGTCATCGTCAGCGTCGTCTTTTTCGAGATGCGAACTCGTCCACGAATAAATCCTCCGCCCGTTCGTTTCTGCGATTTTGGCGTCGCGTCCCTTGCCCGTCTTCAGAGTCACTTTGCGGCCGGCGGGTACGCTCACTTCCAGCTCTTCATCCAGCACGATGCCGCTCTTCGTGAAATAGTGCTCCATCCAGAATTGTCCCGGTGCGAGCGGGGTAACAATAATGTCTTGGATGTCGTATTCCAGCGTGTCGCCCGGACGTAGTCCTGGCACGGTGATGTGCTTCTGCCGGAAGTCGGTGTACATGGGCGCTTCTTTTTCGACCGGAGTGCTCAAGTCTTGTACCGCGTCTGGCGGCGCAGTAATCGTAGTTCCGTCCGCTTTCAGCACCCGCACATAGGGAATCTCGACCCGCTCGTTCGCCGAGCTGTAGCCGAAAATCACTTGCCCCAATTGCTGTACGCCCGCTTCACTCTGGACTTTAATTCGCACATACAGCTCGCGCTTGCCGGTGCCGTCATTTTCGAAAGTGTAAGAAGTCTTCACTTTCTGGACCACGTAGGCTTCCTGCGAATAATCAAACGTGCTGCCGGGCGCTGGCGCGGCGGGGGTGCCCGGCGTCGCAGGTGTTTGCTGCGCGAAAGCCGACGTGCAGCCGATAAGAAGAACGACTGGCCAAGCATAAAAAAAGCGGACAAAAAGGCTGCGGCGCATATTTACGGGCATGTTATCGAGCAATCCTGATGTTTGTATCGTACGCTATGCGCCCCGGCGGGTTGCAACCAGCGTTCCTGCAAATCAACTCTCCGCTAATATGAATATGTGCCTGCAATCACGCCTCCCATCCAGATTCTTTGCGCCACCAATCTCGGCAAACCTTGGCTCGTCCACGGATTCTCCACTCGGACCGGTGGCTTCTCGCGGGTTTATGGTGGCAAAGGGCTCAATTTAGGATTTACCGGTAAAGATTCCAAGGCCGCCGTTGAGCGCAATCGTGAAGCATTTCTGAGGAAGTTAGGCGCGGTCGGTGGCAAGAAGCTCTGGCCACTGGTTACGCTGCGCCAGATTCATTCGGATTTGATTCATTATGTAATCGAGCCGCCAGCCACGACGCTTGTTGGCGATGGCCTCATTGCCGACACGCCCAATCTTCTCCTCGGAATTCAAACCGCCGATTGTCTTCCCGTCATTCTTGTGGACAAGAAACGCAAAGCCGTCGGCGTTTTTCACGCCGGATGGCGCGGGACCATCAAACGCATCGTCGAAAAAGGCGCAGGCTTGATGCGCTTGCACTTCGGTACGCTGCCGCGCGATCTGGAAGCCGCAATCGGCCCCGGAATTCATTCCTGCTGTTATGAAGTTGGCGAAGAAGTTCGGGACCAATTCGAATCGCAATTCGAATACGCCGCAGGCTTATTTCATGAAGTGCAGGAGTCCGACCCAGTCCGCGAAAAATATCCGTTGCTCTTTCTGACAGCGCGCGCGCCCGGCCATAGCGTTTTGCCGAGGAAGATCTTTCTTGACCTGATCGAAGCCAATCGCCGCCAGCTCCTTGCCATCGGCGTTCCTGCTAAGAATATTTCTGCTTCGCCACTCTGCACATCCTGCAACCCGAAGTTGCTTTTTTCTCACCGCGCGGACAAAGGCACCACTGGGCGCACGATGGGCGTCGCCGGAATCCGCGTTTCATAATCCGTGATTCTAACCACCTTGTCATTCCGAGCCATCTGTAGCCGCGATGTGGCGAAGATGCGTAGGAATCTGCTTTGATTCTTCCGTAACCATCCTCGCTGTTGACTCCCTCTCCCTCCTACGCTATCCTGAGTTCAAGTTTGCTCGTCATCATTCGATGCGAGCAGACCTTGGATTTCATGAAGAGTGGCTGAGGGACGAGCCCTTAGACGCCACGACAACCGGATCAGAAGTCATCTTCTGGTCGCCCGGTGTCAACTCTCACCCTGGTACAGGGGGAACATGAGATTCGGGGTGCGAGATATTTTTGGCATTCCGTTCCTCTTTTTCCTTCTTAACAGGAAAAGAGGATTTTGTATTTTTGGGCGTATTAACTGCTCGTACCGGCTGCTCTCAACGCGAGAATTTCTCGCCGAAAGAGAGAGTACGGATGACCTACGAATTACGTTGCCGCGAGTGCCAGAAGAGCTGGGGAAACCAGCCCCGCTCCATCTGCGATGACTGCTTTTCTGCTCTGGAAGTTTCTTACGATTACGATGCGATTCGTCCGCACTTCACGCGGGAAAGCATCGCTCAGGGCGCGCCCAACATGTGGCGTTATTCGGCCTTGTTGCCGTTGCCGGAGAACTTCCGCCCAACTCTGCCCGTGGGATTCACGCCGCTACTGGAAGCGCCGCAACTGGCGAGGCAACTCGGCGCGAAAAATCTCTACATCAAGAATGACGCTGTGTGTCTGCCGACGCTGAGCTTTAAAGACCGCGTGGTCGCTGTCGCTCTTGCCCAGGCCCGTGAATTCGGACTGGACACGGTCGCGTGCTCTTCCACTGGCAATCTCGCGAACTCAACCGCAGCACAGGCTGCGCGTGGAGGATTCAAGTCGTGGATTTTTATCCCGGCAGATCTCGAACCGGCCAAAATATTGGGTACGCAAATCTTCGGGGCGAAACTGGTTCGTATCGCGGGAAGCTACGATCAGGTGAATCGCCTTTGCTCGCAGATTGCCGACGAGCGCCGCTGGGGATTTGTGAACGTAAACCTGCGGCCTTATTACGCAGAGGGCTCGAAGACAGTCGGCTTTGAAATCGCCGAGCAACTCGGTTGGCGCTTGCCGGATAACGTTGTCGTCCCCATGGCGGGAGGGTCGCTAATTACTAAGATCAAAAAGGCGTTCGATGAATTGATCCTGCTCGGTCTCGTCGCGCCGAAGCCGGTAAAGTTTTTCGGTGCGCAGGCTACGGGATGCTCGCCGATTTCGACGGCCATCAAAGCTCATCGCGACGAGATCGAGCCGCAGAAAGCCGCGACCATCGCGCGTTCGCTGGCGATTGGCAATCCCGCCGATGGACACTACGCCATAAAGGCCATCTCCAAGAGCGGCGGATGGGCGGAAGATGTTTCCGACGCCGAAGTCGTGAAGTCCATTCAGCTTCTCGCTGAGACCGAAGGCGTGTTCACGGAAACGGCAGGTGGCGTTACCGTCGGCTGCGCTGCGAAGCTCTACAAGCAGGACCGCATTCTGCCCGACGAAACCACAGTCCTCTGCATCACTGGTAACGGCTTGAAGACGACCGATGTGCTTGCCGGCAAATACACTGCCGAGCCGGCTATCGCGCCTAAGCTGCGCGATTTCAACAACTATCTCGAACAGACGCTGGACGTTACAGCGGCAGAAACGGTAGAGGTATAACGATGGCAATGGCGATAAAAGTACAAATTCCCACAGCATTGCGTCGGCTCACAACCGGCAAAGCCCAGGTTCAGTGTTCCGCGGCGAACTTGAACGAATTGTTCTCTGCACTCGATCAGCAATTTCCAGACTTGAAGCCGCACTTGCGCGACGAAGCCGGAGCAATGCGCCGCTTCCTCAACGTTTATGTGAACGAAGAGGACATCCGCTTCCTCGGCGGCGTGGATTACGCCTTTCAAGATGGGGATGAAGTCCTGCTCGTCCCCTCCATCGCGGGAGGAAGAGAATAAATTATTTTCATAGTGGGTGCCCTATCCTTGTAGCGCCTTTTGCGACAGAGTGGGGCTTTTTTACCAGTCTGCTTGTCATCGAGCGAGCAGCGCGGGGCATCACGTTCTCTGTGGCGCAATAAATCGCGCGTTCGGCCCACATCTAAGACTTTCTCGTTTCCCGCCCACAATGCTATCCTCTCGTAATTTCTGAGGAGCGACCCTGTCTACTACCTCCACCACGAAATCCGTTCTCCACAAAGCGAGCCTCTTTTATTTCGTCTGGGTGATGTTCTCCTACACCACCGGCGGCCCCTTCGGCCTCGAAGACATGGTCACTACTTCCGGTCCAGGCATGACGCTGCTCTACATTCTGGTGCTGCCGTTTTTCTGGTGTATTCCGGTCGCGCTGGTTTCTGCCGAACTCACGACCGCGATGCCTGTGCAGGGCGGCTTCTACCGCTGGGTGCGCGCCGCTTTTGGCGACTTCTGGGGATTTCTCGCCGGCTGGTGGGGCTGGTGCGGATCGTTTCTGCTGGGCGCGGTCTATGCCGTGCTCTTCACCGACTACCTCGGATTCTATTTTCCGCAACTCACCGGCTGGAAGCATTATCTGGTTGCCGTCAGCATCATCGCGCTTTTTACTTGGATCAACGTCCGCGGCGTGGAACTCGTCGGCCAGTTTGCCACCGGACTGGAATTATTCATCGTAGCGGCGGTGCTGGTTCTCACCGGCGTGGCTTTGGCCAAGTGGAAGCACAATCCTTTTGTGCCGCTCATTCCGACGCATCAGCCCATGTTTCACGTTTTCGGCGTCGGACTCGCGCTGGGCCTTTGGCTCTATTCGGGCTATGAGCAACTTTCCACCGTGGCTGAAGAAGTCGAGAATCCCCAGCGCACTTATCCGTTAGCCTTGGCGATCGTAGTCCCGCTATCCGTCGCCATTTATTTTCTGCCGACCGTCGCCTGCCTCGCCGCCTTGGGCAACTGGCAGGACTGGCATACGCGTTATTTTTCTGACGCCGCGCAACTCATTGGCGGCCCGTGGCTGGGCGGCCTGATTACGCTTGCGGGCATGATCACCAATGTCGCGCTGCTCAACGGCACGGTAATTTCTTCAACTCGAATGCCATCGTCGATGGCCGAAGATGGCTATCTACCGAAATCGCTGGCGAAAATTCATCCGCGCTACGGTACGCCTTGGATTGCGATTATCGTTTCCGGCTTCGTGTATTGCCTGCTCGCGGTGCAGTCGGTCACGCAGATTATCACCATCTATAACTGGCTGCGCGTGGCGACTACTGTGATGACGGTGCTGGCGGCGTGGCAGTTGCGGCGCAAACGTCCTGAGATGCACCGTCCCTTCGTGATTCCCGGCGGTCACAGCGGATTGATGTATGCCGTCATTGCCACCGTCCTGATGAGCATCGTCGCCCTCGTCGGCAGCGACCGCTATGGAATGATCTGGGGCCCGGTGGCGCTAGCCGCCGGTCCGGTGGTGTATTTTCTCGCGCGGCCACGAAGCTCATGACCATGTAACGCCATTACTCAACGAAAACTTAAATTGCATCTGAGTTTCAACATCGACTGGACGTCCCATATACAAATATGGGCGATAACGCCATCGTTGCACCGTATCAATGGCAGCCTGGGTCAACTGGGGTTCTCCGGAAACGACCGAAACGTTGGTTACGTTGCCTTCTTTTGTAATCGTAGCTCGCAGCGTCACCGTGCCCTGAACTCCTGCGTCACGCGCACCAAGCGGATAAGCGGCCTTGGGTTGCTCTAATACCATCGCTCGCATCACGCTGTCCGACACTCGTACACTTTTTGGAAATTCAGTGGCCAGTGAGATATTCGGAACGACATCGTCAGGTCGGCCATCGTGCAATGAGAAGTTGCATTTCACGACACCGACTACTGCGAGTGGCGCGCCGTCTTTGACTACGGGCTTGAATTTCCAGGTTTTCGCAGCATCGATTACTGCTTGCGCAAGAGTTTCGTCCGCTTTAAATACTTGTACATTCTCAACATCGCCTGTTTCGGAAATAAGGATTACCGCAGTCACGTTCCATTCCACCCTCCGGGAGATCGAGGGAGCGGGATACACAGGGTTGGATATCGTGATGGGTTCCAACAAGTAGGTTGGACGGCTCGCTTCGGTCCTGTCTCTTCACTAGGAGATTGCGCAAATATTAACGAGCTGCCCAAGAGAATGAGACAAGGCGATCTTCGAAATCATGAAACGTCTCCTTATCCACAATGTCCTTCGTTAGCCCACCCAATCCAAAAACTTGTACCACGCGCCCGCGAACGGCAGGAACCACGGTTTGCCGTTGTAGAGACCGAGGGGCGCGCCGGGAAAAGGAATGCCGACGAAAGGATTGTCGGGCTTGTCTCCGGCGATGAGTTCGGCGATTTTTTGTCCCTGCCAAGTGGCCATGGCGACGCCATGTCCGGCATACCCGAGCGCATAATAGATGCCGTCGAGTTGCCCGGCGTGGGGCATGATGTCGAAAGCGAAATCGAGCGTGCCTCCCCAGACGAAATCGATCTTCGTATCGCGCAATTGCGGATAGACGTCGATCATCCCGCGGCGCAGAATCTCCGCGCTCTCGCGAATGGTGGATTCGGTTTCTGGAAAAAACGCCGCGCGCCCGCCAAACAACATGCGCCGGTCGGGCGTGAGTCGGTAGTAGTAAAGATAATTCTTGGAGTCGTAGATCATGCGATTGCGCGGGCTGAGTTCGCGGGCCAGCGCCTCAGAGAGCACTTGCGTCGTAATAATAAAAGACCCGATAGGAATAATTTTTTTCTGGAGTGCAGGCGTGGCGCGGGAAGTATACCCACTCGTGGCCACGAAAACATCCCGTGCCCAGAGACTTTGCTTCGAATAAGCTCCCGACGTGGGTGCCCCATTTCTCGCGTCTTTTGCGAGAGGTGGGCCGGAGGTACTCAGTCGCCATCCCTGTATGCCGTTGCGCGATTCTCTCTGAATCTGCGTCACCCGTGTCCGTTCATGAATCTTCGCCCCCGCTTTCAAGGCCGCTTGCCCAAGCCCGGCCACATAACGCGCCGGATTCAATCCAGCGCTGACTTCATCCACCATGCCACCGTAATAAATCGATGACCCGATCTCAGCCGGCAACTCATTCCGCTGAACAATTCTCAGTGAATGGTTGAACTCGTGGGCAATGACTTCAACTTGCCGCGCGTAATGGTCGAAGTGCTTCTGCTTGCAGGCGACTTCAAGATGGCCACAGCGCGAAAAATCGCAGGCAATATTTTCTTCGCGAACGATCTGCTCTACACAATCAATCGTCGCCAGCGATGCCGTATACATGCGCTGCGCGCGTTCACGTCCATACATCGAAATCAGCTTGTTCACGCCCAGCTTCAGCCCTGTCAGCACCATCCCGCCATTGCGCGAACTCGCTCCCCACCCAATCATTTCCGCTTCGAGGACAGCAACATTCGCGCCGCGCTTAGCCAACGTACGCGCAGCAGAGAGTCCGGTGAATCCCGCGCCAATAATGCCGACGTCGACACTCTCAGGCAACGCGCCAGAAGTCGCAATCGGCAGCTTATCCACCGTCGTCTGCCAGTAATTGGTTTCGCGAATGGACATGAATTGATTGCGAAGAATCTTACAGTATCGCCGTCTCTTCGATCATGCGCCCTTCGGCGAAGCGGGAAAGATCGAGCAACCGCGCGTCAATCAAATCCGTTTTCCCATGCAGAATTAAATCCGACAAAATTTTCCCGGTCGCGGGCGCGTGCATCACGCCGTGGCCGCTAAATCCGTTGGCCAGAAAAAATCCCGGGATTCCCGGCGCCTCACCCAGAATCGGATGGTGGTCAGGCGTCATTTCATAAAGCCCAGCCCAGGCGCGCTTGGAATTCACAGCGACGTTTTCAAATGCCGGCACTCGATCCGCGGCGCGCGTAAGAATCTTCTCAACGAATGCGGGATCAAAATCAGTTTTATATCCGGGCGTTTCTGTCGGATCGTTCCACGCCAGCAAAAATCCTCGTCCTTCCGGACGGAAATGAAATCCATTCGACATATCAATGATCATGGGCGCAGTGTGCGGAAATTCATCGAACGGCTCGGTGGGTACCAACATGCGGCGCAACGGTTCGACCGGCAGATCAATCCCAAGCATCTTCGCGATCGACGCTGCCCATGCCCCAGCACAATTCACAACAATCAGCGTAGAAATCGAACCCTTCGATCGTTTCAACAATAAACCGGCTGATTCCTGACGCGCAATGCTCTCAACCCCCGCGTTCTTCAATAGCGTCGCCCCATGATCGATCGCCCAATTCATGAATCCGATCATTGCGCTATAAGGGTCGACGAACCCATCCGTCGGACAAAAACTCCCTCCAACAATGTCTTCGGTCCGCAGCTGCGGGAATTCGCCGCAAATATAGTCTGCTGAGACTATCTCCGCATTCTTCAGTCCAGCTTCCACTTGTCTTGCATAATTGGCATGCAAATACTCAAGATGCTTTTCGTTCGTCGCGCAAAATAAATAGCCTTGCGGGCGATATCCCGAAGGATGTCCCAGCCGTTCCTCGAACCTCGAATAGAACGGAATCGAGTAGAGCGACATCTTGATGTTCACCGTGGTCGCGAACTGCGCCCGCACCCCGCCCATGCTCTTTCCCGTGGACCCCTTGCCCTGCGCGGTCTCTCGTTCCAGCACAAACACGTTCCGGCATCCTGCGGCCGTCAGATGGTAGGCGATGCTCGAGCCGACAATTCCTCCGCCGATAATGACGACTTCTGCCGTTTGCATGACGAGGAATTGTAGCAAGAGAAGAAACACGGCAGGTCTGCCCGCGAGGGGAGATCAAGGCAAGTACAAAAATTAAGAGTCCCGAGGTGGTGTGGAACTCATTCGTCTCGGCCAGTAGCTCGCGTTTGACCCTTGCCGACCTTCATTCTTCACTGCCCTTTCGGGTATGTGAAGCGCGATCTAAGCTTGGGCTCCGGGCTCACCGCCAACCGGATAAACCAGTTCAACGCCTCGGGACTCTATCCTGCCTTTGACTTGTGTTCTCGTTCGCCTCAACCAGCGCTTTGCTTTGACCCTTGCTGACCCTCTCTTGCTTTTCATCTTGCGATGCCGCTTGAGTGATCCTGCTTGAGCCCCGGACTCAGCGCCAACTGGGAAAACTTCTGAACATGCCAAAGAACGAGTTTGTTTTACCGCAACCAATTCTGGAGTCAATGAGAATTATCAAGATCTATCTCGTTTGAATCGAGCGAGGTGCACGGCCTGCACAGCGGGATGCCAGATTATGGTGCAACACCCGTTCGCCGTCGCGATCGAATCCGCAATTTTATCGAGTTTTTCGATATCCGGTAATGAACAAAACGAAATCGCCTCTTTCGACGGAATGTGGAAAATCCAGCGAAATCCCTGCTGGAAGCCGGTTTTAGCGGAATAAAAAGCCGCCAGTTCATCACCGGCGGCTTCGTGCGGAACAGCTCTACTTCTTCGCGCTCTTCTTGGCTTGGCGCAGCGGAGGGTAGATGCCCTTTTCCGGATGGTCGAATTCCACCGGATCAGAGAGATGATGCAACGGTTTATCTGCCGCCGCCGAGAATTGCGGTCCCACTTGCGCCGCCGTCAAGCCCTGCGCAGTGAACATGGGTTCGTCAAATTTGGAGCCACTCTTTGCCGACGCAACGGCAAACACACCGTAGGGCGTGCCGTTGGTGAAGGCCGTTGCAATGTAGTCGCCTACCATCAGGCCATTCTGAGAATTCGGCAGCCAGCTCAACTGCATCGGGCCAGCCAGAGTAACCGGAGCATTCCACGTCGTACCCGCGTTGGCGGACGAAATAAAGCCAACATAAAGCTGGCACGTCGATGTCGTGCAGCTGCTCTTCGGATAGTAGTAATAATGAATCCCAATATGCGCGTCCGCGCCCGATGTGGCCGGGTCAATCCCAATGCCGGGAATAAAGTGGTCCACCGTGCTGTTGGTTGGATCAATTGGGACGCGTGTGACGGCGCTCCAATGCACGCCAGTTTTCGACGCGCTGTACACCAAATCATTCGTCGAGCAACTCGTGCGGAAGCGGCAATCTTCCCACACCACATAAATATTGCCCGCGCCGTCCATCGCGGCAGAAGGCAGAGGCCCGCTGCGAATCCCACCTGCATCACCATGCGTCTGAATGTTGGCAAACGTCAGAGTGCGCGTCCAACTTGCTCCTCCATTGGTTGAGCCGAATACCGACATTCCGTTGGTTTCAATCGGGACGATTACGTTGCCATTCGGTTGAACCAGCGGCTGTCCGCCAATGCCAAAGGCATGGTCCGCCGTGCTCTTCGGTGCGCCCCAAGTCATGCCACCGTCCGTCGATGTACTCATCAGAATTCCGTCGCCAGTATCGGGGTTGTCCCATTCCACGTAGCAATTGCCGTAGTACTTGCTGGTCGCCGTCATGTCGCACGCAATCCAGTTCTTATCGGAACTCGCGGCGGTCGCATCAACGTTGACCGGATTCTGCCAGGTCAAGCCACCATCGGTAGAACGGCTGACCACGACCGCCGGAGTCTGAAAGTTAGCCACGGGCAGGGAAGCAATCATCCAGACGTTGTGTTTCGGATCATAGGCGACCGCGGGGTCGCTCGCCGCCCCATAAGGTCCGCTGCCTTCCCCGGTGGTCAGGCCCGGCAAAAATCCATGCGACCAAGTTGCCCCGCCGTCGGTAGATGTGGCCCAGCCGATATCGGTCGAACCGCCCGGAGAAATTCGCCCAGTTTGAAATGCGGACACCAGAGTGGCACCATGCGCGAGCACATGCGGCTCAACTTCCGTTGCGTGCTGGCCGGGCCCGACCGTAAACGGATCCGAACTGATTTCCGTGAGCGTAACTTGCGCTTGGGCGGCGATGGCGAACAATGCGAATGTGCAGCAAAATAAAACAGCAGCAATGCGATTCATGGATTCCTCAGCGGTCAGGATTCTTCAGATTTGCGAAGCTTGTCGCGCCCGAGCAGGGAGAAATCCGGAACGACAACGAGAACGGTAGTTGCAACGCCAGTCGAAGATACTGCCCTGCGGCCGAACTGTCAATGTGAATAGTTTTGCAGCTCCCGCCATGACGCTGCTGCTACCATACCCACTTGGCTCCTCTCCTCGAAATTCGCGATCTTTCTGTTGGATTTGGCCCCTCGGGAAGACTCGCGGTTGCGGATCTTAGCCTGGCACTTGCGCCGCGCGAAGTTTTGGGTTTGGTCGGCGAATCAGGCTCAGGCAAGTCAGTGAGTTCGCTCGCCATCATGCGCCTGCTGCCCTTTCAGGCGCGGTGTTCGGGACAAATTTTGTTCGCGACAGGGAATGAAACGCAGGATCTGATGCAACTCAATACCGAAGACATGCGTCGCCTTCGAGGCTCCCGCATTGCCATGATTTTTCAGGAGCCGATGACTGCGCTAAATCCCGTGATGCGCGTGGGCGATCAGATTGCCGAAGCCATCCGCGCACATCAGGCGATCTCAAAGAAAGAAGCACAAACGCTCGCTGTCGAGTCCATGCGCGATGTGGCTATCGCCGATGCCGAGCGCCGCTCGCGGGATTATCCTCATCAGCTTTCCGGTGGCATGCGCCAGCGCATCATGATTGCGATGGCCATCGCCAACCGCCCGCAACTGCTTATTGCAGACGAGCCGACCACAGCCCTTGACGTCACCATACAAGCGCAGATCCTCGACCTATTGGCAGAGCTTCGGGTCAAATTCGGCCTCACCATGCTTTTCATTTCCCACGATCTCGCCGTCATTTCGCAAGTCGCTGATCGCATCGCCGTCATGTACGCCGGCCACCTTGTTGAAGTAGGCAGCAAGCAGGATATTTTTCACGCGCCAGCACACCCCTACACTCGCGGACTCTTAAACGCTGTGCCAACGCTCAAGACCGATCGCGCTCATCCCTTGCGCACCATCGAGGGCTCGGTTCCCGAAGCCAACTCAATGCCTCCCGGCTGCCCCTTCGAGCCGCGCTGCGAATTTCCTGTGGCCCAGTGTTCGCGAATATTACCTCCGCTCGCGCAAATTTCCCCCGGACATTGGGCCCGTTGCCCCGTAGTAAACCATCTGTGAGGCAACGCAACCCTGCCTCCTTCATCTATAATCCAGTGTTTTGCTAATCCATGTTTAGCTGATCCGACTTATGCAGGATTCGTGCCGGTGAAGTGTGCGCATTCTTCTGTTATCTGATATTCACGCCAATCTCGAAGCTCTGGAAGCGTGTCTGGCAGCCGCTCCCGCTCACGATCTCGTCATGAACCTTGGTGATGTCGTCGGCTACGGCGCCAGCCCCAACGAAGTCATTGCCCAATCGCGTACCCTCGGCCAATTATTTGTGCGGGGCAATCACGACAAAGCTGTGTGCGGCCTCATGGACACTCTGGATTTCAATCCCATTGCCTCCGCCGCCGTCGAATGGACCCGCAATCAACTAACGCCTGAAAACCTCGATTGGCTGCGGTCTTTACCCCATGGTCCGGTCACGATGGAAGGCGTTGAAGGTGTCCAATTCGTTCACGGCTCGCCCGCGGACGAAGACGAGTACGTGGTTTCGCCTCCCGAGGCCATGCGCCTGTTGGAGGAATCGGCGGTTCCTCTCACCTTCTTCGGCCATACACATTTACAAGGCTGTTTCGTCGCCAGTATCGATCCCGCGGGCAAACAAAGTGAAGGCTTCTACCCGAATTACAAAACTGTCGGCCAAGCCGAAACCGTCGAGCTTCCCATTCGGAGCGAGTTTCGTTACATGGTCAATCCCGGCTCCGTCGGTCAGCCACGGGATGGCGATTGGCGCGCCGCCTTTGCCCTTTACGACACCGCGACCCGCATCGTGACCTATTGCCGCGTCCCTTATAAATTGCAGGAAGCGCAGGAGCGCATCATTGCGGCGAATCTCCCGCCACGTTTGGCAACGCGCCTCGCCGCCGGGAAATGACGCCCATCGCCATGCATTAGAATCGCACCATGCCCACGCCTGCAAATCGAAATCTTTTCGAGCTCCGCGAAACTCCCCCGGAGAAATATCTCGTCGCCTTCAGCGACGGTGGCGCGCGCGGAAACCCCGGTCCCGCGGGATACGGCGTGGTCATCCAGGATGAAACTGGCAAGAAAGTAGCTGCGCTCAGCGAATATCTCGGCCACCAAACCAACAACGTCGCCGAATATCAGGGCCTCATCGCCGCCCTCGAGTATGCGACCAACCACAATCATTCAGCGCTCAAAGTCATCAGCGATTCTGAATTATTGGTTCGTCAGATTAAAGGGATTTACAAGGTAAAGAATACCGCGCTTCAGGATCTACACGCGCGCGCCAAGGAATTAATTGCAAAGCTTGATTGGTTTTCCATCGGCCACGTTCTTCGCGGAAAAAATCAGGAAGCCGATGCCCTCGCCAATGCCGCTATGGATAAAGGCATGGGACGAAGTTCAGCTCCGCCGCCTCTGGCCGCTCCCGCGAAACAGGAATTCAACGGTATCGTCCGCGACGGGAAAATCGAAATTCTCGACGGCCAGTTGCCCGAAGGAACCCGCGTGCAAGTCCGACTGAAAAGATAAATCCTTACGGCACGCTCTCGCTCGCTTCTTTCGACCGCTCACTTTCATTCCCCCTTACGTCCACTCCCGAAACTGCGTAGGAATAGGTTTTCCCTGACTTGACGCCCGTATCACGAAACGCCGGCGTCTTGATCAAACGCGAATTGATCTTCACCACCGCCCCGCCGTCCTCGCTGCGATAGACGTTGTATCCGTCCAGGTCAGCGTCCGCGTCAGGCGACCACACCAGATCGACCGAAGGCTGTGTCTCGCCTGAAAACACGGCCTGCAGTCCCGAAGGTACCGCCGGCGGAAAAACATCATGCGCGAAGATTTCAACCTGCGATGAATCGTCGCCTTCCAAGAACATTTCCGGTGGCTTTGCTCCGCTAATCGCCGTCACCACGGTCACGCGGTACAAATAGCTCTTCTCCCAAGTAAACGCGTGATCAACATACTCCAGCGAATCGCTCCACGGAACCTCGCCCGCGACAGAACTCATGTCACCGCCTTTTTCCTGCCGGTAAATACGAAAAAAATAGTGCAAGCCGGCGGCCGCGACGGGTGCGTTCAAAGAAGTCGCTGTAAGTTCCACGCCTTCCGCGCTGATCTCGGCATGAAGCTGTGGTGGCGCGATCGTCGGCATCGCGGGCACCCTCGCTTCGTTCGACAATCCCGCGCTACGGCCATTCGTATTAAGGACGGCCACCGCATAAGTAACCTCCGCCGCCGCGTCATTCTTCATCAATGCCGATGGCAAGACATCCACAAATTCCTGCGTTATCTTCGCACCGGATTTCTGTTTTGATTTCTCTGCCGGAGTAGCAACCGGCGGCGCCACTTCACCCACAGGAGTTCCGCATTGCGCCAGCTGTGCTTCTGCGCCTCGGCAGATCTGAGTCGGCCCCATCTGCTTGATCAACTGCCCATCCGTAGTGCGATCCGGCACACTCCACGCCAGGCGAACCTTGTCGCCTTTGCGGATGGCGTGCAAATCCGTCACTGGCTGCGGCAAATGAAGCGATGGCGGTTGTGGAATGCCCGGCGCGCCGCAAGATGTCAAGGCAAGCGCAGCCAAGCCTGTCAGCAGTGCACACGCCGCACGCGTTCTCATCGAATGGCTCAAGCCGCCAACTCGTTCACGCATTGCGACCCACAATTTTTGCCAAGGGATCCCCTCCATTTGCAAGGTAAAGCAATCAACGACGAATGGCAAAACACCTCCACCTTCCGCAAATAAAAAGCCCGCCTCGATTCGAAGCGGGCTTGGCGGTTTCGTGTGAGGATTTAACTGCCGTTCGAGCAAACCCCCAGCGACTCGCCTTGGAAGCTAAGCCATCCGTTCACCGAGGTGCTCGTCGGCGCGCCGAAATACGGCAGCGTGACCAGGTCTTGCAGGTTGTAGGTGAACCCGTGCAGAACGTAGTGATACCCTCCGTAGTTCGCGTTGCCTTCGAGTGGATCGCCCACCTCCAGAATTCCGCAAGGTGTATTGTTACCGTTGACGTTGACCACCAGTGGATCGTCGATCCATTCGCCCACTTCGTGCGACAGCGCGGAAACGTCCTGCGCGAAGTCGCCAGGATGGTCCACATACGTCGCGTGCGCGTACGACTGCGGATTGCTGATGCTGCCTTCCGAGCTGTGGTAGCCGCCGATGCAGCACTGGCCGCCCTGTGTCAGGTAAACGTCGTAAGTGAGGAAGATTGGAAACGCGTTGGGTCCAATTCCGAATTTATTGATCAGAGTCGGCAGTTGCGAGTCAAACCAGTTGATGTCCACCAGTCCCGCCGTAAATCCAAACGGCGAGCCAGTTTTTCCATACGTCGACGACGGACTCAAGGTCTGCTCTGTTTCCACGATTGGGCCGCCGAGCAGAACGTGATAGCTGGTGTCGGTTTTCACCGTACCCCAGAAATTCGCCCTCTGGTAAGCGTCTTCATACTGTGTCGTACCCACGTTCACGCCGCCCTGCGTATAGGTCGTCGTGGCGTCGAAAATCGGCGACGCTACTGTGTTTTGCGTTACAGTATTTCCGTTCGAGAGCACATGCGCCGGGTCGAACGTTGTTTTCGTTCCCCCACGCCGGGCCGTGATGACAATCTTTACCGGAATGATATAAACCTGCACCGTGGTGGACGTGTTCGTTGACGGCGCCGTACCCACCATGTTGTAGGTGTAATTCGAGCCTCCATAACTGAAGCTGCCATTCCAGGTTTGCAGCGATGTCGCAGGCGGAGGCACATCATCCCGCAGGTGCGGCGGCATCACCACATAACGGCCGCGCACCGCAGCGTTTTGCGCAAACGATCCAAGGCCACAGAGAGATACCATAGTCAGTGCAACGAGTAGATGGTAGAAACGAACTCTTCTTCTCATGTCTTTCTAACTCTCCTTATTGTTTTTTTTACGAAGGGGCCCGTGTTGCCGCCGCGAAAGTTTGCGAACCAATTCGATACCTTTCGATAACCGGGTTAGGCGCCTACTATCGCGGCGCGTAGATACTGAACGCAATGCGACCGGAAGTCAATACCCCTTCTACGCAAGTCCTAAACATCTTGTCCCGATTTCTAAAATTTGGTTCGCTTTTGCGCGCCCCCGATTTTAGGTCGCTGTGGAAATCATGCTCAAAACCCATGCTCGCTTGGCCCGCGACTCTAGAATTCTATTGACATATGCAATAACAATGCGCAATATCTTGTGGTGGCAATTTTGTTGCCACCACTGAGCGCATTGCATTTGCGTTCAGCGGTTCAAGGGAAAATTAAAAACTCTAACGGAGGAGACTTAACCATGGCGACCAAGAAAAAAGCGGCCAAGAAAAAGAAGCACTAACAAGTTCGCGGACCTCCTGTCCGCATGAACTTTCGAGTTTTCCAGCCTCTCGGGGGAAGCACCTCTCGAGAGGCTTTTCGCTTGCAAATCTTGCGCGGCTGGCGCGCAGCCAAAACACGCTGCGATTTTTTCTGGCGTACCGCCCGCCGCGCTGCCATACTGGAGTGGCACTCTCGGGCTCGTTCACCAAGTTTGAGCCGCCGAGGTTGATACATACTTCATGAGCCCGCGCGCAAAATCCGCCGCCGCTAAGCCTCATCTGCACACCTCCGACGATGTCATGATTCCGGAGAAGCTTTACTTCCGCATTGGCGAAGTCTCGGAGCTCTGCAGCCTCCCGCCTTACGTCCTGCGCTTCTGGGAAACCGAATTCCCCCAGATCAAGCCCGTCAAGGGCAGCACCGGTCAGCGCATGTATCGCAAAAAAGATGTCGAGAACGTTCTTCGCATCAAGACACTTCTCTACGAAGAAGGATTTACCATCGCCGGCGCGCGTCAGCATCTTCGCGCCGAAATTAAAACCGACAAGCGCCAGCCCGCGTTGCCTTTTCCCGCCGCCGTCGCTGCCGATCTCAAACCCATTCGCCAGGGCCTCCGCGAAATTCTTACCCTGCTCTCTCCCCGCCACTAACTTTTTTTTCGCTCATCCTGACGACGGTGTCATCCCGAAGGGCCGCGCTTTCACCTGCGGGCCGAGGGATCTTGCGCGTAGCGCCTAACTCTAACCCTTGTCATTCCGAGCGAGCGAAGCGACGAGGAATCTGCTGTTTGGATTGACCCGCTCGGCCGACGGCCTCAACAACCCAAGAAGCGCCAGCCCCTCCTACAAAACAAAACCGGGAAGAAGCTTGCGCTCCCTCCCGGCGGGCCGATCCACGAAGATTGAAAGTTACGCCAAAATCTAATTGCTGGCGGTTGTTGTCGTTGTGTCGTCCAGTTCCACGCCATCGCCAACGTGAATGTCTTCCATCGCGAAGACGATCATGCCAGTCGAAGTCGTAGCTGTGGTTTCAAGAATCACAATCTCGCCCACCGCGCGACGCGGAAAATCACGTACGCGAATCACCGGCCCACCCGTCTTGGTAAACATGTTGGGTTCAATGGCGGCATTCTTCTTCTGTGTGTCTTCGCTGATGGACGCTTTGAACGAGAGCGAATCCACCGCGTCGTGCAGGTCGGCGTCGTAGTTGCGCACCGCGCGGAAGTAGTCGCCCACTTTCACGCCCTGGTTGGCGCCGACATTCATATAAACTTTGCCGCCGTTGCCCAGTTCAGAGTCGAACTCCTTCGCCAGCACGATGCGTCCGCTGGTCTTGTGCGTCGCCGGAACGAAGCGGTCAAAGCGAATCGGCGGATGGAACGCGATCGCCTGTTTCTCCACGTAGGGAATCGCAACGTCGCCCGGCACCACCGGAGAACAACCGGAGACCACCTGCCCGATAGCTGCACTCTTGTTTCGCGTGTCAATTACCTTGACTACCGCCAGCTCGGCATACGGCTGGCCGAGTTGCCTCAATTGCGCATGCTGCCCCGTATAAAGCTCATAGCGGTTCGGGTCCTGCAACTCCCGAACAATCATGTACTGCTGGCCGGTTTGGTAGCCGGGGCCAGTCAAATAAATCATGTCGCCATTGCCGAACTGGGTCGTAGTGGGCGTTTGCAACCCCCCAATCACATAATTCACATTGGGCAATAGCTTCGGATTAATAAATCCCGCGCAATTCAGGTCCGCCACCGTCGGCGTGATGATGCGTTCCACCGGAAAGCTCACCGAGGTCAAAACTGTGCCGTCGGGAGCAGGCGTGGCTGTCGCTTCAGGGGCCAAAGCCGAATTACTCTGCGCCATCGCAGTCAGGCCCAGCGCCAAGGTCAAGGTTAAAGACAAGGACAACAATAGTCCTGTTTTCTTCATGATAGGTTAAAACCTCCGAATCCGCGCCCTGTGCCGCCCGCCGAATCCCCGCTAAGTGCGGCAAATAAAGGGCTTTCAGGTTGGACAGTACCAAGCAGGGGTCACCCCATGCAAGTTACGAGAGTGATGGTCGGGGTGGGATAAAAGTTTATTCGAGCGGATTTCTCGAAAATTATGTTAATCCCCTGTTGCATCTAG
Organism: Terriglobia bacterium; assembly: GCA_963702965.1. GTDB lineage: Bacteria > Acidobacteriota > Terriglobia > Terriglobales > Acidobacteriaceae > JAJPHW01. The sequence continues at coordinate 923,223 of OY969776.1, forward strand.
ACTTACAGCCTTGTAATATCTCGCGGACTGCCTCTTACATGGAAGCTATATTAAAAAACTCTCTGGCCCGCCTCCGGGCCCTGCGGTTGCCGCGTGTATGCGTGGCAGTGACCGGTGCCGATCCGGCCGACATGGTCGAAAAGGCCGAGGCCCTGGTTCGCGATAACACCTTTATTGAGTTCAGGTTAGATTACCTTCCCAAGCCCGCCCTCGCGGTCGGCAAGATCAAGGAATTCCTGAACTACCACCCCCACGTTATCGCCATCGGCACCTGCCGAAGGGCGAGCCACGGCGGCAAGTTCAAGGGAACGGCCGAAGCCCAGCTCGACATCCTGACCAAAGTTTCCGGTGCCGGCTGCCAGCTCGTGGATATGGAAGTCGAGAGCGCCACCAAGTGCAAGCCAGCTAAAGTGCAAGCCCTGCGCGAGAGCGGCGCGCTCATTCTTTCGCATCACGACTTTCACGCCACCAAAGACCTTGATCACACGCTCGAAAAGATGGTCAAAATTCCCGCGGACTATTACAAGATTGTCAGCACCGCCACCTCTCTTTACGACAACGTCGTGATGATGAAGTTTCTCGAAAAACATAGCCATCAATATTCATTGATCGGTTTGTGCATGGGTGAACAAGGCGTGCCGAGTCGCCTGTTAGGTGTGCGTGCAGGCAGCGTGTTCACTTTCGCGGCGGTCAGCCCCGACGAGAAAACCGCTCCCGGACAAGTCACCGCGCAGGAACTCAACAGCACCTACCGGATTGAATCGGTCGATGCCGCCACGCGCGTGTACGGAGTTGCAGGCGATCCCGTGGCCCAATCGCTCTCTCCCGCAATCATGAATGTCGCCTTGCGCCGCGAAAACGTAAACGGAGTTTACGTCGCGCTGCATGCGCGCAAGATGAAAGACCTGCTGGCCTGCATTCGGGACATTCCATTGCACGGTCTCTCCATCACCATGCCCTACAAGCAGGCGATCATGGAGCACCTCGACAACACCGATACGCACACGCAGAAGATTGGCGCGTGCAACACGGTGGTGCGAGCGCAAGATGGCAAACTCTACGGCTTTAATACTGACGCGGCGGGCGTGGTGCGCCCACTGGAGCAGCGCATCACCATTGACGGCGCAAAGATTCTGGTGATTGGCGCGGGTGGCGCAGCCCGCGCAGCAGTTTACGGATTAAAAGAACGCGGCGCGGAAGTCTTCATCATGAACCGCACTGCGGAACACGCGCAAAAGCTGGCGCGCTCGGCGCACGCCAAATCCATCAAGCGGGCGGACCTCAAGAAGTACGCCTTCGACGTCATCATTAACGCGACTCCGGTGGGCATGGGAAATCTGAAAGATTCTCCGCTCAATGAAAACGAAATCAACGCCCGCTACGTCTTCGACATGGTTTATGACCCCATCGAGACGAAATTTATGAAGCTGGCGAAGGCCAAGGGCGCCGAGACCATCCCCGGCATGGAAATGTTTGTGCAGCAGGCGGCGCGGCAATTCGAAATCTGGACGGGCAAGCCCGCTCCCTGGGACGACATGCTGCGCGTGGTCCAGGTCGCGCTCCAAGAGCGCGCCAACACCGCCGCGAAGAACGCTACGCCAGAACCCACTGTCAAGAAGAAGTCAGCAAAGCGGGGATAGAACTTATCGTATTTAGTTTTAGCGGACAAATCCGAGGATAGACGGGAGTGACCCCAATTCTTTTTCTTCGGCGGGTGGCCCGGCCTTTGAGTTCCCCGTCTATTGAGACGCTGTGGGTGCCCTCGATAAGTCTTGCGTCCTAGATGACGCATTTTTTATTCCGAGGTCACAGCTTTCAAGAAACGATAGTAGAAATCGACACCCTGGTAATAGGAATCGACGCCGAGCCTCTCATCGCGACCGTGGGCGCGAATATCGTCGCGATCGATCGCAATTCCTGAGATTCCATAGGTGGGCAGCCCCGCTCCCATGGTGTACACGCCGTCAGAAGCTCCGGTCGCCATATCGGGAATGACCGGTATTCCAGGCCACATCTCAGCGGTGATTTTCTCCAGAGGGTCAAAAACGTCCCGCCGCAGCGGCGGAGGCGGGAAGCTCTCTCGACCGGAAGCGCTGTCAAAAACGTTGCCGACCGCGTCAACATAGCGCACGGTAATTTCAGGATCTGCAAAAACTTTGATCAACTCCTGCCGGACCTCTTCCGCCGAGTGTCCCGGCAGAATACGGCAGTTCACAATTGCCTCGGCGCGCTGTGGCAGCGCATTGTTCGCGTGTCCCGCGTTGAGGCGCGTTGCAACACAAGTTGTGTGTGTCGTGGAATTATCGATCGGATCACGGGACAATCTCGCCACTGCCGCGGCGTCCGGTGGCGTCTTCAGAATTGCTCCGATGTCCGCGGCGCGTTCCGGCGTTTCAGTTTTCATCATGCGCTCGTAATAGGTGCGCGTGACGTCATTCAGCTCGAATGGGAACCGGTAGCGCTGCAGCCGGGTGAGTGCATTCGCGAGCGAATAGATGGCATTGTCCGGCCTGGGCAGAGAACTATGGCCGCCGGGATTAGTGGCCGAAAGCTGGAAGTCAGCATAAAGTTTTTCGGTCGCGTCCACCGTCATGATCGCTGGCTTGCCGTGATCGCTCAGAATTCCGCCGCCGTCCTGGTTAAAAACCATTTCGGCATCGACGAGTTCCCGGTGGTTTTTTAACAACCAGTCAACCCCGTTCGACTTGCCCCCTTCTTCGTCCGCCGTCAGCGCAAGAATGATGTCGCGGTCGGGAGTGTAATCCTCCTTCTTAAAGCGGATGAGGGTAGTGGCCATGATGGCATCGCCACTTTTCATGTCCTGCGTGCCACGCCCGTAGTAGAAGCCGTCTTTCTCAATGAAGGCGAAGGGATCGGTCGTCCAGTCCTCGCGATTGGCTTCCACCACATCGAGATGTCCAATGAGCAGAAGCGGTTTGTGTTTGCCCGTTCCGTGCAAGCGGACGACGAGGTTTTTCTTGCGGTCGTTGGGGCCGAGAACCTGCAAATCGGATTCGGCGAAGCCCGCCTCGCGAAAGCGTTGTGCCATAGCTTTGGACGCGGTGGTCACGTTTCCCACCGAATCTGTCGTGTTGATTTCGATCAGCTGTTTAAAAATGTCATGAGACAACTTCCGGGTGGCGTCGTCGATTTGCGCCCGCGAAGGCGGGAGAAATGCGAAAAGAAACAAAGATAAGGGGAGGAGGGCTACGCGCGTACGCTTCAAAAAGGCTGTCTCCTGATTTTCGAGTTCGGGTATTTCTCCTTCGACGATTGTACACATCCTGTCCCGCCGGACAGGGTTGGCTGCGTCGAGCCCATTGCCTCCACTCTTTCGCAAAGGAAGCGAAATGGTGGGGCAGCCTTTTGGGGGTGGTACGAACGAAGATAAATCTAAACGCGGGGGGAGACAACGCCTCCATTGAGCTTAGTTTATGGCCAAAAAATGGCGTGGCGCAGGCTATAATTGCGCCCACACATGGCTTTGAACCCTGACACGAAACTCGGGCCTTATGAAATCCAGTCGCCGCTGGGCGCGGGTGGCATGGGTGAGGTTGAGCCGGTTTGCGGGCACGCGAAATCCCGAGAGAAGCGAGCGATCTGTTGTTAACCGCCGGCACGAAACTCGGTCCTTACGAAATCCAGTCGCCGCTCGGCGCGGGCGGTATGGGGGAGGTTTATCGTGCCAAAGACACCCGGCTCGACCGCACCGTTGCTATCAAGGTTTTGCCTTCACACCTCTCCGCGGACCCCGAATTAAAGCAACGCATGGAGCGCGAAGCTAAAGCCATTTCCGGGCTGCAACATGCCAACATCTGCACGCTTTACGACATCGGCTCGCAGGATGGCACAAACTTCCTCGTGATGGAATATCTCGAGGGGCAGACACTCGCCGAGCGCTTGGCGAAAGGCCCGCTGCCTCTTGATCAAGTGTTAAAGATTGCAATCGAAATCGCGCAGGCGCTGGAGAAAGCACACCAGCAGGGGATTATCCATCGCGACCTGAAGCCGGCCAACATTATGCTGACCAAGGCGGGCGCCAAGCTGATGGATTTCGGTCTGGCGAAGCCGGAAATGGGCATCCCTTCGCAATCAGTCGGTCCGTTTACGCCTTCCACGCCGACCATGAATCTGGCCGCGCTCACCTCGGCGGCGTCACCCCTGACGCAGAAAGGGATGATCGTCGGCACTTTTCAGTACATGGCGCCGGAACTTTTACAAGGGGCCGAAGCCGACGCTCGCAGCGATATCTTCAGCTTCGGCTGTGTTCTCTATGAAATGATCACGGGCCACAAAGCCTTTGAAGGCAAATCGCAGCTGGGCGTCTTCACCGCCATTTTGGAAAAAGACCCCGAGCCCATTGCCGCGAGTCAGCCGAATGTCCCAGCCGCTCTGGACCGTATAGTGCGTGCATGTTTGGCCAAAGATGCCGCCGATCGCTTCCAGTCCGCGCATGATGTTGCTCAAGCTCTTCGTTGGCTGTCCGATTCATCGCAGCCCGATCCTTCGAAGAATTCTCGACAGTTAGATGGATCCAGTCTGGCTTGGCTCATCCCGGCCGTGTTCGCGCTTCTCGCCGTCGCGGCATTCGCAGGATACCGCTGGGCAAAATCGACCGTGGAACAAGTATCGCTCCACGCCGAAATACCTCCGCCCGACAAATTTGCCATGGACACCACGGGGGATAACGGCGGCATGCCCGTGCTTTCGCCACAGGGCGACAAGCTCGCTTTCGTGGCCCACTCCGGCGATACGAAATTGTTGTGGGTCCGCCCGTTGAACAGCAACACGGCGCAGCAGCTGGATGGCACCAACGGCGCTTCTCATCCTTTCTGGTCGCCGGATGGCCGCAATATCGGTTTCTTTGCCAACGGGAAGGTGGCCACGATTCCTGCCTCCGGCGGCCCGGTGGCCGTTTTAGCTGATGCCCCTAACGCGCGCGGCGGCAGCTGGGGTTCGACTGGCGTGATTGTCTTTGCGGGCGATTTTCTGGGCGCCCTGAGCAAAGTAAGCGCGCAGGGCGGCACGGCACAACCTGCAACCGTACTTGATAAATCCCGGCACGATACCCAGCGCTGGCCCTGGTTTCTGCCCGATGGCAAGCACTTTATTTATCTTGCCACCAGCCATAGCGGAGGCGATCCCACAAGAAATGGAATCTACTATGCCTCGTTGGATAATTTGGAGTCACGCCTGATTGTCGCCACCGAGTCAGCGGCGCAATATGCCTCGGGTTACCTGCTCTACCGCGCTAACACCGCGCTTGTGGCCCAGCCCTTTGATCCGCAATCCGGCACGCTGTCGGGATCGCCAATTCCGCTGGTCAATAATCTGCGCGACGATGTCGGTGTCTGGCGCAGCATTTTCGCCGTCTCTCAAAATGGACTCATGGTTTACCAGCTAGGTAATGCAACTTCTGCGAGAAGCAGCCTGGTCTGGTTCGACCGCAGCGGAAAACCCCTCGCAACGTTCGATCCGGCGGAAAACATTGTCATTGATGTGCGCCTCTCGCCGGATAACAAGCATGTCGCGTACGCCGCCGGCTCCGGCATTTGGACGTATGATCTCGAACGCAAAACCAAGACACGCATCACTTTCGACCAGCAAGTGGTTCAGTCGCCGTCATGGTCACCCGATGGCAAATCTCTCCTCTTTGCCGCGCAGATGACCAAAGGCGGCGGCAATGTCGAAATTCGCTCCAAGGCCGCTGACGGAAGCGGAGCCGAAAAACTCGTCATCTCCACCCAAAACAATTACCACTATCCGCAGTGGACGCCCGATGGAAAACATCTGACCTACACTTGGGGCGATGGCGAGAAGATGGTTTCTCTGTGGATGGTGCCACTCGCCGGAGAGGCGAAACCGGTTGCCATCGTGCAGGGTCCGGCCCTTCAATTCCCTCACGATACCAAAGCGCTCGCCGTTGACGCTAAGCCAGTTCTGGTGGTGCAGCCACCCTCCGCACAGTCCAACATTTACCTCTATCGTGTTTCGCCTGATGGCCGCTGGGTAGCTTATTCTTCCGATGAATCGGGGCAGCAGGAAGTCTACATAACCAGTTTCCCGGAGGGAAAAGGTAAATGGCGAGTTTCAACCAATGGTGGCGCTTATCCGGCCTGGAGCGCCAACGGTAAGGAATTGTTCTACATCAGTCTCTCCAGCGATTTTTACGTGTGCCCTGTAACCCCGAAAGGCTCGGAGATGGAAGTCGGTACACCTCAGCATCTATTCCACACCGGCACACCCGGCATCGGGATTTCGTTCGACGCGTCTTCCGACGGAAAGCGCTTACTGGTGAATCACTCCGATGATGAAGTCCAATCCCCGCTCGAGTTAATGACCAACTGGCCCGCCGAGCTCAAGAAATGAGCTTGAGGTTGCGGGACGGCTTGGCGCCTGCGCGGTCCGCCTCCCCCTCGGCGCGGATGCAAAGAATCTTCCCGAAGAATCTTTGCGGGCGATTAAGATGTTCCGATTACAAAATGCGACATCGAGGTATCTCTGATGAAGAGTCTTGGTAAAGCTACCGGCATCGCGGCGGTTTTAGTTGGATGTTGGATTGCGGCGCAGGCGCAACAACAGATTGCCAGCGACTACGCGCCCCACACCGACTTTTCGGTTTACAAGAGTTATTCCTGGGAAAAGATCAGCGCCCCCGACGGCGCCTGGGAAGACAGCATTAAAGGTGCGATTGACACACAGCTTGCGGCGAAGGGCTGGACGCGCACCGACTCGGGCGGCGACGCCGCACTCTGCGCCATCACCAGTTCGGGCGAAGCGGCGATGATGGAAAGGTTTTATGGCGGCATGGGTCCGGGATGGCGATGGCGGGGATGGTCGGAACCGGTCTCCTACAATCAAGGCACGCTAATCGTGGATATTTTTGATGCGAAGTCGCAGGCGCTCATCTGGCGGGGATTTATTTCCGAATCGGTTTCCAAGAAGGAGCCGAAGGATATCGACAAGCTCGATAAGGGTGTTGCCAAACTGTTCAAGGATTTTCCGCCGAAGAATTAGCGAGGGCGAGAGTCGGAGAAGATTTGTCGCGGCAAGATTGTCTGGCAACGTTTGTCCGACAAAGATTGTCGCCAAGGAGCATTTATGAATAAAGGCTTTTCAAGATCATTTTTTCTTGTCGCAACTTTGGGGTTGCTCCTCGCCGGCCTCGCGCCGGCACAAGAGGATTTGCAGCCGCCCAAGGTGGACGTGACCGGAACTTGGTCAATTCTCTCGGTCAGCGAAGAAGGCCGCGAGGCGCTGAAAACCGTAGAGTTCATTCAGGAAGGCAACCAGCTTCATGGAACTTTCAAGGGGCCGAACCAGTCCGGCGGAATTTCCGGATTCGTCAGCGGCAAACACATCCGCTTCATAACTCTCACGCCCAATGAACTCAAGTTCCGGGGCAAAGTTGACGGCAACACCATCACCGGAACCGTTGGCTTTCGCGGAAAGACGGGCCAATGGACAGCGACGCGTCTCGGCGTGCCCGACGGCGCACCGCCAAAACAGTAATCCCGACTGCCCGGCTCGCTCTTAGCCACTCATCTTCTAATTCGTGATACATAAATAAAGCATGAAGCTTTTGCGATACGGCGCAGCCGGGGCAGAGAAGCCCGCGCTCCTCGACGCGCAGGGAACTATTCGTGATCTCAGCGGCGTTACTCCCGATATTTCCGGCGAAACGCTTTCGTCATCTAACCTCGCAAAACTACGAACCATCGACCCTGCAACTCTGCCCGCCGTCACAGCAAACATCCGCATTGGGCCGTGCGTGGGCCACGTAGGAAAATTCATCTGCATCGGGCTCAACTATTCCGATCACGCCACTGAAAGTGGCATGCAATTGCCCAGCGAGCCCGTAATTTTCATGAAGGCCACATCGGCGATTTGCGGACCGAACGACAATCTCATCATTCCCCGCGGCTCGACCAAGCTCGATTGGGAAGTGGAACTGGGCGTGGTGATAGGCAAAGACGGTAAGTATATTTCCGAAAGCGCCGCGATGGACCACGTGGCCGGCTACTGCGTGATTCATGACGTCTCCGAACGCGCATTTCAAATCGAAGGGACTGGGCAGTGGGTGAAGGGCAAAAGCGCCGACACATTCGGCCCCATCGGTCCCTGGCTGGTCACAGTTGATGAGGTGCCTGATCCGCAAAACCTGCGCCTGTGGCTTGAAGTGGACGGCCATCGCTATCAGAATGGTTCTACGAAGACCATGGTTTTCGGAGTAAAAAAGCTGGTGAGCTACGTCAGCCGCTTTATGAGCCTGCAAGCGGGCGACGTGATTTCCACGGGCACGCCGCCGGGCGTGGGCCTGGGACAGAAGCCGCCCGTCTATTTGCGCGCCGGAAACGTGGTTCGCCTCGGCGTGGAGGGTCTTGGAGAGCAACAGCAAACGGTGGTCGCAGAAGAATGATTTCGAGCAAGAACGACGCGCGCGAGGGAACTGGATGGCATTTAGGCTAAAAGGAAAAACCGCAGTCATCACCGCCGCAGGGCAGGGAATTGGCCGCGCCTCCGCGATTTTGTTTGCGGAATCAGGCGCAACGGTTTGGGCGGCGGACATCAATCAATCCGCACTCGACCAACTTGCGCAATCGCATCCCGAAATCAAAACACGCATTCTCGATGTGCGCGACAACGCCGCCATTCAAAAATTTGCCGAAGAAATTGGCGCGGTGGACGTTCTTTTCAATTGCGCCGGATACGTCCATCAAGGCGATCTGCTTGCCTGTTCTGAAAAAGACTGGGATTTTTCTTTCGACCTCAACGTAGGCTCCATGTACCGCATGTGCCATGCTTTTCTGCCCGCGATGCTCAAGATGGCGAGTTCCACAAAAAAGAAGGGCACCATCATTAACATGGCCTCGGTCGTGTCCAGCATTAAAGGCGCACCCAACCGCGCGGCCTACGGAGCAACCAAAGGCGCGGTCATTGGGCTGACGAAGGCAATCGCAGCGGATTATGTCGGCAGCAACATCCGCTGCAATGCGATTTGTCCGGGAACCATCGATACGCCTTCGCTGGCTGAAAGAATTACCGCGCAAGGCGACGCGGAAAAAGTTCGGGCCGCGTTCGTCGCTCGCCAGCCCATGGGACGCCTCGGCCAGCCCAACGAAATCGCCGCCATGGCGCTCTATCTCGCGTCAGACGAGTCTGCATTCGTCACCGGGCAAACGTTCGTGATTGACGGCGGTTGGAGCATTTGAGGAGTAGGAGATGACTGGGCAGGTGCCCCGCCCGCCTGCTGGCCTGTCACCATTGTCATCCTGAGCGCAGTGGATTCAATCGTTCCGCGAATGAATCCGCACAGTCGAAGGATCCCTCGCGTCTTCATGCCGCTTTTGCACTTCGCGGAATTCTTACGATGAAAGTCTGCCCGTTTGGCTCGGTGGCACCTTCGTTTGCCCACCCCTAACCCTACCCCATCATCTCCGCCACCGTTACCAACCTATACCCCGCGGCCTTCCAATAGGGAATGCAGCCTTGCGTCGCCAGCACCGTTTGTGACCTGTCGGCGCCGAGGGCGGCATGTCCGCCATCGTGCAGCAAAATCACTCCACTATGCATTTTTCGCTGGCGGATTTTGTCTCCGTAATAGTCTTCAGCCATGGGTGCGATGGCAACCAATTTTCTATTTAATCCGCGCGCAATCGCCGTCGCCGGAGGTGCGTTCCAGTCCCAGCCCGTGATGTTCCACATGATGGGTTCCAATCCAAGCTTGCGGGCAATTCGTAGTGTCGATGGTCTTCGCCCACCGAACGGCGGCCGAAATAACTTCGGTGCTTCGCCAATAGCCTCTCCTATCGCGTCCTGGCATTGTTGCAATTCAAGTCGCGTCTGTTCTGCCGATGCAAAAATCAAATTGGGATGCGTGAACGTATGATTGCCGATCGCGTGCCCCGCGCGCGCGATCTCGCGCACAATATCTGGCCGCTGCTTCACATACCTGCCAATCAGAAAAAATGTCGCCCTTACCTCTTCTTTCGCCAGTACTTCCAGCAACCGCAGCGTGTGGGGATCATTGGGGCCATCGTCATAAGTCAGCGCCAGCGAAGCCTCGGCCCCGTTTTCTCCGGTAAACGTCCGCCCATACCACTGCCCGGTCGGCGCCATGGATTGGTACCCGGCCGACACCGCGGCCACTCCAATCGCGCTTAATATGGGTCCAATCATCTTGAATCTTAATTATCGCCCCGTGATTGTAAATGTTCGCGTCATCCCAGGTTCTTCCGCGTGCTTCTCTGCGCTGTTAACTCATCACACAATTGCTTCCATCCCGCTTCCGGGATATTCTGCCAATCTAAGAGCCCATGGCCAATCTTTTCGAACTTCCCCGGTATATTGCCATTGAAGGTCCCATAAGAGTGGGCAAGAGCACGCTGGCCCGCATGCTGGCCGAGCGCTTAAACGCGCAACTGGTTTCGGAAAGTGAAAATAACCCATTCCTTGGCTCTTTTTACGACGGCGAGAAGGGCGCGAGTTTTCAGGCGCAGTTCACCTTTCTTATCCGGCGGTTTGAGCGCTTAAATTCCCTCGATCTTGGACCGCGTTCGCAGAAAACCGTGGTCAGCGATTTTATTTTTGAAAAAGACAAGCTTTTTGCCTGCCTGAATCTGAATGATCAGGAACTCGAAACCTACAACCGTTATTACAGCTACTTCCGCGCGCAATTGCCCACGCCGGATCTGGTGATTTATCTCCAGGCCACGCCCGAAGTGCTCAAGAAGCGCCTCAAAAAGAAAAACGCCCCCGGCGAGCGCGGCCTGAGCGAGGACTATCTGGGAGAAGTCGTCAAGGCCTATGAGCACTTCTTTTTTCACTACACTTCCTCCGATCTGCTGATTGTGAACACCTCTGAAATCGATTTTGTCGAGCGCAACGAAGATTTGCAGGAACTGCTGCGCAAAGTGTCCGCCCCCATCAAAGGAACCCAATATTTTCTTCCCTTGGGCAGCGGCGATGCGGCTGCCAGCGCATAACCCAGCAAAACGCCGAGCTGGTGGTTGCCTCCTATTAGCGATAGTTACTCGAACAGTGCGGCCTTCCCCAAACGCGGTTAAAATAATCGCATTGCTCGCGTTAGCCTTCCGGTGCCGAGTTTCGTCTCCGATTAGCGGCAGCATATCTAGAAGCGCGTGGTAGCGTTTCTTCTGGTTCGAAACCTCTGTATCGCAGTACTGAACAATTCCCCAGGAAAGGTGGTACGACTTGCTTAGGAAATTATTGTGCAGTTTGTTCTTGACCGCGTTCGCCATAGCCGGTAACGCGCAAACGATTGTCAACTTGAAGAATCAGCGCCAGATGGCGCTCAACTTACTTTTCAACTCACAGACGGAACAGTTTTGGCCCAGGGTTACAACGATTCCGATTGGTGGTTGCTGACCCCGGATAACACCGGCAGCTATCAGAACGGGACCTGGACGCAGGTGGGGAGCCTTCAGTCCGGCTACTCGCCGGAGGCGTTTGCCTCCGCTGTGCTGGCCGATGGCCGGGTGGTCATTATCGGCGGCGAATATAACTTCGGCAACTTTACCCTGACCAATTTGGCCGCGATTTACGATCCCACTAGTAAGACTTGGACGCCGCTGACCTTGCCCAAAGCGGTTGGCTACGTCGGGGATTCACCGGCTTCGGTCCTTCCCAACGGTACATTCCTGTTTGGCGATAAATTGGTAAAGGGCGACGTCGCGCTCGTTCCCAAAACTATGAAGTGGACTTACGGGAATCCGCCGGGCAAGAGCGACTTCAATGCGGAAGAAGGCTGGACGTTGCTGCCCGACGGAACCATCCTGACCGCTGATGTGAAGAATGCTCCCAATTCCGAAATCTTCAATCCCGCAACCCGCACCTGGACCAGCGCGGGCAGCACCATTGTGGATCTGCATTCGCCTTCGCCCTTCGGTTGTCTGCCCTTCGGGCCCAACGGACAGTATTGCTACTATCCGCCGGGAGAAATCGGCCCCGCCATTCTCCGTCCGAACGGCACCGTCTTCTTCACTGGAAGCACGCCGCAAGGAGGAAGTTCCGGCCACACCGCGGTTTATACCCCTGCCATTGGCGGAGGCATCGGGACTTGGGCAGTTGGCCCCGACTTTCCCGCGGGTGATGACGCCGGCGACGAATTCGCTGCCTTGTTGCCCAACGGTAACGTCTTGGTGGATGGCAACTCCGGCTCCTCCTATGAATTCGACGGAACCAACCTGAAGCGCGGTCCTGCCACCAACTACCAGAGCTTGATGCTCGTGCCCACGGGTCAGGTGTTGTTGGGCGGTTCACAACTCTACACCGCGACCGGCACCTACCAGCAGGCTTGGGCGCCCACCATCACTTCGGCTCCGAGCACAGTCACTCGCGGTTCAACCTACAAAATTTCCGGCACGCAGTTCAACGGCCTCTCGCAGGCAGCTGCCTTCGGAGACGAGTATCAGACCGCGACCAACTATCCGCTGGTGCGCATCACCAATCAAGCGACGGGCCACGTTTTCTATGCGAAAACGCACGACCATAGCACGATGGGTGTAGCCACCGGATCGGCGAGCGTTTTCACCAACTTCGACGTTTCCTCTGCAACTGAGACGGGTGCGAGCACATTGGTTGTGGTCGCCAACGGAATTCCATCCTTGCCGGTGAACGTTACGGTTCAGTAAGACCTACTTATAACCACAGGCCCCGCGGAATCTCGCGGGGCTTTTTCATGGCTTGCCCGCGCTCTTACTATGCGTTTCGTTGGTCATTCCCAATGCGCATCAGGTTGTCCAACGTACACAGTTTGACTACGATTGCTATTGAAGGAGGAAATCATGCTCGAACTGAGTGTCCGCAAGTTCGGCGATTCGCTTGGAGTGGTGCTGCCGCGAGAGGTCATCCATCGCCTCCATATCGCGGATGGCGATAAAGTCTTCCTCATCGAATCTCCCGACGGAGACTGTCGCCTCACTTCGCATGATCCCAATGAAAAGAAAATAGGAAAAAACCCATCGTCAAATTGCACGACCACTACGCCAACGCCCAAACGGTTGCGTACCTTCATGCGGAGCATTCGCTGACACGAGTCGCCAGCCGATGGGCAGCGACGGCCCAAGCGCGATGATTCAAGATTGACGGCTCAAAGCGCAGGGCTGCTTTAGCGGCTTACTTCCCATACCGCGGCAGCGGATAAACCGAGATCAGCTTTCCCATTTTCGAGAATTCCTCATCCGCCGTTACCAGCCACGCGCCCTGCTCAATCGCCAGTTCAGCCGCAAAAGCATCCGCATAGCCCAATCCGAGTTTTTGTTTGAGCGCGCCTGCGCGCGACGCCCGCGCGCGGTCTACGGCTATGACTTCGACCGGCATTTCCAGCAAATTCGCCTCAGCTTGGAACGCTCCTGCTTCGCCATGCAGCTTCCATGCGATATAGAAAACTTCGCCCCAATTCACCGCCGACATGAGCAAAGGCGCGTCCTGACGCGAGGCCTCACCCAGCAAACGCCGCACTCTTTCCGCCGCCACAGGACGGTCCTCGATGTAGCTGATAAGCGCGTTTGCATCCAGTACGTATCGCCGCATCCTTATCCGGGACGCAGCCACTACTTGTCTCTCCGCCGCTCGCGCGCCCGCTCTTCAAATATCGCCTCGAACATGGACGGCTCCCCCGGTTTCGGCTTCAGAAAGCCCTGGATCTCATCCAGCCTTTGCTCCGTGATCGGAGTCAACACGAATCGACCCTGTTCATCCCGCCATACCGCCGGAGTGCCTTTTTTCAGCTTGTAACGTTCCCGCAATTCCGCGGGAATCACTACTTGCCCTTTCGAACTGATGACCGTCCGATAAGTTGACATGCTCACATCTTACCTCAATGTAAGACGATACGCAATATGTCTTACCGTGGGATATTGGTCCCTTAAACAGCCCATTTTTTCCCTCTCGACGAACTCCTTTTCGAGGACTACAATTCCCTAAGCACCAACATGGATGCAGGCTCTATCCGCGCAACTCGGAGGGGCACTGGAGGATGTTGTGAGTCTTACTTCAATCGGCGAACCACGCCACAAAATCACCGTAGCCACGCTGCGGGAGAGAAAATCGCAATCCCAGCCCATCACCTGTCTCACCGCCTACGACTATTCCAGCGCTCGTCTCGTTGACGAGGCGGGCATCGACATCGTTCTCGTCGGTGACTCGCTCGCCCAGACCATGCTCGGCTACGAAAACACGCTCTCCGTTACCGTGGACGAAATGCTGCACCACACCCGCGCCGCCCGCCGTGGCGTGAAACACGCGCTCCTCATGGCCGACATGCCTTTCGGTTCTTACCACGCCGATCCCAACGAAGCCCTGCGCAACGCCACCCGCTTCGTCAAAGAAGCCGGCGCCGAAGTCGTCAAGATCGAAGGTGGAGAAAAACGCGCTGACTTAATCCACCGCATCATTGACGCCGAAATTCCCGTCGCCGGACACATCGGCCTCACCCCGCAATCCGTTAATGTCATGGGCGGATACAAAGTCCAGGGCAAATCGCTCACTGGAGTCGAGCAATTGATGCGCGATGCCGTCGCCCTCGATCGCGCGGGCGTGGCCTGCATGATTCTCGAAGGCATTCCCCGCGAAGTCGCCGCCATGATCACCGCGGAAGTGAAAACCCCGACCATCGGTATTGGCGCTGGTCTCGATTGTGACGGTCAAGTGCTCGTGCTGCATGACATTCTTAATCTGACCTTCGCGCCCGCGGCAAAATTCGTCCGCCGCTACGGCGATGCCGCCGACTTAATCTCGCACGCCGCCCAGGCATTTCGCGCCGACGTCACTTCCCGCCAATATCCCGCGGAAAATGAGTCGTATCATTTGCCCCGCGAGACTCAGGCCGCACTCGAAACCGTCCTCGACCGCAAACGGGCCATGAAGCGCTGAGCATAATAAAGCTAAGCATGATAAAGCTAAGCATGATAAAGCTAAGCATGAAGCGATAAAATCAGAGCGATGACCTCCGTTTCGCGAATCCTGTTGTTGGCCACCTGCCTGGCGCTGTGCGCCTGCAACCGTGCCCCGGCCGCATCGGCCACACCCCATCCAGCTTCACCTCTGCAAGCCATTCCCGCCGCCAATCCTGATGCGATTGCCAGGGCTGACGTGCATGATTGGAAGAACCCGTATTTAATAATCAAGCCCGATGGCCTCGCGCTGCTCAACCTTGTCGATCATGAAGAAAAGAAGCTCGCCCCCGACGATCTCGCGCCCACCCTGGCCAAGTTGCCGCCATCCGCGTGGCCTTACGGACGCGTCATTGCCGTGACCGTCGATGAAGCCCATTCGACCGAAGACGAAAAAATCGAGTTGCGAAAAAATCGCGCCCTCGTCGCCGGCACTTTGAAGGATCTCCAAATCTACGTCAACTGGATTCCCTGGACGTAACTCTTCCGTGCAAACCATCCATACCACTCCGGAAATGCACGCCGCCTCTCGTCAAGCACAAGCCGCCGGGCGAACCATCGGCTTCGTTCCTACCATGGGCGCACTCCACGAGGGCCATCTCTCCCTTGTCCGCGCCGCAAAACAAAAATGCGACATCGTCGTGGTTTCGATTTTTGTGAACCCGACTCAATTCGGCCCGAACGAAGACTTCACCCGCTATCCCCGCACTATCGATCGCGATTGCGAGTTGCTCAAAAACACCGCCGCAGATTTTCTCTTTGCGCCCTCGACCGAAGAAATGTATCCCTCAGGCGCGGTCACCTACGTGACCGTCGAAGGTCTAAGTGATCGACTCGATGGCCTCTCCCGCCCCGGCCACTTCCGAGGCGTCACAACAATCGTTTCCAAACTTTTTAATATCGTTCAGCCCGATGTCGCTTATTTCGGACAAAAAGACGCTGCCCAGCTTGCAGTGATTCGAAAGATGGTACGTGATCTGAATTTTCCCGTCGAGATTATCGCCTGCCCCATCATTCGTGAGCCAGACGGCCTCGCCATGAGTTCACGCAATATCTATCTCACCCCAGAAGAGAGAAAATCAGCCCTCGCGCTTTCGCGTTCACTGCAAGAAGTCGAAAAGCTTTTTCAAACCGGCAACCGCAATGTCGAAGAATTAATCTCGGCAGGAAAACAAACTCTCGTTCGAGAACCTGGCATCAAACTCGATTACCTCAGCCTCGTAAATCCCGACACGCTCGAGGACATTCGCGAACTCAATCAACCTGCGCTCGTCGCCGTCGCCGCCTGCGTCGGCAAAACCCGCCTGATCGACAACATCATCCTTAATTAAGTTTTTGTCATTTCGAGCGGACTAAAATCCTGACCCACTCTAACCACATGTCATCTCGAGCGAATCAAAATCCGCACCTCTAACCACATGTCATCTCGAGCGGACTAAAATCCTGACCCACTCTGACCACATGTCATCTCGATCGAATCAAAATCCGCACCTCTAACCACATGTCATCTTGAGCGAAGGGAATCTATTCGCTTGCGAATAGATTCCCGCAGTCGAAAGACCCCGCGCTCCTCGACCCTTCTTCCGGCCCATCAAGGAATTCTCACGATACCGACCACCATTTCGCGCTCGTTGCGAAAAGGTGGGGCATCTACGCGCTCACCAGCACACCACCTGCCGCCACCCTCCCATACCACTTTCCCGAATCCTTCATCGTCCGCTGCTGCGTCTTGAAGTCCACATACGCCATCCCAAACCGCTGGCTGAACCCGTACTCCCATTCGAAATTATCCATCAGGCTCCACGCGTGGTATCCCCGCACATCCGCGCCATCCTGCATTGCCCGTTGCAACTCACTCAAATACGCCCGGTGATACTCAATGCGCTGCGGATCGTGAACCGCGCCATCCCCGCCCAAAACATCCGCATACGCGCATCCGCTCTCCGTAATCTCAATCTGCGGACGCTTATAGTCTTTAGAAATTCGCGTCACCATGTCGTACATCGCCTTCGGCCATACTTCCCATCCCATGCCCGTTAGCGGCCCATGCTTCGCCGGATACATCTTCACCGGAAAAATCCACAGCTTCGGATCAAACGCTCGCTCCGCCGCCGACGGCGCCGCCGCCATCATCCGGTAATAAAGATTGATGCCGATAAAATCGAGCGGCGCTTTCACCAGCTCCATATCGCCGGATTTCACGCCCATCAAGAACCCCGGAAAGATGGGAAATGCATCGGGATATTTCCCTTTCAGCGCCGGCTCCAAAAACCACAAATTCGTAATCGCATGCAATCGTTCCGCCGCCACCTTGTCTTCTGGTGAATTGCTCGCCGGTTCGCAAGGCGACATGCTGAACGCCGTTCCCACTCGCGCCCCCGGCCGCGCCGCCTTCAACGCCTTGAATCCGGCGCCCTGCGCCAGGTTCACCGTATGCGTCGCCCGCAAAAAATCGTGGATGCTCTTTTTCCCCGGCGCATGGATCCCATCCAAATAACCTTTGCTGCAAAATCCCGCCGGCTCGTTGAATAAATTCCAGTCGCTAACGCGATCTCCCAAAGCCTTCGCCACGGCATCCACATAATCGCGCATATCGCGCCGCCGTATCGCGATTCGGCCAGCCGCCCGCCGCTTCCAGCGCCTGCGGCAAATCCCAGTGGTAGAGCGTCACCATCGGACGAATTTTCGCTTCCAACAGCGCATCCACAATTCGTCCGTAATACGCAATGCCCTCCGAATTAGCTTTCCCCTTGCCATCGGCCTGAATCCGCGGCCACGAAATCGAAAACCGGTAGCTATTCAGATTCATCGCACGCAGCAAAGCAATGTCTTCGCTATAACGATGAAAGCTATCGCAGGCTACATCGCCGTTGTCGTTGTTCTTGATCTTGCCCGGTGTGTGCGCGAAGCGGTCCCAGATGGATTCGCCCTTGCCATCTTCTTTCCACGCGCCTTCAATCTGGTAAGCGGCGGTCGAAGCGCCCCACCAGAAATTCTTCGGAAACGAAATCGGACCAGCTGTTGGTCGGCATGCCTTGCGATTGAATCACAGAAGATTGCGCGGCTTGCCCCGCACTTCCCTGGGCTGGATTACCCTGCGCCGCACTGCCCACAGCCGTGGCTGCCAGCGTGCCCGCAACCGTTTGTAGAAATTCTCGCCGCGTGTGAGGTGAAATTGGACTTTCCTTTGTTGCTTCAAATAAAAAACGGCTGCCCCACCATTTCGCGTTCTTTGCGAAAGGGTGGGTATTTCCAGACCCGCGCGCAGCGAACACAGCCCCGTCTGGCTGCCCCACCATTTCGCGCTCTTTGCGAAAGGGTGGGTATTTCCAGACCCGCGCAGCGAACACAGCCCCGTCTGGCTGCCCCACCATTTCGCGCTCTTTGCGAAAGGGTGGGTATTTCCAGACCCGCGCAGCGAACACAGCCCCGTCTGGCTGCCCCACCATTTCGCGCTCTTTGCGAAAGGGTGGGTATTTCCAGACCCGCGCGCAGCGAACACAGCCCCGTCTGGCTGCCCCACCATTTCGCGCTCTTTGCGAAAGGGTGGGTATTTCCAGACCCGCGCGCAGCGAACACAGCCCCGTCTGGCTGCCCCACCATTTCGCGCTCTTTGCGAAAGGGTGGGTATTTCCAGACCCGCGCGCAGCGAACACAGCCCCGTCTGGCTGCCCCACCATTTCGCGCTCTTTGCGAAAGGGTGGGTATTTCCAGACCCGCGCGCAGCGAACACAGCCCCGTCTGGCTGCCCCACCATTTCGCGCTCTTTGCGAAAGGGTGGGTATTTCCAGACCCGCGCGCAGCGAACACAGCCCCGTCTGGCTGCCCCACCATTTCGCGCTCTTTGCGAAAGGGTGGGTATTTCCAGACCCGCGCGCAGCGAACACAGCCCCGTCTGGCTGCCCCACCATTTCGCGCTCTTTGCGAAAGGGTGGGTATTTCCAGACCCGCGCGCAGCGAACACAGCCCCGTCTGGCTGCCCCACCATTTCGCGCTCTTTGCGAAAGGGTGGGTATTTCCAGACCCGCGCGCAGCGAACACAGCCCCGTCTGGCTGCCCCACCATTTCGCGCTCTTTGCGAAAGGGTGGGCCTAACCTATCCCGGCGTCCCCTGAAACAGCGCGTAAACTTGTTCGCCAATCACACGATAAACCACATACGCCGTTCCCGAATCATAAAATTGCCGGAAGAGTAACTCCCCACGCCCGTCCCCATCCACGTCCACCGCGTCAATCAGTTCCATCCGCGGAATCACGTCGAGATGCTGCGCGTCGGTCACGCTCGAAAATGCGCGATGCAAATCGCCGTAGATGTCTTCCCGCGCCACCACGGTCACCATGTAGCTTCGCGCCTCTGCGCCCTTCGCGGCAGCGACATCCGCCGTTGCTGACAGCACAATCGTGGGCTCGTTGCTGCTCGATAAATCGAAAATCCGCAGTTGCACATCGCTGAAGACGGGCTGCGCCGCCTTCGCCGCATGTTTCGAAACGTGCGCAGGCACATGCGCGGGTTCCGTGGCTGCAATTTCCGCGACGAGCTTGTGGTCGCGTGCCAGCACATCCTCCCCCGCCAGCGCCAGCATCTTGGTGCGGAAGGTTTGCTCCTCGCCCGGCTTCATCGGGAAATCGTACGAATGGGATTGCGGCCCATCTGCGTCCGAGATCGCGGCGAAAACGGGGATCTGCTGCTTTTTCGCCGCATGCGCCGTCACCTTCAAACTTCCACCCGTCGCCGGCGTCTTAGTCACAGACGCGGGCGAGCGCTTTGTAGCGGAGGGAATACTCACCAGGTCATCCGGCGATTCATCCGCCACTTTCCCCCGTTTCAGCACCGGCACATTCGCATCAATCGGCGCCTCACCCGACGACGAAGCTGCCGGCATGATGACGACGAAGTCGAACCGACGAAGCGGAAGGCGAAGTCCCCGTCGTTGCCGTTGTCGACGACGCGGCTGCCCATCCGCCGTCGGCGCGGCCGGTGAACTCGAACTCGCCGGCGCTTCATCTGTTTTCTTTGTCACCGCGCGCCGCAACAATTTCGGCGGCGCGTCCATGTCCTCATACCCGCGTGGGATCGGCGATTCCCGCTTCTTCGACTTCGCCAGTTTCGCCGCTACCTCGCTCGCCGTTTCCCACGTGCCTTCGCCCATCCAGACCTGGTTGGGCGCTGCAAGCGCATCCACCAGCGTCAGCAATCCCTGCGACACTCCATCTTTGTAGCCTTCATAGATCGTCCCCGAGTCAAGCGCCATCGGCACCGGGTCCGCCTTATACGCCCCCGCATCGTAATACTCGCCATCCACCAGAATCACCACCGGAATCAGCTTGGCTTTTCCTTTCGGCAACAACTCAATCAATCCCAGCGCCCGCGGCCCCTTCACTTGCTTTTTTGCGCCGGGCGCGGCTTGCGCGGCGGCCATTTGCCCGAGTAACAAAGCAGTTACTCCAAGCATGAAGCCGAAGATATCGCCGCAGGTGACGGCCCCACGCCCCCTGCGGTATAACTTGAAGCGAAGCCTCGTTGAAGGAGAAACCATGCTCGAAATCAATTCTAAAGCCCCCGAGTTCACTTTGCCCGATCAGGACGGCAAGGTAATTTCACTGAAAAGTTATCGTGGCAGTTATGTTGTGCTCTATTTCTATCCCCGGGCCGACACTCCAGGCTGCACCATCGAAGCCTGCGAGTTTCGTGATTCTTATAAGAAGATGGAGAAATCGGGCGCAGTGTTGCTTGGCATTTCGCCCGACACCTCAAAAGCCCAGAAAAAGTTCGAAGAAAAATTCAGCCTGCCCTTCACCCTGCTCGCCGACGCCGACCGCCAAGTCGCCGAAAGCTATGGCGTCGTCGTACAAAAAAATATGTACGGCAAAAAAGTGACGGGCGTGGCCCGGACAACCTTCATCATCGGCCCCGACGGCAAAATCGTGCATATTTTCAATAAAGTCAAAGCCGAAGGCCACGCCGAAGAAGTCCTCGAATACTTAAAGTCCGTAGTGAAGACAAAAGCCTCAGCGTAGCAACATCGGCTGCCCCACCATTTCGCGCTCTTTGCGAAAGGGTGGGTATTTCCAGACCCGCGCAGCGAACACAGCCCCGTCTGGCTGCCCCACCATTTCGCGCTCTTTGCGAAAGGGTGGGTATTTCCAGACCCGCGCGCAGCGAACACAGCCCCGTCTGGCTGCCCCACCATTTCGCGCTCTTTGCGAAAGGGTGGGTATTTCCAGACCTGCGCGCAGCGAACACAGCCCCGTCTGGCTGCCCCACCATTTCGCGCTCTTTGCGAAAGGGTGGGTATTTCCAGACCCGCGCGCAGCGAACACAGCCCCGTCTGGCTGCCCCACCATTTCGCGCTCTTTGCGAAAGGGTGGGTATTGTCCAGACCGGCGGCGCAGCGAACACAGCCCCGTCTGGCTGCCCCACCATTTCGCGCGCTTTGCGAAAGGGTGGGTGAGTCGGCCGGCTGCCCCATCCTTGTCGCGTTCTTTGCGAAAGGGTGGGGCTTTTGTCTCGCCCGACTTGTCCAGTCGCCCGTAGCTCGACCATCCTAACCACATTGTCATTCCGGGCGAGCGTAGCGACGAGGAATCTGCTTTTTGTTCAAATTACGCCTTGTCATCCTGAGGCATCGGAGTCGTTCGCTCCGCGAACGACTCCCAACGAGGGACCTATGCATTTGCTCGTGTGGGGCGGACACTCCTGTCCGCCGCCCTTGATCTCCCTCACCGCACCAAAACTCGTTCTGCGGAGCGCACACGCCTTATAATCCTTCATCATGCTTTCGCCATTTTTCGCGCGCAATAATCGCGATACATACAAATCCGCCATCGTTAATGTCTGACGCACAAACAAAACCGGCCGTCCGCTCCCCTCGCCTCGTTCAGGTCGCCGACTTCGGAGGCACATTCGTCTTCGCCGTCGAAGGCGCATCCGCCGCCATTCGCGCGGGATTAGATTTTTTTGGCGTGATGGTGCTTTCTTTCGCGACCGCGCTCGCCGGCGGCGTCATCCGCGATTTACTCATTGGCGCCGCGCCGCCGGCGTCAATTCGCAACTGGCGCTATCCCGCGACCGCGTTTTTTGCGGGAGCGGTCACTTTTATCTTTCATCGATATGTGTTTCGCATCCCCGGACCTGTGCTAATTGCTTTAGATGCAGCAGGTTTGTCGCTTTTCGCCATGGCGGGAACGGAGAAGGCGCTCGATTACAACATCCCGCCGTTTGTGGCGGCGTTGATGGGCACGGTCACGGGCGTGGGCGGCGGGACCATCCGCGATATTTTTCTGGCGCAGGTGCCGGCCATCCTGCGCTCGGATATCTATGCAACCGCAGCACTTGCGGGCGCGCTGGTCATGCTGGGGTGTTGCCGATTGAAGCTTTCACCCGCGGTGTCTGCGATTTGTGGCGGGACGTTTTGCTTTGTGCTGCGCGTGGTCGCGGTGTGGCAGCATTGGAATCTGCCGCGTGTAACTCCCTGACAAGATTAGAGATATGGAAAAAAGGCAAGCGTCGTTTTTATCAAAATCGAGTTTTGCAAAAGCGCGACCGCTGCCGCGCGAGTTTTATGATCGCGATCCGCGGAAGGTGGGGCGCGAACTGCTGGGCAAGTTGCTGATAAGAAAAGCCAAGCGCGGAAAATTGCTGGTCGCGCGCATCGTGGAAGTGGAAGCGTATCTCGGAGCGAAAGATCCGGCGTCACATTCGTTCAAGGGGCCAACCGCACGAAACGAAATCATGTTTGGGCCGCCGGGCTTCGCCTACGTCTATTTCATCTACGGAAACCACTATTGCCTCAATGTTTCGTGCCAACCGCCGGGAATTGCGGGCGCGGTGTTGTTTCGCGCGGTGCAACCGCTTGAAGGGATTGAAGATATGGCGATTGCGCGGCATTTAAACATGCCCTCGTCGCGGCATTTGCGGCTGCTGACGAGCGGGCCGGGAAGAATGGCGGAAGCTTTCGGCGTCACCCGGCAACGTGATAATGGCAAAGACTTTACCAGCGAAAAGTCGGACCTGGTTATCGCCGAGCCACCGGATGACGATTATCGGCTGCCGCGGATTTTGGCGACAAAACGCATTGGGATCACCAAAGCCGCGGAGAGGCGTCTCCGCTATGTGATTGCAGGGAATGAGTTTGTGTCCGGGCCGAAGAGCATGTCGCAATAAACGCGTTTTTTGACGACTTTGCGCAAACATGCGTTTTCGCGCAACTCGAAGGCATGCAATGAGTTACACGAGTGCCGGGAGTCGGTTGTATGAAATTTGCGTCCAAATTTGACGTCAAAAACGCGCGATTATGCTCCCGGCGAGTCGGGTGTTGAGGGCGGATTTGGCGGGAGTGGTTGTAAGCGAATTTTCGGCGAAGAGATTTTTGTGGCGCGTTTTTTGTGTTTGCGGTTTTTTGCAATTCGTAAATTTTGTTTGTGGGCTTCGCTTTTCAGGATCGCGCGCCAATTTCCGGGCGAAAACGAGTGGGTCGCGTTATCTTAAAGCGTGTATGCTCGATGCCGATGTGATGGGTGGCCGTCGCGCGATCGCATAAGTTACTCGGCGGGATAAAAATCAATCGCTATGAATTTGATCAAGTCAAAGCGGCGCGTTGCAGACCACGGGGAGGTGTTCACGCCTCAGTGGCTGGTCGAAAACGATGCTTGACCTGGTGAAGGGCGAGAGCGAGCGCATTGACTCTCGTTTTTTGGAGCCTGCATGCGGAAGCGGGAACTTTCTTGTTCCTGTTTTGCAGCGTAAACTGGCCGCCGTGGAAAGCTAAGTTCGGCAAGTCGGATTTCGAGAAGCGGACAATATGCCCTGCTGGCGGTGATGTGCACTTACGGGATTGAACTGCTGGCGGACAATATCGCCGAGTGCCGCGCGAACATGCTTGATGTTTTTGCCGACTACCTGAATCTGGATGAAACGGATGAGCTTTATCTGGCCGCTTACTATGTCCTGTCGCAGAATCTGGTGCATGGGGACGCGTTGACGATGCTCACACATGAAGGACAGCCCATTACCTTTGCCGAGTGGGGCTACCTCGGCAAGGGCAAGTTTCAGCGGCGCGACTTCCGCTTTGAAGTCCTTACGCAAATGTCCTCTTTCAGTCAGGAAGGCATCGCTCTTCGCCAATCTCGGCAAGCATGAGATTTTCACGCCACTGAGGTCATACCCGCCGATGACTGCGCGTGAGCTTGCTGCCTTGACTTTCGACGATGGCTTGGGAGCAGGCCATATGAACGATCAGGCGAGCTTTTCGCTGCGCGGGCGCAACCCGGATGTTTTGACCTGCATAGCGAATCTTTCCAACGACGAGGTGTTCACGCCGCCGGAGTTCGCCAACCGGATGCTGGACACGCTTGCCGAGGCCTGGGCGGCGAACAATAGTGGAGCGGACATCTGGGCGGATAGCACGGTGAGATTCCTCGACCCGTTCACGAAGTCTGGCGTGTTTCTGCGTGAGATCACCAGCCGCCTCATCAAGGGACTGGCCGCCGAGATTCCCGATCTGCAAGAGCGCGTCGATCACATCCTGACCAAGCAGGTGTTCGGCATCGGCATCACGTACCTGACCAGCCTGCTGGCGCGGCGAAGCCTGTATTGCTCGAAGCACGCAAACGGCCCGCACTCTATTGCCAAGGGCTTCGCCAGCGATGCGGGCAACATCTGGTTCGAGCGGATGGAGCACACATGGGTGGACGGCAAGTGCAGGTTTTGCGGGGCAAGCCAGAAGACGTTCGACCGTGGCGAAGGACTTGAAACCCACGCCTATGCATTCATCCACACCGACGACATCAAGACTCGGGTAGCCGAGTTGTTTGGAGGCAATATGCAGTTTGACGTGATCATCGGCAACCCGCCGTATCAGTTGGACGACGGCGGCTTCGGCACCAGCGCCGCGCCGATCTACCAGTTGTTCGTAGAGCAAGCGAAAGCGCTCGAACCGCGCTATCTGTACTATGGTTATTCCCTCTCGCTGGTTTGCCGGCGGCAAAGGGCTGGACGAATTCCGCGAGTCGATGCTCACCGACAACCGAATGCGCTCAATCTGACGACTATCCCAAGCGCGTCAGATGTCTTTCCAGGCGTGGGCCTCAAGGGCGGCGTTTGCTATTTCTCTGGGATCGGGACAATCCTGGGACATGCCGAGTCAGCACTCATTTCAAGGACTGGCCCGTCTCGACAAGCACTCGACCGCTTCTTGAAGAGGGCGCGGACGTCTTCATCCGGTTCAATGAAGGCGTTGTCGATCCTCAAGAAGGTCGTGGCAAGTCGAAAATGCAAGGGGAGTCAAGCTCACTGTTGCTGCCTGAAAACAAGCGATTCGATCGACTGGTTAGTTCACGAAAGCCGTTCGGACTTCGCGACCTACTTCAAGGGCAAGGCTGATCAAGAAAGCAGGTGACGTTCTGGTCTATCAGAACGGCGGTAGAGGGTACGTGCCCAGGAAATCAATCACAACTGGTGCTGATCTCATCGACAAGTGGAAGGTCTACGCTGGTCGAGCTGCTCCGGGCACAGGCAACAGAGACACCTATCCGCACAGAATCCTCAGCACTCCATTCATCGGCGAGCCTGGCTCCATCTCTTCCGAGACCTATCTCTGTCATCGGCCCGTTCGATTCAAAGAGCGAGGCTGAAAGCGTCTTGTCCTATCTCTGCTGTCGGCTTGACGCGTTTCCTGATTCTCCTGCACAAGCCATCGCAGCACACGACGCGCAAGGTCTACACGTTCGTTCCGACGCAGAACTGGACGAGGCCATGGACAGACGAGCGACCTCTACAAGAAGTATGGCCTATCACCAGAACGAAATCGCGTTCATCGAGGGAATCGTCGCCCGATGACACGACGATTTGTTCGATGAGACGCTGCGGACGACGGCGACGATGAGTAAGACCATCGAGGAGATCCTCGCACCGAAGCCGGAGGCTCGGCCGCGCATCTACGCCTATTCGATTGACGACAAGGCGCACAAGGGTCTTCTCAAGGTTGGCCAGACGACGCGCAATGTGAAGCAGCGCATCGCCGAGCAACTCAAGACCGCCGCCATCAAGAACTACAAGATCGAACTGGACGAATCCGCCGAGCGCGACGACGGCACCATCTTCAGCGACCACGAGGTGCGCGCGGCGCTCGTCAGGAAGAAGTTCGCGAACCCCGAACTGGAATGGATGCGCTGCACCCTCAAGGATGTGAAGACCGTGCTCACTGAACTGCGCACGGGGCAACGGTTCACCGGCACGCATCACCAGACTTTTCCGATGCGCCGTGAACAGGCCGAAGCGGTGAAGATGACGCACGCTTACTTCCACTCGCGTCTGGGCGGAGGATAACCACGCCGTCCCGCGTTTCCTCTGGAACGCGAAGATGCGTTTCGGCAAGACCTTCACCGCGTACCAGCTCGCGAGGAAGCTTGGCGCCAAGCGGGTGCTGGTGGTGACCTTCAAGCCTGCGGTGGAAGACGCGTGGCAGACCGATCTTAGAATCCACGTCGATTTCGACGGCTGGCAGTATCTTTCCGAAATCTCCGAGCAGCGACCCGACCAAAATCGACCGCAAGAAGCCGGTCGTCTATTTCGGCTCTTTTCAGGATTTCCTCGGCCGCGACGCGGCGGGAAACATCAAGCCGAAGAACGAATGGCTGCACGCGGTGAATTGGGACCTCGTGGTGTTTGACGAATACCATTTCGGCGCTTGGCGCGAGACCGCGAAGGAACTGTTCGAGGGCGAAGAAGAAGCCGTTGCGAAGAAGGAGGCTAAGCTCGAATACGCCGCCGCGCTGGAAGATGTGAACGAAGACCTCGGCGTGCTTTCGGAGAAGGAAACCGAGTTTCTGCCGATCACGACCAAAGCCTACCTCTACCTCTCCGGAACACCGTTCAAGGCGCTGGCAACGGGCGAGTTCATCGAAGAACAAATCTTCAACTGGACCTACACCGACGAACAGCGCGCCAAGGAAGAATTCGCCGCCAAAAACCCCGGCAAGTGGAATCCTTATGGCGCGCTGCCGCAGATGCGTCTGCTTACCTACCAGATGCCGGAGGAACTGCTGACGGTCGCGAGCGCCGGAGAGTTCGACGAGTTCGACCTCAACGAGTTCTTTGCGGCTACGGGCACGGGAAAAGGCGCGCAGTTCAAGCACAAGAGCGACGTACAAAAGTGGCTGGACATTATCCGAGGCCAGTACGCGCCGAAGATTGTCGAGGGCCTCAAGACGGGCTCGCGGCCGCCATTCCCTTATTCGGATGTGCGGCTGCTGCCGTACCTGCAGCATTCGTTCTGGTTTCTGCCAAACGTCGCGGCATGTCACGCAATGGCGAATCTGCTGGCCGAGAAGCACAACGTCTTCTGGCATGAGTACAAGGTCGTCGTGGCGGCCGGCGCGTCGGCCGGTATTGGCCTGGAGCGCTGCCGCCGGTGCGCAAGGCCATTGGGAGCGGGTTCGACGACCAAAACCATCACGCTGTCATGCGGCAAGCTCACCACCGGCGTGACCGTGCCGCAATGGTCTTCGATCCTGATGCTGCGCAATCTGAAGAGCCCTGAAACCTACTTTCAGGCCGCCTTCCGCGTGCAGTCTCCGTGGTCCATCAAGAACCCGAATGGCGACAATCCGAACGAGGAAGAAATCCTCAAAGCCGGTGTGCTTCGTGTTCGACTTTGCCCCCACGCGCGCGCTTCGTCAGCTCTCCGAATACGGCATCGGACTCTCGCCCAACGAATCGAATCCGGAAAACGCCGTCAAGGATCTCGTGTCGTTTCTGCCGGTGCTGGCCTACGACGGCGCGAACATGACTCAGATCGATGCCGGCGGCATTCTGGACATCGCGATGGCAGGCACCTCGGCTACGCTGCTGGCACGCAAATGGGAGAGTGCACTGCTGGTGAACGTGGACAACGACACGCTGCGCCGAGTCCTTGATAACCCCGAGGCAATGGCCGCTGTGGAACGTATCGAGGGCTGGCGCTCGCTGGGCGACAACATCATCGAGACCATCATCAACAAGAGCGAGAAGGTCAAGGAGCTCAAGAACAAGGCGAAGGACAAGGAACTGACCGAGAAACAGAAGAAGCAGCTCACCGAGGAGGAGAAGGAATACAAGTCCAAGCGCAAGCTGGTGCAAGAAAAGCTGATCAAGTTCGCGACGCGCATCCCTGCGTTCATGTACCTGACCGATTTTCGCGAGAACACGCTGCAAGACGTGATCACCAAGTTGGAGCCGGACTTGTTTCTGGCCGTCACTGGTCTGACGGTGAAGGACTTCCATCTGCTCGTGAGCCTGAAGGTGTTCAATACCGAGCAGATGAATCAGGCGGTGTTCGCGTTCCGCCGCTACGAGGATGCGTCACTGCGGTACACGGGCATCGAGAGCCACGAAGGGCTCGACACATTACGGGCTCTACGACACCGTGGTAGGAAGAGAGTAACGGCGGAGCGTCCAGTTGTCACGCGCCCATGCGGGGCGTGAGGAGTTGGGTGGCGGATGTGGCACAGCTGAAGCTGTGCCCTGACACGAGGCGCACGGGCGTGGTCGAAATTGGCTTTGTGACCCACGGCTTGCGCCCCTTCGACTCCGCTCAGGGCAGGCTGTGGGCTGGAATCTTTTGTCCCTGCGGGACTGGGTGCGGGGTGAGGGCAAGTGCTAGGTCGGTGAGGATGACATGTTGTCGGGAAAAGCGGATTTCTATGCGCATCCTCGCCGCTGGGCGGCTACGGATGGCTCGGAATGACAATGTGGTTGGGGTTGTTGGGCTGCGATCAGGATGACAGGTGGTGAGGGTAGCGAAGTCAAAAGCGGCGGACAGGAATGTCCGCCCCGCACGAGCAAAGTTCATAGGTCTTTTGCTGCGCTCAGGATGACAAGTGTTGTCAGGGAAAAGCGGATTCCTACGCGCATCCTCGCCGCTGGCGCGGCTACGGATGGCTCGGAATGACAAGTGGTTGGGGTTGTTGGGCTGCGATCAGGATGACAGGTGGTGAGGGTAGCGAAGTCAAAGGCGGCGGACAGGAGTGTCCGCCCCACACGAGCAAGTTCATAGGTCTTTCGCTTCGCTCAGGATGACAAGTGTTGTTAGGGAAAAGCAGATTCCCTTCGACTCCGCTCAGGGCAGGCTCTACGCGCCATCCTCGCCGCTGGCGCGGCTACGGATGGCTCGGAATGACAAGTGCTTGGGGTTGTTGGGCTGCGATCAGGGTGACAGGTAGTAAGGGTAGCGAAGTCAAAGGCGGCGGACAGGAGTGTCCGGCGTACACGGGCAAGTGCATAGGTCTTTTGCTGCGCTCAGGATGACAATGTTGTCAGGGGAAAGCGGGTTTCTACGCGCATCCTCGCCGCTGGCGCGGCTACGGATGGCTCGGAATGACAAGTGGTTGGGGTTGTTGGGCTGCGATCAGGATGACAGTGGTGAGGGTAGCGAAGTCAAAGGCGGCGGAGAGGAATGTCCGGCGTACACGGGCAAGTGCATAGGTCTTTTGCTGTGCTCAGGATGACAAGTGTTGTTAGGGAAAAGCGGATTCCTATGCGCATCCTCGCCGCTGGCGCGGCTACGGATGGCTCGGAATGACAAGTGGTTGGGGTTGTTGGGCTGCGATCAGGATGACAGGTGGTGAGGGTAGCGAAGTCAAAGGCGGCGGACAGGAGTGTCCGGCGTACACGGGCAAGTGCATAGGTCCTTCGCTTCGCTCAGGATGACAAGTGTTGTTAGGGAAAAGCAGATTCCCTTCGACTCCGCTCAGGGCAGGCTCTACGCGCCATCCTCGCCGCTGGCGCGGCTACGGATGGCTCGGAATGACAAGTGGTTGGGGTTGTTGGGCTGCGATCAGGATGACAGGTGGTGAGGGTAGCGAAGTCAAAAGCGGCGGACAGGAGTGTCCGGGCTACACGGCAAAGTGCATAGGTCCTTCGCTGCGCTCAGGATGACAAGTGTTGTTAGGGGAAAGCGGGTTTCTACGCGCATCCTCGCCGCTGGCGCGGCTACGGATGGCTCGGAATGACAAGTGGTTGGGGTTGTTGGGCTGCGATCAGGATGACAGGTGGTGAGGGTAGCGAAGTCAAAGGCGGCGGACAGGAGTGTCCGGCGCACACGGGCAAGTGCATAGGTCCTTCGCTGCGCTCAGGATGACAAGTGTTGTTAGGGGAAAGCGGATTCCTATGCGCATCCTCGCCGCTGGCGCGGCTACGGATGGCTCGGAATGACAAGTGGTTGGGGTTGTTGGGCTGCGATCAGGATGACAGGTGGTGAGGGTAGCGAAGTCAAAGGCGGCGGACAGGAATGTCCGGCGTACACGGGCAAGTGCATAGGTCTTTCGCTGCGCTCAGGATGACAAGTGTTGTTAGGGGAAAGCAGATTCCTACGCGCATCCTCGCCGCTGGCGCGGCTACGGATGGCTCGGAATGACAAGTGGTTGGGGTTGTTGGGCTGCGATCAGGATGACAGGTGGTGAGGGTAGCGAAGTCAAAGGCGGCGGACAGGAGTGTCCGGCGTACACGGGCAAAGTGCATAGGTCTTTCGCTTCGCTCAGGATGACAAGTGTTGTTAGGGGAAAGCAGATTCCTATGCGCATCCTCGCCGCTGGCGCGGCTACGGATGGCTCGGAATGACAAGTGGTTGGGGTTGTTGGGCTGCGATCAGGATGACAGGTGGTGAGGGTAGCGAAGTCAAAGGCGGCGGACAGGAGTGTCCGCCCCACACGGGCACAGCCGAGGGCGGCTGTCCCCACACGAGCATTTTTTCCGAAAGCTAGGCGTCGAGTTTTTTGGCTAGGAGGTCATTGACCATCTGCGGGTTGGCCTGGCCTTTGGAGGCTTTCATGACCTGTCCGACGAAGAAGGCGATGACGGTTTTTTTGCCGCCGCGGTACTGCTCGAGCTGTTTGGGGTTGGCGGCGATGACTTCATCAATAATTTTTTCGAGCGCGCCGGTGTCGCGCGACTGCTGGGGGCGTCCGGCTTCTTCGTAGATAGTGGGGAAGTCTTTTTTCTGCTCGAAGGCCAGATCGTAAAACTCTTTGAGCATCTTGCTGGAGATGGCTCCGCTTTCCATGAGGTCGGCTGAGGCGGCGACGCCTTTCATGGTGATAGGCGAGCGTTCGATTTCCAGGCCGCGCGCTTTTAATCGTCCGAGAATTTCGGACTGGACTAAGTTCGCGACGCGCTTGGGATTTTTCGCGGCTTTGGCGGCGGCTTCGAACTGATCGGCGAGCGAGCGGGAAACGGTCAGTACGCCTGCGTCCTGGGCGGTGATGCCGTAGTCGGCGATTAAGCGGGCGCGCAAGGCTTCGGGGAGTTCGGGCAAAGTCGAGCGAATCTGAGACTGCCATTTTTCGTCCACGACGAGCGGGAGCAAGTCTGGCTCGGGGAAGTAGCGGTAATCGTGGGCCTGCTCCTTGGAGCGCATGCCGTAAGTTTTACCTTCGGCGGAGTTGTAGAGACGGCTCTCCTGGGTGATTTTTCCGCCGGACTCGATGATTTCGATGTGGCGCTCGATTTCGTATTCGAGGGCTTCGCGGACGAAGCGGAAGGAGTTTACGTTCTTGACTTCGGTCTTGGTGCCGAACTCTTTCTGACCCTTAGGCTTGACGCTGATGTTGGCGTCACAGCGGAGCGAACCTTCCTCCATGTTGCAGTCGCTCACGCCGGTGTAGAGGATGATTTCTTTGAGGCGCGTGAGATATTCGTAGGCTTCTTCGGGCGAGGCGAGGTCGGGCTCGCTGACAATTTCGATGAGGGGCACGCTGCTGCGGTTGAGATCAACGGCGGTGGTGTCATTCGAGCCGGGGAAGCCTTCGTGCAGGCTCTTGCCCGCGTCTTCTTCCAAGTGAAGGCGGGTGATGCCGATTTTTTTGGTGGCTTCGTTTTTGCCGACCGTAATGTTGATGTGGCCGAATTCGGCGAGGGGTTTGTCGTATTGAGAAATCTGGTATCCCTTGGGCAAGTCGGGATAGAAGTAATTTTTGCGGGCGAAGATGGAGGTCTCATTGATACGGCAGTTGAGCGCCATGGCCGCGAGGACGGCGAATTCGACGCCTTTTCGGTTCAAAACTGGTAACGCTCCGGGGAGGCCGAGGCAGACGGGGCAGACGTTGGTGTTGGGAGCGTCGCCGAAACGGTTGGCGCAGGAGCAGAACATCTTGCTGGCGGTGAGAAGCTGGACGTGGACTTCGAGCCCGATGACGGGTTCGTATTTGTCACGTGCCGAAATGGCTGGATGGGGCGTGGTGGCCATGATTGATTATAAAGGGTGACGATGCCCACCCTTTCGCAAAGAACGCGAAATGGTGGGGCAGCCGGGTGGTGGGAAGTTGATTCCCACTTCTCGCAACGGCGGTGAGAAGCGGGGCACCCGGAGGGACTACAGCACGTAAACGCGCAGCATCCAGCAGACTAGAAGCAAAGCAACGATTGCCCCTAAGATATGGACGATCCAGTCGCCGACTGTTTTAGGTTTGCCGAAATTGAACACGAAGGCATCGTAGCATTGATCAGACTTTCCTCTTTACAAAAAGAGCCCGGCAAGAAGAAAAAGCGGATACCGCGTCAGGTAAATACCTTAGAAGAATGGATTCCCGCAATTTGAAAAAACAAATTCTTGCAGTGTTAGAGAGTTGTGCTAGGATTTGTTCCCGGCGCGGCTTTTAAATTTCCCCCTTTGCCGCGCAATAGCCTTTCCCCGAAGAGCGCCGTCGATAGATGTTCAACGCAGGCTTATTTTTAGCTGGGCGATGTATTTGTGGAGGCGCATTGCCTCAATCATCTTGATCTTGCATCTTGCATCTTTCATCTTTGCGGGAGACCTTCGTGCATAGAGTAATGCCCAAGAATCGTCGATCCAAGAGTATGGGTTTAGTCTTGCGATCCAGGTTGATGCGCGTCGAAGGTACAGCGCTGGTCTTGCTGGCGTGCGTGTTTGCCATGGTTGTTCCGGGCTGGGCAGAGCGCGAGTCTGTGCTGTATTCATTTTCGGGCGGCAGCGACGGCGCCCATCCTATGACCAGTCTGATCACCGACGGCGCGGGGAATTTTTATGGTACGGCGAGCTATGGCGGGTTGTTTCAAGGTAGCGAGTGTTCAGCAGAGGGTTGTGGAGTCGTGTTTAAGCTGTCGCGCGAATCCGGGGAGTGGATGGAGACAGTGATTTACACGTTCACGGGTGGTGCGGATGGAGCAGCGCCGTTCGCGGGAGTAAAGCTCGACGCGGCAGGAAACCTTTACGGCACGACGGCGGGCGGCGGCAGCTTCCAGGGTAGCGATTGCGAGGATTTTGGCTGCGGAGTTGTGTTCGAGCTCTCGCCAAATGGAGCGGGCGGGTGGACGGAATCCGTGCTGCACAGTTTTCTGGGAGGTAAGGACGGCTTAGCTCCGTATGGGCCGTTGACGTTCGATGCTCAAGGAAATCTTTATGGCACGGCGCCGATGGGCGGCTACTACGGGGCTGGAGAAATCTATAAGCTCTCGCCGGCGAATGGAGGATGGAAGTATTCTGTGGTGCATGCTTTTACTGGGCGGCGCGATGGCGGGTTTCCCAGCGCGGGGGTTGCGTTGGATGCGGACGGAAACATCTTCGCGAGCACCGACAATGATGGTGGCCAGTGTGCATATGGAACCGGTTGCGGCAGTCTGGTTGAATTATTGCCCACGAGTACTGGAGGTTATGAAGTTAAAGTGATTTACGTGTTTTCAGGCGGCGACGATGGAGGGACGCCCGGGACTCTGACTCTGGATCGTTGGGGGAATTTGTACGGGGCTGCGTTTCACGGCGGCAGCCTAAATAGCAACTGCGTCAATGAAAGCTCCGGCGAAGGATGCGGATTGGTGTTCGAAATCTCTCCGCGGCGCGGCGGTGGATGGAGGGGAAAAGTTCTTTACACTTTTCAAGGCGGAGAGGACGGCGCGTTGCCCGCTTCGAGGGTGGCGATTGATGTATTTGGCAATGTTTACGGGACGACAGAGTCGGGCGGCGACAGCGCGTGCAATTATTGCGGCGTAGTGTATGAGCTTGCGCCGACCCTAAGGGGAGAATGGAGGGAAATCACGCTGCATGCTTTCAGTGGCGGGAGCGACGGTTCTGACCCGGGAGGCAATGGCATTACATTGGATGGTTGGGGAAATCTAGTAGGCGGAACGCAGGCTGGGGGCGACGAGTGTTTCTTAAATGAGGGATGCGGAGTGCTCTACAAGCTCGCGCCAGGGCGCGCCAATCCTTGAGGGTGAAATAACAGACGAGGACATTCACCTCTCAAGCCCAAGAAACGGCTTAGATGGCTCACCGTCCACAAAACTACGAGTACTCGGACGTAAGATCATTTTGGGTGCGAAGGTTGGGTTGCACGCCACGCTGACACGCCGCCGGCGCCTTGAGCCAACTGGCCCAAAGTGGCAGCGGCCTTTGTCTCTTGATCCTTAGTAAGATCGCACCACTGGCGGCGCTGGCAGCGGTCACATAAGACACAAGAGCCTTATTTAAATTGGCATTGAGGCGCTTCGGCTTCCGCATTGAAGTATGACTTGCACGTGCGGCCAGGATGGTCATAGTCGTACTCCTGTTTGGCGATTACTCGGCGGGAGAAAACGGATCTGCACGAAACTATATGCGCGAGCCTGGGCATAGTCAACGGAGAAGGAAGTCTCTGGTAGAGAGCGGCGGTGAGGGCGCCCGACACGCGTCAAACTTCAGATGGGATGACCGCGGAAGAAGAAAATCAGTTCGATGACGAGGATGACGACGACCATCAATTCGAGGATGAAGGCGCGGCTCTGGTTGAACTGGTCCACCATGAAACGGTAGAGTTCTTCGGCGGTTTGCAGCTTTTGCTGGACGAGGTCTTTGTAGTCGGGCACGCCGACTTTTGAAGCCGCGACTTTGTAAAGGCGCGCGGAAAACATGTCACTGAGAAACTTGATGGCATTGTCGGCGCGCTCGGTGAGTTCGTTCACATCGAGCAGGACGGTGTGGAGTTTGGCGGCGGCTCGGGCGGTGCGCCAGCGCGACCAGAGACCGGTGCCTCCGGTTTCCAGGAAATCGTAAACGCCTTCGAGCTGAACCGTGAGCAGTTCGTCGTAATGGCGGAATTCCAGGAGCTGGGAGTTGGCGTATTCGAGCAATTGGATGGCGGTTTCGGCGCCGGCCTGGGTGTCATAAACAAAAGCTGCGTTCCAGCCGATGACGGCCAAATCGTTGGGATAATAGGAAATCTGCGATTGCAGAATCTCGTTGCGCTCGCCATCGGAAAGTTCGGCGGTTTCGCCGCGGACGATTTGCGCGATGCGCGCGCCCTGTTTTTGTACGAGTTCGTTGGCCGTGGGATTTCCGGCGACTTCGCGGACGTGGAAGATGAAATAGTCTTCGCTCAGCCACTCCGAGTAAGGCTTGATGAGAGCGGGCGCGGAGCTCTGCAGTTTTTGCCGGACGATGCGCGAGGCGTGAGCGGAAAAATCAACGTCTGAGACCCAGCGGCTGCCGAGGCGAACGAGTTTGTCCCAATCGCCGGAGAAAGGCAGCTCGAAGACCACGCTGAGGACGCCGTAGTCGTAATACTTGATCTGGCCTTGAAGCTGTTCTCCGCTTTCGAGGACCAGCGGCTCAATCGGTTCGAGCACCGGCGGACGCTGGTAACGGACGTAGCCGGGCGAGGGATGCTTAAAGCTGGGCTGGGGCTGAGTGCGGGCGCCGAAAATCTCGCGCAGCTTATCGAGGCGGATCTCTTCGCAGACATCGAACTGGATGAGCACAAGGACGGAGCCTTGTAACGGGGTGGGCGCCGGCAGTGGAGAGTCCATGCGAAGTCCGGGGGCTAAAGCTTCGTTCGAGATGGTCAGGTTTTCGGGGCTCATCGTTTCGGGGCTCATGGCTCTGTCCGAAGGCTGCTCCGGAGTGTATTGTTATTGTCCCAGAATCCGGGAAAGAAGGCGAGATGGGAAGAGCGCTCGAAAGGGTATTATTACGTAAGATAATGAAAATTAAAGCCTTAGCGGCGGATTTAGGAGTCCGCTGCTAAGGCTATGCTAGTCGTGGAATGTTACTGCAGGTCCATCGCTCCTATGATTTCGTAGCCAGCGAAGTTCTGCAATATATAGGCCTGGCTGCCCGAAACCAGGTAGAAGACGATATCGTTGCTGCCCTGGGACAGGCCGTTGATGGTCGCCGTGGCGCGGCCGTTGGAGGCAACAGAGTATGTGCCGGTGAGTGTCCCCGGGACGCCATATGATCCGGTCGAGTTTACGCCCTCGTACCAGCTCATATTGCCTCCGCCGTCGCCGCTAACCCAACCGACGCGGTCGATATTGGCGGTGTTTACGACGTAACCGTCCATCACGAAGGCGTATTGGCCCTTGATGGAGGTATTGGTGAAGGAGCTGGACTGTTGGAGATCGGCGATGCCGTCTTCGTATTTGGTGGAGTCATTGGTGAGGAAGAAAGCGCGACTAGGACTGACGAGCCAGAAAATCTGCTGGATGCTGGCGCCAGTGCTGGTTGAGAAGTTCACGACCACGCTGCCGTCCTGCCCGACGACGTAGGTCCCACCCGGGCTGATGGCTGCGTTGGAAACGGGGCTTCCGTCGATCACGGCGTCATAGGCGCCGCCGGTGATGTTGCCATTGCCGTCCGCGGTGATGATGCCGACGGTATTTTGGCCGTTGATGGATGAACTGTCATCGGCGCGAGAGCCGAAAGCATAGGTGCCGCTGAAAGCAGCGTTGCTGGTGAAGGTGCCGGTTTGGGTTTCGGCGCGGCCGAGGCTGACCAGACCGGAGTCGGTGCGCAGAATGCGGATGTTGTTGGCGTCCACGATGTAATAAATAAACTGCACGGTGCTGAGGCCGTCGTTAAAGGAGCCGGTGCCGCGACCGCCGCTGGGTGCGAGAAGCGTGCCGGTGATGGCCAAAGGTGCGCCGGTGCTGTTGTCGAGAATTCCACCTGCGAGCAGGTCTTCGCTGCCGGCGATTGTGCCCGCATTGACGGTAAAGGCACCAGCGCGCGAGGCCGTGCCCTGATCGTGAATGCGGAAAGTAAAGTTGCCGCTGGGGGTGGTAGCCAGGGTGGAAGAACTTTGCAATTCGGCCACGCCATAAGTGTTGGCCGCGTCTTGTTCAATGATGTAGAGCTTGGAGGAGCTGGCCAAGGTGATGGCAAGAAGTTCGGAACCCAAGCCGACGTTGTTCAAAGTGATGCTGCCGGTGCCGTCGCTATTGACGCCGTAAGAGCCGGTAACGGAGGTGGAAGTCGCCAAGGCCGTGCCGCCAACCACCAAATCATCCACGCCAGCCGTAATGTGCCCGCTGCCGTCGGCGGAGAAAGTCCCAGCTTCCGCATAGGAAGAGGTCGAGCCGTTGGAATTGTACAAAAGACCTGTGAGGCGGTAGGCGTATTGGCCGTTCAAGCTGGAATTGGAAAAGGTACCGGTACCACCACCACCGCCGCCGGAACCCGAGGGGCCGCCGCCGCAGCCGGCTGCGAACATGAGAGAGAACAAGGCAAAAGGCAGAAATAGAGTTTTCATAGTGTGGGCGCAGTCGTGAGACTGGCTGACTCCTTTAAGTTGGGTCGGTTTTTCTACAGTCCATCATAACCCTGTGAACGATTAAAAGTTGCACACCGGAGGACGGTTGGATGTCAAAAAATGTAAAAGTGTTTACCTGTTGGCTGCCAAA
Organism: Terriglobia bacterium; assembly: GCA_963702965.1. GTDB lineage: Bacteria > Acidobacteriota > Terriglobia > Terriglobales > Acidobacteriaceae > JAJPHW01. Next base: position 960,779 of record OY969776.1, read on the forward strand.
GACTGGCAAAGCTGATGTAATACTTCCCGCTGGTCCGGGCTGCGGGCGAGAAATTCCAAACCGTGGCGAAGGCCGTCACGATAGCGGACGAGGGCGCGAATTTTGACGGGGCGAACGGGCGGCGGGAGGGTCAGCTCCAGCCATACGACTTCGCCGGGTTCGACTTCCGAGGTCAGGGTAGCGCCAATACCGTCTTCGCTAAGCTCGGTTGAACGGCCCCAGAGCGCAATGTTCTGGCCGGCGCGAAACACGCGGACGTCGACTCGCAGATCGACCTTGTAACGGGGGAATCGCCGCCTGACCGCTGGGTCTGAGTTGTATCGCGATTCGGTCATGCGATGGTCTTGCGCCCCAAAGCTTGTGCAGCTAGCAACATTTTCGTCGAAGTTGGGCGCCGACTCAATGGCGTAGCACCAGCCGCGATACTACAACGCCATACTACAGGAAGATCGCGGCGAAAGTGGGGTTGTGCCGACGTGCAATCCCGCAGAAATTGTTGGACAATAGTTTATATAACCGAATCTGAAATCCCGAAATCTGGAGGAAGAAATCATGGCGCATGAATTACCCGCTCTCCCTTATGACTACTCTGCCCTGGAACCCGTGATTGATACGGCGACGATGAAGCTGCATCACGACATGCATCACGCCGCATATGTGAAGAACCTTAACGCCGCGCTGGAGAAACATCCGAATTTGCAGTCGAAGTCGGCCGAAGATCTGATTCGCGACTTGAATGCGCTGCCAGAAGATATTCGCGGCGCAGTCCGGAATAATGGCGGCGGACATGTGAACCATTCGATGTTCTGGAAAATCATGAAGCCGGCGGGTGGGGGCGAGCCTACGGGCGCGATCGCGCAGGCTATTACGAAAGCGTTTGGAAGCTTTGGCGACTTGAAAACGAAGTTCAACGATGCCGGCGCGAAACAGTTTGGCAGCGGATGGGCGTGGGTGGTGCTGAAAGGCGGCGAGCTGCAGGTGATGAGCACGGCCAACCAGGACAATCCTATTTCGCAAGGATTGCAACCCATTTTCGGCAACGACGTTTGGGAGCATGCCTACTATTTGAAGTACAACAATCGGCGTCCTGAATATCTGACGGCGTGGTGGGGCGTCATCAATTGGGATGAGGTCAACAAACGCTACGAACAGGCGAAAGCGGGCAAGTAGTATTTCGGATTTATGTAAACAAGCCGGAGGCGCAGAGCCTCCGGCATTTTCATTGTGAGGCAATGATGAATCGTTTTTTATCCGTCCGTTGTGCCGGTGCAGTGCTCTTTTGTTCAATCGCGATGAGTGCGCAAGACGCCGCTCCCGCGAAAACTCTTGTCGTCAATGGCCATGCGAGTCCCGGCGCGGTCGTACAAATGAACGGCAAATCTTACGTTGATGTGGAAGCCTTTGCGCAAGCGGTGGACGCGACGGTACGCTTCGAAGCGAACAAGGTGATTTTGACGATGGCTGCTGCGCCAGCCGCCCAGCGCAAGCGGAAAAGCCGGCTGGCTTGTCGCGGGAATTTTCGCAAGCGGGAATCGCGGCGCTCTCCGATATGCGGGAGTGGCGGGGAGGAATTGCCTCGGCGTTGCGGTTTGGCGTGGCGGCGGGAAACTGGCTGGGCCCGTGGTTGCAGGATTACCAGGTTAAAGCGCAGAAGAGCCTGGACCAAGCATCGCTCGCGGCCAAGACGGACGCAGACCACAAAGCCGCCGAACTCTTGAGGAACGAATTGACGAACGTCGCGCAGTGGGACAGCCAGACGCAAACCACGATTCAGTCGTTGAATGCAGAGCCGGCGATCAATCCAGCTTCAACCGAGAGCGACCCGCTACGCCTGAAGATAGCCGAATGCAGCACGTTTCTGGTAACGATGCTGGTCAGCGGCGAGTTTGCGGATAACGCGAACTGCCACTAGGTGTTGGGCGTTAATTCGGTGCCCACCCCTTCGGCTGCGCTCAGGGCAGGCTCTTTCGCAAAGGGCGCGAAATGGTGGGGCAGCCGTAGGAATTGGAGCGGATTTACTACTTCAATGCTCTACTTCAATGCTGAATCTTCACGCCCACTGATTTGGCTTGCGTAAACAGGTACAAATAATCCGGGCCGCCGGCTTTGGAGTCGGTGCCGGACATGTTGAATCCGCCAAAGGGATGCGCGCCGACCATGGCGCCGGTGCACTTGCGATTGATATACAAGTTGCCGACGTGAAATTCGCGAATCGCGTAATCGATCTTGTCCGGATTCTTGGTATAAACTGCGCCGGTCAAGCCGAATTCGGTATCATTCGCAATTTCCAGTGCATGCTCGAAACTTTTTGATTTGATTACGGCGAGCACAGGGCCAAAGATTTCTTCCTGCTCCAGTTTTGATCTCGCGGGAATATCAACAAACACTGTTGGCTGCAGGAAATAGCCGTCGCCGGCATTGGCTGCCTTGCCTCCGCCGGTGAGAAGGCGTCCATCTTTCTTGCCTTGCTCGATGTAGCCGAGGATGGTATTCATCGAGCCTTCGTTGATGACCGCGCCCATGTTGGCGTTCTCGGCGGGGTCGCCGACCTGTATTTTTTCCACACGAGCCTTGAGCTTCTCAATGAACTTGTCGTAGATGCGTTCGTCGATGATGGCTCGGGAGCAGGCTGAGCACTTCTGACCCTGGAAGCCGAAAGCTGCAGAGGCCACGCCTTCGACTGCGGAATCGATGTCGGCGTCCGCGTCAACGACAATGGCGTCTTTGCCACCCATTTCGAGCACGGTGCGCTTGATCCAGATTTGTCCGGGAGCCTGCGTGGCTGCGCTCTTGTTAATGTGCAAGCCGACTTCGCGGGAGCCGGTGAAGGCAACGTAGCGGGTTCGCGGATGGGAAACGATGGCGTCGCCGAAACTTGCGCCCGCGCCGGGGCAGAAATTGACTACGCCTTCGGGCATACCGACTTCTTCGAGAAGTTCGATGAACTTGGCCGCGATGGTAGGCGAATCGCTGGAGGGTTTGAGAATGACGGTGTTGCCGCAGACGATGGATGCAACTGTCATACCCGCCATGATCGCGCACGGGAAGTTCCAGGGCGGAATCACTGCGCCTACTCCCAGAGGAATGTACATGAGGCGGTCACGCTCGCCGGGGAGTTGTACCGGCGTTTCCGCTTGCGAAAGACGCAAAGCCTCACGGGCGTAGAACTCCAGGAAATCGATGGTTTCGCCAATGTCGGCATCAGCCTCGGCCCAGTTTTTGCTGACTTCGAATACGAGCCAGGCCATGAATTCAAATTTGCGCTCGCGAAGCAGGTCAGAGGCTCGGAACAATAAGCTTGCGCGTTCTTCAATGGGAGTGCGGCTCCAGGTTTCAAAGGCGGCCAGAGCCGCGTTCATCGCGGGCTCAACATGCTCTTTCCCGGCCTTCTGATGGATGCCGACGATTTGCGACGGCTTCGAGGGATTCAGCGACTTGATTTTGGCGTCGGTCTTGATGCGTTTGCCATTGATGATCAGGTCATACTCGCGGCCAAGCTGGCCGCGTACTTTCTCGATGGCAGCGCGCATTTTCCGCGCATTCTCTTCTTTGGTGAAATCCACGAAAGGTTCGTTGACGAATGCGCCGGAATGAATATTGATCTGGTGGCGGACAGGTGCTTCTAAAGTTGCCATAAGTGACCTCGAAATATGGATGCGTTCTTGCTGCGGGAAGGAGCAATAAATTGCTACTCACAAAATTGTAGCACCGCGACGGCTACTGGACTTTCACCGGTTCTTCGCTGTCGTTGCTGGTTTCTTTGCTGCTGTCTTTGCTGCTTCCTTGGCTCCGGGGCTGGTGGGTCATGGCGGCGGTGCGCTCGAGTTTATCCCAGGCAAATTTCTGACCCTGGATGGCGCGTTTGACAGTCTTAAATAAGACGACGGAAAAGACCTGCCTATAGGCGAAGCGCTGCAACCAGACTTGACTGAGCAGCCATCCATCTTCGCGAGCTTCGGGCTGACGGCGCTCCAAAGTGAAAGCAACCGCCGAGGTGATGAAATCGATAATCAAGAAGACGCCGAAGAAGATGACTAGCCGGGTGAAGCTGGCGGGGTCGGTGGAATCGGGATGGAAGTATTTCTGCACGAAATACCAGAGCGCGCCGACGATGAACATGATGTCAATAAACGGCGAGACGAGCGGGAGCAAGATCTGAAATATGAGGATGTTGGGCAACGCGACCCAACCGAGCACGCCTTCGCGGGGAAAGGCGGAGCGATGTTTCCAAACGGCCTGGAGAATTCCGAAAGACCAGCGGAAACGTTGGCGCATAAGGCCATTGGCATTGGTGGGGGCTTCGGTGAAGGCGAGAGCTAGATCTTCGTATTCGACGCGGTAACCGAGTTGCAAGAGCGCCATGGTCAGGTCAGCGTCTTCGGCGACGGTGTCGGTGTGGTATCCGCCGGCTTCGCGCACAGCGGAGATGCGCCACGCGCCGATGGCGCCGGGAACCACGCTGACTGCGCCGAGAGTATTCAGGGCGCGGCGCTCGAAGTTTTGGCTGGTGATGTATTCGAGGGCCTGCCAGCGCGTCCAGAGATTGACGCGGTTGCCGACTTTGGCATTGCCGGCGACTGCGCCGACCTTGGGATCAGCGAAATGCGGCACCAGACGGGCGACGGCGTCGGGGGCAATTACAGTGTCGGCGTCGATGCCGACGAAAATTTCTTCATCGGTCAGGTGTTCGAGACCAAAATTCAATGCTTCGGCTTTGCCGGAATTGCGTTTGGTGAGAATCAAGACCTGGCCAGAAGCCTGTTCTGCGGGGAACGCAGCCCGCGAGACTTCCAGAGTGCGGTCGGTCGAGCCATCGTCGATCACAATTACGCGCAGGTTGGGATATTGCAATCCGAGCACGGAGCGGATGGTGCGTTCGATGACTTTTTCTTCGTTGTAGGCGGGGACAAGCACGGCGACTCTGGGCTGGTATTTGGTGGCCGTGGATCCGGCCACACGGATATGGTGCGGAGTGCGCACACGGTCATAGACGGCGAAGATGCCGACAAAAAGCAGACGGCCGGTCATGAGGATGTCGCCGAGGATGAAAATCCAGGTGATGAGCTTAATGCCAGCGTCAAATAGCCAGAATCCAACCCAAGTGAGGCGTGCGGACCAGCGTTCGTTGGCAGGGATGGGAGGCATGACGTCGGCCATGGTCTTGCCCAGCAACTGATAAAGGGGAACGACCTGCAAGCCCTTGGCACGGGCGGCTTCGATAATCATGGGCACGGCTAAGGCGGTCTGACTGCGATTGCCGCCGCCGTCGTGCAGCAAGATGACGCTGCCGCAGAAACGATCATTGGGAGCGCAGGGCGGGAGATGTTCAATAACGCGATCGGCAATTTGTTTCGCGGTCGGCCGTGGATCGTCGCGCCAATCGTTGGGATCGATTTTGTCGCCGATGGTGACGTAGCCCATGTCCTGGGTGAATTCGAGAGGACGAACCTGATCTTCGGTGTCGGGTTCGGCGTCGATGGAGTAAGGCGGACGAAAAAGGATGGTGCGCAAGCCGAGACGGGATGCGAAAAGCTTCTCAGTCAGGTTCAGTTCCAGCTTCATGTAGCGGCCGGAAAGGTTGCTGATGTCGGGGTGGGTGAAGGTATGATTGCCGATTTCGTGGCCTTCCTTCACAATGCGCGAGGTCAGCCCGCCAAACTTGTCGGCCTGAATACCGATGAGGAAAAAAGTCGCGGGCGCGTGTTCTTTCTTGAGCGCGTCGAGAATTTTTGGCGTCCAATCGGGATCGGGGCCGTCGTCAAACGTGAGCGCGACGGCTTGAGGATTGTACCCATAACGGCCGACGCGATAGTTCTGCGGTAGGGGATCAAAACTTTCATCGGTAATTAAGTTCGTGGACGGATCCACTTTAATGGTGCGGTCGCCATCGGCGGGCCTGGCTTCAATGCGCAGGATTTCGCCCTGACCCTCCATGTCCACGTCCTGGCCTGGCGGAACGTCTTTCAGTTTCTCGGGCGCGTCCGGTTCGCCGGGAACGTCCCATACTTTCCACAGCGAGCGGTCTTCCGCGCCCAGACGCCAGAGCGCAAAGGTCTGGATGCCCAAATTCTGGGCGGCCCTCATTTCATTCAATGCGGTCACGGCGTCGAGGAACCATACATCGTGATCGAGGTTGTGCTCATCGACGTATTGGATGTGGGGGTTGCTGCTGTCGTCGTCGAAATCCACATCGGCATCGGAATCACGGGCGGTGGACCAGGCGTCCTGCACCGAAACATTGAAGTTCTTTACTCCGGGCGGGAGCACGCCGCTTTTCGGTTTGTGCACCCAGTCGTAGCCGTAGTTCGCGATGGCGCAAATGAATTTATCGAGCGGGATGGATTTCTTTGCGACGACGAGATTCTTGGTAAACCAATCCTGTCCGGCGACCGCGCCCGGGTCATGTTCCGGATCGTGCTCGTCGTAATTCATGAGCACCACGCCGTCCACCGCGGCCGCCACCGCGGCGTAAGGATACTCAGGAGTGTTGGCGGGCGCGCTCACGTACAGCTTCATGCCCTTCGCATGGAGGTCTCCGGCGAGTTCCTGCAACAGAGTTACGTAGTTGGGAAAGGCCTGAATCGGGTAATCCTCGAAATCCACCATCAAGCCGCGATATTTGTCGCTGGCGAGAAATTCCGCGACCTGCTTGCGGAAAAGCCCGCGGGCATCGGGATTCTTGAGGAAGGCGCTGATGTCAATCCAGTTGGCGCCGTCGAAATTATTGACCAGGGGGAAGACTTCCATGCCCGTGTTTTCAGATTTGAGAAAAGGCATGACTTTGGAATCAACCGATCGAACCGTTGTTCCTTGAATTACGTCAAAGAAATCGTTGGTCTGCTCGTCCACGCCCTGCAAGATGGCCGTCAGGGGTAAGCACATGCAGCCATTCGGGATAAAGCAGGTCTATTTGACGGGCATATTCCTTGAGCGAAGAAAAGCTGGCGGCGTCCCAGGAAACATAAAATGCGGCGCGGATGCCTTCCTCACTATTCGGTTCGACTTGCGAGGGGGCAGATTTCGAGCGGCGATGGCTGCGGGCAAGCGCCTGTTTCTTGCGGTATTCCCTGGCTTTCAGTTTTTCCCGTTCGGACAGCGCATGAAAAGAGCGCTTTTGCAGAGGCAGCAATAATTGTGGCAAAGGTTCATCGCGCACGGCCGAGTAGGCGAAGAAAACCACCAGCAGGCTGAGAGTAATGGCCAGCGCGTCAAAAATTCGCCGCAAGCGCCGCCAGCGCGCCTGCCGGGGATCATAAAAGATTGGTTTGCCCATGCCGAATGAGTTGCTTTCATCCTAAGCTGCGGGGTAGGGAGCGTCAATCGGAGGCGCCCTCTAGAGTGCCGGGGCCAATTCCCCGCACAAATAGCCGTGGTTACCCCCTAAGCACTTAATGATTGGATGCTGCTTGAGCTTGAGGAGAAACGCGATATGCTGCCAAAGTGCGCGAACTGGTGCGCCAACATAAGAAGTTTTTTCTGACGGCTACTGCCGCGGGCGCGGTCTTGCGCCTGATTTTCATTTTTTTTCTCGCCAAACTGACCAACGATTCCTATATATACGGCGACATCGCCAAGAACTGGTTGCAACACGGTGTGTACGGACTGACCGAGGCCGGCGGCATTTCACCGACTTATATACGGTTGCCGGGATATCCCGCGTTTCTAGCGGCGATGTTCTGGATCTTTGGCGTGGAACATTACCGCGCTGTGCTCATTGTGCAAATGTTCTTCGACCTGGGCACATGCTTCCTGATGGCTGATTTGGCGCGACGGTTGGTTTCCGGACGAGCGGCGCGAGCGGCATTTTTTCTTACCGCGCTATGTCCATTTCTAGCCGACTACGTTTCTGCGCCGCTGGCGGAGACGCTGGAAATATTTTTCACGGTGCTCGCGCTGGATCTATTTGTTGTAGGATTCGCGCGGCTGAGGTTGCCACGCAAAGGCGAACAGCATATGGCGGCCTGGGCTGGGTGCGGCCTGGCCACGGGCGCAGCGACCCTGCTGAGGCCCGACGGCGGATTACTGCTCGCGGCGATGGAAATTTATCTCGGCTACGTATTTCTCCGCGATGGGGCCCGAGCCATGCGGACACATGTTCCGGCGAAAAATCTGGGTGCTCAATTGGAAGCGATTTTTCTGGTGGCAATTTGCGCGCTGGCGCCGTTGATTCCGTGGACGGCGCGCAACTGGCGGACTATGCACGAATTTGAGCCGCTGGCTCCGCGCTACGCGACGGCACCGGATGAGTACGTGCCGATGGGGTTCAACCGCTGGATCAAGACCTGGATTGCCGATTATTCTTCGACCGAATCGATTTACTGGAACGTCCCCGGGGCCGGGATTGATGCGACGCTGCTTCCTGCGCGAGCGTTCGATTCGCCACGGCAAGAGACGCAGACACTGCAAGTAATTGACGATTACAACCACGAACTGAGCGTCTCTCCGGCGCTGGATGCGAGGTTTGCGAGTCTGGCGGCGCAACGCATACGCAGCGCGCCGGCGCGTTACTACCTGTGGTTGCCGGCCTTACGAATCGCCGACATGTGGCTGCGCCCACGCACAGAGAAATTGCCGTGCAACAGCCGTTGGTGGGAGTTCGATGAAGATCCGCAATGGCTTGCCCTCATGATTGTGCTGGGCGTGACGAATCTCGCCTATCTTGCGGCGTGCTTGGCGGGGCTGGTGAAAGGGACGTTCATCCAACCGATAGGAATGCTGCTGTTATTCGTCGTATTGCGTTCGCTGTTTCTGGGCACCATGGAGAATCCGGAGACGCGCTACACACTCGAGTGTTATCCCGTGGTCATTGTTCTGGCGAGTGCATGGTTGGCGAGGTTCTCCTTTTGGTCGTGACTGCAAGTCAGTATCCAAAAAAATATAGCGTTGACTACCGAATTCGATATACTCTCCGTCCATAGCGTAGTAAACCGTTTCAGTTCGGTCTTAATTTGGTGGAGACCGGATTGCAGTTTAGTACAGCGCTGAACCTGGCAACGCGTTCGGCGTCGATTCATTGGCATCCGCGTTTTTTCAAACGAGCGAGGACATCCATGAAGCCTTCCCCACTGGCAAGCCGCCGTATCAAGAGCGTTCTAATTTTGCTGGTTGTGCTCAGCGTTTTCGTCCCGTGGCAGCGCGCATCTGCCCAGCAAGCCACCGCGCAAATTACGGGAACGATTAAAGACCCCAGCGGCGCCGTTGTGGCGGGCGCGAAAGTCACGCTGAAAAACACTGGAACTAGCGCGGCGCGCACCGTAACGGCGGGAAAAGATGGTACGTATCTTTTCACGCTCGTGCCCATCGGGACGTACGAAATTGACGTGGCAGCGCCGGGTTTTGCCAAAGCGGAGCAAACCAATATTGGGCTTGAGATCAATCAGAACGCCAAACTGGACGTGACGCTGCAAGTTGGCGCCAGCAACCAGGTCGTGGAAGTCAGCGGCGAAGTCAGCCAGGTGGACACCATCAGTGCGACGCTGGGCAAAGTAGAAACGACGGAGCGGATTCTCGCGCTGCCGCTGGTGGAACGCGACACGCTTCAACTCGGACTACTGCAAGCCGGCGTATTTCAACCTGACCAGGACGATGGCTCGGGCAATCCTTACTCGGTCAGCGGTCAGCGTTCCGAGTCCATGACCTTCCTGATTGACGGCGCGGACAACAATGACTTCCTGGGAAACAACATTGTTGTTAATCCTAATCCTGATGCCGTGGCGGAATTCAAGATTCTCACCAACAATTACACCGCCGAATATGGACGCACGTCGGGCGGCATCGTGAATCAGGTCATTAAATCGGGGACGAACCAGATCCACGGTTCGGCGTTCGAGTTCTTCCGCAATACGGCGCTAGACGCCAGCGATTACTTTCTGCAACAAGTACCGGTGCTGCGCCGGAATATTTTCGGCGGAACGATCGGGCTGCCCATCATAAAAGACAAGATGTTTCTGTTCGCTTCCTATCAAGGAACGCGGCGCAGCGAAGGGCAGAACCCGGGGCCGATTTCTGTATTGAGCAAGAAAGAGCGACGGGAAATTTCAGCGAATTGCTTACGGGACAATTGTCCAATCCGCAGGGATCCTAATTCGACTCAGGTCAGCTCTTCGATCCCAATATGGAAGTCCTTTACTTGTCGACGTCCCAGTACTTTGCAGAAATCCTTTCCCAAACAATCAGGTTCCGGTAGATCCCGTTATTGCCCAATACATCGCAAAGTATTTACCGTTGGCGAATCGCCCTGGAAATACTTTTATATCAGATCCCGTCGCTAAGATCACTGACGACCAATACATCTTCCGTTACGACTACAACATTACGAATCGCGACGTGCTCTCGGCGACTTATATTCTCGACAATGAATCCGACGCCTATCCCTTCGAAATTCTGAATGGAGCTTCAACCGGCGGCGATGTGCCCGTAGGTTCCGGATTCACTGACTCTACGCGCAATCAGAACCTGAACATCGCCTGGACGCGCACAATTACGCCGACCTTAGTGAACGAACTGCGTTTTTCAACCAACCGTTCAGGGAGTCTGACTGCCGTGCCGACGACCACGACTTCCCCGGCAGAGCTTGGATTCACAACGGTGGTTCCTGACGACCCGCTGGGCACGGCACCACCGCCGATTAATGTCACGGGGGCTTTCAACCTTGGCCCTAGTCCCGGCGGACCCACGCATTACCACGACAGTGTTTTCCAATATCAGGACACAATCTCCTGGACGAAGGGCCATCATGATTTGAAGTTCGGCGCCGATCTGCGCTGGGTCCGCGACAATTTCAACTTTGACTTCTACAACAACGGCAGCTATTTGTTTCAGGGAGACTATACCGGAAGCAATCTCGCGGACTTCGTTGGCGGATATTTCTATAATTACTATCAATTTTCCAACGCGGTTTATGGGATTCGCACCCACTCGCTGTATTTCTTCGGGCAGGACGCGTGGAAAGTCACCAAGAACCTGACTTTCAACTACGGATTGCGCTACGAGTACAACGCGCCGCAGACCGATCCGCACAACGAAATCATCGGCTGGTATCCGGGACAGCAGTCGACGGTCTTTCCGGGCGCGCCTCCCAATTTTCTTTATCCCGGCGATCCGGGCACACCGAACAAAGGCCTCATCTATCCCGACAAAAACAATTTTGCTCCCCGTTTCGGTTTTGCCTGGGACATGCTGGGCAACGCCAAGCTGGTGATGCGCGGTGGCATCGGAATTTTCTATGACATTGAAGACGGCGCATTGAACCTGCAATTTGGAGGACAGCCACCGTTTGGTTACGTGGCCAATATATATCCAGGAAACTGGACCCCTGATGCCAACGGTTCTTTCGTGGGCGATCCTTTCACCGCGTCCGGCGCCGATAATCCCTTTCCGTTCGCGGGCAAAACCGGCACGTTTTTTAACCCGAAAATTCCTTTTGCGTATGTGGTTACCCCGCATTTCCGCACGCCCTACGCCGAGAACTTTAATTATGGCTTCCAGTATCAAGCGGCCCGGAACACGATGATTGAAGCGGTTTATGTGGGCAGTCTAAGCCGCAAGTCCATTCTCTCAGGAGAAACGAATTATCCGGTCATGTCGAACTTGATCGCGCAATATTTGGCCGGCGGGTATGGAAATTTGAACCCGGAGTGCGCCCGTCCTCTTGCCGCTTGCGATGCCAACGGGTACCCAACCGGCGCGCAGGAAATCCTGACTGACCTGAGCGAAGGGAGCTCCTCCAGCAATGAGTTCCAGCTGACAGTAGATCAGCGTTTGAGCCACGGCATGGAGTTCCGGGTCGCGTACACGAACGCTAAGACGATAGACGATTCGTCCGGCTTCCGCGCTCGCTCGTCCACTCTTACCGACCCAACGAACCCCGCAGCAGATCGCGGACTGGCGGATTTCGATGCCCCGCAACGGCTAGTCATCAGCCCGATCGTTCAGTTGCCTTTTGACAGGCCCTTCCACAGCAGTGTCGCCCACGCGGTTCTGGGAGGATGGAGCCTGGCGACGATCGTCACATTTCAATCCGGTAATCCATTTACGTTGTACCAGGAAAACAATTCCAGCCAGTTGAACAGCTACTTGGATCGTCCGGACGTGATCGGGCCGGTGCATAAGTTCAGCAATCTGCGGCAGCAGCAAACTTTTTCGCCGAACTCTGACGGCGTGCGCGGAAGCTGCCTGGGGGGCACAGAAACGGGTATTTTCCTGTTCGATCCCACCAATATTGTTTGTTCAATCGGTAATCCGATCGGCCTGCCCTCCGATCCTAACTTGACGCCCGGCGGCGTGCCTCTGTTCACGCACGGCAACATGGGGCGCAATGTTCTGCGCGGGCCAGGTATCAACAATTGGGACTTTTCGCTGGCGAAAACGTTTAAGTTCACAGAAAGCAAGTCGCTGGAATTCCGTTCGGAGTTTTTCAACGCGTTCAATCACGTGCAATTCCTGAGCCCGACGCTACAAAGCGGAACGGAAGGCTTTAGCAGCCAGTTCGGGCAGATTACGAACGACCGCGGACCGCGTGTGATTCAGTTTGCGCTGAAGATGTATTTTTAAGAGCGCGTCAGGCTACAGCGTTTCGGGCGAACTGAAGAGAGGTGAGTCGCTCATGCGGAAGCGGGTCCGAACGTGTTCGGATATGAGGGCCACGGCTTCGCGATTGACGACGGGATCGGCTTGGGTGAGATATTTCATCGCATCCACGAGGAGCCGCTGGCCGTCCACGTAGCGCGGATCCGACACCCGCTCCCTTGGTCTGCGTCCCAAACTGGGAACCACCGGAATGGTGAAGACCTTGGCCATGAGAGAGTTACTTCCCGTCAAAACATCTCGCGCGGCTCTAGCAACCGCTGCGCAACCCATTTGGACGATGGGAACACCTTGAGTATAACGCTGCTCCTGCGCTTTTTCAGCCTTTTTAATTTGTAGCTAGTGCACTACACGGGTCAAAAGGCACCTCAGCGATGCCGCGGCCGACGCGAGAGGGCTGCGCCAATCGTCCCTCCGACACTCGATAACACTATGAACATCAATAACATAACGACAAACCCGGTGGCCATCGCAAATTGCAATCCAGCGGGCCCTCGCAGCCAGTCAAACACTGGCTGCATCTGCGGATCGGGCGTTTTGGCGGCAGCCTCCTTGATGGACTCGAGTAGATTGGCGCGCAACTGGTCGCCGGCGTGAAAGATGAGCACCTGGACCGCGGTAAAGATCGAGAAAATGGCGAAACCGAGGACGCCGCTCAAGGCTCCCAGGCGTGCTCCCATGCCGGTTGTCAACACATTTCGCTGGGCGCGGCGACGGTAGAGAATCACGGAGAGCATCCCACCGAAAATCATGCCGAGCGACAGCCCCGCGAACGAAACCAGCATAAAGATGCCGGAAATTGCGGCGCCGGTGGCAGCGGCAGGAAGAGCGTGTGGCCACTCAATCCGTGTGGCATTTGACAAAATCCGGCTGGCCGATTCGTGGGTGACCGGTTGCTCGTCCGCTTCCATCATCACCCGAATTTGCGGAGCGTTGCATTGCGGGCAAAACGGCGTCCCTTCGTCCACACGTGCTCCGCATTGATGGCAGACGTGATCCACTCAATTTGAAGTTACAGCAGCGGAAGAGAAACAGGCAAGGAGGCTAGATGTCGCCCTGTTTCCCGCGCAGCTTTACGTAGACCAGGCTGAAGTCGGTGCCTTTGTCCTGGGGCGCGATGGAGACGACGTGCTGATTGTCCTGCGTACCAGCTTTCAGTTCCAGCACGTTGCCGGTATTTGCGCCTTCGCAAGTGACGGGACCAGAACGGCCTTTGTCATCGGAGTGAACATCGGTATTGTTCTCCATTTTTTCTTTATGGCAGTCAATCATGTTTCCGTATTTCTTGAGTTCTTTCCTGTAATAGGCTGTAATTTTGTCGGGTGAATCGGCCGAGGTGTATTCGGCCGCCACGACTTTCAGACCAAAGGCGCTGGTGGAAATGGAGAGATTGGCACTGGAATCGTCGTCATCTTTCTTGGGTTTGAGTTGAGCGCCGGGATAGACGGATAGGCCTGCATCGCGTACATCTACGTCGTTGCCGACATGCAGATCGCCCACAGGAGTTTGGATGTCAACATTCTTGTCGCTGCCGTTGGCGCTCTTTTCCTCGTGGACATCGCAGGCGGGCAGGGCGAATAAGCACGCGGTCACGAGAGTCAGGCAAAGCCATTTAGTGATGTGCATGAGACGAATCTCCTAATGAAAGTTGAACTGGGCGCTCGATGCCGGCGCCTCGCGCGGCGATGTTGGGAATCGTGACCGGCAGATGCCCATGAACGGCGATTTCCCCGAACAGCGCCTTCACAGCGGCGTTTTCGGAAACCGAAGTGCTTGAAAATGCGCAGAGATAATTCTGCACGTTGGGTAAATCTTGTGCGATGTAAGGGGATCCCATTGCAAGCACGACTGTCTTCTCGACGCCGTGATACAGAATGCGATGCAAGAGGTCGCCGCTATCGTTGGCGAGCTCAATGGCGGAAGAATTGGCCGGGGTAGCTGCATTCCCGGTCACAGGGGCGCTTGCCGGTACCTTACCGGGCGTGGGCACGACATAAACTGCGGCGACGACGGCCTGAGCTTCGTCAACGGCCTTGAGCACGTCGGGAGCTATGGCGTCGGCAATTCGCGGATCTACGTAAATCACATTTACATCTGGCATACGAGACCTGATTTGGCGTTCCAAGGTGCGCCCGGTTTCGGTGCGGACATCGTCCGTCATGATGACCACGACCATTCTATTGCTCGCCGGCTCCGATAATTGATACGGAAGCCCGGGCTTGGGAGTTCCCTCAGATTTTAGCGGCAAAACCTTGCCGTTATCGCGGACCAGGGTGATGGCGTCGTCGGCGACTTGCTGGCCCAAGGCGATGTTTTCCGGTTTGCCCACGAGAGTCGAAATGGCGTTGATGTTGACCAATCGGTCTTTCTCGAGCCCTAACGAAGCCTTTGCTTCCAATAGCTTGAGCACTGAGGCGTTTAGGCGCGCCATGGGAATCTCCCCGGAATGCACAGCGGCGAGCATGGCCTTGTAAGACGCATCGAGGTCGGCTGGAATCAGCAAAACGTCGTTGCCGGCTTTGAATGCGTCCACAGCGGCGCGGCCGATATTGTCGGTGTAAAGCCGGGTCAAGCCGGCCATGTCGAGGGCGTCAGAAACCACAATCCCTTTAAATCCGAGCTGCTCTTTGAGCAAGCCGGTGACGATTGCGGGCGACGTCGTGGCCACGCGGTTCGGATCGGGTTCCAGCGCGGGAACGCTGACGTGCGCCACCATAATGGCGTCCGTGCCCGCCGCAATTGCCTGCTCGAACGGCGGCAATTCAACCTGGTTGAGGCGGGCGCGATCGCCTGTCACTTGCGCCAGTGAAAGATGGGAATCAGTGCCGGTATCGCCGTGCCCGGGGAAGTGTTTCGCCGTCGTCATCATGCCGCCCTCATGAGCGCCGCGTATGTAAGCGGCGACCAACTGGCCGACTTGCTTTGGATCTTCACCGAACGAACGAGTGTTGATAATCGGATTTGCGGGATTGGAATTGACGTCGGCGTCGGGGGAAAAATTCCAGTGCACGCCGATGGCGCGGGCTTCCTGCGCGGTGATGCGTCCGAATTCTTCGGCCAACTTGGGGTCGCCCGCCGCTCCGAAGGCCATGGCGTGAGGAAATTCTGTGGTGCCTAGAAGTCGCATGGACAATCCCCGCTCAAAATCGGCAGCGATGAGCAGCGGCAGCGGGGAATCCTGTTGCAGGCGATTGAGCAACTCCGCTGCTTCATAGGGCTGGCTGCGGTAGAGAAATGGCGGCTCCCAGCGGACGGTCATGGCGAAGCCGCCGACGTGATACTTGCGCATCTGGTCGCGCAGTTGAAGATAGTCGGGATTCTCCACGTTCAAAAATGCCGCCCGGCACCAGATCATGAAAACCTGGCCGACTTTCTCTTCCACGGTCATCTTATGCAACGTGCGTTCAGCCCACTTGGTGCCGTAGCGGTCGAGGTGGAGCGAAGGATGGGAAGAAGAATTTTCTTTGGCGGCTGCGATGGGCGCGAGGGCTAACATGGCGATCAAGATCCGGCATGAAGTGGTCATGTGCAGGCCCATCATTCGCGCGTGAAGCATAAGAAAGCAACGATAGCAGAATGTTTGTTCATAGATATCCTTCGATGAGACCCAGCGCTTTCTGCTGCGTCGTCGCTTCGTCACCGAAGCCGGCCAGCCATTGCACTTCCGGCTCACGGCGAAACCACGTCATTTGCCGCTTCGCGTAATTGCGGTGCGCCTGTTGCGCTGATTGAATCGCGGAAGAAAGATCGTGCTCCCCGCGCAGAAGCTGCATTGCTTGCCGATATCCGAGCGATTGCAAGGGTGTGGCGCGGTCCCCATATTTCTCATGAAGTCTTCGGGCTTCTTCGACCAACCCCTCATCAAACATGCTTTGTGCGCGCCGATTGATGCGTTCATATAGGGCAGGGCGTTCCGGATTTAAACCGATCCTCAAAATACGAAACCCCGAAAGCGGTTCGCGTCCTTGCTTCCACATCTCGGTCATGGGCTTCCGCGCAGCCAGCGAAACTTCAATCGCACGAATCAGTTTGGGCATATCGTTGGCATGAATTTTATTGGCCGCTGCTGGATCGAGGCGTTGCAACACTCGATGCAGATAGGCCGAGCCTTTTGCCGCCGCGCGCTCGCGTAGCCTTTCTCGCAACTCTTCTGACCGCTGGGGGCCGGGGAACAATCCGTCTAGCAGCGCCCGCAAGTACAATCCAGTCCCGCCAACAATAATGGGTAAGTGTCCTCGCGCCGCGATCTCACGCACCGCTTGGCGCGCTCGACGCGCATATTCTCCGGCGGTCATGGAGCCTGTGGGATCGACAAAATCAAGCAGGTGATGTGGGACGAGGGCACGTTCTGTCAGGCTTGGCTTGGCAGTTCCAATCTCAAATTCGCGGTACATGGCCACTGAATCGCAATTGACGATTTCGCCGGAAAATTTCTGGGCTAGGGCGAGCGAGAGGGAAGTCTTGCCGCTGGCTGTAGGACCCAGAATCACAACCAGTAGATCAGCCGGTTCGTTCAGCGGGCGCTCCATGCAATATTGTGCCAGTAGCGCACGAGCGTAATCGCCAGAATCAGCAGCCCGATAATCAACACACCGGCCGCCTCCCGATGGCGAACGCGCTGCCGGGGCGTGCGGCCCGCATCCACTGTCTTGGTGCGCAGCGTGAACATGCCCAGATTGTAACCCCAGGCAATGCTAAACTTACGCTTCTTGAAATCTTCACGGTTTCTTCATGCCGCAAGCCAACCATCCCGAGACGCAGGTGCTTCGATTCGGCGTTTTTGAAATCGATGCCTCAGCTGGGGAACTGCGTAAGAATGGCGTTCGAATCAAGTTGCAGGAGCAACCTTTTCAGGTTCTCGTCATGCTGCTCGAAGCACAGGGCAGCGTCGTGACACGGGAGGAAATAAGCGAGCGGCTCTGGGGCAGCGACACATTCGTGGATTTTGATCAGAGTCTCAATACGGCGGTCAACAAGATCCGCGAGGCCCTGGGTGATTCGGCCTCCAACCCGCGCTACGTCGAGACGCTCGCGCGCAAAGGCTACAGGTTTCTTGGTACGGTGGAGCGACGCAACCATGCAGCGCTGCACGAAGCGCAATCCGTAATCAACTGCGGCGCCTCACCCCGAGCTCGATGTTCCTTCGCCGCAACGCAGACTCGTGCGTGGGCTCTTCGCTTTGATTCAGGCGATGTATTTGATTTTCTATCTGGAAGCGTTGTTTCGCCTCCGAGGAATCGAAAATATCGGAGACGCGTCGCTCCACGGTTGGGGGTCCGCCGCGCTCGAAGCCGCTGTCGTTTTCACTGCCGGTGTCGGTATTCCGTTTCGATGTTATTTGCTGTCGGCAGTGGGATTTGATTTTCGAGGATTGGGGCAGAAGTTCCGCCGAATTTTTCCATTTTTGCTCGTGCTCGACTCGATTTGGGCGTTCGCCCCGTTTCTGCTGCTGTTCAGCATCGGCTTTGGCGCCGCCTTTGCCGCGACGGCCGCATTATTGTATGTGCCATTTTCTGAAAGAACCCTGATTCGACTGGCATATCCCTTACGCCCTGACCAGACCGCTGTTTAGTGGACTGTCGAATCTGCGGAACCGGGCTCACTTTATCCTCGTATCTACGTCTTTAGCACGTGCCGAACCACGAAACTATGGAGGAATGTGATGCAACGATTCATCTGGATCATTCTGATCGCCAGCCTTGCAGCACCACTTTCGCACGCCGATGAGTGGTCGAAGACCTACACCATTCAGGGCAAGCCTGAGCTTCACGTGGAGACCTCAGATGCCAACATCCACGTGGACACATGGGACAAGAGCCAGATCGAGGCCCACATTATTTCCAGCCATTACAAGATCGTTGGCGGCCATGATCTCCAGTTGGACGAGCACCAGAGCGGTGACCGGGTGGAAATCAAGCTCCGTTATCCCATGCATATTGAAGTATTCGGGTTCAATTCCCGGGATCGCCGTGTGGATATTGAGATTCACATGCCCCGCGAGGGCCGTCTGGATCTGTTAACCGGCGACGGTGGCATTCAAGTCGGCAATTTTAAGGGAACGATGGAACTGGAAAGCGGCGATGGCAACCAGGACATCGATTCAGTGGACGGCGTTCTGCGCGCCCGTTCCGGTGACGGCGCGATCCGTGCATCGGGGCGATTCGATGGGCTGGATCTCTCGACGGGCGATGGGAAGATTCAAACTCGCGTAGTGGCCGGTTCTAAGGTAGCTTCGAATTGGACTCTGCGCACAGGTGACGGCAGCGTACGCTTGCAGCTGCCCACCGATCTCACTGCCAATCTCGACTTGCATACCGGTGACGGTCACATAGATGTGGACATGCCGCTGGCCGTTGAAGGGCGCGTGAGCGAACGGAACATCCACGGCAAACTGAACGGCGGCGGTAACACGTTGACAATCCATACCGGCGACGGTTCGATTAATTTGGAGAAGAGTTAGTCTCGCTTATTCCAAATCAGACTTGTCGGGGTTGTAGAAGAAAGTAAAACGCAGGGCCAAATACTGTCCCTTAAATTCGGTGGGCAATGGCGGGAAAGGATTCGACGCGCTGATTCCGCCCCAGGCCCCGCGATCCAGAGCGACGTCTCCCGAAGAGCTCACCAGTCTCATACCAGCCACCTGACCGTTTTTTGTGATGGCGAACTCGATCGAAAGCTTGCCCTTCTTCATCAAAGGCGCACGCGCGACTTCCGGGATCAGGTTGTACCAATTCATTCGGACGTCATGCAGCACGCGCTGCAAGTAGGGCCCGAAGTCCACGCCCATCGTGTCGCTCAGAACGTCCATGGGCCCCATACGGGCCGTCGGTTGGCGGCCGGTGATGCCTGACCCGTAATCGCCATCGTCGCCACCATAGTTGCCGCGATTGGCGAGCGCGGCGCGAGCAGCTTCTTCAATGGAAGATCCTGCTGACAAGGCCCCGGTATTGAAACTTGGTTTCGGCGGAGGCGGCGCCTGCAATTTTGCGGTCTGGTCAGAATTGGCGAAGTTTGGCGGCGGCGGCACGTTTTGTGGCTGAGTGGGAGCGGTAACGCTGCCCTGACTTTGCGGCGCCGGTTGCTGCTGCACCGGAGGCGCACTCTGACCCGGACGGCCCGCGCGGGCCGCATCCAGAATCTTTTTCAGTTCTTCCCGGTTGATCTGCGGGGCCTTACGCGTGGCGATGCGGTTCTGGTCGGAAATTTTGTCGGTGTCCGGCGGCTTGGGAACTTTCTGCGCGTCCGGCGGCAACTCCAAAAATGTCGTTTCTTTATCGCGCAGTTCGGGGTTCATGACCACTGCGCCGCGGGGGAAAAAATGCACGAAGCGCGTTGCATTGACGATCAGCAGAATGAGCGTCAAGTGAACCGCAACCGAAATCCAAAAGGCTTCACGCTTGCGGGAACGTGAGACATCGTCCTGCAATTGCAACAGGAGCGCCGGAGCGTCATGCAGTTCGCGATAGGCCGACTCCCAATTGCGGGAATCGTAGAGGTCATTGCCGTCGCGGCGTGGCCCCGAACCTGACGGCGTGGCGGGAACGCCGGGCGGAATTTGCGTGGTGGACATGAAGCTGCTGGCTTACCGTTTAGACACGACGACCATGCATTTAGTTGCTGTGCCGGTCATCGAGATATAAGCGAAAGCCTACGACATTTTCGCATCTTTCGACAAAAACGGCGAAAGCCTGACGGTACAAGCACTTAGGTTAACGCGAACGGGGAATCGAGGCTGTCAAGAAGTGTAAAGGCGCCGACGCAAGGCTTGGCTATTGAGAGTTCGACAGGAACAGTCGCTCGACAATATCGCGAAGCGACGTCATCTTGCGCCCAATCGCTCCAGATCCACGCTTTCGCTGTGCTGATGAATGGCTGCGACAATATCCAGCGCAACCGCGAGAGCGCGCCGTCCCTCGGCTAGCGAAACCACCGGCTTCGAGCGGGTTCGGACTGCATCCAGGAACGACCGCAATTCCGCGCGTAGCGGCTCTTCGGCGGTTACCGCCGGCTTCTCCACACCAATTTGCGGATTGACCGAAGGCGCAGCCGATGGGTTTGCACCATTCACGCTGAAAACCAAAACATCCTGCCGCCCATAATCGATGGAGATGTATTGCTTGGGCTGGAAAAATCGCACTTTGCGCACCCGCTCGGTGGAGACGCGGCTGGCCGTAAAATTTGCCACGCAGCCGGACTCAAACTCCATGCGCACGTTCGCAATATCCACTTTGCCGGACAAGATGGGCAGCCCTACGGCGCGAATCTCTTTTATCGTCGAATTGACGAAAGTCAAGACGATGTCCAGATCATGAATCATCAAATCGAGCACGACGTCCACGTCGAGCGAGCGCGGCGAAAATATACTCAGCCGGTGGACTTCGAAAAACATTGGCCGCGTGATTAGTGGCAGAGTCGCCTGCACCGCAGGATTGAACCGCTCCAAATGGCCCACCTGCGCGATTCGTGCATGCCGCTGGGCCAGGGAAATCAACTCGTCAGCTTCTTTGAGTGTTGCGGCCAGCGGCTTTTCAATCAGCACATCCACGCCCGCGTCCATTAATTTGGCCGCTGCATCCAGATGGAAAGCGGTGGGCACAGCCACCGAAGCAGCCTGCACTTCACTGTGCGTGGTTGTCAGCTGCTCTATCGAACCAAAAGCCTTGCAATCAAATTCGCGCGCCACAGCATCGGCCCGCTGCACGTCTGGATCGACCACGCCCACCAACCGGACCGCCTCGCCTTCTTTTGCCAATTGGTGATAGACGCGGGCGTGATTACGCCCGAATGCGCCGACGCCAATGACGGCCACGTTAATGGGATGGGTACTCAGAATCAATCCTTGCAGGTGTGATTGCTTTGCAGCATAGATTTAATCACAAAATAGAAGCCAAGCGCAGGCACCCTGGGGAAACGAAAGTATACAACCGTACACTCTTCACCCTGAAGATGGTTTCCAAAGGGCGCTGGTTATTCGCTGTTGCCCAGAATTCTGATCACGCAATCACGAAAGTCCTGGTTTTTCTCTCGGATCCGAACTTCGTTGCCGGGCAGGTTGACGTCGAAAAGCACTACGCATTGCGGAACCTGATTCGCGGGATCATCGTGGTACAGCTCGAACAGAACGCTCTGGGAATCGATCTTATAGGGATCGCCGCGAAAGGCGAACGCGGTGAAATGAACATCGTCCGCCATCGCCTTTGGTTTCGATTTCGTGTGATAAAGCTGCGCCAAGCGCGCGATAAAACGGTCGCTGGCTTCGCCGCTGCGCTCGAAGCGCACTCCGCCACGCTGCAAGGAGTAAACTTGCGGCCCTCCCGTCATAGGATTCATCGCCCCCGGCCGCATGCCCGGCGCGATGGCAATCCGCAATGCCAGAGGCTCGTTCTTGTATGTTCCCGCTGCCGTCAGGAGCAGGGACCCGTCGGGTTCGCTCGTCTTTTGCTCTATCGCCAGCCCGATATCGCAGAAACCATCCGTCGCCGCATCGCACCGGACTTCCGGGGGCTTCACTGAATCCACGGCCGGCGTTTGTGCAGACAGCGGTCTTGCGATTATGACGGCGAACAATAACGCCGCGGCTGAGTATCGAATTTGTCTCATCCGCTTCATGTTCCCACCAAATCGCTGGCGATCGCAATCTCAAATTCATCAGCTTTCTGGATTACAGCGTCCCCATCGAGCAGCAGACATTGGCCGGCATCGATGGCGAGGCAAGTGGCACCAGACCCTTTCATGGTTTCGATGGTACGAACACCGATGACCGGCACGTCAAAACGCATGTCCTGTTTTGGCTTGGCGATCTTCACCACGGTCAGCGCACGGCTCAACGTCGACGCGGCGTCATCTAGCGATGCCATGATTTTCCCAGCCCGCTCAATGGTCGCGTCAGTTCCTTCCATCGCTTCTACCGCAACGCATGCGGACTCGGCAATCACTACCGTCTGGCCGATGTCGAATTCGCCCAGCTTGCGCGCGACCGAACGCCCGTAAATAATGTTCTGCCGTTCCCCTTCCGTCGGACCACGCCGTGTAAGTACGCCAGGCTTCGCCAGCAAAGGCTCCAGCAGCCCGGTTGAGTTCTCCAGCACAATGCCTTCGTCCGCCAGGACCTTCGCGATCGCACCCAATAGAGAATCCGTATTGCGAGTGCCCAAAGACAGCAATAATTTTGCCAGTTGCCAATCGGGACGGATACTCGAAAATATCTGCTTGTGCTTTACCTGCCCTGCCATGATGGCGCGCTTTATGCCCGCGCTTTGGAACGTCTCAATCAATTTGGAGAGCTCCCCCAATGACAACCAATGCACCGCCGCCGCGCCATGAGTTTCAATCTCAGGGCAGGTTTCCTCCCGGATTGCCGCAACCACGACTTCCAAACCCTGCGCCCGTGCGGCATCGAGGACCAGCAGCGGAAAGCGGCCGTTGCCCGCGATGAGTCCGATGCGATCTTTCTTGTCAATTGTCATCCTGAGTGAGTGCTTTTGTTGATGGGCGTCCCATCTTTTTCGCTTTTTTCGCGACAGGGTGGGCCTTAGACGTTAAATGTTATTTAATCACTCCGCGTTCGGAGCTCTCAATAAACCGAATGAGCATATCCACATCTTCGCTGCGGTCCGCTTCCGCTTTCATCTTCTCCAGCGCTTGCGAAGTATTCAGCTTCGAAGCCAGCAATAATTTGTAAGCGTGATGAATCTTGCGGATGCGCTCTTTGCTGAATCCTCGCCGCTCCAGGCCCAGCGCATTTACTCCATAAGCGCTGGTCCCGCGTTCAGCCGCAGTTTTAGAAAATGGCAGCACATCGCGCGTCACGGTTGTTCCTCCGCCAATAAACGCATGCGTCCCGATTCTCACAAAATGGTGCACCGGACACAACGCGCCCACCTGCGCCCAATCTTCCACGGTGACATGCCCGCCCAGCGTCGCCCCGTTCGCCATGATGACGTTATCGCCAATCTGGCAATCGTGCGCGATGTGGCAATACGCCATGATGAGCGCATGGCTGCCAATCCGGGTAATTCCTCCGCCTTTCATCGTGCCGCGGTTGATGGTGACAAACTCACGAATCTCGTTGTGTTCGCCAATTTCCAGACGTGTGGGTTCGCCTTTGTAAGTGAGGTCCTGCGGAGCCATCCCAATCGAGCAAAAAGGAAAGAATGTGTTGTGCGAGCCAATCTTTGTCGGCCCTTGAATCGCTACATGGGAAATCAGTCGGCAGTTTTCACCCAACTGAACGTCCGCGCCGATAACGCAATAAGGCCCTATCTCACAGGTGGCTGGAACGTTCGCTCGCGAATCAATGACGGCAGTAGAGTGTATTGGCATGAAGGAAGCCGTCGCGCTATTCTGAGTCGGCATCGTCGCGCGAACTGGCGCGTCCTTTTGCGCTGTCGATCAACTGGCAACCGACGATAGCTTCCGCGACTTTGCGGCCGTCCACGGATGCGATGCCCTCCATACGCGCCGCCACCATGTTGCGCACCGCACGCCAGCCAATCACTTTTACTTCCAAGCGCAATTGATCGCCCGGTACCACCGGCTTGCGAAACTTGGCCCGCTCGATCGAAGTAAACACCATCAACTTATTTTCGCGGTCGCCAACTTCGGTGAGCAGCAATGCGCCGCCCGCCTGCGCAATCGCTTCAATAATGAGGACGCCTGGCATTATCGGCGCGCCGGGAAAATGCCCGGCAAAAAATGGTTCGTTGATGGTGACGTTTTTCAGCGCGACGATGCGCTCTTTGCGTGCGAGTTCCAGCACGCGGTCAATCAGAAGAAAAGGATAACGATGCGGCAAAATCTTCTGGATTTCGTTGATGTCCAGAACGACGCTATCCAGCACGGTCTTTTGACGCGAGCTAACTGCTTCAACCGGATGCACAGAATCAGTCATGAGCTTATAGTCAAACGCCAGATTATACTGTATCGCACCGGTAGTCGGGATTCGGCAACAGTCATTAAATAGTATTGTCATCCTGAGCGAGCGCCGCATTTGCGCGAGTCGAAGGGCCTGGGCGGGCCGCGCGGAATAACCCGCGCGTTTGGCCCGCATCAAAATTGTGAAAACCAATAACGCGGGAATGCTCCATCCAGTATGACAACAAATAAATCTGCTGACGGGCCAACCCCAAATTCCCTCTCCGCCGGCCGTCTTCACTGGTTTGAAGAACGCCGCGAGGCCCTGGTCCAAACCATCACTGAACTCGTCAAGATCGAATCGCCGAGCCGCAATAAAGCCGCCGTAGATGCGCTCGGCACGCTCCTGGCAGGACGCTTCGAGGCCCTTGGCGGCCATGCCAAATTCCATCAAGTCTCAGATTTTGGCAATCATCTGCAAATTGACTTCGTCGGCCGCAGCGGCAATCCCATTCTTTTGCTCGGCCATCTTGACACCGTTTACCCGCTGGGCACGTTTGCCAACATGCCTTGCGAAATTAAAAATGGCCGTCTCTTCGGCCCCGGCGTGCTCGATATGAAATCGGGCATTGCGCTCGCCATGCAAGCCATCGAAGCTCTGCGCAGTTGGAACAAAAGCGACACCTTGCCGCGCCCCGTCACCGTACTTCTTGTTTCCGACGAAGAAATCGGCAGCCATACCTCGCGCCTTATCACCGAAAGCTTGGCTAAAAAATCTCACGCCGTGCTTGTGCTTGAGCCTTCGTACGGGCTTCAAGGCGCAGTCAAGACCGCGCGCAAAGGCGTAGGCGAATATCACATCAAAGTCACCGGCAAAGCCGCGCACTCCGGACTCGACTTCGAAAAAGGTCAAAGCGCGATTCTTGAACTTTCGCGCCAGATTGATCGCATATCGAAATTCGTCGATCTCAAGCGCGGCCTCACTCTCAACGTCGGCCTCGTCAAAGGCGGTACCGCGGTGAATGTCGTCCCCGCAGAGGCTTCCGCCGTTCTCGATGTTCGCATCGCAAAAATGAAAGATGCCGCCGGCATTGATAAGAAGCTGCGCTCACTCAAGCCCTTCAATCGCCATTGCAAAATCGAAGTCACAGGAGAGATTAATCGTCCGCCTATGGAGCGCACCAAGGGCGTCGCCGCGCTCTATGAAAAAGCTAAAGTCATCGCCCGAGATTTAGGATGGAAACTTGAAGAAGCCGCGGTCGGTGGCGGCTCTGACGGCAATTTCACCGCAGGTTTGGGAATCCCGACGTTAGACGGACTCGGCGGCGTCGGCGAAGGCGCCCACGCCGTTCATGAATCCGTCGTCATCGCCGATCTTCCCCGCCGCGCTGCGCTTCTGGCGGGGCTGATCGAGACCGTATAGGAGAACCAAATTATTGCGTGATTTTAAAAATGGTCCCGGCGCCTGAGGCCCCGCCGAATGCCGCGGCACCATAGATATTCCCGCTACCATCCAGAACGAGTCCTCCGTACGGGCCGGCTCCATCCGGGCCGCCAAAACTATGGAGAATGGTCTCTTCGCCTGACGGGGTAATCATGAATACGGCACCCTGTCCGTATTGTCCGCCAAAGTACGTTGTGCCGAACATGTTGCCTTTCGCATCCAACGACACGCCGGCCCAAGGACCACAACCGTCAGGTGTTCCCGTAAATTCGTGCAGGATTCTTTGCGCGCCGTCGGGCGTCATCTGGAAAACTGTCCCGCAGCCGCCGTTCCAACCTAATTTACCGCCGCCCTGAGTTGTCCCGAACAAGCCGCCTTGCGGACTCCATGTTAGAGAGGCGGATGGATTCGCCCCGTCCAATCCGCTCGAAAATCTGTGGAGAGTCTGCTTGACTCCGGCTTGAGTAATTTCGAATGCAGTACCATTATCCCTATGGTTGACAGATGGGCCGACCTCTCCGCCAAAGTAGGTCGTGCCGTATATGTTACTCAGGTTATCCATCGTCACTCCGGCATATGGATAGACCCCGTCTCGACCGCCTTCGAAAGCATAAAGCGTGACAAAACTGAAATCATCGATCAACTTAAAGACAGTACCGGCGTTACCACCGCCTCCGTACAGCGTGGTTCCGTACAAATTTCCTTGTGAGTCAAGAAATAATCCGCCCATTGGAAAGAGGCCATCAGTCCCATAATTATTGCCGGCGAAACTGTGACGAACCAGCGTTTCGCCCTCAGACGTAACTTCGTATATCACGCCGCATCCTTGGGGACAATCTAAAGTGAATGCGCCGCCGTATGGCGCCGTCCCATACAAGTTCCCTTGACTGTCGCGGACAAGCCCGGAGAACGGGTTGGAACCGTCGGAGTTTCCAGTAAATGCGTAAAGTGTGTTCAGCTCGCCAGACGCTGTATATTCAAACACCGTGCCGTGGCCAGCCAAGCCATTACCATTTCCGCCGTACTGCGTGGTGCCATAGAGATTGCCCTGGGTGTCGCGTATCAAAGTCCCAGCAGGAGTATCGCCGTCGGCGTTGCCTGTGAAGTTATAAAGAACGGTGTATTGTTGCGCTAAGGCAGAAGAGGCCACGATGCAGATAAACAAGGCCATTTGCCCGATTAGTGTCATCCGACTGACGCGGTTACTCTGGGTCATCGGCGTGGCTGAGGAATTTCTCATAATGTAGGCAGGGTACGCCGAGGTGATTCTCACGACAAGACACGTCGGTGAAAGCCTCGAGGTAATAAGGGACAATGGTTCTCGTCACCTTTGACTCCTCTTTCCCTCTAGCCTAGACTGAACGCAGCGCATGGAACATTGGGACACGCGCCGGAGCCATCATGGGTGAGGGACTATTTCAACCGTGGCACATTCTTCTGCTCATCGGCATTGCGCTGTTGCTTTTCGGACCGCGCAAATTCGCTGATCTGGGCAAAGGGCTGGGTGAAGGCATTCGTAACTTCAAGCAGTCGGTGAAGACTCCCGATGACAATAAAGACCCCGCGAAAGACGCTGACAAAAAAGTCTAGGCCGCTCCGCGCTCTTTCAACATCCGCCACACCAACGCCATCGGCAGCCCGACCACGTTGAAATAATCCCCTTCGATTCGTGGAATCCACCTCGACGCCACTCCCTGAATCGCATATGCGCCCGCCTTGTCCATCGGTTCTCCGGTTGCTACGTAAGCTTGAATCTCTCGGTCGCTGATTTCACTCATCGCCACCAGCGTTCGTTCGGATTGCACGCTCTCCGTCCAGCCCGGTCCAATCAGGCAAACACCGGTGATGACTTCATGCCCGCGTCCAGAAAGCAACCGCAACATGCGCGCAGCGTCGGACTCGTCGCACGGCTTGCCGAGAACCATTCCATCCACAACCACTATCGTGTCTGCACCGAGAACATACCTGCCCGGCTCTTGCTTCGCCACAGCGTGCGCTTTTTCTCGCGCCAATCTTTCTGCGCATTCTCGCGGCGACTCTCCGGGGCCAACAGTCTCGTCAATCTCTGCGGGTTGGACAACGAATTCAACACCCGCGTTGCGCAGGATTTCCTGCCGTCGTGGAGAAGCAGATGCCAGAACAATCATGAGATTTGTAATTATGAACAAATATTCAACGGCTTGTCATCTTAAGGGGAGCCAAATGGTCCTCTAGAGATTTTCTGACGCGCTCGAATCGGCGCTTTTCGCGGCACGATCTCTAGTCATTCGCCTGTTAGAATCGACATTAGCCGCAAACCTCATGGATTCCCGCTACATACGAAATTTTGCCATCATCGCGCACATTGACCACGGCAAGTCCACGCTCGCCGATCGCCTGCTCGAGTTGACCGGGTCGCTCACTGCCCGCGAAATGCAGGCGCAGGTGCTTGATTCCATGGACCTCGAACGCGAGCGCGGCATCACCATCAAAGCCCATGCCGTTCGCATGATGTATGAAGCGCAAGATGGCAACACTTATCAGCTCAACTTGATCGACACGCCCGGCCACGTCGATTTTTCTTATGAAGTCTCCCGCTCCCTTGCCTCCTGCGAAGGCGCGCTCCTGGTGGTGGACGCATCGCAAGGTGTCGAAGCCCAAACTCTCGCTAACGCCTACATCGCGATCAATAATGGCCTCGAAATTATTCCGGTCATCAACAAAATTGACCTGCCCAGCGCTGACATTCCGCGCGTGAAGGAAATGATCGAAGGTGCGGTTGGACTCGACGCTTCCGATGCTGTTCTCATCAGCGCGAAAACTGGCCAAGGCGTGCCTGACGTGCTCGAAGCCGTAGTGAAGAAAGTTCCGCAACCCAAGGGCAATCCCGACAATCCGCTTCAGGCGCTGGTTTTCGACTCCTGGTTCGATCCTTATCGCGGCGTCATCGCTTCTGTGCGCGTGATTGAAGGCATAATCCGCAAAGGCCAAAAAATCCGACTGATGTCGAACGGCCGCGTGTTCGATGTCGAGGGTCTCGGCGTCATGACGCCCAAACCGGTCGAGATCAACGAACTCCGGGCCGGCGAAGCCGGATTCCTTAGTCGCCAACATTAAGAATGTCGCCGACATGAAAATCGGAGACACCGTCACCGAAGAAGGCCGTCCCGCGCTCGAAGCCCTGCCTGGCTTCGAAGAGATCAAGCCCATGGTGTTCGCTGGAATCTATACGGTGGACGCGCACGAGCACACGCAACTTCGTGAAGCGCTTGAAAAACTTCGCCTTAATGATTCGTCTTTTTTCTTCGAGCCTGAAAGTTCCGTTGCCCTCGGATTCGGCTTCCGCTGCGGCTTTCTCGGCCTGCTCCACATGGAAATCATTCAAGAGCGGCTGGAGCGCGAATTCAATCTCGATCTCATTACCACTGCGCCCAGCGTGCGCTACAAAATCACCAAGACCGACGGTACTCTCATCGAAGTGGAAAACCCCTCGCGCTGGCCCGATCCCAGCGAAATCGAAAAAATAGAAGAACCGGTCATTCTTGCCACCATTCTCACCGGCGAAGAATACGTCGGCGGCATTCTCGCCCTTGTCGAAGAAAAGCGCGGTGTGCAGAAGACCTTCGAATATCTCAGTTCCACTCGCGTGATGCTGCACTATGAATTGCCGCTCAATGAAATCGTTCTCGATTTTTATGATCGCCTGAAGTCGGTTTCTCGTGGCTACGCTTCGCTCGACTATCATCTCGCCGGATATTGGGAATCGCCCATGGTCAAAATGGACATTCTCGTCGCCGGCGATCCCGTGGACGCGCTCTCCATCATCGTCCATCGTGATTTCGCCTATGAGCGCGGCAAGGCTCTCGTCTCCAAAATGCGCGAACTGATTCCGCGGCAAATGTTTGAGGTGCCCATTCAAGCTTCCATCGGAGCAAAAATCATCGCCCGTGAAACCGTGCACGCTATGCGCAAGAACGTTCTTGCAAAGTGCTACGGCGGCGATATTTCCCGCAAGCGCAAGCTGCTCGAAAAGCAAAAAGAAGGGAAGAAGCGCATGAAGCGTATCGGCCGCGTGGACATTCCCCAGGAAGCTTTTCTCGCCGTTCTCAAAGTCGGGGAAAGCAGCGACTGAAACGAAGCCTTCATCCCGAGTTCGCCGCGTTTTTTCAAGCGCGGGTGGGGATATTACAAGGTCAACCGCTACTCCTAAACTTTAGGTCATGTCCCCTAAGATGTGTAAATCTCGCGGGTTGCATACAATTTCAACTTGTCATCGTTAACCTTTTGTTAACATGACAAGAGGGAATTAACTACATTGCTATCTGTCGTTTGCGGACTCTGCCGTGGCCGCGGCTGGCGCTCTCCGCCGACGCGATAGTGGCTCAGAGTCAGCCTCGTCGCGCCCTTCCACAAAGTTTTCCACAGGCTGTGGCCCAATTTGTGTGTGGCAGCCGCATTGATTTTTCGGTAGGCCGGTCCAGCCGCCTAAGTGTTCCGAAAGGAACACATCGTCATGACGGAGGCGTCCGACGACTGTGTCCGACGGTTGTGTCATGACAACAATCTGCCGGAGATGTTCGTCAGCAAATCCGGTGCTTCCCGTTCTTGCGCAAAGAGCGCAAGAATGGGCCAACCATTGATTGAGGAGATGCAGGCAAGAGGCGGAGCCAAAGTTAACCCGCCGGGGAAACCTTCATCCTAACCACTTGTCATCCTGAGGCCGCGGAGTCGTTCACTCTGCGAACGACTCCCAACGAGGGACCTATGCATTCTTCTGTTGATGTTCACCCGTCACAGACAGCGCGCGTACGAAACATCAAGATATGGGAATGCGCGTCCCTGAGCACTCGTTCTCGGTTTATATCATGAGCAATCGGTCGAAAACGCTTTATACGGGAATTACCAACAACCTTCTGCGGCGCGTCTGGGAGCATAAGCGCGGCGGCGGTTCAGAATTTTGCCGGCATTACAAACTCGACCGCCTCGTTTACTTCGAGCACTTCCAGTATGTGGGCAACGCCATTGCGCGCGAGAAAGAAATCAAAGGCTGGCTGCGCATCAAGAAGATTGCGCTCATCGTTTCGAAAAATCCTGCGTGGACAGATTTGAGCGAGGATTGGTACGACAACCAGCTACGAAGTGCATAGGTCCTTCGCTTCGCTCAGGATGACAATTTTTATTTTGGAAACAGTCCTACTCAAGCCAAGTAACGGTAAGAATGGGCCGCCTGTCCCTCCTGCATCAGAGCGATCTCAAAAATAACTTTGCCATCCTGAGCGAAGCGAAGGACCTATGTATTTCTGCTCGTGTGGGGCGGACATTCTTGTCCGCCGCTTTTGGTTTGTGTAGGGGCGACCTCATTTATTTAGCAGTAGGCTGGGCCGACGATATCGTCATGACGTACCCGTGGGCGCGCCCCTACCCCCCAAATTCCTCCCCACTGCCACCTTGCATCATGGACTCAAACCGCGTTGAGCTTTTCAGGAACGCCAGCTTCACCGTTCCCGTCGGGCCGTTGCGTTGTTTGCGAATTAATATCTCCGCAATTCCTTCCAGCTCCGGCTCGTCCGGTTTGTAAACTTCCTCGCGAAAAATAAACGCCACCACGTCGGCGTCCTGCTCAATCGAACCCGACTCGCGCAAGTCCGCCAGTTGCGGACGGTGGTCGCCCGACCCGCGGCTCTCCGGGGCGCGGCTCAACTGCGAAAGCGCCACCACCGGCACCTCCATTTCTTTCGCGAGCGCTTTCAATCCCCGCGAAATCGCCGACACTTCCTGCGTCCGGTTTTCATAGCGCCGCGAGCCGCCCGACATCAACTGCAAGTAATCCACGATGATCAGGTCCAGCCGCCCTTGCGACTGCCGCAGCCGCCGCGCCTTGGCCCGCATCTCGCTCAGCGCAATGCCCGGCGTGTCGTCAATAAAAATAGGAGCCTGCGTCAGCTTTTCGAGGGCCTGTGAAATTTTGCGCATGTCGTCCTGCCACAACGACCCGGTGCGGAATTTATGCGAATCCACCCGCGCCACGGAACACAGCAGGCGTTGCAGCAGGGCTTCGTTCGACATTTCCAGCGAAAACACGCCGACGACTTTTCCATCGAGAATCGCCGCGTTCTCGGCGATGTTCATGGCGAACGCCGTTTTGCCCATCGAGGGCCGCGCCGCAATAATAATGAGGTCGGATTTTTGCAGTCCCGCCGTCTTCTCATCAAGATCCGGGAAGTGCGTCTCGACGCCCGTAATGCGCTGTCCCTTTTGCAGCAATGCGTCAATGGACCCAAATTTTTCTTTGACGATTTCCTGCACGCCCATGAAGCCGCGGCCCAGCCGCTTTTCCGAAAGCTGGAACAGCGCCGCTTCGGCTTCATTCAAAACATCTTCGGCGTCGTCGCTCTGGTCCGCCGCCCGTGCGATGGCGGAATTCGCCGTGTGAATCAGCCCGCGCAGAAGCGCCTTGTCGCGGACAATCTTTATGTAGTGCTCAATGCTCGGCCGGTCGGGCACTCCATCCACGAGGCCGGAGATGTATCCCACATCGCCGACCGCTTGCAGTTCCTTGCTCCGGTTCAACTCCTCGACCAGCGTGATCAAGTCCACCGCCCGCGACGTATCCATCAGGTCGATCATTCGCTGATAGATTCGGCGGTGCGAGTCGAGCGAGAAATCTTCCGGCTTCAGATGCTCGGCGGCTTCATTAAACGAAAAATTGTCCAGCAGAATGGCGCCGAGAATCGACCGCTCGGCGTCAACGTTGGCGGGAAGTGTGTGCGCGATGCTGTAATCAGTGGTTGCCAAAGTTCTTAGCCCTTGCCCCTTAAAAATACCCTGCTGCGAATTGCATGGTACCCATGAAACCGCATGTGGATGACAAGTATCTCGTTGGAAAAATCGGGCATAATCAAAATTTCTCCGCGCACCCAAACGCAGGTTGACGTTGCTTCTAAATTGTAGGCAAATAAAAAGCGAAGAACAAGCGGAAGATAAGGGCGAAAGTCAAGAAAGTAGAATGCGGTCCAACCCAGCCAGTCGGACCGCATTTGCTCGTGGATGTGGCGGCTCCGTGCGCGCTCGAACCCGCATTCCCGAAGGAGTTGCCCGGTCTCTCACCGCACGCCGCAGTCTTGCTCCAATCCAAAGATCGAAGTGGCGACTGGAGATTGCATCACCGCAGTTCAGCCCTGCCTACCAGGAGGTTTAGTCTCAGGAGGCCGCATCGCCGTTCATCCCCGCGTTACGCGCCACCTGCCATGATGATGGCGCGCCGTCGAGAATTTCGCCGGTGGTTCACCCTCGAGAACCGCCGGAACTGCCGTGTTTCGCAATGGAGCCGCGCATAAACATCTCACGCAGCGCTGGAAGCACTCTGCGCGAAATCACTAACGCTCGCAATCACAAAATTGTCTGCCGCTGTGCAGAAGCTGTGGACACCCGCAAATCTCTGTGGAAACGCTTGGAAAACTGGTACGGCAGGGCCCATGGGCTGGCAGGTTACCTTAGTGTGTACGGGCTCGAACGCCGGGGTCGAGCGATGTTATACTGATATTGCGCTTACCACGGTTGTTGTGGTGCGGTTGCTCTAGTTGACACCTGAGATTTCCCGCCTCCGAATTTTTCCTCCGTTGATTGTCAAGCGTAATTTTGACACAGACTGGCTTAGGGCCGCTGCGTTCACACGGATTTCACTGATTAAAGATACGTGTACCCAGAAATCAATGCCCACCAGACAGAAAGAAACAAACCTATTTTGACGACACAATTTTCCGAACTGCCCATCTCCTCGCGCTTGCAGGAGCAACTTACGGCAGCCAGTTTTACCACGATGACGCCGGTCCAGGCCGCGGCCATCCCACAAGCCCTTGCAGGCAAAGACATTCTCGCAACCGCACAGACCGGGACCGGCAAAACCCTGGCATTTTTGGTGCCGATGTTGGAGCAATTGCTCAAGAACCACATTCCCGGCGTGACCGCCTTGGTGCTCGTGCCTACGCGTGAGCTCGCCATGCAGGTGGCCGAACAATATGACGCATTACGCGGAAATCGCCTGCCCGCCGCCGCTCAGGTTGTCGGCGGAATTCAAGAACGTTCGCAACTCATGGCCATCCGCAAAGGCGCGCGCCTCATCGTGGCCACTCCCGGTCGCCTGGAGGATTTTCTCGACCGGAAGCTCGTAGATTTTCGCGGACTCAATCTTCTGGTGCTGGATGAAGCCGATCGCATGCTCGATATGGGCTTTCTCCCCTCCATCCGCCGCATCGTCTCGATATTGCCCGCTCAGAGACAGACTCTATGTTTCTCGGCCACCTTGCCTGCGCAGGTAGTGCAGTTGGTCAATCAATACACGCGAAATCCTGTGCGCGTCGCATTGGGCTCAACCACCAAGCCCTGTGAGAATGTTCGCATCCAGGCCTTTGAGGTTTCACTTGACGGAAAGCAGGCATTGCTGGAGAAATTGCTCGATCAGGAAGACGGATCATGTTTGGTTTTCGTTCGAACCAAACATGGCGCTGATCGCCTCGCGCACCGTTTGACGCGCGACGGTTTCGCTGCCGCCGTGATTCATGGCGACCGCTCGCAATCGCAGCGTACGGCGGCGTTGGCTGGATTTCAGCAAGGCCGCTTCCGTGTATTGGTGGCGACCGATCTCGCCTCTCGCGGAATCCACGTGGAAGGCATTGCCCACGTCATCAACTACGACCTGCCCATGGTTGCCGAAGACCTGATTCATCGCGTCGGCCGCACGGGCCGTGCCGGGGAAACTGGCGTCGCGTCAGTATTTTTTGGCCGCGACCAGACCGGCGATTTGCGTTCTCTGGAGCGGACCCTCGGCCTGAGAATCGAGCGCAAGTCTGTGGATACGTTGGCTCCTATGCCGAAGAATGATGTTCCGACGAATAATGTCCCGAAGCATGCGGACGCATCAAGGAACTCGGATTTCGAACCTGCTGAGAGTCGGCGTAGCTCCCGGCGTTCTGCTTCGGGTTCACGGCGTTCCGGCTCACGCAAAGCGCGCACCGCCGCGCCGCGCGCCGCAGACCAGAATGACGCAGCGCCGCGTGACGCAGCAGTCGATACGGAGAGCCGCTCGGGATCGAGAATGTCGCGCCTTCCGGGCGAGTCCTTCCAGCTTCAGGCCAGCCGGGCTTAACCATATGTTGGGCGGGCCGCTTTGCCCGCCCATTTTGCCCTCGCACATGTAAACGGACTTCCGTCGGCTCATGATCCCGTCTCAAGTCCCGTTCACACGCCATTCATCTAACATCCTGTAGCCACGCTACAGCACCTACCGGATAGCGCAACACAGCTTTTCCGTAGAGAATCAATCTTGCCGCTTCCCCAATACAGACCAGCTCATGCCTGCGCGCCGCCTGGAAGACAGAATCCGCGAGCTTTGCTCCGCTCTACCCTCTGAAAACAGCGTCGGCATCACTTCGCAGTCTGAGACCACGCTCGCCGATTTGCGCTTGGCCATCTCCGAGTACACCCGCCGTCGCCAGAATTGGATGACCAGCGCGACTCTGCTTGGCCCCGAAGCGCCCAAAGAGCGGCGCCATCCCAACGAGGAGCAGGAAGGTCTGCTATTTCTTTTAGTCCTGCGCGATGCGAATCGAGAAGTCGGTCGCCGATAATTGCCATCCAGAGCGGACTCCGGATGGCCAGGCTAGCCAAATTCAATCTTTACTTATTTAAAGAACTCAATCATGGGGACGGCGGTATCGGCCCAGCCCAAGTTCGTTGTGGGCAGTCCGAGGCCTTGAACCATGGTGCGCAGGATATTTCCTTCGTCATAGCCTTTGTTGTAGGCCTGCGGATCGCCTTTGGTCTGTTTGTGTTTGAGAAGGCTGTAGTTGCTGACGAGAACGGCCTCGACTTGTCCGCCGCAGCCAAGTCCCTCGGTCGTAGTATCGCAATCGGGATTGCCGTCGTCGGCATTTTCATCGAATACGACGATAAGCAAGCTGTCGCCGCCAGCTTTGAAATAGGAACTCTCCAATAGAGGAGTGAGTTCGGCCTTGAGCCAGCCATCAAATACAGTGGCATTGGTGTCGTGCGCATCGTCATAACCATTGGGCGACAAATAGGAGAAATTGGGCAGGGCTTTGTTCTTCAAATCGGCGGCAAACTGGCTGAAGCAAACAAAGTTGCTCGTTTCTGTATTTATGTCCGTCATGTATTCGAGGGGATCATGGCGAACATAGTAATTGCCCGCATGGTAGCCGCTGCAGCCGGAGATGTTGGGGTCGCTCTCGACGTAATCCTTCCAGGTCTTGCCAGCCTCTTGCACTTCATAGGCGACGTTGTTGTTGCTGACCGGGAAAGACTGGGGCGTTTCGCTGTCGTTATCGGTAAGAAGGTATCCGGTCGTCAGGTTGAAGTAATTGCCGATAGACGGGTGGCTGGATGAGTAGTAATTCGTCGCCAGGCCATACCCGTTCGCGAGGGACGTCAGAAAAGGCATGTTTGTCGGGTTGTAGGTGGTGCTGTAATCCAAGTTTTCGCCGACAACGATGAAGACGTGTTTTAAAGGCGCGGTGGCTGGTTGCGTCTTCGATGGTTTTTGCGCCGCTGCCGATTGAATGGCAGGGCATGCGCATAGCAAAAGCGCTGCCGACAGCGCGAGCATTTTGCTGGATGTTTTCATGGGCGATCTCCTGGAAGTCGAGCCGGAACCACTGACAAAGATTGTATAGCCCCGGCAGGAGACGCGCTTTCCACAGTTGGCCCAGCCCGCGGCCCATACAGCGCGGTCTTCGTTGTGTGAGGAGTGGAATGTGTGAGGCATAGCAGCAAGCTCCATTCGCCCAGCCCATAACACCCTTGCCGCCGCTGTCTAGCACGAATCCTGCCAAACCCTAAAGTACCTCAAAATCGCTGCTCACACTTCGCCGGGTGGCGCGTCCATTACAGTGTCCGAAAGATGACAAACAAGCGGCAAACAGTCATAAGAAACGGGATTCTTTATGCCGGCGGAGACGTTGGCGGTACACTTTGCAGGCGGTAATTTAGCTCCCACGCAGACGCAACTGGCTCGGCGGAGCAGGAACGGCGGGACCGAAGACCCCCAACGGGGCCTTATGGCGGGGCAAGGTATAGGCCGTATCGACGATACGTTGCTGGTCCGCGAAGCGCAGCGCGGCAATCGCGCCGCTTTCGAGGAACTGGTGCGCAACTACGATCAGGCCGTTTTACGCCTGGCGATGCACATGACCGGCTCCGAGCACGAAGCGCAGGACATTTATCAGGAGGCGTTTTTGAAGGCGTACAAGAACATGGCCAGTTTCCGGTTCGAGTGCTCCTTCTATACCTGGATTTACCGCATCGTGACGAATTTATGTCTCGATCATCTGCGCAAGCGGCAAGTACGAAAAGAAGATGCGCCGGTGGCAACGGATTCGGATGGCGAGCAGTATGACGTGCTGGAACGAGTTGCCGATGACCGCGCCGCGGCCAGTCCGGAGCGCGATTTGATGCGAAGAGAGTTAGGCAGCCGCATCAATCATGCTCTCGACAAGCTCACGCCGCGCGAGCGCATGGTCTTTGAGTTGAAGCATTATCACGGATTGAAGTTACGCACCGTGGGTGAGGTTCTAAACACAACGGAAGAGACCGCCAAGAACACGCTCTTCCGGGCTACGCAAAAACTGCGCGGCGCCCTGGCGGACATGCGATGAAGCGTTACGAAGTAAACGGCATTAAGGGCAATGCTTTAAGGGTCGAACGGCTTTAAGGGGTCGAACGGCTTTAAGGGGTAAACCTAATATGAAGTGCGAATGGGTCAAACAAAACATTTCGCTGTATCTCTATAACGAGCTGGCCGACGATGCCCGCTACGAACTCGAGCAGCATCTGGCGCGCTGCCCCGAATGTTCGAAAGAGCTGGGCGCGGCCCAGGCATTTCACAATGCGCTTTCGCAGTTCCCGATTCAAGAGCCAACGCCGAACCTGTTGGCGTCCTCGCGCATGCGCTTGCAGGAAGCTCTGGAAACCACGGAGCAGGGCGGATTTTGGCGGCGTCTGATTTTCGATCCGACAGCGTGGTTGCGTGAAATTCGCTTCGCTCCCGCCTTGACCGCCGCGATTTTCATCGTCGGATTCGCCGGCGGCGTCGGAGCAACTTATAAGACATTGAACGACCGCGGCCACATTGCGGTGGACAATTCCGTGCCCGCCGTCGCCGCAAATCAGGCTTCGGTGGCTGGAATCCGCTCCGTCACTCAGGACCCCACCAGCAAGCAGGTGAGCATTCAGTACGACACAGTTTCGACGCAGCAGGCGCAGGGATCGTTGAACGATCAGCGCATCCAGCAATTGCTTCTCTTTGCAGCGCGAAACAATTACAACTCCGGCGTTCGCATGGATTCTGTGGATCTGCTGACCAAGCAACCCAACGACACGCACGTCCGCGAAGCCCTGGTTTATGCCCTGCGTTATGACTCGAATCCCGGCGTGCGTTTGAAAGCACTCGATGGCATTGGCCCCGCGGTGAAAGAAGATATTCGCGTCCGCGATGCCGTGCTGGAAGCATTGATGGATGACTCCAACCCCGGAGTACGCATTGAGGCTCTCCGTTTGCTTGAGCCGGTGCGCGCCGACGGCAGCGTGCGCGTGGTGTTGCAGCAGTTGGCCAAGAACGACAAAAGTGAATACATCCGGACGCAGGCCCGCAATATGGTGGCCCAATCGTCCGAAATGAATTAAGGAAGATTATGAATAACCTCAACCCCTTCTCATTCCGAATCCGCTTTAGCGGTGAAGAATCTGCTGTCAAGGATTTGTTCGAGGAAGATTCAGGGAGAACTCATTGAAACAGTTTCACAAACTCGTAGCGGCGGTTCTCGTGGTCGCGCCGCTGGCTCTGGCCCAACAGACCCGCGTCTATAACGAAAGCGGCAACTGGACGCAGGAGATTACCGGCTCGCTAGGCAATGCCCGCAACCTTCACGTGCAAGTTGAAGTCGGCACGATCAAGGTTTACGGCGGCTCGCAGCAAGGCATCACTTACACCATTCATACCCAGGCGCCGGGTTCGGAAGAGCGCGCCCGCCGCGCCTTGAGTGCTTACAAAGTCACGGCCAGCATGCATGGCGACACCGCCTCGATCGTGGGCGAATGGGAAGAAGACGGCCGTCCCCACCGCTTCAACGGAGAGTTTGTCATCAACGTTCCCCGCGATCTGGATTCCGCCAAAATTGAGACGGATGGTGGCAGCGTGCAAGTTCAGGGGATCACTGGCCGCGTGGACGCGCAAAGCGGCGGCGGCGGCATTCGCCTGGAAGACATCGGCGGCTCGATTAAAGCGGAAACCGGAGGCGGCAACATTGATATCGGGCACGCCGGCGCCGACTTATCGGTCGAAACCGGAGGCGGCACCATCCGCATCGGCGATGCTCAGGGCAAAGTTGAAGCCAGCAGCGGCGGCGGCAATATCGACGTCAATTCCTGCCAGCAGGAAGCAATCCTCGAAACCGGCGGCGGCAGCATCCGCGTCCAGAGTTGCAACGCTCGCGTGAAGGCCTCTACTGGCGGCGGTAGCATTGACATTGGCGATATCGGCGGGCCCGCCGAACTTGAGACTGGCGGCGGCAGCATCCGCCTGGCTTCGGCGAAAGGTCCGGTGCGAGCCGAAACGGGTGGCGGCACCATCGAACTCAACGGTGTTCCCTCGGTTCACGCAGAAACCGGAGCGGGGAGCATCATTGCGCATCTGGTGGCGGGCGCCGGCCACGATTCAACCCTGGAGACTAACGCCGGGGACATCACGGTCTACATCGCTCCCAATGTTCATGTCGCGGTGCAAGCTTCCATCGAAGTTGCCAGCGGCCACACCATTCACTCCGATTTTCCGGAGATCGCGGTACACAGTGATGGCAACGATTGGGGTCCGCGGACTGTTACGGCCGAAGGCAGCCTTAACGGCGGCGGTCCCGCGGTAAAGATTTCAACCACGACGGGAGATATTTATATCCGCCGCGGGCAGTAAAGTTTCAAGAGGAATCAACATGCGCACAACAACCATTGCAATTCTCAGCTTCTCTTTCTCGATGGCTCTTGCAGTTTCGAAGGCCGCCGCTGCGACGGCGCCGTCCGCTTCCAGCGGCCCGTCCGGTTACTCCTTCGCTTACTCGAGCGACGACTCGGACGCCACTCCCTACCTCGGCGTGGATACTCGCGACATCACGCCCGATCGCATGAGCGCTCTGAATTTGAAAGAGGAGCAAGGCGTCGAAGTGACCATGGTGGACCAGGACGCCCCCGCCGGCAAAGCCGGCCTCAAAGAGCAGGACGTGATTCTCAACGTGAACAGCACGCCCATTGAAAGCGTTGAGCAACTGCGCCGCGTGATTCGCGAAATCCCCGTCGGCCGCGTCATCACCATCGGCATCAGCCGCAAGGGTCAGCAGATGACGCTCAAGGCGCAGCTCGCCGACCGCTCCAAAGAATTTGCCTATAACTACGCGCCCAAGAGCTTTAAGTTCACCATGCCGGATGTGGCCATTCCGGCCATTCCAGCGATTCCCGCCATCCCTGCAATGCCGGCGATGCCGGACATGGATTATCCCGTCTCCGTCGTCGTGGTCCACTCCTGGATGCGTAGCGGATTGATGGTGGAAAATATTACGCCGCAACTCGGCGAATATTTTGGGGCCAAGAGCGGGCAGGGAGTTCTGGTGCGCTCCGTGGAAAAAGGCAGCCGGGCGGAGAAAGCCGGCTTCCATGCCGGAGACGTCATCATCAAAGCCAATGGCGAAACCATCGACGACGCCGGAGACTTCTCGCGCGCTCTGCGTTCCCGCAAGGACAATACTTCCACCATCACCGTCATCCGCGACAAGAAGCAGCAGACCCTGACGCTGACGCTGCCGCCGCGGCAAACCGGGCAGATTTTGAACGAAAGCTTCGAGGTGCCAGAGATTAACGAGCAGACGCAGGCGGCGATGGCCGAGGCCCGCGCCGAAATGGAACGTTCTCATTCGCAGATTCAGGAAGCCATGCGCGTGCAAACTTCAGAAATACAAAAAGAGGTACAAAAAGAATTGACGGAGTTCAAAAGTAGAGAAATTGATTCGGGAAAACTTCGCGGCCAGATGCGGGAGATGCGGCGCCAGCTTCGTGATCTGGAAATTAAAATCCGCGCCGACATCTGACGATTCAGAAATTCAAAGAAATTGCGAGAGCTTTAAAGTGATTTCATCGCCGCTCATACGGTTCCCTAGGGCAAAGATGGGTGGCCCACCTTTACGTTCTTTGTAAGGGTGGGAAGAAATCTACAGAATGTATCTCGACAAGTCCTGGTCTTTCACAATGTCCGACAACATTCCGCGCACATAATCCGCATCAATGTTGACCGTTTCGCCCTTTTTGTCCGGAGCATCAAAGCTGATCTGATCAAGCACACGCTCCATAATCGTGTGCAACCGCCGCGCGCCAATATTTTCCGTGCCTTCATTCACGCGGAAAGCAAAGCGCGCAATCTCTTCGAGCGATTCCTTGGTGAACACCAGGTTCACGCCTTCCGTTTCAAGCAAAGCTGTGTACTGCTTCACCAGGGACGACTTCGGCTCGGTCAAAATTCGGATGAAGTCTTCCATCGTCAGCGACTGCAACTCCACGCGAATCGGAAATCGCCCTTGCAGTTCCGGAATCAAATCGCTCGGCTTCGAAACGTGAAACGCACCCGCCGCAATAAACAAAATATGGTCCGTCCGCACCATGCCATAGCGCGTATTCACCGTCGTGCCTTCCACAATCGGGAGAATGTCGCGCTGCACGCCTTCACGCGAAACGTCCGGCCCATGGCCCCCTTCGCGCCCCGCAATCTTGTCAATCTCATCCAGAAAAATAATTCCGGAGTCTTCCACGCGGTCAATCGCCGTCCGCGTCACCTGGTCCATGTCAATCAGACGCTGCTCTTCTTCTTGAATCAGATACTCAAACGCCTCATTGACCTTCATCTTCCGCTTCTTCGTCCGCTGCCCGAAGAGATTCGGCAACATGTCTTTAATGTTGACGTCCATCTCCTCCACCCCTTGATTGCTGATGATCTCGAAGCTCGGGAAGTTTTTTTCGCGGACGTCAATTTCCACCGTGCGGTCGTCGAGCTTGCCTTCGCGTAATTGCTGGCGCAATTTTTCTCGAGTGCGGTTGTGCGATTCGCCAAATTCCGATGAAGAAGATGACGACGCTTCCAGCGCAAAACCAGGCGTCGGCGCCGGTTCTGTAGGACGCGTCGGCGGCAACAGAATATCCAGCAGGCGCTCTTCGGCGTTCAGTTCGGCACGGTCCGAAACGTCTTCCAGCTTTTCTTCGCGGACGTTATCAATCGCCACTTCCACCAAATCGCGAATCATCGATTCCACGTCGCGCCCAACGTAGCCGACTTCCGTAAACTTCGACG
Source organism: Terriglobia bacterium (assembly GCA_963702965.1). Taxonomy (GTDB): domain Bacteria; phylum Acidobacteriota; class Terriglobia; order Terriglobales; family Acidobacteriaceae; genus JAJPHW01. Next base: position 1,003,033 of record OY969776.1, read on the forward strand.
CTTCCACTTTCATGAATGGCGAATTCGCCAGCTTGGCCAGCCGCCGCGCGATTTCCGTTTTCCCCACACCCGTCGGCCCGATCATAATGATGTTCTTGGGAATGATTTCTTCCGCCAGCTCGGGCGCGAGCTTCTGGCGGCGCATGCGATTGCGCAACGCGATGGCGACGGAGCGCTTCGCGTCTTTTTGCCCAATCACGTGCTTGTCGAGCTCGGCGACGATCTCTTTCGGCGTCAACTCATCGAGCGCGATCTGCTCTTCTTCCGCGGTTCCCGGTAACAAGATAGCCATAAAATAGTCTCTCGTCGTTCGTCGTTAGGGTCGGCCAAAGGCCCTCGGCCAAAAACATTGGCGGTTTATTAAGTTCTTCTATCGTGACCTTGTCATTGGTATAGATGCACATTTTGCCCGCAATCTTCATTGCTTCTTCGGCAATTTGCTTGGCCGAAAGCTGCGTATGGTCGGCCAGCGCCTGCGCCGCCGCCTGCGCATAAGGGCCGCCGCTGCCAATCGCGGCAATGCCGCCATCCGGCTCGATCACGTCGCCCTGCCCGCTCAGCAAAAACGTCTGCTCCTTGTCAGATACCAGCAGCAACGCCTCTAAATGCCGCAAAAATTTGTCGGTGCGCCAATCTTTCGCCAACTCCACCGCGCTCCGGCTGATGTTCCCGTGGTACTGCTCCAGCTTCGACTCAAACCGGCTGAACAGCGAAAACGCGTCCGCCGTCGAACCGGCAAACCCGGCCAGGATTTTGTCCTGATAAAGCCGGCGAATCTTCTTGGCCGTGTGTTTAATCACGCTTTCGCCAAGCGTGACTTGTCCGTCGCCAGCCATGATGACCGAGCCGTTGCGGCGCACGCAGAGAACTGTAGTGGATCGAATCAGACGCTTCGTAGGCATGAGAGCAAACTATGATTATACCAGCGGGGACCCCCTAATTCCTTACAGCTACCCCTAAACCCTTGTCATTCCGAGCCGGGCGGAGCTGCGTCAGCAGCGAGCCCGTGCGTAGGAATCTGCTGTTTTATGTCCACGAATTTGCCCCAATCTTCGGCAAGATCGCGCCAAAGAGGATTGGTCGCTTCGATCAGCGCAATTTTTCTTTTCCGCGACCAGGACTTGATCTCGGTTTCACGCGAGATGGCGTTGTTGGCGTATCGAAAAACTTCGAAATAAACCAGGCGGTTGATGTTGTATCGGCGAGCAAAGCTGTCCGTTTCTCCGGATCTGTGCTGGAGGATGCGAGCACTTAGGAATCCGGTCATGCCGACGTAGAGCACACGGCTTCTGCTGGAGAGGATGTAAACGTAGTAGCGCTTGTCGCGTGGCATGTGAAAATTTGACAAGAGCGTTAAGGAGGGTGCAAGGTCATCGGTCACATCGAGCTGTGGAAATAGACAAGAACAGCAGATTCCTACGCGCATTCTCGTCGCTTCGCGCGACTACGAATGGCTCGGAATGACAAGGTGGTTAGAGTATGAAAGCAATTAGCGACAAATACTAAACACCCACCGTCTGCGCACTGGGCTTGGCGCTCAGCAACTGGCGCAGAACGTATTGCAGGATGCCGCCGTTGGCGTAGTACTGGGCTTCCTGCGGAGTGTCAATGCGGACGAGCGCTTGGAATTCTTTGGCCTTGCCATTTAAGTTCGCGCGAACTTTGATCTGGCGGCCGGCGGCGAAGTTGTCGCATAACCGACTCACGCCGGTGATGTCGAAAATTTCTTCTCCGGTCAGGCCGAGGGATTGCGCATTTTCTCCGCTGACGAATTGCAACGGGAGAATACCCATCCCTACAAGATTCGAGCGGTGAATGCGCTCGTAGCTTTCGGCGACGACGGCGCGAACGCCCAGCAGCGCCGGCCCTTTGGCGGCCCAGTCACGTGACGAGCCGGAGCCATATTCTTTTCCGGCAAGAATAACCAGCGGAGTTTTTTCGGCGATGTATTTCTGCGAAGCCTCGAAGATGGACATCTCGGCGCCGCTGGGCAGGTGACGGGTGAATCCGCCTTCAACGTTGACCATTTTGTTGCGCAGGCGGACGTTGGCAAACGTGCCCCGGACCATGACTTCGTGGTTTCCGCGGCGGGAACCGTAGGAATTGAAGTCGGCGGGCTTGACGGCGTTGTCTTGCAGATATTTTCCAGCGGGGCTGTCTTTTTTGATGGACCCGGCGGGCGAAATGTGATCAGTGGTGACGCTGTCGCCGAGGACAGCGAGCACGCGGGCGTTCTTGACGTCCTCAATGGCGGAGGGTTTGATCTTCATGCCGTCGAAGTAGGGTGCGCGGCGAATGTAGGTGGAGTCTTTCTCCCAGGTGTAGGTTTCACCTTTGGGGATCGACAGGCCGCGCCAGCGATCATCGCCGCGATAGACTTCGCCGTAGCTCTTGCGGAACATGTCCGACGAAATGGATTTCTGAATGACGCTGTTGACTTCGCTTTGCGACGGCCAAATATCTTTGAGATAGACCGGCCTGCCGTCTTTGCCGCGGCCGAGCGGGTCTTTGTGGAGGTCGAGATCGACGCGTCCGGCGAGCGCGAAGGCGACGACGAGCGGCGGCGACATCAGATAGTTGGCGCGCACTTCGGAGTTGATGCGGCCTTCGAAGTTGCGATTGCCGGAAAGCACGGAGGCGACGACTAATTCTTTTTCGTCGATGGCTTGCGAAACTTCGGTCGGCAGCGGGCCGGAGTTGCCGATGCAGGTGGTGCATCCGTAGCCGACAATGTTGAATTTGAGTTTCTCGAGATAGGGCAGCAGTTGCGCTTTTTCGAGATAGTCGCGGACAACTTTGGAACCGGGCGCGAGCGAACTCTTCACCCACGCAGGAACGGTGAGGCCTTTTTCGACGGCGTTTTTGGCGAGAAGTCCGGCGGCGATGAGGACGGAGGGATTCGAAGTGTTGGTGCAGGAGGTGATGGCGGCGATGACCACGCTGCCATGCTTGAGCGCAGACTTCACGTCTTTCGAGACGTGCTCTTCGTGCGTATGATTTTCGACGCCAATAGCTGTGGGGCTGCCGCCTTCCTGCTCCCAGCGGTTGACGATTTTTGCGGAGGAGTCGGTGGTCGCGGCTTTTGCTTTCGGTTTGATCAATGAAGGCAAAGCGGCGTGGAACGATTCTCCGGCTTTGGGAAGCGGCACGCGATCTTGTGGACGCTTCGGCCCGGCAAGGCTCGGCTCGACAGTTGCCAGATCGAGGGTGAGCAGCTCGGAGTATTCGGCCTGCGGAGTTTTTTCATCATGAAACAGGCCCTGCTCTTTGCAATAGGCTTCGACGAGCGCGATCTGTTCTTCGGAGCGGCCGGTGAGGCGAAGATAGTTGAGGCTTTCTTTGTCCACGGGGAAGATGCCGCAGGTCGCGCCATATTCCGGAGACATGTTGGCGATGGTCGCGCGATCGGCGAGCGAAAGCTCGGGCAATCCGGGGCCAAAGTACTCGACGAATTTGCCGACGACGCCGTGCTGGCGCAGCATTTCGGTAATCGTCAGGACGAGGTCGGTCGCGGTCGCTCCCTCCCGCAATTTGCCGGTGAGCTTGACGCCCACGACTTGCGGAATCAGCATGGAAACCGGCTGCCCCAGCATCGCCGCTTCGGCTTCAATTCCACCCACGCCCCAACCCAAACATCCAAGCCCATTAATCATGGTCGTGTGACTGTCGGTGCCAACGAGAGTGTCGGGATAGGCGGTGTGGTCGGCGTCGTTGACGAAGACGACGCGGGCGAGGAACTCGAGGTTGACCTGATGGACGATTCCGGTGTCGGGCGGGACGATGGCGAGATTCTTGAATCCGGTCTGGCCCCAGCGCAGAAATGAATAGCGTTCTTTGTTGCGCTGAAATTCGAGGAGGGCGTTGACGTCGAAAGCGCTGTTGCTGCCGAATTCATCCACCTGAACGGAGTGGTCAATGACAAGTTCGACGGGCTGCAAGGGATTGATGAGCGAGGGATCTCCACCGAGTTCTTTCATGGCGTCGCGCATGGCGGCGAGATCGACGACGCAGGGAACTCCGGTGAAATCTTGCAAGAGCACACGGCTGGGCGTGAAAGCGATTTCTTTTTCGGATTTCGATTTGCCCGACCATTTCGCGAGGGCGAGGATTTCTTCTTTGGAGACGTTGCGGCCATCTTCGGTGCGCAAAAGATTTTCGAGCAGAATTCGCAGCGAGTAAGGCAGGTGCTTGGTCGAGATGTTCTGTTTATCGAGAGCGTCAAGGCGAAAGATGGTGTAGTCGCGGTTACCCACGCGGAGGCTGGAACGAGAGCCGAAGCTATCCCCAACTTTATGATCCCCAATTTTGGTCATGGCGAGCGGCCTTTCCGAGGAAGAATTGCGTACCTAATAGTTTAAATCCGCGAGCGTGAATTGCCTATGCACGGACGGTCAAGACTAAGAGCCAGATGTTCAGAACTGCGATTAGGACGGCCGTGAACCAGGACAAAGATTTTAGCCAGAGCGGGTTCACGAATTCGCCCATCTTCTTCTTGTCGCTGGTGAACATGACCAGCGGAAAGACGGCAAAGCTCAACTGCATGCTGAGAACGACCTGGCTGAGGATGATGAGATTGGCGGTGCCGCGCTCTCCCCAGAAGGCGGTGACGATGATGGCGGGGATGATGGCGAGTCCGCGGGTGATGAGGCGGCGAAGCCAGGGTTTGAGGCGGATGTTGAGGAAGCCTTCCATCACGACTTGGCCAGCGAGAGTTCCGGTGAGCGTGGAGTTCTGGCCGGAAGCAAGGAGCGCGAGGGCAAAGATGGTGCTGGCGCTGGTGACGCCGAGGATCGGAGTCAGGAGTTTGTAGGCGTCCTGAATTTCGGCGACCTGGGTGAGGCCGTGACGAAAAAAAGTGGCGGCAGCAACCAAGAGGATGGCGGCGTTCACGAATAGAGCGATAGTCAAGGCGACAGTCGAGTCTATTACTCCGTAGCGGATGGCTTCACGCTTGCCTTCGGGAGTACGGCGAAAATCGCGCGATTGCACGATGGCGGAATGTAAATAGAGATTGTGCGGCATCACGGTTGCGCCGAGGATGCTGACGGCGATGTAGAGCATGGCCGGGTCGCGAAGAATTTGCGGGGAAGGCACGAAGAAGCCGCGCACGAGACCGGCCATCTCTGGCCGCGAGAATAAGATTTCAAGGCCGAAACAAACGCTGATGGTGGCAATCAGCGAGATGACCAGCGCTTCGAGGAAGCGAAAGCCTTTTTGTTGAAGAAACAGGATGACCAGGACGTCCAGCGCAGTAAGGCAGACGCCAATGAGCAAAGGAATGTGAAACAGCAAATTCAGGGCGATGGCGGAGCCGATGACTTCGGCGAGATCGCAAGCGGCGATGGCGATTTCTGCAAAAATCCAAAGTGCGAAAGACACACGGCGGCTGTAATGGTCGCGGCAGGCTTGGGCAAGATCACGTCCGGAAACGACGCCGAGCTTGATGGCGAGGGCTTGCAGCAGGATGGCCATGAAGTTCGACGCCATAATGACGGAGAGCAGTGTGTAGTTGTACTTCGAGCCCGCCGCGAGGTCGGTGGCCCAGTTGCCGGGGTCCATGTAGCCGACGGCGATAAGGAAGCCGGGGCCGGCGAAGGCAAATAGCTTACGGAAGACATTTGCAGTTTGCGGAATAGCCAGCGAAGAGTGGATTTCGGGCAGGCTGGGCTGGCCCGGCGCGGTGCGCCAGCCTTGCGGTTCGGTTTGAATGGCATCGGTCGCCATGAGGCATAGTATATAACATTAGGTTAACTATGGTTAATGTCCCATGAAAAGCAGATTCCTCTGCACATCCTCGTCGCTATGCGACTCCGGATGGCTCGGAATGACAAGGTGGTGAGTTTCGGTGTGATGCGGGCAAGGTTTGCTTCGACTTCGCTCAGGGCAGGCTCTCGTCCCGATGGTGAAAACGCGGGACTTCGGAATGACAGTGATCTGTTCGTTCGCATGTTCATTGCGAGAACTCCTTACAGAGGCGGCGGTAGTGTACAGAGAAAGGGGTCCTTCGACTCGTGGCATCGTGCTACGCGCGATGCCAGCTTCGCTCAGGATGACATGAAGGCGTGGGGCTTGAGGTGGTGCACGCGCTTCGCTCAGGATGACAATGGTTAGAGTCGGGATGAGGCCAACCTGACCCAGACGCGTTCGGCGGCGGGGAGGCCAAGGGTGACGGCACCGGATTCGGTGGTCAGGGCAAGCGTGTGGTCGTAGTGTTTGCCGGTGATTTGCAGCTTTGCGCCGGGGCGAATGCCGCGGTGCTCGAGGAATTCGAGCAATTGGCGGTCGCGCTCGTAGATTCCGCTGACGACGTAGTTTTTGCCAGCTTCGGCGTCGGCCAGCAGTTCCAGCCCGCGGCGGCGGCGGGTGGCGGGACTGTCGAGTTCGCTCAAGTTTCCGTGCGGGCATGCTTTGCCACTGCCAAGTTTGGTAAGAAGCTTCGCCTCAAAATCGGGTGAGACGGCGTGTTCGAGACGTTCAGCTTCATCATGGACTTTGTACCACTCCATGCCAAAGACTTCGGACAACATGCGTTCGATGAGGTGATGCCGGAGCGTCAACTTGCGCGCGATTTTGCGGCCAGCGGGAGTGAGGCGGACGCGGCCATCTTTGTCCACGCGAACCAGCGCATCTTTTTTTAGGCGACGGAGGGCCATGGTCACAGCGGGTGGCGAGACGTTCAGCCAATGCGCAAGCGTCGCCGAAATGACGATTTCGCCTTCGCTTTCGGCTTCGAGGATGGCCTTGAGGTAATCCTCTTTGGAGACCGTGATCATTGAGGGAATTATACGGGAACGGTTAAGCATGGTTAATGGTGGAACGGCAGGATGACAAATGGCGGGCAGGGGCGCTACGGAACAGCAGATTCCTACGCGCTGGCTCGCCGCTGGCGCAGCTCCGCCCGGGCTCGGAATGACAAGGGTTAGAGAGTTTGAGTAATGACATCGGTCGGTAAACGCTGGATATTCGCGTCGTTCTTGGTAGGCTGCATCCTCCATCTCCGTCCCCCACTAACAATGCTCAAGGTAGAATCATCGGCATGGCCCTGCTTGAAGTTCGCAATCTGGTGAAGGTTTATCCGCTGGGTGAGAGTGCTTTTGGCGGGGGCGCGAAAGGCGAAGTACGCGCAGTGGACGATGTCTCGCTGACAATTGAAGCGGGCGAGACTCTGGGGATTATTGGCGAGTCGGGATCGGGCAAGAGCACCCTGGGGCGACTCATATTGCGGCTGATTGAGCCGACGTCCGGCGAAATTTTCTACGGAGGCCGCAATCTGCTGGCCGCGAATCATTCCCAGTTGCGTGAACTGCGGCGAGACATGCAAATTATTTTTCAGGACCCGTTTGGGTCGCTCGACCCAAGAATGAGAGTTGCGGAGATTATTGAAGAGCCGCTGGTCATTCATGAGTCGTTGAGCGGGCCAGCCAGGAAAACACGCGTAGCGGAGTTGCTGAAAGCCGTTGGCCTTGATTCTTCAGCCATCGTGAGATTTCCGCATGAATTCAGCGGAGGGCAACGGCAAAGAATTGTGATTGCGCGGGCGCTGGCGCTACGCCCGAAATTTATTGTGGCGGATGAGCCGGTATCGGCGCTGGACGTAAGTGTGGGGGCGCAGATAGTGAACCTGCTGGCGCAATTACAACGGGAATTTGGGCTGACGTATCTGTTTATTTCCCATTCCATGCCGACAGTGCGATATTTCGCGACGCGAATTGCGGTGATGCACAAAGGAAAGATTGTGGAGATGGGCAGCACAGAACAGATTACGGAACGACCACGCGATGCGTACACGCAGAGTCTGCTCGCGGCGACACCGGAAATTCGCGTGTCATCTTAGTCTCAATTACGGCGCGCAAATTTTACTGCGGAGTGCCGGCGAAGCCATCTGCTGAAAATCGGCGAGGTTGAAGGTGTAGATGCGCTCTGCACCGGATTTCTCAGCGCAGCATAGTAGAAGCGCGTCGTAAATCTTGCCACCTCTCCAGCTTCCGCTGACCATGGTTTCGAGGACTGCGAGGTAGTCTTCTTTGGTTAGGGGAATGGCTTCGAAAGACCCAAGAATATTATGGGCCATCAGACGAGCGGCTTCGGCGGGATGGATTCGTGGGTGCACGGGCATTCGCGTGAGTGTGGAAAATACTTCAGCGATGGAATGCACGCCGCAAAAACCTTTATCCTTGCCGGCAACGACACGAGCAACTGCCGGGGCAGCTTGAGCATGATGGATGTGGGTCTCGGCGCAGGCCGCAACGAGGACGTTGGTATCGCAGAAGATGTCCATTTATCGAGATGGCTATTCGTAGAAAGATTTGAGAATGGACTGAATGCGTTCTTCACGAACGTCATCTAGTACCCGAGTTAAATCTGCGCCTGGCTCGGCGACTCCTTGGTGCACAAGCAGACCGTTTTCCCGTTTGACCAGCGCAGGGCCGGATTCGACTGGGCGCAGGAGCAGGCCGCCGGCTTGCTCGACGATTTCGAGTTCGGTATTGGGACGAAGACCGAGACGATCGCGCATGGGTTTGGGCACGACAATGCGGCCAGCTTGATCAATCTTCAGATGCATGCCATTTATATTACCATCTACCATTTATAATGGCAATTGTCTTTTTTCCAGTTAAATCGGCTAGTTCGCAAGTTAGGTTTATTCTAGGAACCTGATTCCCAGGAGGATTTCTCATGAAGCAGATAGTGGTTTCCCTTGTTATAGCCATTGCTCTTACGTCTTTTGTTTTTGCTCAAGCGCCGGCGCCAATGGCACCACCAACGGCGACGAAGGATCCCGTGACTACGGCATTGAAGATGCTATTGCCGCGATCGCAAAACAACATTCTGGGCGCGCTTGAGGCGATGCCTGCGGACAAATTCGGCTACAAGCCGACGCCGGAACAGATCACGTTTGGGCATCTGGCGGTGCACATCGTCGAGTCAAACTACGGGCTGTGCTCGAAGGTCGCCGATGTTCCGGCGCCGAAGGTGGAGGAGTTGAAGGACACGGACTCCAAAGATAAATTATTGGCGGCGGCGAAGGCATCATTCGAGTTTTGCAGTGAGGCGCTGGGCAAGATGGACGACTCGAAGCTGGGTGACGAAGTTGAGCTTTTCGGCGGGCGCAAGTTTCCACGGGCGATGGCGGCTTTGGGACTGGCGAGCGGGTGGGCTGACCACTACGGCGCGCAGGCGATGTATCTGCGGTTGAATGGGATTTTGCCACCGAGCGCGCAGAAGAAGAAGTAGGGGTGTTCAGTGGCGCTGGTTAAAATGCGGCGCCACAGAATGACAAGCTTCTAGGTTCAGAGCGTTGCTTTGTCTTTCGCCCCTTTGGGGCTCGAATCGATCGGTCTATCAAATCCCCACGGCTTGCGCCGTGGGCTGCACTCTTTTGCCGCTTCGCGGCTGGGGTAAGGCGAAGTCTCGGGCTTTCGCGCTGCCTCGCAGTTTAAGCGCGAAAGCAGATTCCTACGCGCATTCTCGCCGCTTCGCGGCTGCGAATGGCTCGGAATGACAACGTGGCAGAGTGGGATGGGCTGGCTTCGTTCATGCAGACAACAGGTCCTCCGACTCCAGCATTCGATTCGCGAGCGAATCGAATGCTTTCGCTCAGGATGACAAGCTTTTAGAGATTATTTGATCTGGACTAAGTCGCCGGTGACCGGTGGGGCGACGACGGGCGGCGATGGGATATTGCGGGCCACGCCATTTATCGAGCACAGAGACCTGGTGAACGCAAGAGACGGTGCAGTTCGGGGCGCAGGATTTTTCGGTGCGGTATTCGCGGCGGATGTCTTCGACGGTGTAGGTTTCGAGCGGGACGCCGGGGTATCCACGCTGCTGCGAGCAGTAGTGGACGAGGCCGTTTTCGCAAATGTAAAGATAGCGCGCGCCGGCGCGGCATCGCCAGTTGTTCGGCTTTCCCAGGGCGATGTTGTCCTGAAAGGCGTTGATGCGGGTGAAGCTCGATTTTTCGAGCGACTTCATGGCGTGATAGACGGTGCGCTCTTCGTCGTTGAGTGGTTGAAGCTGGCCGGAGCCATCGTGGATGATGCCGATGGTCGAACTAAAACCAAGTTCAATAGCACGCTTGCCGATAGTGAGGGCGTCTTGCGGATTCTTTATGCCGCCGCCGACGACTGAGTTGATGTTCACGTGAAAGTCGGCGTGCTCGGCGAGCAGTTGCAGCTTTTTGTCGAGGACTTTCAGGCTCTTCTTCGAAACGTCGTCGGGATTGACGTTATCAATGGAAATTTGCAGCCACTCGAGTCCGGCGCGATTGAGGCGCTGGATGCGGTCGGCGACGAGCAGGTAGCCATTGGTGATCATGCCGGCAATCATGCCGTTTTGGCGAATGCGGGCGATGATGTCGTCGAGTTCCGGATGGAGTAGAGGTTCGCCGCCGCTGATGGTCACGACTGAAGTGCCGAGGGCGCCGAGCTTGTCCACGCGCTGGAACATGGTTTCGAGCGGAACGGGCTTGGAGAAATCGTCGTACTCGTTGCAGTATTCGCAGGCCAGATTGCAGCGACGCATGGGAATGATGTGCGCCAGGAGCGGATGGTCGGTCGAGACCAAAGCTTTGGCGATCATTTTGGCGCCGCGCAGGTCACGGCGAAGCTGCCGGGCGCGGCGATGCATGGGTGAAGTCTGGGCTGCCATGGATATGTCTTGATCTTATTAGACCATATGGGTTCGGTTGAAGATTCAGTTTGAGCAGCGATTGGCCGGATTTCGTGGGTGAGCGGAGAGTGATTGGGCGCGGCGGTTCGCGTAAAATGGAAATATGTATGAAGTGACGGTTGAGGATACTTTTGCCGCGGGGCACTACCTGAGGAATTACAAGGGGAAGTGCGAGAATCCGCATGGGCACAACTACAAGGTGCGGGTGACGCTGGCGGGGCGCGAGCTGGACAAAGCCGGCTTGCTGCTTGATTTCAAAGACTTGCGCGAGGTGATGAAGCATGTCATTGAGCGGCTCGATCACCAAATGATCAATGAAATTGCGCCGTTCACCGAGGTGAATCCGTCGGCGGAAAATCTGGCAAAGTATTTTTATGATGAGACGAATGGACGCTTGCGCTCGGTGACGAACGGCCGCGTGAGCGTAAAAGACGTTACTGTTTACGAGACTGACACCACTACAGCCAAGTATTTCGAATAGCTACTGGCAACTGATTCATGCAGATCACTGAAATCTATAAATCGCTGCAAGGCGAATCCACTTATGCGGGATTGCCGTGCGTGTTTGTCCGGCTGACGGCGTGCAATTTGCGCTGCTCATGGTGCGACAGCGAGTACACGTTCGCCGGCGGCAAGAAGATGGCGAGCGAAGAAGTAGTGGATGAAGTGGGAAAGCTGAGTCCGGAACAGGGACTGGTCGAGATTACCGGCGGAGAGCCAATGTTGCAAGAGCGCGAAGTGGTGCCGCTGATGCAGGCGCTTCTTGATCTAGGGCACACGGTGTTGATTGAGACGAGCGGTGAGCGTCCGCTGGAGCGGGTGCCGAAGGGCGTGGTGAAGATTGTGGATGTGAAGTGTCCGGATTCGGGCGCGGCAGACAGCTTTCGCACGGCGAATCTTGAGACACTCTCTTCGCAGGATGAAGTGAAGTTTGTGTTGAGCAGCCGCCGCGATTATGAATTTGCCCGTGAGTTTGTGAGTCAACATCAGTTGGACCGAAAAGTTCACGCGGTGCTGTTTTCTCCGGCGTTCAGCAAGACGGCGAAGGGGAGTCGAGATACGACGCATTGTTTGCTCGATCCGAGAGAACTGGCAGAGTGGATATTGGAAGACAGGGTTCCAGCGCGGCTGGGATTGCAGCTGCATAAATTTATCTGGGACCCGGCATTAAAGGGCGTTTAATTGGCGAGGAATTCCAAAGCGGTGGTGTTGCTGAGTGGTGGGATGGATTCGTGCGTGTGCGCGGCGCTGGCGGTGCGCGATCATGATGCGGCGGCAGTGCACGTCAGCTATGGGCAGCGCACGGAAGAACGGGAGCGCAAATCGTTTCTGGCGATTTGTGAGCGACTGGGAATCGAGAACCGGCTGATTACTAGAAATGAAGCGCTGCGGGCAATCGGGGGATCGGCGCTGACTGATCCGAATATTGCAGTTCCCGAAGGACACACGATGGGTCAGGAGGTTCCGGTGACGTATGTCCCCTTCCGTAATGCGCATTTTATTGCGGTCGCGGTGAGCTGGGCGGAGGTTTTAGGTGCAAATCAGATTTATATCGGGGCCGTGGAGCAGGATAGTTCGGGCTATCCCGATTGCAGGCCGGGGTACTACCGGGCGTTTAATGAACTGATTCGGCAAGGTACAAAGGAAGGAAATATCGAGGTGGTGACGCCGCTTATTGGCATGAGGAAGGCAGAAATTGTGCGGCTTGGCCTTGAACTGAACGCGCCCTTCGATTTAACGTGGTCATGCTATCAAGGGGAAATCGAGGCCTGCGGAGTGTGCGATAGTTGTCAGTTGCGTTTGCGGGCATTTGAGGCAGCGGGAGCGCAAGATCCGATTCCTTACGCCGGATGAGATGAGTTTCAGTCGGAGCGTAGAAGATTTCTGAACGCATTGTGATGGACACGGGAGGCAATGATCAATGACGAAGACTAGAAAGAATGCGATTTTGACGATGCTGGCAATCATGCTGGCAGCGATTTTTAGCGTTACGGCGCTGGCGCAAAGCAATACCGGTACGGTAAAGGGCGTTTGCAAGGATTTCGACGGGAAACCGATTCCCCAAGCCACCCTCGAATGGGTCAACCAAAACACCGGACGCAAATATTCGCTGAAGACCAACAACAAGGGTGAATATTTTTCTCTGGGCATTGATCCCGGCAAATACAACGTGGCCCTGATCAAAGACGGAAAGCAGCTCTACAACTTCCAGAATTTTCCGGTCGGCCTGGAAGAAGTGACTCTCGATTTCGATTTACAGAAAGAGCAGGCGAAGCAGGGAGCAGCAGCGGGGTTGTCGCCTGAAGAATTAAAGAAGCACGAGGAAGAAGTTGCCAAGCAGCAGAAGGAAGGTAACACAGTGAAGGCTTTGAACGAGAAGCTGGCGGCGGCGAAGACGGCGTCAGATGCAGGGAATTTCGATGAGGCAATTGCGCAACTCACGGCAGCAACGCAAATGGACGCGACGCGTGACATTCTGTGGTTCAAGCTGGCGGAAGCCTACCGAAATTCGGCACTGAAGCAGACGGATGCGGACGAGAAAAAGAAGCGGATGGAGCAGGCCTTCGAGGACGACCAAAAAGCCATTGACATCAAGAAGGCTGCCTACGATGCCGCGACTACAAAGAAGCCTGACGACGCTAAGACGTTGGGCGCCTACTATAACAACCTCGGCGATGCCGCGGGCCGAGTGGGCAAGGTGGATGATGCGGTGAAGGCATATGACACGGCGGCACAGCTCAACCCGGAAGGGGCTGCGGGTTACTACTTCAATCAGGGAGCGGTGCTGGTAAATGCGAACCGCACCGATGAGGCGATTGCCGCGTTTGACAAGTCGATAGCGGCGGACCCAACTCGGGCCGACTCTTATTATCAAAAGGGAGTCAGCTTGCTGGGTAAGGCGAAGACGGACGCGAGCGGCAAGGTCGTTCCCGCGCCCGGAACGTCAGACGCCTTCAATAAATACCTGCAATTGGCCCCTACGGGGCCATACGCAGAACAAGCAAAAACCATGCTCCAATATATCGGGAGCACGGTGGATATCAATTACGGGAAGAAAACCAAGAAATAGCTGCTTTTACTGGATTCAGGGGCGGCTGCGGCCGCCCCTTATTCATGCGCGAAATACTTGAAAACAAAGCCACTGGCTGGAGGTTACCAAGGTCTAAAGGAATAACGTTCTTTTCTAGAAGCTTGCCGATGGTTCCGTTAGATTGTAATGCGGTGTGACCGCTTGGGGCGGGTTCGCATTCGACAATATGGCATCAGCTGGAACAGCACCAATCGCGGTCAAACTTGAGTCTGCCAACGGTTCTGGGGCGACACAAGCCCTGCTGGCAGCCATGCTGCGAGCGAACGAGCGGGTGAGCGACTTGATCTTTTCTCCGGGCCGGCCGCCGCAGATAGAAGTATTGGGCGAACTGATTCCGGTCATCGCTCCCGGGCTGCGCGCGTTGACGACAGACGACACGCGACGCATCGCATCCGATTTAATTGGCGACAATAAGCAAGCGATTGCCAGCCTGCGCGAGCAAGGCTCCTGCGACATCTCCTATGGATTGCCGGGGCTGGCGCGGTTTCGAGTCAATGTGTTCATTCAACGGGGCAGCTGTGCCGTGGTGATGCGGGCAATTCCGACCACGATCCCGACTTTTGAAGGCCTCGGGCTGCCGGCGTCCATGGCCGAGATAGCGGGGCTGAATGAAGGCATCGTTTTAGTCGCGGGACCAAGAGGCTCGGGTAAGTCGTCGACACTGGCGGCGTTGCTCGACTGCATCAATGAAAAACAGAATTGCCATATTCTGACGATCGAAGATCCGATTGAATTTCTGCATAATCACAAGCGGAGCACGGTCCATCAGCGGGAGATGCACAGCGATGCCTCAAATTTCGCACAGGCCTTGCGGTCGGCGCTGCGGCAGGCGCCCAAGGTGATCATGGTGGGAGAGTTGCGTGATCGCGACACCATGGAAATGGCGTTGGAAGCGGCGGACACGGGGCATCTGGTACTTTCGAGCATGAATAGTCCGGACGTGAGTAAAACGGTGGAGCGGGTGGCATCGGCATTTACTCCGGCGGAGCAGGCCGGCATCCGCAACAGGCTGGCAAAGAGTTTGCGTTGGGTAGTCGCACAACGATTGATTCCGCGCAAGGACGGCGGAGGGCGCGTAGCCGCGTTTGAGATATTGAAAGTCAACCCCCGGGCCATGCAGTGCCTGGAGACGTACGATCATAGCGGGCAAGCGCTGCTCAGCATTATTAAAGAAGGACGCACCGAAGGTATGCAGCACTTCGATGGCGAAATCGCCCGTCTGGTGGAGCGGGGAGTAGTGGATGTGGATGTTGCTGTACGGCATGCGACGAATCCGGAAGAATTACGGCGAGCGGTTGCGGGGTAATGGCGGAGTGCGCTCCCACCCTTTCGCAACAAACGCGAAATGATGGGGCAACCTCATTTTACTTGAGTTAGGACAAGAGCAGGTTGCTCACGGTTCAGCCGAGTTAGGAATGATAATTTTCCAAGTAATCTAGAGCGCCCTCATCATCATCTTCTTCGTCGTCTTTGTCTTCGTCTATCATCTACTTGGAATGTCCCCTGACTCGGCTTCATTTGAGATCCTAAGTTTTGAAAATGCGCGGCACTGCGTGGAAGCGCATGCGGCGCGAGTTCTGTCGCCGGCCAGCGAAACGGTGGAGTTGCTGCGAGCAGCGGGGCGAGTTTTGGCTGAGCCAGTGATCGCGGACCGCGACTTTCCGCCCTTCCGGCGGGCTACGCGCGATGGCTATGCGGTGCAGGCAGCAAATCTCGAAAATCTGCCGGTGTTACTCAAAGTGATTGGAGAAATCAAGGCGGGCAGCGACTTTGAGCTCACGCTCGCGGCGGGAGAAGCCGTGGCGATCATGACGGGAGCGCCAGCGCCAGCGGGAAGCGACGCAGTCGTGATGGTGGAATACACCAGCTTGCGAGGGGACGCTGTTGAAATCACACGGGCGGTGAAGGCAGGCGAAAATATTGTGCCCGCAGGGTCGGAGGCGAAACGCGGAGCGCGGCTGGCAAGTGAAGGAGCACGCATAGATCACGCTGTGATTGCGGTGGCAGCGTCGGTCGGAATGCCACGCTTGAAGGTGTATCGCAAGCCTCGAGTAGCGGTGTTGGCGACGGGAGACGAAGTTGTCGATGTGGCGAAGATTCCCGGGCCGAGCCAGATTAGAAACTCCAATAGCTATTCAATCGCGGCGCAGGTGGAAGCGGCAGGCGGTGAGGCGGTCGTGCTTCCGGTTGCACCTGATGAACCGAAAGAATTGCGTAAATTGATTGAGCGCGGGTTGGAAGCGGATTTATTGCTGCTTTCCGGCGGAGTTTCGGCGGGTAAGTACGACCTGGTAGAACAAGTGCTCGAAGGATTGAATGCTGAGTTTCTGATTCGAGGCGCGTGGATTCAGCCGGGGAAACCTGTCGTGTTTGGAAGAACGGCCACGTCATCGGGTGAGAAATATTTTTTTGGCCTGCCGGGAAATCCGGTGTCCACGATGGTGACCTTTGATTTGTTTGCGCGGCCGATGATTGAAGCGTTGTGTGGACAGGCGTTGCGCAAGCTTGCGTTTTTTTCGGCGCGCTTGAAATCCGAGATCAGGGCGAGGGTTGGGTTAAAGCGATTCCTGCCGGCGATTCTTTCGGGAGAATTTGAAGGCACGGAGGTGGAATTAGCAGGCTGGCAGGGATCGGGGGACATTGCGACAATGACGCGGGCGAATTGCTATATTGTTGTGCCGCCGGACCGGGAGCGGATTGAAGCGGGGGAGTGGGTCTCGGTGATGTCGCGATAGCGGCGGGTAAGATATCAATACACATGCCGAAGAAGCTTTCACATTACGATAAGAACGGACGCGCGAAGATGGTGGATGTGTCCGTGAAAGCAAGTTCGCATCGGCAAGCCGAAGCGAGCGCCTGGGTGGCGCTGAATCGAAACGTGATAAGAGCGCTGCCCAAGAATCCGAAAGGCGACCCGCTGGAAGTGGCGCGGTTGGCGGGAATTATGGCGGCAAAGCGGACGGCGGAACTGATTCCGATGTGCCATCCTCTGGCTTTGACGCATGTGGATGTAAGTTTAGAGCTGCGCAAGAATGGCGTTGCCATCCGGGCGAAAGTTGCGACTTCGGCGCAGACCGGAGTGGAAATGGAAGCCATGGTGGCGGCGAGCGTGGCCGCGCTGACGGTGTACGATATGTGTAAGGCGCTGGATAAAGGAATTGAAATCCGCGAGATTGCATTGCAGCGGAAATCGGGCGGAAAAAGCGGCGACTACGTGCGCAAACGAAAAAAAGCATGAGCGACAATGTGAAATTGCTACTGGTCGAGGACAATCCCATGGTGCTGGGATTGCTGAAAGGCGCGCTCACGCCTTTGGCCAGAGTGACGACAGCGAACGATTCTGCGGATGCGATGCTGAAGGCGATTGACGATCCACCGGACGTACTGGTGAGCGATTACCGCATGCCGGGCATGGATGGGCGGCAGTTAATGGAGAAATTGAAGAGCAGGCCTGCGACCGCAGGGACGGCGGTGATTCTGCTGGCGACGAAAGCCGATATCGCGGAGAAGCTGAGCGGATTGAGTTATCCCGTGGACGATTTCGTGGAGAAGCCGTTTTTTCTTAGAGAGGCTGTTCAGCGCATCAAGCGGACGATTGATAAGCTTTCGCTCGAGAAAATGGCGAAGGCGGCGCAGTCGGATGGCGTGCTGCGGGGCAACCTGCTGCAAATGAATGTGATTGACCTGGTGCAGTCGCTCGAAATGGGACGGAAGAGTTGCTCGCTGACTTTCACGAAAAAAGGCGAGAAGTGCGAGATGTACTTCGTGGAAGGCCAGGTCACGCACGCAGCCTATGGCGATTTGGTAGGCGATCCGGCGGTGTTCAAAGTCTTGCGCTGGACGGATGGCAACTTCGAAATGAATTTCGAAGGCAAGAGCGCGAAGCGAACCACAGAATTGAATACGCAGGGGCTGCTGATGGAAGGGTTACGCTTGCTGGATGAGGCAAACAATGCGTCGAGCGATGGGACGGGTGCGTCGCCTTCAGTCACATCGTCATCATCCGGCGCGGCAGGCAGTGCAGCCGCAAATGCGAGAAAAGAAGAGGAAGAAGATGTGCTCCTCGACTCGTGAGGAGTTGACAGCGGCGGTGCTCACCGTCAGCGATTCTTCCTACCGGGGCGAGCGGCCGGATGCGTCTGGGCCTGCGGTGGCAGCGTTCCTTCAGGAAAATAAATTTGTGGTGCTCGCTGCGAAGATTGTTCCTGACGAACAAGCCGAAATCCAGAAAGCCATTATGGAGTTGAGCGGAAAGGCGCGCCTTATAGCGACCACGGGCGGTACTGGGATTGCGCCGCGGGACGTAACGCCAGAAGCGACGCGCGCCGTATGCGAGCGTTTAGTGGATGGGATTCCTGAGCGAATGCGGGCGGAAGGTGTGAAGAAGACTCCTCGGGCGGTGCTCAGCCGCGGCGTTTGTGGCATTCGAGGGCGTACGCTGGTGCTGAATTTGCCGGGAAGCCCGAAGGGTGCAGTCGAGTCTCTGAGTGCGGTGATTGATTTGCTGCCGCACATGTTGGATCTGATTGCGGGAAAAACCGAACACTGAAAAACAACTATCGTTTCGCGGGCGAGGCTCCTTCGACTTCGCTCAAGAAGGGTTCGCGCCACACCCCCACATGAAACCCATCATCGTTGGTACTGCCGGGCATATCGATCACGGAAAAACCGCGCTGGTCAAGGCATTGACCGGCATTGATGCCGACCGCCTGGAAGAAGAAAAACGCCGTGGCATTACGATTGACATCGGCTTTGCTCACCTCGAACTGCCCGCGCCCGGCGGAGAGATTCTGCGAATTGGATTTGTGGATGTGCCCGGCCACGAAAAATTTGTACGCAACATGCTGGCGGGAATCGGCGGAATCGATCTCGTCTTGTTGATCATAGCCGCGGATGAAGGGATTATGCCGCAGACGCGCGAGCACTTCGATATTTGCAAATTGCTCGCGGTGAAGCGCGGAATTACGGTTCTGACGAAATCTGACACGCTTGATGCGGAAACTCTGGAAGTAGTGCGGATGGAGGTGGAAGAGTTTGTCCGCGGGTCGTTCTTGGATACAAACCAGAATCCCATTGTCGCCGTGAGCGCGTTGACGGGCGCGGGGCTTGAGCGACTCAAGTCTGAATTGATCAGGGCAGCGTCTTCGGTTTCGACCAAAGATTCGCAAGCCATTGCCCGCCTGCCGGTTGATCGCGTATTCAGCATGAAAGGATTTGGCACGGTGGTGACGGGCACTCTGGTTTCCGGCGTAGTTGTGAAAGAAGACGAGCTTGAACTTTTTCCATCAGGCAAAAGAGTTCGTGTGCGCGGCGTGCAGGTGCATGGAAACCAGGCTGAGCAGGCGGTTGCAGGAGAACGGACCGCACTGAACCTTGCGGGAATTGAAATAGAGGATTTGGCGCGCGGCACGACGCTTGCCCCGCCGGACATCTTTCAAACCGCCGACCAAATTGATGTTTCACTGGCGTTGTTGCCGGGAGCCAAAGCCATGAAAGATCGAGCACGGGTGCATTTTCATGCTTATACTTTCGAAACAATCGCCGAAATTAGATTGCATGGTACAAAGCGGATCGAGCCAGGAGAGGTAGCGCTCGCCCGCTTGCGGTTGAGCGAGCCGCTCTGTTGTTGCCCGGAGATCGTTTCATCATCCGCCAATTTTCTCCGGTGACGACGATTGGCGGCGGAGTGGTTCTCGACGGCCTGCCGCTCAGGAAAGTCTCGAAACAAGCCTTGGGGCTATTCCTAAAGATTATGAATGCGGAAGACCCAGTGCCGATTTTGAAAGCGCGAATTGCAAGGCGTGAAAGTCACGGGCTGACGCTGAGGCAAGCGGTCGCGGAGACTGGATGGCGGGCGCAAAAAGTTGAAGAGCATGCCCAGCAGCTTTTGCGTAAAGGCGAGGTCGCGCGGGCAAGCGACACGTTTGTCATTGCGGAAGCCGCGAACCATGTGCGGACAATGGCGGTCGACATCGTCAACAAATATCAGGTGAAGAATCCGCTAGTGGCGGGCATGAACAAGGAAGCATTGCGCGAGGCATTGCGCGTCGGACCTGCGGTCTTCGGACTCACCTTGGATTGGCTGGTCCGCGAGAAAAAGCTTGAAGTGGCGGGCGAGTTGGCACGGTTGCCGGGCCGCGGCGTGGTCATGAAAGATGAAGAAGCAGAATCGAAGAAAATTATCGAGCAGGCGTTTGCGGCGGCCGGGTTGAAAGTCCCCGCGATGAAAGATGTTCTGGCTACCTTGCAGTTGGACAAAAGTCGGGCCCAGAAGCTAGTCACGCTGATGCTGCGGGATAAAGTGCTGTTAAAGATTTCGGACGAACTGGTTTTTCATAAAACTACCATCGAAGCATTGAAGAAGATGCTGGCCATGGAGAAAGCAAAATCGTCCAAGGTTGACGTTGCGCGATTTAAAGAGCTGACAGGAGTCACGCGGAAATATGCAATACCGCTGCTGGAATATTTAGATCGTGAACGCGTAACACGCCGGGAAGGCGATGTAAGAATAATTTTGTAATTTTCCAGCAGGCTGGCGAGGGTCCGCCACCAAACATGCTTACCCGACGGTTGTTGTCTCCTGCTTTAGTTTCTCCTCCTGATAGTGCGCGACTAGCGCATCCACGACGGGCTGGAGTTTGCCGTCCATGATTTCTGATAACTGATGAATCGTCAGACCGATGCGGTGATCGGTCATGCGGTTTTGCGGAAAGTTGTAGGTGCGGATTTTTTCACTGCGGTCGCCGCTCCCAACCATGGCTTTGCGTTCCTTGGCGAGGGCGTCTTGTTGTTTTTGCATTTCGACTTCATATAACCGCGAACGCAGCACGCGCATGGCTTTTTCACGGTTTTTAATTTGTGATTTTTCATCCTGGCAACTGACAACGGTGTTAGTCGGAATGTGCGTGATACGGACAGCCGAATAAGTCGTATTCACAGACTGGCCGCCGGGACCGGAAGAACAAAAAGTATCAATGCGAAGGTCTTTGGCTTCGATTTTTACGTCAACGTCTTCGGCTTCCGGCAACACGGCAACCGTGACCGCCGATGTGTGCACACGGCCTTGCTGCTCGGTCGCGGGCACGCGCTGCACGCGATGGACGCCGCTCTCGTATTTCAATTGCGAAAAGACACGCTTGCCTTCGATGATGGCGATGACTTCCTTCATCCCGCCGACGCCGGATTCGGACGTTGAAAGCACTTCAACCTTCCATCCCTGGGTTTCGGCGTAGCGCGTGTACATGCGAAACATTTCCGCCACGAATAGAGTTGCTTCATCTCCGCCCGTGCCGGCACGAATTTCGAGGATGATGTCTTTCTCGTCGTTCGGGTCTTTGGGCAGCAGCAACACTTTGAGTTCTTCCTCCACCGAGCCCACGCGGGCTTCGAGCTTGTCGAGTTCTTCCTGGGCGTAGGCGCGCATGTCTGGATCTTTTTCGTCGGCGAGCATGGCGCGGCTGTCGGCGATTCCGCTGGTCAGGTCTTTGTACTCACGATATTTTTCGACCACCGGCGTAATTTCGCTGTGGGCTTTCGCCGTCTTTTGATACTTCGCCGAGTCATTGACGATGTCAGGCGAGAGAAGCGCCTGCGTCAGCTCTTCATACTTTTTTTCGATTTGATCTAAACGTTCAAACATGAGTTCTGTCGTCGGTCGTTGGTCGTTACGCCGCTGGGCGATCAAGATTAAGCGAGTTGATGGGCCGTTCAAACCACGGCCGATGCAATCCGTTTCATCGAGCAAGCTCTTGGATTGCTTTTCACTGAGACATCGTAATTCACCAGCCAATATGATTTGTGTCTGTAATTCGAGAAGCGAGCCTCCAGCATGTAGTAAATAGCGTGTGAATTCTGGATTGACCGATGACCCTTGCCTTCAGCAATGTTGCTCGGTATTGAAACTGCGGCCCGGCGCATCTGCTGGCTCAATCCATAAACTTCAGACTTAGGGAAATCAGATGCGGATCGATACACTTCAATTGTCAACTTCATCGCGTCTTGCCAAATCCGAAGATCCTTAAATGATGCCATTTAGTTTTACGGCGTTGGCCAGCGACCAACGGCCAAGGGCCAACGACATTTGCTAAGCAATCACCAATTCGCCGCCGCGTTCTTTCTCGAGGACCATGGCGTGGTCGAGGGCAACAATGGCGCATTGCGCCTGATCATCCGACGGCGGCTGCGTGGTGATGCGCTGGAGCCAGAGGCCGGGCGCGGTCATGAGGGCGAAGAGCGAACCGCGATGCTTGGCGGCGTAACGAATGATCTCGTAAGAGCCGCCAACGATGAGCGGCAACAAGGCGATGCGGACGGCGAAGCGAGCCCAGAAAGTTGTAACGGGAATCGCCATGTAAACGACGATGGAGATCAGCATCACCGTCATCAGAAAACTTGTACCGCAGCGCGGATGGAAAGTCGGATACTTCTGAACGGCGTTGGTTTCAAGCAGGTCCCCGTTTTCAAAGGCAAAAACGGTTTTGTGCTCGGCACCATGATATTGGTACACGCGGCGGATGTCTTTCATCAGCGACAAGCCCCAAATAAAGAACAGAAAGAGGGCGAGGCGAACGAGGCCGTCCACGAGATTGAACATGATCTGGCCGCCGAGTGCAGGATTGACTTTCTTGATTTCGGTTGCGGCCACGAGCGGCAGATATTTGTACATGAAGATGAAGAAGCGCGACGGAGAAGATCACATTGACGGTCCCCATCCAGCCGCTGATTTCGAATTTCTTTTTCGGCGCATCGCCAGGCTGCGGCTCGGGTTGCAATTCTTCCATCATCACATTGGTTGAATATTGCAGAGCGCGATAGCCGAGCTTCATGGCGTAGCCCAGCGTCATAATGCCGCGCAGAATGGGCCAACCCATCCATTTATGTTTTTCTGAGGGGCGTTCGAGCGGCTCGCTTTGGGTAACGATTTCTCCCGACGATTTGCGGCACGCGATGGCCCATGCGTGTGGCGAGCGCATCATAACGCCTTCGAGCACGGCCTGACCGCCGACAAGCGTCTCCTCGCCGCCTTCAAGGGCGGGCAAGAGCTGCACGGTGAGGAAAAATCGCAACCAAGTTCGAATTCGGGCAGTCACACGCATAGAAGTTAGATGATTGTACTAGGGGAGAAGTGCCAAGATGTAAGGTTATCACAGGCCTGACGGGTGCGGTTGTGCTTTAAACCGCTGGATTTGTGCTAGTTACAAGGGATTCACGAACGATGGAACTGCCATCTTCTCGGGTAAGACGCGCAATCGCCTGATCCGATAGCTCAGTGGTGATGGTGCTCTTCTTCACTTTGGCCCACCGGAATCACACAGCCGTGCGCTACTTCACACTCTGCATGTTCAAACTGAATCGTGGTGTGGCTGATCCGGAAGTCGTGGCTCAAGCACTCTTTCACGTCGCGCAGGATTCTTTCGCTGACCGAAGGCGGAATGTCTGCAATGGAGATGTGGCAAGAAAGCGCGCGCGTCTCCGAGCCAATGTTCCAGACGTGCAGGTCGTGAACGTCGTTGACGCCTTCGATGGCGCAAATCGCAGTAGTGACGCGATCCAGCTGAATGCCCCGCGGCGTGCCTTCCAGAAGAATATTCAGCGTTTCGCGAACGATGCCGAATCCCGACCAGAGAATCAGCGCGCCTATGCCAAACGACAGCGCAGAGTCAATCCAGGTTTGGCCCGTGGCCAGAATCGCCCAGCCGCCGGCGATGACGGCGGCAGTGGAAAGCGTGTCTCCAATTTCGTGAAGCAATGCGCTGCGGATGTTGACGTCGCGATCGGCTCGCAGCAGCATCAGCGTAATGGCCCCGTTCATGGCCACGCCGATAGCGGCGACAGCCATCATGATGCGCGGCTGCACGGGCTCAGGATGCTGTATCCGGCGGAAGGCCTCGTAGAAAATCAAAAACGCAACAACGACGAGCGAGGCGGCGTTGACCAGGGCGGCGAGGACGCCGGCTCGATGGTAGCCGTAAGTTTTGGTTGCGTTTGGCGGACGCGATTGCAGATACACCGCGACCAGCGAAAGCAGGAGCGCGAGAAAGTCGGAGAGATTATGCGCAGCTTCAGAGAGCAGGGCCAGCGAATGGGCGCGAATGCCAGCAATGACCAGCAGAAGAATGTAGCCCAGAGTGACGGCGAGCGAAATCCGCAAGACTTTGCTCGTCCTCTCGCTTGAGCCGTGGCCGCCGTGGATATGCATCTAGGCCAAGTTTACCGCGTCTGGAGCAGGGATAGAAATCGCCGACCCCGACGCAGGAATGGGCTTTAACTGGCCTGTAATTTCAGCTGTTCTGCGATTTGGGCAAGCAAGCCGGCAGCGACTTCGGCGGGGTCTTTGGTGGAATAATGATTGGTGATTTCAATGCGGGGCAGATCCGCTGAAAGCGCATCGAAGGCTCGTTGCGCGTCCTGCGAAGAGGAAAGATCCGGGCTCAACAATAAAACCTTCGGAGGGGTAAGGCGCATCACCAGCAAAGAATCCTCGAGGCTGGGACTGGTAAAGGCCGTGTAACCGGCGCGGCGCAGGACTTCCCGCAGATAGGCCAGCACGTCTGGGTTGGGATGAATGCAGAGCACCGCCGGTCCGCAAGGCTTGATCTTCTCAAAGGGCAGCGCCAGACGCGCAAACGCGGCCGTTGCGTGTTCTTCGCTGTCTTGCAGGTCAAACAACTGGTCAAGGTGGGTTAGCTTTAAGACCTTGCCGATGGTTTCGGGAACATTACACAGCTTGATGTCGCCGCGCATCTGGCGAGCGGTGGTCACCGAACGCACCATCACGCCCAGGCCGCAGCTATCTACAAACTCTACATTTTGCAGATTCAGAACAACCTGATTGCGCAAGCTCATCAGACTACAGATGTGAGCGCCGAGCAGTTCTTCTTCGGGGCCAGCGACGATGCGGCCCGAGCAACGGACAATGGCAACCTTCCCCGCTTCCCGTGTTTCCAGCGTTAGCTGCAACTTATCTCCCGGAAAAAAGTTGAAAGCCCCGTCGGGAGCGAATCTTACGCGGCTAAAACGAGATTAGTCAATGAAAACAAAAGCGCCCACGGAGAATGCCCCTCCATGGACGCTTTAAGCCGTACGCTTGGATACTCGATTAAAGGGCAGCGCAAACGGATTTTACTTCCGTGTATTGCTCGAGCACTTCATGTCCCATCTCGCGGCCCCATCCGGATTGCTTGTAGCCGCCGAAAGGCAGAGCCGCGTCGAAGATGTTGTAGCAGTTAATCCAGACCGTGCCAGCCCGCAGCAGGGCAGCAGTTCGGTGAGCTTTCTGAATGTCTCGCGTCCAGATGCCGGCAGCGAGGCCATATTCGGAGTTATTGGCATTCGCTACCAATTCTTCGGGATCGCGGAACGGAATGGCGGTCACCACCGGTCCAAAGATTTCTTCGCGGACGACTTTCATGTTCGGATTGGTGTTGACGAGCACCGTTGGTTTGACGAAGTATCCCTTGTCGCCCAAACGTTCTCCTCCTGCTGTGGCCTTAGCGCCTTCGGCGAAGCCAGACTCGAGATAACTGCAAACCCGGTTGAGTTGCTCGGCAGAAACGAGTGGGCCCATATCGGTGGATTTGTCCATGCCCGGCCCAACTCTAATTTTTTCGGCCCGCGCGGAAACACCCTCGACCACTTTGTCGAAGATGCTGCTCTCGATGAAGAGCCTCGAGCCGGCGCAGCAGCACTGGCCATGATTGAAGAAGATGGCGCTTGCCGCCCCGGCGATAGCGCTATCGAGATCCACATCGGCGAAAATCACATTGGGAGATTTGCCGCCCAACTCCAGAGAGACTTTCTTTAAATTACCTGCGGCCGCATGCAGGATGAGCTTGCCCACTTCGGTTGAGCCAGTGAAGGCAATCTTATCCACGTCAGAATGAGCGGCCAGCGCGGCTCCGGCGGTTTCGCCATAGCCCGGGACGATGTTGACGACTCCATCGGGAATTCCGGCTTCTTGAATCAGTTCGCCGAGGAGAAGCACCGATAGCGGCGTTTGTTCGGCGGGCTTCATGACAATTGTGTTGCCGGTAGCCAGCGCCGGGCCCAGCTTCCAGGCCGCCATCAAAAGGGGGAAATTCCACGGAATGATCTGCCCCACGACCCCCACCGGCTCGCGCAACGTGTAGGCCAGATATTTTGCGCCGGGCGTATAAGGCACGGAAAGAGGAATGGTATTGCCTTCGATTTTTGTGGCCCACCCCGCCATGTAGCGGAACAATTCAGCGGCCAGAGGAACATCGGCCGCGCGCGCGACTTTGTAGGGCTTGCCATTGTCGAGCGATTCGATTTCGGCAAACTCGTCGCGGCGCTGGTCGAGCAAATCACCCAGCTTCCAGATGGCGCGCCCGCGCTCAGAAGCAGTCATTTTCGACCAAGGGCCTGTTTCAAACGCCACCCGCGCAGCTTTCACGGCGCGGTCGATGTCTTCACGATCGCCTTCCGCGACTTGTGAAAGCACTTCGCCTGTCGCTGGATCAAATGTCGGAAAGGTCTTACCGGAAGCGGCTTCGACCCATTTACCGTTAATCAACATTTTGTGGGTGCGGGAAATAAAATCGGAAACGTTGTCTCCGGGTGGAACAATCTTCATCGCGGTTGCCATATTGCCTCCTTCGTTGCGTATTTAGAGCCTGGGGAATCAGACCAAGGCGCACGGGCGTGGCGCGAAAAAGGCGTCGGAGCAGTGCAGGATTGACCCCGGCCAAATTATAGGCTCAATCTGGCGGTTCGGAGCGCGTTTTAGAGGAACTTAATCGCGCCGCCCGATTCCCCCTGTTCGGAGGGTTATGTGCGGCACGAGGATGGAGCTATTCGCGGGTGAGTTCGCCTTCTTTTACTCCGGCGATGGTGACGAAACGGATGACCCCGGCGGAGTCTTCAAAGATCAATCCTGTGCCTTCGTTGTTAACGACGGCGGTCACAAGATGGCCATAGGATTTGGGGATTCCGCCATGGGTTGGGGTCTTATCGTAGCGGGCGAGTTCGCCTTCTTTCATGCCCGTGATGCTGACAAAACGAATTACGCCCTCAGAATCCTCGAAAACCAGCCCGGTGCCAATCTGGTCAGCAATGGCTGTAACGAGCCGGCCATAGGACTTGGGAACAACTCCGGTTGTCATCGTGGCTGCGTGAGCTACGGTTGCGGTGCGGTTTCCCACCAAATAGGCGGCGACAAGCAACAGGCTGCCTGCCAGAACAAATAGAATTCTGTTACGCATGAGTGCCATTTCCTTCTCGAAATTTCGAGACGCGCGGTGGTTTAACTCGCACCCGCCGGTTTCACCAGAATCTTGTGCATCATGCCCAGGTCTTCATGCAGCAGGATGTGGCAGTGGAAGACGTAAGTCCCGGCGGTATTGGGATCGCTGAAATCCATACGCAGCTTCACGCTGTGATATGGATGTCCCGGGCCTTCCCAGAAGGGGATGGCAATCGTATCCATCATGTCGTGATGGGCGGCTGGCTTGCCGTCCACTTCGAGCACGGTGAAGTGTTGCTGGTGGATGTGAAACGCGTGCGTCTCAAGCGCGCGGTTCTCGATTGTCCAATCTTCCTGAGCGCCCACTTGCGTCACAATCGCCGGCTTCTCGTTGGGCTCGAACACCTTCTGCGCTTGACCATCAACGGTGATATAGAACTGGATCGGGCCATTGGTGCCGCCGAATTCCTCAGAGAAATAAAGCTTGCGCTGAATCGTCGCGGGACGTTTCGTCTCGTCTATGAGCCTGGAGGTGTTGACGGGCTGATGAGCAATCGGTTCGGTGAAACTGGATGTCTTGTCGGCATCTGAAGCCAGTTCGATAGTCGCAATCGTCTGGAGCAAGTCTGGGTTGCCCGTCGGCCCTGTGGAATAGTTTTCAGTGACAAAAGAGGCAGACTCACCTGCGGTTGGCGCCTGCACAACAAACTCGGCGCGCCCGGCGGGTGGAATAAGAATCGTGGTCTCGGTTCGAGGTTGAGCCAGAGGATATCCGTCAAGGGCGATCAGTTCCATAGGCTGCGCCTTGAGGTTGTATTGCAACTGGAGCACGAGGAAATCCTGCAGCGTGGCGTTGGCGACCCGCCAAAACTGCTTCTCTCCCGGCTTCATCTCGATTTTCGGCAACGGCAAACCAAACAGTGCCTGGTGAAAATTAATGGTGAGTTGATAAGGGCCCGGGACCCAGGGAACCAGGTATTGCTGGCGGATGACAAAGACCCGCTCGGTAAGACCCGCGACTTCAGGACGCACAGATTCCATGCCGTTGACGACCAAGGCTCCTGCCGCGCCTCCGTTTACCTGGAACTCCGTGAAGCCATGGACGTGAGGATGATACCAATACAATCCCGGCGGCTGGTCCGGGGGAATTTGCATGTTGTATTGAAAGACAGGAGAGCCGGGTTGAATCAGAGTATTGATGACGTCATCCTGATGGCAAATGGGAGGGACGTTCATGCCGTGAAAGTGAACGTTGGTTGAACTCACTGTCGCCGGGCCGCTTTCTCCGCAAACCGGGCCGCTAGGAGCGTCCATCTTCATGGCTCCCGCGGAGTCATCGCTCTTGATGTCGTCTTTGATGCCTAGCTTCAGCGTGTCCCCTTGATTTACGCGAATGGTAGGCGCTTCCACAATGCCTTTGGGGCTCTTGTAGTTGTAGCAATAATGCGTGTAGCCGCCTTCATCCACCGAGTGTCCCAGGACGAAGTCAGCGTCCAGAACCCCATTGGTGCTGGCCAAATCATAAGGGTCGTACACCACGGTACCGAGCTGCGGACGGTCCGGGCAATTTTGCGATTGCACATCGAGGAAGGAGAACCCAACCATGGCCATGGTTAACAATAAATACCTGCGCGCAAGCGTCATGCTTAAGCTCCTTACCGATCGACGTAAAAATGGGTTGGCAATCAAATCAAAAACGTTCTATCCGGTACTTAAAAAGCACGCGGCGGAAAACTTGCAATGGACAATAACCCCTGGCTGTTGGCATCGGGAATAGGACCATTGGCGGCGCCTACCAGTGAGCATTTCCCATTGGCGGAACGTACTGCAACCACGCCAATCGATGACGGCGCGCCGAACTCCGCGACGTAAATGACTTGACCGGTACCGCTTGCAGACGCCAGCGTGGGCGCTGCCAGGTACGACCATGCCTGACTATAGCCGGGAAACAAACTGCTGCGGCAACCCGCGCTCAAGGTTCCGGTTGTCTTATCAAAAAAAGCCGCCGAAACCGTGTCCCCTTGGGTGTTGACGATATAGAGCAACGATTCGTCCGGACTCAACATGACGGTGCTCGAGTTTATTCCATTCCATGACTTATAAACTACCGTCTTTGCCAATTGCCCGGATGACAGATCCGATACCTCGACCTGCATTGCCGTCGAAGTATCGCCAAAGATGGCGAAGTGGCCATCCTGGCTGATATCCACGCCGCTCGGATAACTGTTGCCAACCGCCGACCCGGTGGAATTCTGCTTGTCTCCGTTGGAAACAGGCATTCCTGACGAAAGATTGAAAGACTCGATGGATCCATCGCCGTAGGTCACGACCATGATGTTGCCATTGACCGCCATTCCGTCAACGATTCCACCTTGTAAACCACCAACCTGGACGTCACCGACAAAACTCAAAGCGCACCCAGGCTCAATCTGAAAGGTGCCGATGGTGCTCGAATCAGTGAAGCTGGCATACAAGTACTGGCTGTTCAGCGCCAGGCCAATTCCATTTGAGGTCCCCGTGTCGGTTTCCGAGCCCAAAGTGTTGGCCACCCACGCCAATGTAGGCACATTGATGCTGGCGATGTCAGAAGTCAAACCATCTGAGGCAAAAACACACTGGTTGCCGGTGGCATTCAGGACTTTCAACCGGTTCGCGGGGAAATAGCCGCCGGCGATCCCGTAGCCCTGGGTAGCTACCTGCTGGGCAAGCACCAGCCCGCCATTCGGCTGGATAGTGTAAAAACTCACGCTGTTTTGAAAAAACTGGCCGGAGTTATCGTCGTTTGTAATTACGTATTGCGGGGTACTCGCCGCCAAAGCCCATCCACACGTAAAACAAAACAGAAAACACCACAATAAAGACGCCTTCTCTAGCTTCTCCATACCCATAGAACCTCGGAACCTCGGTCGTCCCCGCACGGATGATAGTAGACCATTACCAGTAAATTTTTGAATAGAGAGCAAAGTCCCCTAGGCCGAAAGTCTCACAAACCGACCACTGGAATCAATAGTAGGAATTCAATCGTAGAAAGTGGGTGCCTGTCGTCGTGAACGCATTGCCGGATAAGGAATTGCGCAGATTCGATCCCCACAATATGGGATGACACATCCAAACTTTCGTTACATGACAAAGAAGCGGGCGCGGAGGAAGATTGAGATCGTGCAGCAGCATTAATCTGTTGCCTGGAAATGCAACTTTGTCCAGGAGAATGGGTTACAAGCTAAATAACATCGCGCTCTCTGGCCAACCGCGCACGTCGAATCTGTATCGAAATTGGAAGTGTGGTGAAAAAAGCACAAGCATCGCTGTTGGTCGTACTGGCTCTGGCTTGCCTGGCATCGTCGGCGTGCGCGCAAGCCACGCTATTGATGGAAGAGCCTTTCGGCCTGTTCGGCAGCATGAATCCCACCGGACACGCGGCGGTCTACCTTTCGCGCGTCTGTGCGCAAACTCCAACCCTGCTACGCCGCTGCGATCCTGGGGAAATGGGAGTAGTCATCAGCCGTTACCACAAAGTGGCTGGCTATGACTGGATCGCGATTCCCTTGATTCCTTACCTTTATGCCGTCGATAGCGCCGACGAAGTACCGGCCGATCCGGATCAAAAGACCGTAGAGAAACTGAGGAATGAATACCGGCGCGCGCATTTGGCGCAAATGATTCCCGACGAGCCCAGTGGCCAGACGCCACGTGGGGAATGGACGCAATTGGTCGGCGCGTCGTATGACCGCAAAATCTATGGTTTCGAGCTAGCGACCACGCCGGAGCAAGACGACGACATCATCGCCTATCTAAATTCGCGCAAGAACAAAGCGCATTTCAATCTGTTATTCAGGAACTGCTCCGATTTTGCGCGGGAAGTTCTGAACAAGTATTATCCGCATGCTCTGCACCGTAATTTCATTGCGGACACCGGCTTCACGACCCCAAAACAGATTGCGAAACTTATGGTTCGCTATGGCCACGAGCATCCTGATTTGCGGTTTTCTGCGTTCGTCATTCCCCAGGTCAAGGACAAACTCGGGCACAGCACGCCCACTCGGGGAGTGCTCGAGTCGTTGGTAAAGACCAAGAAATATGCCATACCGCTGCTTTGCTTTCACCCCTGGGTGGCGGGCACGATGGGCGTGGCCTACCTGGCCATGGGCAGGTTCAATCCCTCCCATTACGCCGAAACAGTCTATGACCCTCGCGCAGACCTGCACGAGCTACCTCAAGATTTGCTGGCAGAGCGCCGCCCTGCGAGCGCTTCGACTCCGTAGCCTGGCTCCGCTTACCTCTTGTAAAGAAGCATAAATCCTAAAACCCACGCGATAGCCTGGACGTTGATAGAATCAAGGTCATCATCGAATAAGACTATTTAGACTGGACTCATACATTTTGCAGATCCCCAAGAAATGGCTCACTTTAATTGTGTCTTCGATAACGGCCGTCGCGGCCGCGCAAACCACGAACTCGCCGTCGACCACACAGCAACTTCCGAACAGCCCGTCTTCGCAGTCTTCATCGCAGACAAGCGAAGGGAAAACTAAAGGGAGCCAGGACAAGTCCGAAAAGGGCGCGCCCTCGGGAACATCGAACGACCGCCTGTTTTACGCGCTACCGAACTTTCTGACGCTGGAAAACGGACAGAGTGTCCCGCCCTTAACCGCCGCGCAAAAGTTCAGAGTCGTCGCCCGGGGCACTTTTGATCCCGTTAACTTTGTCTGGTACGGGCTTTTGGCCGGCATCAGCCAGGCCAACGACAGCGAGGCAGGCTACGGCCAGGGCGCCGCCGGATACGGGAAACGCTACGGCGCGGCCTTCGGTGACAGCGCCATTGAAAACTTCTTTGTCGGCGCTGTGTACCCGTCCATTCTTCGCCAGGACCCGCGATTCTATCAGTTGGGAAAAGGAAGTTTTCTGCACCGCACCGGCTATGCCATCAGCCGTGTCATCGTCACCCATGGCGATAACCACAACACGCAGTTCAACTTTTCAGAGATTCTGGGCAGCGCTTCCGCCGCAGCCATTTCCACCTATAGTTACCATCCCAGCGAAGACCGCAATTTATCGAACACGGCGAGCGTATGGGGTACCCAAGTTGCGCTCGATACCATCACCTTCGAGATCAAGGAATTCTGGCCCGATGTCCGGCGCAAACTCCATAAGTCGAAAGCCCAGCCCCCGTCTAACCCTCCAGCCCAGTAGAATGCCAGAGCATGTTCCAAACTAATCTTCTCCGAGATAAACGCATCTTGATTACCGGCGGAGGCACTGGTTTGGGCCGCGGCATGGCGCGGCGCTTTCTGGAATTGGGAGCGACAGTCCACATTTGCGGACGCCGCCAGGAAGTACTCGAGCAAACCGTGCGCGAACTCGACGGGATCGCACCGGGAAGAATTCATTCGCACGCTTGCGATGTGCGTGATCTGGCGCGGGTGGAAGAAATGATCTCCGCCATCTGGGCGGATGGTGCGCTCGATATTCTCGTTAACAACGCCGCTGGAAATTTTCTCGCCCGCACCGAAGAACTTTCGCCCGGAGGCTTTAATGCCGTTCTCGGTATCGTGCTCATGGGAACGATCAATGTCACGCTGGCCTGCGGAAGGCGCTGGCTGGAAGCGAAAAATCCCAAGCAGAAAAGAGTAGTGCTCAACATCGCGGCGACCTACTGGCACACCGGCTCCGCTTATGTAGTGCCGTCGGCCACGGCCAAAGCCGGCGTGGTCGCATTCACGCGCAGTCTGGCCGTGGAGTGGGGGAATCGCGGCGTTCGCATGAATGCCATCGCGCCCGGCCCGGTGCCGACAGAAGGCGCGTTCTCGCGCGTCCTGCCCCTGCCGCAACTGGAAAAAATCGCGCTGGAGAAAAATCCTCTGCGTCGCTTTGGCACAGTCGAAGAGTTGGCCAATCTGGCCACTTTTCTGGTGAGCGACCAATCCGGCTACATTAACGGAGAAGTCGTCACCATGGATGGTGGGGAATGGCTGCAAGGGGCAGGCGAGTTCAGCGATCTCGGTAAGCTGCTGAGTGAAGAAGACTGGCAGTCGCTGAAGCCGAAGAAAAAAGCCTAACCGCGGTCATAAGAGCTTTTGCTCGTACCCGCCAGCCAACGGAATAGCATGTTCACGATGCTGAGCACGATCGCTCCCCAAAAGGCCGCTCCGAACGAATCCACATGAAACCCGGGCACGATGGCTGATGCCAGTTCGATCATCACGGCATTAATCAAGAGCCAGAAAATGCCCAAGGTGATGAGGGTCAGGGGAAAAGTGACAAGTTTGAGAAACAGGCCCAGCGTGGCGTTAATGAAACCAATCGCAAGCGCTGCGATGAGGGCGGCAAAGGGACCGCTTACATGGAAGCCCGGCACCAGGCGCGCCACCAGCCATACCGCCAACGCACTCAAAATCCAATTCAGAATGTGTTTCATCATTTAGATACCGCCGTTGCCGAATGTTACCAGATGTTTCATGTTCGGGGAGGATGAATCGGGTTGCGGTTCGGCGTTAAGATGGATAGCGGAGCGTCTTCATGACTTCGTCTCTTTGGCGCATGCGCTGGATGTTGCCGATTGCCCTGTGTACGTTGATAACCACCTGCCACGCGCAGACCTGCATGACTGCGAGCGACATGGATGGCGGCACGCGGCTGGCATTGATTCATGCCGCGCAACACGACTTCGATCTGCTGTCGCGCGGTGACGCCGCGGGACTCAAACAGGTCGCGGCGCCCTCACTGGCATCCGATTTCTCCGGCATCGAAGCCGTCGTCCAGGAAAACCATGCGAATCTGGCCCAGGCGCAGGCTACGCCGAGATCCCCGTTCCTCTTGAAAGCAGACAAGCCAGATACAGGCGGCAACACCGCTGGCGCTGAGTTTTTGTGCGGCGTGTTTGGCGCCCACGGGCAGACAGCCGATAGCGCGGAGTTCGTGATTCCTAACCTGCCAGTCGGGCAATATGGAATCGTGATACTGGATGCCGCCGCAAAGAGCCCGGTTACCGCGACATTCATACTGCAGATGCAAAATGCAGATTGGAAACTTGCCGGACTCTCTGTGAAGAATTCCCAGTCGGCCGGGCATGACGCCAATTGGTTTGCGCAACAAGCCCGCGCCTTCGCTGCCAAGGGCGAGCGGCGCGACGCGTGGCTTTATTTCCTCGAAGCGCGTGACCTCGCCGTGCCGGTGCAGTTCATGAGCACTCAGATGAGCGACAAACTCTACGATGAGTCGCAGACGGCCAAGCCCACGGATTTGCCGGACAACAATCCGGTTGAACTCGCGGCTGGCGCGGCCAAGTACCAGGTCACTGCGATTTTCCTGCTGGGCATAGACAATGATGTGGATCTGGTCGTGAAATATAAATCCGCAGATGTCTCGAACACGATGAAAACCTACGAGGAGAATCAGGCAGTCGCCAAGGCGCTCCTGTTGAAATACCCGGAGTTCCGCGACG
Source organism: Terriglobia bacterium (assembly GCA_963702965.1). Lineage (GTDB taxonomy): Bacteria > Acidobacteriota > Terriglobia > Terriglobales > Acidobacteriaceae > JAJPHW01. The sequence continues at coordinate 1,037,437 of OY969776.1, forward strand.
CCTTTGCTGGCGTGGTCGTGCGCGCGGTTGAACCCTCGGGCAAAGACTACGGATCGCTTACGTCCATGAAAGACATTAAGTAGAGCCGCATGTATGAGTACGATGCGGCTGAATTAGGCGCGCTGACTTGTAAACGTACACTCTTGCGGCGTCTTATCGTCGCGTAACCCGACAAACACGGGGGCGCGTAATTTCGGTTCGCCGCCGTCGGCCCCTTCGGTCCACTCCGCATACTTGATCTCACCCACCAGCGCGGGCTTCGTCCAATGGACGTGCCTCATGTCCACATCTACGTCACCGTGAAAGGGGTTCTTTTTGCTTTGATTCTTTACGAGCAATGTGTAAATGCTCTTTAGCTTTCCGCGATCGAATCCCGTACCGACCTGTCCCACGTGGATCAACTGTTTCTTCTTGTCGTAGAGGCCGAGAACGAGTGACCCGAAAAATTCCCGGCTGCCTTCGGGGTCAGTCCATCCACCAACCACGCAGTCCACGGTGCTGGTGATTTTGATTTTGAGCCAGTCGGAACTTCGTTTTTCCTGATAAACACTGTCGGCGCGTTTGGCGAGAATGCCTTCGAGGCCGGTCTTCTGCGCGGCTTCAAACAAATCAAGGCCGTTGGGGAAATGCTCGGAATAGCGCAATATGCCGCCCGGCTTAATCAGCTGTGAGAGCTTAGCTTTGCGTTCAAGCAGGGGCACTCGGCGGAGGTCATAGCCATCGAGATAAAGAAGATCGAAGGCATAGTACTGAATGGCGAGGTTGCGATCGCCGGAAACGCGGCGTCCGTAGGCGCGAATGCCAGTGCGCTTTTGAATCAGAGAAAAAGACGTCTTGCCGTGTTCATCGAGGGCAACGACTTCGCCATCGAGCACCGCGGTTTTTGCTTTCAGTAATTCCGGCACCACGGCGAGCTCGGGAAATTCTTTGGTCAAATCATTTTGATTGCGGGAAACCAGTTTGACTTTGCCGTCAGCGATATAAGCGATGGCGCGGTAACCATCCCATTTAATTTCGTAAATCCATTGGGGATCATTGAACGGCTTTTCCGCAATCTGCGCCAGCATAGGCTGGATAGCCGTGGGCATTGGGGCTTTGCGGGCATCAGCTAATGTGCTTACTGCCGAATTCGCAGAGTCAGCTTTTGAGGCTTTTTTTTTACTCGTCGCCTCGCTACTGTTGCTTTTACTTTTCTTTGCTTTGCTCTTCGGTTTCTCTGCGTCCTCGGCGGTTATTGCTTTTCGCTTCGCCAGCGCTTCTTCGACCCAGCTTGATTTTGCCTTGCCGCGCGACGCGGGACGACTGCTGGTCCATTCTTTTGATTTCGCATCGCCGGCGATTTGGTTTATGGTTCGTTTCGTAAGAACGGAAGCGTCGTATTTTTTGTCGTCAATGTCAAAACCGGGAACGGCGTACTCGTCCTGCTTCTTGATGAGCAGCCATTCGTTCCCTTTGCTTCCCGGCCGCCGCCCTTTAATGTGCACAATCGCGAAATCGCCGTTCAGTTTCTTGCCATGCAGTCGAATTTTCAAATCGCCTTTTTTCAGCATGGCGTCAGCTTCGGCATCGCTCGCGGGCACGTATTTCCCTTTCACCGTGACTGGCGAGAGAGGCTCCCACGTACCCACGTCCCAGACCATAACCGCGCCTGCGCCGTAGTTGCCTTCGGGAATGGTGCCTTCAAAATCGAAATACGACACCGGATGATCTTCGACCTGCATGGCCAGACGCTTGTCGGCAGGATCGAGGGATGGGCCTTTGGGGACGGCCCATGATTTCAAGACGCCGTCCATCTCAAGACGGAAGTCGTAGTGCAAGCGCGTGGCGCGGTGCTTTTGTACGACGAAGCGATGACCGGTTTTCGCAGCCCGTTCCGGCGGAGGTTCAGGAGTCTCCTCAAAACGGCGCTTTCGCTTGTATTCTTCCAAGGACACAGAAGCATTGTAACCATGATTCTTGCAATCTTGTCATTCCGGGCCATCCGTAGCCGCGCCAGCGGTGAGGATGCGCGAGGAATCTGCTTTTATACGATTTAGATATGCAACGGGAATATCCAAATGCGCCGCTGGTGGGAGTGGGCGCGATCATTATCGAGCATGGCCGCGTATTGCTCATCAAGCGCGGAAAACCGCCGCTTGAGGGCCAGTGGTCAATACCCGGAGGCATGCTGGAAATTGGCGAAGAACTGCGCGAGGCTGCGGTGCGCGAGGCGCGTGAAGAAACGGGGATCGAAGTTGAGGCGGGCGAACTGCTCGGCGTGTTTGACCGGGTTATACGGGATTCTGAGGGACGAGTGCAATATCACTACGTGCTGATTGATTTCTTGTGCCAATCGATCAGCGGAGAACCGTGCGCTGGTGGCGATGCCAGCGAGGTGCGCTGGTTCACGCGAGAAGAAGCCGCGGCCCTGCCGCTGATGGAAGACACGAAAGAAGTAATCCAAAAAGGATTCGCCGCTTGTTTAGAATAGCCCCCGGCACTTTGCCAGCCCGACCGGAGTAGCGCAAGAGACTAAGCCTTCCGAATTAGGAAATTGGACAGTAGCGGTGACGGAAATTTCGGGATCAGGCCGTTTTCATAATCGAAAGGAAAATCGATTTGCCTAGCTCGTAATCGTCATTCAGCCGTTCGGTGGCACCAACGGCGCATGAGCAGCCTGGAATGGCTTAAAACGCAGCCAAACGCGACTGTGAGGGTTTCCCATTTTGGGAATTTAGCGCTGGGCCGCCCTCCGGCGTTAGAAAGTACCGCAACCCATTAGCAATCAGCGAGTTGCATCGGCTACTCTTCCTCCCAGAAGCGCTCGCTCAGATATTTATCGCCGGAATCGCAGAGGATGGTCACGAAAACCGCTGGTCCGTCTTTTTTCAGGTTTTGCGCCACTTGCAAACAGCCGACGACGGCCGCGCCCGCGGAGATGCCGACGAGCAATCCTTCTTCGCGAGCCATGCGCTTGCACATCGCGTAGGCAGCTTCGGTAGAAATTTCGAGGTTTTCATCGGCGAGTGAAGGGTCGTATATCTTCGGGACGAGCGCGCTGGGCATGTGTTTTGCGCCTTCGATGCCGTGAAAGGCCGAATCGGGCTGCAACGAAATACACCGAATCTGTTGGATTCAGCTCTTTCAATCGCCGCGTGGTGCCGACGAATGTGCCGCTCGTCCCCAGCATGGAGACGAAATGCGTGATACGACCCCCGGTTTGTTGCCAAATTTCATTGGCAGTGCCGTGGTAGTGGGCCTGCCAGTTGGCGTCGTTGGAATACTGGTCGGCATAGAAATATTTTTCGGGTTGAGCGGCGAAGAGTTCACGCGCTTTGCGAATTGCGCCGTCTGAGCCATCGCCGGGATCGGTATAAATGACGTCGGCGCCGTAGGCGTGGAGAATGCGTTTGCGCTCGACCGATACATTTTGTGGCATGCATAGAGTGACGGGAAATCCCTGGGCCGCGCCGAGCATGGCATAGGCGATGCCAGTATTGCCGCTAGTCGCATCGAGAAGAATTTTGCCGGGAGAAAAAGCGCCACTCGCCCGGCCTTGCGTAACAATATTCGAAGCCGCGCGGTCTTTTACAGAGCCGCCGGGATTGAGCCACTCGGCTTTGCCGAGAAATTGGATAGCGGAAAGCTCAGCGCCAATGCGTTGCAAGCGAAGTAACGGGGTGTTGCCGATGCGCTCGATACTTTTGGTCCCGAGTACAGGCGAATGCCTCGCGACCTTCTCCGCATGTAACGAAGACGATTGCACTTGCGCGGATTTTGGCGTAGCTTTGCGAACCATGCGGCGGCCTGACCATGACCAACGTAATAGCATCGATACAGAAAATTAATGCTGCATTCGGTGTTTGTTAGATTATAAGGAAGCGTGCCTCGATTGACTTGCAGCTGTTAGTCTCAAGAGGCGCAATGTCGGAATCAATCGTGATGGCTGTCTCGTGCATCACATAAGCAGGCAAGAAGGGATTTCAACCCATACATGGCAAGCAATACGGAACCACGAACTTACGAAGAAGCGATGAACTGGCTGCGCGATCACGGCTTTGACCTGATCGAAGCGCCGGGAATGCAGGGACGTGTGTTCCTGAAGAAATACAACTGCTCGGCAGCCATACAGAAGAATGGTTCCGAGAGCGTGAAGATTTTCGCCTATCCCGGTTATTTGATTGGCGGCGAAATTTCGAAGCTGGTGAACAAGGGTTACCAACAGTTTCTGAAGACTTCGAAGACCGAAGTGCCGGCGACTGCCGACCACCTCAAAGCGTTGCAGCAATTTACGGAAGAATTAAAGGAAGGCCTCGGATTACCCAGCCTGTACAACGAGTCGCTGGGCACAGTGAGCGACTCATACCATTACGACCGCGTGAAAGATCGCGATGAAGCGCCGGCGGAGCGCCCCAAGCGTCCGTGGGAAAAAGCCGGAGCGCTGGCCGCAGCCGCAACCGCGAAGAAATCCAGAGCCTAACGACCCGGTAATCGCGGCGGCACGTTCCTTTGAACGTGCTCTCTTTTAGTTGTTTTTAGTTCTTCCGAATTCACTCCGCAAGCCTTATGCTGAATCAGGAAATGCCGGCTCCCGCCTGACGCCATGATTCCATTTCGTCTCTATACTTTCTTTTTGGCCACGATCGGTGTGGTGCTGCTCGCGTATCTTCTGCTGAAGCGCAAGCCCAAAACCGCCGAGGACAAGGAACGCGAGCGCCGCGCCTGGATCGACCAGTATGGCCGCATCACCGATGGCACCGTGATTGATGTCCAGGAAGTGCGTCTCGACGGACGCAAGCCCGCCACCATGCTGATTTTTCAGTATGACGTCGCCGGAGTCTCTTACGAGGCGTCGCAAGATGTAACCTATCTGCGCCAGTGGATTAACCTGCACTCCTGCCGCCTGGGATTGCCGACTTCGGTACGCTACGACCCGCAAAATCCCGGAAATTCGATTGTGGTGTCGGAGCGATGGATGGGGCTAAGGCAGTAGCTGGGCTCCAGCGACCCTATACGTGGGGGACTATCTGCCGGACACCGTTCCTTTTGCAAAACTACACAACGCAAACACGATCGAGGTGTATTTTTGCGACTGGGAGTTCGCTTACAACCTCGCCAATAGCGGCACACTTGGCTGCCAGAGTGCGGACTTAGTGACCGCAACCCAAGCGACCGCCTATGCAAACATTCTTAGTAATCCATAAATAGTTTCGGGCACCCGCGAAATTGCGCCTGGCGGGTGCCCGCAAATTTTCCCGGCAGAGTAGTCCTAGGGCACGTACTGAAAGATCACGCCCAGCCCATAGGAGCCGCCGAATTCCGTGGTGCCATAGAGAGTGCCGGACGCGTCCGGAGCTAACGCCGAAGGGCCGTCGCCATCAGCGCATTTTTCGAGCTGGCAGAAGTTATAGAGCACGCTCAGGTGGCCAACATCGTTAACCGTGTATAGCGTCCCGCTTTGGTACGCGCCGCCACCCGCAGCCGTGCCGTAGATGGCACGCCTGCGGGAGTCTATATATAACGCATGCGGCCCCACTCCATCGCTGTCGTTAAAGCTTAGAAGGCTTGGTTTGCGCGATTTAGCGTCGATGCGGAAGACGCCGCCATAGATACTGCTCAGCGTGCCGTACAGGTTACCCGCGGCATCAAAGGACACCGGCGCCTGGGGCTGGAACGGTTGGAAATTCGCTGGAATGTTAGCGATCGACTGGTACTTCCATCCTGCCCCGGAGGGAACCAATTCGCATAATGTACCCCCAACAAAAGAGTTCACATTCCCGCTGTAGGCCGTAGTGGCGTAGAGATCGCCATGATGATCGAGGGCGACACCGCTCGGCTCATAACCATCCGGGCATGAGTCGCCTTCACCTTGCGTGCAAAAATTGTGGAGAACCGTCTCCTTCCATCCATCGCCACTGCGCGAAAGCTCGAAAACCAGCCCCTCGCCACCAGCGACGTGTCCAGTCCCGCCAAGCGCTGCGACGCCGTAAAGATTACCTGCCGCGTCCAGTGCGAGAGGAGGCTCGAACCCGACCCATCCGTCCACACAGGAACCGTTATTGAAATCGCTGCAGAAATTGTAAAGCACCGTCTCGATCCACGCGCCGCCTTTTTCTTTTGGCGGCGAGAGCTCGAACGCAACCCCGGAGCCGGCCCCATACACGTATCCCGACCCTCCGCTAAATGTTGTTCCATACAGGTTGCCGTCTGCGTCCATCGTGAGGCCATTGGGCGAATATCCATCCAAACAAGCGACACCATTCCAGTCTTGGCAGAAGTTGTACAGTATCGTCTCCGTCCAATTGCCTTGTCCATCCGGCGAAAGCTCATACACGGTTCCGCAGCCGAAGTCTCCGCAGCCCGTCTGATTGCCCCCGCCATCGGTTGCGCCGTACATGTTGCCCAACTTGTCGAATACGACAGACGAACTCGTCGTCATCCCGTCGTTCGGGTAGCCCGAAAAACTATGAATCACTTTGTAATTATTCTGACCAGCCGCCGACGCGCACATCAGCGCCGCGAAAGCGAAAATTAAGAAAAGGCTCAACCATGTCTTGCTCATACCGTACATCCTTCCGCCCACTCGTTTCGAGCGGACGCGCGAACGTCAGCATACCGCAAGGATTGACCCGCGCAAATAGGGCCGAAAGGCCCTAAACCTAGCCTTAGCTGCCGCGAGACAGGAAGGGGAGGCAGTCCGGCCGGTGCCAATTACGGGGACAATCGCTCACGTTCTGCGCATTCCCGCGTCTTACACCACGGAGGCCCTGTTATGTCTACACGTAACGTCCGCTATATGCTTTTTGCCATTCTCGCCCTGACCGTTGCCCTTGCCGCATCTGCGCAAGACAGCCGCGATTACCACTGGAAAGGAACGCTTTCGCCTGAGAACGTAGTGGTCGTCAAGAACGTGAACGGCAACATTGAAGCCGACGCTGCTCCCGGCAACGAGGTCGAGGTAACCGCGGAGAAAACCGGCGAACATGCCGACGAGGCGAAAATTCAAATGGTGCGACTGAAAGATGGCGTGATGTTCTGCGTCGTCTATCCCGGATGGTTCAACGATCAATGCGAAGGATCGCACGCCCATCAGAGCGGCCACGAAGGCCCTAAAATTCACTTCACGATTCATGTTCCAGAGAATCTGCGCTTCACTGGAGAGAACGTCAACGGCAGCGTCGTCGCGGAAAATATGGGACGCTTCGTCAAGGCCACTTCTGTGAATGGCAAAGTTCGGGTTTCGACCAAATCGTGGGCCGAACTTTCGTCGGTAAACGGCAGCCTCGAAGCAAAGATGGGCCGCGCCGATTGGACGGGGACGCTGAAGCTTGAGACTGTGAATGGTTCTATCTCTCTTGAAATGCCCTCTGATCTGAGCGCCGATGTTAGCTTCGAGTCGGTCAACGGGCACTTGCGAACCGAGTTCCCGTTGAACGTGCAGGGCGGCGTTGATGGACATTCCATCAAAGGCCAGATCGGCAGCGGCGGACGGGAACTAAAAATTGAAACCGTCAACGGCAGCGCGGAAATCAGGCGCGCAGGCGTGTAGTGCGCCTATTTAGTTAGCGCGACCGCCTTGGCACGATCGAGAATGCCATCGAGATCTGTCCGCGAAAAGTAACGCCCGCCGAGAAAGACCGCAGAAATTTTCTGCGTATTGCGGATGTCGTCCAGCGGACTTGCATCGAGCAAGACGAGATCGGCGAGCTTGCCAGGCTCAATGGTGCCTAAATCCTGCGTGCGACCAAGAAACTTTGCCGGATTCAGCGTAGCGGTTTGCAGGGCTTCCATCGGCGTCAGGCCGGCCTTCACAAATAGTTCGAGTTCCTGGTGCAGGCTGAAGCCGGGAATCACGTATACACCCGCTTCCGTGTCAGTACCAGCCATAAGTGGAACGCCGGCGCGATGCATGGCCAGCGTCATCTCCAATTCTTTCGCGACGAATTGACGGCGGTATTCGACGGGGTCGGTGTCGAGTTCCTTGAGAATGCTGTCAGTGAATTGCTTGTAGGTTTTGTTGCGCAGAGTGGCCGCAGCATATTCCGCGCCGGGACTCTGGCTGAGATCGAGATCATCGATCAACCACTGGCCGTGTTCCCAATAAAGTGTGGGGACCTGCCAAGTCTGGTTTTTAGCAAGCAAGGCGATGAGCGCGGTGCATCTCTTTTCGTCATAGGCTTCCAGCACCCGGCGTGGACCTTTCGGGCCTTTCAAGAATTCATCTTCTTTTTCTGTGGTCGAGCAGCCTTCGAAGATGCCGGTGTAGTGTTCAATGCTCTTCTGTCCGGCATTGCTGGCTTCGGCGGCGCGAATCGCATCGGGCACGTGGCCCACAAATACGATGCCTTGCTTCTTTGCTTCATCGGCGACCGCGAAATAGGCGTCGCGCGGGATATACGATTGCACTTTGATGAAGTCCGCGCCTCCTTGCTTCAGGTCGTCCACGGCTTTGCGCCCGTCTTCAGCTGTGGTGACCGGCAGCGAAGCTGGAAAATGCGGGGGAAGCCCATCAACCATGGGACCGGCGATGACCATCCGCGGGCCGATGATGGTGCCTGCACTAATCTCGCTCCGCCATTTTTTGAGCAGCTCTAAGTCGCCGCCCATATCGCGCACCCCGGTCACGCCATTGGCCACGAACAACGGCAGAACGAGTTCTTCACCGTCAGGAATCCAATCGCCGAAATTGGTGTGAACGTGCATATCCCACAAGCCGGGGATGAGAAACTTGCCGCGCCCGTCAATGCTTCGCCCGTCCTTGCCTCGTCCATCCTTGCCTCGTCCATCAATGATCTGTGCATTCTTCGGAGGCTTGCGGGATGATTTCTTGATCATGGCGATGCGACCGTCACGAATTGTGACAGTCATGTCTGGCATCGCCGGAGCGCCAGTCGCGTCAATTACGGTTACATGCGTGATGGCGAGAGTTTTCGCATCATGCGTGGTCTGGGCATTGGCGACCGGAACAACAGCGAGCGGAAGGATGAGAGCGCAAAAGCCAAGTAGCAATATAGATTTCATCGTGGGCCATATCATACCTGCGGCGTGAGAACCTCGCAGGAGGGATTGCTCCTGCGCTCAGGTAAGGCTCAGAACCGCCTACGGCTTTGCCGTGAACACGAGGAAATAATCCATTCCATCGCTTTTGACGAAGTCGTGTTGCGAAAGCAGCGTGTATCCCGCCTGTTCGAATTCGTGGACGACAATTTCGCGTGAGACGCCGTGATTTTCGCCGTTCCCATTGCGATCGATGACGCCAACTTTGGCGCCCGCCCGAAGCGCTGGGCGTAGCTTTTTAAGCAAAGTGACTGGCTTCTCGACCTCATGGTAAGTCTTTAGAAGTAAGACCGCGTCAACCGTGTTCGGCGGCAGCAAGGGATCGTCAGGTTTACTCAGGATGGTCTTAATGTTGCGCAAGCCTTCCTTGCGAGCGCGGGTTTCGATGTAGCGAATCGCGTCAGGATTAATATCCACGGCATAGACCGTCCCGGTCTCTGTAACCCGTTTTGCAGCGCGCACAGTGAACCATCCGCCGCCGGCGCCGATGTCGGCGACGGTTTTGCCTGGAGTGATTCCGAGAATATCCATCACGCGGTCAATGTGCAGCCTCTCATCGCGTCCTGGAGAATCGAAGATCGAGAGATCGCCGGTATAGGGAGTACTCGTCTTTCGTGTTTCGGTTTGCGCGGTTCCCAAATTCTGCGCATTCGTCTTTCCGAGACAAAGGCAGACCAAGAAGCATATGGATAAAATGCGAAACTTCGTCATTTAATCTCTCCGAAAATGGCCTTCCCTAGTTTAGACAGCGCAATGCGAGGTTGGAGAGCACCGTCGGCCGAGGTTTGCCGGAAATGAGACCTCTTGTACAATGAAGGACAAGCAGGCCCGTAGCTCAGCTGGTCCAGAGCGCTTCCTTGACACGGAAGAGGTCGATGGTTCGAATCCATTCGGGCCTACCATGCATTAATTTGGGGGGGTCCTTCGCTCTGCTCAGGATTTCGGCTTGAGGCTCCCGCCGCATTCGCGGCTCACGCCTCAAAACGCCTCAAGTTCGAATCCATTCGGGCCTACCATGCATTAATTTTGGGGGTCCTTCGCTCTGCTCAGGATTTCGGCTTGAGGCTCCCGCCGCATTCGCGGCTCACGCCTCAAAACGCCTCAAGTTCGAATCCATTCGGGCCTACCATGCATTAATTTTGGGGGGTCCTTCGCTCTGCTCAGGATTTCGGCTTGAGGCTCCCGCCGCATTCGCGGCTCACGCCTCAAAACGCCTCAAGTTCGAATCCATTCGGGCCTACCATCGTTTGTTCGCCCAATTTACCCCCCACCTTGATTTTTCCGACACCCTCCGTCCATAACGCTAAAAAACGATAGCCGGCATCTTAAATTCCTGTTTAATCCGCAATGGGAAAGCGGAGGAACTGCCGCTGATTCAGCGACATTCCTCCGCCCCCTATTCAGATTGCTCCGTCGAACTCAAGCAACATCGAAGCGATCGTTGTTCATGACCTTGCTCCACGCGGCAGCGAAGTCTTTGGCAAACTTCTCCTTCGAGTCGGCCGACGCATAGACTTCAGCGAAGGCACGCAGTTGGGAGTGCGAGCCGAAGATGAGGTCAACGCGCGTGCCGGTCCACTTCACTGCATTCGTTTTCCGGTCGCGGCCTTCGTACACGGTGCCGGAGCCATTCGATTCATTGGACGGCTTCCATTCGGTGCTCATATCGAGCAGGTTCACAAAGAAGTCGTTGCTCAGTGTGCCGGACTTCTTGGTAAAGACGCCGTGCTTCGAGTTGCCAGTGTTCGCACCCAGGACTCGCAAGCCCCCGACGAGCACTGTCATCTCGGGCGCGGTCAGTTTCAGCAATTGCGCCTTATCTACAAGCAACGCCTCAGCCGAAAGGCCACGCTTGCCGTTGAGGTAGTTGCGGAAGCCATCTGCTTTGGGTTCGAGCGGCTCGAATGATTCAACATCTGTCTGTTCTTGCGACGCGTCCATGCGACCTGGCTTGAATGGGATTTTCACATCAACCCCGGCGTCCTTCGCGGCCTTCTCGATGGCCCCATCGCCACCAATAATAACCAGGTCCGCAAGCGAAACCTTCTTTCCGCCAGATGCTGACGCGTTGAACTCTTTCTGAATTGCTTCCAGCTTCTGTAGCACTTTCGCAAGTTCAGCTGGCTGATTGACTGCCCAATCTTTCTGCGGAGAAAGGCGAAGGCGCGCGCCGTTTGCTCCGCCGCGCTTATCAGAGCCGCGGAACGTGGACGCTGAAGCCCAAGCCGTCGAGACCAGCTGCGACACCGATAAGCCCGATGCCAGGATCTTTGCCTTGAGAGCAGCAACATCCTGCTCACTGATGAGCGGATGATTGACCGCGGGAATCGGGTCCTGCCACGGCAGCGTTTCCTTCGGGACCAACGGGCCGAGATAGCGCACGATCGGGCCCATATCACGGTGCGTCAGCTTGAACCACGCCCTGGCGAATGCGTCCGCGAACTGATCTGGATGCTCGTAGAAGCGCCGTGAAATTTTTTCGTACGCCGGGTCGAAGCGCAACGAAAGGTCCGTCGTCAGCATGGATGGCGAGTGGCGTTTTTTGGGATCGTGCGCGTCCGGCACGGTGCCATTGCCCGCGCCATTCTTTGGTGTCCATTGATGGGCGCCAGCCGGGCTCTTGGTCAGTTCCCAGTCGTATTTGAACAAATTCTCGAAGAAATTATTGCTCCACTTGGTCGGGGTTGTGGTCCAAATGACTTCCAATCCACTGCCAATGGTGTCAGCGCCGCAACCTTTGCCGAATTTATTCTTCCATCCGAAGCCCTGGTCCTCGATCTCGGCGCCTTCCGGCTCGGGTCCAACGTAGTCAGCCGGAACAGCAGCGCCGTGGGTTTTGCCGAACGTGTGCCCGCCAGCAATCAGCGCGACCGTTTCTTCATCGTTCATCGCCATGCGTTTGAAGGTTTCGCGAATATCGCGCGCGGCCGCCACCGGATCCGGCTTGCCATTCGGACCTTCTGGGTTCACGTAGATCAGACCCATCTGCACCGCGCCGAGCGGATTCTGCAAATCGCGATCGCCGCTGTAGCGCTCGTCCGCCAGCCACGTACCTTCGGGACCCCAGTTCAACTCTTCGGGCTCCCAGACATCTGCGCGTCCGCCGCCGAATCCAAAGGTCTTGAAGCCCATTGACTCGAGCGCGACATTGCCAGCGAGAATCATTAAGTCAGCCCACGAAATTTTGCGGCCGTATTTTTGCTTGATCGGCCAAAGCAATCTACGCGCCTTGTCGAGGTTTACATTGTCCGGCCAGCTATTGAGCGGCGCAAAACGTTGCTGCCCGGCTCCGGCACCGCCACGGCCATCACCAATGCGGTAGGTGCCTGCGCTGTGCCATGCCATGCGGATGAAAAGACCGCCGTAGTGGCCAAAATCGGCTGGCCACCAATCCTGCGAGTCGGTCATCAACGCACTAAGGTCCTTGACCACGGCGTTCAGATCGAGACTCTTGAATTCCTTGGCGTAGTCGAACTGCCCGCCCATCGGGTTGGACAGGTTCGAGTGCTGGTGCAGGACATTGAGGTTCACCTGATTCGGCCACCAGTCGCGGTTCGTGGGTGCGGATGCTCCGTGGTTGAACGGGCACTTGGATTCCGGTAGGGTGCTCTCGTTCTTGGTTTCAGGAGAAACAGTTCCCGATGAGGAGGCAAGTGTGTTTTCCATATGCTCTGAATTTGCCATATATCTTCCTTTTAAATGAAATCAAAACGGTGATGGTCTAAGAACGAATCGGGCTGCTGTTCGTTCAACTCAATATGCGACACAACTTTAAAAATCGGATGTTCTGCAAATATCGGGTCATCTCTTAATGGGCGCGACGCTGCGAACATTTGGCGCAGAGCCCTCTGAAAATTAATTCGCATTCGCGAAGAATTCGTTTTCCGATAACGCCCGAAGCCGGCCGGGGCACGTCAAACCACTCCACGTCCTCGACGTTGCCGCAGCGGTCGCAGATAAAGTGATGGTGGCGCATGCCTTTGGCGTCGAATCGCGCGGCGCGGCCCTCTACAGCTACTTCCCGCACTAACCCAGCCTGCACCAGGTCACGCAAATTGTTATAGGTTGTTGCCCGCGATGAGCGGGGATCCATGCGATTGACGGCCTCGAAAATCTCCGCAGCCGTAGGATGCTCATTGCTTTTTAATAGGAATGCCATTACTGCGTAACGCTGCGGGGTGCAACGCAATCCGCTACTCTCCAAGGACTGTTTAATCGCAGCAGTGTCCATGAGTGATTAGAATAAATCTAATATGACATTTTGTCGAGGTAGGTAGCCACAAACGCGGATTTCAGACTCGCCGTTCTAATCCACGTGTTCCCCTTCGCCGAAGGAGTGTTCTGCGGCGGGCAGAACGTCGTGATCGCCGGCAATCCAGACATACAAAGTCGGGAGCAGGAAGACGCTCATGATGAGGGCGGCAATGAGCCCGCCGACGATCACGATGGCGAAGGGACGCTGCGAGTCAGAACCAATGGCGTGGGACAAGGCAGCAGGGAGCAAGCCGAGCGTAGCCACGAGCATCGTCATCATAATGGGACGCAGACGAAGGACGGCGCCTTCGACGGCCGCATCTTCGATGGAGTAACGGCGGGAGCGAAGCTGGTTGATGTACTCCAGCATGATGACGCCGGTTTGCACCGAGACGCCGAATAACGCCAGGAAACCGACGCCGGAGGAAACACTGAAATGAGTGCCGGTGAACCAAAGCGCGAGCAGTCCGCCAATGGGCGCGATGGCGACCGTCGCCATGATTAAAGACGCCCATTTAAAAGACTTGAACATGGTGTAAAGGATGATAAAGATCAAAAGAATGGTGATGGGCAGCACGATCATCAAGCGGGCATTCGCTCGCTTCTGGCTGGCGTATTCACCCTCCCAATCGATGCTATAGCCGATGGGCAACTTGACCTGCTCATTCACTTTCTTGATGGCTTCTTCCACGGTGCTGCCAAGGTCGCGGCCACGAACGCTGTACTTGATGGCAACATAACGCCGGTTGCCCTCGCGATAAATTTCGGATGCGCCATCGGTCACGCTGATCGTGCAGAGTTGGGCCAATGAGACGCGCTCGCCCGACGGCGTAAGAAGCCGAATTTTAGAGATAGCATCCTGCGTATCGCGGTATTGCGGAAGATAACGGAGAACGAGATCGTACCTCGCTTCTCCTTGCAGAACTTGCGTGAGCGCGTTGCCGCCGACGGCGGTCTGAATCGCATCTTGAATATCGGCGACATTAATTTGGTAGCGGGCTGCGGCGGCCCGATCCACTCTGACGTTCAAGTTGGGCTGGCCGAGCACGCGAAAAACACCCAAGTCCTCAATGCCGTTGATTTTTCGCATTATCGCGACGATCTCGTCGCTTTTTTCCTCGAGAACCTTTAGATCATCGCCATAAATCTTTGTAGCCAACGCGCCTTTCACGCCGCTTACCGCTTCTTCCATGTTGTCTTCAATGGGCTGGGAGAATCCCCAGACCACGCCGGGAATTTTATCGAGTTGGCGCTGCATGGCGGCGATGAGTTCATCTTTGTTCTCGTGGAAAACTGGCCGCCATTGTTCTTTCGGTTTCAAGTCAACGAAGAATTCGGTGTTAAAGAAGCCGGTATTGTCGGTGCCATCGTCGGGGCGCCCGACCTGGCTGGTACATTGGGGCACTTCGGGGAATGAGCAGAGAATAATTCTGGCCTGATTGGCAACGCGAATACCTTCATCCGGACCGGTGCTGGGAGCGAGGGTGCCGCGTACCCAGAGCGCGCCCTCATCCAGGTGTGGGAGAAATTCGGAGCCTATGGCGCCGCTCAAGGCAAGATAGCCTCCCAATGCAAGCATGATGAGGCAAGCGCCTACTGTGATGCCGCGGTGGCGAATCGCCCAACGCAGCGCACGACCATATTGCTTGGTCACGAAGGTCATGACTGGGTTGTCCCATTCGCTGGTTCCTTTGGCGAAAGCGTAGCTGGCGAGAACCGGGGCAACGAGGATGGAGAAGAGCAAGGCTCCGAGCAGCGCGAAAGCTACTGTCCAGGCCATGGGATGAAAAAGCCGCCCTTCGACGCGTTGCAGAGTAAAGATCGGCAAAAAGGCGGTAATCGTAATAACGATGGCGTAGAACACCGGGCGCTGCACTTCATGTGAGGCGAAGCCGATAGTTTCGTTGGGCATCTTGGCGCCGTCGGATTCACTGAGATGGCGCACAATGTTTTCGACCAGAACGATGGCGCCTTCCACGACCACGCCAAAATCTAAAGCTCCAAGCGATAGGAGATTCGCGGGAATGTGCCTCAATTCCAAACAAATGGCAGCGAACAGAAGGGCGAATGGAATGGTCGTGGCCACGATGAGGGCGCCGCGAACATTGCCGAGAAAGAGCAGCAGCACCAGGGATACAAGGATCATCCCTTCGGTAAGGTTGTGCAGAACGGTGTGAGTAGTGAAATGGACGAGGGTGCTGCGATCCAGGAAGGGAACAATTTTTACGCCCGGGGGCAGAATGTGGTTGTTCAGCTCTTCTACTTTCTGGTGGACGCCTTGAAGAGCGGTCTCGCCGACTGCGCCTTTGCGCAAGAGTACGATCCCGGAGACGACATCGTCATTATCAATAATCTTGCCATCTTCCCGATGGATGGCCCGGGCGAACTGGCCGAGACGGATCTTTGGTCCTTGTGAAACAAGGGCAATATCTTTTACATGGATCGGAACGCCGCTCTTAGTCGTAATAACGGTTTCTTCGATGTCATGCACCTTGTTGACGAGTCCAACTTCGCTGACATTGATTTGCTGCGAGCCTTCCTGAATGAAGCTTCCGCCGGCATTAGCGTTGTTATTGGCCAATTGTTGCTCGACCTGAGACAAGCTCAAACCGTAAGCCACCAGTTTGTTGGGATCAAGACGCACCTGATATTCGCGTGTGGGGCCCCCAAAGCTGGCCACGTCCACTATGTTGGGGACGGATTTCAAGCTTTTCTCGACGGTCCAGTCCTCGATGGATTTCAGGTCCATGGCGTCATAAGCGGGGTTGCTACTGTGCAGGGTGAAGAAATAAATCTGGCCGACAGGGCTCCAGTCCGTACCCATTTGAGGTACGACGCCGGGCGGAAGCGTGACCTGGCTGAGACGCTCAAGGACGCGCTCGCGGTTCCAATCATCGTTAGAATCGTCGTCAAAGATCAGCTTTATATCGGAGAGCCCGAACAAAGAGAACGAACGGAGATGAACCATGTTCGGCATTCCATTCATGACGATTTCCAGCGGGATCGTAACTTGCTGTTCTATCTGTTCCGCTGAAATTCCGGGCCATTGCGTAATAACTTCGACGTAGTTGTCGGCGACATCGGGATAGGCTTCAATGGGAAGGTCGTGGAACGATACGATTCCGGCGGCAAAAATCAGCACGGCCAAACCCAGCACCAGCAGACGGTTATTAAGAGCAAAATCGACGACGCGACGAATCATCTATTGCTCCACCGTATTTTGCAGATCCAGCGCATTGGAGACGACCTGGTCTCCCGGCTTAATGCCGGAGATGACCTCCTGCTGTTGGTTGGGCAAGGTGCTTCCAGTTACTACTTCCACCCGTCGGAAGTGGCCGTTCGAAAGCGGTGTATAAACCCATTCACGATCGTGCAAGTGAAGAACTGCGCTGGTAGGGATGCTGGCCCGAGTACCGGCTCGACGGCCGTAGAAAGTGGCAGTAGCGAACATTCCAATTCGCATGAATCCCGGGTTGGGGACTTCGATCCGGACCTTCGCGGTGCGGATGGTGGGATCAAGAACGGGGAGAATGTTGTCGATCCGGCCCTTTACGGGCTTATCCGGATATGCGTTCAAGCGAATGTCGGCGGATTGGCCGACTTGAACGGCGTCAAGATCGTTTTCATACACATCGCAGACGATCCAGACATAAGAAAGATCGGAAATGGTGAACGGATTGGGGCCGGATAACCCCTGGACGCCGGCCGCATTCGTAACTTGCTGATCGGTGATGACACCGGAAATGGGGGCATCGATATTGACGATTCCGTTGGGATGATCTTTGTCAATACCGAGTAAATGCAACTGCTCAGAGGCAGCGTTCAAGTCGGCCTTAGCATCCGCTTCTCCGTCCTCGGCGGATTCGAGAGCGCTCTTGGCGATGGCACCCTTGTCGTAGAGTATCTGTGATCGATCCAGTTGCAGGTGGGCTAGCCGTTCGTCGTTCTGCGCTTTGACATATGTTTGATAGGCCCCGGATACATCGTTACTTTGCACTCGCAGCAGCAACTGGCCCTTCTTGACTTCATCGCCGAGCCGGGCCTTGATTTCGACGACGCGGCCTGTGGCGAGTGAGACGACGGGGACCGCACGGGTTATATCGGGCTGCACCACGCCGGTGACATCGAGTTCAGGAACCGCCTTATACTCGGCGGCAGTGGCAAGCGGGAACTGCTCCGGATGGTCCACTTTGAAATTGTTGGCATCAAGGTCTTGCTCGACGACGGCCTTGGGCGGCGCCTCAGCGTCTGGGTTGGCTTTCCCTTCATTGCACGCCACAAGCAGACCCAGAGACCAACAGAGGATTGTGGCCAGAAGCAAGCGTCGGGCGAGTTGTATATTCATGGCAAAACCTCACGTCCAGCAGCCATATTCAGTTGAGCCGCGGCGGACAAATAAGAACCGATCAAATTGATGTAGTTCAACTGCACCATCCGGTATTCACTTTGCGCATTGAGAAAATCGAGCAGGGATGCGCCACCGTGCTGGTAAGAAAATGTGATAGTGTCGCGCACGCGCACCGAAGTCTGTAGATATTTGGCTTTGTAGGGACGAAGCAAGCTCACGTCGCTTTCCACCGTGGCGTAGCTGGAATCGACGTCGGCGAAGACCTGGGCCAGCGTGGCGTCGTAGAGACGCTGGTTGCGATCGATATCGAGCTGTGTGCGCAGCTTTTCGCCCTGATTGCGGTCAAACAGCCGCAAGGGAACATTGATGCTGACGCCAAGAGTGTTTGTCGCGGCGGGGTTGTTGTAGGAACCGTTATGCGTGTACCAGAACGAAAGCGTGGGGTCGGTCGAACCGTTGGCGACCGCGAGAGTGTGATCGGTTCGAGCTTTATCCACGGCGGCGAAGGCAGCTTTCAGGTCGGGACGCGTATCTAATGCGGACTTGCGTACGTCATCGAGCGGAGGGAGTTGCTCGCTAAAGTCGTAAGCACCGACCACATCAAACTCATCGAGCGGCTTGCGGTCGTTAAGCAACGTGAGCAACTGGATTTTTGCGTCCTCAATGGCTTCATCAGCCGCTTGCAGATCAGATTCATACTGCGCCCGTTGCAGTTCGAGACGGTCGAGATCTATTTGGGCGATGTCTCCGGCGCTAAAGCGGGTGCGGCTGATGTCGAGTACCTTGTCCCAATAATCAAGATTGTCCTGGGCCAACTGTTTTACGGCTTTGGCCTGCAAGATCGCGACAAACGCGGAACGCAAGCTGAAAAGCAGGCCGCGTTCAACATCAGCGTGAGTAAATTCGGCAACGGTGGTCGCTTTTTGCGCGCTCTCAAGACGCAGATGTCGTTTGTGGCGGCGCTCGATTTCGAAACTGATTCCGGGCGAGATAAAGGTGCCGGCAAAAGGCTGCCAAACGCCGTTATTAGGCGCGATCTGAGTGCCATCGGCCGTCAGGGAAAACGTCGGATTGGGACGCAGATTGGCAGTGATTTCCTCGGCTTTCGATTCATCAATATTCAGTTTGTCCGCGAGCAGCGTTGGATTGCGTAGTTCAAACCGGTCGCGCACCTGCTCCCAAGTCAACGATGCTGGTTGCTGCGCAAGGCATACGCCTGCCAGGGTTAGCGCGACGATGGGTGCTAAGAAACGCATGCTACGGTTCTGCACTGAAAACTCCGTTTGGTTTGGCAAATGCGCCAAATCTCGAATGAAAGACTTAACCGAATGATTGAGTGAGTGCAAGCCACCCCTAATCTGTTAGTGGCTGGAATATCGAAGCTATGAGAGCAACAAGACGGGAGGAGCGCGCCAGCCCGGTGCACGCACCAAGCCCTTCTGTGAGGAAGCAACCGAATGATGGACTAGCAGGGAGCCAGTCAGGGAGTCGGGGCTGAAAGCAAATTGCAGACAAGCTGCCAATTGCGGTCCATGGTACGAACAGGCGGAATGAGAATCATTCGCTGAGGCATGCTGCGCAACTTTTTTCGAAAGAGAGGATTCCTCAATCTCAGGACGCATCGCGTGCAAATCGTCCGAAGCTGAAACCACGGGAAAAAGCAATAAGAGCATGCAGCCCAGAACGAGCATGCAACTGAGCCGGCTAAAGGCGGCAGCTCGGCCGTTCGATGCCCGCAGCCACAACCAGACCGCGGGGACAGCGAGCAGCACCCAGACGATATTGAGCAGCAGTTCCACGAAACCGTCTCTTGAGTGTGATGCTAGCAGTACGAAAGAAATTACGTCAATGTTACCAGCGTTAGGCGGAGGCGCGGGCCGGCAGCGAGCGCCTTTCCATCGATGCATTTTTCAATAGTTACTTCGCCCAGAGAAGCCAAATCTTAAGGTTCGCGAAGCGCAATCCGATTTGCCCGCGCCTGCGTACTCAAAGTGAAGGCAATTCAAACAGGAGAGATTTCAAGTGAACAAGAAAATTGCAGTCATGTTGCTGTGTGTTATTTCGCTGGCGGCTTTGGCGGTTGCGGCCGATAAGAACCCCATGGTTGGCGGTCAGGAAATGTATCCCACTAAGAACATCATCGAGAATGCTGTAAATTCAGCCGACCATACGACCCTTGTAGCGGCGGTGAAAGCCGCGGGCTTGGTGGACACGCTCGAAGGTCCTGGACCTTTTACCGTCTTTGCGCCGACCAATGAGGCATTTGCCAAATTGCCGGCGGGCACGGTGGACAATCTTCTAAAACCAGAGAACAAAGCTACGCTGGTGAAGATACTTACCTACCATGTGGTTGCGGGCAAGTTGAGCGCGGCTGATATTAAGAAAATGATTCGTGAAGGTCACGGTCAGGCGACATTGAAGACCGTCAGCGGCGGCACATTTACCGCGATGATGCAAGGCAAGAACCTTGTCCTGAAAGATGAAAAGGGCGGGACCTCGACTGTCACCATCGCCAACGTGTTCCAGTCGAACGGTGTAATCCACGTGGTGGACAGCGTTCTGCTGCCGAACTAATCCTCGTATAAAAGTAGAAAAAGCGCTCCGTCATGTTTGCGGAGCGCTTTTATTTTGAGAGAACTCAGCCTGCGCGCGGCACTTGTGATTGGGCACGTGTTTTCGCTGGAGCTACGGCGTCCTATTTTCGTTGGCGTTTTCTGGGGACTTGCACCGACATCTACAAGTACTCGCACCGCATGCATCCCGAGTTGTGGGTTTACCTCGGTCTAGCGGGTTACGCCGTTGCCTTTGGCATTTCCGGTTGGCGGTTCTTAAGGATCAAGTCGGAGCCGGAAATCCAGATGGAACCCTATTTTTACTTTTTTTGTATTTACATTCTTATGTGGCTGCCAGGTCTCATTCACGGGCTACTAACGTAGGCTCCTACCCCTCCACCTTCACGCCGCGCCAGAAGGCGACATATCCCTTGATTTTCTTGGCTTCGGATTTTGGTTCGGGATAGAACCACGCGGCATCCGGATTACTTTTGCCGTTTACGTCCACGTTGTAATAACTCGCCGTGCCCTTCCAGGGGCAAATGGTGTGGGTTTCGCTGGGGCGGAAATATTCCTGTTTGATCGAATCAGGCGGAAAATATTGATTGTCCTCGATTTCGATGGTCTTGTTCGATTCGGCGAGAACGGTGCCTTCCCAAATTGCTTTTGCCATACGTAGTTAGATTGATGGAGAAGGAAAAGAGTCGCAAAGTTTGAGTAGTTCTTTCGCAGCAAAAAAAAACAAAGCAGATTCCTACGCACGTTCTCGCCGCTATGCGGCTGCGAACGGCTCGGAATGACAAGGTGGTGGGGGTGGAGAAGAGCTAAACGGCGAACGGCTCGGAATGACAAGGTGGTGGGGGTGGAGAAGAGCTAAACGGCGATCGGCTCGGAATGACAAGTGTGGGAGTCATGGCGATACGGCGGAGACCTGCACCCCTGTTAAAATTAGAGGGCAATGGTTCTGCCTTTCGTCCGCGAACTTTTTGCGGACGTCGAAGCCCTTCCCGCCTTCACACGTGTAGCCTCCCACCTGCGGGCGCACACGGGGCGTATTGGTGTGTCCGGACTCACGCCTTCGGCCAAATCTTTATTGCTGACTTTGTTGCAGCGCGCCGCTGAACGGCCTTTGATTTTCGTCGTCGCCGACAATCGCACGATGGAGGATTACGTTCCCGTCTTACAGGCTTTCCATGAACTGATAGGCGGGCGTGATCCGGATTCGATCGTCAGTTTACCCGCCTATGATGTATTGCCTTTTCAGAATTTATCACCGCATCCAGAAATTCAAGAAGAACGTGCCTCGGGATTGTGGAGAATTGCGACTGGATCAGCGTCGATTGTGGTTGCACCAATCGCCGCGACAGCTACGCGACTGCGCGATGCTGCTTATTATGCGGGGTTGGCAAGGACTTTGCGGCGCGGCGAAGCCATGGATGTTGATGCGCTGCTGCAACATCTGAACACGGTCGGATACACCTCGTCTGACGTGGTGGAAATGCCGGGCGAGTATGCCTTGCGCGGAGGGTTGCTCGACGTTTATCCGCCGGAAGCAGACCGACCGTTGCGCATTGAATTCTTCGGCGATGAGATTGAGTCGATAAGAAAATTTGATCCGGCGACGCAGAGATCGTCGTATCCCGCAGAAGAGGCGTTGCTGCTGCCTTTGAGCGAGACGCCGGTCAGCGAAGAAATTCTTGGTGCGATTCATGTGCGCCTTTCCGGTAAAAGAATCGAAGGTTCGGAAGAAATTGTGGAGCGGGCGATTCGTTCCGGCGGCGTGAATGTATTTCCTGGATGGGAGTTTTATGCTCCGGTCGCGGGCGCTACGCAGACCATTTTTGATTTGTTGCCGAATGCCGCCGTTCTGGTGGATGAGCCGACCGCGCTGAAGCGCGAGTTCGAGCATCTATGGGCGCGAATCGAAGAGGTGCATGAGCGCAGCGGGGTGGGCAATTTAGTAAGACCGGCGGATCTTTCGCTTTCGCCTGAAGACTGGTGGAGCAAGTTGCCTGAATTGCCGGGCGCAGAAATTGAACATTTGGGAATCGAGCAATCGGACCGCGAGACCGTCGGCTTTCATTCGCAGCCGACGCTGCGTTTTCATGGATCGGTCGCGGGCATGTTGGAGGATGTGAAAAAACAATTTGCCGAGGAACGCCGTGTGATGATCGCGGTTCCGAACATCGGCGAAGTGGAGCGGTTGGCCGATGCGTTCAGCGAAGCAAGCGTTTCGTTTCGATTGGGCAGCCGCACGCGTGGCGGCGATAGTTACGCCGATGAAACAGCGTACTTTGCCGGACAAGTGCTTTCCGCCACGCTGGTGAAAGCTTACATTCCTGATGGATTGATTCTCCCCGATGCGAAGCTGACGATCTTTGGCGCGCGCGATTTGTTCGATGAATCGGAAACGGTTGCGGCGGCTCCGCAGCGAAGAAAATCCAAAGTATCGGCATTCCTTTCCGACTTCCGCGATTTGCAAGTTGGCGATTACGTCGTCCACGTCGAGCACGGCATCGGCCAATATCACGGATTGAAAGAGATCAATCAGGGCGATGGCAACGCTGAGTACATGCTGCTGGAGTACGCCGAAGGCGCGAAGCTCTATGTTCCGCTGACGCGGCTGGATTTGATTCAGAAATATCGTTCGTCGGAAGGCGTAAAGCCGGCACTCAGTCATCTAGGCACGCAGGCGTGGAGCAAGACGAAGGCGCGCGTTCGCAAGGCCATGGCCGACATGACGGATGAACTGCTCAAGCTATACGCCGAGCGCAAAACCGCCAAGGGCCGGGCATTTTCAACGGACAACCAATGGATGCGCGAGTTTGAAGACGCCTTCGCTTACACCGAGACCAACGATCAGGACATGGCGATCGTGGACGTGAAGCGCGACATGGAGTCGTCGCAGCCGATGGATAGGCTGCTCTGTGGCGACGTCGGCTACGGCAAGACAGAAGTGGCGATGCGTGCGGCGTTCAAGGCGGTGAATGACAATCGCCAGGTTGCGGTGCTGGCGCCCACGACGGTTCTCGCCTTTCAGCATTTCGAAACTTTTAAGCAGCGCTTTGCCGCGTTCCCGGTGACGATTGAGATGATCAGCCGCTTCCGCACGGCGAAGCAGCAGAAAGAAATTCTGCAAAAAGTTGAGACGGGCAAAGTTGACATTTTGATCGGCACGCATCGTCTATTGTCGAAAGACATTAAGTTCACGGATCTAGGGTTGCTCATCGTGGACGAAGAACAGCGCTTTGGGGTTCGCCACAAAGAGCGGCTGAAACAAATGCGCAAAGACGTGGATGTGCTGACCATGTCAGCGACGCCGATTCCACGCACTCTGCACATGTCTTTGGCCGGGTTGCGAGATATGAGCGTGATTGAGACGCCCCCAAAAGACCGGATGGCAATTCAGACGGTCGTCGCGAGTTGGGATGAAAAGCTGATCCAATCCGCAATTGAGACGGAGCTGGATCGTGGCGGGCAGATTTATTTCGTCCACAATCGCGTGGAGAGCATTTGGGAGATTGCGGCCAAGCTACAGGCGCTGGTGCCACGCGCGCGTGTTCTAGTAGGACATGGGCAGATGGGCGAGGGTGAACTCGAAAAGATCATGTTGAAGTTCATGCATCACGAGGCTGACGTTCTGGTGGCGACGACGATCATTGAGAACGGGCTGGATATTCCGCTGTGCAATACGATTTTGATCAATCGCGCGGATCGGCTGGGATTGTCGGAGTTGTATCAGCTGCGCGGGCGTGTCGGTCGATCGAATCGCCGGGCCTACGCCTATTTGCTGGTTCCGCAAGATCTCGAGCTGACGCCGATTGCGCGGCGAAGACTTGCCGCGCTGAAGGAATTTTCTGATCTCGGCGCAGGATTCAAAATCGCAGCGCTTGATCTTGAACTGCGCGGCGCGGGAAATCTTCTCGGCGGCGAACAAAGCGGGCATATCGAAGCGATCGGTTTTGAGCTCTATACTCAGATGCTCGACAATGCTGTGCGCGAGATAAAGGGCGAGATTCCGGCGGATGAGATACCCACGCAACTCAATCTTGGACTCAACATTCGCATTCCGAATGAATATATCGCCGAAGAAAATCAGCGCCTGCGCATGTACAAACGCATTGCAGGAATTGAAACCGATGCACAGCTTGACGATGTTCGCGGAGAGTTGACAGACCGTTACGGCGAGCCGCCGCCCGCAGTGCGGCATCTGCTTGATTATGCTTCACTGAAGTTGCACGCCGCGCGGGTGGGCGCCATCAACGTCGAACGCAAGCGCGATCTCGTGAATATTAAATTTAAGCAGACCGCAACTATCGATCCGGGTAAGCTGGCGCAATTCGTCGCGTCCCAGCGCGGCGCGAAATTTACTCCTGATGGCACATTGAAATTCACGCTGGCGGCAACCGCCGCCGAGCAAGTGATGGGCGCGATTCGCGCAATTCTGGAACAACTGACCAGCGCCGAAGTCGCATCTGAAGCCTGACGCGGTTACAATAACTGTCCATACAGGAATAATTATTTCTATGCGAGTACGCAAAGCTGTATTTCCGGCAGCCGGATTGGGCACTCGCTTTTTGCCTGCAACCAAGGCGCAGCCCAAAGAAATGCTGCCGCTGGTCGATAAACCCATCATTCAATATGGCGTGGAAGAAGCCGTGGCCGCCGGTTGCGACCAGATCATCATCGTGACGGGCCGCGGCAAACAATCGATTGAAGACCACTTCGACGTCAGCTACGAACTTGAGCGCATGCTTGAGGACCGGAAGAAGACCGATCTGCTAAAGATTGTGCGGTCGATCTCGGACATGATTCATATCGCGTATGTGCGGCAGAAAGAAGCGCTGGGACTGGGCCATGCTGTGCTTACCGCGCGGGAACTTGTGGGTAACGAGCCTTTTGCGGTGTTGCTCGCTGACGACGTCATTGATTCTAAAGTTCCAGTACTTAAGCAGATGATTGATGTCTTCGAGCATGTGCACGGCTCGGTCATTGCTACGCAGATTGTGGAAGGGGAGGCGATTTCGGCGTATGGCGTTCTCGATGTGAAGCCCATGGATGGCCATAACGGGCGGTTATTCGAAATCAAGAATATGGTGGAGAAACCGAAGTTGAAAGATGCCCCCTCGAAGCAGGCGATTATTGGCCGCTATCTGCTCACGCCGGGTGTTTTCGAAACGCTTTCGCAAATCAAGCCGGGCGCAGGCGGAGAACTGCAACTGACCGATGGCATGAAGGCTCTGCTGAAAAAAGAGAATATGTATGCCTACGTTTTTGAGGGAAAACGCCACGATGCCGGGGACAAGCTGGGTTTCTTAAAGGCAACCGTGGAGTTGGCGTTGAAACGTCAGGATTTGGGCGGTCCGTTCCGCGAATACCTGAAAGAGATGAAGCTTTAGAATCAGCGAGTTATCGGCAGATTTTGCCACCCTAACAAGTGACTATAGTAACTTACGGTTACCTCGAAACCACCATAAAATCACTGTGAGGATTCTTCCACTGCGAACCCACGCAAAATTTTGGGTTGCCGCGGCCGTGTGCCTGACAATCGGACAGGCGGGCGCATCTGTGTTTTTGCCAGCCGGGAACACACTTACGGCAATCAGCGACCTGCTCTGTACGCTGGGCATGTTGATGCCCTTGCTTGCGTTTGGAGAGAATGCCATTCCTTGCCAGGGGCGCATGCGCGCCTTCTGGATTCTGCAAGCTGTGAGCTGGCTGATGTTGCTGTGCGATCAGATGGTTTGGATCGTATATGACAACATTCTGCATCTGCCCATGCCGGAAGCGTCGGCGGCAGATGCACTCTTGTTTCTTGTCGGTGTCCCAATGCTGGCGGGTTTGTTGCTGCGACCGCATTTGCAACCTTCAGAGCGCAGCGCACGGCTGGGCATCATGGATTTTTCGCTGCTCATGCTGTGGTGGTTCTACTTCTACGTATATCTCGTGGTCAGCTGGCAGTCCATTTCTCCCAATCTGGCGCTTTACAACCGCAATTATGATCGCCTCTATAACGTGGAAGTGGTGGCGCTTGCAATCGTGTTGGGAATGATCCTGCGTTCGGCGGAACAGCCGTGGCGCCGATTCTATGCCTACTACCTCGGCGCCACGCTCTTCAATGCTGCGGCGTTTGTTCTGCTCAACGGCATGATCGAGAAACACACTTATTTTCCCGGCAAGTGGTGTGACACGGTTTATCTCGGGTCGTTTGCGGCATTTACGTTTGTGGCGGCGCAGGGTCGAGGATTAAGGCCGCGGCCCGAAACCGAAGCCGAAGAGAAGCGCGGGTCATGGATGTCGAAGATGGCGATCATTGCCGTGATGTCGCTGCCGGTGATTGGCGTAACCGCGGTGCTCGACCACCATTCCCCGTTCGACGTGGTGCGTTTCCGGGTAATTGTCACGGTGGCAACGATGTTTGCCATGGCCGCGCTGGTGTTCATGAAGCAGCACCGGTTGCACGAACAATTGAAGCAATCGAACGAAGTATTGCAGGATGCATCAATGACCGATCCCTTGACGGGTGTGCGCAATCGCCGGTTTTTCACGGCGACGATCGAGGGCGATGTGGCGAAGACGCTGCGCGCCTACGCGGACGGGCACGAGCCCACGACGCGCGATTTGGTTTTCTATCTGGTGGATGTGGATGACTTCAAGGAAGTGAACGACCAGCACGGACATGACGCGGGAGACCGCGTACTGGTGGAGATGTCGCTGAGGATCAGCTCGGCGATTCGCAATTCCGATGTTCTGGTGCGATGGGGTGGGGAAGAATTTCTGATTGTGTCGCGCTATACAGACCGCCGCGAAGCCGAGATTCTGGCGGGGCGGGTGATGCAAGCGGTGGGCGAGCGACCCTATGCGGTCAACATGCATGGCGATTCGATCCGGCGGACGTGCTCGATTGGATGGGCGGCTTTCCCGTGGATGGAACAAGGGCTTGACATGCTGGGGCACGAAGAAGTGTTGAGCCTCGCGGATCGCGGCCTGCAACAGGCGAAAAGCCTGGGAAAGAACCGCGCGATTGGGATGATCGCCTCGCAAGAGGGGCCGACGCCCGTCCCTCATGATCGTGTTAATACAAGTCGAATACCGGTGAGAGCGCTGGCCGTTGCCGGGCCCCAAGGTTAGCCTTTGGCAACAACACTTCAACACCAGGACAAGGCTCTCCGTTTCGGCATCTCGCCGTCTTGTCTGTCATAATCCCGTTATGGCCTCTACCGCCTATGCGCCGGGGGATGAGCAGTGGCTTCCTAAATCAGTCTTATTTATCCGCCATTACACATTCAAAACCTTTGGCCACGACTTAGTCGCCGGCGTCACCGTCGGCTTGGTGGCACTGCCGCTGGCGATGGCGTTTTCGATTGCTTCAGGGCTCACACCGCAAGCGGGAATTTACTGCGCCATGGTGACTGGTTTCCTGATTTCATTGTTGGGGGGATCGAAGACGCAGATTGGTGGCCCGACTGGGGCGTTTGTAGTCGTAATTGCTGGCATTGTCGCCGTGCATGGGGTTGATGGACTGTATATGGTCACGATGATGGCGGGCCTGCTGCTCGTGATCATGGGTGCGGCGCGCCTCGGGTCGGCAGTGAGGTTTATTCCCAGGCCTGTCGTCCTGGGTTTTACAAATGGAATCGCCGTGCTGATTGCGAGCACGCAGATCAAGGATTTCTTCGGGCTAAAAATTGCCAAAGTGCCGGGGGATTTCTGGCTGCGGATGAAGACGATTGCGGTGGGGTTTCCGACGTGGTCATCGAAAGCCACAGTGATTGCGGTAGCTACGATGGCCGTGATGATCGGCTGCAGGCTGATCTCCGCGCGCATTCCTGGTCCGATTGTGGCGATGCTGGGAGCGACCATGGCGGCGTTTCTGCTAAGACTTCCGGTGGAAACGATTGGCTCGCGATTTGGAGGGATACCGAGCGGGTTGCCGCATCTCGCCATTCCACAATTCCGTCCAGAATTGATTCACGGGCTGCTAGGGCCAGCGCTCACCGTAGCCATGCTGGGAGCGATTGAGTCGCTGATGTCGGCCATGGTTGCTGATCGCATGAGCCATGATCAGCACAATCCTAATGTGGAGTTGATTGGGCAAGGCGTGGCGAACATGGTCTCGCCAATGTTCGGAGGCTTGCCGGCAACGGGAGCGATCGCGAGGACCGCAACCAATATTCGTGCCGGAGCGCAAACACCGGTGGCAGGCATGATTCACGCCGCGACGTTGATGTGCATTCTATTGTTCGCGGCACCGTATGCCAGCTACATCCCCATGGCCGCCCTGGCCGGGATTCTGATGGTGGTTTCCTACAATATGGGCGAATGGCGGGAGATCCCGCAGTTGCTGAGGCTGACCAAGACGGACATCAGTGTCTGGCTGGTGACCTTTGCGTTTACGGTGTTCGCCGACCTTACGGTTGCGGTTGAGGCAGGCATGATTCTGGCGGCACTGCTGTTTATTGCGCGCGTTTCCAGTACGACAACGGTCTCACAAGTTACGCAGAACTATGTGGAAGACGCGCGAGTGCATATTTTGCAGGACAAAGATATTCCGAGTTATGCCACAATTTTCCGCATCCATGGGCCGTTTCTCTTTGGCGCAACCGACAAAGCGGCGATGATTACGGAAAAACTCCAGGAACTGCCGCCCGTGGTCATTGTGCGCTTGCGCAACATGACCGCGATCGACGCCACGGGAATTTTTGCCCTGGAAGAGATTGCAAGACAGCTGCACGACAGTGGGCGGGCCTTGATTCTGTGCGGAGCGCGGGAGCAACCGGCGCAACTGATGCGGCAGGCGGAATTTGAAGAGGTCGTGGGCAAAGACAATATTTGCGCGAATGTGGAAGCGGCATTGCAGCGAGCAGAAGAGATCTATCGGGGCATGAAAGCCACGGGTGTCTCCCCATAATACGAATCACGCAAAACAAGAAGGCCGCGTTCTCCGGGAAGAGCGCGGCCTTTTACTCACTCATCACGACCGTTCTCCACCAAGAGTCATGGCCGGATGGCAAAGACTCCCATAGCCGCAACGAGGAACTCAGAAATTCTTAGCTGGTGGTGCGCGAACCGATGGCTAAAAAGCCCTTCACAAAACGATGCGCCGGATCCCACGACGCAGGGGCGAAGACGGCCGGGGACAAAGGTATGTCGCGCCACCACCAACGCATCGATTGTTCCACGCGCTGCGTGGAGGGTTGTCAAAAAATTGTAAAAAGATTATTCAGTCCGTTGGCTTAAGCCGTTAGTTCGCTGGATTCACCTGAATCTTTGCCATCATGCCATTGTCCTCATGCAGAAGAATATGGCAGTGATAGACGAAGGTGCCCACGGTCTCCGGATCGCGGAAATCCATGCGCAAGGTAACGCTCGGATAGGCGCCTTTACCTGTCCAGCCAGGGATGGAGATGGTGTCAGCCATGTAAGGCGTTTTCAGGGCGACGCCATTGATGGCCATCACCATGAAATGTATCTGGTGTATGTGAAAAGCGTGAATTTCTTCGGCCTGATTCTGGATGGTCCAATCCTCTACCGAACCTTGCGTGGTAATGATGGCTGGCGGGTCGCTGGGTTGGAAGAACTTGGGCTTTTGTCCCTGGACGGTAATGTAAAACTGGGAATTTCCGTTGCTGCCAAGATATTCGGAAAAATAGAGGTTGCGGGTGGCAACAGGAATTACGCTGATGAGTTGCGCGAAGCGCTGTTTCTGGGCGGAAGGTAGCTGGGGAATCCGGGTAACGTGCGCGGGATCGCCGGAAGGGAGAATGTTGGCGATGAGTACGGGCGGGTCAGGATTGCCGTCGATGCCGGTATCTACGCCCAATGTTGAGAAAGTGCCAGTGCCGCCGGTGGATGGGCCCTGCATGATGA
This sequence comes from Terriglobia bacterium, assembly GCA_963702965.1. GTDB lineage: Bacteria > Acidobacteriota > Terriglobia > Terriglobales > Acidobacteriaceae > JAJPHW01. The sequence continues at coordinate 1,067,497 of OY969776.1, forward strand.
ATTCGACGCGACCGGCGGGAGGGACTTCGAAAGTAGTGGTCGTGTAGTCGTTCTTGAGCGGGACCCCGTCGATGGCGACAACCCGGATGGCTTGTGGCACACCGTTGATCTTGATCTGCAAATTCACAAAAACATCAGCTTCGGCGTTGAGCACGCGCCAGAATTGCTTTTCCGATGGAGCCGTGTCGATGACCGGCGTGCCCGGGCTGGTGGGAACGAAGTTGATGGTCATGGGGCCGCTGGGCTGGTCGCGGAGAACCAATACCCGCTGGGTAAGCCCGGCGACTTCAGGCTTAATTTTTTCGATGCCTTCGACAATTAAAGCTCCCGAAGCGCCACCCAACACCTGAGACTCGGTGAGGCCATGAGGATGGGGATGGTACCAGTAAAGGCCCGGAGGTTCGTCGGCGGGCACCTGAAATTGATAAGGAAATGCAGGATCCCCGGGATTGATGAGGGTGTAGAGAGTCTCATCTTGATGGCACTTTGGCGGAATGTTCATGCCATGAAAATGGAGATTGGTGGATGATGAGGTCATGGTGCCGTTGCAATCAGTATTCGAAGGAGCCGCGCTGGCAAGCGCCATATTTTGCATGGGCTTGGGCGATTTAGAAGCGAAGTACTGTTGAATCTGGTTAGTCAGACTGAGATTGACCGTATCTCCGGGATTTACATTGAGCGTAGGCGCTTCGACCCCGGTCTGGTACGCATAGCAATAGAGGATGAAGCCTGAACTTAGGTAGTCTTCGATGGTCAGATTTGTGGTCAGCACCCCGCTCTGGCTGTAGACATTCAGGGGATCCGTCACCGTGCTGCCGGGGGCTGGACGAGTCGGGCAGTTTTGGGCATAGAGACCTAAAGAAGCATGGAATATGACGATCAAGTAAATCAGTGTCTTACGCATAGATTCTCCCAACAGCCGCGGAAACTATAAGGTAATCTTAAATTCTGTTGCCCTGGAGCGGCTATGGGCCGAAAGTCTCTGTTCCAAGAGTGGGAAGAAAGCCCTAATCCCTAAATTAAAAAGGCTATCTGGCCACGGCAGCGGCGGGCGAGGTAATCGTTACGGAATCGGGCTTGGTCCAGATCTCTTTTCCGTTCTCCAATTGCAGCCGGTTCATAGTAACGGTGAGCTTGCGGCGGCCGACTCCGACGAGTAAGTAGTGATAATTGATGTCCTTGCTTTGGAAGGGATCATCGGAGGCGCGCTCGATAGGATACGCATGTGCACCGGCTCCGCCGGAGACGAAGTAGGTCACGCCTCCGTGTTCGTGTCGCTCGTAGTTATGAACGTGTCCGGAAAAAACGACAAAGCGGGCACGCGTATTTAGCTGGCGCGCCTCCAGCATCTTCGCCAGCTTCTGCTCAGTGGGTCGAGCGGAGTGCCCGCCGCCGAACATCTTCTTATCGGAAGAACTGGTATAAGGAGGGTGGTGGAACACTAGGATTACGAAGTCTACGTTTGCTGGAATCGTATCCAGCTTCGCCTTGAGCCAGTCTCCCTGCGGGCCCGAAGTTTCGTCGAGCGAACTATCAAGCACAAGCATCAGGATATTAGCCGCGCGGACTGAATAAAAACGGTTGCCCTTTAAATCGGGAAAGCGTTGAAAATAGTTAACCAAAGCATCTTTCTCACCATGTAAGTCATGATTGCCCAGTGCTGGATAGACCGGAATATGGTTGTCACGAAACGGGGCAGTTTCGCTGTCCCATACCTTCCAGTCGTTGCTGTCATTGCCGTTATAGACGATGTCGCCGGTGAACGTGATGAACGCAGGATGGATAGCGGCAATTGCCTTTACCAGCGCCTGACGCACTGGCGGATTGGCCGCGTCAAAATCCTTGGGATCATGGAAGCGCGAGTCTCCGTAGGCCACAAAGGTGAACGGAGTATTTAGGGCCGGATGCAACTCCACAGGCGTTTGCGCCAGCAGACTGGCCGGGCAGACGACAAGGCCCATCGCCATCACTGCGATGAAAGAGTATCTCGCTTTAATCGTCATAAGTTTAGTTATGGCTTCCCGACAACGAGGACGGTGAACTGACCATTTTCCGCGGTTGAAAGAAATAGCTGATGGGTCTTCGGATCGAATGCCATGGTTTTCGCGCGAGGCAGCGTCTTCACTGTTTCGACGGCCGAATATTTGTCAGGCGAGTCCTCGTGAATGATGGAGATGACTCCTTCCCCGCAGGAGTTAAAAATCAATCCGCTTTCCGGATCGAACGCTGACGAGTCTACATGCTCGCCAATGGGCAAGGTTGTGATTACTTTTCCATTGTCAGCGTTGACGACGGCCATGACTTGGCTACGACAACCGACGAATAATCGGTGGTTCGCGCGGTCAATCGCCATACTGCTGGGTGACGAGCAAGGCGCGGTTGGCCAGCGATCTACAACTTTCAGATTGCGCGAATCGATTTTGACCACCTGGCTTTCATCTTCAAGATTGTCATAGACAAAACCATTGCCATCGGCCGCCGCGAACTCCGGGCCTCCGCCCAAATCCACTGTCCCTGCCACTTTGCCGCTGGCGGCATCGATGGCCGTGGCGCTGTTGCTTCCGCCATTGAAGGCAAACACGCGAGAAGTTGCGGGATCGAAAATGATGCCGTCGGGCTTCTTGCCAGTGGGCACTTCACTAATGGATTGGAGGGTCTTGAGATCGAAAATGGTAACCGTATTGGACTGACCATTGCTCACAAATCCGCGTCCATGCCCCGATGCGATGGCGATTCCATGCACTCCAGGAGTGGGAGCAACTTTGCCCACGATAGCCAGCGAATCAACATCCAGGACATCCACCTGAGTACCGTGTGACACGTAGAGGCGGCGGCCGGCTTCGTCGACGGTTAAGTAGTCCCAGCTGCCCTGACCGGGAATGGGTATCGTTCTTGTGATTTGGTAACCTTCAGCAGCAAAGGCCGCAGCGGAGAGAAAGACTAAGGCAACAAATGTCGCTAAAACTTTCAAAGAGGGATCCTTCAATACAAGTTATGTCGCGGAGAACTTATGCTATTTCATCGTTCCTTAAGCTTCGCTGAATTCCAAATAGGCGCTAGAACTTAAAGCGAAGCATGAATTGAAGTTGCCGCGGCAAGCCGGTACCAGTATTTGGCGAAGCGGCATTGTCGTTGTTGTTGTTGAAATTGTTGGTTGTACTGATAACCCCGAAAGTGCCGGGTGCCGTCAAGTTACTCGGGGCTTGTCCGGGTGCATAAACGAGGGTGAGATCGCCCCCTGGGGGATCGCCGAGCTGAACGTGGTTGAAGATGTTGAACGCTTGCACGGCGAATTCCATGGCGACGCGCTCCGTGAGTTTGGTCTCCTTCGTGAGCGAGAGGTCGACTTGCCAGCTATCGAGAGCACGAATAAGACCGTTCGATTCATCGCCGAAACGCGTGAAGTTACCGTTAGCGTCCACGGGCGGGGCTTGGAAGGCGGCCGCGTTAATCAGCGGTACTCCGTTGTGCCCGCCTCCCGGTAATATGAGTGGCACTCCGGGAATTACATCCGGTCGTTGACTGTCCTGATCGTCGCCATTGGGTAGGAGGTAGGTGTATGGGAGCCCGGCGAAAGGCCCCGTAGCGATATTGCCGCTGAGGTCCATCTGAACAGTTAAGGGGTGGCCGGTGTGCCAAAGCCCTAAACCACTTAAGCTCCATCCGCCGACCACTTTTCCGATCGCCCCGGACTCGTTTGCAAAAGCCTTTCCCGGTCCAAACGGAAGTTCATAGACCCCGTCTACGGTCACGTTGTTGCGAACATCGAATATACTCGGTCCTTTGTCGCACGGGAGGCAGTTCACATTTTCTGGACCGTTCGATTCACCGCCCCCGACCGACCCGTCGTTGATGGAATGCGACCACGTGTAACGGGATTGGAACGACAAGCCATTGGTAAATCTGCGCTCTAGAGACAGCCCCAGAGCGTTATAAGTGCTGGCGCCGATATCCGATTTGTAGTCCACCGAACCAAAAGGGTCGGGGTAATTGGGATTCGGATAATACTGATCAAGCGGGCGAACACAGTCGCCGTCTATCGGATTGAATGTGACCGGAGATGTACACAGATTCACTGCGCCGCGGGAAAACAGCCGCACACCGCGACTCCCTAAATATTGGGCCGAAAAAATAAAATTGGCGGGTAATTCATCCTCAATCGTGAGGCCCCAGGTTTCCACGTAAAGATCCCTGCGGCCTTCGCGCTGCAAGGCGCGGGGGTGCGAGGCCTGCTTTTGGACTTGCGTAGCTGGAAGGCCCGAGAGATCGGGCGTCGTCTGCTCGAAACCGGGGAGCAGGGGGAAGTTGCCGCTGGCGGGCGGATTTACAGTGACGCGAAACGTATCACTTTCAAGACCAGCGTTTAAGTCGTCGTTCTGCGCCGCGCCGTGATAAATGCCAAACCCGGCTCGAAACACAGTTTTACCGTGAAGCGCGCTCGGCGACCAGGCCAGTCCAAGTCTGGGATCTATGTTCCGATAGTTGGGATTGTATAGATCTGGATCCTTTGGGCAGGGTGGGGTGTCGATCGGCCCCGCGCTTGGCGGCACGGGAAGAGTGTTAAATGAGCCCGAACCGAGGCAAACTCCGTGAAATTCGTTTACGTCGAAGACGGTGGTCCGGTTAGTTGCCTCATGGGCAACTCCGTAGTATTCCCAGCGCACTCCAGCAGTCAGAGTAAGGGTCGGGGTGGCTTTCCATTCATCCTGAAAGTAGGGCATGTAGAACATGCGGCGCAGGCCATGGCAGCACCACGGGGCAATGTATGCAAGCTTGGAAAGATTAGCGTTCGCCATATCATCTGTGCTTGCAAAGCTGAGGACGTTGTCCGCGGTTTGCCCCTGATTGAGGCGGACGCGGCGGATTTCCATTCCTGTCTTGAAGGCATGCTTGCCACGCGTCCAGATGAGATTGTCAACTAACCCAAATGTAGTGCCAACTTCGATGTCAGCGGTATTGTCATTGAGACCGACGAAGTCGCTGGTGCTCACTGCGAATGGAAGAATGCTGGCTTGCGGATTGTGAAACGGGGACCGATTGATGTAAATCTTGGCTTCATTGAAGAGACTCGGCGTGAAGGTGTGCTCCAGCGCTAAGAGGTAGTTCGCCGGGTGGTTGATGGTCTGAAGCTTGTCGCCGGGAAGACTGCTGCCATTGGGCGCATCGACCAAGCTGATGTCCCGCTGAGCACGGCCGTAAAGCAGCGTGTTTTCATTAAGTTTGTGGTCAATCCGCACTAGCCAGGTATCTTCATGAACAGTAGTTGGCGTTGGCGCGGTTACGACATCGGTGTTGTTGATGTCAGCGGGGTTCGAGTTGTCTCCCTGGAATGCAAAGGCAGCATCCGGATATACGAAGCGCGGGGCGCAACCGTTAATAGTGCCGACTGAAGCCCGCCAGGGAAATGCCTGCATGATAGTGCACATTTGCGGGGACGTGTTTAACACATATTGCTGATAAGGAACAGCCAGGGGTGCGCCATTCCCATTGTTTGCGGTATTGCTGAACCCGCAGCACACGCCGGCTGGCACGGAGAATTGCTGGGTTATGGACTGCAACTGACGCAATCCCTCGTAACTGATAAAGAAAAACGTCTTATTTTTCTGGATAGGCCCACCGATCGTCATTCCATACTGCCCCATGCGGAAGGGCGGAACCGCGGGATTACCATTGATGTCAAAGTCGTTGAAATTGCGGGCATCAAAGACAGAATTGCGGATATAGCCAAAGGCCGTGCCGTGGAAATCGTTCGTGCCCGACTTAGTGACAACATCAATTTGGCCACCAGCCTGAGTGCCGTATTCGGCGTCATACAACGCACTGTTCACCCGATATTCCTCGACGGCGTCCTGCGAAATTTGCAATCGTGTCTGTGATTTCTGAGCCTGTTCCTGAATCCCTCCTGCGTCCACCCCATCGAAGGAGAAATTGTTATCGTCGCGAGCGCGGCCGGCGAACCGAATGGTACGCTGATCGCCGCCACCATCATCCTGGGCAAACGGCGCGAGTAGCGTAAAACTTGCCCAATCACGCCCGTTGTTGGGGAGGTTGGCGATCTGATTCGTGTCGATGACAGTGGACGCCGCGGGCGAAGTCCGATCAACTGGTTCAGCGGTGGCGTTGACTTCAATTTTCTCTTCCTTGGCGCCCACGTCCAGCCGTGAATCTAAAGTTCGGGTCTGGCCGACAAGCAACCTCACGTCTTCGATGACTTTGGTCTTGAAACCAGCGTTTGTGACAGTCACTGCGTAGCGACCAACCGCCAAGCCGGGAATGCGGTAGTAGCCGTTGGCATTGGTGCGCGCTTCCTGCGCGATGTCAGTCGCCACGGCCAGGGCAGACACTCTGGCCCCCACGATTGCCGCGCCCGAGGGGTCGGTAATCGTGCCCTCCAGGGTGGCCCGGTCAACCTGTGATAATGCAGCCCCGCAAAGCAGGGCACTTACAAACATCAGAATCGAAGCTTGCCAAAACGAACGACCAATGCTTGGGTAAATGATTTTCATGGCTTCCCCTCGAGACGAAATGGAGCGATGCGTAGATGAAAACGGGACTCACCTCGTGCGACCATCGACTTGTCTGAAAACGTCCGTGATTCTAGGAGGCGAATGTGAATAGACCATGACGAAATAGTTAAAATCAATGCGGTAGTAGTCGGCGGAGGGATTATTGACCAGGAGTCATGCGACGGCAAAGGATGCTACCTGCCACAAAATGGTTGCAAACTTGAGTAACATGGGAGTAACATCACTTTGGGACGCACCTGTTAGCGTTCCGACTTCAGTAGTACTGCCCGTTTTCCAGGTCCAGAAGCCGTAACCAACTGTTTTCCCGCAGCGCGGCGGATTGCGTCTGCGGTCAAGTTCGGAGAAAGCTAATCATGGCGTGGTATGCGTATTGTCTGACCGAGCAACAAACCCTTAACAATGGAACACGAGCCCGGCGTCCTTACTTGCTGGAAGGCATTCAAGGTGTAAATGGCGCCCCTGTCCTGAGCTATCCCAGTGGTGAATTTGCTGTGGTGGTCAGCGAGTACGATCGCGAATTTGCGGGTGAAAGTGGAGATAGCGTCAAACTGGATGAGCGTGTGGTTCTCGAGCATGCGCGGGTGGTCAGCGTCTGCTTCCGAACGGGTACCGTGCTGCCGTTCCGTTTTGGAACAATCTTTGACACCGATGATGCATTGCGCCAGGCGGTTCGCGCTAATCGGCGGGCTTTTGGACAAAGCGTGGCCCGGCTACGAGGCAAAGCTGAAATGCACCTGAAAGTGCTGGTGCGAGACGGCGTGTTGCGAGGAGCGCTGGACGACGTGCAGATTCCCGACGGGGTGGGTGGAGAGTATCTCACCAAGTTGAGAGAAAAGGCCTCCAAAGACCGCGAGCGCCAGACCAAGGCGCGGGCGCTTTCGGTTCAAGTGCACAAGTTGTTCAATCCATTGGAAGAGGAAATCAGTTGCAAGCGGGTTAATACCAACGGAATGCTGATTGACATCGCCCATCTGATTGATTCGAAGACCGTGGAAAAATACCAGAACCGCTACAACAGCGCGGCCAAGCAATTGAAGAATTGCGAGCTGGTGATCAGCGGGCCGTGGCCGCCGTACCATTTCCTGCCGGGCAAACTCCGGATGGTGGCAGGAAACTCGTAGGCTCGAACTAGCTTTATACTCGACCCACGGCTCAAGCCGTGGGTTTTGTATTTGGGAACGTGCCTCTATTTGCAGGAGCGTCTGCGTGAAGAAATTCAAGTTTGACATCAAAATCGGCGCCAGCGTACCGGGGCATGTTGGTGCGCTCCGTCCTCCTTTCGATGTGGTCGAAACATTTGGGACCAAAGGCAGAGTGCCCGTCTGCGGCACCATCAACGGCTATCCCTTCCGTTCGTCGCTGTCGAACATGGGCGAGGGACATTGCATGCCGCTCAATAAAGCTCTGCGCGAGGCCGCAAGAATGAAAGAAGGCGACGTGGTTCGCGTCGTGATGCAGCGCGACGGTGAAGAGCGCACAATCGAGCCTCCGCCACAGCTCAAAAACGAGCTGGCGAGGAGCAAATCTGCGCTGGCGAACTGGGAGAAGATGAGCTTTACCAACAAAAAAGAGATTGCGCGTTCCATCACGGAAGTTAAGCAAGAAGAGACGCGAGCGCGGCGGCTGGCGAAGGCGATGGATATTCTGAAGAACGGAAAAAAGTGGACGGGTTAGCGCAGTTTTCTCACGATCTCCGCGATCTTGTTTTCCTGGAATAAGCGAATGGCGGCGATGCCAGCCGCGCCAGCCTGCAGGCAGGAATTTGCGTTTTCGAGAGTGATTCCGCCGAGGGCAAGCACCGGTATTCGGTGACCGCAAGCGTCGCGAAGCGCGCCCAGGCCGGTTGGCGATGCTCCGTTTTTCCCGAAAACCGGACCGAAGACGGCAAAGGTAGCGTGCGAGGCGGCTCGGACGACTTCATCGGGAATGTGGCAGGAAACTCCGATGATAGGAGATGCTGCGTTTTCCCGGACAGGCCTGCCCTGAGCGGAGTCGAAGGGAGTGTCCGCGCCATGCAAAACTTCTCGGGCGAGGGCGCCCGCGCCACGCAGGCCTTCGCGACGCGTCTTATAAACGTCGAAAACATCTTGGGGAGAAATGTCATCCGAGCGGAGGTGAACGCCGTTTGCGCCTACGGCGATGGCAACGTCCACGCGGGAGTTAATGAGTAGGGCGGTGTGCGAATTTTCAGCGCGAATACGATTGAGAGCTTGCTTTGCCAGGAGTTTCCAGTTCGCGGAGTGGGCAAGTCTTTTTCGCGGAGCTGAATGTAGTCAACGCCGCAACTTGCAGCCTCGCTGATTTTTTCGAGGAGGCTGCGGCGGCGGGAGACCTCGTCGCCGGGGAATTGCGAACGGTCGGTAATGTAGTAAAGCAGCAAGTTTAGGGATTGGTTTTGGCGATTTCCGGCATGGCTTCGCCCACGCGCTTGGGCGTTGGCCCCAAGTGATGTTCGGTCAAACCATCCCGCAGATATTCAAAGCCCTCTTCCGGCGAGTCCACCATTTTGAAGAGGTCGATGTCTTCCGGCGCGATGGTACCCGCGTCCACCATGGTTTTAAAGTTCAAGATGCTGTTCCAATACTTGGTGCCATACATGACCACGAGAATTTTCTTGGCGAGCTTTTGAGTTTGGGCCAAAGTGACGATCTCGAAGAATTCGTCGAGCGTGCCGAAGCCTCCCGGAAAAATTACCAGCGCTTTTGCCAAGTAGGCAAACCAGAACTTCCGCATGAAGAAATAGTGGAATTCAAAGTTCAGCGCGGGCGTGATGTAGGGGTTGGGATATTGCTCATGGGGCAACTGAATATTGAGGCCAATGGTCTTGGCGCCAGCTTCCTGGGCGCCGCGATTGGCAGCTTCCATAATGCCGGGACCGCCGCCGGTGGTCACAACGAAGCGCCGGCGGCGCGCCGGGATCTGCACGGACCATTCACTCAATAGGAATGCCAGCCGTCGAGCGTCTTCATAGTAATGCGACATCTCCAGCGCCGAGTGTGCCTGCTTGCGGATAGTTGGCGCTGTGCTCGAGGGCAACTGCCGGAAATGGCGGCTGGCATCGTCGTGACTGGGAATCCGGGCCGACCCGAAAAAGACGACAGTATCCTGAATCTGTTCATGGCGGAATCGGGCGAGCGGCTCAGCGTATTCCGACATGATGCGGAAGATGCGGCCATCCGGACTATTGAGGAAAGGCTCATTCTCGTAGGCCAGCGGGGCGCGGGGCATTTTACTGTCGGGTGTCTTTTCGTCGGGCATGCGATGGGTTCCTAAATGATGGGCGATGGGCGTTTAGGCCTGGTGATCTTCATGGTAGTTGAGGGCCTCGGAAAAGCCGATCCAGATGTCGAGGATGCCCAGGCCGCTGCACATGCCGCGCACGAAATTGTTGGCCGCGATGTCGCGCAGCGGCGGATAAATTATGAAGAAGCGATTATCGGTCCAGGCAGAAGTCCAGGGTAGCATGACCAGGAGAACGCCGAAGCCGGCGCAGACACAAACGAACATCAGTACGGTGAGCCGATGGATCCATAGGGAACCGGCGGTGGCGACCCTCGAAGCCGCTGGGGCCGGCGCAGCTTTATCGGCACCAGAAACGATTTGCGGCGAAGGTGCGTTCGGATCTGCGCTCAAGCAGGAACTCCGCCAGTGCGGTAGAAATTCAACGTCATCGAGTCATTCTACGACTTTAGGGCCTTGATGCGCTCGGAGACATCTCGATAGTCAATATTCGTGCCATAGACTTTCATGAAATTTGCCAGTGCGCTGCGTTTATCGCCTGCCCCTTCGCAGGCCGAAGCAAGTTCATAATTGAGCGCCATGACAGTTTCGGCGTCGAGATTGGGGAGTTTCAGGGCACTTTCATACCACCGGATGGCGGCTTCGGGAACGCCTTTGTCGAGGAAGCATTGCGCCAGCCAGGTGTAGGTCTGCATCAGGCTGCCAAATTTGTGACCGCGATCAACGGCCTGGCAAACTTTCTGCAATTCGCCGATGGCTTCATCGAGGAGACCCATTTCGCGGAAGGCCACGCCGAGGCTGTAATGAGTTTCGGGGTCTTCATCGGCCGTCGCGGTCTCTTCTTCCAGTTCGTGCTTCAATTCGCCGAACATGTTGGCAAGGTCAACGCCAGCCGAAGGATCGTAACTCGCCTTCGCGGGTTGCGGCGGAGTTGCTGGCATGGCGACCGGCGGATGGCTGACGGTTGCGCTGGCAGAGGCGGCAGCTGACATCGCCGCAACAGGGGCGGGTTGAGCCGAAGCCGCTGGCGGCTGTGCCGCAGGCGCCAGGAAGTTTTCTCCCAAGGAAGATTCGAGATCAGAGACGAATTCGCCAAGCGGGCCCGTGACTGCACCCGATGGGGGCCGCTGGCTCACAGGGGGCGGCGGAACCGGCTTCGCGGCAGGCTGTGGAGGAGGCAACATCGCCGGGGGTGCTTCTGGTTGAACCGCTACTTCAGGCAAGAAGTCTTTACCGAGAGATGATTCCAGATCAGCAACGATGTCGTTCAGTACAGCAGTTGCCGGTGCAGGTTCGGGTGCAGGCGATACGATCGCTGCCGGCGCGGGGCTTATCTCGACTGCTGGCGGGACCGGCGCAGCAACGGCTGCAATCGGTTTGTCAGGTTGAGCTTGTGGCGGTTCGATAGTTTGGATTTCTTCGACCGTCGTGATGGCGGCTTCGGAAATCGAGTCCTCTTCTATTGTGGGGCCGGAATCCATGACAACTGCGAAATCCGATTCGGGAGCAGGTGCGGCTTTTGCAACTGCAGCATCGATCTCAGCGCGGATGGCTGAAAGCATGGCCGGATCGGAGGTTAGCTGCTCGAGTTTGACCATCGCCGCCCTGGCTTGCTCCGGCATCGAGGTCTCTAGATAGAAGCGAATTTCTTCAATGGTCTCGGCAACGGCAAGATCATTGTCATTGGAGGACGCCGTTTCTGGTGCTGTTGCATGAACCTCAGCGACCGGTTCAGGAGCGGGAGCCGCTTCGGCGAGGTGACTTCCATCCCATTCGCCGGAAAGGTCAATTTCCTGGGTGCCAGCTTCCGGAATTTCGGCGGGTGCGGACTGCACCGAGAATTCCTCTACGTCGGAGCTGCCAGCTGCTGCGTGTACTTCGGCTTCGTGGGCTGGAGGTGCGGGAATCGATTCGGTCTCCCCTACATGCGCGAGGGCGTGTTCAGTTTGATCCGCAATGGCGGGAGGTTCCGCAACGGAAGCGGCGGCGCCATGGGCCTCAAATTTTGTAGCAAGGTCGCCGTAACGTTCCGCGATGGAGGCGTGGTTCGCATCCTGGTAAAGGCTTTCGAGAGTGCGGCAACAGATGCCGGCGTCCGCGAAACGTCCAGCGCGCGTGTGCAAGGCGGCGAGGCGCTGATTGAGACGGAGATCGCGAGGCGCCTGAGGCAGGACCGAGAGCAACGGGGCCAGGGCCTTGTCCGGCATGTTGTAAGAAAGATAGAGTTCCGCATCGGTGATGGCCGCGCGAACCGAGGGCGCGACACCATCTTCGGTTTCCTGATCGATGAACGGCGCTGTCGCCTCGAGCTCATCGACGAGAACGACGCCCTCTTCGGCGGAGATCAACGAGCTGCTGCCCGGGCCGCTGCTGCTCATGCGCCCCATGACTTGCTGGTAATTCTGCGCGTGGACCGCGTTTTGGGGCTCAAGCTGCATCAGCTGGCCATAGCAATCGCGAGCTTTCTCAAGATCGCCGGATTGCACATAGGCGTGGCCAAGCAATTCCATGATTTCGGCGTCGTGACTCTTATCGCCCGCTCTGCCAAGCAGATCGAGGATGGCTTCGAGAGAGGCGGTGTTATCGCCCAAAGGCCCGATCATCGAGTGCACGCTGTTGAGGAAACGCGTAGCATCATCAGCCAGAAGACGCTCTAAGTATGTCTGGTAAAGTGCCAGAACCTCGTCATATTGGCCGGCACCCATCAGGGCTTCGACATAGTTGTTGATGCATGACGTATTGCTCTCATGCGCGAAGAGTTTGGGCGCGAGTGCCCGGGCCTCGGTCAACTGGCCGAGTTGCAGATAGCAGCGGAAGAGGTTGCGCTGGGCGTCCTGATTGGTGTTGAGATCAGGGAGTTGTTCGAGGATTTTTGCGGCGCCGGCGAAGTCTCCCGCTTCGATGGCACTGCGGACGCGCAGCAATTGCGAGTCGCCGCCGGGATCGAGCTTAACCAGCCGCTGCAGAACTTCCTCGGCAGCATCGAGTTGACCTTTGGCGCGGAGGCTTTCAATGGCCGCCGAGTAAACCTCGCGGGCTTCGCTCTTCTTGTTGAGGCGAACATAGACATCCGCGAGACGCAGGCGCATAGCCAGGTTCTCGGGGTCCATTTCGAGGGTCTTTTGGAAAATGCGGACAGCCTGATCTAATTCGCCACTGCGCAGAAATTCTTCCGCGACCTGGAGATATTGGGCGCGGGCGTCGTTGAACAATCCCTGTTGAGTGTAGAGTTCCGCCAACTTGAGCACGCCTTCAAGTGAGGGCTTGCTCTTGGCGATCTTCTTATACATCGCGATGGCTTTGACGGTGAAGCCTTGTGAAGCGTAGGCGTCGCCAACGCTCTTGAAGCATTCGACGGCTTTGTCATTTTCGCCGAGGCGCGAGTAGAGATCGCCCACGGTATTCATGACGGTGAGGTCTTTCGCGTCCGCCTTGAGAATCTTCTCGTATTCGGAGATGGCGTTTTGCAGCTTGCCCTGCTGGACAAACTTCTCCGCGGCGCTGAGAACCTTCTGTTTGTTAAAGCCGAAACCAAAAGCCATAACGTTCTGACTCCACTCTGGAACATTCCTTCGGGCTAGGTTGCGGCGAGAAGGTTCACAGATAGTTCGAGCGGCCATCGTCCGTTCGACCAGGTAGGGGAGAGATGGTGCCTCGAACCAAGGTCATTGTAAGACCTGTTACCCAGAATCGTATGGTTACCAAGGGTTACCGAAGGGGAGTGTACGTCTGGGTGCCGATGAACGCCGCTTTCGCCGGTTTTCCAGCGGGTTCCGTACCGGGAATGGCCGGAAAGCCCAAGCTTGGCTATAATGCTGGTTCGATGAAACGGCTCCCCCTGATCGCATTTGTGTTGCCGCTGCTGGTGGTGGTGCTTTCTGTGGCCAGCGCCAATCACTACCGCGTGGTCAAAGTGCGGATGCAAACAGCGGACGGGAAAGACGCGGGCACCGTGACGATTAAATCCGGGGTTACCGGCGTGACGCTGCGCTTGAACCTGAAGAACCTGCCGCCTGGACTGCACGCGTTGCACTTCCATCAAAACGCGGTGTGTGACGCGCCGACGTTCAAAGGAGCAGGCGGGCATTTCAATCCGGATGGCAAGAAGCATGGTTTGAATAATCCCGAAGGTCACCATGCCGGCGATATGCCGAACTTTAAAGTGGATGCGAATGGGCGGTCAGGACTGGTCACCATCAGCAATACGGAAGTCAATTTTGACGGCGGTTCGCATTCGCTCTTTGCAAACGGCGGGACGTCGCTGGTAGTCCACGCCAAGGCTGATGACGAGATGACGGACCCTGCGGGAAATTCCGGAGACCGGATCGCGTGCGGCGTTATCAAGCCATAAATGGGGGGCGTTCCAGGCGGCCTGGTTCATCTCGAATTGAGAAGGTAGCTCATGCCTCAAGATAGTCTGGCGCAGTTTGCCCGAGCCCTCGCCTCTGGCCAAGTCCGCATCGTTGACCTTACGCAGCCTTTGAATGCATCCACGGCGACGATCCAGTTGCCGCCAGAGTTTGGCAAGACCTGGCCATTTCGGCTGGAAGAGATCTCGAAGTACGACAGCCGTGGTCCGGCATGGTACTGGAACAATTTTGCCTGCGGTGAGCACACAGGCACGCACTTTGATGCGCCGATTCATTGGGTAACAGGCAAAGATTATCCGAATAATGCTACGGACGATATTCCCGCGGAGAAGTTTATTGCCCCAGCGTGCGTGATCGATGTGTCGCAAGAGTCCGCGAAAGATGCCGATTTTCTATTGACCGTAGAACGCGTGAAGAGTTGGGAACAAGAATATGGGCGCATCGAAGCTGGTTCGTGGGTGCTGATGCGCACAGATTGGTCGAGACGGCCTCAAAGCGATTTTCTCAACATGAAGGAAGACGGTTCGCATGTGCCGGGGCCTCATCCTGATCTGGTGCCATTTCTGGCGAAAGAGCGGGACATTATTGGTTGGGGAGCGGAAGGCGTGGGCACCGATGCGGGGCAGGCGTTCCGCTTCGATCCGCCATTTCCGTGCCACTCAATCATGCACGGCCACAATAAATTTGGCTTGGCCAGCTTGTGCAATCTCGATAAGTTGCCGCCCAAAGGCACGCTACTCATCACGCCACCGCTGAAAATCACAAAGGGTTCCGGCAGCCCTTGCCGGGTGCTGGCCTTAGTGCAGGGATAAAAGAGTCATAGCAAGAATGTCTCGCCCCTGCCAATTAGTTGACATCTAAACTATTTAGTTATAAATTGATTTCGGTCAGGCGTACACATGGCAGAGCGATCATTCACGAAAGAAGTTCAGAAACTCCGCCTAGGCGAGGGACAGGAGTTTCACGGTGAGGGTATTCTCGCCGTGACGAAAGCGCTGCTGCAATCCGGCGTTTCGTATGTTGCCGGATATCAGGGTGCCCCGATTTCGCATTTGATGGACGTTCTAACCGACGCGAATGACATTTTGGAAGAGCTGGGAGTGCACTTTGAACACAGCGCTTCCGAAGCAACTGCGGCGGCCACGCTCGCAGCGTCGGTGCACTATCCGTTACGCGGTGCGGTGACCTTCAAATCAACGGTTGGGACGAATGTCGCGTCGGACGCGCTGGCAAACCTTGCATCAGGCGGAGTAAAAGGCGGGGCGCTCATTATCGTGGGAGAGGATTACGGCGATGGCTCGAGCATCATGCAGGAGCGGTCGCATGCATTTGCGATGAAATCTCAGATGTGGCTGCTCGATCCGCGGCCGAATCTGCCTTGCATCGTGAAAGCAGTGGAGGATGGATTTGCGCTATCAGAAGCGACGAACACGCCGGTGATGCTGGAGTTGCGCATCCGCGCATGCCATGTGCATGGGCGCTTCATCGCGAAAGACAACGTGCGGCCAAAGTTTACTTTGCGGGATGCGATGGAAAATCCAGTACGCGACGTGAGCCGGATCGTGTTGCCGCCGGCAAGTTTTCTGCATGAGCAGGAAAAAATCCGTGACCGTTGGCCGGCAGCCCAGCAATTTATCCAGAAACACCGATTAAACGAAGTGTTTGCGGATGGTTCGCAGGATTTTGGGATCATCATTCAAGGTGGAATGTACAACACGACGATTCGCAGCCTGGAATTGCTCGGATTGTCGAATGTGTTTGGAGACACGCAGATCCCCCTTTATGTGCTAAATGTGACCTATCCACTGATTGAAGAGGAAGTCAAGAAATTCTGCGCGAGCAAGCGAGCAGTGCTGGTGATTGAAGAAGGTCAGCCGGACTTCATTGAGCAGAACCTGCACGCCATTCTGCGGCGGGCGGAGATCTCCACGAAAATTCACGGCAAAGATTGCCTGCCAATGGCCGGTGAATACACAGCCGCCACGGTGATTTCCGGGATTACGAAATTCATCCGGCAATATGCGCCCGAGTTGATTCATGAAGATAAGTTGCCGAGGGCCGCGAGACCTGCGCCTGCGGTTAATCCCGGCGAAGTGCATCCCCGGCCACCGTCATTTTGCACAGGCTGCCCTGAGCGGCCAATCTTCACCGCCATGAAATTAGTAGAGCGGGAACTCGGGCCCCATCACGTCAGCGCGGATATTGGCTGCCATCTCTTTTCCATTCTGCCGCCGTTCAATTTAGGCGCAACCACCATGGGTTACGGCTTGGGCTGGGCTGGAGCCGCGGCCTTTAATACGAAAGAAACAAGCAAACGCACCATCAGCGTGATGGGTGACGGCGGGTTCTGGCATAACGGCTTGACCAGCGGCGTGGGCAACGCGGTCTTTAACCAGAGCGACAATGTGCTGGTGGTGATTGACAACAGCTACACGGCGGCTACGGGCGGGCAGGATATTTTATCGTCCGCGGCGAGTAATCCGATTCGCACAACGAAGCTTTCGATTGGCGATGCGGTGCGTGGGGTCGGCGTGAAATGGGTGCGGACGGTAACGCATACCTATGATCTGGCGAGAATGCGCGATGTGTTGCGCGAGGCCTTAACTACAAGAGACAAAGGCCCGAAGGTGATCGTCGCGCAGAGCGAATGCGCGCTCAATCGGGAACGCCGGGAGAAGCCCTTGCGCCGCAAACGCGCCGATGAGGGTAAGCGCATTGTCACGCAGAAATTTGGAGTAGATGCGGATACATGTACGGGCGATCACTCGTGCATACGGTTATCAGGGTGTCCGTCGCTGACGATTGCGCCGAACCCCGATCCACTGCGACTTGACCCAGTGGCAACGGTGGTGGAGAGCTGCATCGGCTGTGGACTATGCGGTGAAGTCGCGCATGTGGCGCGATTGTGCCCGTCGTTCTATCGGACTGATGTGGTTTCGAACCCGGGATGGTGGGACGTTTTCCGGGCGAGAATCAGTCGCGCGGTGATTGACTTTCTGCAGAGACGCGCCGATCGCCGGCTGGAGGGAATTGCAGCATGACGACGGCGATTCATGCGTCGGAGAGCGTATTAGAGCGGACAGGAACGCGGGCCATTACCATTGCAATTCTTGCCATGGGCGGCGAAGGCGGCGGAGTGCTGGCGGATTGGATTGTCGACCTCGCTGAAGAAAACGGATATCTGGCGCAGACGACGTCGGTGCCGGGAGTGGCGCAACGCACGGGAACGACGATCTATTACATCGAATTGTTTCCGGATAGCGAAGCAAAGGCGATAGGCAAAGATCCAGTGCTGGCTCTCATGCCGGTTCCGGGGGAAGTGGATGTTGTGATCGCCTCGGAATTGATGGAAGCGGCCCGGGCGGCGCAGCGGGGATTGGTCAGTCCTGAGCGGACCACGTTAATTGCCTCGACGCACCGCGTGTATTCGATGACGGAAAAGACCGCGGCCGGCGATGGGAGAGTTGATGCCGGGAAATTATTGGAATCCGCGCGCGAGAGTGCCAAAGTCTTCGTACATGACGATTTTGCAGAACTTGCTATGCGAAACAAGAGTTTGATCAGCGCGGTACTTTTCGGCGCGCTGGCTGGTGCAGACGTGCTGCCGTTTTCGCGAGATGCTTTTGAAAAGGCCATTCAACGAGGCGGCGTGGGAGTGGGAGCAAGTATGGCCGCGTTTGCCGCAGGTTTTGCATCCGCGCAGGGAAAAACAACGCCTGATGTAGCGGAAGACTCGAAGCCGGGCACAGGCTGGCGATTGAAAGAACTCTCGGCGCGCATAGAGGAAGAGTTTCCGCTCCCGAGTAAAGAAGTGTTGCGCTTGGGGATTGTGCGGCTGGCTGATTATCAGGACGAGCGTTATGCGGCGGAATACCTTGACCTGCTGGCGCCAATCGGAAAGGCGGATACGCAATACGGAGCGGACGAGGCCAGGTTGCTAAGCGAAACGGCGCGCTATCTTGCGCTTTGGATGTCTTATGAAGACGCGGGCCGCGTAGCTGACTTGAAAATCCGGCGCAGCCGGTTCGACCGCGTGAAGCAGCAAGCACGCGCAGGAGGATCGCAGTTAGTACAAATTCGTGAATTTCTTTATCCACAAACAGAAGAGATTGCGGATGTCTTACCAGTGCGACTCGGCCGATGGCTGTTGAGCGCGAAGTGGATGCAACGTTTGATTGAGCGCTTCGCCCGCGGCGGACAAATCGTGGAGACCACATCGCTCAGCGGATTCTTGAAGTTGTATTGCATGGCCGAGTGCCGGCGGTGGCGACGTGCTTCTCTGCGCTTCCAGCGGGAAATGGAGAAGATCCATGAGTGGCTTGCGCTCATTCCTATGATTGCGGCGCAGGATTATGCGTTGGCCGTGGAAGTCGCGCAATTGCCGAGATTACTAAAAGGATATGGCGAAACCCATGTGCGCGGAGAAAAGAATTATGCAGTATTGCTGGGCGCGCTTACGGAACTCCGTGGGAACCCTGATGCCGCGCTGCGTTTGAGGCAATTGCGCGAGGCCGCACTGGCGGACGACAGTGGCGATAAGTTGGCTGAGGCCATGCGGCAGGTGGCGGCATGAGAGTTGTCTGCCTAGGCGGAGGGCCGGCGGGATTGTACTTTTCTATTCTCGCGAAGAAAGCTAATCCCACGTGGGATATTACGGTCATTGAGCGAAACCGCGCTGATGCGACGTTCGGCTGGGGCGTTGTATTTTCCGATAAGACGATGGACGGCTTCAAAGACGCCGATCCGGAGACGCATCTGGCCATCACACAAGCATTTCGTCACTGGGACGACATCGATGTTTTCTTCAAAGGACGCAAGCTGACATCCCGCGGGCACGGTTTTTGCGGTATTGCACGCATTCGCCTGCTAAATATTTTGCAAAAGCGTGCGTCGGACCTTGGTGTGCGCCTTGTGTTTGAAACTGAAGTTGCGGACCCGGATGATTACGCCGCAACATACGATCTCGTCGTCGCTTCGGATGGAGCGTCGTCGGTTACGCGCAGAAAATATGAAGCGATTTTTAAACCCAACATCAATGTGCGGAAGAACCGCTTCATCTGGCTGGGAACTCGCAAAAAGCTTGAAGCTTTTACTTTTGATTTCAGAGAAACCGAGTGGGGCTGGTTCAATCTGCATGCCTATCGTTTCGATGAAGACTGGTCCACGTTCATCGTCGAAACCCCGGAGAAGAATTGGCTCGCCGCGGGCATGGACAAAATGGAGCAAGACGAGTCCATCGCGTTGTGTGAAAAGCTCTTTGCTGAAAGACTTGATGGCAACCGGCTGATTTCTAATGCCAGGCACTTGCGCGGCGCCGCGGTATGGCTGAAGTTTAACCGGATTCTCTGCGAGAAGTGGCACCACAAAAATATCGTTCTGATTGGCGATGCGGCGCACACTGCGCACTTCGGCATTGGATCAGGAACGAAGCTGGCGATGGAAGACGCCATGGCGCTGGCGTCGGCCCTCTCCGATTATCGAACGAACGTTCGTACGGCTTTGCAGCGGTATCAGGAGGTACGCGAGGTTGAAGCTTTGAAGTTGCAAAGCGCCGCGCGAAATCGGATGGAGTGGTTCGAGCAGGTGGAGCGGTATGTGCATCTGGAGCCCGAACAGTTTACCTACAGTCTGCTAACGGGAAGCCAGCGTATTGGGCACGAAAACCTCAAAGTCCGCGATGCGCGCTACGTGCAGAGTGTGGAGACTTGGTTCTCGGAGCGTGCCTCGGCAGAGCATCCCATGCCGCCGATGTTCACACCTTTCAAAGTGCGGGAAATCGAACTGAAGAACCGCGTGCTGGTGTCTCCGATGGCGATGTACATGGCCGAAGACGGAATGCCGAATGATTTTCATCTTGTGCACTTCGGCGCGCGCGCGCAAGGCGGGGCTGCCATGGTCTTTACGGAAATGACTTGCGTCTCACCAGAGGGTCGCATTACGCCAGCATGTCTTGGGATGTGGAGTGACAGCCAACGTGACGCGTGGAAGCGCGTTACACAGTACGTGCATGAGTACACGAATGCAAAGATTGCCTTGCAACTCGGCCATTCCGGACGCAAAGGCTCGACGAGGGTGGGGTGGGATGCCATTGATCAGCCGCTTCCATCTGGCAATTGGGCGCTCGTATCGGCTTCGGCATTGCCTTACATCGAAGGCGTCTCGCAAGTTCCGCGGGCAGCGACGCTGGCCAATTTGGAGAAGATCAAAGCTGATTTTGTCTCTGCCACGGAGCGTGGCGCGACTGCCGGATTCGATTGGCTGGAACTCCATTGTGCGCACGGATATTTTCTTTCAAGTTTCATTTCGCCGTTGACGAATCAGCGCACGGACGAATACGGCGGCAGCCTCGAAAACCGGTGCCGCTATCCTCTCGAAGTATTCATAGCGATGCGCGCGGTGTGGCCGCAGCATTTGCCGATGAGCGTGCGAATTTCCGCGAATGATTGGGTGGATGGAGGCGTCACGCCGGAGGATGCCACCGAAATTGCACGCCTGTTGAAAACCGCAGGCGCGGATGTTATTGATTGCTCTTCCGGTCAAGTCAGCAAGGCGGAGCGCCCCGTGTATGGACGTATGTTCCAGGTGCCATTCTCAGACCGCATTCGCAATGAAGCCGGTATTCCAACGATTGCCGTGGGAAATATTTTTGAAGGCGACCACGTGAACACCATCATTGCCGCGGGTCGCGCGGATTTGTGCGCGATTGCGCGTCCGCATCTTGCGGATCCAGCGTGGACTCTGCATGAAGCGGCCAAGCAGGGCTTTTCCGACGTATGGTGGCCATCGCCTTATTTGAACGGTAAAACGCAGTTGGAACGAAATCTGGCGCGGGCTGCCCAATTGAGGCTGCAAGTATGACGGCGGCATTGCGAGGCAGGCATGCGCTGGTGACTGGCGGCGCGCGTGGAATCGGCGCCGCGATTTCACGAATGCTTTTGCACCATGGCGCGCAGGTCACAATGATGGGGCGCGACCAGCGTTTGCTAATGGAGACCGCGGAATCCCTCAAACACCTCGGCGAAGTCGGCATTGTCGTTGGGGACGTAAGCGACCGGGTGTCAGTCAATGAGGCCGTGAAGTCGGCATCGGCCCGCGGACGGATTGAAATCCTGATCAACAATGCGGGGCAGGCCAAGTCCGCGCCTTTTCTAAAAACTGACGAAAAACTCTGGCATGAATTAATGTCGGTCAATCTTGAGGGAACATTGCATTGTATGCAAGCTGTGCTGCCGGGCATGTTAAAGGTGGAGTGGGGACGCATTGTGAACGTCGCTAGTGTGGCGGGACTTAAGGGCTATCGCTATGTTGCGGCATATTGCGCGTCCAAACATGCCGTGATCGGTTTGACACGCGCGGTCGCGCTCGAATTTGCGGGGAAGGGAATTACGGTGAACGCGGTTTGTCCCGGGTACACCGATACTGAAATGACGAGGCAGGCGGTAAGCAATATTGCAGCGAAGACAGGACGTTCGCGCGAGGAAGCGCTCGCCGAATTGACCGCGCAGAACCCACAAAAGCGTTTGATCACGCCCGACGAAGTCGCAAATGCGGTGGCATGGCTCTGCTTGCCGGGTAGCGATGCGATCACCGGCCAAGCCATGGCGGTCGCGGGCGGGGAAGTCATGTGATGGTGAGCTCCTCCACAGTGCGGCCGAATACGATAGGGCATACGAGTTCTGCGCTTCATGCAGGCGCGCTTGATTTGGAAACGCGGGCTACGCAAGGAGATCACCAAGCGCTACGCCTGTGGTTGCGTATGATGTCATGCACGGTGCGGATTCAGAATGAAATCCGAGTACGATTGCGCCGCGAATTTTCGACTACTCTGCCGCGCTTCGATTTGATGGCGCAATTGGAGCGGCATCCTGCCGGACTGCGAATGAATGAGCTATCGCAACGGCTTATGGTTTCGGGCGGCAACGTTACCGGCATCACCGATCAACTGCAACGCGAACAGTTAGTTACGCGGACGCTGGATCCTCAAGATCGCCGTGCGCTTACTGTCAAACTGACGGGGCAGGGTTTGAAACGATTTCGCGAGATGGCAGCCCGAAACGAACAATGGACGGTCGAATTGCTGGAAGGGCTTGACCGGGAGGAAAAGCAGGTGATGCTGGAATTGTTGGGCAAACTCAAAGGTAGCCTGAGCTCTAAAACCGGGCGCATGACCGAAAAAACTTCTTCGCGAAGGAGACGATAATGCGGTATCTCCCTGGAGATCCTCAGCAACTTCCCGGCAACCGCACGGATATTGCCTCATATCGGGCAGTTCATTTTCAATTTGACGTGAAAGATCGAGTTGCCCACATCGTGCTCAACCGTCCCGAGCGTAAGAATCCGCTGACGTTTGACTCTTACGCGGAGTTGCGGGATTTGTTCGTTGCCATGAAGCGTGCGGAAGACGTGAAAGCAGTGGTGCTCTCGGGTGCAGCGGAGAATTTCTGCTCCGGCGGCGACGTGCATGACATTATTGGTCCGCTTACAAGATTGGATATGCCCGGCCTACTCACGTTCACGCGGATGACTGGCGATCTGGTGAAAGCAATGCGTGCGTGCCCACAGCCTATCATCGCTGCCGTGGATGGCATTTGTTGCGGGGCAGGGGCCATCCTGGCGTTGGCGTCGGATATTCGCTTCGGAACGGCCCGCAGCAAAACTGCATTTCTATTCACTCGCGTCGGGCTCGCCGGGTGCGATATGGGCGCTTGTTCTTTGCTTCCGCGCGTCATCGGGCAGGGTCGAGCGTCGGAGTTGCTCTACACGGGACGCAATATGTTGGGGGAAGAAGCGGAACGCTGGGGATTTTTCAATCGCCTGTGCGCGCCGGACACGCTGCTGGCTGACGCGTCGCAGTTCGCGAAGGACCTTGCGGGTGGGCCGACGTTTGCGCATTCGATGACGAAAAATATGTTGCAGCAGGAATGGAATATGGGCGTCGAACAGGCGATCGAGGCGGAAGCGCAGGCACAGGCGATTTGCATGGCCACGAATGACTTTCACCGTGCGTATCACGCTTTCGCGGCCAAAGAAAAACCAGAGTTCGAGGGAAATTGAACTTGCCGCCACCCAACCATTTCGAATGGCCATTCTTTGAAGATTGCCATAGAGCTTTGGCCGCAGAGGCAAAAGCCTGGGCGGAGAGAAATATCGCCCAAGAATCTGAGGGACATGGCGAAGGCGTTGATGCTGCGTGCCGCCAGCTCGTCGACCAGCTCGGCGCTGCGGGCTGGTTGAAATACGCGATAGGCGGCGTTGAGTATGGCGCGGCAGCCGATGAAATTGATACGCGCGCGCTTTGTATTTTGCGCGAAACGCTGGCGTGGCACTCAGGGCTTGCGGATTTCGCCTTCGCGTTGCAAGGACTGGGTTCGGGCGCAATCACACTATTCGGAAGCGAAGCTCAAAAGAAGAAATATCTGTCCCCGGTAAGAGAGGGCAAAGCCATTGCCGCCTTTGCGATCTCCGAGCCCGAAGCTGGGTCGGATGTCGCCGCCCTGCAATGCGCCGCAACTTTGCGCGGAGACGTTTACGAAGTCAATGGTGAAAAGACCTGGATTTCCAACGGAGGCATCGCCGATTTCTATGTGGTTTTTGCCCGTACCGGAGAAGCTGCGGGAGCGAAGGGCATCACGGCTTTTATTGTGGACTCCGAGACTCCTGGACTTGCAATTGCCGAGCGCATTACCGTAAGTGCGCCCCATCCGCTGGCTCGTCTTGTATTCAAGAATTGCAAGGTTCCCGTAACGCAGAGGCTCGGCGACGCCGGTCAAGGTTTCAAAATCGCGATGGCGACACTAGATGTTTTCCGTACTTCGGTGGCTGCGGCAGCTCTGGGTTTTGCGCGCCGGGCGCTGCATGAAGCCTTGCGTCGTTCGACGGCGCGAAAAATGTTTGGACAAAATCTGGCCGATTTTCAAATCACGCAAGCCAAGCTGGCGGAAATGGCTACGGAAATTGATGCTGCCGCGCTCCTTACTTATCGGGCCGCGTGGGAGCGCGATAAAGGGCATCGAGTGACTGTGGAAGCGGCCATGGCCAAAATGTATGCGACCGAGATTGCACAGAAAACGATTGATGCAGCGGTGCAAATCTTCGGAGGGCTGGGCGTGGTTCAGGGCCAGACAGTGGAACGCCTTTATCGCGAAATTCGGCCGTTGAGAATTTACGAAGGCGCCACCGAAGTGCAGCAACTCATCATTGCGCGCGGCATCATAAAATCGTTTCAAGAAAGCGAGACTCCTTGAAATCCGCGGCCTATCGCGACACGCCGGGATCTCCTTTTCGCTCGGAAATACTTGTGCGTTTTGCGGACTGCGATTATGCGCGCATGGTCTTTTATCCGCGCTACCTCGTGATGTTCAACAATCTGGTGGAAGATTGGTTTGCCACAGGTCTCGATCTCTCTTTTGCTAAATTGCATGCGGAGTTGGGCTGGGGCGTTCCGACAGTCCACCTAGAAGTCGATTTCCGTGCGCCGAGTTTTCTGGGTGATGTGCTGAACGCTTCGCTAGTCGTCACTAGTTTGGGCCGAAGTTCTTTCGGATTGGAAATCGCGCTTAGCGGGCAGGATGGTGTTGAACGCGTGATGGGCAAACTCGTACTTGTCTTAATGGAGTTAGGGCGCAATCGAGCGCATGCCATTCCTGACCACTTGCGCAACGGCATGGCACGCTTCATGCCGATCAAGAATTAAGAGCGTTGAGAGAGACCAATATGGAAATCCTGCAACCTGTACATTGGCCCCGGCCCAAGGGCTATGCTAACGGCGTCGCTGCTTCAGGGCGCACGATTTTCGTGAGTGGCATGATTGGCTGGGATGCTCAAGGGCAGTTCGCTGCTACGGATTTTGTGGGTCAAGTGCGGCAGGCGCTGAAGAATGTGATTGAAGTGTTAGCCGAAGCCAATGCGCGCCCAGAACACATTGTCCGCATGACGTGGTATGTCGTGGACAAACAGGAATACACGAACGCTTATAAGGAAATTGGCCGAGTGTATCGCGAGATTATTGGAACGCATTATCCTGCAATGACGGCGGTGCAAGTTGCGGCGCTGATTGAAGACGCGGCCCGCGTCGAAATCGAAGTCACCGCGGTCGTTCCCGCAAAATAGTTTCTCCTCTATTTTTCCCGCGTGCTCGAGGCTGATTGCCCGCGTAACTCCCGAGGCAACCTCGTATTCTCTTGTGCTGGCGGGAAAATCCGTGTATTATGAAATGAATAATTATGCAGTACGGTGAATAGTTATTCATTATGAGCAAAGCCATACGGCAAAAAGCGATTCTTGAGCTGCTGAAGCAGGGGCCGGTCGCGAGTCAGGAAAGCATGCAGCGGGAGCTCGGTAAGCAGGGGTTCCGCGTAGGGCAGGCGACATTATCGCGCGACATTCACGAGCTTGGCCTCGCCAAGACGCCCGGCGGCTACATGCTGACGCAGGCCGAGGCGGCCGGCGAACCCGCCCTGCCGCCGATTTCCCGTCTCGCCCGCGAATTCGTTTTGCAGGTGCGTGCAGCGCAGAACCTGTTGCTGATCAAGACCAGCGTAGGCAGTGCCCAGCCGGTCGCAGCTGCCCTTGACGAGAAAGATTGGCCGGAATCGATTGGCACGATTGCCGGAGACGATACGATCCTGATGGTTTGCCGTGACAAGAAATCAGCCCACAAACTGGCCCAGCGTTTCGAGGGAATGATTGCGTAGTGTCCGCCAAACTCAAAACCGCAGTGATGGGCGTGACTGGTTATTCCGGCCAGGAGTTGACGCGCCTTCTTCTGCATCATCCGCGACTCGAAAAGCCGGTGTTGCTTCAGCGCAACAACGACACGCATAGCCCTACAGACCTGGCCCAGATCGCTCCAGCATTTTTGGGCAATGGTGGGTACCCCATGCAGACGTTGGATTGGGCCGAATTGAAGCGTCAGCAAATCGAACTACTTTTTTTGGCGACTCCGCATGATGCTTCGCGCGCCCTGGTTCCGGAAGCGATGGCGCAAGGCTTGCGAGTCGTGGATCTGAGCGGCGCCTGGCGTTTGAAGCAGGCCCAACATCGCGCGATTTATCAATTTAAAGATAAAGATAAGGACGCGGTGACCGCGGCCGAACTCACGCAGCGGGCTGTTTATGGTTTGCCCGAACTGCACCGTGACAGTATCGCGAACGCGGCACTGGTGGCGAATCCCGGATGTTATGCGACATCCATCATTCTTGGACTGGCGCCGTTACTAAGCGCCGGCATTGTGGATGAAGAGCGCGGCGTGATTTCCGATTCGAAGTCGGGCGTATCGGGAGCAGGCAAAGAGCCGAATGCGCGCACGCATTTTGTATCTGTGGCCGATAATCTTTCCGCGTATGCAGTCTTCAATCATCGCCATACCGGCGAAATTGCAGAGCAGTTGGCGTTGGACACAAGTTGCCTGATATTTGCTCCACACTTGTTGCCGATTCCGCGGGGCATCTTGTCCACGATTTATGTGCACCTCAAGCGGCCGATGAATACAAGCGACATTGAGGGATGTTTCCGCAGTTTTTACGATGGCAAGCCTTGGGTGCGAGTGTTTCCTTCGCCAAAGCTGCCCGAGATCCAGTTCTCGCTGCATACGAATTATTGCGACCTGGGGTTTTGCCTGGACAAGGATGGGCAGCGGTTGGTGCTGATCTCTTGCCTCGACAATTTGCTCAAAGGGGCGGCCGGGCAGGCCGTGCAAAACATGAACGTGATGTATGGGTGGTGCGAGAAAGAAGGATTGAATTGAAGTTCGTCGTAAAAATTGGCGGGGCGGCGCTCGAGAATGTAGATACGGTGCAGAAGTGTGCCCAAGCCGTCGCCAATCTGGCGCATGCGGGCCACCGGGTTGCCGTGGTGCACGGTGGAGGAGCGGCGTTCACGCGTGTGCTGAAGCGGATGGGGATGCAGAGCCAGTTCGTACAGGGGCTGCGCATCACCGACGCCGAGACTCGCGATGCCGCCCTGATGGTGCTTGCGGGATTAGTTAACAAGAAACTAGTGGCGGCGCTCTCTTTTGCTGGGTGTCCTGCCATCGGCCTTTGCGGCGGCGACGGCATGATGTTTCGGGCTGAAAAAAAGGAAATCCCCGGGATGGAATTAGGTTACGTAGGCGACATTACTGACAGTGATTCGCGTTGGCTGGATGTTGTGTGGAATGCTGGCGGTGTTCCGGTGATTTCTTCAGTTGCGCTGGGCCTTGACGGCGAATACTACAACGTGAATGCAGACACGATGGCCGCGGCCTGCGCTACGGCATGCGAAGCCGATGCCCTCATTTTTCTCACCGATGTTCCGGGCGTCAAAAATGCGCAAGGTATCGTGATTCCCTGGCTGAACACCTCGGAATTGCCGGCATTGATTGCGGATTCGGTTATCGCTGGTGGCATGTTGCCCAAACTTGAAGCGTGCACGACAGCTCTCCGCCAAGGAGTAAAACGGGTACGCATTTTGCCGGCAGAACAAGTCGAAGCGCTGTTGCAGTTCTACTCCAGCAACCTGAATTGTGGAACGGAGGTGACGCAATGAGTTTGACTTCCGTCATGCGCAATGAAGAAAGTTTGCTCCTGCCCACATATGACCGTCACAAGATTTTGTTTGAAAAAGGCCGTGGCGTCTATCTTTGGGACGCAGAAGGAAAGCGCTATCTTGATTTTCTGAGCGGCATTGGCGTCAATGCCCTGGGCCACGCTCACCCCGCCATTTTACGCACGCTGAAAAAGCAGGCCGGACGGGTCATTCACCTCTCCAACTTGTACTTCAATGAATATCAAGGCGAACTGGCGAAGAAACTCGCACAAATCTCCGGCCTTGATCGCGTCTTTTTTTCCAACAGCGGGACCGAAGCATGGGAAGGCGCTTTGAAGCTGGCCCGGCTGTATGCCCGCACGGAAAATCCGAACGGCCACAAGCCGAAGTGGCGCATTCTGGCGCTGGAAAATTCTTTTCACGGTCGTACCTACGGATCGTTGAGCACGACTGGTCAGGCGAAATACCGCGAGCCGTACGCCCCGGTGCTGCCGGGTGTGGAGTTCGTGAAGTTCAACGACGTCGAAGACCTAAAGCGAAAATTCGACGCGA
This sequence comes from Terriglobia bacterium, assembly GCA_963702965.1. GTDB lineage: Bacteria > Acidobacteriota > Terriglobia > Terriglobales > Acidobacteriaceae > JAJPHW01. Next base: position 1,095,710 of record OY969776.1, read on the forward strand.
GCGTTTGCGCGATTTGTTTGGAAACAATCCAAGGCGAAGGCGGAATTCGCCCCGTGAGCACGGAATTTCTGCGCACAGCCCGGAAGTTAACGAAAGATAGTGGTGCGCTGCTAATCCTGGATGAAATTCAATCAGGGCTCGGTCGTACGGGCCGCTATTTTGCCTACCAGCATTACGGTGTTCAACCCGATATTGTGACGGTGGCGAAACCGCTGGCGGCTGGTTTGCCGCTCGGCGCTTTTCTCACTACGAACCGGGTTTCGCGCGCGATGCACCCCGGCATGCATGGCACGACGTTCGGCGGAGGGCCCCTGGCTTGCGCGGTCGCGCTTGAGTTTCTGCGCCAACTCGATGGATTGCTTGGCCACGTGAACGAAGTCGGGAATTATTTTCATGCGCAGACCAAGAGTCTGCAAAAGAAACACGGCAGCGTTCGGGAGGTTCGCGGCAAGGGCTTGATGCTGGGCATGGAATTGGACTCGGCCGAGCTCGCCAAAGCAGTCGTCACGCAACTATTGAAGGAGAAAATTCTTATTAACCGTACCCATGAAACCGTGCTGCGTTTTTTGCCCCCGTACATTGTCGAAAAGAAGCATGTGGATCAACTGATCGCCGCGCTGGATTCGGCATTGCAGCAAAATGCAACTGCACAAAAGTCGCATGATAAGGCTAATCCAAAGAAAGCGAAGAGGAAACAGAACTAGATGAACCGTCAGAACACGAATGCCTTGAATAGCACGCGTGAGCCGATTGCCAGCGCTCCACCTTTCTGGTGCCCGGACGTGGTGTCCATTCGAGATCTGGGACCTGAAGGGGTCAAAGCCGTACTGGACCTCGCGGGGATCATCAAGGAGCGCCCGCAGGACTTTCGCGGCGCGCTCGCGAACAAACAGATGGTCATGTTTTTCGAGAAGCCGTCGCTGCGCACGCGCCTCACGCTCGAGGCGGGCATGGTGAGCATGGGCGGCACGGCGATGTTTGTAGACCAGACACAATATCGCATCGATGCTCGCGAAAAGCTTAGCGACATTGCGCACAATCTTGAGCGTTGGGTCGATGTAATCGTATTGCGCACATTCTCCCAGGAAATGATTGAAACCATGGCGCAACATGCTTCCGTCCCGGTTATTAACGCGCTAAGCGATGCCGAGCATCCTTGCCAGGCGTTGGCCGACTATTTCACTCTGCAAGAGCGATTCGGGGACTTGAAAAATATCCGCCTAGCCTATGTTGGTGATGGCAATAACGTCGCCCATTCTCTGATTTTGACTTGCGCTTGTCTGGGTTCAAAAATCCGCGTGGCGACACCGATTGGCTACGAGCTCGATGCGCAGATTGTGGCCGATGCATTACAAATTGCCCGGAAAACCGGCGCTGAAATCGAGTTGTCCACCGATCCGGATGAAGCCGTCTGCGGGGCCGATGCCGTCTATACCGACGCCTGGGTGAGTATGGGCCAGGAGAAGGAGACGGAGACACGCAATCCCGTTTTTGCACCTTATCAGGTCAATGACGAACTCATGGCCAAAGCCGCGCCGGGCGCATTGTTCATGCACTGTCTCCCAGCGCATCGGGGAGAGGAAGTTACAGATTCTGTGATTGATTCTGAGCAATCAGTCGTATTCGACCAGGCGGAAAGCCGCCTGCACGTTCAGAAAGCAGTTCTTTATTTATTACTGGGAGCGGGGAACCGCCGTCCCGCGAGGAGCGCGCATGCCTAATCAGAGAGTTGTTCTCGCATATTCCGGAGGCCTCGATACCTCCATTATTATTCCGTGGCTCAAAGAAAATTATGCATGCGATGTAATTGCGATGGTCGGCGATGTGGGCCAGGGCGACGACATCGAAGCCGTGGTCGAAAAGGCGTATAAAACCGGCGCGAGTAAAGTCATTGTCGAAGATTTGCGCGAAGAATTTCTACGGGGCTACGTGTTCCCCGCGCTCCAAGCTGGCGCCGTGTATGAACACAAATATTTGCTCGGCACGTCACTCGCGCGGCCAGTTATTGCCAAACATCAAGTCGAGGTCGCATTGCGCGAGGGCGCAACCGCAGTCGCCCATGGATGCACCGGAAAGGGCAATGACCAGGTGCGTTTTGAAATGACATATCAGGCATTGGCCCCTGAGCTTAAGGTCATCGCGCCGTGGCGTGAATGGGCATTGAAATCCCGTGAGGACTGCCTCGATTACGCGGAGAAGCGCGCTATTCCCGTGGAAGCCAGCCGCCAGAAGATTCACAGCCGCGACCGCAATCTTTGGCACATCAGTCATGAGGGCGGCGAATTGGAAGATGCAGGCAACGCGCCGCTTGAAAGCACGTGGCAGTGGACACGCTCGCCGCAAGATGCTCCGGACCGGGAGGAGCAGGTGAAGATCGGCTTCCAGAGTGGTGTGCCGGTTTCCGTGAACGATATGCCATTGGATCCGGTTTCGCTGCTGGAATTGTTGAACGAGATCGGTGCGCGAAACGCCATCGGCAGAATTGATCTGGTGGAGAACCGCTTTGTGGGCATTAAATCGCGCGGATGCTATGAAACTCCCGGTGGAACGCTGCTGATCGCGGCCCATCGTGAACTCGAAGCGCTTTGCCTCGAACGCGACTTGAGCCATTTCAAACAGGAGATCGGCTTGAAGTATGCCGAGCTGGTTTATTTCGGTTTTTGGTTCACGCCGCTGCGCGAGGCTCTGGATGCTTTTGTGGCCAGCACGCAGAAAAACATCACTGGCTCGACGACGCTCTCGCTTTACAAAGGCAATGTTTCCGTAGTCAGCCGCGAGTCGGCGTATTCGCTTTATCGCACTGACCTTTCTTCGTTCACCATGGGCGACAGCTACGACCAGAAGGATGCGGCGGGATTCATCCGAATTCTGGGACTGCCTTCGCGTTCGCGTGCCAGCTTGAACGCGGAGTTGGCCAAAGTCGCCGAGAAATCCGAGGTCGCGTCGTAATGAAAATGTGGTCTGGGAGATTCGGTGGATCGCTCGATCCCGCATTCGAACGCTGGCAACGGTCGTTTGCATTCGACTGCAGGCTGCTGTCGCACGAACTAGCCGCGAGCAGCGCCCACGCCCGGGCCTTGAACGCGACGGGCATTCTGACAGCAGGGGAACTCATCGCTATTCTTCAGGGTCTCGAAGATATTGGGAAACAGGTTCTGCTCTCGCCCGAGTTTCTCAACGATGAAGACGCGGAAGATGTGCATCACTTTGTCGAGAAACGACTCGTCGGCCTCATCGGCGACGTGGGCTATAAGCTCCATAGCGGGCGCAGCCGCAACGAGCAGATAGCCACCGATTTACGGCTCTACGTCCGGGCGGCGATTGATCAATTGGTGATGGAGACGGCGACACTCTGTGAATCGCTCATTGAGCGATCCGAGCAGGCGGGAAATGCCGCTATGCCGGCCTACACTCACTTGCAGCGCGCGGAACCCGTGTTCGTTGGGCACTGGTTGCTGGCCTACGTCGAAATGTTTCTGCGCGATGCCAGCCGCCTCGCCGATTGCCGCAAGCGGTTGAATGTTTCTCCATTGGGCTCCGGCGCGGTTGCCGGTGCAACACTGGCGCTCAATCGTGAAGAGATGGCAGAAGAACTGGGATTCGATGCACCGACCTCCAACAGCATAGACGCCACAGCCGACCGCGATTTTGCGATCGAGTTCGTGAATGATCTTGCTCTCATGGCGTTGCATCTGAGCCGCTGGGCGGAGGAGATGATTCTGTTCTCCTCGCAGGAATACAACTTTATCCAGCTGCCGGAAGCGTATTCCACGGGCAGCAGCGCCATGCCGCAAAAGAAAAACCCTGATTTGCTCGAACTAACGCGGGCGAAAGTCAGTCGCGTAGTTGGCAATGCGATGTCTCTGCAAATTGCATTGAAGGGTTTGCCGCTCGCCTACAACAAAGACTTGCAGGAAATGCAGGAGCCACTCTTTGAAGCAACTGAAACGGTGATGGCGCTTCTGCCCCTAATCGCTGGTTGGATGCGTACCGTGGAATTCAATTACGAACGCATGGCCGAGGCCGCACAATCGAGCTTTATGAACGCATGGGCGGCGGCGACTTATCTAGTCAAGCAAGACGTGCCCTTCCGTCTGGCGCATGAAGTTGTCGGCAAGGCTGTGCGATTGTGCCTGCAACGGCATTGCCGCCTCGAAGACCTGCCAATTAGAGATTGGCAGGCTTTGCATCCGGCATTCGCGCAAGATATTTACGAACACTTAAGTTTGGAATCCGTCATCTCCATTCACAATGTCCTCGGAGGCACGGCCGCTCCGCGTGTGCGCGAGGCCTTGGCCCAAGCGCGCCGGCGAGTGGAGTCATTGCGAGTTAAGACCAGTCGAGGAGGTGTGCATGCGCACGCGTAAGGCGATTCTGCCGGATGCAAAACAGATTCATGAACTTATCTGCAATTATTCCGGTGACGGCACATTGCTGCCGCGCACACTCGCGGAGATATGCGAGAACGTCCGCGACTTTGTCGTGCTCGAGGACGAAGGCCGCATCATCGGGTGCGGAGCGCTGCATCTTTACGGAGTGCACCTTGCTGAGATCCGATCCATCACGGTGAATCCGGAGTATCAAGGCCACGGCGGAGGCAGCAAACTCGTGCGCGCCCTGTTTGCCGAAGCGAAGCAACAGCACGTGGATTCGATTTGTCTGTTCACACGAGCACCGGAATTCTTTGCCCGCATGGGCTTTTCTGCCGTTCATCGCGATGATCTGCCAGACAAGGTGTCAAAAGATTGTTGTGTTTGCCCTCGCTATGACCGTTGCGATGAAGTCGCAATGATTCGCGGTGAACTGCCTACCGTTTCCATTCTGCCGCCGTCGCACGCTCAGACCCGGGCGCGGAACCACTTCGTGTCGGAGGCGGAACTGCTGGGTTCCTCGGCGCGGTCGTAGATTGTTGATTACTGCATCGCCATAGTAAGCTCCCGTATGTTTTCGGAGCCGGAATGAGGTGTGCATGATTGTCCGCGGGCTTCATCTTGCAATTCATGCCACTGAAATGCGGGGGAATCTGGGCCGAGGCCCCAGCGTTGCGGACGGTCGAGGCAGGCGCAATCTTGCGAGGTGTTGTCCAAACGGATATTCAGCTTGAGTTCCTGCCCGTGGCTTAACTGAAACGTGGTTTTTTTTGCGGCCTCGTTCGTACCCGGATAATACCAAGTCCTATGGTTGAGGGAAGATACCTCTAAGGTCAGGCGGACATTGGCTGGCAATAAAATGTGATAGTTCGGTTGGGTCTCTGCCACCATGACATTCGAAGGGTCCGTGGCGTAGCGAAAGAAGAATGTGGCAGGAATAGGGACGGAAGCTTCGTCGTCGATTACAGTACCGGTCATCGCAGGAACTTTCCCGTGAAACCCGATCTGAACGCTGGCGGCAGGTTTTTTTATAGAGATCTCCTGAACGCGCGCTGCCTTATAGTTGCCATAAAACTTGGATGGAGTACGCGGGTAGCCAGCGTCTATTTTCTCCGCTGTAACCAGATACTTACCCCACTTTAGGCCGATGATTACAAAGCTGCCCTTTTCACCGCTATGAGTGGATTTTTCATTTCCGTCGGTGCTGTCCACCTGCGTCGCATAAACCGTTGCTCCCGCAACCGGTCTGCCCCTTTCGTCAGATACCACGCCGCGAATCCTGCCTGATGGTTGGGTTGCCGCGTTCGAGACCACGCAGGCAATTCCAATGATCCATGGGGCAAGCATTCCCACGGTTTGAGACCTGCGAAACGCAAACGTCTGCTTCAGCATACGCTTATGATACCTCGCGGGAGTGCCCGCCTGACCTGCACTTTCACCCGCGCATCCACAGAGTCGCTCTACCGTATACTCACTTGGGAAGCAAATGCTATGAGTACTCCTGCCGCCCGCAAGGTCCTGCTCATCGGATGGGACGCCGCCGATTGGAAAGTCATCAATCCTCTTCTGGATCAGGGTCTCATGCCGATGCGGAGCGCGCGTTTCTCCGCGCCCTCGAAATCGATGGCGATAGCCCCGAGGCCCATCTCGGTCTTGCGATGGTGCGCCTTCGCCAGCGTAGAAATGAAGAAGCGGCTGAGTCAGCCCTCGTGGCAGTCGGTCTACAACACTTTCTTCCCGCCGGCCATTTTCATCTCGGCGTTGCGCTCGCCCGTCTCGGTCACCGCGAACGGGCGAGCCTTGCTTTTGAGACGGCTGCAACCATGTTGCCCGGATTGCTGGCTGCGCATCGCTGGCTTGCGACTTTGTATGTACAGCCTGGCGGTGATCCAGAAAAAGCTGCCAGACATAGAGAGATTTACCTCCAACTTCGAAAGCGAAGACAAAATCAAGTCGCGGTGCCGCAGGCGTAGGATCCGTCTTGCTTCATTCTTCATTGGGCACTGATAAAATCTTAGTGTGATTACAATTGTTTCCGGCTTGCCCCGCTGCGGTACATCCTTGATGATGCAAATGCTTACGGCTGGCGGCATGCCCGTTCTCACCGACGGTGAACGGAAAGCCGACGACGACAACCCTCGCGGCTATTATGAATGGGAGGCGATCAAGCAGATTCCTAAGCAGCCCGCATTAATTGATCAGGCCGAAGGCCGTGCCGTGAAGTGCATTTCACAACTTCTTCTGGCGCTTCCGGCGAATCGCAGCTATCGTATTATCTTTATGGAACGGCCTTTACGCGAAGTGCTGGCTTCGCAGGCGGAAATGATTCGGCGTCGCGGAAGCGCTGGCGCACCGATGGACGACGTGGCGCTGCTCAAGGCTTTCGAAGGCCATCTGAAACAAGTGGAAGTGTGGTTGAAGAGCAAACCCGAAACGTCGGTGCTACGCATGCAATATCATGAGGTGCTGGGTGATCCTCTACGAGCGTCGCAACGTATTGAGGAATTTCTTGCTCTACCGCTTGATACGAAAGCGATGGCCGCGGAGGTAGTGCCGACCTTATACCGCCAGCGCGCACAGGAAAAAGCCTCTCCTGCAAGTTGACCATTCTCGCCGCTTGGTGCGCCAGTGGCCTCAAACCTGAAGAACGTCGCCTTCACTCGCTACCATTTCATAAAGCACAGGGTTGACGAAGAAGCCAATGAATAGGCGCGAAATTAATCCCGCGACAATCACAATGGCGAAAGGCTTCTGTGTATCGGAGCCGATGCCTGTTGAGAGCGCGGCTGGCAGCAGGCCGAGGCAAGCGACCAGCGCCGTCATCATGATGGGCCGCAACCGCAAGAGGGAAGCTTCCCGGGTTGCGGTGCGAATGTCCATTCCTTCCTGACGCAATTTATTGATGTACGACACTAGAATGACGGCCGTTTCGACCGAAACACCTAACAATGCCAATAGCCCCAGCACCGAGGAGACACTGAATGGCGTATTGGTGAGCTTCAGTGCTACCAGTGCCCCTACAGGTTCGGTCATGATCACACCCAGGGCAATCGTCACTGGAAATTTGAAATTGCCATAGAGCGCAAACAGAATCATGAAAATCAGCCCAATCGCTAACGGGCCAATGATGTACATCTGCGCGCGAGCTTCAAGAAATTGGCTGTATTCGCCGCCCCAATCCATCCGGTAACCTTGCGGTAGCGCGACGGCTTTGCTGACCGCCGCCTGGCCATCGCGGACCGTGCGTTCCAGGTCGCGGCCTTCAATGCTGTACTGCACCCCGATGTACCGGGAGTTGTTCTCGCGATAAATGAAGGATGCGCCGTTTCCCTGACTAATCTTGGCAAGCTGGCTGAGCGGAATCTGTTGCCCATCAGGCGTGCCCACAAGAAGATTGCTGATCTCGGTCGCGTTGCTGCGGAACTGCGGCTGCATGCGAACAACAAGATCGAACAGCTTTTCTCCCTGGATGACCTGCGTGACCGCCTGGCCACCGACTGCGGCCGAAATCACCGCTTCCACATCGGCCACATTGATTCCGTAACGCGCAATCTTGTCTCGATCCACGTCAATCAGCAGGCTGGGTTGGCCCAACTCGCGTACCACGGTCAGTTCCGTGAATCCCGGCACTCTCGCCAGCGTGTTTTTGATCTGGATGGCCTTGTCTTGCAGCACATTCAGATCGTCGCCGTAGACTTTCACTGCCAGCGAACTCTTCAATCCAGTAAGCGCTTCGTCCACAGCGTCTTCCGCTGGCTGGGTGTAATTGAAAATAATTCCGGGAAATGCCGTCAGCTTCTTGTTGATGGACTCGATGAGTTCTTTCTTGTCGCTAACGCTGCCGCTCCACGATTTATCTTTATAGGGCTTTAATCCCACATAGAATTCGCAATTGAAAAAGCCCGTCGGGTCGGTACCATCATCCGGGCGGCCGAGCTCCGAGCCGACGACCGTCACTTGCGGATAGGACATCAGGATGTCGCGAACCTGCGGCGCAATTCTGCTGGCTTCTTCGAAAGAAATCGTATAGGGCATGGTTGCCCGCACCCACAGCGCACCTTCATCAAGGTGAGGCATGAATTCGCCCCCAATGAAAGGCACCAGCAGCAAGGTTGCCCCGAAAATCAGGGTCGCGATCGCAATCGTGGTTTTGGGACGATCCAGTGCCCAATCGAGCTGCTGGGCATATTTTCTTTTCATCCATTCATAGGGACGATTTACTTTCTCCTTCACGCCGCTCCTGAACCAATATGACGCCAGGACCGGAACCAGCGTCAGTGTGAGAATGAGCGATCCGACCAAGCGCGAACGACATAGTCTCAGCCATGGGATGAAACAGTTTTCCGGCCGGACCGCTCAGGGCATAAATCGGCAAATATCCCGCCAGAATCACCGCGACCGAATAGAAGATGGGCCGATCCACATCTTTCGCGGCCAGTAGAATGACGTCCTTAAGCTGATAACTTTGTCCTTCACGCAGAGCCAACTCGCGATAGATGTTTTCCATCATGACGACGGTGCCGTCGATGACGATGCCGAAATCAATAGCCCCAATGGAAAGGAGATTGGCTGCAACGTCATGCGCATGCAGAACTATGAAGGCGAACAGCAGCGACAGCGGAATGGTGATGGCAACAATGATGGCGGCGCGCACACTGACCAGAAAAAACATCAGCACAATCAGCACCAGTACCATGCCGCGGAGGAGGTTGGTCTCTACCGTGTCCGTAGTCAAGTCCACGAGCTCGCTGCGATCGTAATAAGGATGGATCTTTACATCCGGCGGCAGAATCTGCTTGTTGAGCTCTTCCGTTTTCGCTTCTACGCCTTTAAGGACATTCTGCGTCTGCTCGCCGCGGAGCATGAGAATGACCCCCTCGACCGAGTCGTCATTTTTCTGAAAGCCAAATTCGCCGAGCCGCGGCGCGTGCCCAATTGTTACTTCGCCCACGTCGCGTACACGAATGGGTACGCCTTTATTGGCCCCGACGACGATGTTGCCAATGTCGTCGGTCGTTCGCACCAGGCCAATCCCACGAACATAGTAAAACTGGCCGCCCTGGGAATAGAATCCGCCGCCGGCATTGGCATTATTTGCCGCCAGTGCCGCCGTGACCTGCGGGACGGTGAGGTGGTAACCATAAATCCGGGCCGGATCCAGCAGCACCTGATATTGCATGACCGTGCCGCCGAAACCTGAATCGTCAGCCACACCGTGCACTGAGCGATACGCCCGCTCGACCACCCAGTCTTCGATCGTCTTTAGTTCTTGCGGACTGCGGTCCGGGCTCTCAAGCACATAGCGGTACACCAATCCACTGGGGCTGAAAAGAGGCGCCATGCTGGGCGCTACACCGCTGGGCAGCGTCGCTTGCGCCAGCCGTTCGAATACGATTTGCCGGGCGAAATAATCGTTCGTGCTGTCTTCAAAAGTCAGAATAATGTCGGAGAGCCCATAAAGCGAGATGGAGCGCATCACAACCATGTGGGGCACGCCATTCATTTCGAGTTCCAGCGGCAGCGTCACCAACCGCTCGACTTCCTCCGCGGCGTGGTCGGGCCACTGCGTAATGATTTCAACTTGTGGGGGCGAAAGGTCTGGATAGGCGTCCACCGGCATCCGCTGAAACGAAATGATGCCGCCGACCGTAATAAACGCGGTCAACATCAGCACCAGAAATCTTTGCCGCAGTGCCGCCTGGACGATTCGATGGATCATTCGATCATTTCCGTTGCTCGACCGCGTTCCTTCTTTTACATCTAGCGTTGCAGCGAATTTGCAAACTGGAGAAACAGACTTCCATCGCCAATCACTTGGTCGCCCGATTTCAAACCGCTCGTGATTTCGGTCTTGCCGTTCGTGCTTTCTCCCAGCGTGACTGGGCGTCGTCCGAACTGGTTGGACGACTCGGCAACATATACAAATGGCTGGTTCTCGTTGTCGCGCAATACCGCCGCGTCAGGCACCGCAATCGCATTTGCGATTGTGCCCGCGTTGACCGTGGCAGTGACATACATGTCTTTTTTGAGTTTCTCGCCGGGATTGTTTGTATCAATGCGGGCTTGCAGGGTGCGCGTGTTGGGGTCCAGAGAGGCTGCAACATAAGAGATGCGCCCTTGAAATGTGTCAGGATAGGCGTCGGTCTGAATGGCGACGGTATCTCCCGCCCGCACATAGGGTAGGTCTTTCTGATAAATATTCACCAGCACCCAAACGTTGCTCGTATCGGAAATCATGAAGCATTGGGTCGTGCCGGGTTGCAGCAGTTGTCCTGCGGCCACGTCCTGTTCCACGACTTCACCAGTGATGGGTGCTTTGACGGGAACTTCAAACGAAGGCGGGGAATTGACCAGCGCATCCGGATCCGTGATTCCCATCACTTTCAACGCCGCTTGCGCTGCGGCTAGATCGCCGCTCGCCTGTACTTCGGCGGATTCCGCCTGCTCCAGGTTCTGCTCGGCGATTGCTTTGTGCTCATACAAGTCCTGTGCCCGCACGTTGGCTTTGTGTGCCAGAGCATATGCATCTCGCGCCTTAAGATAGTTCGTACGCAACTGCGAGTAATCCGGGCTGGCCACATAGAGCATTGGTTCGCCTTGTTTCACTTTTTGCCCCGGCACGACCACGACGCGGCTCACGGGCCCGCTGACCTGTGTAATGACCGGAGTAGTCCGGAAACCGTTATAAGCCACTGCTCCCGTGAGCCGCAGCGTGCGAGAAAGCGCGGCTGGCTGTATGGTGACGACCTGCACATGTGCCATCTGCTCTGGCGGAATGGTGAACAGCTCCGCGTCGTTGGCCGTTTTTGCGTACGTGGAAACATTGGAACGGTTGCTCTGGCATCCCGCGAGCGTGAATGTGACAAACAAAGCGCCGGCGGACAGCCAGAGATGCATTCTGTTTCTCCGGTTCATGGCAGGTTCCTCGTTCCTACGGCTTCTTTCAATTGTTCGAGTGCGGTCATGTATGCCGCCAAAGCCTGCCGGTAGGCCAGCTGAGTTGCGCGGTAACTGCGCTCGGCATCAAGGAAATCAAGGAGACTGGCGGCGCCGCGCTTGTACGCATATTCGCTGATGTCGCGCGAATCCTGCGCTTGCTGGAGGTAGCCCGATGTGTAGAGCTGCACGATTTCATCATTGCTTTTCACGGCTTCATACGCGACCGATACGTCGGACAGAACCTGATCGCTCGCCGCCAGCTCCTGTTCCTGCGCCTGCGTGAGCGCATAATTCGTGCGAGCGATCTCCCCCTGATTGCGATTGAAAATCGGCAAGTCAAAATTGACGAAAATTGATGCGGTATTCTCGCCTGAGACGTGGGTGAAATCGTACGTTCCATTTACATCCACTTTGGCATTCGCCTTCGCCAGTCCAATTTGACTCTGCGCCGCCGTCACGCCCAATACAGCCGCGTGGTAATCCGGCCGTTGCTGTAGCGCTTTCGTTTGCAAATCGTCAACATTGGCCTTGAGCGGCTGATAGGCCAGATCGCCGACCACGTCGAAATTCTCCGGCACGGCGTTGTATCCCAGCAATTGCCGCAATCCAACCAAAGCTTGCACTTTCGCCAGCCGCGCGGAGGAGACGTCGGTTTGGAATTGAAGAAATTGCAGCTTGATCTTGAGAAAATCGCCCTCGCCGATGTATCCCGCTTTGAACTGCTCCTGGCTGATGTCGAGGGTCTGCTGAAATCCTTTTAGGTCCTGTGTGGCGAATTGCAGTGTGGACTCCGCCAGCAACACGCTGACAAACTGTTGCCCCACATTAAAGGCCAGCGTACGTTCGGCATCGGTCACCTGCGCCCGCGTCACCGCCGTCTGGTCGCGTGCCGCTTGCAGCCGGTGCTGGCGCTTGTGTCCCCGTTCAAACAAATAGCCGATGCCGACATCGAATTGCTGCGTCTCGTTCAGGTTGTCACCGGAGAAATCCTGCGGGCTGAAGAAAGGAATGAACTGGCTGTCCGCACTCAGCGTTGGATTGGGTCGCAGATTGGCCGTAATTTCCTGCGCCTGATTTTGCAGAATCAAGGTCTGGTTGGCTTTGATCGCATGGTTGTGGGCCAGCGCGAGATCAATGGCCTGATCAAGAGTAATAAGCGTGGGGGTGCTTTGCCCGTGCGCTGTTCCCGCGAATTGCAGGAACAACGCCGCCACCAGCGCGGCTATGGGAAAGCGCCGTAAACGCATAGGGTCAATCAAACTTGTCACATGCAGCAAAACGACTCACGATGCTCAACAACGCAGGAAATTCATTGTAAATCGGGAAAAGTGCTAGACGGCCAATAAGTTTAGATGCGGCTTCCTTGGCTTCTCGCCCGCAAAAGTGAACAAATCTAGCCGAGAGGTCCCATGGCGGGATTGCTTTTTACCTGATATGGGCGGGATTTCAGCGCACTTTAGAGGAATTCGAGGACAACAATCTCCGGATTCGAGCCCAGGCGGAGCGGTGGTCCCCATGTGCCTGCGCCGCTGGAAGTGAAAACTTGCATCTTCCCAATTCGGCTGAGGCCATAAACAAACTGCCGGTAAATCCGCCGGGTCAGCCAGCTCCATGGAACGAATTGCCCGAGGTGCGTGTGTCCAGAAAGCTGCAAGGAAATGCCCGCGGCTTCGGCAATATGTGGCCGGTCGGGAGCGTGCGTCAGCAAAATGCTGGCCCGCTCGCGGTCAATGCTTACGCCGTCCAGCACTGAGGCCAGATGGCCATCCTGTGTGGCGTTGCCGTAAGGTACTCCGATAATCTGCAAGCCGTCGGCTTCTACTTTTTCGTTACTCAATACGCGTACGCCGGTGGCGGCGACCACTTGCATAAATTCGCCATCGTTGCGAAATTGATCATGATTTCCCGCTACAAAGTACACGCCATGCGGCGCTTTAAGCTGTTGCAAGGGCTGCGCCGCCTCCCTCGCATTAATTGCCGTGCCATCAAATAAATCGCCGGCGATGAAAATGAGATCGGGCGCTTCTTTCAGAATCTTGCCCACCATACGCCGCAAAAAACTACTATTGCGGACATGCCCCAAATGCACATCGCTGATCAAGGCCGCTGTGCGTCCGCGCCACGCCTCAGGCAAGTTTGCCAGGCGCACCGTGGTCCGCGTGATTCTTGTCCAGCTCGCGTTGAAAACGCCATACAGTCCGGCGACTCCCGCGGTCGCGTAGAGGACCTCTACCATCGCGTGGAAGTTCACATTCAAACCAGATACTCGTGCCAGCGCGAATACAATCCACGAAGCGATCGACGCTAAAAACAGAAAACTCACCAGCCCTACCCAAATTGCCGCCGCTTTATAGAAGACACGCACTACGGCATTCGTGTAGCGGAAGGCGAGCAGCGAAGCCGCAACAAAACTCATGGACAAAACGCCGAGTGTGATTTGGAGCCAAAGTCGGGAGTGCAAGTTGATATCCGCCCCGAAAGTCCATGTTTGGTAGAAGAGTACATGCACGAGGAAAAGAATTGACTGAATGATTGCGACGAACCGAATGACGCGTCTTTGGTGGCGCATAAGACATTAGATTCATCAACGCGCGGTTTGGATTGGATTTCCTCTCGTCGTCCGCTCTCTCTGATTCTTCAATGACTTACAGGTATGCGCAAGTTCTTCGGCGGTCGAGCCGATCACTTACATTCCGCTGGCTCAACGCGTGCCGCGTCTGGTAAGCTGTCGCTTCCGCTGATTGCCCTCGAGCGGGTGACGGCTCGGAAGGTGATTTTCTTGCCTCCGCGCAGGTAATCATTCCAATGGCGTCCAATACCATCAACGCGCAAGCCTCGGCCCCGGTCGTCGTATCGCAGGCCGTTGCCTCTCCGCTCACCAGCAGCGCAATCTTTCTCGTCGTTACAATCAATCCGGGCGATGAAAATAACGCCCAGGTTCTCTCCCTCTGTGCAGATCTCTCCGCGCTCCTGCGCGCCGTGGGTTTTCGCTCCCCCGAAGGGACTCTTTCGTGTGTCATGGGTTTCGGTTCCCAGGCCTGGGACCGCCTCTTCGGCTCACCGCGTCCGGCCGAACTTCATCTTTTCCGTGAGTTCCGCTCCGGCCCTCGGCATGCTGTTTCGACCCCAGGCGACCTGATCTTTCATATCCGGGCCAGGCGTATGGACCTCTGTTTCGAGCTGGCCACACAAATTATGGCCCGGCTCGACGGCGCTGTTACCACCGCAGACGAAGTCCAGGGATTCCGCTACTTCGACGAACGCGATCTTCTGGGCTTTGTGGATGGGACCGAAAATCCCACGGGCAGCGCAGCCGCCGACGCCGTCTTCATTGGCGATGAAGATCCGGCATTCGCTGGCGGAAGCTACGTAATTGTTCAAAAATATCTGCACAATCTGAATGCCTGGAACAAGATCCCCACCGAAGCTCAGGAAAAAATTATCGGCCGTACAAAAGTCTCTGATATCGAGCTCGATGATTCGGTCAAACCAACCTCGGCACACAACGCGCTGACTACAATTGTGGAAGATGGAAAAGAAGTGAAAATTCTGCGCGACAACATGCCCTTTGGCCGTCCTGGCACAGGCGAATTCGGCACGTACTTCATCGGCTATAGCCGTTCGCCCCGCACCATCGAACAGATGCTCGAAAACATGTTCATTGGCAATCCGCCCGGTAATTACGATCGCATCCTCGACTTCAGCACCGCAGTCACGGGAAATCTGTTCTTTGTCCCGACCGGGACGTTCCTCGACGATATCTCACCGGGTCCGCCATCAGTGGCTGGCGCTGCGGCTGAAACGTCCGCCTCGGCTACGCCATCCAAGAATGGTTCACTTGGCATAGGTTCCTTAAAAGGAGAAAATTCCCATGAATAACCTGCATCGCGAACTCGCTCCGATTTCTGATGCCGCATGGAGCCAAATCGAAGAGGAAACGTCGCGCACCATCAAGCGTTATCTCGCCGGCCGCCGCGTGGTGGATGTTGAGGTCGGGGGAGGAGTAGCTTTCTCAGCCGTGGGAACGGGCCATCTAAATCCGATTGATGCACCGGGCAAAGGCGTAGTCGCGCGCCAGCGCGACGTAAAGGCCCTAGTGGAATTGCGTGTCCCCTTCGAACTCGGCCGCCAGATGATTGACGATGTCGAACGCGGCGCTAATGACTCCGACTGGCAGCCGGCAAAAGACGCCGCCCGCCAGCTCGCCTTCTCCGAAGACCGCGCTATTTTCGAAGGCTACGCTGCGGCTGGCATTGAGGGCGTGCGCCAGGGCACCAGCAATCCGAAAAAATCCCTGCCTGCCGATGTGCGGAAGTATCCGGAAGCCTTTGCCCAGGCGTTAAGCCAGTTGCGCCTTGTTGGGGTCAACGGCCCGTATGCGATTCTTCTTGGCGCTGACGCTTATACCGAACTTGCCGAAACCAGCGACTATGGCTATCCCGTGCTCGAGCACGTTAAACGGCTGGTCGAAGGCAAAATCATCTGGGCGCCCGCCATTGACGGCGCCTTCGTTCTCACCACCCGCGGCGGTGACTTCGACTTGCACATCGGCCAGGATGTCTCCATCGGCTATCTCAGCCATACCGATGAGAAAGTCCGGTTGTACCTGCAGGAGACATTCACTTTTCTTTTGCTTACGGCCGAGGCAGCCGTGGCGCTGACTGCTCCCGCAAGAGCAAAGAAAGCCTAAGGCGTTCGGGAATTGGTCGAGATGGAATTTGCTGATTTCGGCCTCCAAGATGCCGCTGGAATACCTTTTATCCACATGATTATGCGCAGCACCGTGCGCGATCGAGAGCAGCCTCACATCTCACCAACTTCGCGGTCCTGAATCAAAGAAGTTCTACCCCCGCCGCTTGGAGTCAGAATGCCAAGCGGGAATACTCTCCTGTGCATCAAACCACTGTATAAGGAGGAAACGAATGCAACTCGGAATGATAGGCCTGGGAAGAATGGGTTCGAACATGGTGCAACGGCTGATGAAAGCCGGTCACGAGTGCGTCGTGTCTGACACGCATCCGCAAGCCGTGAAGGATGTGGTGGCGAAAGGCGCCAAGCCGTCCGACTGCATCGCGGATTTTGCGAAAAAACTTAGCAAACCGCGTGCTGTGTGGTTGATGGTCCCGGCGGCGGTGGTCGATTCGGTATTGAGTTCACTTACGCCTGTGCTGGAACCCGGCGACATCGTAATCGATGGTGGCAACTCTTACTACCACGACGATATTCGCCGCGCAGGTGAATTGAAGAGTAAGGGAATCCACTACGTCGATTGCGGCACCAGCGGGGGCGTTTGGGGATCGGAGCGGGGATACTGTCTGATGATCGGCGGGGAGGAAGCAATTGTGAGTCATCTCGATCCGATCTTCAAGTCGTTGGCCCCTGGTGTGGGCTCAACGGCGCGGACGCCAGGGCGGACCGGCGAGCCTTCGACATCAGAAAATGGCTACTTGCGCTGTGGCCCGAACGGCGCAGGTCACTTCGTAAAGATGGTCCACAACGGTATCGAGTATGGGATGATGGCCGCGCTTGCCGAGGGACTCAACATCATTAAAAACGCGAACGTGGGCAAGACGAAGCGCGATGAAGACGCCGAGACAACCCCGCTGCGCCATCCCGAGCTCTATCAATACGACATGGACATACCGGAGGTCGCGGAGGTCTGGCGGCGTGGTAGTGTGATTGGTTCCTGGCTGCTCGATCTGACGGCCGCGGCTTTGCGAGAAAATCCCGATCTCTCGAATTTTGCGGGCCGTGTGTCGGATTCCGGAGAGGGACGCTGGACCATCCAGGCAGCGGTGGATGAGGGCATTCCGGCTCCGGTTATCAGCGCAGCTCTCAGTTCCCGTTTTGCGTCACGCGGCAACGAGGAATATGCTGCCAAGCTACTTTCGGCGATGCGCTACGAATTCGGCGGCCACAAGGAGAAAGCTGCCGGTAAACAGGAAGCGGCCTGATGGCAGATTTCCAGTCTGATGCCTTTGTGTTTTTCGGCGCCACCGGCGATCTCGCGCACAAACAGATCTTTCCCTCGCTGCAGGGTTTGATTCGCGATGAAGGGTTCAATCTGCCAATCGTCGGCGTGGCCAAAGCTGGTTGGAACCTTGATCAACTTAAAGCGCGTGCCAAGGATAGCCTCGAAAAGCACGGCGGCCTCGACCAGGACGCGTTCAACAAACTCACCGGCCTTTTGCGCTACGTGGACGGAGACTACAACGATCCAAAAACTTTCGCCCAACTCCGTAAAGAGTTGGGCGCAGCGAAACAACCGCTGCATTACCTTGCGATTCCACCCAGCTTGTTCGGCACGGTAGCCGAAGGGCTGGCTAAGTCGGGCTGTGCTGAGAATGCGCGTGTCGTGGTGGAGAAGCCTTTCGGGCGCGACTTGGCATCGGCTCAAGAACTCAACCGAATTCTGCACCGCTATTTCCCCGAAGAACGAATCTTCCGCATCGATCATTTTCTGGGAAAGGAGCCGGTACAGAACATTCTCTATACCCGCTTCGCGAATCCAATGTTTGAACCGATCTGGAATCGGAACTACGTGCGAAGCATTCAGATCACTATGGCGGAGAAGTTCGGAGTCGAGGATCGGGGCAAGTTCTACGACGAAGCCGGCACGGTACGCGATGTGGTTCAAAATCACCTGCTGCAAATCTTGGCCATACTGGCCATGGATCCGCCGACCGGAGAGGCTCACGACGCGTGGCGCGACCAGAAGGCTGCGTTGCTCAAAGCGGTACGGCCGATCGCTCCGGCGGACGTGGTGCGCGGCCAGTACAACGGTTATCGATCGGTGCGAGGCGTAGACCCGACCTCCACGGTCGAGACTTTCGTCGCGCTTAAGCTGTTCGTTGAAACGTGGCGATGGGCCGGCGTGCCCATCTATATCCGCGCAGGAAAAATGCTGCCGGTGACTGCGACCGAAGTGTTCGTTGAATTCAAACGCCCCCCGAGGGAAACCTTTCGCGAAACCGTGTCCGGCGCGTCCGCACATTTGCGCATGCGTATCAGTCCAGACATCGCCATCGGAATGGGGGTGCGGGTGAAGACGCCGGGCGAGCAGATGACCGGCACCGACGTGGAGCTCACACTCACGGAGCAGGCCGCGGACGACAGGCCGCCCTATGAACGACTGCTGGGCGACGCGATGCGCGGACTGACTGAGCTTTTTACCCGTCAAGACGTGGTGGAAGCGCAATGGCGGGCGGTCGATCCGATTCTGGGCAACGTTACGCCTGTGCATCCCTATGAGCCGGAGACGTGGGGGCCAGGCGACGCTCTGCAACTCATCGGAAGCGACGGGCCATGGATTAATCCCACGGTGCAAGCGAAATGAGGACCCCGGATACCCGTTCAGTTATGTCTGGTTTCAAGTTGAGGCGTTTTGCGGGCGTATGCTCGCAACCGAAATCCTGAGCGCAGCGAAGGAACCCGGTAGAAATAATGGCGGAGAGTGAGGGATTCGAACCCCCGATACCCGTTAAGGTATGCCGGTTTTCAAGACCGGTGCCATCAACCGCTCGGCCAACTCTCCCGCGATTAATTGTAGCTGAACCGCGCAACCCGCTCGTATGTGCAATCTAACCCGGGCACCAACTAAAAACGGGCAAAGCGCATGCTTATACGCCTTGCCCGTGCGCGCTAGAACAGAGATTCTAGGCGGCCGCCGAGCGAATCTCCACGGTCTTCGCCCGGGCTGCCTTTGGCATCATCAGTTGCAGCATGCCGTTCTTCAAGGTGGCCGTGACTTTGCCGGCATCCACCATCACTGGCAAGTCCACGATCCGCAAAATCTGTCCTGAGCAAGATTCCGCGTACACTGTCTTGCCCTTCTTTTCTTCTTTGCCGCTTTCGCGTTTGCCGAAAATCGTCACTTGCATCGGTTCCACGCTGACTTGAAGGTCTTTTTCATTAAAGCCCGGCACTTCGGCTTCGACTTCCAGGTTGTTGCCTACTTCCGTAATTCGCACATGCGCCGGATGAAGCAATTCCATCTCGGCTTTGAACCAGTGTTCCATGTCGTGGCCAAACTGCCGGCCATCTCCATCAAACAGCTCGTAAGCCCGTCTGGCAATTTTGTCGAACATTTCGGTCATGCTGTTTTTCATGCCCTCGGGTTTTGCGGGCAGGATTGTGATTTTTTCCTCGTTTTTGGGAAGCAGTAATTCTGTCATGGCTTGGTACCTCGCTTTTCTCAAATCAATCAGCGCTGGTTTAGGCGGATCGGCCGCCCCTTGCCTTGTCCGAAGCAATTTGGCTTGCCTGGAACCTTCCTGGACCAGCGCTGCAAGAGTAGATTCGCACCAACGCCAGCATGCCAGCAGTGACACGCATCACTTCTTATCGTGTGTTGCGATACCGGGAAAGTTTCTTCAGCCCGGAGAACCAGCGTGGCCACATCAAGACTCGTGTCGCCGCAACTTACAGCATTCTGCGGGGTTATGAAACAATGCAAGCAGGTTTGGGGCTGTCGAACAGGTTCAAATTGAGCCCGCTCCTCCAACGTCTCCGGAGAAACATGAACACTTCGAGCCGTATCGTATTTACGACATTATTTATCCTTATATTGTCCGTCTCAGCCTTGCTGGCGCAGGGAGCACCACCACCGCTGGCGTCGCCGACGCCTATGCAAGCGCAAACTCCTCCTCCGCCTCCTTCATCTGGGCCCGAAAATGATACGCAACCGCAGCAACAAAATGATGCAAGTGTTCCCGGCCGCGCGGTGGATCTCCACTACATTTCAGGACAGGTGTCCGTTCAGCCTGCCGGCGTGAACGATTGGGTCGAAGGCGCGGTCAACCGTCCGCTCACCACCGCCGATAAAGTCTGGGCCGACAAAGACTCGCGCGCCGAGTTGCACTTGGGCACAAGCGTGATTCGCATCGGCGCCGAAACGAGCATGACTTTCACCAACGTCAGCGATCAAACCGTGCAAATCGAACTCGATCAGGGTGCGCTCAACTTGAATGTGCGTAAACTCTATGACGGAGAAGTCTATGAAGTGGATACGCAGAACCTTGCCTTCACCGTGGACAAGCCCGGTGATTACCGCTTCGACATGGATCCCAACGCGGGCACAACCAAAGTGACAGTATGGAAAGGTGAAGGCGAAGCGACCGCGCAGGGTCCGGCAGTGAAATTGGCAGACGGCCAGGAAGCGACGTTCAGCAACGGGCAATCGCTTGATCATAAAACTGCGGCCGCCAGTGCGCCCGACGGCTTCGACGCTTGGTGCCGCTCGCGCGATGAGCGCGACGCAAAATCTGCGTCTTCAAAGTATGTACCGCAGGATGTCTCCGGCGCGTCCGACCTCGATGATTATGGAAAGTGGCACGATTTGCCGGGATATGGTCCGGTATGGGCCCCAGCAGTCGCTCCCGGATGGGCCCCTTATCGTTATGGACATTGGGCCTGGATTTCTCCTTGGGGTTGGACATGGGTTGATGCCGCACCGTGGGGCTATGCTCCCGCGCATTATGGCCGCTGGGTCTTTGTTGGCGGATATTGGGGTTGGAGCCCCGGTCCGTTTTATGCTCGTCCCGTGTATGCTCCCGCGCTCGTTGGGTGGGTGGGCGGCCCGGGATGGGGCGTCGGTGTTTCCTTTGGTGTCGGTTTCGGCGTTGGTGGTGGAGTCGGCTGGTTCCCGCTCGGATATCGTGAACCGTACTACCCGGTTTACGGCGGCCGGACCGTCGTCAACAACGTGAACGTCACCAACGTCACAAACATTTACAACAACGGCACCATCAACAACGGAACCGTGAACAACGGTACCGCGCGCCCCGGCGCCGTCAACGGAGCAAATACAGGAACCGTGAACTATGCCAATCGCAACGTGCCCGGCGCCATGACCGCGGTGCCCGCGAGTACGCTGACGAACTCTTCGCCCGTGGATAAATCCGCCGTAACCGTTCCACCATCCGAAGCTGCAAAAGCGCCGATGCAATCGGCTGCGCCCGTCACGCCAACGCGCAACAGTGTCCTCGGCCCCAACGCGGGCAGTGCTGCGCCGCGGCCACCTTATTCTGCGACTCCGCATTCCGTGGTTACCCACCAGCAACCGCCGGCCCGGCCAATTCCTTTCGCAAGGCAACGGGAAGCGCTGGCGCAGAATCCAGGGCACCCGCTGGATGGGCAAACCCAACAACAATTGCGTTCGCAGATGCGGAACCCGCTCTACAACGGCCGCGCCGACGCGATGAATCCCCATACTGTGCCTCGGCCACCGCAGAGCTACTCGAATAGTCAGAGCAAATCCGAAGGCTCGACCGGTAAGCCGGCCAAATCGCAGCGTCACGGCTTCTGGCACCGCGGCCCGCGAGGCGGCAACGGCAATGCCGGGGGAAAGGGCGGACGCTAGAGTCGCACCAGCGGACTCCAATGCCCGCTTTATCAGTAACATAACGCTATGTACAAAATAGAAGCGGCTTACCGGAAGGCGTTGCATCAAACTAATTGAGCCATGAACCCCCCCGCAACTACTGGCTTCATGACGGGTTTAAATACTTTAGGAACAGGGTCTGTTCCAGGTGATGAAATGAAGCGTAGGCAAAGCGCAATATATGCAAGCATCTTAATGCTGGGTTGGTTAATTTCCCCCGCTCTGACCTCAGCGCAAAGTCCGGCTGAGCAAGATATTCCCCCGTCTGGTTCCGTCCCAACCGCGTCCGCTGGCGATCCCGCGGCTGCGCCTCCAACGTTGAGCGCGCAGAACGATGATGCTCAGGCCGATCCTGACGCCGCCCAGCAGGACGCCGCTCCCGTCGATCAGGATCCAAGCAAGGATCCTCCGGGCCGCGTCGCCCGTTTGCAATACATGACAGGCTCGGTTTCCATTCAACCGGGCGGCGTGAATGACTGGGTGCAGGGTTCCATCAATCGCCCCCTCACTACTGCCGACAATATCTGGGCGGACAAAAATTCCCGCGCCGAGCTCGGTCTCGGCAACGCCGTCGTGCGCATCGGCTCTGAAACCAGTCTGACGATGAGCAACGTCACTGACAACATCGTGCAGTTGCAACTGCACCAGGGCGCAATGAATGTGATGGTGCGCAAGCTGTTCGATGGCGAAACCTACGAAGTGGATACGCCGAACCAGGCGTTCACCATCAAGAAAGCGGGCAACTACCGCTTCGATGTGGATTCCACCGGCGACTCGACGCTGGTCACAGTGCGCCGTGGCGAAGGCGAATCAACCGGCCAGGGCCAGAGTGTCCGCATTACCGCAGGCAAGCAGGTGCGCTTCACGGGCACCAATCTCGCCCACACAGAGCAAACCGCTCCGGGGTCAGACGCATTTGATCAGTGGGCAAGCGCGCGCGACCAGAGTGAAGATCGCGACCTCTCTGCCTCTTCGCGCTACGTCGGCGAGGGCATGGTCGGCGCGGATGATCTTGCACAATATGGCCAATGGAAAGACGATTCCACTTACGGCAACGTCTGGTATCCGAATTCCGTGCAAGCGGGCTGGGCGCCTTACCGCTATGGACATTGGGTCTGGGTTTCCCCGTGGGGATGGACGTGGGTTGACGATGCTGCGTGGGGATTCGCTCCTTTCCACTATGGCCGCTGGGCTTATGTTGGCGGATATTGGGGATGGATTCCTGGACCTTACTATGCCCGCCCGATCTGGGCTCCGGCTCTAGTCAGCTGGTATGGCGGCTGGGGATGGGGTTGGGGCTGGGGATTTGGTTGGGGTTGGGGCTGGGGTCACGCTGGCTACGGCTGGTGCGCCCTGGGATGGCGTGAGCCGTTCCATCCCTGGTACGGCGTGAGCCGCGGATACTTCCGCAGCGTGAACGTGACCAATACGCGGATTACCAACATCAACCGGGTCACGAACAATTATTACAACCACACGGGTACCGCGAATGCCATGAACCATGTGAACATGAACCGTCCCGGCGGATTCACTGCCGCGCCCAAGAGCACGCTGACGAACTCATCGCCCGGTAAATAAGACGATGGCGAGAGTTCCAACCAGCGCTTTGAAAAACGCGCCGAGCGTGGGCCGGCCAAACGTCTCTCCAACCCGCACCAGCATGTTGGGAGCGAACGCGGGCAGGCCCGCAGCGGCAGCGCCGCGTTCCGTGGAATCAAGAGCAACCGTGAGCCGCTTGACGCCACCGGCGCGCACTTCAGCCATGGAATCAGCGCGGGTTTCGCAGAATAATATTGGCAGCCGCGAAAACTCGGCCGCGCGCGGAGCGCAAAACACAGCCGCCAATCGTGGCGCAAACAGCGTTGCTCGTCCGCAGGAGCGCGGTGTCACAAATACCGCCTCGAACCGCGGCGCCGGCAATGTTCCGCGTCCTCCGGAGCGCAGCGCGACCACGACGCCCGGCCGCGTAGGCCAGAGCTCGGCGTCTGCCTCAAGTCATTACGTGCCCCGTCCGCCATCGGCGGGAGGGATGCCAACCTCGCGCGGCAGCGCTGGCAGCACGCGTTCCGAGCCCACGCAGATGGCGATGAACCGTTCGTCGGTTCCGCGTCCGCCTGCGGGGAGCACGGCGCGACCGGCGGAAAACTCGATGTCGAATCGTGGCGGCTATAACAGCTCCTCGAGCCGTGGCGGATACAACAACGTACCGCGTCCCACAGGCCCGGTGCGGCCTGCGCCGCAGCAATATTCGTCGCGTTCGTACAACGGCGGATATGGCTCCGCGTCTCGCGGATATTCATCGCGCGGCTACGGCGACTATGAACGCTACTCCGGCCGCAGCTACGGCGGAGGTTCTTCTAGCCGGAGTTACGGTGGAGGCTATTCCGGTCGCAGCTACGGTGGCGGTTCTTATGGCGGCGGATCGCATAGCTCCGGCGGCGGTGGATTCCACGGCGGTGGCGGAGGCGGTCACAGCTCCGGCGGTGGCGGAGGCCACGGCGGCGGAGGACACCGCTAAATCAATTCCAATCTCTCTCACTACATGCGCCGCCTTCGGGCGGCGCTTTTTTGGGTGCACCGAATTGTGGCTGAGCGATAGAACGATCGCTCATAGTATGGCCAGCACCGCACAATTTCAAGCAGCGTGCGCGGGGAGTTGGCGGAGGGATGAAATTGCAACCTAGAAGCCAACAAACAAAGTGGACCAGTTCTCTCTCGGCGTTTTGATTCGCTCCTTGCAGCCCATTCGACATCACCGATGCCATTTCTGCAAGTTTTCGGATAGGG
Source organism: Terriglobia bacterium (assembly GCA_963702965.1). GTDB lineage: Bacteria > Acidobacteriota > Terriglobia > Terriglobales > Acidobacteriaceae > JAJPHW01. Next base: position 1,120,187 of record OY969776.1, read on the forward strand.
AGTGAATGGCGCTAGCTCGCGCCAGCCGCGCGGGTGTGCTCAGCCTGAATTCTCCCCATGAAAGTTCTCGTCATCGGCAGCGGAGGGCGCGAGCACGCGCTGGTATGGAAGCTGAGGCAATCGCCGCGGGTCTCCAAGATTTATTGCGCGCCGGGCAATGGTGGCATCGCGAGCGAAGACGCAGCGGAGTGTCTTCCCGCGGATATGAAGAGCTTGGACTCGCTGGTCGAAGTTGCCAACCGCCTTCAGCCCGACCTCACCGTGGTCGGCCCGGAAGTGCCGTTGCAACTGGGCGTCGTGGATGAATTCAACCGCCGGGGATGGCGCATTTTCGGCCCGACCAGCGCCGCCGCGTGACTTGCATGCTCGCCTCGACACCGACGAAGCCATTACCAAAGCGATGACACAATGGGACAAGGAGAATACGCCGCGCGTCACCATTGCCGATGTCGCCGACCATATTGATCACATCCGGCAAGTCGCGGGCATGGAACACATCGGAATCGGGGCTGATTTCTACAGGCCGAACCCGACATGATGGTGAACGGATTGGGAGATGTGACCCGCTATCCATATCTATTTGCCGAGCTGTTGCGGCGCGGCTATTCCGATGACGATGTGATGAAGATTGCCGGGCGCAATCATCTTCGTGCAATGCGGCAAATGGAGAAGGTCGCTGCCGAGTTGCAAAAAACGGAAGCCCCGCTCAGCACCGAAGGCGTGGGGAGAAGTGGGAGTTGAATAAGTGAACTGAAGCGCATCGCGCCGAAGCCATCGCCTAATTTCGGGACAGCAGATAAAAATCAAATTGCCCGCCCGGCCGCACGTACACGATCTTCGAGAGGTCGGGCGCGATGTCATAGGCATTGCCTTCAACCCTTTGCGCGAAAGCGAAAGGCAGCTTCATTACGACCTGAGGTGCGCCCGTGACTTTTCCGTCTGACCACGGAAGGCGGTAGAGCGTAACTTCTCCCTTGGTGGAGACCGTGTACAGAATTGACTTTCCGTCACGTCCAAAACGGGGGAGAAATGTGATCACGCCGTTCACTAAGGTCGTGCATTTCTTGTCGGCGATCGAGAGTTCATTGATGCCCACTTTTTCTCCATACATGAGCGGCATGAGCAGGTATTTGCCGTCCGGCGTTTCGTCCATGGCATAGCCACAGCCCTTGGTGAACGGTTGGGCAGAGGAGCCGTCAGCCGCCAACTTCCACGTGTCCAGTTCGCCGGAATGCTCCTGATTTCCCGTCGGATACATATCCGCGCCCTTACCTCCCCATGCCCCAGCCTGAATCCTGTACACCGACGGCGGCAGCTTACGAAGACCGCTGCCATCAGCATTAATGATATAAAATTCATCCGCGCCGGGCGGCGTCTTGGTAAAAGTCAATTGCGACCCGTCCGGCGACCACGCCGCGGTGCTGATAACTTCGGAAGAAGACGCGAGCTTGACCTTGTTACTTCCATCGCTATCGGACGCCCATAGCTCATAGCGGTTCGGCTCCGGCTCGGCCACGTACATCACGCGCTTGCCATCGTTCGATATTGTCGGTTGGTACGCGAAATCTGACAGGATGTCAGTAGATGTCTTCGTCCGCAAATTAAAGACTGAGAGATATCCCGATCGCTTGCCGTTAATGAAATAAATGCCTTTGCCCGAAGGGTCTTTCATTGGAGCAAAGTCAGGCCCCGGTCCGGAGGTCAAACGCGACAAACTTTTGCTATCGATATCGTATTCCCATAGGTTAACGATCCCGTTGACGTTGCGGTCAAACAGTAATGTCTTGCCCGGATTTCCCCATGCGATCGAGTAAGGCCCGCCCGAGACTTCTCCCAGTTCGGTGATCGCGTGGCTGGCGATCGAGAAGCGGACAAGTTCAAAAACACCCTCAGCTTGGGTCTTCTTGTGGCCTGCCAATATGAGATCGGATCCTCCCGGATAAAACAGCTTGTAAAACGGGACAAACCCCAACTCCTTCGCATCGGTAAGCGGCCTGCTGCCGCTTCCGTCAGTCTCCGCTTGCATCAGTTGCACTCGGTCCGGGTCGACATAGACGACATTCTTGCCGTCGGGCGACGGCAAAATGGAGAATCCTTCCAGCAGCCGCGCGGGTGTTCCGCCAAGCGTGGGCAGCGTCCACACTTCTGTCGCGCCGAGTTGACGCTCGTAGTAAATCTGACTGCCGTCAGCGGAAAAACTGTCCACTGTTTTGCTGGCTTCATCGCTCGTGAGCTGCAACGGGTCGCCGCCCGAAGTCAGCATCACAAATACTTGTTCGTATCCCCCCGTGTACGAAGTAAATGCAATCGTGTGTCCATCGGGTGAAAGAACAGCGCCACTGATGGGCTTATGCCAGTGGCTGATCTGGGTGACCTTGCCCGGCGTGTTCGAAGCCGTTGCGCGAGGCCAGAAGCGATAGGCTGCAGCACCCAATACAACCACGGCGGCAACGGCGACCGCCGCATATTTTTTATTAAAGGCGTTACCCTGCGATGTGGCTGCCCCGCGCGAGGAAACTGGTGCGCTGCCGCCGGAAGCGGCATGAGAGGTGGCAATTCCACTGTCGCTGGCCGCCACATTCCGGCCCGATGTGGTATCGCGCTGGAGCCGCTTCAGGTCTGAGCGCATCTCGGCGGCGGATTGATAGCGCAGTTCCCGATCTTTTTCTAGGGCCTTGCTGATAATGCGTTCCAGTTCCGTGGGCAGGTCGGGATTGAGACGTATGGGAGCCGCCGGAGCGCTATCCAGAATCGCTTTGAAAATCAGCGCGGATGTATCGCCGCGAAATGGCATCCTGCCCGTGCTCATTTCGTAAAGCACCGCTCCGAAAGAAAAAAGATCAGTGCGGGCATCGAGCTCTTTCCCTTTTGCCTGCTCCGGCGACATGTAAGCGATGGTTCCCATCGCAGTTCCGGGGCTCGTCAGGTGAATGTCATCGGTACGCGTTAACGTGTCCGCAGAACCTCTTCGGCTCGCCTGCGGGTTTGCCGTCGTGACCTTCGCCAGCCCAAAATCCAGAACCTTGGCGTGTCCCCGCTCAGTCACGAAAATGTTTGCCGGTTTAATATCGCGGTGAACGATGCCCTTAGCATGAGCCGCATCCAGCGCATCGGCTATTTCGATGGACAGCGCCAGAATGCGCTCCGTCTCCATTGGACGGCCCTCCACCAGATGCTTCAGCGTGCTTCCGTCGAGGTACTCCATGGCGATGAAGGCTTTACCATTCTCCTCGCCGATATCGTGGATCGTGCAGATGTTGGGATGGTTCAGCGCTGAAGCTGCCTGCGCTTCGCGTTCAAAACGGGCAAGAGCTTGCGGGTCGGCGGCCACTTCTTCCGGCAGAAACTTGAGGGCCACGAAGCGGTGCAGGCGTGTGTCTTCAGCTTTATAGACGACACCCATCCCTCCCCCGCCGAGTTTCTCGACAATGCGGTAGTGAGAGATGGTTTGGCCAATCATTGTTGTTTGTGCGGCGTTGTTTACGTGTCAGCCATGTTAGGCGGGACGCAAAACCAAGTCAATGAAAGGTGTACGCCCGTTTGACATCCTCACGCCTCATTCCCTAACCTGAATTCTCCCCATGAAAGTTCTCGTCATCGGCAGCGGAGGGCGCGAGCACGCGCTGGTATGGAAGCTGCGGCAATCTCCGCGGGTCACCAAGATTTATTGCGCGCCCGGCAACGGCGGAATTGCGAGCGAAGACGCAGCGGAGTGTCTCCCCGCGGATATGAAGAGCGTGGACTCGCTGGTCGAGTTGGCCAATCGCCTTCAACCTGATCTAACCGTCGTCGGGCCGGAAGTGCCGTTGCAACTGGGCGTCGTGGATGAATTCAACCGCCGGGGATGGCGCATTTTCGGCCCCACCAGCGCCGCTGCGCAACTCGAATCCAGCAAGAGCTTCGCCAAAGAATTCATGCAGCGCCATCACATTCCCACGGCGCACTACGCGATTTGCGATTCCATCGAAGAGCTCCGCAAAGCCCTGGGGCATTTCTCCACGCCTGTGGTCGTGAAGGCCGACGGCCTCGCCGCCGGCAAAGGTGTCGTCATCTGCGCGACCAAAGAAGAAGCTGCCGAAGCTGCCGCCGAAATGTTCAGCGGCAACCTGGTCGGCGAAGCGGGCGCGCGTGTCGTGCTGGAAGAATGTTTGAAGGGCGACGAGCTTTCGTTTCTCGTCATAAGCGACGGCGAGCGGGTTGCGCCGCTGGTTGCCGCGCAGGACCACAAACGCGTCGGCGACGGTGACACCGGCCCCAACACCGGCGGCATGGGCGCCTATTCGACTCCGGCCATCATGGACAACGCCATGCGCGACTGGCTGGTGCAGCACGTGGCGCGTCCCGTGGTCGCGGGTATGAAGGCCGAAGGCGCTGAATACAAAGGCATTTTGTACTGCGGATTAATGATGACTGCGAAAGGCCCGATGGTGCTCGAGTTCAATTGCCGCTTCGGCGACCCCGAAACGCAGCCGATTCTTATGCGCCTCGAAAGCGATTTGCTCGATGCGCTGGAAGCGTCCGTCGATGGCCGGGTCAGCGACGGCGATTTCAAATGGTCGAATGACGCAGCGGTTTGCGTGGTCATGGCATCGGGGGGATATCCGGGATCGTACGCGGTTGGAAAGAAGATTAGCGGGTTGACTGACGGAGAAAAGATCGGCGGCGTGAAAGTCTTTCACGCGGGAACTTCAAAGCGCGATGGGGAATATTACACTTCCGGAGGCCGTGTGCTGGGAGTGACGGCGCGTGCGGGCGATTTAGAATCGGCTGTCGCCCGGGCTTATGAAGCCGTTGGTAAAATTAGTTTCGAAGGGGCGCACTACCGCAAAGACATAGCGGCCAGAGCGCTGAATTTAAAGAAGTAAAGCTTGTCATCCTGAGCGAGCGCCGCTTGTGCGCGAGTCGAAGGACCTGGGCGGGCCGCGCGATGGAGCGAGCTTTTACCAGGAAAAGCCGCGACATTAAATCGCGCGTGTGGCCCGCATCCAAATTAACTATTGAGCGAGGACTAATAAAAAACATGAGCAAACCGCAAGTATCCATCGTGATGGGCAGTGATTCTGATCTTGAAATCATGCGCGAAGCCGGCAAGGCGCTGGAAGATTTCGGCATTGGCTACGAAATTGACGTGACCTCGGCGCACCGTTCGCCAGACCGCACCGCGGAATACGCGAGAAACGCCGCCGGGCGCGGCATTCGCGTCATCATCGCCGGAGCCGGCGGCGCGGCGCATCTTGCCGGTGTCATCGCCGCGCATACGACTTTGCCCGTCATCGGCGTGCCCATTCCGGCGACATCGTTGAATGGGATGGATTCACTTTTAGCAACTGTGCAGATGCCGGCGGGCATTCCCGTAGCAACCGTCGCCATCGGCAAACCCGGAGCGACGAACGCTGGCATTCTCGCCGCGCAGATGATTGGCCTCGCCGATGCCGAAGTCGCTAAGAAGCTAGTTCAGCACAAAGAAAAACTAGCCAAAGGCGTGGAAGAGAAGTCCAAGAAGCTGCAAGCGTCGCTGAAATAACCAATCCATATTGTCATTCCGAGCGAAGCAAACCGATTCGCCTTGCGAATCGGTTCTGCACAGTCGAGGAACCTGCTTTTCCTGAATAAACAGCAAATCCTCACGCATCCTCGCCGCTCCTGCGGCTGCGGATGGCTCGGAATGACAATGTGGTGAGTGTTTAAAGAAAACGGCATCCACTTCCTCGCCTGCACCCTCCATATTGTCATTTCGAACCGTTCGGAGCGTGCGCGAGAACGTGTGGGGAATCTGCTTTTCGCCGCCCAACGACACCCGCCAAATTTCATCTAATTTCACTCCATCCACAGCTTCGCAAGGTTTATGATAAAGACATCCTTTTTCATAAACGCCGGGAATTTTTCCGGTGAGCGAATGTGATTTATGTGGTTTTTACAGCAATTCGATTCATTAATTCATTTAGGTACTTGTAAGGAGTATCCAGTAATGGCAAAAGCGAAATCCCCCAAGACGACCTCCATCCGAAGCAAGAACAGCGTTAACAAGAACGATAAGCCCAACGGCGCTCCATCCGCGGCGCTGGACGTTCTCGCAGCAGCAGAGCCTGCGACCAAAGCAGAAAAAGTAGCGGCCGAAATCGCGGCTGAGAAGCCCCAGCCAGCGCCGGCGCCGGTGGCTGTGACGAAGAAATCCGCTGTCGAACCGCTGCCCGCGGCAGCAAAAGATTTGGACTCGGCCATCCGTCAGCGCGCTTATCAGATTTATTTGGAGCGTCACGGCGCGCCCGGCAATCCTCAGGAAGATTGGGCCCGCGCCGAACGCGAAGTGCGCGAAGCGTTCGATCACCAGAAGAGCGCCTAGCCGGCGCACGATCAAGATCGAATGCGTTCACGCAAATGGGCGTCAGAACGAGTGAACGAATAGACGTATCGCGAATTGCTGGGGTCCGCTGGCAAGATAAAAGATGGTAAAGTGATAGGCACCGGTCGATTCGCACAATTAGGTTGGCTAGCCTTCAGTCGCAGAGATGGCTTCAGAAGACTGACCCGCGGAGGTTGATCGAGCTTCCCCCATGTCGCAAATTGGCAGCTTCGCGCTCATCCTAGCCCTCGCGCTGGCAGCGTACTCGTTCCTCGCGGGTCTTGTCGCCCTGGTGCAAAAAGGCCCGGTGTCGGAGCGCTTGGGCGAAACCGCCCGCCGTGCCGGCATTGCCACCTTCGGCGTCATCTTTCTCGCGGCGCTGGTGCTGGTGGTTTGTGCCTTCACCAACGACTTTTCCATCGCCTACATTTACCACCACAGCAACCGCGACCTTCCCGCGCCCTATAAATTTGCCACGCTCTGGTCGGGGCAGGAAGGCTCGCTGCTCTTTTGGTCGCTTCTTCTTTCCGCCTACGGATTCGTTCTTCGCCTGCGTTACAAAACCGATGTGCGTTTGTTTGCATACGCATCGGTTGTGATTGCCGCGGTGCAGGTTTTCTTCTTGTTGCTGCTGAATTTTGCCGCGCCGCCCTTCGCGCTCATGCAAGGCGCGCTTCCGGCTGACGGGACCGGATTAAATCCGCTGCTGCAATATCCCGAGATGGTGATTCACCCGCCGATGCTGTATCTCGGCTACGTCGGTTTCACCGTGCCCTTCGCCTTCGCACTGGGCGCGCTGGCCATGCGCTATCCCGGCGAGAAATGGATTCACATCACCCGCCGCTGGACCATGGTGACCTGGGGATTTCTCACCTGCGGCATTTTTCTCGGCATGCACTGGGCCTATTCGGTGCTCGGGTGGGGCGGCTATTGGGGATGGGACCCCGTGGAAAACGCCTCGCTCATGCCCTGGCTCACCGGCACGGCGTTTTTACACTCGGTCATGATGCAGGAAAAGCGCGGCATGTTGAAGACTTGGAACATGTGGCTGATCTTTTCCACCTTCATGCTTTCGATTTTTGGCACCATGCTGACCCGCAGCGGGCTCGTCAGTTCCGTGCACGCCTTCGCGCAATCTTCCATCGGCAACTGGTTCGTCGCATTTCTGGCAATCATCTTCGCCGTCTGCCTCGTGCTCTATCTGCAAAACCACAAACACCTGCGTAGCGAACATAAACTCGAATCGCTCATCTCGCGCGAATCCAGTTTTCTTTTCAACAATCTGCTCTTTCTTGTGGCTTGCTTCACCATTCTGTGGGGCACGCTGTTTCCCAAGATTTCCGAGTGGGTGCAGGGGACCAAGGTCACGGTCGGGCCCCCATTTTTCAATCGCGTCAACATTCCTGTGGCTTTGCTGCTGCTCTTGCTCACCGCTCTGGGCCCGCTGCTCGCGTGGCGCAGAACTTCCTGGGAAAGCCTGAAACGAAATTTCAAGATTCCGGCATTGGGTGCGCTCGCCGTCGGAATTCTGCTCATCGCCTTCGGCATGCGCCCCTGGCAGGACCAATCGTATTTTTATTCGCTGATGGCCATCATGCTGTCGGTGATGGTTGCGCTCACCGTGATTTCTGAATTTGTCCGCGGCGGTCGCGTCATCGCCGGTCACACCGGGCAGGGACTTTTCCCGGCGATGCTGCAACTGACGCGGCGCAACACGCGGCGCTACGGTGGCTACCTTGTCCACTTCGGCGTGATTGTCATTGTGATCGGTTTCGCTGGGTCGGCCTTCAATCAAGACGCCGAGAAAGAAATGGCCTTCGGCGACAAGCTCGCCATCGGCCCCTATACCCTGGTTTGCAATTCCTACACCGAAGACGACAACGCCAACTACGGCAGCCAGTGGGCCGTGATGGACGTCTTCAAGAACGGCAAGAAGCTCGCCACCATGACGCCCGAGCGCCGCTTCTACAAAGCCAGCCAGCAGACTTCCACCATCGTCGCCAACCGCTCGACCCTGGCCGAAGATTTGTACATCGTCTATGAAGGTCAAAATCAGGACACGGGCCGCCCCATCATTAAAGTTCACTTGAACCCGCTGGTTATGTGGATTTGGATCGGCGTCTGGATCGTCATCGCCGGAACCGTGGTCGCGATGATTCCCAATGAACAAACCCAGGCTGTGGCGGCGCGAATCGCCGCGACTGCTCGCGTCGTGCAAGCCGAGCCGGTTGGAGCCGGCGACTGATGCGCACGCGAATCTTGTCTTTGGCGCTTTTACTTTTCGCAATATTTGGCCTGCTCGGCGCTGGCGATGAGGCAGCCCGCGTTAACGATCTCGGCCATCGCATGATGTGCGTCTGCGGCTGCAATCAGATTCTGCTCGAGTGCAACCACGTCGGATGCAGCTACTCTGACCGCATGCGTACTGAACTCGTCGCCGCCGTGGACCGCGGCGAGAACGACGACATGACGCTGCAATGGTTCGTGCAAAAATATGGCACCGTGGTCATTGCCGCGCCCACCAACAAGGGATTTAATCGTGTCGCCTGGATTGTGCCTTACCTGGTGCTGGTCCTCGGCATCCTGCTGACCGCGTTCATTGTTCGCGCCTGGAAGTCGCGTCCATTGCTCGCCCACGCCGGCCTGCCGCAACCCGCACCCAGCGCAGACCTCGATCGTCTTCGCCAGCAGGCGCGCCGGGAGACTGACCTGTGACCGCGCTCATTTTTTGCGCCATGCTCACGCTGGCGGTCCTGTTCTATATTTTTTATTTGCCCGGCACGCTGCGCCTTGGCCCGGAGAAAACCCGCTTCGGTTACCTCAACGAGCGCCGCGACGCGGTCTACGAAAACCTCCGCGACCTCAATTTCGATTACAAGGCGGGCAAACTGCCGGCAGCCGACTACGACGGCATGAAATCTTCGCTGGAAGACGAAGCTGCGGGAATTCTGGCGGAGATGGAGCGTATCCAGCAAACCACCGCCGCCCAGCGCACAAAAATCAAAACTACAAGATAAAAACCAAACGAACGGTCTGATGAAATAAAGCCCGATGAAAATTTTGCCAACCCTAAAATCTTTTTTGCTCTTCATTCTGCCCGGCGCTCTGTGTTGCGGTTTGGCCTCTGCGCAGACGCTCACCGGAAAAATCACCAACGGCACCACCAACAAACCTTCCGCCGGGGATGAAGTCATTCTCATCAAGCTGGCCAACGGCATGGAACCGGCCGCACATACCAAGTCCGATGCTTCCGGCAATTTCACGCTGCCCGTGGACGACAACGGCCAGCCCCACCTTATCCGCGTAATTCATCAGGGCGTGACCTACCATCACATGGCCCCTCCGGGCAGCAGCCACGGCCGAAGTGGAAGTTTTCGACGTGGTCAAAAAGCTCGATGCCATCAGCGTGACCGCCGACGTGCGCCGCTTTCAGGCGAAAGACAAGCAACTCGAAGGCATTATCCTCTTCGCGGTCAATAACACATCCGAGCCGCCACGCACCCAGATGAACGACAAGAATTTTGAGTTCTACCTGCCTGATGGCGCGCATATCGATCAATCCATGGCGATGACTTCCGGCGGCCAGCCCGTAAACTCGGAACCGGTGCCGCAGAAGGAAAAGAACCGTTACGCCTTCGATTTTCCGCTGCGTCCGGGCGAAACCCAGTTTCAGGTCGTGTATGAATTGCCTTATACCGGCAAACTCGAAGTCCAGCCCAAGCTCATCTACGGGACGCAGCATTTTGTGGTCATGCTGCCCAAGACCATGACGTTCTCCGCGCAAGACAGTGCGGCCTTCAAGGCGATGGACGATCCGAGGCAGTCGGACGCGATTGTGCAAGTCGTTACCAACGCCAGCCCGAACCAGCCGCTCGGCTTCGCCATCAGCGGCACCGGAACGCTCGAAGATTCGAAGGATGACAGCGCAGGAACGCCCACGGCTGCGCCTGCGCCGAATAGCGATACTGCGTCCGCGGCCGACCGTCCCGGCGGCGGTTTAGGCCCGCCGATTGATGCTCCTGATCCGCTCGAAAAATACCGCTGGTTCATTCTCGGCGGATTCGGTGTTGTGCTGACCGTGGGGGCCATTCTCATCGTGGGCCGCTCGAAGTCAGCCTTGCCCGATGCGATGGCGGATGAAGAGTTGGCGGAAATCTCCGCGCCCCCATCGTCGCCAATCAAGGCCGCGCCGCTTGGGCGCACGGGATTGTTGCTTGAAGCGCTGAAAGAAGAATTGTTTCAGTTGGAGCTTGACCGCAAGCAGGGCAAAGTCTCCACCGAAGAATACGAAAAGGCCAAAGCCGCGCTTGATCAAACTCTCGACCGGGCTTTGAAGCGAAACTCGTAATCGTCTTAAGTTCCTAAGTAAACTACGAGGCTGCCCCACCATTTCGCGTTGTTTTGCGAAAGGGTGGGTGAAAACGGGGTTGGGACATTAAGATTCTTACCCCTGAATTGTGATGAGGCTGCCCACCGTTTTGCGTTCTTTTTTTGCAAAAGGGTGGGCGAAACAAACAAAGTAAGAGCTAAGAAGTTGAAAAGTGAAGGAAGGTAGTCATGTCTGAGACCGCCCGCATCGCCGACCAGTTACGCCGCGCCTTTGAAGGAGAAGCCTGGCACGGCGATTCGCTCTACGAAGTGCTCGATGGCGTCACCGCCGAGCAAGCCGATTCGCGCCCCATCAAGTCCGCCCACAGCATCTGGGAACTGGTCCTGCATATTTCCGCGTGGGACGTGGCCTGCCGCCGCCGCTTGCAGGGCGAAGCGGTTGAGCTTCCCGACGAGGAGAATTTCCCGCCGATCAAAGACAACAGCAAAGCCGCATGGCGTCACGCGCTCGAACATGCCAAGCACGAGCACAACCAGCTGATTAAAGCCGTCGAGGCTTTTCCTGATTCCCGCTTGGGCGAGAAGGTGCCTGGCAAAGACCCGGCGTATCACACTTACTACTACATGCTGCACGGCCTCGCGCAGCACGAGCTCTACCACACCGGGCAGATCGCGCTGCTGAAGAAGATGGTGTGATGGCTTCAGCGCAGACCATGCACCTCTTCTACCGAATGATGTGTGAACTTCTGGACTCAGAAGTTGCTATCCGTTCGATGTAGTGCAATCAAATTCATTATAAATATGTACGTACAATGATTAGACGATTTCGCGTTTCAATCGATTTTAAGCGCGATTAGGCGTTCGGGTGTCCGTTGGCTGCTTCCTGCGCTCCTCGCGCATTCTAGGGCCACTAGCGCCTCAGCAATCGGTATCTCTCGCGGCGGCTCGAATCGCCTTTCCCGCTGTCGGTTTTGTGGCCAAAAATTACCTCTTATTGAAATCAATCACTTCCACGAAACCTCAACAACTTATAGCAACTCGCGTGGGGACAGCCGCCCTCGGCTGTCCGGCGGAGCGAAGCTCCGCGCCAGCGTCTTCACGCTGCGGTGTTAAGCAGCGGAGGGACAAGCACCCTGAATCCCGCCCCTTCGCGTAACATCTAATATGCAGGGATAACCTTATGGGCAATACATTCAAGACCGCATTTTTGCTGACCGCGCTGACTTTGCTGATGCTTTTTGTCGGCCGCCTGCTGGGCGGAAACAACGGAATGATTCTGGCGCTGGTTTTTGCCGCCGTCACCAACTTTGTCGCCTATTTCTTTTCCGACAAGATTGCGCTCGCGACTTATCGCGCGCAACCGGTCACGCGCGAGCAACTGCCGCGGGCTTACTCCGTGGTCGAACGGCTCGCGCCGAAGATGGGTATCCCCATGCCCAAGATGTATGTGATTCCCACGGATTCGCCCAACGCTTTCGCCACGGGCCGCAATCCGCGGCACGCATCGGTCGCGATGACGCAGGGCATTCTGAATTTATTGAACGACGAAGAACTCGAAGGCGTGCTGGCGCACGAGCTTGGCCACGTGAACAACCGCGACATTCTTATCAGCTCGATCGCCGCAACCATTGCCGGCGCCATCACCATGCTGGCGCGATTTGGCTTCTTTTTTGGCATGGGCGATCGCGAAGACAGCCGCGGCGGAGGCATGGGCGGATTGCTTATGCTTATTCTCGCGCCCTTTGCGGCCATGCTGATTCAACTTGCCGTATCGCGTTCGCGTGAATACCAGGCCGACGCGACGGGCGCGCACTTCACCGGCAACCCTTATGCGCTGGCCAGCGCGCTCAGCAAACTGGACGCATATTCGAAGCGCCTGCCCATGGCGGCGACGCCCTCGACCGCACATCTGTTCATTATTCAGCCGCTGCTGGGGATGAACTTCGGAAACCTGTTCTCGACCCATCCGCCCATCGCAAAGAGGATCGAGCGGTTGACGGGAAGGCCGGCAGAGTTTCAGGCGTAAGATTTGATGTAGGGCGCTTTTGATTTACGGAGCGATTTCGAAAACGACACCCGAACCGTTAGCACCGCCGCTAGGTGTAGAGCCATAAAGGACCCCGGGGGCCGCGCCGAGCAGTCCCGAGGCTGGAAGCTCACCGTCGGTGCAATTCGGCTGTGAGCAAAAGTTGTATAAACTGGTTAGCTTCCCCGATTTGGTTAGCTCGAATGCACTGCCAAAGCCGGAACCGCCCTGTTCAGTCGTACCGTACAAATTGCTATTACGGGGATCAACGATCACACCGGCCATAGGTTCGTTTCCGTTCGTATAGTTGAACGAAAGGCTCCTCATAGAGCGATCCGGTGCCAATCTGAATATACTTCCCGCACCCGTTTCCCCAAATTCGGTTGTGCTGTATAGGTTTCCAGCATGATCAAAGCTGACAGCCGCATTAGCGCCAACCTTCTTGTAAAAAGTGGATAGGATGGTTTGCTTCCAAGAACCTGCGTTCGAAGACAATTGGTAAATTATGCCGTAGGCGAGTCCGCCGCCTCCGCCTCTGTACGTTGTGCCATAAAGGTTCCCAACCGAGTCAAGCGTCACCCCTCCGAAGGGCTGTGCGCCGTCGGGACAGGAGGTGCCAGATCCCAGCGAACAAAAATTGTAAAGCGTTTTGCCGCTCCACCCGGCGGAGCCGGGCGACACTTCAAACGCGGTGCCCGCTCCGTTGTTGAGCGTCCAATGTCCCATACCACCCTGGGTTGTTGTCCCATATAAATTGCCGGCTGCATCAAGCGCCAATTTGTTCATCGGAAAGCTTCCATCTACGCACCCTAGTGGTCCCTCTTGACTACAAAAGGCATAAAGGACAGTCTCTGTCCAAATTCCCCCACTCCCGCTTGGCGGTGAAAGTTCAAATACGGTCCCGCATCCACCGCCTGTGAAGGTGCATTCGTCACCCCCAGCATACGTCGTACCGTATAGATTGCCCGAAGGATCAAGTACGAGGCCTGCTTGCGGCTCCTGACCATCCGCGCAATTCCGGTTCACGATCACTGAACAAAAGTTATAGATGATCGACTCGCTCCAGGCACCGCCGGATTGCGGTTGCAATTCGAAAATGGCGCCCCCGCTAAACCTTCCGCCGAATTCGGTCGCGCCGTAGAGGTTACCGTCCCGGTCAGCGACAAGTGCGCCGACCGGTTGTAATCCATCATTGGTAACGGATCCAAAATTCCACAGCACCTTGTAGGTTTGCCCGAACGACGATCCGCAGAGGAAAAGCACGGTCAGCACGAGGATGGCTGTTTTCATAGGTACCCCATCGAAAACCTGAGAATCCTATCTCAACTAGGCTTTCGCGGCAATGGGTGAAAAGGCTCTAATTAGGGTCGATGAGGTGTCGAGCTGCGCGCGACCGGGCAGACGGGGACGTCTGCCCCTACGCAAACCTTGAACGAATTGACGCGTCTAATAGAATAGAAGGCATAGAAGACGCGGGGTTTTGTGATGTTCAGCCAATCTCAGCCCGAGGCCGAAATCCGAGGCAGATTTCCGCAAATAGGGTCTCTTCTCGCGCATGGCGCGCTGCTCCTGTGGATGCTGCAAGGGCCGCGGGCAATGGTTCTTACTCCTACAAGTCTGAAAGCTGGAATTCAAAACGGCGCGGTGACGCGGCTTTATTGGCCGAACCGGGGCGGCGAGAGCGCGGCCAGTTCCGAGGCGCAGACGAACAAGCGCATGTCGCAGACGGCGTTGCTGAACTGGCGTCCTCCGCACGAGACCAAGCGCCGCCGACATGGATTGGCGGTTTCGACGGAAGACGCGCAAACCCAACAGCCCACAGAGCAGGCAAGTTCTTTGCCGCCCGTCGGTTCGCCGTTCGGATCGAGCGCGTTCGGCTCAGACTCGGGCGCGGACGTTCGTCCCGCGCTACCAGTCGAGTCGCGCGACCCGTTCGTGAGCATGGGAGAGGTTGGAGGCGCGGAGGGCGACGTGGTGGTCGAAATCACGATCGACGAAAATGGCAATATCGTTGAAAAGAAAGTGGTCAAGGGCCTGAATCCAGTGGTGGATCTGAAGGTCCTCGCGGCGCTCGAGGGTTGGCACTTCCAGCCGGCCACGCGAAATGGGGTTGCGATTGAGTCCAAGCAGGATGTCTCGTACCACTACCCGTCGGCGGCGATTCGGGCGGACTGAAAAAGCAGATTCCTCGCACATTCTCGCTTACGCTACGAATGGCTCGGAATGACGAAATGGTTAGTGCCGCCCACCCTTTCGCACAGTACGCGAAATGGTGGGGCAGCCTTGTGTCGCACAGTACGCGAAATGGTGGGGCAGCCTTGTGTCGCACAGGACGCGAAATGGTGGGGCAGCCTTGTGTCGCACAGTACGCGAAATGGTCCGGCAGCCTTGTGTCGCACAGAACGCGAAATGGTGGGGCAGCCTTGTGTCGCACCGAACACGAAATGGTGGGCAGCCTTGTGTCGCACCGAACGCGAAATGGTGGGGCAGCCTTGTGGTTGTCGTGATGAGGTTACCGGGTGACTTCGGTTATGGCGGATTATGGCGGGAAAATGCCGTATTTGCTTACAAAACTTGACATTTCTGCTACCATGAAGTTGCGTTAGATTTGTATCGGTTGTTGAGCAGCAAGCTTACCGGCTCGTCCTGCCCCAGTACCACCGATCCCCTTCAAGCGTAATTAACCAAACAAAGGAACAAGTAACAACATGGCAGAACAAGGAACAGTAAAGTGGTTTAACGACGCCAAAGGCTACGGCTTCATCAGCCGGCAGAGCGGCGAAGATGTTTTCGTGCATTTCTCGGCCATTCAATCGGGCGGCTTCCGCAGCCTGCAAGAAGGCCAGAGCGTCGAGTTTGACGTGACCAAGGGACCGAAGGGTTGGCAAGCAGAGAACGTTCGTCCGCTGTAAGCTGGCGCGAACAACCGTAATTTGAGCAGCGTGCCCGCAGCCGCAAAAAGGCCGGGCACGCTCTTCAGGAAGTCAACGAAGACGCGGGAAGCTGAGCCCCGAAGGAGTTTTTCTGAAGGACGATACAAAAGCATCCTTTGCAATTATTCGTCACAATATCCGCACTTATGAATCCGGCGGCGTCATGGCCGTCCTCAAAGGCCGCATTTCCGCGGAAAGTACCCTCCTAAAATTTGAAGCTGGGCAGGCAGGCGAAGATCGCCATGCCGGCTGGCGCTACTTCATTGAAAAGACCGACCTGCGCGTGGGCATGGATCCGGCGATCGCGACCAAGCTGCGGCAAACGCGGCTGGAAATGCGGGAGTCGAAAGCGATTGGGCCGGATACCGATATTCCATATTCCCGGCCCAATTAGTCTCGCCGCTTTCTTAACCACCAAGGTCACGAAGGTCCACGAAGAGTTCTCGATGGACTCGTCCGTCCTCCGTGGGCCCTAGCGTCTTTTATGGTTAGAAATGCGCCTTCTCGCTAATGCTCGACTTGGACGGCCCCTTCGACTTCGCCCAGGGCAGGCTATAGCTGCCGTCCCCACACGAGGATCGCACTTCTTATTTCCGGCGCTCGGTTTCATGAAGGATGGTGCCGAAGCTGCGTCCGCCAAAAGCAAAGCCCTCTTGTAAATGGCCGATGACGGCGATTTTTGCCCCTTCCGCGGGTACGCCGTAGCGGCCGCTGAGCACCCACATCGTGCCCGTGCCGTCGTCAATCTGAAAAATTCCGCTGCCCATGGCGCCGAATGAATTGGTCACGCGTCCCGCGATGCTGATTTCTTTTCCGGCATAGCGGCCGGGATCGCGGTTGATTTTGGCAATGCTCTCGCGCGGCGGGCAGCCGGCGAGCAATAACATGGTGACCACGAGCAGGATGAAGGCGGCAAATCGGTTACGCATGAATTCTCCTGGTAATAAGGTCTCTTGTAAAAGCATAACGGAAATCGGGTGCGGGGCTTTTACAATTTCGAGGTGAAATTCTCGTAAGGAGATGGCGATGGCCTCACTGCTTTCCAGACTGTTCAGCTATGATGCGTGGGCGAATCGGGAAATTATCCGGTCGCTGCGCGAGACGCCGAATTTTCCACCCAACGCGCTGAAGCTGTTGAGTCATATTCTCTCGGCGGAAATGCTGTGGTATGAGCGAATTGAGGGGCAGCTGCAAAGCCTGGCAGTGTGGCCGGATTTGTCTTTGGCCGAATGTGAGGCGCTGGCGCAACGGTTGGACGGAATTTGGCGGCGCTATCTAGAACAGGGCGAAGCCGCGCTGGCGAAAGAAATTAGCTATAAGAACAGCAAGGGCGAGAGCTGGAGCAGCCGTGCGGAAGATATTTTGCTGCACCTGGTTACACATTCTGCCTACCATCGCGGGCAGATCGCGACCGCAATGCGGGCTGCGGGGCAGGAGCCAGCGTACACGGATTTCATTCACGCGGCGCGAAAGGAATGGATCTGATTCGTGAAACTTGATGATGCCACGCCGGAAAAAGCTTTCTGGAAGAAGGCGCTAGTTCTGGCGGCTTTGCTGCGCATTGGTTACACGTTGCTGGCGGCAGGCATCAGCCTGATTCAACCGGTGAATATTGCATTGATGCGCAGCAATGCGCGGACTGGGGAGCTTGGTGCGCCGAATCACAGGTTGCATTATTTACTGTTGGGATGCTGGCAGCGCTTCGACACACTGTGGTATCTGCATATCGCGGCGCACGGATATGATTTGCCCGCGTCGGTGGTTTTCTTTCCCTTGTATCCGGGACTAATTCGGGTCGGAAGTTACGTCATGCCGCCCATTGCCGCCGCCCTACTGATTTCGACGGTGGCGTTTTTCTTTCTGTTCTGGGGTTTGTACGAACTCTTGCGAGCAGAAGTACCTTCGCCGTTGGCCGCGAATGCAGTTATTCTGATGGCGGTTTGGCCCGCGAGTTTTATTTTCCTGGCAGGATACGCGGAAAGCTTGTTGCTGGCATTGATCGTCTGGTCACTGGTGATGGCGCAGCATGGATGGTGGAAACGGGCCGCCGTGCTGGGCGTGGCCGCTGCCCTGACGAAAGCGACCGGTGCGGTTGTGTTTGTGCCGCTGCTGGTGATGGCGGTGCGCCGACGTCAGATTACGGCGTGGCCCATGCTGGCTGTGCCTTTGGGTTCGCTGACGTTTCTGAGTTGGCTGCACCAGACAGGACGCGACCCGATTTCTTCTGTTTACACGCAGTATTGGCACACATCGGTGGCCATGCCGTGGCAGACGCTGGGCGCGGGGTTGGTGATCTTTTCGCGGACGCATTCCACGCTGCTTGCGGTGAATCTGGTCGCGCTGACTGTCTGCTGCGGGCTCGTGGTGGCGAGCCGCATGAAGGCGGAATATTGGCTCTATGCCGCAGCCGTGGTCCTTCTTTGCTTGACCAAAATGACCGATCCGCCGCTGCAAAGCATGCTGCGCTATTTGCTGATCGTGTTTCCGGTCTATGTGGGGTTGGCGCGCGGCCTCGAGCGCCCGTGGTTAAAAAAACGATTTGGGCTGGCCTGCGCTGTGCTGTTTGCCGCGAACCTTGGTCTGCTTTGGCTATTTCTCGGCTGGTCACTGGTGCTTTAAGCAACGACAGTCGCCGGCATGGTAACTTGTGAATAAGCGATAAATCCAAGCTTATGAAACCTCTCGGCTTCGTTCTTTTCTTGGTTCTCGTATTTTTGTGTTCTCATCGTTTGCCGGCGCAAGATGCGCCAACACCAATCGCGACGCCGGCGCAAACTCCAACGCAAGCCTCACCCACCACGACAGTTTCGTACCCGGCGCCGGCCCCAGAAAAATCCCAGTTCGATCCATTGCCTGCGCCGGTTTCGAACAATGCTGTCGCGAGCATCCATGTGGGCAAACATTCCTACATTTTTTCGTTCATGGGAATTGGCGCCAAGAAAACCTGGGATGCAATCACAACCAATTCTTATGAACTGGACGAAGACACGGGCAAGTGGAGTGCGACCAATCCAGTGCCAGGAGCGGCGGGACGCATTGCAGCATCGGCCGTAGCGGCTCGGGGACAGGTATTTCTGTTCGGCGGTTACACGGTGGATGGGCAAGGCGGCGAGATTACCGTGCCGGATGTTTCAGTGTTTGAGCCGATTTACGGCAACTGGGCGCGGGCTGCGGACATTCCGATTGCGGTGGATGACTCGGTCGCAGGCGTGTTTCACGACCGCTATATTTACTTGATCAGCGGATGGGGCGGCAATCGCGCCATCGCCAATGTGCAGATGTACGACCTCGAGAAGAACCGCTGGACGCAGGCGACCCCGATTCCGGGCACACCGGTGTTTGCGCATGCGGGCGCGATTGTCGGCGACACGATTGTTTACGTGGACGGCGCCCATGAAGTCACGGCGGATGGGCAGACGCGGCGGGTCGCGTCAGACGAATGCTGGATGGGCAAGATCAATCGCAAGCACCCGGAGCGGATTCAGTGGAGCAAGTTGCCGCCGCATCCCGGCACGGCGCGCTTCCGCATCGCCGCGGGCGCATCGGAGAAAGACGAGAAGATTTATTTTTCCGGGGGCAGCGACAATCCTTATAGCTTCAACGGCATGGGTTACAACGGGAGTCCCTCGGAGCCTTCTCCGGTGACCTTTGACTACGATGTGCGCCACAACAAGTGGGAGACCGTTACTGAGAACACGCCCGACCCGACCATGGACCATCGCGGACTGATTGTCCGCTCGCATGATTTGGTCGTGATCGGCGGCATGGAAAAAGGCCAGCACGTAACGGCGAAGGTCGTGGTCGTGCCCAAGGCAGAAAAGAAGTAGGGCGCGCCCAAAGCGGAAGGAACACGCCCTTGTATTTATCCGTTGAAGCCGGCGGTCTGCATGCTGTTTCGTGAACCGTCGCTGCTCGACGAAATGCCCTGCATACGCAGTTTGAAGTCGTCGGCGTTGGAGGCGTTTTCGAGCGCGGTTTCGTAAGCCACCAAGCCAGCCTGGAACAAATCCCACAAAGACTGGTCGAAGGTCTGCATGCCGTACTGCGAAGTTCCGGCAGAAATAGCGTCGCGGACGGCGCGGGTTTTTTCCGGCACCAGAATACATTCGCGAATGTAGGCGGTATTGATCATGACTTCGACGGCGGGCACGCGGCCATCTCCGTCGCAACGGCGGACGAGGCGCTGGCTGACCACGGCGCGAAGCACGGCGGCGAGCTGCAAACGAATCTGTTTCTGCTCGGGCGGCGGAAAGACGGAGATGATGCGGTTGATGGTTTCGACAGCGTCCAGTGTGTGCAAAGTTGAGAACACCATGTGTCCGGTTTCAGCGGCGTGGAGCGCGGTGCCGATGGTTTCCACGTCACGCATTTCGCCGACCAGGATGACGTCGGGATCCTGACGAAGAGAGGCGCGAAGCGCGGTTGAGAATGTCGGCGTGTCCACTTCGACTTCGCGCTGGTTGACGTACCCCTTCTTATCTCTATGCAAAAATTCGATGGGGTCTTCGATGGTAATAATGTGTTCGGAGCGGGTGGAGTTAATGCGATCCACCATGGCCGCGAGCGTGGTTGATTTGCCCGAGCCAGTCACGCCGGTGACCAGAATCAGGCCGCGCGGCATATCGCAAATCTGCTCGACGATTTTCGGCAGATAGAGTTCATCGAGGGCGCGGATTTTCGTGGGAATGACGCGAAGCACCAGCCCCACGTTGCCGCGCTGCTGGAAAACGTTGACACGGAAGCGGCCCAGTCCGGCCACGCCGTAAGCCATGTCAATTTCTGTAGATTCTTTGAATTTTTGTTTCTGGCGCGCGGACATCATGCTGAAGGCCATGGTCAACATGTCTTCGGCGCTGATGCGCGGCTGATCGGTCAGCGGAGCGAGTTCGCCATCGATGCGCAAGTGCGGGTAGTTGCCGACTTTCAGGTGCAAATCGGAGGCCCGGCGTTCCATGGCAATGCGCAGCAGGTCATCAATATTCATGCGAGTCTTTCCCCTCTGACGATGCCTCTATGATGACGTGAAATGTTACGTAACCCAAGATGACGTAAGTAATTGGACTAGTGGGCACGGGATTCGCCTTTTGAGGCTGCCAGTCGGTGGAAGTCACTCCCGGGCAGAGCAGATTCATCAGGCCGCGAGGCTGTAAGATGCAACCTGATTTATCTTTAATCCAGGCAAGATCAGTCTTTGCGATGTGTATTGCGATTTTGAAAGGAGACTAAATTATGGCAAGTAACTCCACGCAAGCCGGAAATTCGGGAAGTCCGTTTCTGATTCTGCTTGGCAGAATCTGTTTCTCCGCGATCTTCATATGGCTGGGTTCGCGGCATTTTCTGAGCCAGACGGTGGCTTATGCCGCTTCTCAGGGGGTTCCTATGGCTTCGATTCTTGTGCCGTTTTCGGGTGTGCTCGCGGTGCTTGGAGGTCTGTCGATTCTGTTGGGCTATCGCGCGCGCATTGGGGCCTGGCTCATTGTCTTGTTCCTAATCGGCATCACGCCCAAGATGCACAACTTCTGGGCGGTCGGCGATCCGATGATGCACCAAATCCAAATGATCATGTTTCTCAAGAATGTCTCCATGTTGGGCGGAGCTCTGCTGATTACCCAATTCGGCTCCGGCCCGTGGAGTCTGGACGGGCGGGGCTAAAGGGTTAGTTGACTTAGTCCGCGGACTTAGTCTAGGCTGGCAGCATGGAAGTTAACATCCATGAGGCGAAAACCCATCTTTCGCGCTTGCTCCAGCGAGTCGCGGGTGGGGAAGAGGTCACGATAGCGCGGGCCGGAGTCCCGGTGGCGCGATTGGTCGCGGTGGAAACGAAGACTGTGAAACGGCCTTTGGGTTTTGCGCGAGGAGAAGTGTGGATCGCTGATGATTTCGATGCGCCCCTTCCCGACGATCTACTCAAGCTGTTTTATGGCGGCGAACTGCCGGAAGTTGTGGGTTCATCGAAGAAAAAAGGAAAGCGCAAGCGCGCCGCCAGAAAGTCTTGAAATACCTGCTTGATACCGGCGTTTGGTTATGGAGCACCAATGCCCCCGAAAAGATTGCCGCGGGTGGCCGTTCGATCCTGGAGACGGGAGCTAACGAAATTTACCTTTCCGCTGTCGTGTCTCTGGAGATCAGTATCAAGATGCGTCTCGGGAAACTTGAACTGCCAGCCCCGCCGGGCGAGTGCATCCCGGCTTTCATGGTGAAACAAGGTTTGCGGCCGCTTTCGATTACACATATTCATGCGGTGAAGACTTACGACTTAGCGCTTCATCATAAAGATCCGTTTGATCGGTTGCTCATCTCACAGGCCATTTCGGAAGGCATGACCATTCTCACCGCCGATCGGGCGTTTCGGAAGTATCCCGTGGAGTTGGTTTGGTGCGGAAAGTAAGCACCCGTGTGCTCAACTACCTCGGCGGGAACCTAGAAAACAGGACAAGCAATCGCGAGCGCGCCCGCGCCACACAAGCTAGACGGCGACCGGCTGCTTGACTGGAACGGGCGTCAACCAGTTAAAGCGATCAGGCTTTTGCCCCTGCACGATGGCGAAGAACTCATTCATGATTTTCTTCGTTAATGGCCCAGCAACGCCATTGCCCACGCTGATCTTGTCCACCGAGCGAATCGGGGTGATCTCCGCGGCCGTTCCGGTAAAGAAAGCTTCATCGGCGATATAGAGCATTTCGCGCGGAATGCCCTGCTCTACAACTGGAATGCCGAGATCGCGGGCAATGGTCAGCACAGAATCGCGAGTGATTCCCGGTAGCACTGAGTTGCCCAAGGGCGCGGTTTGCAGGATGCCGTTGCGCACCACAAATACATTCTCGCCGGAGCCTTCGCTCACATAGCCGTTCGCGTCGAGCGCAATGCCTTCGACATAGCCGTTGAGAATGGCTTCCATCTTAATGAGCTGCGAGTTCATATAATTTGCGCCGGCTTTGGCCATGGCAGGCAGAGTATTGGGCGCAAGGCGCGTCCACGAAGAGACGCAGACGTCCACACCCTGCTCCGGATCGGAGCCCAGATATTTCCCCCACGGATAATTGCAGATATAAACCTCAGTCGGGGAGTTGAAAGGATTAACGCCAGCTTCGCCATATCCGCGCAACACGATGGGCCGCAAGTAGCAGGGGTAGACGCGATTGTGGGTAAGCAATTCGGTCATGGCGCTGACGAGTTCGGCAGCCGTGAAATCCACGTCAATGCGGTAGATCTTGGCGGAATCGAGCAGGCGCTGCACGTGTTCCTGGGCGCGGAAAATGGCGGGTCCGGAAGGCAGGGAATAGCAGCGCACACCTTCAAACACTGAGGAGCCGTAATTCACCACGTGGCTCATCACGTGAAGCTTCGCATCATCCCACGGAATGAGCTTGCCGTTGTGCCAAATTTTTTCAGTTTTCTGAATCGCCATGAGGGGCTCCCGCGCCGCGAATTCGTGCTCCAGGAAAATTATAACCGAGGGTCGAAGGAGCTGGAGAATGGAAAAAACTAATGGGGCATAACCTACCCCTTCGTAGTCGGGAGGGCCGCGAGGTTCGGTCGCTCCTGCGATTCTGGTAGGCGCGGCAGGAATCGAACCTGCAACCGCCGGATTAGAAATCCGATGCTCTATCCGTTTGAGCTACGCGCCCTCATTGAAAAATGTAGCACGGAGGCATCGGTGAAGCCGTGGTTTCTCTTGCTCAACACGCATGGATCGCGGGTTGCGGTCGAAGTCTTACCCCCATGGCGGAGCCGGAATATACCGACTTATCTACTCCGCTGGCTTGTATCTCCGGCATTTCTCATGATTACAAAACTTGAATAAAGTATAGCGAAACGTTACATAACTATATAAAAAATCACATAACGTTTACATAATATATACATATTTCCATATAATGTGCTGCTGCAGAAGCGTTTAACCGATTGAAAACAAACAACTTATTTGCTTTGTAATCTGGTGATTACATTGCTATATGTATCTTGACAATACCTGATTTGTGCCTTTAGCAGAAGAAGTATTCATTGGATTTAAAGCACGAAACAGTTGCGCAAATTCCCTTAGAAGGCGGAGCGAAACATGAAATTAAAAACATTGGGCAGATGGATTGCGCTGGTTGCGACATTCAGTCTGCTACTGGCTGGCACACTGTTGGCTCAAGAGACGACCGGTGGTCTGACTGGAACCATTAAGGACCCATCGGGCGCGGTCGTGCCCGGAGCGAAAGTTGTGGTTACGGCGCCGTCTCTCGTGGGCAGCAAACAATTCACGACGGATGCCGCGGGAAACTACCGCTTTTCGAATCTCCCGCCGGATACCTACACAGTAACCGTCACGGCGAAGGGCTTTGCGACGGTGAAGCGTGAAGGCGTGACCATTGAAGTCGGTCACTTGCCGACACTCGATATTCCCATGCAGGTCGGCGGTGCCGATACGGTTGTTGAAGTCAGTGGCCAGGCGCCGCTGATTGATACGACCACTAATACAACACAGACCAACATCACCGAAGACGTGGTCAACAATGTGCCCCACGGGCGCTCGTTCCAGTCGGTCATTCAGTTCGCTCCTTCGGCGCGTAACGAGCCTCTCGAAGGCAGCACGACGAGCAACGGAACCGGCGGAAACGCGCCCGGCAGCACCACCAACGGCAGCGATCATGGTTTCTCGGTTGGCGGCGCGTCGGATGCTGAAAACTCCTATCTGGTAGAAGGCCAGGAAACGGCCAACCTGATCGGCGGATACTCGCACACCAACGTTCCCTTCGACTTCATTCAGGAAGTCCAGGTAAAGAGCTCCGGTATTGAAGCTGAGCATGGTGGAGCGTTAGGCGGCGTGGTTAACGTGGTCATGAAGAAAGGCACCAATCAATATCACGGATCGATTTTCGCGCAGTTCGAAAATGATGCGATGGATGGATCGCCCAACGCTTACTCGCGTTACGATCCGAACTCGACTTTGACGTGCCCGGCGGTATTTTGCGGCACCGGCAACCCGACCAACGGCTATATTGATGCCGCTTCGCAGCAATATCAACCGGTAAGAAACAAAAAGAGCGATGTATTCCCCGGATTTACTTTTGGCGGACCTATCTGGAAGAACAAAATCTTCGGATTTGTGGCCTTCAATCCAGAGTGGAACGACGAAGAGCGGAAAATCATTTATCCGGCGAACTCTGGGTTCAGCGACGTTCCGGCAGCTGGCGGCCCGATTTTCTTCAGCCGCAACCAGCAGACCTTCTACACCACGGCTCGCGTGGACGCGGAAGTTACGCAGAAAATTCGCGTTTTTGCGTCATGGCTCTATCAATACCAGCGAGAATCTGGCGTAAATCTGCCGCCGTCCGATTCAGCAAATGGATTATTCAATCTCGGTTCGACCCTGTCTCCTTCTTCAAATCCGCATACCGTGGGATATGTGGCGCCGAACGTCACCTTTAACACCGGTGTGGATTACACGGTGACACCGCACATTGTCGCCACTGGCCGTTTTGGCTATTACTTTGAAAACTATGGCGATCGTGGTCTGCCCCGAAACGGCACACTATTCATCTGGCAAACCGATGGTCTCGGCGCCAACGATAACGCAGGCCAGCCACTACCTTCCTCGTTGCAACAGGTCAACGGGTTCTTTAATGACCCCTATAGCTCCAACTTCACCACTCGCAATGCGAACAAGGCCATCCAATTAGACGGGGATTTGGCATGGTTCAAGAGCGGATGGCATGGCACTCACAACTTCAAGTTCGGCTACCAGTTGAACCGCCTGCAAAACAACATCTTGCAGAGCTATAACGAGCCCTACGTACAGCTATCTGTCGGGACGAGTGGTTTTTATTCACCGCTCAGCTCAACGGGCGTCAAGAATTGCGGATCTGCAGCTTATCAGGAGTTCAACAGCCAAGGACAACTTACGGATTGCGCGGGCTTATATGGTACCGCCAACGTGTTCGACTTCGGGACCGGCGGCAACGTTACCAGCTTCAACCATGGACTGTTCGCCCAGGATTCATGGACGCTCGGCCGCGGCATCACCATCAATGCCGGTATTCGCTTCGACAAAGAATACCTACCTGCTAGTTCCGAAGCTGGTCTGACTAGCAATCCGATTAACTTCAGCTGGGGCGACAAAATCGCTCCCCGTATCGGTGCTGCATGGGATGTTTTCCAAAACGGCAAGATGAAGATCTTCGGCAGCTACGGCGAGTTCTACGACATCATGAAGTTGAATGTCGCCATCAGCTCATTCGGTGGACAGTACTGGAACAACTGCGAATACACGCTTGACACCTCTAACCTCAGCACCATCGTTCCGGCGCTGAACAGTGCGGGCCGTTATTGCGTTGGATCCACACCGACTGACAGCTCGACTCCAGCCAACTGGGCAGGCGGCAACACTCCAGCCGGTTTGACCTTCCTCGAAAACATCAACAACCGCACCTTCCCGACGACCTGTTCGAATTGCACGCTGACTTCGACGGCCGTCACTCCCGGTCTGAAGCCGTACAAGCAGCATGAGAGCGTGTTCGGCGTGGACTACCAACTCCAGAAGAACCTGGCGTTCGAAGCTCGCTGGGACCGCCGGAGATTGGACCATGTGATCGAAGATTCTTCGATCATCAACAATGGAAACGAAACCTTCGTTATCGGCAACCCCGGTCAGGGCACGGAGCGCACATACACCGACTTCTACAGCTACCTGTACGGCCAGGCGCCGCCAGCTTGCAGTGGAGATCAGTGCCCCGAAGAGCACATGATTCCTGCCGCACGCAGCTATGACGGCGTGGAATTCCGCTTGACCAAAGCCACCAGCAATCACTGGTTCGGCATGGTCTCTTATACCTACAGCAAGCTGCGTGGCAATTACACCGGCCTAACCAGTTCGGACATTTCCGATGGACAGGCGGGCGGACGCAGCTCACCGAACAACAGCCGCGCATTTGACGAGCCCTACTTCCAGTGGAACTCGTCCGGAAATTCGTCCAGCGGTTTGTTGCCGACCGATCGCCCCAGCACATGGAAGGGATATGCCTATTACGAGTTGGGTTGGATGAAGAAATTCACCACCGACTTCGGCATCTTCCAATACCTCTACAGTGGTTCGCCTTTCACCAGTTATTTGGATGTGGGCGCGGGTGGCGGTGGATGGCCGGTGCAGGCGTGGGATCGCGGCAAGTATGTGAGTGCCGTGCAAGATCCAACCACGGGGGCTGTGACACTCGGCAGCCCAACAACACGTCGCACACCGTGGTACACGCAGACCGATTTCAACCTGCAACAGAATTACAAAGTGAGCGAGAACAAGATCATTACGTTCACCGCAACGTTCTCTAACTTACTCAATCAGCGAGCGATAACCGCCTACAACGCGGATATCACGTCGCTGAATGTCGGGAACCAGTACATCGCGCTGAATGGGGGCAATGGGAATTGCGTCTTCGGATCCCAGTGCTACATCGGCGATGGTGGGGTCTTCTATGCGGCAGCGGAACGGCCGTATAGCGTGCAGGACCAGTTGAACAACTTTAAAGCTCGGGGTGTTTCGGCGGCTGTCAACAGCGCCTACGGCACCCCGATTTACTATCAGCTGGCCCGCAACATCCGCTTGGGAATCAAGTTTAGCTTCTAAGCGGAAGCACAGATATAGACGTGGGCGGGGAGCCGGCTAGTCCGGCTCCCAAAGCCCAATCTGCGCCTCAAGATATACATATTTCCATAGATCGTGCCCGCGCGTCCTACCAACCTGCGTAGCTCTACGCCGTATTAGACAATACAGAGTAATTGTTTTCAATTACATACGGCCTGTCTAGTTATGGCACACACCGTGCTTTGTCTAGTTACGGATAGCCAGACCTCTGTGTGGCTATGTTTGTTAGGTGGGGCGTGTGGCGTTCAGGTTTGCCCCCTGAGAAGTCCTGGTTCGGATTAACCAATTTATGGAGATGAAAACAATGAAACTAAGAACTCTAGGCAAATGGGTGACGCTGCTCGCGTCTCTCATGCTCCTCGCCGGCACAATGCTGGCGCAAGAGACGACCGGTGGCCTGATCGGTACCGTGAAAGACCCAACCGGCGCCGTCGTACCGGGAGCCAAAGTTGTGGCAACCGCACCGTCGCTGACCGGCAGCAAACAATTCACCACCGATGCGAGCGGCAATTACCGCTTTGCCAACCTTCCCCCCGACACTTACACGATTACTGTTACTGCAAAGGGTTTCGCGACTGTAAAGCGTGAAGGCGTGACCATTGAAGTCGGTCACTTGCCCACGCTGGACATCCCGATGCAAATCGGCGGAACCGATACGGTCGTCGAAGTCAGCGGACAGGCTCCGCTCATTGACACAACGACGAATACGACGCAAACGAACATCACGGAAGATGTAGTGAATGACGTTCCCCACGGTCGCTCGTTCCAGTCGGTCATTCAGTTCGCTCCTTCGGCGCGTAACGAGCCTCTTGAAGGCAGCAACCGCATGAGCAACGGCTCTGGCGGCGTTTCGCCGGGCAACGGCAGCAACGGCAATCCTTATGGATTCTCCGTCGCCGGTGGCTCGGACTCAGAAAACTCCTACCTGGTTGAAGGACAGGAAACGGCGAACCTGATCGGCGGCTATTCACACACGAACGTGCCCTTCGATTTCATTGACGAAGTTCAGATTAAGAGCTCCGGCATTGAAGCAGAGCACGGCGGCGCACTCGGCGGCGTAGTCAACGTCGTCATGAAGAAAGGCACCAATCAGTATCATGGCTCGGTTTTCGCGCAATTTGAAAACGACAGTCTTGACGGATCGCCGACGGCTTATTCGCGATACGATCCGTTCGAGTTCTGGAACCAACACTTCGTGGGGCTTCATCGATCCTGATTATCAGAACTATCAACCAATCAAGCCGCACACCAGCGATGTCTTCCCCGGGTTTACCTTCGGTGGACCTATCCTGAAAGACAAGGTCTTCGGCTTCATCGGTTTCAATCCGGAATGGACTGGCGAAGAACGAAAAGTAAATTATGGCCCTGGCAACGGCGGTATTCTCCCATTTAGCCGCGATACGCAGACCTATTACACCACGGCCCGTATCGACGCCAGTGTCTCGCAGAAGATCCGCGTATTCGCTTCGTGGCTGTATCAATACCAGCGTCAATCGGGCGAAAATCTACCCAACTCTGACTCGACTACTGGCTTCTTTAACCTGAGCACCGGTTGCAATAGCCTGGCTTCTACGCCTTGCCCAAGCCCCTGGTGGCGTGCCGCCATTTGCCTACGCCCACAATCTCGGTTATTCCGCGCCAAACAGCACGACCAACGTGGGCGCTGACGTAACCATCACCCCGCACATCGTGTTCACCACTCGATTCGGCTACTACTTCGAGAACTACCACGATTTTGGGTTCCCGACGACTGGCAATCTGTATTTCTGGCAGACGAGTGGCATTGGCGCGGACGACTCCAATAACAATCCGCTTCCCGCGCAATTGCAACAATCGGCTGGATATTTCAATGCAGCCCAGAACCAGAATGACACGCAACGCAACGCCAGCAAAGCGATTCAATACGATGCTGACTTAGCATGGTTCAAAAGCGGTTGGAAGGGTACGCATAACTTTAAGTTTGGCTACCAACTCAACCGCCTCTCGAACGACATTTCACAGCACTGGAACGAGCCGGCAACGTTGCTTTTCGTTGGCAACAATCCTGGAACTACCGATTTACAATGCTGCAAGGTTCCGTCGGTCAAATGAACTGCGCCGGCCAGCCAATCGTGGTGACGCGATCCAAATTCCGGGGCAATCACGGGATGCCAAGGGCAATACGGTTATGCTGAGATTCAGGACTTCGGTACCTTGGGCAAAGCCACCAGCTTCAACCATGGTTTGTTTGCCCAAGATGCTTGGACGATTGGCCGCGGCATAACCATTAACGCTGGTATTCGCTTCGACAAGGAATATCTACCGGGTGAAGCGACAGAAGCCGGTACCATTTCCCATCCGATCAACTTCAGCTGGACGGACAAAGTGGCTCCCCGCATCGGCGCTGCCTGGGACGTCTTCCAAAACGGGAAGATGAAGATATTCGGCAGCTACGGCGAGTTCTATGACCAGATGAAGTTGAATTTGGCCATCAGCTCGTTCGGTGGCCAGTACTGGCAGAACTGCTACTACGCATTGAATACGCCGGACTTCAGCTCAATCAACCCGGCATTTAACTCGTCGGGGCGATATTGCGGCGGTCCCGGAACCAATTCTGCGGCCGAGGCGAATTTCGCTAATGGCACGCCGGCAGGGTTGACGTTCCTGGAGAACCAGAACTTCCGCGCATTTCCAACCACTTGTTCAACCTGCAACCCGTATCAGGAAGGTGTAGCCCCGGGTCTGAAACCCTACAAACAACATGAGAGCGTGTTCGGCGTTGACTACCAGCTCGAAAAGAACCTTGCGTTCGAAGCCCGTTGGGACCGTCGCCGTCTTGACCACGTGATTGAAGACTCGGCCATCTACAACCCGAATGTTGGCGAAACATTTGTGATCGTCAACCCGGGCCAAGGCACCGACAAGACGTTCACCAGTTTTTACAACTTCCTGTATCCAAATGCCGCATCAGGCGGGCCATTAACATGTACCTCGACGAATCCGTGCCCACCCGACAACGTCATTCCCGGAGCGCGCAGCTATGACGGCGTAGAGTTCCGCCTGACCAAGGCAACTGCGAACCATTGGTTTGGCATGTTCTCCTACACCTACAGCAAACTGCGGGGCAACTACACCGGCTTGACCAGCACGGACATCGCCGACGGTGGATTGGCCGGACGTAACTCGCCCAACAATAGCCGTTCCTTCGACGAACCGTACTTCTCCTGGAACGCGAATGGCGGATCCTCCAGCGGCTTGTTGCCGACGGACCGCCCCAACACGTTCAAGGGCTATGCCTACTACGAATTGGGCTGGATGAAGAAGTTCACGACCGACCTTGGTCTTTTCCAGTACCTCTATAGCGGCTCGCCTGTCACCAGCTACACAGACGTGGGATACGGCGGAAGCGCATGGCCGGTGGATCTGTTTGATCGCGGCAAGTGGGCGAACATCACCCAAGATCCGACGACGGGTGCAATTACCGTGGGCAATCCGTACACGTACCGCACACCGTGGTACATTCAGTCGGATTTCAACTTCACCCAGAACTATAAGATTTCCGAGCAGAAAGTCATCAGCTTCTCGGCGATCTTTGCCAACCTGTTCAACCAGCACTCTGTGACTGCGTACAATGAGCAGATTGATACCGGGTTCGGTTTTATGGGCATTACACCCACCGGCCAAGGCTGCGGGTTTGTGCTCGGAGCAGGTCCCGGAGCCTTCCCCTGCTTCATCGCAGCCGGCCAGGCGTTCTATGCGGCCGCGGAATCGCCGTACAACGTCACGACGGGTCTGAACTCGTCGTTGTTCACGGCGGGTCCACAAACCCTCAACAGCCAGTACGGCAAGCCGCTTTACTATCAGCTTGCCCGTACCCTCCGCTTCGGGGTGAAGTTCACCTTCTAAGCGGGTGCAAGCAACCAACATTGGGAGCCGGATTTCCGGCTCCCAATTTTTTTGTCTGCCGGTTTCTTCGGTCCGCTTTTCTTCCGGACTCCGGGATATACTGCGGAGATTCAGTTACGGCCTTTGCTTTGGGGACAAGAACCAAAATCCAAGAACCAAGAACCGAGAATGAAGAAGAATGATGGCAACAAGCCAATCATCGCCGAGAGCCTTATCTCGGCTGGGCTACATTGACTGGATGCGCGGGCTGGCCTGCGTCCTGATGTTCCAGACGCACTGCTATGACGCGTGGCTGGGTGGCGCGGCGCGGCAAGGGGCATTTCTCCAATGGTCGCAGAGACTGGGGACGTTTCCAGCGCCGCTGTTTCTGTTTCTGGCCGGCATCTCGCTGGCGATGGTGGTCAGCAAACTTCAGCAGAAGGGATGGAGTGCCCGGCAGATCGCGCGGAAGACGATCTGGCGCGGGTTTGAAATCTTTGTGCTGGGATTGCTCTTTCGGCTCCAAGAGTATGTGATTGCATGGGGATGGGCGCCGAAGAGCGATCTCTTTCGCGTGGACATTCTGAACACTATCGGCGTTTCCATCATGCTGATGGGTGTGATGTGCTGGGTGGTGGGTTTAGTCCCACCCTTTCGCAAAGGGCGCGAAATCGTGGGGCAGCCCCAACCCGATTTATCCCACGCGCCCTTTTGGAAAGAACGCGAAATCGTGGGGCAGTCTGTGCCTGCTTCATCACACTCACTTACACAGCATGTGAAAAAGTGGGCCCTCCTGAAATATGCGATTTGGGCGGCCGCACTTGCCATGGCGATTTCGCTGGCGACACCGCCGTTATGGACGACTTGGCAACCGAAGTGGCTGCCGTGGCCGCTCGAGTCGTACATCAACGGCGTGCACAATCTGGGAACGCCGCAACCATGGCTGTTTCCGATCTTTCCGTGGACGGCGTTTGCTTTTGCCGGATTAGCACTTGGATTTGTATTGCAGAGCGATTGGGCAAAAGCGCAAGGTGCGAAGCTATTTGCATACACTGGTTTAGCAGGCGCTGCGCTCGCGTGGGGGGCGCATTGGCTCGATGCGCGTCCGTGGCAGGTTTATGCGGTGTATGACTTCTGGCATACAAGCCCTAATTTCTTTTTGATCCGCTTGGGCATGCTCATGATGATTATGGCGGGCACGTATGCGTGGTGCCGCTGGGGTGCGGGGCAATGGGGATTCAGTCCGCTGATTCAGCTCGGCAAGACGTCATTGCTCGTCTATTGGGTGCACATTGAGTTCGTTTATGGGCGCTTCACCATTTTGCCTTCGCGCGGAGTGGGGATTGGCGTCGCGACAGAAGGGCTCATCGTGATTTGTGTTTCGATGTTGCTATTGTCTTTGGGACGGACGGGGTTGGATGGAAAAGGGGCCGAGCTGTGGAAGTGGGCCAGAGGGCTAGAGAGGGCGAGTTAGTCGCGAACGGGCGGGACGCCCCACTTACACCAAAACCAATACAAGAAGCCCCACCCTGTCGCAAAAAACGCGACAAGGATGGGGCACCCATTTTTTCTTAATGTGCGGGAGCCGGTTGCGGCGTGCTCTGTGGCGCGGAAGGCGCTGAATTGAAATTTACTTTCGGCACTTCGCGCGAGCCTTCGGAAGCCTGGAAATAAGCTTCGTTTGGCTTGAAACCGGCCCATCCGGCAAACAGGCTGTTAGGGAATTGCTGGATGTAGGTGTTGTAGTCCTGAAGCGTGTCGTTATAGCGCTTGCGCTCGACCGCGATGCGGTTTTCTGTTCCGGCCAGTTCATCCTGCAAGCGCAGGAAGTTTTCGTTGGATTTCAACTGGGGATAGTTCTCCGAAATGGCCAGCAACCTGCCAATGGCGCCATCGAGCTGTCCGTTGGCCGCGATCTTGTCCTGCGGCGTGTTGGCGGAAAGCAACCGGGCGCGGGCATTGGCGACGTCGCCGAAGACGGTGACTTCCTGTGCAGCGTAGCCCTTCACGGTTTCGACCAGGTTAGGGATGAGGTCGGCGCGGCGTTGCAAAACGACGTCCACCTGAGACCAGGCCGATTTCACGGATTCGTTTTTCGCAACCAACGTATTCTTTACGCTCACGTACTGGCCGAAAAGGGCCAGCGCGAGCAATACCAGCACAATTACGACGATCAAGCCTTTGCTCATAGAGTTCTCCTAAGCTTTTTGCGGTGAATCCAACATTGTATCCACTGCGGCGGTCACTTGCTGAATAGCTTGCAAATATTTATCCAGAATCTGCCGTGAGTCTAATTGCTTGCGATCGGCCCGGCGCTCCCGAATGTCGAACAAATTTTCAAAGGGAGATGTATCGAAAGCGACCCTGGAGTGAAGCGCGCGGACGGCTTCGCGGCTGTGCAGGGGGCCAGGTTCGCCGAACGCGATGAGCACATGCCGAAACAAGGTAGTGAAAGCGGAAAGTGACGACAGCATGAGCTCCCAGAGGCGCTTGTCGTCGTGAACCGCAGGAAGAATATGCTGCCGCAATAGAATCAATTTCTCTCGAAGCTCATATTCGAGTTGAGCGCGGTGCAGGTGCATGGGAATTTGGAGATCGCGGAGAACATCGTCGCCATAGACAACTTTGTAGCGGCGCTTCATATCGAGGAATTCGATGGAGAAAACGTCCGCGGAGTGCCGAAGCTCTTCGCCCGTCATCAGAAGCGGAGCAGCGTGGTGCAGGCGCGTCCAGGAATCCACCGCGTCGGCAATGCGGGCAAGGCGGGCAAAAGAAGTCTCGCGCAGAATGCAGAGCAGGTTGATGTTGGAGCGTCCATCGTGAAATTCGCCGTTCGCGGCGGAGCCGTAAAGAATGATGGATTGAAGATTGTCGCCGGCAGCACTCTTGAGCCTGGTGACGAATTCGTCGAGTTGTTGTTGCGGAATCATAGTTTTCTCTTTGCTTTCTCTTTGCGCCAAAAATCTACCAGCCGCCGCTGGCGCCACCGCCGCCGGAGCCGCCTCCACCAAAACCACCGAACCCTCCTCCGCCGCCAAATCCCCCACCCCCGAAACCACCGCCGCCACCGCCACGGTACCCGCCACCACCGCCGCTGTTGAACAATAGTATCCAAAACAGAGCTCGCCGAAGAGGCGGAATAAACATCACGATGATGAAGACGACGATGAGCAGGCCAATAACGCCGGGCGGCAGCCCTTCATGGTGCTGGCGGACAGGCGGAGCAGGCGTTTCGGCGACGTCGGTCAGTGTGACGCCGGCATCCTGTGCGATGACGTTGGCGACGCGCGTGGTCATTAAAGTAATCGCGCCGTTGTAGTCGTTCTGCTTGAAATAGGGGACGGCTTCCCGTCCGAAGCCGCCGACTTTACCATCGGGAAGGATGGGCTCAAGTCCATAGCCGACTTCTGTGCGATAACGGCGGTCTTCAACCGCAACCAGAATCAGCACGCCGTGATCGTTCGATTTCGGCCCTATCCCCCATGCTTTAAAAAGATTGACCGCATAGTCGTCGATGTCATCGCCATCCAGCGATTTGATCGTGACAACGGCGATCTGAGCGTGAGCCTTGTCGTCGATCTGCTGACAGATATTGGTAAGCTGCGCGACCGTGGTAGGGTCAAGGACTCCAGCGAAATCGTTGACGTAGCCGTTTGGGTGCAGATCTTTGATGGGCTCGGCGCACAGCGAGACGCTGGCCGCGACGACACAGATTAAGATTTTGGCGAGCCACTTCATTTTCGTTGCGAATGCGATTGTATAGGAGAGCGGGCGAATTTCTGGAGAAAATCCAGCACCTGCCACTCGGCCCAATAACCATCGCGAGCGTTGCCATTCTGCGCAGCGAGAAACGAGCAATGCCCACCGTCATTCGTTTCTACAAAAGTGATGTGCGCGTTCGAGAGAATTTTCTGCCGTGTGGGCTCGGTTATGCGAATGAAAGGATCATTTTCGGCATGAAGAATGAAAGCAGGAACCGCAATTC
Source organism: Terriglobia bacterium (assembly GCA_963702965.1). Classification (GTDB taxonomy): domain Bacteria; phylum Acidobacteriota; class Terriglobia; order Terriglobales; family Acidobacteriaceae; genus JAJPHW01. The sequence goes on from OY969776.1 coordinate 1,155,290, forward strand.
GATCCACGACGTTGGCGGCTGCGGCCCGGGCGTAATAGTCTGTGGCGCCGGCGAATCCTGAATAGTACGCGGTAATTCTGTCGTCGAATTCACGAAGCGTGCGGATACCATGAAGTCGTTCAACATCAAATTTGCCTGCGAAAAGCTTGGCTTTCGCGCGAAAGCGGCGGTTCAATTGCCAGATGAAGTAATACTCATAGATGCGATTGGCAGGCTCGTGTAAAGCGTCAGCGGAGGCGGCGAGGTCGAGTGCAGGGCAAACCGCTGCGACCGCACAAAATTGCGGCGGGCCTGAGGCTCCCCATTCTCCAGCGAGCTTGAGCACCAGATTGCCGCCCATCGAATATCCCGCGAGCGCGAAACGTGAAATGTGGTCGTGCGCAATGAGATGCTGGGCAACCGCCGCAATATCCGCTGACCGGCCGGAGTGGTAAAGAGTCGGCGAGCACGCGTCCGTGCCGCCGCAGTTGCGCTGGTTCATGCGGACCACGTTCATGCCCGCAGCGTAACCTTTGGCCGCAATCCCACGCATATATTGGGAATCGCTGGAACCTTCGAGACCATGAATGATGATGATCGTCAGTGCCTGCGCACGATCGCGCTGCCAATGGCAGACGCACAGAACTTCGACGCCGGGCTCGACTTCGATCATGCGTTCTTCGCCAGCTGGCAAGGCAATGCGGCGCGGCAGGAAAAAGCTCGCTAGAGTTTGCCGGTGGCCCCCGCTCAAGAGGGCTCGAGCGGTAAATCCATCTGAAGTAGTTTGCGAACCTGCCACCAATTGATTTTAAATGGGTTTTGACCGAACTGATTCGTCGAGAGGAAGCGATTATGCCGATTTATGAATATAGCTGCAACGCCTGCCAGCATGAATTTGAAGCGTTGGTTTTTGGGCGCGACAAGGCCGAGTGCCCGAAATGCCATGGCAAGAAATTGACGCCGAAGCTTTCCATGTTCGCGATGGCAGGAAAGAGCCCGTCGAACTCAATGAGCGAAGCGTCTGTGGCTTGTGGATCGTGCGGCGACCCGCGCGGCCCAGGCGCGTGTTCACTCGGTGATATGGATTGATTTTGGAAAGAAGTCCGGCGCACGCTTAGCCATGCGACTGTTCACGTCCCTCGTTTCGCACAAGCATGGCGCTCGCGCCGATGAGAGCTTTTAGTTTCCGGGAGATTTCATGCGATTGATGCTGGTGGCCATAGTGTGCGCATTAGCAGTGTCAGCCAAAGCTCAAACTTCTCTTCCTCTGATGCCCATGCCCTCCAGCGTGAAGACGGGGACTGGGCAATTCATTATCAATCCCTCTTTTTCCGTTGCAATCACCGGTACTCGTGACCCAATTCTGGAGCGCGCGGCCGAAAGGTTTCTCGATCACTTGCGGCGGCAGACCGGCATGTCGCTGCTGAGCCTGAAAGTCGTAGATGACCCAGTTGCACCGCTGGTCGTTCATGTGGAACACGCCAGCAAAGAAGTCCCGGAACTTGGCGAAGATGAATCGTACTCGCTGGACGTGACGGCATCCGGGGCAAGGTTGAGCGCTCCCACGACGTTGGGCGCGTTGCATGGCCTGCAAACGTTTTTGCAATTGGTGCAGACAACTTCCGCCGGATTTGCCGTGCCCGTGGTTAACATTCAAGACTCGCCTCGCTTTCCCTGGCGCGGGCTGATGATTGATGTGAGCCGGCACTTCATTCCGCTGGATGTGCTCGAACGCAATCTGGACGGAATGGAAGCGGTCAAGCTGAATGTCTTCCACTGGCATTTGTCCGACGATCAGGGATTTCGGGTCGAGAGCAAGAAATTTCCCAAGCTTCAGGAAATGGGTTCAGACGGCCTTTATTACACACAGGCAGAAGTTCGCGGTGTGATTGCTTACGCCCGTGATCGCGGGATTCGTGTGGTGCCCGAGTTCGATATGCCGGGGCACACGACCGCGTGGTTTGCCGGATATCCGGAATTGGCCAGCGCACCGGGAACTTACGAACCGGCCCGAAAATGGGGGGTGCTGGATGCGGCCATGGACCCGACGGAGGAAAGCACGTACAAGTTCCTCGATCACTTCATCGGGGAGATGGCGGAGCTGTTTCCGGATAAGTTTTTCCACATTGGCGGCGATGAAGTCAATGGAAAGCAATGGGACGCGAACCCCAAAATTCAAGCGTTTATGCGCGAGCGCGGCATGAAGACCAACGCCGATTTGCAGGCGTATTTTAACGAGCATGTGCAGGAGATCGTGAGCAGGCACGGCAAGACGATGGAAGGTTGGGATGAAATTCTGCGTCCCGACCTGCCGAAGACCATTGTGATCCAATCATGGCGCGGCCAGGCATCGCTGGCCGGCGCTGCCCAGCTCGGATATCGTGGATTGCTTTCGTCCGGCTACTATCTTGACCTCATGTATCCCGCGTCACAGCATTACGCTGTGGATCCGATGAGTGGCGCCGCTGCCGACCTGAGCGCGGAGGAAAGGCAAAGAATTTTAGGTGGCGAAGCGTGCGAGTGGTCGGAGTACGCTTCGCCGGAAAATATCGATTCGCGCATCTGGCCGCGGACCGCCGCCATCGCCGAGCGCCTCTGGTCAGCGCAGAACGTCACCGACGTGAACTCGATGTATGCCCGGATGGATGTGGTCAGCGCCCAATTAGAAAGACTGGGGCTAACCCACAATTCCTACTACCAGCCCATGCTACGGAGAATCGTGGGACCTGAAGATATCGGCCCTTTGCGGACCCTGGCCGACGTCGTCGAGCCAGTGAAAGAATACGCGCGCGAAGAGCAGGCAGTGACGGAAGCCACAAGCTTCACACCTCTAAACCGATTGGTAGATGCGGCCCATCCTGAAAGCGAGAAGGCCAGAGAATTTTCTCTAATGGTAGATATGTATCTCGCAGGGAAAGCGGATGCCGCGACCAAAGCGAAGATGCGGCGGTGGCTTACGCTGTGGCAGCAGAATGACGCTGCACTACAGCCGCTTATTGACGGATCATTCCTTTTGCAAGAAGACGCGACGCTCTCACGCAACTTGTCCGCGACTGCAAGCGCAGGTTTGCAAGCCATGGACTTCATCGACGGGAACACGCGTCCCGCAAGCGATTGGGCAGCTCAACAGACCGCTCTCTTGACAGAAGCGGCGAAGCCCAGCGCGCAATTGCTTCTCATGGTGGCGCTGCCCGTGCAGAAATTGGTAAATGCAGCGGCCGAAATATCAGCATCCAAGCAATAGGGTCTAAGAAATGAACGTTATTTACGCCTTCATCTGCTGTGTGCTTTCCACTTCTCTTTTTGCGTCGAATATGACGACTAAGACTGCCCACTGTGACAGCGGGAACTATAGCTACCACCTGTTCGCGCCGGCTCCGACCACAGTCTCTCCGGCCATACTTTTACTACACGGCGCAGGAGATGAAGCCGGGAACTTCATCCAGGCCTGGAAGGGTCTAGCCAAGAAGGAAAATATTGTCTTGATTGCGCCCCAACTGGACCGCAATCCCAAGTTCGAAGATGTCGCCATAAAGGCATTCCGCTGCATGATCGGAGATGCAGGAAAGTTCGCAGAAATTAATCCACGACGTATTTACATATTTGGTCATTCCGCGGGCGGGTATCTAGCATACGACGGTGCGACGCTCGATTCGCAATTCTACGCAGCGGTGGCTGTACATGGTATGGAAATCAATCCCGATTACAGATGGATCATCAACCAAGCCAAACGTAAAACGCCGATCGCGATTTACATCGGTGACCGTGATGAATTCTTTCCTGTAGAACGCGTGCGCAAAACCCGCGATTTGCTCATCAACGCCGGATTTCCCGTTCACTACGTCGAGTTGAAAAAACACGGACACGACTATTACTACCTGTCGGATCAGATCAATCTGGATGCATGGAACTTCTTAAAAGATAAGCAACTACCGCAGTAGCTTAATGAATGGATGGGTGTGGTAATCCGTGCAACGGCCCCAGTTCGACTTCAATCTGGCTATTGCGCGCAAAGGAGACGTCGCGACCATGCGCAAGAAACCGGGTGTATATCGTGCGCGCAGTAGCAACAGATCCAATCGCGGCACCCACATAGCGGGAGCCGGTCGAGATCGCGATAAGCCTCGTTATCAAGCCGAAGCCATTGCTGGTCACGCCAATTTTAGCCACTCCTGCGTCTTCATCGAAAATTGACGAAGCCACCAGCCAACCCATCACGAGCGGCAGCATTACACCCTTATTGGTGTCAGGCTGAACCCCGCCTTCGGCGTCGAGTTTAAGGCTGCCATTTTTTGAGCCATCCACCGCCGTGGGAACACCGGCAACTTGTTCCGGTGCACCCTGGGGAAAATCTACCCGATTGAAGGTAAAACGCAGCGCTCCATTCTTCCCCCATTTCTTCGCAGCCCGTGTCTGCAATACGCGTCCGTGAAGCATTGCGCCTTGCGGAATTTCGATTTTCCCTTGGGCATCGATAACCGGTTGTGTGACGACGGCTGCGACGGGGTCATCGCGCTTCGCAGTTTTTGAGCTGAGTTCATTCTGCAATCGCGCGTGCAGAAAGGATGAATCCGTGCTCTGAGAGGCTTTGGATTCGCCGGATTTGGCCGGCGGCGTCTGCCCCGACGCATTTGCAGCCGTGGGAACGGCGATAGGTTGCAGCAGCGTAATGTCGTATTGTGTTCCACTTTCAATCGCCTGCGGATGCCAGGGGAGCTGGGAATAGAGAACTTTTTTCAGCCGGGCCACCTTGCCGGGAGCCTTGACCATGTCCACGGCCTGCGTTTTGCGATTCGTAAGATCTGCCCAAGCCTGGCGAAAAAGCGATTGCCTTTTGGGCGACGAGGTCTGAAAAAGTAAAACATCACCGCTTTGCGATGCGGGCGAGGCAGAAATGGGCAAAGAAGCTCCGTCAGCTAGCGTGACGGCATTGAATTCAATCTTCGCTTCGCGGAGCGGGGTGAAGTCGCCGTGAGAAATTGCATCCAGTCGTTTGTCGCGAGAAACGCCGTGCACGGCGGAAACGCGTCCTAAGACAGCGGTTCCCGCAGGCAGAAGCAAATGGCTGCTGCTGTAGAGCGGGTCCACGGTGCGGGCGCGAACCGGAGCGCCAAGTTTCACTTTGGCGTCGGCATCGAGTTGTACGCGCAGGATGGTAGAAGGCGCATCCACGGCAGCCTGTTGCGCCGAAATAAGGCTCGGGACGAGCAAAAGCACGAAAACAATGAAGAGGATAAAAGATGAGGGCCAGCGCATGAAAAACCGCCTTCGCGAACTTACGTATGCCAATTCTAGTGTGCGCGGCAGCAGCTGTCCATGCGAGCGTTAAAGAGCGCGAGCGAGGACGAGCGTGATGTCGTCTGGCTGCTCATTTGCGCCAATCCAATCGGCCACCGCGGAAGTGACGATTTCTGTGATGCGCGCGAGCGGCAGACTCCGGTTTTCGCGCACGAGATCGATTAAACGCTCCTCGCCAAATTCACTAAAGTCATTTTCCGGTTCGGTGACGCCGTCGCTATAAGCGATAAACACATCGCCAGGCTGGAGATGCACGGTGCCTTCGTCATACACGCAATCGTCGAATAGCCCAATCACAGTGCCGCCGCGATCAAGGCGCGTCAGTGAACCGCCCTGATGCAAAACGATAGGCTGAAGGTGGCCGCCATTGCTGTACGTGAAAGTCTTGCGTCGTCCGTCATAAGTCGCGAGAAACAACGTAGCGTATTTTTCCGGAGGTGTGCTGATGTAGAGCTGATGATTGAGCAGGCCAAGAAGCGTCCCGGGTGATGTCTCGCCGGTGTACTCTGTCGCCACCATAAGATCAGGACCGGCAACGCCTGCGGCAGCGGCCTCGTGCAGCACCGGCGCGCGGTTCTCGCTGTAAGCCCGGACCGCCGAGTGGATGGTCGCCATGAGTAGAGCGGCTGAAATTCCTTTTCCGCTGATGTCGCCGACGGCCAGCAACAGCCTATCGGAATCCAAAGTCAGGAAGTCGTAATAGTCCCCGCTAACAGTGCGGGCCGGGCGGCAAAATCCGTGAACTTCGAGCGACGCCATCTGCGAGATTTCGCGGGGATAGAGTTGTTCTTGCACTTCCTGGGCGATGGCCAGTTCACCCTCTAGTCGCTGTTTTTCCTTTTGCTCGGCAATCAATTCTTCGAGCGAGGTCGTCATGGAGTTGAAGGAGTTCGCCAACGTGGCAATCTGATCACTGGATTTGACCGCGATGCGGTGACTAAAATCTCCGCGATTGATGTGCTTGGTAGCGTCGTAAAGCTGGGCGACGGCCCCTGTAACGGTGCGTGTGAGCCGGGTGCCGATGAAGAGCGCGATCAGTTCAATGACGGCGAGGAAGACCGCGACCACGAACAGGCTGTATTCGATGGCGGGAGCGAAATCGCCCAGCGAGCCGAATAGCCGATCATAGAGCTGGGAAATCCTCGTCTGCACGGCTATGGCAGCGGGGCTGGTCGTGTCGCCTGTGTCCCAATCCATTACCGAAATAGCGGTAGCGAAAGAAACTACTTTGTCGAGCCAGCGCGCGGGCGGAGGAACGTTGCCCACAACCAAGCTGGGCGGCGGATTCTTGCTGGTGTCGAACACATAAACATTCGGATTGGTGTAAGTGACGGACGAATGGGGTTGCGACGAGGGCACAATGATTGAACCGACGCCAGATTGCTTTTGGTTTCCGGGTTGGTTGACGGCGACGCGCGACAGCCCAGTGGTGTAAAGCGTGATCTCGCCCAAGTTGCTGGCCAGGTCCTGCAATAGATGCGCGTCCAGCGGTTCGCCGGACATCACGGTCAGACTGCCTTTACCGACAGAAACAGTTTCAACCGCGCGTAGATATAACTGCCCGTGGTCACGGACAACTTCATGGAAGGAATCTTTCAAGTACGACGGCAGCGTGGGAACCGTGGCGACAGCGCCGTCCGGAGAACTGCTGAGCAGTAGTTTGCCGTCGTGCCAGACGTGCAGGTGACGGCCAGTCCATGCTTTGTTGGTGCGGCGCAGGCCTTCAATGCCCAGGACTTCCGGGCTGATGCCTTGCTCCAGGCGTGATGCCAACTGATGCGCAATGGCAGAGTTGGCTGCGTCCAAACTTTTAAGTTCAGAGTTGAGCGACGTGGTCACAATGAAAGTCGCGAATTGACCGGCAAACAGATAGAAAGATCCAAGCGCCAGCGTCACCAGCAGGACCACGGGAATGACTCCGATGAACACGTAGGTAACGATCAGGCGATTGCGCAGCCTCCACAGAAGGCGGGCCTTCACTTCCCGAAGACCGAGAATGAGGAACAGAAGGATGGCGATGAGGCTGAAAATAAAGATCCAACCGGAGACGTACTTTGCCCAGGATAGCCCGGCCAGTGACAAGATCTCCTTGACCACAAATAGAAAGACTGCCTGCCACAGCATGTACCAGGCTGCGCGTGCCAGTTTGGTGGTGGGCAGCAAGCCGGCGTCGCTCAAGCGGATGCGTAATTTGGCGGGCAGAAGACGCATGAGAGACTAAGATTATAGATGCAAACTCACGTCGACAGGCGCCTCGCTTACGCTTCAGATTTCCGGATAAAAATCGAAAAAGGCGTCCAAGCTGCTCTTCAATTGCTTTTCGATCTCTTCCTTCGTGCCTTCAAGAACATGCATGGTTACGCTGGCGGTCCGCCCGTTTTTCAGCTTAAGTGGCGCATCGCCGATTTCTGATACTTCCTCGGCGGGTAAGAGCCGCAATCCATATACCAGTGTCAAATTGGCCATACACAATTTTAGTCTGAACGCCCGGCGCGCCGGCGATCATTCAGGTAGCCGATAAAATCGAGGCGTATCGCGGGCGAGCCTGATAGAATTTTGCGGTGCTCCACAAAATCTTCGTGACCATAGCAGCATTAGGCCTGACGCTCGCGTGCTGGGGGCAAAACAAGACTGCGCCGCAGGTGAAGGTCAATATGATCAATGCTTGTTCGCCTTCCGCGGAGGACAAGCAGGAACTCGCGTCTGCGCTGGCACTTGTGCCTCGGCAGCCAAAATTTGGGCCGGATTTCGAAGTCGATCGCGGCCGGTCCACGCTGGACGAAAAGCCGGACTTTCTACAAGCAGCGGAAGGGGCGCAGCCATACGCGGGAGATGCGGCGGGCGCCGCCAACTGGGTACGCATCCGGCGGGAATTTCCCGCGCCCGCGACATTCTCCACGGTGCAATATTCTTTCAGTGCCGATCCTGAAAATATGGTGGAAACGCTGGTCTTCCGGGTCCGCGATCCCAAAGATCTCCTCGAAGTGACCATCGAAGACAGCGCCTCCGCTGTGACTTCGGCTGCGGGGATGCTCGCCGTCAATACGCCCGCCAGTCGGGTTAAATTGGAACGCTTCGGAAAATCGTCGGTGGTGTTGGCGCGTTGCTTTGCCAGCCAATCGGGCCCGGCGCCCGATCAAAGTGCCTATGAGCCTCTATTTGCCAGCGCGTCTTCGCTGATTGCTCATTATCGTGGGCTCTTGGGTGTGCGCCGCACCGTGCCAGAAGAGCTGGCGAGAGTGGGTACGGTTGGCACAAAGTCTGCGAAGGCGGGAGCCAAAAAGCCTCCCGCTAAAACGGCTTCGCCGCCAAGTCGTTAAGTTTCTGACGATACCGCGGTTTGCATCTTAATCGGATTTTTACAATCTAACACTCGAACAATATGGAAAATGTACGCAAAGTCGTAATCATCGGGTCGGGTTGTGCCGGACACACGGCAGCAATTTACGCGGCCCGCGCCAACCTGAAGCCGCTTGTCATCGAAGGCCATGAACCCGGCGGGCAGTTGTCTCTCACCACATTGGTCGAGAATTTCCCCGGATTTCCCGACGGCATTCAGGGCCCTCAATTGATCGACAACATGCGCAAGCAAGCAGAGCGCTTTGGTGCGGAATACCAGATGGGCCATCTCTCCAGTGCCGATCTCACGCAGCGGCCCTTCAAGTTGCAATTGGGTCATCACGTCATTTATACGGAGAGCCTGATTATCGCGAGTGGCGCATCCGCACGCTGGTTGGGACTTCCCAACGAACAAGCCCTTATCGGGCATGGCGTATCTTCCTGCGCCACGTGCGACGGTTTCTTCTTTTCGGGCAAGGAAATCGCCGTCATCGGCGGCGGCGACTCCGCCATGGAAGAAGCCATTTTCCTCACCCGCTTCGCGACGAAAGTGACGCTTATTCATCGCCGGGATCAGTTCCGCGCTTCCAAAATCATGCTGGAACGCGCCCAGAAGAATGACAAAATCCGGTTTCTCCTGGATACCGTTGTCGAAGACGTGAACGACGTATCGAAAAAAGAAGTCACCGGACTTCGGCTACGCAACTTAAAGACCGGCCAGGAATACGATCTTCCCGTCAGCGCCATGTTCTTAGGAATCGGCCATGTTCCCAACGCCAAGATGTTTGGCGGCCAACTGGAGACCGACCAGGACGGCTACTTGAAGACCCACGATTATGTGCGAACCCGCGTGCCCGGCGTTTACGCTTGCGGCGACGTGCAGGATCGCCGTTTCCGTCAGGCCATTACAGCCGCCGGTAGTGGTTGCATGGCGGCGTTGGAAGTCGAGAAATTCCTCGAAGAGCATGAAGGCTGAGTTCGAACGAACGTTCGAACGCATTTTCGATAGAAAGAGGGTTGGATGAGTCAGGCTCCGGGCTGCACACACTTAAAGTCGATTCACCAGGTCACACCCAGTGGCCAGGGTTGCAAAGAATGTCTCGAAATGGGGGATACCTGGGTCCACCTGCGCTTGTGTCTGGAATGTGGCCACGTCGGCTGTTGCGACAGTTCGAAGAATAAGCATGCTACCAAGCATTTTCATCATACAAAGCACCCGATAATGCAGTCGTTTGAGCCCGGCGAAGACTGGCGCTGGTGCTATGTGGATGAGATTTTTCTGTAGCTTTCCCGCCTAAATGACCAAAGTACTACGGCGTTTTTCACCGTGGTTACCTGTTCTTACGTCTTGAAATTCTCTAATTTCAAAGAACTATGACCCGCCGTGGAACCACTCTGGCCTTAGTTCCGCTTTTAGGTATCGTCCTTTTCGGCGTCCCTCCGGCTCGCGCTCAGGCGCAGGATGCTGGCGAGTCCTCCCGCAAAGTGGTAAATCGCGTTATGCCGGTTTATCCGGACATGGCACGGCAGTTCAACGTGCGGGGCAGCGTGAAGCTCTCGGCCGTGGTGGCGGGCGATGGTACGGTCAAATCGCTCAGCGTCAAAGGCGGGCATCCGTTGCTGGTTGATGCCGCGGAGACGGCGATTCGCAAGTGGAAGTATGCCCCGGCGAGTCACGAAACCACGGAATCGATAGAAGTGAACTTCAATCCGCAGTAAAAGCCTATAAAGCACGGTATCCATTGTTTCTTCACTGATCTTCCTGCCCCGGCCCTAAGTTCCATCAGTTTGTGATACAAAATTCAGTGGTCTTTCTACGTTTTCATACTCCTTGGCTTTCTCATATACGGCGGGTTCCCGGTGGAGCGGTCCTCTAAATGCTTCGATCTTTTTTTATTTCCCTTTCTCAAAGCACTTCCTTGCGGGCGGTCGCCGAACGCTCGTCTATCGGGCAGAAATTTTCCAGCCGCTTCGTTGCGGGAACGCAGGTGGAAGACGCTCTTCGGGCTACGCAAGCCGTGAATCAATCGGGACTGTCAGTTTCTGTCGACAATCTCGGTGAAAACGTCACCAACGTCGAAGAAGCGAGACATAGCGCGCAGCTTTACCACCAGATGCTCGATCAGATTGCCGCGCGCAAGCTCAACGCCAATGTCAGCCTGAAATTGACCCACATGGGGCTGGACGTGGACGAGAAGCTGGCCTATGAGCTGGCGACGGGGCTGGTGCAGAAGGCCGCGTCCATTACGCCAAAGAATTTTGTCCGTGTGGATATGGAGGGCTCTCCTTACACGCAGCGCACTCTCGAGTTCGTGCACGAACTGCATCGCGCTCCGGGCAATCAGGGATGCGTGGGCGCGGTCATCCAAGCCTACATGCGCCGTTCTGAGAGCGATGTGGAGAAGTTGTTGAGCGAGCGCATTCGGATCCGCTTGTGCAAAGGCGCATATAAAGAGCCGCCAGAGCTGGCTTACCAACCCAAGCCCGAAGTGGATGCCAACTACGTCAAGTTGATGAAGATCCTCATGAAAAGCGGCGTCTATCATGGCCTCGCGACGCACGATGAAAACATCATCAATCAGGCCAAAGAGTTTGCGACCAAGGAGAATATTCCGCGCGATGCCTTCGAATTTCAGATGCTCTACGGTATCCGCCGCGACTTGCAGCAGGCTCTAGTCCGCGATGGCTGGAGAATGAGGGTCTATATTCCATTCGGCACGGAGTGGTATCCCTACCTGATGCGCCGCTTGGCCGAACGCCCCGCCAACGCGATTTTCATCGCCAAGAATTTGTTCCGGTAGCTTATTGTGGACCTTGTCCAGCCGCAGGCGGCTGCGCGGGCGCGGCGAGCGGCAGCTTGGAAGCGTTATTCAGCATATCTTGCTCTTGCGGCGAGAAGCGGCCCTTGACTGCGTCAGAATTCAAAGTTCGCTCGCGGGCAGCGGGAGGCATTCCGCGCAATGTCTGGATTTCATTCGTCACCGCCTGACGGCGGTCGGGAGAGAGCTGTTGCATTTGGTCATGCAACTGCCGGGCCTCGCCTTTTTGCTCGGGCGTGAGGTGCTCCCAGGTTTCCATCCGGTTCAAAATGCGCTGTCGCTCTTCCGGCGAACGGCTGTCGAAACGCTGCAGCCGGTCGCGGAGTTGCTGCTGCCGCTCGGCTGGGAGACGCTGGAACTGGGGGTCGTTTTCCAGAGCTTTCCGCTGCTGCGCGGGGCTCATGTTCTGGTGCTGGCGCAGCCATTGCCCGGCGTGCCGTTGCGGCTGGGCCTGGCTCCGCGGCTGCGAGCGTTGACCACCGCCGCCTCGCCAGGCCTGCCGGGCGTACGCACTGCCGCTGACGAGCATCACCGTCACGGTGAGCACAGCCAGCCAGCCCGAAACCCGCCCCCGAACCCGCAGCATCTTTCCCCCCGGTTTATTGCCGTAGATCTTACCGATTTAGAACCTACTGATTGGCGCTTACGTTCTGCTGCACCTGTAAATCGTCGAGCACATCGAAATCGGAATATACCTCGTTGTTTTTATCGAGCGTTTGCAAGTCGCCGACCGCCGTTCCTGGTTCAATCGATGCCATGGGTTGACGGGTGACGCTGGAGTCACCAGAGTGAAACACGGTGATGCCGACCGCCATCATCAGCGCCAGCGACACGGCCAAAGCCGGCCTGCGGAACCAGTGCAGCCAAGCCCATCCAGCGGCCGGTTTAGCCATCTCCTCGCGCAAGAGCGCATTCAGCCGCGTATCGAAGTAAGGGGAAGGCTCAGGCACATCCCATTCATCGAGCAGCGCCATCGTGTGCCGAAACCCGGCTAATTCCTCGGAGCACTGGCCGCAAGTCTTCAGATGGTTCTCGGTCTCGGATGTCGCAACCGCCAGCCCGGCGGCCAGATCCGGCATTTGTTCGCGAATTTCGTGGCATTTCATGACAGTTTCCCTTTTATACAAAATCTTCCTATACAAAATCCTTCAATTGCACGCGCAGTGTTTCATAAGCGCGAAAGAGCAAAGACTTGGTGGCGGATTCACTCAGCTTCAATACTTTTCCGATCTGCTTGTAATCCATTTGCTGGTATTTATGCATGATGACGGCGATCTTTTGCCGCTCCGGCAGCGCATGCACCTTCTCGCGGATGGCCATCATGCGTTCGCGCCGTACGATGTTTTCCTCTACCGACAGAGTTGAGTCGGCCACATCCATGGTCATGCCGGTTTCTTCATCCGGCTCGTCGAGACTCACTTGGTTTTCAACACGCTCATGGCGCGTATCGCGAGCATGGTTCACAGCCAGGTTACTGGCAATGCGGTAGAGCCAAGTCGTAAACTTCGCGCTGGCTTCGTAGCTTTCCCGCGAACGATAAACCCGGAGGAAAACCTCCTGAGCCAAGTCCTCCGCTGCGGCCGCATTGTGGGCCATGCGATACATGAACCGGACCATCGGACGACGGTATTTCTGCACCAGATAATCGAAGGCCGCCTGATCGCCAGTGCGCACCCGAAGCATTACTTCCGCGTCGGTGATTCCGTCGGCTGCGACAGCCCCGGCAGGGGTCGTTGCCTGCCGTCCCGCCATGGCCATAAGCCTGCCGTCAATGGCTACGGTGCTCACAGTATTTTCAACCCTATCCGGGCCGGAAAGTTGCGCGTCCTGCTGTGAGGCATCCGGCCGGGAATCAGCCTTTTGGGAAGGCTTGGCTGGCTGGGCGGGAGTAAGTCGAAATGCCATTTTTCGAGGGAAATCTGAGGCTAGGCTATCACGGCGAATCTGCTTACGGTAATAGGCGAGCTTTGACATGTAACGTTGGCTTGACACCGCACCTGCCGAGCGATACTCTCTCGATGGAAAGTCTACTTTACATGGGATCGAAGATTCAAAACCGTGTCAAGGAATTGCGGGCTGCCCGCCAATGGACGCAGGAGCAGCTTGCCGAGGCCGTAGGGGTCTCGCGGCAGAGCATCAATTCGATCGAACGGGACCGCTATGTGCCGAGCCTGGAACTGGCGCTTACCTTCGCCCGAGTTTTTGGCTGCTCTACAGATGAGATTTTTAAGTTGGGGGAAACTCAGGAGGAGAACAATGGATAATTTTTCGGGCACGCCTTTATTTTAGGCAGTGCATAATTGAGTTGTCCCCCGCTGGTTGGACATTTTCAAGGTGCGATGGCAAACTTTAAATACACTCGGGATTGGGCGCTTAACTCAGCGGTAGAGTGTCACCTTCACACGGTGGAAGTCGTAGGTTCGAATCCTACAGCGCCCACCATAACACTTGATGGCCGTACCGCGCGAGGTCCTTCGCTGCGCTCGGGATTTCGCCTGCAGGCTCCCGTCGCCTTCGCTCCTGACGCCTGCAAAACGGCTCAAGTTCGAATCCTACAGCGCCCACCATCGCACCAATTATTTCGCATCGCACTTTTACCCGAAAGGTGAGGTCATGCGCCGATTCTTTCTTCTCTGCCTTCTCTTTTTTTGCAGCGGTGGTGCCTTTGCCCAAGATTTGAGCATTGCGGCCGCGGCCGATTTGCAATTTGCCTTTAAGGATGTTGCCGTCCGGTTCGAGAAACAGACGGGGCACCATGTGCAGGTAACATTTGGTTCATCGGGGAATTTCTTCGCGCAGATTCAGAATGGAGCGCCATTCGATTTATTCTTCTCCGCGGACAGTAATTATCCGAAAAAACTCGAGGCGGCCGGTCTGACCGAGCCTGGCAGTTTTTATTCGTACGCGGTGGGCAAGATTGTGCTGTGGGCGCCAGAGGCTTCGAGCCTTGATTTGAACCAAGGATTGAAAGCTTTGCTCGATCCGAGCGTTAAGAAGATTGCGATTGCGAATCCAGACCACGCGCCTTATGGACGGGCCGCGGTGGCTGCGCTGAAGCGTGAGAACTTGTACGACCAAGTTTCCAGCAAATTCGTGATCGGAGAAAACATTTCGCAGACGGCGACTTTTGTGGCATCGGGTAACGCGGACGTGGGAATCATCGCCCTGTCGCTCGCCCTTTCACCCACGATGCAAAAAGATGGGAAATATGAGGAAGTACCCGCGGCAGATTATCCGCCGCTGGAGCAGGCAGCGGTTATCCTCAAGTCATCGAAACAGAAGGAGCTTGCTCGCCAATTTATCGCCTTTTTACAATCTCCAGCCAGGGCGGAAGTGATGAAGCAGTATGGGTTTACGCTACCGAGCCACTAATCGCCACAGGTGGGCAGCGTCGCGGTTTGCGGGGGCAAATCTCTGAGTAAGCCTTTTGCGGAAGTTGCCGATAGATGAAAGGTGCCCTCCCAATCGACTGCGTCGCAACCTTCGGCCATCCAGCCATTTCAGGAAAAACAGGTTGTCCCTGGAATGCGCTTCGTCGCACGGCAGCCCATCCTAACCGCGGAAGAGAAAATTTTCGGCTATGAACTGCTCTTTCGGGATGGGGTGGAGGATTGCTTTCGAAGCGTCGATCCCGAAGCCGCTTCGCGCAACACGCTCGACACTTCTTTGCTTATGGGATTGGACGTACTTTGTGATGGACGGCGGGCGTTTCTGAATTGCACGCGGGAAGTTCTGTTGAAGGACTACATCACGCTTCTCCCATCAGAAAAAGCTGTCGTAGAAATTCTCGAATCGGTGGAATGCGATGATCTTGTTATCGCGGCTTGCCAGCGGCTGAAACAGGCAGGCTACATGATTGCGCTTGATGACTTTGTCGTGGACGACCCCCGCGCGCCACTGACTGATCTCGCCGACATTATCAAGGTCGATGTCCGGGTGACTTCGCGCGAAGACTGCGCCGCCATGGTGAAGCGCTATGGACCGTGGCGGTGCCGAATGCTGGCCGAAAAGGTAGAAACCCAGGAGGAGTTCCAGGCCGCGAAGAAAGCCGGATTCGTATATTTTCAGGGATATTTTTTTCGCAAGCCGGAATTGCAAAAAACCCGCGAAATTCCTGCCAATCAGGCTAATTACCTGCGCATGCTGCAGGCGATTTCGCAACCCGAATTGGATCACCGGCTCATTGAGAACCTAGTAAAGGGCGAAGCGTCGTTGTGTTACCGGCTGTTGTGTTATCTCAATTCTGCGGCATTCGGATTCTCCAATGAAATTACGTCGGTACGCCACGCCTTGGCCGTTCTAGGGGAACGAGAAGTACGGCGCTGGGTCCGACTGGTGGTGACGCTAAGTGCCGGCCAAGATAAATCCAGTGATGTTGTTCTATCGGCGCTGGTGCGCGCCCGTTTTTGCGAACTGCTGGCGCCCAATATTCCTCATGGCGATTCCGACCTTTTTCTGATGGGCCTGCTTTCGATGATGGACGTGATCATGGACACCACCATGCAGAATGTGCTGGAAAATGTCGCGATCGATCAGGAGAGCCGATCGGTGCTGCTGGGGGGCGCCAGCCACTTGCGTCCGCTTTATCAACTGATGCTGGCGCACGAATCCGGCGAATGGACGAAAGCGGCTGAGCTCGCTCGTCGACTCTCCATCCCGGCGGAAGAGTCGGGCAAAGCCTATTTTCAGGCGATGCAATGGGCGAAAGAAGTTAGCAGCGGCGGTGGTTAGCGACAGTTGACACCTGGCGGTACGCCTGTAAAAATCTAAGAGTCGTCCTTCCTAGCAGTTAGGTTGCCCGATACATTGCCATCGTGGCGGAATTGGCAGACGCGCATGGTTCAGGTCCATGTACTCGCAAGGGTGTGGGGGTTCGAGTCCCTTCGATGGCACCAGCAGAAGAAACAGCAGGTCCCTCTCTGCGTTCGGGATTTCGGCTGGAGTCTCGCGCCTGCGCTGGCGCGTGGCTGACGCCTCCAAAGCGCCTCAAGTTCGAGTCCCTTCGATGGCACCAGCAATGAAATTCAGTTCGTTCCCCGAGAAACAGCATTTTCCTGTGGTCTCGGACACCCCCAAGCGCCCGTATAATTGAGCCTCTAAGTATGCCCGCCAGTCTCGACGACATCATTGCTTCGACGCGGAAACGCCTGAGCGGTCCTCGAACGCAAACCCTGCGGGACATTGAGCGCCGGGCGGAATCGCACCATCCACGCGGCTTTCGGCGCAACTTGCAGATCGCAGGAGGCACTCGGCCTGCCGTGATCGCCGAGCTCAAAAAGGCTTCGCCGTCACGGGGAGTAATCAGGGGAGATTTCGATCCGCTCAAGTTGGCAGAGGAACTTGAAAATGCGGGTGCTGCGGCTCTCTCGGTCTTAACTGAGGAAGAATATTTTCAAGGATCGCTTAAAAATCTACGTATCGCGTCTTCTGCCACTAACTTGCCATGCCTGCGCAAAGACTTCATCGTGGACGAATTTCAGATCATAGAGGCACGAGCAAATTGCGCAGATGCGATTTTGCTGATTGTTGCGGCGTTGTCGCAAAACGAACTGGTCAGTCTGGCGTCTCAGGCGAGGCAATATGAGCTCGACGTGCTTTGCGAAGTGCACGACGAGGAAGAGCTACAACGGGCTATTGATGCCGGCTTCGACTTGATCGGAGCTAACAGCCGCGATCTGCGAACATTCCAAGTGAATTTGCAAACTGCGTTCCGCCTGGCAGAGAAGATGCCGGCAAACGTTTTTCGAGTTGCAGAGAGCGGAATCAATTCTTCGAATGATATTAAACAATTGTGCGCGGCAGGCTACGGGGCATTTCTCATTGGCGAATCTTTGATGAAAGTGGAATCGCCGGGGAGAGCTTTACGTGAATTGATCGCCGGCAACTGACTACTGGCAACTGCTTTATGACGTGGATCAAGATTTGTGGCACGACGAATCTCGAAGACGCGCTGATGTCGGTGGAAGCGGGCGCCGACGCTCTCGGATTCGTATTTTGGGAGAAGAGCCCTCGCAACGTGGACGTGATGATGGCTCGAGAAATTGTAAGTCAGCTGCCGTCTCACGTCGAAACAGTTGGAGTGTTTGTGCGGGAACCATTCGCAAGAGTTTGTCAGATTGTGGAGGATGCGCGGCTTACGGCGGCGCAGTTGCACTTTACGAATCTCGCCGAAGAAGATTGGCGGAAAGCAAATTTTAAGAAGTATGTGGTCGTACAAGTAAGCGAGATAGGATCAGATGGGGTGCCTCCAAAGTGGGCGGATGCGATATTTCTCGATTCGGGCAATACACAGCAGCCTGGCGGCACAGGCAAGGCATTTGATTGGCAGGAAAATGTGCCCATGGCCGAGATGATTCGCGGCAACGGTTACAAAATTGTCGTGGCGGGAGGCCTGACGCGGGAGAATGTCGGCGAGCCCATCCGTATACTGAATCCATGGGGCGTTGATGTGGTTACTGGCGTGGAAGCCAGTCCGGGCAAGAAAGATCCGGAGAAGGTTCGTGCTTTCATTCAAACCGTAAGAGCAGCGAAAAAATAATGGCAACCGCATCCATGTCGAGACGAAAGAGCATTGCCGCTACTCCTGGCCGCTTTGGCGCTTACGGCGGACGCTACGTGCCCGAAACGCTGATGGCGGCGCTGGAAGAGCTAGAGCGGGCTTACGAAAAAGCAAAGAAGGACGCAAAGTTTCGCGCGCGGTTGAATCAG
The DNA here is from genome assembly GCA_963702965.1 of Terriglobia bacterium. Taxonomy (GTDB): domain Bacteria; phylum Acidobacteriota; class Terriglobia; order Terriglobales; family Acidobacteriaceae; genus JAJPHW01. The sequence goes on from OY969776.1 coordinate 1,173,433, forward strand.
CTTCTTCATACTTATGCTGGGCGGCCCACGCCGTTGTCTTTTGCCCAGCGACTGACTAAAAAGTTAAGCGGCGCGAAAATTTATCTAAAGCGCGAAGACTTGCTGCATACGGGCGCGCACAAGATCAATAACTGCTTGGGCCAGGCGTTGCTGGCGGAACGCATGGGTAAGCATCGCATTATCGCCGAAACTGGAGCCGGCCAACATGGCGTTGCGACCGCGACGGTCTGCGCATTGCTTGGTTTCGAGTGCGTTGTCTATATGGGCACCGAAGACATGCGGCGGCAGGAGTTAAACGTCTTTCGCATGCGCCTGCTCGGTGCGGAAGTGCGCGGCGTTAACTCTGGCTCATGCACATTGAAAGACGCCATCAATGAAGCCATGCGCGATTGGGTGACGAATGTGCGCACGACTCATTACTTGCTGGGCAGCGTGTTGGGCGCGCATCCCTATCCGACGATGGTGCGGGATTTTCATAAGGTGATCGGCGAAGAGGCTCGTAAACAGATTTTGAAGGTGGAAGGGAAGTTGCCGACTGCGATTATTGCTTGTGTGGGCGGCGGGTCGAATGCGATTGGAATTTTCTACGACTTTATTCGCGACAAAAAAGTGAAGCTGATTGGCGTCGAAGCTGGTGGCCGCAGCGAGAAACTAGGTGATCATGCAGCCCGCTTTCGCGGTGGATCGCCGGGAGTGCTGCAAGGAACGTATTCTTACGTTTTGCAGGATGAGGCGGGGCAAATCGCCCTGACTCATTCGGTTTCAGCGGGTTTGGATTATCCCTCAATTGGTCCGGAACACGCAGCGTTGAAAGACGCGGGCCGTGCGGAATATGTTTCTGCATCGGATTCAGAAGCCTTGGCGGCGTGCACGCTGCTGGCACGCACGGAAGGTATTATCCCCGCGCTGGAGTCGGCGCATGCGGTGGCAGAAGTGGTAAAGCGCGCACCCAAAATGAAGAAGTCGGATGTGTTAATCGTGAATATCTCCGGGCGCGGCGACAAAGATATCGGAATTTTGCGGGAAAACCTAAAGCTCGATTAATCTTCCATGCCCCTTTCCTTCGAACACAAGCCGTCCCTCGTTGCCTACGTTACCTGCGGCGATCCCGATCTCGCGACTACGCGCGAAATTATTTTTGCCGCGATTGAAGCGGGCGCGAGCGTGATCGAGTTGGGAGTGCCCTTCAGCGATCCGGTGGCCGATGGGCCGGTGATTCAACGAGCCAGCGAACGGGCGTTGCGCAATGGAACATCTCTCGCCGATGTTTTAAAACTCGCGGCCGAGATTCGCGAGAAACATCAATCTACAGGGCTGGTGATTTTTTCTTATTTGAATCCGGTTTTGAAAATGGGCTTGGCGAAATTTTGTAGAGTTGCCCGGGCCGCCGGAATGGATGGCGTGCTTATCACCGATCTGCCGGTAGAAGAGGCAGATGAATATCGCCGCGAGATGAAGCGAAATGAACTGGCGCCGATATTTCTCGCCGCACCGACGAGTACGGATACGCGATTGAAAGCCATCGCCCAGGCGTCTGGCGGATTTGTTTATGCAGTGTCGCGGACTGGGGTGACCGGCGTGCGGCAGCAGCTTTCCCAGGATTCTCGAGATTTAGTCCGCAGGATTCGCAAATTTACGAAGTTGCCGGTCGCTGTGGGGTTTGGAATCTCTACGCACGAACAATTTATCGAAGTCGGAAAATATGCCAACGCGGTCGTAGTCGGCAGCGCGATTGTAGATGTCATCGAGCGCAACCGGGGCGCAGAAGCAGCGTCTGTAGCGGCGTTCATAAGACAATTGTTGTGAGCAGAACTTCATCTGAAGTTTCATTTAGAATTCATAAGCGATGAATAAGGTTTATGCGAGTTCCGAAGAGGCCATTGCCGACATCTTTGATGGCGCAATTTTGATGGTCGGCGGATTCGGGCTTTGCGGGGTCCCGGAAAATCTCATTCGCGCGCTGGCGCGCAAAGGCACAAAAAATCTCAGCACCATCAGCAACAACGTCGGTGTGGATGGATTTGCCATGGGATTGCTGCTGGCCAACGGCCAGATTCGTTCGCACATTGGCAGCTATGTCGGCGAGAACAAATTGCTTGAGCAAATGGTGTTGCAGGGTACCATCCAGCTGACTCTGGTTCCGCAGGGAACGTTTTCTGAGCGTATTCGGGCTGGCGGCGCGGGAATTCCGGCATTCTTCACTCCGGCGGGAGTGGGGACGGTTGTTGCTGAAGGCAAAGAAGTCCGCGAATTTGATGGACGTCCATATTTGATGGAGCGCGCTCTGAAAGCTGATTTTGCGCTGGTCAAGGCATGGAAGGGCGACCGCATGGGCAATCTGGTATACCGCAAGACCGCGCGTAATTTTAATCCCATGATGGCAGCGGCGGGGAAGGTCACGATTGCGGAGGTTGAGCATCTGGTTGAGCCCGGAGAACTCGATCCTGACCTGGTGCATACCCCGGGTATTTACGTGAAACGGATTATCGTCGGCGAGACCTACGAGAAGAAAATTGAAAGGCGAACGGTAAGAAAAGCATAGCGGTTTTTTATGAGCGTTACGGCAAAAGAAAAAGATCACGAAAAACGCGAGCGCATCGTGCGCCGCATTGCGCAGGAACTGCGCGACGGCTTCTATGTGAATCTAGGCATTGGTATGCCAACGCTGGTGGCCAATCACGTGCCTGCGGGCATGGATGTAATCCTTCAATCGGAAAATGGCATGTTGGGGATTGGGCCTTATCCACTGGAGCATGAAGTCGATTGTGATTTGATCAATGCTGGTAAGGAAACGGTGAGCGAAGCGAAGGGCACGTCATATTTCTCCAGCGCTGATTCCTTTGCGATGATTCGCGGCGGCCATATTGATCTGAGCGTGTTGGGCGCGATGGAAGTGGACGAGCAGGGCGACATCGCCAACTGGATGATTCCGGGAAAGATGGTGAAGGGCATGGGCGGCGCAATGGATTTAGTGGCCAGCGCTCGCCGCGTGGTCGTCGCCATGGAACACACCACGAAAGACAACCAGCCCAAAATTCTAAAGAAATGCACGCTGCCGCTGACCGGAGTGAAAGTTGTGAATATGATTGTCACCGAGATGGCAGTGATTCAGGTCACGCCGCAGGGCTTGGTGCTGGAAGAGATCGCGCCGGAATTAACTCCGGAAGACGTGCAGAAGGTTACGGAGCCGAAGCTGATTGTGAGTGCCAAGCTGAAACCAATGGCAAGTTGAAACATTGCGCACTCTAAATGCAAAGGTCCTCCGCTTCGCTCAGGATGACAATGCTTTAGGGTTATCAGCTCTTTCTTAGTGCGCTAATCTTGCCTTCTCAAACTCGTCGCCGGGTTCCCATTCGAATGAGGCTGCTTTGCTCGGCGGCGGCCCAACCCAGAGCAAATCCGAAGCGTGCCATCGCGGCGTCGGCCGTGAAGTCCATGCTGGGCTTGTATTCGTCACTTGGCTGGTGATAGCGGTGCTCGGTGTAGTCTTCGGCTTGTTGCATGCCCCAGGCGAGGTCGTGGCCTCTAAATTTCATACCCTCACTGATGGAAAATGAAGGAATGCCGACGCGGGCGAGGCTGAAATGATCCGAGCGATAGTAATGGCCCGCTTCGGGGCGTGAATCAGGCCGGATCGCCAGGCGAAAGTCTTTTGCCATAGCCTGCACGGTGGGGTAGAAATCGGTGCGCTCCGCGCCCGAGACCTCGACTTCTTCCGGCGCGCCGAGCGGAGGCAGGTCGTCGAAGTTTAAATCCAACGCAATCTTGTCAGCTGGAATGGGCGGGTGCTTGCCCAAGAATTCCGAGCCGAGCAGACCCTGTTCTTCGGCGGTGACCGAAGCGAAAAGAATTGACCGGCGCGGTTTTTGTGAAGCTTCGCTGAAGACTCGCGCCAGCTCCAGCAGAATGCCGCAACCGGTAGCGTTGTCGTCGGCGCCGTTGTAAATATTATCTCCGGGCATATCGGGACGAATGCCGAGGTGATCGTAGTGGGCGGTGTACATCACAGCTTCATCTCTGAATTTGGCGTCGCGCCCCGGTAAAATGCCCAGCACATTGTTCGAGGTGAACGGCCGGATTTTGCTCACCATATGTGCTTTGAGCCTGACCGGCAGGGTCATTGGGTGAAAATTGCGCGACTGTGCATCGCGCATCATCTTGTCGATGGTCAATCCGGAGTCCCGGGCGATTTGCTGCGCCACGTCGAGTTGGATCCACGAAGCCACCTGCAACTTCGGCGAACCCTCGCGTTGCAAGTATGACTTTTCCCCCGAATTGGAGTTGCGCACGACTTCCCAGGGATAGCTGGCCATGTCGGTCTTGTGGATCAGAATCGCGCCGACAGCCCCGCGCCGGGCAGCTTCTTCATATTTGTAAGTCCAGCGCCCATAATAGGTGAGGGCGCTGCCTTTGAAGAACTTGGGGTCGTCCGACGGTGGCTCATTGACCAGCATCAACAGTACTTTGCCGTGAACGTCCACGCCTTTGTAGTCGTCCCAGTTATATTCCGGAGCATCAATGCCGTAGCCGACGAAGACAATCGGCGCGTCCACGTAGGATTGCGGCTTCTGAGTTTCGTCATAAGCGACGTATTGCTCCAGTGCCTTCAGCTCGGCGGCGTGGGAATCGGTCACCAAAGAGAAGGTGGTTGCGTCGCCCGGCGTGATCCCGACCAGAGGCACCTTCTGCAAATAAGTTCCGTTATCGCCGGCAGGTTTCAGTCCATAAATCGCGAACTGGGTGGCGATATATTCCGCAGCGATGTCGCCGCCGCGCTGGCCCGTGCCCCGGCCTTCGAGCAGGTCATCGGACAGAAATTTCACGTGTGCCCGAATGTTTTCGGGGTTCACTTTTTGCAGCGCGGCGAAGACCGGCCCCGACAATTTGACGGGCGGGGGCGTACGATGCTTCTTCGACTGCGCCGAGGCAAGGCCCGGCGGGATGAGCGCGAATAGAAGTGCAGTGGCAAAAAAGCGCATGCCGACTCCTGATTAAGTTAATCGGAACCCTTTATCTTATTGGATGCGACGCTGACGTACACCATGACCTCCGTTACGGATATGGTGCTAAGACTTTGGTTTTCCGCGTTGGGCCCGCGACCGCAGGCTAATTTCTGGAGCCTCAACCCGCGCGGAATTCAGCAATCTTTTCATCGCGATGGAAGAGTGGAGTGACTGCGGTGGCGCCCGCCACGGTGGTTTTGCGGTAAATTGCCTCAATGTCCGTTTTTACCCAACCAACGCTGGAGATTTCGATCAGGCCATTTTCCGCAATCCAAAAAATTGTCGGCACGTTCGTAAGGCCATAAGCATTTGATGCCGGGAAGGTTTTCGTGTCATCCAGCAGGATGGGAAATGTAATTCCGAATTGCTTGATGAATGCAGTTGTTTCTTTTGCTTCGTTCTGCGATACACCGATGATCGCAATACCCTTGCCGCCGTTAACCTTGTAAATTCGTTCCAGATAGGGGAAGGCGAACTGGCATACCGGGCAGGAAACCTTAAAAAACGCCGCGACAACCGGGCCGTGTTTCAATGCCTCGCGCAAGCCGAATGTCTTTCCCTCCATCGTTTTGAGCGTAAAATCGGGTGCGGTTTGGCCTGCTGTCAGCGCCGCCATTGTTCGTCCTCCGAGAATGTTCCGCAGCCAGTGCAAGTCGGCTCCGTCACCCCATTTTATCGCGCCCAGGCTATTTGGTCAGCTCAGCCGCTCGCAGGATCTTTCTTGCGAGGCCGGTCAAAGGCAATGTCTGGAGTTGAGAGGTTTTAATCCATTTGCCGGCCGAATCGTTCGACACGGAACTCTTCACTACCCGCACGGAATAATCGGTGACGGTAATCGAATGTTTGAACACGCGCCAGACGATTGCTTCGTTCGGAGTTCTAATCTCCGGTAACTCCCACATGCCCGGCATTAACGATGCGTCTTTCGGGCGTCTCACCAGCAACACATTGCCGGCGCGCCGGGTTAGGGCGTAGGTGATCGCGCGCTTATGCTGCTTGGGTTTTCTGGAGTGCACCTTCAACGCGCCGCGAGTCAGGCAAAACTCTGCTATAGGGCAGACAAGACAAAGTGGCTGCCGTGGAAGGCAAACCATGGCGCCCAGTTCCATCATGGCTTGGTTGAAATCGCCCGGACGCTTTGGGGAGAGCAGTTCTTCGGCTTTTCGCCACAACAACTCCACGTGGAGCGGTCTTCCCTCAACGCGTTGCAAGACTCTTTCAACGTTCCCGTCTACCACAGCGATGGGTTCATTGAACGCGATGCTGGCAATTGCCGCCGATGTGTAACGCCCGACGCCGGCAAGTTCGCGAAGTGCGGCGGCTGTAGATGGGAATTGTCCTCGGCGTTCGCGAATAATTTGTTTGGCAGCAGTGTGCAGCATGCGCGCACGCCGATAGTAGCCCAAGCCGCTCCATGCCGCCAGCACCGATGCTTCACTGGCAGCCGACAATTTTTCAACACTGGGAAATCTCTTTAGAAAACGCTGGTAATACTCAATCACTGCGGCCACTCTGGTTTGCTGGAGCATAATTTCCGACAGCCAGACGCGGTAGGGATCGCGGGTCTCGCGCCAGGGCAGGTCGCGTTTGTTCCTGTCGTACCACGAGAGCAATCGACGTCGAAACTGTGGAATGTTCGGTGCCGTGGGGATTTTGGTACGCGAAGGCATGAGCAACTCGCAATTCTATCAACGCCGGAGTACCCGGCGAGGTGCAAACCATTGACCCCACCCCGGCATTCGCGAAATAATCAAGGTGCTCTGTATCCGCGGCAACGCGTGCCACTTCTCGCGTTACCTATGTCGAGGAACGATCATGAACGACTTCAACCGCAAAGTAGAGGAAGCCTCCGTGCGTCTGAACCAATCGATCGCCGAAGTCACAGCGCGGTTGGAAAAAGAGGCGGGCGAACTCATTGCCCATCTGAACGACCAGGTTGTGCCGAAGGTGAGAGATCATTCGTCCAAGGCATTACGGACCGCCGCGGAAAAAATGACGCAACTCGCCGACTACATGGAAAAGCACACGCCAGCGCGCAAGTAGGCGTAGCGCTCGCCGGACTTGTTTTAGGTACTCTCTTGTCGAGCGCCTGCGGCCATCGACAGGCTGCGCAAGTGAATGTACCCGCCCCGCCGCCGATTGCGGCGAATGGCTCATCTGGTGCCGAATCTGCTACGACTACGCCTCCGGAGCAGCCATCAGCTGAGACCAAAGAGCGCGAAGAGGAAAAGTCACAAGTAAACAGCCCCGCCGATAATAGCTTCGATGTTCCTCGGAACGCTCGGCCTTTGCTGGTGGAAACCGGTCTCGCCAGTTGGTATGGACCGCCTTACAACAAGCGTCGCGGCGCGAATGGCAAAATCTATAACATGCACGCGATGACGGCTGCGCACCGTACGCTCCCGATGGGTTCGATCGTGCGCGTCACTAACACAAAGACTGGCGATTCCGCCGTCGTCGAGATCACAGACCGAGGGCCTTTTGTGGAAGGGCGTATTTTGGACCTTTCGCTGGCAGCTGCCAAAAAGACCGGAGTATGGCGCGCTGGCGTGATGCCCGTACGAATGGAAGTCTTGCGTACTCCCGCACCGTTGGATTCGGGCGGAAAGTGGGCCGTGCAGATCGGCGCATTCGAAGAGGAACACGCCGCCAACAAGCTGGCAAGCCATCTCTCCAAACGCTACCAGACTGCAAGAGTCTTATGCTTCAGCAGCCCGGTGGGCGATTGGTGGGTGCGCGTGCGCGTTCCAGACGATGAACGAAAACGCGCCGAAGAGATTGCCCGAAGGACCGAATCGCCCGAGGGCGGCGTGTTTCTCGTACGGCTGGATTGACATTCAAGAGCTCGCGACTTCAAACTGGCAACAACCGTATGAGCGACTGCTTATTCTGCCGGATTATCCAACGCGAGATTCCATCGAAAAAAGTATATGAAGACGAGTACGTTTACGCCTTCGAAGATATTGATCCTAAAGCGCCGACGCATGTCCTGATCGTGCCCAAGAAACACTTTCGCGATCTGAAAGAAGCGACAATCGAAGATGCCGAGGTGATCGGACGCTGCCATCTCGCGGCGGCGCAAATTGCCCGCGAACGCAATATCGAAAATGGATACCGCACGGTCTCTAACGTCGGTCCGGGCGCAGGGCAATCAGTGTTTCACCTGCATGTGCATCTGCTGGGCGGACGATCGCTCAGTTGGCCGCCGGGATAGCCGCCATCAAAAAATAAAGGCATTTCTTAGATCGCGGCCTGGCCTTCTTGCTGCTCCGCTTCTTCTGGCGCGCCGTGACGGCGTAGCAATTGGGGCAGATTCTGCGAAAACGCCGAACGCGGCAGGACCATATCACAGCCTACTTCGTGGGCTTTTTGCTTCAAGTCGCCTTGCACATGCGATAAGAACCCAATGATCGATGTCCCACGCTTCAGTTTTGTCTTGAGCTTGGGAATGAGCGTCAGTGGCTTCGCATTGGCGTTATTCAAATCGAAAATGATGAGTGACGGCTTCTCTTCACCGTTTTGTTTTAGACGCTCGTTCAGGTCTTTCTCATCCTTAACGAACTCAACTTTTACATTGAGTTTGCGCGCGGTTTCCTGAATCTTGGCTTGGAAAAAGAGGTCATCCACAAAGGCAAAGATTCGAGAATTGGCGGCTTCGTCTAGTTGCGGTAAAGGTTCTGGATCAGGCTGAGCATAAGCCGTGGCGAAGCCGGGACGCTGCCGTCCATTCTTCGAACCATTATTGTTGCCGCCGTTAAGTGCCGCGCGATAGCTGTGGTCCATGGGAGCGCTGTAAATTCCGCCTGCCAGCGGTTGACGCTCGCGACCTGAGGATTGGCCACCGCGGTTGGAGGCACGCCGCCCTCGGCGTCGCCTGTTTCTCCCTCCACCACCGCCGGAGGGACGTCCGGGTCCTGCATTCATATTTTTCTCGTATGTAGCGATATGCTGCCAATCCTCCCGAGGGGATTGGGATTACTTACTTTGATTCCGGTTCTCGTGTCTCGCTGAACCGAAAACTCTTGATGTTCATAAAACCCGACACGGCTGGAACATTCTGGAATGACTTTTTCCGTTTGACTGTCTGAAGCCGACGGGCACAGAGGGCCAGCTAGGAGCATGGCCGCTGGGAACACATCAATGTTAGCGCGACCTGCCCCTGAGCGCAAGTGCCCAAAGTTTGCCTCTAGCCTTCCAGCTTGGCGTTCATGCTGATTTCCGCTTTTAGCACTCTTGAAACCGGACAGCCCTTTTCCGCTGCTTCCGCATATTTCTGAAAGGCCGCGGCATCCGCCCCAGGCACACGCCCGACGACGTCGAGATGAATGGCCGTGATGGTCCAGCCCGCATCTTGCTTTTCCATTGTTAACGTCGCGGCGGTTTCAATGCTCGAAGGCGGCAGATTCGCACCGCTCAGCTGCGCCGACAAGGCCATCGAAAAACATGCCGCATGTGCCGCCGCGATTAATTCTTCAGGGTTTGTTCCGGGAACGTTTTCGAACCGCGTGCTGAAAGAGTATGGCGTGTTGTTCAAAATACCACTTGCAGAAGAGATGACTCCCTTGCCGTCTTTTAATCCGCCTTTCCAAACTGCACTAGCCTTGCGCTGCATAAATAAATCTCCTATTTACTGGGGATTGGATTGCGAAATTGCGGTTCCGACTCAATAAAAACTCGAGCCTTGTTGAATTGTCTCAGTAAAAGTCAGAGCAACTCAAGTAGAAGCCACACTGCGGGCAGCTTAATTTGCAGCGCCGTTCACTCAGAGGAACCGAGCAGTTCGGGCAAAAACGCGAGGGATCCAAGTTGGCCCTGTCTGCAGGCGGAGCCAACGAAGGGTTCTCCGAAACTGGAGGCAAATGCTGCGCAGCCATGCCAGCATTATTTTCGTTGCCCGCAACTAACACAATTACCTTGTTACATACCTCTTACCGGATAGCCGGCAAATCGCTGTTCCAGGCATTGGCTTGTAAAAGCCACGCGCCCAGACGCCGCCAGACATGGATATATTTGCCGCGGTCAATCACGCTCGAACCGTTTTCCATACTGACTGTCAGAGTATAGCGTCCGGTCTCCACCGCCATGTCGCCTGTGGACTCCACGCGCTGTGTCTCGAAACGCAGATCGCCGTAACCGGAGTCGCCCAAGCCGCGCAAGCGCGCCTCTATGGCTTTGGGGCCTTGCGCAATTTCGCGGTGCGGCGCCATGTAGACTGCGTTGTTGGCGTATAGGGCGGCTACTTGATCATAATTGCCGGTATTAAAACCCGTGCAATAATCCTGCGTTAAGCCACGAATTATAGATTCAACATCAAAAAAATTTGGGGAAGGGCTGGTCACTGAGGGCCGGTACATCAACTGCCTCCTAAGGCTCGTACAACGGAGTACCACGCATCTCGGCCGGAGACGAATGGCTGAGGGAAGATTCTACCCCAAAACTCACACTCTGGCGCGGCTGATTTTTCCACGTCGCAAGTCTATGACGCCAAGGGTGATGCCCAAGAGCGGTGTATCATCAAGCTGCTAGCTCGGGGACACTCATAAATGTATTTTGAACAGTTTTACCTTGGTTGTCTGGCCCATGCGTCCTACATAATCGGCTCGGAAGGTGAAGCCGTAGTCGTCGACCCACAGCGCGATGTGGATATTTACCTTAAAGCCGCTTCTGACCACGGCCTTGCCATCAAACACATCTTCGAAACTCACCTCCACGCAGACTTTGTTTCGGGCCATCAGGAATTAGCCGCGCTTACGGGCGCAAAAATTTACGTTGGTGCACAGGCCGGTGCGACCTATCCCCATGTCGATTTACACGACGGTTTCTCACTCCCAATGGGCAAAGTAGGCATTTCGGTGCTGGAAACGCCGGGACACACGCCCGAAAGCATATGTCTGGTGATTACCGATCTGGAGAAATCAACGCAGCCCTGGGCCGTTTTGACCGGCGACACGCTATTTATCGGTGATGTGGGCCGCCCAGACCTGTCGAAGACTCATACCCCTCAGCAATTAGCCGGCCTGCTTTACGACAGCCTGCACAGTAAGCTTATGAAGTTGCCGGATGCGACGTTGGTTTACCCCGCACACGGAGCTGGTTCGCTATGCGGGAAAAACATGCGGACCGAGCGTTCTTCAACCATTGGCACCGAACGCTTGACTAACTATGCCTTACAGATCGCAAACCGTGATGAATTTGTCCGGCAATTGACCTCGAACCTGCCGGCTCGGCCGGAATACTTTTTGCAGGATGCAGAGATTAACCGCACCGGCGCTCCTGCGCTTTCCGCGTTGCCGCCGCTTCCAGCAATTTCGGCACAGGATCTGAGAGCACGTTTGGAGCAGGAAGAAATCGCGTTGGATGTTCGCTCCAATGACGAATTCGCGCAGGCCCATGTTCCGGGCTCCATCAATATCGCTTTATCGGGGCAATTTGCATCATGGGCAGGAGCATTGCTCGGGGTTGCATGCATGCCGGTGCTGATCGCTGATACCGCGGAACAAATTGCGGAAGCACGCTTGCGTTTGGCGCGGGTTGGCATCGAGCACCCTGCCGGCTTTCTCCGGGATGGCATTGAAGGATGGAAGCGCGCCGGCTATGTTTTGGAAGCGCTGCCGCAGATTTCCGTTACCGAACTCAAAGATCGATTGAAAGAGCTCTCCGTTCTTGACGTACGGCGGGAATCAGAATGGCAAGCCGGTCATATTGCTGATGCGCAATGGTGGCCGCTCGACAATTTCCGCGTTTCTCCGCCCGAGGTGGGTGGGGACACGCCCCTGGCAGTCCATTGCCAGGGCGGGTATCGCAGCGTGATCGCGTGCAGTCTCTTACGCCGTGCCGGATTCAAGAATGTGATTAACGTCGCGGGCGGCTTCGACGCCTGGAAAAAAGCCGGATTGCCAGTGACGCACGAAGAAGCAGTCTTCGCACGCTAGGCTGGTTCCAACCAGCCTGGCTAAGCCTACCCTTCGCGTTCTCCCAATGGCTCGGCCTAAAGAAATTTACTTGCCCGCCTTCACGGGCGTGGAAGTAGATGCAAATTCCTCACCCATCCAATTTTGCAGCGCCGTCATGTTTTGCGCACGGCCGAGGAAATTTTTCACCAAGTCATTCGCGGACATCGACCCACCCGGTTCGAGTACCACCCGGCGATAGCGCATAGGCGTATCACCCGCCAGCAGATTGGTCTGGTCGAACTGTTGGAAGAAATCCTCGGCGATCACCTTATCCCATAGATATGTGTAGTAGGCGGAAGAATATCCCGCCAGATGTCCGAACGAGGCCCAGAAATGTTCGCCGGGTAGAGGTTTATAGAGAGCATAGTGGCGTAGGGCTTCATCAGCTACTTGATCGGGGTCAATCTTTGACGGATCTCCCTTGTAGAGATTGTAGGAGATGGCGGTATAACTGTTCTGCCGTGATACCCAATTGCCGCGTCCGAAAGCTGACGCGCGGTTCATGCGTGCCACTAAATCGGCTGGAATCGGCTCACCCGTTTTGTAATTCTTGGCGAATTTCGCCAGCACCTGCGGACTCCGGATCCATTCTTCGAGCATTTGCGAAGGCGCCTCGACAAAATCGGACTCCATGCTGATGCCCGAGATGCCAGCCCATTCCTGTTGTCCGCCAAGAATGTGGTGCATCAAGTGGCCAAACTCGTGGAAGAAGGTCTGCACGTCGCCATATTCCATCAGCCCGGGATCGGTCGCAGTGGGCGCGGCAAAATTGCAAACCAGAATCGCCTCCGGCAGTTGCTTGCCCTTGATTCCATCGAGAACCGGCACCATTTCCGCGTGGCTGTACTTCCCCGGTCGTGGATGTAAGTCCAGATAAATTCGTCCAACCGGCTTGTCATGGTCATAAACCAGCCACGTTTCAACCGCGGGATCCCATGCGGGGACGTTCATTTCCTGCTTAAACGTCACATGAAATAAATCAGCGGCGGTGTCGAGGATGCCTTGTTTGACCTGAGCGAAGGGAAAATACGGCCGCACTGACTGGGAATCGAAATCATATTGCGAGCGGCGAAGTTGTTCGGAGAAGTACCCGCTTTCGTAATCCCCAATTGTGGTCGCGCCGGGATCGACCTTCTGCTTCTCTTTGAGAATCATGGCGAACTCGCGCTCGGCCAGCGGATGCGATGCTTCATAGACCTGCTGAATGAAATCTGCAATGTTGCTGCCTTTGACAATCATCTTGTCGGCGGCGTTGTAGTCCGCCCATGAGTCATAGCCCAGCAACTGCGCAATTTCGTAACGCGTTGTCATCATGCCCATGAGCACATCGCCGTTCTTGGGATACCCGCGGGTGGTGAACGCGAGCATCAGCCGTTTGCGCAGATCGTCGCTTTTCGCGAACGTGATGGCCGGAATAAAGTCAGGATAGTTGGTGGTAATCTCCACTTTGCCGTCTGCCCCCGGTTTGTGCGCAGCGATGTAATCCTGCGGGAGGCCAGCCAGTTCGGCAGGATCAGCCGCAGTGCTCTTCTGATCGTCGGAAATATTGCGATCAAACGCGGATTCTTCGTCGGTCAACTGGACATTGAGTTTTTGCAGCTTCGCGCGGGTTGCGTCGTCCTTGTCCACTCCAGCAAGCCGAAACTCGAGAAGCTGCCGTTGCACATAGTAGCGCGTCGCTGCGTCGGTGCCCGAAAGGTCCATCGCCGCCAGTGCCTGGTAAACGTCGTGATTCAACGAGAGGGCGCTCTGGGCGGCGCTGACCTTACTGACCATCGCGGTCGCATGGTCGCGAAAAGTCGCATCCGGATGCACTTGCTGCATCAAGCCTGCAAAATAACCCGCCGCGTCGAGTTGCCTGATGGCTTCGTCGTAATGCGTGAGCGTATTGGCAATCGTGCGTTTTTCTTTCACGGCTATTAGCTCCGCAACGGCCTTATCCACGGCCCCAAGTCGATCGTTCTCGATCTTTTCGAAGCCCGTCACGTCTGGTTTCGACGCCCATAGCGGCGGTTGCGAAGACGGTGTTTGCGCGGGCAACGGAAGGGCCCAGTAGAAGGACGCGCACAAAATTGCAATCAATGCTGCAATAGGACGTGGCATGAGTGATGGCATCAGTGATGAACTCCTTAGGTATTTGACGAACGGAACCCCAGTACGTTTGCACGAAACAACCAAAAATGCGCCGACGCAGATTCTACACGAGACGCGGCCATTGCACCGACTTGCGCTTTATAATGCGTGGGCGTCAAGTCCGACGTTTTCAGCCAACTTTAAGGAGAATTCCGATGCACATCACCACCAAAGACGGAGTTGAGATTTTCTACAAAGATTGGGGTAAAGGACAACCCATTGTGTTTTCCCACGGGTGGCCTCTGACCGCTGACGACTGGGATTCCCAGATGATGTTCTTCGGCGAGCGAGGTTATCGCGTGATCGCCCACGACCGCCGTGGTCATGGGCGCTCGACCCAAACCTGGGACGGCAACGACATGGACACGTACGCGGACGACCTTGCCCAGCTCACGGAAAAGCTCGATTTGAAGAATGCCATTCACGTCGGTCACTCGACCGGCGGCGGCGAGGTCGCCCGTTATATCGGGCGCCACGGCTCGAAGCGTGTAGCCGCTGCGGTACTCATCAGCGCGGTGCCGCCGTTGATGCTAAAGACAGAAAAGAATCCGACGGGGCTGCCGTTGTCGGTATTCGACGACTTACGGGCGCAGTATGCCGAAAATCGGCCGCAGTTCTACAGGGAAATAACCCTGCCGTTTTACGGCTATAACCGGCCAGGTGCCCAGATTTCGGAAGGTATTCGGGAAAAGTGGTGGCTCCAGGCAATGCTGGGAGGAATGAAGGCGGGGTATGACTGCATCAAGGCTTTTTCGGAAACCGACTTCACCGAAGATTTGAAGAAGTTCGACGTGCCCACTTTTATTATGCACGGCGAGGATGATCAGATCGTGCCGATCGTTGCCGCAGGCCTGCTGTCGGCGAAGATTGTGAAGAACGCGGTGCTGAAAGTCTATCCCGGTTTCCCGCACGGGATGCCGACCACCCACCACGAGCAGATCAATAACGACTTGCTCGCCTTCCTTAAAAGCAGCACGGCCGCGAAAGTAGCCTGAATATCATGGCGGCGAGGTGTATGCCTCGCCGCTTCCCTAAACCTGGGAAACAGGTGGATTGTGCATTGCCATTGGTGCGCCGCAGCCTTAGAGGTTAAAATCAAAATACCAGTGAATGTCGGGGCGTAGCGCAGCCTGGTAGCGCACCTGCCTTGGGCGCAGGGGGTCGTAGGTTCAAATCCTATCGCCCCGACCAATTTTCTTCCTTTGAAATCAGCGATCCCGGCTCAATTCCGCTGGACTAAGGACTCCCATCGAAACTCATGACCTAAGGCATATGACCCCGGGCACGTTCTTCAGGTTACCCCCGTGTCTGGTGAAGTCGTGGAGGGTTTCATAAGCTTTATGGGCCGTGCCACAAGTCCAATTTCATCACCTGCGGACCAAGCTGCTTGTGTCCATGCTCGGGGTCGTTTGTCTACTCACGGGGTCCGTGCTCATCATTGTGCACGCGCGAATGCTGGAGCACGTTCACGAAGACTTGGTTTCGGTCCTGCGCGCTGAATCGGTTGTAAGCGCGGATTTTGTGCGGTTGCGCCGCGAACAGACGCAAAAAAGTGCGTCCATAATCGCCGAGCAGCCCAGCCTTTTGGCGCTCATGTCCACCGACGACGCCCCGACTGTGCAAGATGCTTCTGCGTCTTTTCTTGATTCGAGCGGCGCTGATTTGCTGATCCTCGAAAATGCTGAAGGCAAAGTTCTGGCCTCTCACTCGCGCGATGGAGCGCAACTGCCGGCTGCTGAAGGCTTAATGGAAGTCTCCCGCGGTGACCAGGACTGGTGGTTCAGCGGCGGTCATCTCTACGACGTAAGTTTTGTACCGATCATTGCTGGATCTGGCGCCCACCGGCGCCTACTTGGACGAATTGCATTAGCTACGGATCTGACGACGCAATCTCTTCTTCATAACATGGCATTTGGGAAGGCTGAATTTGCCATTGAGCGACACGGCACAGTATGGCTCAGTTCGTTAGCCTCCACCGCGACGAATGATTTCTCCTCCTCAACACAGGATGTGACCTGGGAGCCGGGAGAGATTCGTGATCTCCACCTGGGTGGCGAACGCTATCTTGCAAACTATGTCGAACTCGCCGGAGATCATCCGGTCCGGCTCTACTGTTTGGAATCGTTTGATCAGGCCACAGTTTTCTTGCTCTCGTTGCATCGAGCATTGGCAATACTCGCACTCTTTGCTCTTGTTGCCGGAGCCTCGCTGGCGTTTGTAATTTCGCGCCAAGTGACGAGGCCGCTGGAGCGTTTGGCGGCCGGTACACAACGCCTGCAACAAGGCGATTTCGAATTCCAGATTCCGGTGCAAGGCGCGGATGAGGTTGCAGAATTGACGCGCGCTTTTGATGAAATGCGCAATAGCTTGCGCCAGTCGCGTGAGACTCTTTTGCGTTCCGCTCGTCTGGAAGCTGTCGGCCGCTTGGCGGGCGGCGTGGCCCACGATTTCAACAATCTGGTGATGATCATTAAGGGCTACAGCGACCTGCTGCTTGAGACGGCAACCCCGGAGGCACGTGGCCACATCGAGGAAATTAAAAACGCGGGAGACCGCGCCAGCGCATTGACCCGCCAGCTTCTGGCCTTTAGCCGCAAACAAGTGCTCGAGGCGCAAGTGCTTGATCCCAACCAATCCGTGCGCAGCATGGCGAAGATGCTGCGAGTTTTGATTGGCGAAGATATCGAGCTGATTACGAATTTCTCCAATGAAATTGGCCGGGTGCTGGCGGACCCCGGACAGCTCGAACAAGTCGTGATGAACCTTGCCGTCAATGCCCGCGACGCCATGCCGCAGGGCGGCAAGCTCATTATTGAAACCGAGGCCTGCACGCTCGACGAACAATACGCCGCCTGCCATGCGGAAGTTACACCGGGCCCGGCGGTGATGATGGCCGTGACCGATACGGGCTGCGGGATGAGCAAAGAAACGCTGGCCCACATATTTGAGCCATTCTTCACAACCAAAGAAGCTGGCAAGGGCACTGGTCTGGGACTTGCGACTGTCTATGGAATCGTCAAACAAAGCAAAGGACACATTTCGGTTTATAGCGAGTTAGGTCGGGGCACGACCTTCAAGGTTTACCTGCCCGCGCTGGAAAGTTCAACGTCGATTCCCGCTCAAATAAAAATGAGCTCTGCGCCGAAAGGCATGGGTACGGTTCTCCTCGTCGAAGACGAAGCTGCGCTCCGCGTGCTTGCCGCAGAATCATTGAAAAGGCTGGGCTATGAAGTACTCTCCGCAAAAGACGGCGTGGAAGCCTTAATCGTGGTCGAGGAACATGGCGACAAAATTGATGTGGTTGTTACAGATGTCGTCATGCCACGAATGGGCGGGCCGGAATTGGTCGAGAAGCTCCGCCAGAAAAAAGACGGATTCGGGGTAATCTTTATGTCCGGTTACACGGAAACGGCGGCCCTTGAAACCGCGATGATCGCGCCCGACGCCTGCCTGCTTAACAAACCATTCGCTTCGGAAATATTGGCGCAAAAGATTCGCGACGTTTTGGACGCCGCAGCCAAAAAGGCTTCACAACCTTCACAACGAAGAACGAAAGCCGCCCACGTCTAGTAACCGGGGACCCGAAAATCTCTTCAACCTCCTGCGATCACATCGAATTCCCTCATCTAATCAGCTGCCCATGAATCAATCATTCGTGGCGTAGTTGCCGCGAATGGTTTGCATCCGGCAGCGGCTTGGTGTAATCCATATACTTTCGGCAATATTACCCACGTATAGCTGCTTAAGTTCGAGAAACCAATTTGGAACTCAGAAATTCATTGTTGAGCCTACGGAAACCATTGATTTTCGCAGGTTTAGGCGTCTCGCTTGCGATGGCCCAGTCCATTCCCAATGCGCCCAATCCAACCAATCTGCCGGCCAGCACCAGCTTCAAGCTGGATCAATACATGGCCAGTGTTCCCGAGGGCAAAGCCACCGGCCAGGTCTTGCAGCTCTCGTTTCAGGACGCGATGGATCGCGCTCTGCGCAATAACCTTGGACTGCTCATACAGAGCGACAACACGCTTTACGCCCGCGGCGAAAAGTGGAAGGAACTGAGCAACTTGTTGCCCAACGTTTCCGCCTCGGTCACGCAGAGCGCCGAGCAGATCGATCTCGCAGCTTTGGGTTTTCGCATTAAGCAGCCGGGTTTTCCCTCGGTCATCGGGCCCATTGGCGTTTTCCAAAGCGGGGTCTATTTGCAGCAATCCGCCTTCAATCTGCACGACATCAACAAGACCCGCAGCGCCCGGGCAGCCGAAGAAGTGGCGAAGCTGAACTACAAAGATGCTCGCGACCTGGTCGTACTCGCCGCTTTAAACGCATACCTGGAAGCCGTTTCTTACGATGCCTCCGTGCAAACCTCCCAGGCGGATGTGGACACTGCGCAAGCTCTTTATGACAAGGCCTCGGACCAACAGAAGGCTGGTGTGAGTCCCGCGATTGATACGTTAAGGGCGCATGTTGAGCTGCAAACCCGGCAACAGCAGCTTATCGCCGCCAAAAATAATTTCGCCAAGCAGAAGCTGACCCTGGCCCGCGTCATCGGTCTGCCCATCGGGCAGGAATTTGTCCTCACGGATAAGGCCCCTTATTCTCCCTTTACCCCCGAGAGTCTGGAACAGGCGTTGCAACGCGCTTACACTTCGCGCTCAGATTATCTGGCGGCGGTGCAACAGCTTCGCTCGGCCGAACTGGCGCGCCGCGCCGCCACCGAAGAGCACTACCCGACGATTGGAATCGCGGGAAATTACGGCGACGCGGGAGTCAACCTCGGCGATTCGCATGGCGTTTTTGAAGTGGGCGCCACTCTCAACATCCCCATTTTCGCCGGCGGCAAAACCCACGGTGAAGTGCTGCAAGCTGAAGCCACGCTGCGCCAGACTCGCCAGCAACTGGATAACTTGCGGGCGCAGATCGAATACGACGTCCGCTCCACCATGCTTGATTTAGAGTCTGCCGCGCAGCAGGTAGAGGTCGCGCGCAGTTCCGTGGATCTTGCCCGGGAAACACTTTCCCAGGCTCGCGATCGCTTTAGTGCCGGAGTTACCGACAATCTCGAGGTCGTGCAGGCTCAAGACTCGGTGGCCTCCGCCAACGAAGCTTACATCTCCAGCCTGTATGCCTATAATCTCGCCAAAGTCGCTTTGGCTCGTGCAACCGGATTTGCGGAACAAGGCGTCCGGTTATATCTGCAAGGCAAACATCCAGAGAGCAACTAACCATGGCTGAAACTACAGAGACAACGCAGGAAAAATCACCGACAGCACAGGCAGCTCCGTTGCCTTCTTCCGAGCGGGATCTTCGCCGCACTCCGGCTCCAGCCGCGAATCCACGTTTGCGTTTGTACTTGATCATCGGTGCGGTCGTGCTTGTCGTTGTCGGCGTGCTCTTGTGGCTCCATCTTTCGAGCTATGAGTCCACGGATGATGCCCAGATTGATGGGCACCTGAATCCCATCAGCGCCCGCGTTGCCGGCCATGTGACCAAACTGCTGGTGAATGACAATCAGTATGTCGATGCGGGAACTCCGCTCATTCAGATTGACCCGGCGGATTATCAAGTCGCGCTGGAAAACGCGAAAGCCCAATACGAAGACGCCGTTGCGGCCGCGCGCGCCGCGCAAGCCAATGTGCCTATTACCACCATCAGCACGGGCAGTCAGATTTCCGGGGCGCAGGCCGATGTAGAAAATGCGCGTGCCGGCATCGCGACCGCAAAACAGCAGTTCGACGCGGCCAAAGCTCAGCTTCTGCAAGCCCAGGCCAATAACGTCAAGGCGCAAAGCGATCTCGTTCGCTATAAAGCGCTTGTAGATAAGCAGGAAGTCTCAGAACAGCAATATGACCAGGCCGTGGCCGTGGCGCACGCCGATGCCGCCGCAGTGGACGCCGCGCAGGCTTCGGCTTCGGCCGCAGAGCATCAAGTCACGCAGGCACAGAGCCGATTGGCCTCATCCCAAGCGGCGCTGCGCTCGGCGCAAACCGCGCCCCAGCAAGTGACTGCCATTCGCGCCCGGGCTGATGCGGCACAAGCCGAAGTCTTGGCGAAAAAGGCTGAACTGGATCAGGCGCAGCTTAATTTGCAATATACGCTGATCGTCGCGCCCGTCAGCGGCATCGTCACCAATCGCACTGTCGAGGTCGGGGAGAACGCCTCCGTTGGCCAGGAGATGATGAAGATCATCGACCTCGATGACATTTGGGTGACCGCCAACTTCAAAGAAACCCAGCTTCGCCATATGCGCGTCGGACAGCCCGTCACCATATACGTGGACACGACCGGCAAAGATTACAAGGGCCACGTGCAAAGCATTTCCGGAGCCAGCGGTTCCATCACCAGCTTGTTGCCTCCCGAGAATGCCACCGGAAACTACGTCAAAGTGGTGCAGCGCATTCCCGTGAAAATTACCTTTGATCCCGGCGAGACCAGCCAGCACGTGCTGCGCCCTGGCATGTCGGTAGAACCCCAGGTCTGGCTCAAATGAGTTCGGCGACGCTGACCGTGGATGCCGCCGAGCCGTGGCGTCCAGCGGTTAATCCATGGATCATTGCAGTTGTCGTCACCATGGCTACGTTCATGGAAGTGCTGGATACCAGCATCGCCAACGTGGCCTTACCGCACATTGCCGGAAATCTTTCCGCCGGCACTGACGAAAGCACCTGGATCTTAACTTCTTACCTCGTCTCCAATGCCATCGTCCTCCCTCTGAGTGGCTGGTTTTCTTCGATCATTGGCCGCAAGCGCTTCTATATGAGTTGCGTGGCCATCTTCACCGTCAGTTCGTTCCTGTGCGGACTCGCACCGAACCTTGGCATGCTGATTTTTTTCCGCGTTCTGCAAGGTGCGGGGGGCGGCGGATTGCAGCCCAGCGAACAATCGATTCTTGCGGATACATTCCCGCCGGCCAAGCGTGGCATGGCCTTCGCCGTGTATGGACTTGCTGTCGTGATGGCTCCTGCGATCGGTCCCACGCTGGGTGGCTGGATAACCGACAACTACACCTGGCGATGGATTTTCTTCATCAATATTCCCGTGGGTATACTTTCTCTGCTGCTGACTTCGCGGCTGATTCAGGACCCGCCATATCAAGTGCGCAAGAAGTTTTCCGAAATGCGCATTGACTACATGGGCCTCGGTTTTCTTGCCCTCGGATTGGGCACTCTGCAAATCGTCCTCGATAAGGGCCAGCGCGACGACTGGTTCGGATCGAACTTCATCCTTACGCTCACGATTATCGCTGTCCTCTCTCTGCTCTTCACCATCTTCTGGGAGTGGCGTCACAAGGACCCGATCATTGATTTGCACTTGTTCAAGGATCGGACATTTGCCGCGGCCAACATCATGATGTTCATGGTGGGATTCACTCTGCTCTCAAGCACATTGCTCTTGCCGCAATTCACCCAAACGTTGCTCGGCTATACGGCGGAACGCGCTGGCGAGGCGCTCACTCCGGGCGGATTCACGCTGGTTGTCTTGATGCCCCTTGTCGGTTTTCTTCTCACTCGTTACGATCCGCGGCGCCTGATGGTCTTCGGATTCCTTGCCGTCTCCGGTTCATTGTTCTACATGATGCGCTTCGATTTAACCGTGGATTTTCACACCCTCATCTATGCCCGCATGGTGCAGGCCGGCGGCCTGGGCTTTCTCTTTGTGCCCATTAATACCGTCGCTTACAGCTACCTGCCCCGCGAAAAGAACAACGCGGCCTCCGGACTCATCAACCTTGCCCGCAATATTGGAGGAAGCGTCGGCATTTCCCTCGTCACCACCATGCTGGCGCGCCGCTCTCAGGACCATCAGGTCTATCTCTCGCGCAATCTCGCGGCATCTAACCCTAATATGCAGCGCACTTTGCAGGAAACCGCTCAGGCCCTCCAGGCCCGGGGCTTTTCGCCCGCCGATGCCATGCACCGCGCCTACGCGCTCATGCAGAATAACGTCTTCCGCCAGGCCGACATGCTTGCATACATTGATAATTTCTGGCTGCTGGCCGTCGGCATTCTGTTCATGGTGCCCCTAGTTTTTCTGATGAAGAGGCCGAAGCCCGGTGGTACCATAGCGGTGCATTGAGATAGGGCCATGTACAGCGTAATTACCGTGGAACGGGAGTTTGGCTGTGGCGGCGGCGAAATCGCCGAGGAACTCGCCCACCGTCTTGCCTGGAAGCTCTGGGACCAGGCGCTCACCGAAGAAATCGCCAAACTCGCCAACGTAGATTGCGCTTCTGTGGAGCGCCGCCAGGAAAAAGTAGATAGCACCTTCCATCGCATGGCGAAGATTTTCTGGCGGGGCAGCTATGAACGCTCTATGCCCCACACTGGCGAAGAATTCTTCGATGCCGACTGCATGGTGGAAATGGGCTGCCGCGTGATGGACCGGGCGGCGCGCGAAGGGAATTGTGTAATCGTCGGCCGCGGCGCGCCGTATTTTTTGCGGGAGCATCCGGGCGCTTTCCACGTTTTTCTCTACGCCCCTTACGCGGAAAAGCTGCGGCGGCTGCAAGCCAGTGGCAGCCGGATGGCGGGCGATCCTGAAGAGTTGCTCAACACTGTGGATCGCGACCGTATCGCTTTCGTCAAGCGCTATTTCAACGCCGATTGGCCCACGCGGTCGCTTTATCATGTGATGATCAATACCGCCATCGGCGATGAGCTCGTAATTTCGACGATCGTTCAGACCATGCGCGCCCTTGAACGGAAACCAGTAGGAACTTTGACCAGTTTTCAAGCAGAGGAAGAGCGAGCCGCCAAGTAACGGCTCAACACGTCGTAACCCTTTAGTAACCAGCCATTTGCACCTTTTCTGCTGCAATTTCACATTCTTGCAATATCTTGCAGGTAGCATAGATGTGGAGTTTGAAGCTGATTTGCTGCAACGCTTATGGGGACCCCGAAACTTTTGCGGTTTGCGCTTCCATTGCAAGTAGCGGCCGTGTGTTATCGGCGCAAAGCATCGGCAGTAGAGTTTCTTCTGGTCAACAGCAACGGCGGCACCAAGTGGACTTTTCCCAAGGGCTCACCCGAGCACTCCATGTCGTACAGCCGGGCCGCTGAGAAGGAAGCTTGGGAAGAAGCAGGCGTCCGCGGACGGATTGAAGCCCGTCATTTTCATCTTTACCTCCACTCCAAAGGCGTGTTCTGGAAACCGCCCGGAGTGCGCGAGTTTGTCGTGAAGTGTTTTTTGATGGAAGTGACCGAGGGCGGTCATCCTCACGAAAACGATCGCAATCCCACATGGTTTCTGCCGGAGAATGCCCGCAAAATCCTCGCCAAGGGCCGCGAGGTCAAATACGCCAAAGAGATCCAATCCGTAGTGGATCGCGCACTGGAACTAATCGCCACCTCAAAGCAGGAAATTCGCCTGAAACGCGCGGGCGACGACCTGTTCCCATCAGTTCTGCCCTAAGTTCTACATTCGCCCCGCCTTCATCAAAATGCTTACTTCGTGAGACCATAAAAGCAGCATGATTCAGCTGTCCTCTGCCGGAAAACGCTTCGGCCACAAGCTTCTTTTCGAGGGCGTGGAGTGGATGATCACTCCCCGCGACCGCGTCGGCTTGGTCGGCGCCAATGGCACGGGCAAATCCACCTTGATGAAAGTGCTTGCGGGACTCGACACCCTCGACTATGGCTCGGTCAGCTTCGCTAAAGGCATTAGTTCCGGTTACCTGCCCCAAGATGGGCTCTCGCTCACCGGCCGCACCGTTTTTGAGGAATGTATGTCAGTGTTCTCCGGACTTCGCGACATGGAACGCGAGATGGAAGCGCTTACCGTCCGCATGTCGGAACTGGATCCCGCATCGGCGGAATACATGCAAGTCGCGGATCGCTACCATCGCCTCGAACATGAGTTTCAGGCGCACGATGGATACACCACGGAAGCTCAGGTCGGCAATGTGCTGATGGGGTTGGGTTTCCGCAAGGAAGACTGGCATCGCCTGACCGATGAATTCTCCGGCGGATGGCAGATGCGGTTGGCTCTCGCCAAATTATTGCTGCAGCAGCCCAACCTGCTCCTCCTCGACGAACCCACCAACCACCTCGATCTCGAAGCCCGCAACTGGCTGGAAGAATATTTGAAGAGCTATCCCCACGCCTTTGTGTTGATCTCCCACGACCGCTACTTTCTCGACGTGACCATCAACAAAATTGCCGAAATCTGGAACAAGCGGATTCATCTCTACACCGGCAACTACGAAAAATATCTCACCCAAAAAACACAGCGGCAGGAACAGCTCGAAGCTGCCTATCGAAATCAGCGCGACCGCATCGAGCAGCTCGAAGTTTTCATCAACCGTTTTCGCTACCAGGCGACGAAAGCCAAGCAAGTCCAAAGCCGCATCAAAGAACTCGAAAAGATTGAGCGCATCGAACTGCCGGAAGAAGAGAGAACCATTCATTTCTCTTTTCCCCAGCCTAAGCAGAGCGGGCGGATCGTGGCTGAATTTCAAAATGTCGCCAAAGCTTATGGCGAAAAACAAGTCTTCAGCGGCGTCAATTTCATGATTGAGCGTGGTGACCGCATTGCTCTCGTCGGCGTGAACGGCGCGGGCAAATCCACGCTCATTAAGTTGCTGGCCGGCGCGGAGAAGCTTACGGCCGGCGAATATAAACTCGGCCATAACGTTGAGGTTGGCTATTTCGCGCAAGACCAATACAAGGAACTCGACGTCAGCGCGCGTGTGATGGACGATCTCGGCCGCGCCGCTCCGAAGTCGGGCGAAACCGAGTTGCGCAGCCTGTTGGGATGTTTTCTATTTTCGGGAGACGATGCCTTTAAGAAAATCGGCGTGCTCTCCGGGGGTGAACGCAATCGGTATGCATTGCTGCGCATGCTGCTCGATCCCGCAAATTTCTTGCTTCTCGACGAGCCTACGAATCACCTCGACATGCGCGCGAAAGATGTTCTCCTTGATGCGCTGGCGTCTTACACAGGCACCGTGGTTTTCGTTTCGCACGACCGTTATTTCATCGACAAGCTGGCCACGCGCGTTTTTGAAGTTGGCGATGGCAAAGTTGAAGTCTATCCCGGCAATTACGAAGATTTCATGTGGCGCAAGCAGGGCGGGGCAGAGGCCTTGGAGGCGACGGTGGTTCAGTCATTGCGCAGCGTTGCCAAGCCTGTCGCCTCTCAACCCGCCAATGGCAACGGTTCTGCGTCGGAGTCAAAAGGCAAGCGCATGAATCCCATCAAACGCAAGCAGATGGAAGAGCGGGTGCAGGATCTGGAAACCGAGATCGCGGAACTCGAGACCTCGATCGCAGAGTGCGAAACTTCTTTGCTAACTTTTGTAAGCGCTGACGAGACTGAGCGCGTGTCGCGCGAATTGAAAGACCATCAAGCCGATCACAAAAAACGCCTCGCCGAATGGGAAGCACTGTCGGAAGCCCTGCAAAGCTGATGTGGATTTCGTCGAAATAGCCCTTCCGCAACCGTACAGGTTCTTCCGTAACTTACTCCCGCACGAAAGTCCATGCGATAGTCGGATTGGCCGGTTGGCCACAAGATTATTCCCCGATTGCGGCTCTGCCCGATGGAGTTCAAGCCGCACGGTCCTAGGACACTAGAAAAGGAAAAGGACGAGCCCATGCTGCAAGCACCCGAAACCAATAAATATCCCGCAACCCCGACCCCGTACACTCCGACAAAAACCGTTACCGTGCCGACCGAACAAGCCACCATCGGACGCTCGCTCGTCATTAAGGGTGAAATCAGCGGCGCAGAATCCATTTACGTCGATGGCCGCATCGAGGGCACCATCAATCTTGCTGAGCACCGCGTCACCATCGGCCGCAACGGCAACGTCCAGGCCAATATCAACGCCAAAGAAGTCGTGATTATGGGCAAGGTCACCGGCAACGTCGATTGCAGTGATCGCCTGGACATCCGCAGCGAAGGCTCGCTGACCGGCGATGTGGTCACCCATCGCATTAGCGTGGAAGATGGCGCATTGCTCAAGGGCAGCGTGCAGGTTCGCGCAGAGGATAAAGACAAGAAGAACAACAACAAGAACGAGTCGAAGGCCAATTCAAACGAAGCGCCGAAGGCTGCCGCCGCCGCCGCAGGCAACGCGTAAGCTAATTGATTGCTACCGATGCCCCATCTTTGTCGCGCCTCTCGCGATAGGATGGGGCTTTTGATTTTGTGCCCACGAACATTCCTTTGGACTTCGCTCTTCGCTGTTGCTCGTCGTTCGTTGCAACCACAAGACTCAACCCTGCGTCTGTGATCTATGAACATCCGAACTCAAAAATCTGTGGAAAACATTGCCTGTAAACCATTGATATTAAATGACTTATATCCGGAAGCTAAATCGATATTCCTTGCCCGTAGAGCGCGATGATTTTGCCTGATACTCCGGTATGGCCCACAGGTCCGAATCGCCTTCCAAGGGCATAGGAATCGCCGTGCGGGGCATTCCTTGAAAGGTTGAAAGCCGGAAAAGGTGAAAGGCGGGAAAAGACGGAAGGGGCGGGGCTCGAAGCCACGCCCCCGCATTCGCTTGCTTTACTTCTTTCCCAGCGTCAAATCTTTCTCCGGCTTTAAATCGAGCGACGCCGAGTTAATGCAATAACGCAACCCCGTTGGATTCGGGCCGTCGTCAAACACGTGTCCCAAATGCGCGTCACAGTTGGCGCAGCGCGTTTCCGTCCGCACCATGCCGTAAGTCTTGTCGGTTTTCTCTACGATGGGCGCCGAGTCCAGCGGCTTATAGAAACTGGGCCAGCCGCAACCGGAATCGAACTTCGTCTCCGAACTAAACAGCGGCGCTCCACAACAGACACAGTTGTAGGTGCCTGCGTCTTTCGTGTTCCAATACTTTCCGGTAAACGCGCGCTCGGTTCCCGCCTCACGCGCCACGTGATACTGCTCCGGGGTTAACTGCTGGCGCCACTCTTGCTCGCTCCTATTGATTTTGTCGGCGACAACTGCTTTATTTTCCATTGCTATATTCTCCTGACAATTAGATCCGGAATATCAAAAAAGGTTCCAAAGAGCCCTGCTCGTTCGAACTGCCTCTTGACTTCGCCTTTTATTCGCTTACAATGCTGCCATGGCTATCACGCGGCGTCAACGGGAAGTCTATGACTTCATTTCAGGCTTTGTGCAGAAGCATGGTTATTCACCATCTTTTGAAGAAATTGGCGAAGGGCTTGAACTGAATTCGCTGGCCACGGTGCACAAGCACATCACCAACCTTGAGAAAAAAGGCCTGCTCACGCGCGACTATAACAAGAGCCGGTCCATTGATCTTCTACCCCCTAAAGGCCGTTTGAAGCAGGCCATGTCGGTGAATACGACCATGGTGTTGCCGCTGCTTGGGCGCATTGCAGCCGGTCAGCCCATCGAAGCGGTGCAGAATCCGGAGACCATTTCTCTGGCCGACTTTGTTCGGTCGAAAGAAGTTTATGTTCTCGAGGTTCGCGGCGACTCCATGCAGGACGAAGCCATCCTCAGCGGAGATTATGTGTTAGTCGAAAAAGCCAAGACTGCGCACAACGGCGATATCGTCGTTGCCATCGTGGATGAAACCGATGCGACTTTAAAGCGCTTTTATCGTGAAGGCGATAACATTCGTCTTCAGCCCTCAAACGCGACCATGAAGCCGATTATCGTTTCTGCCGCGCAAGTGCAGATTCAGGGGAAGGTGATTGGAGTCATGCGGAAATACTGAGCACCGGGCAATAAAAAAGGGCGGATGCAGAATCCGCCCCTTTGAAGTCCCCGAAAATCCTTAAACCAAGTGCTTATCCAGCGCCTGCTTGATCTTTTCCTTCGGCACGTAGCCCACGATCTGTTCCTTCACCTGTCCGCCCTTGAAAACTAAAAGAGTCGGAATGCCGCGAACCCCGTAGCGCATGGGAGTGGCGCTGTTCGCGTCCACGTCCATTTTGCCGACCTTCACTTTGCCCTGATAATCCTTCGCGAGTTCTTCGACGATGGGAGCGATGGCGCGGCAAGGACCGCACCAGGTTGCCCAAAAGTCCACCAGAACCGGCGTGTCTGACTTGAGCACGTCCTGGTCAAAATTCGCGTCGTTGACTTCGATAATCCCGTTGCCAGCCATACTGCCTCCCGGTTGTGCCGCCTCGCAAATATGTGAATAGAAAGTAAAAACGTGCGAGCGGCAATTTTATGATTGCGAGCTGAAGTTTTCAGCTATTCAATCGTAACACTGCATATAGATGCGCGGGCGGTTGTTTCGATGCAATCGGCATGCCAGGTACGTAGAACGCTGCACTTCCGAGCATAAATAAAAAGCGCCCTAAACAAAGTTTAGGACGCCGGCCGGCAGCCCTCCCCCAGAACTGCCAAACCACATGCGGATAGTAAGACCGTCTGTATTGCCTGTAAACGTCACGGAAGTAATGGGTTAGTCGGATAACGTCGTCTTGGGAAGCATGGATCGCAAATGGGATTTGGGGATCGACTGGAGGTAACTCTATGATTTGGCAGGCATAACAATCGAAAAATTGGTTGAGGAAGGCGATATTACTGCTTCTGCCAAGTCTGCCCCGCGTCAGTAGTGGTCCAAATTCCGTTCGCCGTCGAAACTTTGCCGTGCTCGGCGTCGCTGAACTCAAGCGCGGTAATGTCTGCGCTCAGCGCATTTCCACCGATGGCGGGTGTTACCTGTTCCCAATGTTGCCCGGCGTCCTTCGAATGATACAAAGCTCCGGCAGCGCCGCCGACCCAAATGTCGGAGTCCAGCGCGGAAACCACACGAAAACTTGCGCTGGCAGCTACGGGCACGGTTTCCCAGGTCTTGCCTGCATCGAAGGAGCGCTCTAACACGCCGTCTGGCGTAAGCGTCCATCGCGGCCCGGAAGTCTTCGAGAGGACCATCGCATTGGCGACCGCGCGGCTTGCATCAAGCTTCGCGTCTGGCGCAAATGCCGCACGCGCCGCGGGAGCCGCAGAGGCAAGGGTATCGCGTGCGGACGACGCATCCTTAGCCATCGGCGAATTTTGCATTGCCGCCTCGGTTGCTGGAGCGCTTGCGGCTTTTTCCAGCCGATCGAAACTTGAAGCTTCAGCTGCTTTCTTTTGCTCTGATTGCACTACAGCTTTGCCGTCCGCAACTGAAGCTGTCGTTGCGGATCTCGCCGTCGGTGCCGCCGTCTGCGGCATGGTCTGACTCGGTGTAGCAACTTCAGCAATCTGCTTAGGGGCAGTTTTCTCTCGGTCGTTGAGCATGAGCATTCCGCCGACGGCTAGCACAGCGGCCGCCCAGAAGGCCCAGCGCATGCCTCGGAAACCGTATGGCGTGGCGGGCAGGGTCTTTACCGCCATAGCGCTTTCGATTTCAGGTTGAGCGAGAAGCACGACCTGACGGCAATCGGCGCATTGCGCTAAATGTCTGACGACTTTTGTTTCTTCATTCGAATCGAGCGACTTTTCAGCAAATGCGGCCAGCAGGTTGGCGTCGAGGTGAGAGCCATCCCGCATGGTTTGCAAGCGCTGTCGCACGATTTTGGGTACTGAGTTCATTCTGGATTTTCAACCCCAGCCTTGTTCTTAGGGAACGCCGCTACCGGTGTTTCTTGCGACAAACTGCGCCGGATATTAACGGTTAAATCCCGCACATCCGTGTCCATTGCCTCTTCCGCCTGCCGCCGGCTCATGCCGCGCCGGACGAGCGCCGATAAAATGCTCTTACGTAAGGACTTGGCTAGCTTGTCCAGTTTGCGGCTGATGGTGGACTCATGCACGCGTAGGATTCGCGCAATCTGCGCCAGGGTCTGGTCATCGAGGAAGTATGCCGCCAGAATAAAGCGGTCTTCGGAGGCCAGCGCGGCGAGAACTTCATCCACCACCATCTCAACCTGGGTATTGCCGGTTGCCACCGGCGTGGGCTCGGGCGCGGCGAACTGCATACCCTCTTCACTCTCTTCATCCAGGCTGACGAGCTTCCGCTGTTTGCGATAGCGGTTCACATATTCTTGCGCAAGCACTGTGCGCAACCAGCCTTCGAGCGAGCCTCGTCCGGTATAAGACGCAAGTTTCGATACGCGCTCGCCGTCGCGCGTACTCACGCCGTAGAGATCGGCATAAAGGGAATCGGCTAGCTCCCGCGCGGCGGAAGCTTCGCGCGTGATGTAGGCTGCGACTTCATAAAGTTTTTCGCGGAAGCGGGTGAGAAAAACTTCCCAGGCGCGTTCATGGCCCGAGGCGCAGGCGTGTGCGAGCGCTAAATCCTCCACTCTCAGGCTTGATAACAACGCGCGCTGGTCTTTTTCAGTCGTACCGGCAGGCAGATACTTGACCGTAATTCCGTATAAGATCGCGTTGAATTCGATCGCCGGCAATCCCAACGCTTCGCCGCCGCTCTTTAGGTACAGCTCCTGGGCAAGCGCGGTCAGCTCTACGGGTAGCTCTCCGGATTGGGCCTTTAGTTTTGGCATCAACAGTACAACTGCCCTGATGCTATCAACTTTTTCAGATGCGCGTTCTTTCGGACGCAAGAGATTGATTTTTTGCCGTTCGTTAGGAAGTGCGAGTAATTGCTTCAGGATTTGATATGTGGCGCAGCGGTTCGCCAGCTTCGGTTTGCGTGACATGCTTCCGGGCTTCTTGAAAGGCGGATCTATGAAGAGAAGATTACCGCTGCGGACGCTGCGCCACTCCAGCTTGCAACTTTGTCTGATTTACCGGGTGAGGCGGAGGCGTAGATTGTGTATCAATCCAGCCCACGCGGCGTGGGCCGTATCGGCTTCCAGGTAAGGCGCTCCGAAGAAAGCTCCCGCTGCACCCACCGCCCACGATTGCCAGTTCGTCCGGGAGTACGTCCCATCGAAATTGTGGCCTGCATCGTAGGATTGCTCGGGATTCTCAGCCGGCGAAGGTGAGCTTTGTAGCTGAGCGGGCACGTTGACATCATCGGCGACACTCCCATCGCGGTAAAGTTACGTCCGGCACGCTCTGGTTGGTTACTCGTTGGCCGTCCTTCGGCCGGCCAGAGCGGGACAGGCGGTCTGAATAGCGGCGACTCCCAACAGCCTTCCGCATTTGCGGTACACTGAGTCGCTTGCTCCCAAGCAGAGTTTATAAGCAATTCTCATCCTCATGAGGCCCTATGCCTACCAGTGACGACAAGTTTTACCGGGTCAAAATCACCAAGCGTGCGGAATTCGCCCCCGATCTGTGGATGATCCGCGTTCAGGCCGACGGGCCTTTCAACTTTAGTCCGGGGCAGTACGCCACACTCGGCGTGGATGGCCCGCAGAAGCGCCACGAGAAGCCTTATTCCATTGTTTCTTCGCCGTACGAAAACGAAATCGAATTCTTCTTTGAGTTGGTGCCGCAAGGGGAGTTGACTCCCTTGATTTATACGCTGCAAGTCGGCGATGAGATGTGGATGCGCAAGTCGGCGAAAGGCCGCTTTACTCTCGACACGAAGGGCGCTCGCACCAATCATTTTCTGGTTTCTACCGTCACCGGTCTTGCGCCCTATGTCAGTTATGTCCGCACTCTTTATAAAGATTGGAAGGAAGGCAAATTCGCAGGCGAGCACAAACTGTTTTGTTTGAACGGCGCCAGCCGGTCGTGGGAACTGGGCTATCTGGAGGAGATGCAAAAGTTCGCTGACGAAGTGCCGTGGCTGGAGTACGTTCCGACTGTGAGCCGCCCCTGGGATGACGAGAAATGGACGGGAGAAAAGGGCCGCGTAGACGAACTCATCCGCAAATACACCGACATGTGGGGATTGAATGCTACGAATAGCACCGCTTATTTATGCGGCCATCCCGACATGATTGAAAACGGCAAAGGCATTCTGAAACGGATAGGCTTCTCTAAAGAGAATACGAAAGAAGAAATTTACTGGATTCCGGGGAAAGAAGTGCCAGCGTAAATTACTCCGTTTCCGCTGGAGCGAAAAAGACGAGAACCGTCAAGTCTTCTTGCACATCGTAGAAACGATGTTCGACATTCGCCCCCACAAAAATGACTGTTCCCGCGCTTACCGGCTGATCTTCATGGCCGACTTTCATTCGCGCTGTGCCGCTGACGACGCAGTACAGCTCGTCTTCTCGATGCGGAGATTGCAGGTCTTTTTCGCCAGCCTTCAAGACATAGACGCCCGCGCTCATGGCAGGAACGCGCAAGAATTCGTGATACCGTTTCTCGCGTTGCGCGCCTTCTTGAACTAAATCCGAAATGGTATAGAAGTTCTTCAAACCGTCTCACTGAGAAGAGAGGCTATCACGTCAAGGCAGGCCGATCTTCTGTACCAGTTGACCGAACCGTGCGTCCGAGCGGATGGGATCGAGCAGGAAGTCGGTCTTCAAAGCTGTCAGCAACCAGTCGCGCTCCTGATAGGCGGTGTTGAGCCACTGGAAGGCGCGATCTTTATCTCCCATATCGGCATACAAACCTGCGATGGCGAAGGGCGAGGAGTAGCCGTTCTTGCGCTGCTGCTGCCGGATTTCTATGCCTTTGGCGAGAGCGCCGTTCCAGCCGCCAGCACGAAATCCATCGGCCAACGCGGCGGCAAAGTCAGATTCGTGCTGGTCGCCGGAAAGCCGGCCGAATGTTTTCCATTCTTCAATTACCTGCGGGTACATCCGTTTACCCCAGTAAGCGACTGCAAGACAGTGATGTGCGCGCGCGAAGGTTGAGTCGTCGGAAGCCAACTTTCGACAGACATTGATGGCGTCATCGAAACGTCGCGCCATGTTGTGCTACGTCCCCGATTTGGCTGCTGATGACCGAAGACAACGGGTCGAGTTGATGCGCGCGATTGATTTCCGCCAAGGCCTCCTGCTCGCGGCCGCCGAGCATGCCCATTTTTTCCGCATACCACTCGTGCGAGGTGGGGTCATTAGCATCGAGTTCGAAGGCCCGCTTATACTCCGCTTCACCTCCGGCAAAATTCCAGTCATATTCCATCTCGCTGGCCCCGAGAATCGCATGGGGACGGGCCAAAGATGGATCCAATTCAAGCGCTCTGCGCGC
This sequence comes from Terriglobia bacterium, assembly GCA_963702965.1. Classification (GTDB taxonomy): domain Bacteria; phylum Acidobacteriota; class Terriglobia; order Terriglobales; family Acidobacteriaceae; genus JAJPHW01. The sequence continues at coordinate 1,206,482 of OY969776.1, forward strand.
CGCCGCGCTTGCTTTCGGATCGTTGTCACTGGGCGCACCGCTGTAACGCGGCTGTCGCACGTAATAGGCATCGGCCAATCCGGCGTAAGCTGCGGCATAACCAGGGTCTTTCGCGATAGCCTGATTGAAATAAGAAATCGCTGTTTCCAGATCCGCCGTGGTTCGTTTGTTCCACGCATAGCGGCCCCGCAGATACAGCTCGTACGCCTCTGGATTCTGCGTTCCTTGCCTTGTGACTTGCTGCTTTTCAGAGGGACTGAGCTTTGATCGCAATTTTTCCGCGATGTCACCGGCAATTTGCTGTTGCAAAGAAATGATGTCCGCGCTATTGCCGCGATATTGCTGTCCCCAAATTTCAGTGTTATCGCGGACATCGGTCAACTCGGCGGTGACTTCGATGTTGTTTCCCTCAGGTACGACTTTGCCGGTCACAAGCACAGCCACGCCCAATTCATTTCCGACAGCGCGCGCGTCGATGTCTTTGTTTTTATAGCGGAAAGCCGAGTTTCGTGACCTCACTTTGAGTTGGGGCAAGTGAGTGAGGTTGTCAATGAGTGACTCCGTAATGCCATCGCTCAGATATTCGGTGGTCGCATCTCCGCCGCCGTTGGAAAAAGGAAGTACGGCAATGGAATCTGGACCAGGGGAACGATGAAAAAGCGCTACACCCAGCAGCGCGCTGGCAGCTACCGCGGAAAGGGCAACTGCAATTTTCCAACGATTATGGGTCGGACCATTCGGACGGGGTTCTATGGTTCTGGACTCGGGCAAAGATCCGGCTACCTCGCTTTCGTCCACGGCGCTGCCGTCAATGAATGCGATAGGGGAGGGCGTGGCATCGGATCCGGATTGCGTTGCTGAATTTGCCAGTGTGCCGTCGGCGTGGCGCGACGTCTCCAGCCACGCGGATAGTTCTTGCGTATATGCAAAAACTTTCCCCCCGGTGCCACCAGGCGCACGGTGGATGGGCAAGCCCCGTTCTTTTTCCCAACGCCGCAGTGTGCGCTCGTCGCATTCGAAGAACGCGGCGATTTCTTTCCACGAACCAAGGCGCCGATTGGGCGGCTGAATTTTACTCAAACTGCTCATCACTCGCCGTTTGTCCGTATATGTCCGCAGATGTCCGCAGATGTCACTTGCGGGGGAGGGAACTGCGGGGCCAGTATAGCCGAGTCATAGGTGGTTTACTACCGTTTTTAGTTAGCCGTTTGTGATTAAGCGACCCCGCCAATCAATCGAGAATGTGCAAAAAATTGCAACTCTGATGGCGCAGGGCCGCACCCGCGACAGATTCTCATCTTTTCAGGAGACTATTTAATGAATTACATCAATGCCCGGGCCTCACACTTCGAACCCATCACCGGCGACACCCCTCTGATGCGAGCGTTGCGATGGCGGTGGGTTACCGTGTTATTCCTTGCGTTTTTTGCCCTGATGCTTGCCCCGCTAAGCGCCGTCGGACAGGGTTTCCTGATGACCCAGTTGGTCGTCCCGGGCGCCCAAGCGCAATCTATCTATCCCCAGGGTGTAAATGTGAACGGGGCGGTTGTCGGGTATTACACCAACTCTTCGGGCTTATGGGAAGGCTTCCTATATTCCGCCGGGACTTATACCGCGCTTAGCTACCCGGGCGCTACCGAATACACCCGCGCCAGCGGCATCAACGACTCCGGTACCGTCGTAGGCGACTATGAAATCAACGGCGACAACACTGTCCACAGCTACACCTACTCGGCTGGAACCTATACACCGTACAGCGACTATAACGGCATGTCCACGTCGCTTTTCGGGATCAATAAGGCCGGCAATAAGGTCGGCTCGGTCGGTGGAAATGGCATTGTGGAAGGCTATATCGATATTGGCGGCCAGCTTACGGCGTTTTACGCCAGCGGCACCGACGCAACCTATGCTTTCGGCATTAACAGTTCGCTGGAAGTAGTGGGTGAATTCTTCGATTCCAGCAACAATTTCCACGGATTCTCACGAACTTCTGCCGGAACCATTACACAAATCAACTATCCAGGCGCGCTTGACACGGTGTGCTACGGAATTAACGACGCCGGTGTGATTACGGGCACTTACGTCAACTCTTCCAACTTGCCCTACGGCTTTACCTATTCGAACGGCAAGTTTGCGACGACCGATTTTGCCGGCACCCGCGGGATTAATAGCAAAGGCGCTTACGACGGGATCTATTGGGGCGTGGATGGCGTTGCGCAAGCATACCTCGCGGTACCGCAAGCCTTTAAGTTGACCGGGGTGAAAATTCCGAAATCCCAACAGGGTGCTCTGGCCGGAGTCAACAAAGCGCAAGTCGGCGTTGGAACCTACGTGGATTCGACAGGCAAGACACACGGTTTAATGGCGACACTCAGTACGGTGAAGAACATCGATGATCCCAAAGGAAGCACGATTTGCCTGGCAATTAATTCGAGCAATGTGATTGTTGGCAACTACTACGATACCAGCGGCAATCCGCACGGATTTGAGTACTCCGGCGGAAAGTTTACCGATATCCCCGGTCCCGCAGGAGCGCTCTCGAGTGATGCCACGGGAATCAACGACACGGGCGAAATTTCCGGTGACTTTTACTCTGGTTCTGATGGTCTCCACCACGGCTTCGTACTTAAGAGTGGTGTATACACGCAGCTTGATGTACCCGGCGCCTACGAAACCTATGGCGGCGGAATCAACGCCTCCGGCCTGACCACATTCTTCTGGGTCGATTTCTCGGGCTATATCCAATCGTCGCTATACAACGGAACCAGCTATACGACGATCGATGTTCCGGGCGCGGCTTCGACTTACGCGCAAGGCATCGATACGGCAGGTGACATCGTCTTTTTTTGGTTCGATCCCTATGGCGTTGCGCACAGCGCACTGAAAAAAGGAAATGCTTATTACGTGTTCGATTTTCCGAACGGTTCGAGCACGTTTGCGCGAGGCATAAACGATAGTGGGCTACTCGTCGGCTCTTACACTCCGGCTGGCCAAACCCTGCCGCAGCCTTATTACGGAACGGAGTAACTGAGGACCGAGAAATAGAGATCAGCAGCGCAGCCCGCTTCCCATCGAACCGGCGGGTGACGCGCATGTTGGGGCCTGGCGACAAAGCGGGGGCTTTGTTGCCAGGTCGGTTTCATCAGCAATGACGTGATATCCGGCCCGCAGATCGATCGAGACAAGGCTGGTAAGAAATTAAGAGATTTTTGCGTTGCGCGAGAGAAAATGTACCGCAGCGACTCGATGTTGGGGGTGCCCACCTGTTTCGCAGTAGCCTGCGAGATTAGGTGGGCACGATCTTTTGCGCCCGCTTCTGGAAGGCCCAGGAATGTGAGAGGAAATCATGGTGCCGGGAGGGGGAGTCGAACCCCCAAGACCCGAAGGTCGGCGGATTTTGAGTCCGCTGCGTCTGCCAGTTCCGCCATCCCGGCTCGGGATGAATGCGCATTTCTAGCTTATTGCAACTCGCTTTCCTTGTCATCCTAATCGAATCGCCTGAGAACGCGGCCAGATTGATTATCTTGACTTTAGTCCCTGCCGCCTTCACGCTTAATCTTCACTCTTACTTATGAAGGTCGCAATCCAGGGGGAAGCGGGCTCGTTTAGCCATGAAGCGGCTTTACGCATGCTGCCTGGTTGTGCGGTTGTTCCCTGCGCGCGCTCGGCGGAGGTCTTCGACCGGGTGGAACGCGGCTCGGTGAATGCGGCGGTCATTCCGGTGGAAAATTCGCTTGCTGGCTCGGTCGCGGAGCACCTCGATCTTCTGCTCAGCCGCAAAGTCTTCATCCAACGCGAATTTGCGCTTCGCATCGTACACAATCTGATTGCTGGGCCCGGCGTCAAGCTATCAGCTTTGCGCCGTGTTCTATCGCATCCGGTCGCGCTTGATCAATGCAGGGATTTCTTCCGGGCTAACCCAAAAATCGAAGCCGTGCCGTTCTATGACACAGCCGGCAGTGTGAAGCATGTCATTGCGGAGAATCTATCAGACGCCGCTGGCATCGCCGGGCGCCACGCCGCACGCGTTTACAGCGGCAAAATCCTGCTGGCCGGCATTGAAGACGACGACAGCAATTTCACCCGTTTCCTGTTGATTCGCACGGGGCTATATCGAAAGAGCGCGTCGCTTCCGCGTTCGAATAAGACTTCGATTGCTTTTATGCTCAACAACGTCCCCGGCGCGCTTTTTCGAGCGCTACAGGTTTTTGCCGACTGCAATATCAGCTTAAGCAAGATTGAGTCTCGCCCTTTGCGCGGCCGTCCGTGGGAATACGCGTTTTATGCCGATTTGCTTCACGGGGACGACGACGTTTCGCGCTCCGCCGTGCGGGCGCTCCGGCATGTGGCGGCATCGGTGAAGGTTCTGGGCGTGTACCCGCGCAAGACCTAATTTTCGGCATGTTGCATTCGAGAGTTGCCAAACCAGCCGCCCCCAAGTCAAACTGAATGAGGCTGTCGGAACGAATTGCATATGGATATTTCGGACTGGCGGGAAAAAATCGACGAGCTTGATCGCCAGATTGTTGAGCTGATGAGCCAACGTGCCCGCGCTGCGCATGCCATTGGGGAGTTGAAGCGGGGCGAGCACATGGCGATTTACGAACCTGATCGGGAACGCGCCGTTTTCGAAAACGTGCTCAAGGCTAACCATGGTCCGCTTCCGGATCGCGACTTATTGCGCATCTATGAACGCGTCATGGACATAATGCGCCAGATTCAACAGGAGGAAATTGCGCCCGCGTCCAAAGCTGCGCCAGCCACACACGAGGATACCGAGCTTGACGCCGAGGTTAACGACTGAAGCAGGCAGCTGAAATCAAATCTTATGATTGTTTCCATGCAAGAAACGGCGACGGACCAGCAGATCCAACAGGTGATTGAACACCTCGTCCGGATGGGCTTTGCCGTGCACCGCACCACCGGAGAACGCCAGACCGTCTTGGCTGCGGTCGGCGCACGCATTGACTTCGACACGCGCAACCTCGAGGTGCTGTCCGGGGTCGAGCACGTGCATCGGATCAGCGCTCCCTACAAGCTGGCTGCGCGCAGCTTCCGCCCGCAAGGAACCATCGTTGAACTCCCCAATGGTGTGAAGATCGGCGGAGAGCAAGTGGTCGTTATCGCCGGGCCCTGCTCGGTGGAGTCTCGTGATCAGCTTTTTACCGTCGCTGAACAAGTAGCCAAGGCCGGGGCGCGGGGGTTGCGCGGTGGTGCGTTCAAACCGAGGTCCTCTCCATATTCGTTCCAGGGACTCGGTCTGGAAGCGCTCAAGCTCCTTCGCGAAGCGGGCGATCGTTTCAAGCTGCTCGTGGTCAGCGAGGTCATGGAAATCTCGCAGATCGACGTCATGCTGCCCTACGTGGATGTATTCCAGGTAGGCGCGCGCAACATGCAGAACTTCAACCTGTTGCGAGAGTTGGGAAAAATCAGAAAGACGATTCTGCTAAAGCGTGGCATCGCGGCTACGCTGGAAGAGCTGCTGCTTTCCGCGGAATATATTATGGCGGGCGGCAACTACAACGTCGTATTGTGTGAACGTGGCATCCGCACCTTTGAGACGTATACCCGCAACACACTTGATATTTCGGCGGTGCCCATCATCCACAAGCTATCGCACTTACCCATTGCCATCGATCCTTCACATGGCACGGGGCTGCGCGATAAAGTCGCACCCATGGCGCGGGCAGCGCTGGCCGCCGGCACCGATGCTCTCTTGATCGAAGTTCATCATGATCCAGACAAAGCGCTGTCGGACGGGGCCCAATCTCTGTATCCTGACCAATTTTCCAAACTGATGGATGAATTGCGCATGATCGCGCCCGCGGTTGGACGAAAAATGTAGGAATTGGCCGCCGGTACCGCCGTCCGCCTATGTCAATCCGCCAAATCACGATCATTGGAACCGGGCTCATTGGCGGCTCACTGGGTCTGGCCCTCAAGAAGTTCGGATTCACGGGACGAATCGTAGGTTGCGACCGCGCGGCCGTAATTGAAAGAGCAGCACACAAGGGAGCGATCGACGAGGGATTCACTCATCCTCTCGATGGTGCGCGCGGAAGCCAGGTCGTCATACTCGCCACACCTGTGGGCGCGGTGATCGATCTGATTCATGAACTCGGTTCAGCCTTGCCGGTATCGACGCTGGTCACTGATGTCGGCAGTACAAAAGCAGAAGTCGTCGCCACCGCGCAGACTGTTTTTGGAGAGAAGGCTTCACAGCGTTTTCTCGCAGGTCATCCGATGGCCGGAAAGGAAAGTGCCGGTGTCGAATCGGCGGATGCAGAGCTCTTCGCTGGAGCCGCCTGGTTCGTCACGCCGCTGCCCGGCCAGGATGTTCATCGCGGGCCCTGCGGCGAATATCTTGACTGGATCGAAAAAATCGGCGCCCGGATTGCCATTCTCCCGGCTGCTGAACATGATCGACTCTGCGCCTGGGTCAGCCACCTTCCACAGATGATTTCGACTGCACTGGCCGCCGCGCTGGTCGAAGAATTTGGAGAAGATGCTCCCTTGCTGGACGCGGGCGGCCGCGCCTTGCGTGAAATGACACGCATCGCAGCCAGCCCCTATTCGATGTGGCGCGACATCGCCATGACCAACAAGCAGAATATCCGTGATACGTTGCTCAAGTTCGAGCAGCATCTCACACACATACGCGAGAATCTCGATACCCGCGAACTCGATCATGAATTTGAAGAAGCGCATCGCTTGCGAAAAGCGCCTCCGAAGCAGCGCCAGCAACTTAAGAAATAGAAATAGATCGTCCTTTCGATGAGCCCAGCCCAACGAATTCCCGCGTTCGGTGTGTGCAAAACTCTTCACATTGACACCGCGCGGAAGACAGCCTAGGATTCATGGGCTTGTTCGAGGATGATCCCGCTACGCGCCGGTTGAAGCGGCTTTCACGGGCTCTTCCCTAATCCCCAGGCTTCCAGGAAGCCCATCGATCGAGGACAACTCAATGAAGATGTTCCGCAATATTGGAATTGCGCTTACCTTGTCACTGGTGTGGGCCAGCGCTGCCCTAGCCCAAACGTGGACCCCGCTTGCGCATCAACCGACTGTCGCTACTGACACGGCATTGCTGCTTACCGACGGCACCGTCATGATGCACCAGTACAACAGTTCAAACTGGTGGCGTTTGACGCCGGACAACACCGGCAGCTACATCAACGGCACATGGTCGCAGTTGGCTTCCATGCAGTCGGGCTATGCTCCCCTGTACTTTGCCAGCGCCGTGTTCGCGGATGGCAATGTAATCGTCGAAGGCGGCGAGTACAACAATCTCTCGCAAGATGAGACCAACCAGGGCGCATATTATGACGCCACCGCCAACAAGTGGACTGTGGTGAACCCGCCTTCCGGATGGCCCGAAATCGGCGATTCGCCGGGAGTCGTGCTGGTCAACAATGTATTCATGATTGGCCGCAACGAAACCAGCACGCAGGCAGCTCTTTTCAATGAACAAACCATGACGTGGACGACGACTGGCACTGGCAAAGCCGATCCGTATTCCGAAGAAGGATGGGTACTATTGCCGGATCGCGCCGTGCTGACGACGGATGGCAGGAACGCTCCGAACGCCGAGAAATACGATTATCTGAACGGCACCTGGATTAGCGCCGGCAACACCATTGTCCGGCTGGAAGATCCCGGTTCCGAAGAAATCGGACCGATGGTTCTCCGTCCCGATGGAACAGTCTTCGCAACCGGCGGAAATGCGTCCGGTCCGGGACATACGTCCATCTACACATCACCTCGGAACCCGCTTATGCCTGGCACTTGGACCCCGGGCCCAGATATGCCCGGCAACAACGATATGGCTGATGCTCCCGCGGCAATTTTGCCGGACGGGAACGTGCTCTGCGACATGAGCCCCGGCATATTTAACGCGCCCGTTAGCTTCTATGAATTCGATGGAACCCAGTTTAACAAAGTACCGAATCCCCCGAATCTTGGCCAGAATACTTCTTACGTTGGACGCATGCTCATTCTTCCAACCGGCCAGATTCTCTTCCTTACTTCCGATGGCACTACGAAAAATGTAGCTGTCTACACAGCTTCGGGCACCTACAACTCTGAATGGGCGCCCACGATTTCTCACTCACCTGCGGCCGTAACCCACGGCAAGACCTACATTGTCGCGGGCACTCAGTTCAATGGCCTCTCAAACGGTGCCGCCTATGGAGATGATGCTCAGATGAACAGCAATTATCCTCTGGTGCGTATTACGAATACGGCCACGGGGCATGTTTTTTATGCCAAGACCCACAACCACAGCACTATGGGCGTAGGAACAGGTTCCAAGCTGGTCGGCACTCATTTCGACGTGCCAGCCTCCATTGAAACCGGTGCCAGCACCCTGGAAGTCGTGGCCAACGGCATTCCGTCGGCTCCGGTGAATATCACTGTGAACTAAGCAATCTAGGAATGGCAAAGCCGCTCAATTTCAACGGACTTCCAGTTGGATTGGGCGGCTTGTTTTTGCGCGATTCTCCTGCTGAAATAACGATTTTCTTCGCTAGTTTCCCAGGGACGCTGCGGTAGTTCCAGAGTATAATTTTGAGTCGATGATGGATACCAGGCGGGTTGCCCTTGTGGCGTACGTTCGAACCCCTGTTGGGCAATTGGTCGAGGAGCTCCAACGGGAGCTACACCCCAATTCTCCCGACTTTGCTGCTCATGTAACTCTGCTCCCGCCACGATGCCTGCAAGGCAGCGAGCCAGCTGCCCTCGAGTACCTGAGGCAAGCTTGCCTCGATTTAGAGCCCTTCGATATCACCCTCGGGGGGGTGGAAACCTTCGTTCCCGTGACCCCAACACTCTTTATCCGCGTGCGGGAAGGGGCCCAGCATATGATCGAAATCCACAGTCGGCTGAATCGAGCCGCTCTGGAGTCGCTGGAGCAATGGCCTTATATGCCGCACCTCACCATCGCTAAGATGGAAACCGAGGATCAAGCCCGTGATGCCTCGCGCACGGCCCGCGAGCGATGGGATAAATTTACCGGGAGCCGCCGCGTGGCTGTCTCTGAATTTACCTTTGTCCGCGAAGAGGAGCCCAACTGCTGGGTGGATGTGGCCGGTCTTCCCTTGGGGCGCAGCGTCCTAAAACACTAAATTGCCTGACAGGACATGTACCTATTGTCCGCCCGTACACGGCCCTCCCGTGCATTGCCTGACGGGCAACGCCAGCGTAGATAAATACAAGGAATATTCAGATAATGATCGGCGCAACCCTGCCTTCCCCGCGGGAGACGTGCGTCATGGGTCGGGAGGACCTATGCAGGTTGGGGTTTACGGAGCAGGGTACCTGGGGACTGTTCTCTCTGCATGTTTGGCTGATTTTGGTACCCCGGTGATTTGTTGCCATCCGGATAGCTCGCGCATGGTCGAAATGGCGCGTGGCAACATTCCCTTTCACGAGAAAAATCTCAAGGAAGTTATTAAGCGCAACGTGCGGTCCGGTCGCCTGCTGTACTCGACCGATATTGAATCTTTCTCCCGCAAGGCACAGGTCATCTTTCTAGCGGAGGACACGCCGGAGCAACTCACGGATCTTGCCTTGCGCATCGCCCGCGGCGCCGTAAAGCGCCCCATCCTCAGCATCGTGACACCCGTGCCCGTGGGTACGGCGACGAGCATCGAAATTTCCCTGAAAGGGGCAGGCCTCGATGCCATCATCGTTTCGCAGCCCATTTTTTTCACTCCAGGGTGCGCGGTTGAAGATTTCAATTGGCCAGACCGCATTATTCTCGGATCGGATTCCAACGAAGCCGTTCTGGCTATCAAGCAGAGCTTTCATCCTCTGGTCATGCGGGGTGTACCCGTCATCGTGACGAACCACGAAACGGCCGAGCTGATACGTGAATCGGCTACTGCCTTTGTCGCTACAAAAATTTCGTTCATCAATGAACTGGCAACTTTGTGTGAACGCGTGAACGCGGACGCAGTAAATCTCTCTCTGGCGCTCGGCCTCGACAAAAAAATTGCTCCACGCTGCCTCCAGCCCGGCGCCGGTATGGGCGGTCTGTTTGCCGAGTCTGACATGGATTCGCTCGCTCATCTTGCCCAGCGAATGGGAGTCTCGCTGAAGGTTTTATCCGCTGCCCGCGAAGTCAACCAGAATTTTGCGGACACAATGGTGGATAAGATTTCGGGTTTCGTACAGTCGGTGCAAAACAAAGACGTCGGTATTTTGGGACTGGCTTTCAAGCCCAATACCAACTCGGTTGCCGGCTCATCGTCTATACGACTGGCGCAAAATCTGGTGGCAAAAGGAGCGCGGGTGCGCGCTTACGACCCGGTTGCTATTCCTGATGCGCGATTGGAACTCGATGGCGCCATTCAGTACTGCGAGAGCCCCTATGATGCCGCACAGGGCGTTGATGCCCTGGTTGTTGGTACCGGATGGCCGGAATTTCGCGCCCTTGATTTTACCCGCATCAAAGATTTGCTCAAACGCCCGCTTATTGTAGACACCAAGAACCTGCTTGACGGAGTTCGCCTGCGCGCTCTGGGCTATGAATACGTGGGCGTCGGGCGCACCTTGCTTGGCTTGGAGAATCGTGCGCAGGGTGCCACCGCGGGCTAACTCGAAAAGCGACCACCCCGGATAGCTTCAGGAAACAGTCCTTCCAAGTCGTCGATCCCGCTACATTGTTTTATAATCATTAAGCGCGGTGGGAATAGCTCAACTGGCAGAGCACCGGACTGTGGCTCCGACGGTTGCGGGTTCGATTCCCGTTTCCCACCCCATTTTTAACCATATCTCCTGCCCCGATTCTTTCTAATTGTTTTTCTTCTTTTCCGTGCTTTTTCTTTTACGCCGACCTTACGACCTTTTGCCTCGCGCGGCGCGCCGCTACGCTCTAATCACTCAAGCGCAATGCAATTCAACATCACATTGAGAGACTGAAACGCAAAGCACTGCACAAACCGACCACAAATCTTTGCGGGAAATTACCAAAACTTTACTCACACTTACCCTGCAAGACCTGCTTTTCAGGTACGTTCTCAATAAGTAACAGGAGGAACTAATGAAAACTGCCATTTATCAAATTCCGCAAAGTCATCTTCTACCGTTGCACTCCGCGCCGTCGAAAGTCCAAGCCATCGTGGTGGATCCTTCGCCGGACGCGTTTTCCGTTGTCTGCGATCTGCTGGAATTTCACGATCTGGTGGACTTGGTGGGGCGCGCATCGAATGCCGACGAAGCTCTCGGCCTGGCCGTCTCACTCAGGCCAGATCTCATCCTGCTCGACGTTGCCATGCCGCACGCGCACGCGCTTGTAGCGGCAATCATGTTGTCAAATGATTTGCCCGAAGTAAAAATCGTCGCCCTTTCTGCCGAAGATTCGGTTCCGGCCAGCATGGTGAGCTTGATTTTGGATGTGAGCGCCTTGATTCACAAGGCCAAGCTTAAGCACGAATTTCCACAGGTCTTTCACGCCTTGTTCGAGCCGCTACAGCTTCGCAGAAAATTTCTGCCGCGCCGCGCCGGGCAATAAAAAAGCGGCCTCTTTCGAGGCCGCTTTTTCCTGCTCTCCAATTAGAAGGTCACCTTCGCCTGGAGCTGGATGATTCTGGGCGAGGCGTCAGCTCCGAGTCCCGAACCATAAATACTGGTCGGGGAACTGACGGTTTGCAGAATCTGCCCGAATTGCGGGTTGTTAAAGTTCATCACCGGGAAGTTGAAATCCGGGTGATTGAACAGGTTGAAGAAGCGCGCGCCTAACGAGAACTGAGCGCCTTCCCACTTGGGAATTCCGAAGCCCTTTTCAACAGCGAAGTCCGTGTTGAAGTAGCCCGGTCCACGGAACTGGTTGCGGCGCTGGTCTGGATATGTAGAGACCGGATCAGCGAACAGTCCGCCAGCCGCTCCTCCAAAGCAAGGGTTGGGCACGCCGGCCGCGCTCACCGTTGCTGCCTGGGCTCCGCAATTGATGCCGGAAGGCCCAAGCTGGTCGGCATAGATGTACTGCGCACCGCCGCCGAAGTTGGTGGTTTGCAGCGCGGTGGTGTAGTTGTTGTCAAACACGGTAAAGGGCAGTCCCGTGTGCTTGAAGATCGTTCCCGAGAACGACCAACCCTTCATCAGCGGGTTCGGTCCCCAGCTGGTCAAATGACGGAGGGCGTCACTCCACACGTAATTCATGGTGAAGTTGTGCCGGATGTCATAATCCGCATTTCCGTAGTTGAACTGCCGGATGTTGTAAGGATTCTCCGGGAAGATTACGTCGGCATAGAGTCCGGTCGTGTTCAATCCGAAGGGCGAAAGCGAGTTGTTGGAAATTTCATCGAGGGCATGGCTCCAGGTGTAGTTGGCCTGGAACTGGAAGCCGCCGCTGAAATTATGCCTCGCGGTTACGGTCATGCCGTTGTAATTGGAGTTGGCCACGTTCAGGGATTCTGAAACCTGGCCGAACCGTCCATCCGGCACAGTAGTCGGCAAATTCGCAAACGAGGACACTGGCAGGCCATTTGCGGCCGTGCAGCAATAGGCATTCAGCGCGCCGTTCGAGATTTGCTCGTGCGACCCGTGGTTGCCGATATAGCTGATGCTCATAGTCGTGTTCCAGCCCACGGCCTGTTGCATTTCCAGACTCCACTTGTAGTACACGGGAACCTTGACTGGGGTTGAGTTGAAGAAGTTGAATGGAGTGACCGGCCCTCCACCCGCGTAGTTCGTCACGAAGCTCTGATTCGCTGCCTGCGAAAGTTGGTTCAGGTTTCCAAGGGGTCCGGTCTGTGACGGAGACAAATACCCGAAGAAAGTATTAAATCCCGGATCCAGAGGAGCCTGCTGCAGGAAGCTGTCGATTGCTCCCGTTGGCAGTGAATCCCCGAAGATTCCAATTCCGCCGCGCAGCACGGTTTTATCCGAGCCTCTCGGCGACCAGGCAAAACCTATCTTCGGTTGCCAGACAACGTTGGTGACCGAAGGGAATGCCTGCTGTTGGTTCGCGAGAATCGAGGAATTGACCGGAGATGCTGAGTCTCCAAATCCGCCATTCGCGAAGCGTTGGAAGCAATCAATCTGGCAGACCGGATTCGACAGATGGTCGGCACGCAGACTCAGCGTCAACTTTAGGTCTTTTGTGACTCTGACGTCATCGGCTGCGTACAGGCCGAGTTGATAAAGAGCGATCGGGACCTCGGTTCGGCTCGGGAAGTTTTGGACGATGATGTTGCCTGACGTCCCGCCTCCTCCGCTGACGAAATCACTTAGCGAAAATTCCTCGACCAGAGGTGTCACAAAAACAAAGTTCTGATCGCTGATGTCATTGCGCCGGAAGTTGACGCCGAATTTGAAATCGTGGCGTCCCTTTACCCAGCTGAAGTCATCCACGAATTGATATTGCGTGATGTTGCGACCTTGCGGAAATACCGCATTGTCGCCGTTCAAGGCCGACAGGCTCCCGTCGGCAAACGCGAGAGTGGCCGTTCCCGAGGCATAGGGTAAAGCGGCATTTGCCGCCGTTTGATTCTGTTCGGCGAAACCGGCGCTGTACCACAGCAACGACGCTTTAAAATCGTTCACTTTGTTGGTGCCGAAGGTATGCGTTTCACTGAATTGCGACTGCCACTGAGGCTGATCGCTGACTCCGTTGAACGCGGGATTTATCGGGTCCGTATACGTTGCTTGCAGTCCATGCTCCCTTTCCACCCGGATAAACATGCGGTCGTTATTCCCGATGTTCTGGTCGTAACGTCCCACATATAGGTTGTCGTGAGTATGCGCGGTCAGCCCTGCCTGAATTTGCACTGCGCAGGGATTGCCGGCCCCAAATGCAACGCTGCCGATGCTGGTTACGTCGCTGCAACCGCCGCCAGGCAATGCGGTCGCCCCCGCCTGAGAGAGCCGGTTATATTGCCCGAACATGGTGCTGTAAAACGGCATCGAAGCCGTGAGGCCATTCGCCGCAAGGTTTGAAAGAACTGCACTTTGAAACGCCGGAGTGGGCAAATTCACCGGCACCAGCGAGGGTATCGCGAGATACAGTCCTTCCACATCGAAGAAGAAGAAGGACTTGTCCTTTTTAATTGGCCCGCCAATTGAGCCGGCATATTGGTTGGCGTTCACGAACGCTCTCGGTGCCACGTCGCTTCCCGCCAATCCGTTCTGCTGGTTACGGAAGTAGTTATTGGCGTTGAGAACGTCGCCGTTCCACCAGTATTCCAAGTTTCCGTGGAAGGCGTTTGTGCCCGACTTCGATACATAGTTGACGTTCGCTCCGGCCAGTCCGCCGTAGGAACCGCTGTAGCCGCTCGAAACCACCGTGCTTTCTTGAATGTCATTCAAGCCCAGCGACAGGTTGGTTGCGCCCGTGTTGTTGACGTTGAAATACGGATCATTGTCATTCGATCCGTCCAGGGTGAATAAGTTCGAGGTTGCCGGCAACCCATTGACTTCGAAGTTGCCGCCGCCGAACATCGAGCCTCCGGCGGTGTTCATGACCACGCCCGGAGCGGTCAATGCCACGGCGGAGAGATCATTGCCAGGGTTCGGCAGCAACTCCACTTGTTTCGAATTGAAGTTTGCTGTCAGGTTTGCGTCTTCGGTTTCTACCGCCGGTGGAGCGCCGTTCACTTCGACGGTCGTGGTTCCCGTTGCCAACGCCAATTTGAAGTTCGAAGCAGCGCTGGCGCCGAGCGCGACTACCACTCGCTTCTCCGTGGTCTGGAAACCCTGCTCGCTGACTTTAACGCTGTAATTGCCCGGTTGCAGATAAGCGAATCTATAACCGCCGTCGGCTGCGGTCTTGCCATTGGTGACCGAGCCGGTATCAAGGCTCTTCAACGTTACGTCAGCGTTGGGGACGACCGCTCCTGTCGGATCCGTCACGATTCCGCTCAACTCGCCGGTCGTTGTGGTTTGCGCCCATAGTTGCGACCACGTGACCATCGCAAGAAGCGCCGCTATAACAATGAGTATTCGTTTTGTCATGCTTTCCTCTCAACCCGGCCACTTCCGTGGCTCAAGGGAACTTGCTGATTCCGCTAGTTGCGGTATTGCGCATAAATAAAATGCAAGTGCCCGTCCATAACGAATCTCAACTTTTGATTGTTAGTCGATTTCCATAACAACGGCGGAGAAACTGGGAGAGGACTTTGGTGCTATCTGACAATTGGTGGGGCGAGGTCTTTTGCACCTTCGGATGGAAAACAAAGACACCTAGACACCACATCAAACAAACTCAGATCCACTTGCGCTGGGTGTTTCTTTGCGCCTCGCGTTCTACGCTTCCGCATAGATCACGCGTTTTGCGCTACAAAATCTGGAAACAGCGGACGGCGGTGGATTCAGCGGGAGTACGCCTCTATTACAAAAACAAGAAATGATTGTTGCTGTCGATCACTGCCAAGGCCGCATTTTATGAACCAGCATCTCTCTCCTTTCGCAATCGGCAACGTCCAATGCAGCAGCGCCCAGGTGGCTGTACTTTATTGCATCCCTGACCAACGCTTCTTCGTCGAAAAGGTCGTGAACTTGCAACGTCAACATTTCGTATCAACATTTCGTATCAAGATGAAATCTCGTTTTTCCCGGTAACCGTTTTATCGAAGTCGTGGTGAGGTCTGAATGGAAGGCAAGGAATCTCAGGATTCGGGGCAGGAGAAGCGCCATGTCCAGGAAGTCATTCGTGTCGCGCAGTCCGAGCTGCGCGATCTTCTGCGTAAGCGGACGGAGATCATGCATCGTATCGGCAGTGTGAAACGCACCATCCTTGGGCTGGCCAGCGTCTTCGGAGAATCAGCGCTGAATGAGGAGTGGGACGATGAATGGATGGATTTGAAGAGCCGCAAACGCAACGGCGACCGTCCCGGTTTTACCAAGACCTGCCGCATCATTCTGATGGAAGCTGAAGGCCCGCTGACCGCTCGGGAGGTTTGCGAGCGCGTAAAAACAAAAATTGAACATCTTGCGCTTCGCCACAAAGATCCGCTGGCGTCCGTGACTACAGTGCTCAACCGTTTGGCGGAATATGGCGAAGCGCGAATCGTGACTACGGAAAATGGCCGCCGCGCCTGGCAATGGGTTGCCGAGACGGCGTCATCGTCTCATCAAGAAGACGCTCAAACAGAAATGGAGAGAACCCTCGCCGGATCCTCTCCCCAAAGCAAAGATTGAACCTGTCGTACCCGTTTATTTCATGGCGTCGCCGGTCTTCTCAGCCCCTTTTTTGACATCGTGTCCCATGTCCTCTGTGCCTTTCTTTAAATCATGGCCTGTTTTCTTGGCGACTTTCTTGGTGGCGTGGCCGGTCTTGTCGGCGGCCTTGTCGGTTGCATGCGCCGTTTTCTCGCCGGCGACTTTTGTATCGTGCCCCGTGTCCTTCGCAACTTTCTTGGTTTCGTGGCCAGTTTTGTCCGCCGCGACTTTTGTGTCGTGCCCCACATCCTTCGCAGCTTTGCCAGTGTCCGTGGCCATGTCCTGCGCATATGCGCTCATACCGGCCAGAAAAAATGCAGCTAACAAGAGTCGCCCCAGCTTAGACTTCATGGTGATATCTCCTTGAGGTTTTTTGTGTCGGGTGAAGCCAAAAGTATGGAACAAGCTCGCTTACATTGCAAGCATTTAGCGGCCGCCAAAGTTCCGGGAATGGAACTCCAGCACTTCTTCAAGGTGGGCCAGAAAATACTCCATCCCGTGGTTGCCTTCGTAGAGGTGGAATTCGTGCCTGACGCCTTCTTCGCGCAATAGCCTGTCCATGGCTTGTGCACCATTCTCAAATCCGAAATCATCGTCTTTGCCGCAATTGAAATAAATCGCCAGGCTTGCGATCGCCGATTTCTTCTTCCGGGCCAGCACAAAAGGGCTGTTCTCCTCCCAGTGGGCCGCTCGAATCGGGTTGCCGAAAACCGGTCCCATCAACCGGCCCATCTGTGAACCGGATTGCATCGCCATATTCATCTCCTGCGGCGTCTGAGTCATGAAAGCCGCGCTCTCCGCGCTGACTGCCGAAAATAGCTGCGGATGCGCAAACGCGAAACGAAACGCCCCATATCCTCCCATAGAAACGCCGCTTATCGCCCGTGCCGCCCGTTCGCGTCTGACGCGATACTTGCTTTCGATTGCGGGCATGAATTCTTCGAGGAAAAAATCGCTGTAACGCATTTTTCCATCAGCAGAATTAACGTAGAAGGTCTCTTTGGCATCCGGCGTCACGATCAGGAAATCGCCTATCTTATGTTTCTGCCGCAAATCTTCCACAAGATTCCAACCTCCGCTTTGAAACAGGACCTGTTCGTTCTCTCCCAGCCCGTGTAGAAAATACAGCACGGGATAAAGCCTGCCTCCAGGTTTGTCATATCCATCGGGTAGCAAAACGCAGTACCGGACCGCCTGCTTCAAGATGCGGCTGTTCATTGCGCCGCAGTCAACGCGTCCCTGTGCAGTTGCTGAAACTGAGAAATAAAGAACGAAGACGGCGCATGCCACAAATGCGCCGAACCGATGGGAGGTATAAGACTGGCAGTTACTCATAACGCAGGGCCTGCACCGGATCGAGCCGGGCCGCACGCGATGCCGGATACAATCCCGACAGCAAGCTCACCACGATCGAGAACACAATGGCACCCCCCACCAGCCACCAGGGAACAAGCCAAACTCTCTCAGGCGGAAAATCATGGCGCCGCATGTAAACATTCGTTCCTAGATTGATGAGCTGCCCGATCGTCCACCCCAGGGCGACTCCCAGAAGTCCTCCCACCAAACCCATGGCTCCGGCCTCAGCGAAAAATAGGCCTTTCACATCCGTGTCGCTTGCTCCGATTGCCTTCATGATGCCAATTTCTCTGCGGCGTTCCAGAATCGCCATCACCAGCGTATTCACAATCCCAATCGAAGCCACAGCCAGCGCCAGACTGCCGAAGATCCCTAAAAACATATCGAGGACGACGAAAAACTGCCGCACACTTTTCGTTGCATCGGTAATTGAGAAGGTATTGAATCCAAGTTTTTTGATTGCGGCTTCAACCTGCGGAACCCTGGCCGCGTGGGCAACGCGCACGCTCACCGTGGAATATGTTGGCGTGCTGGCCGTGTCACTGGCAGCGTTCCTCAGATCTGAAGGTTGCACCACGTGCAGGCTCTCCGCCAGTTTCAACGGCAAATAAACACGCGCTCCCCCCTGTCCCCGCATCGAGTCTGGATTGAGATCAGTCACTCCGGTTATCGTCACCGTCAGTTGCTTCGAGACAACCGAGTATGCAGCTTCCATCGCGCTCATATCATCGCTTGCCGGGCCCGCGCTCGCGGATGTTTGTGCCGGCGCTCGCTGGGCGTAACGCAGAATTAGGGTCTTCCCCAGCAGCGGTTTCGCCAGGTCGGCAACGGCCAGCTCGGGCTCCCCGCGCTTGGGCGTGCGCCCTAGAAGTTCTTCCGCGAAGGATTTCAAAATAATGACTTGCGCTGCATCATCGCTGGAGAAAAAATTCCCCTGCATACCGTCGAAGGCATCGTTACTTTTTGCTGACTCCGGCAAGCCCGCCACCATGGTTAGATGGGGCTTGTCTTCATAACGCAGCTCGGTCACAAAACGGATGTCGGGGTATGCCTCCTTCACGTCAGGCAACTGCTCCATCTTGACTCGCGCCGCTTCGTCTAGAACTGGACTCTCTGCCGGCGCCGGACCATTGCGTTCCTGCTCATGCTCGTATCCTCGCAAATCCCGCCGCGAAGTGACGATGACCGTATCAAACAATCCGGATTTTTCCAGCTTTCTCCCGGCGAGTTGCTGTAAGCCCACGCCCAGCGATAGCATGGCGACGAGCGAGGCCACGCCGACAGAAATTCCCACTGTTGTCAGCGAATTGCGCAGCAACGACTCGCGCAGGTTGCGGAACGCCAACTCCGTCACGTCGTAGAATTTCATTTGCCCGCTCCACTATTCGCTTGATCGCCCGCCAGCTTGCCGTCAGCAAGAAATACAAGGCGCTGGGCGTAACGCTCGGCAATCGCGCGCTCATGCGTCACCATCACGATCGTCATCCCCAAGGATTCATTGAATTCGCAAATCAGTGTCATGATCTCCGAGCCCGTGCGGCTGTCCAGATTTCCTGTGGGTTCATCCGCCAGAAGAATTCGCGGTTGATTGATTAATGCTCGCGCTAGCGACGCCCGCTGCTGTTCGCCGCCGGAAAGCTCGGTCGGCCGGTGTTTGACGCGCGCCCGCAACCCGACTCTTTCGAGCGCTTGCCGCGCCATTCCTTCGCGCTTATCGCGCTCAATTTCGGCAAAGCGCAAGGGCAGTTCCACGTTCTCGAGCAGGTTCATACTCGGAATCAAATTGAACGACTGGAAAACCATGCCCACGGTTTTCAGGCGGTGTTTAGCCAGCGCCTCGCGCGAAAGGCCCGCCAGATCTTGGTTTTGGACGATAACTTTCCCCGAAGTCGCGCGATCCAGCCCCGCAATGAGGTTCAACAACGATGACTTACCGGATCCCGAACTTCCCAGCAAAGCCACAAACTGCCCGGGCGGAATTTCTAAAGAAACTCCGTCCACGGCACGGATGAGTGTGTCGCCCATCTTGTAGTGGCGGCAAACGTCTTCGAGGGAAACCACAGCTTGCGCACTCATGCTTTTAGCGGCCCCTCACCATGCGGATGGTTTCGGCCAGGCCGGGGTCGTTTGCCTGCCGTTTCGCGGCAACTTCCGACTCCGCGGCCGCGAAGTCGCCTTCGCCGGGCGCCAGAAACAGATTGCTCTCAACCCCATGCTGTTTCGTGTAGAGGTCGTAATATCTGCCACGCAGCGCAAACAGTTGTTCGTGCGTTCCCCGCTCCACAATCTTGCCTTGTTCCATCACAAGAATTTGGTCCGCTCTCCGGATGGTCGAAAGCCGGTGCGCAATCACAAATGTCGTTCGGCCCTGCATCAGATACGAAAGCCCTTCTTGAATCAGCGCTTCCGATTCCGAGTCCAGGCTGGACGTCGCCTCGTCTAAAATTAAGATGCGCGGTTCGGCAAGAATGGCCCGCGCAATTGATATCCTCTGCCGCTGGCCGCCGGAGAGCTTTACGCCCCGCTCGCCCACGATGGTGTCGTATTTGTCCGCGAAGGTTTCGGCAAACTCATCCACGCGGGCGATCCGGCACGCGCGCAGAATCTGCTCGTCCGTTGCTTCCGGCCGCGAAAATGCCACATTCTCACGAATCGTCCCATCAAATAGAAATGATTCCTGTAATACGACGCCCAGTTGCGTACGGTAAGAATCCAGCTTTACCGTGCTCAAATCCACATCATCCACGCGGACCATACCTCGCGTCGGCGCGTGGAATGCCGAAATCAGGCCGATTGTCGTGGACTTGCCCGACCCTGAGGACCCCACCAGCGCTGTCACGGTGTCCGGTGCCGACACAAAAGAAACATCGTGCAAGACTTCCCGCACGCCGTCGTAGCTGAAGTGGACGTGATCAAATTCCACCAGCCCGCGAATCTCCGGAAGCGTAACCGTCCGCCGAGGGTCACGATCTTCGCGGTTCTCGCCCAGTATTTCCTGGGTCCGTTCAAGTCCCGCAACTGCTTCGGTGAGCTGCGTGCCAATTGAAACGATTTGCATGATGGGCGCGATCAGAAATCCCAGGAGCATGGTGTAGGTGAAGAAGCTGCCGATCGTCAGCGTGCCCGCCATAATCTGCCGGGCGCCTATGTACATGATGATTGCCCCAACAAAGCCGAGCAGCACGGTCGCGGAAAGACTCATCAACGAAGTCGCGGTCAGGCTGCGCATCACGTTGTTCAACAAGCGGTGCACGCCCTTCGAAAAGACGCCTTCTTCCCGCGCCTCTGCGTGGTATCCCTTCACCACGCGCACGCCGCCCAGCGATTCCGCGAGCCTTCCGGTGACCTCGGCATTGATTTTGCTGCGCTCACGAAAAATCGGCCGGATGGTGCGGAAGGCCTTATTCAACGCCAGCGTGAACGCACCCAGAAATCCGAAGGCGATGACCGTCATCATGGTGCTGATGCGGAATAACAGCACCAAAGCAATCGAGGCGCTGATGAGCCCGCCCACGAACTCCACGAGGCCCGTACCGATCAGGTTGCGCACGCCCTCAACGTCACTCATGATCCGCGCCACCAGCGTGCCGCTTTTGGTCGAGTCATGAAAGGCGACCGTTAGCCTTCCCACATGCACCTGTACTTTTTGCCGTAGCTCGGTGATCAGCCGCTGTGCTTCTTTGGAAAGCAGTTGGGTCAGGGAATATGACGTGATGCCTTGAATCACCGTCGCACCGAGAACCGCCAGCACCAGTGGTTTCAACAATTGGGCGTGGTGTTTGATGACAACGCTGTCAATCAAATATTTAGTGGAATATGGCAGTACCAAGCCCGCGACCCGGTTCACCACCATCAGTCCCAACCCTAATGCCAGCAATCCCTTGCGTGGGGCAATTAGCTCTCGAATAAGCGGAAGAACGGTTTGCAACCGGTGTGCTTTGGAAGGCTTGTTCGATGGTGGTGTGCGATTGGCAGACACTCGACCATTAGACTATGGCGGACGGGCTGGGGGTGCAACTTTATAGACCCTGCTAAAAGGCTAGTCTTGGACTCGAGATGCGGCCGCGGCTCTAGCCTGGGTATCCGTCGTCTCGCGTGGCACCCCGGGTGTCGGCCCGGTAGTGCGTATACTCGCGGCTGCCAATCGCTCCGCCAGACTCTCTTTCTTGCTGTTAATTGTTTCCACCGTAATCGGTCTGCTTCGTCGGTTTGTGGGCATCATGCCAATCGCCAGGTTGCGGCCTGCGCTCTTTGCTTCGTAAAGCGCGGCGTCCGCCAGCCGTAAGACCTCTTCGTACGGCACTTCGTCGGCCGCATCCAGATACCATGGGAATACCGCCCACCCAATGGAGCAACTACGCTCCAGGCGATGCGTGCGCAGCTCAAACAGGCTCCCGCCCATGGCGTCCAGCACACGCTCCGCCAGAGTCGCCGCTTCTTCGCGGTTCGTATAGCGCGAAACCACGAGGAATTCATCTCCGCCCCAGCGAATCAACACGTCTGAATTACGAATGGCCGAACTAATCCGCTTCGCGGTCTCCACCAGCACACGATCGCCGAGATCGTGCCCATAGAGATCATTAACTTCCTTGAAGCAATCCGAATCAATCAGATAGAAGATCAGGTCGCGGTTGCGCGTGCCATATTCCTGGCCTTCTCCATAGGCGCGGATGGCCTGCTGCACATCGCCTTCGATTGTCGAGGTGAAAAAACGGCGGTTGCGGGTCCCGGTCAGCGAATCGGTAATCGAATCTTCGCGCAAGTCCTGATGCGCCTGCTGCAATGCTTTATCGAGCTTGTGCTGCCGCAAAGACCGCAAACTGCCCACCACAACAATTGCCACCAGCGTCAGGAACAGGCGGAAGTTTTTCACCGGTGCGGGCATGAAGCTGTTTACCAGGCAGGCGATGGCCAATACCGGCAGGCTGAGGGCGCCAAACATCGCCAGGCGGGCAATCCACACGCTGCGTACACCCTTGGTCTTCTCGACCGGATCGTTATCCAATTCCAGTTGCCGCGCCGTCAGACCGACTTTGGTAAACAGCACCATCCCGATGGCCAGCGGCACGTCATAGATGCCGCCACTGTAATAGCTTCCAAAATCAATGGCCAGCCCGGCGGTGATCGACGCGAAGGCATATACCGCACTTGCCCAGAACAATTGCCGGTACACCAACTTCCACGCCCCCACGCTGCGCTGCCACACCAGATTTACCCCAACCAGGCAAACGATATGCTCCGCGGTGTACAGAACGTCAAAATTGCGGCCATACAGTTGCACGTCCACGGTGATGTATTGCCAGGGAATCACGGTGAAGAAATACAGATACAGCCAGCAGACAAACAGCAGGCTGAAGTCGATCGTGCCTAATTCCAGGCTGTGATCATTCGGAGGGCGGTGCGGGCGCAAAGCCAGTGCGCCCATCAAGGGAACCAGATGCAAAAACAGAATCACGTCGCCGGCAAACGGATTGGGCACGCTCTGATGCAGGAACACTTCAAAGTACGTCCACATCACCTGGGTGACGAACCAGGCGCCGGTTCCCAACGTTAATAGCATCCAGAAGATTCGCGTGCGCTGGCTTGAGCGGGGAACGTTCGCCGCCATGGCAAGCACGACGGATAACAATAACAATGTCTGAATTACATCAACGGCGGCGGTGAGGTGATAGCCGGGACGCAGCGCCAATGAGCATGCGAATTGCGCGCACGCCAGCCCCGACGCCAGCAACATCCACTTGTGGTTGCTTAAACTTAGACGCCTCACCCGGCTATTCTAGGGGCAGATTCACGTTCCTCGGTGTTACCAACGTCACTCAGCGGCCGCAGGCGCACGCCGATTCGAGGTCTGACTCGCAAGGAATATCGTTTCTCTACTGACGAAACCTGCATAGTCGTGATTCCACGAGGAGTCACCACGGGAGTAACCAAAGTCATGCCCAACCTGATTCTCGATTGAAAATTTAGGCTGGAAGACGGACCGTCGCATTGAACTCTTCATGTTTCCCGCGAAGCTGCTTGAGAGGGCGGCGCAGGTTGCAATCCTCATCTCATCCGGCGACAATCTTTTGGTGCCGTCTCCCGCGCCGCCAAAACTGAAAGAACTTCAGCAGGAAGCCGTCATCCGGCTCTCGCAACTGCTGACTTTCCCCAATCAGCTCACGCTGTTGCGCATGATGTTTCTGCCTTTCATCGTGAACTATCTGGTGGACGGCAAGTACAAATGGGCGCTCATTCTTTTCGTCATCGCCGGGTTTAGCGACGGCCTCGACGGCCTGCTTGCCCGCACGCTCGACCAGAAGACGCTGCTCGGGCAATATCTCGATCCCATCGCCGACAAGCTCCTGCTCAGCACCACCTTCATGGTGCTCTCCATCCTGCACCGCATTCCCTGGAAGTTCACCGTGCTCGTGTTCAGCCGCGACATTTCCATCCTCGCCGCCAGCGCGGTGCTTTACGCCATCGCCGGACTCCGCGACTTCCGCCCCAGCATCTTCGGCAAAGCCAACACTTTCGCCCAGGTCGCCGCCGTCTTCTTCGTCATGCTCTTGCAGATTTACCCCGTCCGCTGGGTTGCCATCGCACGCCTGACTTTTCTGCGCGCCGTCTTCGCCTTCACGATAATTTCGGCAATTCACTATGTGATTTTGGTAGGGCGAAGGTTGAGGGCGTTGCCGTCCGCAGCAAAGTAAACATATGGGATATTGGCGGGAGAATGGGACAAGATTTGAATTCCATCCCTAGCGGCAGACGGGTGATTTGTCAGTTAGGGAAAACGCCTGTTTTCGACAGTTAGGTCTTGCTCCCGAGGACTCTGCGATGATAATGCTGGCGGCTTAGATCCTATGATGTTCAACAGATATGAGAATCCCGACGGCGAAAAGATGGGAGAGCTTCGGCATTATGTGGTTTGGCGTCGTCGTTTTCTCACGTCCACGTTTACACTCCTTCTAAGCTGCGTGCTCGTGTACCCTTTCCTAGCTGGGCACTCGCTGCACGAGTACTGGGAACCGATTGGGAAGAATCTCATTTTACTGTCGATGGTATTACTGCTTGTGTGGGGCTGGTGCGCGACGGTCTTTTACAATGCATGGTTAGATCTCCGCACCGCGGAGAAGGGCAAGAGTAGCTCAAAGCCGACTCTCATTTGGATCAGATGGCGAGTAATAATCGCCGTTTCGCTCGTTGACCTTGGAACTGGTTGTGAGCTCCTCCCCGGTCTACTTCGTCTTTAACAACCCCAGCTTCACCAGACTCTCTGCCGTAGCCACAATCGCATCTTCCCTTGATCGCGGGCTCCATCCCAGCACCCGCTGCGCTTTTTCGCTCGTCGCATTTTTCCATTTGCCCAGCTCAGGCAAAATAAACTTCACCGCTGGATCGCGCAGCGCGGCCAGCCGCACCAGAAAATTTGGAAGCTGCCGTGTCGGCACCCGCTTCGCCGCCGCTCCCATCCGGCTCTTCAGTATTTTCGCAATCTCCACGAACAGCAGAAAATCCCCCGAGACCGCGAGAAACCGCTCGCCTTTCGCCGCCGGATTCGTCATCGCACGCAGATGCAAATCCGCCACATCGCGCACATCCACCGCGCCGAAATACAGCCGCGGACAGCCCGGCAGCGCCCCATCCATCAAGCGCTGCACAATCAGAATTGACGCTGAATAATCCGGCCCGAGCACTGGCCCAAACACGCCTACCGGATTCACCGTCGCCAACTCCAGCCCTCCACCGTCGCCATTCTGCGCAATAAAATCCCACGCCGCCCGCTCTGCGAACGTCTTCGACTTCGGATACGCGCTTAAATCGTCCCCGTTAGGGTCGGTCCAGTCCTTCTCCGTGAACGGCTCTTTCCGCACCGGATGGCCATATCCAATCGCCGCAAACGACGACGTCAGCACGACGCGTTTCACTCCCGCATCCCGCGCTGCGCGCAACACCCGCAACGTGCCCTCGCGCGCCGGAACAATCAACTCATCTTCATTTTTCGGGACTCCCGGCGGCAGCGGCGACGCCACATGCAGCACATACGCACATCCCGCCATTGCTTGCGCCCAGCCCGCATCCTGCATCAGGTCAGCCGCAGCAAACGGCAGCCGGTCACCCGCCTCAACCCCGCCCTGCTTCAACATAGCGCGCACGTCCGCTTCGCGCTTGAGAGAACGCACCGTCGTCCGCACCCGGTAGCCAGCATTCAACAACTGCAAAATGCAGTGCGCTCCAATAAATCCCGACCCGCCCGTCACCAACACCAATTCATCAGCCATAAATGATTGGATTCTCTGTCCTCAGAAAAGATTGCGCTATGCAATAAAATTCCGTGGTGTTCTGCGCCCGCTGGGTTAAGGCTTCCTCCCCCATTTGACCCCACCCCTCATCCCTCCCGTAGAATGAACATTCTTTTACCCAAAACATTCACACATGTCCTTTCGCCTCTACAACACGCTTTCCAACGCCGTCGAAGACTTCCGCACCATCGATGACGGCAAAGTCCGTATGTACGCCTGCGGCCCCACGGTTTATGACTACGGCCACATCGGCAACTTCCGCACCTTCGTCGCCGTGGACATTCTCTACCGCTTTCTCAAGCTCAGCGGCTACGCCGTCCATTACGTCATGAACATCACCGACGTGGACGACAAAATCATTCGCAACGCCGGCTCGCCCGATATCGCCGCCGTCCGCCATTACACTGACAAATTCAGCAACGCTTTTTTCGAGGACAGCAAAGCCCTCAACATTGACCCGCCGCAATTCGTCCGTGCTACCGATCACATTCAGGAGATGGCCGAGTTCATCGCCGAACTCGAAGCCAAAGGCTTTGCCTATCGCACCGAAGACGGCTCTTACTATTTCCGCATCACCAAATTTCCTCAATATGGCAAACTCTCCAAGCGCGACTTTGCCGGCATGGAAGACGGCGCGCGTGTGGACCTGGATGAATACGACAAAGACAACGCCCGCGATTTCGCGTTATGGAAAGCTCCGAAACCCGGCGAAGCTTCGTGGGAAACCAAGATCGGCCCGGGCCGCCCCGGCTGGCACATCGAGTGCTCGGTCATGTCGATGGAAGAACTCGGAGAGAGCTTCGACCTTCACGCCGGCGGAGAAGATTTAATTTTCCCGCACCATGAAAACGAAATCGCCCAATCGGAAGGCTTGACTGGTAAGCCTTTCGCCCACTTCTGGTTTCACTCGCGATTTCTGCTCGTCGAAGGCGAGAAGATGTCGAAGAGCCTCGGCAATTTCTATACGCTGCGCGATCTCGTTCTCAAAGGGTACAAACCGTCGGCGATTCGCTTCTTGCTGACTTCCGTCCCCTATCGCAATCAGCTCAACTTCACGTTCGATGGATTGCAACAAGCCACCGCCAGCGTCGAGCGTCTGCGCAATTTCTATGCGTCGGTCAGCAATCCGCCGAAAAGTGCAAAACCAGATGCGACTTCACTCTCGCCGCTCGCAGCCGAAACTAAAGATCGCTTCATCCAAGCGCTCGGGAATGACCTCAACACCGCCGAGGCGATCGGGGCGATTTTCGAAATGGTCCGCGTTGCCAACTCCGCTATCAACGCCGGAAACTGGCAACCCAGCTCAGATCAAAAACCGCTGCTCGATGTAATGAACACCTTCGACGCCATCTTTGCTGTCTTGAAAGATGACGATGCCGCAAAAATCAGTTGCATCGTCGTCTGGGCAAAAAGTGAAGGACGTGAAATCGCTCCGGAGCTTCTTGCCGCATCGGCCAATCAACTCCCCGATGCAGCCATCGAATCTAAAATCGCCGCGATGGAGGCCGCCCGCAAATCCCGCGATTTCAAATCATCTGATTCCATCCGCGCCGAGCTCACCGCCTCCGGCATTCTCGTCGAAATCACTAAAGAAGGTGTCCGCTGGCGGAGAAAATAATTCACGTAGTGGCGGACGCCTCGTCCGAATAGTCAGGTTTGATCGGGTTTACTCGCCTAGGTGCTGCTGAATCGCACCCGCAATGGATGTTGCCAGCGTGTTCATCGTCTCTTCGGACTCAGCTTCAATCATCACGCGAGCCAGCGCTTCTGTTCCGGAATACCTCACGACCACGCGTCCGTTGCCGTCGAGCTTCTGCTCGGCTACGGTGATGCTTTGCTGAATGGATGGTACCGAAGCGAAGGGAACTTTTTCGCGCACGCGGATGTTGCGGATGATTTGCGGGAAAACTTTTAGTCCGTGAAGAAGATCGGCGAGGGAACTGCCCGTGCGCGCCATTACTTCCATCACGCGCAGCGCGGTCATCAGGCCGTCGCCGGTGGTGGCATCGCCGTCACGAAACAGAATATGCCCCGATTGTTCGCCGCCTAGAATCGCGCCCGTCTTCTGCATTTCTTCGAGAACATATTTATCGCCGACGTTGGCGCGCAGAAGTTTAATGCCAGCTTGCCGCAGCGCAACCTCAAGTCCCATATTCGACATTGTCGTGGCAACAACTGTGTCTTTCGTGAGAAGTCCACGCGAAGCCAAATCGCGCGCAGCCACCAGCAGCACTGCGTCGCCATTCACAATTTGGCCACTCGCGTCGCAAAAAAGCGCACGGTCTGCATCGCCATCAAAAGTCACGCCCAGATCAAATTGACCGGGCAGCGCCGCCATGGCCGCCGAAAGATGCTCAGGATGCAGCGCCCCGCAATCTTTATTGATATTGCGCCCATCGGGATGAACGTTCAGATACGTGGCTTGCACGCCGCAGGCGCGGAATAATTCAGGCGCTTCCGCCGTCGCCGCGCCATTGGCGCAATCCACCAGAATTCGCAGATAACTCAAGTCTGCCGTAACTGTTTTGACCAGCCATTCAATATAGGCTCGTCGCAACTCGGTATCGCCGGGCAGGCTATGCGATGGCGGGTTCGGCAACGCGCTCGGCGAATTTTTCAGCAACGCAAAAATCTCCCGCTCTATTGCGAGTTCCAACGCATCAGAAAGCTTGAAGCCAGAACCGGAGAAGACCTTTATGCCATTGTCCATCCAGGGATTGTGCGACGCCGAAATCACCACTCCCGCGGCAAAACCCTGAGATCGCGCCAAGAAAGCCACGCCGGGCGTGGTTATCACGCCGGCGGATTCAACCTTGCATCCCGCGTCTGTCAATCCTTGCGTCACGCGGTCAGCAATCCATCCACTCGAAAAGCGCGTGTCTTGCCCAATCACCACGCGGGCTTGCGGCGTCGAGCGAATCAGATTGTGACCGAGGGCGAGTCCAATGGCGTAAACGCCTTCTTGCGTCAACGGCGGCTCTCCGGCGACACCGCGAATGCCGTCAGTGCCAAAAAGTTGGCGTGTGGAATGAGTCATGAGCAAAAATTAGTGCGCGCTGCCGTCGGCTTGCGTCTGCTTCATGATAACTGTAATTCGCACCGGATTGGGGTTGGCCACTTGAATCAAAGGGTCAGAGACATAGGCGTGGCGCACGAACGAACCTTGCTGCATTAGTCCGCTTACATCAATCGGATCGGTGATTGCCGAATCTACGGCTTCGACGTGTTTTTGCGGTCCGACGATGGGCACGGTGGGCGGATTGACGACTACCTGCGCGATCGCATAGCCGGAAGCGAAATCGCCAATGATGCGCGGCTTGACCGGAACCTCGCGCGTCAGTTCCGTGTCGAAGGCGATGTGAAATTGGCTGGGAACAATCTGTACCACCGCGAGTTCATGGGGATGCCGAATCTGCCGGGCCGTGAGATCGAACGTTCGTTCGCCCGGGCGCAGGCCCGTGAGATCGATTTCCGCCTGCACGTCGGATGCGTTTAATTGACGGATTGCGCGTTCCGGCCCCCGCAACCGTACTGTGCTTCGATACACCGCGTCGGAACTGATCTCCACGTTCGGTGGGATGTTGTGGAACTCAACCGGCACTTCGACGGCAACTTCCGCGACCGGATCGCGATGCACCATCAGCCACAGTGTAAACGCAAGCACAATCGAGAAAATCTTCAGGCTGACGTTCTCGAAAAAAAGACGGCGCAGGAAGTCCATGGCTAGCGGTCAGCCCCCTGAGTATTTTCCTGACTAATGGGCGTGGGCAACGTCGTCTGGCGTACATGGCGGCGAAGCAGTTCGCCCAGGCGCATGCGCAACGCGTCCGGCACAATGTCGCGCTCGATCTTCCCGCCGATGGCCACGCTAATCGCCCCCGTTTCTTCGGAGACGATCACCGCGATCGCGTCGGTTTCTTCCGTGATGCCAATACCGGCGCGATGGCGTGTGCCTAACTGTGTTGAGAGTACAGGATTCATCGACAGCGGCAGGAAGCATGCCGCCGCCGCAATGCGATCTCCCTGCACAATGACCGCGCCGTCATGCAGCGGGGCGCTGGGGCGAAAAATCGTGGCCAGCAAATCGTAGGAAAGCCGTGCATCAAGCGCGATGCCGCTTTCAATATAGGTTCGAATGCCCACTTCCCGCTCAATTACGATCAAGGCGCCCGTCTGGTTCTGTGAAAACAAGCTGGCGGCGAGCACAATGTCGTCGTAGGCATCGGCTTCCGAAGTGGCGGAGCTTTTCCATGAAAATTTGCGTCCCAGGCGCGCCAGCGCCTGACGGATTTCCGCTGCGAAAACGACGATAAGCGCGAAAACTCCATAAGGAACCAGCGTGCCGATGAGCCAGTTGAGTGTATCCAGATTGCCCAGCCGCGAAAGATAGACCGCCGCGACGAGCGCGCCCACCCCAATCAGCATGATCGCCGCGCGCGTACCCTTGATGAGGGCCAACAGCTCGTAAATGATTACCGCCACGAGCGCAATGTCGAGGATGGAGAGCGCCGTGATGTGCGGCCACGTTGCCGGGAGCATCTATACAAACCTCACCGTGGATTCGGTTTGTTCCAATATACGACGGCGAGGCGATATGCGTCGCCTGCGCGGTAGATTCGCCTCATCCCTCGTCGATCGTGGCCCGGAAAGAGCCTCGGGCCAGGCGGGCAGATACCTGGTCGCCGGGCTTGGTCTTTGCCGCATCTTTAAGCAGCTTGCCGTTCGCATCAAAGACGAGCGCATAACCCCGGTCCAGAATTGCCAGTGGAGACAATGCTTCAAGTCGCGCGACAGCCTGATCCAGCCGTCCGCGTTTGGCCGAAAGCCGTGCCCGCATCGTTGCGGAAATCTCGGCGACGCGAGTTGCGAGCTCGTGTTGTGTCACCGCCAGCATCCTGCGCGCGTCGTAGTGGCGGACGGCCCCTGCCAGCGCCTCAAAACGGCGGCGCTGCAGTTCCAGGACACTTCGTTGCGCATGAGCCAGGCGATAACTCAAATCATCCAGCCGCTGCTGCCGCCGGGCAATGAACTCCATCATTCGTGTAAGAGCTCGATGCTGGGTGAGTTCGGTCATCCTTTGCCGTGCCATGAGCAGGTGGTAGCGCATGGCTTGTTCCAAACGGCGGTGAAGTGTTTCGATTTGCTCTTCCACTTCCTGCCGCGAGCTGATGACCAACTCGGCAGCAGCGGAGGGCGTGGGCGCGCGGAGATCCGCAACAAAATCAATGATGGTGAAATCGGTCTCGTGGCCGATGGCGGAGATGACGGGAATTAACGAAGCTGCCACGCATCGGGCCAGAGCTTCGTTATTGAATGCCGCGAGATCTTCGGCGGACCCTCCGCCGCGGGCGACGATGATGACGTCAACGGTTTTCGATGTATTGAAATGACGCACGCCAGCGGCCACTTCGGATGCCGCCGAGTCGCCCTGAACCTGTGCGGGGAAAATCAAAACGTTGGCGCGGTCGTGTCGGCGCAAAAGAATATTAAGAATGTCGCGAAGCGCGGCAGCCTGCGCAGAAGTCACGATGCCGATACGGCGCGGTAGCGCGGGAATTGGTTTCTTGCGTGCAGCATCGAAAAGACCTTCGGCTTCTAGTTTTGCCTTGAGCTGTTCAAACGCAATTTGCAGTGCACCCGCGCCTTTGGGTTCGAGGTATTCGGCAGTGATTTGGAGCTGGCCGCGGTCTTCATAAACGGTGACGCGTCCACGAAGCACGACCTGCATGCCGTTCGCCGGACGGAAACGCAGCAGTTTGGCCTGCGAGCGGAACATGACGGCGCTCAACTGAGCATTCTGATCTTTGAGCGTGAAGTAGAGATGGCCGGAATCGTGCGCGCGGAAGTTGGAAATTTCGCCTTCCACCCAGGCATCGGCGAATTCGCGTTCCAGATGCGCGCGCACGGCGAAGACGAGGTCGCGCACGCTCCAGGTGCGACGCTCGGGTGGGCGAAAGCTGAAGCCAAGTTGGTCGGTGGAAGACACTGAGGCGAGTTTACAACAGGAAAAGCTCAACCACAGGGCGGCACAGAGAACACAGACAGAGTCTCGAGTGGACAGCCAAGGTCGGCTGCCTTACACGATCATTCCAGATCCCGCCAGTTCTTGCCGACCCCGATTTCGACGAGAAGCGGCACTGACAATTCCGGATGAACGTTCTCCATATGCTCGCGCACCAGTGATCGCATCACATCCAGTTCACCCTCAGGGACCTCAAACACAAGTTCGTCGTGGACTTGCAAAGTCATGCGCGATTTGAGTTCGCGCTCGCGCAAGGCGGCGTCAATGCGAATCATGGCGATCTTGATGAGATCGGCAGCAGTGCCTTGCAACGGGGTGTTGACGGCGGTGCGCTCGGCGAATCCGCGAAGGTTGGCGTTCTTGCTGTTGATGTCGGGAATGGGGCGCACGCGACCGAAGAGCGTCTTCACTTTGCCCTCGCTGCGCACTTGGTCGAGCGTGGCATCAATGAATTTGCGCACGCCCGCATATTTTTCAAAATAAGCGTTGATGAATTGTTTGCCTTCAGCCGGAGTAATTCCGAGCCCCTGCGCCAGACCAAAGGCTGAAAGGCCATAGACAATGCCGAAGTTGACGACTTTAGCCTGGCGCCGATGTTCAGGGGTGACCATGAGCGGAGGTACGCCGAAAACTTGCGAAGCCGTGAGGGTGTGAATGTCATCTCCGCGACGATAGGCTTCCACAAGTAAAGGATCGCGTGAGTAGTGCGACAGCAGTCGCAACTCGATCTGCGAATAATCTGCCGAGAGCAAAACATGGCCCGGTTCCGCAGTGAAGGCGGCGCGAATTTCACGGCCAAGCTCGGTCTTGATAGGGATGTTCTGCAAATTCGGATTGGTCGAGTTGAGGCGTCCAGTGGCCGCGTTCGTCTGCCCGAACGTTGTGTGCAAGCGGCCAGTTGCGGGACTGAGCAGCGCGGGCAGCGCGTCCACATAAGTGGATTTGAGTTTGGTGAGCTGGCGATAGTCGAGAACTTTGCGCGGCGCTTCGTGAGCTTCGGCGAGGCCTTCAAGAACATCCACAGCAGTGGATATAGTTTTGCCTTTGCCGTACTTCACCGGTTTGGGCAAGTTGAGCTTGTTAAAAAGCACGTCCCCGAGCTGCTTGGGCGAATTGATATTGAATTCGACTCCGGCAAGCGAATAGATTTCCGCGGCCTTGGCGGCAATTTCGTTTTCGAGACGAGACGACATTGCGCTCAACGCACCGCGATCTATTTTGACTCCGGCTTGCTCCATGCGGGCGAGTACTGGCACGAGAGGCAGATCAATCTCCTCATAAACTTTAAGCAGATCGGCGGCTTCCACGTCCTGACGAAGAATGGACGCGAGGCGTCCTGTAATATCCGCAGACTCCGCTGGCGTGCCCGTAAGCTTTAGATTGAGCCGCCGGAGAGCGACATCGGGGAGGCGGTGCGACGCGGTCGTCGGATCGAGCAAAAAAGAATAAAGCATGGGGTCGTGGCGCAATCCCCGAAGCTCAAGGCCTTCGCGCTCGAAAGCGTGCATTGCCAACTTCGCATCATGAATGGACTTGGGAATGTTTTCGTCTGCGAGAGCTTTACGCAGGCGTGCGGCGGCTTCGCGATTTTCCGCAGCGATAACCAGTGCATGGCCTGGTATGGCGGAGATGGCGAGGTTGCGGGGTTTGGTAGTGGGCGCCGATTCTTCCGCTGCGTCGGCGAGTGCGAGAAGCGATTGAGTCTCGGCAGGCTCATCAGCGGCGTCTTCGTCTGAATCCTCGGCAGCCGCTTCTGCGGCTTCGATGGCGATGGCGAGTGCGCCATCTTTGGGAATCGTCCGGAGCATCGCTTCGACATCAGCAGCGGTCATCGCCTCCGCATAGTCGGATTCTCTAACTTCCGCGGTGGGCAGAAGTTCTTTCAGCAACGAATTAAATTCGAGTTCGCTGAATAATCCGCGGAGCGCGTCCATGTCGGGATCGCCCAGTTGCATCGCGGCGATATTGAGCTCAACCGGGACATTGCAATCAATCGTCACCAGCTGTTTGCTAAGTAAAATGTTGTCGCGATTGTTTTGCAAAGATTCGCGGTAAGTCTTCCGCTCCACTTCGGCGGCGCGATCAAGCGCTTGCTCCACTGTTCCGAAACGCTGAATTAAATCCACCGATCCTTTATCGCCGATGCCGGGCGCGCCGGGAATGTTGTCCACGGAATCGCCGCGCAGCGCCATCACGTCAATCACTCGATTCGGCGGCACGCCGAGCGTCTCTTCAACTTTGGCCGCATCCAGAATCAAATTATCTTTCGGTGGATTCAGAATGAACACACTGTCATTCACCAGCTGCATCATGTCTTTGTCGCTGGAGACGACATAGACCGAATGCCCTTTTTCGGCCGCCTGTCGCGCCAGAGTGCCAATTACGTCGTCGGCTTCGTACCCGCCAAGCTCAAGTATCGGGATGCGGTAGGCGTCGAGCGCTCGCCGAATATAGGG
The DNA here is from genome assembly GCA_963702965.1 of Terriglobia bacterium. Classification (GTDB taxonomy): domain Bacteria; phylum Acidobacteriota; class Terriglobia; order Terriglobales; family Acidobacteriaceae; genus JAJPHW01. Next base: position 1,240,759 of record OY969776.1, read on the forward strand.
CACCTGCTGCACCAAGTCCCCCGGCATCTCAGTGCGGTTCGCCTTGTAACCGTGGTATTCCGTTTCCTGAAAAGTCTGCGTCTTTAAATCAAAACGGCGGACAGTCGTGAGCCCGGTTGCCTGCTGGTCGCGGAACGTCGGCCCAGCTACGTCAAACACGGCTGCCAGATATTTCGGCGAAAAATCGTCGCGCAGCTTACGCAGCATATTGACGAACACATAAACCGCGGCGGTAGGAAGCCCAGTTTTGGTGGACATCCCGCGCTGCCGCGCCATGGCATGATAGGCGCGAAAGATGAACGACATCGTGTCCATCAAATAAATCGCGTCCGCTGGCAGCTTGGGAGGCGCGCTCGTTTCAGTCGCCGCTGTTTTCTTGGGAGGCAAGAAGTAAGTTTAGCAGCGCAAAGGCAAGGGAGGCGAAGCCACGCTTAACGCCACTAAACGGCTTTTGACTTATTCTCTAAGAGCCGTATGTCAATCTTTTCCAATCTCGCTGCACTTTGGAACCTGCTTCTTTTTCTCGCCGTTGCCATCGTGCTCATTCGCTTCTTCTACGCCGCATTTCTGCGCAAGTGCCTGCGCGTGCGCCGCATCGCCCACATCCGCGAACGCCGCGCGCTCCATGAGGCCTCGCGCCGCCAATAAACTCAGTATTGCGGCCGGCAAGTAGCACCTTTTCTGGCAGCCCCATGGAAGAATTTTGGTGTATGCTTGACCGGTAGCTATGCGTCGCCCGATCGCCCTGTTCGCCGTGCTGGCCCTGCTGTTGAGCGCCTTCGCGCCTGCGCTGCAAGCTCTTTCCGCGCCCGCGCTTCACGCCTGCTGCATGCGGAAAATGCACACTCGCAGCCCTCACCAGGCTGCGTTTCTGGCCCCCTCTTGTTGCCAACCGGATTGCTGTAAATCGCCCACTGTCTCGCAGGTGGCGCAAGCTTCCACCGCATTTTCGTTCGTTGGACATTCGGAACAGCGCTATCGCGAAGCTTTCTTTCTTCAATTCCGCGCAGTCACTTTAGATGCTTCTCACTCCGGTCGCGCGCCTCCCGTTTTCTCCCGCAGCTAACTCCCTTACTCTTCTTTCCGGATCGCAGGTGCGATGCGGAATCAACGGTGCGGAATCAATGGTTCAGCAATGAACCCGGAGGCTTCAGCCCTCTGGCGTATATGCATTCTTTGGGAGAACTCATGCGTATCCAGATATTTGCTGTCATTACGTTGTCGCTACTACTCACACTCTCAGCCGCTGCCAGCATTTTTGGGGCGGTACGTGGCATTGTTCACGATCCTCAACATCGTCCGGTCAAGGGCGCGATGATCATGCTGAAGTCCACCACCTCCGCTTTGTCCTTCACCGCAAATACTAATGCCGACGGCGAATTTCGCATCAGCGCCGTGCCCCTCGGTGATTACACCGTCACTGTCGCCAGCTCTGGCTTTGTGCAAGCGAAAGAAGACGTCTCCGTCAGTTCTGACACCGAGCCGGTTGTGCATTTTCAGTTGGAAATGGCAACTAACAAAGAGACGGTCAGCGTGACCGCCACGCCTGACATTGTGCCCACCGATTCCGTCACGCCCACCACCACCGTCAATCGCGAGGAGATTCAGCGCACGCCAGGCGCCGATCGCACCAACAGCCTCGCGATGATCACCGACTACGTTCCCGGAGCCTACTTCACGCACGACCAACTCCACATTCGCGGAGGTCACCAGACCAGCTGGCTCATCGACGGCGTCCCCGTCCCCAATACCAACATCGCTTCCAACCTCGGCGCCCAATTCGATCCCAAAGATATCGACTATCTGGAAGTACAGCGCGGCAGCTACGATGCTTCCTTTGGCGACCGGACTTACGGTGTTTTCAACGTTGTTCCGCGGACCGGATTCGAACGTAATAACGAAGCCGAAATCATTTTGAGCGCCGGCAATTTTTACCAGACCAACGACCAGATTAATTTCGGCAGCCACACCGAACGCTTCGCCTATTACGGCAGCGTCAACGGCAACCGTAGCGATCTGGGAATTCAAACGCCCGTGCCCCAGGTCGTTCACGACGCCGAAAACGGCTTTGGCGGTTTCGGCTCGCTCATCTTCAACCTCGATGCCTCCAACCAGCTTCGCCTCGTCGGTTCAGCCCGGAAAGATTATTACCAGATTCCTTATGACCCCTATCTCGACGACATCGAAAACAATCCCGTGGATGGCCAATATCCCAGCATCGGCCTGCGCGACGGCGATCACGAATCCGATTCTCTCCTTAATTTCTCCTGGGTTCACACTTTCAATGCCAAGGCCCTACTCACCGTCTCGCCGTTCTTTCACCGCAACACCGCCAACTACGATGGCTCGCCCTTTGACACGCCGGTGGCGACCACGCAGGATCGCACTTCCACCTACGCCGGAGGCCAGGCCAATGTCACCGCTGACTTCGCCCGCAACAGTCTGCAAGCCGGCGTTTACAGCTTTTATCAGCAGGATGCAGAAACTTTCGGCGCCATCTTCAACGATGGTTCCGGCAACCAACCTTTCACCGACCGCGAAAATCCTAACGGAAGTCTGCGCGCTCTCTTCATTGACGACAAGTTCAAGCCCGCTTCCTGGCTGACCCTCATGGCTGGCATGCGCCCCACCTGGTTCTCCGGCGGAATCGTAGAAAGCGCCATCAGCCCGCGTTTCGGCGCCGCAGTTACGGTTCCCAAACTCAACTGGACCTTCCGTGCTTTCTACGGCCACTACTATCAGGCCCCGCCATTGATCACGGCCTCCGGGCCGCTCGAAGAATTTGTTCAGCAGAACAGCCTCGGTTTCATTCCGCTCCGTGGCGAGCGCGACGAAGAGCATCAATTCGGCGTGACCATCCCCTATCGCGGATGGGTCCTCGATGCCGACACCTTTCGCACCAACGTCGTCAATTTCTTCGATCACAACAACATCGGCGAATCCAATCTCTTCTTTCCCATTACCATCGCCCAAGCCGTCATTCGCGGATGGGAGCTAACCCTCCGCTCGCCCCGCATCGCCCACCGCGCCCAGCTTCATCTCGCCTATTCGAACCAAATCGCCGAAGGCGGCGGCGCCATCACTGGCGGCCTCACCGATTTTTCACTTCCTGGAGGCCTCTCGCCGCTCGATCACGACCAGCGCAATACCTTTAACGTCGGTGGAGACGTCAATCTTCCATGGCGCAGCTTTGCCTCGACCAACGTCTATTACGGCTCCGGCTTCTCCAACGCTTTTCCCGGAGATCCCTATCCCGGCAATTATCTCCCGCAGCACACCACCTTCGATCTTTCTCTCGGCAAAGATTTCGGAGAAAGATTCTCGGCATCCATCAATACGCTCAACGTGGCCAACCGCCGCGTCGAGCTCGACAATAGCGTCACCTTCGGCGGATTCCACTGGAACGATCCCCGCGAAATCTATGCCGAAGTTCGTTATCGATTTCACTATTAAGTCGGACCATTGACCTTAAATAATTGTCATTCCGAGCCATCCGAAGCCGCGCCGCGACGCGGATGTGCGTAGGAATCTGCTTTTTCTATCGCAGAGAACGAGTATTCGACCAATTTTTTGAGAAACTATCTGACATGCGTTATTGCTTAATTGCACTTATATCGTTGCTTCTGGGCGCTACCGCCTGCAACTCCACGCCGCCGCCCACGCAACACTACGCGCTTACCGGCAAAGTCGAATCCGTGGACAACTCACACCAAACCATCTCCGTGGATGGAGACGCAGTTGCCGGTTTCATGCCGGCCATGACCATGGACTATAAAGTCAAGAATCCCGAGGAGATTAAGCTCCTCAAGCCCGGCGACTCCATCTCTGCCACGCTTGTCAAGCAGCAGGACGACTACTGGCTGGAAAACGTAAAAATCACTCCACCCGCGCCGTCGCCTTCGAAACCGCAGGTAAAATGAAACTCGAACCTTAGGAGCGAAGGAGAACTATGCGTCCCACGCTGATAATTTTGGCCCTATTCGGAGTAATCGTTGCCTCGCTCGCCTTGCGCGAGCACTACAACACCGGCGATTCCCCTTGCGATATCAATGCCAAGTGGGATTGCGGCATCGTCAACAAGAGTATCTTCGCGATGGCTGGCCCCATTCCAGTCGCTGCTATTGGCATCGCCGGATATCTCTTGCTCGGCTTCCTCGCTTTTCGACGGGCTTACTTCCTCATGCGGATCGCCGTCACTCTTGCCCTCTGCTACTCGCTCTACCTCGCCCACATCGAGAAAGATCTCTTGCAGGTCTGGTGCATTTATTGCGTCGGGTCTCTCGTTACCATTTCACTCATGGCCATCATCCTGTTTTCCGCGCGCATCGCCGACATGCTCCGCAAATCGTCCGCAAAAACCTTGTCATCCTGAGGCCGTGGAGTTGTTTCGCTTTTGCGAACAGCTCCCAACGAAGGACCTATGTATTGGCTTTTCTCGGCGTTCCCCGGCATCCTCGGCGCTAAATGCTTTACTTTCCCTTGTGAACCACCCCGCCCTTCATCACGAAATCGACCTTTTCTAGTAACGACACGTCCGCCAGCGGATCTCCCGGCACGGCCACAATGTCCGCGAACTTTCCCATCTCGACGGTCCCAATCTTGTCTTGCATATCCAACAACTCCGACGCTCGCGCCGTCGCCGCCTCAATCGCCTGCGCCGGAGTCATTCCCCACTGCACCATATACGCAAATTCCTTCGCCGGATTGATCGTCCACGCGAATCCTCCCACGTCCGTTCCAAATGCAATCTTGACGCCCGCTTTCATCGCCCGCTTGAACGTATCTTCGTGTACCGCCAGCATCTTCAACCAGACCGGAGCGCCTTCCGCCGCTCGTCCCGCTGCAACATATTCGCCCACATAAATCGTCGGGACATACCACGTCCCATGCGCTGCCATCGTTTTCAAATCTTCCGGCGCGATGTAGTCGCCATGCTCGATCGAATCCACTCCCGCCTCGACCGAATTGTGCACGCCGTTCAACGCAACCGCATGCGAGGCCACTTTGTGCCGCTCCCGGTGCGCTTCATCCACAATCGCCTTCAGTTCGTCGAGCGTAAACGTCGGGATATCATCCAGCACGCCATCATCCCGCAAACGGTAGGATCGGTCGCTGTAAACTTTGATCCAATCCGCGCCATAGCTGATCTGCTCCCGAACCGCTTTACGCGCCTCCTCCGGTCCATCCACCAATTGCAACCCATGGGGCACCGGAACATTCGGCGCATACCCTTGCAGCGGATACGCCCCTGTCACATCCAAAGCCCGCGTCGCCACAATCATTCGCGGCCCCGGGATCACGCCATTCTCAATCGCTTTCTTCACATCCACGTCCGCATAGCCCGCGCCTTCTGTTTCCAGATCGCGGATTGTAGTGAATCCATAATCCAGCGCCCGCTTCGCATTTACCGTTGCCAGGATCGTCCGGTACTCGGGTGATTCTTTGAGCAACTGGACCGCATAGTCATCCGCCGTGATGTCGCCTTGCAGCAGCACATGCGTGTGGGTATCAATCAATCCCGGCAGGCAAGTCTCTTTCGACAGATCAAACACTTCCGCTCCCGCAGGAACGTTGGCGCCCACTTCGCCGATCTTTTCCCCGGTCACCGTGATGACGACGTTCTTTCTTAGTTGCTCGTTCTTCCCATCAAACAAACTCCCGCACCGCAGATATGTCGTTTTCGCCGGACTCTGCGCAATTGCCATCCCGCCCATCGCCAGTATGACCATCCCAAGAATTGTTGTTTGGTTCATTGCGTTCCTCCCGATCTAACCGCCAAGTGCTAACTGCTAATTGCCAGCTGCTCGCTGAGAGCTGACCGCTTCTTTTCTGCTTTTCCTGTGCACACCCTGTGGAAATGAACGCTGCCGAGTCTATCAGAATTTTCGCCGCAAATTCGCGGCTCGATAAACCTCAGCATTGACGGGCCTGCGCACTATCCCTTCGATATTTTTGCTCGCTGCGTTCCTCTGCGAAAATCTGCGGCGAGTATTTCTTATTGCACCAAATTTGTGGAATTGACCGCTTCACGATATGCGCGTACATTCGCATCTCGCTGCAAAATTTCTTGGCAGACCATCGGCAAATATTTTGTTGCGCTCGACAACAGCTCTCCCTCCCCCAAGGGTGATTGTGGATGAAAATCGCAAGTGAATGGCAAACATATCGCACGCGCTTCCTGGTTCACGCCAAACAACTCGATGCCCCACTTCGTTTTTGCGACTCCCTCGGTCGCGAACATTCGGGCGTTGCCGGTGACTATCTCGTCGAGTTCGCTGACGGAGTTTTACGCATCGCTCCCCGCGAGCTCTTCGAAGACATTTACGTTCCCATGGAAACGGAGCGCAAAAAACTGCCCAGCAGTACCGTTTCCCAACATCACAACTTCAAACGCGCTGCCATACGCCCAGCCTTTTCGTCGTAAGCACATTTCGGGGGAAGGGCACGGATTCGGCCGCGCCGCCATGACGCGAATTTCGGCCACCCCAGTAAGCTCTACACGAGGCTTGTGGAAAATCAGTACCTTAACCCGGAATCATCTCGGTTAATTGCTTTAGATACAAGATATAGCGTTACCCTATTGACAGCCCCAACATACGGGCGTACTGTGTGATTCCCAAGCAATGATTTCTTACCGGACAAAACCGGGAAGAAAACCAGGGCAAGGGGTACGAAAAAAGGAAGACTCCGCGGCCAGAGGTGACCCGGTTTCCTCCTAAGTGAATGTAGCAAAGCGGTGATGTTTGATTGTCTCTACCCTCCCCCAGAGACAAAATGATGGAGCAAGAACGGCAGTCCGGATAAGCGCGGAGATCATCTAATAACTAAGGGTAAATGCTTGTTAGATAAGCAATTGCCCCAGAAAAGCAGTCGGGTTTAGGAGCTTCCATGGAAGGTTTAGCGCAACTGGTAAACGACTCTTTGGTCCGTAACGGATTCAATGCCGTCCCGGACCAAAACCGCGTGCGCTGGTCCCGCTGGTTTCCCTGCGAGGATAGCCTTACCGCGCTGTTTGTTCCCGGCAAGCCCGGTTTGCTCGCCTTGGGCGAAGAAATCGTCCCGGCTGGTGAAGCTGGGGCTAAGCGCATGCTGGCTCTGTTTCAGGTGTCCGAAGCCGATGACCTCGGTTTGGCCCTTGGACGGCAGTTGATTACCGGCCCGGAGCGCGAGCGCCTTGCCAGTTCGAAATGTTTTGCCCGCTATGCCGTAATTGAAGATGCGGCGCAGCGCCGTGCCGCCCTCCACGCCTTCGAGCGTTGGATGGCTGACTCGGCAATGCAACCGGGTGGCCCGCTCTTTCGTGCGTTTTGCGAAAGGGTGGGAGAGTGACAACTTATTGAGATCGGGAAGGGCCCGAGTTTACTCGTGCCGATAAGAATCGATAAATTGGGTGCCCCATCCTTGTCGCGTTTTTTGCGACAGGATGGGATGACATAAATCAAAGAAACACCCCAGGACAACAGCCCTGGGCTAAACAAGAATTTCGGGTAGGGAAATATAACAAGCGGACCAACGAATCCGCAGGAGACTACAAACAATGCCAGAAGTGACCACAGGAGCCCCCTCCGCCACGTCGGTAAAAGAAACCAGCGTCAAACCCGTCACCCAAACCAACTCGGCTCAAACGAAAGCTCCCGGACTGACCTTCAAACGCCTGTTCACCAAGCCCGGCGTTTCTCCCTACGACGAAATTGAGTGGGAGCTCCGCACCGCTCAGATCACTGACTCCAAAGGGGGCGTGATCTTCGAGCAGAAAGACGTCGAGACTCCCAAAGACTGGTCCATGACGGCGACCAACATTGTGGCCTCCAAGTATTTGCATGGCACGCTCGATACCGCTGAGCGCGAATCCGGCGTGCGCGCCCTCGTGACCCGCGTCGCCGACACCATCGCCAACTGGGGCAAGTCGCAGGGATACTTCAAGACCGCCGAAGACGGTGCTACCTTCTACGATGAGCTTTCATTCATCCTGCTGCGCCAGTACGCGGCTTTCAATTCGCCCGTATGGTTCAACGTCGGCTGCGACCGCATCGAGCCGAATTCCGACGCCCAGAACTGGCACTGGAATCCCATCGCCGGTCGCGTCGAATTCGGCGTCACCGGATACAAAACTCCGCAGTGTTCTGCCTGCTTCATCAACTCGGTCAAAGACTCGTTGGACTCGATTCTCACCCTGGCCAAGACCGAAGGCATGTTGTTCAAGTGGGGATCCGGTACCGGGACCAATCTTTCATCCTTGCGTTCCTCCACCGAACAACTCAGCGGCGGAGGCACTGCCAGCGGCCCGCTCAGCTTCATGAAAGGCTTTGATGCGTTTGCCGGAGTTATCAAATCCGGCGGCAAGACCCGTCGCGCTGCCAAGATGGTCATCCTCAACATCGACCACCCCGATATTGTCGAATTCATCGAGTGCAAGCAGAAAGAGGAAGCCAAGGCCCACGCTCTCGTCCGCGAAGGCTACGACGGATCGCATCCCGACTCCGACGCCTATTCGTCCATCTTCTTCCAGAACGCCAACAATTCTGTCCGCGTGAACGACGACTTCATGTATGCCGTGATGCGCGATACCGACTTCTCCACCCGCGCCATCCGCGATGGCCGCCCCATGCACACCTTCAAGGCCAAAGATCTGCTCTACAAGATTTCCGAAGCCACCTGGCACTGCGGCGACCCCGGCATGCAGTACGACACCACCGTCAACCGCTGGCACACCTCGAAGAACACCGACCGCATCAACGCGTCGAACCCGTGCAGCGAATACATGTTCCTCGATGATTCGGCCTGCAACCTCGCCAGCATGAACCTGCTGAAGTTCGCGCCCAACGGAACGTTTGACGTGGAAGCCTATCGCCACGCCGTGGACATCCTCATTACCGCCCAGGAAATCCTCGTGGACAACGCCGGATATCCCACCGAGATGATCGGCAAGAACTCGCACGATTACCGTCCGCTCGGTCTCGGCTACGCCAATCTCGGTGCTCTGCTCATGGCTGCCGGACTGCCCTACGACTCCGACGGCGGACGCGACTACGCCGCCTGCGTCACCGCCATCATGTGCGGCGAAGCCTATTTGCAGTCTTCGCGCATCGCCGAACTCTGCCCCGCGCTGGTTCCCGCAACTGAAGCAACGCAGAAAACCTTGGCCGAGACGAATCTGGGCAGCAATGTAATGCCGGGCGGAGCCTGCCCCGGCTGGTACATCAACCGCGAGCCTTTTCTTGACGTCATCCGCATGCACCGGGCGTCCGTCAACAACATCAACAAGACCAACGTCCCCGCTCCGCTCATCGAAGCCTCAAAAACCTGCTGGGACGAAGCTCTCGCCCACGGCGAGAAGTTCGGCTACCGCAACTCGCAGGTCACCGTGCTCGCCCCCACCGGAACCATCGGCTTCATGATGGATTGCGACACCACCGGCGTCGAGCCGGACCTCGCTCTTGTGAAATACAAGAAGCTGGTCGGCGGCGGCATGATCAAAATCGTCAACCAGACCGTGCCCACCGCGCTGTTCAAGCTTTCGTACACGCACGAACAAGCCGACGCCATCGTCAGCTATATTGACGCGACCGGAACCATCGAAGGCGCGCCTCACATCAAAGATGAACACCTCGCCGTCTTCGATTGCTCCTTCAAGCCGGCCAAAGGCACGCGTTCCATCCACTACATGGGTCACCTCAAGATGATGGCGGCGGCGCAGCCCTTCATCTCCGGGGCGATTTCGAAGACCGTCAATCTGCCCAACAACGCCAGCGTCGAAGACATCATGGAGACCTATCTCCAGGCGTGGAAGCTGGGCATTAAGGCCGTGGCCGTTTATCGCGACGGATGCAAGCAGTCGCAGCCGCTCTCCACTGCCGGCTCGAAGACCGCGCTTTCTTCCAAGGACGACGCCCGCGTCGCCACGCCGCAAGTTGCTCGTGAAGAGGAAGACTTCAACGCTCCGCCCCATGCCAACCGGCACAAGCTGAAGGAAGAGCGCGCCTCCATCACCCACAAGTTCAACATTGGCGGGCACGAAGGCTACATCACCGTCGGGCTTTATCCCAACGGCGATCCTGGCGAGTTGTTCATCACCATGGCGAAGGAAGGCTCGACGGTCAGCGGCTTGATGGACAGCTTCGCGCTGGCCGTGTCCATCGCTCTGCAACACGGCGTCCCGCTGAAACTTTTCTGCGACAAGTTTGCCCACACCCGCTTCGAACCCAGCGGATGGACCAACAACACCGAAATCGGCTTCGCCAAATCCATCATGGATTACATCTTCCGCTGGCTCCAGTTGCGCTTCCTCACCGGCCAGCAGCAGATGCTCTTTGACAACCTGCGTCCGCGGGTGTTGACAGCGCCCACCGCGCCGGAAGCGGGGGATTTGGATGCGGTGTGCGGGCTTGACGCCCTAACGACCCAAGGCCAAGTGCAGGTTCTGTCCACGCCGCCGACCAGCTCCGCGACATCGTGGATATGGGCGACGCTCCCAGTTGCAGCTTCTGCGGCAGCATCATGACCCGAAACGGAAGCTGCTACCGCTGCATGAGCTGCGGCAGCACGAGTGGGTGCAGCTAGGGTGTTCGTGTAGGGCAGGTTTGTGTGGGGCGGACACTCTTGTCCGCCGCCGTTGGGGTTGCTCTTGATTTGATGGAGCCGAGACAAGCCTAACCACCTTGTCATTCCGAGGAACGGAGTGACGAGGAATCCGCTGTTTTGGTTGCTTTTGATTTGATGTAGCCGAGACAAGCACTAACCACCTTGTCATTCCGAGCCATTCGGAGCCGCGGAGCGGCGAGAATGTGCGTAGGAATCTGCTTTTTGAATTGGGAGCACCGATTTTTGTAAGGGCATGGCTTGAGCCATGTAGGGGATCCAACAAGCTTCTTCGTCTCAAGACGGTAGAAGCGTAAACGAGATTTAAGACGAACTGTGAAGGGGGTCACGGCGCGCCGTGACCCCCTTTTTTGCATTGATTTATGTTGAACGCAGATGATTCCGAGAGCGTCCTTGCGGCGCGCAAGTTGTCAAGTACGGCAGCGGTCGGCAACAGGCCCATCGTGTTTTGGATAGGAGCGGGGGCGAGTAGATGGCTCCAATATCCTTCGTGGAAGGAACTGACTCTCGGCCTCCGCAAGACGTTCTTCCAGCAAGTCGCAGGCTTTAACAACGAGCAAGCGATGCGACTCGTGGACGGAAACGATTATCCGGCGATGTTTCAGATGTGTCGTGATCTTGACTCCGGCACCTACTATAAATTTCTAGCGGACGCTTTTATTCCAAGAGTGCAGACCGCAATTTACCGGTCATTCGCGAACCGACTCAAGGAAATTAAACCGCTCTTCATTGTGACCACAAACGTGGATGAAGGCCTAGAGAAGAACTTACCTATGTGCCAGACGGTGCAAAGGGCGGACATCAGTCGATGCGTTGACCTCCTACAAAACGAGATTCCATTCGTCGTTAAACTGCATGGTTCTGTGAGCTCGATGGGGAGCACGATTTTCACAACCTCGGACTACAACGTGCTGGTTAATCACCAGCCCTACATACAGTCCCTAAAATATATTTTCACCGCATGCTCCGTGGTGTTCATCGCATATGGCGTTCGCGATGCATATGTGCTTCAGCTGTTGAATGAGAACGCATTGGAAATGGATCTTTTCGGACCGGGACCGCACTTTCTGGTTAGTAACGATCCAACGCCAGTGAAATCGCTGCACCGAATCGGTTACCAAATAAAACTTAGACCCGATCATTCCGCATCCTTGAGCGCCTTAGATAGCGTGATCCAAGCGGTGCGGCTGAAAGAGGAAGCTGCCGCCGTCGTGGTTTCCCAAGCCGACGAAAATGAGCCTGACGACGTATTGCTTGATGCTGCGCCAGTCGGCAAGACCGCTTACTATATTGCGGACCTGATGCCGCCTGGAACATGGTCCACTTCTGCCGAAATCACCGCGGAAGGCGCAGCGGGAACAAATCGGAAAATTGAAGCTTCGTTCGGGTTGGGATTCACCAACGACGAGATACCCTTCGCGGTATCGACCGCGATGCATGACATCGTCGTGGCGCTGATATGTTTCGATTACATATATCTCCCATTGTTTGCTGTGGGTCCACTGCTCGGCTTGGTGGGTGAAGGTATTCTGCGTGAACTCCTTGGTTCGTCTACCCTCCGTCTCATCCATTCCGAAACTCGGCTTGGAGTATTGTTCGAAAGCGGCGAGCCGATTGGAAGCTTAGGCAATGTCATGCTCAACGCAAAAGACGGCTCTCTTCTGCCGGAGCCTATGTCGGACACAGTCCGGAAGCTTATCAAGCCCGTGAAAGGGAAAGAGAACGAGGCCGAAGTTATCATAGGAGAAGTGGAACGGCGAACCTTGGTCTACAAGCGAGGCAACGAGGTAAACATGCCCTCCTTGGTCAGAGGCGCCTTAATGATGCCTGCGATTTCCAGGCTGCTTGGTATAGGCGATGCCATTACGCCTAGCCAAGTTCCAAGGTGGCTGAGGTATCCGTACCTACGACTGGCTCACCTTGTTGAAACGGCAGCGCTCTGCTCCGAATATCGAATACCAGCCGCAAAAGTTCCGTTCGGGGGGCGAGCAACTGTCCGCGGCTGCATTCGGTGCTCAGCCATCGGAGTTGCATGCCGACGAGCTTGCGAGCTATGTTACGTCCGGCCTTTTCAATTCTGATCTTGGGGCGTACGTGCATCAAGATCCTTCGATTCTCAAGAAGATTTTGAGTTTTAGGGGCTCGTCCCAAGGGGAGACTTTCCGCCGAGAGGTCGGGCATGCCTTAGCTGTTGGCAGCGGTGACGATTTCAACGCCTCCGTGAATGCGGGGATGTCTCGAAATATCCCTCTGGCAGTTCTTCAACGGGCAAAGGACCAGATGGTTAAGCTAATGACGGGAAGCGCGCGAACTACCCCAGTCCCGGCAGTGTGGGCCAACTCTTGGCAAGCTGACGCGAGCACGAAATACTGGCGCACGAAAAGTCAAAAAATTCTTCTAGAACTGTGTGCCGCGCGTGGGGTTGGGAAAAACGACCCATGCGTTTGTGGATCGGGAGAAAAATTGCGGCTTTGCTGTCTGCCGCCGCTACGCAACTAGCCAAATGCTTGTGGCCCATTCAAGCCGTTCTGTGGCGTGAGTGTGTAATCCAAAATAGGGCGCCCTTGCGGGGCGTGTTCTAAATTGTCGCAGTCGGCATGGCTGAAGCCATGCCCTTTCCTGCATCCTGATACTCGCTAGACCCCGATTAAAACTTACGTTAGAGTTGACGCGAACGTGGAGGCGGCAAGTGAAGTGTTTTAATCATCCCCAGGCGGATGCAGTTGCGAGTTGCAAGTATTGTTTTAAAGGGGTCTGTCCGGAGTGCGCCAAAGACACCGGCGTTGGTATGGCCTGTAGTGCGCTCTGCGAGTCTCAGGTAAAAGCCACGCAAGCTCTGATTGAGCGCAATAAGAGAGTGGTAGCATTTGCACCCAAAACGCATTTACGCAGCGCAATACTTCTCACTCTGATGGCCTTGGTATTCCTGGTGTTTGGCTTCGTCACGCCATCTGTTTTTATGATTGTTTTTGGAGTTGTGATGCTATGCGGCGCAGCGTTCGCTGTGATCAACGGACGCAAGATGGCAAAGATATCTGCGCTCGAACGGACTTAGTTGCGCCGGCGGCCCATCTTTTCACCCCGGTTTTCCTTTGTGGTTAGGAGACTGAGGGGGTGGCGGGGTGGCCCGGGCTTTGAATTGCCAAAACTATCACAACAGTGGGTGCCCCGTTCTTCGCGCACGTTGCGAAGGGCGGGCATCACTGGCCTCGACGTCGTTCGGCTCCAACGTTAAGAAGGGGGCGGATTTATACCGCAGGAGACACCCGTCGTACAAGTTTGTGCCTCCCGCCCTTGCGAAAAGCGCGCAAGGACGGGGCACCCACGTCTCAAAGCGGTAAAGAAAAACGGCTTGTGAAGGGGCACCGCGGCGAGATTCTACTTCCGAGAGTATGCGAACCAATCGATGCCCCGGCAAAGCCAAAGCTAAAGCCCAAAGCCAAAGCTAAAGTCAAAGCCAAAGCCAAAGCCAAAGCCAAAGCCATAAAGCCAAAGCCAAGACGGTAATCCCTGGAGCTTAAGATTCCTGCCGCCCTTGCGGGGCGTGCGGGAAGTTTCGCGTTGATGCGGCATGGCTGAAGCCGTGCCCTTCCCAAGCGAGCAGGTAAGTTCCGCGGGCGGGCGGGCCGGGGCAGACGCGTTCATCTTACGCTGAAAAGCAGATTGTCTTCGCTTCGCCTAAATGCAAAAAGCAGATTCCCTTCGCCTAACAGCTCAGGGCAGGCTCTATGCGCATCCTCGTTGGCGCTGCGAACGGCATGCCCTCGTTTAGAGACGGAATGGCGATGTGGTGGGAGCGGTGTCGTGGCGAAATGCGCCGGGAGAATTCCCATCGAGGTCGCTTGGTGGCGGAAAGATGTAAGGGGTCCTTCGACTGTGCGGATTCATTCGCGGAGCGAATGAATCCACTGCGCTCAGGAAGACAAGTGGTTAGAGCGGTCTAGCTGAGCGCGCGTTCCTTCCCCGGATAAAAGTATCCCGAACTTTCCACTCGCCGCTTACGTTTCTGGGCATGGAGAGTCCAAGCTTCGGCTGTAGATCTGTCTGTCGCTTGGCTTATGCTTATATTTTCAATCCTGCTCGTGAGGAGTTTTCGGTGAATCGAAGCTTTCTTAGTTTAAGAACACTCGGCTTAACGGCGATCGGTTTGGTCGCGCTGCTTTCGGGCGCGTGTCTTGCTCAAGGCCAACCTGCTACAAATCAACCTGCTGCCGGAGAACCACCGGTTCGTACCATCCGCGGGCAGACGCTGAGTTCGCCCGGCCTGCCAGCCGCCGAATTTACCTTCAGCAAAGACTTTCGCTACGTCGGCGGACAGGTCATCAACCTCTATGGCAACGCCGACGCCGAACAACATCTATTCGTGAAAGGCCCGGCCAACGGCCCGGTGGAAGCTTTCTATTGGTTGCAGTTCGAACACTTCCTGCCCAGCAATCAATACCAGTACGACTACAAACCGGAGCGCGTCACGCTGATCGGCGGCGTGCCCTTCATCTATGACGTGAAGAGCTTTTCCGATTACGAGGGCGGCAAACTCGACCCCGCTTCCGATAGCGCAGGCATGCAGGCGCTTCTCACGCGCAACCATCTTGCGTTCCCGAAAAACGCCGCGCGCGTACGCATGTTCTATTTGCCCACGCCTGACAAACGCACCGAGTTGATGATCATCTATGGAGAAGCGCTCGCCAAGGATTCCAAAATTCCATTCACGGACGAAGGCGTGCCTCTCGATACCAATTCGCCGGAAGCGGCAAAGTTGGTGTTATCTCACGCCAAGGCGGGGATGACGATCAAGAAGAAGTAAATCGCTGCAAGCTCCACGCGAAGGCTTTGGGATCGCGTAGGGATCAATGCAATCTCACCGCCTTGTCATTCCGAGCCATCCAACGAGCAGCCCATAACAACTCATATCGTTATCGCGCCGCTAAACTGCATAAAACAAACAGTTTTCCCAAAGCGGGTTTTCCTCAGGCGAATGTTCGTTCGTCACAGACCCCGAATCCGGCGACTGATATATCCAGAGGGTGAGTGGAAACATGCCGGACTCGTTCATTCAAGGTGAACCCTATGACTATTGCGCATCTCCACGTCTTGCCACTGCGAACCCTCTGGCGCGTGTCCCTAATCGCGGTATTTTCTTCGGCGTTGATGATCTTTTGCCGCGTGTCCTACTTCGTGCGGCACAGGCTGGAAGACGAGCCTTCCTGATTGGCTTGATTGCCGGAATTACGACGATTGCAGCTTGGGCGCAGGACTCGTCGAGCGGAGCGGTGCGGGGCGCGGTCAATGACGCGTCAGGGGGACGCATCGTGGGGGCGTCCGTGGTGTTGGTGAATGCGGCCACGGCGTTTCGCTACGCGGCGACCAGCGATGCCGAAGGACGCTTTGCCTTCGATCTGCTTCCGCCGGGAGATTACACAGCGCGAGCAGTGGCCGCAGGCATGTCGGCACAAATCACGCCGAAATTGCATGTGCTCGTCGGTGGAATTTTAGAAGTCGAATTTAAACTCCCCGTCGCCGGAGCGAAAGAGAGCGTCACAGTTACGGCGGAGCCGCCACTTGTCGAAACTACACCGACGACAGCGTCTTCCGTGATTGAAGAGCGGTCGATAACGGGCCTGCCCTTGGAAGGACGACGCTTTTCTGATTTGACGCTGCTCACGCCCGGCGTGACGCAAGATCCCCGCGGACTGACGTCCGGATCGAATGGTGATTTGGCCTTCGGAGGCATTCGCGGTTTTCAAACCAGCTTTCTGGTGGACGGCGGCGACAACAACAATGCTTTTTTCGCTCAGGCTACGGGACGCTACCGCGCGCCGTATCAATTTTCAACGGAAGTTGTGCAAGAATTCCGCGTCTCTTCAAACACTTACGGCGCCGAACTGGGCCGGTCAGGCGGGGCCGTGATTAACGTTGTGACCAAGTCGGGCTCCAATCATTTTCACGGAACGGATTTT
The DNA here is from genome assembly GCA_963702965.1 of Terriglobia bacterium. GTDB lineage: Bacteria > Acidobacteriota > Terriglobia > Terriglobales > Acidobacteriaceae > JAJPHW01. Next base: position 1,257,315 of record OY969776.1, read on the forward strand.
TACTACATCCGCGACAGCTTGTTTGCGGCGACGCATCCCTTCATGACCTACAAGCCGCATGATCAGCAGCAGCAATTGGGGTTTACATTCGGCGGGCCCATCAAGCGCAATCGGGCATTTTTCTTTCTGGGGTTCGATCAGCATATTTTTCATGTGCCGACCGTGATGCAATTTCTCAATGGCACCCAAACGATTGTGCCGGTGCCGCCCGGGCCTAATGGCGGCGGGGATTATGAGCAAAGCGATGCAGCGCTGGTCTTTGCCACGGCGGCCAAGCTCGATGCGCTGGCGGGCGCGTTTCCGGCCAAAATACTGGGTAATGCGGGCTTTGCAAAAGTGGATTTTGCGTTGTCGCCGCGCAACACGGTCACCGCGCGCGTAAACACTTCGCGCTTCTACGGGTCGAACAATGTATTTTTCGATCCCGGCAGCCCGTTGACTACCTTTGCCGAAAGCGAAAATGGCACCGAAAATGTCGCTGCGGAAACCGGGTCGATTGCGTTGACCAGCGGGCTCAGTCCGCGACTGATCAGCCATTTGCGGGCGCAATTTACGCACGATCTTGAAGCAGTCATTCAGCAATTCAAATCAGCCATTGACTCGAATCACCGACGAGGTGGATGGATTTGGGGGGGCGACGATTCTGCCGCGGCAAACGCGTGAGCATCGCCTGCATCTCGCGGAGACCTTGGGGCTGGATGGTTCGCGACATGCATTTAAGTTCGGCGGAGACGCGCTGCTCACCTGGATTTACAACTTCTTTCCGCGCGGCACGGGCGGCGAGTACATTTTCGATCCCATCAAGGTGGATCCGTTCACCTTCCAACCACAGGAGGCCGGACTCGAGTTGTCTCCGCTAAGGGCCTATGCTCACCTGGTTCCGAAGTATTACGCGCAGGATTTTGGCAATTCGGCGTCGCATCCCGATAGCAACGAGTATTCAGCGTTCGTACAAGATACGATTCGAGTGAACAATCACTTCGCGCTGAGCCTGGGTGCGCGGTACGACTTGCAGACTTATACGTCCAAAGGATTGGTGCAAAATCCGTTGTGGTTGGGGTCAGGAAGAATGCCGTTTAATCCCTACAATTTTGCGCCGCGTATCGGGTTTGCTTATTCGATGGGACAAGATCGGCCGTTGGTCGTGCGGGGAGGATACGGGCTTTTTTACACACGTATTCCGCAGATTTATCAATCGGCGATTGCCAGTGACAACGGCCTCACGGGAACGACGCTTTTTCTGAGCAATTCAAACTACTACGACAATCAAGTCTTTCCTCACTATCCCTATTCGCTGGTGAATTGCTCGCCGTCAGCGACATCGTGCTCAGTTCCAGCGAGCTTCGAACAATTTACCGAAGCGGATGTGGCGTCATTCTCGCCCAATTTCAAGACGCCGCATGTAGAACAAACTAGCCTTAGCCTGGAAAAAGAAGTCGTGCATCGCACAGCGGTGGGAGTTTCGTACACGTTCGTGCACGGGGTCGATCTGATTCGCGCCCGTGACGTTAATCTTCCGCCGCCGGTGGATGTGGCCTACCCCGTGTACGACAGCAGCGGCGTGAATTTTCTGGGGACGTACTATACAGTGCCATCGTTTTCCACGTGGCAACTGACCACATCGTTTACCTGCCCTTATCCGCCGTGCATCAATCCTCTGGGACGGCCGATTCCGCAACTAGGCGCGATTGATGTATTTGAGAGCGCGGCTTCGAGCGTTTATCATGGCGCAACTCTGTCGATTCATCGGCAGATGACCAACGGGCTCTACTTTCGGCTCGCTTACACTTACGCGCATGCGATCGATGACGGGCAGGATGCTCTGGTCGCGGGCGCGCCAGCGACGGTGCAAAACTCTTACGCGCCCAATTCCGAGCGCGGCAACAGCGTAACCGATCAGCGACAGCGTTTTGTTTTCTCATGGATTGGCGAGCCGAATCTTTTTGGGCGCGGCGCGCCTTTTCTTTCCACATTGTTCGATGATTGGAAATACTCGGGCGTTATCACGATAGGCTCGGGGCGGCCGTTGAATGTGTCGGTCTCGGGAGATCCGAATCAAGATATGAATGGGACGAATGACCGCATTCCCAGGGCCAGCCGCAATTCGTTTCTGGGGCCCGATTACGCAACCGCCGATATGCGATTGGCACGGTCGTTCCTATTGGGCGATCATCTGAAGCTGGAATTGCTTGCGGAAGCGTTCAACGCGCTTAATCGTGACAACCAGCGTGTCAACATCACAGAGGGAGGACTAGAGACGACAAGCACGTCATTTGTGAAAACATTCACGCAGCTGGGATTGAATTACTATCCCGGACACTACCAGGTTCCTAGCAATCCCATACAAGCTACGAACGCATTTGCGCCAAGGGAAATACAATTCGGAGTCAAACTTGTGTATTGATCTTTCGCGAACGAGGTGATGCGGGGCAGTCGCGACGTTGTAAGATGACGCATGGCCTCCCTTCGCACTCCTGGGGCAATCCCACCGCATGCCGAGATGATGGAGGCGATCGTCCGGCTCGATGCGCTGCCGGAAGTCCGGGAGAGTTACCAGTGGTTCGCGTCTGAAGCAGATAAGCTCGCCGAATGGCAGATGGAGTTGGCGGGAATTCCGGCGCCCCCGTTTGGTGAAGCGGAGCGCGGCCGCTGGCTGATGGAGCGATTCCGCGAACTGAAACTGGAGGATGTCCACACAGATGAGGTGGGAAACGTGCTCGGCACCCGTCGCGGCGCCAAGGCGGCAAAAATTGTAAAGACTTCGGCGAGAAATCATGTGGCGTTAAGCGCGCACATTGACACAGTATTTCCCGCCGGTACTCCGCTTAACATTTGCAGGCAAGGTCAAAAGCTGCACGGCCCCGGAATCTCTGATAATGCAGCGGGCGTGATCGCGCTTCTGGCCATTGCGGGGGCATTGCGAAAGACGAAGATTTCTCACGCTGCCCCTATTCTTTTTATTGGCAATGTCGGCGAGGAGGGCGAAGGCGACTTGCGCGGTATGCGGCACATTTTTTCCAAATCTTCTTGCGCTGCCTCCATTTGCTACAGCCTGGTGGTGGATGGCGCGGGATGCGACACGATTGTGGCGGAGGCGCTGGGCAGCCGCCGCTATGAGATAACAGTGCTGGGTCCGGGCGGTCATTCATGGAGCGACTTCGGAGCGCCCAACCCGATTCAAGCCCTGGCGCGCGCGATTTATACTTTTTCGCGCACCCCTGTCTCAGCCTCGCCGAAGACGACGTTCAACATCGGCGTGATTCAAGGGGGAACATCGGTGAATTCCATCCCTGAATCGGCCAGCATGCGTGTGGACATCCGTTCGGTGTCGATGGCGGAAATAGAACGGCTGGAGCGCGCGCTGCGGCAAGCAGTTGCAGAAGCGGTCGAGCATAGCGCGTTGACCGCGCCGCGCGCTTCGTCTTCGTCTTCTTCTTCTTCATCATCTTCGGGAAGCAAGCGCAATTCGCAATTGAAGGCTGAGATTAAATTGATTGGCAGCCGCCCGGCGGGCGAACTCGATCCCCATTCACAGATGTTGCAAGTGATACGTGTAGTAGATGAGTATTTGGACAACAAGGCTCATATTCAGCGCGCCTCCACTGACGCGAACATCCCGCTTTCGTTGGGCCGCGAGGCGCTGGCATTGGGTGCCGGCGGCAGCGGTGGAGGAGCGCATACGTTGCAAGAATGGTTTGATTGCAAGGGGCGGGAAATCGGACTCAAGCGCATCCTGTTGGCAGTGTTAGCCCTCGCGGCCACTGGCGCCTGATCTTGCACATGCGAATTTAGAAACTGGATTTTAAGCGCACGGGCCGGAAGGGAATGGTAACGACCGCTTCCAGGGAAACAGGCGTGCCATTCTTGGTTGCCGGGCGAAAGCGCCAGCGGCTTAATGCCGTCGCCGCGTACTGGTTGAGACGGTCATCCACGCTTTGCAAGACGCGCACGTTGCCAACGCTCCCATCGCTTCGGATCACAGCGTAAAGCGTGACCGTGCCGCCAATGTTGTGCCGCATCAGTTCCATTGGATATCCCGGGTCTACTTTCTGTTCTGCTTCGGGAGCGACCAATGCACCCGCATCACTGGCGTCGAGTTCGGCAAAATGAATGACCCAGCTGCCGCCGCCGGAATTCAGGTTCGGCATATTCAACGTGAGTGAATAAGACTTGCGGCCGCGAAAGACATCCTGCTCGATCGTATTGGGATTATCGAAAAGCTCTGCCGGCTTTACCGTTTCGCCAACGCGGGGTTGGCGCGCATCCGCCATGAGCGGCGGACTTGACTTGCCGTTGCCTGCGATGGCTGACGTTCTCGACGCGGCGCCGACTTGGAGTCCGGAGGGAATTCCATTTGCCGATTTTCCTGACGCGAGCGAAGTGGAATTCTGGCCATGAGCGCTATCCGGTGTTCCCTTTGCGTTTGATCTTCCATCTGGGGTTGCGGCAAAAGTCCCGCGCCGATTCCCAGCCGGTGGAACCACCTTGGCGGCAGGCGCCAAGGGGTGCACGCCCAGCGCGATCAATTGGCCGCCACCTTTTGACGACATGCCCGTGACGGCGGGAGGCGGAGGAACGGCTGCGGCATTACCCAGTGTCGGCTGGCCAGGATTGCGCAATCGCTGCTCGGACAGGGCCAGCTTGGGCGCAGGTGCGACGACTTCACTATGGCCGATATTGATGTCACCCAATTTTCTGGTTGTGGCAGAATTCACATCGGGCGGAGGGGCGACGACTGCACCATCCAGACTCATGGAGCGTTTCAACGACGAATCCACTTGCGGCGCGGGCGCAACCACTTCGGTCGATAGCGCGGGCAGCTTCAGATCTGCGGTGGGTCGCGCGGTGGCCGCGAGTGGGACGGCGGGAGCAGCGGGCGACCATGCGACGACGTTGGGAAGCGGAACATCCTGCTGGAGTTGAATTTTGGGCGGCGTGACGACGGTTTGCTTGGGATTGTCTGCTTCCGGTGGGACGGAAAGAATCGGCTGGGACGCGTGAACAGGATCGCCTTGGTGCGTAGCGGTCTTATGCGGTGCGCCAGTGTCGATGGGCGGAAGATACTCCGCCGCGTCGTAATAAATGACGTCTTGACTGGTGAATGGAGCTGGCTGAATGACCTGCGGGCGCGAGGGCCATATCTGAAAAAGGCCAAGGGCGACAGCGATGACGGCAACGTGCCCCACGTAAGATTCGGCCAAGCTTCGCCAGGGCAGAGGCCGCTCTACAAAAACATCTGGCCAGAATTTGCCCGGCCACGAAGTCAGCCGCAACTTGGGATGCTTTTCGGGCCGGAACAGGTCGCGCAGGTTGCGCAGAAAAACCTGCCCGCCCGGTTCCAGTTCAAATAGCAACTTAGGTGCGGGCAAGGGCTCGACCGGCGGACTCAGATCGCGTTTTCGTGCCGCCAGTCGTTGTGCCATGTATGTGGGTTCCATTATAGATGCGTCGCCCCGCACAGCCGCCGCCGGAAAGTGCATTTGTCACGGTTTCCATGCTCTAATACCGATATGGGAACGGCGAGAGCGAGGCGCATAACTCTCTATCTTTTCTTCACGTTATTGTGCCTGGCGGAAGTTCGTCTGGTGGCCGCCCAGACGTCGGCAGCGCCCGCAGCCGCAGTTTCCACTCCTGATTATTCCGGCATGTATGCCTTTCGCCGCGATGGCGAATTTATCCAACTTAATATCGAAGATGACGGTCGTCTGACCGGATTCGTCTCCCGCTATGGTGACCTCGACAGTGACAAAGGCCAATTTCTGAATCAGTTTTTCAAGCAGGCCAAGCTGGAAGGTAACAAGATAAGTTTCACCACCGCGGTAGTTCATGGCGTCGCGTTCGATTTCAAAGGGACGGTCGAACGTGGCGAGGGAAAAAATCCGAATGATGAAGCCTATTATGTTTTGAAGGGCATGCTTACTGAGGCATCTTCAGGGGACGGCGAAAAAACCGCGAGCAAGAGTGAAGAGGCTGCGTTCAAATCGTTCCCCCGCGATTTAAATCCGTCGCAATGACAACCGCTACCCGGCGCCGTCTGCTCGTTCTGAGCGTGGCGATCTTCTTCTCTTACACTTACTTCTATCCTGCCGGAGGCTGGAACCAGAATTCCCGTTTCGATATGGTGCGCGCCATGCTCGAGCAGCACATGCTGCGGATTGACGCCTATCAAGACAACACTGAAGACAAGGCCATCTCGAACGGACATTTTTATTCCGACAAAGCGCCGGGACTGGCGTTTCTCGCTTTGCCAGCCGCAGCCGCTACGCGCGCGGCGCTGCCTGTGTTCGGGGTAGATCCCGCTTCGCCGCGTGGGATTGTTGCTATATCTTATTTCTCATCGTTATTCGCTGTTGCCTTACCGACAACGCTCGCGTGTTTGTGTCTGTTTTGGATTGCTTTGCGCCTCGGCGGCAGTGAAGCCGCGGCTACTTTTGCAATGCTCGTTTTTGGCCTTGCGAATCCCATGTGGGCGTATGCCGTGTTGTTCTGGGGACACGCACTTACGGGCGCATGTCTCTTATTTGCTTTTGCCGCAGCGCTAAAGCTGCGGGATGCCAGCGGCTACGATCTGCCTTTGGGTCTGGCCGTTGGTCTTGCCGCGGGATGGGCCACGGTTTCGGAATATCCCGCTCTGCCTGCTTCTGCGATTGTTGCAGCCTTCGCCTTGGCCGAGATTTGGCCGCAGCGCCGCTGGCGTGCACTTATCGGTCTTGCTGCCGGGACGCTGGCTTGCGTCGCGGTTTTGATGGCATATCAGAAAGCGGCTTTCGGCTCGGCTATTCATCCCAGCTATGCCTACTATCAAGCGGGGGCGTTCCCGTGGATGAAGCGCGGCTATATGGGCCTGACTTATCCGCGGCCCGACGTGATGCTTAAATTGCTCTTCGGTTGCAGGCGGGGATTATTTTTTGCCGCGCCCGTGCTCGCCGCCGCGCCCTTTGGCCTGCGAATACTGTGGAAACAGCCGGCGCATCGTGCCGCCGCCATCACAGCCACTGCTGTGGCTGGATACTACTATCTGTTCAATTCTTCTTTTTATGTCTGGACCGCAGGATGGTCTTACGGCCCGCGCTATATGGCTGCGGGAATTCCGCTGCTCTGCGTGGGCTTGGCCCCGGTCTATGATTATGCGGGCGAGTATCTGCGTGAACGCGGAGCAAATCGCGGGCGAACTCATTTACGCAAGGCGCTGCTGGCGCTTGCGCTCATCAGCGCTTCGTTTGCTCTGATCGCGGTTTCCACCACGCCGCAACCGCCGGATGAATATCGCTGCCCCATCCCGCAGTTGCTTTTGCCTGCTTTCGTGCACGGCCAACTCTCCATCAATGACACCACGATGCTTACAGCAGCTGAGGAAAGCAATTTCGATGGCCCTGCGGCCTTCAATCTCGGCGAACTTGCCGGATTGTACGGATTGCCCAGCCTGCTGCCGCTTTTTGCATTCTGGATTGCGGCTTTCTTGTTATGGAGAAGCTTGCGGCCTCGCGAGCCCGCGCCTGAGCTCAATGCGGGTTAGCTTGTAACGCGGCGAATTCTCTTTTCGCGTCGCGCGCCGGAGTGAAATCGGCGTCGGCGTTTTTCCAGATGTCGAGCAGCTTTTGATAAGTTGCAATGGCCGTAGTCTTGTCCACTTGCGCCTGCGCGCGTGCGGTTCCAAGCATGCAGAGGCCATAATCGGGCGCTTGATACCCGCCGCCACCGCCCTCCTGCATGGCAAGTCCTTTGTAGCGCGTGCCCGGCTCAAAGTCGGTGATGGCCTGAGAGTAGTTATGCGCTGCGAGTGAAGCGAGACCAGCCAGATGCGGTTGCTTGGTGACCAGAACGTAGGGCAACGCCGGTGACACCAGCGCCGCGACCTGCTCGGGATGATGCTCCGCCAGCGCAGCCGCACCTTTTACTTCGGGCAGATAGATCTCTGTCACCAAAGTGTTCGTGGGCGAAGCGTCGCGCAGCCTCTCAATTTCCTTTACTCCGGCTGCGCTCTCACCGCACAGCGCCATCGCCAGCGTGGCGTCGGGAACCGTTGCGATAGAGCGGTCCAAGGCTAGTCCTCGATGTGCGGCGCCGAGCGCGCTAGGGCAATTGGAGACCAGCGCGTCATGCACGGCTTGCAGAGCATAAAATCCGCCGGCCGCATCGGGCAGATGCTGCTGCTCGGCGCGCCGCGCGGCGGCATCCCAATGGCGGTCCGCCTCGTGCATGCGGCCCAGGTAGTAGTAGATGGCGCCGGCTTCGGCTTCGACGACAAAGCCTCCAGCTTGCCCTGCGGCCCATTGCAGGTTCTTTTCCCAATCGCGCCCGGAGAAGAAGTCGTCGATCATCAGATTTTCGCGGTAATTCACATCGTCGCCGCCACCCTGCGCCACCGCTTCTTTGAGATATTCCTCAGCTTCAGGAACGCGGTCGAGCGTGAGCAAATTGCCCGCGACATTGTTGGCCGCGACGTTGTCCCACTTGGCGATCTCCCACGTCTTTTTCATCGCGATGAGCGCTTCTTCCATTTCGCCGAGGTAGGAGTAAATCGTGGCGAGATTGTTCCATGCGGCCGCATCGCGCGGGTAGGTCGCGGCGTAAAGTTTGTAGGATTCGAGCGCTTTGGGAAGATCGAACTGGGCGCTCGCGTATTGGGCTTCAATGTACATGCGCTCGCGCTCAGTCACGCGTTGCCGCATGTCGTACGCTTGTTTCAAATATCCTTCTGCCTTGGACAGTGCGCCCGCATTGCCGTAGGCCACTCCCAGCCGCGCATAAGCCATGGCGAAGGCCGGATCGAGGCGAATCGCTTCCTCGTAAAACGAACTTGCCTGGGGAAAATCGCGGCCCATGCGGTGCTCTTCTTCGCCCAACGAAAAGGCATGAAAGGCTTGTAACGATGCCGTGGTCACATTCGTGTACGGAGTGGATAATTTCTGAATCGAAGACAGCGACTCGCCCAGCCGCGCCCGCATTTTTGTGGCTGCATCGGAAACTGCCTGCAACACAGCCGTTTTGTCCGGCGCCATCGCCTGCTCCCGCGCGAAAACATCGCCAGTCGCGCAATTGACCGCATTAATCGAGATGACGTACGACGTGCCCAGCGTGGCGACCGTTCCCGCAAGATAAGCTTTCACGCCGAGGCGCTGGCCGATTTGCTGGGCCAGTTCAGGCGTGATTCTTTGGTCTTTGGCTTGGCCGAGAAATTGCAGATTGCTGTGCAGTTCGGAGTCGCTGACCAGCAGGATCATCGGCGACTGCTCCAACTGAATCGCCAGCGCTTCTTTGAGCGTGGAATCGAAAACCGGATCGCCAGTTTGATTCGTAAAATCGGCAAGAATCAGCTGATCTTTCTCGGTGAGCAGCGGCGCGCGATGACTGCGCCAGTAGAGTCCACCAACGACCGCCAGCACGATGAGCACAATCGCGGCGCCGATCACGATTTTTCTTTTTGAAGCGGCAGTTGCAACCACGCCTGAAACATGGACTTGTTGCTGCGCGGAACCCGACGCGGACGACGTTGCCGATGCGAGCGACGATCCCGAGCCCGTTGCGGCGGCTATGCTCCCCGAACTCACGGGCGCGTTCGCTCCCGATGCGGCCGGGGCTGCTTCGTGCGCTCCTGAGCGCGAACTCTCCGCGGGCGAGCGTCCTGATTCCGTATCGCGCTTCAGCCGCAGCAATTCTGCCTTCATGTCCGATGCGTGCTGGTAACGCAGCTCCCGGTCTTTTTCGAGAGCGCGATTGATCAGGTCTTCGAGTTTTGCCGGGAGGGTCGGGTTCAGCCGGATTGCGTCCACCGGCGCACGGTTCATGATGCCGTCGAAAATCACACCTGACGTTTCTCCGCGGAACGGCGCCGAACCCGTCGCCATTTCATAGAGCACGATTCCGAACGAGAACAGGTCGGTACGCGCGTCCAGCGGTTTGCCCCGTACCTGCTCCGGCGACATGTAGGCCACCGTACCCAGCGCCGAACCCGGACTGGTAAGAAATTGGTCGCTCAGGCCGAGCGTCGCTTCGCTGGCCTTGATTTCCGCTTCCGTTACTTTCGCCAGCCCGAAATCGAGAATCTTCGCGTGCCCGCGCGAAGTGACAAAAATATTCGCCGGCTTGATGTCGCGATGGACAATTCCCTTGGCGTGCGCGGCATCCAGCGCATCCGCCACATCGATCGCAATGGTCAGCAAGCGGTCGAGGTCCAACGGATGGTTCTCGATCATGTGCTTGAGCGTTTTGCCTTCGAGATACTCCATCACGATGTAGGCGCGCCCATCTTCTTCGCCGATGTCGTAAATGGTGCAGATATTGGGGTGGTTCAGCGCCGACGCTGCCTGCGCCTCGCGTTGAAACCGGCCCAGCGCCTGGGGATCGCGCGTGACTTCTTCAGGAAGGAATTTCAGGGCCACGAAGCGGTGCAGCCGCAAGTCCTCGGCCTGATACACCACACCCATGCCGCCGCCGCCGAGTTTCTCGATAACCCGATAGTGGGAAACAGTTTGCCCGATCATTTTTTGACAAATCGTAGTTTGACCGGCGCGTATTGGTCCGAAGTTAGTATGGCCGATTCAGTGGCGCTACGATAGCGCAGCTATGGTAGGTGTCGGCTGGGTCGAAAGTCAACGCCGGAACTGCTCGCAAGGGATTAGTCCTAAGGCACGTGTCATCCCGCAGGAACGGCATCGTTCCAGGCGGGGCGCTGGAATCCTCCGCGGACTAGTCCGATAGATGGTTTGTAATATTATTCCCTGTTACAAAATTTTACTCGGCAATCCGCGCCCTCAGCGTTAAGATAATTCGCATGTCCAAGAAAACAGGATTCAGCGATTCAACTCTTTGGATCGGCACCATTGTCTTGCTAGTGATCGCCGCGTTGACCTACTTCAAAAAGTAGCGCGGCCTTTTGCCTCTCGACCACTAGTCGCGGAAGCCATCGCCGCGAGGGCATATCTCAACGCCGTCAACTCTACGGCATCTACGCCCTTCTCGTCGGCGCCAGTTGGCGAACCCTTTATCAATTACCAGCTCGAATCGAAACCTATGTATAATCCGCCGATGCGAGTAATACACTGGAGCACAATTGCGCTCGGCTCGGTGTTGCTCATCTCAGCCAGCTCAATGGGAGGACAGAAAGTGCCATCTCCGCAACCTGAAGAGTCGAAGCCGCCCGCCAAAGTGGAGCAGCGCGGGCGCATCATTGGAATCGGCGGTGTCTTCTTCAAATCCGCCAATCGCGATGAGATGCGCGACTGGTATGCGAAGCATCTTGGACTCGCCGATAAAGGCGAAGGCGTGATGCTTCCGTGGCGCGAACACGATGACCCGCAAAAGGAACACGTTACGGTTTGGACGATTTTTCCCTCCACGACTAAGTATTTCGATCCCAGCCCCGCGCCCTTCATGATCAACTACATCGTGGACGATATGGACGCTTTGCTTGCCCGCTTAAAACAAGAGGGAGTCAAGATTGACGACAAACGTATGGATGAATCCTACGGCCGCTTTGCCTGGATCTATGACTCGGACGGCAATAAGATTGAGCTCTGGCAGCCGCTGCCTGCAAAGCCCTAAGGGCGTTCGGTTGCACTTAGTCATTTGCCGCGCACTGAAGCCAAAGGCCTGATTCAATGGGCTACCCGCGGCAATGTTGTTGGTGGCATAGACGTTTCTATACCGAGCGATGCCAGCTAAATCACCACACCCTGCACACCTGATCCGACGCCTTCACCATCGGCTGGCCAGCTTTGCAGTTGAACGCTTTCGCGAACTCCGGCATGTTCACCACCACACCATTGATGCGGTACTTCGCCGGCGAATGCGGATCGGTCGCCACGCGCACGCGAATGTCATCCGGACGTTCGTTGGCGCAATCCCACTGCGCGAAGCCGACAAAGAAGCGCTGCTCGGGCGTGAGGCCGTCCACGGGTTGCAGGTTCATGGCTTTGGTTTTTTCCTGCCACGCTTGGAAGGCGAGAATCTCCCCGCCGAGATCGGCAACGTTTTCGCCCAGCGTCAGCTTCCCGTTGATGTGCAGATCGTCCACGGCGACGTAAGACGAATACTGGTCGTCCACGCACTTGGTGCGCGCGTCGAACTTTTCTCGGTCTTCTTTCGTCCACCAATCTTTCAAATTTCCCTTGGCGTCGAACTGGCTGCCTTCGTCGTCAAAGCCGTGCGTCAATTCGTGGCCGATCGTGCCGCCGGTGTTGCCGTAGTTGGGAGCGTCGTCCATTTTGCGGTCGTAAAGCGGCGGCTGCAACACGCCCGCCGGGAAATTAATGTCATTCATCTGCGGATTGTAATAAGCGTCCACCGTGGCGGCAGAAATGTCCCACTCACCGTGGTCCACCGGCTGGCCGATTTTGTTGATCTGGCGGTGCAGCTCAAATGAACCGGCGCGTTCGATATTGCCGGCGAAATCGGTTTGCACCAGCTTGATGGAGCTGTAGTCGCGCCACTTGTCGGGATAGCCAATCTTGTTGCGAATGCCGCCCAGCTTGATGACGGCTTGTTTCTTGGTTTCAGGGCTCATCCAATCCAGTTGCCCAATGCGTTCGCGCATGGCTTCTTCAATGCGGTTGACCATATCGAGCGCGTCAGCTTTAAGTTCAGGCGAGAAGACCTTCTGCACATATGCCTGACCAAGCGCTTCGCCAAGATTGTAGTCGGTGTACTGCACGCAGCGCCGCCAACGCGGCTGCTGCTCTTTGGCTCCGCGCAGGTAGGCGCGGTAGAAACTGAAATTTTCATCCACAAACGGTTGCGAGAGAAATGCAGAATAGGAATCGGCCACGTGGAAGCGGAAATACGTCTTCCAGTTGTCCAGCGATTCGCTGGCCAAAGATTCGTTCACTTGCTTGTAGAACTTCGGCGCATCCACATTCACGATTTCAAACGGCGGATATTTCGCCTCGCGGTAGTACGTCGCCCAGTCGAAGTTCGGAGCCAGCGCTTCGAGGTCCCCCATCTTCATTTTGTTTTTCAAATTGTAAGGATTGCGCCGCTCCACCCGCGTCCATTGCGATTTGGCCAGCGCGGTTTCCATGCGCATGACGGTGTCGGCGTTCGTCTTGGCAACTTCCGGCTTGTCGCCCAGCAACTCAAATACTTTCTGCACATGCTGAAGGTATTTCTCGCGGATCTCTTTCGATTTCGCGTCGTCTTTGGTGTAGTAGTCGCGGTCGGGAAGTCCGAGTCCGCCCTGGTCGAGGTCGGCGATGTACTGCTCGGAGTTGTCGGGGTCTTGTCCCGATCCGCCATCAAATAGAATGGTGCGGCCGAAGGGTAAGGTGAGGTTCGCAGTGAACGCGGCGAAGTCGTGCACCGACTTCAAATTCGCAACGGCGTCGAGTTGCGGCTGAATCGCAGCCAGTCCGCGTTGATTGACTGCGCTCTCGTTCATGCACGCGCCATAGAAATCGCCGATTTCCTGCATGGCCTGCGTCTGGCTGCCCTGCTTCGCCGCAGCTTCGTCCAGAATTCCGCGCAAAAAGATCAAATTGTCCTGATAGAGCTTTCCATAGACGCTCCATGAGGTCTGGTCCGGCGGAATCGGATTTTTCTTCTGCCATCCGCCGCACGAGTAGGTGTAGAGATCAACGCACGGATCGACAGTTTTATCCATCGAAGTGACGTCCAGACTCGGCGAGTACGGAAGCGCGGGGGCGGAAGATTGCGCGAAAGACAGGGACGATACAAGAACAGTGATAGCGAAACAGGCAAGAAGACGGTTCATATAACCTCTTGGACGAGTTTGTGAACGAAAGGTTTGCGACTCGTCATGATAGCAGCCCTCTCCAGTTTGTCATTCTGAGGAGCACAGCGACGAGGAATGACAAGGTTTTGGGTAGTGGCGGAGCAGGGCCGCTTTTCCCGTCTTCCACTCTCACCACCTTGTCATTCCGAGGAGTAGAGCGACGAGGAATCTGCGTTTCGTCGCCTGTGGCCTGCGCTAATTTTCCGCGCAAGTGTTGCGTGGGAAGGTGCAGAGGGGGCAAATGCAGATTCCTCGCCGATAAAACTGGCTCGGAATGACAAGGTGTTAGACCGTTATTGATGCCTACCGCGCTCTTTGCATCCGCGGCATACTGCGAACTTCCGTCTTAGCTGATGCAATCTGCACCAGCGTCCGCTCGCCCACCCGCACAAACTCGAGCTCCCGCGCCGCCAGCAGCGCGTTGACCGCTTCTTTAACCCGCGAGCGGGGGACGAAATTCCCAAAGAAAGTATCCAGTTCGGCCTGGTCGGCAGCAATTACGCATCCCAGATATTTTGAAACCAGCGCGGTCAGCGCCTCGCCTACACCCAGATTCATGCCGTCGCGCACCGCATCCGGCGACCAGCGGTAGAGCACGTCCCACGACGAGCCGTCGTTCGCGTTGTAATCCACCCGCGTGATGCGCAGCCGCGACCACAACTCAACCAGCGCGCCATCGAGGGCAGGCAACGAAACGCTGCCGCCCAAATCCTCCCGCATCTGCTGTTTGGAAATCGGGCCCTTGCGGCGAATCAGCTCAAACGTGTCGCACGCCAGTTGCGAATATTCCGAACGCGGCCCTGCTTTTGGCGCTGTCTTGGGATTGCGCTCGCCCACCAGCGCATAAAAATAAGGGAACACCGACGCAGCGACCAAGAGCGGATTGTTCTCGCCAAACAGATTTGCTTCATACACGTCGCGCTCGCGCAGCAACCGCACCATCAGCTCGGTCGCGTCTTTGGCGCGCTGGTCCGCAAACGCGTGCTGCCATGTCGGCAAACGGTCGTCGGCTCCGATCCACGCCCCCAGGAAAGTGGGCGCGAGCAACGCAGGTCTTTGCGGATACAACGTGCAAAATCCCACCGACTCGAGAAACGAACGTGCCTCTTCGACGGTCCGCACGGATTTTCCGCTGAGCCGCCACTTCTCTTGCCGAAGATGTTCGAGTTCGAGGTCAGTCATAAAAACAGCCGTTGGTCGTTAGCCATTAGTCGTTAGGGGTCGGAATCAGCGGCAAGCGTCTTCCGTTTTTGCTTTTGCTAACGACTAACGGCCAACGGCCGCTGCTAAATTCTCTTAAACGCCCGCTGAATGTCCTTCATTGAGTATCGCAGAACCACCGGCCTCCCGTGCGGACACGACATCGGGCACTCCGTCTTCGCCAGCTCCGCCAGCAGCCATTCCATCTTGTTCTGCTCCAGAGGCATGTTGACTTTAATCGCGGCATGGCACGCAATCGAAGCTGCAATCCGCGCGCGAATCTTCTCCAGATTCAGCGCCTGGTCTTCTTTGGCGAATTGCTCGAATAGTTCATGCAGCATGTGTTCGACCTGGGCCGCGTCCACGCCCGCCGGAGCGACTTTGATGGCCACGCTGCGCGTTCCAAAAAGTTCAGCCTCAAATCCGTTCTGGTTCAGTTCGCCGCAAATTTCCTCAAACACCGCCAGTTGCGCGGGAGCCAGCTCCAGCACCAGCGGCATAAGCAAACGCTGGCTTTCGACTTTTTGCGCCGAACGCTGCTTCAGAATTTTCTCGAATAGCACGCGCTCATGCGCAACATGCTGGTCAATGATCCACAAGCCTTCGCCATTCACCGCCAGAATGAACGACTCGCGAATCTGCCCCAGAGGCTTGAGCGAAGCCAGCGCCGGAGCTAACTCGTTCGAAGTTTCGACTATGTCATCAATGGGCGGCGCACAACTGTCATCTCCCTTATTAGAAGCAATCGAAATGTCGGGAACCGGCGCCAGCGCCACCGCCGCATTCGCCTCCACCGTGATCGCGTCATTGCCAAATCCCAGTCGGGCCGTTTCCGGCGGCGTCTCCTGTGGCTGCAAGGCGAAGCCCGGTGGAGTATTCACCGCCCGCCACGCCGCAATGTCCACCGTCACTCCGCGTACGCCTGACGACATGCCAGACGAAGCTCCCGGGGTGATTCCGCTCTGACTAAGCGACGCGCCCGCTGTCGGATGCGCGGAAATCTCGGCCATAAACTGCGGCACCGGGCGCGCCTTCATCAACGCTGCCCGTACCGACTCCCGCACAAAATCATGCACCACGCTCTGCTGGCGGAAACGCACTTCTGTTTTTGAGGGATGGACATTCACATCCACTTCGCCCACCGGCAACTCCAGAAACAGGAGCACTACGGGGTAGACCGTCGGCGGAATGATATTGCGGTACGCCTCGATGATGGCGTGCATCACCAGTCGGTCACGAATCAACCGCCCATTCACGAACACATAAATCGAATTGCGGTTGAGCTTCTGAATCTCCGGCTTCGAAACAAATCCATGCGCCCGCAAATCGCCGAAACTTTTTGGAGCGCTCTCTTCTTCCGGCTCGAGTTCTGCCGCTCTCCGCCATGGCGGAGGCTGCGGAATTCCCAATCGCTCCAGCGGCTGCGACGCTGCCAGCGGAATCAACTGATCGAGCACTTCCTTGCCAAACACCTGATAAACGCGCTCGCTTGATCCCGCGACCGGCGGCGCGACCAGTAAAGCATTTGTAGCCGAGTGCAATTCAAAATGTTTATCGGGGTGCGCCAATGCATAATGCGTAACTAGAGACGCGATGTGGGAGAGTTCCGTCGATTCGGCCTTCAGGAATTTCTTGCGCGCTGGAGTATTGAAAAACAAATCGCGGATGGTAATCGCCGTCCCGGCTGGCAACCCAGCTTCTTCCACATTGAAAATCTTGCCGCCGTTGATCTCGACGATCGTTCCCGCCTCTTCTTCTGCCGCCCGCGTTTCTAATCTCAGCCGCGACACCGAAGCAATCGAAGGCAGCGCCTCGCCGCGAAACCCCAGCGTTGCCACGCTTAACAAATCTTCGGCATTTTTCAACTTCGATGTCGCATGCCGCTCAAACGCCAGTAGCGCATCGTCCCGCAGCATGCCGCAACCGTTGTCGGTGACCTGAATCAGCTTCTTGCCGCCGGCTTCCACCTGGACCTTGATGCGCGTCGAGCCCGCGTCCAGCGAGTTTTCCAGCAACTCCTTCACCACCGAGGCCGGACGCTCGACGACCTCGCCGGCGGCGATCTTGTTGGCAACAGCTTCGGAAAGTACGTGAATGCGGCCCATGCGTCGTCTTTCTAAAAGACGAGCTTCAAGTTTCGCAGATGAACCGAAGAGAAGCAAAACCCAGAGGTAGGAAGCCAACTTCTACACAATCTAACCGTCTGTCATCCCGAGCGAAGTAAGTTCGTTCGCGAAGCGAACGAGCTTACACAGTCGAAGGACCCCACGCATCTTAATCCCCATCACCGGCGCATCGAGGAATTCTCACTAGGTCCCAAACAAAAAAGCGCGGCCCGCAGGCCGCGCCCTAAGAACCGTAAACCCCTACTGCACGCTCGCCCTCACCGCCGTCCCCATCTCATCCCCGCGCAAATACTTCCCCTTGGCCGCCCGCATCTCCGGCATAGCGGCATCGGGCTTTTCATAATTATTGTTCGCGTTCCAGAACAAGAATCCCACGCCGCCTTTGTCTTTGGCCGTTAGCACCTGAACCTCGATATATTGCGGCGAATACGTCTTTGTCCGCCACGCAAACGCCTGCAACCACGGCCGAATCACTACTCCACTGCCCTGCGTGATTTTTTCAAAGCGCTCCATGGACTCGCCAATAAAGTGCTCCGGCGCGTCCCCCGGATGCGCAATTCCGTCCATGCCAAAAAAGTGCGACGGATAAATCATCGGCGAGAGCACGTCACAATATTTTGCCATGCCCACAATGTCCTGCCCGGTGTGTGCCAGATCCACCGGCCGCTGCCACGCCATAATTCCGAAAACATCCAGCGACAGCAGCACACCAGTCGGATGAATCTCGCCATAGGCATGCTCGAGAAAGTGCGTGATCACATCCGAGCGGTGCCAATCGGGATGCGCCGTCTGAAAATAAAAGCTCGCATCTTTTTGATCGCCCTCGGCCGGAAACCTCACGTAATCAAACTGGACCTCATCTACACCGCCGGCGATCGCCTGCTTCGCCAGCGCGATGTCATACTCCTGCACCTTCGGATTCGATGTGTCCGTCCACACCAGCTTGCCGTTCTCGCGCCACGGCTGCCCCGTCTTGCGCGACTTCACTGCCAGCTCCGGATGCATCTTCACCAGCCGTTCATCCCGGAACATCGCCTCGCGCGCAATCGCATGCATGCCCTGCGAATGCAAGAAATGCACAAACTTCGGCAGATCGCGAATGGTCACATTGTGCGGCCCAGCCAGCGCATTTTCAAACGGAATATTGATCGTGCCATCGCTGTCTTTAATATCGAAAACGACCGCATTGCCGCCCACTTCGCGCCAGCGTTTGATAATGCGAATGCCGTGGTCGCTGCCCGCCATCAAGCCCGTCAAATAAATCGCCCGGACTTCAAAATCTTTTGCCATCGGGACTGCCTTTTCGACGATCGGCGCGGGCAAAATTCCCGGCACCAGAATCTGCTGCCCGGCTTTCAATCCATTACTCGCTTCGGGCAAGTTGTTCGCCTTGCGAATCGCCGCCGCCAACTCCGATGAAGTCAAATAAGACGTCTGCGAAATGTAGTGATGCGCCACCAGGCTGATGCTGTCGCCGCGCTTGGCTTCGTAGTACGCGCTGCCCGCCGGCGCCATCGGCGGAATTAGAGCCGGAGCTGGCGTAGTCGCGGCGTGACCGTCGGTCTTCGATACCGGAATCATATGCGCAGGCTTGGTCGCAGCATCGGTCGCGCCCGCGGCAAAACTGGTTTGTAAAAGGACAAATTGTGAAATGAGCAGGCTAAAAGCAAGAGCGGGCAGGCTGAAGCGTCGCAAGTTCGTTCTCCAAATCATTGAAAATGGTGGTGATTCGGATGGTATCGACGCCTTAATTTCGCTGCCAGTTACCGAGGGTCAGCGGCCCATCGCTGAAAACGCGTGCGTAGCGGTGGTCGTCCAAACAGACAGTGCGAAATGCCGCTCGACTGCTCAAAACCAACCGCGCGCGGAACTCCCCTTGCCGCGTGTGTGAAAACTTTTTCTCTTTCCCTTCTGCGGATAGTCGTTGAAATCTCCCATTACCCTCGGTTACTCTCTCTAACTCATTCATTTACCAAGATTCCGCCATTACTCCCAGTTGGTGAGGCGCTTGCACTTACCCCTGGCAGGTAGCAGCTAGAAAGGACCCTAAGGCCCGAATCTATCTGGGTCAAAACCTTATGAAGACCGTCGCCAGCTCCGTCCTTGACCCGACTCTCCGCAGTTCCGATGCCCGCGATTTTGAAGGCGCAATTCGCCGCAAAATCGTTGGCCAGGATCCCGCCGTCCAAAAAGTCGTCGAAATCTATCAGATGTTTCTGGCCGGGCTGAACGCTCCAGGGCGCCCCGTGGGCAACCTGCTCTTTCTCGGACCGACCGGCTCCGGCAAGACCCGCGTCGTCGAAGCCATGGCCGATTCGCTCTTTGGCGACTCGCGCGCCTGCATCAAAATCGACTGCGCCGAATTCCAGCACTCGCATGAAATCGCAAAATTGATCGGCTCGCCTCCGGGCTACCTCGGTCACCGCGAAACTCATCCTCTGCTCACGCAGGAAGCGCTGAACCAGTGGCACACCGAAAAGCTGAAGCTTTCGATTCTGCTCTTCGACGAAATCGAAAAGGCCAGCGACTCGCTCTGGCAGTTGCTCCTCGGCATTCTCGATAAAGCCACGCTCACCCTCGGCGACAACCGCCGCGTCGATCTTTCGCAATGCATCATCGTCATGACCTCCAACCTCGGGGCCAGCGAAATGTGCGGCTTGGTCGAAGGCGGACTCGGCTTCGCTCAAAAAGCCATGCAAGTCAACGCCAGCTTTGACGACAAAATCGAGCGCACCGCCGTGGACGCCGCCCGCCGCAAGTTCTCGCCCGAGTTCATGAACCGCATCGACAAGACTGTCGTGTTCAAGACCCTGCGTTCTGAACACTTGCAGCAGATTCTCGAAATCGAACTGGGCATGGTGCAACAGCGCGTGCTCATGGCTTCTCCCGCCAATCAGTTCGTTTTCAACTGCACCACCAAAGTTAAGAATTACCTGCTGCACGAAGGCACCGATCCCAAATACGGCGCGCGTCATCTCAAACGCGCCATCGAACGGAACCTTGTCTTCCCCTTGGCGAATCTGGTTGCCACAGGACAAGTCAAGCTCGGCGACTTCATCCGCGTGGACCTCAATGCCGAAGGCGAAATCACCTTCGTCAAAGAAGCCGAGGGAGCCATGGTTCCCGTGCTTATGGAGCGTTACGGCGCTGCCGCCGCCACGCCCACGCTCGCTGCCCGCGCAGCCCGTCCGCTGCCCCGCCGCGAACTCGGAGCCACGCCCGGAGGCGCGCCCAATCCCGAGCTGAAATAGCTTGGGTTGCGAGTTGCAGTTAAAGCATTCGATTTTCCGCATGTTGTACCCCTCGGCGCCGCCAAACAGCGGCGCCATTTTTTCTGTTTTGCTGGAGGAATTTTCTCAACCCGTGCTTTTCATCGCGTACCGAAGGATCTCGCTTGTTTCCGCCGCAAGGACATGGACGAACGACTCTTAGACCGTACTCGTCTTGGGTCCTGAAGAGTGCTAATTTACCCTTGGAGGCGCTATGAAGGTCTCATCGATTCGATCGCTGCGCACGAGACGCTATGCCATGGCTCTTGCGTTCATATTTGCTGTATCGCTCAACGCAACTTCGGTTGCCCATGCGCAAACGGAAACCGTGCTCTATTCCTTCGCTAGTCAAGCTGACGGAGCCTATCCCAACGGCGCGCTTGTTCAAGACGCTGAAGGGAACCTCTACGGCACCGCTTCTGAGGGAGGTTCGTTCTCAGCTTGCACGTACGGGTGCGGCGTAGTGTTCAAAATCACTCCCGATGGCACCGAGTCTGTCCTACATACGTTCACGGGCGGAGCCGACGGTGCGACTCCAGTTGCGGGTCTGCTTCGCGATTCCAGTGGGAATTTATACGGCACGACGGCATTCGGAGGCTCAATTCAGCCCCGCTGCCACCGCGGGTGCGGTGTCGTATTCAAGGTGACTCCCGAAGGCGCCGAGACCGTACTTCATAGCTTTGCGGATGGAACCGATGGTGCCTATCCGGAATCATCCTTAATCGCTGACGCGCAGGGCAATCTTTATGGCACCGCGCAGAGTGACCAGCCGACCACGCTTCATCCTTGCGGCCTCGTTTTCAAGCTAACGCTGGCTAACTCACTTACAACCTTTAACATATGCAACGCGCAAAACCTTAGCGGCTTGGTGCGGGACTCGCTCGGCAACCTTTACGGCACGTCCATGCTGGGAGGCAGCTTTGGGCTGGGCACAGTGTTTGAGGTGACGTCTGGTGGACAATCCACCATCCTTCACAGCTTCGCAGGAGCTGCGCGCGACGGATCGACTCCGGTGGCGAGCCTCATACTCGACCAGCACGGCAATCTTTTTGGCCCGACCTTCAACGGCGGCCCATACAATGCAGGCACGATATTTGAATTGAGCTCCCAACAGCACGAAGGAGTGGCTTACAGCTTCAACGTCACCGACGGTCTCTACCCTCATGGCGGTCTCATCCGCGATAGCCGTGGCAATTTTTACGGCACGACGGAAAACGGTGGGCAGTACGGCTCGGGGGAAGTTTTTCAACTGTCGCCTGCCGGCGATGAAACAATTCTTTATAGCTTCGCTGCCGGCACCGATGGTGGCGTTCCTCAAGGCACACTGCTCGGTGACGCCTCGGGCAATTTATACGGCACAGCCATCTACGGCGGCACATTCAACAAAGGAGTCGTGTTCAAGGTAAGTCGCTAGCCTGCACTGACATTAATGGATCTCACCCTCCGCCGTTGCCAAAGGGGGGACCTATCATCCATCCGACGTGGGGACACCCGCCCTCGGCCGTCGAGCGGAGCAAAGCTCCGCAGCTCGCGCGACACTGCCGACACCAAAACTCCTGCTACCCGATTCCGCGCTAAAATGCGTGGCCGTTTCAGGAGGACCTCATCATGACTAAGAAATGGCTCGGGCTCGCTGCAATCGTAGGCGCTTTCATCCTTTGGATTGCCGTCAGCCGGGCGAACACAACCTCGCCGCTGCGACCGCCGGCAGCCGCCGCCGCGGTCAATCTCACGCAAACCAGCCCGCAGTCGGCGTCACCGGCGCCAGTTAGCTCTGGCGCCGAAATCAAAAGGAGTTCTCAGATGGCATTTGACATTTCTACCCCCGGACGAATTCTCGGTATCGGTGGAATCTTCTTTAAGTCCGCTGACGACAAGGCACTTAGCTCTTGGTACAAAAATGCGCTTGGACTTCCCAGCGGTCCTGAGGGGACTACTTTCCATTGGCGCGAGCCGGCATCGCCAAATACCGAACACATGACCGTTTGGGCGACCTTCCCCAACAAGACAAAGTACTTTGATCCGAGCCCGGCGCCGTTCATGATCAATTACATCGTGGATGATCTTGACGCGTTCTTGAAGAAATGCGCCGCCGAGGGCGTCAAGATTGATCCCAAACGCGACGACGCCAGCTACGGTCGTTTTGCGTGGATCTATGATCCAGACGGCAATAAGATCGAGCTCTGGCAGCCACTGGGGAAATAATCGCAGCGCTGACGGCCATTACCACAAAGGCGGGCACCCGCGCGGAACTCGTTCCCGGCGGCAATGCCCCCTTCGCGCGACTAACATCAACAAAGCGCTGATTTCGCCGCGGGTACGGGTGGCAGGGTGCGGGGTTAGGACACTACCCGCGGCCAGCCCCCTCTTTTCCCCCGCCGCTTTTCAGATACCCTGATTATGTGTCAAAGCCGCTCTATTTCGTTGTTCGCGCGGGCTTCGTCCGCGCTCTGCTGATCGCTTCCCTGCTGGCCCCATCGTCGTCATTGTCATACGCCCGCGTCCAGCCCACCACCGGATTCGACCTATACTCCCACGAAGATGAACTTCAGGTCGGCAAAGAAGCCGCGCTTGAAATGAACCGTGGGTTGCCGCTTTTGCCCGATTCTTCTCCGGTCTCGCGCTACGTCAGCGATCTCGGCAAGAAACTCGCCGCGCACGCTCCCGGCGGGTCGAACGGAGAAGAGGCCTGGCCCTATGCCTTTCATGTCGTGAACCAGAAAGAAATCAACGCCTTCGCCCTGCCCGGCGGCACCGTTTATATCAACCTCGGGACCATCCAGGCTGCTGACAGTGAAGCCGAACTCGCCGGCGTCTTAGCCCACGAAATCGCGCACGTCGTGCAGCGCCACGGCACCCGCGCCGCGAGCAAGCAGATGGCCGCCGAAGTCCCGCTCGCGCTTCTCGCTGGAATGTTAGGCAAAAGCACGGCCGTGCAAGCCGCCGCCTTCGGCATTTCGTTCGGAGTCGGTTCTTATTTTCTGAAAAATTCGCGTCAGTCTGAATCCGAGGCCGACCTGCTCGGCGCCGATATCATGTATGACGCCGGCTACGATCCTCATGCCCTGGCCGAATTCTTCACCAAGCTCGAAGACCAGGCTGGCGGCCGCGGCAGCGAACTCGATCAGTTCTTCAGCGACCATCCTGACCCCGGCAACCGCGTCGAGTCGGTCTCGCATGAAGTGGCGACGCTTGCCTTCAAAAGTTTACTTGTTCAGTAGTCCCGAGTTTCTTTCCGTGAAACAGACTGTCTCTGCCATGAAGCCCATCACCGCCGACCAAATCGCCGTCTGGCAGAAAAAACACGTCCGCGCCGAATAGCCGCTTACAAAGGAAGATGAAAAGTCCCGGCACTTTCCTTGACCGCGTTTCCCTAATCTGCCATTCTCGCCATCGTTGGGTTTCCCGGAGGTTGGATCGACGTTGGACGCATGTGTAACGCCTGAATATGGGTGGCTAGAGTAGAGGGCGATCAATGACTAAATGGACGAAAACTCGCCGCGATCCGGGACGAACTTACGAGGACGAAGAAGCAAAGAAACAGCTTAAGGCTGACATGCATCGAATCCGCGAGTTGGTCGCAACTGGCTTGGAATGCGAACCGGAATTCGTTCAGATTCTAAAAAGACTAGAGCCAGAGATGGATAAAGGGAAATTACAAGAGCGGGTTATGCAGTTTCGCGACGCCGTGAGGGACGAGCAGCAACGGCGCGGTCAATAATGCGGTTTATGTCTTTACTCGCGTCCCGCATTTCTTCCGCCGTCATTCGCCTTGAAGCCGAATCCACCAACTCGTCCATGCTGGCAAGCAGGTCATTAAGGGCATCCGGTTTATCTTTGGCTTTCGGCATACCACCCAAGTTTACTCGTCGGCCAGCCTTTTTGCATTATGACCAAAGTTTTGGCTGGTTTTGGGTCGTCCGTCACATCCTGTGCAAATCCGTCCTGTGGAAAACTCTGTCAAGTAGAAGGGAAGGCGAAATGAGCTGGATGTTGCTCAAAATACGGACGATATAAACCTCCGAACCGTGTCTGGTTTACCCCCTCCAATATGCTACGATGGAAGTAGATAGAAATAAAAGCGTGGCCTAAAAAGCCGCGCTTTTTTATTGGATTGTCATCCTGAGCGAGCGTAAGAAGCCGTCGGGAGGGCCAAAGAGCCTGGCCTGAGCTGCAAGGCGAAGGCCGTGCTTGGTCCGCATCTCTAAAATTATCCGCCGGCCTTCAATTCCAGCAACACCTGGCGGGCGATTTCTTTCAGCGTCTCAAAGACGCCAGGGCCCTGGAAGGCAACAGCTTCGATGATAGGTTCGTCCTTGCGGCGAAGTTCCTTTTCGAGGGCCGCGACCGGCAGCACATTGGGTAGGTCGCGCTTGTTCAGCTGCAAAACGTAGGGAATTTTCTTGAAATCGTAGCCGTGTTCTTTCAGATTTGAGTCGAGGTTGTCGAGGGCCTCGATGTTGGCGTCCATGCGTGCTTCCTGCGAGTCGGCGACGAACACGATGCCGTCCACGCCGCGCAAGATCAGTTTGCGGCTGGCGTCATAAAATACCTGGCCGGGCACGGTATACAGGTGGATGCGGGTCTTAAAGCCGCGCACCGACCCGAGATCGAGCGGCAGAAAGTCGAAGAAAAGGGTACGCTCCGTCTCCGTCGCCAGCGAGATCATTTTTCCTTTTTGTTGTTCGGCGGTTTTCTGGTAAATATGTTGCAGATTGGTGGTCTTACCGCCCAGCCCGGCGCCGTAATAGACGATTTTGCAATTGATTTCGCGGGCTGCAAAGTTGATGAAACTCAAAGACTTTCCCTCAAGTTACGCGGTGAATGCGTACGGCAAAGCGCAGACATCCGCCTACAGATATACGTTGTCGAATTTTGCGAGTGCTGCTGGTTTTATACCACAGCGCTGAGGTTACAGGCAGGTTACCCAGGTTACTAGACACGAACCCCGCGCGCTAAAGTCACGGGAGGCGAGCCGCCAGGAATCCGGCGGGATTTTTTGTCTTGAGTCTGATTCGCTGCGGTTTTCTGAATCCAATCGCCGATAGGGACAATCTATTTCGCAATGACCTGTTGTCGTGACCGCGCAAACGCCGTCTAAACAATTTTAAAACAAAGCTAAGTTCTTTGTTTTGTTACGGAGCACGCTCAAAATTATGTTGAAACGAATGTTGTTTATGTTGGCTGTAGTGGTCTTGGTGCTGGGTGGCCTGGGATTTGTGAAATTCCGCCAGATTAAGACGGCGATCGCCATGGGTGCGAGTTTCCAGCCGCCGCCAACCGCGGTGACTACAACCATCGCGAAGGAAGAAACTTGGCCGCCAACGCTAAATATCATTGGCACGGTCGCCGCCATCCATGGCGTGACGGTAAGCGCCGACTTGCCGGGAACGGTGGATAAGATTCACTTCGAATCTGGCCAGTGGGTGCATGAAGGCGACGTGCTCGTCGAGCTCGATACCCGGCAGGAGCGGGCGCAACTGGCCGAAATGGAAGCGCAAAGCGAACTGGCGAAAATCAACTACGGGCGCACGCAACAGCTGGTGCAGCAGGGCGTGCTCGCCAAGACTGAGTTCGATAACGTCAACGCGCAGCAGAAGGTTGCCGATGGCCAGGTCAACGACATCAAGGCCACGATTGCGCGGAAGACCATCCGCGCGCCCTTTTCTGGAATTCTTGGCATCCGCCAAGTCAATCTTGGTCAATATCTTGCGGCGGGAGCGGCGGTTGTTTCGCTGCAATCTCTGAATCCGATTTATGTGAATTTCGGCGTGCCGCAGGGAACC
Source organism: Terriglobia bacterium (assembly GCA_963702965.1). Lineage (GTDB taxonomy): Bacteria > Acidobacteriota > Terriglobia > Terriglobales > Acidobacteriaceae > JAJPHW01. The sequence continues at coordinate 1,283,425 of OY969776.1, forward strand.
ACCGGCAAGCTCAACATTGGGCGGAGCGTGCGGGTAACCAATGACGAGCTGGCGGGAGTTGGATTTAACGGCAAGATCAATGCATTTGATTCTGTGGTGGACGAGTCCACACGCAACATTCAAGTGCAGGCGACGCTGGCGAACCCGGCGGACAAGTTGCGGCCGGGGATGTTTGTGAGAGTGAGTTTGCCTTTAGGCGCCAGCCAGCGGGTGATTGCCCTGCCTGCGTCCGCAATTAACTATGCGCCCTACGGGGATTCGGTGTACATCGTCACTGACATGAAAGACCCGAAAGGCAACACTTACCGCGGCGTGCGGCAGCAAGTCGTGAAGCTGCAAGGTTCTCGCGGCGACCAGGTGGGCGTAATCTCCGGCGTTAATGCCGGCGACGAAGTCGTAACCTCCGGCGTCTTCCGGCTGCGCAATGGCGCGGCGGTATTGATTAACAACAAGATTCAGCCAGAAAATAACCCGGCTCCAAAGCCTGAGGATAGCTAGAGGCCATGAAGTTTACTGATTTATTCGTCAAACGTCCGGTCCTCGCGATCGTTGTGAATCTGGTGATTCTGATCGCTGGAATTGAGGCCATTCGCTCGCTGAGTGTGCGCCAATATCCACGGAGCGATATTGCCATCATTCAGGTTTCGACTGTCTACGTGGGCGCGAGCGCCGATCTGGTGCGCGGTTTTATCACCACGCCGATTGAGCGCGTGATTGCCAGCGCCGATGGCATCGACTACATGGAGTCCACCAGCGCGCAGGGACTCAGCACTATTACGGTGCACCTGAAGATCAACTACGACACGACTGCTGCGTTGACGCAAATCCAGGCGAAAGTGCAGCAGGTGCGCAACGACCTTCCGCCGGAAGCGCAGATTCCCGTCATCGATTTGGAAACGGCGGATCAACAGTTTGCGGCGATGTACATAGGATTTTCGTCGGCAGATCTCGACCAAAACCAGATTACGGATTACCTGACGCGCGTGGTCCAGCCTAAACTGAGCGCCGTCAGCGGCGTGCAGCGGGCAGACATTTTAGGCGACCGCACCTTCGCCATGCGCATCTGGCTGAAACCTGACGAGATGGCGGCGCGGGGAGTTTCGCCCTCCGATGTGCGGACTGCCCTCGCGAATAATAACTACCTCTCAGCCCTGGGCGCGACCAAGGGCACCATGGTTTCGGTGAACCTCATCGCGAACACTGACCTGCGGTCCGCCGACGATTTTAAGCAGATGGTGATTAAGCAGGACAAAGGGGTCGTGGTCCGGCTCGGCGAAATCGCGGATGTTGTGCTAGGAGCTGAAAATTACGATTCGGATGTCCGCTTCAATGGCGAGAATGCGACCTTCATGGGCATCTGGGTGCTTCCCAATGCCAACTCACTGGACGTAATCAAGGCGGTGCGGGCGGAGATTCCGGCGATTCGCGCACAGTTGCCGACGGGCATGAAGGTGGGCATACCCTACGATTCAACTGCCTACATTCAAGATGCGATTAACGAAGTGCTGCACACGCTGACTGAGACGCTGCTGATCGTGGTTGTTGTGATCTTCCTGTTCCTGGGCTCGTTCCGCTCAGTGCTGATCCCGATTGTTGCGATTCCAGTCTCGCTCATCGGCGCGGTGTTTCTGATGCTGCTCGCAGGTTTCACGATAAACCTGCTGACGCTGCTGGCGATTGTGCTGTCAGTTGGCCTGGTGGTGGACGATGCCATCGTGATGGTGGAAAACGTCGAGCGCCATTTGGAGATGGGCAAGTCGCCGTTCATCGCGGCGAGAGATGCAGCTCGCGAGCTGGTTGGGCCAATCATCGCGATGACGATTACGCTGGCGGCGGTTTACGCGCCGATTGGCATTCAGGGCGGCCTGACGGGCGCATTGTTCCGCGAGTTTGCCTTCACGCTGGCGGGAGCTGTGATTGTTTCCGGCATCGTTGCGCTGACATTGTCACCGATGATGGGTTCGAAGTTGCTGCGCGCGGGTGATTCCAACAAGGGTTTTGCGGGAATCGTCAACCGGCAGTTTGAACACATTCGGAAGCTTTACACGCGCACTCTGACCGGAACGCTGAAATACCGGCCGGTGGTTCTGACGCTATGGATCATCGTCGCCGCGCTTATGGTTCCGTTCTACATGTTCTCGCAGCATGAGTTAGCGCCGCAGGAGGACCAGGGCGTGGTCTTTGGCGTGATCCAGTCGTCGGCCAATTCGACGCTGGACCAAACGGACCTGTTCACAAAAGAGATTTACGACGTTTATCACTCATTTCCGGAAAGCGACAGTATTTTTCAGATCATGAGTCCGGACGGCGGTTTCGGCGGCATGGTGACCAAGCCATGGAGCCAACGCAAGAAGACCGCTCAACAACTGTTGGTTGAATCTGCCGGACCGCTATCGAAGATAGCCGGTGTCCGCGTGATTCCACTGACGCCTCCGCCACTGCCGGGCGGCGGCAACTTTCCGGTGGATTTTGTGATCAACTCGGCAGCTGAACCGGCGCAGGTGAGCGAATTTGCCAACCAACTGGTGGGCAAGGCGATGGCCAGTGGCATGTTCATTTATGCCGATGTGGACGTGAAGTTTGACCAGCCGCAGACCGAGGTGGTTTTTGACCGGGATAAACTTCGCTCGCAAGGCGTGGACCTCAGCGAGGCGGGCGCGGACCTTTCGACGATGCTGGGCGGGAACTATGTGAACCGCTTCAGCATTCAGGGACGAAGCTACAAAGTGATTCCACAGATCAAACGCGTGGACCGCTTAACGGCCGATCAGCTTTCGCAGATTTACGTGAAGGGTTCGAGCAATCAACTTGTGCCGCTTTCGACGTTCGCTTCGCTGAAGACGACGACGGAGCCGCGCTCGCTGAATAAATTCCAGCAGTTGAACGCGGTGCGGGTGCAGGGCGTTATTCCGCCGAATGTTCCGCTGGATAAAGCCCTGACTTTTCTCGAGGACCAGGCGAAAGCGATTCTGCCGCAGGGTTTCACGGTTGACTACGCGGGCGAATCGCGTCAGCTTCGCGTAGAGGGCAGCAAATTTCTTGGCACGTTCCTGCTGTCCGCGATTTTGATCTATCTGGTGCTGGCAGCGCAGTTTGAGAGCTTCCGGGATCCGTTCATCATTCTGGCGGGGTCGGTGCCTCTGGCGCTTTCAGGCGCACTGTTGTTCTCATTCCTCGGCTTCACGACGCTGAATATATACAGCGAAGTCGGTCTGATTACGCTGGTGGGATTGATTTCGAAAAACGGAATTCTGATCGTGGAATTCTCCAACCAATTGCAAGAGGCAGGGAAGACGAAGCTCGAAGCGATCATCGAAGGGGCGACCACGCGATTGCGGCCGATTCTGATGACGACGGCAGCGACCGTATTCGGGCATTTCCCGCTGGTGTTTGCGACCGGGCCTGGCGCGGGCGCGAGAAACAGCATCGGCATTATGCTGGTCAGCGGCATGATTATCGGCACGGCATTCACGTTGTTTGTGGTGCCTTCGATTTACATGCTGGTGGCAAAGACACACTCCCACGTGGCTTACGACGAGGAAGAGAAGACGAGCTTCCAGGAGCCGGCTGGAGCGACAGTCTAAGAGAACGCGGCGCACTTAGCGAAGGCACACAATACGACGGCGCACAATACGCGCGAGCGGATGTCAGCGAAAAGCTGGAAATCCGTATCGCGTGTATTTTTTTGCATCTTCCATTCAATTTTCTTAAAATTTTGCCTGATTGTGAAATCAGAGTACGCTTGAGCAGCGTGAAGGCGGGCGAGGCTATGTTGACTTACGTTTTTCTATTTCTTGTTGCGGGAAGCAGCTTTCTACACGCCCAGAATGGGCAAACGAGTGGCGCCCCAGCACTTGTGCTTCATAGTTCGCTGGAGACGGTGGAGATTGCGACCGGCGAACGGCATGTAGTTTACACAGCGGCCAGCCATTTTGAAGCCCCCAACTGGAGCCATGACGGCAAATATTTCTTCTTTAACAGGGAAGGCCGAATTGTGCGTTTGCCCGTCGAAGGCGGGACGCCCGAGGTCATTGACACGGGGACGGCAATACATTGCAACAACGATCATGGGATTTCCCCCGACTCAAAATGGCTTGCGATCAGCGACGGGTCGCAGCCAGACGGCGAATCGAGCGTGTACATCGTACCAATCAGCGGTGGGACGGCCCGGCGCCTCACGGAAAATTCGCCTTCCTACTGGCACGGATGGTCGCCGGACGGCAAGACGCTGGCTTTTGTAGGACGGCGCGATGGGGAGTTCGATATCTACACCATTCCCTTCGCGGGCGGGAAAGAAACACGGCTGACAACGGCCAAGGGACTTGATGACGGCCCGGAGTATTCGCCGGATGGGAAATATATCTATTTCAACTCCGAGCGCACAGGCCACATGCAGATTTGGCGGATGCGGGCCGATGGCAGCCAGCAAGAGCAGATCACGTTCGACGCTTCAAATGACTGGTTCCCGCACATTTCGCCCGATGGCAAATGGATGGTGTTTCTAGCGTATGGCAGCGACGTGGTCGGGCACCCGCCCAACAAAGATGTACAACTGCGGCTGGCGCGCATTGTTGACGACAAGGTCGACACGACGAAGATTGAAGTGCTGGTCAAGCTTTTTGGCGGACAAGGCACGATCAATGTGCCTTCGTGGTCGCCGGACAGCACAAAATTCGCGTTCGTCAGTTATCAATTGCTTCCTCCGGACAAACCTGCAATAAAATAGCCACACCGCCGCGAGGCATCGGCGGTTTCAATCGGCAACAGTCAAGAGATGAGGGAATCGCCATGCGCGTCGGAGTGTTCACGCCGCTGTTGTCGCAGCTTACCTTGCCAGCGGTCCTCAAGAAACTTAAAACTCTGCAAATCGATACCGTCGAACTGGGCACGGGGAATTACCCGGGCGACGCACATTGCAAATTGACGATGCTTGAGGATGCGAAGGCGCTGGCCGAATTCAAGAAGAGCCTCGCTGATCACGGGGCGAGCATCAGCGCGTTGAGTTGTCACGGTAATGCGCTGCATCCGGATAAAGCGCGAGCGCAACATGATCGGGAAGTGAGCCGCAAAACGATTCTGCTGGCTGAAAAATTGGGCGTGCCCGTGGTTGTTGATTTCTCCGGTTGCCCCGGCGATTCGCCGAATGCCATTGCGCCCAATTGGGTGACGTGTCCGTGGCCGCCGGAGTATCTGAAAGTGCTTGAATGGCAGTGGAATGAAGTCGTTGCCCCGTACTGGGTGGAACATGCAAAATTCGCAGCTAACCATGGCGTGAAGATCGCCGTCGAAATGCATCCTGGCTTTGTGGTCTATAGTCCGGAGACGATGCTTAAGCTGAGAGCGATTGGCGGGGCGAGCGTTGGCTGCAACTTTGATCCCAGCCATTTGTTCTGGCAGAGCATTGATCCGATTGCTGCCGTGCGTGTGCTAAAAGATGCGATCTTTCATGTGCACGCGAAAGACACCCAAATTTATGCGACGAACCTTCCATTGACGGGCGTACTCGATACGAAAAGCTACACGCAGGAGCGCGAACGAGCATGGATTTTCCGCACCTGCGGTTACGGCCACGGCGCTGAGTGGTGGAGCGAATTTATTTCCACGCTGCGGATGTTTGGCTACGACGGCGTATTGTCGATTGAGCATGAGGACAGCCTGCTTTCTCCGGAAGAAGGTTTGACGAAAGCGGCAAACTTTCTTAACAGCCTAGTGATTCGCGAACAGCCGGGCGCGGCGTGGTGGGTGTGAGCCGAATATGACGAAGGTGATTCGGACGGCCATTTTCGGGACGGGCTTCATGGGGCGCGTGCATCTGGAAGCCTTGCGGCGACTGGAGTCTGTGGAAGTGGTTGCGATTGCGGGCAGAACTCTCGAAGCTGCCCAAGGGCTCGGTTCTGGCTTCTCCATTCCGACGATGACGAGCGACTGCCACGAAGTTTTGCGCGACCCGTCGATTGATGCGGTGCACATCTGCACGCCCAACGTGCAGCATTTTGCCATGGCAAAAGAAGCGCTGGAAGCGGGGAAGCATGTGTTGTGCGAAAAACCGTTAGCGACAAACAGCAAAGATGGCGGAGAACTGGTTCGGTTGGCCACGCAGAAAAAGTTGCGTAATTGCGTGTGCCATAACCTGCGTTGTTATCCCATGGTGCAGCAGATGCGCAGCCTGCGCGAGAGCGGAGAACTGGGCGAGATTCTCGTAGTTCAAGGCACTTATTTTCAGGATTGGCTTCTCTACGACACCGATTGGAATTGGCGCGTGGATACGAAGGCTGGCGGGGCTTCGCGTGCAATGGCGGACATCGGATCCCATTGGTTCGACATGGCCGAGCATGTGACGGGCCTGCGCGTCAGTTCGCTTTGCGCCGACCTGCAAACTTTTCATACGGTCCGCAAACAGCCGAAGCGCGCTGTGGAAACTTTTGCCAATAAACTGCTGCGTCCTGAGGACTACATTGAAACATCCGTCGAGACAGAGGATTTCGGTGCGGTTATTTTCCGGATGGGAGAACGCGCTCGCGGCAGCGTAACGGCGAGCCAAGTTTCTGCGGGACGCAAAAACCGGCTAAGTATTGAAATCTATGGGACACGAGCGGGGGTGGCATGGAACCAGGAGCGTCCTGATGAATTGTGGATCGGACACAGAGATCGTGGGAATGAAATTTTCGTGAAAGATCCGTCTTTGCTAGCGCCCGCCGCTCGTACCTATGCCGACCTACCCGGAGGCCATAGCGAAGGTTATGACGATACGTTTAAGCAATTATTCCGGCGCTTTTATTCTTCGATCACGTCGCCGGACGCTGTTCCTGAATACCCGCAGTTCGCCGATGGAGTTCGGCAACTGACCATTCTTGATGCAGTATTGCAAAGCAATCGCACGCGAAGTTGGGCTGACGTTGCTGCACTCTGAACCACTGGAAAGGATGTGCGCCGCATGTTGATGTTCGCCGTCATCATCGCCATCTTCGTCTACGGAATGATTGCCTCGATGCTGGGCACCATTTTGCCCACGCTATCGGCGCGATATAGTCTTTCGCCGAGCCAGAATGGGACCATTGCTTTTGTACAAGCGCTCGGACTCATTCTTGCGTCGCTTGGCGTCGGCCCGCTGCTGGACAATGAAGGGAAGAAGATTGGCCTTGTAATCGGCCTGAGTTTGATTGGCATTGCGTTGCTTGCGTTGCCGCGCTCGCGCGGATATCGCAGCATTCTGGTGACGCTTTTTCTGCTCGGGTTGGGTGGCGGCACGGTGGTGACCGCGGCAAATTCGCTGGTGAGTGATGTGGGGCAAGCGCATCGTGGGATTGCGCTGAATCTGGTGAATCTGTTTTTTGGATTAGGTGGTCTGGCAACGCCGTTTATTTCGGCTAATCTCTTCAAGCAAAATTGGGTGCGGCTTTGCTACAGCATTGCTGCGCTTACGGTGGTCACTCTGGCGGTTCAAGCTGCGACCAAAATGCCTGGTCCATCTGGAGTGGGAGGCTTTGTGCTCGCGGACGCTGGGCCAGTGCTCTGGCGGCCGCTGCTGGTTCTAATCGGGCTGTTTAACTTTCTTTATATCGGCTGCGAAGTGGGAGTGTGGAACTGGCTGCCGCGCCATTTGGTGGCTCAGGGAATTGCCGAATCGCAGGCGCTAAATATTCTTTCGTTGGGTTTTGCGCTCGGTCTATTGCTCGGCCGGCTCGGGGTGTCACCGATCCTGGTTCACGTGCCCGCGATTACGGTTACGACGATTGCATCCGCTGGAATGGCCATTACGACATTTCTAATGCTGCGAGCGCACAGGCCGTTTGTGGTTGGGACCCTGGTGTTTCTGGCGGGTGTTTGCATGGCACCGGTATTTCCCACGACCATTGCAATTGTTGGCGACGCGTTTCCGCGGATGACGAGCACGGCGATCGGATTGGTTATCACTTGCGGATGGACGGGACTAGCGGTGAGTTCGCGCATTATCGGTGCGATTGCCGGCGGCGATCCACGGAGACTGAAGAAGGCGCTGCTGGTGATTCCAGCGTCTTCCGCGATTATGGTCGGGCTGGACTTGGCGATCGGGAATCTCCTTCGCTGAGAGCCCTACGCGGCCAACGCTTTCATATAGTCCGCATCGATCTTCAATGCGTCCATGGGAGGCATGTCAAACTCCTCCTGCTCGACGAAGATATGTTTGATGTCAGCTTTCTTCGCGGCCGTAAAAATCGGAAGGTAGTCAATGGAGCCACGGCCCATTTCCGTGGAGGGCGGTGGCGCAGCGTTGGTGGCGGGCCCGCTGATTTTAAATTCCTTCACGTGCAGCATGGATATGCGCGACGAATATTTCTTCAGCAGTTCCACCGGATTGCCACCGCCGACGACCACCCAGCCGCAATCCATTTCCATTTCGACCTTGGCCGGATCGGTCCGACGCATGATTTCGTCGTAAAAAAGCACGCCATTTTCTGAGCGGAACTCGGCGGTGTGATTGTGATATGCGAATTTCATTCCGGCCGCATGGACGCGCTCGCCGATGCGATTGAATTGTTCGGCGTTCCAGCGCCAATCATCGAGCGTCATTTTGTCTCTCGCTTCGCGCGAGCCTGGGTCTTTTACTTTTGACGGATCTTTTAGCCAGGGCGCGGCGCACACAATGTAGCTGAGACCGAGGTCTTTGCCGTACTGGATGGTTTCATCCAGCTTCGGCAACAAGTCTTTGAGTGCGTAATGAGCACTGACGCAGCGCAGGCCTGCCTTGTCCATTGCCTGCTTAACCTGGGCAGGAGTGTGTCCAAAAAATCCTGCGGCTTCGACTTCCTGATAGCCGAGGGCGCCCAATTGACGTAGCGTTCCTTCATAATCTTTAGGCAAAAGATCGCGGACGGAGTACAACTGCAATCCAAGCGGCAGGCCTAAAGGATTCGCCATGAGCGGCGGGGTGAACTTCCACAACGCCGCTGCGCCTAAGGATGCTGACGCTGTTTGTAAGAATGCCCTTCTTGAAATGCTCCGCATATTACCCCCCCGGTGTTTCGCTCGATTCTATCCGCGAATCGTTTTCTTTTCGGCGTCCCAAACGGCGATTGTGTTTTTGAAGTAAGCGTAATTAGCCAGATGGCAACCGATAGCGGCTTTGTTGCCGAAGTCTTCGTTTTCGATGACAGGTTTTCGGGTGCGAACGGCATTGAAGAAGTTGGCCTCATGCGCCGAAACGTCGCTGTATCCGAAGGGCGCGGTGAACGTTTCTGCTTCGATGGCCTGATAATCGAGCGGACCGGGCAATGGATGGTCGAGAGCCCATTGTTCCAAGTATTGCTTGCGGAGGCGTTCCGGCCAACCCTTGGTGGAATATGTCTCGGGTTTTGGACTGATGTCCTGTGGCGTGAATGTCAGCGTCTGGCCAATGATTTCCATGGTGCCTTTGGTGCCGTGAAATCGAATCGGCTCGCCGCCATCGTTATTCAGATTGCAGCGTAGAAGGACGCGAAACTTGGGATAGTCATAGAGGGTTTCGATGACGTCGGGGAAGTCGCGCCCATCTTTCCAATGGAAAAGACCGCCACTGGTTTGGGCTCGCGTCGCAACTTCGTTGGTTCCGGTAATGAAGTGAATTCCCGAGAGCAGATGAACGAACAGATCGCCGGCCAAGCCCTCGCCGTAATCAGAGAAGCAGCGCCAGCGGAAGAATCGCGCCGCATCAAAGGGACGTTTCGGGGCATCGCCCAAGAATGCCTCCCAATCGATGGTCTGTTCGCTAGCGTCGGGAGGGATCGGATAGACCCACGCGCCGCTCGGCGAATTACGGTCCGACGATCCCTCGATAAAGAAAACTTCACCCAGCATGCCGGATGAGTAGATCTCGCGGGCTTTTTCGTAAACAATCGAGCTCACGCGCTGGCTGCCAATTTGCAAGATGCGGTTGTTTTTTCGAACCGCATCGACCATGGCGAAACCATCTGCCACCGTGTGGGACATAGGCTTCTCGCAATAGACGTCTTTCCCGGCAGCGCACGCGTCCACTACTATTTTGCGATGCTGATGGTCTGGAACGGCGACGATTACGGCGTCAACATCTTGACGGTCGAGAATCTCTTTGTAGTTCCTGGTCGCGGGAACATTGCTCTTCACGGATTCCTGGGCTGCCTCGTGGCGGCTGTCATAGAGGTCGCATACGGCTACGCATTCGACTCCGGGGACGGCGAGAGACGCGGCGAGCAATTCGCAACCCCGCGTTCCGGTGCCGATTGAGGCGAAGCGTAAGCGATCACTCGGCGCGATAGGGCGTGCAGTTCCCCAGAGCGCGGCTGGCTCCAAGAGGGTCATCTTTACAGCTGCGGCCGAGCTAGCACCCACTCGCATAAAATCACGACGCGTCCAAACGTTCATGCCAAGTTCTCCTAGCTTCTCGCCTCATCCTACACCTTGGAGCGTGGCAATTTGGAATGCGGATGCCGCATCTCCACGGGCGTCAATTGCCATGGAAGGCCTTGGACAAAAAACGCGACCTCCGGCGGGATGTGAACATCTAAAAGTTCAAGTCCATCTAAGCAGCCGCAACCTAAGTTAAACTACAACCCTGACGAACGAAACATGCCGAAGCCGATATTACTCAGTGTTGACGACGATTCCGATGTATTACGCACGATTGAACGAGATTTACGCTCACAATACGGCGCCACTTACCGCGTAATTGGGAGCGACTCCCCGGCGGTCGCGCTCGACCTTTTGAAACAACTGAAGGTTCGCAATGACAATGTCGCGCTACTGTTAGCAGACCAACGCATGCCGGGCATGGATGGCGTGGAGTTTCTGCAGGAAGGCATGCGCATCTTCCCCGGAGCCAAGCGTGCCTTGCTCACCGCGTACGCCGATACGAACGCTGCCATCAGCGCCATCAATCAGGCGAACATAAATTATTTTTTCATGAAGCCGTGGGACCCGCCCGCGGAGCATCTTTATCCGCAACTGGATGACCTGCTGGACGATTGGCAAGCGTCGTATCGGCCCTCTTTTGAGGGGATTCGCGTATTGGGGACGCGCTGGTCACCGAAATCGTACGAATTACGGGATTTTCTTGCCCGTAACCATGTTCCCTACCAATGGATCGATGTAGAAGCGTCCGCCAACGATGCAGAGACGAAACGATTGCTTGAGGCTTTAGGGCCAGATGCGACGCAGCTTCCGGTAGTGCTGTTTCCCGACGGCACGAAATTCCTCGAAAGCGTGCCCACGGATGTCGCCCAAAAAGTAGGATTGCGGACGCGCGCGCAAACCGATTTTTACGACCTTGCGATTGTGGGCGGAGGACCTGCGGGTTTAGCAGCGGCGGTATATGGCGCGTCGGAAGGTCTGCATACGGTGATGATCGAGCGCGAAGCGCCGGGCGGGCAGGCGGGCATGAGTTCACGGATTGAAAATTATCTCGGATTTCCGATGGGATTGAGTGGCGGCGATCTCGCGAGGCGTGCGGTGGTGCAGGCGCAACGCTTCGGCGTGGAAATTCTCTCGCCCCAGGAAGCTGTCGGCATACGCGTCGAAGGACCTTATCGGATCGTCAAGCTGGCGGACGGAAGCGAGATTTCCTGTCATGCCTTTATGATTGCAACGGGCGTGCAATGGCGACGGCTGGCGGCAGAAGGAGTCGACCGTTTGCAGGGTGCGGGCATTTACTATGGCGGCGGAGCAACAGAGGCCATAGCCTGCAAGGGCGAGATTGTCTATGTTGTGGGCGGCGCAAATTCGGCCGGGCAGGCAGCCATGAATTTTGCGCGCTATGCGGAACGGGTTGTAATCCTCGTGCGCGGCGATTCGCTGGCGAGCACGATGTCGCAATATCTGATTGATCAAATAAGAGATACGCCAAATATTTCCATCTGGGCGCACGCCAGTCTCGCGGAAGCCCATGGGACCACTCATCTGGAAGAAATTTCAGTGCTGTGCTCGGACACGAACAAGATCGAACGTGTGCCCGCAACTTCGATGTTTATTTTTATTGGAGCGCTCCCGCGGACCGAATGGTTGGCGGGGATTGTGGAACGCGACGATCGCGGCTTTATTTTGACCGGTCCGGATCTTATTCATGACGGCGAGCGCCCGAAAGGATGGACGCTGGAGCGTGATCCGTATTTGCTTGAGACTAATGTGCCGGGCATTTTTGCGGTCGGCGATGTGAGGCATGGGTCGGTGAAACGTGTGGCTTCAGGCGTGGGCGAAGGATCCGTCGCGGTGCAATTCATTCATCAATATTTGAGCAAAGTCTAAAACGGGATTTAAGTAAAGTCTAAACATGACGGAAAAGTCCGAACTACAACGCTTCGAAATCTTCGCAGATTTACCTGATGATCAGCTCGACTGGTTTCTCAGCCAATCGCTGGAGTTGAATCTCAAAGCCGGAGAGGTCTACTCCCGGCAAGGCGACCCAGCAGACTCGATGTACGTCTTGCTCGAGGGGAGCTTGCATCTGCGCGGCGAATTTGCCGGCGAGATCTTCGCTTTTTCGCTGGATCCGGGCGAAGTTACTGGAGTGCTTCCGTTTTCCAGGATGAAGCAGTTTTCCGTGACGGGCCGGGCCGAAACCGACAGTCGCGCTCTGAAATTTCCAGCTTCGAAGTTCCCAGAGCTGATACAAAAAATGCCGGAACTGACCAAGCGGCTGGTTGGGTTGATGGCCGATCGAATCCGAGAGGCCACACGTATCGAGCAACAACAGGATCGATTGGCGAGTCTGGGGAAGCTGTCGGCGGGCCTCGCGCATGAGCTGAATAATCCTGCTTCCGCGGCGAGGCGCGCCGCAAGCCAACTCCGCGACACCATTAAGAAAGTCAAAAATGCCAGCCTGGAGTTGGGAAGGCGTGATTTGACCCAGATTCAAAAAGCGGAAATCGAGAAACTCGAGACATTTTTCATCCAGCCTGACCAGCCGCCTCCGGATCCTTTGGCTACCAGCGATCTCGAAGAGAAGCTCGACTCATTGCTACGCAGTCACGGTCAGAGTGATTTGTGGCAACTCGCTGCGGATTTGGCACGGAAGAGCGTTCAGCCAGAAATGCTGGAGTCGTTGTTTGGGACACTAGACGCTGGTACAGCGCGTGCCGCCTTAGTGCGAATCGCCGCTGCCGTCGAAATTGCCAATCTGCTGAATGAAATTGAGAGTAGCACCGCGCGCATTTCGGACCTGGTCCGCGCCATCAAAGAATATACCTACATGGATCAGGCGCCACTTCAGAATGTGGATATTGTGAAAAGCCTGGAGAACACGCTCACCATCTTGAACCACAAGTTGAAGCGCGGCGTGAACGTGCAGCGGGATTATCAGAAGGTGCCCTTCCTGGTGAACTCTTTCGGGAGCGAGTTAAACCAGGTGTGGACCAATCTTATTGACAACGCCATTGACGCGATGGGCGGCAAGGGCGAATTGCGGATTCGCACTTATCGCGATGACAATTGCGTTGTCGTGGAGATTGGGGATACGGGGCCCGGCATTTCGCCGGAGGTTCAGCCACATATCTTTGAACCGTTCTTCACAACCAAGGGCGTAGGCGAAGGCACAGGGCTCGGGCTTGATACGGTACAGCGCATCGTAAGAAAACATCGGGGAAACATGCAAGTCACTTCAAAACCTGGCGACACGCGCTTTCAAGTGTGGCTACCGCTGGCAGAGACAAAGGCGTAGCACCGCGTCACCCATTGAGAGCCGAGTTGCTAGCTCTCGCAGAGTGACCTTCTGGTGTTACCTGTTGGGCGCGGACGATGAACCTTTCTGGGGCTGCTCCTATGAAATAGAAGGGATAACATGTGACCAAGGTCAGCACACGCCCGCGGGTTGTTGCCAGGACGGAGTTCTGACTGGGCGGCACGATGCTCAAAGCTTCCACTCGATAGGTATACCGAGCAGCGGTCGTATCCAACGTAATTGTGTCATTCTTCCTGAGATGCCTAAGACTGCGAAAAATAGTATCGCGATGACCCGCGATGCCGACGTTGCCCGGTTCCCCGGGCAACGCGGTACCCGGGATGTGACCGGCACCTAGTGTCAAGGTTCGAGCGTCATCTCCCTCCAAAACCAACGTGTCCAAACCGATACTGGGAATCACGATGCGTGCAATCGGTGCGCCCCTGCGAGGCAGGGCGACAAATTGACGCGGAGCCCGAGACTTTGCGAGAGGTCGCGACGCGGCGGATTCGGAGCGATCTCCTTCCACGCGCGTCCGCGCGGTGTAATCAAACGCTCGACCTTCATAGATTTGGAATACGCGCGCACGGAGCAGGATGTATCCGGCACTGCTGAGCAGAGCCAATCCCACGACGAGCAGAGCGACCCGCACCGGACGAAGCCATGCTGGTCGACGGGTGGCCAGCGTTGGGAAGCACTGAATCATCCCGCCAGGCCTCCCTTAGCCGGCTCGTGCCAGCCGTGGGAGTGCCAGTGCTAGCCCGACCAGCACAAGACCCAGCAGACCTATCAATGGCAGATCGCTGGCCGTATGCGGCATCGCAGGCGCCGCCTTAGGAGGCGTAATCACGGCTGCCATTTCAACTTCTTTCCCTACTGGATTGACGGCTTCGACCGGTGTCGTCTTTAGTTCTGTCGCTTGGGCTTGCGGAGAAGCGTGATGCGACAAGACCGGACGGTCGTTGGCTTGCGCCAGCAGGCTGGCCCGTTCCTTCGGATAGACGAATTCCATGCCGTAGTTGTCGCCGGGATAAAACCATGCGGCCACTGCTTGCGGTGAATCATGCGGTCTTTCATCGAAAGTGACCACAGTCTTTCCGGTTGGATTCATGCGGTAGTCAGGGATGGCCAGAATCGTGGCGTAGAGCTTCGTCTGGTTTTTATTGAACACCTGAACAATGTCCCGGTCGGCATCGGAATCCAGAAGCTTAAAGACGTATGTGCCGGCAGGCAGAGCCACTCCTGGTATTTCAACCGGTTCGCTAAAAGTAAAGATGGTCTTCTTGTTCCACGCATTTGCGCGGCTGAAGGGCGCGAACACGGTCAGGGCAAAAAACAGGCAACTAAGTATCGCGATGAATTTGCGAATCATGAATCTGTCTCCTTAGATATAAACTCGGGTTTAGCTGGCTCTCCCATTCCGATAGCGCGATCGACGCATTGCAACAATTCCTCCACGCGGATTGGTTTTTCGAGGACGCCCTGCACTTGCGAGCGCAGTTCGCGAGGCGGGTCCGCACCCGAAACCAGAACAACGGAGGCGGTAATTCCACGCCGTGCCATATATCCCACGATTGCCGCACCACCTATTTCGGGCATCTGGTAATCGAGGACCACGCAATCGACGTGATGTTGCTTCAGAGCGTATATGCCATCCCACCCGTTTGCGGCGAGAAATACCCTGTATCCGTGCTCTTCGAAAATTCTCTGGTACAGCGAGAGAATTAGAGCCGCATCATCAATGCAAAGAATCGTCTTCTCCATCACATCGCTCAAAGCGCAGCACAGATTTATGAGCGCAGCCGATCGAGCGGCGCGCGCAAATGATGCCGAATTTATCTTTTGAGTCTCAATTGATTAGAACCGGACCAATAGGAAATAGGTTGGCCGCGGAACGGCGGGAAGACTTTTAAATATATCGTGTCACGATACAACTAAAAGCGGTGGCGGATAAATCTATGTTTATTGGGAACACATCGCGCCGCTACGTTCCGAATCGTGATTCCTCGGCAACAATGAGGGGACGATTTCTGGCCAGGCATATCTTCGCAATTTGTTCCGCGCCAGGGCGAGAAGGACGAAGTCATATCTCAATTGATTTTCTCCCGACGAAGCAGAGAAACTTGGTGGAGCGGGTAGAAATTAGCGGCTAATTACTCGGCGTTTGTGCGCCAAGCATGATGTCATGTTTGGCTTGGCACTCCGACTCTGGATCGTAAGTGGCCGTACCACTGAGACGCCCATTGGCAGCCTGGAACTCGAGCGGCGGACGCCGCACCCGCACAGGGAGTCCCGTGAAGTTGGCCTTGCCATCAACATTGGTGCTGGCCTGGAGATCAAGTTTGTGAAATCCACCGAAGCCATAGGCGATGTGAACTTTGATAATGGCCGCATAGACCGGCTTGCCATCGGCCGTTGTCACTGTGAGCTTTACCGAGCACGGCCCAGCGCCGCCGTCCATCACCGGAATGTCATGCGCCAATTGCGTGGGTGAGGTCCCGGAACCAGGTGCAGCTTGCGGACTCGCCTGGGCCACAGTCGCGCCAGCCAACCCGCACGCAAGTAAAAAGAGACACCACCGACGGTCGCGTCTTATCCTCATAGCAGACGAACAATTATAACGCGCTACGGAGACTGCCTAGCGCGTCATCAAATATTCGACTTCCTGTTCGATTTCCGTGATGGCAATGGGGGCGGCGTGTGCCTGCTGTAGTTGTTCGTTAAGTTGTGGCAGGCGGTTGGTCTTGATCTCATTCCATTCGGCCAGCCGCAACTTCAGCGCTCGGTCAGCTTCTTCGAATACGGTGATAGCTTGCGAGGGCGCGGTGCGGCTCGAGCTTTCGACGACCGACAATGCCGAGGTGAGGCCAGAGTTGGCGGTTTGGAGCCCCATGGCGTCACTCCAAGGCGTTCCCGGGGCCAGCAGTGTCTTCTTAAGTGCGTCCTGCATCTTCGCCAGATTTGCTTTTAGATCAGGATTGTTTTCGACTTTTTGCTCGGCATCACTGAGCTGCTTTTGCACGGAGTTCATTTCGGCGAGCGCCTGCCGGCTGCGCAAGGTCTCCGTGTAGATTTTCCGGCCCAAATCGTATTGCCGCGTTAAGTCGTTCTCGGTTGCTACGGAGCGTGGATCCATGACGATCTTTATAGGCTGGGCAGATGTTTTGCCATCCACGATAAGCCTGGCCTGATACATGCCCGGAACTACGCGAGGGCCATGAGGCGCGCCAAATTCGCCGCTCATGTCGTCTTCATCGGCATCGGAGCCGGATCCGCCGGAGGCAAGGTCCCACACGAAGCGGTGCATTCCCGGCTTGATTTCGAGAACCTGCGGTTCCGGAAACCAGCGGTCGGCAATGGGTAGCGGAACGCGCCGCATCGGCCTTGCCTCATCCGACGAGAAGTGCCGGACGATGCTTCCTTGCGAGTCGAGAATCTGAAGCTCGATGTGCTTGGCCGCTGCGGGCAGATAGTAATCAAAAATGGCACCGCTGGGAGGGTTCTGGGCAGTGGGTTCGTCAGGCGGCAGCGGTGTTTCGAGGAAGGCATCGTGGTCCACACGTATGGCGGTTGCCGGGGAATAGAGCATGCCCTCTTTGCTCCTGGCTGCTTCGCTTGCCTCGCGCAAAGGGGAAATGTCGTCGAGGATCCAGAAGGAGCGGCCGTGCGTAGCAACGACAAGATCGTCGTTGTGAATGACGAGGTCCTGGACTGAGGTTGCGGGAAGATTGAGTTGCAGCGGCTGCCAACGATCGCCGTCATCGAAGGAAAGGTAAATTCCAAGTTCAGTTCCGGCGAAGAGCAGATTCTTGCTCTTGGGATCTTCGCGAACAACGCGGGTGAAAGATGGAGCGCTGAGACCGTTCGTGATCAATTGCCAGGTGGCGCCATAGTCGCGTGTGCGATAGAGATAAGGCTGCTGATCATCCATGCGGTGCCGGTCGATGGCGACGTAGGCTTCGGCAGGATCGAAATGCGAAGCTTCAATCCATGAGATGCGGCTCCAGATGGCCAAGCCTTTGGGTGTGACATCGTTCCAGGTTTTTCCGCCGTCTCGCGTGAGATGTATGAAGCCGGTGTCGCTGCCGGCCCAGATTAGGTCACCGTTGAGGCTGGAGGGAGCGATGGTGTTAACCAGGCCGTATCCGCCAGCTATGGTGTTGTCGATTGTTGGGGGCGTGGCCGGATTGTCGTTCGGTTGCTGAGACGCGCCGGTCAGATCGGGACTGATGGTTTCCCAATGCAAGCCGCCGTCAGTGGTTTTCATTACGAACTGGGTTCCGAGATACAGCGTCTTGTTGTCGTAGGGCGAAAACAACAGCACAGGATTCCAGCCATCACGGTATTTGCGGGCGTTGATTTCGCTGCCCCAAGCGAAAACGGGCCAGGGACTGACATTTTGGCTCAAAGAAGTTCGCAAATCAAAACGCGAGACGGAGCCGAAAGCGCCCGTTGAATAAAGGATGTTGGGATCGTTGGGATCGGGCGCGATGTATCCGCTTTCGCTGCCGCCGGGAGAAAAAGTGTTGCGGACGGAAATCTCACCGTAGTCGGTACGGCTCATCACGGCCATGCCGCCGCTGTCCTGCTGTGGGCCGTAGACGGCGTAAGGGAAGCGGTTG
Source organism: Terriglobia bacterium (assembly GCA_963702965.1). Taxonomy (GTDB): domain Bacteria; phylum Acidobacteriota; class Terriglobia; order Terriglobales; family Acidobacteriaceae; genus JAJPHW01. The sequence goes on from OY969776.1 coordinate 1,301,689, forward strand.
TCGGTGACGACGTGATAAATCTGCGCGGTGGGCTGGTTATACCAGGTGCTCCAGGTTTCCCCGCGATTCACGCTGATCGTCGTGCCCTGATCGGTGCCGAGAATCATGCGCGTGGAATCTCGAGGATCGACCCAGATCTGGTGGTAGTCGTCGCCGCCGGGCGCGCCGCGAACGATGGTGATGGTCTTTCCGCCATCGTCAGTGCGATAAAGAGCCACGTTGGGCATATAGACGACGTCGGCGTGATTGGGGTCAATGGTGATGTCGCTGAAATACCAGGCGCGGCTGGTGAGACGCGCGTCGGAATTTTCAAGTGTCCAGGTGCTGCCGCTATCGTCAGAGCGATAAAGGCCGGCTTTTTTGGCGTCGACGAGCAGGTAAACCCGCTTGCCGTCCCGGGAAACGGCGACACCGGAGCGGCCCCAATCGCCGTCGGGCAAGCCGGAGGCAGTTAGGTGGGTCCAGGTTTCGCCGGCATCGGTGGAGCGATAGAGCCCGCTGCCGGGACCGCCAAGCGGAGCGTAAGTGCTCCAGGGCGGGCGGTGGGCATTCCACATGGTGGCGAAAAGAATCTTCGGATTGTCGCGGGCGATGGCGAGGCTCGCCGCACCGACGTCGGGGCCTCGATAGAGGACTTTGGTCCAATGCGCGCCGCCGTCTTCGGTTTTATAGACGCCACGGTCGGGGTTTGGCCCGTAGGCGTGACCAAGCGCCGCGACGTAAACGATGTTCGAGTTTTGTGTGTCCACGACAATACGGCTGATTTGGCGAGTATCACGCAGGCCAATATTTTCCCAGGTTTTACCGCCGTCGGCAGATTTGTAAACGCCGTCGCCGGAAGACAAATCCATGCGAATGTCAGATTCCCCGGTACCGGCATAAATCGTGTTGGGATCCGATGGGGCGACCGCGATGGCGCCGATGGAGGCGATGCGTTGATCGTCGAAAATGGGCCGCCAGACTACGCCCGCGTCGGTGGTCTCCCAGATGCCGCCATTGACCGCGCCGAAATAGAACTTGGTTGGATTGCCGGGGATACCGGTGACAGCCACGACACGGCCCCCGCGAAACGGACCAATCAAACGCCACTTTAGGCCGTTATAAAGTTCAGGTCGAATGGTTTGGGCGGGGGCGGCCACGCTGAAAAAACTAAGGCTGAAAACCGAAAGGAAAAGAGTCAGAGATTTGCGCCAACAGATGCCGGGGGTATGCACGTGTCGTTTCCTTAAAATGTGTTTGTAAAAAAGATGGTCTCGATAGTGTAGCGGAAAATGGAAATTCGAGACGGGGCGTTTGGGAGCGAAGGGCATTGCTGTTTTGGACGAGAGGCTGGGGAAACGGTTTCAGGCTCGATGCAGAGTCCGAACCGAGGTTAGATCTTTGTTCATACCCTGTGATGAGTGACGTTGTTTCTGGACCTGTCAGATAACTCCATTTGAATCACTTGATTTCAGATTTGGAATGTCCCTTTCGGAACATTAAGAGCGGCTTCCATCAACGGCCGCGGAATGGGCCGAAAAATGTTTCGGCAGAATTTCATGCGGCAGAGTTGGACGAAATCGCCCTCACACCTGAAAATGGGAAGGGAGGGTTTTTAATGCCCAACATCTCGGCGGTCATTCTGGATTACGGAGCGGTGCTTTGCCATATGCCGACACCTGCAGAGGGCCGGCGTATGGCCGATCTGTTTGGAATTCAGGTGGACGCTGTTCCGGAGCTCTGGATGCGGAACCGGCTTGCCTTTGACCGCGGCGACCTGACCGCAGAAGCATACTGGAAGTTGTTTGCCGAGGATGCGGCAAGCAAAATCGACGCGCGAGCGCTTCAAGAAGTGTATCGGTTGGATTTGGAAATGTGGGCGCGTGACAACGAAGTGATGATCGAGTGGATGCGAGCCTTGCGCGCAGGAGAATACAAAGTCGGACTGCTCTCGAACATGCATGCCGACATGGTGACATACGTGCGTAAGAAATTCGCCTGGGTGAATGAGTTCGATTTTCAGACATTTTCCGCGGATGTACGCATGGTCAAACCCGATCCCGCGATCTATGAGTACACGCTGCGCGGGCTAGGTGTGCAGGCGGAAGAATCGCTGTTTATTGATGACCGCGAAGGGAATATTGACGCTGCCCGTGCGGCGGGCATGAATGCCATTCAATTCTCCTCGGTGGACCAGCTTCGTGAAGAATTAATTGCCATGGATTTTCCCATCCTTCCCGGGCATGCCGCGCCGGTTCGCAAATAGAAAACGAAGCATCTAATTCCTGGTAACTCCATTTGGACCAATCATCAGGAGGAGTTGTGACCAGCCGGAAAGAGATCATCTCACTGCTCGCGATTATTGCAATTTGCGTTGTAGCAATTCTTGCTTTGGGAAACGAAGACAACCGCACTGCTCAGCTCAGCGCCCCGCCGACGCCACCATTCACCGACTATCGGTTTGAGAGTCCGGGGACGACGCGCCAAATTACGACCAAAGATTTGCCTCCGCCATATGCCACGCGTTCGGCGGGAAATGAACCGGACGTCCAGCCACGGCCCGCGGGGGCCTGGCCGCAAGCACCCGCGGGATTCAAGGTTGAACTGTATGCGAGCGGCCTGAGCAATCCTCGGCTCATTCGCGCTGCGCCGAATGGCGACGTCTTTTTAGCGGAGAGTGATGCCGGCGATATCAAAGTTTTTCGTGGAATTATGAAAGACGGAAAGGCGGAGAAAATTGAAGTTTTTGCTAGCGGTTTGAATCGGCCTTATGGCATCGCATTTTATCCCCCAGGGCCTGATCCGCAGTGGGTCTATGTTGGAGATACCGATGCGGTTGTGCGGTTTTCGTATCACACCGGAGATATGAAGGCTACGGGCAAAGCAGAGCAGATCGCCGATTTGCCTCATGCACGCAGCGGCCACTGGACGCGCGATGTGCGTTTCTCGCTCGACGGCAAGAAAATGTATGTTTCGGTGGGTTCCGGGTCCAATCTGGATGATCCGGACACACATCCCGGAGAAAAGAATCGCGCCGACATTCTCGAGTTCAATCCTGACGGCTCAGGCATGCGGGTATACGCCTATGGGATACGCAATCCCGGCGGTGGGCTGGCCGTGAACCCTAAGACTGGCGAACTGTGGTGTTCAGTGAACGAGCGCGATGGGTTGGGTGACAATCTTGTGCCCGACTACATTACCCATGTGCAGGATGGCGGATTTTACGGCTGGCCATGGTACTACTCGGGCGGGAATCCGGATCCCCGGCTCAAGGGAAAACATCCGGAATTGAAAGATAAAGTGATTGTGCCCGATGTGCTGTTGCAGCCGCACAACGCGTCACTGGAGATGACGTTTTATGAGGGCAAGCAATTTCCGGCGGAGTATGATGGCGATGTTTTCGCATCGGAGCATGGCTCATGGAATAAATCGGTACGCGCGGGGTATGAAGTGATTCGGGTTCCATTGCATCAGACGGGCCATGCCGGCGGAGAATATGAAGACTTTGTTACTGGTTTCGTCACGAAAGATGGGACGGCCTGGGGAAGGCCCGTGGGGATTACCGTGGCGAAAGATGGTTCGCTGCTGGTGAGCGATGATGGCTCGAATTCCATTTGGCGGGTGAGCTATGTGGGAAAATAAAGGCGGTGGACGCCGGATTCCAGTGCGCAAGTTGTGGCGAGTGGAATGAGACTGCAGTGGATGAGTCCGCGGGACGGCAGCAAGCCTATGTGGAAGACTGCCAGATATGTTGCCAGCCGAACGTTCTGAGTGTTCGCTATGAGGCATCGCAAGAAACATTTGTGATTCGCGCCGAATTGGAATAACTTATTGCGGCAGGAGAACTTTTCATGGGCATGAGCTATAGCGCGCCGGGCCGGATGGTTGCCCACAACATGGTGACCACGCAGTTTGAACTGGACGGATTTAAAGTAACGCGAACACTGGGCGTGGTACGCGGGATCGTCGTGCGCTCGCGATCCATTTTCGGGACCATTGGGGCGGGCCTGCAAACCATTCTCGGCGGCAACATTACTCTGCTGACCAATCTCTGCGAGAAGACGCGGGCAGAGGCTTTCGACCTCATGCTGCAACATGCCGCCGAGCTAGGTGGAAATGCCGTGGTGGGCGCGCGTTACGATGCGACCGAAGTGATGCAGGGCGTCACTGAAGTGCTGGCCTACGGGACCGCGGTATTTGTTGAGCCGAGCAAGTGAGTTCTTATTCCAGCAGTTTTTCCAGGACATTGTGCCTGTGCGCGAACATGGCGTCGAACGTACGCCGTACAAAGAGTACATCGGCCAGCCTGCCCACGAACCCAAATCCAACATCGTAGTCAATGACATCGCGGACGATGGTGCCGTTGATGCCATCGTGCATTTGCGCAGAAAACTCGTGGCGATGATGCCAGCACTTGAACGGGCCTTTCTTTTGAATGTCCACGAAATGGTGGTTTGGTTCAAATTCTGTGATCAAAGCAATCCAGTCTGTGCGGAAGGGAAGAAAGTAAATGGGCCGGAAACTCGTGACCACTTCCGTGCCCGGGCCTGCCAGAGATTCTGTCTCGTTGGATTGCGGAGCGCGTTTTATTTCGACGACGCGAGTTGCCGTGTTCGGCGGCATGATTCGTGGAAGATTGTGGGGATCGGCAAAGAAAAGGAAGACCGTTTCCAGAGGAAACGGCACCCACTGCTCGAAGCGGAGGCTCGTCATCTTGAAGGTGACTATAACCGGGGCGTGATTGACATACAATCTGGACGGACACGGCTTTCCCTCATGCGAACAAAACTGTTGGTTGCGATAGTGGCGATATGCTGTGCCCCGGGTTTTGCCTCCGATGCCCCTTCATCTCCTATTTATGGCGTGCGCATGGAGAATATCTGGATTCCCATGAAAGATGGTGTTCGCCTGGCGGCGACGCTATATATGCCCGACGGCGCCAAGCCGGGCGAGAGGTTTCCCGCACTATTCGAATATTTGCCCTACAGAAAAGACGACGACACAGCTGCGGAAGATTACGGCAAGCACGCCTATTTCGCGCATCGCGGATATGTGAGTGTGCGCGTGGATATTCGCGGATTTGGTGCCAGTGAAGGCGTCCCGCCGGAACGAGAATATTCAGAGACTGAGCAGCAAGACTGCGAGCAGGTGATTCGCTGGCTGGCCACGCAGCCCTGGTCGAACGGCAACGTGGGCATGTTTGGAATTTCGTGGGGAGGGTTCAGCGCCCTACAGATGGCGATGCGGCATCCCCCGCAATTGAAAGCCATCATTGCCGTGGACGCGACGGCGGAGTTGTTCCATGACGACGTCCATTACATGGACGGTATGGCGCACATCGATGAATTTGAATTGAACATGGATATGGCCGAGGGATGGACAGGCGCGCCGGATTACACGCTCGATGAAAAAGTCTTGGGCCCACGCTTTGATGCGCCGCCATGGTCGCTGCTTTATTTGAAACATCAGCATGATGGGCCGTTCTGGAGAGACCGGGTGCGGCCGCTGAAAGAAATCAAAATTCCCGCCTTTCTGATTGGCGGGATGCAAGACGGCTATCGCGACAACATTCCCGGCATGTTGATGCAATCGAACGGGCTCGTGAAGGCGATTGTGGGGCCGTGGAACCATACCTTTCCGAATGATGCGGGTTTCGGGCCGCAAGTGGAGTGGCGCGATCAAGCCGATTCGCTGGTGGGACCATTGGCTGAAGGGCAAAGATACCGGTGTAGAGAACGACCCGCGGCTGGTCGTGTACATGCAACACTGGCATCCGCCGGACCCGAAGCTGGCGAGTGTGCCGGGTGAATGGAGGCGTGAGGATGCGTGGCCGCCTACGGAAGAGAACAAGCAAATTCTATTTTTGCAACCGAACCACACTTTGAGTAATCACCCTGCTGACAGAGCCGTGCATCAATTGAAATATGTTCCCACTATTGGCGTCGAGGCTGGTTTCTGGTGGGGAGAGCTGTTGAGCGACGTCCGCCCTGTGGATGCGTTCAGTTTAGTCTACGATACCGCGCCGCTGGCCGGAGAACTCGCGATTCTCGGAAGGCCGCGCGTGTTGCTGCAAGCATCGGCCGACGCACCGCTCGCAGATTGGTTTGCCCGCTTGTCGGACGTGGCTCCTGATGGCACGGTCACGCAAATCACCGGAGCTGGAATCAACGGCGCGCAGCGGGATTCGATGACCGAACCGAAAGATTTGGTGCCGGACAAAGTTTATCCGCTGAACATTAAAATGCATTTGACTTCGTGGGTGTTTCCCAAAGGGCATCGCATTCGCGTGGCGATTTCGAATGCGCTCTGGCCGATGATTTTGCCCACGCCTTACAACATGACGACTTCATTGCAACTTGGCGGTGAAGCAGGATCGAGTTTGACGCTTCCGGTTGTGCCTCTACAGGGGAAGGCTGCGCCGCCATTTTCAGCGCCAGAACCGATGGAAGAACGAAAAGATATTAAGAGCATAGGTTTCCCCTGGCCGGGAGAGTGGACGGTCGAACGCGACGAAGCCGGGCACAAGACTACCGTGCACTGGAAAGGCCAATATGGCAGCGTGTTTCCGTGGGGCAAAGAGACGGATTATGAAAAACTGACCTACAACGCCGACGATGCTCATCCGGATATTACTTCGACTCTGGGCGAGGCAGAAAGTATTTTCGAATTGAAAAACCGTACACTGACTTGGCGCGGGCATCTTTGGGTGACCACCGATCGGAAGAATTTCTATTACAAGTACACGCGCGACTTACTAAAAGATGGGCAGATGGTGAAGACCAAAACGTGGGAAGAAACTGTGCCGAGGGACCATCAGTAATCGAAGGAAAAGTTTAGTCTGCCGCGATTGAGACGATCGACAATCCCGCCTTCAAGTCAGCTGCCAGCAAGCGATGGAATAAATGCTCTCCGGCTTCGCGGCGGACGGAAAGCCTGCCTGCGCCATAAGCGCGTGACTTCAATCCACGCTGGACGGCCTCACAGATGTCGAGGTCTTCATCCTGCACGCGCGCGCCAGTGGCGACGCTCATTTCGTTGTATTCGCGCGCTTTCTCGCTGACGTCGCCGAAATAGAAATCAAAAATCACGCGGCAATGGTCGGCGTCAATAGGGATGACGAGGTTTGTGTCCATGTAGCCTTCGTAGCAATTGATCATCAAATTTGGATATTGCCAGAAGTACCAGGCGCGGTCGCCCTTGCGCGTGGCTCCGGTGGCGGCGTCTTCATCAGAGGAAACCATCGGGCTGGATTGCAGGCAGTAGCGATCTTCATTTTCGATGGTGTATTGCTTGTAATCGAGGACGGAGTTGAGACCCTTATGAAGATGGGGCACGTGGTAGCCGCCGTCGAGGTAATTGTCCACGAAGACTTTCCAGTTGCAGGCAATGTCGTAGGTGCGGGAGTCGAAATAGTGGAGTTTGCTGACGCCGAGCGGAGCAACGCGCTTCACCAGACCGCCAAAGTAATTTGTGAGGCTCTCGGCCTTCGGATCTAAATTGACGAATATGAATTTTTCCCAGATCTCGGCTTTCACGGGAACCAGACCATTGTTTTCGCGCTTGAAATTGCATACGCCATCGAATTCAGGCATGCCCTTCAGCGAGCCGTCGAGACCGTAATTCCAGCCGTGATAGGGGCAATGCAAAATCGAAGCCTGCCCGCAAGGCTCGGTGACAACGGCAGCGGCGTGATGCCGGCATACATTGTAAAAGCCGCGGAGCACACCATCATTTCCCCGAACAACGACGATGGGTTCACCCGCAACATTGAAGGTCACGAACTGGCCCGGCTTCTCGACTTGATCCGCGCGGCCGACCATCTGCCAGCTCTTGCTGAAAACGGTCTGAGCTTCGAGCTTGTCGATGCGCGCATCTACGTACCAAGGCGCGGGAATCGTGAAGGCATTTGCCAGTGGCGCGCGGTCGTCATAGGTCGAGAGAATGTCTTTGATGGAGCTGGACATGTATCGTGTGTCCTCTTATTTCTTGTTACGCTGCCCGCTTTTCCGTGCCAATGGCACGCTTCAGCACGTCAATGAATTGCGTGATGCGTGCTTCCTTCTTTTCTACTACGCTGCCGTGGCGGCGAAATAAGCCGGGATCGAGTTCTTCGGTGAGAAGAGCGTCTTGAAAGCGCTCCATGGTCCAGTCGAGAATGGAAACGATCATTTCCTGGTCCATATCGCTGCGGAGTTCCTTGCGCTGCAAGCCAAAGCGGACGAAGGCCACCGTGCCGTAAGGGTCCTCGGCGAGCAGAAAGCGGTTGATCTCGCGTTTCAAAGAAAGATCAGTCCCGTAGTTGCCGAGTAGCGAGACGCGATATGGAATCCAGTCTTCGCGGATAAGGTGCTCGGTGGAAGCCAGCCAATAACGCAGGACTTCGAAGAATCCCTTTGCTTGAACCTCTGAGGGCGCGTCAAGGTAACGGGGAAAAGAGCGCACAGCTTTTTTGTAGGCCTCGAAAAATAAGCCGTCCTTGCTGCCGAAATGCTGAAACACGGAACCCTTGGCAATGCCGAGTTCGTCGGCAATGTCGCCGACGCGGGCAGCGTGGTAACCGTGCTCGGCAAAGTGGCGCATGGCGGCATCCACGATACGCATGCGCTTGTTTTCCGAGCGCGGGCGGGCGGGCATGTTGCGGTAACGCGGCGGGACTGCTAGGCTGCTGCCAATTCCACTCATATTGACCTCAAGTCAGAATACAATATCGAAAAATTCATCGGAGATCAATGCCATTTTTAAGGCATTTGCGTTAATGTAAGTGTGCCCGAGCGGTTATGTCTGACTATTAGTCATCCATGATGCAAGAAGCTGGCAAAATCTACGATGCCATCGTGATCGGCGGTGGACATAACGGCCTAACAGCCGCAGCGTATCTTGCGCGGGCTGGTTTGTGCACGTTGGTCTTGGAACGGCGCGAGATTGTTGGGGGCTGCTGCGTGACCGAACAGATTGCTCCGGGATGCCGGGTCTCGACGACTTCTTATATCGCCAGCATGTTGCGGCCGGAAGTGATTCAGGATTTGAATCTGGCGTCGTATGGTTTGCGCATGGTGCCGTGTGATCCGGCGATCCAGGTTCCGTTCCCTGACGGGCACGTTTTGCCGTGGTGGGCGAATCGTGATCGGGCCAAAGCGGAGTTTGCCAAAGTTTCCGCGACGGATGCGGAAACTTTTGTGCGCGTGGATGAGCGATTGAAGAAGCTGGCGCGCTATTTGCAGCCGTTTTTTCTGGAGCCACCGCCGGAAATTGATATTGGCAGGATGGGTGGCTGGACGGATTTGCTGCGATTAGGTTCGCGCTTTCGTGGGATTTCAAGCAATGAAATCGCTCAATTAATTTCATTTCTCACCGGCAGCCTCGGCGAGTTTCTTGATAACAATTACGAGTCCGAAAAAATTAAGACCATGTTTCTGGCGAACAACGTCTATGGCAAGCATGGCGGCCCATATCAGCCAGGGACGGCCATTGGCCTGCTCTTTCATTTGCTGAGTGGCGGCGAACATGAATTGCAAGGCTTTTATGGACATGTGATGGGCGGCATGGGCGCCATCACCGAAGCACTGGCGGCAGCGGGAAGAAAGCTTGGCGTGGAAATTCGGACTTCGGCGCCTGTCGCGCAGATTGATGTTCGCAACGGGCGAGCCCGCGGAGTAGTTCTAGAGGATGGAACGGAAATTCGCGCGCGTTTGGTGTTATCAAATGCGGATCCGAAGCGGACATTTTTGGGAATGCTGGATGAGAAAGACTTGCCGCCGGAATTTGTTCATGCGATTCGCGCAATCAAAATGGATGGGCCTTGCGCGAAGGTAAATTTTGTTTTGAGCGAAGAACCTCGTTTCACGGGCACTCCATTAGGCGCGACTCCTCTGGAGCGGACGTTCTACACGCTGGTGCCGTCGCTCGAATTTGCCGAGCGATGCTACGACATCGCGAAGTTTGGAGAAATCCCTGAAGAGCTTTGGGTGGATTGCGTGATTTCGTCGAACGCTGACGATTCACTCGCGCCCTCGGGAAAACATATCCTTACCTGCTTTGTGCAATACGTCCCCTACCACTTGCGCGCAGGCAATTGGGACGAAAAGCGTGATCTGCTTGGCGATCGCGTCGTCAAGAAAATCGGCGAGTATGCGCCCAACATGCCGAACTCGATCATTGCCCGGCAAGTTCTTACGCCGCTCGATCTTGAGCGGACTTATGGATTAACAGAAGGCAATATTTTTCACGGCGATTTGCGGCTGGAGCAGTTGTTCTTCATGCGTCCCGTAGCAGGGTGGTCGCAGTATCGCACCCCGATTGAACGTTTGTATCTGTGCGGTGCCGGTGCACATCCAGGGGGTGGGGTTACAGGCGCGCCAGGGCATAACGCCGCACATCAAGTTTTGCGCGACTGGAAAAAAGGCCGATTTAAAGAGGCGGCGGCATGAGCGAGAAAACGCCGCCAAAAACAGCCGACATTGTGATCGTCGGTGCCGGAGTCATGGGTACGTCTATTGCGTTTCATTTAGCGAAACGGGGCGCGGGCAAGGTTGTGATTTTGGACAAAGATCACGTCGGTCGTGGCGGCAGCGGTCGCAGTTCAGCGCTGATCCGGATGCACTACAGCTATCCAGCGGAAGTAAAGCTGGCCTTGATCAGCTTACGAATGTTCGAAAACTGGAAAGATGAAGTTGGGCGCCCCGGCGATTTTCGCAAGACAGGCTTCGTCCGCATCGTGGCGCCCCATGAAATCGAATTGCTAAAGAAAAACGTCGCCATGCAGAAGAATTTGGGCGTGCGCGTAGAACTCATTGACGGCAAGCAATTGCAACAACTGGAGCCTGACTGGAAAGTTGATGACGTGGAACTCGCGGCGTACGAGCCCGACTCCGGTTACGGGGACGGGGCGGGAGTGGCGAACGATTTTCTGGAGCGAGCCCGCGAGATGGGAGTAACGTATGCGCCCCGAACGCAGGTAGTGGCGTTCAAGGTGGAAGGCAGCACCGTTAAGGGCGTTGCAACCGACCACGGTGACATTAGTGCCCCAATCGTTGTTGCGGCAACCGGCCCCTGGTCACGGCCGCTGTTTGAATACGTAGGCTACGAACTGCCGATTGAAACCGAGCTTCACCAGGTGGCGATCTTGAAAAATGCCCCCGGCATGAAAGGCGGCGGTTGCGCTTGCATCGATTCGGTGACGGAGACGTACTTCCGTTCCGACGCACACGACAAGTTTCTGGTAGGTGATTTTTGGGGCGAGCGACCCGTCAATCCCGACAATTTTCCACAAAGGGCCGCCGATGCGTCGCTTGAGGAGATGATCGAGCGCACTTGCCGGCGTATACCTAAATTAGAAAACGCCGAAGTCATGCGAGGGGTCACTGGCGTATACGATATGACGCCCGATTCGCGGCCATTATTAGGGCAGATCCCGGGAATCTCGGGATTGTACGTTTGCGCAGGCTTTTCAGGGATGGGATTCAAAATCTCTCCCGCGATTGGGCTGGTGATGTCGGAACTCTTGCTGGAAGGAATCGGTAAAACCGTCGATATCACTGCCTTCCGGCCGAGCCGCTTTGCAGAGAATCAACCGATTCAATCCGAATACGAATACGTTGACGATACTTACTAAGGAGTGCCTATGAAGAAAAAAGGGATACTGGAGCGGTTAAAAGAAGGCCCGGTGCTGGGCGATGGCGGGTATCTGCTGGAGCTCGAAAAGCGCGGATGGGTGCGCGCGGGTCCCTTTACGCCCGAAGTCGCGTTGTTGCATCCACAGGCATTGCGCGAATTGCATACCGAGTTTCGGGAGGCCGGAGCCGATGTCCTACAAGCGCTCACCTTTTACGCCAGCCGCGACAAACTCGCGACAGTCGGACTCGATAACAAACTCGAAGATCTCAACCGTGCTGCCGTGCGCATCGCCCGCGAAGTCGCAGGCGATCAGTGTCTGGTTGCGGGAAACTTGAGCCTCACGTGGATGTACGAGCCGGGCAGCGTATCGGCGGCGGACAAAGTCCGCAAGACATTCGACGAGCAACTCGCGATCCAGGTTGAAGAGGGAGTCGACTTCATTATTGGTGAAACTTTTTCATGGTTGGGAGAAGCTTTGATTGCTGTCGAGCGAGGCAAGAAGAGCGGCTTGCCTGTGATGGTGACCATCTGCTTCGAAAACAAAAATGAGACCGCAGATGGCAAAAGTGCGGCTGATTCCGCCAAGGCATTGCTGGATGCTGGGGCCGATATCGTGGGCATGAATTGTCTGCGGGCGCCCGAGCATCTCCTCGGTCCGATGGAAGAGATGCGCAGGGCCGTGGACGGTTACCTCGCCTGTCAGCCAGTCGGCTATCGGACGCCGAAAGAGAAACCAGATTTCACCAGCCTGCCCGAGTTTCCGCTGGGGCTCGATCCCTTGCAGCTCACGCGCAAAGAGATGGGCGACTATGCGACGCGGGCAAAGGAAATCGGCATCAACTATATCGGGTCTTGCTGTGGCTCGGTTGCTATTCACGTGCGGGAAATGGCACGCGCACTTGGGAAACTGGGCGAGGATGGCCGCGTTTGGAAGAAAGGCGGCGCGAAGCCGATGTCGGCATATGAGTATTACGATCACGATGCGATGAGCGCAGCTAAGAAATGATGAGCGCAGCTAAGAAATAGTGTGAGCGAGGCCGAACCAGCCCTTCCTGTCTTTGGGAGGGGATCTTTTATTTCAAGTTGTCACCGGCTGGCGCAGTCAAGTAAACTCGGCAGTTCCCAGGAGATGATAATGAAGATGCAACGCCTGTTTTTGGTTTCAGCATTCCTCGCTCTACTTACGCTTCCGATGTTTGCGCAATACACCGATCCAGTCGTGGTCAATGATCTGGGCGGTCCGCAGGAATTCGCCCGGCGGCGTTCTGATCTCGCCAAACAATTGAAGACCGGCGTGCTGCTTCTGTTTGCTCGCAATGTGTTGCCCGAGGCAAATCACTACCGCGAAGACAATGACTTCTTCTATTACACCGGTCTATCCGATCCTGGAGCAGTAATGGCCATGGATGTCGAAAGCGGACGCACCATGATCTTCGAACCGCAGCAGAGCCCGCGCGTAAAGCAGGTTTATGGTGCGAACCTCCTTTCGCTCAGTAGCGATGAGCAGAACAAGATGGGGTACCCGTCGGTTCAGCCCATCACCAACCTCGACGGATATTTAGCATTTTTTCTGGGCCGCGAAACCGATCTGTGGGTGAGGCTTACGTTCCCTGATAAAGCCGACGGGGCCCGCGGAGAAGTCGGCCGCGATTATGCCGAAGAATATGACGCTCCCTACGGCGATCCTACGCCGGGTGATCGCGCGACATTTCAGAAGTTGGCATTGCGATATCCCGCGGCACACCAACGGGATGTCACGTCATTCATTGATGACATGCGGAACATCAAAACGGCGCAAGAGATCGGTGTATTGCGGCGCAACGGCTCGTTGAGCGCCGAGGGCATTAAGCAGGCCATCGCGCATGCCATACCCGACATGTACGAATATCAGATCGAAGCCCGCGCCGCCTGGATCTTTCGCGACGGCGGAGCGCAAGGATGGGCTTATCCCGCGATTGTAGGTACAGAAGAAAACATTAATACCTGGCATTACTTCAACGATCGCAAGCAGATTCATGCCAATGATCTGGTCGTGTTTGATTTCGCTGCCGATCTCGATCACATGACTATGGACATCACCCGGACATTCAACATCAGCGGCAAATTCACTCCCGAACAAGCCAAGTGGTATGCCGTTGATTTGGAATCGCAAAAGGCCTCGATTGCCATGTTGAAACCGGGCAATACCTACGAACAAGCAGCGGACGCGGGCAAACAAGTGTTCGCGAAAAACGGCATTGAGAAGCAATGGTTGGGATTCCCCGGCCACTTCGTCGGGCTGGCCACTCACGATGTGAAACGGCCAACCGGCCCCATTAAAGCTGGGCAAGTTGTGACAGTAGAGCCGATTGTTGAATTTCCCGACAAGCAAATGCATTTCCGTGTCGAAGATACAATTCTCGTCACCGATAATGGTCCCGAGATTTTGTCATCAGGCGTGGTCAAAGAAATGGCGGACGTCGAGAAGTTGGTGGGCAGCGCAAAATAATACTCAAGGGCGGCGACTGGCCGCCCGCTCTCTTTTCCACTGGAAACCCATTCTGAAGGCGTATAACCTTATCGCGTAGGCGCAGTGCGTTTCCACACAGGTGCGGAAACACGCGTGAAGGAGCTGTCATGAAAAAAGTAATCATAGGCATTGGCATCTTGATTGTGGTCGTTATCGCGGCTGTGGGAATTTTCCTGGCGACGTTCGACGTGAATAGTTATCACGCTCGGATTCAAAGCACACTCCAGCAGCAACTCGGCCGCAGCGTGAAACTCGGCAACATGAGCCTCGGCCTGTTTCCGCTGGAATTTAAGGTCCAGAACATCGTGATTGCGGATGACCCTACATTTGGCACCGCTCCCTTCGTGCAGGCAAAGGAACTTGATGTTTCCGTCCATTTGCTGCCGCTCTTGCATAAAGATGTAGAGGTAGATTCGATCAACTTGCAAAGGCCGGCGGTCGAGCTGATTAAGAATAAGCAGGGCGTGTGGAATTTTGCGTCGTTGGGTGCGAATAAGCCCAAGGCGCAATCTTCAACGTCGTCTTCGGGCCAATTTTCCTTGAGTCAACTCGTGGTTCAGGATGGTCAGGTTGCGCTTACCGATTACCAAGCGCCAAGCCCGCGGGCAGTTTACGACCACATCGACTTCACGTTGAACGATTTTGCGCCGAACAAGCCGTTTTCGCTGGATCTTTCCGCGCGATTGCCGGGACCCGGCTCACAGGAAGTGCGTTTGCAAGGCAAAGGTGGACCCATTCCAACCGACCCAACAGGCACGCCATTTCAGGGGAACCTAACGCTTAAGAACGTGCAAATTGCCGGCTTGCAGAAATTCTTAAATTCACCCGCTCTAGTGGGAACCGATGGAGTTCTTTCCGGGGAAACAAAAATCGCCAGCACGGCAGGAAAAGCCGCGGCTTCGGGGCAAATTACATTGCAGAATGCAAAATTGCATGGGACGGAATTGGGATATCCCGTCACGGCGAATTACGACGTTAGCGACGACCTTCGTAATGACGTCATCACGATCAACAACACTACGCTGAAACTCGGCAACACGCCTTTCAATGTGAATGGAAGGGTCAACACCAAACCAACTCCGGCCCAAATTGATTTGAATCTGAAGGCGAACAGTGTTTCGATTGCCGAACTTATCCAGTTGGCCGCAGCTTCCGGCCAGGCATTCGCCCCTGGCATGAAGGTCGCCGGAACCCTCAGCGCAAACATCAATGCCAAAGGCGCGGCCGATAAACCTGCTCTCAGCGGCACTGTAAATGGCCGCAATATTCAAGCGAGCGGAAACGGGATTGCGCTGCCGGTGCAAGTTCCGGCAATTGATTTGGCGCTAACTCCTACGGATGTTCGCTCAAACAGTTTCAACGTGATTTCGGGAGGTACCACAGTCAACGCCCAGTTCGCGCTGATGCAGTATCTGGCAAAGAGTCCGAACGTGAATTTCAATATGCACGCAGCCGGTGCGCAATTGCCGGCAATCCTATCCATTGCGAAGGCGTACGGCGTGACCGGTTTAAATAATGTAAGCGGGCAAGGCACGCTGAATCTGGATTTGCACGCCGCGGGACAATTGGCAACGGCATCGTCCACCGAGATGGCGAAAGCATTAAATGGCACGATGAAGATCGCGCTGAATAATGTCCGATATTCCGGCGTTGACATTGACCACGAATTCGCCAAGATCGCCGATTTCAAAAACGGGAGTCAGGCAGACAAAGGCTATACCGATATTTCCAAAGTCACGGGTGATGTCGTCATTAAAAGTGGTGTAGCCCAGACCAGCAATTTGCAGGCGCTACTCAATTTAGGCACGATCAACTGCACCGGCACCGCGAACTTGGCAGACCAAGGTTTAAATATGCGAGTCACGGCAGTGCTAACCAAACAGACTGCGCAGAGCATGGGAGGCATCGGCGGCTTGATGTCCACCGCGCTTTCTGATAGCTCAGGCCAATTGGTTATTCCTGCCATCGTGACTGGGACGTTCCAGCATCCGCATTACGCGCCGGATCTACAGCAAATTGCACAGATGAAACTGAAAGGCGTGGGCAGCATGCTGGGCGGATTGCTGGGGCAGAAAGCTGGAGCGGGACAAACCAACCAGCCGAACAATCCGGTCAACCAGTTGATGGGACTCTTCGGTAAGAAAAAGTAACTGGCGAAGGCAGCCTATGTATTTTGCGTTGCGGCTGCGGAATTTGCTTTCGCGGCGTACCGGCGTAAGGCCAAGTCAATAATTTCGCCGATCAATTTGGTGTACGATCGGCCGGATTCTTTTGCCGCCATCGCAAATTCGTGCTGGCTGGCCAGCCATGGGTTCGGGTTGGCTTCTATCACATAGACGTCCCCGTTGGGCGAAAGCCGCATGTCAATGCGCCCGTAGTCCCTCAATTTAACGGCGCGATAAGCAGCGAGGGCCGTGTCCGTCAATTTGTTGGTAGTTTCTTCGTCTAAATCCGTCGCGATCGCTGATTTGGTCAACTTGTGAGCGTCTGTATCTTTTTCGAACTTTACGTCGTAGCTTGCGATCTTCGGCGTTCCTTTGGGTAATTTTGACAAATCCAATTCCACAAGAGGTAGCGCCTCCGCATATTCATAACTGCCTAGAATGGCGCCATAGATTTCACGGCCTTCAATGTATTCTTCTATCAAGGCCGGGCAATCGAATTCATCTTGAATGTATTCGATGCGCTCCATCATTTCTTTAATGCTGTCCACAACCGCGCCGGCATCAATCCCTATGGAGCCGTCCTCCCAAAGCGGTTTGACGATCAGTGGAAACTTAATGTCATGCGCGTGATCAATTTTCCCACGATACGAAGTGGCGAAATAGGGACTGCGAATTCCATGGAAAGCAAATAGCTTCTTTGCTAGCGCCTTGTCTTGCGCAAGCAGACAGGCATGAGGCCCGGCCCCAGTGTAGGGAAGGCCCAGCAAATCGAGATATGCCGCGATATTCGTGTCTTTTGTATCGTCGCCCGCGTAGGATTCGGTGAGATTAAAAACCAAATCTGCGCCGCATTTCGCCAGCGCCACCAGGGATTGTGAATTGCCATCGAGCACATGGTAAAAGGGCTCGTGGCCCAATTTTCCGAGAGCCTGAAAGATTTCTTGGCGATCCTCTAATTCTTTCTTTTCCTGTTTCTTGTGTTTGGAGGAGCCTTTTTTCTTGGGGGCGACTTCTTCCTCGGCTGTTTCCGCCCACGCTGGGTCTTGCCAATCGTCGTAAAGGATGGCGATTTTTAGCCGCTTGGTCATGGCAGCACAAACTTTCCGCGCGCCATGTGGCTCATGGCCAGGGTTGTGGCGTATGCTGTGACGTTGGCAAGATGCTCTTCTTCGCGCTCTTTATCCGCGAAGAGATGCAGTTCCCCTATTCGCTTTTCAATGACGGCCAGCAACCTCTTGATGAGTGGACGCTGCACACCCGTCCAGTAGGCAATTTTGTCCACGATAAGCTTCTGATTCTCGTGCAGCAACGATTGCCCCAAACGCGACGTTTTGCGACGTTTAGACGCATTGAAAATATCGGAAAGATCTGCGTCCAGTGCAAGATCAACCAGCGGAATCTCCTGGGATGTCCGCTGATAGAACTCGCCGACGGTCATTTCCATTTCATCCACCGTGATGTCGGTATGGCCGCGCCGCCGAACTGGATCTGTATTCCCGAGCTTTCGCGCGATGCGATCCATGTAGCGCAGTTTGGCCATCGCACCCCAACCGCGGTATTTCTTCTTCCATCCTGAGCGCGGCGTTAGCCACACCGCGAACGTTTCGGCGAAGTCTTCATCGGGATGCTTTTGCGCGTACCAGCCGGCCATATGACGGACGTAGTTCTTGGAAAAGGGAACCGGCCGGTAGTCGTCGTGATACGGCCGTCGAAACGATCCGAACAATTCCTTCCATTCGTCGGTCCTATGAAGGCGGTATGCATAATTGAAAGCATGTCCGGCCTCATGTCGCAAGTACATCATGATTTCGCGGGAATCCTCGAGATCGTTGACTTCTTTCTCCAGCTGCGAAAGGTCGGGCCGGGCCAGGTAAAAAGGAATGCCAATGACCGGTTCGCCCGACGGACAGCCCCACTCATCGCTGAGATAACACGCGGGCCGGAACTTGGTCAGCTTCTTGAGTTCCAGTTCCTGATATAGCCGCTGCACGAGCCGCTCCAACGGCGAAGCCTCGATCTTTAGAGCGAGATCCTTGATCGGCTTCGACAGTAACTCTTCTGAAGCCGTCTGCGGTTTGATGGCATCGTGCATTTGTACGCTGCAAAGCAGGGATGCTGCCGCCAGATGCAAAACGCAAATGGACAGTATGCTCCTGCTTCAACGCTAACAAAGAGGATGATGAGGGCGAAAGTTACCGGAGTTACTGCGGTGTCCCCACCTATGCGGCGTGGATCTTGGAGGAAGAACCATTCGGCCCGAGGCGCGCTGCAATTTCCAGCATGCGATGTCTTACGTAGCCGTCCTCAGAAAGATGACCGGAAGCGGTGGCATACAGCTTATTGTGAACGAGCTTATCGACCGGCCTGCGTTTGGAGAACTCCGGGTCGAGTTGGGCGCAAAATTCGCAATCATGACCGTTGCGCGTTTCGCGCTCCAACGGTTTGCGGTGCATGAAATCCATAGGGGCTCCCCGGGGAGAACGGGATTAATAGTAGTACATTATCGGAAACACAACACATATACCACGCCCTGCTCATTCTACTTGAGGATTGCCTGTGGATTTCCTGACGGAAATCTCAAAATCTTTTCACTCACCTTTCATCGCGCCTTAACCAACGAGTCAAACTAGTAGGTTAACTTCAGTGGGCGACTTCCCTTAAATCCTTACGGAGGAATAAGATGGCACGCTATTCGAAACCATTCACAGCTGTCCTCGCCGCTGCATTAGTAGCGGGGATGGTGACACCCCCTTTGCAGGCCGAGCTGCATCAACAAAATCCCAGCCCAATCAAGCATGTCCTGCTGATCAGTATTGACGGCATGCACTCCCTGGATTTTGCGAACTGCGCGAACGGCATCACTGGCATTAACGGTGGCCAACCGTATTGCCCTAACCTCGCAAAACTCGCGAAGACAGGAGTGAATTATCTCCAGGCGCAAACCACCCGACCGTCCGATTCCTTTCCTGGCTTGACGGCACAAATCACTGGTGGAACCACCCGCAGTGCGGGAATGTTTTATGACGTCAACTATGATCGCGCCCTCTCGCCGCCAGCGCAGACCACACCTTATGGAATCATTGGCGGTCCAACTCTTTGCCCAAGCGTCATCGGCACACAGGTTGGTTTTGACGAGGAGATCGACGTCGACTTGACTCGTATTGATGGAGGTGGCGGAATTGACGCCAACTACTTGCCGCGCGATCCCAACAACAACTGCGCTCCGGTTTATCCTCACAACTACATTCGTACGAACACGATTTTCGAAGTGGTGCGAGCCGCAGGCGGATACACCGCTTGGACGGACAAACATCCGGCGTACGAATTCACAGAAGGCCCAAGCGGGCTTGGCGTGAATGACTTCTTCGGCCCGGAAATCAACTCCACGGCGGTTCCACTCACGCAGCCTGGTTATCAGGTCCCGCAGTGCTATACGCTCCCTGACCAGACCTCGACTACCGACTGGACAACGAGCTTCCAGAACATTCAGTGCTACGACGACCTGCACGTGCAAGCGATTCTGAATGAGATTGACGGAAAAACCCATGACGGATCGCGTCGCGCTCAGGTTCCGGCTCTGTTTGGTGCAAACTTCCAGGCAGTCAGCATCGGGCAAAAGCTGGTGGAAAAGAGCATTTCGACCACGGGTGGATATGCTGATGCGCTCGGAACGCCTTCGTCCGCGCTCTTGAACGAAATTCAATACATTGACAATGCCATCGGCCAATTCGTGAGTGAACTGCAAAAGCAGGGACTCTCGAGTTCGACCCTGATTATTGTTTCAGCCAAGCACGGCCAGTCCCCGATTGATCCCAATCGCGTGCTGCGCATCCCTGCCGACAACCCGCTTGATGAACCGCCATCGCAGGTGATTTCGCCTTCCGGCGTTGGCCCCGGGCTGCCGGTGGCGCAAGCCTTGGAAGATGACGTATCGCTCCTATGGCTGACCGACCAGACCCAGACAACGGCCGATGTTGCTACGCTGGCTGCCAACGAAAATCTCTTCGGTCAGGGCGAAATTTTCGCCGGTCCGTCGCTGAAGTTGATCTTCAACGATCCACTCACCGACTCGCGTGTGCCCGACATTTTTGTTGCTCCCAATGTTGGTGTGGTTTACACGGGTGGAACCAAGAAAGTGGCTGAACATGGCGGTTTTGCCAACGACGATCGCAACGTGCTGTTGCTGGTTTCCAATCCCGGCATCGCCCCATTAACCGTCACCGAACCCGTATTCACGACGCAAATCGCTCCTACCGTCATCAAAGCGCTAGGCCTTAACCCTAGCGCACTGCGATCTGTACAGAAGGAAGGCACGCAAACCTTGCCTTTCTTGCAGTAGACGGTCGTTCCAGCTAGTGGTGAACAATGAGCGGGAGGCTTCAGCTTCCCGCTTTTTTTGTTGGCAGCTACTATAATTCCGGCTGATACGGAGGCCGGCATGGTTTCGCGAAGAAAATTTCTGCAGGTTGGCGGTGCAGCAGCAGGAGTGGTAGCCGCCACCCAATCGCTACCAACCTTGGAGGCGAAGGCTCGCGCTGGAAATCCGAGTCCCGTCGAGCCGCCATCTTTTGCCAAATTAACTTCAATGAGAAATGAGGTCAGGCCCATCACCGCTGTGGAACGTCTTCACCGGCAGGAGTGGGCGCGGCAACTCATGGCGCAGAACGATCTCGATGCGATCTTGTTGATGGAAGGAACTTCGTTACGGTATTTCACCGGAATTCGGTGGTGGGGTGGTGAGCGCTTGTTTGCCATGGTTTTACCCGCGAAGGGCGAGGCGTTTTATGTGTGCCCCGCGTTTGAAGAGGGAAGAGCGCGCGAGCAGATCACCAATGCGCCAGAAGGAAGTCACGCCGATGTGCGGGTTTGGCAGGAAGACGAGAATCCCTACGAGCGCGTCGCACAGGGATTGAAAGATCGCAGCCTTAGCACTGGGACTTTGGGTGTAGAAGAAACGACACGTTTTGTTTTTAGCGACGGCATTGCGAAGGCATCGCAACAAACGAAGGTCGTCAGCGGGACGCCGGTCACGGCAGGGTGCCGCATGATCAAGAGCGAGAATGAAATTGCTCTGATGAGGCTGGCCGCACGAGTGACATTGAAAGCCTATGAGGCTGCCTATCGGGCTTTGCAGCCAGGCATGACTCAGCAAGATTTTTCGCTGCTGGTGGAAGGCGCACACACCAAGCTTGGCTTCCCCGGCTCAGCGGACGTTCAAGTGGGGGAATATTCTGCGTTTCCACATGGATCGGTTACGCCGCAAGTCATTCGCGAAGGAACCATTGTTCTGATGGATGGCGGTTGTACAGTCGAAGGCTATCAATCTGATATTTCGCGGACGTTTGTTTTGGGCAAAGCCGCCGACAAAACAAAAGAAGACAAGATGAAGAAAGTCTTCGATATTGTCCATCGGGCGCAAACGCAGGCAGTGAAGACGGCGCGGCCCGGCGTGGAATGCCAGGCCGTGGATGCCGCTGCCCGAACAGTGATCACCGATGCAGGCTATGGGCCTGATTACAAATATTTTACCCATCGCCTCGGCCACGGCATGGGCATGGACGGCCATGAATGGCCCTATCTGGTTCGCGGCAATACGACTTTGCTGGCCCCGAACATGACCTTCAGCGACGAGCCGGGAATCTATATTCGCGCAGAGTTTGGGGTGCGCCTTGAAGATGACATGCACATCACCGAAAATGGCGCGGAGTTGTTCACGCCGCAGAGCCAGTCGCTTGAAAATCCATTCGCCTAACTAAACCATTCGCAGTTTTCCACAAGTGCGATTACTGCGTATTCGATCCATTGCAAGCGAAAAATAGGCGAAAGAATAAAGAGAGCAAATACCACATCTTGCGGTCACCGCATCAGTTAGCCACAATTTACTGCGCTTTCTGATTTCGGCCTTCTTTGCACTTCTATACCTATAAGTTTCTTATTGACAATAAAAGGGTTAGGCGTAAGATGTGGTTGAAAGTGGTAGAAAGTGGTCGGCAAGGGAAGCGGCAGTGGGTTGGTAGAGGCCAGAGTGGAACTAAAGTCTGACACCCCACAAAACGACCCGAAAAAGCTTGATCCGACTGACATTTTGCCTCTTTTTCCTCCCCTAGTTGTGTTTGTTGCAGTTGCCAGACGATTTTTCCACCCGGTAACGGGCAAAACACATGTTTCGCGGCAATCACCCAACTCGCGTGGACGAAAAGGGGCGACTCAAAGTCCCAATCGAGTTCAAGCGTGTCATCGACGAAAAGTATGGGGCGGAGAAATTCTACATCACGAGTCTCGATGGGAAGGTTGCTCAAGTGTATCCCTTCGAGGAGTGGGAACGGATCGAGCAGAAGCTGGCAGCGCTCTCGACGTTCAATCCCACGAAGAAAAAGTTCTTGAGCCGGGTGAATTATTACGGGCAGGTGGTCGAGATGGACGGCCAGGGCCGGTTGCTGATGCCGCAGCTGTTGCGCGAGTCGGCGCAGATCAAGGGCGAAGTGGCTGTGATGGGGAATTTGACTTATCTCGAAGTGCGCAATCTGGAAGCATTGCAGAACGAGATCGAACAGGAGCAATTCACGCCTGACGATGAGAAGACGCTCGACGAACTGGGCATCTAGTGGACGAGGGTTTCGACAATGCCCCTCAGGGGGTTGGACGTGGAAGTGGACACGTTCCGGTTCTTTTAAAGGAAGCGATCGAATTTCTAGCCATCGAGCGCGATGGAACCTATTACGACGCAACGGTGGGCTTGGGCGGGCACAGTTTAGAAATCGCAAAACGCCTAAGCGCAGCGGGACGTTTGATTGCGGGCGATAAGGACCCGGCAGCGCTTGCATTAGCGCAGGAGAAATTGAGCGGCGTTTCGGCGACGGTGACGCTGAAGCAAGGTTCATTTGCGGAAATCGCAAATGGATTAAGAGCGGCCAGCCTCGACGGAATTTTGGCGGACATCGGGGTCAGCAGTTTGCAACTCGATGATCCCGCGCGTGGCTTTAGTTTTCAGGCGGAAGGGCCTCTTGATATGCGGATGAATACGCTGCAAGAGCGCACCGCCGAACAAGTGGTAAATGAGGTGGACGAGGTCACACTCGCGAACCTGATTTACGAATTCGGTGAGGAAAGGAGGTCGCGGAGAATCGCCAGAGCCATTGTCCGGTCGCGGCCGATACGATCTACCGCAGAATTGGCGGAGATCATATCAGCCGCGGCCCGGCCAATGAACCAGGCCGAACGTAGAATTCATCCCGCGACGCGAACTTTCCAGGCACTCCGAATCTTCGTAAACCAAGAGATGGATGAATTGCGGGGCCTGCTCGAAGCCGCCCCGCGCATCCTCAAGCCGGGCGGAAGATTGGTGATTATCAGTTTTCATTCACTCGAAGATCGCATCGTGAAAGATGCGATGCGCGATGGCGCAAAGCAAGGGCTGTACCGGTTGCTGACGAAGAAGCCGGTGACGGCGACGGAAGAAGAGATTGATTGCAACCCTCGTTCGCGCAGCGCGAAGTTGCGGGCAGCGGAGAGAATTTAGAAAGTTTGCCTTGGAGAAACTGCCAAGGTTCCGGCACGGCGAGATCGTGCCGGAGAAGAAATCAGAAGAACGATTCCAGAGGTTCTGTGGTAGGAACCCAAATCTGGAGGCGATGATGGAAGCAATGATTTACGAGGAAACGATGCATACAGGAACACTTATTGAAGAATTACTGGCGACCGTGGACCAGGCGATGACGGGCGCATCCCACGAAAAACACCGGATGCGATTTTTTGTCTGGGACATGGCTTCACACGAGCAAGCGGTGGAAATGCAAAACAATCTGGCAGGGGTGGCATAAATGTCAGCTACGGCAGTTGCAACTCAGGGTCTGAACATGACGCGGGGCCGCAAGTCCTGTTGGACAGGCACTCCCGAAATCTATTTTGCGAAGGCGATCGATAATTCGCGTCTGGTGAAAGTGGAAGACCCGCGCCGCAAGAAAGAGATGAAGCATTTCGCGGTGGCCCTGTGCTGTCTCTTTCTATTGGTGATGACCTACGCGTTGCAGCATTTCAAAGCGATTGAATACGGCTACAAGATCGAAGCCTTGAAGAACCAGCGAGATGGGTTACTAGATTTGAACCGCGCGCTGCAACTGGAAGAAGCGTCGCTGAAAGACCCTAGCCGCATTGATACGCTGGCGCGCCAGTTTGGCATGGAGCCGCCGCAAGCGGGGCAGGTTGTTCGCATGGATGCAACGTCTGAAGCGAGCGTTCCGGTGATGGCGAGCGTGACACCGGTGTCGATGATAGCGGTGCGGTGATCGTAGCGTTCGGATTTTGCGATGAGGTTTCATCGGCGGCTAACGCTCAAGCGGCGGGCCGCCATGTTTGTCTCACGAAGGCTGGTTTGAAAAAAGACTTGTTGAGTTGAACGCTCATGGCCACGAACGCCGCGCGCAATAACCTAAGGATCTACCTGCTGGGCGGCGTACTCGTCTTGTGGTGCTGCGGTATTTGCCTGCGTCTGGTTCAGCTGCAAATCTTTGAATATGGGCAGTTCGAACGCAAGAAGGACCATGAGCAGCAGCGTACGATCGAGGTGTCAGCCAAGCGCGGCGTAATCTACGACCGGGCCGGCAATGAATTGGCGGGATCTGAATCCGTGGATTCGGTATTCGCAGTGCCCGTACAGATTCCGGATCTGGCTTCGACAATTTCCCTAATTTCCCGCATCACCCATGACGATCCGCGGGAAACTTTAGCCCGCTGCAAAGCTGCCAAGACCTTCTGCTGGCTGGCACGGAAGCCCGACGCGGAGATCTCGCAGCGCATTCGCGATTTACATCTCCATGGCATTTACTTTCAAAAAGAGTCCAAGCGCTTCTATCCGAAGCAGGAACTCGCAGCCCAGACGTTGGGCTACGTTGGCATGGACGATCGCGGGCTGAGCGGTATTGAACGCGAATACGACGATGCACTCAGCGGCAAGCCGGGTCGGATGCTGTTTTCGGTGGATGCACGCAACAATTCTTTCAGCAGCGTCGAGCAGCAGCCGGAGCCCGGCGAAAACATCGTGCTCACGATCGATCAGCAGATTCAGTACATCGCGGAGCGCGAGCTGGCAGTGGCGATGGCGCAGACCCACGCCGTCAGCGGAACGGTGATCGTGGAGAATCCGCATACCGGAGAAATTCTCGCGCTAGCCAATCAGCCGACATTTAACCCCAACAACACTCGCGAGATTACGCCAGCCCGTTTGAAAAACCATGCCGTCAGCGACATCTACGAGCCCGGTTCGACGTTCAAATTGGTTACGATTTCGGCGGCGCTGCAAGAGAAAGTCACCAATCCGAACGAAGTGTTCGACTGTCAGATGGGTTCGATTTTGTTCAACGGGATGCGAATCCGGGATAGCCGACCCCACGGATTGCTCACCGTCACTGATGTTCTGGCCAAATCGAGCGACGTGGGATCGATCAAGATCGCCTTGCGACTGGGCGAAGACCGTTTCTACAAATACATTCGGGACTTCGGATTCGGGCAGCAAACCGGCATCGAATTGCCGGGTGAAACGCGCGGCCTTACGAAACCGGTAAGCCGCTGGTCCAAAGTTTCGATTGCTGCGATTTCGATGGGGCAGGAGATCGGGATTTCTCCGTTGCAGCTTGCCAACCTGGTTTCTACGTTCGCGAATGATGGCGTGTCCGTGCCCCCGCGCATTGTAGCGGCGACAGTCGAACCGCAAAGCACGCCGAAAATGGTGGCCTTTAATCCAGCGGAAGGGCACCGCGTGATATCCGCCGAGACGGCCGCGGAAATGAAACAGATGATGCGGAAAGTCGTGCTCGAAGGCACTGCACGTAAAGCGATCTTGGTGGGATACTCCGCCGCGGGAAAGACCGGCACGGCCCAGAAAGTGGATCCGGCGACTGGCGCGTACTCACACACGAAATACGTCGCCTCGTTCGCGGGCTTCGCGCCGATTAACAACCCAGCCATCGTGGTCGCGGTGATTCTGGACTCCGCCGTGGGGCTTCATCAAGGCGGCCAAGTGTCCGCTCCGGTCTTCCAGCGCGTGGCGCAGCAAGTCCTTGAATATCTGCACGTGCCCCACGACCTGGAATTGCCGGCTTCGCGGCAAGTTCTCTTGGCCCGCAGCCAGGTCAGAGATCAGGACTTGGAAGATGGACCACAGGAACACTTAGGCTCGATCGGAATTCAGGATGATCAAAGCGATGCGCAGACGGTCGCGACGACGAAAATGCATCCATCCACTACGCCCGCAAGCGGGATTGTTCCGACCGCACTTCGAGAGGCTGATCCGGCGCTTCAAGTGGCGCCGATGGAACCATTGGCAAATGCGCAAATGCCAAGCTCTACCACCGTTCAACCGTCCGCCGTAGCAGGCCAGGGCACTGTCGTGCTGGACGTGCAACAAGGCGGTATTGTCGTTCCGTCTTTTATCGGCAAGAGCATTCGTGCGGCGGCCGAAATGGCGCAAGCGAGTGGTCTTGACCTCGACTCCGTAGGCAGCGGCCTGGCCCACGACCAGTCTCCCCCTCCCGGCTCGCACGTGGCTGCCGGCACGGAAGTCGTCGTACGGTTTGCCCGTTAGCGAGGCACATCCCATGCGAAGGACTAGACTGATCTTGCGCCCATGAAATTCTCCGACATTCTCGATGGAGTCGAAAAGCTCTCGCAAAGCGGAGATCCAGAGGTCAACGGCCTGGAATACGATTCGCGGTGCGTCAAAGCGGGCAATTTGTTTGTTGCGATGAAAGGCGAGTCGAATGACGGCAATCGCTTTATCGATCAGGCGATTCTTGCAGGAGCCATAGCAATTGTTACCGATTCGCCGGCCGAAAAAAGGCGGGATGGCATGGCTTGGGCCCAAGTAGCACACGGGCGAAGAGCTCTTGCCAGGCTGAGTGCGAATTTTTATCACCATCCAATCCAGAAAATAGCAGTGACCGGCGTTACCGGGACAAATGGAAAAAGTACGACTGCATTTCTGGTGGAAGCAATCCTGAAAGCTGCGAAGCGCCAGAGCATGTTGATCGGGACGATTGAGTATCACGTTGCCGGACGAATTCTGCCAGCGCTACATACGACGCCTGAAGCGCTGGAATTGAATCGCCTCTTTGCCGAGGCATCGCAGGATGGAGTAACTGATGCCATCATGGAAGTTTCCTCTCATGCCCTCGAACAAGAGCGCGTCTACGGCATGCCTTTTGATGTGGCCGCATTTACAAATTTGACACGCGATCACCTCGACTATCACGAGACAATGGAGCAATATTTCGCCGCGAAGAGAATTCTGTTTCAAGGCAGCGGTGCCGATGGTCCGCGCATGTCGGTTTTGAACACCGATGACGAATACGGCGAAAAACTTATTCCTGTCAGCAAGGGGAGCGCATCGCAGCTTTTGACCTATGGATGGTCGAAAGGCGATTTCCACGTTGTTAAGGCCGAAATTACGCCTCGGGGGACGCGCCTTGATATGGCAACGCCGGCGGGGAGTCTGGAAGCGTTTTCTCAGCTTATTGGCCGCGTGAATGTTTACAACATTCTCTGTGCGGCCGCTATCGGCCATGCTCGGGGTTGCTCACGCGAAGAGATTTCTCAGGGTATTTCTGCGTTGACGCATGTTCCCGGACGATTTGAGCGAGTTGATTGCGGTCAGCCTTTCACGGTTGTTGTAGATTACGCCCACACGGACGATGCATTGCGTAATCTAACGATTCTTGCGCGAGAATTTGTTCAGCAGGCGGGCCAGAAAGGCCGCGTCATCACACTATTTGGATGTGGAGGCGATCGTGATCGAAATAAGCGTCCTCTCATGGGAGAAGCTGCCGGCCGAGGGAGCGATTTAGTGGTTCTTACGACGGACAATCCGAGAAGTGAAGATCCGATCGCCATCATCAATGATGCGCTCGTCGGTTTGCAGAAATCCGGTGTCAAATACAAGATAGAACCGGACCGCAGGGCCGCGATTGCGCTCGCGATCCGAGAGGCAGCCGCAGGAGATATTGTGCTCCTAGCTGGCAAGGGACACGAGAAAGTGCAGATTATGCGGGCTGGCTCGCAACCCTTCGATGACGTGGAAGTGGCGCGCGGGGCGTTGAACGCAGCCGGGTTCGATTGCGCCGCAAACACCGTGACGGTGAAAAATTCATGAAGCTGCCGTTGTCACGCGTAGCCGAATTCACCTCAGCACGAGGCAACTTCGAGCGCAACGCCATTGCCGAAGCCTACTCAATCGATTCCCGCTCTATTCAGCGTGGCCAACTCTTTTTTGCGGTGAAAGGAGAACGCCTCGATGGGCACGATTACGTGGAGCAGGCCCTAGAAAAAGGAGCGGTGGCAGTGGTTGTCGGTAAGGAAGCCGGCAAACGCTATCCGCGTACCGCGCCGGTACTTACGGTGGAAGACACGCTTGTTGCTTTGCAGAGCTTGGCGACCGCGGTGCGCCGCCTGTGGGCGAAGCCTCTCATAGCGATTACTGGATCAGCCGGGAAAACAACAACCAAAGATGCGGTCGCGCATGTGTTGAGCGTTCGCTATCGTGTGCTCAAGTCCGAGGGCAATCTCAATAACCATTTTGGGCTTCCTCTGATGCTGCTTAAACTTGAGGCCGAGCATGAGCTCGCCGTTATTGAAATGGGTATGTCGCACGCGGGAGAAATTACGGCGTTGGCCAGAATTGCGCAGCCCGATGTCGGGGTGGTGACGAATGTTGCCCCTGTGCACCTGGAATATTTTGATTCGATTAAAGGCATCGCCAAAGCGAAGTACGAACTGATCGAATCCTTGCCGCCAGATGGAGTTGCCGTTCTTAACGCGGACGATGAATATGTCTCGCAGTTTGGGAAAGGCTTTCGAGGCAAGGTCGTTGCCTACGGCTTTGGTCCCACGGCGGATGTACGCGCGGAAAACATCGAACAGCGTGGAGTCGAGGGTTCAGCCTTTGATTTGGTGGCCGCCAATCGACGTGAGCGCGCGTTTTTGCCGCTGGTGGGAACGCATAACATTCATAACGCGCTGGCTGCAGTCGCCGTGGCTCTCGATCGCGGACTGACCCTCTCTCAGGCCGCGCATGCGTTATTGTCACTTCAAGCGGCCGACAAACGCGGACAGGTAGTCCAGTTCGGCAACACGACCGTCATCAACGATTGCTACAATTCCAATCCGAAGGCCTTGAACGCGATGGTAGATGCGCTCGCGGCCATGCCTGCGAAGCGGCGAATTGTGGTTGCCGGGGAAATGCTCGAGCTTGGCCCCGAGGGCGAGAAAATGCATTGGGCGTGTGGCGAGCATATTGCTGAGAAGAAGATTGATTTTCTGTTGGGCGTGCGCGGGCTGGCATTGCCTATGGTCGAAGCTGCCCATCGCAAAGGAATGCAAGCGCAATTTGTCGAGACGCCGGAAGAAGCTGGAGAATGGCTGGCCCGCGAAACGCGCGCTGGTGACCTGATTTTATTGAAAGCATCGCGCGGCGTGAAATTGGAGCAGGCACTCGATACTTGGAAATCGCGCGCGCAGAACGCGCATGCAACATAACGAAGATCGCACGGAGGCTTTTTGCTCTACTGGCTGCTCTATCTCAAGCTTTTTCACTATTTTCCGCCGTTCCGCATCTTCCGCTATTTAACCTTCCGCACGGCATTTGCCAGCTTGACGGCGTTATTCACGGGATTGGTGATTGGTCCGCTGGTAATTCATAAACTGCGTGACTTTCAGATCGGGCAGTACATCCGCGAAGAGGGACCAAAGTCGCATCAAAAAAAATCCGGTACGCCCACCATGGGGGGCCTACTAATTGCGATTTCTATCGTGATTCCGACATTGCTGTGGGCAGATCTCGGGAATCGCTTTGTCTGGATCGCCGTATTTGCCACTTGCGCCTTCGCCGCCATCGGCTTCGCCGACGACTACATAAAAGTCGTGCACCGGCGCAATCTCGGGCTGACTGGCCGCGCTAAAATCGGTTTGCAGATTGCGACCAGCATCATCATTGCCGTTGTCTTGATCGCAATGCAGACGCGCGGCCTCTATTCGACAAAGTTGGTCGTGCCGTTTTTCAAACAGTTTCGGCCCGATCTGGTGATTGGGAGTTTGTTGCGGAACCCTGCGCTGTGGCCACTCGCCTTTCTGCCGTTTATTGCCTTTGTCACGCTCGTTATCGTGGGGTCGAGCAATGCGGTGAATTTGACGGATGGGTTAGACGGCTTGGCCATTGGTTGCACCGTGATTGCTGCGGGGGCGCTTGTGGTTCTTACATATGTCAGCGGCCACGCAACCTTTGCGTCCTATTTAGAACTCGAGCGCATGCCGCAGATTGGCGAGTTGACGATATTCTGCGGCGCCATGGTGGGCGCATCCATCGGATTTCTTTGGTACAACGCGCATCCAGCCGAAGTTTTCATGGGTGACGTGGGATCGCTCGCGCTTGGCGGAGCAATCGGCACGGTGGCCGTCATGATCAAGCAGGAGTTACTGCTGCCCTTTATCGGCGGTGTATTCGTGATTGAAGCGCTGTCGGTGATTCTGCAAGTCGGTTCCTATAAGCTGCGCAAGAAACGCATTTTTAAGATGGCGCCTTTGCACCATCACTTTGAGCTCTTGGGTTGGTCCGAGTCTAAAATCATAGTCCGCTTCTGGATTGCTTCCTTGGTATTTGCCTTGTTCGCCCTAACCACGCTAAAACTGAGATAATTCTGCACGACAAGATGGAACTGCAAAACCAACGTGTATTAATCGTGGGGCTGGGAAAGTCAGGAGTGGCATCCGCGCTTTTCTTGAAAGCGCGTGGTGCCCGCGTCACCGTGTCTGACAGCAAGACTCCCGACCAACTAAGCACAGAAATTCCGCTGCTGCTCGATCACGGCATCGCCGTCGAGACCGGCGGCCACGGCGAGCGTACGTTTGGCGGACAAGATTTGATTGTGGTGAGCCCGGGCGTTCCAGCAGATGTGCCGCTTGTAGTACAGGCACGGGCTCAAGGCAAGAAAGTCATTGGGGAAATTGAGCTTGCTGCTCAGTTTTTTCCCGGTTCCATTGTTGCCATCACCGGCTCCAACGGCAAAACGACCACTACGGCTCTCACCGGAGAGATTGTCGCGGCGGGAGGGCATCGCACCGTCGTCGGAGGAAATATCGGGACGCCGGCCGTCACGCTCATCGAACAAGCGGACAAAGACACGATTGCAGTTCTTGAAGTCTCCAGTTTCCAACTCGAGACCATCGAGACATTTAGACCCAAAGTAGCAGTTGTCCTGAACGTCACACCAGATCACTTGGATCGTCATGGTACCTTCGCTGCCTATGCGTCAGCAAAAGCTCGAATCTTCGAGAATCAGCAGGCCGATGATTTTGCAGTCTTGAACGCCGATGACCCCACTTGCGTGACCACGGGGCAAAATCTGCGGGCACAGGTTTTCTGGTTTAGCCGAAAAAAAGAACTGTCGCAGGGAGCGTTCGTGCGCAACGGCCAGATTTTCTTTCGCGGTGACGAGCAGCAGCAAGAAGTCATGCTGACATCCGAGATTCCACTGAAGGGCGCGCACAATCTCGAAAACGTTCTAGCGGCGGTTTGCGTGGGGATGCTGCTCAAGTGCGAACCCAGGACCATCCGGCGAACAGTCGCACAGTTCAAGGCGGTCGAGCATCGCTTAGAATTTGTGGCGCAAGTAGACGGGGTGGAGTATTACAACGACTCCAAAGCCACAAACGTGGACGCAACGATCAAGGCCCTGGAATCTTTCCCGGGCAATATCCACCTAATCCTTGGCGGCAAGGATAAGGGAAGCGACTATACCGTGCTGCATGACCTATTGCAACAAAGAGTAAAGCAGGTGTACACGATCGGCGCGGCGGCAGCCAAAATTGAGTCCCAAATCAAGGGCGTTCCCGTGGTGCACGCCGAAAGACTGGAGAATGCCGTGAGAACAGCGGCGACGGCGGCTGTTGCCGGAGATATTGTCTTGCTGGCGCCAGCCTGTTCCAGTTTCGATCAGTTTGCGAACTATGAGGAACGTGGCAGATGGTTCAAAGAGGTCGTCAGCGCCTTGTCAGTGAAAACAATGGCTTGAACGCATTGTTCGCCCTACACGTCAGTTGCACGAACCACAAGAGTTACCCATCGCCCCTCCAGCGTGAGAATCTTAGTGATTCACAGCTTGCCATCCGTGGTGAAATGAATCTTCATGGCGAAGCGCGTTAGCGTCGACGGCTGGTTGTTCACTGTTACCTTGCTTTTGGTTTTTATCGGCCTGGTGATGGTGTTTTCCGCTTCGGCGGTGATGGCCAAAGAGCGGTATGGATCCGGCTATTTCTTTCTCTTCCGCCAGCTTGGATGGGCAGCCGCCGGGTTGCTAGCCATGGTTGCTGCGATGAAAACTGACTATCGCCGCTATCAGCACCCCGCAGTTGTATTCACGTTGCTCGGCGTGACCATGCTGATGCTGATATCGGTTTTCTTTCTCGATCGATCGCACCATACGCATCGGTGGATTCACTTGGCAGGGTTCTCTTTTCAGCCGTCGGAGATGGCCAAGCCCGCGCTCATACTTTTTCTCGCATATTTCCTCGCCGATAAAACCAAGACGATTGCTGATTGGCGCAAAACGATTCTGCCTGCGGCTCTGCCAACACTGGCCTTTATCGGGCTGATCGTTTTCCAGCCGGACTTGGGCACGGCTATCGCGTGCGCCGCTATCACCGTTTGCGTCCTTTTCGTCGCGGGCATGGAAATGCGTTATCTCGGGTACGCTTTGCTGGCGTCGCTATTGCCGCTTTATTTCCTCATTTGGCATGTTCCCTATCGGAAGGCGCGCATTCTTGGGTTTATTAATCCGTATGCGGATCCCCAGGGCAACGGATTCCACATCATCCAGTCAATGATTGCGGTCAGCACCGGCGGATTGACCGGCCTGGGTTTGATGGAGGGGAAGCAGAAGTTGTTTTATTTGCCGGAGCCCCACACCGATTTCATATTTGCCGTGACCGCGGAAGAACTCGGCCTGTTGGGATCCTTGATAGTCGTTTCATTGTTTTCCATTTTTCTATGGCGCGGCATTCGTACCGCGGTGAATACGCGCGAAAATTTCGGACGATTTCTGGCGGTCGGCATCACCAGCATGGTCGTCGTACAAGCATTTATCAATATGAGCGTGGTATTGGGCATCATGCCTACGAAAGGCATTCCTTTGCCATTCATTTCTTATGGCGGATCGTCATTATTCATGACACTGGCTTGCGTTGGTGTGCTGCTGAACGTGAGCAAGCAGGCTGAGTAACCTATAGTCTTTTCATGCGAGCCATTCTGGCGGGCGGAGGCACGGGTGGGCATGTCATCCCAGCACTCGCCATCGCCCAGGAACTTCGGAAGCAATATGCCGCAGAAATTCTGTTCATAGGCACAGCCCGTGGCATCGAAAATCGTCTGGTTCCCCAGGCCGGATTTCCACTGAAGTTGGTGAAAGTTGGCGCCCTAAACAACGTTAGTCTTGCAACGCGATTAAAAACAGCATTTGATTTGCCCCGCGCCGTTCTCGATGCGCGAAGAATGCTCTCGGAGTTCAAACCTAATGTTGTGATCGGCGTCGGCGGCTACGCTTCTGGCCCCGCTATGCTGGCTGCCATGCTTGGCGGAATTCCAACTCTGGCGTTTGAACCCAATATTGTCCCCGGATTTGCCAATCGAGTCGTCGCGCGATTTGTCTCGGCTGCCGCCGTGCATTTCGAAGAAACCGCGAAATATTTTCGCAATGCGCGTGTCACTGGAGTTCCCGTTCGGCAGGCGTTCTTCGAAATTCCGCCACGGGCGATGAATCAACCGCCAACGCTTCTTGTTTTCGGAGGCAGCCAGGGAGCGCATGCCATCAACCAAGCAGTGATTGCAGCCGCCCCAGCTTTGCGCGAGCGCATCCCCCACCTTCGCGTTCTCCATCAGACCGGCGAGCGTGACTATAATGACGCGATGGCGGCGTATGCTAAGACCGACGGCGCCTTTGAGTCATTTCGGTTTATTGACGACATGCCCACGTATTTTTCGCGCGCTGACTTAATCGTTTGCCGCTCTGGCGCAAGTACGGTTGCAGAAATCGCGGCAGCTGGCAAGGCAGCGATATTTATCCCTTTTCCGCGCGCAGCCGATGATCATCAGAAGAGAAATGCCGAAGCTTTAGAACGCCTTGGTGCAGCCATGATGCTCGAAGAATCCAAGCTTACGCCCGATAGTCTTATGCAAATGATCACAGCCTTATTGGCCGATCCCGCGAGCCTGCAGAAGATGGGTGCAGCGGCCAGAGCGATGTCCCATCCTCAAGCCGCGCAAGAAATCGCTGAAATGGCAGTTGCGGTGTCTAAAAGATAGAGATCTAAAGATAAGAACCTATGTTTGCCAAGATTCAACGCATCCATTTCGTGGGCATCGGTGGCATCGGCATGAGCGGCATCGCCGAAGTATTGCTGAACCTTGGCTACAAAGTCTCCGGATCCGATCTCAAGAGTTCGCAAGTAACGCAACGTTTGGCATCCCTGGGCGCAATCACCTTCGAAGGCCATCGGGCCGAAAATATCATCGGGTGTGAAGTTGTGGTTGCGAGCTCCGCAATAGCTTCTGACAATCCAGAAGTTGTAGAGGCCCGCCGGCTGCATATTCCTGTGATTCAGCGTGCCGAAATGCTGGCAGAGTTGATGCGCCTGAAATATGGGATTGCCATTGCAGGTATGCACGGCAAAACGACGACGACTTCGATGGTCGCAGCCGTTCTCGCCGCAGGCGGCCTTGACCCAACCGTTGTTGTTGGCGGACGCGTGGACGCGATGGGGTCGAATGCGCGTCTCGGCAAATCACAATATCTGGTCGCCGAGGCCGACGAAAGCGACAAGTCGTTTTTAAAGCTGAGCCCTATACTCTCGGTCGTCACCAACATCGACCGCGAGCACATGGATTGCTATCGCAACATGCGCGAGGTGAAGCAGGCATTTCTCGATTTCATGGATCGCGTCCCTTTCTATGGCATGGTGGTGCTATGCAACGACGACCGCGTTTTGCGTCGCATGATTCGCGTGGTACGCCGCCGAACGCTCACCTACGGCACGTCGAGAGGCTCACATTTTCTGATTAAGAACATGAAAACGAGTTTTGACCCCGCTGAAAACCGCCCGACCAGCAGCTTTGAAGTGAATTATTCTGGCAAGGCGCTCGGCGAATTTCGTCTTCACGTTCCCGGCGCGCACAACATCTTAAATGCAACCGCTGCCATCGCAGTTGGGGTTGGCCTCGATATCAAGATCTCCGATATTCAATCTGCGCTAGACCACTTCCGCGGAGTGGACCGCCGTTTTCAACTTCGCGGCAAAGCTGCCGGCGTGAGCATCATCGACGATTACGGTCATCATCCCACAGAAATTCGCGCGACGCTCGCCGCCGCTCGCCAGTGCGGATTCCGCAAAATTCACGTTATCTTCCAGCCCCATCGCTACACTCGCACTCGCGATTTGATGGAGGACTTCGCGACAGCTTTCGCCGATGCCGATTCGCTTATCGTGCTTGATATTTATCCGGCTAGTGAGCAGCCGATTGAGGGTATTACCGGACAAGCACTGGCCGATAAAATCGGCGAGCAGGGAACCGCGGTCAACTATATCGGATCATTTTCCGATGCCGTCAGCGCGGCAACTGCAGCTGCCGAATTGGGCGATATGATCCTGACCCTCGGGGCCGGCAGTGTTTCTCAGCTAGGACCTACGTTGTTGGAAAAGCTTAATTTGGCAGAAGAGAAGTTGGCGGCAGCCCCGCATAGCCGCTAACCCAGTTGTAAAAATAAATTCACAAAATCCGGGCACAATGGCTCGATAACGATTTGTTACCCTCCGCGTCTAAGTTCATGTAAGCGATGGTAGCGAAGGAGCGTTATGGTCTCGGAAAAAGCGCTTTACTGGATTTCAGTGGTAGTTCTCGTCGTGGGTGTGAGTAATCATTTTGCATTGAAAGCCGATGTAGCCTCAGAGCTCGCTGCTCGCACTTCCGCTTTTGCCGAACAAGTGCTCGACCGGGGAGCGGAGTATGCCACCCACGCCGATCTGGCTTTTTCTCGACGCTCCAAATGCCCCGCCGCTCGACCCGTCGTGGCAGCAACACAAGTCCGGCTTGCCCGGCTCCAATCAACGTTAGCTTGCGACAGAGCGGGGTTAGGCAAACTTCAAGCCGAAAAAGTTCAGCTGCTAGCTTTGCGAGCAAATGAAGATGGCAGAGATGAAGATTCACATGCAAGACATAAGAGTAAACGTTCCAAACGTAGTAGTTGAGACTTCCTACTGAGAGCTCTCGCCAAGCATTTCAACCTGCTTTTGCAATGCAGCCGCGGTTTCTTCTGGCGATGCATCCCGCTTGAATTGAATCGGCTCGCCAATGCTAATTCGGACTTTGCCCGGCCCGGCGAATATGTTTCGCGATTGACGCAACTCATAAAGCCCATCGATCCTTAGGGGTACTACCGGGACATTCAACTGCGAAGCTAAGACGCCGATTCCCGTTCTAAATGGCAATAGCTTCCCGTCTTTCGTGAGCGTACCCTCCGGGAAAATCAGAACGTTCCATCCCGCATCAATCAATTCGCCTACGAATGAAAAAGTCTCGCGAACTGCGCTTCGCTGCGGCAAGGGGAATACGTTCATTAGTGCCGCAAGTAATCCATATTGAATTTGCTCGTAAATTCTCCAAAAGAAATTTCGTTCGTGCGGCGGATGCCGCATCGAGCGCAACCGTTCCCCTCCCATACCCACTGTCAATCGCCGTCGCACATGGGCCGAAAGTGCCGGCAACAAAATTCCCAAATCAATTGTCGTGACGTGATTGCAAACAAAGAGCGCCGGACCATTCAGCTTTCGCAGATTTTCTTTTCCCCGAACGCTGGGCCAGCCCAAAATCAAGGCCGCCGGACAGACGAGCAAATAAAACGCCGCGTCCCGGATCCACGTGATCGGCCATCGCCGGGGCCACCAAACAAAAGGAAAATCATGCTCAGGGTTTGCCGGTTGCCGTAACAAAGTTTCCAAATCGCTGACTTTCGCCGCTTTCGCAAACTGGGTCTCATCGATCGCGACCTGGTATCTGTCTTCGAGATACGCCAGCAAATCTACTCGGTCCATCGAAGACAAATTCAAATCGCTCTCAAGATGGGAATCACCCGGTGTGTCCCCTCCGTGTCGCGTACCTTGCGACAGGGCGGAGTCGTTCTTCCAATTCGCAATCCATTCGCGCAATCCAGAAGCTCTGTCCGACTTCGATTCTCCCGTTTCAATTCTCTTTTTAATCTCCCCAATCATTGGCTTCTGCGTCGGCGTCCTTGGAAAATCTGCCTCCGGCCAAACCTTCCACTGTCGAATCTGCTGATACTGGGCCAGCGAGTGATTCGCCCTACTAACAACGCCCGCCGCATCGCCGGTCGGATCCTTCAAAATCAAGACTGCGCACGCTTCTGCGTTCCCGTCCCGTTCTAGCCCAACCACAACACAATCTTTCACCTCCGGTTGCGCCCGCAGCGCGGCTTCCAAATCTGCGGGATATATATTCATCCCTTCCGGGGTCACAATCACGTTCTTACTGCGTCCCTTAAAAAAAAGTGCGCCATTCTCATCGCGCTCGCCCAAATCGCCGGTATGGAACCATCCCCCCTCGTCCAAAACTGGCGCAATATTTCCGTTTTGAAAATATCCTGATGCGATGTTTTCTCCGCGCACCAAAATTTCGCCCGTCTCCGAGAGTTTTACTTCCATCCCGGGCATCGCTTTGCCAATCGAGCCTTTCGTTAATTTGAACGGATGATTCAAGCTCACCGTGGCCGTCGTCTCCGTGAGGCCATAGCCTTGGATGACCGCGTAACCCAACCTTCCCCAAAACTGCTCGATGTCTTTTGACAGCGCTGCTCCCCCGGAAACAATCGCCCAAAATCGCCATCCGAATTGCCGATGAATTTTGCGAAACGCCCACCAACGCCGAAGGAAATGCTGACCTTCGGCTCGGCGAAATTGTTCGCGAAAATATGCGCTCTTCCCGCCAGACTCGAAATCGCGTTCAACCTTGTCTCGTAACGATTCAGCAACCCTCGGGACCGTTACGAGCACATTGATCTTTTCGGATCGAATCGCGCCTGCAACCTCCGCGGGCCGCAGCGAATCCATAAAATGCGCGGTCGCTCCCAGAATTTGCGGAACAAAAACTCCCATGATCTGCCCAAAAACGTGGCTCAGGGGTACCAAATCAAGAATCCGCAGCGGATGAACATAACGCTCATATTTCTTGTATTTCTGAAATTCGCGCTCAATCGGCTCCAGATTCGCCAGCAAATTTCCATGTGTTAAGACCACTCCGCGCGGCTCCGCCGTCGTGCCCGAGGTGAAAATAATCTCGACGATGTCACTGCGCGTGGCTTCGACCGTTTGCCATTCTGCGGCGCGCACATCGGAGTGAAATTCATCAAAATAAAGAGACGGAACGTCATTTATCGCGTTTCCCCGAGAACCGGCCACCAACCGCGCCTTTACCTGTGGCGCTACCCGCCCAGCAAAATCAGCACCCGCAATTGCATCCATCGGAACAGCAACTATGCCTCGTGCCACGCATCCTAGAAATGCTGCAATCCATTCGCCCGAATTTTCTCCCCAAATCAGAACGTGCTCGCCGCGGTTGATTCCTCTGCGATCCAATTCACTTGCAAACCATGCCGCAGAACCCAATAAGTGCTCGTAGTTCCACCGCTCAATCTTGTATCCTCGCCGCCACACGACTGCCATCTCGTCCGCTGGACGCGAACCCGACTGAAAATATTCAACGATCGACTGCCGTGGCATAGTGTCAGTTTCTACCAATTCTCGTTCTCAACCTCGTTTCTTGTGATGCACACCTGTGCAAAACCTTAAAATTTTCGCTATCTCAATTTGCGAATTGCATTTATATTTAGTTTGCTCTCGGTTCCCTGACGACAACTGACCTGATTTGATGGCGCGGAAATCCGGCTCTACCATCACGCAGGAAGAGTTGTACCCGCAATCTGACGAGTTCGTGCGCGACGAAATGGAAGACGCGCGCCTGCTCGACTTGGATGCGGACCAGGAATCACCATTCCTACGCGGCCAAAAGCGCGTCTCAGTCCGCCGCGGGGCCTTGCCCAGGAAGACTGCGAATCGCCTGCTTTGGGCAGCCGCAGTTCTAACTGTCGTAGCCATCTGCGGGGCAGCTGTCGCTGCCGTTTATCAATACGGCGAACACTCGTGGCGCTTCCGCGTGGAGTCAAGCGATGACATCGATGTTGCCGGCCTGCACAATGTCAGCCGCTCCCAGGTCATCGAGGTCATGGGCGGTGATATCGGCCGCAACATTTTCTTCATTCCTCTCGACCAGCGGCAAGAGCAATTACAACAAATTCCCTGGGTCGAGTCCGCCAGCGTAATGCGCTTTGTGCCGAATCGCCTGCGCGTCGAAATTCATGAGCGCACGCCGATCGCATTCATCCGCGTCGGTTCGAAAATCATGCTGACCGATGCCTCCGGCGCTTTGATGGAATTGCCCCCGCCAAGCAAAGGCAAGTACTCCTTTCCCGTGATCGTCGGCGCCGGTGCCGGCGAGCCGCTCTCCACCCGTGCCGCGCGCATGAAAATTTACAACCAGTTTATTGGCGATCTTGACTCCGACGGCGGCAAGCATTCGCAGGACTTGAGCGAAGTCGATCTTTCAGACCCGGACGACGTTAAGATCGTCCCCAATGATTCACAGGGTGATGTGCTCGTCCACCTCGGGTCTTCCAATTATCTCTTCCGCTACAGGATTTATCAGGCGCACATTCGCGAGTGGCGCCAACAATTCAGCAAGCTCGAGTCTGTGGATCTGCGCTACGACAACCAGATCATCGTCAACCCGGATATGCAGGGAGGAGCTAAGCAACCGCCGCTTTCGGCAGCCGCCGCACGGGCCGCCATGTCGGTGGGCGTGAAGCAAGCCGCGCTTGTAAACAAGGAGATGTGGGCACGCGCAGAGCCACCTTCAAATTCACACGCAACGGTGGCAAAACCCACATCAGCGAATACGAAGAGCGCCATGACACATAGAGCTACCCGCAAGAATGCGAAGCCATACACGCACCAAAAGAGGACCACGAAAACTAAATGGGTTGCAAGGCACGCGCTACCGATGAAATCTGTTGCGTCTTCTTCGGGAAGCACGGCCCAAATCACTAAACCGGCTACGGCAAACACAGATTCAGCTAAACCGAGTCCGGACATTGTAAGAGCACAGGACGAGTAGGACACATGGGGAACCAGTACGAACATCTATTAACGGTGATTGACGTCGGAAGCGCCAAGACCTGCGTCCTGGTTGTCGAGATTACTGACTGCGGCGTGCGCTACCGCGGTCATGGAATGGCAGAATCGCGGGGATCGCGCAAAGGCGTCATAGTCGATCTCGAAAAGGCCGTTGCGTCCATCCAGAAGGCGGTCGAACGGGCCGAAGATTCCGCGGGCGTTCCGATTGAGCATGCCATTCTTGGCACGGCTGGCGCGCACGTGCGCGGCGTAAACAGCCATGGCGGCATTAATTTCGGCACACGTTCTCGTGAAATTGGCCGCGAAGAAATTCGCCAGGCCGTTGAGAAAGCCCGTTCGGTGCCCATTCCCGCGGACCGCGAGATCCTGCACCTGCTCCCGCAGGAATTTATTCTCGACGGCCACAACGTAGTCCATGATCCGCTCGGTATGATGGCCACGCGCCTCGAAGTCCGCGTTCACATTGTTACAGCATCCTCCAGCGCGACCCAAAACGTAATCACCGCGGTGAACCGCGCTGGCGTTCATGTTGACGATACGGTGTATGAGCCGCTCGCCTGCGCCGATTCTGTACTCAGTTCGGACGAGCGCGAGTTGGGCATCTGCCTTGCCGATCTGGGAGCGGGATCGACTAATCTCATCGTCTTCCACGAAGGCGCTGTTGCTCACACCGCAGGCATCGCCATTGGCGGCGATCACTTCACCAGCGATCTTTCCTTTGGCCTCTGCACCCCGGCCGCAGACGCAGAAAAAATCAAGAAAGTCTATGGCAATACAGTGGTCACGCTTGTTCCCGAAGGCAACGAAATTGAAGTACCGTCAGTGGGAGATCGCCCCTCCCGCCTGATTCCGCAGCGTCAGATAGCCGAAATTCTTGAGCCCCGCGCTCGCGAGCTTTTTGAAATGCTGCGCGACAATCTTCGCCACGCGGGCATGATGGAAATGTGTGTCGGCGGAATAGTAATGACCGGGGGCGCCTCGCGCCTGCCCGGTGTGTGGGACACAGCGGAATCCGTTATACGCCGCCCGGTGCGTCTGGCAGGGCCAGCACCGCTAGCGAAAATGCCCTCGACTTTGGCTGAACCTGAATTCGCCACAATTTTAGGCATGGGGTGTTATAGCCAACGCTCGCGAATAGCGCGCGGGCTGCAAGACGCCCGTTGGAGTACAAAATTGAAATTAATGTTTGCCAAAAAAGGCGCGTAACCATGCAATCTCTCCTCACCTTGTCATTCCGAATCCGCTTCAGCGGTGAGGAATCTGCTTTTAAAAAATCAAACAGGCGGTCACTATGAAAAAAGAGTCGGATATCCGCATCAGCTTTAACGAAGAAGCCCGCAACGACGCCAAGATCAAAGTCATCGGCGTGGGTGGAGGCGGCGGCAACGCCGTCAACCGCATGATCGACGCCGGCATGGAAGGCATCGAGTTCATCGTCGCTAACACCGACCTTCAGGCCCTTCGCATGTCGAATGCGCCTATGAAGATCCAGCTTGGCGTGAAGCTGACCAACGGACTCGGCGCCGGCGCGAACCCGGAAATTGGCCGCAAAGCTGCGCTTGAAGATTCCGACAAGATCATTGAAGCCCTTGAAGGCGCCGACATGGTGTTCGTCACCACCGGCCTCGGTGGAGGCACCGGCACCGGCGCAGCTCCCATCATTGCCTCGCTCGCCAGCGAAATGGGTGCGTTGACCGTTGCTGTC
This sequence comes from Terriglobia bacterium, assembly GCA_963702965.1. Classification (GTDB taxonomy): domain Bacteria; phylum Acidobacteriota; class Terriglobia; order Terriglobales; family Acidobacteriaceae; genus JAJPHW01. Next base: position 1,343,954 of record OY969776.1, read on the forward strand.
GTAACCAAGCCGTTTGCTTTCGAAGGCAAGCGCCGTATGCAACAGGCCGATCGCGGCATCTCCGAGTTGATGGAAGCCGTGGACACAACCATCGTCATCCCCAACGAGAAACTGCTCGCCGTCGCCCAGGATGCCGGCTTCTTCGAATCTTTCCGCGTCGCCGACGACATTCTTCGCCAGGGTGTGCAGGGCATCTCCGACATCATCACCATCCCCGGCATCATCAACCGCGACTTTGCCGACGTGAAGGCAATCATGGCGGGCATGGGCTATGCCGTCATGGGCACGGCAACCGCGAATGGCACGCGCCGCGCCACCGAAGCCGCACAAAAAGCCATCGCCTCGCCGCTGCTCGAAGCCGGCGCCATTGATGGCGCTCGCGGCATTCTCATCAACATTACCGGTTCTTCTTCGCTGAAGCTCGCCGAAGTGCAAGAAGCCTGCGGCATTATTCAGGATGCGGCCGACGACGACGCCAACATTATTTTTGGCGCCGTTCTCGATGAAAAGATGAAAGACGCAGTCAAGATCACCGTCATCGCCACCGGATTCAAAGAGTGTGTGCGCCGCAAGCCGCACGCGCACGAAACCCGCACCGGCTTTGTCGTGACTTCTGAAATGCCGAGCGTAGCTTCGCGGAGCGAGAAAGAAGAAGACGAGTTCTTCAAACGCGACGAAAGCCGCGACTCAAACCGACCGATGGTGATGCAGGATGCAGATGCACATGAAGTAATCGCAAGCGTCGAAACCGCGTCACCCGCGCCGCAGCCTCACGCCGAAGTCATCGCGATGGACGCGTCCCGTGATGCTCACCTGCACGAAGCCGTCATCCGCGAAAGCATGATGGCAAATTTCGATCCGCAGGATGACCTCGACGTGCCCGCCTTCATGCGTAAGCGCAACGAAACCATGTGATCAAATTGCACGTCGTTTTAGGTTCTATAATTGGTTTGGAGGTTCTTGTGGGCACCCAAGAGTTTGCTAAATTTGTCGCTCGCCAACAAGAAAACGCGACAGCCCAAAAGAATTCTGGTGAGATTCTTCAAGAATGGTTCGACGATCTTCAATCACTCTACAAGATGGTTGAGAAATTCCTGCACGAATATATTGCACAAGGTTCTGTCTCTTATGAATATTCAAAGATCCATTTGTACGAGGACGCTCTAGGTGGCTACGACGCTCGCAGAATGGACATCAAAGTCGGTCGACAAAGAATTTCTTTAACCCCAATTGGAACACTAATTATCGGTTCGAAAGGGCGAGTGGACATTGAAGGTTCTTCGGGAAAAGCCCAGATTTTGCTTATGGATGCCCACACGAATAGCCCATCTGACTTAATTAAAATCACTGTTAGTACGAGCGGCAAGCTCCCCCCGCCCCCACCCCAGCGGACGGAGCCAGTAACATGGGTTTGGAAAATTGTAACTAATACAACGCCCCGAAAATTTGTGAAATTGGATAAAGAAGCCTTCCTCGCCTTAATTGTCGAAATTGCGAATGGCTAGTATGTTTACGCTCGACCGCGATCTTGAGCTGAATAAGATTGCCGCTTATCATCGTGATGTCCTATCTTCTTTGCGGTTGTATTTCAGTTCATCATCACCGACATTTGCTGCTCAGTTTGCGGGAAATACCGAGCAAGAAGTGCGTGAGACTTTGGGATCGCGCATCGGCGAATCCGATATCAGATCAACTTTCGCTACTCTTACAAGTTTAGAAGCGCATTTCCGGATCGACTTTGAATTTCGTTGCAAAAACAAAAAACCTAAAGATGCGTTGACAGACTATTTTAGAAACGTAAAGAAACAATCGGGAAGGGGGGCACGGTTCAGCCGAGGACACTTGAAGGCTGGAAAGAATATACAGATCTAAAACACCCCCTCATGGGGGATCTTCGCGGCGCTTTTAATTTTAGACATTGGGTTGCCCACGGCAGATATTGGACTCCGAACCTTGGAAGGAAATACGATTTCAACTAAGTTCAATATGGCCGAGGCGTGTCGCCAGTTTCTCATATATCTGATTGCTTTTTGCTGACACAATCCTACAGCCACATCACCGGCACGCCCTGCCCCAGCTTCTTAAAATCGGAGTCGCTGGTCACCAGCGTTGCCTTGTGCTCAATCGCCAGCTCGGCGGCAAAGCTGTCCACGTAATAGAGCTTATATTTTGTTTTGAGATCGGCCGCTTGCGTGGCCCGTTGCGGAGTCGCATCTACGAGTTCAATCGGAAGCAGCTTCACGGCGCTCATCGTCGCTACAGCGCGATCTTGTCCATGCTGCCGAAGGATGCTGCCATAAACTTCCCCATAATTCACTGCGGACATCAAAATCCTGGCATGCCCGCGCATCGCTTCCTTGAGCAATCCGCTTACTTTGTCCGAGCCGGCTTGCTTCAAGAGGAAGACAAACAAGGCGCTGGCGTCAAAGACGTAAGTCTTCATCGCTCGCGCTTGCCTTCATTGCGATGTTCTTTCTTCCATTCGGCGAGTAAGTCCGGCCCGTCGGCAAGGCACCCCATCACCCGGTCAACGTATACTTCCGTCACCGGTTGAAGCACAATCCGTCCAAACTGATCTTCAATGAAATTCACGCGCGTTCCCGCTTCAATCCCATGTTTGCGCCGTAGCTCTGCTGGAACCACGAGTTGGCCTTTTGATGTAAAAGTAGCACTTAACGTACTCATGCCTTACATATTAGCAAAAAGTAAGACCTCATGGGAGCTGTCTGTCCCGGTGCCCCATGGGAAATCTCTTTCCACTCTTTCCCCCGATCGGGGAGTATCGTTCCAGTAACCCATCCGTTGTTACCGAAGTTCGGTGCCCGCCCGTTTTTTCCGCGTAACTCATTGTCCCGATTCGGGTTAATTAAATTGTGAGAAGTTTGCCAGAAAATCATTTTTTGGTTGCGTCTGGTGTCTAAGTCTCTTAGTATCGTGAAATTGCAGGCAGGACGGCCAGTTTGGCGACTGGTGGCCCTTAGTTTGCATCAGTTGAGGTATGAATTCCGGGGACAAGGGTGGGTACAAAGCAGTGAAGGGCATTTTCAGGGGATTACAGTCCGCGCATTTTCTGGCCGCTATTTTGTCAATCGCATTGCTGGCCGCCGGTTCTTTTGCCGCCACCATCAACACCCGTTCGACCACTCCAAAATCCAAGAAGGTCGTAGAAAGCCAGCATGCCCGGCATCACATGCGGCATCTCGCGCATAGCCGCGGCCGAGTCGTGCGTCACCGAGTCACTCGCACCAGCCTGCACACCCGCCGTCATCGTCGCTATTACGAGCATTTCACCGCCAGTTCATTCGTCACTACTGACGTCACTGAAGGTGATGTGACCGCTGGAGAAGATCCCGTCGTTCGTCAGGCCGCGATTGACGCGCTCGGCGACATGAACGGTACCGTCGTTGCCATCGAACCCACCAGCGGACGCATCCTCGCCATGGTGAACCAGAAGCTTGCGCTCTCATCCGGCGCGCAGCCCTGCTCGACCATTAAACTTTCTGTCGCGCTCGCCGCGCTAAGCGAAGGCATCATCACCAAAGACACGCCGATTCATCTTGGCGGACGCTATCGCATGAACCTCACGACCGCGCTGGCGCACTCGAATAATGCTTACTTTGAAGCGCTCGGCCGCGACCTCGGATTTGAAAAAGTTCATCACTACGCGCACGAGTTCGGACTCGGCGAGCTTGCCGGATACAACATTCCCGGCGAACAGCTTGGCCAGTATCCGGATGAAGTCATTCCTGCGAGCCAAGGCGGAGTCGGCAAGATGTGCTCTTTTGGTGAAGGCGTTTCCATGACCCCGCTGCAACTTGGCGCCATGGTCTCAGCCATTGCCAACGGCGGCACACTCTATTATTTGCAGCACCCGACCACGCCGGAACAAGTTGCGGACTTCCAACCCATCGTCAAGCGCCGGCTGCCCATCGGAGACCTCATTCCTGAAATTTCCGACGGCATGGAAGGCGCGGTGCAATATGGCACGGCCCGCAGCGTGAAGCTCAACTTCAACGAAGAAGATATTCTCGGTAAGACCGGAACCTGCTCCAAAGCCGGCACGCGCTTCGGTTGGTTCGCGTCCTACGCGAACACTGACGTCGGCCGCATCGTCGTTGTCGTCTTCCTCGAAGGGGGACGCCCGACGTTCGGCCCCAAAGCCGCCGAACTCGCTGGACGCATGTACCGCAACCTCTACGATCACGAGTTCTTTGCCGCCGCCGCCGCCAAGACTCTTCCCAGCGTCCCGTAGCCACTCGCCCCACTAACCACTTTGTCATTTTTGTCATTCCGGGCTCGCTTTTCCGGCGAGGGAACCTTGCTGGCTTCAGTGGGGGTATGCGAGCTATTATTCCGGTTAAGTGGCAAAATGTTCCGCAAGGAACACATCGTCATGACGGAGGTGTCCGACGAGTGCGTCCGACGATTGTGTCCGACGGTTGTGTCATGACAGCAAAATTGAAGAAAAATACCGATAATAAGACGCGGAAAGCCGAGGCCGCGCGGACAACTTCGAGGGCATCGGTTGAAAGTGAACTGATGCGTCTGGCGGAAGAGTATGTGAGGCCGGGGGCGCGCTGGAACCGTCCGGTGAAGCAGCGGATATCGCTGCGTCTGGACCAGGAAGTCGTGGAATGGCTGAGGTCGTTGGGGACGGGTTACACGACGCGCGTCAATCTGATTCTGCGGACGATCATGCTGGAGAGCAAGAAGAGGAAGGGATCGCTCGGGCCGGGCAAGGGTGTCTCGTGATTTTCCACGGCGCGCCAGGACCCAGAGACGATTTCGGTTCTATACTGCCGGGGATGTTCGTCAGCGAATGCGGTGGTTCCCACTCTTGCGCAAAGGACGCGCAAGAATGGGCCACCCATTTATTTGAGGAGATGCAGGCAAGAGGCGGGCTTGAAGGGCCGGTGGTGTTCCAGGCGTCGATCGCGCGCGACGGCACAGTGCAGGAACTGAAATTAATTCGCGGGCCGCTGGCGCTGGTGCAGTCCGCGTATAACGCCGCGAAACAGTGGCGCTTCAAACCCTACACGCCGAATGGCGTCGCCACCGAGGCGCGCATCACGATGACGGTGGACTTCCAGCGCACGCAGTTGGCGATGAGCAAATAGAAAGTGGCTGCGCCCGTGCGGGCGTGTTTGGCTTTGATGGTGCGTCCCGGTGGGTACCTTCTAGAAACCTTCCTCACACTTGTAAAGCTGACGGATCTATACTGCCGGGGAAGGATTGTGTCGAGGGATTCGAACTGCTCAGACTAAAACCCATACTGTCGGCAGCATCGTACCCGCCCCTTCGACTGCGCTCAGGGCAGGCTCTCGCAAAAAAACGCGAGGACGAGGCACTCACAGTTTCATAAAGGGACGGAAGAACCGGCGTGAAAGGCCCAGGGCACCCGGCGGAAGATTGGGAGTGGAGCAGCTTTCGGCAGCATGCGACGGGCTGCGCGGGCAGAGTGGAGATTGAATGTGAATGGACAGCAAGAGAGCGCGAGAGAAAGGCGGGACGATTGTGTCCGGCAGTCGAACTGCCCCACTCAAGCCAAAAGACGGCTTGAATGGGCCAGCCCGCCGTCCTCGGTTCCTGCCGACTTTCATAGCGGAACGTAGAGACTGCCATCCGCGCCACCCGGCACGCACGCCGCTCGCTCACCCGATAGGTGTCGTGCCAATAGCTCACCACCGGGCGGCGCCGCGAGGGCATCACAGTTTTTTTGCCAGCACGTCCTGCAGCATCACCTTGTCCAAGGTCAGCTCTGCTACCACCCGCTTCAGCCGCCCGTTCTCTTCCTGCAGTTGTTTGAACTGGCGGACCTGGTCGGTTTCCAGCCCCTTGTACTGCTTCTTCCAACGATACAGCGTCTGCTCGCTGATCCCCACCTGCCGGATCAGTTCCGCCACCGGCACTCCGATCTCAGCCTGCTTCAGCACTGCCACGATCTGCTCCACAGAAAAACGCTTCCTCTTCACGGCAAATCTCCTTCCTCAGGTAGTAGATTTTGCCGGAAACTAACCCTCAATGTGCATTAGAAATCGGGGGGCCGCTCATGGGCCACAGCCGCGTTTTTCCGATAGATTAAAACTTCTGGAGTTACGATGTGCTGGCTCAGTCTTCTTCAGTGCTGTAATTTGAAAACTCAAAAGAACATTCTAGGTTCAGTTGAGCAAGCCGTGCCATCTGCTCCGGCCATATCGCAGGGCCTCCATCGCCATAACGTGACCACCAGATGCAATTCACCGACATACGAACACCAGGTTGTGCCTGCAAGCTCTTAAGTTCTGCGGCTGCAGCCTCTACCGCGTCGAGCAGCCAGTCTAGGTGATGCCTTAGGTCGCGCGAGTGGACGGCAGCCTCACTCGACAAAAGCCACGCGTTGATCTTCCCTGTACGCGCAAGACCGAGGCTGTTTTCCTTCCCACGTTGGCCTGCCACTACGCTGTCAGTTGGCTGTACGCCGAGAACGTTGGTCACCTCAGACGGGGACATCGCGCCTGGATAAACTCGGAGAACTGCGCACGTTCTCTCACATGTCTGGTAATCGTCATCCAGCGGAGTTAGCCGCGATTGCATTCTTGGTAACTGAGTTGCCATCCACCCACCCCTTACGGAAGATATTGCCCTATGTTTCCCACCGTATTACCATTTACTACTAAATCGCCATTCGACATAATTGACCCGTGAACGTCGTTAGGGACGCCCTCATCTCCCTTGAGAGACTCGACGAGCCGCCCCCATTCGCGTGGACTTAGATTTCTGTCGAATTCTTTGTTCAGCGCATCCGCCGTTCGCCGCGAAATCGTGTTTGAATTCCCAGACTGCAGAGGCTTCGCTTTCTTGCCGCTTGGGTCGTCCGGGTTCGGCGAAGCCGTAGTGCTAGTGTTGGACGAAGCATTGGCGGAGGCGGATTGGGATCATTTGTGTTCTGGCCGAATAGACTAACGATTCGCGACAGGCAGTTCGTTTCGTAGCAGCCTACCCCTATCAGAGTTGCACCTGCTACCCACGCCGCCGGACCGACCTCCTCATTTGAGAATGCAACTAGAGCCGCGTAATAAAATTGATTATCCGGGTGGCAAGCTCCCGCGATCACTGTCACACCCTTCGGTCCCCATATGACCGTATCTGGATCGCACCTTTGAGGGCCGTGACCGTCCGGGTCGCGATCGAGTAGAGGATTATTGCCAATGTATCCATATAGATTCAGGGTTTGCGGATCTCGCAGGTTCGCGTAAGGTGAAGCTGACGGCTCTTCTCCCCAGTCCGTGGTCATGAACCTTCCCTCGGTCGAGTTGTAGTATCTTGCACCAAAGTTATCGAGAATCGATTCAGAATCCCTTTGCTGACCGGTGAAGTGCATGGGGCTGGTGTCGGTGCCCGTGCAAGTCAGATCGTCCCCGAAAGGCAGGCTGGTACAGGTCTCGGTGATAGCGGTGAGGCTGGTTCTCATTCGCTCCGTTCCCAGCCAATCCCCAGTATTGAAGTAAGTCGCGCCACTCACACCGCCGGTGTACGTCGCCAGATGGCGGCCGCCTCCGTACACTTCACCCCGATTCCAAGTTCCTGACGAACTCACCTCCGCCACCTGCTTTCCCGCAAGGTCGTACAGATAGTCCACCGTGCTTGCACCTAGCGTCTTTTGCGCCCGTCGGCCTTCGGCGTCGTAGGTATAGCAGGCGGTGGCAGTAGAGCAAGTCCCCTTAGTGCCGCCCACTTGAATGATGCGGTTCTCGGCGTCGTAGTAGTAGATCGTGCCCACAGGATCTTTCGTCATATTGCCAGCCGTGTCATAGAGAACGCCGCTGCTTGCGTCAATATGGTTGTTGTTCCCGGTGAACGAGTATTGCGGCTGAGGCCAAGTACCCGAACCTGAGCCCGAGGCGGTCTGGGTCCAGCGATTGCCATTTTGATCGTAAGTCCAGCTGAGCACAGCGCTGCCCAAGGTACCACTCAGCAGCCGATTGAAGTCGTCGTACTTGTAAGTCCAGTTGCCGTTCACAGTGTCATTTGCAGCGGTTACATCGCCGTTCGGCGCATAGCCGAGGGACAGGTTATAGATATTGCCCAATCCGTTCACGCCGCCAGTAAGGTTCGCTCCCGACGGTGATGTCGAGAAGGAGGCATGTGAAAACTTACTCGAATTGTAGGTCACAGGCGCCGACAGGCTGTAATCACCCCCCGACCCTCCTGTCTTGCTGGTTAAAAGTAGCGTCGTACCAGACCGGGTGGCCGTAGCATACGCGTTTGAATCACCATTAATCGTGCTGAGCAAGTTTGTGGCGATCGTAGTCGGCGTGTCGCTTTGTCCGTAGTTCACAGTTTCCGCTCGGCCGTTCACCGTTACAGATACTGTACCGCTGTCATAAGCGTTTGTCCCGCCTGTTAGGTTTGCTCCTGATCGCGTGGCTGGTGGCCCATTCAAGCCGTTTTTTGGCTTGAGTGGGGCCTTTGTCGAGCGTAGTCTGCGTAAATGCCGTGGGGATTGCGACGATTTCACGCGTCCGGACAGACTCACTTCGTGACGTTCTCTTGCTATCACCGCCGGGCTTCGTTCTCGGCTGCCGCTTCCCGGGAAGTATTCGAAGCTGTCCTCGAGCGCGTACGGCGCAGCTTCGCGCTATGCGTCTATGGCTATGTGGTCATGCCCAATCACGTTCATCTGCTGCTCAGCGAGCCGCCGCAGGGCACGCTCGCCGATGCCATCAAATCATTGAAGCAGGGCGTGTCCCGGCGATTGATCGGCAGGGCGGAGCATTTCTGGCAGAAACGTTATTACGATTTCAATGTGCGCAACGAGCGTCAGTTTGTGGAGAAGTTGCGCTATATTCATCGCAATCCGGTTGACGCGCGGCTTGTGCGCCCGGCCTGAAGATTGGGGGAAGTTTTCGGCAGTGGGCGACGGGCTGCGCGGGCAGAGTGGAGATTGAATGTGAATGGACAGCAAGAGAGCGCGAGAGAAAGGCGGGACGATTGTGTCCGGCAGTCGAACTGCCCCCGTTAGTTCTTTGGGACCGCTTTAAACGTGGCGTTCTGGCCCTTAGAGTCGGTAAAGGTCCCTACGAGGTCGTTCTTGCTATTGATGCCAGCGATTGCCGAAGAGTGCCCCGGCACGTTGACGGTCGCAAATTGTCCTTTGTAGTACATAAAGCCGTTTACAACAAAGTTCGCGGCCTGATAGTAGCCAACGACCACCCCGAGGTTATTCACTGCCGTTGCCTCGCTCCAATTGGCCCCAGGATAATTGATATCGGTGTACTGGCCATTCTCAAGCACGAAGGCATGGACAATTGAGAGTCCCTGTTCATAAACGCCTACCACCATTCCTGAATCATTAATGCCAAAGGCTGTGGTTTCGTCTGCGCCTGGGAAATCCAGCTGCGTGAAAACGCCATTGTCATCCATGAAGCCATGGCTTGAGCCAAGAAACAAATCGAGTGGGCAGCCCGTACGTTCAATTACACAATAACCCCCAACAATCACGCCCTGATCGTTGATGCCGTAGGCCGCCGTAGTGCCGGCCCCCGGGTAATCGATTATGGTCGTCGCTCCGCTGTTGTAATCGTAGGTATACCCATGAGCTGCGGAAAGGTCTCCACAAGCGCCCGTGTCACTCGCGTAGCAAAACCCTCCGACCGCAAGATTGTTCGAGTTGATCGAAAAGAGGTAGGAGTCGAGGCTTCCCGTTGGTTGGGCAGTAATGAACGCCCGGCCGCTTTGGATATACCCGAGGGTTGCGGGGGCAGTTGATACGTAGTAGCCGACGATGAGGGTTAGGTTGACCCCGTTTGGATAAGTCTGGGCTGCTCCTGGGTAGCTTCCTGCATAGCTGAAGGCGTAATGGGGCGCGGTAGCCCCATTCGCCGAGCTTGAAAGCGAAAACACGAAAACAAGCGCAATTGAAGACAATTTCCACTTCATGTACCACTCCCATTCCGCCTACTCGGTTTAATGCCACATCGTTACCGCGCCGTAGCATGGCGAGGATGAGCAATAGTTTGTGCTGCCACTACCCGGCTTCTGCCCCGCCACAAAGATGCGCCCGTTCACTACGGTGGGCACTTGGAACTTAATCGCATCCGGCAGTTGGAGGACTCACCGCGTGGGAATCGCCTTGAACGTATCAGACTGCCCCCTAGCGCCGAGCCATGTACCCACCAAGTCGTTGCGCCTGTTAATGCCCCAGATCGCCGTCGTGTGTCCGGGCTGGACGTTGATCTGAGCAAACTGCCCTTTGTAATACATGAAACCATTCACATTAAAACTGGCGTCCTGGAAGTGACCAACGACTACGCCTAAGTCGTTTACGCCAGTCGCTTCGCTCCAGTTGGCGCCGGGAAAATTAATGTCCGTATAGACGCCGTTCTGGTAGATGAAGCCATGCTGGATCACCCCATTCTTGTAGATTCCTACGACTGTGCCCGAATTGTTTACGCCAAAAGCTGTCGTTTCATTCGCGCCCGGGAAGTCAAGCTGGGTAAAGACGCCATTGTCGTCAATAAAACCGTGATCGGATGTCAGGGCCAAGCCAATGGGGCAGAGGGGTCTCGTAGGACAAAAGCCCCCAACAATCACGCCTGCATCGTTGATTCCGTAGGCCACGGTAGACTGGGACCGGGGTAGTTAATCGTTGTCGTTGCCCCCGTGCTGGAGTCGTAGGTGTAACCGTGCGCGCCAAAGGGAGCACCGTCGCACGTCGAGCCCTCGCAGAAACCACCGACGGCAATACCGCCGGAGTTGATAGAGAACAGATACGAATTCGCACTGCCAGCTGGTTGTGCCGTGACGAAGCCTTGACCGTTTCGATGTACCCGGCAGATACGAATGATCCGCCCCTTGGAACGTAGAAGCCAACGATTTGGCTGAGATTTGCTCCGTTGGGATCGGTTTCGAAGGCACCCGGATAGTTGCCGGCAGAACTGAAAATGTAGTGCGGAACCGTGGCTGCAAGAGCAGCCACGGCCCCGCACACGAGAATAGACATCAACATTACTAAGTTTCATAAGAACAACACCTTAATGCCACATAGTGACCGCGCCATAGCACGGCGCCGCGGAGCAGAAGTAGTTATTGTTCCCAATACTGGGCTTCTGTCCCGCAACAAAGATGTGGCCGTTTACTACCGTCGGCACCATGAATTTCACTGCTCCGGGGCCATTGTTCGGGTCGCTAAAAGGGGTAGGCTTGAGAACTCCACTCGCATTGGGCTCGGCTGTGTAAGCATACAGGCCCGCTGGTTTTGCAGGAATCTGCTGATTCTGGGTCCCGATACGTTGGTACGTGCCGTTATCTAATATCCACAGAATCGCGTCTTTATAGGCGTTAGCACCGCCCCCGTGCCGGTGACACCGGAGATACAATTTCAAGGGAACACAATCAATGGCAAGACGCAGTCGGTTGTAGTGGGCCAAAAGATTGCGCTGACTGCGGTTTACAACCCGCCGTCAGGACTGACGGTGAAGAGCCGACAATGGACGGTTGGCGGGACGACTGTGGGCGGATTTAACACTGGCAACACGAATGGAGGCTCCACAACGGCCACGCTAACCAACGATGCGGCTACGTTTTACTGGGTGACCCTTGGCAACTCACTGAACGTAGGTTTTACCGTGACCTTCAGTGACAACAGTACTGCCTCCGCTTTGACAAAATTTAACGTCGCCGGACCGAGTAGCCCTAGTGTCGTGACGAAGGTAGGCACGATAAATACGTTGAATAACACCAAATTAGTGCTCGGAGGTTCGGGTAGCAATATTGGAATTGAGTTCACTCCCTCGGCTAGCGCTCCTTCGGGGTATTCGAATACGTGGGTCTACGTCCAACTAATCGATAGCCTCACAATAAAACTGATAACTGGCAACACGGTCACCTGTACGGGCTCAGGGCTCGACGGAACATACCCTTATCTTCCGGCAACGGGAACCTATACAGACGACAACCCCGGGGTCATGCTGAAACCTGCATATTCGGAAGAATCCGATCAGATGGCCGCGCATATGTATGTGATGTGGAGTTCCGGGTTGGCGAATTCAATCCCTGTCCCCCTTGGTTATGTAAGTTGGAATTGGTTTGGCGATGCAACTTACAATTCGCAGAACGGCTTATGGACTGTACAACCGTCTTCAAGCGTCAGCGCTGCCGCCTTCCAGGAAAGCAGCGCCTACGCCTCTTGGACTACCGACTACCCAGCAGGGAGCACATGCCCGTAAGAAATTTTCGAAAGGCCTCTATGAAACGATCATCTTTTTGGGGCGTCCGGTTATTTATTCCACTACTCCTGGCATCCACGGCAGCTTTTGCTCAAGCCGAACGCCCGTTCGCCCTTTTTATTCGTACTCAAGAACCAACCACAAAAGCCGGTTCCGAGGTAAATATCTGGGTAACCTTGGAGAACACCTCCCCTCATGAAATCGGCATTCTCAAATCGGCCCCGGAGCTGAACTATTCCGTAGAGATGCGCGATCTTAGCGGGAAAGCAGTGCCAGACACCGAGTACGGTCGCAAACTTAAAGCTGCGGAGACGGTTGGCATCTCAACCTCATCGGTCATCATCCCTCTCAAGCCCAACGAAATCATCGAAGACCAAATTACCGTTAGCAAACTCTACGAAATGGCCCAACCGGGTAAATACATGGTTAGGGTATTGCGCGTAATCCCTCCTGATTTGGGTACAGGTGCCGTCAGCTCTAACACCATTACGGTCGTCGTTACGCCGTAGCCGGGTTGGCCCAACCAATCGCTGGGATTTTCTTTGCATGCATCTTCAATCACTGCGGCTGCCCTATGATTCGCGGTTTTCGAAGGCCGGTAGCCCGCCTTCACGTTCTCTGTAAAGGCGGGAGCGCGAGGCCGTTCGTCACAGCTTTTTGCTCGCGGCGGGTGGCCCATCTTTACGTTCTTGGTAAAGGTGGGCATTCATGCTGCCTGCCCGGGGATTTTCATCTTAGCTTCTCCCCACTGATTAATCTTCACCGCGCCCGGCTCCCCGAAAGCATAACTCCGGTAGCTGCTCCACGGCCGCTGCTCCGGCTCCTGCACCAATCCGCGCTTTACCGGATTCTCGTGCATATAGCGCAACTTCTCTGTCCGCTTGCGTGCCGTCCATACGTTGAAATCGTAAAAACGCTTCTGCCATACGTGCTCGGCACCCACCTCGAACAGCTCCTGCTGCCCCGCTACCCGCCGCCGGCGCACGGACTTCAACACCCTCCGCGCGAAACCCTGTTTGACGGCTTGCATCACTTTCGACGGATTGCCCTTCTCCGGCTCGGCAATCAGCAAGTGAATGTGCTCCGGCATGACCACGTAGCCCACCACGACGAAATCGTAACGCTGGCGAACTTCTTCGAGCACTGTGAGAAACAGATCGCGCCGCTGCGGACTGGCCAGCCACGGCTGCCGCTGATAGCAGCTGCAATTAATAAAGTGCAGATCGTGATTTCCGTAATAGCGAACCGGATGGGTGGACACGGCACAAAGTTTACTCCCCGCCCCAACAAAAATCTGTGACGGACGACCTCGCCGTTCCCACCTTTACAAAAGGCGTAAAGGTGGGCCACCCGCCTTATGGGTCAGTATTGAGCTTATTAAATCTTATTTTTTCTCGTTTAACTCATCCCGCTCGACGACGCCGTCCTTGATGTAAATAACGCGGTGCGCGTACTCGGCGATGTCGTGTTCGTGGGTCACGACGATGATGGTGTTGCCGTTGGCCTGAAGACGATCAAACAGCGCCATAATCTCAATGCCAGTTTGTGAGTCGAGGTTTCCGGTGGGTTCGTCGGCGAGAATGATGGAGGGATTGTTCACCAGCGCGCGGGCAATGGCCACGCGTTGACGCTGCCCGCCGGAGAGTTCGTTGGGCTTGTGGGTCATGCGCTTTTCCATGCCGACTGAAGCTAATGCGGCTTTGGCGCGCTCGGTGCGCTCTTCCGCGGGAACGCCGGCGTAAATCAGCGGCAGCTCGACGTTGTGCAGTGCAGTTGCGCGCGCAAGAAGATTGAATGTCTGAAAGACAAATCCGATTTCTTTGTTGCGGATGCGCGCCAATTCGTCGTCATCCAGTTCGCTGACTTGCTGATTATTTAACCAATACTGGCCTTTGCTGGGCGAGTCGAGACAGCCAATGAGGTTCATCAGCGTGGATTTGCCCGAGCCAGACGGCCCCATGATGGCGACATATTCATTGCGACGGATCTGGAGGTTCACGCCACGCAGGGCATGGACTTGCTGTTCCGAGCCCATGTCGTAGGTCTTCCACAAATCGATGGTCGCGATCATGACCGACTCAGGCGGCGCGGACACTACTGGCTGATCGATATTGATGACTTCTGCTGTCGCCATTTTTGACTCCTCGTCCCTCTCGGACACTCACCGCTCCAGTCTTGTCTCTTGCGTTGGGCCCACCCCAAGCTGGATTCCTGTTGGACGCGCGAAAAGCCGTCTTGTTATCCGGTTTATTCCGGCATTTCGGGCAATCGTTGTCGAAACGCTTCTACCTCAAACCCAACCATTGCCGGGTTCTCCCAATCGGATGCGCCAAATGCGCGTCCTGCGCGGCTATTAGATTAATACGGCCCGCATGCGCAGAAAGTTCCTCCCGATGGTACAAAGTATAGCTGAGTCCCAAAGCCTGACAGGTGACGAATTTGGGCTGCCTTTTGCTTGCGTTGAGGCATCCAATTCCATAGAATTGTTGTATCTGTCGCAAGCCCAGAGGAGTCCCCACAATGGTTCGGTATAGCTTTAGGTCTTGGCTCTCAGTCATATTACTGATCTCATTGGGGTTATTGACCTCCGTTGGCGCGCAGGACGCCAAGTCCACGGGCACGGATGCTACGGCATCTCCCAATAACTCCAATACCGATCCACTCAAGCGCCCACTGACCGAAAAGCAAAAGAAACAGAATGCCAAGGCGTTGAAGCAAGAACTCAGCGGCACTTACAAAAAATGGCTGAACGAGGATGTGGCTTACATCATCACGGATGAAGAGCGGGCGGCATTTAAGCAGCTTTCGAATGATGAGGAGCGAGACCAGTTCATCGAAGCCTTTTGGCAGCGCCGCGATCCGACCCCGGACACGGAAGAGAACGAATTCAAAGAAGAACATTACCGCCGGATTGAGTATGCGAATGAGCATTTTGCCGCAGGCATCCCTGGATGGAAGACGGATCGCGGGCGCATTTACATCGTCTTCGGCCCGCCAGATGAAATCGATGCGCACCCTTCAGGTGGAACTTATGATCGCCCGGTGGAAGAAGGTGGTGGCACCACTTCTACATATCCTTTCGAAGATTGGCGCTATCGCTACCTTGAAGGGATTGGCCAGGAAGTCATCATCGAGTTCGTGGATACGTGCATGTGCGGCGAGTACCACATGACCATCGACCGCGGCGAGAAAGACGCGTTGGCGGAAACACCGAACGGGGGCGAAACGTTATACGAGCAGATGGGACTTACCAGCAAAGCCAACCGCTTGAACGGAGGTCTGGAAACGCTGGGTGCAGGGCCAGGTACGGCGGCCAATGCCAGCAAGGAATTTGACCGGCTGGAGCAATTTGCCAAGTTGACCAAGCCACCCGACGTTAAGTTCAAAGATCTTGAGGAAGTGGTACGAACGAAAATCACATACAACCTCATGCCTTTTGATGTGCTCACGGATTTTGTCCGCATCACCGGCGACACCGTTCTGGTGCCGGTTACGGTTCAGCTCAAGAATCGCGACATCACTTTCGTCAACAAAGATGGCGTGCAGCGAGGGACGGTCGATATTTTCGGCCGGGTTTCTACGCTTACGGGCAAAGTCGCGCAAACCTTTGAAGATACGGTGGAAGCGGACATTCCTGCGGAGCTGCTGCCGAAGGCGGTGGAGAATTCGCAGGTGTATTGGAAGGCTCTTCCGCTTCGTCCGGGCCGCTACCGCTTGGACATTGTGGTGAAAGATGTCAACGGGGACAGAAAGGGTACATGGAGCAAGGGAATCGTCGTGCCGGAGTACGCGGAAGACAAGCTGGCGTCGTCGTCGCTGATTATTGCGGACGATATGGAGCCGGTCGCGTCGAAGAACGTTGGCACCGGTATGTTTGTGATTGGCGAGACGAAGGTACGTCCGCGGGTGCCTCCGGCGGATGGCAAGCCAGCCAGCTTCAAACGGGGCCAGAAGATGCACTTCTGGATGCAAGTTTATAACCTGGGCGTGGACGAAAAAACCCATAAACCTTCGGCGACAGTGGAGTATGATGTGGTGAACGTAGCGACGAATAAACCGGTCATTCACACGGTGGAAACTACGGATAAGATGGGGAATATTGGCGACCAAGTGACCCTACAGAAAACGCTCGAGGCCGCCTACCTTGATCCTGGTACGTATCGCATTCAAATCAAGGTAAATGACAATATCTCCAAGCAGTCGCTCGATCCAACCGCGACCTTTGCGGTGGAATAAGCGACCCGCTTCCAGCGAGGCGGTGGGATGATGTTCTGCAAACTCGGATTATCGCTTGCGTTGGCGACGCTTCTCGCGTTGCCCGCGACGGCCTCAGAGCGGCCCGGCTCAATTACCGGACAGGTGCGTAGCACCACTGGTGTGCCGCAGATGGGAGCTGTGGTTGAGATTCTGGGTTCGCAACTGCGGTCGGTAAAAGCCTTTACGAACGAAGATGGCCGATATTACATTTCTGGTTTACTTCCTGGAACGTACAGTATCCATGTAAGCGTGCCTTCGTTCCTGCCGGCGGTGCGGGAGAAAATCGGGTTGCGCGCCGGCACCAGCACAGTGGTAGACGTGACCCTGAACTCCCTCTTTGACGCGGTACAACTTCCGGCACTGCGCAGCAATCCAGATGACAACGACGACTGGAAGTGGGTGTTGCGCTCGGTTTCGGATCGTCCCATTCTGCGTTTCCAGGATCCTGCACTCGCCGCGTCACGCGAACATGTTTCAAGTTTTCACGACGTAACAGGAATGCTCTCGTTTGTGGCTGGCTCCAGCGCTGAAGGGTTTGGCACTGGGTCTGACATGAGCACGGAGTTCAAGCTGGCGAAGCCCGTGTTTTCAGCCGGAACGGCCACGCTGAGCGGAAACGTCGGCTATGGCTACTCGACCCCAGCGACCGTGCTGCGCGCCGGGTACAGCCAGGCGAATTTCGATGGTTCGGGGCCGAACGTGGCCGTAACCATTCGGAACCTGGCGTCGCCAGATTTAAGTTTGCCCAATTCGGATTTTCAGTCCGTAGCACTGACCACGTCAGATGACATGAAGTTTGGCGATGTCTTGGAGTTGAAATTTGGCAGCGAGTTGCAAACCATCCAATTCCTCGGACGCGTGAGCGCTTTCAGGCCGTTTGGATCCGCCGATTTCCATCTTTCACCTGACACGCTGTTGACTTACGCTTACGCCACATCCGAACCGGATAGTATGGCGGAAAAGGGGTTTGACCGGGATGCGACCGACTTGAGCGATAACAGTCCGCGCATGAGCATCGTCGGTTATCGCGCCTCGCTCGAGCGGGCGCACCACCACGAAGTCGCCCTCACGCATCGCGAGGGAAAGAACACGCTGCAACTGGCCGCTTATTTTGACCGGGTGTCAGACCCCGCGCTGACCGGCGTTGGGGTTTACTCCGCCGTAAGCGGAGAGGTTTTGCCCGATGTCTACTCCGGCACGTTTACTTATCGCGGGCGGCGACTGGACGCGCAAGGGGTGCGGATAGCGGTTGAAACAAAGCTCAGTTCGCGGGTGACGACGACCTTCGATTATGCATACGGCGGGGTGCTCACGCCCGAAGGCGACGATTCCAGTTTGGACGCCGTGCGTGATTGGAGCACAGTTAAGCAGCGCCATGCCTTGACCGGCAAAATTAAAGGGACATTGCCGGGCGCGAAAACCGGCTGGATCGCTTCCTACCAATGGGTTAGTGGGCCGTCGCTGACTCCCGTGGATATGTTTAATGCATCGATGGGGCAAGCTGACCCTTACCTGAATCTTTTCTTCCGTCAACCGATTCCCGGCACGGGTTTTTTGCCGAACCACCTCGAGGCGATGGTTGATTTGCGTAATCTGCTGGCCCAGGGCTATATACCAGTTGTCGGGCAAGATGGCCGTACCGTCTATCTGGTGCAGGCGGCGCGCAGCGTTCGTGGCGGCGTAGCCTTTGTTTTTTGAAGCAGATATTTATCGCTTTATTCCTGATTGCTCCCAATTTTACGCTTACCTTAGTTACGGTTCCTCTTTTGGCTCCTATTAATATTTTGTATTCCATTTAGCCGATTTCCAGACTAAACTTTCGAGCTAGAGAATTTTGTCTTGTCTAGGCATCGACGGCAAAGTATTGATGTATCTCACTTTATGCGAATGGGAGACTTTCCAATGAGAGTGCGGGCGATCCTCGCTTGTGTGGTTCTGATGGCTGGATCTTTGGCGGCACAAACCTTCCGCGGCACGATTCTGGGCTCAGTCACGGATGCTTCGGGCGCGGTCATACCAGGCGCCAGCGTCAAGGTACACAACGTGAATACCGGTCAGGATCGTGCGACCAGTACCAGCGCGGACGGAACGTACGCCGTGCCTGAATTGCCGGTTGGAACTTACAACGTGACCGTTACGCAAAAGGGATTTCAGACATCGATAACGAACGCCGTCGCCGTGGATGTGGCCAGCGAGCGCCGCGTGGACGTATCTCTCAAACCTGGCCAGGTGAACGAGCAAGTGGAAGTATCTGGTGAGAACCTGCCGCAGATTGAGACTACCAGCAATACACTGGGTGGGGTTTTGACCGCACAAACTGTCAAAGACTTACCTGTAAACGGGCGCGACTATACGAAACTGATTTATTTCAATCCGGGTGTTAGCGGGTCTCCCGGATCAAATATCCGGACTCTCCGGGCTCGTTCGGTGAATTCAGCATGAACGGCTCTCGCGGCCGGTCGAACAATTATTGCTGGATGGCACTGACATGAACGACGGTTACCGCAACGACCCAGCCATCAACCAGGCTGGCGTTTTCGGAACGCCATCCGCCATTTTGCCTATTGATGCGGTAGCGGAAGTGAACGTGTTATCCAATTTTCAACCCGAATACGGACGTAACTCGGGTGCAGTGGTGAACATAGTCACCAAGAGCGGAACCAAACAGGCTGCACGGTTCGGCTGCGGAATATTTCCGCAATGATGCGCTCGATGCGCGCAATTATTTCAATACTCCAGCCAGCCCAAGGCGCCCTTCCACAACAATCAGTACGGAGCTTCGCTGGGCGGTCCGATCATCAAGAACAAGACTTTCTTTTTTGCGGACTATGAAGGGCAGCAGGAGCCTGTCGGAGTGGTAACGATCGCAGATGTGCCGGACGGGAAGATTGCCCCTAAGGGCGAGCATCAACCCGGTGAGCGGATTCATCCGCGAACCCGGTCATTCAGAAATTCGATTACCCATGGGGATCCCTGGCCGGCACCGAGAATATTAGTGCCCAATGGGGCGGCTTCGGTCGTATCGCCTTCATTCAACCGGTTGACCAGCTTCATCAGCAAGATTGACCAAACGATCAGCTGCAACAACTCACTCACAGGGCGGTACTTCTTTGGCGACAGCGTACAGTCTTTTCCGTTGGCCCTGACCGCGAGCGGAGGCCAGCTGCCCGGTTTCAATACGTACACGCCAACACGTGTGCAGTTGGTGTCGTTGTCGTGGGTTCACACAATCGGCTTGAATAAGGTCAACGAGATGCGATACGGATGGAACCGATTTGCAGAGGGATTCTTCCCTGCGGACCAGAGTTTTCAACCGAGTTCGATTGGTCTCTGCGCTGCCAGCACGACAGCGCTGTGCAACGGTGGGGCATCCGATTCTGGCCTGCCGATCATTGCTGTCAGCGGCGTCGCACAATTCGGCGCGACAAGCAGTGTGCCACGTCACGGGTGGACAGCAATAATCAAGTTATCGACGACTTCTCTTGGAAGTTGAACAAGCATGACATTAAGATCGGCGTGGATTATCACCGCACGACGATTCAGCAGTATTTCGATAAATATTTCCGTGGCCGCCTAAGTTGACGGCAGAACGTTCGGCGATCTCGCAGGATTTCCTGGCGGGCACCGTGGACGGCGGGTTTCAATATTCTGGAGACTCCACTCGCCATACGTTTGAGAACAACTTCGGTTTCTATGCCCAAGACAGTTTTCGCCTCACGCCGCGGCTGACATTTCAATTATGGATTGCGTTGGGATTATTTCGGCGTGATCGGCGAGAAAAACAACCTGTTAAGCAATATCACGAGCGTTGCCCGCGCCGGGAACAGGGTACGTTCACCCTGACCCAAGTCGGGCAGCCGGGGTTGAGCAGCTTATACAACCCGGACAAAAGATTTCGCGCCACGGGCTTAAGCATGGCGTGGGACGTAACTGGTAAGAGCAAGACGGTGATTCGCGCGGGTTACGGCATGTTCTATCGACGCTTCGTCGCAGGACATGGTGTTGGGACATCTGCCCTACGCGCCATACTTCGACCCGGCCCAGCATACAACACATTGGTTCGTCGGCCAATTCTATTCGACTGGCACCAATGGGCGGAACGATTGTGCCGGGTGCCGGTTATGGCAGCGAGCACCACATGCAATTTCGAGTGCGACGTGCTTTCGGCTTTGACCGCAACATCAAGACCCCTACATGGAGAATTACAACCTGAATATCCAGCAGCAACTGACGAACAAGATGGTCATGCAGATCGGTTATGTAGGCTCGCAGGGACACCGGCTGTGGCGGTTTTTCGATTTGGGGCAGCCGAGTATCTCGGCCATCAACGCGGCTGATCTCGCCTGTAATTGCATCAATGACTACGGTAGCGCCGCCCGTCCGTTTGCCGGCAATCCGTATGGAGCCTTTTATGTGCTACAGGAGAATTCAACTGGCCAGTCAAACTACAACTCCCTCCAAGCGCAATTCCGGGTAAATGGGTGGCATGGAGTGACCTCGACGTGAATTACGTTTATTCGAGATCAATGGATAATTCTAGTGACGGCGAGGACTTTGAGCCCAACGCCGCCCAGCCCAACGACAGCACGCATCCGCAGTTGGAGTATGGGCCGTCGAACTTCAATCTGCCGCAGCGCTTCACCTGGATCTTCGGGTATGACTTGCCCAAAATGGGCGGGAGCATGCAACGCTTGAAGAATGGTTGGGGAATCAACAGCACGGCTACGCTGCAAAGTGGCCAGCCCTTCCAGCTTAATTACAACTTTCAGGATGACTTTAGCGGAAGCGGCAACGGATTTGACCGGCCTGATGTGGTTGGTCCGATTACCTACCATCCCAGCACACCACTTAATTATCTGGACATGAGTTCGTTCGCGATCCCCTGCACAATTCGGCAGCGGCTCAAGCGGCGCCAAGCGGAAGCTGCTGCGGATTGCGTACCTGGTACTCGGCATTTCGGAAATGAAAGCCGCAACTCGCTGCATGGGCCGACATACAAACAATGGGACTTGGCTCTGTACAAGAACACATGCAATTACGGAGAGAGTTAGCCTTCAGCTGCGTGCGGATTTCTTCAACGTGCTAAATCATCCAAACTTTGCCAATCCATTCCTGCCGGCTTTTATTGCTGACGCCGGAGCCGGCGGATTCCACGTTGTAAACGGACGCGAAGTGTCTGGAGCGTCCGGTGGCTATCCCATCACCGCGACCGGCGACGTGGGTATCGGCAACCCGTTCCTGGGAGGCGGCAGCCCGCGCGGAATTCAGTTGGCTGCTAAGTTCACGTTCTAGAAGATCCTTTGGAATGACCCTCCTGCGAAAGCGGGAGGGTTTTTTGTGAGCACAGATTTCTCGCGTATTTTCGCCGCTGCGCGGCTACGAATGGCTCGAAATGACACAGTGGTTAGGTTTGTTCCGCGGGCGGCGATATCATTCCACAAGCTCGGGACAGGCTGTGGCTCAGCCCTCCTACATAAACGCTATCCGCCGAACATGGGGTAGTGGCTGGCTGCGCCCATAAAAAATAAGAGCGCAATGGACATATAGGCGCTGGCGCGCGAGGTGAGAAATGCCATACGGGCCATGGCTTTCGCTTGTTCGGGCATGGGCTTGCCGCTAGCGGCGCTGTCTTTGGTCCAGAGAATGATGCGCTTCTGAATCCGCCAGATAACGCCCCAGACATTGAGCATCATGACCCAGCCGATCCCACCGCCGATGCCGATGGCGAGCATGCGGTTGCTCTCCCATCCGTGATGATTGAGGGCAAGAAATACCCATGAAGCCGCAACGAGAATCACGGCGTAAAGCACGGCAAGAATGTAGCCATTGTCGAACGGGCCTTTGCCGATTTTGAGAGGCAAGTACATGAGCGCCCAAACCACGGTCCAGATGCCAAAGAAACTGCCCATCGCGATCCCGGAAGTGGCGCCGGCATTATGCGCATCGGTGGAGACGATTTGCCCCCAGTAGGCTAGGCCGGCCAGCACGGTGATTACGGCTGCGATCCGGAACCACAACAGCGCACGTGACATGAGACCCGGGAAAACTTTGTTTTTCGTCGCGCCATCGAGTTCTTTCATGAACGGCCCGTTGACCAGATTGAAGAAATAGAGCAAACCCAGCCATGTGACTCCGGCAAGAAAGTGGATCCAGCGCACAAGCATCAATATGTTGGTGCTGGCATCCTGAGGAAGGCTAAGGAGTGGCGAAGTGGCTCGATTAGTGAAGGCGGCGAAAATTAAAGGTGCGGTCATGGGTTCACTGAGCTCGTGGATGTGGTCACGTGTTACCCAGTGTACCGAATTTGAACAACGAATCCGGTTGAAAAGCGCGATAGAACGCCGTATCGTACGGATAACACCGGGTACGCGGCATTTCCAATTTCCGGGAAAGCGCAGACCTTCTGAACTCCTGTGGTTTATGGGGCAACGAAGTTGGCCGTTCCGCCAACGCTAGCAACGAGATCTTTGCTCGACAAGATCTTAGTTGGAAAGAGATCCGGTCGGCTCAAGATCCGCAAGGAGATCGGCATGGAAAGCAAGCCGGCGCAAAACATACAAGACACATTCCTCAATACTGCTCGAAAAGAACGCACCAACATCACAATTTATTTGCTGAGCGGCGTGAAATTGACGGGGCGCATTCGCTCGTTCGATAAATATTCTGTGGTTCTGGAAACGGGCAACCAGGAGCAGTTGATCTTCAAACACGCGATTTCGACGATTGCCATGGGAAGAGGTGCGCATGGGCACGCGGAACGATCCGCGAGCGTGGTCACCCCGGCGACATCCACAGCGGCGGCGGTCGGGGCATCCGGTTCGGAAGGTTAGCGTATCGTCTCCTTGCGCGGAAAACGCCCTTCACGACCTCCATTGCCGTCTGACGACGGCGAGGAACGCAAGGCAAACGCGTCGCCAATTGGAGCAACCGGAGGGATGAAAGAACGCGCCTTCCTGGTGGGGTTGGACTACCGCAGCCGTTCCCGAAGCAATAAGGGCAAGAATTCAAGCCAGGTACAGTTGGCGCGAGACGCCGCGACATCCACCACAGTGAGCAAAGCCCCGGCTGCGCCGGAGTTCAGTGCCGAAGAATCACTGGCCGAACTGCGCACGCTGGCGACCAGCGCTGGGGCTGAAATTGCCGGCGAATTTTTGCAGCGCCGTGATCGGCCCGATCCAGCAACCCTCATCGGTAGCGGTAAACTCGAAGAAATCGCTGGGGCAGCCGCGTCAGTCTCCGCAGACCTCATCTTGTTTGACCATGATCTAACAGCTTCTCAACAGCGCAACATCGAGCGCATTGTGCATACGCGCGTCATTGACCGGACGCAGCTTATTCTCGACATTTTCGCCAAGTACGCACGGACGCGAGAAGGACAGTTGCAGGTCGAGCTTGCACAGCTTGATTACATGCTGCCACGGCTAAGCGGTCGCGGTGTGGAGATGTCGCAATTAGGCGGTGGCATCGGCACGCGCGGACCTGGCGAAACCCAACTGGAGACCGACCGGCGGAAAATTTACCGCCGCATTCGGCACGTTAAAGAACAAATTGAGAATGTCCGCCGGATTCGGGCGCAGCAACGGCAACGGCGCGAGTCCGTGCCTATGGCCACAGTCGCTCTGGTCGGCTATACCAACGCGGGCAAGTCCACTCTGTTCAATGCGTTGACCAAAGCCGACGTCCTCGAATCGCCGAGGATGTTTGCCACGCTGGATCCAACAATCCGTGGCGTTGAGCTGCCTTCGCGGCGAACAGTGTTGTTGTCAGATACCGTGGGATTTATTCGCAACCTGCCGCATACGCTGGTTACGGCGTTTCGGGCGACACTCGAAGAAGTACAGAGGGCTTCACTCATCCTTCATGTGTCGGATGCAAGCAGTCCACTTTCGACCGAGCAGGACGTGCAGGTGGAAAAAGTGCTGAAAGAACTGGACGCCGATAGGAAGCCCCGTCTGCGGGTGATGAATAAAATCGACCTGTTGCCACCTACACAACGAGAGTCGCTGCGCGATGATGCTGCTATTGTGCACATTTCGGCGGCCAAGAACATAGGAATGAGTACGCTCCTCGAGAGAATCGATCAGATGCTGGCAGAGGATGCGGTGCAACGGGTTCAGCTAAGAGTGCCACAGAGCGAAGGCAAGATCTTGGCTCTGCTCGACGCCAAGTCACGGATCTATTCGCGTAAATACGTCGACGGAGCCGTCATGGTCGAAGTTGAGGCGCCAGCGTCAGTGCTGCGGAGGGTTAGAAACTGGATCGTCGACTAGCGTCGGTATAGCAATTTAAATGGGCCGACAACCAAGAAGCGGTGACATTCCTTGGCTGGCGGCCCATTCGATCCGGATTGGATCGGAGGTGATGTCTTTATGCTATTCCCTCACCAGCGGAAGTCAAGGATTGTTTCACGAATTGGAGAAGAAAATAGGCCAATGCGGTAAATCTGGGAATCGGCCGGATTCCTCGTTGACGCTGCCTAATTCAGATGTATAATTGTTAGTTCCCAAGACCCTCATAACGCGCGGGGCATCATCAAGCAAAATCTATGGATGAGACATTAAGGCAACTGGGCGAATTACTGTTCGGATCCATCCCCACAATCATTTTTATGGTGGTGCTGTATCTGGCATATTTGCTTCTTGTGTACACGCCTTTGAGCCGCATCCTGGCGGAACGTCGCAGCAAAACCCAAGGCGCGATAGAAAAAGCCCGCGCGGATGTGGGGGCAGCGGAAGCAAAGACTGCCGAGTATGAACAGCGGCTGCGCGAGGCGCGGGCGGCAATGTTCCAGCGGCAGGAAGCTCGACGGCAGCAAGCCTTGCAGATTCGGACGCAAGCCGTAGCCGATGCCCGCGCCAAAGCGCAAGCCCGCGTAAAGCAAGCGAAGGCCGAAATCGAACAAGATAAACAGAAAGCCCAAATTGCATTGCAAGGGGAGAGCGCACGTCTGGCATCGGAGATCATTCGGGCCGTGCTGCAACCGGCAGGCGTAGGTGGCGGCCGATGAGGAAATTACTTCTCGTTATCGTGCTCACAGGGTGCGTCGCCAGCGGTGTAAGAGGACTCGCGCAAGCCTCGGACGCGCCGACAGTACTGCCACAACCGACTTCTCAGGCGCAGGATGCCAACAAGCCCCGCTTGGGCCGCCAATTAGCGGAAGAATCGCGGGAAGCGGCAGGCGAAGACGACACCGCCCAATTTAAACAATCGGGTGCCGTGCGGTTCGTCGCGAAAATCACGGGCCTGGACATCGAGCACGCGTACTGGCTTTGTGTGATCCTAAACTTCGCGATCGTGGCCGGCGCACTCTTCTGGTTCTCGCGCAAGAATCTGCCCGGAATGTTTCGCAACCGCACAGCCGTGATTCAAAAGGCGATGGAAGAGGCGCGCCAAGCGAGTGCCGACGCGAATCGCCGACTGAATGAAGTGGAAGCGCGGCTTTCAAAGTTGGGCGCTGAGATTGCGGCGATGAGCGCGGCTGGAGAAAAAGAGGCAGCAGCGGAAGAAGAGAGAATCAAAGCTGCGGCGGAGGAAGATGCCCGTCGCATTGTGGAAGCCGCGGGCCACGAGATAGAGGCGGCGACAAAAGCGGCCCGACGCGACTTGACGGCGTTTGCGGCCGACCTCGCCGTTTCGCTTGCGACGAAACAGATTCGCGTCGATGAAGCGTCCGATCAGGCGTTGGTTGGCAGCTTCGCGCAACAACTCTCGATGAACGGGAGCGACACGGGAAAGGACCGGCAATAGAATGGCCTCCGTTGCCAGCACCTATGCGCGAGCTTTCGCGGATGCGGTAATCGATGGGCGGCATGACGCCGAAAGAGCGCTCGCGGAAGTGAAATCCCTCACAAGTCTTGTCACGCAGAGCCGCGATCTGCGCCAAGCATGGGAAGCGCCCTCAATCCCCGCCGAGCAAAAACGTGCGGTGCTGGATGCGATCACGAAGCGCGAAGGCTATTCGACGACAACGCGCAATTTTGTTGCCGTCCTCATCGATCATGGCCGGATTCCGTTTCTTGCCGAAATTGTGCCGCAGATTGAGAAAGATCTAGGCTCACGCTTGGGGTTCGTCGAGGCTGAAATCACCACTGCGAGGGAACTTAGCGGGGCCGAGCGTGCGAACCTGGAAGCACGGGCGTCCGAGCTGACGGGCAAAAAAATTCGGGCCCGCTATTCACGGGATGAATCGCTTTTGGGTGGCGCGCTCATGCGTGTGGGAAGCACGATTTACGATGGTTCTGTAAGAGGGCGCCTCGAAAAAATTCGAGAGACAATCGGCGGCTAGCTTAGCTGTCATTCAAATTAGTCGAAAGAAACTGAACTTATGGCACAGATTAAGGCAGACGAGATTACACAGTTAATCCGCGCACAAATCGAAAACTACGACTCGAAAGTCGCGGTGGATGAGGTTGGCACAGTGATTACGCTGGGCGATGGTATCGCCCGCGTTTACGGCCTCGACAAAGTCATGGCGGGCGAGCTGCTTTCGTTTCCGCATGGCATAGCTGGTATCGCCATGAACCTGGAGGAAGACCAGGTCGGTGTCGTCATTCTCGGCGAATATACCGAGATCAAAGAAGGTGACGAGGTCAAACGCACCGGGAAAATTATCAGTGTGCCCGTGGGCGAAGCCATGATTGGACGCGTGGTGAACTCGCTCGGGCAGCCGATTGACGACAAAGGGCCCATTGCCACCAGCCAGTTCATTCCGCTGGAGCGTCTTGCGCCCGGCGTAATTGATCGCCAACCAGTGCGTGAACCAATGGCGACTGGCCTCAAAGCCATTGACAGCATGATTCCGATTGGCCGTGGCCAGCGCGAGTTGATCATCGGTGACCGCCAGACCGGGAAAACAGCGGTTGCGCTGGATACGATCATCAACAACAAGGGCAATGATCTGATTTGCATTTACAACGCGATTGGTCAAAAGCGCTCTTCGATTGCGCAGGTCGTCAAGATTCTCGAAGACACGGGCGCGATGGAATACACGATCGTCGTCGCGGCGTCGGCCTCTGAGCCTGCGCCGATGCAGTACATTTCGCCATATGCGGCGTGCGCTATGGGCGAATATTTCCGTGACACAAAGCGCCATGCATTGGTGATTTATGACGATCTTTCCAAGCACGCGGCGTCATACCGTGAAATTTCGCTGCTCTTGCGGCGTCCGCCGGGTCGCGAAGCTTATCCCGGAGACGTTTTTTATCTCCACTCGCGCTTGCTGGAACGTGCTGCGAAAGTAAGCGACAAAAATGGCGGTGGATCGCTCACCGCACTGCCGATTATTGAAACGCAGGCGGGCGACGTTTCCGCATACATTCCAACCAACGTGATTTCCATCACCGACGGTCAGATCTTTTTGGAGACCGATCTGTTCAACCAGGGTATTCGCCCCGCGGTGAACGTTGGATTGTCCGTGAGCCGCGTCGGCGGTTCGGCGCAAATTAAAGCCATGCGTCAGGTCGCGGGAACATTGAAGCTCGAACTTGCGCAGTACCGCGAACTGGCGGCATTCGCCCAGTTCGGCAGCGATCTCGATAAGGCCACGCAGGCGCAGTTGAACCGCGGCAAACGTCTGGTTGAAGTTCTCAAGCAGAAGCAGTTTTCGCCGCTGCCTTTCTCGAAACAGATTCTGATCATTTTCGCCGGAACCAACGGCGCGCTTGATGATCTAGCGGTCGAGCAGGTCTCTGAGTTCGAAGCCGCGCTCTATAAGTATGTGGACGCGAGCCATCCGCAACTTCTGAGAACCATCATGGAAAAGAAAGTTCTTGATGATGGCCTGAAAGTGCAGATGGCACAAGTGATTAAAGAAGCGAAAGAAACTTTTGTGGCGAGCACGCAGACGGTCGCGGCAAGATAGCTGGAAACTAGCTACTGATAACTGAATTATGGCGAGCATTCTCGACATTCGACGGCGCATTCGCAGCGTAATCAACACGCGGCAGATTACCAAGGCCATGAAGATGGTCTCGGCGGCGCGGTTACGTCGCGCGCAGGAACGCGCGCTGGCCGCGCGCCCGTATGCGCAAATGTTGACCAATGTTTTGAAGTCACTGGTTTCGCGGGCGGATATCTACGATTCTGTTACGGGCGAGCCCATCAATGGATTGCTGGTTCGCCGTCCTGAAAACAACATTCTGCTGATCATCGTAAGCGGCGATAAAGGACTAGCCGGCGCTTTCAACACGAATATCCTTAAAGCTGCCGCGCGCTTCTTACAGAGTAAACAGGACAAGAACATTGAGATTGAAGCCGTTGGCCGCAAGGGCCGCGATTTCATGAAGCGCCGGTTCCCGGTTGCGGAACCTCGCAACGCCGCGTCACGGGAAGCTCCCCGCACGACGCTCATTGGCGAGCAAGTCGGCGTGCTTAACAAGATTGAATTCAAGCTGGCATCGGATCTGGCACAGCGCGCGATTGAACGGTATGACCGCGGGGAGATCGATGCCGTTTACATCGTCTATAACGAGTTCAAATCGGTCATCGCGCAGCGCCTCGTGGTTGAGCGCATTCTTCCCATCGAGCACATCGGCGAGCAGGAAATTGCGCAATCCGATGAAATGACCGTGGAAGAGAAGATGCAGGCCATCGAAGCCGCAAAAGGTACTGGCACGAAACTGCGCCCTGAGGACACCTCGGTTGAAGACAAGGAAGCAGCCCAATTCGGCACTTCGCAAATCGATTACATTTACGAGCAGCCGCCGGTAGAGCTGTTCGCAGCGTTACTGCCAAAGTACGTCGGCATACAAATTTATCGTGGCATGCTTGAGTCGATTGCTGCCGAACACGCGGCCCGCATGACGGCAATGGAAGCCGCGACCAGCAATGCTTCCGACATTATCAGTTCGCTAACCCTGGTGATGAACCGGGCGCGGCAAGCGAAAATTACCAAAGAAATTATTGAAATTGTCAGCGGCGCTGCCGCGGCAGGGTAGGAACTCACTCATATGGCAGAAAATGTAGGACACGTAATTCAAATCTCAGGCCCCGCGGTGGACGTGCAATTCGCGGAAGCCAATATGCCGCCCATCTATCAGGCATTGCGCGTGGTGAGCGATGGCTTCAATGTGCCCAGCCCCATCAACGTCATTCTCGAAGTACAACAGCACTTGGGCGAAGGCCGCGTGCGCTGCGTGGCCATGGAAGCCACCGACGGCATGGTGCGCGGGATGAAAGTAATCGACCAGGGCGGCATGATTTCTGTGCCTGTCGGCAAAGGCACTCTCGGCCGCGTGATGAACGTGATCGGCGAGCCCGTGGACCAGCTTGGCCCGGTGCAATACAAAGTGCGCATGCCCATTCACCGCCAGGCGCCATTATTCGACGAACAAGCGACGACCGCAGAGATGTTCGTTACTGGCGTAAAAGTCATTGACCTCATACAGCCTTTCCTGAAGGGCGGCAAGATCGGATTGTTCGGTGGCGCCGGCGTCGGTAAGACCGTCGTCATCATGGAGCTCATCAATAACGTCGCCAAACAGCACGGCGGATATTCCGTGTTCGCAGGCGTTGGTGAGCGCACACGTGAAGGCAACGATCTGTGGCTGGAAATGACGGAGTCCGGCGTCATTACGCCAGGCGATCCCGAGCATTCCAAAGCTGCATTAATTTATGGCCAGATGACCGAGCCGCCCGGAGCACGTCTGCGCGTGGCGTTGACCGGCCTCACCGTCGCCGAATACTTCCGCGATGCGGAAGGCGCCGATACACTGCTGTTCATTGACAACATCTTCCGCTTTACTCAGGCCGGATCTGAAGTGTCCGCGCTACTCGGACGCATGCCAAGCGCCGTGGGTTATCAGCCGAACCTTGCAACTGAAATGGGTGAATTGCAAGAGCGCATTACTTCTACGAAAAAAGGCTCGGTTACCTCAGTCCAGGCGGTATACGTGCCTGCCGACGACTTGACCGATCCCGCGCCGGCAACGACGTTTGCTCACTTGGACGCGACCACGGTTCTTTCCCGCGCGTTGACGGAAATCGGAATTTATCCCGCCGTCGATCCGCTGGCGTCCACCTCGCGGATCCTCGATCCGCGAATTGTGGGCCAGGAGCATTACGACGTCGCGCAGGCTGTGAAGAAGACCCTGCAAAGCTACAAAGATTTGCAGGACATTATCGCTATTCTGGGTATCGACGAACTCAGCGAGGACCAGAAGGTAACGGTGGCTCGCGCCCGCAAGATCCAGCGCTTTCTGTCCCAACCGTTCCACGTCGCCGAGCAGTTCACAGGCGCGCCGGGACGCTTCGTCAAGATCGAAGACACGGTCAAAGGTTTCAAGGAAATCAACGAAGGCAAGTACGACGATATTCCGGAGCAGGCCTTCTACATGAAGGGCACGATTGACGAAGTCATCGAAGCCGCGAAGAAGATGAAGGCGGCAGCGTAAGAACTGGCGACTGATAGCTGTCTTATGACTGATACTTTCCAACTCGAGATCGTCACCCCGGAAAAGGTCGTGGTTCGCGACACGGCTGAGGAGATGCAGATTCCCGGCAAGAGCGGGTATCTCGGCGTTCTTCCCGGTCACGCTCCGCTCATCACCGAGTTAGCGGTTGGGGAGATTACCTATCGCCGGGGCAGCGATACGCAGCGGTTGGCGGTTGCATGGGGATTCGCGGAAGTTCTGCCAGATAAAGTGACCATTCTTGCCGAAACGGCAGAAAAAGCTTCAGATATTGACGTATCGCGTGCGGAAGAAGCGAAGAAGCGCGCCGAACAACGTCTGGCTGCCAGCAATAGCGAAATCGATGCGACCCGTGCTGAAAATGCCCTCAAGCGCGCCGAGACGCGCATTGACGTTGCACACGGGAAGTAGTCTTTCGGTAGTGCCTGCTATCCTTGAAATAGAAGTTCCTACGAAATATTCCGAAGGAGTATCCCCCGCCGTTGCCTCCTATTCTGAATGCACAAGGCCTCACCAAAGCCTTCGGAGCTTTTCCTTTATTTCAGGAAATTTCATTCACGGTGTCTGAAGGGAGCCGCGTTGGGCTGATCGGGCCGAACGGTGCTGGGAAATCCACACTGCTGCAAATTTTAGCAGGACACATAGATGCCGACAGCGGGGAGGTCGCGGTCCGCAAGCGTACGCGTCTACTTTACGTTTTGCAGGAGTCTCAGTTTGCCGCCGGTGTGACGGTGCGGTCGGTGGTTGCGGACGCATTGCATCGTTCCAATCTTTCGGAGTCCGAGCAGGGAACTCTATCCGCCGAAACTCTGGGCCGCGCGGGTTTCGAAGATCTCGATGTAGAAGCAGCGGCGCTCTCTGGAGGTTGGCGAAAGCGCCTGGCTCTGGTCGAAGCGCTGGTGCAGGCGCCGGATGTGCTATTGCTCGACGAACCTACAAATCATTTAGACCTTGCCGGTATTGAATGGCTGGAAGAAGTGCTGCGCGATGCGAAGTTTGCTTGCGTCGTAGTCAGTCACGACCGCTATTTTCTGGAGAATGTCACGACTGAAGTGGCGGAGTTGAACAAGGCTTATCCTGACGGAATTCTGCGGGTGAAGGGCAACTACAGCCAGTTTCTGGTGAGAAAAGAAGAATATCTGGCGGCGCAAGCGAAGCATCAGGACGCGCTGGAAAATCGCGTCCGCACGGAAATCGCGTGGCTGCGCCGTGGACCCAAAGCCCGTGCCACCAAAGCGAAAGCGCGAATTGATAATGCAAATGAACTGATTGGGGAGTTGGCCGATCTGAACCGTCGAAGCCGCACTGCGAGCGCGAAAATTGATTTCTCGGCCACTGATCGAAAGACCAAACGACTGGTTGAGTTGGAAGACGTCAGCTACGAAATCGGGGGACGTAAGTTATTTTCAGACCTTAACTTCGCGATTACCGCAGGTGTCCGAGTTGGTCTGGTTGGGCCGAACGGGAGTGGCAAAACTACGTTGCTTCGTCTGTTGCGCGGAGAGTATTCGCCTGACACGGGCAAAATTCAAACTGCGCCTAACTTGCGCATCGTCTATTTCGACCAGAACCGGCAGCTTGACGGCGAGCAGACGCTGAAGCGAGCTCTTGCGCCGGACAGCGATTCGGTCATCTATCAAGACCGTGTAGTTCACGTTGCATCCTGGGCCGACCGCTTTCTTTTCACGGGAGAGCAACTGAATCAACCTGTGAGCAAGCTCTCGGGCGGAGAGCGGGCGCGCGTGCTGATTGCGCAACTCATGCTGCAACCTGCCGATCTTCTGCTGCTTGATGAGCCGACCAACGATCTCGACATTCCAACGCTCGAAATTCTCGAGGAGAGTCTGCTCGAATATCGTGGGGCGCTGGTGCTGGTGACCCACGACCGTTATTTGCTGGATCGGGTCTCGACGATTGTGCTTGGGCTGGACGGGCAAGCATCAGCCGAGCCTTTTGCGGATTATTCGCAGTGGGAGGAATGGCAGGCGGAAAAGAACAAGGCTGAAAGAGAGGGACGTTCTGACGGAAACTCCTCGCGCAGCGCAGCATCTTCTGGCGGCAAAAAGAAGCTTTCTTATCTCGAGGCCCGCGAGTATTCGACTATTGAAGAACGCATCGCGCAGGCCGAGCAGCTGCGTGATACAAAACGTGCCGAGCTGGAAAATCCGGCGATTGCCAGCGATGCGTCTGGTTTGCTAAACGCTCATGCCGAGTTCGAAAAAGCGCAAGAAGATTTGGATGCCATGTACAGTCGCTGGGCGGAGTTAGAGGCAAAACAAGGGTAAAGTGACGAGCTCAAACGGCGTCCGTGTTATCCTGAATACTCTGGCTGCGCACCGTTTTTGGCGGAATTTCCTCGCAGTTTCATACGTAAAATCATGCTTTCAGTCAGTAATATTTCCATGCGCTACGGCGCAAAAGTTCTGTTTGATGAAGTGTCCACGGCGTTCACGCCGGGTAGGCGCTATGGCCTGACCGGGCCGAACGGCGCGGGGAAATCCACGTTCATGAAGCTGTTGAGCGGCGAGTTGGAGCCGCAAAAAGGTACAGTCGTGCGTCCGCGTAAAGTAGGCGTCCTGAGCCAGGACCAGTTTGCTTTTGACGCGTTCAACGTGATTGACACGGTCATCATGGGGAACAAGCGGCTCTGGGCCGCCATGGAAGAGCGCAATGCCATCTACGAGAAGCCGGAGATGACCGACGAAGACGGCATGAAGCTCGGCGAACTTGAAGGCATTGTCGGCGAAGAAGACGGCTATACCGCCGAAACTGACGCGGCAATTTTGCTGCAAGGGTTGGACATCGCGGATGAATTGCATCTCCGTAAGATGGGTGAGTTGCAGGGCGGACAGAAAGTGCGCGTATTGTTGGCGCAGGCTTTGTTTGGGCATCCGCAAGCACTGCTGCTTGACGAACCTACGAACAACCTTGACTTGGATTCAATTCACTGGCTTCAGGGCTTCATGAATCAGTACGATGGTGTGCTGGTGACGATTTCACACGACCGTCATTTTCTGAACAGCATTTGCACCCATATTGCCGACATCGACTACGAAACCATCATTACGTACACCGGTACGTACGACGACATGGTCGTGGCGAAGACGCAAGTACGTTCGCAGATCGAATCGCAAAATGCACAACGGGAAAAGAAAATTTCGCAGTTGAACGAATTTATCGCCCGGTTCGCTGCTGGTACGCGGTCGAGTCAGGTGCAGTCTCGGCGCAAAGAAGTCGAGAGATTGCAAGTCACCGAGCTCGCCCGCTCGAACATTCAACGCCCTTTTATTAAGTTCGACATGAAGCGGCCATCGGGAAAGCACATTCTCGAACTAGAAAAAGTAGAAAAAGCTTATGAGGACAAAGAAATCGTCCGAGGGTTTACCGCGAGCATCAGCCGCGGCGAAAAGATCGCGTTGATGGGGCGCAACGGCGCCGGCAAAACTACGCTGGTCAATGCACTGTTGGCGAATTCTCCGACAACCCCGGTATCCGAACTGCGCCTGACCTCTGGCTACGACGGTAAATTTATCGATGGCGGCAAAGTGGTTTGGGGGCACGAAGCGCTCGTCGGCTATTTCCCGCAGGATATGCGCTCTCTCATTGACAAGGGGACGACCACGCTGGAATGGCTCCATCAATGGGACCCGTCGGCTTCCAACGAAGAAATTCGGGGGTTGCTTGGGATGATGCTCTTCCAGCGCGATGAGGCGATGAAATCCACCGACGTACTCTCTGGTGGCGAGGCCGCGCGGCTGTTTTTCTGCAAGCTGATGTTGCAGAAGCCGAACGTGTTGGTGCTGGACGAGCCAACCAATCACCTCGACCTTGAATCCATCAATGCATTAAATATTGCCCTGCAGAAATATCCAGGCACGGTGCTGCTGGTTACGCACGATCATGATTTAATTGATGAGGTAGCGACGCGCATCTGGCATTTTGAGAGCGATCACTCAATTACGGATTTCAAGGGCGCATACGAGGAATACCAAACTGTTCATGCGTAAGGCAATCCGACAGGAAAAAATCTGCCAGTACTGCTTGATCGCAGTGCTGCTATTTGCCGCGATCTCCGGATTTGCCCAAAGCACGCCGACGATTGTCCTGACTTCGTCGGTTAACCCCGGAATCAACGGCCAGCCTGTGACTTTCGCGGCGGTACTGAGCGGCGGATCGGGCAATCCAATTCCCACAGGGACTGTTACATTTCTCGACTCTGGCACCGCGCTTTATTCCCCAGTTACAGTCAATTCCACCGGCGCGGCCGTCTTTACGACGTCGACTTTATCAGCAGCGACGCACAACATTACCGCAAGTTATAGTGGGGACGGCAATTATATGCCGGTTACGTCGAGTGTGTTGAGTGAGGTTGTCGTGCCCTCACCAGCTTCGGATTACACACTGACGGCGCCGGTGCTCACGCAAACCGTCGAGGTCGGCAGTACGACAAGCTATTCAATCACGATAACTCCAACCAACGGCTACAACGGGACCATTACTCTCGCGTGCATCGGCCTGCAAGAGGCAACTTGCGCCTTTAACCCCAGCTCTCTTACGCCGAATAACATCGAAACAACATTGGTCAGCAACCTCACTGTGACCACAAACACGAGCACCTCCGCGCTAAGGCCTGCCATCGGTCCGGGATCTAGCTCTTCCTATGGCTTGCTAGCTAGTTTCGCGGGCGGTGGGGTATTCGCAATCGTTTTACTAGGTAGTACGAGTCGACGCCGTGGCCTATCACCCTCAACTGGGCGTTCTGCCTTGTGTGTCCTATGTCTGGGAATCCTTGTTTTTACGATGAGTATGTTGCTCGGGGGTTGTGGCGGAAGTTCAACAACGGGTTCGACTACACCGATCGGCACCCAGAATTTCACCGTAAATGCCACGGGGACCGCTGGAACAAATGGCGGCAATACGTCCGTTCACCAGCTCAGTCTTACTCTGGTTGTGACCACAGCATCCAATTAAGTTATGACGCCGCTCACGATGCTGGCTCGTCAGCCTTCGCAGCTTTTTCCTGATCCTCCAGATACAAACGCAAGGTTTCCGCGTCTTCCGGCAACATCTTCGTGAAGCGAATTCCGTTGCCGAACGATGGGTCACAAGTGGCGACGACAGCGACCGCCATTACAGAATTCTCCAGATGCAAAGTGATTTCGAGCTCGGTGCCAATCGGCATCGTGAACATGGTCTCCAGGTAAAAGCCGCCCACACTTAGGTCCGCGGTTGCGGCGCGGGAAGCGATCTCATTCCCGGCGATGCGAAATTCCACGGGCACGTGCAACTTGGCCCGCGAAAATTTCCGTCTTTCGGGATCAGGGGGTACGCTCACGGCATGCTCCAAGTTTTAAATCCAATGCAAATGTCGCTTGTGATGATACCCCAGCGCGCGCATCGTTGCTGCGGAAAAGCGTCGGAAGGATGGTGAGCGCGGTAGGAATCGAACCTACAACCTACTGATTAAGAGTCAGTTGCTCTGCCAATTGAGCTACGCGCCCGCGAGAGCGGAAGAGATTGTCTGGATCGGCATCAGACGCACAGGTTTTGCGGCGGAAACGTTCACCAACAGTGTAACTTGCAGGTATCGAAGTCAGCAAGCTTACTTTGCGGTAATTAAAGTCAACGATTTTTCTGCCACGAGTTGTATGTTAATTTCTGCGGAGTGCGCCGATTTCCCAGGAACTTTTCTGCGAGCGATGGGTTTGGGAGGTCGCGAGGGCAAATAATTATGACAAGATGCCGGTTGTCTGTATTGATTCTTTTCATGTTTATGGCCTTCCAGTTCGTTGGCCAGACTTCTTCTTCGGGTCAGCTAGAATCCCCGGCGCCCGTCGCGTCCCCGCGCGCCCGCATGGGTGGCTGCTGGCAACAAGCGGGTGTGCCACCGGACGTCGCACGCGAAGGCAGGGAGATTGAACGCAAGACCCATGCCCAAGTCATGGCTGTTTGCGATGATCCATCGCTGAATAATCAACAAAAGCACGAGCAGATTCATCAACTGCGCGCGCAAGCGATGGAGCAAGTGAAAGGGCTGGTGACGGAGCAGCAGGCTGAAGCATATAGGAGTTGTGCGGCCGCAGGGCATCGCGGGCGAGGAGAATTTGGCGGCTGGCCCTGCGCATCCAGACCCGAAGGCACGCCGGGGGATACGCCTTCTACAGACGGCCAAGCTCCCCCGAGTTCGCCTCCTAATCAGGAGCGCTGATTCGCCGCGAGCGGAGATGCCGCATCCGCGACGGACGCATTTGGTCGTCGCGACGGAACTTTGCTGCCATCGACTGGTGGGCGTTGCTCAAGGGTTCCCAAGATCGGTGTGTCTTCAAATCCGTGGAAAGCGGTTTGAGCAAAACCCTGCTTCTGCCCCATGGCTTCTATGAATCTCAACTGAAATGGAGTTAAGACTTTAACTGGGAGCGTTTGGAAATTACGGAAAATCCATAGCAGGTAAATCCGCTGCAAAAACGTAGGCTGCAAGTACCGGGGACCAAGCGGAGTAAGAATGCGCAACACTCCTCCCCACAGTTTTTCCATCCACATGCCGATCACCCTAAACTTTGAGGTTAATACTTTCTAAGCGGAGCAATTCAAGGGCCGAATTATTGCACTAAATTCGCGGCATGTCCAAAGGAATCTTTAAATCATTCAAAAAATTAGAGTGACCCCTCTAAAACCCAGATTTCTCCCTCGGATTGGCACAGACGGCTTGCCCGGCTTCAACCCCCGATTTCCGGCAATATCTGCATGCCGTGAATCTTTGCCGCTATGCCAAAGTCTTCTGATTCCGGTGCGGTTTCCAGTCGTATGACCGAAGCCTGGCAACACACCCACCGCTTCTCCCCCCGCGTGAATTCGGCGGGAAGAATCATGACAATCTCTAGATCATTCCCTGGGGCGATTTTGGTTTTGGTGTAGAGAAATATGCCACCCTCGCTCAGGTTCTTGGTGTATCCATCTCCCTGCAAAGAGCCATCCGCGGTGTGTACGGCCACAGGGACCCGTATTGGGGTGCGTTTGCGTGAACGGCGTTCGCTTTGAGTCTCTGTCATGGGACCATTATTTGGCACTAAAATTCAAACTTGGCGGCTGCCTGCTCGGCGCCGAGGCGGCCTGCAACAACGTCGGCGATGAAATAATTTTCGCTTTTTGCCGGGTTCGATGCCATGCGGCGCAGCATGGCGATCTGGCCAATGTGCGTTAGGGCGTCGGCAATTGGGCCTTGAAACAGATTTTCGGGAACCGCATGCAGTTGTGCATCCGAAGCAAGAAAGTTGTCGAAATGCTCCAAGGACTCGTGGAAGCGCGCGCATTCTTTCTCCCATGACATCGGCTCGGAGGCATGCCAGTGCTGCTTGCCTCGGGCCATGGAGAGCGCCCACTCCATGAGATCGCCAATATGAGCAAGAATCTGGCGGGGCGTCCGCGCACCCTCGCAGGCGCGGAAATCGCCAAAAGTCACGGGCGTGTCGCGCAACATTTTGCCGCCGCGATAAGCGACGGTGGCAAGAGAGTGGCGAAGCAGATCTCGCTTAAGATCACTTGATGTCATAGTTGTTCCTTTCGGCGAACGAGGCCGAGGGTTCGCAGCGCGCCTTGCAGGCGTCGTGCCCATGATTTCGCGAATTGCATGTCCACGAAGCCCTCCATTTGGCGGGTAAAGTTCCCGCCGTAACCATACCACCAGAGTTTTTTCATTTGTGGAAGATGGTCTGAGTCGAGATATTTGAGACGGACCATTTCTTCCAAGCCATATTTACCGTGCGTGCTGCCGATGCCGCTGGCTTTCACGCCACCATGCGGAGCTTCGCTGATGCCGAAGCAGGAAATTGTGTCGTTGATCATAACGGTTCCTGTCTGGATTCTTCGTGCGATGGCTTCGCCGCGAGATTGATTTTTCGTCCATATGCTGGCTGCGAGGCCGTAGTCGGAGTCGTTGGCGTGCTGAATCGCCTCTTCATCAGAAGAGAAGGGCATGATGGGAAGGACCGGGCCAAAGGTTTCTTCGCGCATTACGAGCATGGAATGATCGACATCTGCAAGAACGGTGGGTGAGTAAAAATTGGGGCCGAGATGAGAGGGGTGTTCGCCTCCGGCAAGAACGCGGGCGCCTCTAGCT
The DNA here is from genome assembly GCA_963702965.1 of Terriglobia bacterium. GTDB lineage: Bacteria > Acidobacteriota > Terriglobia > Terriglobales > Acidobacteriaceae > JAJPHW01. Next base: position 1,382,941 of record OY969776.1, read on the forward strand.
CGGGCTTCCGCGACCTGGGATTCGACGAGATGGAGCTGGCGTTCATGAATCATGGGGCCGACGTCGGTCTGAGGATCCAGTCCGTTGCCGACGCGCAGACGTTTCGCTTTAGTGACGCAAGCTTCGGTAAATTTCTGATAGATACTGCGGTGGACGTAGCAGCGTTCAATCGAAAGACAGGCTTGTCCGGCGTTCATGAAGGCCCCCCACACAGCCGCGCTCGAGGCGACGTCAATATCTGCGTCGTCGAGAACAATCATGGGATCTTTGCCGCCAAGTTCGAGAACCAGCGGCAAGAAACGCGTCGCGGCCGCCTGCGCGATTCTCTTGCCGGTAGCCACGCTGCCAGTAAATACCAATTTGTCGATATTGGAATTGACGAGAGCGGAGCCAGCCGCGCCATCGCCGGTGACAACTTGAAATACATCTTCTGGAACTCCTGCCTCATGGAGCAAAGAGGATAATTCCAAAGCAACCAGCGGGGTGAGTTCCGAAGGTTTCAACACGACAGCATTGCCGGTGACAAGCGCCGCGAGACTCTCTGTTGCCGGAATCGAAAATGGAAAGTTCCAGGGCGAGATGATTCCGATGACGCCATAAGGCTCGCGCACCACCCGGCCGGATTTGGCCTTCATCGCAAGACTGCCGTGAGGAACGTTTTCTTCACGGAGAAACGCGCGGGCATTCTCCACGCAGAAACGAGCGGCATCGAGGACGACGAGAACCTCGGTCAGCAAAGCCTCAATGATCGGCTTCCCGGCTTCCTGGGTGATAGCGCGCGCGATTCCAGATTTCCGGGAATGAAGAAGCGACTGAAACGTCCGGAGAATCTCTATACGTTTAGATAGTCCGAGTGCGTTCCATGATGGTTGCGCGTTACGGGCCCGCATAACGGCTTGGTTAATGTCGGGCTCTGACCAAGACCGCACTTCGCCCAACAATTCGCCAGTCGCCGGATTGAGAGACCGCAGGGTCCGCTCAGCGATTTGAGTTTGCGTCGCCACGCATGAAGTTTACGCGGACGAGGGCATCGGCGCCACATGAACCGCTAATATTCGACATTGACCAGAAATAATCCGCTGCCGGGCGCGGTCGCACCCGCCGTGGAGCGGTTCTTTGCGGCGAGAATTCGCGAAATGTCTTCGGGCAATGAGGACCCCTTGCCGACCAACACAAATGTTCCCACGAGATTCCGCACCATGTGATGAAGAAAACCATTGCCGCGCACGGTATAAATAAGCTCCTCGCCCTCACGCCGCCATGAGGAAGAGGTGATGGTGCGGTTATTGGAGGCTGCCTCGTCCTCTCGTCCACGCTCTGGATCGACTGCCGCAAAAGACGTGAAATCATGTTCGCCAATGACCAAGCGTGCGGATTCGGCCATCGCGTGTTCATCCAAGGGATAAGGATGATGCCATACATATCGGGCCAGAAACGGCGGGCAAATATCTCCGCGAAAGATCCGATACCGATAAGTCTTGGCTTGCGCCGACTTGCGGGCATGAAAATCCGGTTCCACCTCACGCACATCCACTATCCGGATTGAGGATGGCAGGACGTCATTTAGCGCGATCAGCAAATTGCCCGCGGGAATGGGCGATTCTAGGGCCAAGCTCGCGACTTGGCCCAAGGCGTGCACCCCAGCGTCTGTCCGTCCGGAGCCCTGCGGCAAGACCTTTTCCCCAGTCACACGTCCAATAGCTGTAGTCAGTGCACCTTGGATGGTTTCCGATGAGGGTTGAATCTGCCAGCCAGAGAAGTCTGTACCGTCGTATGAAAGCGTCATTTTAAGGGTGCGCATGGCAATAAACTCGGAATCTTCTTTCTTGACGACATCATCCAATTGGCTTTGACAAAAATGTTCCGCCAGTATTTACAAAGATTTACTCAAAGCCTGGTTTACGGTTAAGAAGCAACCGGCATGCGTCAGCTATACTATTGCATTCCAGTGGCTTGCAGCGGCAAGGGGATCACCAAACGTCCCCTGAAGGCGCTGAATCTTACTGAAATATGAAACTTGGCCGGGCCAGCCTACGTAACTACTGGAGGCGCCACAAGAGCTTTCCTTTTACATCGTATTTATGCAGGGAGAAAAACGAATGTATTTGCAAGTTTTGAGATCGGTTGTGCGGCTGGGGATCGCCACTTTGGTTGCTGGAGGCTTATCGTTGGGCCTTTGGGCGCAGGATTCAGGTGCAACGCAGAACACACTACCCTCGGCCCCCGCAGCGCAAACCACGCATGCCAATGTTATTCAAGACTATTCCAAGGGCGTCTCGCATTTCCCAAACCCGATTGCGCCCTACCTGGTGCACGACGTCGCCCCTCCGAATTTTACGAATACAGCCCGCATCGATCAACTGATGCAAAACGGCAAGCTGATGCTTTCCATGGATGACGCTGTGGCCTTGGCGCTTGAAAACAACCTTGACTTGGCCATTGCGCGTTACAACTTGAATATTGCAGATACGGATATCCTGCGCGCCAAAGCCGGCGCGTCCATCCTGGGCGTGAACGCCGGCATTGTGCAGAACACTCCCGGCGGAGGCGTCGGCGGTCTCGGCGGCCAGGTCGGTTCGGGCACCGGTGGCACCAGCGCGGGCTCAGGCGGTGCAGGCACGGGTACTGGCGGGATCGTGGGTTCGACGCTCGGTCTCGGACCCGGCCTTACCAGCTACGATCCGATTGTGACCAGCACGCTTCAGGTGGATCACGCCAAGAGCGTTTGCAGCAGTGTATTTTGCGGTACAACCCTTAATACCAGTACGGCGAATTTTGCCTACAACCAGGGTTTTATCTCGGGCACGAACCTTTTAGTGGGATTCAACAATATTCGCCAGACTTCGAACAACGCTTTCACGACATTGAGCCCCCTATTGAATTCAAGCTTTAAGTTTCAATTGACGCAAAACTTATTGCAGGGGTTTGGCTTCGCGCCCAATACGCGCTTTATCAAAATTGCCAAGAACAATCGCGAGATTTCCGACGTCGCTTTCCGGCTGCAAATTATTACCACCGTGGACCAGATTGAAAACATGTATTGGGACTTGGTTTACGCCTACGAGAACGTGCGTGTGAACCAGGAATCTTTAGCCTATGCGAACAAAACGCTTTCCGATACCCAGAAGCAAGTACAGATTGGAACCCTCGCCCCGATTGAAGTAGTGCGGGCGCAAAGCACGGTGGCCGGCGATCAGCAAACGCTTACCGTGGCGCAAACCAATCTTCAGTTGCAGCAATTGCTGATGAAAAACGCTCTAAGCCGCACCCTGGTGGATCCGCGCCTGGCTGATGCGGAAGTCGTGCCCACCTCGACCATGGAATTGGGGCCGCAGGACCAGGAGGCAGTGACTCCGACGCAGGACCTCACGAATGAAGCGCTTTCCCACCGTGCGGATTTGTCGGAAGCACGCATCAACTTGACGAACTCGGAGATCAGCAACAAGGCGATTCGAAATCTGTTGCGTCCCTCGGTGAACCTATTTGCCTATTACGGGGGTTCCGGCGTCGGCGGCGACCAGAGCCCGTATAACTTGTGCGCCAACCAGCCGCTGGGAGAACAAGGCGGAGGATTTTGCGCTGGACCAAACAACAGCGTAACGCCGCCGCAAACTTTTATTCCGGTTCAGCCTAGCCAGGGCTATGGCGATACGCTGAATCAACTGGTCAATTCAACTGCTTCCGATAAAGGTGTGGGAGTCAATATCAACATTCCGTTACGCAATCGCGTGGCACAGGCGACACAGATCCGCTCCGAACTGGAATATCGCCAGGCGCAGATGCGTGTGCAGCAGATTGAAAATCAGGTGCGCATCGAAGTCCGCAACGCACAGTTTGCCCTGCAACAGAATCGAGCCAGCGTGGAATCGGCGCGGGCGGCCGTAGCCTATGCTAAGCAGTCGCTCGATGCCGAAGAGAAGAAACTCGCTCTGGGCGCGTCAACTTCCACGCTCGTGTTGCAGAACCGTTCCGCGCTGGCAACCTCCGAGTCCACGCTGGTTTCCGCCATGGCGGCTTACGAAAAGTCGAAGGTGGAAATGGACCGCGCGACAGGCTTGCTGCTCGATCACCTCGGCATCCAGCTGGACGATGCGGAACGCGGACAGGTCAGCGCCCTGCCTCACGTGCCTGACGTCACGCAGCGGCGTGATACCTTGCCCGATTACTCTGCCCCGGCGCCCACGGCCGCGCCGCAACAGTAAGGCAAAAGGTTTGCGGGAAGATTCAACTGATGAGTCTTCCCATCTTTATCATTGCGGGCGCGACGTCTGCCGGGCTACCCTTTTGTGACAATTCTTTACAGCCGCTGACTTTACAACAGTACCTCAGAGCCGTTATCTATTGAAATAGCCGCATGCGACTGCCTCATTCGTGCTTCCATCTCGTGAGGGTTGCCACAGGATTCCTGGCCGGAGCGGGCGCATGGCTTGGTATGCAGTGCGCGGTGGCGCAGACTGCGCAACAGTCTTCCACTCAGATTTATACGTCGCCCTCCCGCGCGTCGGCGCAGGTGGATTATTCGAAGCCGCGCAGTCATTTTCCGAATCCCATCGCTCCTTACGAAGCCAGCCATGTGGAACCTCCTAATTTGAAAAATGATGCCCGGCTGGCATCGCTTATTCAAGACGGTAAACTCATGCTTTCTCTCAACGATGCCGTCGCGCTCGCGCTGGAGAATAACCTCGATATCGCGATCGCGCGCGACAATCTGAATATCGCCCAAACTGACATCATGCGGGCCGATGCTGGCTCGTCGATTCTTGGCGTAAATACCGGCATTCTGCAAAACACACCGGGGGGTGGCGTGGGCGGCCTCAGCGGCCTTGTAGGTTCAGGCACCGGCGGCACAAGCCCGGGCTCCGCCGGCATCGCCACCGGTACAAATGGCCTGGTGAACTCAACCCTGGGTGTTGGATCGACGATCACCAGTTTTGATCCGATTTTGTCCGGCACTCTTCAGATGGACCGCTTGCACACGCCTTCTACGAATTCCGTGAACGGGACTCACCGATTGGATACGAATACCGGAACCTCAGACCTTGCTTATTTGCAGGGTTTGCAGTGGGGCACTGACGTCGCCGTTAATTTCAACAACGCGCACATCACCAGCAATAACCGAAACAACTTATATAGCCCTGACATCAACGCGAGCACGCTGTACAAATTGACCCAGCCAGTTTTGCAGGGTTTCGGCAAACTGCCGAACACGCGGTTTATTCGCATCGCGCAGAACAATCTGCAAATCAACGATGCGGCCTTCCGCCTGCAGGTCATCACCACCGTGGACCAGATTGAAAGCATCTATTGGAACTTGGTCTATGCGTATGAGAATGTGAAAGTCCAGCAAGACGCGCTGACCTATGCGCAAGCCATTTTGAAAGATACACGCACGCAGGTGAAGTATGGCGTGGACCAACCCATCCAGATCGCCAATGCCGAGAGCACGGTTGCTCTGAACCAGAATGCACTGATCCTCGCGCAGACCAATCTTGAGTTGCAGCAGCTCTTAATGAAGAATGCCATTAGTCGCACGCTCAATAATTCCACGGTGATGGACGCCCAAGTCGTTCCCACCTCGACGATGGAGATGCCAGCCGCTGGGCCAGAGCCCGCAGTCGAGGAGCTGGTGAAGCAGGCATTTGCCAACCGCGCTGAATTGCAGGAGTCGCACATAGATCTGGCTACGCGGCAACTCAACGAAAAGGCGGTCAACAACGCCGTCAGACCGATTGTGGATCCTTCTATTTATTATGGCGGGTCAGGACTGGCCGGAGCCATAAATCCGCGTATACCGCTCTGCTCAGCCACGGTAACGACGCGTTGTTTCAACCAGGCCACTGCGCCATCGGGATTCCGCAACGGTGGCCCAGTGGGGTACGGCAGCGCACTCGGCCAGACGTTCAATGGCACGGCGCCGGATTATGGTGTTTCGGCGAATATCAACATCACGCTGCGCAATCGCACGGCGCAAGCCAACCAGATCCGCTCCCAGCTTGAAAATGGTCAGGCAGAAGTGCGCCTGCAACAGCTGCAAAATCAGGTGCGTATTGAAGTGCGTAATGCCGAGTTCGGCGTTACCCAAAACCGGGCCAGCGTAGAGTCGGCACAAAAGGCAGTTGATTTGGCCAAGCAGTCACTCTACGCAGAGCGGCGCAGGCTCGATGTCGGCGTCTCGGATCCCGACAACGTTTTGCAGATGCACAGTGCGCTCGTTACCGCGCAGTCCAATCTTCTCTCCGCGCAGGTGGCGTATGAAGAATCCCTCGTGGAACTAGACCGCGCCACAGGTCTGCTCCTTGACCACACCGGCATCTTAATTACGGACGCCCGCGAAGGCCGCGTCACCACCGCGCCGCACGTGCAGGGAATAGCGCAATAAGCGATAGCGCTCCTCACCCGCGACATGCGCTTAGCGCGGGCTCATCGTCGCGCGCTTATCATTGCACCATGGCGAGCAGTTGTGCCGGAACTGTCTTGCCGCGTCTCGACAGCGCGGTTATGGTGATTGCCGAACCGTTGGCAGGAACTTTTTCGAGGTTCGCAACGTTCTGGAGGCGATAGACGCTGTGGGTTGAAACGTACCGATCAACATCCTCGCTTCTCTGCCTATTCACCACGGACGTATCCGAGCCCATACCAATAATCTCGCGCCCTTCCACGAGAAACTGCGCCGCGTCCATCGAGTAGCCTGCGAAGTTCTTGGCGGCGTTGGCATCGAATCCCGTACACGCGATGACTACAGCATCGGGCGGGATTTCTCCGTGGGCCTGCTCCCAATCCGCAATATCCTCGACCGAAATCTGATGGTTGGGATCGGCCTTCATTTCCGATTGCAGGTCCAGCACTACGAGAGGCGCTGTCAACCGGCTGGCAGGAATCTCATTCGCTTTCCATAGACCAGGCACATCGTCTGCCGGGGCGACGAGCATTGTCGCAGAGGCATCGGGAATATTCAATTCCGGGCGCGTGAGATCCACCACGGTGTTAAAGTGATTCGCCGGTAGGGGCGGGCTCACATGGCCCTTGGCGAAAAGATACACTGCCAGAACCAAAACATAGCCGATTGCAAAAGTGCGGAATTTCATGGGTCCGAACATTTCTTTTGATGCGAATAAGATGAACTTTGATTTTCCGTTAGGGCCGCCGGAGGAACAAGGAACCACGGGACATGTCCGCAGGATTACGAAGAAGTCAGCTAAGCAGTAGAGCCATTCCCGCAGCCACCGCCGTGCTCGCAAAATTCACTGCATCATTGTTCAATAACTTGCGGCGTTCGAGCGACGCACCCAGAAAGCTGTCCACCAGCATGCCAATCGCGGCGGCCGCAAGCGCGATATAAGACTGCTTCGGTGATGTAATGCCGGCCAATACGCAGACCACGCACACGACAGCCGCCGCCATCAAACCTCCCGCAGTCCCCCGGCGGCTGATGCCGCCGTCCGTTCCCGCAGGCACACGGTCCCAAGTAGTGATGAGCCGCGGCACGCGACCGCTCGTCTGGCCCAATTCGCTGGAAACCGTATCGGCGGCGGCTTCAGCTAGAGCCGCCGACATCGCGAGCACCCAACCACCATTGCCCCGCGATAAACGGAAAAGTGCCGCGCAAATTGCTGCCACACCTAGATTCGCGAGCACCTGCGAAGCTTTGCGGCCTTCGCGCGGTTCCGCCGTGCCCAGGCTTTGTTTTCGTTGGTAGCCATAGCGCGTGGCCAGCCAGGTTAGGCAGAAAACGATTAGCAGCACCAGTACGGCTGCGGGGCCAACCCCGGTAAAGAGAAGAAAACAGACGACCGCTCCGGCGATCGCGCCCGATGTGGTCACCCCGCGCGTGAGCCGCGCCAGGCTGGCAAATACTACCGTGACGACGACTGCCACTACCCAATTCGATGACTGGACGAGTTGTGTAATTTCTGCCAATTTCATTTTCCAGCCAGCGCGTATTGGGAACCCAACATCTAACTACCGTCTATTGTGGCGAATATTTGTTTGGCCCACGCCATCGTGCTTGGACTTTGGGTTCGAGGACACATATTGGTGTCCTTTATCATTCTTGGTAGTCTAAACTCGTTTGGGCAGTGTGACTTAAGCGAATCTCAACGAAATTTTACGGGTGCAGCCATGGCAGCTTCAGTTTGGTCGGGATATTTAACATTCGGCCTTATTTCCATGCCGGTGCGTTTGTTTTCTGGCGCGCGTAGTTCGGGCATTTCCTTCAACATGCTGCATCGGAAAGACAAGTCGCGCCTTAAGCAACAGTATGTCTGCCTGAAGGACGGCGAAGTCGTCGAGCGCAACGACATTGTGAAAGGCTTCGAGTTTCGTAAGGATGAATACATCGTTATCGAGCCTGAAGAAATCAAGAAGATCGAACCCAAGACCGCAAAGACGATGGAAATTCTGGAGTTCGTCAAGGCAAGCGAAGTAGATCCCGTCTATTTTGAATCTTCCTACTACATGCTGCCGGAAGAAGCCGGTCGCCGTCCTTATGCCTTGCTGACCAAGGCGCTCGAAGAGAGCGAATATGTTGCTATCGCCAAACTTACCATGCACAACCGCGAATACACCGTATTTCTGCGGCCGCACTCTGGCGGCATGATGCTGCACACCATGTATTACGAAGAGGAAGTCAAGAAAGTTGAAGGCTTCGGCGCGCCCGACGTCGAACTCAAATCCGCAGAGGTAAAAGTTGCGCACCAGTTGATCGAAGCGCTCGCGGCTGACTGGGACCCGGAAAAATACCACGACGACTTCCAGGAAAATTTGAAGAAGATGATCGAGACCAAACTCGAAGGCGGCGAAATCGAAGAAGTCGAGAAGCCGAAAAAATTGGCGCCGGTCGTGGATTTGATGTCCGCGCTGAAAGCCAGTCTCGCTGAGATGGAAGGCAAAAAGAAGCCGGCAGGCAAGGCCGTCGAAGCCGCCGCAGCCAAGAAAAGCAAGAGCCGCGGCTAGAAGCTCAATAGACGAACGATGCTAGCGGGCTCCTTTATAAAAGAAGTCGCCTAATCCCACGGTAAACATCCAACAGCCATAGAGTGCGTGTTCGAGCGCGGATGTAAAGAGGGAATCAGTTTCAGAGTATCGCCACGCGAAAATCACTCCTCCTGCCAGAGTCAGCGCAACCGCAATCACATTGCGAAAAATAATGTGGACGAAGCTGAATGCCAGCGCGCTCGCGACAATCCGTACATACCTGTTCGGTAACAGTGCACGATATCGTTGAAACAGAAACGCCCGGTACACGATCCCCTGCGGGTAAACAGAAAAAACAGGATACAGCAGCATTAACGACGCCCAGAATGCCGGATCGCGGCGCACAAAATTGAATAATAGCGGCCGCGCAAAGAAATACATGCAGGCTGCCACTCCGAGTGCGCATACCGCAAATAACAGAAAAATCTGCCATGCCCGCGGCCAAAAGGCCTTCGCGTTCCACAGCCTGCGCCGGTCAAATTCGGGATCACTCCACAAGCGGTAGAAGCAGTAGACCGCAACGACCCACAACGCTGGAATCGGACTCAGCGGAATCAACCTGAAGCGAAACGCCAAAGGAAGCACTACGAAGATGAACAAAAATTCGCCCCAAAGTCCTGCGCGCCGGGCCTTCATTTCTTTTCCTGTGGCCTTCGTCCGCGAGAACTCAGCTTGTTCAGCGCCTGGCCGAACTCGCGCACCAAATCGGGGCAGGCGCGGTTGTAGATGAATTGTCCATCCCGGCGTGATTCGATGAGCCCTGCATCAGCCAGGACTTTCAGATGATGTGAGACCGTGCCGGGCGCAAGTTCATATTTTTCCACCAATTCACCACAGAAGACCTCATCCTGCCCGGATATGGCCTCGTAGATGCTTAGCCGCGTAGGGTCGGCCAAGGCCTTCGCGATTTTTGCCACCTGCGTCGGATTCATAAAGGGACATTCATCAGATCAATAAGTCGTAAAACCAACCGATTCTATCGGATAAGACGCATCACAGAAAACCTGCAACTTTTTATTTTAACACTCATCAAACTATCGAATTATCGCGGGCCCAGTTGCCCGAAGAAACCACGGAGAAAATCTCATGAAACGATTTGCAGGCAAGACAGTCTTGGTGACCGGCGGCAACAGCGGCATTGGCCTCGCCACAGCGAAGCTCTTCCACGATGAAGGCGCAAAAGTCGCCATTTCCGGCCGCGATCAGAAAACCCTCGATGCAGCTGTTAATACCATCGGCAGCGACGTCCTCGCCATCAAAGCTGATGTCTCCAAAAGCGCTGACCTCGACCGGATGTTCAGCCAGATTTCCGCGAAGTTCGGCAAAATCGACGCCCTGTTTGCCAACGCTGGCATTGGCAAGTTTGCTCCCGTCGAACAAACCGACGAGCGACTGTTTGATGACACTTTCAACGTAAATGCGAAGGGTCTGTTCTTCACCGTCCAGAAGGCGCTGCCTTATTTGAATGATGGCGCTGGAATCGTGCTCAATGCATCCATTGCGGGCGTTAAGGGCGAACTCTACACCAGCGTGTATTCCGCCACCAAGGCCGCTGTACGCTCCTTTGCCCGGACTCTTGCCGCCGAACTCGTAGGCCGCGGCATCCGCGTAAACGTCGTAAGTCCTGGGCCCATCACTACGCCCATCTTCGATCGGCTCGGTTTGCCGAAAGAAGCGGTGGACGAATTCGCCCGGCAGATCGTCGCCAAAGTTCCCATGAAGCGCTTCGGTAAGCCGGAAGAAGTCGGACGCGCAGTTCTATTCTTGGCCGGCCCGGACGCTTCTTACATCACCGGCGTGGATCTTAAAGTGGATGGCGGCCTGACCCAGGTTTAAGGCAGCAACCAGAAGGCGATTTAACGGCTTCGCCCGTGCGAGGGATCGGGCGAGATTGCCGTCTCCACATCAATATGCAGACCGCTATCCGCCGGAAACTCCGGCGGATAGCAATCTCCATCAGGGTTGTAAGTCTTTACGCAGGCAGCTGTGACTTTAGGCCGTCGCGGGGATTGCGCAAACTGCCAGACCTCCGCGAAATCTACGCCGCTCTGCGCCGGATTCGGCGCGTGCCTCGGAAACGCACATCCCGGCGCCGGTGGGCAGCTATCATTTGCAATCCAAAAAGCAATCTTCCGTTTCCCTGCGTGGTCGCGGATATCGTCAGCGGTCACAATGCTCACCGTCTCTGACTCCTGGTTCGCAATGCCGGAACAATAGATTCCTGCTACGAACCCGCTTGCATTTACAGCATCCACCCAGGCATAAATGTAAGCTTTCTGTTCCGGCAGCATGCGTCCGCCTTCTTCCTGATCGAGAAAAATAATCGTCCCGCCGGGAAAGCCTTCACGGTGCGCCGCGGCAATAGCGGTGGTAGCGTCCGATTTCCCCATGCGCGTAGCATTAGCCACCGAACGGAGTTGCGCATACGCGCGGCCGTTGTACAGGACCAGAAAGCCGAAACCCGCCGCTTCGATCCTTTGCCGCTTCCCCGTCCACGTATTACGCTTCGCGCTTGGCGGATGGCTCAGCCAGTAGCCCACGTAAGAAAAAGTGTGATGCAGCGCACTTAGATTGTCGTCGCCAGGATAATTATTGCGATCGAAGCCCAAATAATAAGCGCGCTCCTGGGGCCGTTCCCCTTTCGAAAGGTCCTGTGGAATCGCCGGAGTGCAGGCAACCACCGTGATCACCGCGACCAATAATTTTAAGCAATAGTTTTTCAAGGTTTGGCGACCGGCCGCGCAGGATTTGGTAACGCAAAGGTCGATTTTAAACTCGCGAGAGTTTATAGGACAGGCAAATCAATTGGCGCCGGCAGCGTGGGCCATTGTGGTATCTTTTGCGGCTTGCCGCTCCATCACGCTCAGTTCCTTTTCGAGGGACGAAAAGCGCTGCATGATCTCGTGAATGCGCAACCCCATGTTACGCACGGTTTCCACTTGGGCGAGCGCACCGGCGCTGAGCGTACCGGGCTCCAGCATCAACAACTCGGCGTTTCCCAATACAGCCGTCAAAGCATTGTTGAGCGAGTGCCGCATTTCGAGAACGTAACGGCCGAGCGCCGCGTCGCGCTGCAATTGCGCGACTTCGTGTTCCAAGCGGTGCACACGTGCGCTGATCTCTCTGTGGCGCAACAGTTCCGTAAGAAGAAGAACGGCGGTATCGAGCCAGCCTTCTCCTCGGGGTATGATCAGCGGCCGCGGCCGCAATGCTTGCGCGGCCCGGGTCACCCGGCGCTCGCAAACCAGAGCGACCGGCTTTCCTGCAGTCTGTGTGGCTTTCACCGCGTCCAGAAGATGGCTCTCGTCCACGGCACCCAGGATCACGGCGTCAAAATTCGTCGTCAGGCCGTCCAGGCAAATATCGGAACCCACCACCGTAAATGCCGGCAGATTGACTTCACTCTGCCAGCGTGCGGTTAACGCGCGTGAAAATGCGGGGTCATCGGAAACAATCAGGACGGAAGCTTGCTTCGGGTTCGAGTCTTCTCGCATAGCGGGATACCGGGCGAAGGGTCTTACGCTTCGGCAGTCGCGTCGCCGCCACGCACTTCAAACTCGGCCACCGCGGCGGCGGCAGCTTTTGCCTTGGCGCCGTTTTTGACCAGTGCGGTTTCCACCGCCGTGCGCAAGTCCACCAGCATGGCCAGAGCTTGTCCTGAGGAATATTCCGCCTGAAACATCACTTTCCACGAGTTACAAATCATGCGCAACCGATCAATGGGTTCTTCAGCTGAAAATTGGGCCTTGCGGCAGTCCAGTGTGGAAACGCCGCGCTGCTCCAGTTCACGCAACCCATCGAGAATGGCGTTCAAGTCCTGGTGCATGAGGCGGAAGAACACGCGCCGCATCAGGAAACTCGAGCGCGTGAATGCGACCATGGCGACCGGCGCGAAGAAGTTCGCACCTGCCGAAGTTTTAATTTTCCTTCCACGCTCGATTACGCGGCTCGTAAACAACGTATTCAGATTGGGACAGCGGTTCGCTTCCTGCATCAGCCCTTCCAACGGGCTGAGCCATTCGGGAATTGTGAGGTCCGTCTCGCCCAGCACCGGACGGAGCACTTCAGCGACATACGCCATGTCCACTTCACGGTCATCCAGCCGTGGCGGAGCACAATGAGAAAAAAACTGCACCAGAAGGAAATCGATCTTGTCGCGGTCGGAATCGGTGCGTTCTGCTTTGCCGATATGGTGGCGCAGCAATGCGCTGAGCGCGCCTTCGCTGGCAAGCGTGGTCGTTTGCAGAAATTGCCGTAGCTGGTGAACCTGAATCTGGCGGTCTACGCTGAGCAACCACTCCTGAGCATGGGCGATGGCTTCGGCGGTAGGCACATCCACGCCGGTTTCCAAATCAGAGATTGCCGGAAGCTCGATTACGAACTCGCGCGCCAGCGCAGAGTAGAGAGGGTAAAGGGTTCGTGCTGCCTGCCATTGTTCGGCGGGATTCCGCTCAGCCGGATTCTTCGTTTCCATATTAGATGCCGTCATGATTTCACGATCCAATTTGCCAGAACTGCGGTAAAGCGAGCTGCGACCGCAGTCCGGTCGCCATGGTATTGCAACGCCACGACGCAGGCTTCGGTGTCCAGGGTGCCGTCGGAATTCTGCAACCGCAACATATCTCCATACTCCAGCGGCAACGTGGAAGCAAACAGAACTTCCTTCGCCGTGCCGAACTCCACCATTGTCGTTTCAGAAAAGGTCGCTGCGCCATCGCTGACCCGCGTCAACCGCACGGGGATGCGTACGGGCGTCGCCTCCGGGAAAAACTTGGCAAGTTCGGTGGTGCTTGCTCTCCCTGAGCGCGCCATGGCTGTCGCTGCTTTGGCCAAAGGAAAATCCTCTAGTTTCAGGGGGAGGAACGTAGTTCTCAAGACTTGCGAACGCGGTCGGGATTTCCAAGCTGCCGGTTAGCAAGACTCAGTTACCCGAACCGCACTGCACAAATTTATATGCACGTGGTAGTCCATGGCGGCAGCAAGCATAACCGACTGATTCAAAAGGACGAGCGAGTGAGAATCCAGTAAGACGAACCGGATCTGCGTCTCATGTTGATACACTCGTCTCAACTTAAGCTATTTCATTCGCCCCTTTAGGGCTTTTTGGGTCCTTTTTTCTTATTGCAACGCATGCCTCTCCCCATTTACGCGGGGGAGGGGTTCCGGACCGATGTTATAGCGTTTCAACTTGCGATACAGCGTTGCGCGGCTGATGCCTAACATCTTGCCCGCCAAGGCTTTATCGCCTTTTACCTGCTCGAACACACGCTGGATCGTAGCCCGTTCAAGCGACTCCAAGTCTGTAGAGGCAGAACCCGACCCGCTTGTCGCAATGTGCGTGTCTTGTTTTGCATCTCGTCCATCCGAGCCCATCTCGACCGCCAAGGCAGGCGGGAGGTCGGAAAGATCAATCGTTTTTCGGCTGCCTAGAGCGACGGCCCGCTCGATACAATTCTCGAGTTCCCGCACATTGCCCGGCCAGTCATATTGCATGAGGCTTTTCATGGCGGCGCTGTTGACCTGAACTGCTTCGCCTTCGGCGTAACGATCGAGAAACCAATGCACAAGCATCGGAATGTCGGAGCGGCGCTCGCGCAAGGAAGGAATATTGACCGTGACCACATTTAGGCGGAAATATAGGTCTTTGCGGAATGTACCGTTGCGATATTCCGCTTCGAGATCGCGGTTCGTCGCGGCGATGACGCGCACGTCCACTTTAACCTTCTGATTACTGCCCACCGGACGCACTTCTTTTTCCTGCAAGACGCGCAAGAGCTTGGCTTGAAGTTCCAGAGGCAATTCACCGATTTCATCGAGGAAAAGGGTCCCACCGTTCGCCGACTGGAAGAGTCCCGTCTTCGATTTGGTGGCGCCGGTGAAAGCGCCTTTTTCGTAGCCAAATAATTCGCTTTCAATCAGCGTGGGCACAAGAGAACCGCAGTCCACTGCGACAAAAGGACGGCCGGCGAGCGAGCCGTGAAAATGAATGGCGCGGGCTACGAGCTCTTTTCCGGTGCCACTCTCGCCCGTGATCAAGACGGGCGTGCGCGTGTCTTTGAGGCGGGAAATCATGCGCAGCACATCTTGAATTTTGGCGGATGCGCCGACAATGCCGTGAAGGCTGGTATCGGTCTCCACACGGTCGCGGAGAAATTGATTCTCCTCGACCAGGCGGACTTTGTCGGCCATACGGCGGAGGAAAAGACGAAGTTCCTCAAGCGGAGAGAAAGGTTTGCTGATGTAATCGTACGCGCCGAGCTTCATCGCTTGCACCGCGGTCTCGACCGAGCCGTGTCCAGTCATTACGGCTACTTCACAGCGAGGAAGCAGCTTCTTCGCCCGTTCAAGAAATTCGAGTCCCGACATGTTCGGCATTACCAGATCGGTGAGAATGATGTCCGCGGGTTGCTCCTCGAGCAAGGCGAGAGCGCTCTCCCCGCTGTCGGCTTCGGTGCACAGGAAGCCGAGTCCAGCACCGACGGTCATGCAGAGGCGGCGGATGCTCTGCTCATCATCAACAATCAAAAACCGAACCCGCAGATCTTCACTCATTTCTCGCACTCGCTACTGCCTTCCTATCGTTTGCTCCACGACGCTGATGAATTGCTGAACGCGAAACGGCTTCTCGACACAGGGAGCACCGGTGCGGCGCAAGGTGGCCACCGTCTCATCATTGGCAATATCGCCGGTGATAAAGACGATGTGGGCCGCCAGACCAGGGCGGTGTTGTAGGACCCAGGCGTGCACATCGGCTCCATCCACGCCTCCGGGGGTGCGCATATCAGAAACGACTCCAAGAAATTCCCCCGATTCCAGCTGGCGCAGGCCATCGAGGCCGCTTTCGGCGCAAACAACTTGATAGCCGCTACGCTCCAGCGCAGCCCGCACATAGGCCATTACCGCCGGTTCATCCTCGATGAGCAGAATCGGCAGAAGGGAGGTTCGTGTGGCCCCTGGGTTCATGGCTGTTTTACCCCCGCGGCGACGCTTTTCGAAGCAGTCCCAGTAGCGGCTGGCAAACGCACCACAAAACTGGCGCCGCCTTCCACGTTGTTCCTGCACACGATTTCACCACCGTG
Organism: Terriglobia bacterium; assembly: GCA_963702965.1. Lineage (GTDB taxonomy): Bacteria > Acidobacteriota > Terriglobia > Terriglobales > Acidobacteriaceae > JAJPHW01. The sequence continues at coordinate 1,398,993 of OY969776.1, forward strand.
TTCCCGCACGATGCCGTAGCAGATACTGAGGCCGAGACCAGTCCCCTGGCCGACTTCCTTCGTTGTGAAGAAAGGATCGAAGATTCGCTCGGGATGCGTAATCCCCTCTCCATTGTCGCGGAACGAAACCTCGACAAAATCGCCTTGTTGCCCAGAGGCAATCTCGATCCGCCCCGGGCGCTTGCTGTCGCGGACTGCGTCGTAGGCGTTATTGATGATGTTGAGAAAGACCTGTTGAATCTGGTGCGCATCGCCAATAACAGAAGGGATGGCTTCATCGAGCCGCTCAATGACTTCCACGCCACGGCTGTGCAGATCATAGGAACGCAATTGCACCGTGCGCTGCAGAATGGAATTGAGTTGCACCGGCTGACGCTGCGGTGGCATTTGGCGGGCAAAGCTCAACAGGTTCTGCACAATCTGCTTGGTCCGCTGCGCTTCCTGCAAAATCACGCGCAAATCTTTGCGGGCCGATTCCGGAACCTCCTCGTTCTCCATGAGGAGATCCGAAAAACCCAGGATTGCGGTGAGCGGATTGTTCACTTCGTGCGCCACCCCGGAAACCAACTGCCCGACCGCAGCCATCTTCTCGGTATGCATGAGCTTGGCTTGCAGCGTGGCTGCATCGGTGATGTCGCTCATGACTACAACGATGCTGGTGACGTTGCCCTGCTCATCGCGCATCGGACTCAAATTCACTGAAAATTGTGCGATCCGTCCATCGCCACGCTGAATCTGTAAATCGAGATTATCCACCTGGCCACCGGAGTTGGTGGCGGCAAGAGCGCCCAGCAAGGGCTCACGGTTGGAGGGCACGAAAAGCTGATCAATGGGCGCACCCAGAATCTTATTTTGTTCAAAGCCGAGGTCGTACCAGCGGCGGTTGGCGTAATTGACCACCCCGCTCACATCCGCGACCAGAATTAAGCTTTGCGTGTTGTTGAGAATCTTTCCGGAGAAGTCCCGTTCGCGCTGCAATTCTGCTTGGAAATTCTTGAGGCCGCTTATGTCGAGCATCAGGCCGCGATATTGCAAGATCCCATCTTGTGCATCGCGAACGGCGAAGGCATTGATGAGCACATGGACCAGCGCTCCATCGCGGCGGCGAAGGGTTTCCTCATGGTTGCGGAGCGCGCCGTGACGTTGCATCTGAGCCATGAGTTGATCGTGACGTTCGGGTGACGAATAAACTTGATTGCGCAAATCCGAGTGCAGCAGCTCTTCCCGGCTGGTGAAGCCCAGCATACGCACCAGTGCATCATTGACCTCGATGAAGCGGCCGTCCGGCGTGGAGAAAAACAGACCCTCCTGGATATTGTTGAAGAGCTCTCGATAGCGTCGTTCCGCATCCAGGCGATCGGTGATGTCTTTGAGTACATGGATGGTCTGCATTCCTTCGTTGTTAGCGCCATGCACTCGCGACGTGGAGACCAGGTAGGTACGGTCCAGAACCGGATGGGCGTACTCATCGGCGCCGCGGCTGGTAATGAGGCAGAAGGGGCAGCAATGCAAGGCCGAGCCTTGTCCCATTTCGAGCAGCGCCCAGGTGCTGAGCCCAATCAATTCTGAGGGGTCGGACCCAATGAAGTCTGCCAGCGAACGATTGACCCGCAGGACGCGGTCCGCTTCATCATGCGCGACGATGAAATCACTGATGGCGTCGAAAATTTCGATCCAATGGCGGTTCGCTTGTTCAACGCGAGTGAACAGGCGGGCATTTTCCAAGGCAACGGAGCCGTGTCCGGCGAGCGCCAACAAAAGTCCGCGTTCTTCGCCAGCATCGCGCTTGCCTTGCCGAGCAAGACATAGCAGACCGGCAGTTTCTCCGGAAGCGGACATCAGCCGCACTAGCGTACAGTCGCTCCAATCGAGCTCTTCGGCGAGAGAAGTTCCGAGCAGACTTGTGGAGGATCCGGTGATGATCGTGTCCCCATGCTGGACGAGGGCAGCACTGAGGGCGTGCGCCAATCGCGGACGCAAAGCGGCTTTGCCCGGCTCATCGATTGAGCACTGTAGAGCGATGACTTCAAGCCCATTGGCCTGCTGCACGGCGAAGGCTGCCGCTTTAGCCTCCATAATTTCCATGGCACGGCTGACGAAGCGCTCGGCAAACTCGGGCAGACGTAAGAGGGAATTGAGGCCGATGGCCAGCCGCATCAAGGACTCGGAACGGGCTCGATGCTGCTCGGAAAGATGCAGATTGCGCGCCACTTCTAGAACTACAGCGACCTGGCCGCCAAGCGAACGGGCACGCCGGATGTCTTCTTGGGAGATGCCCATTCGATCCACACGGTCCAGCACACCGAACATCCCTAGCACCTGGCCCTCAGCTCCGAGCAGCGGCACGGCCAGAACCTGACGTATCGCGAATTGCGTCAGCAACCCCAGGTTGGCCCCCGGAACCTTAGCGGGATCATCGGACCAATAAACCTGACGGTCGAGCAAAGCTCGGCTGGCCAGCCCGTCCGGCAGGGCAAACTCAAAGCGCTGACTCTGTCCCTCTGCTGCACCCCAGCGGACATGGAACGCGCCATTTTCGAGGAGCCCGATGAACGAGCGCTCGAAACCAAGAAAGCCAGCGGCACGCAAGGCGAATTTTTGAAAAAATTGATCGAGATCGGAAATGGAACCTAACTCAGAGGAAATGACGAGCAATTGCTGCAGTTCATGCGCTTGTTCTTGCGCCGTAGCATAGAGTTCCGCATTCGCAATGGCGACGGCACCGAAGCTGGCGATGGTGGAAACCAGCGACTTCTCATCCGGACTGAAGGGGTTGCCGCGGCGAGGATAGACCAGTAAGACGCCGTCACTCGAGGACGTGCGGAATGGAGCGGCGAGCAGTGAACCCGGCTCTATCAGCGCGCCGAACGCGTGGGTCGCGGGATCGATGGCGGTGGTGATCATGCCACCTGCCGAGACGGCACGACGTGCCAAATCAACCGCAAATTGCATTGCTTTACGATCGTGTCCAGCCCGGATAGCGGTTTCCTTTTCCGGCGATTCGGCGCTGACCGCACGCAGCTCAAAGACCGGACCTGCTTGCCGCATCAGCACGCAAACCAGCGGAACCGAAAGCGCGACACGCAATCGCTCCGCCATGACCTGTACCGCCGCTGCCGCCTCGGGGATGGTTTGCAAGGAGCGAACCACCCCGGCCAGAATCTCGGCGCGACGGTGCTCCTGTTGCGACACTTCGTGCAAGCGGGCGGCTTCGAGCAAACTGCCGAGCTGTCCAGCCAGAATGGTAGCTTTTGTAGCCAGGTCTTCGTTGAAATAGTCGGGATCAGAACTGTGCAGGAACACGGCCGCCCCGATTAATTCATTGGCTACCACCAGGGGTGCGGCCATCAGGGATTGTGCGCGGAATTCCGCCGCCGTGGCATAGCGGGAAACATCCACGCGGTTGACGAAGATGGTCTTGCGGGTGCGTACTGCTTCCATCGTCACCGCACTTTCGCCGGCGCGCAGGCGCAGGCCAGCGAAGCCCTCTGCCATGAAGCCATCGGCAACGGCGCCCACTAGTTCCTCATCGCTGACCGATTGCCAGAAGTAAACCCCATCCACACCGAAGTAATTGCGCGCGATGCGGCAGAACGACTCGACTAGGACGAGAGGAGAACTGCCTTGCGAAGCGATAGAAGAAAATTGCAGAAGCAAATCCTGAAACGACTGCTGGGCAGAAGGGCTGGCCAGCGTGTTCACTCTCTTATCTCCCATCTGCAGCATCAGGATTCCAGACTCCCGGGTCAATCACCGTAAGTAATTGAAGATAATGGAAGATAGCTCGCAATCTCATTTTGAGTCAAGGGAATAACGGCCTAGGTGTCGAATTGTGAAATCTGCCAAACGGCGGATGCGGTAACGCCTGATGTAATTTTGCACGATATTTTCGCGTAACGAATTCTCCATGCCCCGGCCGGCCAAACTTCCGTAATACTCTGCCCATCACTTTTGCTTGAGTTCCCCAAACCCTGCGGCAATTATGTAGAGAAGAGCCAATAGGGCACGAAGCCCGTACAGGTTCGCTTTGTTGGGAGGGAACTGAGGGATGCAAGGTACGCGGATTTCATTGGCAGGGAAGAGGTTGTGGGTTTTCGTGTGCCTGGCGTTGGTTGTAACCCTCGTTCCTCTAAATGGCGCAAAGGCTCAATCGGACACCACAGGGCGCAAAATACGTTCGAAGGTGGCGCCCGTTTATCCCGACATCGCGCGGAAGATGAGTATTTCCGGCGTGGTGCGGATGCAGGTGGTGGTCGAACCCAACGGCACGCTGAAAGAAGCCAAGGTTGTGGGCGGGCACCCGCTGCTGGTGAACGCCGCGATGGATGCAGTGAAGAAGTGGAAGTTCGAGCCAGGCCCGGCTGAGACTACGGAAAGCGTCGAGTTTACGTTCGCCCCCCAATAGAACGCCCGGTCACAAGCGTCCGGGATTTTTGATTAGCGGAGAATCGGTAATGACGATCGGTAAAAAACTATACATCAGCTTTGGCGCCATCCTAGTGATGGTGGTCCTGCTGTTCCTGGTCAACCTGACGGCGACCTATCGCGAACGCTCTGCTAAGGCGGCCGCGGCCCAAGCCATGCAGATGGCGCAACTGACCGACAAGATCCGCTTCCAGATGATGCAGAACCGGCTCTACCTCGGTAACTACCTGCTTAGCGGCGACACGCGGGAAGCCGATCGGATGCACGAAGGCGAACGCTTGTTGACGTCGAGCCTTGAAGAGGCAAGCAAACTGGCCAATTCGGAGCAGGAAAAAGACGCTCTGGGGCGCGTCGAAAAGAACGAACAGAATTGGGCGACAGAATTTGCCACACCGCTGATGCAAAAGCGCGCTGACGTGGATTCCGGGAATGCCACCGTAGCCGAGTTGCAGGTATTTTACCTCCAGAAAGATGCGTCTTCGTGGGTGAAGACTTCCACAGACGCCCTGGCGTTGGCGGACGACGAAAACACGAAGGTGCTCGACGAGCGCCGCAAATCGGATGAAACGGCGAGCACGTGGACGGTCCTGTTGTCATTGATGAGCACCTTGCTGGCCTTGGGACTGGGAGCGGTGATTGCCTATCGCGCCGCGCTCTCGATCACAAAGCCGCTGAAGGACTTGATGAACGTGGCCGAACAGATCGGCAATGCCGGAGATCTAGACCATGAAATTGCGATCAAGGGCGACGATGAAATCGGTCAATTGGCTCGAACCTTTACCGGCATGGTGCAATACCTGCGCGAGATGGCGGCGCTGTCGGAGGCCATTGCGGGCGGAAATCTCACCGTCGAGGCGAAACCGAGATCCAAGAACGACACACTGGGTAATGCCTTTGCCCGCATGATTGGAGGGCTGCGCAGCCTGGTGCGGAACGTGCGGGATTCGTCCTCGCAAGTGGCGGGGGCATCGGAGCAAGTGGCCAGCGCTTCTGACGAGTCCGCGAAAGTCAGTCTGCAAACCTCTTCCGCCATTGATGAAGTTACGAGCACGATGCATGAGATGAGCGTCAACGTGCAGAACATGGTGAAGAACACGCAGGTGCAGGCTTCGAGCGTCAGCGAGACTTCGGCTTCGATTGATGAGATGGTCGCTTCGATTCAGCGGGTCGCAGACACGGCGAAAGTCCTGCTGGACATTTCCAACCGCTCGCGCGAGGAAGTGCATAGCGGCATCGCGACCATGGACAAGGCCACAACAGGCCTGAACAAAATCAATGACACCATCAGCTCTTCGGGAGAAATCATCGGAGTGCTGGGCCAGCGTGCGGATGACATCGGCAAGATCATTGAAGTGATTGACGATCTGGCGGAACAGACCAATCTGCTTGCGCTCAACGCGGCGATTGAAGCGGCGCGCGCAGGCGAACACGGCCTGGGCTTCGCGGTGGTCGCCGACGAAGTTCGCAAGCTGGCGGAAAAATCGGCGCAGTCCACGAAAGAAATCTCCGAGCTGATTGAGAGCATTCAGAAGGAAGCCCGAAAAGCCGTCGAAAACATGGAGCGGAGCACGGGCATCGTCAACGAGGGGTTAAATCTGGGGCAGGACTTGAACGGCGCGCTGAAGAAAATCTCAGATGTCGTCACCGAAGTCTACAAGTTCGCGCAGGAAATCGGCGCGGCAACCAACGAGCAATCGCACGGCTCCTCACAGATTGCGCGGGCTACGTCGCGGCTCAACGAAATCACGCACGAAATCAACTCCGCCGTGGAAGAGCAAGCGGCGGGTGCGCAAGCTGTGGTCAAGGCCATGGAACAAATGCGTGGACTGGTGCAGCAAACCACATCGGGCTCCACACAGTTGGCTGCCTCGGCGGAGCAGATGTCGAAGATGTCAGCCGATCTTCTCAGCTCGATGGATCGATTTGCTTTGGAGCAGAACGAGCGTCCCATGGGCTCGGACGTAGGTATGGGCGCCAAACCCCACAGCCGCCGGGCGGCCGCGGGACGGGTCTAACTCGCTGCGGAGCACAAGAGTCACATGAGCCAGGAACTACATATCGTCGGATTCCGTGTGGGACGCGAGACCTATGGCGTACCCATCACGTCTCTCCATGAAATTGTGCGCGTGCCGGAAATCACGGCCGTACCCGACGCCCCCGACTACATGGAAGGCGTCATCAACTTGCGCGGCAAAATTGTCTCAGTCATCGATCTGCGGAAGCGGTTGGGAGAAAACGTGATCGCTTCCGGCAGCCGTAGCCGCATTCTGGTGGTCGAGTATAAAGGCAGGCTCTGCGGCTTGATCGTGGACTCTGCTTCCGAAGTGCTCAAAATCCCAGTCTCCGACATTGAACCACCACCCACGGTCTTCCAGGATGGCGCGCTGCAATGCGTAACCGGCATGGGCAAATATCAGGGAAGGCTCATTGTTCTGCTAGACACCAACAAATTGCTGTCACAGGAAGTACTACAAGCGCGCATTGATGCGCCCGAAGCGCAGGGACAAGGAGCGGCCGCCGGCAAATGAGGTTTTGTACCGGGTCGCCCATGCCCATGAAAGATAACCAATGAGCTCACCAGCCCTAGCTGTCCAGATCAGCGAAGCGGAACTGAAGCTGTTGCAGGCGCTCGTGTATCAGGAATGCGGGATGCACTTCGACGCCCGGCGCACCCATTTTCTGCAAGACCGTCTGCTACGCCGTCTCCGTGAGTGCAAGATGGATTCGTTCTACAGCTATTACCGCTTGCTGATCACCGATGATGGCCGCCAAGAGCTGTCGCGTCTGGTGGAAAATCTGACAGTCAACGAGACGAGTTTCTTCCGCAACCGGGCGCAGCTGGACCTTTTCCAGAAACACATTCTGAACGATCTGATCCTCGAAAAATCGCGCCGTCGCGACTTCAGCCTTCGTATTTGGAGCGCAGGATGCTCGACCGGCCAGGAACCTTACACCCTGGTGATGCTGATCGCGGATTCGCTAGCTTATCACCATCTGCGCAGCCTTCCCGCTCCGAGCAATGGATTTTCGCTGGCACCGAAGCCGCTGATTCCAGAGCCTTGGAAGGTGGAAATTCTCGCGAGTGACATTAATTTCTCAGTCCTGCGTTATGCGCAGGAAGGCACTTATACCGAAAGCCAGATGACGTCGGTGGATTACAGCAATCGCCTGCGCTATTTCGACAAAGTCGGAGAACGGTACGCCATCAAGAATGCGGTAAAGGAGCGCGTGCACTTCGACTTTCACAACCTGAAAACAGAGTTCCTGCCACAGCGGCATGACATGATTTTCTGCCGCAATGTGATGATGTACTTTGACGAAGCCGAACAAAAGCGGCTGGTGCAGAAGTTCGGGCGCTGCCTGGTGCCCGGCGGTTATATCTTCGTCGGCCACGCAGAAAGCCTGCTTGGCCTCAATGACAAGTTCGCGATGGTTTACCGCGACAGCGGCACCGCCTACCGCTACACCGAGGAGGCGCCATGAGCGACTCCATCGATCATCTGGGCGGCGAAATGGAGGAGCTGTTTTTTGAGACGGCAAGCGAACTCCTGCAAACGCTCAACGATCTCGCCCTCCAACTGGAAAAACATCCCGGCGATGTGGAAACCGTGCACGCAATCCGTCGCTCGGTGCACACGTTAAAGGGCGACGCGGCGGCGTGCGGTTTCCGAGAACTAAGTGAACTGGCCCACGTACTCGAGGATGCGCTGGCGCTGGATGCGCTCGATCAATCGTCGCTGGCGGAAGTGGCGTTCATGGCAGCCGACGTGTTCGGCTCCATGCTTCAGGCTTACCGGCAGAAGACCGGGGTTCCCTCGGGCAGCGTTCTGCAAAAACTGATCCAGCAACTGACGACATCCGAGAAAGCGGCGAAACCGCGGCGAAAAGCTGCCAAGTCAAAGACCAAGCCCGCTGCGGGAGCAGCATGGACCGAATATGAAATCCTGGCCCAAGAGCGCGCGCTCGAGCAGGGCAAGAATGTTTACCACATCACAGCCACCATCGACCGGCTGTGTGCCATGCCGATTGCGGCGCGCCAGCTTTTGATCACCGCTTTGGGTTCGTCGGGAGAAATTCTGGCCACCCGTCCGGACAAGAATTCCGTGGAAGCAACGGCACGCATGGAGTTGCTCATCGCGTCCGAGAAAACGGCGGAACAGATTGCGGCGAAAGCCAAGATTCCGACCGTGATCTCGCAAGTTGACATTAGTATGCAAGGCGCGGCCACGAGCAAGAAAAAGTGCGCGCCTCCGCGAATCGTTGAAGTCACGCCTCCGACCGACGCGCAGGAACAGCCTGCGCCTGCACAAGCGGCGCAAGCGGAAATGCAAGCTGCCCCCGCCGTCGCGGACACAAAAACGCTCGAACCAGCCGCGACAGCTCCAACATCTTCTGAAAACACGCTGCGCGTGGATGCGGAGCGTATCGACAATCTTTTGAACCTGGTGGGCGAGCTGATTATCGGAAAGTCCATGCTGCAACAAGCGCTCAACCAGTTTGCCCGTGAAAACCCGAAAGATGCTATGCGCGGCAAGTTCGCCGACGCCATGGCGTTTCAAGCGCGCGTGCTCAATGACCTGCAACGCTCCGTCATGAAGGTCCGCATGGTTCCGGTGGAGCAACTCTTCCGCCGCTTTCCGCGGATGGTGCGCGACATAGCCAAGCAGTGCGGCAAACAAGTTGATTTACTGATGAGCGGCCAGGACACGGATCTCGACAAAAGCCTGCTGGACACAATCGCCGAGCCGCTCACGCATATGGTGCGCAACTCGGTAAGCCACGGTATCGAGTCTCCGGAGGAGCGCGCGAGGCTGGGCAAAGCGCCGCGCGGCACCATCCATTTGCGCTCGCATCACCAGGGCAATCAGGTGGTGGTGGAAATCAGCGACGACGGCCGCGGAATTGATGCACATCGTCTGAAGACCAAAGCGTTGCAGCAGGGAATCCTCGATGCGGATGAAGCCGCGCGCATGACCGATACCGAAGCACTGGAACTCATCTTCCGCCCCGGATTCAGTACGGCAGACGAAATTACCGAAATCTCCGGACGCGGCGTGGGCCTGGACGTTGTGCGCAGTGTGATGCAGCGCCTGAAGGGTTCGGTGGAAGTGGCGAGTCAGCCCGGGCAAGGCACCACCTTCCGGTTGAAGTTGCCACTCACGCTGGCGATTATCAAAGCGCTTCTGTTCCGGGTGGAGCAGCGGTTGTATGCCATTCCGCTCAACGCGGTAGCGCAGATTGCGCGGGCGCGCGAATCCGAATTGCACCGCGTGGATCAATACGAAGTTTTGCAACTGCGCAACCAGGTTTTGCCGTTGATCCGTCTCGGCAACCGTCCGGACGAGGGGCCCGGTGAACAGGCCGCTACGGTTTCCCAACGGATTTTCATCCTCGTTATTCAGTCGGGCGAGCGAAAACTGGGCCTTATCGTGGATGCGCTCGAGGGTGAGGAAGAGTTGGTGATCAAGGCGCTCGACGATAAGACGGTCGCCACTGACCTCGTGGGTGGGGCATCGATTCTGGGCGATGGGCGGGTGGTACTCATCATGAATCTGGCAGCCATTATGGAACGCTTCAGCAAGTCTCGTCTGAACCGCGCCGAAGGCCCAACCGGCCTGCTGCTCACGCACTCTGAGCAGGCGCGCATGGCCGCGCAGGCGGGAGGTCACGCATGAGCAGCCCGGTTCGCGTGCTCGTCGTGGATGATTCCGCACTGATGCGGAAACTCATTCCGCAACTGATTGAGACAGACAATTCGATCGAAGTCGTGGGCACAGCCATGGATGGCAACTTCGGCCTGCGCAAGATTGAAGAACTGAAGCCGCAGGTGGTGACCCTCGATCTGGAAATGCCCGGCATGGGCGGCATCGAGATGCTCAAGGAAATCATGCGGCGGCACCGCGTGCCGGTGATTGTGGTCAGCTCGCACAGCACGAACGGCGCCTCGATCACGCTAAAAGCGCTGGCGCTGGGCGCGTTTGATTTCGTCGCGAAGCCGGCTGATGTAGCTGCGCGCATGCCGGAAATCGCGCGCGAGCTCATTGACAAAATCAAGGCCGCCGCAAACAGCCGCCGCGTACGCGTGGCGCCGATTTCAGAGCTGTTGAAGATGCCGGAAAAAATACCGGCGAACGCGCGCAAACCTTCGCGGGTCGTGGTGATCGGAATTTCCACGGGCGGGCCGCAGGCGCTGCAGCACGTGCTGTCGCAACTGCCCGGCGAATTTCCCGGATCCATCGTGGTGGTGCAGCACATGCCGGAAAATTTTACGGAGATGTTTTCCCGAAGACTCGACGAAGTTTGCGCCATCCGGGTGAAGGAAGCGCAATCGGGAGACATGTTGCTCGCGGGGCGCGTTCTGGTCTGCCCAGGCAACCGCCATGTCCGTGTGAAGCGTATGCCGCTGGGCGATGTGGTGGTGCTGAGTGACGAACCGCGCGTCAACGGTCACAGGCCGTCGGTGGATGTTCTGTTCCGCAGCGCGGCGGCGGAGTTTGGGCAGGAAGCGCTGGCCCTCATCATGACTGGAATGGGCGACGACGGCGCTGAAGGCATGGGCGCGGTCCGTGCGGCGGGTGGAATGACCATTGCCCAGAGCGAAGATTCTTGTGTGGTTTATGGGATGCCCAAGACCGCCATTGAGCGCGGCTACGCCACACAGGTGGTGCCGCTCGACGCTCTGGCGGATGCGCTGATGGCGCAGTGCATGCCGGAGCGCAAGTCCGCGAAAGCGGGAGGCATATAGTTTGACGCCGGCCAGAAATGACCGGTGAGTAAAAAGAAAGTCCGAGAGGAAAAGGGGAGGTAGTTATGGAGCAGTTTGCGCCGGTACGACGCAAGGACGGTCAGCCCGTCCGTTATTTGATCGTGGACGATTCCGTTTTCGCCCGCAAAAACTTGGCCCGCATGGTGGAAACTTTCGGCGGCCAGGTCGCAGGCGAAGCCGGAGACGGACTCAACGCCATCACCGAATACGACCGCTTGACTCCTGACATCGTGCTCATGGACATCACCATGCCACAGATGGAAGGCATCGAAGCGGCGGAGAAGATCGTGCAGCAGCATCCAGACGCGCGAATTGTCATGGTCTCTTCGGTCGGCTACCAGGAAAACATCGTCGCCGCTTTGCAACGCGGGGCACGGCATTTCGTGCAGAAGCCGGTGAAAGCCGAAGTTCTGTACGAAGTGGTGAAGTATGTTCTGGGAGACGAAGAAGCCGCGGCACACGCAGCAGGGGCGGGCGTCTAAGCAGTCGGGGAGTCTGACAAATGAAAATGGAACTGATTCAGCCCTTCATCAACGCGGCCGATGCCGTGCTGGCGCAGGGTCTGCAATGTCCTATGACGGTGGGCCACCTGAGCATGGAGCCCGAGGCCTATCAACGCAAAGGCGTCGCCGCACTCGTGTGGCTAAGCGGCGACATCGAAGGCCGCATCATCTTCGATTTGGAGCCAAAAACCGCCGTGCGCGTGGCCAGCAAGTTTGCTGGCTCCGAATTGCCGGAGTCGGATGACCTGGTGCGCGAAGCCGTGTGCGAACTGGCCAACCAAATTACCGGCAACGCCGTCGCTACGCTCAACGATCAGGGATTTCATTTCCGTGTGCATCCTCCCGTGCTACACACCTCCGAGCACGGCGCGAAAAGCACGGAAGACACTGAAGCCCTTGAGCTCTGCTTCGATTCCAGTTGCGGCAGTGTATTTATGAACATCGCCCTGCGGTATAACGTGGCTCGCACGGTTGCGGCCGGACACTAAACAACTCCCCCAACCGGTTGTCTCGTTTCCCGACAGTACAGCGCCGACGCCGCGGGCGTGCTTCTTTTCCACAATGCCAGGAACGACTTACAGGCCCATTTGCGCCTCCAGGCCCGTTTCAGGTTGAAGAAGAGTTCGCGGCTTTTGCTACACTCTCCTCGCATGGCCACATCGTACAACCGCATCGCCGGGCAAAGTGCGGAGCGACTCGCCGCATTGAGCGACGGCATCTTCGCGGTGGGCATGACCCTGCTTGTGCTCGATTTGCACGTTCCCCTCCGCGAAGCCATTCACAGCGAACACGATTTGTGGCATGGGCTCACCGCGCTTGCGCCCCGGCTGCTCATGTACATGATGAGTTTTCTTACACTCGGCATCTTCTGGGTCGGACAGCAAACACAACTGAATCACCTCGAGCGTTCCGAGCGCAGCCTCACCTGGCTTCATCTCGTTTTCCTCTTCGCGGTCACGCTGATGCCATTCTCCACCATGCTTCTGGCGGAGTTCATCGAATTTCGTATAGCCCTTGTAGTTTATTGGCTGAACATCTTGCTTCTGGGAAGCATGCTGTACTTAACCTGGGTTTGTGCCGAAGGCTTGCACGTAATACGTGAGGATGTCCCCGTCGAAACCCGGATCGCCATTAAACGCCGCATCGTCATCGCCCAGTGCCTATATGCATTCGGGGCGCTGTTGTGCGTGTTTAGTCCTTATTGGAGCATTGCTTTCATCGTGCTTGTGCAGTTGAACTATGCCATCGCGCCGCGTTGGCCTCGCCATTCCCGCTGACGCGCGCCTGCTGCCGTAACACGAAAGTATCGACACAGCGGAACATCTCTGATAATTGACAGCCGCGCCCTTGGCCAGTAGCGTACTCCTGTGCCAGACAGCAATCTCTCGTTCAGGAGACACCGTGTTCGTTAAATCGCTATATGCCCTTACGCTCGCAGCAGTGTTGAGCGCTACCGCACTTGCGCAAGACCCATTGAAAGTCGAGCCCAAACACTATCGTTTGGCGTTTGAAAACGAACACGTGCAGGTGATTGAAGTGCATTACGGCCCGCACGAGAAATCGGCCATGCATGAACATTCCGGTGGCGTCGGCGTCAGTTTGACCGAGGCCCACCTGCGCTTTACCGACGAGAACGGCAAAGTTCGGGAAATTTACTCACACATGGGCGAGGCGCGTTGGTACCCGCCGTTTAAGCATCGGGTGGAGAACCTTGGCGACACCGATTATCGTGCCGTTTATGTGGGGATTAAGAACTTGAATGGCAGCGCGTCGCTGAAATCGCCGAAAGAGATGTCGGCGCAGGATAAACAGGAAGCCATGGCGATTGCCACCGCCTTTGCCGCCTCTCTAAACCAAAAACCCTAGCCAGGAAAGCTGGCGTTCTATTGGCCGGAAATAACCAGCACAGGATTCTGCGGCGGAGGAGTTCCGCCGTTTGGTGGGGATTGTGCACTATAAGGTGCGGGCAAGCTGAGTACCAGCGAATCTTGAGGCACGCCGCCGCCCGGCGAACTGTTGGCTACCGTCGCAATGATTGCCGTACTACCCGCATCGCAATTGCCTACATACACCCGCGTGCTATCCGCGGAAGCCGCGGTGGAGAGCTCGTAAGGCGTGTTCATATAGGAAGCGCAGGTTTGCGTGACACTTGTAATGGGAATCGTCTTTTCCACGGTAAAGCTGCCCGCATCAACCACCACGACCGAAGAGGTAACCGCAGCACCGTTTACCACGGCGCTCGCAACATAAAATCTGCTGCCATCCGGCAAGGCTGCGACCGAAGCTGCTCCGGCCACAGGAATTGTTGCCAGCTGCGATACGGTGCCGGTCACGGCGTCCGAGGCGTCCAGCACATACACGGTGTTGGTGATGGGATTGGTGACATAGAGCCGCGAGAGCGTTTTGTCGTAAATCATGTAATCCGCGCCCACACCGACGGGGATGCTCGCGACCACGCTGTCAGTGACGCCTGAGGTATCAATTTCGACGACGGTGCCAGCGCCCTTGTCGAGCACGAACAACCGCTGGCTGTCGGACCGCGCCACCACCCATGCAGGCGAAACCCAAGTCACGCCGGCAATGGGCGGATTCACGCTGTAATCCAATGTGTTTATGCTCGTCAGCGATCCGCCGGTGCCGCCACTGCCAGCATTGGCGACGTAGAGCCGCGTATTGCTGCCGAGTTCCGCCATGGCAACCGGATCGACGCCAACGTTGATAGTGTTGGTCACGATGTTGGTCGTGAGGTTGATCGCCGAGACTGTATTGTTTCCCGCGTTGGCGACGAAGACCGCGGAATTTTGAGTCGTGGCCAGAAAATCTGGGGCGGAGCCCGTAGGTAAACTGATGGTCGTCGGCGTAGCCGGAGAGTTCGGGTCAATGACAGAGATGGTATCGTCGTCGCGATTGGCGACATAGATGCCGGTGGTCAAGTAGGCAGCGTAAGTGGGCGACAGGCCCGTGCTGCTCTGGCTGGACATGCTATCGCCCGACACATCTAACGTCGTCGCTGCTCCGGGGTGTGTTGTGCCATTGGTGCTTAAGACGACCATAAAATGAGTAAATGCCGGATTCGGCGGATTCGGGCTCAGGGGCGTGGCTACGGGACGGTAGTTTTCTCCGCAGCTCAGGCAGATAAGAAACAAAATTGTGATGCCCAATAAACGGGCCACACGCACAGCGGTCATCGGCACCCCAACAGAATGATTCATCAACGTGGAAGTCAGCAATCGGAAGAATTTCTATTCTAACGGCTCCAGGTAAGATGCGCCAGCGCGGATGCACGTCCGGCTTGAAATTTCGCAGCCATCATAACGGTATTATTTCGTACTCACGAACCGCAGCGACACCGGCGCGGGTGCGCTCAGCGTTTGTCCGGTTGGGGTGAGCTTCCCGGTATTTAAATTGATTTTGAAAATTACGATGTTGCCGCTGTCTTCGTTCGCGGCGAAGAGCAGCCGCCCGCTGGGATCAAGTTCAAAATTACGAGGGGTTTTGCCCAGGGTCGAAAAATGATTAACCAGCGTCAGTTTTCCATTGTGTTGGTCGATGGAGAATACAACGATGCTGTCGTGCCCCCGATTGGACGCAAAAAGAAATTTGCCGTTGGGATGAATATGGATTTCAGCCGCATCATTCGCTCCGGAAAATCCAGCTGGTAAAGTCGAGATGGTCTGAATCTGGCTGAGTACGCCGCCTTGGGCATCGTAAGTAAACGCTGTGACCGTCGAGTTCAGTTCATCGACTACATAAACAAACTTGTTGTTCGGGGCAAACGCAACATGCCGCGGCCCAGTCCCCGGAGGCAGCTTTGCGAAGGCGGGATCATTTGCTTTAAGCGAGCCGTTCGCCGCGTCGAACTTATAAACCAGCACTTCGTCGAGGCCGAGATCGGCTGCGACCGCAAAACGGTTGTCCGCGGTCGTCTGAATCCAGTGCGCGTGCGGACCCTCTTGCCGGTCTGGCCGCGCCCCTTTGCCTGTGTGTTGAACGAAGGCCGACGCCGCGCCCACGCGCCCGTCGTTTAGAACGAGAAATACGGCAACGCTCCCACCGGTATAGTTTGCGACCAGTGCGTAGTGTCCGGTCTTGTCGAAAGAGATATAGCACGGGTCGGCGCCGCGCGAGGCTGTCTCATTCAGATAGGTCAGCTTGCCTGTCTTACGATCGATGGCATAGGCGGTGACCGCTCCGCTTGCCGCATCTTTGTATTTGGTGAGTTCGTTCACTGCGTAGAGATAATGGCCGTTCGGGTCGGTCGCTAGAAACGAAGGATTCGGTGTTTCCGCTTCCACGCCGAGAGACGTTATTTCCAGCGAGTCCCGCGAGCCAGGATCTTCGCTAATGCGAAAGGCATAAATACCTTTGCTGCCCGTCGCTTCCTGATGTTCGCCCACCGTATAGGTTCCGACATAGAGTAAATATTGCTCATGGTGCCTTGCGGCACCCTTCGCTTGGGCGGGAAAGCTCGCGGCAAGCAGGATAACTACAGTTGCGTATGCACTGGCAATCCTTTTTGTGGCTATGCTCATCCTAGAAAGTGTAACCGACGGCCGCAGTTTGCCCTCATTTTCCCGCGAAAATGAGGCTGGCAATTCCTGAATCTTAATCCTTTTCGCGGCCCTTAATGGGTGTAAAATGGCCGCCTGTTTTGTGCGTACGAAAGGACGCCAATATGACACAAGGACTTACCTCTCTCGGGTCGGGTCGCTCCATTACCTGGGCTGTTTTGCTCATAATTTTTGGGTGTCTGGCCATCGCGCTTCCGCTGGGAACGTCGCTGGGTGTCGTGATCATCGTTGCCTGGCTCATCACCTTCAGCGGCGGCTTTCAGTTTATTCACGCCTTTCAGTCGAAAGGTGCGGGTAGCATCGCCTGGAAGTTACTGGTCGCGATTCTTTACCTCATCGTCGGCCTCTATTTTGTGACCCATCCTTTGATGGGACTCGCCAGTTTTACGCTCGCGCTGGCCTTCTTTTTTCTTGCAGAGGGAGTTTTCGATATCGTCGCCTATTTCCAAAGCCGCAGCATGAGCGGGTCCACGTGGATGCTGCTCGATGGAATTGTGACCTTGATCCTCGGCGGCTTGGTCTGGAAGCACTGGCCTTCCAGTTCGGCATGGGTCATCGGTACGCTCGTGGGCATCAGCATGATTATGACCGGAACTACGCGGCTCATGATCAGCTTGGCCGTGCGCCGCTTGCGGGAGGGCCGCGAAGGCGGCGAGATCCGGCCTAAAATGGCGGCCTAGCGGGCTAGTCCTTATGGATGCGTGCCCCGCCCGAGCTCTGCTTGGGTGGGGCTTTCTATGCGCACCGATGTACACTCACTTAGCATGAATCTCACGAACCGTCTCACGTTTTTCCTCTTGATTCTCCTCATCTCGTTCAGCGCAGTGCTTGGGCAAGCTGCCTGGTCGTGCGTGACAACGCGACCGCGAAGCTGGGAACGGTCGTCTTCCCGTTGGAAGTGAAGTAGAAGTTTGACTCCGCAAGGTATGTAGGCGAAAATCAATAGAGCCAAACCGGATTCGCAGTTTTGGCTTCCCGTCCAATCGTGGGCCTGTGGCGCAGCTGGGAGCGCGCTTCCATGGCATGGAAGAGGTCGTCGGTTCGATCCCGACCAGGTCCACCAAAACACTGCCGTTCATTATGCCTGCCGTCTATATAATCGAGAGCCAAACATCTCAGAGGTTTTATATAGGATGTGCCGATGATCCGACGGTCCGCCTCTCGGAGCATCAACGTGGACAAACCCGATCAACCCGGGGCCGTGGACCCTGGAGGCTTGTCTATCACGAGACATTTAAAACTCTGCAAGAAGCCCGTAAGCGCGAACGACAACTGAAAAGTTGGAAGTCCCACCGCTCCCTTCAAGCATTAATCGATGCAAAACATCGCTGAGCGCGCCCCGGCTTCGCCGGGGAGGTCGTCGGTTCGATCCCGACCAGGTCCACCAAAACACTGCCGTTCATTATGCCTGCCGTCTATATAATTGAGAGCCAGACATCCGGAGGTTTTATATAGGATGTGCCGATGATCCGACGGTCCGCCTCTCGGAGCATCAACGTGGACAAACCCGATCAACCCGGGGCCGTGGACCCTGGAGGCTTGTCTATCAAGAGACATTTAAAACTCTGCAAGAAGCCCGTAAGCGCGAACGACAACTGAAAAGTTGGAAGTCCCACCGCTCCCTTCAAGAATTAATCGATGCAAAACATCGCTGAGCGCGCCCCGGCTTCGCCGGGGAGGTCGTCGGTTCGATCCCGACCAGGTCCACCAAAACACCGCCATCTTAAAATTTGCTTCATTTCAATCCAGCTACTCCGTGTCCGGTCACTTTGAGAGCTCGAATATGATCCCAGGCTCTGTACCGTAGAGGTCAAAAGTCACGCCAAATAAGGCTCGCCCCGGTTGGATCCGCAATCAGGCTTCTGGGATCGAGCTGCCATGCCTCCGGGGAAGCTAAAAATCGGTTGCTCAACTCCAGCCGGAGTAATCTGAAATATGGCTCCGTTGCCCTTTACTCCTCCGGCTTCCGCGACTCCATACAGGTTGCCTGCACCGTCACGGACCATATTCAGAAACGGCTCACACCCGTCGGTGCCGGCGAATTGATGGAGTGTCTGTTTGCTCCATGATCCGCCTGTTCCGGGCAACAGTTCAAACACGGTGCCGCAACTTCCGCTCCCGCCCACTTGTGTCGTGCCATACAGATTGCCCGCGGGGTCGATGATGAGCAAGGAATCGGGAATGGCCCCATCGTTGCCGTTTTGAAAGAAGTAAAGCATTCGTTCCTGCCAGCCGCCGCCAGCCTGCGGTGATAATTCGAAAACACCTCCACATCCGCTCCCGCACTGCGAAGATCCACCAGAATTCGCGCTGCCGTACAGGTTCCCGGCTTTATCAAACACCAGTCCGCCGAGAGGATTGGCGCCATCGGATGTACCGCCCGCAAATGTATAAAGCACCGATTCAGTCCATCCACCGCCCGCCTGCGGGCTCAACTCAAATACTGTGCCAGCGAGGGAGCTTCCCCCGAACTCGGTCACGCCGTACAGGTTGCCGGCAGCGTCAAAAACGAGGTTCGTGTACCGGGGACTTGCGCCATCGGCCCCTCCGGCAAAACTGTAAAGCGTGGCCTCTTTCCATACTCCGCCCGCCGACGGACTCAATTCAAAAACCGTGCCGCAGGCGCACGTTGCACTCCCGCCGTATTGGGTTGTGCCATAAAGATTGCCGTGCGCGTCCAAGGCCATAACGGCTTCGGGGTTGCCGCCGTCGCTGCCGCCCGAAAAGGAATAAATCGCACTTTCGGTCCAAATGCCGCCGTTAGATGGGTGCACCTGAAACACAGTGCCGCGGCCATAAAACCCGTCCGAGCCGGTCGTTCCATAAAGGTTTCCGGCACGGTCTGCCACCAGACCCACCGGATCTATTCCTCCTGGAAATTCGTGGACCCGGGTTTCTTTTGCCGAAGCGGTGGCCGACATTGTCAAAACGAGCAGAGCGATTACAGCTGCGCCGCAAACAAGGGAAAGAAATCTGGCTTTCATAAAAGTCTCCTGGAGCTAAAGCGTTGTGCTATGTTTCGAAACCTCCGCGTCGCAGGCCCAGAAGCGAAGGAACTGATTGAATGGGCCACCGTTGGCGCCCCGGTCAGTGGCCGGGCTGTACTGCTGCACGCCGGGATGAGGCGGACGCACCGAGGGCCAACTCGCCCAAACTGCCTGGCGCGAGCGCCTGCGTCTGCTGCGAAGTGTCGCTACTTGCGTCCATGCTCCCTTTTGTAAAGCCCGTCAGTATGGGGCGATTCGCGACGGTCTCATAGGCATAGCCGGTCAAGGTTGCAGAAAGGTGGAGGAACTTCCCATGAACATCCACCCGGGCCCAGCCATAGTGGATTTCGCCGTTGATCAGAAATTTGAAACCCATGTAGGGGCCGGTGGCCCGGCCGTTCTTTCCCCATCCGCCAACCGAGTTGACTGTTCCGCCACCACCGAAGTAATAGATGGAATTGGAAGAATCCATCAGCAGGGCCTGCGATTGAAAGGACCTCTCGGGCCCGGCGCCGACGACCACGCCCCACGGCACCGGGGCAGCAGCTTCTTTGACGTTCGGCGTTTTTTGCTGCCGCTTCCGCAATTGTGCGCGCGATCCGTGCAATCGAACGTTGCTGGTAATGCCCCAGATTGCATCGCCTGCCTGCTCCGGGCCGGCTTTGAGGGAAGCATGTGAACCGAAGGTACAGGGGGAGCAGCTGGGATGTCGATCAAAGGCGTTGAAGTTATTGCTCAGCACGAAATCAACCGTGCCGTCGTTATTCAGATCCAGCAAGACGGGCGAACCTACTAGAATCGGCGTGTTGGTTGGAGTGTAAACAACTTCGGCGTCGGAAGGCAGGGTCTCAGCCAGGATTGCTCCGCTGACGGCGCAAGCGGCGGCGACGTAGGATAATAGGCCCTTGTTCAGGTTTGTGTTGAGAGTGGCAGGTTTTCGCGAGGGTTTACTGCTGAGCGCTGATGGGGGAACCATAAGATATCCTCCGTGGTGGGGATGCTTAGGAGAACTCGGGAGAGAGAATCCTAAATCAGCACAGAACTATATTGCCGTGCCTGACTAAAGTCAATCGGGTACTCGGTGCTGTGCTTTGCTCGACTCAGAGCTTAATTGACGCGGCGGACCAGCGTCGGTGAGGGTCAGCCAATTCGGGCGCAATCGCAATCTGTTTTCATGTATTCTTTGTCGGAACTTTCTAACGGCAACAAACTTAAGGGGGCGTATGCGCTTGCGGCGAAACTTGGTCATCTTTGTCATTTCATTTTTATTTCTCATCGCGACGGGTTTAGAAGCCGGTGCTCAGGATCACGATAAAGGCAAAGACAAGTCGCTGCCACCACTCGATCATTTCAGCCTCGATCAGCTCGACCAGAGCGTGGATCCGTGCGCGAATTTCTACGAGTACACCTGCAAGAAGTGGATTGCGGCCAATCCCATTCCGCCGGATGAAGCTTTCTGGGGGCCGGACGGCAAATTGCAGCTGTGGAATGAAAGTGTGCTGCGCGAAGTTCTCGAGACGGCGTCCCAGAACGATTCCAGTCGCAGTCCGGTGATGCAGAAGATTGGCGACTATTACGAGTCCTGCATGGACGATGCCGGGCGCAACGCCAAAGGCATCGGCGCGATTCAGCCGGAGCTGGATCGAATCAATGCCATGCAGAGTAAGGCTGAGATTGCCGGAGAACTGGCGCGGCTGCACCAGATCACGTTCTCACTTGCCGGAGCTTCCGATTCGGGTTATCGCGTGGCACTCTTCGGCTTTAGTTCGAGCCAAGATCTCGACGACGCCACCAAAGTAGTGGCCGCGCTCGATCAGGGCGGGCTAGGCCTTCCCGACCGCGATTATTACTTCAAAGAGGATGCCAAGTCCACCGAGACGCGGCTGCAATACACGACTTACGCGGAGAAAATTTTTACTTTAATGGGCGAAGATGCAGCCACGGCAGGTGCCCACGCCAAAGTGGTGATGCAAATGGAAACCGCGCTGGCCAAGTCGTCGATGGATATCGTGAAGCGGCGCGATCCTGCCAACCTGGATCACAAGTTGACGCCGCAGGAACTGAATGCGCTCACGCCTTCGTTCTCGTGGGATGCCTACTTCAAACCTCTGAATCCGCCCGCGACCGCGCACTATCTGGTGGCGACCCCGGATTTCTTTAAGGGCGTCAATCAGTTGATTAACGACGAATCGCTCGACAACTGGAAGACGTATCTGCGGTGGAACCTGGTGAATACTTCCGCGCCGCAGTTGAGCGATCGCTTTGTCGAAGAAAATTTTGAGTTCTACGGGCGCAAGCTTTATGGGGAGAAGGAACTTCAGCCGCTGTGGAAGCGCTGTGTGCGCGGGGTGGATCGCGACTTGGGCGAAGCGCTCGGCCAGGCATATGTTGAGCGGGCTTTTGGTCCCGACGCCAAAGCACGCATGCTGAAGTTGGTGAACGAATTAACAGACTCGATGGGCGAAGACATCCAGAATCTAGACTGGATGAGTCCGGAGACCAAGAAGCAAGCGCTGGTCAAGCTCCACGGGATTGAAGACAAGATCGGCTATCCCAACCACTGGCGCGATTACTCGAGCGTTGAGATCGCCCGCGGAGACAATGCAGGCAATGTTTATCGTGCGGGGGCTTTCGAATTTCATCGCCAGCTCGAGAAAATCGGCAAGCCCGTGGATCGCGGCGAGTGGGGCATGACGCCGCCGACGGTGAATGCGTATTACGATCCGCAGTTGAACACCATTAATTTTCCGGCGGGCATTTTGCAGCCGCCGTATTTTGAGAAGTCCATGGATGATGCGGTGAATCTTGGGGAAATCGGGGCAGTTATCGGCCACGAAATGACGCATGGCTTCGACGACGAAGGGCGCAAGTTCGACGCCAACGGCAACCTGCGCGATTGGTGGACGGCGCAGGATGGCAAGGAATTTGAAAAGCGAGCGCAGTGCATTGATGACGAATACTCCGGGTTTGAGGCGGTTCCGGGAGTCAAATTGAATGGAAAGTTGACGCTTGGCGAAAATACTGCTGACAACGGGGGCACGCGGATCGCCTTCATGGCGTTTGAAAAAACTTTGACTCCCGAACAGAAGGTGGCGCAAACCGAGGGGCTCACGCCCGAGCAGCGTTTTTTTATTGCCTATGGCGAGTCGTGGTGTGGAGCATGGACACCGGAATTATTGCGGATGGTGGCGCAAACCAATCCACACTCACCCAATGAATTCCGCGTGAATGGTGTGGTTTCGAACATGCCGGAATTTCAGCAAGCGTTTGGCTGTAAAAAAGGGCAGGCGATGGTGCGTGAAAACGCTTGCCATGTTTGGTAGACGATGCTTGGTAAGTCGCTGAAAACAGGCTGCAACCCGACGTTACTAAAGGACAGTGACCCTAGTAATCTTGCGCGCTTTTCGCTCTCGACGCATACTCGTCTCACCTACCACAGAACCTGGGAGACGAGGTCGGGAGCGGAGATTTAGGGTCACCGTTGCCGACCTCCATTTTTTTGTCCCCAGCTTTCCCCGTCGTTAAAAGCACATAGGTCTGATCCGACTTCCACAAAATGAAACATCGTCAA
The DNA here is from genome assembly GCA_963702965.1 of Terriglobia bacterium. Lineage (GTDB taxonomy): Bacteria > Acidobacteriota > Terriglobia > Terriglobales > Acidobacteriaceae > JAJPHW01. The sequence continues at coordinate 1,421,816 of OY969776.1, forward strand.
TTCAGCGGATCGAGCGAAGCGTGGCTTCGTGGCGGGTGAGTCGCGTGTGGCGGAAATGCAGTTAGGCTAATAGTTCCCAGCCGACGTTGAGGGCTGCGCCGAGTTTCTTCCAGGTGTTCACCGAGCCTGTCTTGCGTTTGGTTTCAATCGCCGCGATCAATGCGCGCGATACTTCCGCCTTTTTCGCAAGTTGCTCCTGTGTTAACCGGCGGTGCTCGCGCCAAATACGGAGCGGGGATTCTCCTCTGATCTTGCGCTCGATGATGTCCAGCGGGATGAGTTCGTCATCGCCATTTTCGAGGCGTGCTTTTGCGGCGTCGTAGGCCTTCACATCGGCCAGCATTTCGGCGTCCTCCATCAGCTTATGCAGATGTTCCACGGGAATTACCGCGAACTCTTTGCCCTTGCGGGTGATGGTCTCGATGCGCATTAATAAATTCCCCCTCTTGATCCGACTTGCAAAGCCCACAGTTCCATGCGGTCGTCATATAACTCGTAAATCACCCGCCAATCGCCAATTCTCAGCCGATAGCCATCGCGGCCCTGCAGCTTGGTGACGTTATTGTGCTTGGCGTACGGCCTTTGCGCCACCTCTCTAATTTTCTGTAAAATGCGCCGCTGCCAATTTGCCGGAAGCCTTGCCAACTCGCGGGCGAAAGCCGTGGTGGTCAATACTTCATACACCTCTAGATTGTTACTATAAGTAACAATCTATGTCAATTAAGATCAACGCCGCCGTTGCAGATATAGTTTTCGACCACGCGTATGAGGGTATTGCTGCCGGACCGATCCCGTGCGCGTGAGCTAGCATTTAATCCCGCGTACTCTCTTTAATACCGCTGTTTGTCTGCATCCAACCGTAAAGGTGACTGAATCCTTTAAAATCAATCAAGCGATTTCCGTAAGCGCCCGCATCCCCCGAATGCGCCATCGTCTAGAGTACGCGCCGGTATGGCTGACAGTAACGATCATTGGTGCGTTGCCGCGTCCGCTGGCACGCGCTGCCGGCATTACCCTGGGACGCATTGTTTATTGGCTGCACGTGCGCTTGCGCCAAGTCGGCATGCGCAACCTCGAGCTGGCCTACCCTGAAAAAACCCGCAGGGAACGAAGCAAGATTCTGCGCGGCGTGTTCACTTCGCTTGGCAGGCAACTCGCTGAGTTTTGCATGCTGCCGCGTTACACGAAGCAAAATGTCGGGCGGGTGGTCGTGTATGACGGCTTCGAGAATTTTGAGAACGCTTACACGCGCGGCAAGGGAGTGTTATTTCTGACCGGCCATCTGGGCGGATGGGAGCTCTCGGCTTTCACGCACTCGCTGCATGGGCATCCCCTGCATGTGGTGATGCGGTCGCTCGATAATCCCTATCTCGACCGCTTGACCAAGAAGTATCGCGCTCTGCACGGCAACACTATGGTCGATAAAGATGACTTCGTCCGCGGATTGCTTTCTGCGATGAAGGCTGGCGAGACGGTAGGTATTTTAATGGACACGAATATGACGCCGCCGCAGGGAGTGTTCGTGGATTTTTTTGGCATTCCTGCCTGCACGGCCAGCGGCCTTGCGCGGATTGCGCTGCGCACGGACGCCGCGGTTGTCCCGGGATTTACGGTGTGGGACCGCGTGCTGCACAAATACCGCCTGCGTTTCGATCCGCCCGTGAAGCTGATTCGTACAGGAAATGATGAAGCCGACATCATCGCCAATACGGCGCAATTCACGAAGGTGATCGAAGACTACGTCAGGCGCTATCCCGACCAGTGGTTATGGGTCCACCGGCGCTGGAAGACACGTCCGGAAGGCCAACCGCCTCTGTATTGACGTTCCCAGTTCTTCCAACCGGCTTAATCGTCGTCTGGATCCAGCTGCGGTCGCTTATCATGCATGAAGAATTTTGCATTCTTCGGCGATGGTATCGTCTGAAACACGCGCGGGGCCGTCCGGAAACTGAAAAATTCGCGGAGATCGGATGTCGCTCGGGCATCGGCGAAGGACAGGGCGCCTTCGGTCAGTCCAAAGTTGCCTTCAATGAAACGGGCAACACTTCCGAAGTCGTAGTGAGTATTGCTGATGAGGCCGGCTCGCGTGTAAGCAGAGACTACAATCAAGGGCACGCGGAAACCCAACTGATAACCGCCTTGAGGATAGGGCAGGAATGTAGGCGGTTCGTGATCGTACCAGCCACCCCAATCGTCCCACGAAATAATGATCGCGGTTGAGTCCCAGTAGCTGGTTCCGTTGGGGTTTTTGCAGGTGCTGTTGCCAACGGCGTTGACGATGGATGCAACCCAGGAAGGGCCTCCGCCGTCGTTCAGCAGGGCGTGGTCGGAGTTTTGCGCGCTGGGCATGGCCCAGCTCACGCTGCGCAGCTTGCAATTCGTTATATCGTTCAAGACATCGGCGGCTACCAGATCCACATCGTTCAGCCAGTCCGGGCCTTGACAAGTTCCGTTCGTCGGCACACAAAGGTGGTTGATCGCATTGGGAGATGTCCAGACGCCGTTGGCGTTGGGAGTGTAGAAGCGCCAGGAGATTTGTTGTGCGTCCAGCAGATCGCCCAAGGTCTGGTGCTCGAAGCATGGGTAAATGATGTTGTTCGGGTTTTCGACTCCGTTTGCATCAATGAGGTTGACGGTCGAACCCTCTGGCGCAGTGCATCCGGTATCACCAAGAGCTGGAATGGAATTTTCCGCGGCGAAGGTGCCGATCGAATCGTCTTCCGCGCTCGGCGCCGAAGTTGCACCGAAAATGTACTGGTGCGCCGGAAAGCTCGGGCCCTGGTTGGTCTGGAACATGTAATTCGCCCAGCCATATTGGGTGATCATGCTCAGGTAAGGATTCATGATCCCCGTCGAGTTGTCGATGTAACGGAACTGGGGTTGGGTGGTGCCGTTGCACTTGGTACAGGAGACCTGGCCGGCGCCATCCATAGCGCACTGTCCCGTGGAGGCGTTGACGTCGCACATCTTGTTGAAGTCGACATGCGTATGACCGAGGTCATAAGTCCCTGCGAGGGTAGTGGTCAGTGGATGAACCGTACCTCCGGGCGCCTGCTTGTCGAGCCAGTTATCGGTTTCGATGTTGTACTGAGTATCGGTTGGCGTGGTGCTGCACGAGCTGGCGGAGCCGTAGGGAGGAGAGCACAGACCCTGGAACATATTATCGGGCGTACGGTTCTCCTGGAAGACCACAATGATGTGTTGGAATTTCGGGAGTTGTGCCTGCATAAGAGAAGGCACGAACATAAACACAAATAAGAGCAGTAATAAACGACCGACGGTGAATTTCAAAAGGGCTCCCTTCACACCTGCGCACATTTGTAGGGCACGCGAAATAGTCTGCCGCTCAGAACGGAGGCGGCGCCGTCACCACGACATCCTTTACAACGTCAACCCCGCCGCTCGTGTAGTTGAGTTTGTAATTGCCGGCGATGGGAGTAACGAACCACGCCGTGCCGCTTCCATCATTAGCTGCGACAACGCCGATCGCGCTTGAATCACCGTCTGCAGAGACCAGGAACGCGGTCTGTACATCAGAAGGCAATCCGGAGAGCTGATAGTCGCCCGAGGTCGGACTTGTATTCAATAAGGTCGGCTGAACATATTGCTGGAACAAGCCGGCGAACTGCGTTCCCAAAGGAGTGGGCTCGAATTGTTGTGTTATCCAGTCGGGCATGGCAATGGTTTCGTTGGGGCGGTTCCCTTTGCCGCTAATGCTGAACCACGTGGGGTTAAATTTCAGATTGACAGAATAAGCCAGGCCCGAAAGCATGCCAATCGCGCCGTTCGTATAGGACGCGTTGTAAAACGCATCAAAGAACGCCGGCACACACGAAGCGTTCTGGTTCCCGGTCATTTCGCGGGTGAACAGGGGTTTTGTTTCTGTCCCGAGCTTGGCGAGCAGTCCCGCCGGTGTATCGCAATTGGGCGGATTGGGATCGAAGTTTTCGTCCCAGGTATCAATATCGGAACCGTCGGCGACAGGCCGGTTGCTGGGGTCGGCTGCGCGCACCGCCGCCGCAACCGGAGGCCAGACGTGGCCCTGGGTAACGCCTGCGGGCAAAGCATCCGTCGGGCGCCACATCACGATCGAAGGATGATTGCGGACCGCTGCCGCCCATTCTCCAGCAGTGCTTGCCATCCAGTCAGTCCAACCTTGGGCGCTGTCCACTTCGGACTCACCCAGGGGGCGGCCGTCGCAGTAGAATGCGCCAATCACGAGATAGCCCATTTCATCGGCTACGTCGAGGATGGTGCGGCCAGCGTCATCCCAATGACTCTCTAATGCGTTTAGCCCCGTGGATTCGAGAACATAAATCTGGAAAGCTTCCGCGCGCCGGTCGTTGACGTAGCGGTTTATAGCTAGCTTCGGGAACCAATCTCCCGCGAACCAAAGCGGCTTGCCATTCAAATAGGTGACAGTGCCCACGTCCCACACTTCACGGAAACCGAAGCGGGTGAAGCTGGTGTCCACAACTTTGCCATTTTCGAGCAGCTGCGTTTCCAGGGTATAGAGCTTAGCTTGGCCATACGGTGACGGGCCCCACAAGATCGGGTTCTTCCAGGCCGTCTCCAGCGTGGCCGCGCCCGAAACCACCTGCTGGGCCGGAAGCCGCAAGATCACGGTTTTTCCATCGAGCACCGCCGCTCGCACCGTTGTGGTTCCGGGGTTGCCGTTGGCCACTTGCAAGTTGGCGGTAATGGTGTGATTACGTACCGAGGTGATGACGAAGACATCGGAAACGTTTTCCGTAGGGCGCCAATATAGGGTCACATCGCCGACCAGGCCGACCCAATTGCGCTCCGAGGCGACAGGGGCTGAACCACGATAGGCGTTGCCCATACAATCTGGATTATCCTGCGGACACGAACTCTGATTGACGTTTACGCCGGCGCGAACATAGGTCGTGTCAGCCTTATGCACGTAGATGTCAATCTTGTTCGGCTGGCCGGGAAGAAGGGCGCTTGTGACATCCTCCTCAAAGGGGCTGAACTGGCCAAAGTGTTCGCCGATGTAGGTCCCGTTCACATAGATTGCGGAATAGTGACCTGCTTTTTCTAGCTCGAGGAAGAAGCTTCTTCCGGCCCTCGCCCACGTGTCGGGGATGTTCACCGTAGTTTCGTACCAGACAGACGCCGTGCCGTTTTCGATCGGAATGGCGGGCACGCGGGTGGGAATCCATCCCGAGGTCGGTATCGAGTTCTGGCTCTGGTTGAGCACGTAGCTCCACTTTCCGTTTAGCGTAACTTCGGCCCGCGGAGACTGACCCACGAGTTGTTGCGCCCAAAGCGAACCGGAGAAGCAGATGAGAAGCAGGGTCGCCACTGCACCGGCAGCGCGCACGAGCGCGTTGAATGCCAGTCGGCTGTCATTCACTGCATTCAGGTGTTTCCCATGTGTCTTACATGTCTCGAAGCAAGTCGTCCGGTTCTTCATAGAAAGGCCTTTTTAGAAGTTTGAGTCATTAGTTTCATTCCAAGCTTGAACGCCTGAACCTGAAGAGCAGGTCGCAAAGTGCAGGCCGCTTGCGCAGGGGCCGCAAATTAGGGCGCACACATGTCGCCAGGAGTGGTGCGATGGGGGAAGACCGACGCAAAATCTCCGCCTGGAAGTGAAAACTACAACGCCCGCAACGATAACTGCTTTAGAGGCACTTTGCAAGCGGATAATTCGATCGCTCACTCCCCTGGAACGCTTGCTGCGCAATGGTTTTCAGCCAGCCCGAGAGGCTCCAGTCTTGCATAGAGACTTTCGGCCTACAGCTTAAAACCAGTCGCTGCGGTAAGCGATCCACCAACTGATAACGACGATGGGAATGGTCGCGGCGATGCTCCACCACAAGGGCAGAACCACATCCACCAGCAAACTGAGCACGGTGAGGGAAATCCAGAAGATCTTTTTTTCCATGGCAACCGGTTAACGAAGATCTAGTCTAATTCTAGACCGAAAAGACCGCGTGCCCACAATTGCGAAAGACGGGTATAAAGTAAATGCACAACGAAATATGAAGGCAAGGTTTTAAAATTAAGGCAACTCTGGCACGGCCAAAAAAAGTCCGAATTATATACTTAGGTCCCTCGCGGGAAAATAAGGCAAAACGAACCAGGACAAGAGCAGCGTAGACATATGACAAAAGCAACCCTCGGACCACACGCAGGGGTTGTATTAAATCGGTTGACGTTCGCGGAAGCCTGTGCCCATGTGCGCGCCAATCCTCACACAACTTACCAGACAACCGGAGATCAAACGCCTTTCACTGTACGGGCAGTTATTACGAGCAAGGGAAATCATCGAGGGCAAAAAGCACTTCGGCTCGCTCCATACAACGAATACATATATGAGTGCTGTTGGGGTCACAAAACGAACTGCGCAGGAAGCCACATAGATTGCTATAGTGCTGCCATCTACTGAAAATGGCGAGATTATGAACAAAATTGCTGCAGGGGCGATTCTTGGACTGGCTATGCTCCTATTTCTGCTGAGCTGTGCTTATGTGCCATGGGAACGCCGCATTTATCAATCGGTGGGCGTGCACAATACGGATACAGAAGCACATCTCGAATATCATTTGTGTGGCCCCCCAGAAACGCATTATGGATGGGTTTTCTCGCGTCCCACTGCCCCTAAATCCATATTTACCGTTCCAGGTGGTGATGTTGAGCTATCTGCGGATGTGAATATCCAACTTCTACTGGTCGAATGGCTTGGCATCTGCCTGTTTACGGCGGGGGTGATCTGTATCTTGAAGGGAATAGGAACCAGTACATCCTAAGGATTCGGCGGAGGCACGGCGGCAAAAGTTACGTGCATTAACAAAATGACCCGTACAGTGAAAGCGGTTGCGGAGACGGTCAGTGGGCAACTCATCGGCGACGGCGCGGTCACAGTAGGCCGGGTCGCCAGCGTTTCATCCGCAGCACCGGGCGATCTTGTGTTTGTGGAAGATGAGAAAAACCTCGCCGCTGCGTTGCAGTCGCACGCTGCTGCTGTGATTGCAGGAGAATTTGCAGCCTCAGTCAGCCCTGCCAAACCCTTCATCATCGTCGTGCAACCCAGGCTCGCCTTCGCCCGGGCGGCAGTTCTGTTTTCGCGTGGAGAGAAGCAAAAAGCGGGGATTCACCCCACGGCGGTTGTACATCCCGGCGCAAAACTCGGCGACGGAGTGAGAATTGAAGCGCACGCTGTGATGGGCGAAGGCGCGGACATTGGCGATGGAACCCTCGTCGGCGCCGGCAGCGTGATTGGAGAGCATGTTCGGCTCGGCAGGGATTGCGAAATCTATCCCAACGTTACGATTTATCCCGGAGCGAAGTTAGGCGATCGCGTGATTGTGCATGCGGGCGCGGTGCTCGGCAGCGACGGTTTCGGTTATGTGCGCGACCAAGCCAGCGGACGCTATGAGAAATTTCCCCAGATGGGCCGGCTGGAAATTGGCGACGATGTGGAAATTGGCGCCAACGCAACCGTGGATCGTGGCGCTTTGGAAGTTACGCGCATTGCGCGCGGCACGAAAATCGATAACCTCGTGCACATCGGCCACAACTGCCTCATCGGCGAAGACGTCGTGATTGCGGCGCAGACCGGACTTTCCGGCAGCATCACTATCGAAAAGAACGTTGTGCTCGGTGGGCAAGTTGGCATCGGCGAACATGCGACGATCCAGGAAGGCGTTATGCTGGGCGGACAAGGCGGCGTGTTGCCCAACAAAGTTTTGCGCGGCAAAGGCGTTGTTTTCTGGGGAACACCGGCGCGCCCCCTTCGCACGTATTTGAAAGAACTGGCGGTGCTGGCGCGGCTGGCCAGAAAAGAATAAGCAATGGCTATCATCGTAATCGGCGGGCAATCGCGCAGCGTGGGTAAAACGAGCGTTGCCGCTGGACTAATTGCCGCGCTAGCCGAGCATCGTTGGACCGCGTTCAAGATCACACAATACGGCCACGGCATTTGCTCGCGCGACGGGGCGGCATGCGATTGCGCGACGGCTGATCATGCATGGGCCATTTCCGAAGAAAAAGACCGCGCTGGAACATCGGACACGTCGCGTTTCTTGCAGGCTGGAGCAGAGCATGCATGGTGGGTCCGCACCGAACAGGGAAGGCTTGCCGAGGCGATACCGGCCATCCGTCGGCGCTTGGCCGACGCCGAAAACGCGATTCTTGAATCGAACAGCATCGTGAAATTCATCCGACCGGACTTGTACCTTACAGTGCTCGCTCCGGCGACGGCGGATTTCAAGAAATCGGCGCAGGAATTTCTGGACCAAGCCGATGCCGTGATTCTTCATGGCCCTGGGCCTCATGGCGACGCCTTGCCTAACGGCGGGCGGTGCGGCGGTGAGTCGTTTGCCTGGGAAAGCGTTTCGCTCAGACCAGTCGCAGGAAAACCTGTTTTCCGCGTGCAGCCCCCGCAGTATGTGACCGAGGAGATTGTGGAATTTGTGCGGGCGGAAGTTCAGAAGAAGCCCGTCAATCCTGCAACTCTCACGGCGCACCTAACCAAGTAACGGCATTCCTGAAAAACCCGAATACACTGGTAGATGAGAAGGAGAATGCGCGCCATAATATATGTTCTCCTGCCTCATTCCCCCGAGGACCAGACATGTTGCCTGTGCATGAAGAACTGCTTCAGGAATTTAAGAACTTTGCCGCCACTGCTCCCACCGCACAAGCTGTTATGGAACTGATTGCCAAGCGTCTGCATGAAAAGATGACGCGCTATAACTGGGTTGGATTTTATATGGTGGACCCGGCGGATCCGAACATGCTCGTGGTGGGGCCGTATGTGGGAAGCTTTACCCCCAACGCCCGCATCCCGCTGAATGTCGGGCTGTGCGGCGCAGCAGCCAGCAGCGGCCAGACCGTTGTGGTTCAGGACGTCACCAAAGATCCACGTTATCTGGCTGGCTCGAGCCTGGTGAAGTGCGAAATTGTCGTGCCGATCTTCGTGGATGCCAGGCTGACCGCCGAGCTCGATGTAGAGAGCTATTTCACCGGCGCCTTTACCCCTCCGGAACAGGAATTTGTGGAAGCTTGCGCGACCATCATAGGCGCCAGCTTGCGAAAGAAGAGTTAATCTTGCCGATCGCGGCGTGCTCGTCCGGAATCTCAGCTCGCGCGCCGCATCTCGGGCATCGTTGAGAACCCACTGCTCACTGGTGTCTTCGCAGTGAACTCCATTGCGCCCTGTTGCCGAAAAACCGCAGAAATGTCCTGGACGCGTTGTTCGTTGGCTTCCAGTTCGCGACGCAGGTCTGCGCTTGCCTGCAACGCATCTTCGCGCGCGACATTGGCCTGTTCATATTTCGCGGTGAGTTCGGCGAGCGCCAGATTAAAGCGTTCAAGAGCAGTGAGATATTTTTCCACGGGGTTGGTCATGAGGTGAAGTTAGCAGAGGGAATCGAGGGCGACAATACAACGAGAGTGCTAATCCGGGGGAAGGAAGTGTTAATCCATTTGGTTAGATAATTCTGGCACACTATGCCGCGTCTGCCCACAGCGGAAGACAAGAGTTCGAACTCAGAACAATGGCGCTTGCGAGGCAGCCAAACCCGGCTCGAACGGTTTTGCGCACCCGGGGTCGTCATTCTTCGGATCATTGACGCGGGCGCTGACCGGGTAGCCACGCATGCGGCCGGATGGGAAAGGCTTAAGCATCGCGGTAAGTTCGGCCGTGTTGCTGAACGCTGGGTCGAGCCAGAGATCATAGGCATCTGGATCAAGAATCACGGGCATGCGGTCATGAATCCCTGCCACGAGTTGGTTCGGCTTCGTCGTCAGAATGGCACAGCTTTCAATGACATTTTTCTCCGCATTGCGCCATTGGTCCCAAAGTCCGGCGAAAGCAAAGTTTTCATGGTTGGCAATTTCAAACATGTAGGGTTGCTTCCCGTTTTTACCTTTCTGCCATTCGTAGAAGCCGTCGGCGGGAATGAGGCAACGCTGCGATCTGAAAGTATCGCGAAAGGCGGGGGTGGTGGCGGCTGTCTCGGCACGGGCGTTAATGTTTTTGTAGCCGACTTTTATTTCTTTGGCCCAATGGGGAACCAGTCCCCATCGCATAAGAGAGAGACGGCGCAGCGGTTGATCGCGTGGCTGCCGCACGGTGACGATTTTCTGCGAGGGCGCGATGTTGTAATGCGGAGCGATTTCCAGGTCGTTCCCATTAAGTCCTTCCGCATCAAAGCGGCCGCTAAAAATATCTTCCAACTGTTTCCGCGAGCGCGTCTGCCGGAACCGTCCGCACATACGAGAACTATAACGCTTCCGCCCGCCGTCATTAGCCCACGTCGAGCTTTTGCTTCATGGTGCGTGCCAAATCATCTACGGCCTGGAGCTTGAGTTCGGCGGCGGGCGGCAAACCCTGCACCCGCAAAGCCATCTCACAAGACAGCAACAGGGCGGTGACCGTGCCCTTCAACTCGTTGCGCAGGAGGTCCTCCGCACTGCGGCGTGCCGATTCGATTTCCCGCTTTTGCCTTTGTAAGGCGGCTTTCACCTCACGGGTTAAACGATCCAACCCGGAGATGGCAAAATTGACGAACACCGGCATGGTGGTTTCAAGGCGTTGCAGAAAAGCGTCACAGTCCTCCGGCTGTGCTTCCGCCAGGCTTTGGTCGATGACGACCAATTCATACTCGTATTCCTCCAGTTGCACTCCTGCTGCCCGTAGCGAGGAGGCGCTTCGCGTAGGTTTGCTGGTAGCATGCTGAATTGCGCCAACGCACTCCGCCGATTTACCCAGTTGTGTGACCAACAGAATCATGCCCGGTTCATTGCACGTTCGCGGCCAGAGTGAAGCGATTGAAAAGTCGTGAGTTACAGCGCCCGCGCGCTCCGTCCAGTTCTGAAAAGAAACTCGGCAGCCTAAATTTGAACCGCATATTCCTTCAGCTTGCGATAGAGAGTGGTCTTGCCGATGCCGAGCATCTTTGCCGCCAGCAATTTGTCGCCGTTCAGTTGGGTGATCGTGTTCAGGATCGTGTTGCGCTCCAACTCCGCAATCGGCAGGATGCGCGACGAACCATCGCCTCCCCGTGCCGATGTGCCGGGCGCGCTATGAATCACCGTCGGCAAGTCGTTGGCGTGAATTGCCGGGCCGCTGACCAGGGCACAGGAGCGCTCCAGACAATTTTCCAATTCGCGGACGTTGCCGGGCCAGTCGTAGGCCAGCATGGCCTTGAGTGCATCATCGCTCAAGGTTTGTTCGTGGCCGGTGTCGTGGCAAGCTTTTTCCAAAAAATGTGCCGCCAGCAGGGCAATGTCCTGCCGCCGCTCACGCAGCGGCGGAATGCGCAAGGTCAGCACATTCAGGCGGAAGAATAAATCGCGGCGGAACGTTCCTTGTGCTACCGCCTGCTCCAAATCACGATTCGTGGCCGCGACAATTCGCACGTTGATGGCCTGACATTTTGTTCCACCTACAGGGCGAATTTCTTTTTCCTGAATCGCGCGCAGCAGCTTCGATTGCAAATCGAGCGGCAGTTCGCCGATTTCATCAAAGAACACGGTGCCGCCCTCGGCCAGCGCCAGCAAGCCTTCTTTGGCGTGATTGGCTCCGGTAAAGGCTCCTTTCACATAGCCAAAGAGCTCGCTTTCGATCAGGGTCGGCACCAGCGACCCGCAATCGACCGGTATCAGCGGCTTCTCCCGTATGGGGCCGGAGGAATGAATCGCGCGCGCCACCATTTCCTTGCCTGTCCCGCTCTCGCCCAGAATGAGAACAGGATGCGAACTCAGTGCTGCCTTGGCCACAATACGGTAAAGCTTCTCCATTTCCTGGGAGTGACCGACCATGGAACCGAAGCCCTGCCGCGACTTGATTCGTTCGCGCAGCATGCGGTTCTCGCTTTTGAGCTTCAAGTGCCCCACCACGCGATCAAGCAGCAGGCGCAACTCCTCCATGCTGAAGGGTTTGGTGACGTAATCGTAAGCCCCTTCCCGCATGGCCGCGACCGCTGACTGCACGCTGGCATAGCCGGTGACAACAATCACGGCGACTTCGGGATGCTTTTGCCGTAAGGCACGCAAGGCTTGCAATCCGCCCGCGCCGGGGAGCTTCAAATCGAGCAGCACGACGTCAACCACCTGAGTCTCCATCACTCGGAAGGCGTGTTCGGCGGATTCGGCGATGCCGGTGTTGAATCCGAGCGATTGCGCCACATCGCGGCACACTTCGCGGATGGCGCGCTCATCGTCCACGATCAAAAGATTTAAGAGATTGGCCCCGGGGATTTGAGGTATATGTAGCACCAGCGCGGTTGCGGCAGCCGTGGTCATGAAAGTTGTCTCCTTAAGGAAATTGAAGCTCGGGAAGCGAATTTTGTAGCATCTACCGGCAAGATTCTTGCGTCGGATGTTTCGGCGTCGGGCCGTCTGGCCCGCGGCCCGCGCCCGGGCGACCCGCTTCGCTTCTCCCCTTTTAGGTTCTGGAGGCGATGCGGCGGCAGGCGTACTTCGACGCAAGTACCCGACGTGGGACGGCTCTTAATCTGGATTTCGCCGCCGGCTTGGTCCACGATCTGGCGCACGGTGGCCAGCCCCACGCCGCTTCCTCGTCCCGGCGGCTTGGTGGTGAAGAATGGCTCGAAAGCGCGGGCTAAGGTTTCTTCATCCATGCCGCACCCTGTATCGGTCACGGAAAGCTCGACGAACTCGCGCGGGTAGTGCGCGGCGGCCGCGTGATTCCTGGTTTGCAACACAATTTTTCCGCCTTTGGGCATCGCGTCCCGCGCATTTAGAACCAAATTCAAGATCACCTGTTGCGCCCGGGTCGGTGATAAGTCCACTGTTTTCAATTGGGGCGCTAAATCGGCGACGAACTCTATGTTCCCGCCCAGCAGACGGCGCAGCAGATTGCTTATTCCCGAATTGGCTTCGTTCCAGGAAACCGAAGCAGGCTCGCTGTTTACCGGTCGTGCGACCACCATCAATTGTTGAATCAGCGCAGTACCGCGCTCACACGCGTTGCGAATTTCGGCGGTGGCGTGGCGCAAACGGTTCTTATCTGGCGCTCTGCGGCTTGAATCGCTGATTTCATCCGCCAACAGATCGCAATAAAGCATGACTCCGGTGAGTAGATTGTTGAAATCATGGGCTACGCCGCTCGCCAGGCGCCCTACTGCTTCCAGATTCGGGTCGGATTTAGCATGATTGGATTCAGCGCAGATGCTCAGCGGGGAGCCCGCCGTATGTCGATAATTTGCCTTGTTCACGTAATTGGCCTCGTTGTGCTCCCAATCTGTTGCAATTCCCGAACCGGAAATCGAAAATTTTCATCGCCGCCGCGCGAAGATTTGAAGTGCGGTTCCTATTTGGGAAGTCTAGGCAGGAATAGCGCCGAGCTAAAGGGTATCCATCACCGAACGAGTGTGACGGATGAACATAAGAACATGTGGAGGCTGTGGAATTGTGAGAAATCGAAAGCCAAAAAAGAACCCTCTCCAGGGGAGACTGGAGAGGGTGAGTTATTCATCGGAGTCACGCCCTTTAGGCGCGCACGACATTCCCTGCCTGGAACCCTTTCGGTCCCTTGAGCAGGTCGAACTCCACGGTCTCACCTTCGTTCAAGGTGCGATAACCGTTTTCCTGGATGGCCGAGAAATGAACGAAAACATCCTCCCCGGTGGAGCGCTGAATGAAGCCGTAGCCTTTGGCTCCGTTGAACCACTTTACTGTACCCTTCTCTCTCACTGAAAAACTCCTTTCACCTGTTGGGGAATAGCTCTTCGTGTTTTCGAGCGAAGCCAAGCCGAGCCGAGCTTCATCCAACCCCCTTCGAAAAAACGTAAGAGTTGCCGCCAGACCGGCGTTGCGCAGAGTTGCATCCGCATACTTCTGCCACGAGAGTTGTGGCCAGTCATCTAGGGTTTGCCGTCGCGCCGGGAAATGCGCCGGCAACCTTCGAAAGCTGTGTACGTATATGGACTTGCGAGCAACCAACGAAACGTCGATTTCGCAGCCGTGCTTCGCCGCTTGTTAGCCAGCGAAGCACCAGATAATATGCAGGAACTTGATTTATGGCAAGAGAAAATTCCCACAGTGAAACGATTCAGTTAAAGCCCCGGAAAGGCGCACGGATTGACTGGAAGATTTCAATCGATTAGCCCCTCTCGTATAACACGCTAAGTGACTGTAGTAGATTGCTTTAGGCACAGAATGGCAGAGCAACCGACAATCCCGGCCGGAGAAATCTATCCTGCGGTCACACCCGTGGCGGCGAAGAAAAATAAGTCGCCGTACTCAGGCCTCGTCGTCTCTACCGCGAAGTATCTTCTGCGAACGGATGTACACACATTCGCTTTCTCGGTCGCGGCGAATGCCATCCTGTCTTTCTTCCCGTTCATGGTGCTGCTGCTCACGATCACGCGAAATGTATTTCATTCGCGCATGATGACCGAAGTGGTGGCGGAATTTTTGCGTGATTCGCTTACCCGCCGGGCAGGATTTTCTGATTCGCAATCTCAACGCCATGGTGGAATCGCACCATCGCGTGCAGGTGGTTTCGTTGTTGATCCTGCTCATTACTTCCACCGGCATCTTTATGCCGCTCGAAGTGGCGTTGAACCGCATCTGGCGCTTTCCCAATAACCGTTCGTATCTGGGCAATCAGTCGATCGCCCTGGGCCTGGCATTCGCCTGCGGCGTGCTGGCGCTGTTTTCCATTGCCTTGACTGCCGGAAATATTTTTGTATTGCGCACGCTCACCTTCGGGCATGGCGAATTCGTCATCCGGTTGATAGGTTTTCTGGCGATGAAGCTGATTGCCATTGGCGCCAGCGTCGCCATTTTCTTTCTCGTTTACTGGCTCCTGCCCAATGGGCGCGTTTCGCCAAAAAGCGTTTTACCCGCGGCGGTGATGATGGGTTTGCTCTCGGAAATTCTTAAGTACGCCTACATCATTGCCCTGCCCCAGCTGAATTTTCAGGAAGTCTACGGACCCTTCGCGTTGTCGGTGAGCATGATGTTCTGGGCGTTCCTCTCAGGAATGTTATTGCTCGCGGGCGCGCACGTGTCGGTGCAGCGGCATGAGCGCAAGAGGTAAGGCAGTTACGCCATGACCATAATCAACCCGCTCGCAGGAGCCATTCTCGTTGCCTTCGGCCTTTTCCTGGTTGGCCTTACGGTTGTAGTCTTCGCGAAGCCGGCAGTCGCTGAACGGTTTTTCATGACATTCGCGAGCTCGGCGCGGGCACACTACACGGAGCAAGTTGTCCGCCTACTCATCGGCGCGTCGCTCGTCGTTCGTTCTGCCACCATGCGCTCTGCCATCATGCGTTCGACCACCATGCGCTCTGCCATCATCCACTCTGCGGCGATGTGGCAGCCGAAGGTTTTCTGGTTTGTCGGATGGGCCATCGTCTTATCCTCCCTGGTGTTGATCCTTACTCCGTGGCAATGGCACCATCGTTTCGGCGAGAAAGTGCTGCCGATACTCATTCGTCGCATGAAGCTGTTTGCCATCGGCTTATTGGTTTTCGGAGTCTTACTTATTTATGGGGTATTTGCACTATGAATGATTTAAAGAATGATTTAATAAAGAAAGAACCGGCCAACCATCCTCAGGATTTGGAGCGATTGTTGGTAGCGAGAGAGAACGCGGGAGATGTCACCGGCATGACGGCGTTGTTCGAGCCCGACGCGGTAGTGGACATTGGCGGTGGAACCTTCCTGCGCGGCAAAGAGGCCATTCACCAGTTTTTTACCAAACTCCAGGTTACGGGGTTTGGGCCGGAAAAACGAAAGTTCGAGTTCGGCGAGCAAAGACCAGCGCTCATTTGCGGTGATCTGGCCCTGACCTCGACGCGCAGCCGCAATGGCACCGTGACCACGGAAGTTGCGCGGCGCCAAAAGGATGGGACGTGGCTTTGGGTGATTGACAGGTATTCCGTCTCTTGGTGATTGGGCTGGGCGGCCCGCCCCGCGGATGCCATAGCTTACACTCAAACAATAATGCTCAACCGGGGCTATGCCTATACCACAATCATCGGCAGCAAATATCATGGACGAGCCCTGCTCTCCCACTTGGCAAGCCTTTACCCACACTCAACCGCACAAGCCTGGCAACAAAATCTGAACAACCGCGAAGTCACCGTCAACGGCGTCACCGCGACCGGAAGCGAATCGCTCACTTCAGGCCAAACCCTTGTCTGGAACCGTCCACCGTGGGTCGAACCAGACACTCCTCAGCACTTCGAAGTCCTGTTTGATGATCCGCATCTGTTGGCCGTCAACAAGCCTGGCGGACTGCCAACCCTCCCCGGCGGCGGCTTTATGGAAAACACCCTCCTGCGTCTGGTGCAAAAGCAAACTCCCAACGCAAACCCTGTCCACCGCTTAGGCCGGGCCACAACCGGCATCGTTCTCTTCGCCAAAACAGCGCAGGCCGCCGCTAAACTAGGCGCGGACTGGAACACACCCAGAATTCAAAAAATCTATTGGGCGCTGGCTCAAGGCATCGCAAAGCAAGAAGCCTACGAAATTCTCACACCCATCGGCCTTGTACCGCACCCGCGCATCGGCATGGTGTGGGCCGCCAGCCCGAGTGGCAAGCCGGCAAAGTCATTGGCGAAGGTGATCTTACGTTCGACAAGCGCGCGCACCGCAAGCACCACAACATTTGAGGTAAGCCTACATTCGGGACGCCCTCATCAAATCAGGATCCATCTGGCATCCATTGGCCATCCGCTGGTAGGCGATCCTCTGTACGGATTATCCGGCCAGCCTCTTGAAAATCTCCCCGGCCTCCCCGGCGACGGAGGATATTTCCTGCACGCCCGCTTTCTAAAATTCCACCACCCCATCACCGGCGAACAAATCAATCTTGAGGCAGCATTGCCGGCGGGATTCGCATTGCGTCAGTAGTTCACGGCTGGATTCAAATCAAGTAATTTGGGGTGCACTCCACGGAAGTGTCCCACTTTGTCGACGAATGGAAATCGGCGAACGTGCCGTCTGTCCCCGGTCTTTACACGGTCTTTACTGTCCCCGGTCTTTACAGCAAAGTGATGCTAACCTGGCGTCCGCCGAGGTATACGTTGAAGTCAACTCCACGTTCGAACACCAGCGTTGTCCGAGGCTGCGTTTCTGGAAGTTCATAAGCCTCCACCCAATAGGCGAGATAGAAGCCCACCTCCGGGCCGAGTCCTTCCTCGGTATCAGAAAGTACGCGAGTGACAACCGCCTGTCGCTCTTGCGAAGGGTTCTCGGACAATATATTGAACTTGAAACGTTGCCCTATTTTAATTCCAGATTGCATTTGAACTCCTTGATTCGCTTTGCCGTCCGTGCAGCAGTATATGTTATCGAAATTGGGCGTGTCCTGGGTTACCGAATAACGCCGTCCGCACTGTTGACGCGTGGTGCGCCAGATCCTACTTCTTGGGCCGCGACTCCGGCGGCACAAGACCTGCGAGGCGGTAGTACACAACGAGCTGGCCGTAGTGTTCTCCGCTATGCTCGATGATGCCGTAGGCGATGTCGAGAACGCGCGATTTCTGCCCAGGGAAATAAACAACCTCCGTCGTCATGCCTTTTTCGCCTTTCGCCTGGATGGCGGCTGCGCCATCGGCGAAGGATTTCTTGACGAAGGCAACGATGTCGGCCTTGGACTTGTATTGGTCGCGCTTCGGATCTTCCGTGGGAGTCTTCTGCCCCATCACAGAATTCGTGAAGTAGTAGCATGAACCCGCCGCGTGCAGCAACTGCTCGGCGAAGCTCCGCTCGGCGGGTGTCGGGTGGTCCATTCAAGCCGTTCTTTGGCTCGAGCAGGGCCCTGAGCATGAAAAGCCTAGTGACTGTGCATTACCGCGTCCGCTGTCAGTCCACTTTAGTAGCTACGGACGTCTGCCTCGCGCACGCAGTCTTGCTTAGCTAAATCCAGGCAAATGCGGGACTTCTAAAGCCAAATAGGCCAATAAAGGAAATCCACAGGCCTTCCAGGCAGATGTTCATTCATCACACTCGCAGTGTGACGGATGTCCTCGCGCTCCACAGGTCAAAACCGCTACGATTTCTTGATATCCCGTGATCGGTTTACCCTGCGAGGCGCGATGCGTGCTATATCGCTAAAACTCGTTTTGAACGCGACCGCCATGCTTGCGATGTTCGCTTGCGCGTCTCGCTGGGCACGCGCGGAAATGGCGCGTTCGGTCGGCGCGCCTGTCATCCCGATTTCGCGCTTGCGGCCGCTGGCCGCGAAGTCGGGCTACATTTTCGCCGGAACTGTCACTTCGATTTCCGCCGCTAAATCCGGAGACAAATCTGACAATGCAAAAGACATAGCGACGATTCGCATTACCTTTCACGTGGACGAAGGCGTGCGCGGCGTGCGCACCGGGCAAACGCTGACCATCCGCGAGTGGGCGGGGGTTTGGCAGTATGGCCAGCGCTATCGCGTGGGCGAAAAAGTATTTTTGTTTCTCTACGCGCCTAGCAAGCTCGGACTGACGAGCGCGGTGGGCGGCGGGCAAGGGCGTTTTCCCGTCGTTCGTGATGGCGGCAGCGATGGCGGTGTCGGAGTGAATCCGGTGCTCCTGCCGGTTGGTCCACAAAGACCGTTGCACCAACGAGTTCCGGGCCGAATCATGATTCCGCTTGCGTGATTTTGAACGCGCGGTTCGCCTCGCCGGAGGTAACGCGCCATGATTCGCCGTTTTCTTATTGGTCTCTTGGTCGCTCTTGCTCTCGTCATCTTGCTGGGAGTGATCGAGTTTGCGACTCCGGCGGGCGCAAGCGGGCCGAAATATATCGCAGGCGTCAGCTATTTTGATCCGCAAACTATTGGCACGCCGTTGGTTTGGGCCAACGGGCTGGTGAATTACTACACCGATCAGGGCAATTTAAGCCCCATCATGCCGGGGCCGAGCGCGGATGCACTGGTCTCGGACGCGATCAGCCAATGGGCGTCGATTCCGACGGCCGCGGTCACGTTCTATCACGGCGGACAGTTGGCGGAAGATGTAAACGGCTCAAACGTTTATGTGAATTCTGACGGCTCGATCACGGAGCCGGCTGACATCATGCCCAGCGCCGTGGGAACACCTGTCGGCGTGGTCTATGACTACGACGGCTCAGTGACCGACGCTTTTCTCGGCCAGGGCGCAGGCGACCCGAGTGAGTGCTTTTATAACGCCGTCTATGGCGGGCTCGACAACTTCGCGACGGATGCGACGTTTCTGCACGCGCTGATTGTCATCAATGGGCAATGCATTTTGAATTCGTCGCAGCAGCCGGATGTGGAATATCGGCTGGTGCGAGTGCTGGGCCGCGTGCTGGGGCTTGATTGGTCGCAGGTGAATTTGAATGTCATCACCAACAATCCTCCGCCGACGCCGGATGATTACGCTGGCTTCCCCGTGATGCACGCGGTCGATCCCACGAGTTGTGTGCCCATTACGAGTTGCTATTCGGGCAATGGCGCGGTGAATCCGTATGTGCCGAAGATGGATGACCAGGCAGCATTGTCGAATTTGTATCCCGTGACCGCGCAGAATATTGGCGATTTCAGGGGGAAAGAAATTTTTGCGCAGAACACGGCGGCGATACAGGGAACACTCAATTTTGCGAACGCGAGCGGGCAAGCCGGTCAACCGATGCAAGGAGTGAACGTTGTGGCGCGATGGATCGATCCTTCAACAGGATTACCTTCCGGGCAATATGCAACCGCCTCGGTCTCTGGATTTTCGTTCGCAGGCAATGCAGGAAATATTGCGAGCGGATACGAGGATGCGACGGGCGAAGCGTTCAATCAATGGGGATCGAGTAAGACAAGCGTGGAAGGCTCATTTAATTTGGCTGGATTGCAGATCCCAAACGGGGCGAGCAGCGCGCAATATCAACTGAGCGTTGAAGCGCTTGATCCGGAGTGGTCACAGCCGGTGGGGCCTTATGGGCCGTGGCAGGTGCAGCCGTCGGGAACGTTCCAGCCAGTGATTGTGAATGTTGAGCTGAATGGCACGGCGCAACAGAATGTGTTGATGTTAGCCAGCAAAGTGCCGGTGGCAAATTTGTTCGGACCGACGACGTATACCACCCCTGCTTTGCTGCCGCCCACGGGCAACTTCATCGGGACGGTGAATCCGTATGGCGATGCGGACTACTTGGAATTCAACGCGCAATTGAACCGAACGCTGTCAGTCGAAATCACGGCGCTCGATGAGAGCGGCAATCCCACGGAGACGAAGTCGCAACCGGTGGTCGGTATGTGGGCGCTGAACGATCCGGGGACAAGTCCAGCGCCGGCAAATACGCCGGCGGCGTTTAATACTTCGTACTTTGGGCTGACGCGACTGGATGCGTCGGTCTTGCAGAGCGGGAAATTTCGCGTTGGCATCATGGATTATCGCGGCGATGGACGGCCGGATTATGCCTATCATGCACGCTTGTTTTATGGCGACAGCGTAACGCCAGCGCGGGCGAGCGTGGCGGGAGGGACGGCGATTGTGGTTCAAGGATACGGGTTTCAGTCGAATTCGACCTTGAATGTGGCAGGCACGAACTTACCGCTGTTATCGCAGACGAGCAACGAGCTGATTACGAATACTTTGCCGCAAGCGGACAGCCAGCAAAACATTTTGCTGAGCGATCCGGCGACGGGCGGGAGTTCGACGATGAGCGGTGCGCTGATTATTGGCGCAGGGCCGAACGATACGATCAAGTTGATTGGCGGGTCGAACCAGCGGGCGCCGGTGGGGGGTCAGATTCCGAATCCAATTGTGATGCAAGCGGTTGCGTCGAACGGGGTGACGCCCGTGGTTGGGGCGACGGTTGTTTTTACTTCGATCCCATCCGTTGGGTTTGCGGCGTGCGGCGGAGCGACGAGATGCACGATGCTGACCGATGAAACAGGAAGGGCGGCGACGGCGGCAACGGTGATGTCAGTTGGCGTGGCGGAGATCACCGCGCAACTCGCGCCCGCGTCGTATCAATCGCCGCAGCAGGCGCAAGCGAACCTGGTGGGAAGTGAAAGCGCGCTCGATATCGCATTGGTGCCACAATACACCGAAGTCGCGCAGGGCGCGACGACGAGCTTGCCACTGACTGCGCGGGTGCTCTCGAATGGAGTGCCGCAAGCGGGAGCGACTGTAGATTACATTCTGGTGAAAGGCACGGGGTTTGCTTCATTAAGCGCAACCACGCTGGTGACCGACGGAAATGGCTACGCCAGCAGTACATTGCAAATCGCGGGGATGGCGGGAGATGTGCAGATTGCCGTGTGCGTGGGGCCGCAGAACACTCCGTGCCTGAGTTTTTATGGGATATCGGTGCCATTGAGTGTGATGCTGTTACAACCGATTGCGGGGACGACGCAGTTAGTGCAGGTCGGGCGGGCGTTTGCGCCGGCGACGGTAAGGGCGACGGACCAGTCTTATCCGCCGAATCCGGTAATGGGCGCGCCGGTGGCATTTCAGACGGTGATTGCGCGGACGAATAGCAATGAGCCGATCATCACGATTGGAGAACTGAATATTACGGAGCCACAGCCGCCGGTGATATTGTCGTCATCCACGCAGACGATTTTTTCGGATGCGAATGGCCTGGCGACCACCCAGATCAATACGGGTGTGGAAGGTGCGACGGTGGTTTTGGGAACGGCCAGCGTGGGAAACGCGAGCGTGGGATATCAGTTGCAGTCGTTGTGGCCGATTGGGCCGTGAGACTTTCCTTCGGCCTGCTAGGGGTGGCAAACACCAGGTCCCTCGGCTGTGTGAATTCATTCGCTCGGGATGACAGATCTTTATTAAGTTCAATAAAAATCAAAGACGGTGGACAGGAATGTCCGCCGCACACAATACCCCACCCTGTCGTAAAAAGCGCGACAAGGGTGGGGCACCCGTTATTCCCATCATTTATTTCCAATCCATTGGTCGATCCAGTCGTTGACGGTTTTGTACCAGAGCTGGGAGTTTTGCGGCTTCAAGACCCAATGGCCTTCATCCGGGAAGTAGAGCATCTTTGAAGGTACACCTTGCATTTGCAGGGTGGTGAAAAGCTGGAAGCCTTCGCTGACGTCTAACCGGTAATCTTTTTGTCCGTGAACGACAAGCATGGGGGTCTTGAAATTCTTGGCGTACTGATGCGGCGACCATTTTTCGTATAAAGCACGGTTGTCGTAGGGCGGGCCTTTGAATTCCCAGTTGTTGAACCAGATTTCTTCGGTTGAGCCCCAGGCGGACTCGGCGTTGAACATGCCGTCGTGCGTGACCAGGCATTTGAAGCGGTTGGTGTGGCCTTCGATCCAGTTGATCATGTAACCACCGTAGCTGGCGCCGAGAGCGCACTCGCGGTCTTTATCAATGAACGGATAAGTCTGCTCGGCGAAGTCGAGGCCTTTCATTAAATCTTCATAGGGCGCCCCGCCCCAGTCGCCATTGATGGCGTCGATAAATTTCTGGCCGTAGCCGGGCGTGCCGTGGAAATGGATGATGATAACCACGTATCCGCTGCTGGTGCGAGAAGTTGGCGCGGCGAAGAGTTCGTCGTTCCAGCGATAGCTCCATTCGTCCCCCATGGGAACTTCAGGGCCACCGTGGATGATGAACTTCACGGGATATTTTTGGTCGGAATTGAAGTTTGGCGGCTTGACCAGGAAGCCCTGAACTTTTTCGTCGTGGGCGCCGGTGAACCAAAAAGGCGTCGGCGGCGACATGGAAATTTGGGAGAGGAGGGCGTCGTTGAAGTGGGTGATTTTTCTCGGCGGGATGGCGTTGTTGCAATGCTCCGCACAAATTTTCAAACCATAGATGGCGATGGGCTCCTGAATAGAGTTATTGGTGAACAGCAGCTCTGAGCCGTTCGGAGTAAAGGCGAAGTCATCCGCGGTTGAAATGGCTGGCAGGGAAACTTCGTGGCGCTTTGCAGTCGCAAGGTCAAGGGAAAAAACGGGGACCGAAATCTTGTCGAAGGTATTGAAATAGATGCTGGCGGAATCCGGCGACCACACGGTAGTCCCGACCCATGCGTCGAAATCCTCGGTCAGATTTTTCTTCTCTCCGGTTTTGCGATCGTAGAGCATGAGGCGGAAGCGGTCGCTCTCATATCCGGGGCGCTGCTGCGCGCGGTAGGCGATGTACTTGCCATCGGGCGAGTAGAGCGGCGTGGAGTCGCTGGCGGGATTGTCAGCGGTGATGTTCCTGGCTTCGCCGCCGTTGATGGAAACGAGCCAGAGATCGTTGTTGGTGGAGGCGGCGGGATTTTTGTCGTGGTTGGATGCGTAGCAGATCTCACGGCCGTCGGGGGAAAAGGCGTAGTCGTCCTGCCCACCGAGGGAGAAGACGGGAGCATCGAAGTCGCCGGGCGTGAGGTCGCGGGGAATAGAAGATAAGCCTCCCAGCCGATCAAACACATGGCCGGCACTGTCTTGCTGCTCTGTCACTATCGGAACGCTTTGTCGAAAAATATGCGTGCGCTTTCCTTCTTTGTAGGCATTCCAGTGGCGATAGAGAAGATGATCAAAAATTAGTGCTTTCACTTTGGATTTGTCGGCTTCTCCCTGTCTCGCATTGTTACAGGCGTATTCACCTCGGTCGTCAAATTGACACTGGGGATAAACATCTGAAGTGAATACGATGTTTTTGCCATCGGGCGACCAGAGTTCTCCACTGGCCTCGGTGGCGATACTCGTGAATTGATGAACGCCAGTCACAGTGCCTGACGTGCCATCAAAATCCGCGAGCCAGACTTGCGAGCCGCCTTCTTTGGTTGAGATGAATGCGAAGCGCTTGCCGTCGGGCGACCAACGGGGACGGTCGGCGTCCTGATCGGCGATGATTTCGCGTTCTTCGCCTCCCACGCCTCGCAAGTTCGGCGAGACATGGGGCACCCCACTTTTTTCTTCGCTGCTACTGAGCGGAACGATCCAGATGTGAGGGATTTTGGTGTTGGCGGCGAGGTCAATATCCACCACGCTGAAGATAACCC
The DNA here is from genome assembly GCA_963702965.1 of Terriglobia bacterium. Lineage (GTDB taxonomy): Bacteria > Acidobacteriota > Terriglobia > Terriglobales > Acidobacteriaceae > JAJPHW01. The sequence goes on from OY969776.1 coordinate 1,445,732, forward strand.
ACTTGCCATCGGGCGAGACTTCGGGTTCGCCGACGCGCTTGAGCTTCATCATGTCTTCAAAAGTGAAGGGACGTTTGGCGGCGGCGAAGAGCGCGGCGGAAGAGCAGAGAAGGAAAATGAGAGCGAGAAAACGACGCATGAGGCCTCCCGAGGGGAACGGAAAAGTTTAAATCATTTTATCGGGGACGCGGGAGAACTCCTCGATGAGCCACGTAAGGGTGTCGGCAATTAAGGGGTCCTTCGACTGCATAAATTCATTCGCAAGCGAATGAATTTACTTCGCTCAGGATGACAAGTGGTTAGAGTAAACAAGCTCCAGGCGCTCGCTCGGGATGACAAGTGGTTAGAGTAAACAAGCTCCAAGCGCTCGCTCGGGATGACAAGTGGTTAGAGTAAACAAGCTGCAAGTGCTCGCTCGGGATGACAAGTGGTTAGAGTAAACAAGCTCCAGGCGCTCGCTCGGGATGACAAGATGGATAGAGTTTACGGCACGCAGGCGAGGATTTCGGCTTCGGTGAGAGTGTGGTCGGAGGATTTGGCGCGCTGGAAAACCGCATCCACAATTTTTTCGTCAGCGGGCAGGCCGCGGCGTTCGAGCCAATAGACGACATTCGATTTGCCGCTCATGGGGCCGATGTCAATGGTCTGCTCCATGCCGAAAACGTGCGCGGGCACGCCAGAATAGACGGCGTTGGCGAGTTCGACGTCATTCTTTTTGTAGGCCTTGATGACGGCGGCGGCGTGGACTCCGGTGGCGGTGCGGAAAGCGTCCTCGCCGAAGACGGGATAGTTTGCAGGGATGGGCACGCCCGTGGCGCGGGAGACTGCGAGGCAATATTCCTTGAGGCGAGTTAAATCCTGATCGGCCCAGGGCGCGACGCCCATGAGCTTGAGGTTAACGAGCATCTGATCGATCTGCGTATTACCGACACGCTCGCCGATGCCGAGCGCAGTGCCGTGGGCACAATCCGCGCCAGCAACGAGCGCAGCCATGGAGTTGGCAACGGCGAATCCGCGATCGTCGTGGCCGTGCCAGTCGAGACGGACCTTCATTTTGGAGGGCGTAATGACTTGGTCAATTACAAAGCGAATGATCGCGGCTGCACCTGAGGGCGTGGAGTGGCCTGCGGTGTCGCAGACGACAACAGCTTTTGCGCCGCACGAAATTGCGGTCGAATAGAGACGCTTGATGGTGTCGGGATCGCAGCGCGTAGTGTCCTCGGTGACGTACATGCAATCGAGGCCAACCGAGACGGTGAACTTCACGGCTTTTTCGGTGGTTTGCAGGAGAAAATCGTCGGTCCAATTTTCGGTGTAACGGCGGATGGGGCTGGAGCCGATGAAGGCGGCGACTTCGATGGGCAATCCGGTGCGCTGCGTGATTTCGGCGATGGGTCGAATGTCGCTTTCTAGGGTTCGCGCGGCGCAGTAGGGCTTGATTTTCATTTTCGCGGAAACGATTTCGCGAGCGAGAGCTTCGACGTGCTCTACGGCGCGCGGACCTGCGCCGGGAAGTCCGAGGTCGAGCGAGTTGATGCCGAGTGACTCCATTAAATGGAGAATGTGAATTTTTTCTTCGATGGAGGGGTCGCGGACGGAGGGCGATTGCAGACCGTCGCGGAGAGTTTCGTCGGTCAGGCGGACGGGCTTGTTGGGGCGCAGCAGTTCGGGCTGGCGCTGGTTCCAGTCGAAGATGAGGTCGTTATTCATCGACCATACATTCTACCTGTTCGCTACAGGCGAATGGATGCGCGTCTTTCGCGACGAAAGTTTAAAATTTGTTGAACGTCGAGAAATGTAGAGTCAGGGCTTGGCGCTCATGAAGTCTTTTTTTGCGAGGATGCCGCTTGCAAGCTTGAGTTGCTTGAGGTCGGCGTCAGTGAAGTCCGGACCGGCCGAACCGAGGCTGAACCCCTTGCGGCAAATTTGAATCACACCCACCAACTTTTGCTCGTTCATTAAGGGCGCGGACATGAGCTTTTGAATGCTCGGCTGCTGAGTCTCAACTTCGATGGTTTGCGGTTCCTGCGCTTCAGGACGGGCGAGTTTGACGGTTTCAAAAACGCTGGCGTGTTTTACTTTGGCGAAATTGTTGAAGATTTCAATCTTCTTGCTGCTGGCGGTGTGCGCAGCGATAGCCGTGGAACTGGAAATTGGAATGGCGCCGGCTGTCTTTAGTTCGTCAGGATAGAGAAACTTGAGCAGCGATTTTTCCAATCGCAGCAATGCGACCTCGGTCGGGCGGACGGCGAACAATTTCGCCAGAGCCGCGCAAAATTTATCAGGCGTGCCGGCCTGTTCTAAAACAAATTCCACCGAGCGATTGGGAGCGCGGCCAGCGGCCGCAGCGGTATTTCCAGATAAATTAACCAGTTCTTTTTCCATGATTTCGAACGCAGTAGTATGCGCCATCAATGTTCAGGGATAGGTGTGGTTACATCAAGTTACGAAGGTACTTCCGGACGGCATTGTTAGCGGTCGCTAATCTTTTGTGAGCGGGAAGTTCTTCTCGCGCCACTCGCGGATACCGCCATCCATGGAAAGCACATTGGTGTAGCCCATTTTTTGTAAGTTATCGGCAGCCAGCGCAGAGCGAAAACCGCCGCCACAGTAGAGTACGAGGGGAGCCTTGATATCTGGCACGCGGGTTTCGATGTCGCGCTCGATAATGCCTTTGCCCAGATGGATCGCGGTTGGCAGATGGTCTTTGGCGAACTCGCTCTCTTCGCGAACATCGATCAAGATGAAATTATCGTTGCGGTCTAACCGCTGCTTGACGGCATCAACACTCGTTTCTTTGATGCGCGTTTTGGAATCTTCGATGATCTTTAGAAACCGCGGAGTGTGCTGCATGGCTTTCTCCTTATGAAGGGTGAACACGCCGAACTTTTGACTCAGGGCGCGTCTACCCCCATTCTATTTCAAGGACGGTCCGACGTGGACGAGTCCGCTGTGCTGGTGGCGGGTTCCGAGTGCATTTATGGCAGAACTCAATTTTCTATCGGCGAATGAGATGGCGGAACGGATTCGGCGGAGGGAAATTTCGCCGATTGAACTGGTCAACGAGCACCTCACGAGAATTGAGAAGCTGAATCCGCGATTGAATGCTTTCATTAAGGTTGATGTCGAAGGCGCTCGTAAGCAAGCGCGCGTGTCTGAAGAGAAACTGAAGTCGGAGGCCGCCATCGGGACATTGCATGGTGTGCCCATCAGCATCAAGAGCGCAATCGAAGTGGCGGGCATGCCTTATGAGGCTGGCACACGGTTGCGCGAAGGCATGATTGGACAGGAAGATGCTCCGCTAGTTCGCCGTCTTCGCGCTGCGGGGGCAATCATTCTCGGCGTGACCAATACCCCTGAGCTATTGATGGCATGGGAAACCGACAACCTCTTGTATGGGCGTACGAACAATCCCTGGGATTTATCGCGCACGGCTGGAGGGTCGAGCGGAGGAGAAGCGGCTGCGATTGCTGCTGGTTTAGCCGCTGGAGGTGTGGGCAGTGACGGCGGAGGATCGATTCGCGTCCCTGCGCACTTCTGTGGAATTTGCGGGTTAAAGCCCACACCCGGACGCATCCCGTCGACGGGACATTTTCCGCAGTCTGCCGGGCCGTTTGCATTACTTGGCGTAGTCGGGCCGATGGCACGCACGGTCGCCGATTTAAAACTGCTCTTCGAAGTGATCCAAGGGCCGGACGACGGCGATCCATCAGCTGCGCCGGTCCCGGTACGTTGGCCAAGCAGGGAAGAGACAAAGAAAATTTGCATCGGCTATTTTGAAGACGATGGCCGTGCGCCCGTGACAGACGAGACACGAACCGCCATTAGAACCGCGGTTGAGGCCCTGCGCTGCGCGGGATTCCGAGTTGAGCCTTTTCGCCCGGAGGGCCTCGAGCAGGCACGGCAGGCTTGGTGGGCTTTCTTCGGCATCGCCGGAGGCATGCTGCTGCGGCCGATGTTGAGTGGACGTGAAGCCGAGCTGAGTCCAACGCTGCGTCAATTTTGCGAGTGGGTTGCTGGCGAGCCTCCGCATACTGCCGATACGCTGCTGGAGGCGTGGATGCAGCGCGACTTGCTGCGAATGAAAATTTTCGCACAAATGCGGAGGTATCCAATTTTGTTGTGCCCGGTTGCTTCGATCCCAGCGTTCAAACATGGCGAGCGGGAGTGGGATATCGATAATCAAACCGTCAAATATCTCGATGCCTGGAGTTACTGCGAATGGTTCAACCTCCTCGGCATGCCTGCGGCGGTAGTTCCGGTGGGCTATTCAGTGGGAGGCTTGCCTATTGGTGTGCAAGTTGCGGGCCGGCCGTGGGAGGAAGAGATGGTGCTGGAGGTCGCGGACATTCTTGAACGCGAATACGGCCGCCAGATTACGCCGACGATAGGATGAGCCAATTGCGTCATCTAGTACTTTTATACTGTTGCCTCTGCTTCGAAGACCGAATACGCTTACGCGGTTCGACTTATCCCGTCTATGTTGGCCACTGAAAATACACTGGTTAGCGCCGGCTGGCGCTTGATGATAGGGCTTTTTATTTTTCTGGCGGCTTCGGCCAGCTATCTTTATGCGTTTCCGCAGGCAAATGTGTTTTATGCGGGCGTGGTTTTACTGCATGTACTCGCAGGAATTGCCGCCACTCTCCTATTGGCAGTTTATTTCTATCGGGCATGGCAGCATGCGAGCCTCTTCGGCCGAATCGGCTGGGTTCTTCTTCTGGGCGGAGCAATCCTCGGGCTGATTCTGATCAAGACCGGCACGCCGCGAGCAGAATGGAATTGGCTCTACGCGCACATTCTGGTGTCGTTGGCCGGAGCGGGAATTTATTTGCGGAATGGGCAGGGAAGCGCGGATGGTTATCGCCGGGCGTAGCCGGGGCTGCGACACGTATCGCCATTGTTCTGCTTGTACTTGCGGGCGTCGGTGTCGGCGCTCGTTATCTGCGCGAAGCGCGCTGGCAAAATCGCGCCCGTATCGAAAATCCCGCCGAACCGCCAGCCACGATGGACACCGAAGGCGATGGCGCGCAGGGCCCGTTCTTTCCTAGTTCGGCGCAGGTGTACGGTGGAGAGCATATTCCCAGCGAATATTTCATGGAATCGCAATCCTGCGAGCGCTGCCATCAGGACATTTACAAGCAATGGTTCAGTTCGATGCATCACTTCTCGTCGTTCAACAATCAGTGGTACCGCAAAAGCATCGAGTATATGCAGGACACCATCGGCACGAAGCCGTCAAAGTGGTGTGGCGGCTGCCATGATCCGGCAGTTCTATACAGCGGGAAAATGGATACGCCGATCAAGCAGATCGTGCACACGCCCGCGGCTCAGGCCGGCCTTGGCTGCATGATGTGCCATTCCATCGCTCGCGTGAAGAGCACAATGGGCCAAGCTGATTTTTATCTGGAATATCCCAAGTTGCATGAACTCGCCGCCAGCAAGAATCCTGTCGTCCGCACGCTTCACGATTTTCTGGTCAGGATGAATCCTGAGCCGCATCGGCGGGTTTTCCTAAAGCCCTTCATGCGCGACCAGACAGCGGAATTTTGTTCGACGTGTCACAAAGTGCATCTTGATGTTCCTGTAAACCACTATCGTTGGTTGCGCGGCTTTAATGAATACGACAACTGGCAGGCAAGCGGGGTTTCAGGGCAGGGCGCCCGGTCTTTCTATTACCCGCCCAAACCGGCACAGTGCGCCGATTGCCATATGCCGCTGACGCACTCTGCGGACATGGGCAACATCAACGGCTTCGTGCACTCCCATCGTTTTCCAGGAGCGAACACGGCAGTTCCCACGGCCAACGAAGATGCCACGCAACTTAAGGTCACCGAAGACTTCCTGAAGAGTAATAAGGTGACGGTGGATATTTTTGGCATTACTCCGGAAACCGGGGAAATCAAATCAGCAGCGCGAGAGCAGTCCGATATCTCGACTTCTTTTGCGGTCGGCGAGGAAGCCGAAAGCAAGATTACTCCTGCCGTGGAGACAGCGGTTGAGCCGGTTACGGCCCCGCTGAACCGGGTGCACGCGGTTGTACGACGTGGTGATACGGTGCGCGTCGAAGTTGTGGTGCGAACGAAAGGTGTCGGGCACTTTTTCCCCGGCGGCACTGTGGATGCTTTTGATACCTGGCTCGAACTGAAAGCCACCGATGACAAAGGCCAAACAATTTTCTGGAGTGGAATGGTCGAGGACAATGGCAAGGGACCGGTGGAAAAAGGTGCACACTTTTACCGCTCCTTGCAGATTGACGGGCACGGCAACCCGATCAATAAGCGTAATGCCTGGGCTACGCGGGCAGTGGTTTACGTTCATTTGATTCCGCCGGGCGCTGCCGATACCGTCCACTATCGTCTGCACATTCCGGAAAACGCTGGGAACAAAATCACGTTGCATGCCCGCTTGTGCTACCGCAAATTCTCCTGGTGGAATACGCAATTTGCTTTCGCGGGCATGCCCGATCCCAACGGCGATGCGGCGGTTACGCCAAGCTACGACGACCGCAAGTTTGTATTTACGGCTCCTTTACAAGGGATTTCGGCAAAGGAAGAAAAAATTCCAGATTTGCCCATTATTGCCGTCGCCGAGAATGAAGTTACGCTGGACGTCGCCCAGCGCGGCGCTCCCAAGCAGCCGCCGCAACAAATCCTGCAAGTTGATGATTGGCAGCGCTGGAATGACTACGGCATTGGTTTATTTCTTCAGGGCGATTTGAAGGGAGCCGCTGCGGCCTTCCAAAAAATTACTGAGATAGCCCCCAACAATCCCGATGGATGGGTGAACATCGGCCGTTGCGCCGTGCAGGAAGGCGACATGCAGCGCGCGCGTGCTGTTCTTGAAAAAGCCCTGGCGATCAGCCCTCACCTGGCCCGCGCCCATTATTTCTATGCGCGCGTTCTGCGGAGTGAAGGCGACTATGATGGCGCCGCCGATCATTTGCATCAGGTGCTTGCGCAGTATCCGCGGGATCGGGTGGCGTTGAACGATCTCGGCCGCGTTCTTTTCTTGCAGCGTAAATATTCGGAGGCAGTCACGACATTGCAATCTGTTTTAGTCATTGATCCTGAGGATTTGCAGGCCCATTACAATCTGATGCTTAGCTATCGTGGATTGGGTGACAACAAGATGGCGAGCGAGCACGAAGAACGCTATCTCCGTTTCAAAGCTGACGAATCTTCGCAAGTTATCACCGGGCCTTATCGCCAGTTGCATCCTGAAGACAACAACGAACGCCAGGCCATTCATGAACACGTCTCGGTGCCCTTGCCTGTGCCAATCGGCATAGCCGCGGCCTCCGTTGGCCATGGCAATCGCCGCCACAAGATCCATTCCTTCGAGCAAAGCTCGCTCACGAACGCGACGCCCATAGGAGCGGCACAATAATGAGCAAGTTGTTTCTGCTGATTGCACTTCTTTCTTCGTATGTCTCGGCTCAACAGATCCAATACCGCGATATTACCGCCAAGGCCGGAATTAATTTCAAGCACAACGATGGCGCTTTCGGAAAAAAATACCTACCCGAAACAATGGGTCCCGGTTGCGCTTTCATTGATTACGACAATGATGGCTGGCCTGACATACTGCTGATCAATGGCGAGAATTGGCCGGGCCACCCTGGTACAGCCACTACACCGAAGCTCTATCACAACAACCATGACGGCACATTTACTGATGTGACGCGCAAAGCTGGCCTTGCCATCCCCATGTACGGAATGGGAGCAGCCATCGGCGACTATGACAACGATGGCTTCGACGATATTTTTATCAGCGCGCTCGGCCAGAGTCATTTGTTTCACAACAATGGCAACGGCACTTTCAGCGATGTGACGAAATCCGCAGGACTCCTGGGCACCACCGGTTTTTCCACCAGCGCCGCGTGGGTGGACTACGATCGCGACGGCAAACTCGATCTGGTCGTGGCCAATTACGTTGATTGGTCGGAAAAGAGCGATCTATTCTGCACTATTGACGGCACGCATAAATCGTATTGCACGCCGGAATCGTATAAAGGAAGCTCCGCGCGGCTTTGGCACAACCTGGGTAATGGCAAGTTTGAGGACGCCACGCAAAAAGCGAAGTTGTACGATCCCAATTCAAAAGGGCTCGGCGTTGCGATTCTCGATGCCGACGGAGACGGTTGGCCCGACATTCTGCTGGCGAACGATACCCAGCCCAACAAGCTCTACATTAATCAGCACGACGGAACCTTTGCCGAAAGAGGCGTCTCCGCAGGCATTGCTTTTAGTGAAGACGGCGTGGCCCGCGCCGGTATGGGTGTAGATGCCGCCGACTATGACCGTTCGGGCAAGCCCAGCATCATCATTACGAATTTTGCCAATCAGATGCTGTCGCTCTACCACAACGAAGGCAACGATTTGTTTGTAGACAATGCTCCGACATCGGAAGTCGGCCGCGCCACTCTGGTGACGCTTGGTTTCGGCTGCTTTTTCTTCGATTACGATAACGACGGCTGGCAGGATATTTTCGTGGCTGATGGGCATATTGAAGATGCCATTGAACGGGTGCAAAAGCGCGTCCGCTATGCCGAGCCGCCTCATCTGTTCCGCAATCTAAGCGGAGGCAAATTTCAAGAAGTCACGCAAACTCTCGGTGCGGATTTTGCCAGCCCCAAAGTCGCGCGCGGCGCAGCGTATGCCGATATAGACAATGATGGCTTCCCCGACATTCTGCTCACCACCAACGGCGGGCGCGCATACTTATTTCATAGTCAGAATGGGACCAACCGCAGTCTGCGTATCAAGCTCGTAGGGACAGAGTCCAACCGTGATGGCATTGGCGCGAGCGTGCGCGTGATTTCAGGCAAGGATGATCAAACCAAGACCGTCCACAGCGGCTCAAGCTATCTTTCGCAGAGTGAACTGATCTTGACCTTCGGTCTAAACTCCGCGACGAAGGCTGATTCTGTTGAAATTAAATGGCCAAGCGGCCGCGTGGACAAGCTCACGAATGTCAACGCTGGGCAAACCGTGACCATCCAGGAGGGCAAAGGAATCGTTACAACAAGCTCTTATCATCAGCCGTGGAAATAATCGCTCCTATGCCACAACTGTGTTTAAATCTTCTGAAATGCTGCGCGTACTTATTGCTCGATCACTTGCAATCTTTGTCGCACTGATTCCGTTCGCCGCTGCTCAGAGTAATCCCGCCGAATCCGCCCGGCTCAATAACCTCGGCGCGGGATATATGAATCAGCAATCGTTCGAAAAGGGGTTGCATTTATTCCAGCAAGCCGCAAAGCTCGACCCAAATCTGCAAATTGCAAAGCTGAATCAAGGCATTGCGCTTCTGAACCTCGGCCAAATTGAAGCATCTCAACAGATTCTCGAAAACGCCAGCCAACAAACTCCCAAAGATCCCTTCGCCTGGTACAACCTCGGCCTTCTCTACAAAAGTAGCAACTCGCCAGAACACGCTGTGGGCGCTTTTCGCCACGTTACTGAAATTGATCCCAACGATCCCGACACCTGGTATTTTCTTGGGTCGGTCTACGCCCAGCTCAAGCAGTTCCCGCAAGCGATGGATTGCTTCAACCACGCGCTCAAACTGAATCCCTACCATGCTTCAGCGCAATTCGGCCTGGCACGTGCTTACCAGCAGTCTGGAGATTCAGCCAAGGCAAAAGAAAATCTTCAGCGCTTTCAATACATCACGCAGAAAAAGCTGGGGACGCCCATCAGCCTCGCCTATGGGGAACAAGGAAGATATTCGCTCACGGAGCAATCTCCTTTGGCGCCGCAAAAAGTTCCGCCGCAGGTTCCCGTGCAGTTTGTGGATGTGACCGCCGAGGCTGGGCTTGGCTTCAAGTCTTTAAACAAAGGTGATGATCTCGCAGGATATTTCGGTCCGGGGGCTTGCGTTTTCGATTACGATGGCGACGGCAAACCCGACATTTTCATCGCAGACAACGGCCCGCAAGGCGGCATGGCGCTTTATCACAATCTCGGCAATGGCAAGTTCGAAGACGTCACCAAGAAAGCCGGACTAGATCCGTCTCTTCATGCCATAGCCTGCACCGCCGGGGATTACGACAATGACGGCGCAACGGATCTCGCCGTGAGCTTGAGCGACCGACTGATGCTCCTGCACAATGAGAAGAACGGAAAATTCAAAGATGTTACTCGTGAAGCGGGAATTACGAGTGAGGGGCCGAACGCCGGCCTTCTTTTTGTTGATTACGACCACGACAGCGACCTGGATCTTTATATTGCTCGTGCCGATCGGCAGACTCCGATATGGCACGAGTTGGATTCCGTCGGCCGAAACGCGATGTGGCGTAACGATGGCAACGGCATATTCACGAATGTCACATCTGATTTGGGGATGACCGATTCGAGTTTTTCTGCAATTGGGAGCGATTACAACAACGACAGAGCGGTTGACCTCATAGCTCCTGGCCCACGCAAGTCGGCGATTATCTTAGGGAACCCGCGCGAGGGAAAGTTTGTAGCCAAAACTCCTTGGACCTCGCAAATGAAGCAAGCCGCAATCGCAGTGGCAGTTCTCGACTTCAACCACGACGACTGGATGGATTTAGCCTTTACTCATTTTGGTGAGCCGAGTATCACTCTTTGGAGAAACAATAACGATCAAAGCTTTGACAATTGGGTGTTTCCCACTCCCATTTGGGCCCGTGCCTTCGGACTCGCCGCCTTCGACTATGACAATGACGGATGGGTTGATCTCGCGGCCGTAGGAGAAACGAAAGACGGCAAAGGTGAAGTTCGTCTCTTTCGCAATCTTGGTCCCGACGGATGGAAAGACGTCACGGCCGACGTCGGCCTCGACAAAATTCAACTTAAAGGTCCTCGCTCGATAGCCACGGCCGATTTTGACGGCGACGGCACGACGGATCTTCTGATCACCCAAAATCATGGTCCCGCCGTGCTTTTGAAGAATGTCGGTGCCAACAAAAATCACTGGCTGCGTCTTTCGCTAAAGGGACTCAATGACAATAAGAGCGCCATTGGAAGTAAAGTCGAAGTCTTCGCTGGCGGCAATCGCCAGAAGTATGAAATCTACGGATCGAACGGCTACCTCGGCCAAAATTCGACTGACATTGTGATTGGTCTTGGCCAGGAAAAGCAAGCTGACGTGGTCCGGATGCTCTGGCCGACGGGAGTTTTACAAGACGAAGTCGAAATTGCCGCCGATCAAGCCCAATCTATTACGGAGATTGACCGCCGTGGCAGCTCCTGCCCTACCCTCTTTGCATGGGATGGCAAAGGCTATGTGCTAGTCGCCGACATGCTCGGCGCGGGGGCAATTGGCCACTGGGTCGCGCCCAATGAACGCAATATCGCGCGTCCAGTCGAATACGTCAAGCTCGACCGTTCGCTCCAACCGAAAGACGGCCAGCTAAGTTTCCGCTTCATGGAGCCACTGGAAGAAGCGGTTTATCTCGATCGCGTTCGTTTGCTCGCTGTTGATCACCCTGCCGCGCTCGACGTTTATCCCAACGAATATTTTGCGTCGAATCCGCCGTACCCCCCGTTCAAAGTTGTCTTTAGCCAGAACGCGGAACCGCCTGCGGCGGCGAGAGATGAACACGGACACGACATTCTTCCCGACTTGCTGGCCCATCATTTCGTCGTCGACTTCAAAGTTTTGCAGTTTGCCGGATTCACCGAACCGCATTCGCTGGAACTCGATCTCGGCGCCGCCTACGCCGGCGGCCCGCTATGGCTGCTAATGCACGGCGAAATTGAATACTTCACAGCCACCAGCATGTATGCCGCCAGTCAGGCAGGAATCGAACCCATCGCGCCGTACGTGGAAGCCCTCAACGCAAACGGTAAATGGGTCCGTGTGATTGACGACTTTGGCTTTCCTGCGGGCGGCCCGCGCACGATGACTGCGGATCTCACTGGGAGATTGCCGATCGGCACTCGCCGCATTCGCATCACGACGAATTTGCAAATCTATTGGGACAACATTCTTATCAGCCGCGCAAAGCAAGATCAACCCAACCGCGTTTCGGAAGTTCCGCTCGCTCGCGCGGATCTAGATTTCCATGGCTTTCCCCGAAAAATCGAAAATCAGCCGCCCGGCAACGTCGCTTATATCTATGAAGAGGCCAGCCCCACCGGCCCTTACACGCGTCCCTCCGGAAACTACACTCGCTATGGCGATGTGCTCCCGCTGCTCACCGATCTCGACGATCGCGTTGCCATTTTTGGCTCAGGCGACGAGGTTAAACTCGACTTCGATCCTTCGCGTCTGCCGCCGCTGCCCAGCGGGTGGACGCGCGACTATTTCTTTGCCGCGGACGGCTACGAGAAAGACATGGATTTCTACGCTTTCGACTTTGATCGGGTCGCGCCTCTCCCGTATTCGAGCATGAAGAATTACCCGCCCGCACGATCATTCCCACTCGACGAGGCGCACGTCGATTATCTCCTGCAATACAACACGCGCTATATGTCAGGCCATGAAGCCCGGGGTTTCGCGTTCGACTATCCATCGCGCTAACGGCGAAGGTCGCGAGCTGGAAATTACATAAGTCCTTCATAACCTGCCACATGGGAAGGTAACCTTTTGGTAACCACTCACCAGCCCCGGCGTAATTTGTTCGCCCTCCCGGCCCCACGTATAACTCTTGCAGCGCTGTAATCGGCGCAGTTTATAAGCGGAGAGTAAATGCGTCGTCATCTTTTAATTCTGGCATTAATTCTGACCACGGCAGCGCTAGTCGCGGCGCAAACTGGAACGCAACTCGTCCCCACTGGCAAGGGCTGGGCGGTTGAAGTTCCTGTAAGAGGTCAAGCAAGCGCGCCCGACCTCGCAAATAATCGCGGCGGTACTGTTGCGGGTTATGTCCACTCGGGCAATGGAATCATCTACCACGGCGGCCCTGTCATGCACGGCAGCCCCGTGCATGTTTATTTCATCTGGTATGGCAATTGGACGACCGGCCCTACGGCTTCTGACCGGCAGCAGACGGTTGGGCTGATCGATACGCTCTTCGCTCCTACGCGCGGCATGGGCGGTTCGCCCTATTTCAAGATTACGACCACTTATGGAGACACCACGGGCAATGTGAGCGGCAATCTCGGCGAGGTGGCTTCGATCCGGAACAATTACAGCCGGGGCAAGAATCTTGCAGACGCTGATGTGCGGACAATCGTTACCAATGCCATCGGTGAAGGACTACCGCGAGATTCTAACGCAATTTATTTTGTACTAACTTCTTCTGATGTCGCCGAGTCGTCTGGCTTCTGCAAACTTTATTGCGGATGGCATGAGCACACCAACCTTCTTGGTACCGACATCAAGTACGCCTTTGTCGGCAACCCTGCCCGCTGTCCGTCAGCCTGTGAAGCACAGAGTCTCAGCCCCAACGGAGACAGCGGTGCCGATGCGATGGCTTCCATCATGGCGCACGAAGCGGTTGAAACGGTGACCGATCCCGACCTGAACGCCTGGTACGATTCTCAAGGCAATGAGGTCGCAGACAAGTGTCAGTGGAAGTTTGGTCCTTACAAAACTCTTGCTGGCCATGGGGCTTATAACGAGACTTTCGGCACTTACAACTGGCTCTTGCAAATGCAGTGGGAAAACACCCGTGGCGGTGGTTGCGATCAAGCCCTCGGCGGAAGGTTCTACACGAAATAGGGCGTTGAATAAGTTATTCCACAGCTTCAACTAAATCGTTTTAATCTTGACACTTTGTAGCCATCCATAATCCAATAGCACGCGGATGGAAACCACGACCGCTTCTGCTCCGCGCCTGCGCCGGTCCCTGACTTTATGGGACCTCATTCTCTACGGCATCATCGTCATTCAGCCGACCGCGCCGATGCCAGCGTACGGAGTCTTCAGCAATGCGGGCGGCGGCCATGTCGTCACATCGATTTTGATTGCGATGGTGGCGATGGTATTCACCGCGATGAGTTACGGTCGCATGGCGCGCGTGTATCCAAGCGCGGGCTCAGCCTATACCTACGTCGGCCGCGAACTGCATCCCTCGCTCGGCTATGTCACCGGTTGGAGCATGACGATGGACTATATTCTCAATCCATTGATCTGTACCATCTGGTGCGCCAAGGCAATGGCAGATCTGTTGAGCGGCACCCGCTTCCAGCTTCCTTATCCCGGCCTGTTCTGGCCCATAATTTTCGCGGTGTTATTTACTGCACTGAACCTCCGGGGAGTGCAAACATCCGCGCGCATTAATCAGATTTTATGCGCGATCATGGGCGCGGTCATCGTCGCTTTTTTCTGGTACACGATCCGGTATATCTTTCGGCTGCCCCAGTATCCCGAGGCGTACTTTCTACGGCCTTTTTATAATCCCGAAACCTTTACGATAAACCGGGTTTTCCACGGGACCTCAGTTGCAGTTCTTACCTACATTGGTTTTGACGGAATTTCAACTTTGTCGGAAGAAGTGGACAATCCGAGGCGCAATATCTTCCTCGCGACGGTGCTGGTTTGCGTGATCACGGGATTTCTAGCGGCGGCTGAAGTCTATGGTGCGCAGTTGTTGAGCTCCCAGTATATTTTTGGGGCCAACGAAGTTGAGAATGCTTTCAGCCACGTGGCCGCAATCGCTGGCGGTCCTCTGATGACGAAAGCGATCAGCCTCACATTGTTGATTGCGACCATCGGATCGGGCATGGGATCGCAACTCGGTGCGGCCAGGCTGCTGTACGGCATGGGGCGGAGTGGTGCCATCCCCAAGGGGTTTTTTGGCGTCATTCATCCTAAGACGCGAATTCCCTCAAACAACGTGCTGTTCGTGGGAGTGATTGCCCTCGTTGGCGCATTTCTTATTACGTACGACAATGGCGCGGAGCTGCTTAACTTTGGGGCCTTGATCGCTTTTATGGGCGTAAATCTAGCAGCGCTCACTCACTATTACATTCGCGGGGAAGACCGAACATTGGGACAGCTCGTCCCGCCCGTGTTGGGCTTCATTATCTGCCTATTCATCTGGATTCACCTCTCGAAGCTGGCCATGATTGTGGGATCTATCTGGATGGTTGCGGGTATCGCTTATGGAGCCTGGAAAACTAGAGGGTTCCAAAGCGATCTGGTGAACTTCGACGTGCCTGCGGAATAGTTTCCCTTGGACTTCTCGGGTTCGAACCCGAGAATCGCTCCTTCGTGGGTATGCAATGGCACTCAAGGGCCATTCTCAGAATTATGGCCAAGCGGTAGTGTTGTTCGTGAGCAGACTTCGGGGGAGGGCTGTTCGACGAACGTCCCACACTGTAATACAGTTTGGGGCGTTTTCGTTTTTGCCGGATGAAGTCTTTGCAACGGGGTTTACTCCACGTTCCAGCCGCTGACTTCGATTGCCGGCTTTGCCGCGCCCAATTCGGCTGTTCGATACGCCGCAATGATCTCGCGTTTTTCACCGGGGAGCAGCGAAATGTAATTGTCCTGCCAGATGACAGGCAGAATTTCTTCGCCGCCTTTACTTTTGTCCAGTTTCAGTCTCACAAAAAATGCCAGGCTCTTGGTTGGGTTTTCGATGGTCACATGTGTGACGGCCTCGTCGTTCTTACGCTCGCTGCGTTCGCTCACGTTCAGTTTCACTTTCGGCAATTGTGACAGCGCAGTGAAGTCGGCATAGGACGCAGTCGGCGTGGTGTACCAAGTGGAATTAGTCCAATCAATGGTTTCGGCTTTGGTGGAGAGCCAATAGAAATTCGATCCCACAAGTTTGCCGCTGCCATCTTCTAAACGCAAAACCAGAAAATAGGTTGCGCTCAAGCCCTGTACATCGGGCAGCGTCAGAATTTTCTGCGTACTGTCAGATGCTGCATCAAGCGCGTCTTCGTGAGAGAACTTCTCACTCATATCCAGATTCAACACCCGGGTCGTAAGCTTGAGGTCTTTCGCGTCTTCGTACTGGCTGCTTACGACGTAGATAGAGTGGTCATCGTAGCCGTAAATGGGGTGAAGCGGCTGCATGGCCGTCTTTGCGCCGAAATAAGTGCCACCGGGGCGCAGATAGTAGTCGTAAAGGTGCCAGATCATCGAAGGCCAGGCATTGTTGAGCATCCACTGGATGATGCCTGACGATGCGTACTTGTTGCGGCTGTAAGCCTCGAACATGGCGCGAATGCCCTCGTACCCTAGGATTTGCGCCTTATAAGCGTAATCCTGCACGCTAGTAGGAGCTCCGTAACGTGCGCTGATGGCATCGGAGAAAACGTGAATATCGCCAAATACTCCACCGCCTGCGTGGTAATTCCATGTGTTATCAATCGGCCAGAGATGGTCTTTGCCAACCATGGCGCGAATACTCTCAATCGGGGGAACGGCCGGGCCGGGGCTGGTTTCGGAGTTGAAGCCGTGAGCCCCGCCGCAGCCCCCCAGATTGCAGTCCTTGTGTGCTGCCATTGTGCTGAGCGAATCTTCCTGCCAATAGCTGGGTGCGACGTATTCGTAAGGGCCGGACATTTTGACTCCGCTAACGCCAGTGACAGAAGTAGTTTTCGCCGTCGCTGAGGAGATCACCGGATTTGGCCACATGAGGTCGCTTTCGATTTTCAAATACATTTGCTCAACGTCCGGCGGCGGCGGATTGTCGCTTCCGTTGAGCCACATCACCAGACTTGGATGCGAGCGCAGGCGATAAATCTGATCCCGCAAAGATTGCGCGGCAATGGCAAAGTCAGCCGGCTTCCAGTTGGGCCAATGTTCCCAATGGTCACAACAGCACCAACCTGCCATCACTAGAATGCCCTTGCGATCCGCCAAATCGAAGAATTCTTTAGTTTCAAGTTTGCCTTCGAGTCGAATGGTGTTGAGTCCCATGTCTTGCACATAGCGGAATTCGTCTTGGAGGCGCTGGGCGTTTTCCCGCAGCATCATATCGGGCGACCAACCACCGCCGCGGATAAGAATCTTCTTTCCGTTGATTGAGAAGACGCGCCCGTTATTAGCGTTGAGTTCGGAAGTGACTTGCCGGATGCCAAATTGCGTGTCCGACGAGTCGGAAATCTTGCCGCCCGTGACAAATTCAAGATGTAAATTATGCAGATTGGGCTGGCCCATCTGCGCCGGCCACCACAGCTTCGGATGATCTAGATCTAACTGCGGGAACTGCTCTGGGGTGAAGGTGACGTCTTTTGATTCGTTGGCCGCCAGTTCGACGTTTTGAGAAAATTCGATGCCTTCGATTTTTCCAGTGAGCGTGCCATTGATGGGCTGATTCGCGGCGTTCTTCAGCAAAGCGGTGACTGTAAGGTGCGCCTTGCCATTTTCCGGTGAATCGACTTTGGAGACGACCGTTGGGTAGCGTAGCGCGACAGGGCCGCTAGCTACGATTTCTACGCTGCGCCACAGACCCATGTTCTTGTCGGGTGGCGCGGGGTTCCAATCCACGAATGTGATGGCAAGATCGCTTTCGGTTGGGGAAAAGACTTCAACGGCAAGGACGTTGGTCTTGCCGATGAGCGTCGCGTCTGTAATATTGAATTCGTAGGTGCGCCATGCCCCCGCGACGTCATTGGAATTAGCGATCTGCTTGCCGTTGAGCCAAATGTTTGCGCGATAGTTAATTCCGCCAAAGCGCAGCCAGAGGGTTTTGCCTTTGTCGGTCACTGGAATTTCGAAACTCTTGCGATACCACCACGGCACGATGAAAGGGCTGTCCTGCTGCATCGGCTGGTTCGAAAAATTGGAACCAATGGGATAGGTCATGCCAGGAAACGACCGCAGGTTCATCGCGAAGTCCGGGTCGGGATAGACCTTCTGCTGAACCAGTGCGGCGACAACGGTCGTGGGAACGGAAACTGTGCGCCAACCTTGTGGGACGAATTTGGGCGTCGAAACGATTGCGCCGGATTGGTCAACTTTCGCCGAGGACTGTAGTTGCCACCCTTCACGAAGGGCAAGCGTCGCGGAATTTGCCTTTGGAGATGCCGTGGCCTGCTGCGCAGCCACGATTATGGTCGTGGCAAGCAGAAATATCACGAGAGAAGGAATCGATCCGGGTCGGCCTTGTTTTCGCAATTGAGTTCCTTTCGCACATCGTACAGGTTCAGCCTAAATGTCCGTCCTGAGTTGATAGCACGTTTTATTGATGCGTTTCAATAGCGGGATTTAACCGATTTTTGCGAACCAGGTCTTTATGTTAAATTCCATCTGCCTCGGACGCTGTGCTTGCTCGGCGTGCTTGGGAAAGCCTGGTTTATAATAACTGTGTCTGCCTTGCACTCCTTTTACATTTATAGGCACATAGGAAGAACATGATTCGTTTTCTGCAAACTCCGGGCCCGCTGAAGAAGGTCATTCTCGGCGGCATGTTGTTGGTCATTTGTGCTGCCATGGTGATTACGCTTATCCCGGGCGGATTAGGCACGAGCTTGGGAATCGGCGCGCCGGGTGCAGGTGTCGTTGCCACGGTCATGGGCGATCCGGTTACGGCCGTCGATGTGCAACGTCAGGCCCGCGGCATGCTGCAACAGCAATTCCCCCAGGGTGGAGCGCAAATGGCGGCGTTGCTGCCCTATTTTGCCCAACGGGCGGCGGAAACCCTGATTCAGCAGAAGCTCATCGTTAAGGAAGCGCGCGAACTGGGCTTACGAGCGACCGACGAGGAAGTGCGCGACGAATTGCAGCACGGGCGTTACTCCAGCGTTTTCTTTCCCAACGGAACTTTCATTGGCCAGAGCGAATACGAAGCGCTTTTGCAGCAGCACGACTTGACCGTGCCCATGTTTGAAGACGGGGTGAAAGATCAGATCCTGCTCGACAAGTTGCGAAACGTGATCGCCGGAAGCGCGTCCGTCACCGATGCCGAAGTGAGGCAGGAGTTTGAGAAGCGCAACGTTAAGGTCAAACTGGAATATGCAGTTCTGAGCAAAGACGCGATCTTAAAGGGAATTCATCCTACCGACGCTGAGTTGAAAGCCTTCTACGACCGCAATCAGGCGACTTACAAGAACTCGATTCCAGAGAAGCGGAAGATTGAGTATGTCGTGTTGGATAGCACAAAGATTGCCAATCAGATTCAGGTCAGTACGGCGGATTTGCAGGCTTACTACGATCAGCACCGCGATGAATACCGTACGGGTGACCAAGTCAACGTGCGCCACATCTTGATCAAAACGCCACTACCCGACGCCAACGGCAAAATCGACCCGAATGGTGTGGAAGCAGCGCGCAAGAAGGCCGAAGATGTTTTGAAGCAGCTCAAAGCTGGCGGCGACTTTTCTAAGTTGGCTGAAAAGTATTCCGAGGACACGGCCAGCGCGAAGAACGGCGGCTCGATCGGGTGGATCGGCCGGGGCCGTACGGTCCCCGAGTTCGAGAAAGCAGCTTTTGGCTTGCCCAAGGGTGCGACGAGCGACTTGGTGCAGAGCAGCTATGGGTTCCACATTATTCATGTGGACGACAAGCAAGAAGCACATTTAAAAACGCTAAGCGAGGTTCGGCCAGAGATTGAACCTGTCATTAAGCAATTAAAGGCATCGCAAGAACTCTCCGCCCAAGCAGATGCTTTGCTGGCTCAAGCCAAGAGCGAAGGCCTCGATAAAGCAGCGGCCGCCAAGGGATTGCAGGCGGTCAACACGGACTTTGTGAGCCGCGCCGATGCCTTGCCAGGAATTGGCCCGGCCCCGCAGTTCATGGACGCTGTTTTCAGTGCTGCTGACAAGTCGCCGGCTGATGAGGCTGCCGTTCCGCAAGGGGTGGCAATATTCCACGTCGAGGCCATCCAACCTCCTGCCACGCCGACCTTCGACGAAGTGAAGGCCAAATTGGAGGAGGAATTCAAGAACCAGCAGGCGCAAACCTTACTGAGCCAGAAGACGCAAGAGTTGTCCGATCGCGCGAAAGCGGAGCACGACTTGAAGAAAGCCGCCAAGGAATTGGGCGCCACTATGAAAACGAGCGATTTCGTAGCGCCTGACGGCCAGGTTCCAGATATCGGTTCCATGGCGGGCAACGCTTCGGTGGCATTTTCCATGAAGATTGGCGATATCAGCGGGCCGATTGGAGATGCCAACAACGGGGTCGTGCTTACGGTCACGGACCGGCAGGAGCCCAACGACTTGGAGTATGCCGCCAAGAAAGATCAGGTACGCGATTCGCTGCTGCAAAACAAGCAGGCCGAAATCTTCGGCATGTTCGTCATGAATCTACATGACCAGATGCAGAAGTCTGGCAAAATCAAAATCAATCAAGATGAACTGAATCGCTTGACCCGCGCGCAAGGTGGCGATCAGGGCGAATAAAGGCGAGGCCCGGCAGGGTTCACCGTGCAGCAAAAGAAGGCCGATGTCATTTCCGCGCGCTACTGGAATCTTGCTCCATCCCACTTCGCTGCCGTCGCGCGGAGGCATCGGGGATTTTGGACCTGCGGCGTACAAATTCCTTGATTTTCTCAGTTCCGCGAAACAAGGCCTGTGGCAAGTCTTGCCGATAGGGCCGCCTGCCAACGGCAATTCTCCTTATTCTTCGACCTCGGCATTTGCTGGAAATCCCTTGTTGATCAGCCTCGAACGGTTGGCAGAGCACGGATGGCTGGATGCATCCGACCTCTCGAATCTGCCCGAGGCTGGGGATACGGTGGATTACGAGTCGGTGCAACGTGTCAAGCCGCCGCTGCTCTCGATGGCGGCGGGCCGGTTCCTCGACACTGCATCCGGCGCGCCGCGTTCTCGCTTTGACCGCTTCTGCGCAGAAAACAGCTGGTGGCTCGAGGATTATGTGCTCTTCGATGCGCTGCGGAACCGCCATGAAGGGCAAAGTTGGAACCAATGGCCCTCCGGATTGGCACGGCGGGAACCCCAGTCTCTAGAAAATGCGCGTGATGAGCTGGCAACGGAAATTGCCGTTACCCGTGTCATCCAGTTCTTCTTCTGGGAACAATGGCAGGCTCTGCGGGCAGCATGCGCCCCCAAGTCCATTCGTATGGTAGGCGATGTGGCCATATTCGTGGACTATGATAGCGCGGATGTGTGGGCGCACCGCGAGCATTACCGTCTAAAAGACGATCTAACTCCGGAAGTCGTATCTGGCGTCCCGCCTGATGCTTACAGCGCAAACGGCCAACGATGGGGCAATCCACTCTACGATTGGCGTATATTGCGCGAACAAGGCTATGAATGGTGGATTCAGCGCCTTCGTTGGGCCACTAAGACCTGTGATTACATCCGCCTGGACCATTTCCGCGGATTTGCGCAGTTCTGGGAGATCCCGGCACATGAGCCGACGGCGATTCATGGCCGGTGGGTGGATGGTCCCGGCGACGATTTGTTCCGCGCTTTACACGAGGCCCTCGGCTCACTGCCGTTTTTCGCCGAAGATCTAGGCGTCATTACACCGGACGTGGTCGCGCTTAGAGAGCGTTTAGGCGTTCCGGGCATGGCAGTGTTGCAGTTTGGATTCGGCGATGTCGGCGCGCACGTTTATCTGCCGCATCGTCTGGTCCCCAATCGCGTTGTTTATACGGGCACGCACGACAACGATACAATCCTTGGTTGGTGGCAGTCGCTCGGTGAAAGGGAACGAGCGGACGTAGAGTCGCTGGTTGGCCGAAGCGATGACGGCGTGAACTGGGCCTTAATCCGGGCCGCACAAGGCTCTGTGGCTGACCTGTCAGTGATTCCGATGCAAGACGTCCTCAGTTTGGGCAGTGAATCGCGCTTGAACATACCCAGCAAACCGGAGGGCAACTATCGTTGGCGCATGCCGACTGGATCGCTGGTACCCGAATTGGCGCAACGCCTCGCCAGTCTGGCAGAAATTACGGATCGTTTGCCTCAACCGGCAGCGATTTCGGCACACGAGGAATTTGCGGCATAGTTCCGCTTTTAACATTTCTGCAACAAAGCTAGTTCCCGTGTGCGGCTAATATCGTATATATACGTTGAACCGGTGAAATTCCTTGTCCGATGCCATCATCGAAGCTCGCGCGGTCGAGAAGTTCTATACCCAGCCGGACGGTAATCGTATTGAGGTTATCGCGCCTACTGACCTCGACGTGTCTACGGGCAGAATCATTGCGTTACTGGGGCCTTCCGGTTCGGGCAAATCCACATTCCTGCGAATGCTCACGGGACTTTCTACCCCTTCATCCGGCCATGTGCTCTGGCACGGTCAGCCTGTAGGGAGCGAACCTCCCAACGTAGCCATTGTTTTCCAAAGCTTCGCTTTGTTCCCGTGGCTGAATGTGCTCGAGAATGTTGAG
Organism: Terriglobia bacterium; assembly: GCA_963702965.1. Lineage (GTDB taxonomy): Bacteria > Acidobacteriota > Terriglobia > Terriglobales > Acidobacteriaceae > JAJPHW01. Next base: position 1,467,909 of record OY969776.1, read on the forward strand.
GCGCCATTGGAGGCTAGAGGAGTCGCCCCGATCGAGCGCCGAAAGCGCGCGCTCAAAATTTTGGACACGGTAGGATTGGACGGCTTCGAGACTGCGTATCCTAAAGAACTCTCCGGCGGTATGAAACAGCGGGTCGGCTTTGCCCGCGCTCTGGTAGTCGAACCGGAAGTCTTATTTATGGATGAGCCATTTTCAGCGCTTGATGTACTGACCGCCGAAACACTGCGCGGAGAACTTCTCGAACTATGGCTGAGCAAGAAAATTCCGACCAGGGCGATCTTCGTAGTCACGCACAACATCGAGGAGTCAGTGCTACTCGCCGACCGGGTGATCGTTTTAGGAAAGAATCCCGGCCATATCCGCTCCGATTTCGAAATTACCCTGCCGCATCCGCGCGATCGAAAGGCTGCAAAATTTGTCGAGTTTGTGGACTACATCTACAAAATCATGACTCAGCCGGACGCTGAGATCGTCTCGAGGCCAGGTCAATCTACTCCTTCGGCCACTCGTCCACCGCGACAAAAATATCAGATGCTGCCGCATGCCCGCACCGCCGGCATCAGCGGCCTGCTCGAAATTCTCAATGACGGCGGAGGCCATGACGATCTATACCGCCTCGCGGAAAAGTTGGCGATGGACGTGGATGATCTTTTGCCCATCATCGATGCTGCCACTATTCTCGAGTTCGCCAAGCTGACTGAAGGCGACGTGCAGATTACTCCCGAAGGCATCGCTTTCGCCGAGGCCGATATTCAAACCCGCAAAATGTTGTTCCGCGATGCCGCCCTCAAACACGTCACCATTCTCCAGTGCATAGAGGGTGTTCTGAAGGCGAAAGCCGATCATTCCATTTCCGATGAGTTCTTCCACGACATCCTTGACGACCATTTCAGTGCTGATGAGGTTGAACGCCAGTTCGATACGGCCATGAATTGGGGACGATACGCCGAGATTTTCGATCACGACCCCGATAATGAGCGGCTGGTTCTAAGCGAGCCGCTCGTGGAAATCCATCCCGCTCCATCCAAGTCATGAAGAAGCAAGCCAGCGGGACTTCACTCGCACCCTACCGCTTGTGGTCCCTGTTGCCAAAGCTGGAGCCTTCACACCTGCCGGATTTGCTGATGTTCGGAGCGGCGATAGCGCTGTTCTATGGCTTGATCGCAGTGGCGCGTACCTGGTTTGGGCCGTTTACCCCGGAAGTGGAAATATCACGCAGCGCGTGGATGCTTCCCGTCTATGCCGGCTTCTCGTTGTTGCGGATCATCGTGGCTTACGCGTTCAGCCTCGCCTTCACGCTCGTGTACGGATATGTAGCCGCTTACAACGGCAAGGCCGAGCGCTTCATGATTCCCTTGCTGGATGTTTTGCAGTCGATTCCCGTTCTCAGTTTTTTACCGGGTGTAATGCTTGCGATGGTGGCGCTGTTTCCCAGTCGGCAATTGGGAGTAGAATTGGGCGCCATTCTGCTGATTTTTACAGGGCAGGTTTGGAATATGGCGTTCAGTTTTTATTCGTCTCTCAAGAGCATTCCCCGCGATATGCGCGAAGCGGCGCGCATTTACCACTTCAGCTGGTGGCAGCGGTTTGTCCAAGTTGAATTGCCTTATGCAGCGATTGGCCTCGTGTGGAATTCCATGATGTCAGTGGCTGGTGGATGGTTTTTTCTGATGGCCTGCGAAATGTTCGTTTTGGGTTCCCGCGATTTTCGGCTCCCCGGATTGGGATCGTATCTCCAAACTGCGGCCAGCGAAGGCGACACGCGCTCGATCTTGTGGGGCGTCGCAACCATGATTACAGTCATCGTCTTGCTGGATCAATTTGTGTGGCGTCCAGTGATCGCGTGGGCAGAGAAATTCAAAGTAGAGCAAGTGGAAAGCAGCGATACCCCGCGCTCCTGGGTGCTCAATCTGATGCAACATTCCCACAGCCTGGCGCTACTCCGCAAGAAAGCGCTATTTCCTTTACGGGAATCGTTGATGGCGTATTTTGCGAGAAAACACAGTACTCGCCAAGTCGTGAGTACAAAAAAAACATACGAAGTCTGGCTCATGCGGCTCTTGGGAGTGATAGCCCTTGGGCTGATTACCTATTCGATAACGCGCGTAGCCATCATGCTTGCAGGCATTACAAAGTCGGAGGGAGCGGATCTCGCTTTAGGACTTGGCGCGACGTTTTTGCGTGTCAACATCACGCTGCTCCTCGGTGCCGCCTGGACCATCCCCGTTGGTGTGATGATCGGATTTCATCCGCGACTGGCTCGCATCGCCCAGCCGCTCGCACAGATTGCGGCGTCAGTGCCCGCCACGGCATTATTTCCAGTTGTGCTGTTGCTATTGATTCGATTAGGCGGCGGACTCGGCATTGGTTCCATCGTCCTGCTCTTGCTCGGCACGCAGTGGTACATCCTGTTTAATGTGATAGCAGGTGCTATAGCCATTCCCACGGATTTGAAGGAAGCCTGCATGATTTGCGGCATTCATGGCTGGCAGCGCTGGCGCAAGCTGATTCTGCCCGGAATTTTCCCTTACTTGGTCACGGGGCTGGTAACCGCGTCGGGCGGTGCGTGGAATGCGAGCATCGTGGCCGAATATTTTCACTTCAAAGGACAGACCTATTTCACGACCGGCCTTGGGGCAACGATTAGCCGGGCCAGCGACAGCGGCGATTTCACGTTGCTACTTGCTTCCACAATGGTCATGGCCGCCATAGTGGTCACCACGAACCGTCTTGTCTGGCGTCGGATGTACCGCCTTGCCGAAACGCGGTTTCGCCTGGAAACATAAGCTGGAAGCATAAAAATGCCGGGACCTTGCGGCCCCGGCGTTGCAGTTGGCTGTGACGCCCGGATAAAAATTCTTATGCGCTGCGACGCGGACGAACCGTCAAGTCCCGCACCTGCGCCAGAACGCTGGAGAGTTGCATTCCGTTGAGCTTTGCCATGAACGGCATCATCTCCGCGATGAACGGATCCTGCATAAGTTCGCGGATTTCTTCCTGACGATTGCGCTCGCCGCCGCTTAGAAGATCGGGCACGGTGACTTCCAAAGCTCGCGCCAATCTTTCCAAAGACGACAATGTTGGGGTGGCCTTTTCATTCTCAATTTTCGAGACGTAGGTTCGCGGCACCGACATGCGGGTCGCCAATTGGCGTTGGCTTAATCCGCTGCGCAGACGCAAGGAGCGAATCGACGACGCGAGATTCAGATGTCCACGGCCATGTCCGGGCGGCGGAAGCATCGCCGGCATGGGGATAGCTACGACGGGCTCTGGTTCTTCTTCGTCCAAAGAAGCATGACACCGCCGGCAAAGGTCATTGGTTGTACGAAATTGAACAAGTAGACAGTGGTCGCAACGGACAACTTCCCGTGAATCGACCGGGGCAAGTGTTGTGGCCATCGAGTGTGGGAGTGCCAGAGCGAGGCTACTCCCGGAATCTTGAACACGATTCCGATCTGTTGCGTAATTTGAGTCATACGGCCTGTGGATGTCAAGTAGAATCTTCAGTGACGTCACTGGTTCTACACGAAAAACCTGATTGAACTATACAAATTACATAGAAAGCAACGCATTATGGCGATTGATCGTGAAACGGCGTGGTGTTTACTAACTGAGTTCACCCAATCAGAAAGTTTGCGCAAACATGCACTTGCTGTGGAGGCATGTATGCGTGCGTATGCGCGCAGATTTTCCAGCGATGAGGATTTATGGGGTCTGGTCGGACTGCTGCATGATTTCGATTACGACCGCTATCCCAGTCTCGAAGATCATCCGTACAAAGGGAATGAGATATTGAAAGAACGCGGATATTCAGACGAAATTCGCCGCGCGATCATGTCACACGCGGAATATACGGGAATCACGCGTGATTCCGCGATGGAGAAAGCGCTCTTCGCCTGCGATGAGCTGGCCGGATTTATTACGGCAGTGGCACTGATTAAACCCGGCAAGTCCCTCGCTGAAGTGGACGTCAAATCCGTCAGAAAGAGAATGAAGGATAAAGCCTTTGCTCGCAAAGTGAATCGCGACGACATCATCAATGGTACCGCCGAATTAGGGCTCGATCTTGATGAGCACATCGGCTTTTGCATCGACGCGCTGAAGAGTATCGCGAAAGATCTGGGACTCCAAGGGATTACTGGCGCCACACCAGCCTAGCGGCCTAATGCTTTCCGAAAGACGGACATATATTTTTCTGGGATGGCTTTGACTTTCATGTCCCGCCCGACAACCAGATGAGTCGTATCGCCTTCCGCTAATAAAACACCATCGTCGGCCCGCACCACTTCGTACAAAAAGTGAATCATGCATTCCCGGACATTCTTTATAGACGTTCGTACAATGAGTTCCTCGTCATATCGTGCTGGCGCTTTGTATCGGCAATGAACATCCACTACCGCGATTGCTAAGTCTTCCTGTTCTTCCATTTCACGATAGGAAAAACCCATCTGGCGCAGCCATTCAACTCGCCCGACTTCAAACCAAACGAGATAGTTGGAGTGATAAACCACTCCCATGCGATCGGTCTCCGCGTAACGCACGCGCAGGCGCGTTTCACAAACTAAACTCTGGTTCACTTGCCGCTCCAAACGGGTTTACGCTTCTCCAGGAAAGACGCCACGCCTTCGCGGAAGTCCGCGGTTGTGCGAATGCGCGCGTTGTCTTCGATTGCTTCAGCAATTTGAGCGTCAAGTTGTTTGGCGATAAAGCTGTTGATGAGCCGTTTGGTCGCGCGAACAGATGTCGGGCTATTGGCAAGGATCTGTTCTGCGAGTTCACGAGCCCGTGCATCAAGCTGTTCGGGCGCAACAATCTCATTGACGAGCCCGTACCGATGCGCTTCCTGTGCATCGAAAAGACGTCCGGTAATGAGTAAATCGCGGGCAATCTTGTGTCCGACCTGCCAGACGAGAATAGACGAGACGATCGCTGGCACAAAGCCAATGCGTACTTCGGTATAGCCGTATTTTGCTTCCGGCACAGAGAGCGTAAAGTCGCACATCGTCGCCAAGCCCGTACCGCCCGCAACGGCCGCGCCATTGACCGCTGCAATGGTCGGCAGAGGATATTCGTAAAGACGGCGAAACATCTCGGCCATGCGGGCAGAATCTTTCACATTCTCTTCGTGTGTCTTGCCTACCAACGACTTCAGCTCATCGAGGTCCATGCCGGCGCAAAATGCTTTGCCTGCGCCTGTAAGAATGAGCGCCTGCACGCCTGACGTCTCGGTTTCGTCCAGCGCGTGCATGAGTTCATCCACGAGCTGGAAACTAATGGCATTGCGTTTGTCGGGACGATTGAATCTAACGGTGGCCACACGCCCGTCGCTCTTGAGCTGAATCGTGTCGTAAGTCATGTTCAATCCACTTCGGATTTCGTATATCTCGCGCCAATTGCTTCAGATGCTCTCAACAAAGCGTCCAGCGGTTTGAGCGCTGGCAGCTTCGCATTGCGGCTCTTCAAAGCTTCGATAACTTTCTCTGTCGCAATATTTCCAACCAATTGATCTTGCGCGAAGGGGCAACCGCCAAGGCCTGCCAGCGCCGAATCAAACCGGCGGCAGCCAGCTTCATAAGCGGCCAAAATCTTTTCGCTCGCTGCATCCGGCCGGCTATGCAAGTGGACGCCGATCTCCAGGTAATCGTATTTCGTATTCACCGCGGAAACCAGTTCATGAATCTGTTTTGGCCCGGCCATACCGACTGTATCGGCTAGCGAAATGGTTCGAACTCCGGTCGATTCCAACAAGTCAACCGCATCCACGACTTCGCCAACATTCCATTGATCACCGTAAGGGTTGCCGAATGCCATGGAGATATAGACAACTGTGCCCAGTCCCGCGTCTTCTGCTTTGTTTCTGATCTTCTCAAGTTCTTCGATGGCGTCTTCCATAGTTTGACGCTGATTATTTTGTAAGAACGTCGGCGAAACCGAATAAGGGAAACCCAACGTGCGCACAGCCTGAGTCTCGATCGCCCGCTCCGCGCCCTTCTCGTTCACTACGATGGCTATGATTTCCACGTCATCCGGAGGATCGAGGTCTTTCAATACCTCGGTGGAATCGGCCATTTGGGGAACTGCTTTCGGGGAGACAAACGAAATAGCATCAATATGCTTAAACCCCGTGCTGATTAGCGTCTTTAGATATTCCGTCTTGATATGCGTAGGAATCTGGCCTTGCAATCCTTGCCAGGCATCTCGCGGACACTCGATGAGCTTGACTTCGTTCGAAGGACTCACGTTTGCAGCACTCCAACCTTAAACTCCGGCACATCCGGGTTGAGCGCTGCCGCTTCGAGGGCCTGCGTGATTACGTCACGCGTCTCTAGAGGATCAATAATTTTGTCAATCCACAGCCGGGCAGCCCCGTAGCGAGGGTCGGTTTGCTCCTCGTACGTTTTTTTAGTGGCATCGAACAACTCTTTGCGTTCTTCCTCGCTTAACTTCTTGCCGCCACGTTCCAATTGACGAATCTTGATTTCAACCAGCGTTGCCGCTGCCGAATCTCCGCTCATCACCGCGTAGCGGGCGGTCGGCCACGCGAAGACGAAACGCGGATCATAGGCTTTGCCGCACATCGCATAGTGCCCGGCGCCGAACGAGCCGCCAACAATTACGGTAATCTTCGGCACTACCGAATTGGAAACCGCGTTCACCATCTTCGCGCCGGCTTTTATAATTCCACTCCACTCGGCATCGCGGCCCACCATAAACCCGTTCACGTCATGCAAGAAAACCAATGGAATCAGGCTTTGATTGCAATCCATTATGAACCGCGCAGCTTTCTCCGCCGACTCGGTATAAATCACACCGCCAAATTCGACACGCTTCTTGCCTTCATGGTCAGTTGCTTGCGCATGCAACTTCTGATTGGCAACGATTCCTACGGCGAACCCGCCAATCCGGGCGTAACCGCATACCAAGGTCTTGCCATATTCGGGTTTGTACTCGTCAAATCGGCTCCCATCCACGATGCGCGCGATGATCTCCTTCATGTCATAAGGCCGAGCCGGAGAAGAATCGTAAATCCCATAGATTTCTTCTGTCGAGAACGCAGGGTTCTCGGGTTTGCGCCGGTCCCACGGCGACTGGCGCCGATATCCCCATTTCTCAACAATGGCCCGCACTCGTTCAATGCATGCTTCATCATTGGGTTCGCGGAAATCGACCGTCCCACTTATAGCTGAGTGCATCGCTGCGCCGCCCAGTTCTTCGGCAGACACCTTCTGTCCAATCGCGGCTTGCACCAATGCCGGGCCCGCCAGAAACAATCCGCTGCCATCGGTCATTAGTACGTGATCGCACATCACGGGAAGGTAGCCCCCACCCGCGACGCACATCCCCATAATCGCAGCAATCTGGGGTATGCCCATTGCCGACATTACGGCATTGTTGCGAAATACGCGGCCAAAGTCGTCGGTATCTGGGAATACATCTTCCTGCAAAGGTAAAAATACGCCAGCGGAATCGACCAGATAAATCGTTGGAATGTGGTTCTCGATCGCGATATTTTGGGCTCTGATGACTTTCTTTGACGTCATCGGAAAGAACGCGCCAGCTTTTACGGTTGCGTCATTGGCAATAATCATCACCAGGCGCGTGTGAATTCGTGCCAGCCCGGTGATCACCCCGGCTGATGCCGCACCGCCCCATTCCTCGTACATTCCATAGGCGGCGAAGCTTCCGAGCTCGAGAAAGGAACCGGGATCCACCAGTCGCGCAATGCGCTCCCGCGCCGTCAGCCGGCCTTTACCGTGCTGGCTTTCAATCGCTCTTGCCCCACCGCCTTCGCGAATCTTCTCTTCATCGTTGCGCACCTGCGCCACCATATCCGCCAAAAATCGCATATTGGCTTCGAAACGTGCGGACGTTGGATCGACGCGTGATTCCAACTTCGGCGAAACAGATGGAGGAGTGAGTTCCTTGCGGTCTGCCATAGGAAGAAATACGAAACTCTTTACCCTACAACAGCATAGGCGAAGCGCGCAAACGTGAGTGTTCCGCCCGACGGACGACTTCGCCAACCGGATCATCGGCAATGCAGTCCACTAAGCCGATGTGCAGAGCTTCCGGAGCCGTAATCGTCTCCGCGGTGGCAAATATCTGTAGCGCACGCGCCTTACCCACCAGTCGCGGTAGCCGCTGCGTCCCGCCCCAGCCCGTCATTAATCCGAGTGCCGCCCCGCGATGCCCGAATAATCCATTACGAGCGACGATTCGCAGACGACAGGCGAGCGCGAGATCCAGACCTCCACCCATGCAAAAGCCAGAAATCGCCGCAGTTACGGGTGCGGGAAATTGCGCCACCAAATTCATTAGCAGTTCACCCGATTTCGAGAACTCATACGCACCCGGGCCCGAAAGCTCAGCAATCTCGTGGAGGTCAGCCCCCACCGAAAAGCAGTCTTCATTCCCCGTGATGACGACAGGACACCTTTCAATTGCCAGGTCGCACAACGCTTGATGCATCGATTGGATGAAGGAGTGAGTAAGACGATTTCGGTTGTCGTCTGAAATCAGACGAAGTATAGAGAGATGACCCTGGCGGTCGATCTGGAAACCGGTCGCCAATCTATTTCCTCTCGAGCCAGCGCTCTAACCGGCAACCATCTTCCTCGAGTTGGAAAGTGCCTGATCCAAAGCACTCACCGACCAGGCGCTGTGTTTCCGGGTCGCGAATTACCCTCGTGATCCATTGCTTGCCGACCTGATACTGACTTGCCGTGAACCATCGCTGGGGAAGTACATCCACCAAGCCAGCGCGCAGATAGAGCACGTAAATCGCAAATGCAGCGTCGTCGGGGCCTTTGGCGGGATAGCTGGTAGGAATAATCAACTCGTCCACAGAACGCAACGCGTCTGGGACATCAATTTTGTGCGTGCCCTGGGGAAGATTTAGCGGGAGTTCGAACTCCGCCACGGGCGGAGTTGCAGCGTAAATGCGCTCTGAAGATTGTTTAAACCATCCTGCAATCTCACCCATATCAAAAGCTTTAAGTTGGGCAGGATCAAAACATGTGAGACGTATGCTGCGTCCTTCGGGACACCAAATACCCAGTAGCTTTGCATCAACAATAAAGGGACGACAGTATGTATTGAGCGCCAGTCTGGGCGCGTCCGGTTCCTTTTGGAGATGCAGAGATACGACATAGGCCACCGCGCCCTGCTCGCCTTGATGTGACCACGTGAATCGCTGGCCCGAGACGCTTACGAATGGGGGAAAGGTCTCCCAATACCACGGCGAAGGGCCAACGGCACGTTCCAACTGGCGCTTTGTTGCAGAAAGGTTGGGCGTGGGCATGATCGGTTACCGGGTCGCCAGTTTAGGCCGGCACTCCGCGGGGCTTGACATTCGCACGTATGAATTTGACGATGTCGTCCATAGCGGTTCCCGGCTGGAAGATTGCGGCTACACCCAACTGTTTAAGATTGGCCACATCCTGATCGGGAATAATGCCGCCGACGACTACGATGACGTCATCCATCTTGTTTTGTTTGAGCAAATCCATCACACGAGGAACGATGGCATTATGCGCGCCCGAAAGAATGGAAAGTCCGATGACGTGAACATCTTCCTGCAGAGAAGCGCTGACGATCATTTCTGGCGTCTGCCGTAAACCGGTATAAATGACTTCCATGCCCGCATCCCGCAGGGCACGGGCAATCACCTTGGCTCCACGGTCATGGCCATCCAAGCCTGGCTTTGCAACAAGGACGCGAATTTTGGGCTCTGTCATGCTGTCTTCATTTAACCACAAGGCCCAATTTAGTGGGAAAGTCACCGCCGATATTAAAGCGTTTCTACGTCGAGACTTCTCCACAAATACCAGCACGCCACGCTGCGGTAGGGTTCCCACGGTTTTGCGATTTTTTCCATATGCGCCGGTTTCGGCAGTTTACGCTTCTTGTAGGCCTTCTTGATCGCAGTCTGCACCCCATAGTCGCCCGTGGGCAGTACATTGGGCCTCCGCAGCGCAAACATCAGAAACATATGGGCAGTCCATGTGCCTATGCCTTTGATTTGAGTCAAATGCTCGATCACTTCTTCATCTTTCATTTCAGGCAAGCGTGGGAACTGTATCGTCCCGTCGTGAGTTTTCGCCGCCAGGTCGCGAATATAACTCAACTTCTGCTTCGACAGCCCGGCAGCCCTCATCTGAGCCTCGGTTACAGCCAGGATGCCTTCGGGAGTAATGGGCCGACCGGCCAGAGCTTCCAATCTGGCAAAAATCGTTGCGGCCGCGTTCCCGTTCAACTGCTGATAAACAATCGACCGCGCCAGATTTTCAAACTCCGGAATGCGATAAGCCATCTTGCACGGCCCGACGCGCTCGATGATCTGCGCAAGCACCGGGTCGGATTTTCTTAAATGATTAATCGCTTTACGCATGCGGACGTTTTATCACAGATTTATTGCGAAGCGAATAAAAAACGAATGCCAGATGCCACTATGCCGCAGGCGGGAGTTGAAATCCAATTTTACGCTTCGGTTTTCGAGCTGGACTCATAAGCTGCTTTATCGCCGCGATTAAATCCCGAATCACCGTGTCATGGTCTTCTATATGACTCTCCAATTCTCGAATCTTCGCCGCGATCTGATTGTGGCCTGCCAGCATTTCGCGCATCCTTACAAACGCGCGCACCACGAATATGCTCATCTCCACCGCCTGCTCGGAATTCAATACCGCGGCCGCCATGATCGCACCGTGTTCTGTAAATGCGTACGGGAGCGATCGTCTCCCACCGCGTCCACCGTTTGCGGTTGCAATTTGCAACCGCAAAGATTTTTCTTCCGCCGCCCTGAGCCGAAATACAAAATCCGCCGGAAACCGTAGCTGATTGCGTTTTACCTGCTGATTAAGGCGTTTCACTGGCACTCCATAAAGCAAAGCCAGATCGGTATCGAGAATGACTCTTTGCTGGCGCAGTATCACTATTCTTGATTCAACTGGAATGGCGAGGGCCTTTGATCGTTTCATCATAGTTCCACGTCGCATTGCGATTTGAGGTTGCAAATTGCAACCTCAATCCTAGATCAAAAATATGGTTATCTTACGTCGAATTATGCTGAACGAACGGAGAATTCCCGAATTGGGAAAGAAGCTCCTAGGTGATACTGACTTCCGTGTAGGTTCCATATACTTCACGTAGCGCCTCACAAATTTCGCCCACCGTGGCATACGCGCGAACAGCGTCAACGATGTATGGCATCGTGTTGGCTGGGGAAATGCCGTTTACATCTGCCCTTGGTTCCTGCGCCGCAGCTTTTTTAAGGGCATCGAGTCGGCGAGTAACTTCTTCGTTCAAGCGACGAGATCGCAAAGCTTTCAGCTTGGCAGTTTGTTGCTTGGCAACGGTTTCATCAATATAGAGAATATGCGGGGACTCTTCTTCGATAACAAATTCGTTTACACCCACAGTGATTTTCTCTTTCGCTTCCGCGGCTCGCTGATATTGGTAAGACGCTTCGGCAATTTCCTTCTGCGGATAGCCACGCTCGATCGCCTTTACCATGCCGCCCATGGCGTCGAGTTTGTTGAAGTAATCAAATCCGCCTTGTTCCATTTGCAATGTCAGACTTTCCAGGAAATACGACCCGCCCAACGGATCAATCGTCTGCGTCACGCCAGATTCATAAGCAATAATTTGCTGCGTGCGCAATGCGATACGAGCTGCTTCCTCGGTAGGAAGCGCAAGAGCCTCGTCATAAGAGTCTGTGTGCAATGACTGCGTTCCGCCCAGAACAGCCGCCAAACCCTGCAAGGCCACGCGGGCGATATTGTTCATCGGTTGCTGCGCCGGCAACGATACTCCAGCCGTTTGGGTATGGAATCGCATCAGCCAAGTACGCGCATTCTTGGCGCCGAAGCGATTCTTCATCACCTGATACCAAATCTTACGTGCCGCACGGTATTTGGCAATTTCTTCGAAGAAATCGTTGTGCGCGTTAAAGAAGAAACTTAGCCGCGGCCCAAATTCATCCACTTCCAGCCCACGCCGCAATGCCCATTCCACATACTCCACGCCGTCGTACAACGTAAATGCCAGTTCTTGCAAGGCAGTCGAACCAGCTTCTCGAATGTGATATCCACTGATGGAAATCGTATTGAACTTCGGAGTGAACTTAGACCCGAATTCAAAAGTATCAATCACCAGCCGCATTGAAGGTGCCGGAGGATAGATATATTCCTTCTGCGCGATGTACTCCTTGAGAATGTCATTCTGCAACGTGCCGGAGATCTTCTTCCAGTCCGCGCCTTGCTTCTCAGCAACGACCAAATACATTGCCCACAGAACCGACGCTGGCGAGTTGATGGTCATCGAAACCGTCGTCTTTTCGAGATCAATGCCGTCGAACAAAATCTCCATGTCTTCCAGCGAATCAATCGCCACCCCGCATTTACCGACTTCGCCTTCGCTGGCCGCGTGATCGGAGTCATAACCCATTAGCGTCGGCAGATCGAACGCGACGGACAATCCGCTGCCGCCGCTTTGCAGCAAATATTTGTATCGCTGGTTGGTTTCTTCCGGTGAAGCGAAGCCCGAAAACTGCCGCATGGTGAACAACTTGCCGCGATATCCGCTGGCGTGAATGCCCCGCGTATACGGGGCCTGTCCGGGAAATCCCAGATATTTTTCCCCGCTCCAATCTTCCGGAAGATCAGCTTGGGTGTAGAGCCGGCGAATCGGTACTCCAGAAATTGTCGTGAACCGCGCATGACCGTGTTCGTCAACATTTACGCCGCTAGCCGCGCCTATCGGTTTCTCGGGAGCTTTTTCCAACGTGGGCGCAAGCGTCTTTTCCGCCCATTGCTTCTCAGCTTCAGAAGGATGACGTCCTTCAAATACATCAGCAATCGGGCTTTCAGCGACTTGTGGCAACTTATCTTTCGGCATGATGGCTCCCTGAATCAAACACTCCATTTTACGGCAAATGTGGGGAAGAGAAGAACCGCGCGTTACTTGGATCGTCGGCTCTGTTCCCAAATCTTTGAGTACTTCCAGGAAACGTAAACAGAATGATAGAGATGCAGCAGCAGTCCTTCGCGGCCGTCAAGGAAGCCCAGGCGAATGAAATAGTTGTAAACAAATGTGAGCCAGGGGCGAATCACAATGTCGGCAAAGCTAAATCCCCGTCGGCCCTGCGCAACTGCGAACTCCGCCCCTTGCGAAGAATAGCTATTCATGTGATCTATGTAGCCGCGCAGCGTGGGATAGGCGTAGTGCAGCATGGCATGTTTCAACTGCGCGGTCGGGCCATTTGCTTTGATTGTGGGATGCGCGCCATACTCTTCAAACTTGCCCGCTCCCCGGCGAATTAAACGTAACTTTGGATCAGGATAAAAGCCGCCATGTTTAATCCAGCGGCCAAGAAAGAAGTTCTTGCGGGGAATGAAGAACCCGTGAATGGTCGTGCTGACGACAGCGCCGTCGATGTGCGCGACATTGTCTTCACTTATTCGAGTTCGCGCCTTCCCGAGAATCAAATATCGAATTTCCTCTGCGAGTTCCGGTTCTAACGCCTCATCCGCGTCCAACTGCAAAATCCAATCGCCGGACGCCTTTTCCATCGCCGAATTCTTTTGCCCAGCAAATCCCTTCCACTTTTCTTGATAGATCCTTGCCCGAAACGATTTCGCAATCTCCAGGGTCGAGTCCGTCGAGCCGGAATCGACCACAATAATTTCGCCCTGCCCATCACGCACCAGCGGCATAACGCTTTCCAGCGTTCGCGGTAGGTTGGCTTCTTCGTTTTGGGTGATTAAGACAACCGATAGTTGCACGGGGAAAGCATACAGCCAAACTCGCTCATCGGAAATTCACGCAGAGGTTCCGCTGAGGCGTGCAGAAAGCATCCAACTCGGTCTGGCTATAATCAAATGAGAGACTTCCCGCTCCCAATGGATTTCAAACTAGTCAGCCCTTATAAGCCGCAAGGCGATCAGCGCCAGGCCATCGAATCTCTCGTGCGAGGACTCGCCGACAGGGAACAGCATCAGGTCCTACTCGGAGTCACCGGCTCGGGCAAGACGTACACCATGGCCAAGGTGATTGAACAGCTCAATCGGCCTTCGATCGTCATGGCCCACAACAAAACGCTTGCCGCGCAGCTCTATCATGAGTTCAAGAATTTCTTCCCCCACAACGCGGTTGAATACTTCGTCTCGTATTACGACTACTACCAGCCCGAAGCCTACGTTCCCGCCGCTGATCTTTACATCGAAAAAGAAAGCACCATCAACGACGAACTCGACAAGTTGCGCCTCTCCGCTACTCGCTCTTTGTTTGAGCGCCGCGACGCGTTGATCGTCGCCTCGGTCAGCGCTATTTATGGCCTCGGCTCGCCCGACGCCTATTACGGCATGATGCTGTTCCTGGAAAAAGGTCAGAAGATCAAGCGCGAAGACATCACGCGCAAGCTGGTGGATATTCTCTACGAGCGCACCAACGAAAACTTCCGCCGTGGAACCTTCCGTGTACGTGGTGACGTCATCGAAATTTTTCCGACGTACGACGACATGGCCTATCGTGTCGAGCTTTTCGGCGACGAAATTGATTCGTTGTCACAGATCGATCCCTTGTTCGGGACCGTAAAACAAAAATATTCCCGGCTGCCTATTTATCCCAAGACACACTATGTGATGTCGGAAGAGTCGCGCACCTCGGCAGTGCAATCGATCAAAGCCGAACTTGCCTGGTGGGAAGTCGAGCTTGAAAAGCAGGGCAGACTTGTCGAAGCGCAGCGCATACATCAGCGGACGATGTATGACCTTGAGATGATCAAGTCCGTCGGCTACTGCCACGGCATCGAAAACTACTCGCGCCACTTTACCGGACGCCTTCCCGGCGAGCCTCCGCCGACTTTGCTCGATTATTTTCCCCGCGATTACCTGATGTTTATTGACGAATCGCACCAGACCGTTCCTCAACTGCATGGCATGTATCATGGCGATCGCTCGCGCAAAGAGACGTTAGTCGAGTATGGATTCCGCATGCCTTCGGCCCTCGATAATCGCCCATTGACCTTCGAGGAATTCGAGCACCGCATGGGCCAGATGATTTACGTTTCAGCCACGCCGGGTCCGTATGAGCTAACCAAGTCAGCCGGAGTGGTCATCGAACAAATCATTCGGCCCACGGGATTAGTCGACCCTCCAGTCGAAATTCGTCCCGTGAAAGGCCAGATTGACGACCTGCTGCATGAAATTCGCGATCGAGTTTCACGTGGCGAGCGCGTGCTGGTCACGACGCTGACCAAGCGCATGGCCGAAGACTTATCCGAGTATTACAGCGAAGTCGGCGTCAAGTGCCGCTACATGCACTCCGAAATTGAAACGCTGGAGCGGGTAAAGATTCTCCGCGATTTGCGCAAGGGTGAGTTCGATGTGCTCATCGGCATCAATCTTTTACGCGAAGGATTAGACCTACCGGAAGTCTCGTTAGTCGCAATTCTCGATGCCGATAAAGAAGGCTTTCTCCGCTCCGCTGGATCGCTGATTCAAACCATTGGCCGCTGCGCCCGCAATCTCAATGGCCGGGCAATCCTGTATGCCGATCGCCGCACCGACTCGATGATCAAGGCTCTCAACGAGACCGACCGTCGCCGCGCCATTCAGGAAGCCTATAACGAAGCCAACGGCATCACGCCTGAGTCTATTATTCGTCCACTCGATATGACGTTGGCGGGCATTGTCGCCGCCGATTACGCCGATCTAACCGCGAGCGAGTCCGAGGGCATTCCCGAGTTCAAGTCGCAGGAAGAGTTGAACGACTACATCAGCAAACTCGAAAGCGACATGCGCGAATCCGCCAAACGCTTTGAGTTCGAGAAGGCCGCGAAACTGCGCGACACCATCAAAGAGTTAAGAACGAAGGAGTTTTTGTTCGCGTGAATCGGTGGCTAAAGTCGCGCCGAACTATTCTCCGCGGCCTTCCAAACTCTTTGTTCCGATTATTCCGTTTCAGCGGTTGAGGTAATCCGCTGCCGTCAGAATCGCAATCTCTCTCCACGGATGCAAAGCCAACAAATCCGCGTCGCCCGTGATAATCAAATCAGCCCTCCCATTTAGAGCGACTTCGAGAAACTTGTCATCTTTGGGATCGCGACATTCGCGCACACGATGAATGACAGGTACGAATTCCGCGGTGTTCGCTATGAGCCGAATGAACTGCGCCCGCTGCTCCCGTGTGACATAAGGATCGAACTTGGCTTTTGCCAGAATGTCCGCCAGTTCATTCATGGTCGGGAGCGAGACGAGGAGAACGGCAGTATGAGTGGCTTTTTCAGCGGCGCGACCGGGTGCTGAGTCGAAGCGCAGGAGCTGGCTGACAAAAACGTTTGTATCAACTACGACGCGTTTAAGTTCGCGCATCACTTTTTTTGGCGCGTCAGTCTTTGAGGAGTTCGGCGAGAACTTTATCGGTCATCCCACGCTTGGCCGCCTGTTTGCTGACGCGCTCGCAAAGCCGGTCAAGCTCGACCACGCTGGCGCCGCGAATCCGGTCATAGTCTGCCGGCGACATGACTACGGCCACATCGCGGTTCTGCCGGCGTATGACGACCGGCTCCCTCTGGGCGGCATCGATGATCGCAGCAAAACGCTGTTTTGCCTCCGTAGCGGATACGGTCTTCATAATGTCTATTTTAGACAAAATGAACTAAATAGACAATATAGACCTAATTACACGAAAACACTAACTTCGTGTTACACTAGTTTCGTGTCGCACAATCGGCGCCTCCGCAATGTCACCGTGACTCTCGAGGAAGACGTCGCCCGCTGGGCCCGCATCGAAGCCGCCCGCCGCGACACTAGCGTCTCGCGCTTGCTGGGAGAACTTGCTCAAAGAACGCATGTCATCGGAATCCCAGCCGGCCCGGGAGGCCATCCAGCGCCTCGGCAATTTTGGCAAACGCCACAAATTGTCCCTGGGCGGACTTAAGATCAAAGACTTGATTAACGAAGGACGCAGGTGAGTCAGTTTGTTCTCGACGCCTCGGTTGCACTGGCTTGGTGCTTTCCCGATGAAGCCGAGTCTAACCAACTGGCTGAAAAAGTAACCGAGCGATTCTTACGCGGCGATACTGCCGCTGCAAGCTCATTCTGGCCGCACGAAGTCTTGAACGCGCTGCCGGTTGCGAGAAACGAAAGCGCATTACCAAAGCGCTGATTCAAAGCTTCCTCGAAGATTTAACCGCATTGCCCGTCATGCTTGTTCCCTCCAGCGCGGACGCGGCATTTACTCGAATTCATTCGCTTGCCCGAGAATTTGATCTGACTGCTTATGACGCGGCCTATCTCGCCATCGCTCTGGACGGTGGGCTACCCCTTGCGACTCTAGATGCCGCTCTCATTCGCGCCTGCAAGAGTGTCGGCGTTCCTTGGTTGAGCTAAATTATCCCCCAATGTGAACCATCGTCCTCGAGGCCGGCACGAAATCCGGTTCGCCGATATGATGGCGCGCTTCTTTTTTCATCACCACGCCGCGAATAAATTCTGCCAACTCTTCGTCGTTCGCCCCGCGCTCCATCTGTCCGTACAAATCATGGTCCCAGACAGAAAACAAGCACGTGCGAATTTTTCCGTCAGAAGTTATGCGAATGCGGCTGCAATGCCCGCAAAAGGGATGTGACACCGGCGCGATAATACCAATTTCGCCGATGCCGTCGTCAAAGCGATAGCGACGCGCCGTCTCCGAGCGCGCATGAGGAATCTCAATCAGCGGCCGGTACTCGGCCATACGCGCAAGTATTTCGTCGAGCGTGACCACGGTCGTGGGCGACCAGGTGCGGTCTTCTTCCAGCGGCATGAACTCGATAAAGCGCACGATCACGCCCTCTTCGCGCGCGAACATCCCGAAGGGAATGATCTGATCTTCGTTGAAGCCGCGCATCAGTACGCAGTTCACTTTCAATGGCCACAATCCGGCGCGGCGCGCGGCGCGTATCCCGGCCAGCATATGCTCATATCCGCCCGGCACGCGCGTAATGCGCGCAAAGCGATCCGGATCAACCGCATCCATGCTCACGGTCACGCGGTTGAGTCCAGCATCTTTAAGTGGCTGGGCGAGGTCAGCGAGGAGATGGCCATTGGTGGTCAGAGCAATATCGAGAGACTCAGCATATACGCCATCCATCTCGTCATTCCGAATGGTCTTTAGCCCTGAGGAATCTGCTGCTGCTTTTTCCGACAGGGTAGCTTCAGGCTTGCCGTTAGTACCAGAAATCGATGAGGGTTTTAACCCCTGAGGGCTAAGCTTCGCCAATTCCTTTACAAACTCCACGACGCCTTTGCGCAGCAACGGTTCACCGCCCGTAAGCCGAACTTTGCGTATTCCCAATCCGACCAGCACTCGCGCCATCCGTAAATAATCTTCGAACGGCAAGTCGCCATACAACGCACCTTCATTGCCCGTCCGGCAATAAACGCACTTGTAGTTGCAGCGGTCGGTGATGGAAAGCCGTAGGTCGGTGATCGGCCGCCCGAATTTGTCGGTCAAGGGCATGATTATCGAAATGGTATGAACTCAACCCATTAGATTACAGCTTTGTAAAGGAGTTTCACGCCATAAGCTCATCATTCATTATTCGTTTGCAAGCAGCATACCTTGGTGCGTTCTTGACTTTAGGCGTAATGGTGGCGGAATGCTACAATTTCACTTGCGCCGCGTGAGATCGTGACGGAATGACATCTCGCAGGTGTATCTCTAACATGTTCATTTCTCAGCGCAAACTGCAAGTTCTGGCCTCTCTGGCGATGGCGCTTTCGCTCATCTCAGCCACCAGTTGCACCGGATTTTTTCAGAACCCCACCGCAACCACTCTTACCATCGGGCCATCGACCATCAATTTGAGCCAGGGCGGTACACAGCAGATGACTGCTACTGCGACCTTCAATGATGGCAGCACACAAACTTTAAGCGGCAATAGCGGCACCGCTTGGTCGAGCTCCGATGCTACGATCGCATCGGTTAGCAATACAGGACTTGTAACCGGAGTTTCGGTAGGTGGTCCGGTCACGATTACGGCGGAGTATGGCACCGTGAGCGGAACTGCGACTGCGAGCGTCGTTCTCGCCAATGTCACCGCGATAACAATCAGCCCACTCAACACCACTGTTCCCATCAATGGCACGAGCACGAATTTTACCGCGACGGCCACTGTCACTGGCAGTTCACAACCTGTTAATGTAACTTCTCAGGTCACTTGGGCGATTACGGCCGTGAGTGGAGGCGGCAGTGGGAGTACCGGCGTAGGAGATTTTCAAATCAATGGGCAGGGTACTACGAGTGTTACCATCAACGCGCTGTCTACCGCAACCAGTGGCGAAACGGCAACGGTCAACGCAACTTATACCAGCACGACGAACGTCATTAATGCAACAACCCCAGCGAAACTGACTGTGCAGTAGCTGCCCGACTATGCCATCCATTCGCTGCATAGGCATCAGCACCGGGGGCGGAGACGCTCCCGGGCTTAACGCGGTCATCCGAGCGGCAGTTAAGTCTGCCATCCTCAAACACAACTGGAAAGTCATCGGCATCCCCGACGGCTTCGATGGCCTTATCTTCCCCGATCGTGCTCGCGAGCTGACGTTGCAAAGTGTTAGCGGAATTCTGCCCCGCGGCGGAACTATTCTCGGCACGACTAATCGCGGCAACCCCTTTGAATACGTGACGACAGAGAACGGAGTCGAACTCAAACGTGATATCTCCAAGCAAGTTATCGAGAATGCAGAAAAGTTAGGGATTGACGCCGTTATCACCATTGGCGGCGATGGCTCACAGACCATCGCACTGGAACTTTTTCGCAAGGGATTAAACGTCGTAGGCGTGCCGAAAACCATCGACAATGACCTCGGCGCAACCGAAATTACCTTCGGTTTCGACACCGCGCTGACTACTGCGACCGACGCCGTGGACAAAATTCATACGACCGCGGAATCGCACCATCGCATTATGGTCGTCGAAGTCATGGGACGTGATGCGGGTTGGATTGCCCTTGAAGCCGGCATGGCTGGCGGCGCACATGTGATTCTGATTCCGGAAATCCCTTTCTCGATCAAAGCCATCTGCGAGCACGTCAAACAACGCGAAGAGCAAGGTAAGCCTTTCACCATCATCGTCGTCGCCGAAGGCGTACAGCTCGAGCAATGGAAGGAGCAACGCCGAACCGGTTCGGTCGCCAATCGCATCGGCGATGCCGTCGCCGCTGGAACGGGCAAAGAAGTGCGCGTGAGCGTGCTTGGTCACATTCAGCGCGGCGGGTCGCCAACGCCTTTTGACCGCATTCTTGGAACTCGCTTTGGCGTGGCTGCTGTAGATCTGATCGCGCGAGGGGAATTTGGCAAGATGGTTTGCTTGCGCAACGAGCGCATCGACGCCGTGGAAATCGCCCAAGCCATTCATCAGCTTAAGCGCGTCGATCCGAATGGCGAATTAGTGCATGCGGCGCGCTCCATCGGCATGTGCTTCGGTGACTAGAAAGCGCGACCTGCTTGTTTACGATTTTCCAGCCTCATGTTTCCAAACTTGCACCCGCGAGCCGAGAACGGAGGTCCGATCCATTTCCCCGGTAGCGCTACAATTCGCTGGATGCCCTCAGGGCGCGAAAAATAGGCTTCGACCGACCTATGACGTCACAATTGAATTTGCGGGGCGTGTACGCCAAATTCAATCGTTTTAATGGCCATCTTTAAGTGGCTTATTTTCAGTGGTTTACGGGCCAATTTTTGACTCACTAGTACATGCCTGTAAGTGGTTGAAAGCATGCGGGTAAGAGCACCGTATTTCTCTGACAAGCGTTCACCAACTGCTAGAGCCAACCATCAACTCGTGCGAGATCCCTCGGCTCGCGTGAGAAAACGCGAGCGGCCGGGATGACAAGGCCCGTTTCTTGCGTCGAGCTCGTGGCCCCCTGCAAGCTGAGCGGATGCCGCGCAGGAACCAAAACCATGACGAAGGGATAAGGCGTGCGTGCGCTATAGTGTGAGTAGAATCCCGTGAAAAAGTGGTTTCGCCTTACTGCACTCGCAATGTTGACGGCCAGTCTGCTTTCTGGTTGTTGGCGGCGGCATAGTCGTCCCCTGGAAATTGCCTACGTTTCCGCACCCCAAGCCATTCTTCGCGATCACGTGGCAGCGGTTTACAACAAGACGGGCGTGGTCAAGAACGGAGAACGCGTAGAAGTGCTGGAGAAAGACCGGCGCTTTTCCCGCGTTCGTACTGCCAAAGGCGAAGAAGGCTGGATCGAGCAACGTTATCTCGTCAGTCAACAGATTTTTGATGGATTCCAGAAACTGGCTGCGCAGGAGCAGAACGATCCACAACAGGCCGCCGGGACCACACGCAACGAGACGAATATCCACCTTACTCCCGGGCGCGATACTGATCACCTTTATCAATTGGCGGAAGGCGCAAAGTTGGCCCTCCTCAAGCGCGGCACGGTCGAGAAGGTTCTACCCGGCGGAATGAAGCCCACCAACGAAGAAAGCAAGGCCGTCCCCATGGAAGACTGGTGGCTGATTCGCGATGCCCAGGGGCACGTCGGTTGGGTGCTGGCGCGTATGGTGGATGTCGATGTTCCGCTCGAAATTGCGGAATACGCCGAAGGGCAGCGCATGGTCGCGGTTTTTGTTCTGGACCAGGTGCCTGACGGAGACAAGAACGTCTCGCAGTATCTCGTGGCCTTGACGGAAGCGAAAGATGGCATGCCCTTCGACTTCAACCAGATCCGCGTCTTTACGTGGAACGTAAAGCGGCACCGCTACGAGACGGCGTACCGCGAACATGATCTGAACGGAGTGTTTCCTCTGACCGTCACACAGGAAAATTTCGACAAAGAAGGCGTGTTGCCTGTTTTCATCGTGCGGGTGAAAGACGACAGCGGCAATGTGAGTGAGCGCAAATATAAGCTCAACACGCCCATCGTGAAGCGCGTGCTCGCGCCGGGAGAAGCGCCGGCGGTCAAAACACGAAAACGCAGGTAAGTTTACGAGTAAAAATCTGCGATGGTTTCCACCACGTGCTTTTGCTCGGCTTCGGTGAGTTCGGGAAAGATCGGCAGTGCCAATACTTCTTTGGCGGCGCGCTCGGACTCGGGTAGATCGCCTTCGCGATATCCCAAATAGATAAAACACTCCTGCAAGTGCAGCGGAACGGGATAGTACACTTCGGTGCCGATTTTTCGGTCGGCAAGAAACTTGCGCAAATCGTCGCGCCGATCTGCGCGCACGACATACTGATGGAAAACGTGGTGCGCTTGCTTAGAAACAGACAGCCGCCGAATTGGCGCCGCATGTTTCGCTGACACTAATCCGGCTTCATCGATAAGCTGATCATAGGTGGACGCGATTCGACGCCGCCTTTCATTCCAGCGATCGATATGACGCATCTTGACGCGCAAAACCGCAGCCTGGATTCCATCCATGCGTGCGTTCCAGCCAAATTCTTCGTGATAGTAACGGCGTGAACTGCCGTGATTGCGCAAACGGCGCATATGTTCTGCAAAGTCCGGATCGAGCGTGGTAACCAGTCCGGCGTCGCCATACGCGCTAAGGTTTTTCGTTGGATAAAAACTAAAGGCGGCGGCGACTCCCAATGATCCCGCCGATTTTCCGTTCCACTTGGCGCCGATGGCCTGCGCGGCGTCTTCAATAATCGGCAATTTGAATTCGTCAGCAATCGGTTGCAGCGCGTTCATATCGGCGCATTGCCCATAAAGGTGCACGGGCAAAATCGCGCGTATTTTGTAAGATCCGCCACGTTGCAGCCTGGTCTTTATCAGGCCTGGATCGAGGTTCAGCGTTTCCGAATCCACATCGAGCAGGACTGGCCTGGCGCCGGCGCGCGCGATAGCGCTGGCCGATGCAAAAAAGCTAAAGGCTGTCGTTATGACAAAGTCGCCGGGCCCGACGCCGCAGGCCGCGAGCGCCAGCCATAGGGCGTCGGTTCCCGAGGCGCAGCCAACCGCCGCCGCCGCGCCCGTGTAAGCGGCAATCTCGCGCTCGAGCGCTTCAACTTCCGGGCCGAGTACAAATTGCTGCGAAGCGCAGACGCGCCCAATCGCCTCCAAAATTTCTTCTTTAATTTCTTTGTATTGTCGCTGGAGGTCGAGAAGCGGGACAGCATCGAATGACGACGCCGAACCGCCGGGCCGAGGCTTGGCTGTAGTGGACGAAGTCACTAAGGCTTAGATTTTAGCATTAGCGAGGCTGCGGCCATTTGGAATAGAGAAATCTTGTCCTTACATCTGCAAAATTCTGCATAGTCCGGACAGAAAATGATTTATGTACCAAACTATAGTTGACAATGAAGCACGGGTATAGGAAACTGCCGATACTTCTGGAAAGCTTGCCAGAAGCCGCATTTGGAACGATCCACCCACCTCATCTCAGGGAAAGTCGTAGGCTTATGGAAACCAGGTTAGTATCCCTCAGTAAGATTTCTGTATTCATTTTCATGTTCGCGTGGGCATTCGGTCCGATCGCGAACTCGCGAGCGCAGGCTCAAACGTTTACTGTGTTGCACAGCTTTAGTGGTGGTCGCGATGGTGGAAATCCGCTATCAGGCCTGGTGATGGACGCAGCCGGGCAAAATGCTTACGGTACCACCAGCAGTGGCGGAAGCCATGAAGCCGGCATTGTCTTTCGCCTGAACACTCATGGCGAAACCATCCTGCATAACTTTACAGGTGGAGCAGACGGAGGGGTGCCGGAATCCAGCTTGATCATGGACGCGGCCGGAAATCTCTACGGGACTACGTATTCCGGTGGAGCTTATGGATACGGCGTAGTTTACGAAGTTACGCCAAAGGGAGAAGTCGTGCTGTATTCCTTCACCGGCGGCAATGACGGCGGGAATCCGGAAGCACGTTTGGCCGTCGACGCGGCGGGCCATCTCTATGGAACCACAATGTCCGGCGGAAACCTCGGCAGTGGAACTGTTTTCGAAATCACCGGCAAAAATGAAGAAACCGTGCTCTACAATTTCGGCCGAGCGAATGACGGAGCGCAGCCGGTTGCAGGTGTTACGCTCGACGCGGCGGGCAATGTTTACGGCACAGCTTCGCAGGGCGGCCTTTATTCTTACGGAATTGTGTTCGAGCTATCGCCCTCGCAATCCGGTTGGACCGAGACCATTCTGCACCATTTCGCGTTAGGCAGCGACGGCGGTACTCCTTATGGCGGTTTGACGTTTGATAAGTCAGGCAACCTCTACGGCACTTCCACACAGGGAGGGACCGGCGCCGATGGCGGTGGCGGAGCCATCTTCGAACTCACGCCCTCCAACGGAACTTGGGCGTTCAACGTGATTTATGGTCTCGATGGCTGGGGTATATCGGGAACGTTCCGTGACCTGATGTTCGACGCCTCCGGAAATATTTTCGCCACCACGCACTGCGACGGCGTCAACAATGCCGGAACGGTCTATGAGCTAAGCAACTCCGGCGGAACCTGGACTTATAACGAGCTCTATACGTTCACCGGTGGCAAGGACGGCCTGTACTCGTTCAGCAATTTGATCCGGGACAAAAGAGGAAATCTTTACGGCACGACGAACCAAGGCGGTGCCAGCGGCAACGGTGTAATCTTCCGGGTCACCCCGTAGTCCGCGTTTCGACTCGGCTGCGTGGATGTTCTCCTCCGGCTTTAAGGCTGGCTCGCCGAAGGCGATGCCGCAGGCAGAATCTTTATGTCGGTCCTGAACTTCTTGTAGTCGCTATAGACAAAGTCCAGATTCGCGGCGAACTCCTTAAACAAGGCGATGCGGGCATCGAACTTTACCGCAACGTGCTTGGGCAACCACACTTCATCATTAATGCGCGTCTGTTCGATAACGATGCGTGTGCCTTTGTGGATGCGAGCGAGAAAAAGCCCGAATGATACGGTGTCAATCGCTTCGATCTCAATCTTGGCCCATTGCATTTCGTCTTTATCAATCCAGGCGCGGAATTTGAATTTGGGCAGGAGATTGGCGTCTTTGACGTGCGGTTGAAACCCTGGCCTCGGTGTGGCGGCGATCACATATGTGTCGCGCCCTTCTCGCTGCTCAATACCTGTTAGGGTGAAGTTGTAGGCATCGGCCACTTCCTTCTCAAACTGCCGATTCTCTTCGACTTCCTTCGCTTCTTTTTCCTGCTGCTTGCGCCGTTCTTCTTCCGATTCGTTCTGATGTTTGTCGATAATCTTTTGGATCTTCTCGTCTTCTTTGGCGGCTTCCTTTGCGCTGAGGGGTTTGCCATCCTTCGCGATTAACCGCCGTACCTGGTCTCCCGCGATTTCGAGAATCTCGTAGGTTTTGGATTCGGTGGACTTAACTCGCCCTTTACCGTCGAGACGTTGCTCGACGCCGTGTTCGACGTATGTGTAGTCGGCGAGTTTCTTGTCGTTTTCAATGTCCTTGTCGGCGACTGTGCGGATTAGTTGCTGAATTTGCTCCTGGCTGAGCGTTCCGGCGGTGATGGGTAGAGAAGGAGTGCTCTGAGCTAGCGCTAGATCGGCGGACCCGACGAACAGGGAACTGAGGAACAAGGCGACGCAGAGGCCCGCAGAACGCATGAAGAATTAGAACACGCCCATGCGGGCAGAGTTGCAACGCATTATTTTTCGGCGCGGCCAAGGCATCCGGCGCGGAAAGACCGGTCGTCGAGACGATGAAGTTTTTTCGCCATTCCGGGTTTAAGCAGAGGCGTGTGATGAATCGTAAACAGATACTCGGCGATAAACCAGAGCGGCAGGTCGGTGGTCATCCAATTTTTGTTGTCGAAGCGAGAGAGGTTTACTGGGCGTGAAAAAGTTCGTAAAGTACGTTCGCGGCGGAGGTTGAAATAAACCTCGAAATAACTCAATGCAAGTTCGCGCAATGTGCGATAAACGGGTTCACGATAGCGGCAGCCCGTGTAATTCGACTTGGCAATCGCGCCCCAATGGCCCCGTTCTTTGTAAATCGCAATGACGTGGTCCGTGTCGTGTTCAGCCTCCAGGTCTAATACGAGAGCGGGATAGCCATTGGCGCGCAAGGCCGCCGCGGCCAGCATCGCGCCTTCAAAACAATGCGACGTATTCTCCCGCAAAACGAAGCGCGGCGAGAACGATGTATCGGCGAGATGATACGGCATGTCGTCGAGAAATCGCTGAATGCCATACGGGTTTTTCAGGCTGCGAAGCTTGCGGAGTTCGGCGGGAGTGAAATTTTCCATCTGGCGGAAGTGTAAACGAAGGGACGGGTGAAGGCGTTAACCACAGAGGACACAGAGAATCGTTGAGCAGTTTTCCTCAGCGTTTTTAGCGAGCCCGGTTCGATCCTAATGTCTGAACAGTTCTGCCAACTCTCCCGGCGCGTCGAGCAGCACATCCGGCGGGGCATCTTGCAAGGTATGTGGCGCAAATCCATAAGTGACGCCGCAAACTCGAATTCCACCGTTGCGCCCGGTGAGAACATCCACAGACGAGTCGCCAACGATTAATGTTTCGCCTGCACTATATCCTGTTTCGTGCAGCAACGCTTTCGCGCCCTGCGGGTCAGGCTTTTTGGTCGGAAAGCTGTTGCCACCGTAAACCTGCACGAAAAATTCTCCCAATCCCAGCGCATCGACGATGGCCCGGGAGGGATGAACAGGCTTGTTCGACAAGACCGCCATTTTTCGCCCCGAGGCTTGCAGGGCCGACAACGATTCCTTGATTCCCGGATAGACATGCGTGAAATCCAGCTTGTGAATACGATAGTAGGCGAGAAAAAATTCCAACGCTTCTTGCACGAGCTTTTCGTCGTCCGGATCGCCCAATGCCCGTCGAACCAGCATGGGCGCGCCGTCTCCGACATAAGACGCGACCACTTCGCCTGGCAATTCGGGCCGCCCTAGATGCCGCAACATGGCGTTGATGGAGTGAATCAGGTCGAGGCGGGAATCGATCAACGTGCCGTCCAAATCAAAGATGAGAAATTTGATTTTCGCAGTGTCGAATTGGCGCAGAAACTTGACCACTCAACATCTTAACGGCAGGTTCACTCCAGGCCAAATCTGGCACTCATCTGGTCGGACCGCTCTACCGATTCCTGCGAGAGAGACTTCCGACTCTATCTGGCTTGCCATTAATTCTCTATGTGCGAATTTCTCTTGGGATTTACAATGAGATGTAGTCTCAATCCCAGCGGGCAGGTACTCGATGGCGACAAGCTCAAAGACTCCATCCAAAGTTGCGGTTATGAGCAAGGCAAATCTGACATCCAGCAAGACTTATGAGGGCCTTTCGCGGGCCCAAATGGTGCAGGCATATCGCATCATGTACATGTCGCGGAAGGTGGATGACCGCGAGATCCTGCTCAAGCGCCAGCAGAAGATTTTTTTCCAGATTTCCGGCGCCGGACACGAAGCGATAGGAGTGGCGGCTGGGCTGGCTTTACGGCCGACGGACTGGTACTACCCTTACTACCGCGACCGCGCGTTGTGCCTTACCTTGGGAGCGACTCCATACGAAATGTTCCTCATGGCTGTAGGCGCGGCCGATGATCCGCAATCGGGTGGTCGGCAGATGCCCTCGCACTGGGGCTTCAAGAACCTCAACGTGGTCACTCAATCTTCGCCCACGGGCACCCAGATTTTGCAGGCTGTGGGATGCGCCGAGGCTGGGCGCTATTTCGCAGCTCATCCTAAAGCCGCGACCCGCGTTGACGGCGATTACCGGCAATTTAAAGACGTAAAGTTTACCGGCGACGAACTGACTTATGTTTCTCTCGGTGACGGTACCAGCAGTGAAGGTGAGTTTTGGGAAGCGATGAACACAGCGGCCAATCGCAAGATTCCTGTGATTTTTGTGGTGCAGGATAATGAATACGCGATTTCCGTCCCCGTGGAAGTCCAGACCGCCGGAGGCAACATTTCGCGGCTGGTCTCGGGTTTTCCGAATTTTCACTTTGAAGAGGTGGATGGCACTGATTTGGCGGCCAGCTATGCCGCGTTTTCTCGCTCGGCGGCTTATTGCCGCGAAGGCAATGGCCCCGCATTCATCCATGCGCATGTGATTCGTCCCTATTCCCACTCGTTGTCGGACGACGAAAAGCTCTACCGCCCTGAAGCAGAGCGCCAGCGTGATGCAGCCCGCGATCCGATCATGCGCTTGCAGATGCTGCTGATTCGCGAAGGAATCCTGGACGAGCAAGGCATCAACAAGCTCGAAAAGCAGGTCGAAGAGGAATTACAGGACGCGACGGATCGGGCCTTGGCGGCGGCATTGCCGGCCATCGATTCTGTCGAAAAATTTATTTACTCCCCGGATCTCGATCCAACTTCTTCTGCATTTGATACTGAGCCAATTGCTGCGGAAAGCAAAGATGGCAAAGATGCCGTGCCAAAAACCATGGCAGATTTGATTAACTCAACCTTGCGCGAGGAGATGAAGCGGGATGAGCGCATCGTGATTTTTGGCGAAGACGTTGCCGATTGCAGTCGCGAAGAGTACCTCCAGCAGAAATCGGTGAAAGGCAAAGGCGGCGTATTCAAGCTTACGGCTGGGTTGCAGGTTGAGTATGGCTCCGACCGGGTATTCAACTCGCCGCTGGCCGAAGCAAATATTGTCGGCCGTGCCACAGGCATGGCCACGCGCGGAATGAAGCCGGTCGTCGAAATTCAGTTCTTCGATTACATCTGGCCGGCAATGATGCAGCTTCGTGATGAACTGCCACTGATTCGCTGGAGATCGAACAACGCGTTCTCCTCGCCTTGCGTGGTGCGGGTGGCGATTGGCGGATATTTGACCGGCGGCGCGATTTACCACTCCCAATGCGGCGAGAGCACATTCACGCATATTCCGGGGTTGCGAGTCGTGTTTCCGTCGAACGCACTCGACGCGGCTGGCTTGCTCCGCACGGCGATTCGTTGCGACGATCCCGTGCTCTTCCTCGAGCATAAACGGCTGTATCGGGAAACTTACGGCCGCGCGCCGAATCCCGGACCTGATTACATGATTCCCTTTGGCAAAGCGCGAATCGCACAGCCGGGCGCAGACATGACGGTTATTACCTACGGCGCGGTCGTTCCACGGGCCTTGCAGGCGGCGCAGAAAATGGAACGCGAGCACAACATCAGCGTGGAAGTCGTCGATTTGCGCTGCCTGAACCCATTTGACTGGGATGCTATTGCCGCATCCGTCAAGAAGACCAACCGCGTGATTGTCGCGCACGAAGACACGTTGAGCTGGGGATATGGCGCCGAAATCGCGGCCCGCATCGCCGAGCAACTGTTCGACCATCTGGATGCCCCGGTGAAGCGTGTTGCCGCGAAAGACGTGTTCGTTGCGTATCAGCCGATTCTGGAAGACGTCATTCTGCCCCAGGCGAACGATCTCTTCGAAGCCATGAAAGCACTCGCGGAATACTGAGTCATGATGGCGCGCCGCTTGGCGAAATTTGCATCGATGCTGTGCGCCGTTCTTGTTGTAATGTGCGTACCTGCTTCGTTTGCGCAGTGCCATGCCGGGAATGTTGCTGGTAATGTCCCCTATCCTCCCGGCGGGCCGTATCAGGGTGTGTCTTTCCGCGTGTGGGCCCCGCATGCGTCATCCGTCTCGGTAAAGAGTCCGATCACCAACCAGTCTGCGCCTTTGACGATGCAAGGTACTTCCGGCTATTGGTGCGTGGATGTGCCGGGCATCGGCGTTAACCAATTTTACGACTACGTGATTACCACGCCCCGCTTCGGCACGGTCACGCGCCGCGATCCCAATGCACGAGAAGTTACGCACGCGCACAACGGCCATGCCATTACATACGATCCCACGACTTATGTTTGGCACGACCAGAACTTCCAACCGTCGCCGTTAAATAAGCTTGCGATTTACGAGATGCATACGGGAACGTTCAACGCGAGTTCTTCCCAGTGGGGAACATTCCAGTCGTCCATCTCCAAATTAAGCGAGATCGTAGGCATGGGCTTTAACGCCGTTGAATTATTGCCAGTCACGCAATTCGATGGAGCCTATGCGAATCCCTATGCGCCGTCCGACCAATATGCGGTAGACAACGACGAATATGGTGGTCCGGACAATCTAAAGGCTTTTGTCGATGCGTGCCATCGGCAGGGTCTTGCCGTGATTTTCGATGTTGTGCATAACCACTGGGGACCGTTTGATCTGGCCGATTACGATTTCGACGGATGGAACACGACGAATTTCCCCGGCGGGGTTTATTTCTATGATGAAGTTGCTTCCACTGGAGATCGCGAGGGCTCTCCTTGGGGACCGCGGCCGGATTATTCCTATCCGATCACGCAAAATTACATTTCGGGCCAGATTGATATGTGGTTCGACGAATATCACGCCGACGGCCTACGCTGGGACTCGGTTTCTAATATCTACAACGCCTGGGGCGGGGGCGTGGGCAACAACCCCAACACCGGAAAGCCCGGCGTGCCGTTGCCCGATGGTGTGAAACTGATGCAAAACGCCAACACCGCTTGGCCTACATCGTTCAAAATTGCCGAAGACCTCTCTTTTAGCAAGAAGCAATCTTTGGATGCAACGCCCGTCGCGAACGGAGGACTCGGCTTTGATTCGCAATGGAATGCCACTCTGGGCTATTTTGTCCGTAAAGATTTTCCGTCGTCGGGTGCCATTAGTTTGGCTGACCTGGTTTCGGGCATGACATCGACTTTCAACAATGTTTATTTGCAAAGCGTTGCCTACGTCGAATCGCATAACGAACTGACTACGAAAAACTCGCGGCTCTATCAACTCGTCGATCCGCAAGACCCCACCAGCCGAATCGCGCGCAAGAAAGCTACTCTGGGTGCGGCAATTTTATTTACATCACCCGAAGTGCCGATGATTTTTCAGGGCGATGAATTTCTCGACCCCAGTTGGCTCGACGACAAAACTCCTTTGAATTGGCAGAATGCGACAACCTGGGCTGGGATCGTGCAACTCTACGGAAATCTGGTAAATCTTCGTACTGACGCGGCTGGTGATTCACCCGGACTTGTCGATCCTGACTTGAACATTTATCAGCAGGACAAGAAGAACGACGTTCTCGTCTATGACCGCTACAACAAATCTTCACCGGGAGCAGACGATGTCGTCGTAGTTGCGAACCTGAGTGGAACCGTTTTCAGCTCCGGCTATGAAATTGGTTTGCCTTACGGCGGGACATGGCAGGTTCTGTTCAATAGCGACAGCACAACCTACAGCAACGATTTCGGAAACGTCGGCCCCAGCGGGTCGATAACTGGTCAGAATATTCCTTATGATGGGCAGCCCTATAGTGCGACGATTCCGATTGGCGACTATTCGGTGATCGTGCTAAGCCGGCAGTGAATCGGCCAGGCTCTCTTCAGACTTGGTTGACGGCTTCCTGCTAGGTCAATACCATTCATACATTCATGCTCGGCCAACCTATGATTGGGCAAACCATCTCTCACTATCGCATTGTTGACAAGCTGGGCGGGGGCGGCATGGGCGTGGTTTATAAGGCCGAAGACGTTTCTCTTGGCCGTTTTGTGGCATTGAAGTTTCTTCCTGACGATTTGGCAAATGATCCCGCGGCTCTCGAACGTTTTCGGCGTGAAGCCCGTGCGGCGTCCGCACTGAACCACCCCAATATTTGCACGATTCATGAGATTGCCAGCGAGGGCGGCCAAACTTACATCGTAATGGAGTATTTGGAAGGTCTCACGCTGAAGCATCGCATCGGGGCGAAGCCGATGGATACCGAAACCATGCTGCCGCTCGCCATCGAAATTGCAGATGCCTTAGATGCCGCACATTCGAAAGGCATTGTCCATCGCGACATCAAACCGGCAAATATTTTTGTGACTGACCGCGGCCATGCCAAGGTGCTTGATTTTGGTCTGGCGAAAGTCGCCGCGAAAGACGGTTCGTCCAGCCAGATCGCCTCGGCGAATACAATGACCGGCACCTTGGAGGCACAGCATCTAACGAGTCCCGGGTCAACGTTAGGCACGGTTGCCTACATGTCGCCGGAGCAGGTTCGGGCCAAAGAACTCGATGCGCGGACCGATTTGTTTTCATTCGGGGCCGTCCTCTATGAAATGTCCACCGGGCTCGTGCCTTTTCGCGGCGAAAGCTCGGGCGTAATTTTCAAGGCGATTCTCGACTCCGCTCCGGCTTCTGCCGTGCGCTTGAATCCGGACATGCCGGCCGAGTTGGAACGCATCATCAACAAAGCGCTGGAGAAAGACCGCAATCTGCGTTATCAGCATGCCTCTGAAATGCGGGCGGACCTGCAACGGCTCAAACGGGACACGGATTCCAGCCGGTCGGGAATTTCCGCGGCGGGAACGCATGCCGCGGAAGAAAACGTAAATACTGCGCCGAGAGTCACGAGTTCGGCGACCGCTGCGGCGTACAGTTCCGATAGTCAAATCGCGGCTGGCCTTTTGCGCCGGCGATGGCCGCTGCTGGCTGGCGCCGTCATTTCAGTCGTATGCTCGGCTCTGGCTTTTTATACGTTTGGGCACAAAGCCACAAAGGCCGCGCCCACGCAGTATTCATTTCGTCAGCTCACTTTCAGCGGCAAAGTTCAAAACGCCGTTATCTCGCCCGACGGGAAATTCCTTGCCTACGTGTTAAGCAAGCCGGAAGGCCTTACCCTGCATACGCTTTCGATTGCGACGGGCAGCGACGTCGAAATTGTTCCGGCTGGCGCGGGTTGCTGTCAGGAACCAGTATTTAGTCCGAGTGGAGATTATGTGTATTTCTTCGCCGAGGAGTCTATTAAGTCTGTACCCATTCTGGGAGGGCCGGTTCGCATTGTTTTCAGCAATGCGGCGAGCAGTGCAGGTTTTTCGCCGGACGGCAAACGCGTGGCTTTCGTCCGCGCAGACAGCAAAACCGTAGGGACGCAATTGATCATCGCCAGCACGGATGGAACCGGCGAAACGATCGCATTCAATTCCGCCAACGGAACTTATTTGTCTTCCATCGCGGTAGGACGGGATTTGTTCGACGTGCCGCAATGGTCGCCTGACGGAGCGCATATCGCTTTCATTTACGATTTCGTCGGGGACAACCTGGTTTCGAAAATCGCAGTATTGCATCTGGCCGATCCTAAAGCCGCGCCACTGCTGATTGACCTGCCGGGTTTCGCTGACGGCTTCAATTGGAATCCGCAGGGCACTGGTTTCCTGATTTCGATGAGTGAAGAGAGCAATGACACTCCGCAAATTTGGAGAGTGGCTTACCCCGGCGGCCAGAAGGCCAAGCTGACTGATGATTTTGTGGGTTATCAGGGCGTTTCCGTCGCGGTCAATGGTGACATGATTACGCTGCATAGTGTGCCGCAGGACTTGATTTTTGTGCGTGAAAAAGGCACGAATTTTCAAAATATCTCCACGAGTTCGACCACGGGAGACGGCAAGGGAGGCATCGCCTGGACCAGCAACGGCCAACTGGTTGTGACGCGAGATTTTGGCCGTCAAGGGCAACTTTGGCTGGAAAATGCCGACGGGAGTAATGCCCATTCGATTTTTCAAAAAAACGATATCCTGTTCTCGACCCCTTGCGTATCACCGAGCAACAAGGTGATTTTCTCGTTTAATTACCCGCATTTTCAATTAGTGCGGATGAATTTAGATGGGTCGCAGTTAGTTGAACTTACCGACTCAAAAATGGAGTTTGCCTTCCCGGTGATCGGCTCGGATGGAAATTGGGTTTATTTCGTGCACTTCACCAAAGAACTGGGCCAAACCCTCACAAAGGTTTTAATCGACGGTGGTAGTCCCATCCAAGTATGGTCTGGCTTTATCTTTGGCGATGGCTTGGCGATTTCACCCGACACCCATCACCTTTTCGCCATTATTCGGGGAGAGAATGGCGAGCATGTTCCGGCTGTCTTGGATCTTTCCAAGACTCCACCCGAAGTCACCCGAATGGCGCAGATTTTTGCCTCTGTCCAAGCCTATAGGAACGCAAATTTCGCGTGGACGCCGGACGGCCGCTCGATCGCCTATAAGTTGCGCCAAGGGGATGCGGACAATCTTTGGTCCGTACCGGTTGCGGGCGGTAAGCCGACTCAGCTCACCCACTTTACCGACATGAACATTAATTCTCAGGCCTGGTCCAGTGATGGCCGCCTGGCCGTTAGCCGTGGAGTTCCTAATACTGACGCCGTACTCGGCACTCCGGTTTCGGACACAACCGCGGGCGCCTCGCATTAAGAAACGGCGATTTTTACCTATCTTTGTTGGGTTTTGCTGCCGCTCTCACCTGTGTTTCTTCCTCACGTACAACGACTTCCGTACCGTCTCTGGTACTTTGGTTATGGTTCCCGGTAATGTCCTCCACGGCTTAGCACTCGCCCACAACTAATAGAACTCCATGGCGCCTAAACCACAATATATAGACTAAAGCTGCAAATGCAGCATGGTTACTCTCCGCAAGAAACCCAAAAAACCCAGTAAAACGAGGAATTAGCCCGAAGGCTTCCCGAATTCCGGGTTGATATATGCTCGGCTCACTGTGATTCCCCAGAATGCGTTTCAGAAGGGGACCACAAGGAAACTATGGCCGACTCGCGGGAAGTGATGAACATTCGCCAGGCGTCGCAATACCTGGGCGTGAGTCCGGACACGCTTTACAAGTACGTCGGCGAACAAACGATCCCGGCGTTCAAGTTGGGCAATCGCTGGCGCTTCAAGAAGTCGAAGCTTGACCAGTGGATGGAAGAGAAGTCGTCGCAAAGCGACGGACGTTCGGAGAAATCGAAAGCGGCTGGAAAGTCAGCCGGGGTTTAAGTGAAGAAGCCTTAGTAGGGAACGCGGGCCCGCAGCCGCGCGACATAAACGAGCAAAGGTGGCCACATGTTTGGAATGGGATCGAAATCGATTGTGGGTTTGGACGTTGGGTCCTCGAGCATCAAGGCCGTGGAATTGAAAAAGAGCCGCTCGGGTATCGAGGTCACGCACCTCGGCCTGGAACCGCTGGCTCCAGATATCGTTGTCGATTCGATGATCGTGGACTCGGGCACCGTATCGAGCGCGATTTCCAAGCTGTTTGTGGATAACCAGATTAAGACCAAACAGGTCGCGACGGCGGTAAGCGGTCACTCGGTCATCGTGAAGAAAATATCGCTCCCAACCATGAGCGACCAGGAGCTTGCAGAAACCATCGAGAAGGAAGCGGCGCAGCACATTCCGTTCGATCTCACCGACGTCAATCTCGACTATCAGATTCTTTCCGAGGAATCCGGCAATCCGCAGATGGACGTTCTGCTCGTCGCCGTGAAAAAGGACAAGATCCTCAACTACACCAACGTGCTCTCGATGGCTGGCCGCACGCCCGCTATTGTGGACATCGATTCCCTGGCGCTCCAGAACTGCTATGAGTACAACTACGAACCCGCGCCGGGACAGGTGGTGGCTTTGTTGAACCTGGGTGCCAGCGTCATGAACATCAACATCGTGAAGGGCACGACGCCGCTGTTCCCGCGTGACGTCAGCGTGGGTGGGCACCAGTACACGGATTCGTTGCAGAAAGAACTCGACCTCAGCTTCGACGATGCAGAGTCGCTCAAGCTGGGCAACAAAGTCGGCACCGTCAGCGAAGACGCGAAGACGCCGATTTTGCAGCAGGTCACCGAGATTATCGTTCTGGAAATCCAGAAGACGTTCGACTTCTTCCGGGCGAGCGCCTCCGGTGAGCACATCGAGAAGATTTACGTTGCCGGCGGATCGTCGAAAGTTCCCGGCTTGGTCGAAGCTTTGCGTCAGGAATTTTCACTGCCTGTCGAGATTCTCAATCCCTTTCAGCGCATTACGCCCCCACAGGGCAAGGGGATGGAACTGATTGAGCAGAATGCAGGCCAGATGGCGGTTGCGGTGGGTTTGGCTTTAAGGAGTTTTGAAAACCTATGATCAAAATTAACCTGCTGGGCATCGCAAAGGCAAAAGGCAAACGCGGTGGCGCTGCGTCCGTTCCAGTCATGGAAGTGGGTGACGTTGGCTCGCCCCGCGTCAAAGCCCTAATCGTTATCGGCCTGGTTGGCGTGCTTAATTTCAGCTATTGGCATCAGCTGGATACGCACAAGAAGGCCATCGACGCGAAAATGCAGGTCGCGGAGCGCAAGAACCATGAACTGGCCGACGTCAAGGCTCGCTATCTGGATCGTCAAAAACAAGCCGACGCTTATAAACGCCGGGTAGATGTGATCGACCAGTTGCGCGCCAATCAATCGGGTCCGGTCAGCCTGCTGGCCATGATGGGTGACACCGTCAACGGCACCGAGGCCGTCTGGCTGGACACCATGAAGGATCAAGGCAACAGTGTCGACATCGAGGGCATGGCCCTGAGCACTGATGCCGTGGCGAATCTGATCGGCAATCTACAAAAAACGGGCTACTTCCACAACATCGAGATCAAAGAGACGTATCAGGAGCCTTCGTTCAAAGACATGCAGGCGTTCCAATTTACGTTGAGTTGTGAAAAAGGGAAGTCATAAGAGGCGGAAACCATGGCGAATTTTGACGAAATTCCGGCAAGTATCAAGCAGTGGGCGACTCTGTTGGGAGGCGCTTTGTTGGTCACCGGTGGACTGTTTTTCACCGTTTACAAGGGCCAGCAGCAAGCCAACGATACGGCGGAGAAAAACTTGACCGCGAAGCTCCGTGAAAACGCGGAATTGGAATCCTATCGTCCCAAGCTCGCGGAAATGGAACGCCAGGTCGCCAGTCTGAAGCAGCAGATGGAGATCGAACGACACATCGTGCCGGACGACAAGGAAGTGGACGGCTTCATCAAAATGATGGACGCTGAAGCAGCCAAGGCTGGTATCGAAATCCGCCGTTACACTGCCATGCCTGTCATGACGAAGGAGTATTACACCGAGCTCCCGTTCGAAATGGAACTTGATGGCCCTTACTACTCGGTCCTGAGCTTCTTCGATCGCGTGAGTAAGCTCGAGCGCATCGTCAACATTTCAAACCTGCTTGTGGCCACCCCCAAAAAGGGCAATGACGCGAAGACTAAGCATACATATACCTATGCCCCGGGCGAGAGCATCGTCGCGACCTGTGATGCAAGCACATTTTTCAGTCATAACCAGGAACCGCCGGCCAGCACGCCGGGCAAGAAGTAGGAGAGCTCTATGAAGCTAACCACTGGAATACTAGTTTCGATCTTGATGGCCGGGAATGCGATGGCGCAGCAGGCCACGACCCCAAGTTTCTGGGACACGTTGCGCGCCAAAATCATGGGTGCGCCGGCTCCGAAACCAACTGCGCAGCACCCGGCTCCGGCCAATGCGCAAGCCAAGCCGGCAAGCGCCACCAACGCGAAGCCCAGCCCGGTTCAGTCCAAGGGCGCGGCGCCCGTTGCCTCAGCCAGCAAAACACAGGCGCAGCCGGTGAATGCTCATCCGGCGCAGCCCCAGATGGCTTCGGTTCCTGCAAATAAGAGCCAAGCTCCGGCGGCAGCCAAAACGGCATCGGTTTCGGTACCGGTGAAGAACCAGGCCTCGCAAGCTGCCCAGCTTCACCCAGTAAACGCCGCGGCAACCAAGACTCATGTGGCTCCGATCGTAGCTGCGAAGCCAGTGGATGCGAAGGCAAGCACGACGCCTGCCAAGACCGCCGCAGTCGACGTTAAGGCTGCGGTGCTTCAAAAAGTAGCCGAGAACGCGAAAGCGGCCGACGCGAAAGCGGCGGATTCCAAAGCGGAAGTCGCCGTCGAAGACAGCAAAGCCGCCGCGAACACAAAGAGTGCGACCAAGGAATTCAATTACACCGGCCAGCGTGACCCGTTCATCAGTCCGGTCCGGACCGCGGCGACTGGTGGCTCAGGATGCAGCACTGGTAAGCGCTGTTTGGCGGTCGACCAGATCAACCTGAAGGGCGTGATCAAGTCGGACGGTGGCATGATTGCCGTCGTCACGAACTCGATGGACAAAGCTTATTTCCTGCGGGAGAACGATCCCGTGTTTAACGGGTATGTCGTGAAAATTACCGGCGATTCGGTGATTTTTAGCGAGACCTATGAAGACAAGCTGGGCAAGCCGCTGACTCGGGAAGTGACCAAAAAGCTCACGACCCCGGCGGTTTAACAATATGGACCATGTAAACGAAATTCGAAGGATTTTGGGGCGAGCCCAGTGCAAGCCCAATCGAGGGAGAAGCAAAATGCGAAAGCAACTGCTGAGTGTTTTTCTACCGCTGCTGGCCTTTGTGATTGTGGCGGCGGCCGAGACGCCTGGAACGGGCGCTACGGTAACTGGGCGCTCTGCGCTCGAAAAGGTCAATGTGACCCGAACGGCCGACGGATTCAACGTGGAATTAATGGCACGGGGCGCCGTCGCTCCTAAGCTGACCACGCTGGATTCGCCAGCGCGCTTGGTGTTGGATTTGCCCAACACCGTGCCGGCGACGGCCCGTGGGCACATTAATGTTGGTCCCGGCGAGGTGAAGGACGTCCGCATCGGCATGGACGGCCAAAATCCGCCGACCACGCGCGTGGTTATCGATTTGCTTCACGCTTGCCACTACGAACTCAGCTCGGCAGAAGGCAATCGCATCGTCTTGAAGCTGCATGATCCGAGCAGCGGCGGCGACAAGACAGTGGCCGCAAATACGCTACCCGCAGCTCCTTCAACGCCCGTGAAGGCAGCGGCCAACACCGTGCCTGTCGACAACAAGCCAGTCCCGGCCACAGCCAGCGCGACGGCCAACAGCTTCGTCGTCGTTGAACCGACGTATACGCCGAAGGACACTGCTGCTCCCGCCACCAGCGGGGCGATAGCCGAGCCTGTGCGCGCCCTCGAAGCGGCCGCCAAGTTTGTGGAACGTCCTGATGCGAGCTTGCTGCCCGCGCCCAGCGCTTCCATGCAGCAATCGAACCCTAACGCCATTCAGCCTGCGGTGAACCTTGCGGCCGAACAGAAAGCGCAAGAGCACACCAAGTCTTCCATCAGCGGGCCGAAATATACCGGCGAACCGATTTCCGTCAACCTCAAGGACGTCGATTTGAAAGACTTCTTCCGCTTGATTCACGAAATCAGCGGACTGAACGTCGTTCTCGATCCTAACGTTCACGGTACGCTGACCATCGTCCTCGATGACGTGCCGTGGGATCAGGCCCTCGACATCGTTCTCAAGAACAACGAACTCGCGCGTCAACTTGAAGGCAATGTCTTGCGCATCGCCACCCTGGATACTTTGAGGAAGGAAGCGGACAATCGCGCCGCCGAACAAGCTGCCGAGTCGATGGCCGTTGAGAAGGTCACGGTTACTCGTTTCCTCAGCTATGCGCACTCCAAAGATGTCGTCGCTACGGTAAAGAAGTTCCTTTCCAGCCGCGGCGAAGTCATCTCGGATGATCGGACAAACGCCGTCATCATTTCGGACATCCCGGCCGTCATGCCTCAGCTTGACCGGCTGCTGAACCAATTAGATCGAAAGACGCAGGAAGTGGAAATTGAAGCCCGTGTAGTCGCCGCAACCCGCGCTTTCGCTCGGGATATCGGTACGCAGCTTGGGTTCGGTTTCGGCAACCACGCTTCCGCAGTCGGTGGCGCATCCTCAGTGGGTACTTCGCCAGTTGGCACCTTCGGCGGAGCTCCGCTCTACCCGATTGTCGGAACTTCGGCTCCGTCGCCTACAACTTTGAGCCAGATTCCGTTGTTCTCTAACTTGGGATCAACCAGTCCCACCAGCGGCATCAGCTTCATTAACGCCAGCAACGCCGTGCAGATTGATGCCATCTTAACCATGGCTGAGTCTCGCGGTCTGCTGAAAATTCTCTCTCGTCCGCGCGTTGTGACGCAGAACAACATTCAGGCAGTCGTGAAACAAGGTACTCGCGTGCCGATCGTCACCCAGGCGCAGTTGGGTGGTCCGCCGACCGTTACCTACGTAGACGCGTTCCTTCGCCTGACCGTTATTCCGCAGATCACTTCGGAAGGAACCATCTTCCTGAACGTGGACGTCGAAAACACCACGCCTGACTTCAGCCGTCAGGTTCAGGGCAACCCAACCTTGGTCACGCAACAGGCCACAACCCAGGTGCTCGTCACCGACGGCGGTACCGTCGTCATCGGCGGCGTCATCCAGGCGCAGAATTCCATCAACGTTACACAGGTGCCTCTGTTGGGCAACATCCCCTACCTTGGCAATCTGTTCAAACACACTCAGGTCAGTACTCAAAACCAGGAGCTGATCTTCTTCATTACTCCGCGTGTGATTCAGACTTAGTTGCAAGTTTAGTCAAGCGAAGTAGCAGGAAAGACAACCGCTGGCTCCTGAAGAAACCGTCAGGACCGGCGGTCTTGTTTTTGCCGCACTAAAAAATCGGTAGTAAAATTGAACGTGCGCTACAAGCTTCGTCTCCGCAACTTACAGCACGTCCTCGCCGAAAATCAGATCCATGCGCTCCTTGTCACTAACCTGCCCAATATTCGGTATCTTTCCGGATTCTCCGGTAGTTCGGCAGCATTATTAGTGGCCGAAGAAAGCGCCGTCTTGTTCAGCGATGGACGCTACTCCCAGCAGGCGCGGGACGAAGTTAAAAATGCGCGTATCGCAATCGGCCAATCGAATCTCTTCGACGCAACCGCTGCCTATTTGAAGGAGCATATCCGCTCTCGCCATGGCTGGCGTCTCGGCTTTGAAGCAGACTACCTAACCGTGTCATCCCGTAGGCGCCTTGCGGGAAAATTGCCCTCGGGAATTCGGCTGACAGAGACTCACGGACTCGTTGAAAACGGCCGCCTCATCAAAGACCAAGACGAGATCGACCTGATGAGAAAAGCAGCAAAAGTGGGCGCGGGCCTATTCTCCGCCGCGACAAAAGCCATAAAAAATGGTAAAAATGAAGGGGAAGTGGCCGCCGAGATGGAATATTCGGCTCGCATTGCGGGAGCCGAAGCCATGTCCTTCTCGACCATTATCGCTGGAGGGGCCCGTTCGGCGCTACCTCACGCTCGCGCTACAACCGCGGCCATTCCATCAGGCTCGTTCGTGGTTTGCGATTTCGGTGTTATACTCGCGGGCTATTGTTCTGATCGCACGCGCACGCTGTTCAAAGGGCGCCCCACTGCGGACGCTCGCGCTGTCTATCAGGCCGTCCTAGAAGCGCAGTTGGCCGGTATTGCAGCCATTAAGCCCGGCGTCACCGCTGGCGAAGTTGACAGCGCTTGCCGTAAAGTATTGAAAAGTAAAAGCTTAGATAAATATTTCACCCACTCCACAGGGCATGGGGTAGGATTGGAGATTCACGAATCGCCCCGACTAGCGGCGGGGCAGACTCAGGTTTTGCAGCCCGGTATGGTGGTCACCGTGGAGCCCGGTGTTTATGTACCCGGGAAATGGGGCGTACGCATCGAGGATATGGTGCTCATCACCGAGCGTGGACACGAAGTACTGGCGCCCGGCAGCAAAGAATTGATTGCGCTTTGAATCTCACTGTCTGATTCCATAGAAATGGTTCGTCTTTTAACTTTCAACAATGAATCAAAAAGAGCTTAAAGAACTCATAGAATTTCTGATCGAAAAGGACATCGCCGAGTTTGAACTCGAGCGCGGCGACGTCAAAGTAAAGATAAAACGTGCCGGCGAACAATTGAGCGCCGCCGCGCCCGACCCGCGCTATTTTGCCGTACACGCGGCCCCATCTCCGGCGCAGGCAGCTGCTCCTCTCGCTCCTGTTGCCGCGCCACCCACAGCCAAAGAACAGGCAGCCACTTCCCGCGCCGGTTTGCACATCGTGAAATCGCCGATTGTGGGAACTTTCTACGAATCGCCGTCGCCCGGCTCGCCGCCTTTTGTGAAGAACGGTGACAAAGTCACCGCCGGCCAGGTGCTCTGCATCGTCGAAGCCATGAAGCTCATGAACGAAATCGAAGCCGACGTCGCCGGAGAAATCGTCGAGCGCCTAGTCAACAACGGTCAACCCATTGAATACGGGCAGGAGTTGTTCAGCATCCGCCCGGCATGATCTCCCGCATCGACATAGATAACGACATCAATGTTTAAGAAAATTCTGATTGCGAATCGCGGGGAAATCGCCCTGCGCATCATTTGCGCCTGCAAAGAGCTCGGAGTTCGCACCGTCGCGATTTACAGCGAAGCCGACCGCAACTCTCTACATGTCCGTTTCGCCGATGAAGCCATCTGCATCGGGCCGCCGCAGTTGGCGCAGAGCTATCTCAATATTCCCGCCGTCATTAGCGCGGCAGAAATCGCGAACGTCGAGGCGATTCATCCGGGCTATGGCCTACTCGCTGAAAACGCCAATTTCGCCGAAGTGACAGAAGCTTGCAACATCAAGTTCATCGGTCCTCCGCCCGAAGTGACCCGCATGATGGGCGTGAAAGAACGCGCCCGCGCGACGGTCAAGAAATATGGCGTGCCCATTCTTCCCGGCTCCGACGGCATTCTCGCCAATGAAGGCGAAGCCCTCGAGTGGGCCAAGCAAGTCGGATTTCCCGTCATCATTAAAGCTTCCGCAGGCGGCGGCGGACGCGGTATGCGCATAGTGCGCAGTGAAGCCGAATTGCCCGCGCTCTTCAAGCAGGCTTCTTCTGAAGCGGCTTCCGCTTTTGGCAACGGCGATCTCTACATGGAGAAGTTCATCGAGCGCCCGCGCCACATCGAATTTCAGGTTCTCGCCGATCAATACGGCAACGTCGTCAGCCTCGGTGAGCGCGAATGTAGCATCCAGCGCCGCCATCAGAAGCTGATCGAAGAATCGCCATCGCTTCAAGTCAGCCCTGAGTTGCGCGCGGAAATCGGCGGCGTCCTGCAAAAGACGCTGTCGGAAATCGGCTACGTGAACGCCGGGACCATCGAATTTTTAATGGATGAAGACCGCAAGCTTTACTTCATCGAAATGAACACGCGCATTCAAGTAGAACATCCGGTCACGGAGTTTGTGACAGACGTTGATCTGGTCAAAGCCCAGTTGCGCATCGCCTCCGGCGAACGTCTCGATAGCATCATTACGGAGCCTATCGTTCATCGCGGGCATTCCATCGAATGCCGCATCAACGCCGAGCATCCGGAGAAGTTTACGCCATCGGCGGGGAAGATTACGGTTTTCAATCCGCCGGGCGGCACTGGCGTGCGCGTGGATACGGCTGCCTATCAGGAAGGCACCATTCCGCCATACTACGATTCGCTGATTGCGAAATTAATTGTCCGCGGCAAAGACCGCACTGAAGCCATCGCCCGCATGTCCCGTGCGCTGGATATGTTCATCGTCGAAGGAATTTTTACCACGATTCCACTCCACCAACGAATCTTCCAGGACCCCGACTTCCAGGCCGGAAACTTCGATACCACGTTCATTGAAAGATTTCTGGCGAAGAGCGGCATCGCCTCGGGTAAACACTAGAAAGTAATTTCAACCCGACCACCTGTCATTCTGAGCGAAGCGAGCGCTTCTCGAAGAGAATCGCTCCGAGTCGAAGAACCCCATACCCGCATAAAGCGCCACAAGCCTTACAAGGAGTTTTTGTCGAGTGCCCGTTCGTTCGCGAAATTTTGCCAAGGCTAGAAACTCAAACCGAGTATCTACGGCAAAACGTGAAACGGCACATTGCTGGTCAAAGTACCACTCGGAGTGGCTACAGTGACGTATCCGGTGGTTGCACCCGCGGGAACTGTGGCTTTGATAAACGTGTCAGAAACGACTGTGAAGTTCGCAGGAGTGCCGTTGAGTGTCACAGCAGTAGTTCCAGTGAAGCCTTGGCCGAGGATGCCACCTGTTTGCCCAGCTTTACCGGAACTATGGACGAAGCTAACGAATGGCCCTAGGCCCATTGAAAAGGTGAAAATTGAGCCGCAGCCGTAGGGTGTGTTGCAGCTAAGATCGCCTCCTTGGAATGCCGAACCATAAAGATCCCCATTAGTCGCTTGAAATAGCGGAGCTTCAGGGTACGCGCCGTCTGTCAACTCAAGGCTATGCAAGGTCGTTAACGTGCCAGCCGGTGTTATCTGGAATACTGTACCGCAGCCGGGAGAGTCATTCGAGGCATGACAAGCTAAATCGCCTCCTTGGGAGGTTGTTCCGTAGAAGTTTCCGTCAGTGGCTTGAATCAGCCCAGCCAATGGATACGCGCCATCAACCAGTGAGAAGCTGTGAAGACTCATTAATGCGCCATCCGGAGTGATTTTGAAAACAGTCCCGCAGCCCGTAACACAATCAGTCAAATCAGTTCCGCCAGCTGACGTCGTTCCGTAGAAATTCCCATCTGTGCCTTGAACTAATCCGCCGATTGGTTGGTAGCCGTCAGCGCAACTGCTTTGGGAGCAGAAACTGTAGAACGCCGACAGGTCCCCGGCCGGGGTGGCCTTAAAGACCGTGCCGCAGCCCGCATTGCCGCACGAAGAGCTCGATCCGCCTTGGGGCGTTGTTCCGTAAAAGTTCCCATCCGCAGCCTGAGTAAGAGGCCCCTCGGGTTGTGCACCATCGGCCAAATCAAAGCTGGCGGACTCTAATGCTCCAGCCGCAGTGATTTTGAAAACCGTGCCACAATAGTTGCCGCCACAGCGATGCGGATAGTGTCCACCAATAATTGTCGTGCCATAGAAGTTTCCGTCTGAAGCCTGAATTAAAGGAGCCTGAGGGCTAGCGCCATCTGTAA
This sequence comes from Terriglobia bacterium, assembly GCA_963702965.1. Taxonomy (GTDB): domain Bacteria; phylum Acidobacteriota; class Terriglobia; order Terriglobales; family Acidobacteriaceae; genus JAJPHW01. The sequence goes on from OY969776.1 coordinate 1,512,486, forward strand.
CATCAAAGCTGTGTATAGTAGTAAAAATCCCCCGTGAATTGATTTTGTAAATAGCACCTGCATAATTGGCCCCACCAATATCGGTAGTGCCGTAGAAGTAACCATCGATGGAGAGAATTAGCGCCGCCAAAGGATAGGCCGCATCCGTACATCCAGGTAGTGAACAAAAGTTGTAGATTGTGTTCAAGGAACCATCCGGCGTAACTCCAAAAATCGTGCCGTTGCCATTCAGGCCGCCCATACTCGCGGTTGCGTAGAAGTTTCCATCGGTGCCCTGTACCAAAGCAGCGTCGGGAGCGCTCCCGTTCGTATCATCGAAGCTCGCCAAATTGTTAAAAGTCTGTGCGACCGTAGTGGTAGACATTGCGGTGCAAAACAGCACAAATGCCATTACACTTTTGCATCCGGTAAGATTTCCCATAACGGCCCTTCCATTCAAAGACTTCGCCACAAGTTTGTGCTCCTATAACCCGCACGTCAAGATGCAAGTCTTTGCGCAGGCCGAACCCGCGAACATGTATCCTAAAATCAGACCACATCCCCATGCCTACGCTTCCCCGCCTCTACGCCGTTCTCGACACCTCATGTTTCACCGACTCAGCGGGCCTCTTTGCCGCGGCCGAAGAATTACTCGCCGCCGGCGTGAGCCTCCTGCAATATCGCAACAAGAGCGGCAACGCCCGCCAAATGCTCGAGCATGCGCGCGAACTGAAACGCCGATTGAGCTCGGCGAGGTTAATCATGAACGACCGCGCCGACCTATGTCTCGCTGCTGATTTCAACGGGGTCCACGTCGGGCAGGATGATTTTTCTCCCGCAGGCGCAAGAAAAGTCATCGGCGAGAAGTTCTGGCTCGGCGTCTCTACGCACAATCCCGAGCAGATAAACGAAGCCGACAAAACATCAGCGGATTACATCGCCATCGGGCCGGTGTTTGCGACATCCAGTAAAGCCAATCCCGATCCCGTCGTGGGTTTGGAAGGTGTCCGCGCAGCCCGTAAATTAACCTCGAAACCACTGGTCGCCATTGGCGGAATCACCCGCCAGAACTGCCGTTCCGTCATCGAAGCCGGAGCCGATTCTGTAGCTGTGATATCCGATCTGGTAACCGATCCGCGAAAATCAGCAGAGGAATTTTTGCGCATATTAAGATAAAGTGTGTGGGGCGGACATTCCTGTCCGACAAAACTCGTCGTCTAAAGCGACCTTGAGCACTCAACTAGAAAAGCCCTCGCAAGATACGGAACTCGTCAAAGGCCTCGGCCTCACCAGCGCCACCATGCTGGTCATGGGCTCGATGATCGGTTCGGGCATCTTTATTGTTTCCGCCGAAATTGCCCGCGAAGTGAATTCTCCCGCATTGCTGCTCGGCGCATGGATGGTCACCGGCTTCATGACCATCGTCGGTGCGCTTTGCTACGGCGAACTTGCCGCTATGATGCCCCGCGCCGGGGGGCAATATGTTTATCTCCGTGAAGCTCTCGGCCCGCTCTGGGGATTTCTCTACGGCTGGACTTTATTCCTGGTCATTCAGACTGGCACCATCGCCGCCGTAGGCGTGGCTTTCGGCAAATTCCTGGGCGTCTTCTTTCCATCGATTTCCTCATCCAACTGGATTATTCACTTCGCCAAGATCCCGCCCATTCATATTGGCCCCATGGTTCTCGGCAACATGGATGTCGGCCTGAACACGCAGAATCTCATGGCGATTCTGATGGTCGTCGCCCTTTCGATCATTAATATCTTCGGTGTAAAGCTGGGCGCAGCCATCCAAAACGTATTTACCTCGGCAAAAGTCGCGGCTTTGCTCGGACTCACAATCCTGGGGATATTCATCGGACGCAATGCTCAAGCCCTCGCCGCAAATTTCAACGGCCACTTCTGGAGTAATGCTGGACTCAGCGCCCAGCATGCCGTCCAAGTCGGCGTCGGCGGCCCCACCGTTCTGGTGGGAACGTTAACCATTCTCGCTGTCGCGCAGGTCGGGTCTCTATTTTCCGCCGACGCCTGGAACAACGTGACCTTCACCGCGGGCGAAGTGAAAAATCCGAGCCGCAATTTGCCATTATCTTTGGCGCTCGGCACGGGCGTCGTAATCGCGCTCTACATCGCCTGCAACATCATTTACTTAAACGTGCTCCCCTTGGACGGAATAAAGAGCGGCGCTACCATTCTTGATCGCGGCATCAAGTACGCAACCGAAGATCGCGTCGCGACCGCCGTGCTCACGCAAATGTTCGGCGGAATCGGTGGCTTCATTATGGCGGCCGCCATCATGCTTTCAAGCATCGGGTGCAACAATGGCCTCATCCTCGCGGGAGCCCGCGTCTATTACGCCATGGCCAAAGACGGATTGTTCTTTCGCAGCGTCGCCAAACTGCATCCTAAATATAAGACGCCCGCGGTCTCGCTCATGGTGCAGATGGTTTGGACATGTATTTTGTGCGTGTCCGGCAGCTATGGGCAACTGCTCGACTACATCATTTTTGCGGTGCTCGTGTTTTATATCCTTACGATTTATGGGCTTTTCGTGCTACGCCGAACGCAACCGAACGCGCCTCGTCCCTACCGCGCGGTCGGTTATCCTGTCCTGCCCATCATTTATATTGTGATGGCGTTATTCATTGATGTCGTACTATTACGATTCAAGCCCCAGTACACGTGGCCGGGCTTGATCATCGTGCTGCTGGGCATTCCCGTGTACTATGCCTGGTCGCGGCGCGCGGGTTTCGAAGCCGAAGCCGAAGGCAAAGCATGATAGCAGGGCATAAGGAGAACTTATAGATGGCGAATTTGTTTGCAAGAAAGCCGCTCAGGATGTTGATGTCTGAAGCGGAAGATACCGGTGAGCACAGCTTGAAGCGCACGCTTGGTCCGGTTCAGTTGACCGCGCTCGGCGTTGGGGCTGTGATTGGCGCCGGAATTTTCGTCTTCTCCGGCTTGGGCGCTCACTACGCTGGCCCCGGACTCATGCTCTCATTTGTCATCTCCGGCATGGGTTGCGCCTTTGCCGCCCTCTGCTACGCCGAATTCGCCGCGATGATCCCACTTGCCGGCAGCGCTTACACCTATGCCTACGCGACGTTGGGCGAACTCTTTGCCTGGATCATCGGTTGGGACCTTTCGCTCGAATACGCCTTGGGCGCGAGTACAGTTTCTTCCGGCTGGTCAAACCATTTCGTCGAACTGATGAATGTTCTTCATCTGAAGATGCCGTTGTGGCTGGCTTACGATCACTGGACAGCCTTGCGCACCGCGGAAAACATGGTTGCCCGCCAAATGGCCGTGGCGTCAGACTCGACGCTGGTTCCTGGAACCCAAGCTTTCTTGAATCGGGTTGCCGACATCATCGCTGCCCAATCACCTGAACTGTTGCGGCGCGCCGACACGATTTTAGACGCTCCCAAACTTTTTGGAATGGAAATCGGCTGGAACCTGCCTGCGTTCATCATCGCTCTCATCATCACTTATATTCTCGCCGTCGGTATTAAAGAAAGCGCGCGCTTTAACGCAACCATTGTCGCGATCAAAGTCTCGGTTGTGCTTTTTGTGATTGCCCTGGGCTCTCGCTACGTTGACACGAGCAACTGGGGTAGCGACTGGGCAACCTTTGCGCCCATGGGATTTGCGGGAATTGGCGCCGGCGCTGCTTATATCTTTTTTGCTTACATCGGGTTCGATGCAGTTTCGACCACGGCGCAGGAAGCCAAAAATCCGCAACGTGATTTGCCCATCGGCATCATGGCTTCACTCTTTGCCTGCACTATCCTCTACATTGCGGTAGCAGCAGTTCTAACCGGCATGGTGCCCTGGCGCAACGTCAATATTGAAGCTCCCGTTGCCCGCGCTTTTCTGGATCGTGGACTGGTCGGCGCTTCAAACATCATCACCTTAGGCGCGCTCGCCGGACTGACCAGCGTCATGCTGGTGATGTTGCTAGGCCAAACTCGCGTCTTATATTCCATGGCCAACGACGGATTGTTGCCCAAGAAATTCTTCGCCGACGTTCACCCCAAGTGGCGCACCCCGTGGAAAAACACGTTCCTCGTCGGGACCCTCGCGGCCGTTTTAGGCAGCCTGACTCCGATTGACCAGCTCGGCAAGATGGTCAATATCGGCACGCTGCTTGCATTCGTCATCGTTTGTATTGCGGTGATTATGCTCCGGAGGAGCGACCCCAATCAACCACGGCCATTCCGCACGCCCTGGGTGCCATTTGTTCCGATTATGGGCATCCTTTTCAACGGTTATATGATGTATAAGCTTGGATGGGTCAATTGGGCACGGCTCATTATCTGGCTCATCATTGGTTTGGTCGTTTACTTTACTTACGGCCAGAAGCACAGCAAGGTGCAAGCGCTGCCCGAAAACCGAGGCTGAATACGCGTAATTTAATATTGGCCCTCCGCGCAGCGGAGGGCCTTTTTATGTGGCCGGCGTTTCAGTTGACTACCTGAGCGAAGGACTCAGCCCCCGAAGCTTCGTTCTCTAAAATCTAGAATTCCACCACGATGCCCTCCGCGCTATACGTCGGTGAGCTGCCCCACAAGCTTCCCTGCCAGTTCTCGGTTTCGATCGCCGCCGTACTTCCGCTCGCGATGAATGACGGAAAAATCACCGAGTAAGGTTCGCCATTACAGTTGGCTTGAACTTGCATGGCATAGCCGGAACTTTGCGCAATGGCGTAGAGCGTTTCTCCGTTGCAGGCCGAAGCAACGGGTTCGGTGATGTTTGCCAAAAATAATGCAATACCGGTTGTCGAGCCCTGACTCACCACCACTTCCTGCTTTGGATACGTCGCGTCTGTCCAACCGAGAAGGTAACGCTCGTGATCGCTTAACGGGCCAGCTCCCACAGCCGGCCTTCCCATATCAACGAGCACGATCGTCGCGGTCGGACAATTCACGGTGCAGGTGCTCCCGATCGTCACGCTCGATCCTGCCGCCGCATGGACGAGCCCGAAACCTGTGCCCGTAGTGGTGAGAGCGTTTTGCTTTACGACTATCGAACGCGGGCTCTGGGCATCCGTCCAATTGAGCGACAGCGCGTGCGACCCAATACTTGGAACCAGCACGAGCGCGTAGTAGTCTGCATCGAAGGGCGTGCTGATGAGCGTAGTTGAGTTCAGCGGCCAACCGCTGTAGTTGATAGGCTCTGTGATGCCGCCCTGGCCTGAATTTCCCACCGGCCAGAATCCTAACCCCACCACATATAAGTCATACGCCCCGGTGATTTTACCTCTCGTGGTGATCATCGGCGCGGTGTTCGCCAGCACGCGCACCAGAACGCTCCCGCTTACCGCAGTTGGCGTGCCCAATGTGGCATATTGCCGGGTGCCGTTTTCATCAAGCCATGACAGCGTGGCCGTGACCGCGCTGTCCTTAGGCTGATCGAGGTAGCCGCTGATCAGATATTCGCCCGCTGAAGTAGGCGCCGATAAGACCGGCACGCTGTTCAGGAGAGCGGTTTGCGCGGGAAAGTCTTTCCGGATCTCGGTTACAGCGCCATGAGCGGAGAGAGCGAGCCAGCAAATCGCCAGCCCTAGCCAAACCGACTTATTCATCTTAATCGCGATCATGATCAAGTGCACCGCCAAACGCGCGCGAGTTCCCACATGAAGCCACCCTAACACTGACCAAGAGTGAGGTCTGTGACGGATGAACATCGCGCCTGTGAATAACGGCAAGCGCCTGAAACGCGAGTACTTAGCTGCGATTAAAACCCGTGTCGGGATGCATACAATCTTCCCTCCGCACCTTTTCGCGCGAATGCTTTACAGTGGAAACATGAAGATCGTCGCCGCCGCTGAAATGCGCGAGATTGATAGTGCCACCACCGAGCGCTTTGGTGTGCTGTCGCTCACGCTGATGGAAAATGCCGGAACGGCTGTCGCGGAATTCGTCTTATCGCGTTACCCAAATGCGAAAGCCATCGGCGTAATCTGCGGCAAGGGCAACAATGGCGGCGATGGATTTGTCGCCGCGCGCAAACTAAACGAAGCGGGCAGGGAAGTGAGTGTTCTTTTGCTGGCCGATCCGGCTGAATTGCGAGGCGATGCTGCCGCGATGTTCGCGAAACTCGGAATCAATCCGGTGGTCGTTAAATTATCGGAAGATCTAAAGAAAAAAGATGCTCAAGCCGTCTTTGCCGCGGATGTTTTAGTAGACGCCATTCTCGGTACGGGATTTCGCCCGCCCGTGAGCGGACTTTACGCCGACGCGATAAATGCTCTTAACAACAGCCGCAAGCCCGTCGTTGCCGTCGATATTCCTTCCGGCGCCGAGGCTGACGCCATCGGACAACAATCGGGAATTATCGCCCGCGCCGATGCTGTCGTTACCTTTACGGCGCCGAAGCCGTCGCTTATTTTCGGCCAGCTCGCCTCGGGCCCAGTTATCATCGCGCCTATCGGTTCGCCCAATGAAGCGATCGTGTCTTCGCAAAAGCTAAATCTCACGACTCCTCGCGACGTTGCTCCGCTAATTGGCCCGCGTCCCGCCGACTCCAACAAAGGCAGCTACGGTCACGTGTTGCGTAATCGGTGGATCGCTCGGCAAAGCCGGGTCGGTCGCAATGGCTGGCATCGCCGCGCTTCGCGCCGGAGCGGGTCTTAGTACGGTTGCTACAGCCAAATCAAGCCTTCCGACCGTCGCTGGATTTCATGCTGAGTTGATGACCGAGCCTCTGCCCGAAACTGAGCAGGGAACGATAGCGCCCCTTGCGCTCGACGCACTCATTACGCTTTCAAAGGGGAAAACTGTTCTTGCCGTTGGTCCGGGCATTTCGCGCAATCACGAGACCGCGGCTCTAGTCAGGCAGTTAGTGAAGCAGTCGTCCATTCCTATGGTTCTCGACGCTGACGGGCTCAATGCCTTTGAAGGCAAAAGCGAAGAACTCAATGGCAAGGATAAGATGCTGATTATTACGCCCCATCCCGGCGAAATGGCGCGGCTGATGAATACGACCATCCCCGAAGTCCAAAAAGATCGCCTAAAAACTGCTCGCAATTTTGCCCGCGAGCATGAACTGATCGTTGTCCTCAAAGGTCATCGCACATTGATTGCTCATCCCAATGGAGAAGTGTGGGTCAACACCACAGGCAATCCCGGCATGGCGACTGGAGGCACCGGCGATATTCTCACTGGCATGGTCGCGGCTCTGGTCGCGCAGCATCCGAAAGACGCGTTTCACGCTGTTGTTGCCGCCGTTTATCTGCATGGCCTCGCTGGCGATGTTGCTTGCGAGACCAAAGGTGAATATTCACTTATCGCCACCGATCTTCTCGATGGCCTGCCCGAAGCCTTTCGCCGCGTCCAGACGGCGTCGGGCAAAGTTGTGCAAATTGGCCGATAGCATCAATGTCCGGTGGTACGTTAACCATTATGTTAACAACTGCTATCTTGTTTAAATTAAGCCATTTACAGGGCTAGCTACGGGAAAACGAATTGGAGTTTGGACACCTGCTTCGGTAATGTTTCCGCCATCTCCGTCGCGTGGCATAGTGAACTTGCCATGACACATTTTCCCCAAACCAATACCCAGAAACGTGCGCCCCGGCTTCATGTAGGCGGCTCCATCGGCGCTCTTGTAATGCTTGAAGACGGCCGCCGCGCCAACGGCAAACTTCAAACCGTATCCGTCACTGGCGGCCTTTTACGCCTGCCCAAGTCGCTCGGTCAGGGCGACTTCGTGGAAGTTGCATTCCAGACCGATTCCGGTCCGGTGCGCGGGATGGCGGAAATGCTAAATCCGATGCGCGGTGGCGAGGGGACGCTCCAGCCCTTCCGCTTCATCGCTCTCGGTGACGACGACCACCGCACCTTGCGCATGACCGTTGAGTCTGCCGCCGATCGCAGCTTTCTCGGCGCAAGCAACGGGCAGTGGGCTCCGCGGGCGTAGGTATCCTTAGAGCTCGATATGCTCCATTCGAATAAACTATAAGCCCGCATAGCGGGCTTTATTTTTTGGGCTCTCATCCGGAGCGCATACCATTATGCAAGCGAGAAATGCCTTGTTCACGTGCGCTGTCCTCAGACCTCCTCCGTTCTCCGCCGCTTAGTCCGACGCCCTTATACTGAATTCACGCATGACCCAGGAATTTACTACTCGTTCTCCAGAAGAAACCATTGCACTCGGCCGCGAGCTTGCCGACATGCTTACCCCGCCGAAAATCGTTTTGCTGCGCGGAGATCTCGGCGCCGGCAAAACTACGCTGATTAAAGGAATTGCCGAAGCCTTCCATGCTGCTTCTCAGGACGATGTCACCAGCCCGACTTTTACCCTCGTCCACGAATATCGTGGGCCACTAGCCAGCCTCTTTCACATCGACCTTTATCGTGTGGATACGCCGCGCCAGCTCGAAACCCTCGGACTTGATGATCTGATTTCCGACAACAGCATTTTGCTCATCGAGTGGGGAGAGAAATTTGAACGCTTCGTCCGCGAGCGCGACGTGGAGATTGCGATTGAAAAAATCAGCGAAGATGAACGAGTGATTAGAGTCGCAACTCTGGACCACTAGGAACACGAAGTACCACGAAGGAAATTCAAATATTCAATCTTTTTGCACCTTCGTGCCCTTGGTGGTGAATGCCTCAAAATCCCATAATGTTGTAGCCGCAATCCACGTAAATCACTTCCCCCGTGATGCCCGAACTGCCATCGGACGCTAAAAACACTCCCGTTGAGCCCACTTCAGCGACATCAACATTTCGCCCCAGCGGCGCCCGCTCCAGATGAGATTTCAGCATATCTCCCAATCCGGCGATGCCGCGAGCGGCCAGCGTTTTAATCGGCCCCGCGGAAATCGCATTCACGCGAATCTTCTTCGGCCCTAAATCATAAGAGAGATAGCGGACCGTGCACTCAAGCGCGGCTTTCGCGACCGCCATCACGTTGTAATGCGGCACGACTTTTTCCGCGCCGTAATAGGTCATGGTGATGATGCTGCCGCCATCCGTCATCAACGGCGCAGCCGCCCGCGAAACCGCAATCAACGAATAGACGCTGACGTCATGCGCAATGCGGAAGCCTTCGCGCGTGGTGTTGATGAAGTCATTTTTCAGCTCATCCGCTGGCGCAAAAGCAACGCTGTGCACCAGCACATGCAGCTTGCCGTGCTTCTCTCGCAGTGTCGTAAAGAGTTTGTCTATCTCCGCGTCGCTCGACACATCGCACATATAGCCTTCGGCGCCGGGCAGTGATGCAATCAGATCTCTTGCTTCTTGCTCCAGCCGCACATTCTGATACGTGATCAAAACTTTTGCGCCGGCCTGATGCAATCCCTGCGCGATGGACCACGCAATCGAACGCTTATTGGCCACGCCGAACACCACAGCAATACGGCCCGAGAGATCGGAAGACATGAATGCTCCTTTAAGTGAACGAAAAGAATATCAAAGACTGAATGAAATCAATTTGCGACACCGGCTTCGACCGGGGTCGCCGCGCCCACCGGCCATACTGCGCTTACGAATGCGACCGCATAGACCATCCCAATAATCGCAAATCCGGCCGCGAGATTGTACTGCGCCACCGCACCCACCAGAAGCGCTAGGAGGATTTGAAGCAGCGTTCCCGCAAAATAAAACGTATTTTGCACCCGTCCCATGAAGTGCTTGGGCACCTGTTCCATTAGCGTCGTGTTCATGGCCACGCTGCTGACTCCGCGGCTCGAACCCATGATGGCGAAAACAATAACGGCGATCACGATTCCCGGCGACATGGGCGCCAGGGTCATGCATATCGCCAGCAATCCCATTGATACGGCAATCGCGCGGCGCGCTCCCAGAGTGCCGATCATCATCGGCGCATATATTGCGCTTAAAAACGCACCCGTGCCCCAGCCAGCGTTGAGCCAGCCATAACCGACCGCGCCCTTGTGCAGGACCTGATCGCTTAGCGCCGGGATAACCACAATGCCCGTCATCATCGCCCCTAGAAACAATGCCCAACTGATGCCGATAAAAACGATGGATCGGTGTCCTCGCAAAAATTGCAGGCCTTCGATTAACTCCCGCCAAAATTTTTGCAGAGCAGTTTCGGCAGCCACAATATCCTTGCGCAACTCTTCGGGGCGGGGCACGACATGACGCCCCTTGCGAACTGCAAAATAGCACAAGAACGAAACTAGATAAGTCGAAAAATCAATCAGCAAAACGCCGCCGAGCCCGATTTTGTTGTAAACGAAACCTACGATGGCTCCGGCAATCAGCCACCCGCCCTGAATGCCCGCCAAGAGAAACGTATTCGCATGAACAAATTCTTCGCCGGGTGTGAGCTCCTGAATCAAGGCCGTAATCGTCGGCCAGAACATCCAGAAGCCCGCCGCTACCAGCATGTTCATGAGATAGAGTTCCCAAAGCTGCGCCTTTCCCAGAAAAGCTAGAATCGAAACCGCCAAAATCACCACCGCCCTGGACAAGTCGAGCATCATCACCAGCCGCCGCCGGTCTTCGCGGTCAATGATGACGCCAGTGAACGGCAGCATGATGACGGCAGGAATCGTGGTCGCGACTGCAAACGTGCCCAATGCGATTTCGGAGTGCGTCCTCATCAGAACGAACCACGCCACCGCGGCCGAGTTCATCCCGCTGCCCAGCATCGAGATCACGTTCGCCGTAAAAATGTACCGCAGCGCCGGCTTCTGCAGGATGGAACGCATGTATTCACTCTAAATGAAGAATTGCATGTGGAAACCGGGGGGAAGTCACGTACCGCCGTCCCGCCGCATTTGGGAATCAGCGCAGTATGACTATGCTTTTGGGCGCACCTGGATTTGTATCTTTCTTGCTTCTATCATCAGATAAACCACGAGTAGCGCCATGACCGGTTCAATCGGGTGCTTATATCGAGGAAAAGGATTCACCATGTAATAGGGAAGCGGATACACGAGCATGCAGCACGCCAGCAGAAACCCGCCGTGCATGCGCTTGCGAACAGCAAGCCACAATCCGCCGAACGCAAATGCAGCTCCCAGGAAGAAATTCATGTGCCGCGAAATTTCCAGATCGTAGCCCTTGAAGTTGGTGAACGACGGCGGCGCAATCCAAAAATAAGCGGCACGTTGCAGACTAAACCATACGAAGTCGCCAGGATGTTCGCGTAGGAACTGATCGAATTCGATTTTCTTCTCACCCATGAATCGTAATTCGCCAGTCTCCTGAAATTGCCGCATGGCCTCCGCATCATTGCCGGGATGCTCATTTCTCGTCCAAAGCCCCTCGGAATGTTCGTTATTCGCCATGTGGAGTTCCAGCGGCAGGTTGTCCCGGATGAACACAAATTCGCCAAATACTTCATAATTCCGCATCAGCCACGGACTAACCGCCGCTGCCGCCAGGACCACGCACACCGCGCTGCCGGCCACGACTTGCGCACGATTTTTGGACGGCCATAGCAGCCAAAGCAAGAAAAACGGCAGCAGCGAAACCACGGCTGTGTTCGTCAGCAAAATAACTCCCCAAAGAATTCCGAAGGCACACCACTTTCGCGCTGGGAACCGGCCTGACCTGTCTTGCTCTTGAAGCTGCAAGGTCATCAGCAACGCGAGGCTCAACAGAAACGTCGTGAGACTCGTTTCCCACACCACGCGCGTCGGCCAATAAAGAAAGTAGGGGAATAGTGCCCACGTCCATGCCGCCGCCCGCGCAACCCGCTCATCGAAGATTCGTTGTGCAATCCGATAGAGCGTGAGGCACGTGAACGCCGCGAAGATGCTGTTGAAGGTGAGAATCACCCATGCGGACGCGGCCGTATAAATCCCGAACACTTTGAACACGCCGCCCAAAATGTATGGATACAGCGGCGGCGCCCATGCACTCGCTCCCGTGGTCAAGTCCGTTGGATTGCTGAAGCCCTGGCCGAGCGCAATCGACCTCGCCAGCCTTCCCATTTCCCAACCAAACTGAAAGTGATCGCGTCGTGGCGTGATTTTGTATGTGTGGCCAATGGTGATGACGGCGAGGCGCAACAGAAACGCCACCAGCACGATGAAGAAAATCGAACGCGTCAGCTTCGCCTTAGGCGCGGTCCCTTTCTTTAACATCCTGTCTTCTGGAGTAGTCGTCCTGGCTTCGCTCACCGATTCAGACTACCGCATCAAAAGCCGCTGAAGCTATGCCGCCTAAAACTCTTGCTTCTTAAAATGCCTTGCATCTCGGAAGAGACCAGACTAAGATTCCGCGCAGTCTGGGGGTGCCGAATGTACTGCATGCGTGCAATCGCAATCTTTTGTTTTGTGTGCTTTTTGATTTTCTCCGTAACCTCGTCCGCGCAACTCACCAGGATTACTTTTCCCGCCGGTTCATCTGAAGATCAGACGCTCAACGCCATTTCTGGCGAGCAGGACGCGCAGAAGAAAATCGCCATGTACCAGGATTTTTTACAGAAATTCTCCTCCAACCCCGACGCCGTCGCCTACGGCAACTGGCAGCTGGCGCAACTCTATCAAGCGGGCGGCGATCTCCAGAAAGCCCTGGATTCGGGAGAAAAAGCTATAGCCGCATCGCCGCGCGACCTTGACATCCTTGTCACCCAGGCCACTATCGCGCAGCAGGCCAAAGACTCCGACAAAGTGATCGATTGTGCTGTTGCCGGCGGGACCCTATATAACTCGCTCGATAAACAGCCCAAGCCCGAAGGCATGAGCGATGCCGATTTCGCCAACCGCATCACCCAGGAAAAAGATTCCGCCAAAAATTCCTACGAGTTCTTGGAAGTCACAGCTTTCAATACCCTCAGCGCCGAGACCGACGCGTCCAAGCGCATGAGTTATATCGAGCGCTTTACCCCGGCATTTCCCAACTCCCGCTTCGCCGATTCCGTCTCTTCTTATGCCATGATGTCGTTGGCTCAGCTCAAGGATATGCCCCGGCTTGTCGCCTACGCCAACAAAGCATTGGCGGCTAACCCCAAAGACGTTCCAGCCTTGCTTCTGCTGGCCAACACTTATTCGGAAGACAGCCAGCCTGATAGCCCTGCCAAAGCGATCGCCTATGCCCAAAAAGTCATCGATATTGCCAATCCCGACGCGCCTGATGCCGACCGTTCGCGCAAACTGTCCGGCGGCGCCGCCCATTCGACCCTGGGGTACGCATTGCTGAAGCAAGATAAGACCGCCGCATCCATCCCACATTTCAAGGCTGCCGCAGCTCTACTCAAGGGCCAGGACGATCAGCAGTACGCGATCGCGCTCTATCGCCTGGGATACGCGAGCGCGAAAATCAACAAAGTCGCCGAAGCGAAAACCGCGCTGGCCGAAGCCGCCGCCATTGCTGGTCCAATGCAGCAGCCAGCAAAAGAATTGCTCACAAAAGTGAATGCCGCCCGGCCTGGGGTGAAAGCAAAGTAATTAATGCCGCACCATATCGTCGGTAAGAACGCTCGCTTTCATTGCAAGTTTATGGGCGCGTTCCACGTCGCCGGAATCGAGAGAACTCCTCGCTAAGCCGATATAGTTTTTCACTTCCCCGATCACATCCTGACGCTCTGCGTCTGGCCCTCGCGCCACAATAAGTTTGAGGTTCGTTTCGGTTCCCGCGATGAGCTGTTTGGTCTCGTCGGCCTCCTGCAACATTCGTTGGGGTGTCATGCTCGGCTCAAAGGTAATTTCCGGGTCCGACACGCCCCCGTTGCGTACGATCTTCTTGCTAAAATCCCCGGCCGGAGCAGGAGCGGCCGCTGGCGCCGTCGTCTGCCACAATAGGGATGTGAGCGTAAGCGCAAGAAGTATGGTCATAAATCCTTATGCGATTCGGGCCGTCGCGGAATCATCTTTTTCCCTCCCGGCGACGCCGGCTTCGTTCTGCGACGCCACCAGAGGCAAGCGCAGCCGGAAGATCGTGCCTTGGTCTGCCATGGATTCGAAATCAACTGACCCGTAATGCCACTGCATCACCTGGTAAGTCTGAGCCAACCCTATGCCTCCGCCCCCCGAATCCTTCTTCGTCGTGAAGTAGAGTTCGAAAATCTTGTCCTGTGCGTCGTGCGGGATACCGCCGCCTTGGTCTTCAATCTCCGTCAGCGCCATATCGCCGTCCCGGCGCAAGGTCACCGCCAGCGCTCCGCCTCCCGGCATCGCCTGGATGCCATTCAACACCACATTCAGCATCGCAGTTTTGATAAAGTCTGCATCAATTTTCACCCGCATCGCCTCATTCGGAAAACTGCGCACCATGGTGACGCCATGCTGCTCCGCGTCGGGCGTGGCCAGCGTGATCACGTCATCCAGAATACGGCGCAAGTCGGTTTGCTCCAGATGCAAATCCCGCGGTCGCGTGAACTCGACCAACGTCTGCACCACGCGGTCAAGGCGGTGTATCTCGCTGTCAATAATGTCCATGTGGCGGCGCGTATCCGGATCTATGCCATGCAGCTTGTTTTGCAGCAATTGCAGGTGCAGGACGATGGCATTGATGGGATTTTTTACTTCGTGCGCCACTCCACGCGTCATTCGCCCGCTCGCCGACATCCGTCGCGACATTTCGATTTCGTCCTCGATCTGCCTCGCTGACTCTGCGTCCCGCAAGGTCAGCAGCGCGCCAATCGCCGTCCCCTGTTCCTGGATGAAGTCCAGCGAGATTTGGATGCGCTTGGCATTTGGCGCTTCAATTTCCCGCGGTTCCAGCGAATTGTGCAGTTGGAAGCAATCAAGCACCAACGCGCCCAACGCCGTCTGCGGCGAGAAAATCTCCTGCACCCCGCGGCCCAGCAATTCGTGGCGCGGCCGGCCGATAAATTTCTCTACGGACGCGCTCACCAGAACCACGCGCGAATCACGGGTGAAGAGCATGAGCCCGTCCTGCAGATTGCCCATCAACTGATCCACGTTGTCCTTCAACGCCGAGAAAATCTCACGCGCATCCCGCATTTGTCTCCCTAAATGCGCGATCTTGAGCGAGACCAGGCCATATTCATCGCTCGGCGCGCCTTCCAGCACCGCGCTGTCATCGCCAAGTGTCACGCTATCCAGGCTGCGGCTGATTTCTGCCAAAGGGCCGAGGGCGAGTCGCGATAGCGCGGAAGCCAGAATCAGTGAAATAACAATCGCAATCAGCGACAGAAAGAAGGCGTGCCGCAGTCGCGGTGTCAGTTCGCTTCTTACGAGCACCGTACTCACACCGACGCGTACGCTTCCAAAAGGCTGTCCATTTACTTGCATTGGCAAGCGAACGTCGTAAATTTCTGGCGGATTGTAGAGAAGCCTGAGTTTCTTGCGGAATCCCGCATTCTGAATCTGTTGAAAGTCTGGGCGATCTGGAATTTGCTTGCCCACTCGCTCAGGATTAGTATGCAAAATCACTTTGCCGTCGGCATCCACAAGCGATGCATCGTATATCGTCGGCCAGTTGCCGACAGCAGATTGCAAAACGACGTTGAGATCTTTGTCCGTGCTCAGGTAGTAGGCGATGGCTTTTTTCACCGCCTCTGGTTTGCTTGTGTTGACACGAGTGCTCGTTAAATCTGGGACAGCATCTGCGGCAAGAAAGGCGAGCTGTTTGGTTAGATCGTCGGCGACGTCATGAGTGGTCGTAACTTGCTGAACAAGGGTTTGTGAAATATAGAGATACGAGAATGCAGTCACGACCGCGGCCACCAGCAGCGTGATGCCGAGCACGATTTTTGTCCTGCGAAGCATGTTCTAGCGAATGGCCGCGCTGCCGTCCGTTAGCTCTTCCTGGGCCTCTGTGGTCGCGCTGCCATATTCCTTCATCTTGTTATGCAGCGTCTTTAGGCTGATGCCTAGCATCTCGGCGGCTCGTGTCTTGTTGTTGCCGGTGGTCTCCAGCGTTTTGAGAATCAACATCTTTTCCGCCTCGCCGACCGTCGTACCCACGCCCACATGTACTCCATCGCCACCATCCACAACCGGTCGCGCCTGGCCAAAATTCGGCGGCAGGTGCTTGGTCTCGATCATTGCCGTGTCGCAAACAATCACCGCCCGCTCCAGCGTATTCCGCAGTTCACGCACGTTGCCCGGCCATGTATAGCTTTTAAATGCGTTCAGCACGGCTTCGCTTACCCCTGCAATCTTGCGTCCGTGCTTACCGCACATGTCCACCAGCAAGGCCTGCATCAGGTCCGGGATGTCCTCTTTGTGTTCGCGAAGCGGCGGCATGTGGATGTTGAATACATTCAGCCTATAGTAAAGATCATTGCGCAACTCGCCGCGCGCCACAGCCTCGTCCGGATTCTTATTGGTCGCCGCCAGCACGCGGACATCAATCGTCGTTTCCACCTTGCTGCCCAACCGCCGCAATTTACGGTCTTCCAGTACACGCAGGAGTTTCGCTTGCGTGGCCACCGGCATCTCGCCGATTTCATCCAGCAGCAACGTTCCACCTTCGGCCAGCTCAAAACAACCAGTCCGCCGTTCCAACGCGCCCGTGAACGCGCCTTTCTCGTGCCCAAAAATCTCGCTTTCAATCAGGGTTTCGGGAATCGCCGCACAATTGATCGCCACAAACGCCTTATTACGCCGCGGGCTCAGCTCATGCACCGTCCTCGCCACCAATTCCTTGCCCGTGCCACTCGCTCCTGTAATCAGCACCGAGGCCGTGCTCGGCGCCACCATCTCAATCAAACGAAAAATCTCCTGCATCTTTTTGGACGAACCGATGAGCGAGCCTAAAAATCCCCCGTCCCTCAACTTACGCCGGGAAACTTCATTTTCCGCCCGGCTTGACAATAACGACGACGCATTTTGCAGAATCGTCCGCAGCCGTATCATGTCAATCGGCTTCGTCACATAGTCGTAGGCCCCATTCCGCATTGCTTGCACTGCGCTGTCAATCGTGCCCTGCGCCGTCACCATCACAACCGCGACTGGATGTTTGTCCGTGGCCAGCTTCCCCAGCAAGTCCATGCCGCCCATGCGCGGCATTTTCAGGTCCGTCACAATAATTGATGGGCCCCAGGTGCCAACCTTTTCGAGCGCCGCCATCCCGTCGGCAGCGGTCTCGACACGGTAACCCCATGACGTGACCAACTCGGCAAGACCCGTGCGCTCGTGCTCCTCATCTTCGACGATGAGTACTTTTTCATTACTCATAAGGCTCCGACGCAGCTTTTATTATTCAGGCAAAAGCCGAGCCCTGCAAGCTGTTACCCAAGCGGATACTCGGCAACCATCTGCATTTTTAACTTTAAAGTGGAAGGCGCGCGCTGCAGCTTCCCGTCATTGTACGCGTATTGTGTGTGAACCGGCATCGCCATCGCAGCTCGATCCGGCCACAATCGCTGTTATGTTGCGAACGCCCTTTTGCCCTCCGTTGTTTATGTGTATCAATATGAGACTAAAGGATTTCTCCCAAACTTTTTTCATTTTTCCCAGTATGGGACAGCAACACTTTGGTGATAAAGTGTTAGTACAACTCAATCATTCGTTTTTGTGGTTATTGGTTCTCAACGATGTTGGGCCAGAGAGACTCAATCGCGAGTTTCAGTAGGTTGGCCTTTTCCTACGGTCAATAGAAGAAGAGTTGTGCCTATTTTGATGTGGAATTTTATTTTGGAGGATTTTGACATGGCTTGTACCAAAACCCGCACCCGTCATTTATTGTGGGTCACATTTTTCGCAGTATTGATGATGAGTTTCTTATCATTGGCTGCGTTTGCCCAGGATCAACCAGTTCCCAAATATGACATTTTCACCGGCTATCAATGGGCACACCCGGGCGGCACCGTCCCTTCGCCGTTCGGCTCATACAACGCCCCCATCGGTCAGGATTTGCCCGACGCCCCTTGGGGTATCGGTGCGGCCGTCGCCCGAAACTTCAGCAAGTATCTTGCTCTTGAAGGCGACTACGGCAAGAACTGGACCACTGACGGCAAAGGCACCAACGAGCAGACTTTGTCGGTTGGTCCCCGCCTCATGTTCCGCAGCGATAACGCCAACTTCTTCCTGCATACTTTGATTAGCTGGAACCGGTTGAGCGCTCCCGGAATCCCGTCTGATAACGGCATCGGCGCCATCCTCGGCGGCGGCATTGATATGCCCCTCACCCACCTCATCACCTTGCGTGTAATTGAAGGCGACTACGTTTGGGCGCGCCACAACTACTCGAGCGAAGTTTCTTCGTCGTTCCCCGACCTGCGTCGTCCTGAACTCGAAGGTCTGCGCCTTCGCACCGGTATTCTGTGGAACTTCGGCTACCCGCCGGCCACCACGCCCTCAGCTGTCTGTTCCGTTCAGCCCGCAGAAGTCATGGTGGGCGAGCCGGTTACCGCAACTGCAACCGCATCCAACTTTAATCCCAAGCACACTCTGAGCTATGCCTGGACCGGCACCGGCGGCAAAGTGACTGGCAACAACAACACCGCCAGCATTGATACCAACGGCGTCGCTGGCGGAACTTACACCGTCACTTCGACCATCACCGATTCCAAGCTGAAGAAAGCCCCACCGACCACTTGCTCGGCCACTTACACCGTGAAAGAGCCACCCAAGAATCCTCCGACTATGTCTTGCTCGGCGAATCCCTCCACGCTCCAAGTGGGCGGCAGCTCGACTGTGACTTGCACTTGCACCAGCCCGGACGGCGTACCAGTCAACGTCAGCAGTTGGACCGCCAGCAGCGGCACCATTTCCGGTAGCGGCAGCACCGCGACCGAAAACACCGCTGGCGCTTCGCCCGGCTCCATCACCGTGGGCGCGACTTGTACCGACTCCCGCGGCCTGAGCGCTCAAGCTTCGACTCAGCTTAACGTCGAGGCCCCGCCCCAACCCCCAGCGGAACTTGAACACCGCCTCTCTCTGCACAGCATCTACTTCGCCACCGCGAAGCCGACGCCGCAGAACCCGACCGGCGGCCTCGTCGCCAGCCAGGAAGAAACTCTTACCAAACTGGCCGATGACTTCAAGACCTACCTTGGATTCAAGCCGGACGCTCATCTCACTCTGCAAGGCCACGCCGATCAGCGCGGCACTGTCGAGTTCAACAAGGCTCTCTCTGAACGCCGCGTCACTCGCGTGAAGAGCTACCTGGTTGAGCACGGTGTTCCTGCGGATGCAATTCAGACTCAGGCGCTGGGCAAGGAAGAGAACCTCACTCCGGACCAAGTGAAGGAGATGGTGGATTCCAATCCTGATCTTTCGCCGGAAGAGCGCGCCCGCATCATGAAAAACGAGAAAGTCATCGTTTGGGCCAGCAACCGCCGTGTGGACATCACGCTCAGCACCACCGGCCAAACCTCGGTCAAGCAATTCCCCTTCAACGCAGCCGACTCACTCAGTCTCATCGGCGGCCGCGAATCGGAAATGAAGGCCAACGCCGCCAAGAAGCGCAAAACCGCTCCAAAGAAGGCTGCGCCGAAACAGTAGCTCGCTGCAACGCGACTGCAAATAAACGGGGAGTGCGGGTAACCGCACTCCCTGCTTTTTTGCGACTTAATCCTGGCCTCTGAAGCGGTTGCCGTCCCGAAGCCCACGCTCATCATCGCGGGCCAGCGGATATTGCGCCCATCTCGCCGCCCTAACCACCTTGTCATTCCGAGCCGTTCGCAGTGCCAGCGAGAACGTGCGAGGAATCTGCTTTCCCAGCCTCGCCCACCTCACAGCAACTTTCGTCCGCACAAGCCTCAATCTCACCCACCAGCGTTCCTCGGAACAAATTCCACGCCTCGCGACAAATCTCATACTTCGCCCGCTCCAATCTCGGATACAGTGCAATGCTCCCTTGCCCTTTAATCTTCTCCGCCGGAATGATGTACCAGATATCTTCCGGAATCAGATATGCCGCGATGAAATCGAAAACGTCGCCCTCATACGGCCCTTTGCTGCCCCGCACCGTGCACGAATACCCTCCCCGGTCCACAAACATCGTGGATTTCACCTGCACCCGCGAGACCACTCCCTCGTACTCCACCAGAAAGTCATACTGCGACACGTCGCCCCAGGGCTTGCTCACCCGCAACCCCAACTCCGTCGCCTTCGTCATGAACTTCAACTCCGCCCACTCGCCCCGCAACTTCGCATGCTTAATCTTCTCGCCACCACCCGATTTTTTGTCGTTCACTTTCATTCGTATACCCTCATCGCCTCATGTAGGGGCAGATGTCCTCATCTGCCCAGTCGAGCACAAGCTCGACCATTCCACGATTCCTGTCATCCTGAAGCCTCGCGCTTTCTCCAGCGAGCCGAAGGATCTCGCGCGCGTAGCTTGCCAACTCCAACCACCTGTCATCTTGAGCGCAGTGGATTCATTCGCTCGCGTCTGCTCACCTTTCCTGCGACACTCGCATCTCGCGTCTCAACTCTTACCACCTTGTCATCTTGAGCGCAGTGGATTCATTCGCTCGCGAATGAATCCACACAGTCGAAAGACCCCTATGGTTTTGACGCCACACCCCGCCCATCAGGGAATTCTCACGACATCCAAACTTCCTGGCCCATGCGGTGCGTCACCACCGCTCTATCCACGCTTGTCATCCTTGAAGCCTCGCAGCTCAACCGCCCTAACCACCTTGTCATTCCGAGCCATCCGCAGTCGCGTAGCGACGAGGATCCGCATAGAGCCTGCCCTGAGCAAGCGCAGCGCGCCGAAGGGAATCTGCTGTTTGTTCCCCCCAAAAAACAAATGCGCGGCCCTTTACCGGACCGCGCACCCTACTCACGTATCTTAAATTTCCTCTTTCCGTATCCCTCCGTCAACTATTTCGACGCAATTCTGCCCTTCTGAGTATTCCCGATTCCCAAAATGGGAAAGTGCCTCGCCGTCCCAATTGGCATGACTTCCCACCGCGAGGCTGCCCCACCATTTCGCGCACTTTGCGAAAGGGTGGGAGGCGACGCGCCAGACAAGAAATCCATACCCGCTCGACTCCTCCTTCAAATCCGCTTAAACTTCCGCTATGCTCTTTCGCCGCCTGTTCTTCGCATTAGCATTACTGGGTGCATTCGCCCAAGCACAAAATCCGCCCGCCAAGCCTGCTCACGCCCAGGTTCACACTCTGAAAGTCACCATTCTTTCGACCATGCTCGCCGACCCTGGCATCGGCGAGTGGGGATTCTCCGCCCTCGTCGAGGCCGACGGTCATCGTGTACTCGTGGATACGGGCTACCGTCCGGACACTGTGCTGCAAAACGCGAAAGAACTGGGCATTGATCTCTCCACCGTGCAGGACGTGATTCTCACCCACAATCATGACGACCACGTGGGCGGCCTGATGACACTGCGCCGCGAATTAATGAAGCAAAATCCGGCCGCTTTATCGCGCGTGCACGTCGCCACCGGAATCTTCTATAGCCGTCCCGGCCCCAAAGGCGGCGAAGACAACGTCATGATCGCCATCAAAAAAGAATACGAGGCCACGGGCGGCAAATTTATTGTGCATGATCACGCCGAAGAGATTTTTCCCGGCGCATGGCTCACCGGGCCCGTGCCCCGCGTCTATCCCGAGCGCAACTGGGACGCCGCCGGCAAAGTGCAAACTCCGGCTGGCCTGGTCGAAGACAATATTCCCGAGGACCAGTCGCTCGTCATTAACACACCGCAGGGGCTGGTTCTGATTTCAGGTTGTGGCCACGCCGGCGTCATCAACACCCTGACCATGGCCGAGGGCGAATTTCCCAACGAGCCCGTCTATGCCATTCTCGGTGGCTTCCATCTCTTTCGCGACACGGATGAACAAGTGGACTGGACCGCCGACAAGCTCAAAGGCTTTGGCACTTCGTACCTACTAGGCGCGCACTGTACCGGGATTGACAGCGTCTATCGCATCCGCCAGCGCCTCGGCTGGCCGCGCAGCTCCGCCGCCGTCGGCGCAATCGGCGCGACCTTCGTCCTCGGCGAAGGCATTCATCCCGGCGCCTTAGCGCGATAAACCTCACGGGGCAAGCGCACCCAAGCTTCGATTGGAGCGCATCTCTTCTGCTGAGGCTGCCCCGCCATTTCGCGTTTTTTGCGAAAGGGTGGGCGGCAGCGGGCGACCCCGCTAGGCAAACTCCAGCCGTTTCAGCTTAATCCGGCCTGCGCGGACTCGGCTTAAATCGTAGTGGGCCTGCTGTGTTAGCCAGGTCTCCGCCTTTCCGCCAAAAACTTGCGAGAGGCGCACCGCCATCTCCGGAGAAATGCCCCGCTTTTCGTTGACCAGTTCAGATAGAGTCGTGCGCGTAACGCCCAGCGCCGCCGCCGCATCGGTAATCGTCAAGTTCAACGGCTCGATGCACTCGCGCAACACAAAGCCACCGGGGTGGGGTGGATTCTTCATCGGCATGGTCTCGTCCTCCAGGTAATAGCCAGTCTAGTGGTAATCAACGTAATCCACATCAAACGCGTCGCCTTCTGAGAAGCGGAATGTCACTCGCCAATTCGCGCGTACAGTAACGGCCCAAAAGTCCCTCCGTTCGCCTTTGAGCGAATGCAGGCGGAAGCCAGGTGTATCCATGTCTTTGACCGAAGTTGCCGCATCCAGACGCGCCAGAATATCGCGCAGCGTCACCACATGCTCTTGGATCACACCGCGTGGATCGTCATTCTCATAAAGACGCTTCAGCCCTTTGTGCGGATGGACCGAACCATTCCTCAGCGTAATGCGTAACGTAACGGATGTCAATAATTCCCCTCACGGACAATAAAAAGGGCGGCTTGCGCCGCCCCTGCTAAATGCCAACTGTAAAGGCCAATGGCCAGTTTTACGTTCCCTCGCTCCAGCCGGCTAGATATTCTTCCTGCTCAGGCGTAAGCTTGTCGATTTTGATGCCCATCGATTCGAGTTTCAATTTCGCCACGCGCTTGTCGAGGTCCGCTGGTACGGTATACACCTTCTTTTCCAGCGTCTTGTAATTCTTCACCATGTACTCGACCGAGAGCGCCTGATCGGCAAAGCTCATATCCATCACCGATGCCGGATGCCCTTCGGCGGCAGCGAGATTGATCAGGCGTCCTTCGCCCAGTAAATTAATCTTACGGCCGTCTTTCAAGGAATACTCATCCACGCCCGCGCGGGTCTGCCGCTTCGACGATGAGATTTTCTCGAGCGCCGGAATATCAATTTCCACGTTGAAGTGGCCGGAGTTCGAAATAATCGCGCCGTCTTTCATCACATCGAAGTGTTGTTTGGCGAGCACGTTCTTATTGCCGGTGACGGTGCAGAATACGTCGCCCAGTTTCGCGGCTTCTTCCATCGCCATCACGCGGAATCCATCCATCACGGCTTCCAGCGCCTTCGTTGGATCGATTTCGGTAACGATCACTTCAGCGCCCGCTCCACGGGCCCGGCTTGCCAGTCCGCGTCCGCACCAGCCGTAGCCGGCAACTACGAACTTGGAACCAGCCAGCAGGAAGTTGGTCGCGCGAATGATACCGTCAATCGTGGACTGCCCGGTTCCGTAGCGATTGTCAAACAGGTGCTTCGTGTCGGCGTCGTTTACTGCGATGATCGGAAACTTGAGCACGCCATCCTTCGCCATCGCCCGCAACCGGATCACGCCAGTCGTGGTTTCTTCAGTTCCGCCAATCACACCGGGCAGCACTTCCGTCCGTTTGGTGTGCAGAATCGTCACGAGATCAGCGCCATCATCCATGGTAATCTGCGGTTTGTGGTCGATCGCCGCGATGATGTGGCTGTAGTAGCTGTCGTTGTCTTCGCCTTTAATTGCAAACACAGGAATGTTGTGGTCACGCACCAGGCTGGCGGCAACGTCATCCTGCGTAGATAGAGGATTGGAAGCGCAGAGCACTACATCCGCTCCACCATCGCGCAAACAAATCGCAAGGTTCGCAGTTTCCGCGGTCACATGAAGGCAAGCCGAAATACGGATGCCCTTCAGCGGCTGGTTCTTGATGAACTCTTTGCGGATAATCTGAAGCACTTTCATCGACTGGTTCGCCCAGTCAATGCGCTTCTTTCCGATGTCGGCCAGTTCCATATTTTTTACATCACAATTTACCGGTGTGGTTGCCATTCCTTAACTTCTCCTATGGTGGCGCATTATGAACGCTTATTTGAGTTCCAACTCACTTTTTATAAAAACTGCCCTAACCATCTTGTCATTCCGAGCGTAGGAATCTGCTTTTCTGAAATCTTAGAGCAACGCGGCTGCCCCACCATTTTCGCGTTCTCTGCGAAAAGGGTGGGATGCTGGGTGCCCCACCCTTGTCACGTTTGTTGTGACAGGGTGGGATGAAAATCTACTTTCTCGCTCCGACCGGCTGCTTCAATCCCGCTTCTTCCGCCAGCTTTGCAGCTTTGTCGGTCGCTTCCCAAGTGAAGTCTTTGTCGCTGCGCCCGAAGTGCCCGTATGCCGCGGTCTTGCAATAAATCGGACGGCGCAGGTTCAACGATTCAATAATGCCTTTGGGAGTCAACTTGAAGTTCTTGCGAATCAAGTCCGGAATAATATTCTTGTCCACCTTCTCAGTGCCGAAGGTGTCAACCAGCACGCTGACCGGCTCAGCCACGCCAATCGCGTACGCCAGCTGCACTTCGCAACGGTCGGCAAGTCCAGCTGCCACGACGTTCTTCGCAATATGGCGCGCCATGTACGCAGCCGAGCGGTCAACTTTCGTCGGATCCTTGCCGCTAAACGCCCCGCCGCCGTGACGTCCCATGCCTCCGTATGTATCGACGATGATCTTCCGTCCGGTCAGACCGGTGTCGCCCATTGGCCCGCCAATCACAAAGCGTCCCGTCGGATTGATGTGATATTTCGTGTCCTCATCCAGAAGGTGAGCCGGCAGCACCGCCTGAATCACGTGCTTCAAAATGTCCGCCCGGAGCTCATCGTTCCCAATCGTCTCCGCGTGTTGGGTCGAAATCACAACCGCGTCAATCCGCTTCGGCTGATGGTTCGCGTCATACTCCACCGTCACCTGCGATTTCCCATCCGGCCGCAAATAAGAAAGCTTTCCGTTCTTCCTGACTTCCGTCAGCCGCATCGTCAACTTGTGCGCTAGCGAAATCGGAGTCGGCATCAAATCTTCATTTTCGTTGCACGCATACCCAAACATCATTCCTTGGTCGCCGGCGCCGCCGGTGTCGACGCCCATGGCGATGTCGCCGGACTGCTTGTTGATGGTGGAGATGACGGCGCAGGTATTGGAATCGAAGCCGTAGAGGGCGTTGTTGTATCCGATGGAGGAGACGACGCCGCGGACAAGCGACTGAATATCTACGTAAGCTTTGGTGGTGATTTCGCCGGCGACGACGACGAGACCGGTCGCGGTCAGAGTTTCGCAGGCGACGCGGCTGGTGGGGTCTTCGGCCAGACAGGCGTCGAGAATGGCGTCGGAAATCTGGTCGGCAATCTTATCAGGATGGCCTTCGGTGACGGATTCAGAGGTAAAAAGATAACGGTTCTGGGACAAGAAAATTCTCCTTAAGAATTGCCGGGACACGAATCCGGCGGGGGATTTCTAAATGACAAATCACGCACACTTTCGGATATGTAAAAGGCTACCAGATGAGCAAAGCCAATGGCAATGGAAATGGGTGCATCTGTCAGTATTTTCAGCGAGATGGTGCCCAAAAGGGGCGGACGGAGAGTTGGGCCTGGTGAGCGGAAGGGTCGATTCCATCAGTTGGCCGCTGTGGTGGAGGCTTCGGATGCAGTGGCGGCAGTGACGGGCAGATGAACTTGAAATTGGGCACCGCCTTCGGGCCGGTTGCGGCAGACAATGGTACCCGAGTGTTCCTGCACGATGCCGTAGCAGGCGCTCAATCCCAAGCCTGCACCCTGGCCGACGGGGCGAGTGGTGTAGAAGGGATCGAATACGCGATTGGGCTCGGAGATGCCGGGGCCGTCGTCGCTGTATTCGAGGACGACGACATCCCCTTGCAGGTGCGTGCTGACGGTGAGCATGGTGCCTTTTTCCGACATCGCATTTAGCGCATTGTTGGTGATGTGCAGGCAGACCTGAAGCAGTTGATTGGAGTCGCCGAAGACGCGGGGCAAGCCTTTGCTGAAATTCGTGTGTAATTGGATGTTGCGCGCGGCCAATTGGGGCTGAGAGATGCGGGCCGCGGTTTCAGCGAGCATGTTCAAGTCGAGCAGAGTTTTGTTCGCGGGTGTTTGCTTGGCAAAACTCAACAAATTGGCGACCAAGGTTTTGGTGCGGCGGATTTGGAGATTAATTTTCTCGGCCAGGGTTTGTTGCTCAGGGTTCAACTGTGTGGCCAAGAGCAATTCGGTATAACCCATCATAGCGGCGAGCGGATTGTTTAATTCATGGGCGGCGCCGCCGACGAGCTGGCCTAGCGATGCGAGCTTTTCGGATTGCACAAGCTGAGTTTGGAGGCGATGGAGATTGTCGAACGACTCCTGCGAACTGCGGAGCAGGCGCAACAGCTCACGATCGAGCAAGTGCTGCTTGACAAAGACCATGGAGCCCATAATCAGCATGACGCCCAAGGTCAGCACGAGACGGAAGGTCCGGACTTTGACAGGAACGGAATTATCAAAGAGCGACCAGGCAGCAAAGAGAGGCAAAGAAAAAATCGCGGCCATGCCAACACGGGCGACCCAGACGCCCTGGCTGATGCGGGGACGTGGAGCGTCCTGATGTTTGGAGTGAAAAGCCCACAGACCGATAGCAGTCATCCAGGCCATGGAGACGGTGAGAGGGACGTCATAGATGCTGCCGGTGTAATAGAGATTGCGGACGATGGCCCAATTGGCCACGTAGGAGCTGAGACCGTAGATAAGGGTGGCGCGAAACCAGTGGGCATAATCGGCGCGCCAGGAACCGCTGCTCTTGCGCCAGACCAACCATAGGGCGCCAAGAAAGGCGATTTTTTCAACCAAGTAGAGGCCATTCCAGTTCTTGGAGTAATCGACTTCCTGGAGGCTGATGTATTGCCAGGGGAAGATGGCATAGAAGTAGAGGTAGAGCCACCAGATGAGAAGCAGGGCGAAGTCCAGAGAGCCGAGACGGGTGGAGCGTTCGTCATGCTCGAAGTGGGCTTGCAGAGCGAGAGCCGCCATCATGGGTACGAGGTGAAGGAAGATGATGATGTCGCCGCCGTAAGGGTTGGGCACATCCTGGCGGAGAAAGACCTCCCAATACACCCAGATGACCTGATAGATCAACCACATGGCGACGCCGAGGGTCATCAAAGCCCAGAAGGCTTTCGCCCGCCCACGGTTATGGAAAATGTTCAGTGAAAGGGCGATGGTGCCGGAAAGCAGCAACACCGCTTGCGCAATGTCGGTAATGAATTCGAGGGGATAGCCGCGTTGGAGCAGCAGCGGGGCCGCAGCCTGCACGGCGACCAAGCCACAGACACAATAAAACCAAATCTTCGAGAGCCTGGGGAGGGGCATATCCTGAATCACATCTTAAACACGTAAGTAGATGGTCGGAATAGTACTTTGGTAACCAAAGTATCCGTATGCGTAAACAGGAGCGACACTAAGGAAAGCGGCCTGCTGTGGGTGCGCGCGATGCCTTCTCCCGTCGTAAGGGATGTGGGCGTGACACAGATGTTATTTGCGGGAACCGAGTGAGGAGTTAACATGGGGCTGCATGTTTTTGAAGCCGTTCGAGAACAGATTGCGCTGGCGGGCGCGGGCCCCGGTTAGTCCGGGGGAAGTGCGGCGTACGGAACGCTGGCTGGCGACGGCACGTGTGTTTCTGACCATCACGGCGCTGGTGGCCATCTGGATGGATTCGGCAAGCCTGGGGTATCCGTTCTGGACGTTTGTCCTGCTGGGAGTGTACATCACCCATGGTCTGGTAATCATGGTGCTGCTGCGCGTGCGGCAACAATCCACGAGGTCGTTCCGGTTGCTGGTGCACGCGGCCGACGTGGGTTGGCCGGCGTTGATTTCGCTGGTCGGCGCGGGGCCGAATAATCCTTTCTTTCTGTTTTTTGTGTTCGTGCTGGCGGCTGCGGCTTACCGCTGGGGTCTGCTGGAAACAGTGGCGACGGCGATTACTGGCGTTGCTCTGTTGTGGGTGGATAGCCTGCTAGTGAATCTGGGTTGGATTCGCACAGTGGATGCGTTCCTCATGAGTCATCATCTGCCATTGATCCGCACGAATGTGGCAGAGTTCGAGCCGCGGCGGTTGTTCATGCGTTCGATCTATTTGCTGGTGATGAGTTTTTTGCTCGGCTACCTAGCGGACCAGCAGAAACAGCTGCGCGGCGAAAAAGCGGTGATTGCCCGGATTCTGGGACGGGCGCGGGTGGAAGCAGGATTGGCGGGGACTCTGCATGGCATCCTGACGGATTTGATGGAGATGTTCGGATCGGGGTACGCGCTGATTGCTTCGCAAGAGGCCAATAGTCATCATGTGTTTACGGGGGAAGTGCGACTACAGAGCGGCGGGCAAACCACTTTCAGGTGGCTGGAAAATTCTTCGCAGGACCGGCCTGTATATCTTTTCGAATCGCCAGCAGACGTGTGGTTTGTCCAAGGCAATGAGGCTGACGGGATCGGGGAGGCTGCGGTAGCGGCGCTGGACAAAGAAGGCAACCGCGTGTCGCGTTTGCCGGAGAAGTTCATGCAGGCTTTTGGACAAAAACATCCGTTTCGCGACGCGATCGTGGTGTCCTTTTTGTTCGGGCGAGAATGGTGGGGACGATTTTTTCTTTTGGATCCGCGGTCGGCAGGGAATCCGGAAGAAGAGCTGCACTTTCTGCAAGAGTTGGTGAAGCAGGCGGGACCAGCAGTGTATAACGTTTATCTGTTGCGGCGGCTGCGGCTGCGGGCTGGAGCAGCGGAGCGGGCCCGATTTGCACGCGAATTGCACGATGGCGCGGTGCAATCGCTGATTGCCGTGGAAATGCAAGTCGACGTGATTCGCAGGCAGTCGCAAACGCGACCTGAGATGGTAACCGGGGAGTTGAGCCGGATCCAGGGTTTGCTGCGGGAAGAAGTTTTGAAACTCCGCGAACTAATGCAGCAAATGAAGTCCATGGATCTGGATGCGAAGAGACTGCTGGGGTTCTTAGGCGATACGGTCGAGAGATTCCAGCGGGAGACGGGGATCACGGCGAGGTTCAGCTCGGATATGCAAGCAGTGGAAATGCCGCAACCAGTATGCCGGGAAATTGCGCGAATTGTGCAAGAAGCGCTGGTGAACGTGCGCAAACACAGCAAAGCGACACAGGTGCACGTGCGGTTAGGCTCGCACAACCGCGCATGGCAGGTGGAAATTGAAGACAATGGCTGCGGTTTTCCATTTGAAGGCTACAAGTCGCAGACGCAGTTGGATGCGGACGGCAAAGGGCCAACCGTAATCCAGGAGCGGGTACGATTGCTGGAGGGCCAACTCGCGATAGAATCGAAACCTGGCCAGGGAGCGCGGTTGGAGATCAGCGTTCCGTGGAAGCAAGAAGCCATCTATGGTTAGCACAAACAATGGTTAATACAAACAATGGATAATCGAAAAACACAACAGATTCGCATTGTGATTGCAGACGACCATCCGATATTTCGCGATGGATTGCGGCGGCTGCTGGAGACCGAGAGTGATCTAAAAGTCATTGGTGAAGCCAGCGACGGCGGCGAAGCCGTGAAAATGGCGGCGCAGCTCAAGCCGGATATACTGCTGCTCGACCTGGCGATGCCTAAGCATACGGGGTTGGATGCGCTACGTGACATGAGTAACGCTTCGAACTCGAATCCGGTGCGGGTGATATTACTGACGGCGGCGGCGGAGAAAAACCAGATTGTAGAAGCATTGCAATTGGGAGCGCGGGGCGTGGTGCTTAAGGATTCAGCCACGCAATTGCTGCTGAAGAGCATTCATACGGTGATGTCCGGCGAGTACTGGGTGGGCCGGGAAAGCGTATCGAATTTAGTCCAGTATCTGCGGACGCTGGTGCAATCGTCGGGTGAGGAAGCGCGGCAAAAGAAATTTGGCCTGACGCCGCGTGAACTGGAGATTGTATCGGCGGTGGTAGCGGGCTATTCGAACAAGGAAATCGCGGAATACTTCAAGATCAGCGAAGATACGGTGAAGCACCACCTGAGCAACATTTTCGACAAGCTGGGCGTGGACACACGGCTGGAGTTGGCGCTGTTCGCGGTGAACCAGTCACTACCACTAAAAACCATTGCCTGACCCTGCATCTGGCAGGGGATATCGGATATGGGGTATGGCACTTTCGTGCCACACGAGTGTCACTAGAGTGCTATTGAACCGCCAAAAATGAAAAATTAACATTGTGTTCACGCACTAGTGTAGATACAGAAACGTTCGAATGGGGCAGAACTGTATCGACGCGCGAGCGGCAGCGAGGAGAAGGCCTTGAAAAATCTTCTTAGTCTCTTATGGCGCGATGAGCGCGGCCAGGATGTTGCGGAATATGCGGTGATGCTGGCGGTGATCCTCGTCATTGTCGTGGGGACAATTCAGTTGATTGGCGGCAACGCTAATAATGTCTTCTCTTCGGTAGCCAGCTCGATATCTCAATAGCCCGCTCCCGCTCAGGGTGAGTCGAGCTTAGCAGCGCACAATCTTTTCGTTGTGAATCCCTTTGGTGGCATTGCGCGTATCCACGACCAGCTGCGATTCGCGGACAATGCGGGCGTAGTCATAGTCGGAATGGTCGGTGACGATGAGGACGCAGTCGTATTGGCCAAGATTGTCAAGCGGCGTGCATTTCATGTCTAAATCGTATTTGCGGCCGCGGCCGACAGTGGGGAAGTATGGGTCGTTGTAGCTGACCTGAGCGCCTTCTTTTTGCAGCAATTCGATGATGGTGAGCGAAGGCGATTCGCGCAGATCGTCGATGTCTTTCTTGTAGGCCAATCCTAGAACCAAGATTTTCGATCCGTTTACCGCTTTCTTGCGCTGATTCAGAGCGGCAGCGACGGCGGCGATCACGTGATAGGGCATGGACACGTTAACTTCGCCGGCGAGTTCGATAAAGCGGGTGCGGAAGTCGAATTCCTTGGCTTTCCAGGAAAGATAGAACGGATCGACGGGGATACAATGCCCGCCAAGTCCGGGGCCAGGATAAAAGGGATGGAAGCCGAAGGGCTTGGTGGAAGCGGCTTCGATGACCTCCCAAATGTCAATGCCCATGCGCAGTGAAAGAAGTTTGAGCTCGTTGACGAGGGCGATGTTGACACAGCGGTAGATATTTTCAAGCAGCTTGGTCATCTCCGCGGTTGCAGGGGAAGAGACAGATACAGTGCGATTGAAAATTGAACCGTACATGGCGGCTGCGGCTTCGGATGCTTCGGGGTCGAGACCGCCGACGACTTTAGGAATGTCCCGGCGGGCGACGGTAGTGTTGCCGGGATCTTCGCGCTCGGGCGAAAAAGCGACGTAGAAAACGTCGCCGTTCGCGGTGTTTTTACGGGAGGCTTTGAGACCCAGTTTGTTACCCTGCTCCAAAATGGGGACCAGTACTTCTTCGGTGGTGCCAGGATAGGTGGTGCTTTCGAGCACGACTAGGTGGCCGGGCTTGAGATGGGGGGCGATGGCTTTGGCGGTATCCGTGATGTAGCTGAGGTCGGGCTCATGGTACTCGTTGAGAGGAGTGGGGACACAGATGATGATGGCGTCCATATCGCGGAGGAGAGCGTAATCGTCGGTGGCCTCGAATCCGGCGGACTTGGCGGCCTGGATTTCAGGGGCAGGGATGCGATAAATATAAGTGCCGCCGTTAGCGATGGTATCAATTTTGCGGCGGTCGATGTCGAATCCTGTCACACGGATGCTTTGTTCGCTATAGAGCAGTGCGAGAGGGAGCCCGACATAGCCAAGGCCGATAATGCCGACGCGGGCCTGTTTGGTGGCGATTTTCTGCTTAAATTCGGTGGAAAAGGCGACTGCATTAAAAATTGTCATATACAGAGTACGTACAAAAATTTTATCACGGGAAAGTTTTCGCTTGATAACGGCAGGCTTCGATGAAAAAGCTTAGGGAACGGCGAGCTAAGGCAGGAAGGCGATGAAGAGAACGACTGGGAAGTGGGTATTCGGGGGGATTTTTGCTGTCCTGTGCGTCTTTTTGTTTGTCTATTCCGGGCGTTTTCTGGTGGTGAATGAAGCGCACAAGGCAGATGTGATTGTGGTGCTGGCGGGGGAGACGAAATACCGGCCCGCTTGTGGGTTGCGGCTGCTGGATGAGGGATATGCGCCGCTGATGTTATTGGATGTGCCAGCGGAAGAGAAGGTATATCAGTGGAATTCCACAGAGTTGGCAGAGAAATATATTCAGGGGTTGCCAGAGGCCAAAGCGATACAAATTTGTCCGATTGGCGGACTTTCGACTAAAGCGGAGGTGGCGGATGTGCAGCGTTGTCTGGCACCGTTGAAGGTGCAAACGGTGTTGCTGGAGACGTCCAACTACCATACGCGGCGGGCGCTAAGTATTTTCAAGACGATAGACAAGACACATGAATACAGCATTTCGGCATGCGTAGACTCAAAAACTTTCGAAGTTCAGTGGTGGCGCGGGCGGGAATGGGCCAAGACGAACTTCTACGAGTGGATACGGCTGTTGTGGTGGGAAATGGTCGATCGATGGCGTTGAGCGGGGGCGCTAGCGGTTACCTTGGTTATTGCGGAGGTTATTGACCCTAAAGGGACTAGACGTTACGCTTGCCTAGGCAGTCGTGTATCTAAACAGGGAATAATGGGTCGAATCTCGAGGGGGATTGTCTACGGTATAGCGGTCGCATGCGCTTGTTTGCCGCTATGGGCGGCGGACACGGGGGCGATGTTGTACGCCAAGGGAGACGTCCTGGTGGACGGGCATCCGGTGACGGACTCGATAGCGGTGCTTCCTGGGAGTGTCATCGAAGCGAAAACAGGAGCAGTCGCAAACCTTAATCTGTCTGGAGCCACGGTGACGGTGCAGCCAGAGACGGTTCTCAAGTTTGCGGGAAATGATCTTTATGTGGACCATGGCGGGGTCACGGTTGCCTCGTCGAGTCAGATGCGGGTGCATGTGAAATGCGAGATCGCGAGTCCGGTTTCGAGTGCGTGGACGCAGTTTTCGGTTGCGGACGTCAACGGAACGATTCAAGTGGCCGCGCTGAAAAGTTCGGTGGGCATCAGGTACGGTTCAGAATTTATCCTGGCAAAGGCTGAGACCATGGGTGGGACGCCTGCGAGTGCAGCGCCGCCGATCACGGTCGCGGAGGGGCAGCAGTACAACCGCTACGAGAGGGAAGGTTGTCCGGTTCAGCGGACTAAAGGATCGCCGTCGGCTGCGTCGGGAGGAATTCTTAGCAGCCACATCACACAGATTGCTTTGGGTGCCGTCGGCGTGGGCGTTCTGGTCACGGTGTGGCCTAAAGGCGGAACGCCAGTGAGCCCGACCGAGCCGTAATACTCGGATCTACATCAATCTTCACAAATTTCAGATGCTAGCGGCGAGAGAGGCCGAAACGCGGCTCCATGGCGGCGATTACGGCGAGGGCGTAAAAGAGCGCGGCATTGGCGGGGATTTGGAGATTGAAATCCACAAAACTGTGAACCAGAATGCCGGTCACGGCGAGAAGCGCGGCGAGTGCAACCGAGCCATTAATGTTGGATGGCCAGTCTTCGAGTTTGCGCAAGGCATTACGGTAGAGGGCGGTGACAAACCAAATCATGATCAGCAGGCCGGGTAAGCCCATCTCGACCAGAAATTGCAGATAGTCGTTGTGGGCTTCATCGATTCGGAAATCGGTATAAAAGCTGCGAAATTGGGGGTAGACCTCAGCGAAGGAACCCAGTCCCCAACCGAGGGTGGGACGACGCAGAAACATGCGCAAGGCGTCGCGGTCGATGGTGAGACGCGTACCGCCGGAAATTTCGCCGTGGGTTTCGGCCGCAATGCTGGCCAGCCGTGAAACCGAAGAGCTGTCAATCATCCAAACCGATATGGCGACCGCGAGTAGAGCAATAATCGCCACGAGAAAAGCAGCGCGATTGCGTTTGTGGCGGAGGATGACGACGCTGAGGATGACAATCTGCACCGCAAAAGCCACCATGCCTCCGCGCGAGCCGGAGAGGAAGATCGTGATGGCCATGAGCATGCCGGCGAGAGATGCCGAGATTTTCTGCGCGGCGCTGCTGTAATGGGAAAGCGCGACGGCCAACGCTGCGGGCAGCAGCATTTCCATGAGTCCGGCGTAGTGGTTGTGATTGACATAGGGTCCATAGATCCAGCCGCCAAAACGCGGTTGGCGGAGCCAGAACAACCTGCCGTTGGAACTTAGCCCCTGAAGTAAGGCAAAGAACGCCAATGCCGCGCCATAAGCTGTAAGAACGAGAGCGAAGCGTTTGATTTGGCGAGTGCGCAACAAGAGCTGGACGAGCAAAAAGCTAAATGCGCCATACGCGGCGTACAGAGCCAATTCAGATTGCGTGGCATAACGGTACACAGTTGATCCGGTGAGCAGTTGTAGAACGGCGATGGCCGCGAAAGCCAGCATGGGCGCAAAGAGGGGATTGCCGATGATGCGGATTTCGGCTCGGCTCGCCTGCCGAATCGTCCATAGCGCGAGCAGAATTGCCGCGCACGCTTCCAAGGTGAGACGCGCCCATGGCTGGACTGCTCCAAAAGCGAGGGGACTACTCAACAATACCGCAAGAGTCGCGTAGAGAATCCACTCGTCGGCATACCCGCTCTGGGATTCGGGGCGCGAAGGCGCCGCTGCTGCACCGGGCGTGAGGGCGGAGTCACTCATGCGATGGACCAGTTTTCTCAATCGTGTGGGCTTGAGCTCTTAAGCGCAGACCATCAATCCAAAGTTTGCCGCGAATTGGACTCCCAGCCGGTATGCGTTGAATGCGCAAGGTCAGCAGGCGCGCGTTCGGCCCAGTAGAGAAGGTTCCGCCTACTTGCTTCCAGAAATCGGCGTCTTTCAAATCATCGCTGGCAAAATACTGCGCGCCCGACCAGGCATCGGCGATGAGGAATTGCGGGCCTCCAGCGCCTTGCATGTCGGGCGCCTTGAAATTCGCGGAGAACTCATAGGTAGTGTCCGGTTGGACTGGGATTTGCTGCGATAAGCCAGAATCGTTCAGATTTGCACTGTCGTAGGAGATAGAAAGCGATTGGCGTCCGGTGCGAGATTGGGTGGGATCCAAAGCCAATTCAACGCCCGGCACCTCCTCGTAATGCCAACCGAAGCCAGCGTTGAGAATATCGAGGCTGAAATCGCCATTGATGATGAGATTGTCCGGCGAAGGCTGATACGCGGCAAGACCGGCGAGGTTTGCGGCCTGCTGCCAGGCCAGCGTGGCCTGGCTCACGTCATGAGAGGCGAGCAGATAACGGAGGTATTCGAGGACGCGGCGCTGCTCGAGGGGCCGATCAAGTTGAACGAGATGTGCCCAGACTTGCGCCGCGGGCGCATTCTGTTGAATGGAGGCGAGGTACTCGAGCAAGTCGAAGTAAACGTTGGGATCTGGCGGAAGAACGTTCCGGATGAGATATTCTGCGTCGGGTTTCGCCTGCCAGCAGAGACGAATTGAATCCGGAACGCGATAGGAGCCGCTTTTGAGGACAACCGCGAATTCGCGCAGGGATAGATCGACGTCGCCGCGCGCCAAATAGAAGTTGGCCGCATCCCAGGCAACGGTCGGTGTAGTGGGATCCGCGTGAATCGCGCGTTCGAGAGCAAGTTTTTCGGAAGCGGGGTCACCCAGAAGTTGGTAAGTGGTGGCGAGGCCAAACCAGTACTCCGCACGGTGCGGATTCAGCGAAGCGGCTTGCAGGAATGAAGGCAAAGCCTCCTGTGGCGATTGGGACACAAGGAGAGCATAGCGCCCGAGGAGATATCTGTATTCGGCATTGCCCGGTTGCAGGCGCACAGCTTTGGCGAGGCCTTGAAAATTGGCAGGATTGGCGGCGTAATCAGCGAACCAAACCGTGGCGCACCAACGCACGTAGAGAGCAAGAATCAGGAAAGAGACGAAAAGGAATAAATATTTTCGTAAAGGAGTGGGGAGGGATATTTGCATATCAACGAACGACGAATCCGGGAACGAGGCGCGGATTAAAGGCCGCGGATCGTGGCCTTGGAGGCCGGTTCGGCTGGCGTATCCACCGGGCCTTCCCGATAATACCGGTCACCATACTTCCCCTGATATTCGTAGTGGTAGCGGTAATCGGCGGAATCCAAATCTGCGGCATTGAGCAAAACGCCGGCCATGCGCGCGTTAACTTGCGCCAATAAGTCGCGAGACCGCTGCAACGCCTGCCGTGTCGTCTGTCCGGAGCGGATGACGAGGACAACTGTGTCGGCGCGCGTGGCCATGATGACCGCATCGGTGACAGAGAGCGTTGGGGGCGTGTCGATGACGATGTGATCGTAGTCGGCGCGCAGCTCGGTGAGCAGGTCGTTCATGTTCGAAGAAGCCAGAAGCTCCGCTGGGTTGGGTGGAGGCGTTCCCGCAGGCAGAATAAACAAGCTGGACAAAATATTGGAGCGAACAACAGCCTGTTGCAGGGTTGCGCTGCCAGTGAGCACGTTGCTCAGGCCGGTGCAGGGCCCCATGCCGAGGGTCTTGTGGACGCCGGGACGGCGGAGGTCTGCATCAATGAGGAGAACGCGCGAACCTTTTTGCGCGAGCACGACGGCACAGTTGATGCTGGTCGTGGTCTTACCTTCCTGCGGTAGCGCGCTGGTGACGAGAATCGTCTTTGGCGGCGTGCCGGCTGACGTCAACAAGAGCGAGGTACGCAACGCCCGATAGGCCTCCGCCATGCGTGATTGGGGGCGGGCCTGGGTCACCAATTCGACCGCTTCTTTTGAGGAACCGGAGGCGAGCCGGGGTGTCTTTTCGAATTCGGTCATGAGGCGCGAGCCGAGCGGAATCATGCCCAGCGAGGGCAAGCCGGAAATGGCCTGGGCTTGCTCGGGAGTACGCACGGAATTATCCAAGCCATCGATTAAGAAAGCCAAGCCGATACCAGTGGAGAGTCCCAGGGCAAGCGCCAACGAAAAATTGCGGGGAATATTAGGTTCGACGGGGGCGCCCGGGATGCGGGCGGGATCGATGATGCGAAAATTGTTGGATTTCAAGCTTGCGGTGATGCCCGCTTCCTTCAATTTTTGCAGGAGGCTTTCATAGAGAGTGCGATTGGTATCGAGATCGCGCTTGAGCAAGTTGTATTCGATGGCACTCTCATTGAGCTTGTTGGCCTGCTGCTTCTGTTGGTCCAACGCGCCATGCAGAAGATTCTCGCGTTGTAAGGCGGCAAGGTAATCGCCGCGCAGGCCACCGACGACTTTCTTCGTCTCGGCCTGAATTTGTACGTCCAGCTCTTTGAGCTGGCTATTCAGCTGCGCCACTTTCGGGTAAGAGGGACCGAATTGCGTACTCAATTGTGCCTGTTGAATTTTGAGCTGAGCCTCTTGTTCGCGCAGCCGATCCAGGAGGGAGGATTGATCGCCAGAGCCCCTCTGGGGTTGCCCGCTATTAATCGCGCTTCACCGAGTCGGGGCCACCTGCTTCGGCCATCCGGTACAGCGATTCTTTTTCCATGCGGGCGGATTCGGCGGCGGTGAGGTCGCGATTTAATTCGTCCAATTTTGTCGTGGTGAGGTTCTGTTTTTCATCCACGCCGAGAATGTCATGTTCTTTTTCGTATTTGACCAGCTTTTCTTGCGAGCTCTCGACTTTCATTTGCAGGTCGACGAGCTGTTTCGGAGAGCCACTCGGAAGCTTGCATCGTGGACTCAAAACGCGTCTTGAAGTTTTGCTCGACGTAGGTGCCGGCGAGCGTGTTGACGACGCGGGCGGCCAGATTTTTATCGGGGCTGCGATAAGAGATTTCGATGACGCGCGTGTTGGGGACCAGAGTTACCCCTAAATTGGACTTGAAGTTTGCCAGCGCGGCGGAGGTGAAGGGAGAATCCGGGTCGAGCGCGTCGGTGGTCAACGAAAGCCCGGGCTTCGTGCTGAGAGACCCTGAGGGCTTATCAAGGTTGAGCTGGCGGATGACTTGAAGCGCCAGAAGGTCGCTGCGAAGGATACGGACCTCGGTTTCCATGTCGGTGGAATCCGTGTAGCTGTCCCCGAGGTTTTCGGAGTCCTTGAAAGTGATGGGCATGGCTTCGTCTTTGTTGATGGCGACGCTGCCCACGGCCTCATAAACTTTGGTTGTGCGTAATGTGGCCACGGCGGCCGCCCCAAAAATAGTAGCCACGGTGATAAGAACCACCCATCGGCGTTTGACGAGGACGCGCATATATTCGCGCATCAGAGAGTCTTGGCTACTGACTCCGGGGGAATTGCGCCAGGTGACTTCACGGACGGGAAAAACAGTGTGGGAATGTGGAACGGGCTGCAGCTGGCCCTCACTTCGTATCAACGGGTTCGAGTCCATAAACTCCTAGAAGCGAGCCGAAGCGAATGCCGCAAGCGCTTCCCCTCAACTTTGCAACCCCAGCATGGTGCAGGAATCTTCGAACTTATCCCAACTCTGGAGAATATGCGATTTTAGCACCGTGGTACAAGCGAATCCGGCGTAATTCTGCTGGTTCAAGTGACGGAAGTGTGGGATTGCTACACAAAGATGCCGCTATACTGGCTGTAAAACGTTTGGAAACGAGGGATGCGCATGGAGTGGGCTGAGCAGACAGTATTGGTGACGGGCGGCACGGGCTCTTTCGGAAGAAAGTTCGTCGAGCTTATGCTGCGCGATTATCATCCGCGCAAACTGATCGTATTCAGCCGCGATGAGCTCAAGCAGCATGATATGCGCGCTGCCGGGCTGGATGGGCCCAGCATGCGATATTTCATTGGGGACGTAAGAGATGCTCAGCGGTTGGAACGTGCGCTTGCAGGGGTGACCGTGGTCGTGCACGCGGCGGCATTGAAGCAGGTGCCGGCATGCGAATATAACCCGTTTGAAGCCATTCAGACCAACATCATGGGTGCGCGGAACGTAATTGATGCGGCCATCAACTGCGGAGTTTCGCGGATTTTAGCGCTCAGCACGGACAAAGCAGTCAATCCGATTAATCTCTATGGCGCGACCAAGTTGTGCGCGGAAAAAATGTTTGTACAGGCGAACGCGTACGCCGGCGCACAGGATACGCGGTTCTGTTGCGCGCGCTATGGGAATGTCGTGGGAAGCCGCGGCAGCGTGATTCCGGTATTTCTGGAACAGCGCAAGCGGGGGAAGATCACGATGACTGACCCTCGTATGACGCGGTTCTGGCTGACATTAGAGCAGGGAGTTCGGTTCGTTGTCCGCTGCATCGAAGGGATGCAAGGCGGCGAGATCTTTGTACCCAAAATCCCAAGCATGAAGCTCTCGGAAATGGCGCAGGCGGTTGCACCCGATTGCGAGATCGAGTTTGTGGGTATTCGTCCGGGTGAAAAACTGCACGAAGTGCTGGTCTCGGAAGACGAGGCGCGCAATACAGTGGAAGTGGATGATATGTATGTTATTCAACCGGCGCATGCCTGGTGGAGCTGCAAGAACTGGGCGGAGGCTAAGCCCTTGCCGGAGGGGTTTCGTTATGCCAGCGATTCGAATAGCTCGTGGCTGAGCGAGTATGAATTATGCGAACTCATTGGAGTGAACGCTCCATCTGCATCCCAGAAATTACCGCCATTGCAACGACGGGCGCAAGTTTGAGGAGCGCATGACTGTTACACCCGCGGCTCGCGAACCGCTCGCTATCAACGGCGGAAAGCCTGTGCGCGAGAATCTGTTGCCGTACGGGCGGCAAGCGATCACGGAAGAAGATATTTCTGCGGTGGTGGAGGTTTTGCGATCGGATTGGCTGACCACTGGGCCGAAAGTTGGCGAGTTTGAAGAGGCGTTCGCTGAGAGAGTGGGGGCGAAGTACGCTGTGAGTTTTAGTTCCGGCACGGCAGCACTCCATGCCGCAGCGTTCGCAGCAGGATTGCAGCCGGGCGACGAGGCAATCACCACGCCGCTGACCTTTGCCGCGACCGCTAATTGCATTTTGTATCAGGGTGCGACGCCAGTTTTTGCGGATATTGATTCGGGGACGCTGAATCTGAATCCGGAACAAGTGGAGCGGCGTCTCACGTCCCGCACCAAGGCGATCCTGCCTGTGGATTTTGCCGGCCATCCCGCAGAGTTGGATGAGTTTCTCGCGTTAACTGATCGTCATGGTTTGATTGTGATTGAGGATGCGGCGCATGCCCTTGGAGCTGAGTACCGGCGACGCCGCGTGGGCAGCATTTCTCATATGACCGCGTTCAGCTTTCATCCCGTGAAGCACCTGACGACGGGTGAAGGCGGGATGGTGACCACGGAGAATGCGAAATTTGCGGAGACGCTGCGCAGATTTCGTAACCATGGCATCAGCAGCGATGCGCGCCAACGGCAGAGCGAAGGGCAATGGCACTACGAAATGGTGTTGTTGGGTTACAACTACCGCCTCACTGATATTTCTTGCGCGCTGGGACTGCAGCAACTGCCAAGACTCGATGCGAATCTGGCGCGGCGTAGAGCGATCGCAGGGCGATATGGCCAAGCATTCCGAGGGCTTACCGGTGTGATTACACCGCAGGTGCAGGACGATGTAAATCCGGCGTGGCACTTATATCCGATCCGTGTGGAATCGAAAAAGCTTTCGGGCGGCCGGGGGCAATTTTTCCGCGCGTTGCGCGGGGAAAACATTGGCGTGAATGTGCATTACATTCCCGTGCACCTGCATCCCTACTATCGCGAGCGATTCGGTTATCGGGGCGGAGAATTTCCTGTTGCGGAGCAGGCCTATGAAGAACTGATCAGCCTGCCTATGTTTCACGGCATGGATGATCAGGATGTAGAAGACGTGATACATGCCGTCACGAAAGTGGCCCATGCGTACGCTCCTTAAAGCGACTGCAATCGTGCAAGCAAGAATGGGCAGCCAACGCTTGCCAGGGAAAGTGCTGTTGGATCTTGGCGGCGAGACGGTTCTGGGCCGGGTTGTGCAGCGATTGCGCCGCGCCCTGCTACTGGACAATATTGTTGTGGCGACGACAGTTCTTGGCGGCGATGACGTCATTGAGCAGGAATGCAAGCGCTTGGGCGTTGAGTGCTTTCGCGGATCCAGTGAAGATGTTCTCGACCGTTATTACTGCGCGGGCCTGACGGTCTCAGGTGAATTGATTGTGCGGATCACGGCGGATTGTCCCGTCATTGATCCTATGCTGGTAGATCAAACGATTGAGCTTCTCATCCGGGAAGACGTGGATTATGCGGCCACAGACGTACCTGCGACGATCCCGAGAGGTACAGACGTTGAAGTCTTTACTAGACAGAGCCTGGAGCGGTGCTGGCGCGAGGCGCATGAATCGCACCAGCGCGAACATGTGACTCCTTATTACTATGAACATCCTGAACTTTTTCGGCTGGCGACACTCACGAGCGAACTCGATTGCCGGCAATATCGTCGGACCTTAGACACACAAGAAGACTACGAATTACTGCGCGAAATTTACAGAGAATTCCGTGATGGGAGAGTCTTTGGTTGGCGGGAGATTGTGGAGCTAATGTATCGGAAGCCTGAACTCTTGCAGTGGAACGCACAGGTTGCGCAGAAGTCTCTCAGATGAACGACGCGGCCTTGGGCACCCTCGTCGTGCGCGCCGACGCGAGCGTGGCGCGCGGAATTGGCCACGTCATGCGTTGCCTGGCCATCGCGCAAGCATGGCAAGATGCCGGCGGAGACGCCGTTTTCGCACTTCATGATGAGGTTGCACACCAGCCGAGACTGCGCGCGGAAGGCGTGGACGTGCACGTATTCCGGGCGGAACCGGGGAGCGGGGATGATGCGTTGCAATTGATTGCGTTGGCCCGCGCGAAGGATGCAGCATGGGTGGCCGTGGATGGATATTGTTTTGAGGAGTCGTATCACCTGGCTTTGAAACAAGCGGGGATGCGAGTGCTCTCTCTCGATGATTTTGGTCATGCGAGACACTACCATGCCGACATTGTTCTGAATCACAACCCAGAAGGTCAATCAGTTGCCTATCCGGGACATGAGCCATCTACGCGGCTTTTACTGGGGCCTAGCTTTGCGTTGCTCCGTCGGGAATTCAAGCTCCTGCCCCGTACCAAGACTGAAGCTCCGCCCATAGCGCGGCGGCTCCTGGTAACGATGGGAGGGAGCGATGAACCCAACGTTACTGAACGTGTGATGCAGGCTTTACCGTTGCTACAAATAGATGGGCTAGAAGCCACGGTGGTCATAGGTGGCGGAAATCCCCATAAGCATCGTCTGCGCCGGGCGGCGGAGAGTCTCGGCGCGACCGTGAACTTGGTCGAAAATGCGCGGCACATGCCCGACCTAATGGCGCGTGCCGACCTGGCGATTACGGCGGGAGGGGTTACATGCTACGAATTGGCATTCCTTCGAGTGCCGATGTTTCTGATTACGATGGCGCAAAATCACGAGCGCACATGCCAGGTCCTTGCAGAGCAAGGCGCTGCCATTGATGCAGGTTGGTTTCATGCTCTCGACCGCGATCGACTAACAGGTGCTCTCAAGGACATTATGGTTGATCCAGAGCAGCGAAAGGCTATGGTGGAAAAAGCGAGCGCACTCGTGGACGGCGAGGGCGGTGCGCGGGTGGTCGTGAGTATGCGCAAAAGTTCCCTCTGAGAATTAGGTCGTAAATACTGACGATGATGAACGACGCCAATGCGCGATGGGAGTGCGGAAGCGAATTCCACTGGCTAGGATTGCCGGAGCCGCCGTTTCTTTCCTGGCCTTCGAATGTCCGGTCTTTTTTGCTGGGACGGCATGCCGTGGCCGCACTCACGCACATGGACTCGCCGCAGCACGCAAGTCTATGGCTACCCTCTTACTTTTGCCCTGAAGTCGCAGACGCTTGCAGAAGCACGTGCGAGTTGCGTGAATACCGTGATGATCCTCGGTGGCGTGAGCCGGCGTGGAATACGCTCCAGCCGGCGGCTGGAGATTTTGTTCTCGCGGTCAACTATTTTGGGGTGCGCGAGGGCGGTCCGTGGCAGAAGTGGCGGCAAAGTCATCCGTGCGTACTCGTGGAGGATCACACACAGGACCCGTTTTCGCCGTGGTCTCTAAATTCGACTGCAGACTATGCATTTGCGTCGCTGCGCAAGACTTTGCCCGTGGCCGATGGAGCGCTCCTGTGGTCGCCGCGTGGATTACCATTACCCAAGCAGCTCACGGAAGCGAGTAACGATTGGCGAGGTAGCGCGCTCAAGATGGCGGCCTTGTTGCGCAAGGCTGATTATCTGGCAGGACGAGGCGGAGATGAACTAAAGCCGCTTTTCCGCGACTTGCAAGCGCGCGGTGAACAATTGTTGCGCACCGGCGACATTTCTGCGATGACTCCATATACGCTCGCGTATATTGCGAATGGCGCGCCCGCACAATGGCGTGAACGAAGATTGCAAAATGCTTCACGCTTGGCGGAGCGGCTCGCTGAGTTGAAAGGTGTCGAGCTCATGTTCGGGAGGTGGCCGACCGGCGCCGTACCCTTTACGTTGCTATTGATGTTTGAATCGCAAAATGAGCGGGACCGCTATCAATTAGAACTGCAACGCCATCGAATCTATTGTCCTGTGCATTGGGCGTGCCAAACCGGAGATGCCGACGCGACGGATCTCAGCTTTCGAGTTCTCAGTCTTCCGATTGACCAACGCTATGGCGAGAGCGAAATGGATCGGATCGCGGATGTGATCGAAGAGACTTTGGTGGGCGGTTTATCCGCAAGTGCGAGTACACAGGCACAGGCGAAATGAGGGTTGCAATCTCCCAACCCACTTATTTGCCGTGGCTCGGATACTTCGATTTGATTGATCAAGTTGATGTATTTGTACTGCTCGATGATGTCCAGTTTGAGAAACAGTCATGGCAGCAGCGGAACCGCATAAAAACTCCCGCCGGTTTGCAATGGCTCACGGTGCCCGTCATTTTTCGCGGGCGACTCGAGCAAAAGATTAAAGATGTGGAGATTCGCGTACCAGACATCTGGCGAGATCATCTGCGCGCAATCGAATTGAATTACCGCCGTGCACCCTTCTTTTCTCTGTATTACGAAGACTTGACTACAATCTTGCACCCCTCAAGTTCCCTACTTGTAGACCTAAACACACGCCTGATCGAGTGGTTCATGAGGGCGCTGCGGCTCACGACGAGAGTGCTGCGGTCATCCGAATTGCAGCAGGAGGGCAAGAGGACGGAACTTCTGGCGAACATTTGTACAAACCTGGGAGCGCAAGACTATATGTCACCCCTTGGCGCCTCCACATACCTGCTTGGTGAGAAGGAAATTCTAGTCAGCCGTGGGATTGAGGTGAGATTCCAGAACTATACGCATCCCGAATATCGCCAATTATTTCCGCCCTTTGTGCCGTACGCGTGTGTGCTCGATCTCCTATTTAATGCAGGGCCGGAAGCCATGGCAGTTATTCGGAGCGGCCGAGGGA
This sequence comes from Terriglobia bacterium, assembly GCA_963702965.1. Lineage (GTDB taxonomy): Bacteria > Acidobacteriota > Terriglobia > Terriglobales > Acidobacteriaceae > JAJPHW01. The sequence goes on from OY969776.1 coordinate 1,556,781, forward strand.
ATCCGCTAACACCAGAAGAGATGGCGGAACACGCGAGTTAGTTACTTTTCGGCCGTAATAAGCCAGTCAGAGTGAAGTTGCGTACGGGCTGCGGTCGTGGTCTCGGTTTTTTCGAAAGCAATGTTGCGAAATGCACGAAAATAATCCGGGATATCCTCTGCGGCAAGAAAATGCTGGAGGGTGCCGCATTCGTTGGTGTCGTCGATAATGAGCCGAAAGGTATTGCGTGCGAGTTCTTCGCCCCTGCCGAAGCGGTAGTCGTTCACGGTGCGGAGAACCGCGAAGAGTTTTCCTCCAGATTTCAACACGCGGTGCGCTTCGGCGATGCCGCGCCGCATATCTTCAGCGGTGCCGTAATAGAACACGCCGAAGCTTAGGGCGAGTTGAAAGCAGTGGTCTCGGAATGGAAGAGACTGAAACGAGGCTAAAGCGACACTTGGTTCCAGGTGCGCGTTGTGGAGTCGTTCCCGCGTATGCGACAACCCGGAGATAGAGATGTCAACACCAAATGCGGCAAGACCCAGTTCGGAGGCGAGCTTGATGTGACGGCCCGCGCCCAACCCGATGTCGAGAAATCGCGGGCGGGTCTCGCCCTCAAGTGCCAAGCGATTCGCCATCATGAAACGAACAACGTGATCGCTCGGGTAAATTGGGCGAAAGCGGGGCTGGTTATGGAGATGGTTCCAATGCGACGCGATATCCATGCAAGCGATACTCTAACCTAAGCATTGTTGTACCAAAGAGCGTCGAGACGCAAACGTGAGATGACGAGGGCAAGTTCGAAAAATTCGGGAATGCATGAGCAACATGTAGCCATGCCTGCGATAAGTATCGGTACGCGCAACGTTGGGGTTGAGTGCCCAGTTTATGTCATCGCAGAACTGTCGGCGAACCACCATCAGGATTTTGAGCAGGCGGTCCAGCTTATCCGTGCGGCGAAGGATGCGGGTGCGGACGCGGTCAAGCTGCAAACCTACACGCCTGACACCATCACAATGCGCAGCGACCGCGAATATTTTCGCGTCGGCGGTGGAACCTTATGGGACGGTAAAACGCTTTACGAGCTCTATGGTGAAGCCTATACGCCGTGGGAATGGCAACCCAAACTGAAGCAGGTGGCGGAGGATCTGGGGCTGGATCTTTTTTCTTCTCCTTTCGATGAAGCCGCGGTGGATTTTCTCGAACAGATGCATGTGCCGGCATACAAAATTGCATCGTTTGAGCTGGTGGATATTCCGCTTATCCAAAAAGTGGCCGGGACAGGGAAGCCGATAATTCTCTCCACTGGAATGGCTACAACCGAGGAAATCGAGGAGGCTCTGCGAGCAGCGCGCGATGCCGGCGCAAGGCAAATTGCGCTTCTCAAGTGTACGAGTTCTTACCCGGCGCGGGCGGAGGAGATGAACCTGCGGACTATTCCTGAAATGATTCGCCGCTTTGAAGTGCCAGTTGGATTGTCAGATCACTCGCCGGATATTGTCGTGCCGGTCACGGCAGTCGCTCTGGGCGCATGCATTATCGAAAAACACCTGACGATGTCGCGCGCCGTAAAAGGGCCAGACAGCGAGTTTTCATTGGAGCCGCACGAGTTTAAAGAGATGGTGGATGCGGTGCGGATGACCGAGAAAGCGCTGGGTGGTGTGCATTTTGGGGCTAGTGGGAATGAAAAAAGCAGCCTCGCGTTTCGCCGTTCCCTTTTCATCGTTGCTGACATCAAACGCGGCGATCTTCTAACAAAGGAAAACACCAGATCGATTCGTCCCGGTCATGGTTTGCATACGCGATACCTGAAGGACATGATTGGTAAACGGGCCAAACGAGACATAGACAGTGGAAGTCCGTTAAGTTGGGACATGGTTGAAGAGCCATGAGGTTCGCCTCGCCAATTTTGAAGCGGCTGATTTATCCCGCGCTAGCCTGGAGTGGACAGCTCCGCCGTCGTGGCGGGGCCGGCCCGGCCATTGTTACCTATCACGGCGTCTTGCCGAAAGGATACGTGGTTCGCGACCGCAACGCCGACTGGAACATGGTGCGGGCCGAAGCGCTGCGACAGCAGTTGAAATTACTGAGAGCGCATTACCACATCATTGGCCCAGAAGAGTTTCGCGCATGGTGTCAAACGGGGAGCGAGTTGCCCCCGAAATCCGTGCTTATCACTTGCGACGATGGCATGCAGAGCGCCCTCACGGAAACGATGCCTATTCTGAAGGAAATGAACCTTTCAGGATTATTTTTTGTGACTGAACAAGCATTGGCGGAGCAAGGCTCGATGCTGTGGCATGAGGAACTACATTTGATGCTCCAGGCAACCCCAGAACGCATTACACTGCGCCTACCCGGTTTGGGGATCGATGAACACGCCACCGGACGCATGGAAAAGCGGGACCTGTGGTGGAAGTTAATTTACCAATTGTCACGCTATGAACCGACCCAGCGGAGACAGGTGATGGAGGCCGTGGGATGGCAAATTCGCGTTGACCCGCAATGGAAATCGGAGTATTACGATGACCCGGTCCGGCATAGCCGGTTTTTCACTCTCGCTCTGAAGCAGACTCGCGCCTTAGCGGCCGCAGGGATGTCGATCGGTTGTCATAGTTTGTCGCACCCGATGTTGTCGCAGGTTCCTTCCGAATTAGCATGGCAGGAAATTGCAGGCGCGAAGCGGCGGTTCGAAGAAACGCTCGGCTCAACAATTTGGGCGATGGCCTATCCGTTTGGTGACCTCGGGTCGGCTGGACCACGGGAGATGCGAATGGCGATGCGGGCCGGATATACCTGCGCGTTTGTGAACTATGGAGGAGGATTCGGAGCGCCATTCAGCCCTTTTGCCGTTCAACGGGTGCATATCACGGGTGAAATGAGTTTGAGCGAATTTGAAGCGCATGTTGCCGGACTACATCGCTCACTGAAGAGAGTCTTCCAGAGAGACTCCGCAGGCCCAGTCATGACGGACGCACTCACGGCTCAAATTCATGAATATCGTCACGCTTAGGCAAATCCCCGAAGATAACGCTTTTCGTGCGCAGTGGAACCTGCTAGTGGGCCAAATGCAGCTGGCGGAGATTTTCTATACGCACGAATGGGCCATGGCAGTCGCACGCGCTTATAAGGATATTCGTCCTCCGTTGGTTATGGCTGGCTACGCAAACGGCGAACTTTTAGCTGTCGTTGCGCTGACTGCCGGCGATCGCCGCGTCGAATTTCTCAATGCGAACACGGCGGATTATTGCGATTTCATCAGCAGCGCGGAGGATCGCGAAGAATTTGTTAGGTCTGTTTTGGTGGAATTGCGCAGCATGGGAATGAGATCAATTTCGTTGGCGAATCTTCCCGCCGAATCGCGGACTATCACCATCCTCGCGGAAGGTAGCCATTGTGCAGGTTTTTATAGGTTTTGCCGGAAGGCTTATAACTGCGGCCAGGTCGAGCTTGCAACGCCGGAACAACGGGAACCGGTGCGGCGGCACGTGACAGGCAAGAAGGGTGTGAGACGAGATGTAGCCGCGCTTGCACGGCTCGGAGAGCTGAAGATAGAGCACCATCGTGGACATGACGACGTTGCCCCGTTACTGCCAGAATTTTATCGTGCGCATGTGGCGCGTTTTCTCGATAAAGGTGCCATCAGCAACATCGCACGGCAGGAGCGGCGAATATTTCTTTCGGAGTTAGCGAAATTGTTGGGCGATGCAGGATGGATGCGATTGAGCAGCTTGACGGCCGGGAGGCGCAAAATCGCATGGAACTACGGATTCGAGTTCGGAGGCAGCTGGTTTTGGTATCAGCCGACTTTTGACACAGCTCTGGCCAAGCACTTTCCAGGGTTTTGCTTGCTCACGATGCTGGTCCAGGAAGCCGCTAATCGAGAGCGCATCCGCCGGGTTGACCTCGGGTTGGGCGACGAAAGTTATAAAGCGCGACTCGCAACTTCGCATCGTGAAACTTTGCACACAATACTTTCGCACTCCTTTTCGTCGCATGTAAAAACGAAATTGCGTTTTGCAATTGCGAGGATCATAAGGAAAGTGCCGAAGCTCGAACGGGTGATAAGTAAGACAATAAGGCCGGAGCAGAGCAGAAAAAGTGTGGGCGTAGACTTACCCGAATGGAGAGTTCCAGCGGCCAATATTCGCTGTGAGACTGCAACATCCGTGGAACCCCTTACTTTGGATTTGCTGGCACGAGTGGTGATGGCTCACGTGGATGACCACAAGATTGTGGAATATGCGCTTGCGGCAGCGAGAATGCTCAAATCATCGTCACGAACGGGATTTGCCGCCGTGGGTCCCGACGGGATGCCGGTAAGAATTTTCTGGCCCAGCGACTGCGGCGCGCCGGCCCCCGCCACCGTGCCCTCTTTCAGTGAGGCAAAGATTTGAGTGATTCTTCCCGCCAGGTGTCTTTGCCAGGTAGCCTCTGCGACGCAGCCGAGCAGAAGTTTGGCAAGAGGTTCACTTCTCTCGATCAGTTCTTGACTTTTGTATTGCAAGAACTGGTTCGCGATGACGCCAATCAGATGGATGAGGCAGAGCAGAAGATGATCGAGCGGCGACTAAAAGATCTGGGCTACCTCTAAGGCAGGCCGTACGTTCCAACCAGCATGCTGCAATTTGCCACAAAAGCGTGGAAGCGGCTTACCAGACGGGAGCGTCTCCGCACCTACTCATTTAACCGTCCTCTTGTATTGTTGCAAAGCGATGATTGGGGACGTGTGGGGGTGCGGGACCATGAAGGCTACGAAGAATTGCGAGCGCGTGGGGTGAATCTCGGGGAGCATCCTTACGATTTCTACACTCTTGAAACGGCGGGCGACGTGACCGCCTTGCATGAGATGCTGGGCCGGCACCGAGACTCCACTGGACGAAGTGCGTGCCTGGTGATGAATTTTCTCTCTGCGAACCTCGATTTTCCGAGGATGGCCTTGGCGGGTTTTAAAAAGGTCTATGTGCAGCCACTACTGCAGGGATTGCCGGGAGAATGGAAGCGACCAGGACTATTTGAGGCGTATCGCGAGGGTATCGTCGCGGGTGCGTTCTATCCAGCGCTACACGGCTTGACACACTTCTGTTCCACCGCAGTTGAGAAAGCGCTGGTGAACAATGGCGACCGCGCGCAGCTGCTCCACACCTTGTGGCAAGCGGAGACGCCTTACATCTATTGGCGCATGCCGTGGGTGGGTTACGAATACAATAATCCCGAACCTCCGGGCGCTGGATTTCTTGCCGGGAATGCGCAAGAGGAGTTGCATTGGACAGGCGGCCGGGTTCTTCGAGGATTTTTTCTCGACGCGTCCGCAGTCCGCCTGTGCTCCGGGCTATCGTGCCAATGAAGATACGAGGTCAGCATGGCGAAAGCACGGTATCCGAGTTGCGCAAAATGGAACCGGTGGTCGCGAATTTCCGTCGATGAACGAAACGGGGATGTTGAGTCTTTATCGCACGCTGGATTTTGAACCCAGCCAGACGCCTGTGTCGATGGAAAATTGCTTGCGATTGGCAGATGAAAATTTTGCCCGGGGAATACCGCTGATTGTTTCGGTGCACTCCATCAATTTTCATTCGTCCCTGAAGGATTTTCGCAGTGAAACGCTGGCTCGGCTTGATCAACTTCTCTCGGCACTGGAGCATAAGCACCCTGATTTGCTTTATGTACACGACGAGGATGTTTACAACCTGGTGGACCGGGGAAGCTTCACGTCGTCATGGGGCACCACCTCCGTCACCGTTAAACAACGGGAGACGGTATGGTGAACCAGTCATCTCTCATTTTGGTGACTGTCGATTGTCTTCGCGCTGATCACGTGGGATGGCTCGGCTATGGTCGGCCAACCACGCCGTTTCTGGACTCCGTCGCCGCAGGCAGCGTTGTTTTTTCGAATGCAATCGTGGCAGGGGCGCCGACATATTATTCATTTCCGGCAATTATGGCGTCACGTCCGCCACTTGCACTCGGCCGGGATGTTGTAGGTATTGCGCCGGGCGAACCCACCATCGCGTCCGTTCTGCAACGGGCCGGATACGCGACGGCTGCATTTGTGGCGGCAAACCCGTACCTCTCAAGACGTTGCGGATACGACTCCGGTTTTGAGGTCTTTGAGGATCTCTCGGGCGAGGTCGTGCAAGAACCATCTGGTCCTTACATTACGACGAAATCGCATGCCTGGGCGGGCGTCAACCGCCGGCTGGCCCAACTGAGCCACAAGGCGCGATGGTCAGGCGAGCTCTATGACGAAGTCTATTTTCAATATTGCCAACGCCTTGCGGCGCCGCCCGGTTCATTCGAGAACCTGCGGCCCTTTCCGCCTGCTGACGTAATCGTTTCGCAGGCAACGGCCTGGCTGGCAGACCAAACGGGTAAGCCTTTCTTCCTTTGGCTGCATTTTATGGATGCGCATGCGCCTTATTATCCGAGTCAAGCGGCCTGGAGAGCGATGGAGCATCCATCTTTGAAGGCGAACCACGCCCGATATTTGAACGCGTATTGGAATCGATCGGACCTCGGCGCCAGTCGATTGCGCACTCACCGCGCGGAGATCATCGAGCTTTACGATGCAGGTATCCGGTGGGTGGACACGCAGTTGGGGTTGCTCGCACAGAGCTTGCGTAAACTGGGAGCATGGGAGCGTTCTGTTATTGCGGTAACGGCCGACCACGGCGAGGAATTTCTGGAACATGGCGGTCGCTATCATTCTCCGGCGCAGTTGGGCGAGGAGATCATTCGCGTACCACTGTTGATTCACCAGGCTAATTCGCCGACGAAGGCACAGTTCGAAACGCCATTCAGTCTGCTGCATCTCGGGCCTACGCTGCTGGATGCATGCGGGATTAAGCCGCCCGATAGTTTTCGCGGGCAAAGCGCGTGGGCGCAGTTGAAGCGTGGTGCGAAATTTTCTGATACGGCGGTTATGGAAGTCGTTCCGGCGTGCACCAATCCGCTACGGCGGGAAAATCGCATGTTTCCCCGCACGCTTGTGCTGCGGGAACAAAATTACAAGCTAGTCTTTGACCTGGGGTCCTCCAGCGTAAAATTGTTTGATTTAAGTCGCGATCCACTGGAACAAAACGCGCTCGCGGAGGGTACAGAGAAGGCAATCCTAAAGCGGCTATTGGAAAAAGCGCTCGAGCATATGACTCACTCCTTGAAGGGGCGAGATTCAGAGGAAGTACTCATGGCACGGTTGCGCGACCTCCGGCTAGAATTGGCTCGATCCGGCGTGGCATTATCTGCATAAGTCATACTTACATCGCGTGCTGCGATACACCCTCAGGCCGCCTGCAGAGGTGGTGTGACTCTATGAACGCTATACACATCCTGGTGGACAGTCTGGCTGACGCCGGTTTGCCAAATGCGCAAATGGGCAATGCGCGGGAAATCATCCGCCGCTTGGATGCGGATAAATTTCGGGTGAGCGTCTTCTGCTCCGGCACCCCGGACCGATTCGTTGCTGCCAGGCCGAACACGGAGATCATCCAACTTCCCGAACACAAACAAACACCGAGAATTCTGCGCGAGTATCTGTTTGGAGGGCACCACATCCTGTTTTATATGAAGGCTGCGCCGGCGAGCGCACTTTATACGCAGACGCGAAAAATGAGGAGAGACAACAGGATAACCATTGGCACGATTGAATCTCAGTCGGATCTTGCTCGCGAGCCGACAATCAAGAGAAATGCGATTCGGCTATGGGAGGGGACAGTCCTGCGCTGCGATTACTTATTCAGTAATTCGACCGCAGTGCAGCGCAGTCTCGCGGGAGAATACGGCCTTCCCAGCGAGATCTTGCCTACTGGCGTTGATACCGAGTTCTTTACCCCCAAGATGCGTCCGCCCAACGCGCGGCTTAAAGTTCTGTTTGTGGGCTCGTTGCGGCCATTCAAGCAGCCGCAAATATTGCTCGACGCCGCCGTGCGGTTTGTGGATGCGGATTTTATTCTGGCCGGCGAAGGTTTGATGAGCGAGGAGTTGCGAGACCGCATCGGGCGCGACGGCTTGGCAAACGTTACGCTTGCCGGTGGCCAAACGGCAGACGGATTGCGCGAACTGTACCGGAATGCGGATGTTTTCTTGTTTCCTTCGCGATGGGAAGGCTCGCCGAAAGTAATTCTGGAAGCGGCGGCCAGCGGTTTACCCGTGATCGCGCGGAGTAATTATGCGCCGGAATCCGTGATCGACGGCGCGACGGGATATCTGGTTGCATCCGACGAAGAATTGTTTGACAAGCTTGGACAGTTACTAAACGATGCGGAATTACGGCGCAGATTGGGCGAGGCGGGGCGCATTCATAGTCTTGGTTTTGACTGGGGCGCAATAACTCGCCGGTGGGAGGAAGTCTTTATGCGCCTTCACGACGAGAGAAATGGCCGCCACCATGGGTGACAGCCGTTTACACGTTTTAACGGTGACGCCTTTCTATCCCGAGGAAGGAGATGATGCCCAGGGATGTTTTGTTGCTGAACCGTTGCGTCATCTTGAGGCACTCGATGTGAGGCAAACGATTTTTGTAGTGCAACCGTTCTACCGGGGAGATTTCACGCCGAACAAAAGATCACCGGCGGCGCATGCAATCAAATACTTTTCGTTTCCCGGAGGGGTGGGGTTGCCCACGTCCGGGTTCTTTCTGTTTGCCAGAATTCTCCACGAGGTCCGCCGAATTCACGCAAGAGATCCCATTCATCTGCTACACGGGCACGGCGCGTTGCCATGTGGGCACGCAGCGGCTCTGCTCTGCCGGGAATTGCATATTCCTTTTGTTGTTACCGTGCATGGTCTGGATGCCTATTCGACCAGGCAAGTAACCGGGATCTCCGGCGAATGGTGCAAACGGATCTCACGACTGGTTTATCGCTCGGCGTGCCGTACTATCTGTGTGAGCGAGAAAGTGGCGGAGCAAGTGATCGCAGGAGCAAGCACCCCCGTGCGAACCGTCGTTGTCTATAACGGGGTGGATACAGAATTCTTCTCCCCGGCAGAAACCCATGACGAGGCGATGCGGATTCTCAGCGTGGGCGGACTCATACCGAGCAAAGGGCACGACCTACTGCTTCGCTCATTTGCCTCCATCCACCAGCGTTTCCCAGATTGCATCTGCGAGATTATTGGCGACGGCCCCGAGCGAGGGCGACTTGAAGGGTTGGCCCGCGCGCTTGGCCTCGCGTCTAAGGTACGTTTTCGGGGGAGATTGCCGCGCCACGAGGTCGCTGCCGCGATGCGAGAATGCACACTGTTTGTACTGCCCAGCGGTTATGAGGCGCTGGGCTGCGTCTATCTTGAAGCGATGGCCTCGGCAAAAGCCACAATTGGTTGCCGCGGTCAAGGCGTGGACGAAATCATTCGCGATGGCGAGAATGGCTGCCTAGTCGACCCCAGCGACGTCTCGCAACTGTCAGACAGGCTCCGAAGCCTCCTCGAAGAGCCAGCCAGGAGACTATGCATGGGCAAGGCGGCACGAGAGACCGTACGTTCCGGTTTCACGCTGGCGCAGCAGGCTCTGTCATTGCGGCAGGTTTATGAGGAATGTGCACGATGAAGCGGCGGCTCGTCGTTATTACTGAGATCATCGCGCCGTACCGAATCCCGGTCTTCAACGCGTTGGCGCAAGTGTCCGATTTGGATCTTCAGGTGATCTTTTTGGCTGAGAATGATCCGGACTTGCGTAAGTGGTTGGTCTATAAGAACGAACTACAGTTTCCCTATCGAGTTTTATCATCGTGGAGGGCCAGTGTAGCCGGCGTGAAGGTATTGCTCAATTGGGGGATGGCTCGCACGCTGCGCGACTCGACTCCCGATGCAATTATTTGCGGGGGATACAACGATCCTGCTGATTGGGTGGCGTGGTCATGGGCGCGACGGAAGGCGATACCATTTTTTTCTTGGGTGGAAAGCAATCTCAATGACCAAAGGTCTAGCGGGGCCGTGAGGCTATCGCTCAAACGACGCTATCTGCGAGGTTGTAGCGGAGTTATCGTGCCAGGAAGGGCGTCCGCGAGATATGTTGAGGAGCTCGGAGTCCAGAAAAACAGAATTTTTACGGCACCGAATGCCGTTGATAATGAACTGTATGCGCGAGAAGCCACGGAAATCCGGGCGAATGCGGTAAGCCATCGTCGAGCCTTGGGTCTGCCGGACAGGTACTTTCTGTTTGTCGGCCGACTGGTGCGGGAAAAGGGAGTATTCGACCTAATTGAGGCTTATGGAAATTTGGAGGCGGCGGTGAAGGAACACGTGGGCCTCGTGCTGGTTGGGGACGGCGCAGCACGCGGAGACCTCGAGAAACGAGCGCAGGCAATATCTCCGGGTCAAGTTATTTTTCGCGGGTTTCAGCAGCGAGATCAGTTGGTTGCGGATTATGCTCTGGCCGAGACGTTCGTTTTTCCCACGCATAGCGACCCGTGGGGACTGGCGGTCAATGAAGCAATGGCGTGTGGACTGCCTGTCATTGCAACGGCGGTGTCCGGATGTGCGCCAGACCTCGTGCAACCGGGCGTCAATGGGTGGGTCGTGGCACCGCGCGACCCTATCGAATTGGCGCGCATTATGAGTGGCATGGCACGGGACGGCGAGCAGCGAGCATTAATGGGGACACGAAGCCAACAAATCATCGCTAATTATTCACCCGAATCTTGCGCCATGGGCTTGGCACACGCGGCGAGTTCATGTTGGGGTGCCCATGTTCGGTGAGCGTCTGTCATGGAGGATACTGGGTTTCGCGATACTGCTGGGATTCTTGGCAGCCGGGACATTGCATTTTTTCCCTGGATATCTAACCAATGCTCAGTACGTCGGCGGAATCATACTGCTGGAAGTTCTGGCTGCTGTCATTTGGAACTACCGCCAAAGATTTGTACCGATCCTCGTCGTGGTTTTTCTGGGAGCTGGCCTTTATACGCCTATAAGACCAGCGTTCAGCACCATGCGCTGGGTGGTGCTGGCAGTGGGTGCATTCGCAGGCATTGTGTTCTACCTGCATGAGAGGGGGCATTGGTTCGGTTTATTTCACGCCGTCGCGCTATCTTGTGTCTTGTCCTCGATCGCCTCGTCATCGGTGTCCAACTTTCCGGAAGTCGCGTATTTGAAGGCCGCCAGCCTCTCGCTTCTCTTTGTCTACGGAATGACCGGGGCCAGGCTCGTGGCCTCGTCAAACGTCACGAACTTTCTTGCTCGATTGCAACTTGGACTTGAAATACTTGCGTATATATCTGCTGCGTCGTATTTCATCTTTCATTATCCTCTGCTGGGGAATCCGAACTCTCTAGGTGCAGTCATGGGTGTGGCTGTCTTTCCGCTTTTGCTCTGGGGTGTGCTGACCAGTGCAGATAAGCGTCATCGCCGGCGACTCCAATTCGCTCTTTTGCTTGCGCTTCTACTTCTCTTGAGTAGCTACTCCAGAGCGAGCATAGGGGCCGCATTCATAGCGTCCGCCATGTTGTGTATCGGGCTGCGGGAATACAAGATGTTAGCTCGTGGGACGGCACTTGCCTTGGTATTTGCGATTGCGGTGGCCGTGGTGACTCCCTTCAAGGCAGACACGTCAGAGGCATCGGACGAAAACAAAATACCGGTGAAAGCATTCCTCTATAAGGGTCATCAGACGCAGGATGTTCTCCAATCCCGGCAACCGGTTTGGGACCAGACGTGGGCTTCGATCCGGGCTCATCCTTTTTTTGGTACCGGTTTCGGGACGAGCCAAACTTCAGACGATTCCGGGCGAATGCCCTCGAATAAGATCGAGGTGACCTCCGATGTCGGCGTGAGGGAACATGGCAACAGCTATCTGGCCATTCTAGAGTGGCAAGGGCTGTTGGGCGTCGTGCCATTCCTTGTGCTCGTATTATTCCTCGTTGTCTACCTGTGGCGTGTATTTCGCTGGATGCGGCGCAATCATGACCCCTACTCTCCTGCCGTCGCGTTGGCTGTGACGGTGGCGGCTGGCCTGTTTCATGCAGCGTTCGAAGATTGGATGTTTGCGGTTGGCTATTATTTGTGTGTCTTTTTTTGGATGATGGCCTTCATCTTTGTAGATGTTCTTCCGCCTCGAGATGCAACCAAGCGCGAACGTGGCAACGTCTTTCTTAGCACGCACTGGGGCGACCAAGAGGCCATTGCAGGCGGCCGATGATTCGCTTATTCCTGAATGGCGCGGCAGCCAGCGCAGGCGGCGGCCTGACTTATCTGCGCAATGTGATCCCGCAACTTACTCGACGTGAAGATGTGCGGACCACGGTTGTGCTCGGCGCCGCTTTGCATGGGGAGTTCACGGAAACAGGCACTGTATCGTTTGTTCATTCCAAGTTTTCCTCGAAGTCGTGGTTGCGCTTCGTGCAGGAGCAAACCAGACTACCTTCTCTCATAGCACGCAGCGGCGCCGATGTACTGATTTCCGCGGGCAATTTTGCCCTGCGCAGTTCGCCGGTTCCGCAGATACTGTTGTCCCGCAATTCCCTCTACACATCGCAGGATTTCCACCGCGATCTACGCGACCGACACGATTACGGGCTATTGCTTGACACTTGGCTGAAGGGCGCTATCGCGCGCAACTCGATCCACTGGGCAGACTGCACGGTTGCGCCCAGCAATGCCTTTGCGGACGAGTTAAGGCGGTGGGCTCACCACGAAATCGTTACCATCCATCATGGGTTCGATGCAGATGCGTTTTTCGCAGATACTGCCCCCTTGCCGGAACCTACGGGACGCCTGCTGGCTCCGCACGAGGGGACGATGCGACTGCTTTTCGTCAGCCACTACAACTACTATCGCAATTTTGAGACGCTATTACGAGCCATACCCATTCTGCGCACTCGTCTCGCACCACGGAAAGTGGAAGTTGTGTTTACATGCAAATTTCATTCCGGCCAAAATCCAGGATCCTATGTTGCGGGCCGAGCCGCGCGTCTGATTCAAGAATTCGATCTTGCATCCAACATTGTCGAGCTTGGTGGTGTACCTTATTCCATGCTTCACCACGTTTATCGCGCATGTGATGTTTACGTCAGCCCGGCGTATGCGGAATCGTTTGCGCATCCGTTGGTGGAGGCGATGGCATGCGGATTGCCCGTTGTAGCCTCGGACAGGCCTGTCCATCGCGAAATATGCGGGCAGGCAGCTTTGTATTTCTCCTGTTTCTCTCCGGAAGAACTCGCCAATGCTGTCGTTTCCGCTGCTGGTGAGCGCGAAAGCGAACGCCTTTCGGAAGAAGGGCGTCGCCGCGCGGAAATATATTCGTGGGAAGTTCATGTCAATAAGCTTGTGGAACTCGCTGAGGAATTGTTGGACAAGAGAACATTTCGAACTCACGGAGACATAAAGGCATAGTCATCGCATGTGCGGCATTGTCGGAATTGCGGTAAGAAATGGTGTGGTGAATCGCGACATGCTCGAGGCCGCGACCCGTTCGCTCGCTCACCGCGGCCCCGACGATGCCGGCACCATTATCTTGCAAGATGGAGGCGACGAGATTGGGCTAGGCAACCGGCGTTTGGCGATTCTCGATCTCTCACCTCTCGGCCACCAGCCGATGCTGGATCCGGTGACAGGGAATTGGATTGTCTACAACGGCGAGATTTTTAACTTCGGCGAACTTCGAAGCGAGTTAGAAAAAGCGGGTGTGGCATTTTGCAGCAAGTCCGACACCGAAGTCGTGCTTAAGGCATATGGGGCGTGGGGAGAAAAATGTCTTCCCCGCCTGCGCGGAATGTTTGCGTTTGCGATTTGGGATGCGCGGAAGCATCGCTTCTTTCTGGCGCGCGACCAAATGGGCATCAAGCCTCTGTACTACGCGCAGTCGGGGCAACATTTCCTGTTTGCCTCTGAGGTTCGTACGTTGCTCGGGACTGGGTTGGTGCCCCGCCGGCTTGATCGGGCTGGATTGCAAAATTTCCTGACCTTCGGTTCTCTCTATGATCCGATTACGTTGATCGAAAACGTTTCTGCTTTGCGCCCGGGGCATTTCATGATTTGGGAACGAGGTAGGACACAAGAAACACAGTACTGGGATTTGATCGACCCCGCGAATGATTCTTTGGAGCGACGATCAAAAACGGATTTGCGGGCGGAGATCAACGAAGCCGTCCGAAGACAAATCGTGAGCGACGTGCCCGTTGGAGTGTTTCTTTCGGGGGGGATTGATTCGAGCGCGCTCGTGGCGATACTGGCGCAGAACGGCATAAAGCCACAAACATTTTCGATCGTCTTTCGTGAATCGGAATACAACGAGGCAACTTTCTCCCGCCGCATTGCCCAAGTCTTCAAAACGAACCATCATGAAATGCTGGTTACGCAGGAAGATGCATTGGAACGCGTGCCCGCAGCGTTGTCGGCTATGGATCTGCCGACGATCGATGGCGTTAATACCTATATCGTTTCAGAGCGAACACGGGCCGCTGGAGTGAAAGTCGCGCTTTCAGGCCTGGGAGGAGACGAGCTTTTTGCGGGTTATTCAACATTTACCAGTGTTCCGCGGATGCAGCACTTTCTACGCCTGTGGCGATACGTCCCAGCAAAATCGGCCGTAGCTAAAGCTTTTTCGCTGTTGGCTCCTGAAAATGACCAAAATCGGAAGCTGTTGACGCTACTTCACTGGGATGACCGGGAGCTACATCCATATTTCCTGGCGCGCATGCTCTTCACACCAACTGTGTGCAACGCGTTAATAAAATCAATGAGCCAGGAAGCAAGCGAGCGCGCAGAAAGCGAAATTCGAGAAACTGCGAGCCGTGCGAAGAATCTCGACGAGATCAACGCCATTTCTTACCTGGAGTGCCGATGTTACATGCTTAACACATTGCTCAGGGATGCGGATGGGATGAGCATGGCGCATGGACTGGAAATTCGCGTCCCTTTGATTGATGATCAGCTGGCTGCGCGAATCCTCGCCATTGCTGGAAGCGAAAAAATCAGCCGTCAAACACCAAAGCCACTATTGCTAAACGCTCTAGAGTGCCCGCTTCCGGACGAACTTGTTCACCGTCGGAAACAAGGCTTCACCCTGCCTTTTGAAAGATGGCTGCGAGGCGACATGCGGGAGCATGTGGAGCGGTCGCTGCGGGGTATTGCGGATGGGCCTTTGTCTAACGCGATCAATGCAAGCGCAGCACAACAAGTTTGGCAGGATTTCTGCGCCAGGCGCACGTCATGGTCCCGCCCGTGGGGGCTCTACGTATTGCAAAAGTGGTGCCAGCGTCACGCCATTACCGTTTAGTGTTCAGCACATAGGGCGGACTGCGAATTCACGATAAGATTACACAAGTTAAAGTGAATCCGGTCATGGCGAAACCCGACGAAAAGGCGGCGACTGCCGACTTGCGGCGCGCGTTACCTATCAGCGTGATCGTCGCCGTTCGAAATGAAGAGAAAAACCTGCCCCGTTGCTTGGCGTCGCTGGCCGACACGGGTGAAGTGTTTGTCATCGATTCACATAGTACTGACGGTACCACTGCAGTGGCTGGCGACTACGGGGCCAAAGTTGTTCAGTTCAATTACGGCGGCGGATGGCCCAAGAAGCGGCAGTGGGCTCTGGACACGCTGCCTCTTGCGTTCGATTGGGTATTGCTGCTGGATGCAGACGAAGCGTTGAGTCCAGAACTTTGCAGGGAAATGGCCGAATCGATTCGTAATTCTAATGTCGATGGCTATTACCTGACGATGCAGATGCATTTCTTAGGGCGCCGCTTGCGGCACTGCGGCGCGCAATTCTATAAGCTCGCATTGTTCCGGCGCGTAAAGGGTCATTACGAATGCCGTCTGAAAGAACAGGACACTTCCATGTGCGATATGGAAGTGCATGAGCACGTAGTGGTGGAAGGAGCGACGCAAAAACTGAAGAATCCCGTCATCCACCACAATGTCGAGGCGCTCGAACGTTACATTCGTAAGCACAACGAATACTCCAATTGGGATGCGGCTGTTGTGCAGAAAGGGAATCCTTCCGGAGAACTGCCGCCGATGCTCTTTGGTAATCAGGCGCAGCGCCGCCGCTGGCTGCGCAAGCAGTTTTTTAACGTCCCCGGTTCGCCAGTTGCGCTTTTTCTTTACCGTTATATTTTCCGGCTGGGCTTTCTCGATGGTGTGCCAGGACTCATTTATTGTGCGTTTCAAGCCATCCAGATGTTTCACGTGAAAGCCAAAATCTACGAACTGAAGACCGCGCCGGAGTGAACTCCTACTTCTCATGTTGATCCTGGGCCTCAACATGTTTCATGCTGACGCTTCCGCGGCCATGATTCAGGATGGCGAAGTCGTTTTTGCGATCGCCGAAGAACGGCTCAATCGGATAAAGCACTACGCAGGTTTTCCAGCGCTGGCGGTGAAAGCGTGTTTGGACGCCGTGGGGGCGAAGCACACGGATTTGGACCATATTGCCGTCGGCCACGACGGCAGCGTTAACCTCGCCAAAAAGGTGCAGTATGTCGCGACTCATCCTGCAAGAGTCATGAACTTTCTGCGCTTGCGCGAGAGAAAAGAAGCCATGCGCGACGTTCGGACGTTGCTCGCGCAGGCGTTGGACGTGGATCCCGCCGTGCTGCGCTTTCAGCAGCACAATCTGGAGCACCACATCGCTCATATCGCCAGCGCCTATTATTGCTCCCCGTGGGAAAAAGCTGCTGGGTTCAGCTATGACGGTTCCGGAGATTTTGTTTCGGCGATGATGGCACGCTGCAAGGGTCCCGATATCGAAGTGCTCCATCGCGTGTATCTGCCACACTCCCTCGGCAGTTTCTATACCATGCTCTGCGAGTTCATCGGCTACAAGGAATATGGCGATGAAGGTAAGGTCATGGGATTGGCACCCTATGGCAAAGATACCTACTGTGATCGCGTTGCCAACCTTATCTCGATAAAAAGGGAGGGCTACGATCTTAACCTGAAGTACTTTCAGGCGCTAGGAAGTAATCAAGGTATGCAGATTCGCGATGACGGCACGGTGCAACTCGCTCCGCACTTTTCGCGCCGTATGAGCGACGAATTTGGCCCGGCGCGGGAGCCTCATGCCGAGATTACGCAGCGCGACATGGACCTGGCGTTTGCCATGCAGCATCGTTTTGAAGAAGTCTTCTTTCATATGCTGAATGATCTGCATAACCGCACGCCTTGGCCGGAATTGGTAATGGCGGGTGGGTGCGCGTTGAATAGCGTGGCCAACGGAAAACTGTTCGACACCACGCCCTTTCGTCAAACTTGGGTACAGCCCGCCGCCGGAGATGAAGGGCTGGCGGTCGGCGCCGCACTCCATACGCATCATGCGGTTCTTAAACAAAAGCGACGCTTTGAGATGAAGAATTCTTACCTCGGGCCAGAATTCAGCGTTGAACGCATCGAAACAGATTTAAAAACAGCAGATCTCCGTTATCAAAAGTTCGAACGTGAGCCTCTTCTGGAGGCTGTAGCTATGAGGATTGCGAACGGCGACGTCGTAGGTTGGTTTCAAGGGCGAATGGAGTGGGGCCCTCGGGCGCTTGGCAATCGCTCCATACTTGCGCATCCCGGCCGGCCCGATATGAAAGATATCTTGAATGCGCGGATTAAGCGTCGCGAATGGTTTCGTCCCTTTGCACCTTCCATCTTAGTGGAACGGCAGCATGAATATTTTGAGCACGACCATCCCTCACCCTTCATGTTGCATGTTTACAAAATTCGGCCTGAAAGGCGAAACGATCTCTGCGCCGTGAACCACGTAGATAATACAGGGCGCTTGCAAACGGTAAGCCGCGACGAGAACCCACTCTATTACGACTTGATTTCGACATTTGAACGTAAGACGGGTATCCCCGTACTCCTGAATACCAGCTTTAATGAGAACGAGCCGATTGTTTGTGAACCCTCACAGGCGATTGACTGCTTCAAACGAACGCGCATGGATGCATTGGCGATCGGTCCGTTTCTCGCCGTAAAGACGCAAAATTGATTTTCTGAAGGTTGGACAGCAAAGCCGAATGATGGAATCCGCCACTGGAGACTCGATGTCCGCCTCGGCATGGAGCCTGGAAAAGATCGATAGCTATCCTCGGCTGCGTGCTCTCACTTGGGCGAGCGACGTTCTCTATGCATCTCGCGGGTACAGTTTGCTGTCCGCGAAAATTGGTGTGGGACCGATTGTCTGGCGTGAAGTTGCGCGTTACGCACCGCCATGGTGGCGCAGTCTGACTGCTTCTACTTCACTGACATTTCGTCTGGTGCGCGACGGCTTTCATGCACTGGCGAGGCTCTCATCTGGAGCATTGGTAGCGGCGGTGCCGGGCGCGATCGTTACACTCCAGCCCGGAAATATGCAATTCCAGACGACACACAAGATTCTGAGAGGCACACGCCCCTTGCACCTCTGTGCGGTACCCCACGGTACGGTCTATTTCGGCGAATACTTCGATAACGCTAAACGAGAAGAAGTTCATATTTACGCGTCGACAGACCAGGGGACGACCTGGCAGATTGCGTATACGTTCCCGAAGGGTGCGATACGGCATGTCCACAATATTGTCTATGACCGCTGGGCGAATTGCCTCTGGATTCTTACGGGGGATAATGGCGATGAATGCCGTATCCTGCGCGCGTCTTGCGATCTGAAGAACATAGACATAGTACTCGCGGGAAATCAGCAGGCTCGTGCGGTAGCGGTTGTCCCAACGGCTGAGGGATTATATTTTTCGTCCGATACGCCCTTGGAGGCGAACCACATATATTGCCTTGATCGGAGTGGGAAACTTCACGTGCTTGCGGATCTTCCCAGTTCTTCGATCTACGGATGCAATGTGGGGAAGGGTCTTTTCTTTTCTACTATGGTTGAGCCGAGCGAGGTGAATCTTGAAGCGTCGTCGTGTGTATATGGTTCGTTGAACGGCACGATTTGGCTGCGTCAGTTGTCCTGGAAAAAAGATCGCTGGCCTTTCGCTCTCTTTCAGTATGGCAACGCGCTTTTGCCGGACGGGGAGAATACGACCGACTTTCTAGCCGTTTCCGCGATCGCGATTACACCGTGTGACTTAGAAACTTCTATCTGGCGTATTGTGCGTTAGTTGCTCCTGACTGCTAAACAAGGCGAAGCGTATGGCGTGCTATAGTTCGACCCAATCATGCCCGTGGTAGACCGTTGGCATTATTATCGCCGAATTTTTGATGCGTATTTGCTGCGCGGTAAGAGTCAGCTCAGCTTTTGGCACGACCACCCGCACGAAAATCCAAATGCATCCAAAGAGCAACTGGGGGAGTATTACATGCTCTTCGCGGAAAAGGCGGACTACGCCGGAGTTTTTGACTTGTCCGGTATTCCCATGCTCGATTACCACGGACGTATCGGCGCACAGTACAATCCCATCGCCATCGCGCAATGGGGTTTAGGCAACCACGACTTATTCCGGCAAACTGGTAAAACCGAACACCGCGAGAAGTTTCTCAAAGCGGCGGATTGGCTTGTTGCCCGGCTGGAGAAAAATTCGTTTGGCGTCTTCGTCTGGAACCATCACTTTGATTGGGAGTATCGTACGCGCCTCGCAGCGCCGTGGTATTCCGGGTTGGCACAAGGGCAGGGCATCTCTCTACTTGTCCGGGCCGCCGCTGAGAAGCAATCGCCCAACTACCTGGATGCTGCTAATCGGGCATTTGAAAGCTTCCGCAAACCCACAAATGAAGGTGGCGTGACATTTGTGGATGAAGGGAATCAGTATTGGTTTGAGGAATATATCGTGTCGCCTCCCACGCACATTCTGAATGGATTCATTTGGGCAGCGTGGGGTGTCTATGATTATTTTCTCGCGACCCAGGATAAACAAGCGTGGGCTCTGTTCGAGCAAGCAGTGGCGACGCTCAAGGAGAATCTGCGACATTATGAGTTGGGGTTCTGGTCGCTATATGAGCAGTCTGGCACGCGTTTGCCAATGATTGCGAGCGCCTTTTACCACCAATTACACATCGTGCAGCTACGGATCATGCATCTTCTCACGGGGGACGAAATTTTTGCGGAGTATGCAAACCGTTGGGAAGCTCATACTCACAGCCGCGTGCGGCGAATGCGGGCATTCTGTTACAAGGTGGCTTTTAAACTTCTTTACTACTAGGCCTCCGTGAAGATACTTTACGTCTCACAATATTTTCCGCCGGAAATGGGCGCGCCTTCCGCCCGCGTTTCTGAATTGTCGTGTCATTGGGCGCTAGCCGGCCATGCAGTAACAGTGCTCACCGGCTTCCCGAACCATCCGACAGGAATTGTAGCGCCGGAATATCGCAAGAAGATTTGGCGTCTTGTTCTTCTGGAAAACAGCCATGGCGTCAGAGTCGTGCGCACGTGGTTGTTGCCCTTTGCCAATCGAGGTGCGATTCGACGGATCCTCAATTATGCTTCTTTCTGCATTTCGTCGGCCGTCATAGGCAGTTTCATGGCACGGTCCGACATTGTGATTGCCACATCTCCGCAACTTCTCGTCGGTCTTTCGGGATGGTGGATATCCCGGTGGAAGCGAGTTCCGTTCGTCTTTGAAGTTCGGGATTTGTGGCCGGAATCGTTAGTTGCGGTTGGAATCGGAAATGAGAATTCCTTGCTGCACAGGCTTATGGCGAAGATAGCGGGATTTTTGTATAAGCGCAGTGATCGCATTGTTGTGGTTACGCCTGCGTTTAAGACACACCTCGTCGAACGGTGGGGCGTACCCGAAGAAAAGGTTGTGGTTGTCGAAAACGGAGTTGAGACCGAAATGTTTCAAGCGGACGCTGCTGACGACGCGCCTGTGGATCTCCGGAAGGCATGGCACGCGGAAAATAAATTTGTGGTTTGCTACGTCGGCACGATGGGGATGGCGCATGGACTCGAAACTTTGTTGGAAGCTGCCGCACAAATGAAAGAGTCGCGCCCGGATGTATTGTTCGTGCTGGTTGGCGAAGGCGCGGAGAAAGAACGTATTATCACACTCGCGCGCGATAGAAACCTATCGAACATACGCTTTATTGATCAACAGCATCGCGCCGCGATCCCAGCTTTCATTGGAGCGTCCGATGCTTGCTTGGTCTTGCTGAAAAAGACAGACGTCTTTAAAACTGTCATACCCACGAAAATGTTGGAGTTTATGGCATGCGCGCGTCCGGTGATTCTTGGAGTAGATGGTCAAGCCAAAGAGGTCTTGGAATTCGCTCAGGCAGGTTTATTCATTGAGCCAGAGAACTCAGATGCGCTGCGTGACGCCGTCCTTAAGCTCGCAGATGACGCAGAATTGCGGACGCGCCTCGGAGACAATGGGCGGAATTACGTGGTTCAAAACGCGTCACGTGCAAGCACGGCCAAAACGTATTTGATGGTGTTGGAGGACATTCTTCAGCGCCAAGCTATTGCACCGCAATAATGCTGACCGCGGTCGCCGCCTGCATCGCGGCTTCCGCGCTTCGGCTGGCCAGGACTTTTGCTGTGCTCGAAGGCACAAATAGAATGTCGTCAGCCTGCATCGGAATATCGGGTGACTTAGCGGAAAGAATCTTTTGCAAGTGTACGCTTGTTTCTGATAAGCCATCGGGTCCCTTATGAATGAGTCGCGCGCCACTGAGTTTTGCCGTATGTGTGGTGCCGCCGGCAAGGGCGATCGCTTGGAGCACCGTCAAGTGCCCGCTTTCCATAAGAAATCCGCTGGGTCTTCCCACATCTCCGACGACATAAACGATATCGGCTTTGCGAACCACAATCGTGTCACCGGGGAAGATGGCTACATTGCTCTCGGGCTTGTCTTCGAGGTTACGAGCTAAATCGATAACCACTGGCTTATCAGGTTGGTCGCGATGTGTAACCGTCAGGCTTCGGCCAGCCTTGTCGGTTAATCCTCCAGCGGCTGAAACTACATCGAAGAGACGTGCGCCCGCCGATACCGGATACACACCGGGCTTGTTTACCTGACCCAAGATGCTTGCTCCCTGGGCGCCGGGTTGCGTAACCAAAATCGAGACGTGAGGGTCCTTTACGAAGCCGCCTTCAGATAAGTGTTTCTCAACCAGAGCTTGTGCCTGATCCAACGTCAGCCCACCCACCGCAACATAACCTATCAAGGGTAGATAGAGGCTGCCGCGCTCGTTCACCCGGGCCTTCGTGGTCAATTCAGGCACGTTGTAAACGCTGACTTCCACAAGATCATCCGGCCCCAGTTTCGCGACAGCACTGGCTGCTGGCGATTCCGTTAGCGTCCCCGGAGCGGTTGCGGCTGGTGTTTGCGCCGACGCACCCAAAAAGGCAAGCGCGATAAAAAAAGTTAGAGACAGAATGCGATGAGGTGTCGAGGACCGGTTCAAGAGTGAAACCAGCTTGATTAAACCCAGTGACATGATTAGACGGGTTGAGTTTAGCACAGGTTTTGTGCTCGCACGGTGTAACGAAAAGATCGCGTAACTATGGTAACCAAAGGTATCAAAGTAGGAATTGCGGTAATTTTTCCCGAAAAGGTATTCTCTGTACAGAGGCGTCCGCTTGAAGCCTCACGCACCAAGCGTGAGTTCATTGTGGAGGGGGATACAGGTTGACACCATTTTTTCTCGGGGTTTTTGCAGTTTCACTATTCGCCTCATTCAGCCTGACAAAATTCGTACGGGATTTCGCGACCGTACGCGGCTGGGTTGCAGCTCCTGGAAGCGGGCGGCACTTGCACAGCCGGCCGCTCCCCCGTCTTGGGGGAGTAGCGATTTTCCTTGCGTTTTTGGCCAGCGTGTTCGCTTCTCTGGTTGCCGGAAAGCTTTACCCAGAATGGAACGTTGGTTTTTCCGCAAAAGCCGGGCTCATGATTCTGGCTCCGGCCACACTGGTCTTCCTGCTAGGTGTATATGACGATCTCCGATCACTCGGTCCGTCGATTAAATTCGCAGTCCAGGCAATTGCCGCCGTAATGTTGTTTGCCGGCGGGCTTAGGATCAATAGTCTGCCCGTATTGTTCGGAACACATCAATTTTCCTGGTTCATGAGTTTGGCGTTAACGATTTTGTGGGTCCTGGCCGTCACTAATGCCTTCAACTTGATTGATGGGTTGGATGGACTTGCCGCTGGTTCGGCATTGTTCTCCACCCTCGTGGTTTTCGTCGTGGCATTGCTGGGACATTCCACGCTCATGACATTGATGACGCTGGCGTTGGCCGGTGCGATTCTTGGGTTCCTTCGTTTTAATTTCAATCCGGCGACGATCTTTCTCGGTGACTGCGGAAGCTTGTTCATAGGCTTCTTGCTGAGTGCACTGGCTTTGCAAGGCGCGGCGAAAGCCCCTACGACCGTGGCGATTGCCATACCAGTCGTTTCCTTCGGACTCCCGATCTTGGAGACCGTGCTTTCGATTGCGCGCCGTTTCATTAGCGGTCGGCCAGTGTTCACGGCGGATCGTGAACATATTCACCACAAGCTCTTGCAACTCGGTCTCTCGCATCGTCAAGTCGTCATTGTCCTTTACGGTGCTTCCGGGATCTTCGCGCTACTCAGTTTGTTCTTGTTGTGGCCTGCGGGAAGTACTTTGGGATTGGTGCTTGCCGTGCTCGGGACTGGAATATGGGTGGGCGTGCAACACCTGGGATATTTGGAATTCGGTGAGCTTCGCCGGGTTGCGCAGCGAACGATAGAACAGCGCCAAATCGTCATCAACAATCTTGCGCTGCGCCGCGCCGTCGAGGAGTTGAAGGTGGCTCAAACGAGCGGCCAGCTTGCCTCCATATTGATCGCCGCCTTTAGTGGCAACGATTTTGACGCTTTAGATTTGAGATTTGACGCCGCACCGCTTGAATTTTCTCGCGAATGCGGCCTGCACTTGATGCGTGATGAAAATCAGACTTTCGTCCGGTGGGAAAAATCGAGCTTCCAGTTTCATGCCATGACGACTTCGTGGAGCCTAAACCTGGATCTCGTGAGCAGTAACGATCGCAGGGTCGGCGCGATGACGGTCCATCGTGTCTACAGTACGAAGGAATTGCAATTTGACGTGAATCTCTTGATCTCAGTGTTTCCCGTCGCTCTAGCGGATGCCCTTCTCCGAGTTTCTGTGGGCCAGATGCAACCCCTTCCCAATTTACAAGTCGTTCCCGCTGCCGTCGCTGCGGGCGCCGATTGATTATTCGGCTTCATTATCCACAGCCAGAACCAATCGCGTTACTTTTAACGGCAAACTTCTCCATATACGTTTAACCCTCGCATTGCGTAAGCGCACGGAGGAAGTCAGAAAGTATGGAGTCGTTGAACGGGCAGGATATTCACTTTGTTTCCTTACAAACGGCTGTGTTCTGCGTTTCCTGTGAACTTATCAGCAAGAACAATACACCTCACTGCATGGCGTGCGGCAGCCAGGCGGTCTTGAGTCTTGCGCGCGTACTAGGGGGTTCACTGCGAGGCCAGCAGACGGCGCATCTGATCGCCGATGCGGAATTGGATCGTTTGGTCCGGGAGTTGTTGCGGACCGTGCCCACGGTCGTGAAACAGAGCAGTGTACCCACTTCTTTCGCGACCCTCGCACCTTCCCGTCATCACGCACGGAACGCCGTGCTGCACGAGCTTGGTCATTTCGCGCGCGATGTTCCCTCGGCGATTAGCCCAGCGGATCTCGATCTCGAGCCGGCCATCAGCGTGATTACGGAACGAGCGCAATCGTTGACCGGGGCCACGGGGGCGGCGATTGCTTTGCGCCATGGGGATGAGATTATCTGCCGCGCGCGTACGGGGCGAACCGCGCCGGACCTGGGAGTCAGGCTGCAAACGGATACGGGCATTTCCGCAGATTGCGTCCGGACCGGCGAGGTGATGCTCTGCGACGATGCGGAAAAAAATCCGCGCGTGGACCTGGCGAGTTGCCGGCGTCTTGGCGTGCGCTCAATTCTAGTTGCACCTCTGCGACATTTCCGCCGTACCCTTGGGGTTTTCGAAGTGCTTTCAGGCATCCCTCACGCTTTCGACCAGCATGACGTTGCCACGATGCAGTTGCTTTCCAGCACCATGGTGGCGGCAATTGCGCGTCTATCGGCCATGCATCCCACGCAACGCAAGACTGCATAGCGATTTGGCGATGCAAAGCAGAGTCAACCCTGGGAAGTGGTCATAGCGGAAGCGACTTCCGCGCTCAAGCGTAATGGCAACTCGACGGTCATGATGGTGCCTTCGCCGGGCCGACTTTCGGCGGTAATTGTGCCTCGATAGGCCTCAGCGAGGGCCTTGGCGATGGCCAGACCCAGTCCGAAGCCGCCTGTAGCCCGCGCCCGGGAACGGTCACTACGATAGAAACGTTCGAATATATGCGGCAAATCTGCCGTCGGAATTCCGATCCCCTGATCCGCAAAGACAATTTTTGCTCGATCGTTTTCCTCCCGCGTTATCGCAACCTCGACCGTGGTCCCATCGGGGCTGTAGCGCACTGCATTTTCCAGTAGATTTACCCAGATCAATTGCAAGTCTTCCGGGTCGGCCCGCAGATGCACGTCAGCCTCGGATTTGAAATTAAGCGTGATGCCGCGTGGCTGGGCGATGGGTTGGATGCGTTCCACAGCTTCTTCGCAGGTTGTGCTGAGATCAATCATTTGCAAATCCCGTCGCAAGGCGCCGTGTGCCCACTGCTCGGCCCGGGCCAGCCGAAGCATCCATTCCAATAGGTTCTCGAGCCGCTTCATGTCTTCGAGCGATTCCTCGATCCCGGCGCGGTATTCGTCAGCACTGCGCGGACGATGGAGCAAGGATTGGAGTGTGGACTTCAATACGGCTACCGGCGTTTTCAGTTCGTGGGTTGCGTTGCCCAGGAATTCGCGCTGTTGAGTGAAAGAGCGCTCCAGGCGAGCCAACATCGTAGTCATGGATTCGGTCAGGGGACGTAGTTCAATGATGTGCTGCGCTTCGTTCGGAATATCAATTTTCCAATTGTGTGCCGAGACCTGGGCGGCTTTGTCCGCAAGCTGTTGCAGAGGCAGCAAACCGCGTCCGATGCCCCATAATGCCAGGATCGTGGTGAGACCCATCAAGACCAGACTGGCAAAGGCGATAAAAATGCCGGCCGAACGCACCTGCTCGTGGACATGGTGCGTCGGGGCCATATAAACGATGGTCAGAGTTTGCGGATGAAAAGATGGGCCATCTTCACGATCGAGGATGGGAACTTCGGAGATTCTCAATCCACGATAACGAACGCGTCCCCATCTGTAGTCAAAATGGTGGCGTGCCGTGGTGCTGATTTCCAGCGTCGCGGGCCAGTTTCCGGACCTTGCCAGCAACCCGGACCGTTCCGTCCATATTGCGTAGAGATCGGGATGGTCCGGGTCGAGTGAAGGAGGCACCAGAGAATTGTCAAAATAAACGTTTCCACTGGCGTCTTCATCGTAGCGGACCAATGCGGCAATACTCATGGCGCGTCCCTGAATGCTGGCATCGAGCGCGGCGACAAGTCGCTTGTGGGTGTAGTACGCTCCCGTGAGCATAAGGCCGACGGCAAGCAGAGCCTGCGAGAGAACAAAGATGATAATTAAGCGGCGCTTGATGGACGGTTGAGGCATACAGTTTGAGCAATCTATTCGTGTAGGACGTATCCTTGTCCGCGGCTGGTGTGAATGAGTTGTTTCGAGGAACCGTCGTTCAATTTGCGGCGGAGCCCGGAGATATAAACCTCAATGACATTGCTGAACTTTTCCCAGTTGTAATCGTAGAGATGTTCGAGTAGTTCCGTTTTCGAGACGATCGCCCGAGGCCGATGCGCCAAATATTCAAGCACGCGGTATTCCATAGCAGTGAGGGATATCGGTCGGCCCGCGCGCATTACGGTCCGATTGACGGTGTTGAGTTCGAGGTCTGCGATGGTCAAGAGGGGAGACGGCAGACCTTTGCCTCGTCGGATAAGCGCCTTGGTGCGTGCCAGCAATTCACCTAAATCAAAGGGTTTGGTGACATAGTCGTCGGCGCCGGCGTTGAGTAGAGCCACGACCGATTCTTTGTCGTCACGCGCAGTTACTACGAGCACGGGAGTGCCGCGCCCCATTTTGCGGATTTTTTTCAGGACCTGCACACCGTCCATTTTAGGCAGCATGAGGTCGAGAAGAACAACATCATAAGACTCATCCTCCGCCAGAAATGAACCTTCCTGACCGTCGAGCGCAATATCCACCGCGTAGCCCGCGTTTTCCCGTAGGGTGCGCGCGATGTTTTCAGCAAGCCGTGGTTCGTCTTCGATAATCAGCACTCTCATCTGGGAGGTCAACCGTCAGATTTCAGCCCATCATATCCTTTGCGGAGTCTGCATTTCATCCAAGCTATCGGTTTCAAGCTGAATCCACGCTGAAGATTTGGAATTTGCTGACGGCGTCAGATGGCTACATTGTGGAGGCGGGAGCTGCAGACATCGAATTGCCGCCCGCCCCAGGCTGCGCAGGGGCGTATTTTGAGGCGCACTTGGCTTGCAACTGCTTGGCGTGGAACACCCCGTCCCTGCCGAAACTGCCGTCGGCCAGAGCCTGAGAATTGTCTTTGAAGGTGTCGGGTGGCGCTTCGGTGCCGCTATAAACCACGGGGAGAGTCTGATTTTGCTCCATTAAGACAAATTCAACATTCAGCCCGGTGCGTTTAATTGATCCCGGCTGCACGTTTCCCGCCACGCGCAAACGCTTGCTGTAAGCCGACCCGCCCATTCCATGCAGCTCTTTGATGGTGACGTAATAGCTCTTGCTTTGTTGGACGCCGGTATAGGCGAGATAAGCGAGAGACAGGAGGATGGCTACTGTGGCCGCACCGAATTTCAAATATTTAGAAGCTTCGCTGGACATAAGCGCTGCCTAAACTCTACGCGCCGTGAAAGCAGGGGTCAAGCGCTTATCCGATAGAATAGAAAGAACTCATTTTGAGGCCTTACTATCGCTATGATTCATCCCTGGCACGACGTCACTCCTGGACATAAGTTGCCGCAGGAATTCCAAACAGTCATCGAAATTCCCTTTGGATCCAGCGTCAAATATGAATTGGATAAACCAAGCGGTCTGATCAAACTCGACCGCATTTTATACTCCGCCGTTTATTATCCTGCAAACTACGGCTTCATTCCGCAAACCCTTGCCGAGGATGACGATCCTCTGGATGTACTCGTCCTTTGCCAGGAAACGGTCGTCCCCTTGACGATTATCAACGCGCGGGCGATTGGACTGATGACCATGATCGACGCCGGTAAGCAAGACCACAAGATTATTGCGGTCGCGACGGAAGATCCGGAATTTAACAGCTATTACGAAGCCGAAGAGATGCCAGCCCACCGCATGCTGATGCTGCGACGATTCTTCCAGGACTACAAGCAATTGGAGGGCAAGGCGGTCGAAGTAGATGAGATTCGGCCGGCGAGCGAAGCTTTTCCTGTGATTTCAGCCGCGTTGCATCGTTATAGCGAACAACGCCGCAAGGGGTTCCACCAACTGGCTTCGAAGCACTGACGGGGACGATCAGATAGTGCGAATAAAAAACCGCCGGGAATCAATCCCGGCGGTTTTATTTTGCTATGTTTTCTACCACACCCGGCAAGCGTTGGCACTGACCATGGCATCGCCAGCTTTGCATGACCATGCCTTTTCGAAAGCGCCCATGTTTTGGACCACGCCATCTACCCGCCATTTTCCCGGCGAATGGGGATCCACCGTTACCAGCATGCGAGCGATTTCAGGGCGTTGTTTCATGCACCATACGCGCCCGAAGCCCAGGAAGTAGCGTTGTTCGGGCGTGTAGCCATCGATCTTCTTCGCAGCTTCCTCCGGAGTCATCGTCGCTTGTAGCGCAGCCAAAGCGATGCGAGCCCCGCCGTTGTCGGCCGTGTTCTCACCGAGTGTCAGCTTGCCATTCAGTTTGAGGTCGTCGATCGCGATGAAATTGCCGTACTCTTTTACGATGCAGCTTGCCCGCTCGTCGAACATCTTGCCGTCTTCAGCAGTCCACCAGTCGCGCAGATTGCCTTGTGGATCGAACTGACGGCCTTGGTCGTCGAAGCCGTGGGTTAGTTCGTGGCCGATGACCAGGCCGATGCCGCCGAAGTTCACTGCGTCGTCCATATTCTTATCGAAGAATGGCGGCTGCAAAATGCCAGCCGGGAACACGATTTCATTAAGCGACGGATTGTAATAAGCATTCACCGTCGGCGGCGTCATGCCCCATTCCATGCGGTCAACGGGCTTGCCGATCTTGGCAATCTGGCGCTTGGACTCGAATTCGTTGGCCCGTTCGAAGTTTCCTAGTAAATCTCCCCGAACAATCGTCAGGGAGCTGTAGTCCCGCCACTTGTCGGGGTAACCAATTTTGTTGGTAATGGCGGCAAGTTTCTTCTGGGCTTCGGCTTTGGTGGCGTCGGACATCCAATCAACATTCTGGATATCTTCGCCGAGAGATTTTTCGAGCGCCGAGACCATCTTTAACATGCGGGCTTTGCCATCCGCGCCGAAGGTGAGTTCGACGTAGCGCTGGCCAAGGGCCTCACCCAAGGCATTGTCCGTGGCAGCGACGCAGCGCTTCCAGCGGGGCTGAATTTCTTTCTGCCCGGTGAGCGCCTTGCGGAATTCGAAATTAGCATCCACGAAAGGCTTGGACATCCAAGGCGCCGCAACCGTCATCACGTGCAGCGAAGCGTAGGTTTTGAGCGAATCCAGCGACTCGGAGGCAAGCACGTCGTTAACCTGCTTGAAAAATTCAGGGTTCACGACATTCATGTCTGAGAAAGTTGGCGCGCCGACGGCGACGAAATATTTGTTGAAAGAGAAATTCGACGCCATGGAGACCACCGCATCGCGTTCCATTTTGTGGTCGAGTTTCTTTGGATCGCGACGTTCGGTGCGGTCCATCGAGGCTTTGGCCAGTTCGGTTTCAATGCGTAGAACCGTTTCGGCTGACTCGGCGGCCTGCTTCCCGGATTGCCCGTTCAGTTCGAACAACTGCGTCGCGTAGGCAACCAGACTCTTACGCAACTCGAGATTGTGGGAATCGTCTTTGATGTAGTAATCACGATCGGGCAGCGTAAGACCGCTCTGGTCAATGTAAGCAATGTCCATGCTCGCATTGTGTAGATCGGCGTCGGAACCAAAATCAAACAGCGTATTCGCGCCCATCAGTTGATCGTGAGCGATGACTTCGAGCAGCGCTGTCTTATCTTTGACGGCGGCGATGCGCTCGAGCTCCGGGTGCAAAGGGGTTGCACCCTTGGTGTCGGCGGCTTTCTCGTCCATGCAGGAGTCATAGAAGTCGCCAATTTTCTGGTCGATGGCATCGCGGTTCGGATTGTCGGCCTCGGCTTTTTCCAAGATGCCACGCAGGATGGCGCGATTCCTTTCAGCCAATTCGCTGAATGCGCCCCAGCGGGATTGGTCAGCCGGAATCTCAGTATTCTTGAGCCAAGTACCACAAGCGTATTGATAGAAATCGCTGCAAGGATTCTGAGTAGTGTCAATCGTATCCAGAATCGAATCGGAGGCCTTTGGGGCGGTTTGGGCGAAGCTGGCGAGGGCCAGCAGTGGAACGCAGAGCAACAATAAGCGATTACGCATGAAGTTTCCTCGAGTATTTAACGAACCCGCGATTTTAAGCCGATTTACTTGGACGAGCAAGCCGCCGGAATGAAAGCAGCGATTATAGATACGGGTCGCAATGAGCGAAAGTTCAATTAGCACGCAGCGTATAATCGACTTTCATCCTAACATCAGGCGGTGAAAAGCATGGGTCCGGAGAACGGTAATTCTCATAACGGTCGTTCGAATGGAAACGGGCAGGGGCACGCGATTCCGAAGCCACGCGCGGAATGGCTGGAGCAGCGAAAAGCGCGAAATAAAGACGGCAATTTCTCGCAGATGCACTATGCCCGTAAAAGTGTCATTACAGAAGAAATGGAGTATATCGCTGGCCGAGAAAAAATTCCGTCGGAGTTGGTACGCAGCGAGGTCGCCCGTGGCCGCATGATTATTCCTGCGAACGTCAACCACCCAGAACTGGAGCCGATGTGCATTGGCGTCGAATCGTTATGCAAAATCAACTCAAATATCGGTAATTCTGCGGTAACTTCAAACATTGATGAAGAACTGAAGAAGCTGCATACATCCGTGCACTATGGCGCGGACACCGTGATGGATCTCTCGACTGGCGGAAATATCCACGAAATTCGTGAAGCGATTTTGCGGCACTCCCCGGTGCCCATTGGAACCGTGCCGATATACGAGGCAATCTCGCGGGTCAAGCGAATTGAAGACCTGAACAAGAACGTCATGCTCGAAGTCATCGAAGAACAGGCCGAGCAGGGCGTGGATTACATGACCATCCACGCTGGCGTGCTGATTCAATATTTGCCGATGGTTTCCAAGCGCATCACCGGCATTGTGAGCCGCGGTGGCGCGATTCTGGCGCAGTGGATGGCGCATCATCACAAACAAAATTTTCTTTACGAATGTTTTGATGACATATGCAAGATTTTCGCCAAGCATGACGTCAGCTTCTCACTCGGTGATGGGCTGCGTCCCGGCTGCATTGCCGACGCCAGTGACGAAGCCCAGTTCGCCGAGTTGAAGACTCTCGGCGAATTGACCAAGAAAGCCTGGGAATACGACGTACAAGTCATGATTGAAGGGCCCGGCCACGTCCCGCTCGACAAAATCAAAGAGCAGGTGGACAAAGAAAAAGAGCTTTGCTATGAAGCGCCGTTTTACACACTCGGCCCGCTGGTAACCGACATTGCACCCGGGTATGACCACATCACTTCGGCCATTGGCGCGGCCATGATCGGATGGCACGGCGCAGCCATGCTCTGCTACGTCACGCCCAAAGAGCATTTAGGTTTGCCGAACGAAAAAGATGTCAAAGACGGAATCATCGCCTACAAAATTGCCGCCCACGCTGCCGACATCGCTCGCCGGCGTCCCGGCGCGCAAGACCGCGATAATGCTCTCAGTTATGCCCGCTACAAGTTCGATTGGGAGAAGCAGTTTGCTCTTTCACTCGATCCCGAAACCGCGCGCTCCATGCACGATGAAACCCTGCCCGAAGAGGGATACAAGACGGCAGCTTTTTGCTCGATGTGCGGCCCGAAATTCTGCTCCATGAATTATTCGTCAAAGGTGGACGAATACAACAAACGGGAACACGGGCTGGAGAAGAAGGATTACTCGGAGTTGGTGGAGAGGCTGGTGACGCTGAAGTAGATATGTTGCTCGCGTGACAGCCATTCTCAACCCGATTTCAGGCCTGCCTATAATTACATTTTTGCTCAGCTGTTTGGCTCGGCGGCTGTGGGTGTTGTTCTGAGTCGTCTTTGGCTTTTTCAAAATTACGCCATCGGACGATGAATGTTCACTACCGCTTGCATGACCGTCTTCTTATCGCGACCGGCCTCGAATAGCTTCTGGGCGTGGTCGAGGTAGGCGACGTATGTGAAATGGTGCTTAAGCAGCTTCTCAGGAACTCCTGCTAGATATTCCGGATTCCGTACTAACCCGATCGTCTCGCCAAGCGCGGGATACGAGACATGAGCGTGATTGTTGATCGTCTCCATCGCGGTGAAACTTCCGAAGCTCCGACCGGATTGAATTTTTTCGAGTTCCCCTCGTCCCTCGAGAATGACTTTGTTAACCTCACGATAGTATCTTGAGAAACTATTTGGAGTTTTGCCGGAAACGATATGCGCTAGCTCATCGGGCAAGGCAAGGAAAATAGCGTACAACGCACGGAAATAGAGCTCTTCCGGCTGGCGGCTACGAGACATCGCAGCGAAAACACGACCGGCCGCGAAATCGCCGTTGATAGAACGGGCAAGCTCCGTTATCGCGCTATGTACCCACATGGCGTGTCGAGCAGGATCGGAAAACTCAGTCAATAGAGCCTTGATTATTGGATCATCCGTGTGCCGCTCTTTAGTCTTGCAATCCGGCACGCAGCAGAAATAATTATTTGTCCCGTTTTTCTTGCTCATGATTAGCCCGAGTATTCAAACGGATTAAACGCCTCCGCCTCAAATTGCGCGAAGTCACGCTCCTTACGCGTTGCAACCACGAGGCCGTGTACGCGCGCCGTTGCTGCGATCATCGCATCTTCAATTAAGTCAGGAGATTTCCCAGCTATAATTCGTCCCCATTCGCGGAAGCAAATGGCGTCCATCGCCAACACGGCGAAAGATTTTTCGACCAGGTTAAGCCAGTTTTCAATTTCGCGGGCTTTGGTCGCGTCGTTCGTGCGCGTCAATTCCACACCCGCTTGAAGCTCGCCGATCGTAACGGCAGAGAGAAAAATCTGTTCCGGACGAAGAGATTCGATCCAAGCTACGACTGCACCGTGAGGTTTGTGCTTGCGCAATTCAGAAATGACGTTGGTGTCAAGCAGATAACGCTTCACTGAAAATCTTCACCGGTGAGGTCGGTGGGCGGGCGGCGCTTCCAATTACCTCGCGTCGGCGTGATGTCATCAAAGCGCGGCTCAGTGCTAAGGAGCAGGTCTTTGATTGTCGGGCGGCTTTCGCGTTGAATCTTGCGCCATTGCTCGATAGGCACAAGGACAGCTTCTTCTATGCCTCGTCTGGTTACAACTTGAGGGCCTTTTTCCAGCGCAGCGTCAAGAAACTCGCTGAAGCGCGCTTTTGCATCTTGCAATTGCCACGAACTCATATTAATAATTATGACTAGTTATATGACTAGTTGTCAAGTTATTGTTTTTATCGCACACAATATAAATGGTTTAGCCTTTGAAATCCGCGACCCCGTCCCACACTAATTGCACCGCGATCGCCAGAATCAGAAATCCGAAGATGCGGTTGATGGCGCCCATGGCTCCTGGTCCGAGGCGGCGCTCCAAGGGCGCGCCCAGCATAAGAAATAAGTAGCAAGAGAGAGCGACCGCTGCGATTCCCACAATCATTCCAATGTAGGCAACCCAATGGTCGGCATGCGCTGCCAGGCCCATCACTACGCCGATTGCGCCCGGCCCTGAAAGTAGGGGCATGGCCAGCGGCGCGAATGAAATATCTTCTTTAGTGGTGGCTTCGGCGCTCTCTGCCGGAGTAATGCGACTGGTCGAAGTCACCATGCCCCAGGCGGTATTGGCGACGATTAACCCGCCGGCAATTTTGAGCACAGGCAGCGAGATACCAAAAAAGCTCAGAACAAAGCGGCCAAAAAAAAGAAAAACCACCAAAATTGAAAATACGTATGCCGAAGTTTTAAACGCCGTCCACATTCGCTCTCGATTGGTGAAGCGCGCGGTAAGCGTGTAAAAGACCGGAATTCCGCCAAAAGGGTCAACGATGGGGAATAGCGCCAGGAAAGTAGCCGCTGCGGCCAAAGGAACGTCGTGAAGAAAATACCCAACTGCATTGCTGGCTACCATGAGAGTACGGTACTACGCGAAAAGCACGTTCGACCAGTTCCTAATCAGGCAATTGCGTTGATAACGCTCCAGCGAGCCGCCAGTGTAGAATCCCACCAAACGGGGAAACACTCGTGAAAGTTTTGTTGCTGCATCCTGATGATTCGGCTGAGTGTGGGCCGTGGTCGGGAATGCAATGGGACCTGCTGGTCGATCTTGGCTGGGCGGGGCGCTGCGCTTATGCCCGTCTGGCTAAGAGCATGGCATGTCCCGTGCGCAGCCTCCAGGAGTTGAGCGACCCGCAAACACATGCGGCAAACTTGCGCGAGCAACTCGCGATTGGGTTGGGCCGCATTGTCGATCATTACGGCATCGATTGGTGGGAATTTGCCAGCCCAAGCCGTGAACCGCTGCTCGACCAGATACTGCAAGTGCGTGAGCTGGCGAAAGAAATTCCATCCCATGCGGAAATGATTGCGACGCGGCCCCATTTGCTGGTGCAAATCCTGTCGCTAATCCGTAATTCCGAAATCAAAACCGTGTTTCCTCCCGCCGGGACCGGTTTGCTTGCTTCGGTCAAACGCTATCCGCGACTTCTGAGGACATTCACTCCGGCGGTATTGACACAGATTGCGTTCGATAAATGGGACACTGACTATTCGATACGCCGCTGGCTTACGCGCGCGACAGGTCTGGGTGCGGATGGTGTTGTGTTGCTGCCGTCGGCATACCGCAATGTCACGCGCACCCAAATTGCTTTTGCGCGGATGCTTCCGCAAAGTCAATTTTTGTCGGTCGTGACACGCCGGGACGGCGGCTTGGCAGCGTTTCCGCCGAACGTGCAGGTTCGTTCATTGGCGGCATATGTTCCGCGAAGAGCGCATCCATCCACAGAGCGGGAAGCGAGCGAGTTGTCGCAGACGTGGCTCAAAGCCAACCTGGCCACAGGAACGCCGGAATTGGAGATCGCCGAGCGCTTGGGGGCATTCAAGGATTTTCCGAAGTTTGTGACAATGGGTTTGCGGGTGCGTGATGCGTGGGAGGCACTCTTACAGACCGACAAAATCGCTTCTGTTCTGTCTGCCGATGAGAATAATCCTTTCACGCGTCTGCCTGTCTGGCTCGCCCGCCGACGGGGCATTCCGACGGCTTATGCCGAGCACGGCGCGCTAAATTTTAATCTTGGGCTACGCGTTCCGTGCTCCGATCGCTACCTCGCGCGCGGTGAGATGATGAAAGATTACTGGCTGCGGTATTGTCATCTCCCCGAGAATAAAATCGACCTTGGCGCGCCGGAGGACGCTGCGCCAGCACGGAGTCCCGATCATAAGAGACGCGAGTTTATCGTATTTTTTTCTTCCGACTACGAGTCTTCAGGGGGACGCGTCGCGAATTTCTATCGCGAAATTCTGCCGCCGCTATGCGACCTGGCTCAAAAAAACGCGCGAAGGGTCATTCTGAAATTGCATCCATTCGAAAGTTTGCCGGACCGCCGACGTTGCGTGAACGCCATCCTGACGCCGAACCAGCGAGCATACGTTGAATTGCGCAGCGGCCAACTCGATTCCACATTGCTCGAATCTGCATGGATTGCACTCACCGTCGAATCAAGTGCGGCTGTTGAATGTGCCTTAGCGGGCGTCCCTACATTCCTGTGCAGCTGGTTCGACCCCTCGTGGTGGGAGTATGGCAAACAATTCGTGCGGTTCTCGGTCGCCCAGCCGTTGGAGTCCCCCGAGCAGATCGCGGACATTCCGAACCGAATAAGAGAAAGGACAGCGGCACAGTTACGGGCCTTGACCACTCCAATTACGCGCACAAGATTGGAGTCCATTTTGGGCTTGGCGAGCTCAACCGGAAAACCGCTGACCGCTCAGAACCTGGTCTCGCCGTGATTGGCCTTGAATCTATCGTGCGTGCTCCAGAATTTTTGTCGCATGATTTAAGGCTGAGGTCAGAGTTGCAATGGCGTGCTCAGTTTCCTCTACATTGTTCTGATCAATCGATTCGTTGATTCCCGGAATGACCACGGCAGCATAGCCCGTGTATTCCCCCGGCGCATAGATGACGTGACGATACCAGGGCCGGTTCGGCAAACCATGCGCGGTAAGCAACGCCCGCTCGACTTCGGTGAGTTCTCGATTGATCGCATCGGCTTCGTTTCCCGGCTCGCTTTGTCGCGCCCGCATCCTGCTGCCCGCCTCTTCAAAACGTCTCGCCGCTTGCGCTGCATCCCGGAAGCTTGGCGCCTTGTCTCCGAATGTCAGTTCGGCTTTCTTGTTTGCGGCGTCCAAATATGCAGAGATTTCTTTCCCGTACTCTTCATAGTCGAAGGGCAGAACGTCGGTGTCAGCCATGCGCAGGACTTCCAGTCCAAAGACGCGTGCCATCTGTTGTTCGTAGAGGAAATCGGGGTCGGCGAATTTTGTAAACCATTGAAAATTGTCGAAGACCGAGTGGTAAACGCCATAGGGACCGGTCGAACCCACATCCGTGGACGGCACGCCGAGATGCTGCAGGAAGGGCGTATAGTCCGACCCACTCCCTAAATCGCCGACGGGAACGTCGGGCTTGGCTTGCGCCACCGGTGGACGATATCCGTTTGTCGTATTTCCGCGCGTAAGCTCGGTCGCGCTCGGCTCGCTCGCGCTTCGCCATACCTCGTAAACCGTTCCACCGCGCGGGCTGGGCACTGCGTTCGTAACATCGCGAATGAATTGTTTCAGACTGGGTACCGCAGAAGCGCCAAACTTCGGCCCGGAAACGGCTACATCCATGTTGAAATAGACGGCCGCATTCGCGAGTTCTGCTTCGTGCTCTTCCGCCCATTCCGTTGAGCCTATCAATCCGAATTCTTCTGCGTCCCAACTGCCGAAGATGATGGTCCTCTTTGGTTTCCAGCCGGACTTCAGCAAGTCCCCCATTCCACGCACCGCTTCCAGCATGGCGGCGGTGCCGCTATTGGGATCTACCGCGCCATAAACCCACGCATCGCGATGGTTGCCCGCAACGACCCATGCGTCAGGTGACTGACTGCCTTGGATCTTGCCGACGACATCCCAGATTGTGCGGTATTGGTAGTCCTGTTTGATATGCATTCTCACACGCACGGGACCCGGCCCTACGTGGTAGGTAAAAGGCAGTGCCCCTTGCCATGAACGAGGGGTTTCCGGGCCGGCGAGATGCTCAAGAATCGGGGTTGCGTCAGAGTACGAGAGTGGAGTAACTGGAATTGTCGGGAGAGCCGCCGATTTCCCCGGTGGCGTGCGCAGGGAATCAGCCAATCCGGGGACTGAAGCAATCCCCGGAGTCGTAGGATCTCCCGGGAACTCAAAAATATATCCCACCGAACCTCGCTGCACTCCTGTGGCCGGGCGCCACGGTCCTTTCGGATATGGATCGCCTTGCTGCCAGCCGTCGTCCATCGGGTCGCTGTAGATAATCACGCCCGCCGCGCCGCGCTGCTGCGCAAGAAGGGCTTTCACTCCGCGAAAATTCTGTCCATAGCGTACCAGCACGATTTTGCCGCGCACATCGATCTTGAGGGAGTCCAGGATTTTGAAGTCCTCGGGCGTACCGTAATTCGCATAAACAACGTCGGCCTCGGCATCGCCGGAAGGAGACATGGCATTGAATGGGGCGACGACTCGCGGATCATCCTGATAGGGATCGCCGTCCACGTGCTCGCGACCGGGACCGTGCATGTGAACATCGTTGGGGGCAGTGACATCCACGCTTATTTCGCGGGGATAGTTCATCCATACACGATATTCCTCAATCTCTGTATCCAGGCCAGCCTCGCGGAATTTCTTGGCGACAAACTCCGCGGTGGCTTTATCTTCCGGCGTGCCCGCCATATGCGGCGCCTGTGTAAGCGTCTGCAAATCTTCTTCTGCGACCTTGGGATCGGGTACTGCCAGGAATTGCCGTTCCCACCCGGCTTCTTTCGAAGAATCAATAAAGCCGAAAATCGGGGCGCTCATCACCGCAGCTCCACGTGGGACCGTCTGACCGCTGCCCGACGAAAACAAAAAAATGAAGGGAAGAACTAGCAGCAGAGAGATCGCTTTAGCAGTAGGTCTCTTCACGGGGTTTTTCATCATCTGTTCACATTCTGGCAGACAAGACTTACTCATGCTCGCTTGTCGACAATTTTGCCCACATCGACACCGCCAAAGCAGTGCAGCGATGATTTACTATAAATGCCAGCGATAATGATCCGCATTCAGTTGCCATCAGTCACTCGTCGTCCTTCATTTATCTTCGCAGCGCTGACGGTTCTGGCCATCATTTGTTTCCTTGCGGTGGCCCGGCTGGTAAAACGCTACGGGGAGCAGGAAAAGGCGCTCGCCCGGCATATGTATGCCCTCGGCCAGTCCGAACAGGCTGCGGGGCGGCCTGATCGCTCACTCGAAGCCTACCGCGCGGCGCTCCTTTACGATCGCGATAATTTTCAGTATCAGCTCAGTCTGGCCCGTGCTTTGCGGGATTCCGGACGCACCGATGAAGCAGAAGGCTATCTCCTCAGGCTATGGGAAGCCAATCCACAGGATGGAGCCGTGAATCTCGCGTTAGGGCGTCTCGCTGCGCGGCGGGGCTCGGTTGAAGGTGCCCTGCATTACTACCACAATGCAATTTATGGGATCTGGCCCGCGAATGCCAGCGACGCGCGCAACAAGGCTGAGTTCGAATTAATCGAATTTCTGATTAAGGCAGGGGCGAATCCGCAGGCACAAGCGGAATTGATCACGTTGGCCGCGACACATCCATACGACAAAGACAGCAATATACGGATTGCGCAATTATTCTTGCAGACCCAGGACTACGAGCATGCGTTGACAGGTTTTCGATCGGTTTTAGATCACGACCGGGAGAATGCTCCCGCAGCGGCCGGGGCGGGTGAAGCCGCTTTCGCGCTGGGCCGGTACCGGAATGCGGAATTCTATTTACGGTCTGCCGTGAATCAGGACCCGAGCGATGTGCATTCTAATGAGTTGCTGCAAATGACGACCATGGTGCTAGAGGCTGACCCCTATGCCCGCGGCATTTCGGAGCGTGAGCGCATCCGGCGTTTGCGCGTTGCCTACGAGCAGGCTGGATCGCGCCTTGAAGCCTGCGCGAAACAGCAGGGAATTGATCTGAGCGAGTTGGATAGTGAGACCGGTCCGCTCGCGACGCTAAGATCTCGCTGGTTAGGGATGAAACCGAAGATGAAACAGCTCAATGTTTTGAGTGAACAAGCCGACGCATCCGGTTCTCTATTGGACCTCGTGGCTGATATCGAACAGGAAACGGCCAAGTCATGTGGCGAACCGACAGGGATGGATAAGGCATTGCTTTTCATCACGCAGGAACGATCTACCGCCGACGTGGGAGTGGAGAAATAATGTCTACGGCCACGCTCCGCGAACGAACACCGAAGACGCAGCAACCGGAAAAGGCTGGCTGGAATGAGGAGCGGTTCTTTCTAATCCTTGCGGTATTTATCGGGGTTTTTTCCGGTCTGGCGGTGGTGTGTTTCCGCCTGGCAATCGATTGGACCCGCGTAGGTCTGCTCGGGCCCTCGCCCCAACCGCACGACTGGCGCCTTCTGGTTGTGCCCACGGTGGTGAGTTTGTTGCTCGCCGTTCTGGTGCTGCATGTATTCCCTTCAGCACGGGATAGCGGCGTTAGCCAAACGAAGGCCGCGCTTTACATCTTTAACGGATATATTCCGTTCCGGACGGCCATTGGAAAGTTCCTTTGTGCCGCTTTAGCCATCGGATCGGGACATTCGCTAGGGCCCGAAGATCCGTCGTTGCAAATTGGCGCCGCCATTGCTTCTGGTTTAGGGCGCCGCATGAATTTCTCCCGGGAGAAACTGCGTCTTCTGGCTCCGGTTGGTGCTGCCGCAGGTCTGGGCGCGGCTTTCAATGCTCCGATCTCCGCAGTTTTGTTTGTCATCGAGGAAGTCGTAGGCCGCTGGAGCGCAGGTGTTTTGGGTTCGGTTGTGCTTTCGGCGATTTCCAGCGTGGTCGTGGTGCGATGGTTTCTCGGTTCACAGCCCCTGTTCCGCATTCCCCCTGTTACATCCATGCGTCCCGTGGAACTTGTCGCCTACGCCGTATTGGGCTTGGCGGGCGGTTTGGCGGCGGTCGTCTTCGCCAAAGCAATTGGCTATTTTCGTCCACGCTTACGCGATTGGCCCCGCTGGACGCAGTACTTCCTGCCTGCCGGAGCTGGCCTCCTCATCGGATTGATGGGCTATTTGGGCGCTCCGCAAGTCATGGGCGCAGGATATCAATACATTGACGAAGCAATGCATGGCCAATTCACCTGGCAGATCTTGGCAATGCTCGCTGGCTTGAAGATTCTCGCCACGATTTTTTCCTTTATTACCCGCACGCCCGGTGGAATGTTTGCTCCCACGCTGTTTATAGGGGCCATGATGGGTGGTGCCATAGGCGGGGTTGAGCATCACCTCTATCCGCAACTTGCAGGTTCGACTGCGACGTATGCGTTGGTCGGAATGGGCGTGCTCTTCGCTGGCTTTCTTCGCGTGCCGCTAACCTCTGTTTTCATGGTCTTGGAGGTGAGCGGTAATTATTCGATTATTGTTCCCGTGATTCTGGCAAATACAATCGCCTACGTCATCTCCCGCAGCCTTCAGCCCGTACCGATTTTCGATCTACTCGCCCGGCAAGATGGCCTCGAACTACCTAGCCTCGAAGAACAGCGCGACGAGTATGTGCTGAGGGTGGAAGACGCCATGCAGTCCCCTGACGGGCCGGTATTGAACGCCGACGAAACCGTTGCAGCCGCGGATCTTACGACCGAAAAATCCACGGCGGATGCCTTTCTGGTGCGTATGAATCCCACGGGATGGAGCAGTGTGACCCGGGTTCTGTTAAAGCAGTGGATGGGAGAAGGAAAGGGAGAAATGACTCTCGGCTCCGTTCTTCCTACAGGCCGCCTGCCTCACTTACATCCCGACTACCCATTGGAAATGGCATTACGTTACGTCTATCAGACTCCGCTGGTTCCCGTGGTCAGCCGCGCTGACTTCCGCAAACTCGAAGGTATCATCTCCAGTGAGGCGGTGCTCGACAAGTACCACGTTGTCAGCCGCGAGAT
The DNA here is from genome assembly GCA_963702965.1 of Terriglobia bacterium. Taxonomy (GTDB): domain Bacteria; phylum Acidobacteriota; class Terriglobia; order Terriglobales; family Acidobacteriaceae; genus JAJPHW01. The sequence goes on from OY969776.1 coordinate 1,598,140, forward strand.
GTAGCAAACTGGTTTGCATCTCGATCCTTCGTACCGACTAAGGCAAGTCTTGAGGGTTTTTTCCGCAGAATCTCTCGGCATTGCTCTAAAATAGGCCTACACGGATTTCCAAAACGGAATGTCTCATTCAAAGCCTAAGGTCCGGTTGAACACTCCCGCCATGCGCAAGCGCGCCGCAGGTTTTGGGCGCCTTGTTCGCCACTCCGCCGTAACGCCGCGCACGGGACAAACCTACAAGCCTAAGCTGGTTACCAATGGCGAGTTGGGTCTCACTTTCATTGGCCACTCCACATTCTTTGTTCAGATGGGCGGGCAGAACATCATCCTTGATCCGAATTTTGCGCGCTGGCTGTTTGTTTTGAAACGGTTACGGCAGCCTGGAGTGCAGATGAGAGACCTCCCGCCGATCGACTTGGTCTTGGTTACGCATGCGCATTTCGATCACCTTCACCGCCCTTCATTGCGCGCTTTGGTGCAACATGCGCAATCGAGAAAAGGAACGGCGCCCGCCATTGTTGTACCACGTCAGGTGCTCGACCTCGTCGCTGATCTTGGTTTTAGAGAAATCATTGAGTTGGATTGGTGGAATAGCATGCGGCATCTCGGTCTGACCGTTACCCATGTCCCCTCGCGTCATTGGGGCGCGCGAGTGATCAAGGATTCTCATCGCGGATATGGCGGCTACGTCTTGCGGGACGGCAAATACTCGCTTTATCACGCTGGGGACACGGCATATTTTGCAGGATTCCGTGAAATTGGCGCACGCTTGGCTCCCGAGCTTGCCTTGTTGCCCATCGGTGCTTATAACCCTGATACTTATCGCAATGTACATGCCAGCCCCGCTGACGCGACTCGCGCCTTTCTGGATTTGAACGCCCGCTGGATGGTGCCCATGCACTATGGGAGTTTTCGTTTGTCCCACGAACCCATCGAAGAGCCTTTGCAATTGCTCGAACAGGAAGCCCGTGCGGCAGGCATTCGGGATCGCGTAGTGATTCTCGAGGAAGGCATTACGCGGCTTTTCTAGCCGGCGCTTAGCAGCGATCGGCATGAATCTGCTAACATCCCTCGTCATCTAACTTCAAGATTCTCATGCTAATTTTGGCCAGCATCGCCGGAATTGCGGTCATTTTTTCGGTATTGCTCGATGCTTTCGAGACCGTCGTTCTGCCGCGCCGCGTCAATCGCCCATACCGGCTTACGGCGCTGTTCTATCGCTACACCTGGGTTCCGTTCTCCAGGCTGGTGCGCAAGATTCCGCTGCCTTCACGCCGGGAAAATTTTCTCGGATACTACGGTCCTCTATCCCTGATTTTTCTCCTGGCTTTCTGGGCTTTCGGATTGATTTTAGGCTATGCCCTGCTTCAATTCGGCGCGGGGGAGCATGTTCAGCTGAGCAACGAACCTATCACTTTCGGGACGTTGCTTTACCACAGCGGTGAGACATTTTTTACACTCGGATACGGAGATATCGTTCCCAAATCGGGAATCGCGCGAGCCTTGGCCGTGCTGGAAGCCGGAATGGGATTTGGTTTTCTTGGCTTAGTTTTAGGATACCTGCCTACGATCTATACTCGCTTCTCCACCCGTGAGATTGAAATCTCTTTGCTCGACGCGCGCGCGGGTTCGCCTCCCACGGCCATGGAATTGCTGGCGAGATTTGGCAACTGCCCGCAACAGGAAGTTCTCGACCAGATTTTTCGTGACTGGGAACGGTGGTCGGCCGGAGTGTTGGAAAGCCATCTTTCCTATCCTGTGCTGAACTTTTTCCGTTCTCAACACAATAACCAGTCGTGGTTGGGCGCGCTGACTGCGATTCTGGATGCGACATCTCTCGTCATCGCCGGCGTTGACGGTATTCGCAACGAGCAGGCCAAAATCACATTTGCGATTGCCCGCCACGCGATCGTTGACCTCACACAGACCGTCAGCGCGAGATACAATCCGCTATGCCCGGACCGCCTGCCTCCCGTCGAACTGACTCGCCTTCGTCGGGCGCTCGCGGAACGCGGGGTTCAATTGCGCGATACCGAGGCAGCCGAGGCCAAATTGGCCTCGTTGCGTGCAAAATATGAGCCGTATGCGCAGTCTTTCGCGCAGCGTTTGCTGATTAACCTCCCACCCTGGATACACCCGGAAAAAAGGAAGGATAATTGGGAGGCTGGCCCCTGGGATCGCATAATTCAGGCGAAAGGCCTGAGCGAAAAAGTCCAGGTTCTCGACGATCACTTCTAGCGGCACCTACGGGAAATGAGCTAACATCCCAATTTCCATGAAGAACACTGGCGAAAACGTTGTTCGTATCGAAGCCGAAGCGTTGCGTGCATTGGCGGATCGGCTCGCTGGAGCGATGTCAAGACCGTTTGCCCGGGCGCTGGAATTGCTTTTCGGTTGCAAAGGACGGGTCGTCGTCACCGGTATGGGCAAAAGCGGCATCATCGCTCGAAAAATTGCCGCGACGTTAAGTTCAATCGGCACTCCTGCCTTATATCTTCATCCCGTCGAAGCTCTGCATGGCGATTTGGGGATGGTTGTCCACGGTGATGTCGTTGTGGCTCTTTCGGCCAGCGGAGAGACGGAAGAGATTTTACGTCTGCTTGCAACGATTAAGCGATTACAGGTTCCATTGATTACCATGACCGGCGATGAAATTGGTGTCCTAGGTGAGAAGCCTTCCACATTGGCAGAAGCCGCAGACGTTGCCCTTGATTGCTCGATTGCCAAAGAAGCGTGCTCGCTCGGCCTGGCTCCCACAGCCTCAACCACGGTAATGCTCGCGCTCGGTGACGCGCTGGCGGTCACTCTCTCCGAAAAGCGTGGATTCAAAGAAGAAGACTTTGCCAATCTTCACCCCGGGGGAAAATTGGGCAAACGCTTGGCGCGAGTCGAAACGCTGATGCATTCAGGCGAGGCACTACCGCGTGTAACCCCGGCAACCAAAATGCCGGATGTGATCTATGAGATGTCCCGTAAGAAACTCGGTGTGACGGCAGTGGTGGAAGGTGAGAAGCTGGTTGGAGTTATCAGCGACGGCGATTTGCGGCGCTTGCTCGAAGAACGTGGCAAAGATGTGCTTGATCTCACGGCGTCAGAATGTATGACGAAGAATCCCAAAGTCATTACGGCGCACGAGTTCGCCGCCACCGCTCTGGCGATTATGGAAGAGAAGAAAATCACATCGCTGGCAGTCATCGACGATACGGGCCGACTGCGAGGCATTGTGCATCTGCATGACTTGTGGGGAACGGAAATGATGTAGAGGAGTTCGGTTATGTATCATTACAATCCCGATATTGCATTGGAAGAGCTCACCGAAGAAGCGGTTCTACCCAATCCAGTTCACCTGCGCGACATGATGCTGCGGCATCGCCTTACCGCCGATAAATCGCTGGAACTGAATCGCATCTTTGTCGAATATCAGAAACATTTTGGCGAAGCGCAGAAGTTGGGGACAGGCATTCTGAAACAGTTGGCGACCTAAGCCTGGCTCGCCTTCGCGATACAATAAGAAATTCCCCATTCATCAGGAACCCTAATCATGCATCGCTGGTCTGAACTATTTATCCCTACGCTGCGCGAGGCGCCCGCGGACGCCGAAGTCGCCAGCCACAAATTCCTCGTCCGGGCGGGTTATATCCGCCAACTGGCAGCAGGGCTTTATTCCTATCTTTTTCTCGGGCAACGGTCTTTCAACAAGATCATGGGCATCGTCCGCGAAGAAATGGACAAAATAGGCCAGGAGTTCTACTTGCCTGCCCTTCATCCCAAAGAGCTTTGGGAGGCCAGCGGCCGCTGGTCAGTTATGGGCGAAAGCATGTTTCGCCTGAAAGACCGCAAGGGCGCCGATCTGGCCCTCGGCATGACCCACGAAGAAGTCATGACCGACATCGCTCGCAAAGAACTGCGCAGTTACAAGCAGTTGCCCCAGATCTGGTATCAGATTCAATCGAAGTTTCGCGATGAGCCCCGGCCTAGGTCGGGATTGCTCCGTGTGCGCCAGTTCATGATGAAAGATTCCTATTCGTTCGACATCGATGCTGCTGCGCTGGATGTTTCTTATCAGAAACATCGCGATGCGTACCGACGAATCTTCGACCGTTGTGGACTGAAGTACATGATTATTCAGGCCGACTCAGGTGCCATGGGCGGGTCCGGTTCGGAAGAGTTCATGGTTCGCACGCCCGCCGGGGAAGACCAGGTCGTAAGCTGTGATGCCTGCAACTACGCAGCCAATGTAGAAAAAGCGACTTCTAAGCTCGACCATGTCGAGGACTTAAAGCCCGAAGGCGACGGCAAGCCTTTGGAAGTCCACACCCCCGGACAAAAAACGATCGAAGAAGTCGCGCGATTCCTGGGTGTTTCTCCCAAGAACAAGATCAAAACGCTGGCTTTGATGGCCGAAGAAACCGATGCCAAATCAGGCAAGAAGAAATCACGGGCGATCATTTTGCTCATGCGTGGCGATCACCAAATGAACGAAGCCAAGCTGTCAGCTGCGCTGGGCGGTAAAGCTGCGCGTCCCATGGAAGAAGCGGAAATCACACAACTCTTTCATTCTCCGGCAGGATTTTTGGGTCCTTTGGGAATCGAGTGGGCAAAGAGCCTTAGCGACGGCGATAAGGCGGTGCTCCTAGTCGATCAAGCCCTCGAAGGCCGCAGAAATTTGATCTCTGGCGCGAACAAAGAAGATTTCCACGTCAAAAACATCACGCCCGGCGTAACTTTTGTGCCCACGGCTTACGTCGATCTGCGTCGCGTGACCGCCGGCGAAGCCTGTCCGAATTGTGGAGCAGTCCTGCGAATTGATACGGCGGTCGAAATCGGCCATATTTTCAAGCTTGGATATAAATACTCCGCGTCGATGGGCGCGCGGGTACTTGACCAGAATGGCAAGGAAGTAATGCCGATTATGGGTTGCTACGGCATAGGCATCGAGCGCATTCTGACCGCGGCAATCGAGCAAACCAATGACGAAAATGGCTTCGCTCTACCTCCTTCGATTGCGCCTTTTGAAATTGTCGTCACGCCCACAAACATCAAGGACGAAGCCTTGTTTACCACGGCGAAAGACATTACTAAACGGCTTGAATCGGCTGGATTTGACGTTTTACTGGATGATCGTGACGAAAGGCCAGGGGTCAAGTTCAAAGACGCTGACCTGGTGGGCATACCCTTCCGTGTAAACGTTGGCAAAAAGGTTACCGAAGGTACTATTGAAATCGTGGAACGCTCGACTCGACAAATGCAGGATGCTAGCATCGCAGACATAGAGCAGTATTTCCAAAAAGTCTTGCGTCCGACGCGATAGGCGAGTTCCTATGCCGTAGGACAGGGGATCGTGCGATGAAACTGGTGTTTGGCATTTTTGTAATTGCGGTGGCGATCTATCTTGGCGTGCAACTGGTTCCGGTTTACTACGCCAATTACCAATTCAAGGATGCAGTCAATACCGAAGCCACGCTTGAGACTTACACCACTAAGCCGGAAGCTGACATTCGCGACGCTGTTTATAAACAGGCCCAGCAAGGGGGCATTCCAATCGAGAAAGATCAGATTAAAGTTCAGCGGACTGGCACGGTTGGTACGGGCGCGCTGCTGATTTCCGCGCCTTACACCGTGCATATAGATTTTCCTGGCTATCCGATGGACCTGCACTTCGACGTTTCCAGTGACAACAAGAGCCCCTTCTAAGTTCGTAACCTCAGTTCGTAACCTCAAATTTTTTCCGAATGACCTTGTGTGTGGAACTTTTCGCGAAGCCCTCTAGTCAATATCTAGTAGTGATTTCAATGCGTAGAATTGTTTGTGATTTAGAATAGGCCGAAGCTGGGCTGCGAAAGCTGGGATAACGAATTCGACGGCCGTCTCATCTCACCAGGAGGCGGAAAGACCGCTTCGCTGTTCTGCTAATCCACTGTGGCTATCAAGATTAAGATTCCGAGAAGCGCGAGCGGGAATTCGACGAAAGGCTTGTTAACATCCGATCCTTTGGTCAAAGCCGCTGCCGTCATTTTTTTGGTCCTGGCGATTACCTTCATCGCCTGGTTTTCCTACTACTACGTAAAATACGACCGCATCATTGAGCAGCGGTTCCGGGGCCCCGTTTTTGCGAACTCCGCCACCATCTATGCCATTCCGCGGGTCGTGCGCGTGGGCGAAAAGATCGACGTGCAGGAGATCGCCGCAGACTTAAGGGCCGCCGGTTATGCGAAAGACACGCCGACTCGCATGGGAGGCTTTCGTCTGGTCAATGGGGGCATCGAAATCACTCCCGGTCCTGATTCCTACCACAGCCCTGAATCGGCCGCCATCCACATAGACGGCGGAATCGTAAGCAGCATCAGCGGCAAAGGCGGCGATCTTCAGGCGTACGAACTGGAGCCGGAACCGGTGACATCAATGTTCGATGCCAGCCAGCGCTCAAAACGCCAAGTCGTCAAGTACAACGAAATTCCTCCTGTAATGGTCAACGCCGTCCTTGCCATCGAAGACCGGCGTTTCTTCCAGCATGGCGGCGTAAATTTTGTGCGGATGGCCGAAGCCACCTGGGTTGACCTGACGCATCAGCGTCACGAACAAGGTGGTTCGACGCTCACTATGCAGCTTTCCCGCGGTTTCTTTCTGAGTCCGGAAAAAACCATCAGGCGGAAGCTGACGGAGATGTTGATTGCGCTCGAACTCGAGCACAAGTTCAATAAACAACAGATTTTTGAGTTCTATGCCAATTGGGTCGATTTAGGACAGCGGGGGTCGTTTACCATTAGCGGCTTTGCAGAAGCTTCAAGGGCTTATTTCAATAAAGATTTGAAAGACATCACGCTGCCCGAAGCAGCGTTGCTCGCTGGGATTATTCAACGCCCCAGCTATCTTTCTCCCTATCGCCACCCCGAGCGGGCATTGGAGCGCCGAAATCTGGTTCTTGACAGCATGGTGGAGACCCACGCCATCACTCCCGCAGAAGCGCAAAAAGCGAAAGCCACTCCGCTCAAGCTTGCCCCACCGAACGTGGAAGCCAGCGATGCTCCTTACTTCGTGGATCTGGTCCGTGAAACCCTCAGCAACAAGCTCGACGAACGGCAAATGAACGATCAATCGGATCGCATCTATACAACGCTTGATCCGGACTTGCAGAAGGCGGCGGCGCAAGCCGTCGAGAGCGGCATCAAGCTGGTGGATGATCAGGTGAACCGAAGGCGTACCAAGCGGGTGAAAGTTGGGCCGGGGAAGTATCAAGCGACCGTCGAACCGGGGCCCGAGGCGCAGGTCGCAGTGGTTGTGCTTGACCCTCACACCGGCCAGGTTTTGGCCCTGGTCGGAGGGCGCAATTACGGTTTGAGCCAGCTCGACCACGCCGTATCCAAGCGGCCCACCGGGTCAATTTTCAAACCATTCGTATATGCTGCCGCTATCAACACGTCGCTGGATGGGTCGAATCCCGTTTTGACCCCGGTTTCCATGGTGAACGATGAGCCCAGTACCTTTGCCTACGGCGACCAGATTTATGAACCACGAAACTACAAAGAGGAATATCACGGAGAAGTGACAGCCCGCTATGCTTTGGCGTTGTCGTTAAACAACGGGACGGTGCAACTGGCGCAACAGGTCGGCTATGACAAAGTAGCGGACTTGGCGCGTTCTGCCGGCATCATATCCGTCAAGCCGACGCCTGCCATGGCATTGGGCGCCTACGATGCCAGCCCGCTCGATATGGCGGGTGCTTATACCGTCTTCGCTAATGGCGGACTGCGGATCTCGCCGCTATTAATTGATTCAGTGCGCAATGCAAAAGGCGACATGGTTCTGGATTTCAAGCCCGAAAAACGCCAGGTGATGGATCCACGAGTCGCGGCCGTGATGACCAACATGATGGAAGGGGTCATGAATTTCGGCACCGCCTTCGAAGTACGGCAACGGGGGTTTACCGCGCCCGCGGCGGGCAAGACCGGTAGCTCGCACGATGGCTGGTTTGCTGGCTATACCAGCAATTTGCTTTGCATTGTTTGGGTAGGTTTCGACGATTATAGCGATCTCCACCTGAGTGGCGCTCAGACGGCTGCGCCAATTTGGGCTGAATTCATGAAAAAGGCAGTTTCGCTTCCGCAATATGCTGATACGAAACCATTTGCGCAGCCGCCGGGAGTTGTGGAAGTGCAGTTGGATAAGGCAACCAATCTCCTGGCAACTCCCTCCTGTCCTGATGCATACACCGCCGTTTTCGTCGCGGGTACCGAACCGACGCAGACCTGCGACCAACCTACCGGTGTCAAAGGGTTTTTCTCGCGTATTCTCGGCTTGGGTGGCGAAAAGCCACTCCCGCCACCCGGGTCTACGGCTAGCGGAACTCAGCCACTCAGCCAACCCGGAGGACAGACGGGCGCATCTCCCTCCACGGTGAATGGTGCGGCGGCGCAGCCGAAGAAGAAGGGCTTTTTCGGCAAGGTGGCCGGTATTTTCGAGGGAGACAAGTCATCCAATCCTCCACCGAAACCGCCGGACCAAACCGCGAGTCCGCCGCAGTAGAATAGACGGCGGCTCGACTAGACATTCGGGGAGAGGTGAGTCATGAATCGGACTTGGGGCGTTCGTGTTCTGTACTCCGCTGTCGCTGTATCGTTGTTCCTAATATTGTTACCCACGGCGGACGCGCAGACCGCCACTTCCGACCAGGTTCGAGTCAGCCTGCCGCTTCCGCAACAGGCGCCGCCGGATTCATCGCTTTCCGCGACACAATTGGAGCAACGCGGCGATGAGCTCCGGGCGGAGAAGGCCTACTACGACGCCCTCGATTACTACCACGCCGCGCTCAAGAAATCGCCCAAGAGCGCTGCTCTATACAACAAGGCCGGCATCTGCGAGTTGCAAGCGCAGCATTATCACGAAGCCGGGAAGGAATTTACTCAAGCCATCCGCGCCGATAGAAATTATGCCGACGCATACAATAACCTCGGCGTCGTGCAGTACGAGGACCGTAAATATCACAAGGCGCTAAACCTTTATGCGAAGGCTATCAAACTCCAACCCGATTCGGCCTCGTTCTATAGCAACCAAGGAGCAGCATACTTCGCGAAGAAAGAGTACGGCAAAGCCAACGATTCTTACATCAAGGCGATGCAACTCGATCCGGACATCTTTGAGAGAACATCACACAATGGCGTTTTAGCGCAGCTCCCCTCGCCGGCAGACCGGGCGCGCTATGATTACGCCATCGCGCGTCTTTATGCGCGTTTGAACGTCACTGATCGTTCGCTGGAATACCTCCGTCGGGCTATGGAAGAAGGCTATAAAGGCATCAACGACGTGTACAAGGACCAGGAATTTAGCAACTTGCGCAAGGATCCGCGTTTTGTGGAACTGATGAAGGATCGGCCGGTGGCAATTTCGGAGTAAAAAGTGAAGATGGACGGATTTACAAATCTTTACGTTACTTTACCCATTGCCCCACGACTTATTTCTCGGGTGCGTGCTCTAATCATTCAAACGCTCCTGAAAGCAAACAGGGTGAGTAAGGAGATCTGTACCCACCGGCAACTCTCCACACGCCCCAAGCAAGTTGCCGGTGGTTGCTTTTAGCGGGCCTTCCTTGCAGGACTTCTCTCACAAACATATTCGTCCACCACCTTTTTCCACTTTCCCTGTGCTTTCAGAATGTATTCAATTGCATCCCGAGCCGCCCCATTCCCGCCCGAATTCGGCGTCACAAAGTGCGCCTCTTTCTTCACCTCGGCGCGCGCGTTTTTGACCGCAATGGCAAGACCGCTGATGCGCATCGCAGGCAGATCAATAACGTCGTCGCCTACAAAGCAGACTTCGGCGGGTTTTAGGCCCTCCTGCTTCATGATCTGCTCCATACATGTCAGTTTGTCCTGGATACCCTGATGCACGTGATCGAGTTTTAAGTCACGCGCCCGCAACGCGACGGTCTCAGAAATTCTTTTGGTAATGATGCCTGTCTTGATGCCGCCCAATCGCGCGAGCGAGATTCCAGCGCCGTCATGCGCGTGAAAGCCTTTCACCTCGATTGCGGTCGCATTGGCGAGTCCGAAACCGGGCTTTTCACTTTGCTTGGCTGAATGTTCCAACGCTAACTGTTGCAAGCTCAGAGGGACAGGAATAAAAAAAAGCTTGCCGTCAGTCAGCGTTCCATCTACATCGAAAAGAATCAGCTTAATTTTTTTTGCGCGCTTTTTAGACATGGCAGGAGTCTAGCATCTGGGCACGCTAAATCGGACTCCTTTAGTCATCCGGAGCGAAAGAGGGAGGCGAACATTGTGCGAAAGTGCGCACGGCGATAAAATAGAAACATGCAGTCCGCTCCCGCCACTCTCGCTTGGGCGCACCCCCTGGTAGCGGAGTGGTTTGTCACTAAGTTTGGCACTCCAACCGAGCCTCAGGAGCAGGGCTGGCCGCACATTCTGGCTGGGCGCACTACCCTCATCTCAGCTCCTACCGGCTCGGGCAAAACTCTGGCGGCATTTCTTGCCTGCATCGACAAGCTTGTGCGCAAGGCGCTCGCAGGAGACTTGATCGATCGCACGGAAGTCATCTATGTTTCGCCCCTGAAAGCATTGGGCAACGATATTCAGAAGAACCTCGAAGTTCCGCTCGGCGAGATTTTGGCCCTCGCGGGCCAGCGCGGCCTGCTGATGCCTCGGATTCGGACTGCTGTACGCACCGGCGATACACTCGCGACCGAGCGCAGGGCGATGTTGAAAACTCCGCCCCACATTCTGGTTACGACTCCTGAATCTCTCTACATTTTGCTGACCGCCGAAAAGAGCCGAGCCATCCTGCGGGATGTAGAAGCGGTTATCGTGGACGAAATTCACGCAGTCGCTGACGATAAGCGTGGATCCCATCTGGCCCTATCTCTGGAACGGCTGGATGCTCTGGCCCACCGCCGTCCGGTGCGCATCGGTCTTTCTGCCACGCAGAAGCCGATCGAAGAAGTCGCGCATTTCTTGACGGGCGAGCGCCCTGATCCGGTCATCGTCAACGTTGGTCACCAGAGGAAATTGGATCTTGCAGTCGAGATCCCCGCCTCCGAACTCGGAGCAGTTACGACCAACGAAATGTGGGATGAAATTTATGCCCGCCTCGTCGAACTGGTCGAGCAGCATCGCTCTACGTTGATTTTCGTCAACACGCGGCGTTTGTCGGAACGGCTCTCCCATCATTTGGGTGAGCGATTGGGTGAAGAAAATGTTGCGGCCCATCACGGTAGCTTGTCTCGCAAACTGCGTTTGACTGCGGAGAACAAACTCAAAGAAGGCAAAGTCAAAGTTCTTGTCGCCACAGCATCGCTTGAGCTCGGCATCGACATTGGCACCGTGGATTTGGTGGTGCAAATCAGTTCGCCGAGGGCGATTGCAGTTGCTTTGCAGCGTGTCGGACGGTCGGGACACTGGCGCGGAGCAGTCCCGAAAGGACGACTTTTTGCTACTACCCGCGACGAGCTCCTGGAGTGCGGCGCGCTTATTCGGGCCATCAAGCAAGGCGATTTGGACCGCCTGATGATTCCCGATTCTCCTCTCGATATTTTGGCGCAGCAAATTGTGGCAATGTGCTCGGCGGAAGAGTGGGACGAGAATGATCTGTACAAAGTTGTTCGTCGCGCTTATCCCTATCGCAAGCTGACGAGCGACGTCTATGAATCGGTACTTGAAATGCTCGCCGAAGGCATTGCGGCGCGGCGAGGGAGATATGGCGCGTACATCCACAGAGATCGCGTGAATCACAAGTTGCGGGCCCGCCGCGGTAGCCGGCTTGCGGCGATTACCAGTGGGGGCGCAATTCCCGAGACCGCGTTGTTTACGGTAGTCGCTGAGCCGGAAGGAACAGTCGTCGGAACCATCGACGAAGACTTCGCCGTGGAAAGTATGGCCGGGGACATCATGCTGCTGGGTAACACTTCCTGGCGAATCCGACGAGTAGAAGGGAAGTCGGGGCGGATGCTGGTTGAAGATGCTCATGGCGCGCCGCCAAACGTTCCTTTCTGGCGTGGCGAAGCGCCGGCGCGCACCCAGGAATTGTCATTGCAAGTGGCCACGTTGCGTCAGCAAATCAGCGATCGGCTCGCTCATGTTTCGCCGATTGGAATTTCGCAGAGTCAGGCCGCCGTGGCCGAAACGGTGACCTGGCTGAAACAAGAATGCGGCTTCGACGATTCCGCTGCCGAGCAAGCCATTGCCTATGTTCTGCAAGGCCGCGCGGTCCTCGGTGCAGTTCCGACACAAGACACAGTAATTGCGGAGCGCTTTTTCGATGAGTCCGGCGGCATGCAATTAGTCATTCATGCTCCTTTTGGTGGCCGCATCAATAAAGCCTGGGGATTGGCTTTACGCAAGCGCTTTTGCCGCAGTTTTAACTTCGAATTACAAGCTGCCGCAACAGAAAATGGCATAAACATCGCCTTGGCTGAACAACATAGTTTTCCGCTGGCTGACGTTTTTCATTTTTTAAATCCGGATACTGTCCAACCGGTTCTGGAGCAAGCGGCGCTGGCTTCGCCGATCTTCGGCACACGCTGGCGATGGGATGCGAATCGAGCATTGGCTTTGCTGCGTTTTCAAGGCGGCAAAAAAGTTCCACCGCAAATTCAACGCATGCGCTCCGACGATTTGCTGGCTTCAGTTTTTCCTGATGTGGCGGCCTGCCAGGAAAATATTGAAGGCGACATCAAGATTCCCGATCATCCGCTGGTGAATGAGGTCATGAAAGACGTCCTTACCGAGGCCATGGACATTGACGGTTTGAAAGATGTGCTCGCGAAGATGGCCGATGGCCGCATCCGATGCCTCGCCGTGGACACGCCGGTCCCGTCGCAATTCTGCCACGAAATCTTGAATGCGAATCCATACGCCTACTTGGATGACGCGCCACTCGAAGAGCGCCGAGCGCGTGCAGTGGAGATGCGGCGCATCCTGCCCGAATCGGTGCTCGAAGAAGTGGGCAAGCTTGATCCCGCAGCCATCGAACAAGTCAGAGAAGAAGCCTGGCCCGATGTGCGCGATGCCGATGAATTGCATGATGTCCTGCATACGCTGATTGCCTTACCCATCGATGCCCTTGAACATGATCTGGTTCAGCAATCGATTCCGCGATGGAGTGCCTTTTTTGACCGCCTCGCCGTAGAAGGCAGAGTGATGACTGCAGTAGCCGGGCAGCGGCGTTACTGGGTCGCCGTCGAAAGGGCAAGCTTATTTTCGGTGTTGTGTCTCCGATTATGTTTTTGATCGAGCCAGTCGCAGCATTGAAGGAAAATGTCGTGGCTTCCGACGACGCCATGCTCGCTCTCGTGACCGGCTGGATGGCCCACATTGGCCCAGCCACCGCCGGAAGATTAGGCGCCATGCTCGATCTGCCATCAGCTGAAATCGATAAAGCCTTCCTGCGCATGGAAGCGACAGGAACAATTCTTCGCGGCAAATTCACCGACCAGACTGACGGCTCGACCGAATGGTGTGAACGCCGTTTGCTTGCTCGCATACATCGCTTGACCGTGGCCTCGTTGAGAAAGCAGGTAGAGCCAGTCCACGCCGCTCAATTTATGCGCTGGCTCCTGCGCTGGCAGCATATAACGCCCGGCTCGCAGGTTTCCGGCGAGCGTGCCGTCTTGGATGTTTTAAGGCAATTGCAGGGCTTCGAAATTCCTGCCAATGCCTGGGAGCGTCAAGTCCTGGCCCGCCGCATCGCCGATTACGACCCCAAGTGGCTCGATCAACTCTGCTTGACCGGCGCCGTAGGCTGGGGCCGGCTCTCTCCCCATCCCGCGACCTTGGATGACTCCGCCTCCGGCAAACGCCGTGTGATTCCCACAAGCGTGGCTCCCATTACTTTTTTTGTGCGTGAAGATGCAGATTGGATGACGCCTCATCGTGGCGTGGATGACGACTCTGGTACCCGCGGCCTTAGCGAAGGCGCTCGTCAGGTCGCGGAATTTCTGCGCCAGCGAGGAGCGTCGTTTTTCGCGGACATCGTGCGGGCAACGGGAAAATTAAAATCGGAGATCGAAACTGCGCTATGGGAATTGGTTGCCGGTGGGCTCGTTACCGCCGACGGCTTCGACAATCTGCGCTCACTTATTGACCCCAAGCGCCGCGCTGGCCAGGGTAATGCCCGCACCTCCCGGCCTCGCCATAGCGCTGGCCGGTGGGCGCTGCTTCATACAGAATTTGCGGCAGAAAAAGAGCGAATTCTCGAAGCTACATGCTGGATGTTGCTGAAGCGCTATGGCGTTGTGTTCAGGGATTTGCTGGCGCGAGAAACGAATCTGCCCAAGTGGCGTGATTTGCAGATAATTTTTCGGCGGCTCGAAGATCGCGGCGAAATTCGTGGGGGCCGGTTCGTTGACGGTTTCGGCGGCGAACAATTTGCTTTGCCAGTCGCCGTGGAATCGTTGCGTGCGACTCGCTCGATGCCGCTTCAGGGAGAAATCATCACGATCTCTGCCGCCGACCCACTCAATTTGGTCGGAATCCTTGTGCCGGGTGAGCGCGTGCCTGCGATTTCTGGGCGCTCGGTATCTTTTCGCGACGGTGTTGCCACGAATGAAGAAACCGGCGCGTTTCCGGCCATTCGCATTGCCGCCAACTAAGGAAGGCAAAAACAATCGGGAACCGTGAGGGGGTGCCCCGGGTTCCCGATTGCCGTGATGCGGCGAAACTGCTGAAAGCGTTTTCCCCCGTCGCTTTTGCCGATCACTTGCTCATGTAGCAATGCACGTGTATGACCACATCGCAGTCTTCAATCCAACAACTCGCAGTCTTACTCAAAGTTCGCGTTTGCAATTGTTTAGTGTTCTTGCGACTTCCCATGGGCCCACTCGACTGAATTGCGCGGTCTATCCGCATGGATAGGCCAACTATCTTTTCGGATAGGCCGAGCTCCCAACCATCAACCACGGAAATTGATGCATTCGTCGTCTAGATGTGTTAAACAGGAAGGCTATGGGGGGCAAGGAGAACCCAATCACGCTCGCGGCAATTGACGGACCTGCCAAGGACCTTACCTTCGTTCTTTCCGGCGATGAAATTGCCATCGGCCGGGATTCCGCGAATGCAATCACCATTAGCGACGTCTCCTTGTCGCGCCGTCATTGCGTCTTACGCCGGGACGGCGATACTTACACCGTGTACGACTTGGAAAGCCGCAACGGCACCTTCGTCAACGGGGTTCCGGTCAAAGAATCCCCCCTCCGCAATGGAGACAAAATCTCGGTAGGGGATTCGGTACTTGTCTTTCTAAGCGGAAGAGCGCCCGAATTAGACAGCGACCGCGTGGAATTCGAAGATAGCCTGACCCACGCGACGGCGCAGCTCCAGCCCCAGGATTTAATCTATCTGCACCCCGACCGTCTGTTGAAGGAAGTTCCAGGAAACTCCCGCGTAGCACGCAATTTGGGAGCTTTATTGAAAATTAGCAACGCTGTCCATGCGGGGCGGCCGCTGGTGCAACTTGAAGAGGAAATCCTGAATTCAATTTTTGAGGTTATCGCGGCCGAGCGTGGCGCGATTTTGCTCGAAGACGAGTCGGGCCGTTTTGAGGCGGTATTCGCCCGTCATCGGCAGCCCTCCGCCTCTCATCCGTGGCGAGTTAGCCGCACTGTGATCCGCCAAGTCACGGAGCAGGGGTTGGCAATCCTGGCCGTGGATGTGCCCAGCTCCGGGCTTAATAGCGCCGACAGTCTGGTCAGTTCCAATGTGCGCTCGCTGATTTGCGTCCCCTTGCGCGTACTCGAGAAAATCAGCGGTGCAATCTACCTCGATTCTTCAAGCTTCAGTGGAAGGTTCGACGAGCACGATTTGCAACTCATGGCCGGCATCGCCTCCATCGCTGCGCTGGCCATCGAAAATACGCGGCGCAGGGAACAATTGGAGCGCGAAAACCTTCGCCTGGCCGCCGAAATCAATCTTGAGCACAACATGGTTGGTGAAAGTGCGCCGATGCGGGCGGTATACCAGTTTTTGGCCAAGGTTGCACCCAAAGAAGCCACCGTTCTCATCGAGGGCGAGAGCGGCACCGGAAAAGAATTGGCGGCGCGGTCCATACATCGCAATAGCCCTCGATCCAGCAAGCCCTTCGTCGCCATCAATTGCGCGGCGATTCCCGAAGGGCTGCTGGAGAGCGAACTGTTCGGCCACGAAAAAGGTGCCTTCACTGATGCCACAACTCTGAAGAGAGGGAAGCTGGAAGTCGCAAACGCGGGCGTTGTTTTTCTGGATGAGATCGGCGAGCTTGCTCCCAAACTGCAAGTGAAATTGCTGCGCGTCCTGCAAGAGCGCGAGTTTGAACGCGTTGGCGGGACCCATCCCATTCCCATTGATGTGCGTATCGTCGCCGCGACCAATAAGAATCTGGAGGAGGCCGTGAAGGCGGGATTGTTCCGGCTCGATTTATTTTATCGGCTGAATGTTCTTTCCGTGGTCATGCCGCCTTTAAGAGAGCGGCGGGAAGACATTGCTGTTCTGGCGAACTATTTCCTGATGCGATATTGCCAGAGGTGGAACCTGAAAGCCAAGAGCATCGCGCCCTCAGCCCTGACTTATCTGCTCAACTACGACTGGCCTGGCAATGTTCGTGAGCTGGAAAATACCATCGAACGCGCCTTGGTCTTGAGCGCCTCCGATATAATCCTGCCCGAAGACCTTCCAGAATCACTGCTGGAGAAAGACCTTCCTGATTCCCTAAACGCCAAGTACCATTCCGCGGTCAAAGATCTGAAGAAGCAGCTGATTCTGCACGCGCTGGATGAGAGCAAAGGGAACTACACTGAGGCGGCAAGAATTCTAGGCGTCCATCCCAATTATTTGCATCGCCTCATCCGCAACCTCAACCTCAAAGAAAAGATCACCTTCGGCGCTTCGGCCGGTTTGCGGCGCGCGGCAGAATAGACCGCTAGTTTCCTTGGGGAATTTTCAGTGAAAAGAGTGTGGCAGGATTGACATAGACGCCTTGCCAGCGTACGGCTACATGCAAATGCGGCCCGGTTGCACGCCCCGTCCCGCCACTCAAGCCGATTTCCTGCCCACGCGAAACTTGGTCGCCCTCTTTTACGTTGATCTGCGAAAGATGCAGGTACAAAGACAGCAGGCCTTGGCCATGGTCGATCATGACGCAATTACCTTCGAAAAATAGCGGACGCGCCAGGACAACTCTGCCGCGATTCAAGGCCAGAATCGCGGTGCCCGTGGGGACCGCAAAATCCAAGCCTTCATGTGTGCTCTGTACCTTCCCGTTGAACGTACGGGTCGCGCCGAAAACATCGGATATGCGGGCGACCACCGGTTGCTGAAAATCGCCCACCCATTCCCGCGTGGGAGTGAACTGCGCAAATACCTCTTGCTTCGTTTCCTTGTCCTTGTGAATTTCTTGCAATTCGGCAGAGCTTGGCTCGGTGAATTTCTGATCGACCTTCACGTTCGCGTTGGGGTACTTTGCCCTGCGGACGGCAATTCGCTGGCTGAATGAAACCTTCCTACCATCCGCCAGTTCACCCGAAAATTCAAATTGATAAGTCCCAGGCGCCGTGGACAAACTCGTACCTGCCAGGCCGTACCAGTATTTCCCCGAGTCCTCCCAGGCAAAATGCACATCGTGATTGAGCCAAGTGGCCGAGAGAGACTTTAGTTTTCTAGAGGTATGCGCTTCAATCAAAAATGGCGAGCCGTTCACAATCCGCGAGGGTTGCCGCTGAACCTTCCAGTGAATTGCCGTGCCTTCGTAGCCGAAGGAATACCCAACCAACCCTAGAATCGCCACGATCCAGAGCAAGATTGCTCGGCGGCTGCGAGTGCGGAACGCTGTCATTATGCATTCATGCCGCGGAAAGTTTTCTTTCCAGAATCATGTCGACGGCCTCGCCGACCGTATAGAAACGCTTCACCGATTCGTTATCCACATGAATACCAAATCGGTCTTCTGCTTCCAGCGCAATTTCCACCAGGCGGAGACTGTTGATGTTCAAGTCTGCCAATAGGGAAGTAGAGTCGGTTATCACGCTCAAATCCGCGCCTTTCAATTCCGGCCGGAGCAGTTCAATAAACGATCTGCGAACATCGTCACGGGTCATCGGGGGCTCCCTCCAAACAATTCTCTACAATTCGCTTCTCTTTTAGATTCTCCTATGCAACTTCACGATTGCTTATTATCCAAATTCTTGGCCATCCGCACACTGCCCCAGGCCAAACCGGAGCCGACCACGCCCATATTGATAACCGCGTTGTCTAGTGCCTCCCAGTTTTGTGAGAGGACGGAGGGCGCTCCGACGGCTCCGCAGTTGCCAAATTTGCGGATATTCGAGAGATGATTACTTTCCGGAATTCCCAACCGCTTGCACACAGATTGCAGCATGCGTAAATTCGCCTGGTGGCCGATGAAAACCTGCCGTACCGTCCCTAATAGATCGCTGTCTTGCCGCATGCGTTCAAACAATTCCGCAGTCTTTCTGATGGCGAACATCTGTACAGCATGACCGTCCTGGTCGAAGTGCCCCCCCGCCGGAATAGTGACCTTGTCATATCCGGTTGGGTCCGCCATAAACGAAGTCGAAAGCACGTGATTAGCCGACGCGATCTTGCTTGAGAACACGGCCGCGCTGGCCCCATCGCCAAAAAGCACCGCGGACCCCCGATCGGCATAGTTAATGGTGCGCGTGAAAGCTTCCACGTTGACTACAAGAATAAATTCCGGCAGTACTTCCGGCCGCATCTGGTTGAGAAAATGCACTTGCGTCGCAAAGCTCGCGCAAGCGGCTTGCACGTCGAGAGCCTGCGCCTCAATGCCCAGCGCCGCAGCAACACGACTGGCTTCGGCAGGAATCAGCATTTCTGGCGTGCAGCCGCCCGCAATCACCATGCCGATATCGTCCGCACTTATGCCGGCGCGCCCCAAAGCCATCAGCGCCGCCTCACGACCCATATGCATGGTCGAGACGGTGGAACCCTCTGAGGCTGCGCGCGTGTCCCGGTTCCGCGTCTGCCGTATGTAATCCAGCGAAAGCGTGGTTCGGCGTTCGGTTATCCCCACCCGCTCTTCAATCCAATTGAAATCGACGCCGATCCCAAGTGAAGCGAGAAAAGCGTTGTCAATGACCGTGTCGGGGTGAAAATGCCCTATACCGTGGAGATAAAGCAACGGACCTCCCGCTCTTTCCTCCAGCAATCCCGGTTTAAGAGATAGTTATAAGAACACATTTTAGAATTTGGTAAAATCCAGAATTTCCCCTAAGAATAACAACGAATATGAGCGCAGTCCAGTTCCAGGCGATGTCCTGTGGCCTGCGTCCGCACCCAATCCTGCAACTAGCTGGCGATAACAGTCAGCATCTAAAATAAGTGACTGCCGGAATAGGCGGAATAGAATGAGAGCTATGAGGATAGCTGGTAACCGCGCGTTTCCCGTCCTATTGATCGCACTGGCTCTTTTGCAGATGTGTCTGACGGCGAGTGCGCAGGAACTTTCCCGCCGGCTCATTCTGAAAGACGGTTCCTACCAGTCGGTCACCAAGTGGGAGGTGCAGGGTGATCGCGTGCGTTACTTCAGCGCAGAGCGCGGTGAGTGGGAGGAAGTCCCTTACTCTCTCGTCGATTGGCCCGCCACCGACAGCTATGAGAAGAATCGCGCTGCCGGGGCTCCTGCGCCTGAAGCGGTAGCGCTCGACAAAGAACTCGCGGCGGAACAGGCGGCTGAGTTGGCTAAACTTCCGCAGGTCGCCCCTGGTTTGCGCTTGCCAGATGATGGTTTGGTCTTCTTGCTCGACAATTACCAGAACCAGCCGCAACTCGTCGGCCTTGAACAAAATGGCGGCGAGGTGGATCGCAACACCCGGGCCAATATTCTGCGCGCGGTCGTTGACCCCCTCGCCAGCGCGAAACAGACGATCGAGCTCGATGGACCTCACGCCTCAATTCAGGCGCATGTTGCCGCGCCCTCGATCTTCATCAACCTCAAAGAGAGCACCGACACCAATGCCCGCCCCGAGCAACCACAACAGCCGGAGAAGCCGCAGCAGCCAATGCCGGATTGGGACCGTTTTCAGGTCGTGCGCGCGCAAATCAAAGGTAAGAACCGCGTCATCGGCAGCGTCAAGATCAACCCATTGGGCAAAAGTAAGCAGCAGCAGAACCTGGTCGCCACTACCGCGCAAAAGATAAATCCGGATTGGGTCAAGATCACGCCCAACCGCCCCCTCGAGCCAGGGGAGTATGCGGTTGTTGAGATGCTCGGCTTGTCAGGAATGAATCTTTACGTCTGGGATTTTGGAGTAAATCCCTCCGCGCCCGCCAACCATTTGGTGATTACGCCCGACGCGTCTGCATCGCCTAAATCGGAATCCCCGAAGTCAGACCATCCCCAGCAATAGAATTTCCCGGGGCCACGCTCATCTATCGCTTACGAAAAATTAACTGCGGCCGCTCGCCGCTGACGCTCGCGTCGCCGCTCGGTTCTTCTCTCGCGTTTCTTTCTCCAGAACATCGAGGGTCGGAATGGAAACGGCATCCACCAGTGTCCGTTCCGCAACCGATTGGCCTTGCAAAGCCTGCGCCAACATCTCAATCGCCATGCCCGCGTTCGGCGGCGTCAAAATTGTTGCAGTCAGCATGCCGCTTCGCACCCACGCCTGTCCGGTTTTAGGCAGACCGTCACAACCGATGAACGGCAGCGTCAACCAATGCGTGCGGGTTTCTCCTTCTGGCAAATCGTGGAACGCTTTGCGCGCGCCCATAGCCATCGAATCATCCTGCGCCGCAATTGCGCTAATCCCCGCTTGTCTTGATGTAGTCAGCTTGAGCCATGCGCTCACAGCCTTGTAGGCGCTGGCTTCGGTCCACTGCGCCTTCATCAATTTAACTTCTATGTTCGCCGGTTTGGTTTCGTACATCCCGACAGTGCGCTGCTTCGCAGCCAAACTTTCAGACGGTCCTTGTATGTACAACACCGAACCCCCTTGTGGCAGCAGGGCGGAAATCTGGCGGCCCTGAATTCTCCCAACTTCTTCATGATCGGATGTAATGGCAAATAATGGAACTGGATACTGGCTGCGCAGTTCGGTGAGATAGTCGGTTTCGCGATTCAAGACCACCCATCCGATCCCGGCCGCCACTGCGGCCCGCGCCACCTGCGGCAGCGCCGTGCCTCCGGCAGGTTCAAAAATAATTCCATCGGGACGCTGCTCCGCTGCGGCATGAACAATCTGCAGTAGCTGCTGGCTCTGCACCACGCCATCATTCTGCGCATAGACCATTTGCAAGTCTATATTGAGCTTGCGGGCCGCACTTTCGGCTGCCGCTGCTTGCTCAATCTGATAGTCGTTGTCGTCGTTGGTGAGCGCAACAACAAATCGCAACCGCTTCATGGTTTGTCCCCTCTACGGATGATATGCGAGCCGTAACAAATCGCCGAGTAACGAAGGTAACGCGCCTTTGCTAGAATTCGCGGCAGGAGAAATCTCATGCGTCGCGGATGTTTTCTTGCCTTGCTTCTGCTTCTTTCGGAAATAGCCTGGTCCCAATCCAAACTCTCAGTTCAATGGGAAGATCTCACCGCCGCGGACTTTCGCACCGGCATTGAGCAATCCGGCGGAGTCTGCATCCTGCCTTTCGGCATTCTTGAGAAACACGGCCCTCATTTACCCTTGGGCACCGACTTGCTTAAAGTTCGCTACGCCTCCTTGCAAGCTGCGCAGCGGGAGTATGCCATCGTCTTTCCCCAGTACTATTTCGGCCAAATCTTCGAAGCTCGGCACGAACCCGGCACCATCGCCTACAGCACCCATTTGCAACTCGAATTGCTTCAGGAAACCACCGACGAAATGGCCCGTAACGGCTGCAAGAAAATCTTGATTATCAACGGGCACGGCGGCAACGAAAATCTATTGCCATTTTTCGCTCAAACCCAGCTCGAGAAAGAGCACGATTATGTGGTTTACGTGCTGCCCATCCCTGATGCGCCGCCGGGTGGGCCGCAGAAAAAAACCTCGCTCGATATGCACGCCGGAGAATGGGAAACTTCCGCGATGTTGGTCTCCAATCCTGACCTCGTTCATATGGATCGCGCTCACGATGAATCTGGCGCCGACCAGGCGCGGCTCAACCTGCCCGAGCCCCTTTACACAGCCATCTGGTGGTATGCGCGTTTTCCCAATCACTATGCCGGCGACGGCTCGGCCGCAACCCGCGAATACGGAGAATTTCGAATGAAAGCCTGGGAAGATGAAATCGTCAAATCGCTACAAGCCATTAAGGCCGACCAGGTCAGTTTGCGCCTGCAAGACGAATTTTTCCAGAAGGCAAAACAACCCTTGCAGACCAAGCCCTAACCCCCAAAACGCAAAATGATGGTTTTCGTGTTCGTTACGAAAAGGGTGGGAAGAGTTGCGCAGGTAGCCGGTGGGAATTGTTCAGGGAGGATGCCCCACCATTTTCGTGTTCTTTACGAAAAGGGTGGGAAGAGTTGCGCAGGTAGCCGGTGGGAATTGGTCGGGGAGGATGCCCCACCATTTTCGTGTTCTTTACGAAAAGGGTGGGAAGAGTTGCGCAGATAACCGGTGGGAATTGGTCGGGGAGGATGCCCCACCATTTTCGTGTTCGTTACGAAAAGGGTGGGAAGAGTTGCGCAGATAACCGGTGGGAATTGGTTGGGGAGGATGCCCCACCATTTTCGTGTTCGTTACGAAAAGGGTGGGAAGAGTTGCGCAGATAGCCGGTGGGAATTGTTCAGGGAGGATGCCCCACCATTTTCGTGTTCGTTACGAAAAGGGTGGGAAGAGTTGCGCAGATAACCGGTGGGAATTGGTTGGGGAGGATGCCCCACCATTTTCGTGTTCGTTACGAAAAGGGTGGGAAGAGTTGCGCAGATAACCGGTGGGAATTGGTTCGGGGAGGATGCCCCACCATTTTCGTGTTCTTTACGAAAAGGGTGGGAAGAGTTGCGCAAGTCCTAAGCCCTTGGTTTTGCAACGGCTTTGTGCCTTAAAGACGGTAACTTGGGTAACTTTGGTCGCTCCCGAACGCGTGATACGCTCCGAAAAGAAGAAGAAAACCGGCAAATTGCCGTTGTAGTACTTCGGAGAATACAGCTGGCATGCCTCGGATCCCCTTATTCGGTTTCGGCCAAAATTCTGAAGAAGCTGCTCCTCCTTCGCTGGCTGGTTATGTGCCGGCATTGTCTCTAAAGGGACTGCTCTTGGGCGTGGATAATCTTCGCCACGATGTCCACCTGAGCGACAAGTTTTGCGAGCAGATGCGTTACCAGATCGCACATCTGATCGCACGTCACGGCAATGTCGAAGCCTTGCTCGCCGCCGAAGACACCAAGCGCACTACCGGCGGTAATCAATTTATCGGAAATCCGGCCGCCAAGGCCAAAGCCAAAGTCAAAGTTGAATTTTCTGAACTCAAGCCGCTCTTGTCCGATATCCACGTCGCTGCCCTGAACCGCGCCAAATTACAGGGCGACGTCACTATCGATCTGCTGGCGCGTGTTGCCATCACCAAATTCCTGCGCACCGAGCTGTCCGCGCAATTCGCCTACACCCTGGAACGTTGCCGCACACTATTAAATTCCTACGAAGGCGTGCGCGCCCAAAAAGCTCTCGAGTATCGGGAACGCGTTTCCGAGTTCCAGGTCGCCAAGAAGACCATCTTGCGCAAAACCAGCCAGGATATTTTCCGCACTCTGCGCGAAGTTGAAAAAGAGACTTTATCTCGCACGCGTCGCTCATTGTTTGGCAATGCATCCGAGGAAGAATATAAGCTCTTTCTGAACCCGCTGATCTTCGCCGATGATGGCAGAGATCCTCACGTCAATGCCGAACATTACGTCATGCTCGGCAACTTCGATCGCGATCCTGATCGCTTCTCCAGCATTCGCCGTATCGTTTGCGACTTTCTCCAAACCCTCAACCTGGGGCCGGATGCCCAGACCGATGCCGTCGTTGATGGTTGGCTCAACCTGCCCGAGAACGCCCAAGAGCTGGTCGGGGCCGGCTTTCCCGACGAGAACACTTTAGAAGGCCGCGCCCAGCGCGCCCGTCTCAATGCATGGGTCAACCTCCTGGAGCGCGAAAAAGTAATGGACTACGTCGTGGCTTCTTATGAGGCCGTGCCCTTGCTCGCCGTTTATGCGCCGCGCATCAATGCCCACCAGTTGAAAAACGGCCTGATTTCACGCGAAGAGCGGGACCGCCTCGAAAAGCTCATGCAGGAGCAGGGCAAGCCCACGGCCGATAGCTTCCGCGAAGCGCTGGGTCGGGTTGCCAACTGCAAAAATGCCGAGCGGGCCAAGTATGCCGGCCGTTATCTCCGCGACTTCTTCCGCTACCATCGCGATTGGCGCCGTTTGGAAACGCTGAACACCGCCTTGGAGGGCATCAACTTAATTTCCACGGGACGGTTGCAGCAGCTCTCCGCGATGAACAACACTCTCTACGAGTTCCTTCTGCCTGAGGAGCAAAAGCCCGCGGAAAATAAAGTCCTGCGCCACGTCATTATCAAGGCCGATGTTCGCGATTCTTCGCGCCTGACCCGCTCGCTCATGGAGCGGGACATGAACCCGGCTTCCTACTTCAGCCTCAATTTTTACGATCCCGTGAACAAGCTCCTGCCCAAATATGACGCCAGCAAGGTCTTCCTCGAAGGCGATGCCATCATCCTCGCCTTGTTCGAGCGCGAAGGCGAATCTGCCCTGGCCGTCAGCAAGGCCTGTGTTCTGGCCCGCGAAATTGTTGACATCGTTTGCGGCTATAACAAGTTGCTCCAAGGCTCCGGCTTACCGCCCTTGGAATTGGGCATCGGCATCTCCTACCAGGATTCCGCCCCCATGTACCTGATGGATGGCGACGCCCGCATCATGATTTCCGACGCGTTGAATGAAAGTGATCGTCTCTCTTCCTGCAACAAGCGCGTTCGTAAGACCGTCGAAGCTTTACAGTCGCCTTTCAACGTATATGCGTTTCAGACAGTTGGCGATGCCGAAATGGGAGAAAGCGCCGACGACTTCATCATGAAGTACAACCTGAACGGCGTCCGTATCAGCGAGGCCGCCTTCCGCCGTTTGCAGGATGAAATCGCCCTCGAAACCTGTAAGCTCGAACTTCCTGAACTTTGGGGTCATGAACAATATTCGCTCTGGACCGGCATGGTTCCCGTGGGCAACGACATCTTTCGCAAGCTCGTCATTCGCGGTAGTTACATGGCCCAGATTGACACCAGTAACTTCGGCCTGCGTCAGTGGACCACCCGCTGGTATTACGAAGTCTGCACCAATCCCGCCATCTATGCCATGCTCGAAGCCAAGGTCGCCGCCGCCGCGCGGTAGGGCCGTCACACATTCTCTTAAAATCATTCGGAAGTGCGATAGTGATTTAGGCGCATCAATTCAAGTGCGGCTGTATGTATCAGTTACTAAAAAATTTACTAGAGGAGAAAAAATGAGTACACTGCCCTAATTCAACGGCAACAAGGATGTGATTGTATGGCCGATAAATTGAATGCGATTGAGGTCTTGAACTGGGAGTACATGGTTCAGATCGCACAGTCACACAATCATCTGGTCTATACCACCGACCTCAAAAGGGCTTTGGCGAAATTCGCGTTTGAGTTGACACAAGCCGAGGAGACAACTTATCAAAACGACATTTTGAGGTCGCTGTTAATCAGGATGACGTACGGACATTCAAAGGAAAAGAACCGCGAGGTGATCGAAGACCTTGCCGAAAAATTTTGCACTCAGGCATATCTTCTGATTGAATTTGCAAAACAAGAAGGGATACGAGTCTAGTTTCGCACGGCAGCTTTTGTTGCAGCCCGCTCTAGACGCTGACGTTCCCAATCGGGGCCTAAGTCATTGACGGCCTCAATGAACATTTTGTCTAATTTTTCCTGTTTCGCGGCTTTCCAGAAGGCCAATCGGCGCAAGAACGTATTCCACGAACTCTTGCAAGGTCGAGTGGTAGATTTTTGATCTTCTGTTAGTTGCGGCATAGGTAACTACTCAGTTAGGACACCTAGTATCCATCCTTAGAAGGCTCTTCGTCAATATGACAAAAGACCCTATCTCATTTGATGACAGTTTCAGCGATTAGGTTACTATTGTCCGGCGCGCAATGGCGAAATGAGCAATCCGCCCGTCGTCTTCTTTTTTGGGTCGGGCTTGTCGGCTTGATAGGCCAAGTCTAATGAACCCTCAGCCGTTGGCGAAGCCTGCGCCAGCGTGGTGGCCAGCGAGTGATAGGAACGCGAAATATCGTATCCTTCCTGAAACGCCACCGGGCTGCCCTTATCGATGGAAGGCGCAATTGCTTGATGATTGTTGGGGAGCTTCCACAGCAGCTTGCAATGGGTGGCTTCTTCCACGTCGGCGTCGGAAAAACCGGGAATTTTCTTATACCGGTTCAACACCAGACGAACTCGGTCCCGTCCCACGCCTTCTTCCATAAACGTCCGCATGCGGCTGGCGCTCCACAGAGAAACCACGTCCGCCTCCGCCACCAGCAGCATGGCGTTCGAAAGCTGGCAAAGCAGTCGTCCGGTCTCGTCGAGGCGGTTCGACGCATCCACAACCACATAGCGGAAGCTCGCCACCAGCAGATCGAACAGACGCGCTAACTCGGCAGCGGTCGGGGTTAGAAGTAATGGCTGCTGCGGCCCCGCCAGCAATTGCAGGCCGCCTTTACATTCTGTCAGTAGGCCATTCAACAACGAATTGTCGAGCCGGTGCAGGTTCTGTAAAGCATCCGTAAGCCCGAAAGTCGGCCGGGCATTTAACTGCAAAGCGGCGTGTCCCAAACATGCAAAATCAATGAGCAGCACATTGCCGTGCGCTGCCTGAAGCGCAACCGCAATATTCACGGCTGCCGTCGTCGCACCCGCGCCGCCTTTGGCATTGATCATGGTAAATACGCGCGCCCGCCCCGAAGTGGTGCGCGTCTTCGTACGGGAAGCGGCGAACCGGCTCAATGCTTCCAGCATCACTTCCACGCTGGCATTGCGTTCCAGGTATTCACCCGCGCCCGCCCGCATCACAGCCACAATCGAAGCCGAATTGCTCATTTCGCCGCAGGCAAAAATGGCCACATTCTCGGTATTTTCCTTGATAATCTCTATAACTTTGATGGCGCGGTTTAATTCCTGCGTCTGGATGTCCACCACTACAACTTCCGCGCGCACGTCCTGGATTTGGCGCAGGATTACGTCCGTCGGTGAAGTCGGGAACCCCGTGTGAGCGAAGGCAACGCGGCCCACCTGGGTCGCTTCCAGACGCTGCTGGAGCAATCCAAGCCGTTCCTTATCTTCGCTGAGTACTGTGATTCCGATGCCGTGCATTCAGGTCTCTCAATGTTAGTACGAGCCACTGCGTCCCACAGAGCGAAATACCGTCGCGCCGTGTGACTTCCGTAATCGTCGCCGCTGTCGCGCCACGCGAAATTTTTCGCGCAACGCAAACTCACCGCTTCAGGGGAGGCCGGCTGAAGAAGAGGAAACTCGTGCTGCAATTCTATGCAAAACGGAAGCGCTTGGGAAGGCCCGTTGGTCGGGTTCGTATAGCCCGGAAGTGTTACTTCAGTCACACTACTCCATCAGCGACTAGGCGTGTTCCAAAGGTTGGCCCTGGGGCCGCGCAGCGTTGCTGATGGCGGGCGCAAAAGCCACATCTGGCAGGAACTCATACCCGTGCAGCTGCACCGCGACCCCAAATTTGCCGGCTACTACGGATGGAAACACCCGCACCACTTTGCCCCGGCAGCGTACACGCATGCTCTCGGCCAATGTGATCTCGGAAGGCATCACCAGAGTGAGTTCCACAGCATCACCCAGCGTCAGCGTGACATCGCTGTAGAATGACGCTCCTCTTGCGCTCAAATCGTGGGTAAAGCCGCTGCCTTCGATGCCACTGCCCGCCCGGCTGATTCCGATCGGCATTTGAAAGCCGAATCGTTGCCCACCGCGACGTTCTAGACGAAGTTCGCTTGTGCTCATGTTTACCCCTATACTTTTGGAATGTTCTGGCCAGCTTTCCAAATCGCTTAACATTAACCTAAAGCCCAATCCCCGCAAAGTGAATAATTAGTGACGGGTTACAAACTATCCATCGCTCAGCCAATCAAGAACATCTCATGGAAGAAGGCATGAAAGCAGCCCGCGCGCACTCCTCGAATTCGGTCCCTCCCAAATCGCCAAATTCCACGCTTTCCGTGACCCTGCGCGCCCTCAAGCATCGCAACTTCCAGCTCTTTTTCAGCGGACAACTCATCTCGCTGATCGGCACTTGGATGCAAAGCGTGGCCCAGGCCTGGCTCGTCTATCGCTTGACCGGCTCGGCGTTCTTGCTCGGGGCCGTCGGCTTTGCTGGCCAGTTTCCCGTCTTCATCGTTGCGCCCATCGGTGGAATTGTCGCCGATCGTTATAACCGCCGGAAAGTTGTTATCGGCACTCAAGTCGCCTCGATGATTCTGGCGGCAATCCTCGCCGCACTGACGCTTGCCAGGTACATACAGGTCTGGCATATCTTCGTGCTCTCCGCGCTTTTGGGCGTCGTCAACGCCTTCGACATTCCCGGCCGGCAATCATTCCTCGTGGAGATGGTTGGCAAAGAAGATTTAATGAACGCCATCGCCCTCAATTCCTCGATGTTTAACGGCGCGCGCGTCATTGGCCCGGCCATCGCGGGAATCCTCGTCGCCCGCATCGGCGAGGGCTGGTGCTTCTTCGCCAACGCGGTCAGCTACATCGCCGTCCTCATCGGCCTTTTCATGATGAGGGTTCCGAAACATTCGCATCGCCCCTCGGATGCCTCGCCCATCGCCCATATTCTCGAGGGCTTTCGCTTCGCTCGGGATACCGCGCCGATTCGCGCCATCCTGTTATTGCTTGGCCTCGTCAGCCTGGTTGCAATGCCGTACACCGTGCTCATGCCCGTCTTCGCCGACAAAATTCTTCACGGCGGCGCGCGCGGCCTGGGAATTCTGATGGGCATGACCGGAGTCGGCGCTCTGATGGGTGCGCTGACCCTGGCTTCGCGCCGCGGCGTTCACGGGCTTGGCCGCTGGGTGGCATTTTCCTGCGGCGCCTTCGGCGTGAGTTTGATTTTATTTTCGCTCTCGAAAAATTTTCTGCTCTCGGCAGTTCTCTTATTGCCCGTTGGCTTCTTCGTGATGTTGCAGATGTCCGCCTCCAACACGTTAATCCAGGCCATGGTCCCGGATGAACTCCGCGGGCGCGTCATGGCCATGTATTCCATGATGTTCATGGGCATGGCGCCTTTCGGCGCGCTCTTCGGCGGTTCGGTCGCGGATCGCCTCGGCGCGCCTATAGCCGTTTCCACGGGAGCCGTCGCCTGCATCGGTGGCGCGTTCTTGTTCTGGCTCCAGTTGCCCAAGATTCGCGTGGAAGCTCGCCGCTTGATCATTGCCCAGGGCGCTGTCGGCGGCGAACCCGAGCAGGGCGTCACCGCTCCGATTGTTGAAGATTAGGAAAAGCGGCGCAGCAGAATTTTCTAGGCATATGCAACTGCCTGAAGGGATTGAAGATAGTACGATTTCGCGATGTCTGGAAGTGGCCTCGTGCGCGCCATTTTCGCCGGATGGTGAAGCGACCGAAGAAATGACGGAAACTTCTCCGTAAGCCGGCAACATAATAAAGGCAAAGACTTTAGCAGCGATGCGTATGATTTGACTCCGCCGACGGCGATTGGTGTGTTGCGAGCATTTTGACGACAAGGCGCATGGGGCTCGGCGAAGCGGCAGAGAAACATTCGCGCTAAATGCTTGCAGGCATTGCATTTGCGTCCGAGCTGACTGTGCGTATCGGAATAAATGCGTTTTTTCCCGCCTTTACGCAAACCTGCGTTTTCGCGCAACTCTAAGACATGCAATGACTTACAAGGGTGCCGAGAGTGGTTGTATGAAATTCGCCTCCAAAATTGACGTCAAAAACGCACGAAAATGCTCCCAGTAGGTCGGGTCTGGGAGGCGAAATTGCGGGAGTGGTTTTTGACAGATTTTCGGGATGTTTTCTGACATAAAACATCCCAATTCGATACTTATCGTCTCATAATTATGTCACGCGGGACTGGCCTCGTCGCCGGCCGTCGCCGGCCAGCCCTCCTAAAGCAGATTCCTCGCGCATCCTCGTCGCTCGCGCGACTACGAATGGCTCGGAATGACAATGTGGTTAGTGTGCCGTGGTTCTGTCGAGCTGCGCACAATGAGAGTGGAACACATCCTGCCATAAGCTACTCGTAGCGCAGCGCTTCAATCGGGTCGAGGCGGGAGGCGCGCAAGGCGGGGACCATCCCGCTGATGAGGCCGACGGCGGACAAAATAATCGTGGCCGCGATCAGCGTTCCGGGGGCGATGATTAAGCGGATATCGCCATCGGACGCGTTCTTGGCGAAGGCGCTGTAGAGTGTGAGCCTGCCCACCGAGAGCGCGACCCCATAGGCGAGTATCACGCCGAGCACGCCCCCCAAAAACGTGATGGTCAGGGCCTCGGCGAGAAACTGCATGAGAATGTGCCGTCGCTGCGCGCCCAGAGCTTTCTCCACGCCGATTTCGCGGGTGCGCTGGGTGACGGAGACGAGCATGATGTTCATCAAGCCCACGCCGCCGATGCCGAGCGTGAGGGTTCCAATAAAGCCGAGCAGAATCTTCAGCCCCAGCGTGATCACTTCAAATTGGTGCACCTGCTCCATGAGGTTGAATACCCGCACCGCCCGCCGGTCGGTGGGATTGAACTTGTGCTCGGTCGCCATAATCAGCGCGCGCCGACTGCTCGAGCCGTTCGTAATCCGGCGTCTCGTAGTTGAACCAGATGGAATCGAGATAGTGCGTGTCCTTGAGGTCGCTCATGGTGGTAAAGGGAATGTAGATGACGCGGTTGATGTCGTCATCGCCCTCCTGCATTTTTCCGGCGAGCACGGCCACGACTTCGAAACTCAACCCATCAATGCGGATGCGTTCACCGAGCGCATTGCGCCCGGAGAATAATTTCTGCTTGGCTTCCGCGCCGATCATGGCCACGCGCGCGTGTTGCATTTCGTCCTGGGCGTTATAGAAGCGGCCCTGCCCGAGTTTGAGCGCGCGAATGTCGGGTACGTTGGCGTAATTTCCGGTGACGTTAAACGTGTACGTGCGGGTGTCGTACTGAATGGTGCAGTTCTTGTCCACGGACGGCGTGATGTGTTTGATTTGCGGAAGGTTTGTCGTCAGCAGGTCCACGTCGTCGAGGGTGAAGCGGATCAACTGCCCCGCTTTTTGTCCGCCCGCCTGCATTGAACTTCGGTCGGGGATAAGAATCATCAGCTTGGTACCGAAGTTGGCGAAGATATTGGCGCAGGCTTGCCCAAAGCCGTTGCCGTAGGCGAGCAGCATCACTACGGTGGCAATGCCCCATGCCATGCCGAGCATGGTCAAGGCGGTGCGGCGGCGGTTATGCCGCATTGCGCTATAGGCTTCCTGGAGAATGTCACGCCACATGGTTATTCCGCGCGCAGCGCCTCCACCGGTTGCAACAGAGCCGCTTTGCGCGCGGGATAGAGTCCCGCTACCACGCCAGCGACCGTGAGACTGCCGATTGCGATCATGGCCGACATCGGCACTAATCGTGGAGGATCGAAGCCGCCGGGCCCCTGCACCGTGTCGAGCATCGCCATGAGGGCCGCGGCAAATCCCATGCCGATTAAGCCGCTGCCCAGCGTCAAAATAATTCCTTCGAGGAAGAACTGAAACAGAATGCTGCGGTTGGTCGCGCCCAACGCTTTGCGCAGCCCGATTTCACGGGTTCGCTCAGTCACTGCGACCAGCATGATGTTGATGACGCCGATGGCTCCCAACGCCAGCGTGACCAGGCCGACGCTGCCCAAAAATACATTCATGGCGTCGAAGATCGTGCCCACCATTTTCGATTGCTCGATTGTGTCCCAGCCTTCGAATGCGTCTTTATCGTGATAGTCGAAGCCGTGATTGCGGGCGATGATCTTGTGCACTTCCTCCGTGGCCAGCAGGTTTTCACTGCGCACCCGCGGCTGATAATTGATGAACGAAATCGAATTTTCGTGGCCCTCGCCTTTCAGCGGAAAGAATGTCGCCATCACGCGAAAGGGAATATATCCGCGAATGTTGGTCGAATTGTCGTCGCCGCGGCCCACGCGCTTGACTGTTCCGACAACTTCAAAACTGATGCCGTTCAAAAGGATGGTCGCACCCACGGCCGGACGCCCCGGAAAAAGATTCTTGGTCAGCTCATCGCCGAGCACAATCACATTGCGCCGCTGGGTTTCATCGAGCCAGTTCAGCCAGCGGCCTTCTTTGACGGGCAAAAAGCGGATGTCGCTGTATTGCGGCTCGGCTCCCACAATCTCGCCATTGGCCGTGGCAAAATCACTGACCGAGTGAATGTCCGACCGCGCCAGCACCGGCACGGCGTTGCGCACATGCGGCGCTTCTTTCCGGATGTCTGCGTAGTCTTCATACGTGAGCAGGTAATTGCGTCCCGAACTCATATTGCCTTCGACCGCGGGCGCGCGGCCCGGAAAAATGAACATGATATCTTTGCCGTATTCTTCAGTTTCGCGCATGTTGCCGGAACGGAAACCCTCACCCAGCCCGACCAGCAGCAACAGCGAACCCACCCCCCACGCGATGCCAAACATGGTGAGGAATGAGCGCAGCTTGTGGGCCCATAGGCTGCGGAAAATCTGCGCGAAGGTGTCGAGTAAAAGCCGCACGGCTGCCATCTATTGTAGGACGGAACGGCACCGGAGTCGTTAGCGCAAATCGTTAAACGGCATTCGGTAGCGCTTGTCTCAGTTTGCCAAGGGATGCGTGCCTTTCGCGGGTGGCCGCGAATCGGCACGCCCAGATCCTTCGCTTCGCAAAACGCGCTCGCTCGGGATGACAAGCAAACTGAGACGCCACAAGCTGTTAGCAAGCCGCCAGCGGCTGCTTGCCCGCTAGCGGCTGCGAAGCTGGTGAAGGACCTCAATCAGCGAATTATGGGCGAAGGGTGCGGGCGTGAGGGTCAAAATCAGCATGACCAGCGCGACCACGGCCAGAGCTTTGCGCGGAGCATCCACTCCCGGCCACTCCGGCACCATGGGATGGCGCATCGCCGTAATCCGCAGCAAAACCGCCCATATCAACCAGCCCACCCATAGGTAAATTGCCAGCGGAATCAGCGCGATAATCGTCAGGTTCGAAACCCAGCGGTGCTTGCGGGGAGCAATCGAAAACACAATGTGGCCACCATCCAGTTGTCCTCCCGGCAGAAGATTCAGCGCGGTGGCAAACATGCCCACCCACGCCGCCAAAGCCATGGGATGTAAATTTATGCCGCCCAGTCCCGCCGCGCCCGACTTCAAGGCTGCCAGGGGCAACGCATACCACGCCAACTGAAAAATCAAAGGGTATCCCAGCACGATGTCAGCCTGCGGCCCGCCTGCGCGCGCCACGTGCGAAAGGGGCAGAGCCACGCAGAGCACGACGATTGCAACTACAAATCCTGCGATGGGGCCGGCAATGCCAATATCAAATAAGGCTGACCGTGAACGAATCGGGGCGCGGATTCGAATGAACGCGCCGAGCGTTCCGATGAGCGTGGGCGCGGGAATAAAAAATGGCGGCGTGGCTTCGACGCGATAGTAGCGGCAATACAAGTAATGCCCCATTTCGTGCGCCATGAGAATGAGCATGAGCGTGGCCGAGAAGGGAACTCCCAACCAGAGCAGAGACGGTTTGGCCGCGACTTCCTGTATAGGGAAGAACGGGAGAAGGTCATTATTCAGCGCGTCGTTCGATACGGAGAACGTGGACAGATTGTGCTGGAAATTCAACTCCATCTGCACACCGACTACGAGCGTTGTAAAAATCGTCGCCAGCAGGAGCAATGCATGCAGCCAATAACGTGGTCGATAGGCTCGCGCTTGCCAGACTGTTTCTGGTGAGCGAAAGCCGGGGCGGTAATACTCAATGGTTGATTGCGGAACCGGCGGTGAAGAAGTTGGAGGAATAAATTCAGACATCATTTTCAGACAACTTGTCATTCCGAACCCGCTTTTGCGTGAGGAATCCGCTTGTGCGATGGTAAACAGCAGATTCCTCGTCGCTACGCTCCTCGGAATGACAATGTGGTGAGGGTTATTCGAGAAAACAACTGCGACTTTCTCAATAAAACGAACCTCTTGTTATTTTCAGCCGCTTCGACCGCACCCGCTTTTGCGGTGAGGAACCTGCTGTTGTTGCAGCAGGCTACTCGATCGATTGCAGTTCTTTGCCCGGCTTGAAGCGCACCGCTTTGCCCGGCGGTATGGAAACTTCCGCGCCGGTGCGCGGATTGCGTCCAATGCCGGTTTTTCTCGGGCGCACGTTGAACACGCCGAATCCGCGCAACTCGATGCGGTTACCCTTGGTGAGAGAGTGCTTCATGCTCTCAAACACGGTTTCCACGGCAATTTCAGCTTTGGTTTTGGTGATGCCCGTCTTGGCAACCACTTCGTTGATGATGTCGAGCTTGATCAAGGACTAGCCCCCACACGCAAGTCTCAGAATACGCCTACCAAGTCCTTGATGCTAAGGGAGATAGATGAGATTGTCAACGGCAGGCGTGGTTCGGCGGCGAGTTCCAAAATCCAATCCCTGGCGCGTCTGACTAATCATTGTCATGCTGGCATCCTCGTGCTGTGTCCAGGGAGCGGGATCTCGCGCGGGGCTTCTCTGCTCCCTACATCTCCACACCCTACAATTTGATAAATTAGTACGCTAGCCACTTTTGCCAGGAAGTCATCCCAAGGAGCCTCATGATTAAGAGCGACCGCTGGATCCGCAAGGCTGCGCACGAGCGCGGCATGATTAATCCTTTTTCTGAAAAGCAGGTTCGCGAAGGCGTGATTTCCTACGGCTTGTCTTCTTATGGCTACGATCTGCGCGTTGCCGATGAGTTCAAGATTTTTACCAACGTCAATACCACCGTGGTCGATCCTAAGAATTTCGATGAGCGGTCGTTTGTTACGGTGCGTTCGGACGTTTGTATCGTTCCGCCGAACTCTTTCGCGTTGGCGCGGTCGGTCGAGTACTTTAAGATTCCCCGCGAGATTTTGACCATCTGCGTAGGCAAGTCCACTTACGCCCGCTGCGGGATTATCGTCAACGTCACGCCCTTCGAGCCGGAGTGGGAAGGCTTTGTCACGCTCGAAATTTCAAACACCACGCCGCTGCCCGCCAAAATTTACGCTAACGAAGGCCTGTGCCAGATTTTGTTCTTCCAATCGGATGAAGTCTGCGAAGTCAGCTACGCCGACCGCAAAGGGAAGTACCAAGCGCAGAAGGGGATTGTGCTGCCGAAGTTGTAGGGAGTGAGGAGAGCGTCCTGGGCCGGGTATAGCGCGACTCGTGTCGAAAAGTGCGCCTTTCCAGCCTACTTTTCGCTCTCTTTGTACATGTATTTGATGGACGGCTTGAAAATCATCAGGTTGGGGGCGCCGATGCGGTTGATTTTGAGGCAATCCTTGTCATACCACTCGATGATGCCGTGGACTTCCTCGCCATCATGCAGGACCAATATCATTGGTGTCTTGGTCTGCATCTGCTTCTGGTAATAGAAGTTCTCGGCGTTGGTATGCTCGGGCGGAGGCGCCTTCTTGGCGGCACCGTTGGCATGGCCGTGATTGCGCTCGGCGCGATCCCGCACCGGCGGCGCGGACGCATGCTGCGGCAAGGAATGATGGTTGTTGTCGTTGCGGTTGAGTGATGGGCGAATGAGCTTGCGGTTGGCAAACTCGTCGGACGGTACGCTGCGCTCGGCTGGCATGGAGTCGATCGCATCTTTCATTTCTTCACCTGCATTTCTTCACCTGCATAACGTCAACCTGCATGAGGGCACGCTTTCGTTGCGGGCCACAACCCGTGGCGCGACTTGATTGTGGATACAGGGGTCTGGAACTTTCCAATAACGTAGCACAGGAGTCGAGGGATGACAATATGCATCGTGCACCAAAAGCTGTGGGCCCGGCTACCTAGGCGCCGGGCTCGAGCGCGGTCGCGAAGGCATCGAGAGAAAGCGAGCGCATGAGATTGCGGCGCATGCCCCGTTCGACGTCGGCGAGGCGGTCGGCGGCTTGCGCGATCCAATCGAAACCCGTGGATTCGGCGAGCTTTTGCAGTTCAGATTGAATATCAGTGTTGCGAACCAATTGCGGTGTTCCTGAATTGATGAACATTAAATCTTGCAAAACTGCGTAGGTTGTCCGCAGCAGGGCTTCGATTTTCGCCCGGCCTTCTGCGCCGGCACGGAATGTTTCTGTCAGCTTAAAGAGTTCAGTGTGGTCGCTACGCCGCGCCGCGTTGAGTAAGACGAGCGCCTGAGTGCGCGCCGCGATGTAGGCGGCCAAGTCGAAGGTGCGGGCGCGTCCCACGGCGCCTTCGGCCAGCCGAGCGACGAGCGCGCGTTGTTTAGGAGTCCAGTCGGTGCGATGCTGCGCCAGATACGCTTCGATCTCGGCGGTCGAGAGCGCGGCAAGCGTGGCCGTCATGGAACGCGAGCGCAGGGTGGGCAAAAGTTCGCCAGGATTTGTGGTGAGAAGAAAAATTGTGGCGAACTCGGGAGGCTCTTCGAGAACTTTGAGGAGCGAATTGGCCGCTTCTTTCATGAAGGCCGAATCGGTGAAAATGTAAACGCGTTCTTTGGCATCGCCGGGGCGGAAGTAGATGGTTTCGATGACGCGGCGGACCTGATCCATCTTGATCATGAGCTGCGGAGGGTCGGGTGGGATGACAAGAACGTCAGGATGAGTCTGTACGTATAGCCTTGTCTCTTTCTTGTCGGACTCGCGAAGGCTCTCGCGGGTCTCGATGGCTTCAGCAACGCGCGCGTCGAGATCTTCGGATTGCGCGATGCGGGTGCAGTTGGCACATTTGCCGCAGAAATCCGGCAGGCCATCGGTCGTTTGGGGATCCAGGCAATTCAAGGCCTTGGTTAACATGAGGGCGAGCGTGTACTTCCCGGCGCCTTCGGGACCGGCAAGAATCACGGCCTGTGGGAAGCGGTCATGCGCGAGCATATCGCGCAGTCGATTTACAAGTTCGGCGTTGCCGTAAAAATCAGAAAAGGACATAAATCATTTCACCACAGAGGCACAGGGACACAGAGAAAACAAATTCAAGATTGTTGTTTTTTTAATTTTAAGCGCGCAGAGACAATTTCCATGATTTTTCTGTGGGTTTCATTGGGTGTGCCCCGGGCGTCTACGAGGGTGACGCGGTGGGTCTCGCGCCTGGCAATGTCCAAATAGGCCTGATGAACGCGCGAAAAGAACGCGCGGTTTTCGCGCTCGAAGCGGTTTTCGTCGGTTTTTTTGCTGATTTTTTGCGGCATGGTGCGAATTGCGCTGACGGGCGCGAGAGACGCTCATGGCGACGTCGCAATCCATCAGGATGGTCAGGTCGGGCTGTAAATTTCCGCAAAGTATGCGGTGCAATTCAAGGACGGGCGCGCTGCCCAGCTTACGTCCTCCGCCCTGGTA
This sequence comes from Terriglobia bacterium, assembly GCA_963702965.1. Taxonomy (GTDB): domain Bacteria; phylum Acidobacteriota; class Terriglobia; order Terriglobales; family Acidobacteriaceae; genus JAJPHW01. Next base: position 1,635,649 of record OY969776.1, read on the forward strand.
GGCTTCGGTGGAATCGGTGAAGCGGTCGCAGAGCACGACTTTGCCGGCGGCGACGGCAGGCTGAATGACTTCATGAATGTGCTGCGCGCGGGAAGCGAACATGAGCGCGAGTTCGGCGTGCGCGTCGAGGCCGGCGGTGCGCGAGTCGAGTAGAACTTTGCGGATATTTTCGCCGGTCGCCGTGCCTCCGGGTTCGCGAGTCATGACGACATCGAAGCCTTGTTTGCGAAGCGCCTTGTCGAGTTTCTTCAGTTGCGTGCTTTTGCCGCAGCCGTCGAGGCCTTCGAAGGTAATGAATTTTCCGCGGGACACGAGGAAAATCATAGCATCGGAGGCGCACAAGGTTTATATATCCGCGGTGAGGAACGTTGCGTATTAAAAAAACGAACAGCAGATTCCTCGCACATCCTCGCCGCTTTGCGGCTGCGAATGGCTCGGAATGACAAGGTGGTTAGGGCGGCGGCGCTACACGCGAGATCCCCTTCGACTTCGCTCAGGGCAGGCTCTCGCCCCGCTGGAGAGAACGCGGGGACTTCGGGATGACAAAGGGGTAAGAATATCGACGGGACAGCGATACCGTGCCCACCCTTTCGCAGAGAACGCGAAATGGTGGGGCAGCCACTCAGTGTTTTTGCGTGTTGAGCGCTACACGCGAGATCCCCTTCGACTTCGCTCGGGGCAGGCTCTCGCCCCGCTGGAGAGGACGCGGGGCTTTGGGATGACACAGGGGTAAGAATATCGACGGGACAGCGATACCGTGCCCACCCTTTCGCAGAGAACGCGAAATGGTGGGGCAGCCCCTCAGTGTTTTTGCGTGTTGGGCGCTACACGCGAGATCCCCTTCGACTTCGCTCAGGGCAGGCTCTCGCCCCGCTAGAGAGAACGCGGGACTTCGGGATGACACAGGGGTAAGAATATCGACGGGACAGCGATACCGTGCCCACCCTTTCGCAGAGAACGCGAAATGGTGGGGCAGCCACTCAGTGTTTTTGCGTGTTGGGCGCTACACGCGAGATCCCCTTCGACTTCGCTCGGGGCAGGCGCTCGCCCCGCTGGAGAGGACGCGGGGACTTCGGGATGACAAAGGGGTAAGAATATCGACGGGACAGCGATACCGTGCCCACCCTTTCGCAGAGAACGCGAAATGGTGGGGCAGCCACTCAGTGTTTTTGCGTGTTGGGCGCTACACGCGAGATCCCCTTCGACTTCGCTCAGGGCAGGCTCTCGCCCCGCTGGAGAGGACGCGGGGACTTCGGGATGACACAGGGTAAGAATATCGACGGGACAGCGATACCGTGCCCACCCTTTCGCAGAGAACGCGAAATGGTAGGGCAGCCACTCAGTATTTTAACGCGGTCAATCTTCGGAAACGCCAGCGAACAAATCGGTTTCTTGCACAACCGGGCCGTAAGCCGTGCTTGCCGCCAGGTGAAATAATTCCTGGCCGCCGCGCTGGCGGACCATCCCTTCCCAACGCGTGAGCAATGGGACTTGCGTGGCGTGAGCTTTGAAAGCAGCAATCTTGTCTTCGACAAAGGGAGCGATGGCGATGGAAGCTGTAATGGGCGGAAGGTTCACGGGTTGGCGATCGGGCAGCGCGAAAGTGGCTGTGGCGTAGTAGAGCTTTTGGGCGCGGTGGGGCTTGAGGCCATCCACAAATTGATCGGCGAAGCGGTTGTCGCGAGCAGCCCAGTGATAGGCGAGGGTGGCAAATACCGATGCCATGGAATGGTCTGTATGGCCGGTGACTGCGCCTTCTGGGCCGAAGGTCATCATCACGTGAGGGCGAAATTCACGGACACGGCGAGTGATGTCCGCGACGACTTTGTTGAGGTCCAGGCGGTGAAGTTGGCCGTCAGGGTAGTCGAGAACAAGGCCACGAGAAACTTTGAGAATCTCGCAGGAGGCGGCGAATTCTTTGCGGCGGAGTGCGGCCAATTCGGCATCGCTCTGGGCGTTTCCCCGATTGGAAGCAGCCTGTCCTGGCGTGAGGCAGAGGACGAAAGTTTCGACACCGCGTTCGTGGTAGAGGCGAAGCGAACCACCGAATCCGCCGGCTTCATCGTCAGGATGAGCGGTGACGCACATGAGACGGAACATGAAGTTATTGTAGCGTGCGGCGGGAGTGCCCTCTTCCGTTCCATCGAAGATTCTACGCGGGATTTATATGCTGCTCGCGAGATCGCTCCGTCCGCTGGAAAGAACGCGGACGTTCGGGATGACATACGCGCTAAAGGAAATGAGAAGCATGGGCAAGAAAACCCTTCGTTCCGTGGCGGGGATGGGCTAAAATCTTGCTGCCCGCAAAGCGGGCGTGGCGCGGTTTCAGAGCGCGGTCCCAGGAGTCCAGAGTGCATGTTTTAGTCACGACCGATACGTTAGGCGAGGTGTGGGCGTACACCCGCGAGCTGGTTACTGGACTTCATGGGCGCGACATTCGCGTGACGCTGGTCAGCTTTGGTGACATTCCTCTTCCTGAACACACACAATGGATGGACGATTTGGATGGGCTCGACTATCGGCCTACAGCCTTCCGCCTCGACTGGATGCAGGAAGGGGAACAAGATCACGCCGAAGCGACGAATTATCTGACCGCTTTGGCGCGGGAGCTCAAGCCAAGCGTCCTGCATTTGAATCATCTGAGCCATGGCAGCCTGCCGGTGAAGACTCCGCGCATTGCAGTGGCACATGGCGACATGATCAGCTGGTGGAATGCTGTGCATGGCTGCGACCCGAAAGACGGTTCGTGGCTGCGATGGTATCGAGATGTAATTACCCGAGGATTGCGGCAGGCGAGCGCAGTGGTTGCGCCATCGTATGCAATGCTCGATGCCCTGCAAGAAAGCTATGCTTGGGGCAGGGCGGGCACGGTGATTTACGAGGGACGAAACCCGGTCTTGTTTAATCCGCACTTGAAAAAAGAGAATTCGGTTTTGGCAGTAGGCGCCATGCTGGATGCGGGAAAGCAAGTTGTGTTGCTGACGCAGCGCACGCATGCGTTGCCGGTATGCATTGTTGGAGCGGAGGGGACGGCTTTAGGGCCGCGAGTGCCGATCCGCGCGGATGTGAAAGTTGCCGTGGAACCGGTATGCCTGGCGGTGAAAGGCCCACAGACGCAAACGCAGATGCGCGCCCTCTACAGCCGGGCGTCGATCTTTGCGGCTACGGCGCGTTATGAATCCTCAGGGACGACGGCGATTGAAGCGGCACTTTCGCGCTGCGCGATTGTGGCCAACGATACTCCGTTGCACCGCGAGATGTGGGACGATGCGGCAGTTTATTTCAGAACAAACGATGCTGGGAGCCTAGCGGAGACGATCCGGCGGATGAGTGAAGACCGCGACGTCGCCCAAGGTTATGGCAACCGTGCCTATCAGCGGGCGCGGCAGCAGTTTACGTCACGACGCATGGTGAATGAATACGTCGAACTCTACCGAGAGCTGATGGGCACGAGCGCCGTGGCTGCATAGCGGAGCGCCTTTCTTAAAACAGACAGCAGATTCCTCGCGTCTCGCTATCGCTGCGAGTGGCTCGGAATCAAAACGCGAGCAGCGGGAGAATTCCCTGACGTGCCGGTTTTGATGTTGAGAGACATGGGGTCTTTCGACTGTGCGGAGCGGCCGCGAGCGGCCACTCCGCTTCGCTCAAGATGACACGGTGGTCGGATTTGGTTTGCTGCGAAGCTGCGAGTGTCTCGGAATCAAAACGCGAGCAGCCGGAGAATTCCCTGACTTGCCGGTTTTGAGGTTGAGAGACATGGGGTCTTTCGACTGTGCGGAGCGGCCGCAAGCGGCCGCTCCGCTTCGCTCAAGATGACAAGGTGGTTGGATTTGGTTTGCTGCGAAACTGCGAGTAGCTCGGAATCAAAACGCGAGCAGCGGGAGAATTCCCTGACGTGCCGGTTTTGATGTTGAGAGACATGGGGTCTTTCGACTGTGCGGAGCGACCGCAAGCGGCCGCTCCGCTTCGCTCAAGATGACAAGGTGGTCAGACTTGGTTTGCTGCGGAGCTGCGATGTCCACCCCGCGAGCTGCTATCTTGATGAAGCGGCAATTTGCGGCAGAATTCCAGAAATTTCAGGAGACGTCATGGCTAGCATCAAGATTACGGTGAGGAAGAACGGACCATTTCGTGTGGAAGGGCCGGAGGGCGCGATCGAGTTGGTGGACGCGGATGGGAATGCGTATGATTTGACGGGGAAGCCGGCGTTCTCGCTTTGCCGTTGCGGCGGCTCGACCAACAAGCCGTTCTGTGACGGGACGCACAGCAAGATAGGATTCCAGGGAGCGGAGTTGGCGGTGAAGAAAGCGGACGAAGGTCAAACGCCGCAGGGATAGTAATCAAAGATAAAGGCTTCAATGTATGGGCGACGGAAGACGCGGGGAGTTCAGCGATAAAGAATTAGGGATGGACCGCGACATCTCGCGGCGAGACTTTCTGAACGGCGTCGCTTTGACCGTGGGAGCGGCGATGGTGCCGTCGGGCTTGTACGGCATGATGCCGGACGCGGGAGGAGAGTATTATCCGCCTGCACTCACGGGCCTGCGCGGCAGCCACGTGGGTTCTTTTGAAGTGATGCATAGCGTCCGCGACGGCACATTCTGGGACGATGCGGGCATACCGACAGAGATCGATGAACCTTACGACCTAATCGTGGTCGGTGGCGGCATTAGCGGGCTTTCCGCAGCCCATTTTTTTCGCAAGCAAGCCGGCGGTAACGCGCGGGTTTTGATTCTGGACAATCACGACGATTTTGGCGGCCACGCCAAGCGCAATGAATTTCATACCGATCAGAGAACCATGCTGGGTTTTGGTGGGACGTTCTCTATTGAGAGTCCCGCGCCATACAGCGCGGTGGCTAAGGGATTGATCGAGGAATTGGGAATTGATGTTCCTGCTTATCCCAAATACGTGAACAAGAAGTTGTACCGTTCGCGGGGGATGCATCCGCATATTTTCTTCGACAAAGAGGAGTTCGGGAGCGACAAGCTGGTAATCAATCCTGATCCTCGTTATGCCGGCGAAAGCCGCGGGTCGGGTAGCATCCGGACATTCCGTGAGTTTACTAAGCACGCGCCGATTTCGACGCAGGCGAAAAAGGATTTGCGGCGGCTCTATACCGAAAAAAAAGACTACATGCCGGGGTTGAGCGACGAGGAGAAAAAAGCCCGCTTGGCGCGGATGAGTTACGCGGCATACCTGACTGATGTGGCGAAGGTAAGTCCGGAACTGGTGAAGATGTTTCAGGCCATGCCGCAGCCGCTGTTTGGCGTGGGCATTGACGCGATTGCGGCGCAGGATGCGTGGGGACTGGATGCGCCTGGATTTGACTGTCTGAGGCTGAATGACACGCCGGGCAAGGGAATGAACCGTGATGCGATTCCGAACGAAGAGGCGGAGAAATATTTCTTTCACTTTCCGGATGGCAATGCTTCGATTGCGCGGATGCTGGTGCGGAAATTAATTCCGGATGCGATTCCGGGAAGCACAGCAGAAGACATAGTGACGGCCCGGGCGGATTATTCGAAGCTGGATCGGGAGGGAGCACCAGTGCGAATCCGGCTGAATAGCACGGCCGTACGAGTGAAGCATGTAGGCGATGTTTCTGCGGCGAAGGAAGTCGAAGTGACTTATTCGCGCGGCGGCAAATTATATTCGGCCAAGAGCGCGTATTGCGTACTGGCTTGCTGGCATGTGGTGATTACATATATATGCAGCGAGTTGCCCGACAAGTCAGCGCCAGGCCCTGAGTTCCGCAGCGAAAGTGCCCTTGCTGTACACGAATGTGGCGATCCGAAACTGGAAGGCGTTCGAAAAACTCAAAACGAATGCGATTTATGCGCCGGGGATGTATCACACATTTATGGCGCTCGATATTCCGGTGAGCATGGGCGAGTTACCAGTGCTCGAAGAGGCCGGAGGAGCCAATCGTTGTGCATATGTCGAAGACGCCTTGCCATCCGGGGTTGCCTGCGCGAGATCAGCACGTTCGGGGACGGATTGAACTGTTCATGACGACATTTGAAACGATGGAGCGGAAGATCCGCGAACAGTTTCTGCAGGTTCTTGGGCCGGGAGGATTTGATCCGGCGACTGATATTACGGCTATCACCGTGAATCGCTGGCCGCATGGCTATGCCTACGAATACAACTCGCTGTGGGACAAATTCTGGCTCGAAGGGACGGAAACGCCGTGCGAAGTTGCGCGAAAGCCTTATGGCCGAATAGCTATTGCGAACGCCGATGCGGGAGCGTACGCCTACACCGATTGCGCGATCGATCAGGCATGGCGAGCAGTAGGGGAGTTAGGGAAGGCGTAAGGTTAGTGGATTGTCTTGGTTTTTCGCGACATGTAGTCCATCAGCAGGTATTGGCCGAGGGTGTAGGGAGTGGTGAAGTAAGCCTTGCCGCGGCACATTTCCGTGATTTTCTGCACGAATTGAATTAGACCGTAATCGGAGGCGAGCATGAAGGTGTTGATCATGACTCCGGCGCGCTTGCATTTGGAAACTTCCTGCAAGGTTTCACTGACAACTAGCGGGTCGAGTCCGAAAGCATTTTTGTAGATGCGGCCGTCTTCGAGGGTGAGCGCGGAAGGCTTGCCGTCGGTAATCATGACGATTTGCTTCATGTCTTTTCTTTGGCGCTGCAAAATGCGCTGGGCCAAGCGCAGGCCTTCGCGCGTGTTGGTGTAATAGGGGCCAACTTTTACGCGGGCGAGTTGGGAGAGCGGAACTTCTTCGGCGGAGTCGTGAAAGAGGACGAGCGAGAGCGAGTCGCCGGGATATTGGGTGCGAATTAATTGAGAGAGCGCCATGGCGACTTTTTTTGCCGGGGTGAAGCGATCTTCGCCGTAGAGAATCATGGAGTGCGAGCAGTCGAGCATGACGACTGTGGCGCAGGACGATTGATATTCGCACTGATGTACTTGCAAGTCGGAGTATTCGATATTGAGCGGCAGAGTGAGGCCTTCGCGCTGGATGGCGTTGGACAAAGTCGCCGTGATGTCGAGGTTCAATGTGTCGCCGAACTCATAGGTGCGTGATGATCCGCTGGCTTCGATGCCCGTGGCCATGTCGCGAGTATCGTGCCGGCCGAAACTGGATTTGCCGAGCGATCCCATGAGATCGCGCAGGGTTTTGAAGCCTAGGAAATCGAGGCTCTTGTCGGTGATTTCAAATTTTGCCTGTTGGGCTTCGCCGGATTGCCCGCCTATCGGAGAGCGGGAAGAATCATGGGGATCGTCAATGCTTATGTAGTCTTCCTGCTGCATGCGTTGAATGAGTTGCTCGATGAGTGCATCGAGCGTTCCGTCCATTTGCATTTGCTCGAGACGCTGGCGCATCTCTTCGTCGATGGTGTCGCTTTCGAGCAGGGCTTGTTCAATGGCGCGGCGGAGTTGATCGAGCGTGTGTTCACCGTCGAAGGGATCGCCGTAAGGCGAATATTCGAACCCGCTTTGCAGAAGATAGTCAGAGAGCGCACCCAAGAGATCCTCGAGGCTCATTTCGCCGGCAGGATCGGGAACGTATTTTGAGTAGCGGATGCGTTTCATAAGAGCAGCTTTCAGCTATCGGCTGTCAGCTTCGGGTGCTGACTGCTAGTTGCTAGTTATAAGGCCGGCGGCCGCGGAATTTTTCTTCCGGTTCGATGGTTCGTTCGGCCGGTTTGGGAGCTTTTTCGCCAGCTTTGAATACGCGTTCTTCGGTCCGGCCGATGCGTTTGTGCGCGTATAGGCCTTCGAGAACAAATTCCGCAGCCGACGCGAGCGTCTCCGTGTTCTCGTGCGGCCCGATGTTCAGCTTGTTTAATTTTTCCATCAGACCCTGAATGCCGCGCAGGGAGTCGAGTGATTCTTTGGCGCTGGAGGAATCGGGCATCTGGATTTCGCCTCCGAGATCGAACCATTGCACGATTTGGCGCATTTCCACGCCCTGGAAATATTTGTCGTAAGTTTTGGCGATGGCAGCGCGGATAAGCTCGCGCCCGACGGTGTCTGCACCCTTCATTTCGCCTTCATACTCCAGTTCGAGTTTGCCGGTGATGGCGGGCAGTGCGGCATAGACATCGCCGATGCGCGGCACGACCAGCTTTTCGTCATGGCGAATGGCGCGGCGCTCGGCATTGGAGACGGCATTTTCCATGGCGGAAATCGGCAAGCGTTGGCTGACTCCCGAACGCTTGTCAACTTTCTTGTCTTCCCGCGCCGCGAAAGCGATACGTTCGATCACTTCGCGCACATAGCTAGGAATTTGCAGTTTACGGCCGTTGCGCTGCGTCCACGCTTCCTGTGTGGTGATGGCTACGCCTTCTTCGACTGTCGCAGGGTAATGCGTCCGAATCTCGGAACCGATGCGGTCTTTCAGGGGCGTAATGATTTTTCCGCGGGCTGTGTAGTCTTCCGGATTGGCACTGAAGACGAGAGCAACATCGAGCGGCAAGCGAATGGGATAGCCCTTAATCTGCACATCTCCTTCTTGCATGATGTTAAAGAGACCCACTTGAATTTTGCCGGCAAGATCCGGCAGTTCGTTGATGGCGAAAATGCCGCGGTTGGCACGAGGAAGCAAGCCGTAGTGAACCGTCATTTCGCTGGAGAGTTCGTGGCCACCTCGCGCGGCCTTGATGGGATCAATGTCGCCGATGAGATCGGCAATGGTGACGTCGGGCGTCGCGAGTTTTTCCACGTAGCGTTCTTCGGGTGTTAGATATGCAATCGTGACCGCATCGCCGTGCTTGGCAACTTCTTCGCGGCAGCGCTTGCAAAGAGGCGCGTAAGGATTGTCATGAATCTCGCAACCCGCGATGTATGGCATTTGGGGATCGAGAAGGGAAGTAAGGGCGCGCAGAATGCGGCTCTTGGCCTGCCCACGTAGCCCCAGAAGAATGAAGTTGTGACGCGAGAGAACTGCGTTGACGATTTGCGGAACCACAGTATCGTCATAGCCGACGATTCCCGGGAAAATTGGGCCCCCACTGCGCAGTTTGACGGTCAGGTTGTCGCGCAGTTCGTCTTTCACACGGCGTGACAACAAGGCTTTTTCAGAGAAGGAACTGCTGCGCAAATCACCGAGGGTGCGGGGCAAACTCATGACAGTCAGACTCCGGGAAGAGGCTTGCTACGGCGATTATACGCCGGGAAACAAGGTCAGCTTACGTGGCCATTGCCGCCGGCTTTTTTCCGGGCGTGCGTGGCGCGCCGCAAGTTTGGCAGTACTGATTCAAAAAATGAGATTAAGGCTTGGATGCGCGCGTTTTCCGAAGACGTTTCGAGCAGGCGTTGCTTGAAATCGAGGTCAAGAGGGAGTGAAGAGGCGAGATGAAATGAGAGCAGGCCTTCTTCGATGGTGGCCGAGCTTTCCGGTCGAGTCCCGGCCAGAGTAAGGATTTCGGCGTGGAGCGTGATCGCTTTGGTCATGTCATCTACCGCAAGAGAAGTCGATTCGTCCGGCAAATAAACGACATCCGCTTGTAGAAAGGCGCGGCTTGTATCGACGCTGAGGATTTCAAAGCGTTGCATGCCGCGAGTGAGAATATCAAGACGGCCATCGTCATATGTCTTGGGCACAGAAACGATCTGGGCGGTGCAGCCGACGTCGGCGACGCGCTGTTCTTTTATTTGTATTTGTCCGCCAGCTTCCGCGAGGGTTTCTACGCGGACGACGCCAAATTCGCGCTTTTGCGCAAGGCACTCACCAATCATTTCGCGGTAGCGGGGTTCAAAAATATGCAGGGGCAAAGCCGCGCCTGGAAGGAGAACCAAGTCGAGAGGGAACAGTGGCAACAGTGAACTCAACGCGACACCGAAACGTGGAACATCGTCCGATTGTACGCTGGATTTTTTGCCACACTTGACTCGTCCGTGGGTTGAGCATAAAAGCAGGTCATGGACTCCGCGCAAGAACTCTCCGGAAAAGTTGTCGTCATTACGGGCGCTTCGATGGGCATTGGAGAAGCGATAGCCAAACTGTTTACCGATCGCGGCGCATGTGTCGTATTGCTTTCGCGAGATTTAGGGCGGGCGGAACAAGCCCGCGCACGGATTGGCCATAGCGAGAGGACCATGGCGATGGCTTGCGATGTCCGTCGCCGCGAAGAAATTGATCAAGTCGTGAACTTCACGGTGCGGCAATTCCAACGAATTGATGTGTGGATCAATAATGCCGGGCACGGAATTATGGACTCGATTGCCACGGTGGACCTGACATCCAGCCGCGAGACCTTCGAGACTAATTTCTTCGGTACTGTGGCGGCGATGCAAGCGGTTGTGCCGGTCATGAAGCAGCAGGGCTCGGGAGCGATCGTCAATATTTCGAGTGTGGCGGGACATGTTCCGGTTCCGTTTATGGGGATGTACAGCGCGACCAAGTTTGCGATGAATGCGGCAGGCAAAGCCGCGCGAATCGAATTGAAGAAGTTTGGTATCAATGTACTGACCGTGTGTCCGGGATACGTGCGGACGGAATTTGGGGCGAATGCAATTCACGGAGAGGAAGTGAAGCAAGTACGGCCGAATGCCGTGAGAGGGATTTCGGCGGAACGCGTGGCAAAGGCTGTTTTGCGGGGCTACGTGGGCGGCAGGCGGGAAGTTATTGTGCCGTGGACGATGATTCCGGTGATCAAGCTGTATCAACTTTTTCCAGCGGTGGTCGAAAGGGCAATGGCGAAAATGTCGCGGGAGCGCAAATAGGCTAGCTTAAGTCCGAGAGCATTGCCGTCATTTCTGATTGCGCATGATTGTTGCCCGTGCGGCGTGCCGAGGAAATACCGTCGGTCAGCATGCGCTTGGCATCGTCAATGCGGTTGTCTTTGACCAATGCCTGGGCAGCCATAAAATATCCCGCGGTATAGTCTGGGTGGGCTTCGAGCAGTTTCTTGAATTCGGAGAGCGCGGCTTCGAGATTGCCGGCGTTCGAGTGTTCCATGGCGAGCCCGTAGCGGGCGAAGGCGTCGTTGGGATTTTGCGCCAGGACTTCGTTGAGCATCGCGATGCGATCCATAGTCTAGCCAGATTACTACATCGGTTTTGGTAGCGATGCGGGAGGCCCATTACAATCGAAATATGAATGAATCTACTCAACTGACTCCTCGCCCGGTGCGGGACTCGCAATCGGAAATGAATGAAATTGTGCTGCCGAATGACGCCAACCCGCTAGGGTCGCTTCTCGGCGGACGATTGATGCACTGGATAGATTTGGCTGGCGCGCTCGCCGCGCATCGCCACTCAAGGCGCTATGTAGTGACCGCGTCGATCGATCACATGGATTTCTGGGTTCCAGTGCATGTTGGGGATTTGGTCATCTTGCGTGCTTCGGTGAATAGGGTCTTCCGCACGTCGATGGAAATAGGCGTAAAGGCATGGGTGGAAAATTATTTAGTGGACGACTGCAAGCATGTGAGCTCGGCTTATTTGACCTTTGTGGCGGTAGACAAGGCGGGCAACCATCTGCCGGTTGCGCCGGTGATTCCGGAGACTGAGGAACAGCTCAGGCGCTTTGAGGATGCCGGACGGCGCCGCGAAATTAGACGAGCGGAGTTGGCGCGCAAGAAGGAGCGGGCGGCGCGTTAAGCGCGATTGCGCCGCTGTATAATTTAGTTATTCGCTCGGAGTTCAAAGCCTACCGGAAGAGGTCTTCATTTGAACGCACATCAGCATCATTCTGGACAGGCGGGACAACAGCCGCCTGCTCCGCAACCATTGCCGGGAGTGGATACGATACTTGCCGTTGGTTCGGGCAAGGGAGGCGTCGGCAAAACAACCCTTGCGGTGAATTTGGCGCTGGCGCTGGCAAAGCTTGGCCACAAAGTTGGGCTGCTCGATGCCGATGTATATGGTCCTAATGTTCCCTTAATGCTGGGCGTTAACGAGCAACCCAAAGTTCTTGGGGACAATCGAATTGAGCCTTTGGAAGCTCATGGAGTGAAGGTTATCTCTGTGGGATTTTTGAATCCGGGTGATAAGCCGCTGATATGGCGTGGGCCGATGCTACATTCCATCATCAAGCAATTTCTGGGATCGGTGGTTTGGGGCAAATTGGATTACCTGATTGTGGATTTGCCCCCAGGGACGGGTGATGTTGCGCTTTCGCTCATTCAGACCGTCCCGCTGAGCGGTGCGATTGTGGTTTCGACCCCGTCGGATGTGTCGTTGCAGGATGCGCGCAAGGCGATTGAGATGTTCCGGCAGATGAAAGTGGATCTTGTGGGCATGGTCGAGAATATGAGTTATTTCGTCTGCCCCCATTGTCAGCACGAGATCGACATTTTCTCGCGCGGCGGAGCGGAGAAAACTGCAGCACAGTTCGATGTGGAATTTTTAGGGAGCATTCAACTGGATCCCGATATTCGAAAGGCCGGTGATTCAGGTAAACCCAGCGTGCTCGAAGGCGAAGATTCGCCACACGCGAAGGAGCTGTTTAATTTTGCCCGCCGCGTACTTGAACGAGCTGCTGAGATCAAGAGCCAAGCAGGCGAGAGCGTCATTCAGATCCAGTAACGGCTAATCAAGTAGGCGCGGACGCGCTCGAAACCTTGCCAGCGCCGTTGCATCTAATAGACTTAGTACATTTTATTCGTGGCCAAAGTTTGTCCGGCCTTGGTTCCTTTGTCGTGTATTCAATGGGATAATTAGCGTATGCAATCTGGGGCACCCATCGGAGGGCGTGAACGGGAGATTCTGACCGCGATCGTGGAGACTTACATAGCCACGGGCGAACCGGTGGGATCACGTACACTTGCGCGCGCCAATCGGGAGGGATTGAGTCCAGCGACGATTCGCAATGTGATGGCGGATTTGGCCGACTCGGGATTTCTGGAACAGCCGCACACGTCGGCAGGGCGCGTCCCAAGTCCAGAGGCCTATCGCTATTATGTGGAACAACTTACGGGTGATGCCCGGCTTTCAGGGGAGAACGAAGGCATCATTAAAGAATCTTTGGGTGGCGTCTCTGACGTGCAGGAGTTCATGGAGCGGACATCGCACGTGCTGTCATTGATTTCAAAGAATGTTGGGGTTGCGGTAGCGATCGGCGGATCGAAAAACGCTTTGGAGCACGTATATTTTTCGCGGCTCGGCGACCAGAAAGTGCTCGCAGTGGTCGTAACGAAGTCGGGGGTAGTGCGTGATCGGTTGCTCCGGCTGGATATTTCGCAGGACGATCTGGACGCATCGGCGCGGTTTATTAATGAGAATTTCCGCGGATGGACGATGGAAGCCATGCGGACAGATTTGGCCCGTCGACTTGAGCAGGAGCGCAGTGAATATAACCGGCTGATGAAATCGGTGGAACAGCTTTACCGGCAGGGAGCACTGGCGACTGACGACATGGCGCACATGGTTTTTGTGGAAGGCGCAGCGAACCTGGTGGACCAGGAACAAGACCGCCAGCGACTCCAGGAATTGTTGAAGACGCTGGAAGAGAAGCAGAAGCTTGTTGAATTGCTGGGCGCTTACCTCGATACGCGGCAGGAGGCGGTGCGTGTGGTGATTGGGCTCGACCAGACCGATCCGTCGTTGCGCAATCTGGTGCTGATTGGTTCGCCGGCGCGCGTAGGCGGCGAAGTCCGAGGGTCGCTAGCGGTGATAGGGCCTACGCGCATGGACTATCAGCATGCGATTACCGCTGTGTCTTATATCGCACGCCTGTTTGACAAAGTCTTGAATGATGCCGAGTGACGTTATGACAAAAATGAACGGAAAAAGGGAAGTAATCGAAAACGAATCGAACCAGGAGTTGGATCCGGCGCACGAGCTGCCTGCGGCCGAGGATGGCGGTGATTCGGAATTGGCGAAGCTGAGAGCGGAGCGGGATTCGCTCCTCGATCGCCTGGCCCGTTCGCAAGCTGAATTCGACAATGCGCGCAAGCGCGCGGCGCGAGAACAGCAGGACTTTCGGGATTTTGCGCTTGCCGACGCAATTCGCACGCTCTTGCCGGTTGTGGACAGCTTTGAGTTGGCTCTGCGTAGCGCGAAAGAAAAATCAGAGTTCCGAAACGGGGTTGAACTCATCTATAAGCAGTTGCAAGACGCGTTGGTGAAAATGGGAGTGCAAACAGTAGCGGCGAAGGGTGAAACTTTTGATCCGCGCGTGCATGAAGCCATTGAGATGGTGGAGACCACCGACGCGAAAGACCAGCAGGTGCTGGAAGAGTTGCAGCGCGGTTACAAGATCCGCGAGCGTCTTTTGCGGCCTGCGATGGTGAAAGTAGCCCACAACCCAAACCATTGAGCCAGTCGAATTCGTAAGATTTGGAGAAGAATATTCCTACGAGCAAGGCAAAACGCGATTACTACGAGGTGCTGGGTGTCTCGCGCACGGCAACCGAGGTCGAGATTAAGAGCGCCTACCGCAAACTGGCACTGCAATATCATCCGGACCGCAATCCGAATAACCCCGACGCGGAAGAGAAGTTTAAAGAATGCAGCGAAGCGTACGCGGTATTGGCCGATTCCGAAAAGCGCCAATCGTACGATCACTTCGGACATGCCGGCGTGGCCGGGACGAACGGGTTCGATGGCGGCGGTATTGATCTCAATGACATTCTGAGCGAGTTTTTGGGGCGCGGCTTTGGCGACATGTTCGGCGGTGGAGGCGGCCGCCGCAGCCGTGGGCAGCGTGGCGCTGACCTGCGTGAGGACCTCACGCTCGAATTCGAGCAAGCCGTTTTTGGAGTTGAGACCACCGTAAATGTTCGCAGGCATGAATCCTGCGAGGATTGCCGTGGGTCCGGCGCGGCACCCGGTAAAGCGCCTGTCACCTGTCCAACTTGTGCTGGGCACGGCCAGGTACGTTATCAACAAGGTTTCTTTAGCATGGCCAGAACCTGCCCCAAGTGTGGAGGAATGGGTAGCGTTATTACTGATCCCTGCGTGAAGTGCCGCGGCGAAGCTAGAGTGGTCCGGCAACGCACCGTAGAGGTCAAGGTACCTGCGGGAGTAGAAGACGGTACGCGCATTCGCTTCGTTGGTTTTGGCGAAGGTGGGATACACGGCGGCGGGCCGGGCGACCTTTATATCGTTCTGCATGTGAAAGCGCATGCGTTTTTTGAACGGGAGGGCAACAATCTGCACTGCGTTGTGCCCATTTCTTTTTCGCAGGCGGCACTGGGCGCAGAAATCAAAGTGCCCACACTGGAAGGCGAGCACGCGCTAAAGATCGCTGAAGGAACGCAATCGGGGACGACGCTCCGTGTGAAAGGTAAAGGAGTTCCAGTTCTTAATGGACGCGGCAGGGGCGATCTGATGGTTGAACTTCGCATCCAGACGCCGACAAAGTTGAACCGGCGTCAGCGGGAACTTTTGCAGGAACTTGACGGCCACTCGCGCATCGAGAACAAACCGCAGGAACGCAGTCTTCTGGGTAAAGTCCGCGATATTTTTGACTAACATGTCTACATGACTCGCCGCCGCTGGATCGCCGACGAAGTCTCCGGAGACCGCGCTCTCATTTTAGGGGAACACGCCGCTCATCTCTCGCGTGTTCTGCGCGCCAGAGTGGGACAGACGTTCGATGTCATCACACCATCGGGCGTGCGCAGCGGGGAAGTAGTCGCGGTTGATGAAGATCGCGTTGAATTTGCCCTCGGCGGCGCGATTTTGGAGCATGCCGTCGCCCGAGTGACCCTTCTATTGTCCATTTTTAAATTTGACCGCATGGAGTGGGCGATTGAAAAATGCACAGAATTGGGTGTGGCCGGCATTGTGCCGTTGATCTCCCGGCGTACCGAACCGCATCTTGCGTCTGCCGCGGTGAAACGTGTCGAACGCTGGCAGCGAATTGTGCAACAAGCTAGCGAACAGGCGCGGCGCTCGTTCGTGCCGGAGATTGCAGCGCCCGCAACGTTAATAGATGCGCTGAAAATCAACGATGAATTAGCGATTGTTCTCTCAGAAAACGAAAAAGATGTCGCTTTGAGAGACTTGCTGGCAGAATCCACCAATAGCCTGGCGCTCGCTGTTGGCCCGGAAGGTGGATGGACCGAGGATGAACTCGTGCTTTTTACCAAAGCCGATTGGAAGTCCGCTAGCTTGGGCACTACGATCTTGCGTGCAGAAACGGCCGCCATCGCCGCCACCGCAATTGTGCTTTCCCAATTGCTGTAGCTGCTGCTTTCGCATCTGATATTCTCGTCGAGAGTATTGGTCTTTCTCTTCGTGGCAAAACGCTTCGAACCCGACGCACAACAGCTCCAGGCCATTGAGCACGTTCATGGCCCGATGTTGGTCATTGCCGGGGCCGGTACGGGCAAGACGACGGTGCTCGTCCGGCGCATCGCGCATTTAATTCGCGAAGGCCATGCGCATCCCAGCGAAATTCTGGCGCTAACCTACACTCTGAACTCAGCCGCCGATATGCGCCTGCGTTTGCAACATGATATGCAGGAAGTGGATCTCTCCGGGTTAAAGGTCAGCACCTTCCACGAATATTGCAACGGCATTCTGCACCGCCAGGGCAAGCAGTTCGGTGTGGTGGACGATTTCGACCTTTGGGTTTTTTTGGTGCGCCGCTTGCGTGACCTCGAGCTCAAGCACTTCGTTCGGGCTGCGGATGTCAGCACATTTTTAAAAGACCTGCTGGACTTTATGCGCCGCTGCAGCGACGAACTCGTTGGCCCCGAGCAATACGCCCAATATGTCGAGAAGCTTGGGTCTGGCAAACTTCCATTGCCTCGAGTCGGGAAATCCAAAGAAATAGTTCCTCCCGATGAAGCTCTCAGCCGCTGCCGGGAAATTTCGCGCGTCCTTACCAGGGTGGAAGAGATGCTCCGCAAAAAAAACCTTGGCACGTTTGGCGATATGATCACGCGTGCGTATGTGCTTTTGAAAGACGATCCTACACTTCTTGCTCAAGAGCAAAAACATGCGCGCTATATTCTATTCGACGAGTTTCAGGACGCGAACGTCTCGCAAATTAAGATACTGCGCATGCTCGCCGGAGAGGCCGCGAATGCTTTTGTGGTCGGCGATCCCGACCAGGGGATTTACCGCTTCCGTGGCGCTTCGAGCGCCGCGTTTGGTTTTTTCCAGACGCACTTTCCGCAATCCAAGATAGTGCGATTGGAGAAGAATCGCCGTTCGATCACGCCAATTCTTAAGTGCGCGCACGCGCTCATCGCAGAGAATCCCGAGTCGGTCCAGTTGCGCAAGCCGTTGAGTTCGGCGCGCGATGAAGAAGCGGGCAGCGGAGGACTCACTGCGAACAATCCCGTAATGTTCGTTGCTGGAGGAAAGGAAACAGAATGTTCTGACATTGCCGGCGAAATACGAGAACTCCAGCGCAAGCACCACGCACGCTGGAGCGACTTTGCGATACTTTACCGTTCCCATGGCCATCGCAACGAGATCGTTGCCGAACTGGCCGAGCAGGGGATCCCGTTCTCCATTGAAAACATGGATGTAACAGACACGCCACCTGTGCGCGACATACTTGCGTGTCTACGCATCGTCATTCAATCGAACGACTGCGCCAGCTTACTCCGGGTTGCCGCGTTGCCACAGTTTGCCATCAAGGGAGAACATCTGCGCGCGGCCCTGCGTGCGCTGCCACGTGATACGGCTATCCCGAACGCTTCGGAAATTCTCGCCAAAGTTGATGGCGGAGACAAAGTCATCCAGGCTATCGAACAGGCACGGGAAAAGATCAAGATTAAGCTCAAGAGTCGTGCCGCGCTCGAAGTCATCGCGCGCTTGTTTAGGTTAGATGTGACGTCGTCTCCTATCCGGGCCCTACTGGAGTTTGTCAGCGTGTGGGAAAAGAAAGCAATCACAGAAACCGGAGAGCCCGGTGAACTTCTTGAATACCTTGAGCATTTCCGGGAAGCTGGAGGCTCAATCAATTTGCCTTCAAACAGCGACTCAGATGCTGTCCGCATCATGACCGCGCATTCGGCGAAGGGGTTGGAATTCGATCACGTTTTTATTCTCCGCGCTAATTCGCAGTCCTTCCCCGATAATTATCGCGAACCGCTCTTTGAATTTCCCCGTGCGCTCCGCGATCCAGGGTCAATCGATGCATACGACGACAAAGAGCTCTCCAAACAGGAAGAACGACGGCTGTTTTATGTTGCAATGACGCGGGCTCGCGATGGCCTTACGATTTACGCCAAGCCCGGTACAGGAAAGGATAAGACTCCCAGCGGCTATGTGCGCGAGTTGCTGGGCAATAGAAGTCTGAAGTCTTTCTTGCAAGAGCGGCAGCCACATCCCTTTCAAGTCGACATGTTTGCTGAGGCGGCAGCAGAGCCCGCGGCATCTCGCGCGGCGGAGTGGCTGAATTTGCCTCCAGCTCTGGACCTCGGCCTGCGGGTGAGCGCCAGTTCGGTTGCACGGTACGAGGTATGCCCCTTGCAGTTCAAATTGGAGCGCGATTGGCGGCTTCCGACTGAACCCTCCGGGCCGTTGCAATATGGCGCAGCCGTACACCGCGTATTGCTTGCGTACTACCAGGCAGTTCAGGCCCAAAGGCCGATGACAGAGCAAGCGCTGCTGGAGTTGTTCAAGGCTGAGTTGGCGAGTGCAGGACTGCAAGATGCCTATCAACATGAGTTGTACGAGCAGCAGGGGCTACGGCAATTGACCGAGTTTTTTGCCGCGTCACAAAATGCACCCATTCCCGAAGTTCTTCACACCGAAGAATGGTTCGAAGTGAACCTGGGGAGAACCACAGTCACGGGGAGAATCGATCGTATGGATCGCGCGAGCGATGGCAGCGTGACCATCACCGACTATAAGACGGGCAGGCCACAATCACAGGAAGATGCGGACAAAAGTTTACAGCTTTCGATCTATGCGCTGGCCGCGCGTGAGCGATGGGGTTACGAGCCGCAGCGTCTGGTGCTCTACAACCTTGAAGGGAATGAAGCTGTCGTTACTCATCGCGGCGCAACCGACATGGAGTTGGCTCGAAAGAAAGTGCTGGCGACCGCCGCGAGTATCTCCACTGGCGAGTTCGAGCCTAAACCCGGCTTCCAGTGCCGCTTTTGTGCTTATAAGAACTTGTGCCCGGCGACTGAAAAGAAATTTTACGACGTTAGGTCAAGCGCTCTTTCGATCTCAGAAAATTAGAAATGCGATTGCAAAAACTAAGGGGACGCTTTTGGCGTCCCCGTGGTTTCCAGATGAAACACTTTTAGTGTTTCTTCTTGGCGGCTTTCTTTGCCTTTTTCTTGGTTGCCATTGTTCTATTCTCCCTTTCCATTTTTCATGGATGATATGCAACGGTGAATTGTTGCAA
This sequence comes from Terriglobia bacterium, assembly GCA_963702965.1. Taxonomy (GTDB): domain Bacteria; phylum Acidobacteriota; class Terriglobia; order Terriglobales; family Acidobacteriaceae; genus JAJPHW01. Next base: position 1,654,881 of record OY969776.1, read on the forward strand.
CTGATTGATGTATAGAGTCAATGAAAAGTGATGTCAAGAAAAAAATGACATAAAGGAGGGCCCATGAGGATGTACCAAAGTCACCTGAGTTGCCTCCCGGAGAAAAAATTCTGCGAAGGAATTCAAAATCGACTGCGCTTCATGAGAATTGTGACGACCGAAATCAATCTTCATGACCTTGATATCAAGTTTAGGGAACGATGTGATTCAGGAAATTCAGCTCGTGAGTAAATGACGATTCATACTCAAATTCCATCTTCTCCATCCGCCGTGCATCTATAATGAAGAGTTGGAAATCATCATAGGAGCTTCATAAATGGCTGCTTTCGGCGATGTTGTCATCATTTCTGGTTGTCGCACTCCCGTGGGAAAATTTCAAGGAAGTCTCTCTGATTTGAGCGCCACGAAACTCGGCGCGATTGTGGTCAAAGAAGCGGTCAAGCGCGCGAACCTCAAACCCGAGCAGGTGGACGAGTGCATCATGGGCAATGTTATCTCCGCGGGACTCGGGCAAAATCCCGCGCGGCAGGCTGCAATCTTCGGCGGATTGTCTCCTGAAGTAGGTGCCATGACTGTAAACAAAGTTTGCGGCTCAGGATTGAAAGCAATTGCACTCGCAGCGCAAGCAATTCAAACCGAGAACAGTTCTATCGTTGTTGCAGGCGGTATGGAATCAATGACCAACGCGCCTTATCTCATGCAAAATGCGCGCAAAGGTTTTCGCCTCGGCAATCAGCAACTCGTCGATTCGATGATTAACGACGGCCTCTGGGATATTTACAACGACTACCACATGGGCATTACGGGCGAGAACGTGGCGGAGAAATACGGCATCACGCGCGAAGAGCAGGATGAGTTCGCTGTCCATTCGCACCGCAAGGCAATCTCCGCAATTAAGGAGTGCCGCTTCAAGTCGCAGATCGTTCCCGTAGAACTGCCCGCGAAGAAGAAAGGCGAAGCGCCGGTGCTTTTCGAGAAAGATGAATCTCCGCGTGAGGACACGACAATCGAAGTGTTGCGTTCACTGAAGCCCGCGTTCAAGAAAGACGGAACCGTCACGGCGGGCAACGCGCCGGGAGTAAACGATGGCGCAGCGGCGGTCGTCGTCACAAGTGCGAAGCGGGCCAAAGAACTGGGTGCCACTCCGATGGTTCGCATTGTGGCGCAGGCGACGAGCGGCGTGGAACCGAAATGGGTCATGATGGCTCCCGTGGGCGCAGTGCGCACGATTTGGGAAAAGACGGGATGGAAGAACGAAGACGTTGATCTCTATGAACTGAACGAAGCCTTCTCCGTGCAGGCGCTGGGCGTGATGCGCGAGCTAAAGCTTGATCCCAATAAAGTCAACGTCAATGGGGGAGCGGTTGCAATTGGCCATCCCATCGGAGCCAGCGGCGCGAGAGTTCTCGTGACGTTGATTTATGAAATGATTCGCCGCGACGTGCATCGTGGAATTGCCGCCTTGTGCTTGGGTGGTGGGAATGCTGTGGCAATGGCCGTGGAGAGATAACCAGCATGAACCCTCGCCACGTCTCTTCAGCTATACGATTCCAATTGATGATGGTGCAGCTCCCAATCCATTCCACGGAATGTGCACTTTGGCGATATGTAAGCCGGGAATCCGCCGAGTGGCAAAGAAGGGAGATTGGATCGCGGGACGGAGAACGGGACACTTCTTGTTAGAGTTCGTTCATCACCCTCGGTTGGCTGGCCCTGCAATACCCAGAAACACGAGCATAGCCCGATTGAGCCGGACCATGTCCTCGGCTGCGAGGACCCCTACACACCTGCCTACTTTTGATTTCGGAACTGTCGTGATCTTATCCACCATCAGGCGGCAAATGCCGCGGAGACGATTCTCATCATTTGGCTCGACCGGAAGCCGAAATAGAGGGGCATCAGTTGGGTCGCTGGTGAAGGCACAGATTGTGATTGATTTGGTTTTGTCGAAACGGTCGTCTTGCAGAATTACGACGGGACGCGGTTTTCCTGCGTAGTCTTTGGCCCCAGCCACCGTCCAAATCTCGCCACGCTTCACTTACCGCCCCAATCGGAAACACTATCAATAAAGTCCTGATCAGCTTCCGCATGCGAACTCTTCGCGACGGCGAGGGATTGGCGGCGCGCTTCTTTCACAAAAACCGGGGATCGCATATCAGGAACCCAGATTTGAATAGGCCGCAATCCTTGTTGTCGTAGACGCTTGCGATGCTTCCGCACCTTGTCGCGTGAGGACTTGGATTGAGTTCGCGCTGGCATTTAAGACTCCTGTGGTTACATGTAACCTACCACAATCTCAGCCAAACCACAACCTCAATAGGGATAACAGCGATGGGCTATTTTTGATGTTCACCCATCACACCCTTCCTGTTCATCCGTCACATATTCACAGCGCCGTCCTCCCGTATGGTGGAAGGCTTAGTCACTCCATCCAGGCAAACGTGTGCTCTACAAGACCCTCAGCGCGGCGGTTTATGGCATTGATGCCAGCATCATTGAGGTTGAAGTGGATGTCTCCGGAATCAAGACCAACGAGGAGCACTTTCACACCGTCGGCTTGCCCGATGCGGCGGTGCGCGAGAGCCGTGACCGGGTGCGATCGGCCCTGAAGAACTGCGGATACGACATTCCGCCTACACACATCACCATCAATCTTGCGCCCGCTGACATCAAGAAAGAGGGCTCCGGATTTGATCTGCCCATGGCGCTAGGAATTTTGGGCGCCTACGGCGGATTGAACAAGAAAGAAGTCACGGATTGCCTGTTTGTCGGTGAGCTTTCGCTTGACGGAGGCATACGCAGCGTGCGCGGCGCCTTACCTATAGCCATCGAGGCACGCGGCAAGAAGATTTCGAGGCTGGTGGTTCCTGAGCTCAACGCCAAAGAAGCGGCAATGGTTGGCGGGGTTTCGGTTTATCCGGTGAAGTCGCTGTTGGACGTCATTCATTTCGTGAATACGGGCAATGGGATTTTGCCGTTAAGTGTCGATAGCGAGCAGTTACTCACTGAAGCGCAGCACTTTTTGGTCGATTTCAAAGATGTCCGCGGCCAGCAGACCGCCAAGCGCGCCCTCGAAGTCGCGTGCGCCGGGGGTCACAACATTCTGATGATCGGCCCTCCCGGTTCGGGCAAGACCATGCTTGCCAAGCGCATGCCGACCATCCTGCCGCCATTTACCTTTGAGGAGGCGCTGGAGACAACTAAAATTCATAGCGTCGCCGGAGTGCTCGACGCAGGTGCAGGATTAGTTGGTGTGCGTCCGTTCCGCTCGCCGCACCATACTATTTCCGACGCCGGCCTAATCGGTGGTGGCGCGATCCCGCGCCCCGGCGAAGTGTCATTAGCTCATAACGGCGTTCTATTCTTAGACGAGTTGCCCGAATTCCCTCGCAATGTACTCGAAGTCATGCGCCAGCCACTGGAAGATGGCACCGTTTGTATTGCCCGCGCAGCGATGTCGCTGACCTTTCCTGCGCGGTTCATGCTTGCTGCGGCCATGAATCCATGCCCCTGCGGCTATTTCAACGACCGGACCCGCGAATGCCAATGCACCCCGCCGATTATTCAGCGCTACATGTCCAAGATTTCAGGGCCTTTGCTCGATCGCATTGACATCCACATCGACGTTCCGGCGGTCAATTATAAGGAGATGCGATCACGATCGGTGCCCGAAAGCTCGGCCGACATTCGTGAACGGGTAGTTAAGGCGCGGGAGATCCAACTTAATCGTTTTGCATCTTCTTCGAAACAAAAGCTTTATTGCAACGCCCAAATGGCGTCACGGCACATTCGGTCATTCTGTGATCTCAATAGTGATTGCGAGAAGCTGCTGGAACGGGCCATGACACAACAGGGACTAACGGCACGGGCGCACGACCGCATACTTAAGGTGGCCCGGACAATTGCGGATTTGGAGGGCGCGGCCGGAATTGACCCCAAACATATTGCGGAAGCTATTCAGTACAGGACGCTGGATAGAACATTTTGGTCGTAATAACTGTTGTAGAATCATTAGTATAGGCGGAGGTAGCGGTGCGATTGGGATGCCCTCGTAGGGTTAGAACCTTCCAAATTCCGAATAATTTACTTGACGTTCACGGAGCTGCGGAGTAATTTTAAGAGTCCCTAAGGCGTATTACAGTCAGTCGTCTTACGAACCTCCGCTGATAACTAGCCAAATTCCAAGGCTTCTGAGAAACTTTCAGGTCAGACGGGGCATCTATAGAGGTACCAGAGTTTCCTCTACAACTCATGTAATTTGTGGTAGTTACGCTGCTGGCCTTGGCGGTATTACTGAGTCGTAGCGTGGCGGAACTTGGAAGGAGAAACAACATGCGTTCTGATCGCGTTTTTGATGCACTTCATACTTTGCGGAATCGTTACATGCTTTGCCAGCTCGCCTCAAAGGCGACGCGCAAATTTCATAAACCCAACACTCGAATCCAGGAAACCATGAATGAAGTCCTGGATCGGATTGCCACTTCGGAGCGCCAGACGATCCTCTCCGAGCCGGAGAACTTTGCTGAGGCACAACGGCGGGCTGCATAAGCAGCCCTGCCCTGCGCCCTCCCGCCATGTAGATCTTCGCTGAATACCCTCCATATAGAAAATCTCCTCGCAGGTGAGTGAATGACCATTGCTGAACTAAAAGAAAAAAACATTACCGAACTAACCAAGATTGCCCGCTCGTTGGATCTTCCCGGCGCCAGCGGATTGCGCAAGCAAGACCTGATCTTCAAAATTCTTCAAGCGCAAAGCGAAAAAGAAGGCCACATTTTTGCCGAAGGCGTGCTGGAAATTTTGCCTGACGGCTACGGATTTTTGCGCTCGCCGGATTACAACTATTTGCCCGGCCCAGACGATATTTATGTCTCGCCTTCACAGATCCGTAAGTTTGATCTGAAAACCGGCGACACGATTAGTGGCCAAGTGCGCCCGCCCCACGAAGGCGAAAAGTATTTTGCGCTGGTCAAGATCGAAGCGGTGAATTTCGAGTCGCCTGACGAAGCGCGCAACAAGATTCTCTTCGACAACTTGACCCCGCTTTATCCGCAGGAGCGACTGAAACTCGAGACTGTGCGCGAAAACGTCAGCGCCCGTGTGATGGATTTGCTCACGCCGCTCGGAAAAGGCCAGCGCGGTCTCATCGTTTCGCCTCCCCGCGCCGGCAAAACGATGCTGCTACAGAACGTGGCCAATTCCATTACGACAAACCACCCTGAAGTGGTGCTGATGGTTTTGCTCATTGACGAGCGGCCGGAAGAAGTTACCGACATGCAGCGTTCGGTGAAGGGCGAGGTTATTTCCTCGACTTTCGATGAACCGGCGGCGCGCCACGTGCAAGTGGCGGAAATGGTGATCGAAAAAGCCAAGCGCCTGGTTGAGCACAAGCGCGACGTTGTAATTCTGCTCGATTCAATTACGCGCTTAGCTCGCGCCTATAACACGATTGTTCCGCCATCCGGCAAAGTGCTCTCCGGCGGCGTCGATTCCAACGCGTTGCAGCGCCCCAAACGCTTCTTTGGCTCGGCACGCAACATTGAAGAAGGCGGGTCTTTGACGATTATTGCAACCGCTCTCATCGATACCGGTTCCCGTATGGACGACGTGATCTTTGAAGAATTCAAAGGCACCGGCAACTCGGAAATTATCCTCGATCGCAAGCTCGTGGACAAGCGCACATTCCCCGCGATTGATATTCAGCGCTCAGGTACCCGCAAAGAAGAGCTGCTGATTCCGAAAGAAGATCTTTCGCGAATCTGGGTACTGCGCAAGGTGCTGAATCCGCTGTCACCGGTGGAAGCGATGGAATTGCTGATCGACAAGCTGAATAAGACGAAGTCGAACAACGAATTCCTGGCCAATATGAGCTCGTTATAGATCGAACGTTCGTTCGAAAACGTTCGTCCGAAAAGAGGCGGGAGCTTCGGCTCCCGCTTTGTTTTTGCGCCAACTGGCATCGCAAGTCGCGCACCGTGCATCCATCCGTATAATTTCATATTCCGCTGACGCGAGGTGGTTCCATGTTTCACATGCGCTCATTGATGCTGTTGGCCTGCATAACGCTGGCACCTGCTGCCAGCTTTCCTCTCCAGATGGATCAGCAACCACAAATTCCGGCGCCCTCGCCTTTTCCGCCTCCGACGCCCGCGCCAGACGAAGACCGCATTCGCATCGAGAGAGACATGGCCAAGAAGGCCAATCATGCCCGTCAGGAAGACATCAAACGCGATACGGACCAGTTACTCAAGCTCGCCACGGAGTTGAAAGATGCGGTGGATAAATCGAACGAGAACATGCTTTCTCTGGATGTTATTCGCAAGGCTGATGAGGTCGAGAAGCTCGCGCACAGCGTGAAAGAAAAAATGCGGGCTGGTTACTGAGACCTTTTGACCCCCGAAGAGCCCAGGTGAACCCCGTCCCTTGGTTTTCCACCCTCACCTAAAGAAATAAAGCCGGCCTGTCGAAGAAATTGGTATGCATCTACCGGAGTGGCGAGGCATACGTGTGCTTGCTTCATCCCGCGCGCGTCACGCAGCGACGATGTTTCTGCCGGCTTTCCTGAACTGGATGTTATTCGCCCAGCAACCCGATCTCGCCGACAAGAGTTTGGAAGAGTTGGCCAATATCCAGGTTTACAGTGCATCGAAACACATGCAGAGCGTTAGCGACGCGCCATCCTCGGTGACTGTAATTACGGCTGAGGAGATACAGAAATATGGCTACCGCTCCCTCGCGGAAATTCTTGAAAGCGTGCGTGGCTTCTACATTACCTACGATCGCGATTACAGTTTCGTCGGCGTGAGGGGATTCGGACGTCTGGGCGACTCCAACAACCGGATCCTGGTGCTTATCGACGGTCACCGTATCAATGACAATGTTTTCGGACAGCCGTACCTGGGGACGGAATTCCTGGTCGATGTAGATCTGATCGACCGCCTGGAGATAGTTCGAGGGCCCGGATCGTCCCTATACGGGGCGGACGCATTTTTTGCGGTTATTAACGTCATCACGCGTAAAGCCGCTCAAGCCAAGGGTCTGGAGATTGCCTTCGCGCCGGCGAGTTACGGGACGTATCAGGGGCGGGCCACATACGGCGCGCGATATCGCGGCGTGGACATGTTGCTCTCAGGCACTTTTTATAACAGTCAGGGCCAGACATTATTCTTCCCACAGTTCGACAGTACCGCAACAAATTACGGGATTACGCGCGGCACCGATTACGAGAGCTTTCAACACATTCTTGCGACCATCAGCTTTCACGGATTCACCCTCCAAGGTCTGTACAGCGCGCGCGACAAGGGAGTGCCCACGGCTTATTACGGCGCGTTGTTCAATGACCCCCGTACGCAGAATTTCGATTACCATCAGTACGTCGATCTCAGCTATCAGCATTCTTTATGGCAGGCGTGGGATTTAACGGCACGTACATCTTATGACCAGGCTCGGCTGCAAGCGCCGGTGGCCTACTCCACGGGATTGCCCGATGGCTCTACCACCGTGGACACGTATTCCTTCAGAGGAAATTGGTGGGACAGCGAAGTGAAACTTAGCCGAACCCTATTGGAAAAACACAGAATCACCCTGGGCACGGAAATCACCGACAATCTGCGCCAAGATCAAGGCAACTACAGCGCACAGGACAATAGCTTTACTGAAGTGCCCGCAAGTTCTGCTATTTGGGCTTTGTATGGGCAAGATGAGTTTGCCATAACGCAAGCGCTCACGCTGAGTGCCGGCATTCGCTACGATCACTATGATGATTTTGGAGGGACGACGAATCCGCGCTTGGGGCTGATCTATCACGTCACGCACCCCACCACCTTGAAATTGCTCTACGGTACGGCGTTTCGCGCCCCGGAGCCTTTTGAACTAATGCCGGATGACGGCGCATTGTTCGACGATAACCTGCAACTCCAGCCGGAAAAAATCCGTAGTCTAGAGGGCATCGTCGAACAGGCACTTGGCCCACACCTTACCTGTTCGGGTAGCATCTTTCACAAATGGATCGACAATCTTATAACTCTTGAAACGAACCCAGGGGATGGGCAATCAGTTTACCGCAATGCTGAAAACGCGAGCGCCACAGGCTTGGAACTGGAACTAGACGCGCGGATGATATCGGGAATCGAAGGCCGGGCGAGTTATAGCTATACGAATACGGTGCAGTCGGCGGCCCAACAAGTGCTCACCAACTCGCCGCAACATCTGGGCAAACTAAATCTAAGCCTACCGGTCGCGGGACGACGATTAACCGCAAGCATGGATGCACAATACACGAGTCCGGTGCAGACACTCACAGGAAATACAGTGAGTGGCTTTGCAGTTTTCAATGTCACCATGCTCGGACACACACTGGGTAAACATTTGGACGCTTCGGTTAGCGCCTACAACATTCTCGACAAGAAATATTTCAACCCGGGGCGGCCCGAGGACGTAGAAGACTCGATCGAACAAGATGGCCGAAATTTTCGTGTAAAAATTACGGCCCGGTTCTGAACCTGGACTACGCACGCGGCGAGTCACTTTGGAGAAAATGCGATTGTGAACCGCGCCCAAACAGCTCAGGAGGCGAAAAAATCAGCTCGACGGATGACGAGGCCTCGCGGGGGTTCGGTTCGGCGGCTTGGGTTGATCGCCATATTCTTGGGCGCAGCGTTCGTCTGTAGCCGGGCGCAGTCGCCTTCCGAATACGAGGTCAAGGCCGCTTTCCTATTCAATTTTGCCAAGTTCGTGGAGTGGCCTGCTGGCACGTTTGCCACCGCCGACGCTCCTTTTCGCATCTGCCTATTGGGTAGAGACCCGTTCGGCGCCAACCTCGATCAGATCATTGCGGGCAAGACACTTGACGGTCGCAGGATCGTCGTTGGCCGGTCTGCAGATGCCACGGACCTGAGGACATGCCAGATTCTATTTATTGCAGCGTCGGAAACGCGGCGAATTCCCCAGATTCTTCAGCAGTTGAAGGGCGCCGGCGTGTTGACCGTTGGCGATACTAAGGGTTTCGTCCAAATGGGCGGCATGATTGACTTTGTCCGCGATGGTGACCGGGTTCGGTTTGAAATTAACTTGAAAGCGGCTGACAGCGCTCATCTTAAACTGAGTGCGCGGCTAATGGGCGTTGCCAAGCAGGTTTTGGGTCAGGATGACGACGGAACAAGCTTGCCGCGGCCGTAATGAGCGTGCTTCGATTAGTGCGCTCGTTATAGAGTAAGTAGCAGGAATGAACTGGCTGAGCGTCCTTAACAAAGAAATCATCGCCTGCACGCGCTGCCCGCGATTGGTCGCATATCGAGAGAAAATTGCGGCGGAGAAACGACGCGCCTATCGCGACCACGAGTATTGGGGCAAGCCTGTACCCGGCTTCGGCGACATTAATGCGCGCGTGTTGGTGATAGGGTTGGCGCCGGGAGCGCATGGATCGAATCGCACCGGGCGGCCATTCACGGGCGATGCTTCGGGAAATTTTATGTATCCGGTGCTCTATGAAACTGGATTCGCCAATCAGCCCACGGCAACCAGCCGCGAGGATGGCTTGGAGCTTAAAGATTTGTACATTACCGCAGCCGCGCGCTGCGCCCCGCCAGATAACAAACCGCTGCCCCAAGAATTGGCAAATTGCGCGGAATATCTTGATCGCGAGATTCTCGGCTTGAAGAATCTCAAAGTTGTGGTCGCACTGGGGAAGATTGGCTTCGAGGCCTACCTGAATCGATTGAAACGAATAGGTATACTCGCTTCCAAGAAAGCGTATGTGTTCGCACATGGGGCGACGTACGCGTTGCCAGATGGGAAGACTTTGCTTGCTTCTTATCATCCTTCGAACCAGAACACGCAGACAGGGAAGCTGACACGGGCAATGTTTCTTGAGATATTCAAGACGGCAGCTCGTCTTGCCGATAGATAGAATGGCGGCCACGCCGGGGCTGGATTGACTGATTCCAACTCGTGCCCGGGACGAGGGTTGGATGCAATCTGGGGCGGCGCCGCCCACCGCTCCTTAGAAACCGATAAAGACGGGCTCAGCGTCGAGCGCAACGCCCCATTCGTTCTGCACGCCCTCTTGAATCTGATTTTTCAGCGCGATGACCTCCGCCGCAGTCGCCTCACCACGATTCACAATAGCCAGGGCATGCTTGCGCGAAATGCCGACGCGACCGGTGCTGAATCCCTTGGCAAAGCCGGAATGTTCCACCAGCCATGCGGCGGAAACCTTTCTTTGCGCGCCCTGCGCGGGATAACTCGGTATCTCCATGCCTCGCTCCGCGGCTAGCCGCATGAGACGGGCATATTCTTCCGCGCTTAGAATGGGATTCTTGAAAAACGAGCCCGCGCTGCGGCTGTCAGCATCGCCTTCGGTTATGAGCATTGCTTTGCTGGCTCGAATACTGCGGACGGCCTCACGTGTTTCGGCAAGAGTGGGAGGAGTCGCCCTTCCCGCAAAGTATTTTTTCAAGTCGGCATAGGCGATGTGGGCCTCGCCGCCATGCGGTAGTGAATAAGAAACTTGCAGAACGATGTAGCGGTCTCGTGCCGTTGTATTAAAAATGCTGGCACGGTAAGCAAAGCCACATTCTTTCTTGGATAGCTCGTCTTCCTGCATGGTTTGCTGATCAAACACTCTCACAGACTGGATCGTGTCAGCGACTTCCTGACCATATGCGCCTACATTCTGAACCGGCGTGCCGCCCACCGTTCCGGGGATCCCGCTCAGGCACTCGATTCCGGAACAATTGTGGGCCACGGTGGCCGCGACAAAAGAATCCCAATCTTCGCCTGCCCCGGCGTCAAATACGGGTTCGTGATGGCTATGGCGATGGTTGATGCCCATAATGCCAATCTTCAAGACCAAGCCTGGCCAGCCCGCATCGGCTACGACGAGGTTGCTACCGCCTCCCAAAATAAATAGAGGCAGGTGATTCGTTCGCGCATAGCTAACTGCTTCATGGACTTCTTCGGTCGTGCGCGCTTCTACAAAATAGCGCGCCGGGCCGCCGACGCGGAGCGTGGTGAAGGGAGCCAGCGCAATGTTTTCCTGAATCAACATGACCTAGAGCATCAACTATATACGAGCAAAAACCGCGCCGGTGATGGCGTTCAGGTGACCTCGGTGATACTGCTATGCATCGGGGTTCTGCTAACCTATAAGTATCCTAGTTCGAGGAGACGAAATGTATCCGGAAATCATGATTGTGCCCATGCGCGAGGAATTAACGCGACTTGGTGTGAAGGAACTGCGTACCGCGCAGGAAGTGGACGAGGCGATTCCCAACCAGACTGGCACGACGATGATTGTAGTGAATTCGATTTGCGGCTGCGCCGCAGGCAGGATGCGTCCGGCCGTGCGTGCTGCCTTACAGAATGCCGCACGGCCAGAGAAATTGTTCTCAGTATTTGCCGGGCAGGATAAAGAAGCTACGGAACAAGCCCGCAGTTATTTCACCGGATATCCGCCGTCGTCACCTTCGATTGCTATTTTGCGCGACGGCAAACTTGTGCACATGATGCAGCGCAGCGACATCGAGCACCGGGAAGCCGCGGACATTGCCTTCGAGCTGAAGAAAGCTTTCGATCAGCATTGCGGCAATCCGGCGCCCGTCGGACGGTAACCGCCTTGGAATTTTTAGAAATGCCGGCGTAAATCGCCGAAGCGTTCCACCACCAGCAATTGCTGCGGGTGTGGCGCTTCGGCAAATTCTTCGTGTTCCAGGATCCACGTGTTGTCATGCGGGACGAACACCGCGTTCAATCCAGCGGCCAGCGCCGGATTCACATCTGATTTGGGACTGTTGCCGATCATCCACGTCGACCGCGGATTGAGTGCATGCTTGTCGATAAGCTGCCCGTAAGCCGCTGGGTTCTTATCTGGAATGATTTCGATCGCGGCAAAATATTTTTTGAGTCCCGAGCGCTCGACCTTGCCGGACTGTTCTGTCACATCCCCTTTAGTGACCAGCATGATCTCATGGCGCGCGGCCAGATGATCGAGGGTTTCAGGAATCCCTGGCAGAATTTCGATTGGGTGCTCGGCGATCGCGTGAGCGAATCCACGAATCGTTTCATGCAGAGCCGGCGTCAGCGGTTCAACCGCCAAACGTTCAAAAGTATGCACTAAAGCATGGGCAAAGCTGTGCAATCCATATCCGTGGCTGAGTATGCATTCCCGTTCTACCTGGTTCAGTACTTCGCGGACTTGCGCCGCTGAATAGGCCTGGTGATTGAGGAACGAAATGAAGCCAGCGATTGCACTTTCGAAGTAGATGTTGTTTTCCCACAAGGTATCATCGGCGTCGATCAAAAGAACTTGGCGGGTAAGCGCGCGCGGCATTATTTCATGATAACGAATCGAGACAGCCTGGGGAACCAAGCGTGGGTAGAATGTCTCTGATAAAATCCAAAACGATGATTCACTCCGGGCTTCTTAGAGTACTCTCCTCTATTCTCTGTTTTGCGTTCTCCTTTTCGGTATTCGCGGCAGACAAACCAAGTGCCAAACCAGCCACATCGACTGCGATGTCCGCGTCTATGCATGTTGCGCCTGACCTTGACCAGCGGCTCGCCAAGTTTCGGCGCGTTGATATGCCATTTCATGACGCCACATTGACCGATCGCGAAAAGGAAATGGTCAGGAAACTCGTGGACGCGTGCCAATATCTCGAGGAGATTTACTGGCGACAGATGGATCCGGATGGTCTCACACTTTATCAATCCTTGCTCAGCAGTAAGAATCCGCAGGATATCGCGTTGCGACGGTATATCTGGATTAACGCCTCACGCTTCGACCTGCTCGATGAAGATAAGCCGTTCGTCGGCACTGCACCCATGCCACCGGGGAGAGGGTTTTACCCCCTCGGCTTGACGCGCCAAGAACTTGAGAAGTTCGTCGCCGACGATCCCCGGAAGAAAGATGAAATTTATAGCTCCACGACCGTCGTGCGCCAGGCGGGAGATCAACTCGAAGGCTTGCCCTATCATGTCGCCTATCGGGCATTTCTCGAGCCGGCAGCCCAAGACCTGCGCGAAGCTGCCGACCTGAGCGCAGATGCTGCCTTCGCGAAGTACCTCCGGCTGCGGGCCGACGCACTGCTCAGCGACGACTATTTTCCGAGTGACCTGGCGTGGCTGGACCTGAAAGATCCAAAGTTTGATCTGATTTTCGCGCCATATGAGACGTACGATGACGACCTGCTGGGGGTAAAGGCGACCTACGGCGCGGCCGTTCTAGTTAGGAATGATGAAGAGAGCAAGAAATTAGCACTGTTCCAGAAATATGTTGCGGATATTCAAGACTCGCTCCCGCTGGCGCCCGAGGACCGGCCTTCCAAGCACGGGTTGCAGAGTCCGATGGAAGTCGTCGACGCACCGTTCCGCGCTGGCGATTTAACTCACGGCTATCAGGCTGTTGCCGACAATTTGCCGAATGATCCGCGTGTGCACGAACAAAAAGGCAGCAAGAAATTATTCTTTAAGAATTTCATGGACGCGCGCGTGGCATACATCATTCTTCCCGTCGCGCACCACGTCATGCGTCCGGATCAGGCTGCGAAAGTATCCGGCCAAGGCTATCTCTACAGCACTATCATGCACGAAATTTGTCATGGGCTTGGACCGGCCTATGCCCGCACTCCGACCGGCAAGGTAAGCATTCGAGAAGCGATTGGACCAGCATATAGCGGGCTAGAGGAATCTAAAGCTGACGTCGTCGGTATGTACTCGCTCAAGTGGCTGGTTGACCACGACGCGCTGCCGAAGGAGAAACTCGATGAGTACTACGCTTCCTACGTTGGAGGCATCTTTCGTACCGTCCGTTTCGGCGCAGCCGAAGCTCACGGCCAGGCGGAGATGATGGAGTTCAATTATCTTCTGGAAAATGGCGCGATCAAGCGCGAGGCCTCAGGACGCTATGCGGTTGACTTTGCGCGCATGCCTCAGGTGATCGCTAGTCTTGCCAAAATCCTTCTCGATATGGAAGCAACGGGAGACCGGGCGCGGGCGGAAGCTTGGTTCAAGAAATACGACGTGATGCCCGCGGAACTGGTGGCTACCCTGAAGACCGCTTCGCAGGTTCCAGTGGACCTGGATCCGGTTTTCTCGTTCCACGAAACTCTGAAGTAAGAAACGCTAAGAAGACTTAAGCCACGAACTGGACGTCTGCTCTCTGTGGGATAATTCCGGCGTTGTGGCCCATCTCCAGCAAACGGCGCACGGCTTCACGCCCATCCGCGCCGTAATCAAGCGTACGCTCGTTGACATACATGCCGACGAATTTGTCCGCGAGTTGCGGATCCAGGTCCCGCGCAAACTGCATGGCGTAAGCCAAAGCTTCTTCGCGATGGTCGAGCGCATACTGAATGCTGTCGCGCAGAGCGGCTCCGACGCTCGACATCAACTCAGGGCCGAGGCTGCGGCGTATGGCGTTGCCGCCGAGCGGCAGCGGCAAGCCCGTCACGGAATGCCACCACCTGCCGAGATCCACAATGCGATGCAGTCCGGATTTCGCATACGTGAGCTGGCCTTCATGAATGATTAATCCGGCTTCGTATTTGCCTTCGAGCACTTGAGGAATAATCTGGTCAAAAGGAACGACTTCGGTTTCAATTCCCGGCGCGAATAATTTCAATGCGAGGTAAGCCGTCGTCAGAGTGCCGGGTACGGCAATCCGTTTCTGCTTAATGTCTTCGAGAGAAAAGGCGCGCGTGGCCACAATCATGGGGCCGTATCCGTCGCCCACGCTGCCACCGCTCGGCAGCAACGCGTACTTCTTTTGGATATAGGGATAAGCGTGGAACGAGATGGCGGTAACGTCGTAAAGGCCTTCGCCCTCCATTGCTTTCTGGTTGAGCGACTGGATGTCGCACAGCGTATGCGTGAAGCGAAGTCCGGGGACGCGTACTTTGTTGGTCGCCAGCCCGTAGAACATGAACGCGTCGTCGGAATCCGGGCTGTGGGCCACGGTGATTTCGCGGGTGATTTCAGAGACACTGCTTGACATAAATTTCCTTGATTTCTCAAAAGCCTGGTTCGAAAACTAACTGCTAGACGTTGGTCTTACGCCAACGCGAGGAGATTGCAGCCGCGCCCATAATCTTGATCACTTCCGCGAAGATGAACCAATAAAGCCCAAATCGTACTGCTTGCGCGAACGAATGGGTCAGGACTGCCAGCCAGCCGATGCCACTCGCAAAAAGAAGAACTTCGCCAAGCAGGGCCCCGATGGCCGCGCGAGCAAACGTCCGGCGCCCGTGCTCAGCAATCCAACCGGCTAATGCCGCGACGAACGGATACGCAAGCAAGAATCCTCCCGTGAGGCCTAGCAACTGCGCCAGTCCGCCCGGGCCTGTGGGATTGAACACCGGCATTCCGGAAGCACCCTCAATCAAATACAGTGCCAGCGCCGCGAACCCTCTGCGGCTTCCTAAACTCAAGCCGACGAGAAGCACGCCAAAATTTTGCAAGGTGAGCGGGACAGGAGTAAACGGCAAGGGTACGGTGATTCGGGCGCAAATGGCAACAAATAAGCTTGCGCCAACCACAATCGCAACCTGCCGCATCCATTCCGCTGTGCGATAGCTGCCGAGAGTTTGAGCTGCCGGTTTTGCCATAGTGCTCGCCTCCAGAAGTTTAAGATAATAGGTTCTTAATTCTCTTCGTTGCTATGCACTTGCCCGGCATGCTCTTCGGGCAAGTGCGAGCTACGGACGCCAATTTTCATATGCCGTCGTACCCGAAGATATGCCGACACCGCCGCCCACAACGCCGCTCCAGCGCTGAGGGCCAAGATCAGGAACCACCAGATCATCCGCACGATTACCTAGGATATCAAATTGCGCATCGAATCCCAGATCGAACTAAACTCCGACTGAAAACGGCTTGGTATGTGTTTCCACGCTCAGCGACAAACCGGAGAAGCGGCCCTGCAATAGTGACAGCAATCCTGTGTACCAATATCCAACCACAAACAGCACGAGAAATGGAATGGTCAGGTAATTTTCATTGTCCACGGCGTAATAAACGGTAAAGGCGAAATATGTGCCAATCGCAAGCTCCAGCCACGGCACCCAGCCGAGGCGTTTGCGGTAGGTCTTAGCGCGTACTTTGTCTTTCTTGTTTTCTACACGATATTTCGGGGTACGCGCGAAGGCGGTTTTCTTTCCGATCAGCGCTTCAAACACGGCCCGTGTGTTCGTCACAGTCAAGCCGATTCCCAAAGCCATGAGAAATGGCAAGTAGAGGAAAGTTCGAAGCCAGGTTCGTGGAAACAGTTCTCGTTGTGAAACCAGATAAAAACTGGAAATGGAAAACGTCGAAGCCAGAAATAGCGGAATGTCAATGTACAACATCTGAAACCATCCCTGGTAGAAGCGGATGATCATCGCTGGTAAGAGCAAGACTGAGAGCACACACATCAGCGGATAGCTCAGGTTCGACGTCAAATGGAACCAGGCTTCCAGCTTGACGTGAAAGGGCTCGTTGCTCTTCATGACGCGCGGCAGAACTTTCTTGCCGGTTTGTATCAGTCCTTTCGCCCATCGCGCCTGCTGCGTTTTGAATGCCGTCATTTCAACCGGCAGTTCCGCCGGACACTCCACATCCTGCAAATAGATAAACTTCCACCCTTTCAGCTGCGCCCGATAGGAAAGGTCGGTGTCTTCTGTCAGGGTGTCGTGCTGCCAGCCCCCGGCTTCTTCAATCGCCGTGCGCCGCCAAACGCCAGCGGTGCCGTTGAAGTTGAAAAACACGCCGCTCCGGGCGCGGCCGGAGTGTTCCAGCACAAAGTGGCCGTCGAGCAAAATCGCTTCAACTTCCGTCAGGAATGAATAGTTGCGGTTGATATGCGTCCAGCGCGTCTGCACCATGCCGATTTTCGGATCATGCAAATGGTGGATCGTCTTCATCAGAAAATCCGGCGGCGGCACGAAGTCAGCGTCGAAAATCGCAACGAATTCGCCTTTGGCTGATTTCAGCCCAGCCGCCAAAGCGCCTGCCTTATATCCTTCGCGATTGCTGCGGTGATGATAAGTGATGGGGAATCCGCGGGCCGCATAATGCTCGACCAAACCTTTCGCTACCGCGATAGTTTCGTCGGTCGAGTCGTCGAGCACCTGCACATCGAGTTTGTCCAGTGGATAATCGAGCTGCGAAATCGCCTCCAGCAAACGTTCGATGACAAACTGCTCATTAAAAATTGGCAACTGGACCGTGACCCGTGGAAGCTCTTCAAAGTGGCTCGCAGGTTCGGTAGTTCGGTTTTTCTTGTTCTTGTAGTACAGATAAACCAGCACGTAGCGATGTGCTCCATATGCCGCCAGCAGGACCAAAACAATGAAGTAGGGAATCAGCAGCTCTACGTCAAAGGTATTGACCTGATAGAGGCCTTTGAACGTTGTGTCCAGAAAATGCTGGCGGATGTAGTGGCCGACTCCGTGCGGAGCAAACGCAATCGTCAAAAGATGGGAGGAGGTTAGCATTTGTCTCGAAATTCGGGATGTTGCAAATGTCGCCGGACGTTAGTTCAGGAAATAGGTTCTGTACAAGGAGTCGCGTTGCACCGGTTTGAATCCGGCATCCCGGATGATGCGGCGCAATTCTTCTTCCGTGGTGCAGTTGGTCACGCCCGCCGCCCGGACGACGTTCTCTTCGAGCATCACCGAGCCGACGTCGTTGCCACCAAAGCGCAAGCCCATCTGGCAGACTTTCAGCCCTTGGGTTACCCAGCTTGACTGCACATTCAGAAAATTCGAAAGATAAATGCGCGAAATGGCCAGCGTCTTCAAATACTCAACCGCGGTCGCCTCATCCCATTTGCGGCCGCCCAACGCGGTGTTCGTAGGCTGAAAGCTCCACGGAATAAAAGACGTAAACCCGCCCGTCTCTTCCTGCAACTCATAGAGCCGCTGGAAGTGATTCACGCGATGCTCATAACTCTCTCCGACGCCAAACATCATGGTCGCCGTCGTTCTCATTCCGAGTTGATGCGCCGTGCGATGCACGTTGAGCCAATCGTCAGTAAGGCATTTCAGGCGGGCAATCCGGTGCCGCACTTCGTCGTCTAGGATTTCGGCTCCGCCGCCGGGTATAGAATCCAGCCCCGCATCGCGCAAGCGAATGATTGTGTCGCGAATACTGAGATCGCTGTACTCCGCAATCGCAATGATTTCTGAAGCGGAATAGCAGTGCAAGTGAACCTTGGGAAAACGCTGGCGGATGCCGCTTAGCATCCGCTCGTGCCAGTCAATTTTCAGGTCAGGATGCAGTCCGCCCTGCATCAAAACGCCCGTACCGCCGTTCTCCACCGTCTCCTGGATTTTGTCGTAAATGGTCTCAAACTCGAGGATGTAACCTTCTTTGGCCTGCGGACCCTTCAGTGGACGGTAAAAAGCGCAAAACGTGCAGTATTCAGTGCAGAAATTCGTGTAATTAATGTTGCGGTCGATGATGTAGGTCGCCACGCCGTCCGGATGCAGCCTGCGGCGAACTGCGTCAGCTTCCATGCCAATGCCGATTAAGTCATCGGAATTGAACAGATCGAGTGCCTCTTGTTTCGTTATGGACATGTTTGCTACTCAATTCTAACGGACGATAGAGGCTTAATCCAAGTTGGCCGAGGGCTTATCTTTTCCTGTACCGAAGATACTGAACTAAGGTCAGAATTGCGCCTATAACTGCCAGCCCGACCAGAACAGCGATGGCCGGTTTGTAATAGCGGGAGAAGAAACGCAGAATGTGCCGGCCATAATGAAATCCCAAATAAGCGGCAATGGTGTATCGAATGCCGCGCCCAAGTGTCAAAGCCGCCAGAAACTTTTTACTGGAATACTGCATGGCGCCCGCCGCTAACAAGAACGGTACAAATGGAAATGGCGGAGGCATCAATGCAGGCAATGCAACCGCGCCAAAGCCCCAACGTTCAAAGGCTGCGCGGACCTGTGTGGCCCTGTGTTTCGAGAGCTTGCGTTCCATGGTCTGTTTGCCCCCCTTGCGCGCCAGACTAAACGTAATGTAGCCGCCGCCGACTGCGCCGAGGGTTGCCATCAGGGCGTAGTACGGCCACGGTTCGTGATGGCGCGCGGCCAACCAGATGGTTAGCACATCCATGCTTCCGGTCAGGGGGATCAGCGAGTTGTCGGCTATGCCCAAAAGAACCAAGCCAATTCCGCCCAGATTGCGGAGTCGTCTCCAGATCGGAATTGCAAGCAGGGGAGATAAATGCGGCAGCATTCAGTCTAAGAAGTTTACAAGGCAGCCAGGGTATGCACTACACAATTGCGGCATTCGCCGCATAAAGAAAGTGCATTTCTGGCGCCAGGGGTAATGCGCCACACTCCTGCGCATAGCGATAAAAGAGCCGCAAGCCCTCCATACACGCTGGATCGAGATCGTAATAGATGTTGTCAGTGAGATAGCTGCGGATGCTCTCTTCTGCAAGCGATAATCTCGGCGACCACTCCCGCACAATTTGATCAATGTTTGCCGCGGCCAGCCCATGATCGCGAGATTGTTGAAACACGGCTGCTAAATCCAACGATGGCCGAGCTTGAGGTAAAGCCGCGCGCCGAACCGCCCAAAACGCGAACACAAAAGGCTTGCCAGTGAGCCTAATCCACTCTTCGGCCAAGTCCCAGGTGAGATAGCGCGATCGATCTATCTTGAGAGCGGGGTCGCCGATCATAAGCGCGGCATCATGCGTCGCCAGCATTGCATCGAGATTCGGCTCCATGGCATGAAAGCCTGGGCTGGCGCTCCACCATTTGGCAAACAGCACTTTGATTAAGGCGACCGATGTTAGCGACGAGGTATCGAGCGCGATCGTGCGGATCTTCTCAATTGGAACTTTGCTTACCAGCAGAATCGACCTGACCGCCTGGCGCGAGGCAATCGCTACCCCGGGAAGGATTACAAGATCCGGGATGCTGGCATAGGCTGCCGCCGGGATGATGCCAATGTCAGCGGTACCATCTCTTAAGGCCTTCGCGCACAGCGAAGGCAGCGTATAGCTGATTTCAAAGTCTTTACCCGCGTCGCCATGCTCAAAATCCCACATGAGCGGCGCGGTATTGAGGTACGAAATGGCGGAAATGCGAAGGTGTCTCATTTGATTTACACATAAATTCTAGCAAACGTGTGACGTATGTCCTTGACACGCATTTTCGACGGCCTATAGAGTTCGCGGTTTGAGCGGGAATGCCGCGGCGACGGACCGCTAGGAGAATGCCATGACAAACTCGACCGCAATTAAGAGAGTGGTACAGAAGCAGGAACCGGACGTACAAAAGCCGGATGAACTGACTCTGCAATGGCTTGCGCTTTCGCTGACGCCCGGTCTCGGACCGACGCGCATTCGCAAGTTAGTCGAGTTCATGGGAGGTATTCAAGCCATTTTTCAAGCCACTCTGACCGATTTGGAAGCAACTGGTTTGCAAGCCGTTTCCGCCCAATCAATCGGAACGGGCCGCTCCATCGAAATGGCCCATGATGAATTCGCCAAGGCTTCGGCCAATAATGTGCAATTGCTGGTACTCGATAGCCCCGCGTATCCGGCACGACTCAAACAGATTTACGATCCCCCGCCCGTCCTGTACATTCGCGGTAACGTTTCCGCAATCACGCAGCCGGGTATTGCCATCGTCGGAACACGCCATCCCACACCCTACGGCCTCGGTATGGCTGAGCGGTTGGCGTGTGACCTTGCCGCGCGAGGCTTGGTAATTTTCAGCGGACTGGCTCGCGGCGTCGATAGCGCAGGCCATCGCGGCGCTTTGCACGCAAAAGGGAAAACCGTGGCCGTCTTGGGCACCGGCGTCGATGAAATCTATCCCAAAGAGAACTCTCGGTTAGCCGACCAGATTCTTGCGTTGGGCGGAGCAATCGTCTCCGAGTTTCCGCTGAATACCTTCCCCGCGCCTCAGAATTTCCCCATCCGCAATCGGATCATCAGTGGTCTATCGCTCGGTGTTCTCGTCGTCGAAGCGGCGGAATATAGCGGCACCCGTATCACTGCCCGCTGCGCACTCGAACAGGGCCGCGAGGTTTTCGCCGTGCCCGGCAATGTTACCAACAAAGGCTCGTGGGTGCCTAACACGCTCATTAAGCAAGGTGCCAAGCTGGTTGCGACCTGGGAGGACATCTGGGAGGAACTCCCATCGAATGTTCAACATACGCTGATACCCGATACCGGCAATGAATCCAAAGCCAGCGAAAACGCATCTTTATTTAGCGAACCCGATTTGCCGCCCCATGAAAAGAAGATACTGGCCCTCCTCAAAGCTGACGAGGCCATCCAGATGGACGAGCTCATAGAACGGCTTGAACCGGCGATTTCGTCTTCAGGGATTTTTGCGGCGCTTTTCGAATTAGAGCTGGCCGGCAGGATAAAGCAACTGCCCGGCAAGAATTTTGTTAAGAGCTTCTAGCTGTCAGCTTTTCAGGGATCAGCTTGGGTCGAAGGAGGTGCTAGAAGTGCAAAGCTTCAAGAATCTTAAAGTTTGGGAAAGGCCCATAGTCTCACGCTCGATATTTATCGAGCCAAACAGCAAACTTGTTGATTGCAATGGATTCGTGCTAGCTTCGGGGAATCTAATCTAAGAACTGAGGGAACATTGTCCAAAGGTTTAGTCATCGTCGAATCGCCGGCCAAGGCGAAGACCATTCAGAAATATCTGGGTAAAGGCTTCACCGTCGAAGCTTCGCTCGGCCACGTCAAAGATCTGCCTAAGAGCACGCTGGGCGTGGACATCGAGAACGACTTCGGTACCGACTATGTCGTAATCCCCGGCAAAGAAAAAGTGCTGGCGAAGTTAAAGAAGCTGGCCTTGTCCGCCGACCACATCTATCTCGCGCCTGACCCGGACCGCGAAGGCGAAGCCATCGCCGCACATCTGGCCGAAGAACTCGGAGATGGCAACGGAAGCAAGTCGAAAAAGAAAAAGGCAAAAAAAGAAGAGCCGGGCGAAGAACGCATCCGCCGCGTTACCTTCAACGAAATCACCAAGAAGGCGGTGCAGGAAGCTTTTGAACATCCTCGCGCGATCGATCGCGATTTAGTCGATGCCCAGCAGGCGCGCCGTGTGCTCGACCGCATCGTTGGCTACCAGGTCTCGCCGCTTCTCTGGGACAAAGTACGTCGCGGTTTGTCCGCGGGCCGCGTGCAGACCGTTGCGCTTCGTTTGATCGTTGAACGCGAGCGCCAAATCAAAGCCTTCGAGAAAAAAGAGTATTGGACGATCGATGCCCATCTTGCCGGCCCGAAACCACCGGCCTTCGATGCGCGATTTGTTGGCAAAGGTGAAGAAAAAGTCGAAGTGAACAACGGCGAAGATGCCGAGAAAATTCGCCTCGCGCTTGAAAAAGCCGATTGGCTCGTCCGCAGCGTTGACAAAAAAGAACGCCGCCGCAACGCGACTCCACCGTTTACTACCAGCAAATTGCAGCAGGATTCTTCCCGCAAGCTTCGTTTCAGCGTCAAGCGCACGATGATGATCGCGCAGCGCCTCTATGAAGGCGTCGAACTCGGCGAAGAGGGACTCGTCGGCCTCATCACTTACATGCGTACCGATTCGACCCGCGTTTCGAACGACGCGTTGGCCGAAGTCCGCGAATACATTAAGTCGAACTACGGCGACGTCTATCTGCCGCCATCGCCCAATACCTATAAAGAAAAGAAAGAAGCCCAGGCCGCGCACGAAGCCATTCGCCCATCTTCGGTCGCCCACCATCCGGACCAGATCAAGCAATATCTAAAAGAGGACGAGTACAAAGTTTATAAGCTCATCTGGCAGCGCTTTGTCGCTTCGCAGATTATGCCCGCAGTCTTTGACCAGACCACAGTGGACATCGACGCAAAAAGCAGCTCTGAGACGTTCTGGTTCCGCGTGACCGGCTCAGTTCTCAAGTTCGATGGTTTCCTTAAAGTCTACGAAGAATCGAAGGAAGGTAAAGACGAAGACGACGAAGAGCTGAAGCACAAACTTCCGGCGCTCGAAGCTGGTCAGAAATTGACTCTGCGCGAACTCAAACCAGAGCAGCACTTCACCGAGCCGCCTCCGCGTTACAACGAAGCCTCGCTGGTCAAAGAACTCGAAGAGCGCGGAATCGGCCGTCCATCAACCTATTCGGCGATTCTCAGCACCATTCAAGAACGCCAATACGTTCAGAAAGTCGGCGGCAAATTCTCGCCCACGGAAATCGGCCTCGTCGTCACCGATCTTCTCGTCGAAAACTTCCGGGACATTTTCGATATTGCCTACACCGCAAAGCTCGAGGAGCAACTCGACGAAGTGGAAGAAGGCAAAGAAAAGTGGACCGACGCGCTCGGCGACTTCTACAAAAAATTCGCCAAAGATCTCAAATATGCCGAAAAGCATATGGAGAACATCAAGCGAATGGAGAAGCCGACCGACGAAAAATGTGAGCGTTGCGGCTCTCCGCTGGTCATCAAATGGGGCAAGCACGGCTCGTTCTACGCCTGTAGCTCTTATGACAAAGAGAATCCAGAAAGCTGCACCTTTACCAAAGAAAATCCCATCAATCTGCCCGACCTCGACTCGGCCGACATCCAGGAAACCACGCAGGAGGAGTATTGCGAGAACTGCGGGCGCGTGATGGTCCTCAAGCGCGGACGCTTCGGCCAGTTCATGGCCTGCACTGGCTATCCCGATTGCAAAACCACGCGCCGCCTTGATCAAGGCAAGCGAGTTCCCGATATCCCGCTCGACGAGCCTTGCCCGAAGTGCGGACGCAATCTCATGATCCGCCACGGCCGCTTCGGCGAATTCACGGCTTGCTCCGGCTATCCTGAGTGCAAATACGTCAAGCAGAACTTCATCGGCGTGAAATGCCCCGATTGCGGCGAAGGGGACCTCGTCGAGAAAAAAGCCCGCAAGGGCAACACCTTCTACGGATGCAGCAATTATCCGAAGTGCAAATTCACTGCGGCCAACAAGCCAATCGCTGAAAAGTGCCCCAGTTGCGGCAATGCATTCTTAGTCGAAAAGAATTTGAAATCCGGCCCGGTCATCGCGTGCCCTAACAAAGAGTGCGAATATGAGCGGCCTGCGCCGGTGGAAGCCGTGGCCGCAACTTAACTTAGAACCGAAGCCAAGCGCAATCTAAAATCTTACGGAGAAACACCATGTCCAAGAAGCCCACTGCCGACGACGCCAGACTGATTCTCAAACTATATGATCTTCGCCGCGAGACCGAAATCCGCAAGGCCCGTAGCTGGATTGGCGGCCAGTTCTGGCCCGACACCATCGACGACTACAACAAGATTGCCTCCAATTTCAGCGCCCAGGAGAACGCCTGGCTGCGTCAGGTAATGGGCTATTGGGAAATGTCGGCGTCGCTCGTCAATCACGGAACGCTGAACGCAGATCTCTTTCTCGAACCGTCATTCTCCGGCGAAATGTTCTTGATCTATACCAAGATGAAGCCGTTCTTGAAAGAGCTTCGTGAAAAGACGAGCCCGACCTTCCTCATCAACGTGGAAAAGCTCGTCAACAGCACAAAGAAGACGCGCGAATTTCAGGGAAGAATGGAAAAAAATCTCGCCAACCGTCGTAAGGCCATGGCCGCAAAATCAAATTAGCCATCCTGTCATCCCAAGCGTTTGTCATCCTGAGCGCAGGGAATTGTTCGCAAGAACAATTCCCGCAGTCAAAGGATCCCTTGCATCTGGGTTCGCATAGTCGGCCCGTATAGGAATTCTCAAGCGGTCTTAGACATTCCTACGAAATATACTCGCGGATATATTCGTCCCGGCACTCCGACAGCTGTTGCACATTGCCGTCGAAAATAATTTTCCCGTCTCGCAAAATCAAGAATTTCATTGGGATTTTTCGTTTGGGATCGTCTTTTAACGGCCACATATGGCCCGTCTGCACATCGAAATAATGGCTGGCCATCACGAACGCATCCTGCAAGCGGTGCGTCACCAGCAGTGAGCTCGTCCCAGAGACATCCCGCTGCTTCACAATCAACTCAATAATCGTCGTTGATGTCACAGGATCCAGCCCGCCCGTCGGCGAATCGTACAAAATCACTTCCGGATGCGTAATAATGGCACGCGCAATCGCAACCCGCCGCCGCATCCCACCCGATAGTTCCGAAGGAAACATAT
This sequence comes from Terriglobia bacterium, assembly GCA_963702965.1. Taxonomy (GTDB): domain Bacteria; phylum Acidobacteriota; class Terriglobia; order Terriglobales; family Acidobacteriaceae; genus JAJPHW01. The sequence continues at coordinate 1,679,995 of OY969776.1, forward strand.
CGACCGTATTTTCCAGCTCCACGAAACTTAGAGCTTCGTGCACCCGTTTTTCTATTTCCTCAGGCGTTACCGTCCCTTCTTCCATCAGCCGGAACGCGACGTTGTCGCGTACATTCAGCGAATCGAAGAGTGCGCTTTCCTGAAAAACCATCCCAATTTTGCGCCGCAACTCGAAGAGATCTTTTTCCGGCATCGCGGTCACATCTTCGCCTAGCACGCGAATGTCGCCGCTATCGGGTTTGATCAATCCCAGGGCCAGCTTCAAAATCGTGCTTTTCCCCGCTCCCGCCACGCCGAAAATGGCCTTGGTCTCGCCCTTTTCCAGTTCGAATGAGACTTCTCGCAATACCGTGTTGTCGTCGAATGCAATCGAGACCTTCTCAAACACGATGATTGGGGGCGAGGGTTCTGGGCGCGCCGGCAATGGCTCAAGGATAGTGGACGTGGACATGGCTTAGCTATATCCAAAAATCGCCATCAGAAATTTCGTGATAAAGAAATCCACCAGCAAAATCAGGACGGAAGCCGTGACCACCGCCTGTGTAGTGGCGCGGCCCACGCCCTGGGTCCCGCCCTTGGCCGACATGCCGTAGTAGCATCCGACCGTGGAAATAATAAAGCCGAAAACCACCGGCTTCAGCAGCCCCATAAACACGTCTTGAAATTTCAGGATCTGCCAGGCCGAACTCCAATACTGCCGGTAATCCAGACCGAGCAGTAGGCTGGCGACTGCGCTCCCGCCCACCAATCCCAAAAGATCAGAAATAATGCTCAGAAAAAACAGCATGAACACGGTCGCCGCCACCCGCGGCGCCACCAGTTTCTTCATCGGGTCGGTGCCCAGCGCGCGCATCGCGTCAATCTGCTCGGTCACAATCATGGAACCGAGTTCGCTGGCCATGCCGGATGAATTCCGTCCCGCGACCATTAATCCCGTGAGTACCGGGCCCAGTTCGCGGACCATGCCTACCGAAACCAATTGGCCTAGCAAAGATAAAGATCCGAAGCGCTCCAGCGAATTCGCGCTATTGAGTGTCAACACTGCGCCGGTAAAAAATCCGGTCAGCACAACAATAGGCAACGACCCAAATCCAATCAGGTCGGCCTGCTGAATCATGTCGGAAAAATATCGGGGACGCGCAAACAGGCTGGTGACGGCGTTTCCCGCCAGCACGGAGTACTCCTGCAAGGCTACGATCTTGTCTTTGGCAAAATCCGTGGGAGAGATCAGTTCCATGCAGGTCGTTGAACGGCATCGTTACTCATCACGATGCCTTCAACGAACTATAACAGAGATTTTCTGCCGGATGCTGGTTGCCCTACCATTTCCGTTCTGCGCGAAAGGGTAGCGACACAATTCAGATCGCTCTTCTTATACGATTGTCATCCCGACGTCCCCGCGTTCTTTCCCGCGGGGCGAGGGATCTCGCGTGTAGTGCCGATACTCGAGAAACAAATAATCCCCACCATTTCCCGTTCTGTGCGAAAGGGTGGATGAGAGTCCGCGGACCACTCAGGTTTCATGATTTCAGCTCCCACTCTGGCTGCCCCACCATTTCGCGTTCTGTGAAAGGGTGGATGGCTCATAAACACACTGCCATCTTGAGCGAAGCATACGGATCGCTTGCGACCCATATACGCAGTCGAAAGACCTGCTGTTTGCAAAGCGATTCACAAAATCCGGCGTGAATTGTCATCATGAGGAAGCGGAGTCGTGCGCTAGAGCACGACTCCCAAGGGAGGTTCTTTGCAATTGTGAGCTACGCGCAGCTACAATGTGCCCGCACATTAATGACGATCTACGCGATGCCTGGGTTAACGAAAAACGAATGCGACCAAACTCGCTATAAACACTGTACAGCAAGGCTGTGCACACATAACGAAGGACAGAAAACGCCAAACAGTTTGCACTATAGCCCAGTAAAATCGAAAATACAAACCACGACTGCACTCTCAAAGGAAGAGACCTCGATATTTCAGGAGAAGTCTCGATGGTCGTTGTTGAGCAATTACGACAATGCGTCTGCAAAGGTGGCCGCAGAATACAAAAATGATAGGCTTCTCCACCTCGGTCACTCATTATAAACGGAAATCCCGTGTTTTCATTTGCTCGGGTACGCAAATATGATGAACCCACGCAACAAGGAATTTAAGACGTTGAAGCTCGTAGTCGAAAACAGATAAAAAACAACGAGAGCTTGAAATTGACTGTCAAGCCGCCCTACTCCCTTACCCTCTTCTTAATCTCTATACTCAGCCGTTTGATCTTCTGATTGAGTGTCGAAAGCGGCACGCGGAATTTCTCCGCCGCATCCGTCTGGTTCCAATTGCACTTCTCCAGCATGTCGAGGATGATGTGCCGCTCGCAATCTTCCATAATGTCGAAAAGCGACGCGTCATCGCGCTGTACCATGCCGGGGAATTGCGTGTTCCGTCCCGCAATTGAGTCGGGAAGCAGGTCGAGGCCAATAGAACTGCCCGACGAAAGTACCACGGCGCGCTCCATCACGTTTTCCAGTTCGCGCACATTGCCGGGCCACGAATAAGTCAGCAACGGTCGCATCGCTTCCGGCGTAATCCGCTTGGAGGATTGGTCGTTTTCTTTCGCGTATTTCTGAAGGAAAAAGTCCGTCAGCATCGGAATGTCTTCCTTGCGCTGGCGCAAAGGCGGCAAATCAATCGTGATGACGTTGAGCCGGTAAAACAAGTCCTCGCGAAATTTGCCTTCCTTCACCTGTTGTTGCAGGTCCACATTCGTCGCGGCAATAATGCGGACGTCCACTTGCAACTCGTGCACTCCGCCCAGGTGCATGAATTTTCTGTCTTGCAGTACGCGCAGAATCTTGCTCTGCGTGTCCATGCTCATCGTGCCGATTTCGTCGAGAAATAGCGTTCCCTTGTCGGCAATTTCAAACAGGCCCTTTTTCGAAGCCACCGCACTGGTGAATGCGCCCTTCACGTGCCCAAACAATGTGGATTCGAGCAGGTCAGGCGGCATTGAGCCTGTGTTCACCGGCACAAACGGCCGGTCGCGCCGCGGCGAGTTCAAGTGCAGCGCTTTGGCGATGAGCTCTTTGCCCGTGCCGCTTTCGCCCTGCAACAGCACCGTCGAGCGGCTGGGAGCCACTTGCGCAACCAAGTCGAAAATTTTCAACATGGGCTCGCTCTTGCCCACAATATTTTCGAAGTTGTAGCGCTGTTTGAGCGCGCGCTTCAGCTGTACATTTTCTTCTTCCGCCTTGCGCCGGCCCACCGCCGCGCGCACATCCGCCAGCAACTTCTCGTTGTCCCACGGTTTCTGGACAAAATTCACTGCGCCCGATTGCATCGCCGTGACCGCATTCTCGACCGTTCCGTACGCCGTGATCATGATCACCGGAATTTCCGGATGATTGGCCGCAAGGTCTGGCAAAAGATCCATGCCGCTGCGGTCGGGAAGAGATAAATCCAGAAGAACTAAGTCGTAAGCGCGCTCACCCAGCTTCGCCAATCCGTCTTCGGCGGTTTCCGCTGATTGGACCTCGTAGCCCTCCATGTCCAGCAGCGTTTCCAGCGATTCGCGAATCGCCGATTCATCGTCAATAATCAGCACCGATCCCATTCGCGCGAAAAACGGCTCGTCAGCGCTGCGCCGGGTTATGACTGCCGCTTCAGACATGCATGGCCTGCTTCATCAAAGGAAAATCCAGATAGAACGTCGTGCCCTCACCGGGGCGGCTCTCCACGCGAATCTTTCCCGCGTGCTCCTGAATAATTCCGTAACTCACTGACAGTCCGAGGCCCGTGCCTTTGCCCTGGCCTTCCCGCGGCGTGGACTTCGTCGTGAAAAACGGGTCATAAATACGTTGGATGTGCTCTTGAGCGATTCCGCTTCCTGTGTCGCTAACTGCAATGCTGACGCCCACTCCATTCGAAGTCGAAATCCGCAACTCGCCGCCGCTAGGCATAGCGTCACGCGCATTCAGAAACAGATTCAGGAACACTTGCTGCAACCGTCCGGCATTGCCCTGGATCGGCGGCAGATGATCGGCAAAACTGTTCTGCACTTTGATTTTCGTAGTTCTAAATTGATGCTCCAGCAACGCCAAGGTGTCCGTAATAATTTTATTGACGTCAATTTCTGTGAACTCCGTCCCGCTGGTGCGTGAGAAGTTCAGCAGGTTGTTCACAATCTCCGACGCGCGGAAAGTCTGCCGCGTGATCTTTTCGAGCAGCGCGCCTTTTTGTGGATCGCCCTGTAGCTGTTTCGCCAGCATTTGCGAGTACGACGAAATTACCGCCAGCGGCGTGTTGACTTCGTGCGCCACCCCCGCGGCCAGCAATCCGATGGAAGACAACTTGTCGGCTTGCGAAAGCTGCGATTCCAGTTCCACGCGCTCCGTGATGTCGTCCATGATGATCAGCCGGCCCACCACGTCGAAATTGCGGTTGACCAGCGGGGCGATGGCCACATTGACCACGCGGCTTTCGCCCGTCGGCGTCCCCAGCCGGAACTTGTACAAGTTGTGAATGCCGGGATTCTGCCGTACGCGATAAAACTCCTGCATGAACGCGGCCGGGAGCACATCGCTCAACGGACGCATCAACGCCTGCCGTCTAGGCAACGCATACATCACTTCCATTTGCGAGTTCCACGACTCCACGCGGTCTTCGAGGTCTACGGCGAGCACGCCAATGTTGATGGACTCTACGATGTTTTCGTTGAAGTCCTTGAGCCGCTCGTATTCCGCGACTTTCTGTTCGAGCGACGCATACAACCGCGCATTTTGAATGGCGATGCCGATATAGCCCGCGACCGTTTCGAGCAATTCCACGTCTTCGCTGGTGAGGAAGTCGCCTTCCACCGTCTTTCCCAATCCAAGCACGGCGATAGTGCGCTTTTGCGCGCGGCAGGGAATGTAGTAATTCAAATCCAGGCGCGCAATCGTTTCCTGCGCTGAAAGCGATTCGCGTGGCACCTGGTGCGTGTTCTCGAGGAACAGGTGTCCGACTTCGATTTCAGGTCGCGGCGTGCTCAAAAATTTCAAGTCGAGGTTCGACGTCTGGCTCATGCCAAACGATTTGCCGAGAGCAAACTCATGCGGCGGTTCCGGGGCTGCCAGAAAAATTGCCATCCGATCGACGAGCAAGGTTCGCGACAGGCGGTCGACCACCGAGCTGAGCATCTGCTCGAGGTCTGTGTCAGAACTGAGCTCGCGCCCGAATTCGATCAGCGTCTTGCGGTAGTCGTAGCGAGTCCGGTAGAAGAACTGGTCGATGCGTTCCTGAATCCACTTCCGCATCGGATCGAACAGCAACGCCGTGACCACGATAGCCAGCGTCAGCCCGATCGGCCCCGAGCTGGGAACTTGTGTGTGCACCATCTCCGCGACGGCCGCGACCACAGCGAAATACGCACCGGCGATCGTTGCCGCCGCCAGCGTGTAAACCATGCCGCGCTTGAAGATCAAGTCCACGTCCATCAACCGGTAGCGGAAGATGGCATAGCCGAACGTCAAGGGCAGCAGCCCCAGCGACAGGACCGAAACTTTCAGCGTGGGCAAAGTGCCCGTCAGATAGGGCACGACGTAAAACAGCGTGAACGGTGTAATCGCGAGGATGGTTCCACGGGTAATCCACTTCAGTTGTTGCCGCAGAATCGGCGTACTCGCCGCCCGATAGCTATGCCACAGCAGCCCGGCGGCGATCACGAAGAACGACGCCAGATAGCCCATCTCCAGGCGGTCCAGGTTCCAACTCATCAGGCCGCTGGCTTGCAAAAACCGCAATGAGAGCACATGGACGACGAGTAACGCAATCGCCGGCACGTACACTGCGGGGATCGCCCAGGAGTGCTTGCGCACAAACGCGCGCCGCTCCGGAAAAGTCAATACAAAATGCAGAAACAACGCCGGTTGCAGCAAACCCGCGACTACATTGCCCCAATAAATCGTCCAATCGAATGAATTGAACTTACCGGTGAAGTGAAAGGCGTAGAACGTGAACGACACCAGGCAAAAAACATAAAAGTGCGTGGATCCCTGCGCGGTCCAGCGCCGCAGCAAGACGTAGAGGCCGATGCCAAGGTAGATCAGCGCGATCAGTCGCAGCCAGGTGTTTTGCGATTTGTCGGCCGGGGTAAGAATCACCACTGCATCCACCGGAACAGAATCTCTTACCAGCGAATACGTCGCTTTTGACCACGCGCCCACGCGGTAGATTTGGCGTTCCAAGTCGGCGGAACTCTTAACGTCGTGATCAGAGACCGAGACCACTTGGTCCCCAATTTTGATTCCAGCTTTGAACCCCGGACCATCGGCATCCACGCGCTTTGCAGTCAAAGTACCCGCGTGCTCCACCCACCAGACGCCGTCATAGGGCACCTGATACTCGCGTTCTTTTTGGAGATTGATCCAGCCCAGAACGATTGCTGCAGCTGTCAGGAGGAATAGCAAGACAGCAGTAAATCGGCTTTGCAAATCGCGGTTCATCGGCTGGGGTACGGTCGAGGGCCAGAATCCGTGATCATTGATTTGCATTTTCGCTGCCACCGCTGAAACCGGGGTCCTGTCCATAACTCTTTTCAAGACAAGGACTTTTTCCATTATAGAGAACGAGATACGTGAATTCTATGTTTTTTGGGATAAATGTTTCCATATTTGGTAAGTGGTTGGAAGGGTGAAACTTACGCGGATTTCCGAATATCCGTGCCGAAATTGCCTTCGGCGCGTGCCGCCTCGTCGGCACTTGCGTCACGTCCCTTCGAGCAGACAGCCATGGCAGACGCGATTGCGAGGCATAAGTTGCTTACTTCGTGACGTCCCGCTCATCCAACCAATAAAAAATCTCCTTGCGGCGGGACATCGGCCGCGCGTTTCCATAAAATCAAACAGCACGCGTCAGTCTGCCTTTACGATGAATGCAAATCCCGCACTATCCGCTGCTGTGCCCACGCCCAAGTCGAGTGGGTACAGCATTCAGGACCACTGGATTACCCTCGACGGCGGGCGCATGCGGTATTTGCGCGATGGCGTGGGTCCATCTTTGGTGATGGTGCATGGGTTGCTAGGCTATTCATTCTCCTGGCGGTATGCCATACCCTATCTTGCGTCCCGAGCCTCGGTTCACGCGGTGGATATGCTCGGGGTTGGTTTCTCGGATCGCCCTGAAGGTCTCGACCCAACCTTGCGGGCGAGCGCCAACCGCCTGTTGCGGTTTCTTGATGCCGTCGGTATTGCCTCTTGCGATCTGTTAGGCACGTCGCACGGCGGGGCCATCGCTATGATGGCCGCTGCGCTCGAACCGGAGCGCGTACGCCGGCTCATTCTGGTGGCGCCGGTGAATCCCTGGTCGCAACAAGGCAAGCCGTTGGCCGCGTTCTTGAGCCACCCCTTGATTGCGCCCATTGTGTTGCGTGCCGCTCCCATCGTTCGTCTGACCTTGCAGTCCTATCTTTTGAGCCGGCTGTATGGTGACCCAAACCGCATTCGTCCCGGCACGCTGGAAGGATATTCAGGCCCGTTTGAACGGCCGGGCGCATTTCGCCACGAGCTTGGCATCCTGCGCACCTGGGTTCGCGATTTGGAGGATCTCCAATCCATCATGCCCCAGCTGGCTGAAATTCCCACCTTTCTCATTTGGGGAGATCGCGACAATGCCGTTGACCCCGCTTCCATGAAGCCTCTCAGCCGGCAATTCAAACGCTGCCGCACACACTTATTGACCGGTGTAGGACACCTGCCTTACGAGGAAGTGCCGGACGAGTTCAATCGTCTCGTGGCTGAGTTCCTGGCTGAATAATGGGGAAAGAAATCCTTCACCTTCTTGGCTCGATATTGGCACACTACGGTTATGCCGCCGTGGCAGTGATTCTGCTGCTTGAAAATCTAGGACTGCCGCTGCCGGGCGAAAGTGTCCTACTACTCGCGGGCTTTCTGGCCGCATCGCAACAACGCTTCACACTGGCTTCCATCATTGCGGTCGGAGTGCTTGCGACCACCACCGGCAGCCTTTTGGGTTATCTCGCAGGACATCACGGCGGCAGACCTTTGCTCGTACGCTACCAACGGAGCCTGCACTTAAGCGATGCCTCGTTGCAGAAAGGCGAGAAGCTGTTCGCTCGGTACGGTGCGGTCGCCATTGTCCTCGGGCGTTTCGTGGCTGGCCTGCGAATTTTCGCCGGGCCGATCGCGGGCGTGCTCCGCATGCGCTGGGAATCATTCTTGTTTTTCAGCTTTCTCGGCTCAGTTCTTTGGGTAAGCGCGGTTTCATGCGTGGCATTTTTCTTCGGCCAGCACTGGAACAGACTGCTTCACCTCATGGGCCGATTGAATATCGTGTTTGCTATCGCAGCCGTTGTCTTGCTTTTGCTGTTTTGGTGGCGGGAGACCAGGGCTAAAACTGTGACGAGTTAGCCCTATTTCGATTGCACTTGCACTCTGGATGCGAGATGCTGTGAGCCTTCTTTGCCGGCCGCTACTGTGACCGCCTGGCCATGTTGGGCGTAATAGCCTATGACCGCAGGCTCAGACCAATCCAGGTCCCATCCATTGTCGATGGCGACAACCGTGTAATCGCCAGGGGCGACGTTGCGCAGCACAAAGCTCCCGTCTAGATCGGTTTGGTCCCGGCGGAAAAGTTCGCGGTTCGATTCGGGATGGCGCGGAACCAGCACAACCATCACGCCAGCCGTCGGCTTGCCATTTTTTTCGGCAAATCCTTCCACGTTGACGCTAGACGAGGCGATGGTAATCGTCGCCTTAATCGCGGAGCCGGCTGTGACCGTAATTGTTCGCCCAGCTGTCATATTGCCCTGGCTGGAAACCGCCAGGACGGCATAGGCTTTATTGGGTCCCACCGCCAGCACGTTATACTCGCCGGGCGGCACATTGCGAAGCTCTGCCATACCTTGCCTGTCAACGCCAACCCCGGCGACCGGCTGCCCCTTGCCGCTGAGTAGTTCAACCGACAAGTCACTCGGCACGCTCCCGCCGCCGTCCACCAACATGCGGGCGCTCACATCGCCTGCCGGCTCTGCTTGCGATGTATCCATTTCCTCGCCGTTTCCCGTGAAGTCCATTTGCATTTCGCTCCAATTGGAGCTGGCGGGAGCTTGCGGAGGCACGCGGACCACATACTTACCCGGTGCGACGCCATTTATCTCCCACTCCCCCGGTGAGATCATTTGCGCTCCGTCGGTTTGCACAAAGTCGTTCCCATCCAGGGTCGGCTTCAAAAGATTCGGCACCTGATAGCCACTTTCGGGAGTGCCTGTCGTGTGAAATCGCAAATGTAGCGCGGGGACAGGGGCGAAGTGCAGCGGAACGTCGAGGTGGTCGCCGCCTTTCAGTGGAATCGGCAAGGCGGCATCGGGTTCGGTTACGTCCTGGTAGTAGGTGGTCTGGTAAGCGACATCGAGCGATGGATCGGCGGGTGCCTCAGTTGAACCATCTCCCTGATTCGATTGGGCGGAGTGGATGGCATACCATGGCGTCGCCGACGCCGAAACAAAATACGTGCCCGGTGCAAGGCTCGCAAATTCGTACCCTCCGAGATCATCGGTCTGATCATTACCGATGCGCAGGATTCGGCTGATTCCCAAATTGTGGTCCTGCCGGTAGAGGGTGACGCTCGCTCCACGTATCGGTTCACCCGCCTCATCCAGAACCCGGCCTGAAAGAACGGCAGATGGCTGCAACCGCAGAGCCAGGTTCTCCGTATCCAGTCCTGCCCCGGTGACGATGGCGGTCGCGTACTCTTCATGCTGGTCGTATGCCCCAGCTTCAAACCCGCGTTTGGAGGCTTCGAGGGAGTATTTACCCGCCGGCACCTGGGTAAAGGCAAATCGTCCATCCTCGCCGGTCAGCATGGAGCGCTGTTTCTTCTCGTCTTTGACGTCCACGATGGAAACGCGGGCTTCCGCCAGCGGCGCTCCTGAAATCGCGCTCACGACGGTGCCGGCAATCCGGTATGTCCCGATCATCGGCACGGACTCTTGCGAGGCAGCGCTCAATGCAATCCAAAGCACGGACCACGCCGCCAGGATGGCGGTCCTGGGCCGGGTCGCGTTTCCAGGGAAAGCGCCCGTCATTGTTGTCCGCCCAGTTGTCCGCCCATAAGATGCAATTGGATTTTTAGTTTCTGTCCCGGCTCGAGGTCCACAACCACGCCTGATGAATCGTAAGCGTGCATGGCTTCAGGATCGCGATAGGGAAGTTGCTCTGGCGATCCCAGCGCCAGCACTCGATACTCTCCGGGAGGCATGGCGGGAGCTTGAAAGGATCCGTCGGCGGCGACAAACACGTCATGAAATTCCCCACTGCTGTCCGGCAAAGGGACCAGGTAAACGTGCGCTCCGGAAGGCACAGCACTCGTGCCTTGACTATCTACGGTGCCGTCCACTTCGGCGGTCTTGTCGCGCATCGTGATTTCGATGGGCGACGTCGTACCCGGTGTGCCTACCACCAGCGGTTGGTGTTGCAAGTCCACCGCGCCCGAAGTAATTGAAGCGGCGTAGCCGCGCGGTGAATAAACCTTCACCCAATAGCGTCCGGGAGCCACGCCGTCGATGGTCAGCGAATTGGCATCGCCAGTCGGCGAAGCCTGTGAGACAGCCGTGCGCAGCTGATCAAGCTCATCCGCCGTTTGAAGATAGACGTATATCGAATTTCCGGCGATAGAGAGTGCGCCGGAGCCGATTCGCACCCGTGGCGGGAGTGGGCCGCCGGATGCCGAAGAGTCCGCTGTGAACTCATTCGTCACTTCCACCGCGATTGAACTATTGGGCACGAGCGCCATGGTGGCGTTTGTGAGCGGTGCGCCCCGGATGTTGATTGAGAGTGAGCCATTAGAGGAACTCTGCCCGTAGTTGTATGCTTCCACAAGATACGAGCCATCCGGAAGCAGGCCTTCAATGGTGCGCGCCTGCATGTTGTAAGACAAGGCGTAGCCCGGTCCGTGATGTCCTTGCGCGGAAACCAGAAGCGTCAAGCCTGCGATCGCCGGGGCATTCGGCACCGCAATTCTTACCGGATAGTAGGCTCGCTTGCTGATGGTCATGTCGGCCGGTGCCGTCACTCCGGGGCCGAGGGAGATAATCTTCGCCGACGAAAAGTCTGTTGCATTGGGATAGTAGGCAGGAGGGTAACCGTAGACGGTGCCGCCCGGCGCGGAGTCCGCCGGATCGCGGTCGAGCAACTCGCCCGTTACCACCCTATAGTCGCCGGCGCTGAGTTCGGCGAAGCGGAAGCCGCCGTTACTTCTGGTCTCGGCCGACCCGATTTCGTCCCAGTGCCCGATTCCGTCACGCACCGTCCGGCGAAAGAGCCGCACTTGTATCGGCTCGGAGGGTTCGCCTGAGGCCAGCGTCACCCGGCCGACGATGTGTGCCTCGGGAGTAAGCGGAATGACGATATCGTTCGCGATTCCTGAGCGCGGTGAGATTCACCGTGGCGTCCGGCGTTTGCAAAAACCCAGGCCGCCTCGCGCTCAGGGCATAAGGCATGTCGGGCGGGGGCTCTGTTCCGGCGTTGCTGCTTGGCTGAGGAGAGAGCTGAAACTGAAACCGCCCCTGGGCGTCGGTCAGCATTGCGAAACGGCGGTCGGGTGAAAATACAAGGGCCCGCACGATGGGCTCGCGGGTTACGCGGTTCACCACAATGCCCTGGATGTGATCGGGTAGCGCCTGAGCGCCGGGCAGAATCTGCGCCGATGAAAATGCGCCGCAGCCGCACACGCAGGCGATTATGGCCAGTGCAATTTTTCTAGCGCAAACCAGAGAAGCCACGTAATTTCGGGCGCACACGTGCAAACACCACTCCTGCCTTTATTGTGGCCGTATTGCGAGAAAACGCAAAATGCCCACCGCCCTCCGATTCAAAAGACGAAGGACACAATACCAGTTAGGATGCGGGATTCGCGCCACCGGACTGTTACTTTCGCTTAGATGACTCGCCGGCGCAGCGTTGTTTCCGCCGACGCCGGATGCTAGCCTCACATAAGTGGCCGCGATGCCGGATCCTGATCACTTTGACACCGATAAAGGCCCACGCGGCATTCGGCGGTTAGCCCGCGTCCTTCGCGGGGAAGCCCGTCAAGTCTGGCTGAAATTCCTGACCGCCATAATTGGGTTGGCGCTGGCCTTTGCCGCAGCGTTGTTTTCCACGGTAGAGCGCGAGTCGGGAAATTTTTGGGCAACTCTGCTGTTGGCTTCCGTTGCGCTCCTGCTTTCTGTTCTGGTTGGCGTCACTACCGTCCCGACTCTGGCCCGCCGCGTGGCTGGCGCCCGCCTGCGCGATGCCTTCGACTATGAAGTGACGCGCGTTGGCATCACTTATGTCGTCGCCGTGCTGATAGTTGGTATTGCCGCGCTGAACACTGGCAATAACCTGTTGTACATGATTGTGGCAGCCATGCTGGGGGCGATTTTAGTTTCCGGTTTCGCGTCGGCGATGGTGCTGCGTGGCCTGCAACTTGATGTCCGTCTCCCCGAGCATGTCTTCGCCGGCCAAGCGCAAAAGGGGCGCATCGTTCTGCGCAATTCCCGCCGCTGGGTGCCTTCATTGTCCATTCAAGTGATTGCCGCAAAGCCGAAGACAGGCAAACGAGCTCTCTGGCGTCGAAAAGATGCGCGGAAACAGGATTTAGCGCCTGTCCTGTTCGAGGGTGCCGTTTATTTCCCGTTGATTCCACCGAGCAAAGAGGTAAGCGCCGAAATCGAACTCTTATTCGCCACTCGCGGTCGCTATCAGCAGGAGAATTTTTTGCTGGCCACGCGCTTTCCTTTTGCGTTCTTAACCAAGACGCGCCGCATTCCGCTCCAGCGGGAGATCGTAGTTTATCCCGCGGTGGAGGTCGCTGACGAAGCGCTCGAAGCTTTGCCTCTAATCTCAGGTGAATTCGAGACGTTCCAGCGCGGACGTGGCGACGACCTCTACCGCATTCGCGAATATGTGCCTGAAGATTCCGCTCGACACGTGGATTGGAAGGCAACTGCGCGGACAGGCTCCTTGAAAGTGCGCGAATTCAGCCGCGAAGACGAGTACAAACTGCGGATCATCCTCGACAATCCTTCGCCGGGTGCCCTGGCATCCCAATCCTATGAACGTGCCGTGACCGTGGCCGCCTCGCTGGCCTGGCATTTTGCCAACCAGAACGCGGAAGTTTCGTTCGCCACGCAGGAGAGCGGAGTGTCGAACGATGTTTATGACTTTCTCCAGCGGTTGGCCCTTATCGGGCCGGCGACTTCGACCGCGCCTTACGGCGAGATGCTGGATGCCCATGGTTACAACATAGTAGTGACCGCACAGGCGCAAGGCGCCATTCCCACACGGTTGTGGGATTCATCTTTCTACATCTTTGTTGGCGATCGGCACTAGAAGTAATCCCACTTACTCAGGTCATAGTTACTTTGGTTACCGAGGGTCATTGACCGCAGGCTAAAACCTGCTTAGAGTTGCATTTGGATGCTAGACATAAAATGTTCGGCAAAAGCCACATTCGTCGAGGCATAGCGGGAGAGGCAAAGAGACGGAAATGAACGCTCACTTAGCCACTTACGCTCTTTGGTGCACCCACCCTGTTTTGCAGGGCGCGGTCGTCGCCGTCATGCTGCGCCGCAATTTGCGCAAGCGATTTCCGGTTTTCTTTACTTATTTGGTCTCGGAAATGGTGATGTTCGCCGTTTCCTTTCCGATTTATTTGTGGGGTTCTTACACTGCATTTTTTTACGCGTATTGGATATTGGCGGTCGTCAGCCTTGCCATCGGCTTCTTTGTTATTCAGGAAATCTTTAACGACATTCTGCGCCCATTTCACGCCCTGCGCGATTTGGGCGCCATGATCTTCGCCTGGGCCGGTTTTGTGATGCTGCTGGTGGCAGCGGTCGTATCTGCTGCGAGTCCGGCTTCACAAAGTCCCATCGTGGAAGCGGTGCTCACGCTCCAGCGTTGCGTGCGTGTAATTCAGTGCGGGCTAATTCTGTTTCTTCTGATTTTTGCCAAGTATGTCGGAGTTTCGCGCAAGCAACAGACCTTCGGTATCATGCTCGGCTTCGGAGGCTACGCCTTCATTGAGTTATCGCTCGTCGCGCTGTTCATGTCCGGGCGCATCAGTGAAGCTACGATAGGGCTGATCAACATGACCACTTACAACGTCGCCATTATCGTCTGGCTGGGCTATTGTCTGCGGAAGGAGTCGGTGCGCGATATGTCCTCGGCCATGCTTATGCCGCAGCGGTGGGACCAGAGCCTGAACGACATCCAGCATCCGGCCACCGCCGATTCTCTGATCCCCATGTTCGAGGGCATGGTGGAACGCGCATTCTCACGTAATCACGGAGATGTCTCCGCGACGCCCGAAGCGGATGCGATTCCGCCGAAGTCCTCGCAGCCGTCTCTGCTGCATCATCTCGCCGACAGCGCAAAATCCTCCGGTTAAGCGTTTTATCTAACTATTCGCTGCTTATTTTGGTCGAATCCATAAACTTCATGTAATGCATTAAACGTTACGCGTATTTGAATGATTTATAGCTGTTATTGATCGCGATATATCATCTTTGGTCTGACCCGTGTTGACATCCTTACGGCTGCCTAAAGTTTTTCCTGTAGAAAAACTTGCCCTTCCATGTATATAATTCGGCCCACTTAGGATTCCCGCTCCCAGGGGATCCGCATGGTAGGAGAAACACAAATGAAACGTGCGGTCAGGATGTTAATCCTGATGGTAGGTGTAGCCGCTTTGGCTGCTCCTGTAATCGCCGAAGATGGGGGACCGATTCCGGTTCATCCTCCGAAGGCAGTAAGCAGTTCCACCGTGGTCATGTTTGAGGATGGAGGACCGATTCCGGTTCACCCGCCTAAGGCAGTAAGTTCCACCGTGGTAATGTTTGAAGACGGCGGGCCGATTCCTGTTCACCCACCGAAATAGATTTAGCGCTTTTGAAGTACTGAATCTATTTAGCCGCCCTAAACGGCTAGAGACTTTCGAGGCTGGCAGATCTGAAGAAGACTGCCGGCCCCATTTTTTTGGGAAACTAAGTTTCGAAGACCGCAAGATGAAGGCCGCAAGAATGGATTAGCCCGAACGAATTAGTGCGAAGTGCTGATTACCTGCGCAACACTTTGCGCAGTTCCATCGCGTCGCTAACCGGCGCCTGGCAAGTGAAATTCGTGCACACCACGGCCTTGGCTTTCCCTTCATGAACGCCCGGCAAATGGGGAAGGGTTTCCTGCAGCGCGGGAGGCAATTGCTCAGGTGAGATTGCATTCAAAAACAAAACTGATTGATTCAGCGCGTAACGGCTGAGAGCCGCATTGCGCAGTGCCAGCGCCGCATCTCCTTCGCCGATAATCACGACTTGCGTGTGCGGATAGGCAAGATGCACGGCGGCGATTCCATAAGTGGCCGCAAAAATCCCGAACTGAGCCGCCATCCCGGCAATCACCTCCAGCGTTTGCTCGGCCTTGTCGTGGTAGCTGGCTTCATTTGTATAGCTATACAACCGTAGCAATGCGATAGCGGCCATCGAGTTTCCCGCAGGTGTAGGTGAATCCTGGAAGGGTTTGCGCCGCGTGCCCAGCACGCCCAATGCGCTTCCGTTGTCGGTGTCGCCCGCGGTATCGAAAAAACCGCCGCCAGCGGGATCAAAGAATCGCTTCACCATGGCATCGCCAATTTCCCGGCTGATGGTGAAATAGCGAAAGTCTGCTGTGGCTTCGTAGGCATCGAGGCAGGCATTCGCCGTGAACGCATAGTCGTCGAGCACTCCCGCGACGTCTCGCGTCTGCGCCTCAGGATCTGAATACGCCACGACATGGCGCAAACCTTTTTCGTCCCAGACCTGCGTCAGAATCCGGTCGAGCGAGCGCAGCGCAAATGATTTGGCATCATCCAAGCCGAGGACTTTCGCCGCTTCCAGATAAGCCGAGATGCATAGCGCGTTCCATCCCGTGTAGATCGTCTTGTCTACATATGGAGTGGGCCGTTGCAGGCGCGCGGCATACATTTTCGCCTTCGCTGAAGCGAGCAGTTCGGCGACTCGTTCATTTGTTAGCTTTAATCGAACCGCGATTTCCTCGATGGAAGCCCGCACATATAAGACATTCTTCGCCGGATTGTGGTGCATCTCGCCGACTTCGTTAATGTCGTAGTGAGTGCAGGCAACATCGGCTTCTTCCTCGGTCAGTACTGACCGCGCTTCGTCCAGCGTCCAGGTAAAGTAATCGCCGTCGTCATCCATCGAGTAGTCAGCATCTTGGGAAGCATAGAAACCGCCACGCTCTCTATCGCTTAACCATTCATTCATCCAGCGGATAATGTCGCGGGCGACATCTGCAAAGAAAACCTTGCCAGTGAGCTGATACGCGTGGACATAATTTTTCAACAACTCGGAGTTGTCGTAGCTCATCTTTTCGAAGTGCGGCACCATCCAGCGTTCGTCCACCGAATAGCGGTGGAAACCTCCGGCTAGCTGGTCATAGACGCCGCCGTGCGCCATTTTCTCTAGCGATTCCACGAAAGTTTCGCGAACTCTCTCGTTTCCGGTGCGGGCATAGTTGTCCATCAGCAAGTCAAGCGCGCCGGGATGAGGAAATTTTGGCGCCTGCCCAAATCCGCCATAGCGTTCATCGAACGATCGCAGACCGGATTCCACAATTGCGTCAATGACCGCCGGCGAGAAATTTCCGCTCTGCCCATTGAACGACTCCGCCTGGGCAATGGCCGTCTCGACCATTTGCGCCTGCTCCATCACATCGGCATTCTTATTCTGATACGCATCCGAAATCGAGGTCAGCACGCGACGAAAGCTCGGCCGCCCGTAGCCGTCCACCGGCGGGAAGTAGGTTCCACCATAAAACGGCTTGCCATCAGGGGTGAGAAAAGCCGTCAAGGGCCAGCCGCCCTGTCCGCTGATCGAACTCACGGCTACCTGATAACGACTGTCAATATCGGGACGCTCATCGCGGTCCACTTTAATCGCCACGAAACGCTCATTGATGAGATGGGCCACTTCTGCACTGTCATACGATTCGCGGTCCATTACATGGCACCAGTGGCACCACACTGCGCCAATGTCCAGCAAGATCGGCTTGTTCTCTCGCTGCGCCAGGGCAAAGGCCTCCTCATCCCACTCGTGCCAATGGATGGGCTGATGCATGGCCGAGCGCAGATATGCGGACGAGGCTTTGGCGAGGGAGTTCATGGTTGTCGTGGACATGCTTTGAGTCTAAAGCTTCTCTAACCTGCGCGGAAATTATCATCAGCTGGATATTTCTCGAATTTTAGCCATTGAGCCGCACAAGATCGATCTCGGTCCGCCTTAAAGTAATTTACGGTGGAGACAACTATTGTCGATAGTGATAGCATCTTCCACAAATAACAATACCTGTCCGTTTCGCGACGAGGAAAACTCAAAATGGGTCCAAGAACGGGGAAGTTCGCTCTCGCGTTGATTTTTACAGTATTTTTTCTTGGGTGCCAGGGTATATTGCGGGCGCAGACTAGCAATGCAAGTGGCTCTGCCTCACCGGCGTCCAGCGCCCAATCACCGCAGTCGCCAAGTAACTCCCCCGCGTCGCCGCGGCAAAATCGGCCTTCTGATCAGGTAAGTCCCGCACAAGCGCCTTCCGAAAATTTGCCCAACGCGCCTTCGAGCTCCGAGCCTTCGCTCAGCGATTTGGGATTCACTCCCGAGCAGACTGCGGCCAATGCCAAAGAGCAGGCTTTACTGGACAAACGGTCGCACATGCTGAAGATCCACCAGCGCATGGGACTCATTACCGCTGTCCCCCTGCTCGCCACCTTGATTGCGTCTACCGGCGCCGGCGGCAAGGATACCAGCAGCGCTTCCCGCGACCTTCACGTCGCTTTGGGCGCTCTCACCGGCGACCTATACGGCATAACCGCGTATTACGCCATTCGCGCGCCGAGAATTCCAGGCACTGAAACGCGTGGTCCGATTCGTTTTCATAAAGCCATGGCGTGGATACACGGTCCGGGGATGATCCTCACGCCGATCCTGGGAGCGATGGCATACAGTCAGAAGAACAATGGCGAAAAGGTCCACGGCATCGCCGCCGCGCACGGGCCAGTTGCCATCGTGACCGCGGGGGCTTTCGCTGCGGCCCTCTTGTCTGTCTCGGTTAAGTTCTAGCCTGGCAGCGTTTCTTAGGAGATTTATGGCCAGAAAAATTTTGTTTACATTTCTCTTTTTCTCGTTGACGCTCACCGCCCCAGCATGGGCCGCGGACACGCAATGGGCGCTGACGCAGAGTACGCTGACTTATCACGTCTCGCACCCGCTGCATCAGACGGAAGGCGTGAGCCACGGCGCGCGAGGCAAAGGCAGTTGCCACGAGGGGCAATGCGACTTTCTTATTGCTGCTCCCGTCAAGTCATTCGACTCCGGCGACAGCAATCGCGATCTGCACATGCTTCAGGTGACGCGCGGCGCTGAGAATCCCATGGTCATCGTGCGTACCCACCTCCCTGAATCCGATGCCAATTCGGCCACCGTCCATGCTGACTTGGAAGTCCAGTTTGCCGGGCAGACGGCGCAATATAAGCAAGTAGAATTTCAATTGGTCAAGCAGGGCGCGGACATCAAAATCAGCGGCACCATACCGGCCACGTGCTCCGATTTTAAAATCGATCCGCCCAGCTTGCTGACCATGCCGATTAAGAACGAAATTCCCGTACGGGTGGAGATGACGTGGCACCCGAACTGAAAACGCCGATTCAACCTTTAAATGGATTCACCACGCGCACCGAGCCATAAATTTGGCTATGAGACAGGTCTTCTGAATAGAGAAGCTTTGCGCCAGCGTGCTCCGCCGCTTGCAGGATGAGAGCGTCCCAGAAGCTGATTTGATAGCGGGCCTCGATGTCGAGGGCATCAATCACAGATTCCGCCGTGTTGACCACGACTTCCCAACTCTGATAGTCACGCACGAGAGAGGCAATTTCTTCGCCTGGCATCGGCTTAGTAGTGTGCTTGCGGATGGTGACACAGAATTCCTGCAAGACCTGCGTGCTGAGCACTCCGGCTCCGGCGTTCCACAGGCTCTCTAAGAGATCTCTGGCAATTTCATGTTTTGGCCCAGCCGAGCGATCATTGCCGTAAACGAGGATATTGGTATCCACGAAAGATTTTTCGGGAATTTGAGTCGCCGTTACTTTAATCGCAGTCTTCACCGGTAGAGCTCATCACGCGACGAGGGAGGCGTGAAATGCAGATCGAAGCCTTTCCGCATTCTCGCGATAGCGCGGCGTCGCGCCCTCGCATAGCCTTTTTTCTGGCGCACAATTTCATCCAGTTGCACCGCCATCATGGCGCTGATCGAAGTTCCATTTTCCGCGGCCACAATCTTCGCTTCCTGCAACAGGCGAGAGTCAATTTTGAGAGTAATATTGGTTTTCATGGCTAGCACGGATTTACGTGCTACACCATTTTACGTGCCGTCACCGCACGAGTCAACGAGGAATAATAGTCTTTATTTTCCTATAGTTAACGGAACGATAATGACCAAAAGCAGAACGAGCGTGATTGCCAAGGTGACGAACAAACCAATTACCGTCCAGGCATAGCGGGCTTCGTCTTGAGGCTTCGGCGGGGTGACTCCGAAAATCAGCGTCATCCACTGGGCGACGTAGGAACTCCACTTCATGGCATCCCTGCGGAGAAAAAGTTGACTGCTCGCGAAGCTCAACTATGCAAGACTCTGGGGAATCTTGCAACAACGGGCAACCGTTTCGTGCAAATCTAACTTGGGGAGCAATTCGGTCCCAGCGCGCGCCACGTGAACCGCGGCCGATCCAATCAGCGGCGCGCTCTCCCAATTCTTGATGTTACGCGATCGAAGAATCCGCTCCCCAGGGAATTAGAGCGCCGTTCTGCGTCCGCTCAACAGGTTGATGACAAGAATTACAAGGGCCACGACCAGCAACAAATGAATCAGGCCGCCGGCAATGTGTAAGCTGAAACCCAGCAGCCAAAGAATTAGAAGTACAACCATAATCGTCCAAAGCATATTGTTTTTCCTCGAAATCAGCTTGGCATTGCAGCGAGAAAATATCTGAGCAGAATTGCTCAGAGGGAGTGACGTATCTTACGCCGCTCGAAATGACCTGCCGCACTCCAAGCAAGATGTTTTGTAGCGGGAAGTGATCAAACCACAGAACGGACACATTCTCTGTCCCCCGGAATCCCCGCTGGGCGGCATTTTTCCCGACAGCTTCCTTATTGCATCAGCGATCGACGCAAACAGCGCGCGGATGTGGACAGGAAATGGATTCACAGTGCCTGCTGCTCTTGGGAGCTAAAGGCTGATGACGAAAACACGACACCGGCCTGGAACCTCTTAAATCAGCTTACGATTCGGGTGGCAAATAAAATGAGCAATACAGACCATCTATTATTTGTCGCCTGCGCGAGAATAACACTTGAGACGCAATCCTCCTCTCTTTCAGGTCATCTGAGCTAAGTCAGCCCATCTGAAGTTCTCTCCTCTTAGTTCCGCAACCAAAAAGGAAAATTCATGAAAAGAATCATGTCACTCTTGTTGATGAGCTTCATCGTCGTCGCTGGCACCTTCGCATGGGCAGACTCGGCGCGTCAGGATTCCGTCGAACGCCTGCAAAAATCGGTGGATGTTCTGCAAGCCATCATGTCCACGCCGGACAAAGGTATTCCAGAGGAAGTATTGAGCAATGCAAAGTGCATCCTCGTTGTACCAGACCTCATTAAAGGTGGATTCATCATTGGCGGCAAGCATGGACGCGGCGTCGCTTCCTGCCGCACTGCTCATGGTTGGAGCGCTCCCGCATTCGTATCCGTCGGTGGCGGAAGCTGGGGATTGCAAATCGGAGTCGAAGGCGTCGATCTCGTCATGCTGGTCATGAACGATCAGGGCTTCCAGCATCTTCTTTCCAGCAAATTTGAATTAACCGGAGAAGGTTCCGTTGCCGCGGGTCCCGTGGGCCGTCATGCCTCAGCCGGCACCGACTGGAAGATGAATACCGAAATGCTGACCTACTCGCGTTCGAAGGGTGTATTTGCCGGGTTGACGCTGGAAGGCGCAGTCGTCGAAGAAGATAACGATTCCACACGCGCCATCTACGGCAGGAACAAAGCATTTCGCACCATTCTTTCCGGTAAGGTAGCCACGCCGAAGAGCGCGGATGCGTTCATGCACGCCGTCTCAGAAGCCGGCCAGCAGTCGCGCGTCGCCGAAGCCAGGGAAGACAAGAAGTAGGAAAGCAAGTTAGGGAAGACAACGTAAATCGCATTTCGGCAGACAGTCTGCCCCAAGGAGATCCAATGAAGATCAATCT
Organism: Terriglobia bacterium; assembly: GCA_963702965.1. GTDB lineage: Bacteria > Acidobacteriota > Terriglobia > Terriglobales > Acidobacteriaceae > JAJPHW01. The sequence continues at coordinate 1,701,304 of OY969776.1, forward strand.
ACTGTTAACCACTGCAATCGCGCTGAGTTTGAGCGCGCTTGCCCAGACCAACCCTCAAACTTCATCCGCGCTCGAACCCGTTGCGCAGGCGCCGATGTTCCGCGTAACGGTAACCAGCCGCACCATAGAAGCCGTCAACTATAAACATCACAGCGGGGCCACGAAAGTGGATTTCGCCGGTACGGACCTGATGCCGTCCGCGAATGGCTTCGCCAAAGTGAACAGCAAGCGCGGAACAATGGATGTCGAAGCGGAATTCGGCAATCTGCAAAACCCCACAACTTTTGGCAACGAATATCTGACTTACGTCCTGTGGGCCATTTCGCCCGAAGGACGCCCCGTGAACCTGGGCGAAGTATTAGTCGGCGGCAACGACCGCAGCAAGCTCAAGGTCACAACCGACCTCCAGGCCTTCGCCTTGATTGTCACGGCGGAGCCATATTATGCCGTGCATGAGCCCAGCAATGTGGTGGTGCTGGAAAACGTGATCCGTAAGGACACCAGAGGATCCGTCGAAACCGTCAACGCGAAATACGAACTTATGGCGCGCGGCGGCTACCTTCCGACCGGATATAAGTTCGACCCCGTGGTTCTGAACGCGAAGTTGCCGCTCGAATTCTTCGAAGCGCGCAACGCGGTGCGCATTGCCAAATCTGAGGGCGCCGAAGAGTACGCCAGCGACAGCTACCAGCACGCGGTCCGCCTGATGAACAATGCTGACGAAGACGCCACCAGAAAGAACATTCCGGAAAAGTCCTTGATTGCGGTTTCGCGTGACGCGGTGCAAACCGCCGAAGATGCGCGGACCATCGCCGTCAAGAAAATGGACGATGTGCGCCTGGCCAACGAACGCCAGGCTTCCGCCGATGCCCAGGCGCAAACCCAGGCTCAGGCTGATGAGGCAAATCGTCAGAAAGACCAGGCACAGTCTGACGCGGAAAAAGCGCAATCTGACGCCGCCAAAGCGCAGTCCGATATGGCTGCAAATCAGCTTGCGTCAGCCGCTGCCGTTAGCGCGGCCCAGGCGGATGCTGATCAATCGCGTTTAGCGGCTCAGCAGGCGCAGACAGATAAAGCCGCGATGCGGGCACGCCTGTCGGAGCAACTGAACTCCATTCTTCAGACTCGCGACACTGCCCGAGGCCTCATCGTCAGCATGTCCGATGTGCTGTTTGACACCGGCAAGTACTCATTGAAGTCGGGCGCACGCGAGAAGCTGGCGAAAGTTGCCGGCATTCTGCTCGCTTATCCCGGTCTCAACATTGAAGTCGGCGGCTACACCGATAATGTCGGCGGCGATGCAATGAATCAAACGCTTTCGGAGAATCGCGCCGCTTCGGTCCGCGATTACCTGGTTCAAGAGGGCGTCACCACGAATTCCGTTACCGCGAAAGGCTTCGGCAACACTCTGCCGGTTGCCTCGAACGACAGCTCAGCGGGACGGCAGCAGAACCGTAGAGTAGAACTTCTGGTATCCGGCGATGCCATTGGCAATCCCACGCCTGTAACCACAGGAAGCTTGCAGTAAAGTCAAAGTCCGCAAACGTATTATGGAGGCAACACATGAAACTACTACTAGTAATGATCAGCACAGCACTGCTCTCGTCCATCCTGGTGGGCGCTGCGCCGGTGTACGCGCAGGAGCAGCACGACCAGCAAGAAGAGAAACAGGCCAAACCGGAAGAGAAACAGGCGGCGCAGGAGAAATTCGCTAAACCAGAAGAGAAGCAAGCCGAGCAGGAAAAGTCCGAGCGCGAGAAATCCGCCAAGCCGGAAGCGAAGCAAGCGCAAGAAGAGAAACAAGGCCAAGAACAAGAGCGCGCGCAACCGGAAAAACAGGCCCAGCACGAAGAGCGGCATGAACAGCCAGCGCAGCGGGCCGAGGGCAGCCACGGCCGCATTCCCGATGACCGCTATCGGGCCAATTTTGGCCGCGAACACGTGTTCATCATCAACCGCCCGGTGATTGTTGAAGGCGCGCCGAGATTTCAGTACGGCGGCTACTGGTTCGGGTTCGGTCAATCATGGCCGGCGGGTTGGGCGTATAGCGATAATGTCTACGTTGAGTTTGTTGACGGCGGCTATTATCTCTACAATCCCGTGCACCCTGGGATTCGCATCGTCATCAATGTGATCTAGGGTTGAGGCCGCATACAAACCATGCTCAAGCCGTCAATTTCGCCGGGTGCCACTATTCAAGAGTGGCCCCGCTTTTTCGTCCGGCTGCTGGCAGCTCTTCTCGTGGTGCTGATGTGCAGCGGCGGCGCACCCGCTTACTCAGTTCTCACCCACGAAGAAATCGTGGATCTGTTGTGGGCTGACGCGATTTGCCCGCTTCTACTCAAGCGATATCCGGGCCTGACAGAAGAGCAGATCAAAGAGGCGCACGCCTATGCCTATGGCGGCGCTGTTATCCAGGATCTCGGGTATTACCCATTCGGCAACAAGGAATTCAGCAACCTCGTCCACTACGTTCGCAGCGGAGACTTTGTCCGCGAGTTGCTGGTGGAAAGTCAGGATGTGAACGAGTATGCGTTCGCGCTGGGCGCACTCGCGCATTACGCGTCCGATTCGGCCGGCCATCCCGCCGTCAATCAATCAGTGGCAATCGAGTATCCCAAGTTGCGGGCGAAGTTTGGCAAGTCCATTCGATATGCGCAGGACAAGACGGCGCATTTAAAGACCGAGTTTGGCTTCGACATGGTACAGGTAGCGAAGAATCGTTACGCATCACAGCAGTACCACGATTTCATCGGATTTCAAGTGTCCAAGCCTTTGCTGGAGCGTGTCTTCCCCGTCGTTTACGGCATGGAACTCAAAGATGTGCTGGCCCATGAGGATCTCGCGATCGGTTCATATCGCTACTCGATAAGCCGCATGATTCCGGAGATGACCCAGGTCGCGCTCCAGACTCACAAGAAAGACATGATGCGCGAGCAGCCTGATTTCGCAAAACGAAAATTCCTTTATCGTCTTTCCCGCTCCGACTATGAAAAAGACTGGGGAAAGGACTACGTAAAACCCGGACTTGGCACCCGCATCTTGTCAACTTTGTTGCGATATGTGCCGAAAATTGGCCCTTTTAAGGCGCTGGCATTTAACAATCCGACTCCGCAAACCGAGGACTTGTATTTCAAGAGCATCAACACGACTATAGATCAATATCGGGCGTTCCTCGAAGAAGTGCGTACCAATTCACTAGTGCTCTCGAATCGCGATTTGGATAGCGGCAACGTAACAAAGGCGGGGGAATATTCGCTGACCGATGACACATATGCAACACTGCTGGGCCAACTGTCAGACAAGAAGTTTGATACGACGACGACGGACCTGCGCGCCAACATCCTTAACTTTTATGCTGACCTATCGGCTCCCATCGACACGAAAAATGACCCAGCTCGCTGGCAGAGCATGCTCACCAGGCTCGACCAATTGAAGTCCGTGACGCCGGCGCCGGCGGAAGTCGGCAGACTTGCGCAGTGATCGCGATCCGATGCTAAGACTAAGAAGAGCTTGCCGGCACAGCCCGTTGGGTATCAGCGAGACCACATTTCCTTGCCGGTTCAGTCTTGCGGTTCGCGCTTTGTTGTTTGCTCTTTGCTTCGTTGGTGGGCTTGCCCGATCGGACTTCGCGCAATCTGTGGCCAACGTGAGCCGAACGGCGGCCCCGGTGATCGTAATCGGCTTCGTCGGGGGATTCGTCAAGCATGATAATCTCATCCACAGCGAGGTACAGCTGGCGGCCCGCCTGCGTAAGGAATACCCCACCGGCGTTGATGTGGAAATCTTCGAGAGTTACCACGAAGCGGAAGCCCTGCGGAAGACACTGAGCCTGTTGCGCGCGAACCATGATGGGACGCCGTCCGCCGCCGAGAAGCGCGCTGGCCGAATCATCATTTACGGGCATAGCTGGGGCGGCTCGGCGGCCATTGCTCTGGCACGCAGCTTGGACAAGGAAGGCGTACCGGTAATGCTCACCATCCAGGTCGATAGTATCTCCAAAATTCACGGAAACGATGCGGTCATCCCGCCGAACGTAGCCCAGGCAGCAAATTTCTACCAACCTAACGGCCTCCTCCACGGTCAGTCCAAAATTCGGGCGGCCGACCCGGCTCTAACCAATATCATTGGGAATTTTCGGTTCGAATACAAAGGCAGGCCCTATAACTGCGGTGACTATCCTTGGTACGACCGCATTTTTGCAAAATCCCACACCCAAATCGAATGCGATCCAGCCGTGTGGAACCAAGTGGAGTCGCTGATCAGGTCGAACCTGCCCTCACCGGCAGTCGAGCGGACGGAGTAAGCGGTCCTGTCGCGCGCGTGGCCGATTGGTTCTCGACACGCGTGGTCAGGGAATGGCTAAGTCATAAGCCGATTTGCAATCTTGCAATACAAATCCACCGCCTCGTGTAATTCGGATTTCGGAATGAATTCGCCTTCTGTGTGCGCCACATGAATCGATCCCGGACCGATTAAAAGCGGCTCACCCCAATTCGTGAGCTTGGGAATGTCCGTAGTAAACTTCGCGACCATGGTGGGCAGGCCCTCAATCGTGCGGAAGCGGAGAAATTTCAGCTCTAGCGGAAACTCGACCTCCACGGCACTCCCCGCCGTCGCCACGATCTGTCGCCGTAAATCGTCCGATGGGCCGATGAGGCGATAAAGCAAATCCGCGTGGGCATAATCGGGGATGACGTTGGGAGCGCGGCCACCCTCAATCAATCCGATATTCAGCGTGCACGGCCCGACATCGGGGTCGCTGGGCAGCGGCATCGCGCGCAGACGCGCCAACGCCGGCAGCAGCTTGTCGATCGCCGATTCGCCTAGTTCGGGATAAGCGGAATGCGCCATCTTACCCCGCGCCGTAATTTCCGCGCGGAGCGTGCCTTTCGAGGCCAACGCAAGCCGGTTTTCGGTGGGCTCGCCGTTGATCAGAAATTTTGCGCCCTGCGGATGTTCATTGGCCACGTGCGCGCCCAGACTGTCGCGCTCTTCTCCAACGACGAACAGAAGTCCGACATGAATACCCTGCTCATGCAATCGCAACGCCGCTGCAGTCTGTGCCGCGATAATGCCCTTGGCGTCGCAGGAACCACGGCCATACACTCGCGTGTCATCCTCCGACGAAGGTATAAATGGCGGGACTGTGTCCATGTGCGTAGATAAAACGATTTCCGGCCGTGGATGTCCGGGCCAGACAGCCCAAATATTACGCCGGTCGCCCTCGACCGGCATCCGGCTTACCGTCAAGCCCTGCCGCTGCATCTCGGCGTAGAGAAACTCGCCGACTTCTTTTTCATTACCGGTAATGGATTCAATATCCACCAGTTGCCGCGTGAAATTCACCAGATCCAATTGCATCGCTCCAGAATAAACTATGCCTCGGGATGCAATTCCGAAGCCTGCTGCTATTCTGGTGGTTCCGCATGTCAGCCGCGTCCATTCGTTCCTTTACGCTGAAAGGGCCCGCCGGGAACCTCGAAGCGCTGCTCAACCTCGGCGCGCCTACGGCCACGCATGCCGCGCTCGTGGCCCATCCTCATCCCATGTTCGGAGGCACGCTGCACAACAAAGTCGTGTTTCATGCTATGAAAGCGCTGAACAGCTTTGGCTGGCCAGTGCTGAGGTTCAATTTCCGCGGCACCGGCTTAAGTCAAGGTGAGCACGATCATGGTCGCGGCGAAGTGGACGATGTTCGCGCCACGCTCGACTGGCTGGATCAGGAATTTCACCTTCCCCTGATTTTTGCCGGATTTTCTTTCGGTTCTGCGGTTGGCTTGCGGGCGGCTTGTCCGGATGCAAGGGTGCAAGCGTTAATCGGTCTTGGCTTGCCCGTATCGCCGGTCCAGGGGCGTAACTACGATTTTTCGTTCTTGCGAGACTGCCGCAAACCGAAGCTTTTCGTCAGCGGCGCCTATGACCAGTTCGGAACGCCATCGCAGTTACAAGCTGTGGTGGATTCGTTGTCGGAACCGCGCAAATTAGTCATTATTCCCGCCGCTGACCATTTTTTTGAAGGTCAACTCCCGCTCATGCGCGAGACACTCGAAAGCTGGCTGCGCGAAACGATTCCGGGCGAGACGATTTCATAACGGAATTGATTCCCGCCCAGTTTGGAACGGACCCACCTTTTTCTTCCATTTTTTCTTTTCAGACTCTTCTTTCATCAGCTTGTCTGCAACGATTAGGTGCAATTTCCAGCCAAAAGTGAAGAACGCGCCCGAATTCTTATCTTTGCTTTTCCTTTGCCTTTTGGCAACCCGTTTGCATAATCCCCTCCGTGTGTGCGCAACGCATATCCGGGTGTGGCAAAAGCGTACATACAGGAGGTTCAATGATCAACTTGAACGAAATTAAAATCACCTCACGCGATGAGCAGGTTCTAAAGTTGCTCGTGCAAGGTTGCAGCAATAAAGAGATCGCCGCCCAGTTGCATATCAGTCCCCGTACCGTGAAACAGCATTTACGCACGCTTTTTCTCCGCGCCGGCATTCGTGACGGCCGTAAACGCGTGAAACTGGCTACCGCCATGTTTCAAAAGGAGCAGATGAAACATGCCTCCCTGTGATGCTTTGACCGTTAAAGAAGTGGAAGTCTCGATCTTGGTGTGGGAAGGCCGCACCAACCGTCAGATCGCAGTGGTGATTGGCACGACCGAACAGGTCATCAAGAATTATTTGCGCGGCATTTTTGACAAGCTTGGGGTGTGGAACCGCTTGGAATTGGCCCTCTATGTCGCGGCCCACGGCGGCACCAACTGGAGGCAGCTTTCGGCGCGGTTGCAAGCGCGCGAGGTAGTCACACTGCCGAGTGCCGCAAAATCACTGCGGGCGACTGGCTCGTGACTTGGTTCGTCACGCCAAGCGCGTAGCCGCGGCGCTAGCGTTTGTTTTTTAGCAGGAATGTCTTTAGCGCGGCGTTCTCACTGTCGGTGACGTCGAGGAACTTAATGCCAACGCCGAATCCCGGCGTGCTGCTGACAACCTCACCCTGCACCCACATTTTGCCCCCGTCCAGCCACAGGCCGACCTTTAATTTCTGATCCTGCTTCAAAGGGATGGCCATTTCTACAAAACATCCGCCTTCGCTCAAATCGGCAGAATTGGCCCAGATCGGCGCGCCGCCTTCGGGTTGAAGTTCCACCGAGAGCACCACGCGGATGCGGGGGAATTTGCGCCGTTCTCCCGATTGCCATTTGTATTGATCGTGGGCCGGTTTGGGGAAAGTCAATTCCCAAAGCGGTTTTTCCGGCGTCAGATTGAGCAGGCCGACCCGGTTCGCCATTGGAGTCCCAGGCTTTCCAACCCATTTGATGCGGAAATGCACTTTTTTCTGCGCATAGGTCAGGCCGATGATTTCATCAATCTTGAGTTCGGCCTGCACCCCCGCGAGCTGGGCGCCATCTTGGCTCACGTCCAGCGTCGTAACGGTTTCCGAGAAAATCTTGCCGTGCGCGTCGGTGCCGAAGATCCGCACTGGGACTTTTAATTCGATGCGCGGCTGGTGACGTGTTCCCATAAAGGCCGATTCTTGTTTAAGTTACGGTTTAGCGTGAATGCGAACAGATGATACGGCAAACCCTGCGAACTTCCAAATACCCCTAAGTATCCCGCCGGAAGTCTTACGGCGCCGGTCGCACCGTTGCCAATTTCGGCATTAGGATGCAAAAGCTTGCAGTCGTGCGCTAAGGATTTGCCAAGTATGATCCACAAATTCAAGGAATGAAGCGAGTTAGCCGCTTATTCGCGGCAATTCAATTGCATACGAAGTAATCGAGTAACCGGTGTTGAGGGGTTGATCTCGGCAAAAAACGGGGCAGGGAATGGCTTACACGGAGATTTTTTGGATGGCATGTGATTCGACCGAGCAGTTGCGCGCGGAATATGGCCCTTTCCACACCCGCGCCGACGCGGAATTGGAAGCGCGTAAGCTCGGCTTCTGCTACGTTCTACGCTACGAGCACGTCATCGGCGAAAAAGAAGAAATCCAGGAAGTGCGTTGCATTTTCATCGAGTTAGCACCCGCTATTCCCCGCGGCTGGCGGCGCTTGCACACCCGCTGTGCCACTTGCGGCGAGTCCGCCACCCACGAAGAGAGCTGGCGCGCCGAAGTCTGGGCCGATATTCACGAGTTTGAGCATACCCGGCACCGGGTACGGCTTTTCGAGCAGACCCGCAATGAGGGTCTGAAAGAAGTCGGCGACTGGCGCCAGAACTGCGCCTAGGCGGCTTGGCCGAACCCTTCGACATCCCGCGTCGCCGCCCGTGACAAAAACCACAATCTAAGCCAGCCGGCAAGGTGGCGTTTCTGCACTCCCGCGGTTACCACGGTAAGGTCTATGGCCCAATTTCCGCGCTGCTTCCGCGCCGAATCGGTGGACACTAGAGCCAGGGCAATCGTCCGGCGAAACTGCCTGACGAACGCCTAGGAGTGGGGAAAACCATGGCACCAACGAATGAGCAGGCCGCGCCAGCGGCGGCATCGATGGCGGCTGCGCCTTCCATGCTGGCGCGGGCGGAAGAAATTCAACGGCAGATTCAGGAGATCACCGGACGCGACTGGCAATTGTGGTCAATCGGGTTATTGATGATCGTGGTCCTGACCACGGGCTTGCTTTCGTTGATTTTGCCCAACGTGGTTTGGGCGCAGCGCGTCATTCATATTGAACAAGCCTACCTGCCGCAGTTGTTTTTCGGGCTCATCTCGCTAATTCTGCTGTTCAATCTTTACCTGCTCTCGCAAAAGCTCACGCTTAACGCCACCCGCCGTGCCTTGATTAACGAACTCGTCCTCAACGAGCGCCTGGAAAACCTCTCGCTGATCGATCCGCTGTCGCAGTTGATGAATCGCCGCGCTTTGAATGAGGTGCTGCCCCGCGAAGTGGCCCGCGCGAATCGAATTGGCAGCGCACTCACGCTGATGGCGATTGATATCGAAAATTTCAAGTCTATTAACGAACTCTATGGCGCAATGGAAGGAAATCTGGTGTTAGTGGAATTCAGCCGCCTCTTGAAAACCGTGTTTCGCGGCGCTGACGTGGCTTTCCGGCAGGGCGGTGACGAGTTTCTGGTGGCCATGCCCGACACCAGCGAAGCCGAAGCGGACTTTCCCTTACAACGCCTGCAACGCATGGTGGAAGAGTGGAACGCGAGCAACGGCAAGGAGTACAAAATGTCGTTCAATTATGGCATTGCTTCCTATGCCACGGGCAGCGACGTCGCCGACACCCTGCGTGCCGTGGACCGCAAGCTGTACCAGAAGAAGCACCATTTGGTGCCGGTGTTCTAGCCGATTCCAAGCCGCCTTTGCCGTAAATTATTGAGTTCTGGTGGAAGTCGCTGATTCTTTATGAGCGTCTCAATCTGGGCCGCGAGTCACCGCTAAATACCTGCTTCAGAGCTCGCCTAAAAGGCCATTTGTTGCGCTTAGGATGCGATTAGAGCGCGTTTCTCCGAAAAGAGTACCCGAAGCCCACCCCAGCCCTCCCAGCGGCGCCACCAGCCTGCAAATAGCCGTAGCTAACGATTCCCAAAACGGGACAAAGTTGTACTTACAATCTATGAAAAATGGTAGGCCGGTGTCACCCTACTTACGACAACCCGTGAGAGAACCCTGGGAGCAGCATGGAAGGCTGCCCGCGATTGGTGAAAGTTCCCTTCGACTTCGCTCAGGGCAGGTTCTCGCCCCGCCGGAGAAAGCGCGGGGCGAGGATTGACAACCTTACGCAGGAGTCGTGAGACCTAGGGCGTCAGCGGTTGAACGATCAAGTCTTGCGGACCGGTAATTTTGTACGGAGACCCCGGAGCTTGAGTGATCTTCGTGGGTGTAACAGTGCCGACGTAAAGCAAACCGGCGCTGCTAATGGCATAGAGATGGTTGCTATTGTCCCAGAACATCTGGGTAATAGGGTTGGTTGTAAGTAAACCCGTATAGTGAGTAACGGGATTCGCGCCGTTGAAGTGGAATATCTGCACGCCTTCCTGACCGGCAACGGCGAGCAGCTCGCCTGATGGGGACATCTTCATATCGAAGGGGGACTTGATGGCGGTGGCCGGCATGTTTTTGTAAGTGCTGTTGGTGTTGAGGTTGCCGTTCGCGTCCGCGGTGTAAACCGCGATTTGTATGGGGCCGGGGGCGCAACCGGGCGGATTTGCGGGCTGCTCCAGAAAAGCCAGATTATTACTGGGATCGGCTACCGTGAGATCCGGGTAGTAAACTCGAACGCCCGGCGGCGGAGTGGGATTGTTGTATTGGATGTTGATGAGGTTGAGCAGTCCGCTGCTTTCACGCTGAAATGAATAGAGCCCGGGATACATGCAGCCGGACTGGTCGGTCGAATAAGCATATACGTTATTCCCAATGAAAAATGTGGGGGTATAGTCGCCGGGAAACCAACCGGTCACGGTGTCGCCTAAATAAGTGAGGGCGCCGGTAGATTGATCTACGGCGAATGAAGCCGTGTTGTCGTTGGAGCCGTCGTATCCCATTGAGTACAGATTCGTGCCCGAGTGGTCGAAGAAAAGATTGAAAACGGCGACGCATCCATTACCAGTCTGAACGCAAGATGTTTGAGTCAGATAAGTCAAAGATCCATCCGATCCGATTTGGAAGGTGTCGATATTAGGAGGATTTCCAGAGTCTGTGGCCATTAGGTACTTTCCATTGACGGCCATGGAATGAATGTTCTGGGGAAAAGGCGAACCCGCAATCGGCGTGAGCGCGCCATTCGCGGCCGCGGAATATCCATTAACAACATTCGGGACGCCGCTTCCGGGACTGCTTGCGACATACACGTAAGCGACAGGCGTGTTACTGGGAAGGTTGGCTAGTGAGGAAGTGGACGACGAAGTCTGGGCGGGAGCGGAGACTGAGCTCAATGCCGCGACCAGACTTAGGATAGCAAGCTGCCTGAACATGGAAACATCCTCTGCCGGAGATGCCGGCCGTGCGCGATTGCGATGGCAGCGGCGCATTGCGAGTTGCCTTGCGGCTGATTGGGTTGAGGATTGCGAGGCTGTATAAAGTAAAAATAAGGATGTAGTACTGGAATGTAAGTACTCAATCCCAGGCGCATCTCGGGGAGAGCGTGTAGATGAACCCGTCTGATCTGCAGCAAACATCGATAGAACGGCGTCATCGGCCACGAAGCGATTGGGAGGGGTCCTCGCCGCTTCTCAGATGCTGATTTGCAGGCCAACAAAGCTCTTGACATAATTATAGTGTTGTAGTTAACTATAACACTAGATGGCTAATGATGAGATTTGCAGTTGGCTGAGCCATCCCAAAGGAGACTACAAAACCATGTATTACAAATACTTATCCCTTGCGGGTTTGACTCTGGCGCTGGCTGTTTCGGCTGCTGCCCAGTCGAATTCGCCGTCCGACGCGCAGAAGTCATTCGACACCATGAAAACATTGGCAGGCCGCTGGACGGGCCAAGTGAAGACAACTCCGCCGCAACCTGACATTGAAGGCAAACAGATGCAGGCGTCGTTACGCGTCACTTCGATGGGCAATGCAATTGTCCACGAGATGACGGGCGAGGGCAGGCCGGACGATCCCATAACCATGGTCTATCTCGATGGAGACCGGCTCATACTCACCCATTATTGCGACGCCGGCAACCGGCCCCGCATGGTGGGAAAGGAAATCGCCGACGGCAAGGCGGTGGACTTCAACTTCCTCGATGTTTCGGGAAGCACCGCTTATGGTCACATGGATCACGCCGTCTTTACCGTAGTTGACGCGAACCATCACAACGAAGATTGGACCTACATGGAGCCGGGAGACAAGCCAATCCATGTGCACCTGGAACTGACGCGTACGAAATAACGAAGTGAAAAAAACAAACTTGAGGTGCGGGGACATGGAGAGCGAATCAATCATCCCGCACCTCGCACATAAGAAAGCATCCGGAAACCAGAATGGCTCTTGAATGGAATGACAGTCAGCCGATCTACCGCCAGCTTCGCGACCGCGTAGTGGCGATGATTCTCGACGGCGTGCTGAAGGAAGGCGATCCGTTGCCTTCGGTGCGGGTGGTGGCGGCGGAGTATCGGGTGAATCCGCTGACGGTCCTGAAGGGGTATCAGCAGTTGGTGGACGAGAAATTAGTCGAGAGCCGGCGGGGGTTGGGTATGTTCATCAATGCAGGTGCCAGGGAATTATTGCTCCAGGGCGAGCGCCAGAAATTTCTGGCGGAGGAATGGCCGAGAATCTCCGCGACCATTCAACGGCTTGGCCTCACGCCCCAAGAGCTGCTGGACTCGGCGAAGCCCGATTCTGCAAAGAAAGACGATGCTGCAAAGAAGGAACGAAAATCATGACTATTGTCGAAGCGCGTGGCCTGCGCAAAACTTTCGGAACAAATATCGCGCTGAATGGTGTCGATTTTCATATTAAAGAAGGGCGCATTGTCGGGCTCATCGGCCCGAATGGCGCGGGCAAGAGCACCGCGCTCAATGCGATTCTTGGCCTCACATCATTTGAAGGTCAATTGAAAGTTCTGGGCCGCGACCCGTGGACGGAACGCGACGCTCTCATGCGCGACGTCTGCTTTATTTCTGACGTCGCTGTATTGCCGCGCTGGGCGAGAGTTTCGCAGCTACTTGAGTATGTGGAGGGCGTTCATCCGCGATTCGATCGGGCGAAAGCGGAAGGATTTCTGGCGAAGACTTCCATCCAGCGGACAAGCAAAGTCCAGGAATTGTCGAAGGGGATGGTGGCGCAACTCCATCTCGCGCTAGTGATGGCCATTGACGCCCGGCTGCTCGTGCTCGACGAGCCCACGCTCGGCCTCGACATTCTTTACCGCAAGCAATTCTACGATTCGCTGCTGAACGATTATTTCGACCGCACCCGAACCATTATCGTGACCACCCACCAGGTGGAGGAAGTTCAGCACGTGCTGACCGATTTGATGTTTATCCAGCATGGACGAATCGTGCTTTCGTGCACCATGGAAGAAGTCGAAGCGCGCTACGCGGAAGTCGTTGTGAATCCGGAAAACTTGGCCGCGGCGCGAGCCTTGCGGCCGATCTACGAACGGCAGAGTCTGGGACGCACCGTTCTGCTCTTTGATCATCTTTCCGATCGTAGCCAGCTAGCCACGCTGGGAGAAGTGCATACGCCGAGTATTGCCGATCTTTTTGTCGCGGTAATGACGATGCCGCAGTCGGCCAATCAAACCCACGCGAGTCGAGGTTCGGCCAATCAAGGACAAGGAGTTATGCAATGAGTATGCAATCAAGCGCCATGGCAAACGCTCTCCCATCGCAACCGGGCGGCCCGCTCCGGCCGACGCATTCTTTTTACTGGTCGGTGCAGAAAGAATTGTGGGAAAACCGCTACCTCACCATTGTGCCTTTGGCGATAGCGGGTGTTGCCTTGTTCGGATTTTTGATAGCCACAATTGGCCGCGTCCTTGCCATGCCTGACCTGGCGCAGCGGCGTGCGGTGCTCGAAAAGCCATACCATTTCGTCACTGCCTTGATCATGGGCGCGGCGTTTATTGCTGGATTTTTTTATTCTCTCGAAGCTTTGCACGGAGAACGCCGCGACCGCAGCATCCTGTTCTGGAAATCGCTACCGGTCTCCGATCTCTCAACGGTGCTCTCAAAACTGGCTATCCCTGTTGTCTTTTTGCCCTTGTTTTCATTGGTGATTGTCTGCGGCGTCGAGTCAACCATGCTTTGCATGAGTAGCATTGTGCTGCGCGCCAACGGCATGAGCGCCGGAGCGATTTGGATGTCGTTTTTTCAGTCGATGGGCGTGCTGTTCTATCACCTCTTAACCGTGCACATGCTTTGGTACGCGCCGGTTTATGCGTATCTATTGCTGGTTTCCGGCTGGGCCAAGCGTGCTGTATTTCTCTGGGCGGGGCTGCCTATCCTCGTTATATTCGCCATCGAGAAGATCATGTTCGGGAGCATGCACTTTCTCGGCTATCTCGGATATCGTCTTTCGGGTCCGGAACCGTTTGACATGGAAACCGCCAGCAAAGTCCGCATGGAGGCCATGGGCCATCTGAGTCTCGCGAGCTTTCTGACCACTCCCGGCTTGTGGGGCGGCATCGCATTCGCTGCGCTATTTATTTTTGGTGCGGTGCGGCTGCGCCGCTCCCAAGGACCAATCTAACTAAGCCCCGAAAACCTCGCGTGTACGGAGAAGCAGCTATGAGCGCCACACTCGCAACGAAAGGCAACCGCAGAACCGCCGCCCCGCCTTTTTGATGGACGAAACAGGCTAGCGCGGCAGGATTTTGGCCGCCACAATATGCGTTGGAAGAACGCTAGGAAACAGAGGAGTCAGGAACATGTCGCACTCACCCATATTGCTTCTGCACATTGCGTCCGGCACGGTGGGAATGTTGTCCGGATTTGTTGCCGTCTTTCTTCGCAAAGGCTCGCGCCAGCATGCACTCACTGGAATCGTCTTTGTCATATCGATGCTGTGTCTGTCCTCCAGCGGCGGGTATATGGCGATCCTCAAGCACCAGCCCGGCAATATTCTGGGAGGCGCGCTCACGTTTTATCTGGTGGCGACGGCGTGGATGACTGCGCGGCGCAGAAACAAAGAGGTGAAACGAGGAATTTTTGATTGGGCCGCGCTTCTGGCTGTTCTCGCTGTCTTGGCGGTCGAAGTAACTTTTGGGATCGAAGCGGCCATGAGCCCGACGGGAATGAAATACGACTATCCGCCGGGACCGTACTTCTTCCTCGGCTCTGTCGCGCTTCTCGCTTCCATCGGCGACGTGCGCATGCTCATACGCAGGGGAATTTCGGGCGCACAACCCATCGCGCGTCACCTTTGGCGAATGTGCTTTGCGCTATTTATCGCGGCGTCATCGATATTTCTGGCGCGCGCGCATTTATTCCCAGCTTTCTTGCAGAGAATCGGAGCGCTGTACTTCTTGAGCTTTCTTCCACTTTTATTGATGATTTTCTGGTTGATCCGAATCCAGCGGACGGGGCCGCATAAAGAAAATCTCGGTGAGCGACTCTCTGGCTATGCAAAACGTCTGCCGCTGAATCAGGTGGCGCTTGGCCAACCACAAAATAGAACAGATGTTCCAGTCTGATTTAGGTCAAAGGGATTTTCAGGCTTGCCGCGGCGGCTTGGTCGGCGAACCACAATAACTTGCGACTCTGCGGCTGAATCTTTTGCGAGGGCAGGCCGGCGTTCTTGTTTTCCAGGACTTGCTGCAAGGTCGCGGCCTTGTCAGCGCCACTCACCAGAAACGCGACTTCCGCCGCGTGATTTATGGCGGGGTAGGTCAAGGTGAAGCGGAAATCACCCATCTTTTCGACCCAGTTGGCGACAAAAATTCTTTTTGCTTCTTCTAAAGCTGCCGTTCCCGGAAATAGCGATGCGGTGTGACCGTCCGGCCCCATGCCGAGAAGAATGAGATCAAAGCGAGGAAATTCGCCGGGTTTCAAAGCGAAGAATCTTTGTATAGTTTGTTCGTACGTATTGGCAACGACATTCGCGTCTTTGCCTTCGGCTGGAATGCGGAAGATGTTCTCCGCGGGTACCGGCACTTTCGAGAGCATGGCTTCGTTGGCCATGCGGTAGTTGCTTTCGGAACTGTCGGGAGGAACGTGCCGCTCATCGCCCCAAAAGAAATAAATTTTGTCCCAGGGAATATTCGGAATCTCACCGGAAGCCAGTAGGGAAAACATTCCGCGGGGCGTGGAACCGCCGGAAAGAGCGACGGTGAAACGCCCGCGCCCGCGTACGGCTTGCGTGGCGCACTCGGCAAATTCAATCGCGGCAGCGCAAAACAAATCACTTTGCGTGGGGAGGACACGAATCTCGGAAGACAAAGGCATAGTTCGATTTTATCTTCGTTTGATTTATCCAGGTTTGATTTATCCGGTTTGATTTATCCTCAGAGCGAAGAGCAAAAGGTATAGACTGCCAAAAAGGCAAATTGAAGATTGCGGAGGAAGATCGAATGTCCGGCGCCAAGCACGATGCCAAGGTGACAATTACGAAAAATGGGCCGTATATCGTCAGCGGGAGCGTGCCCATGCGGAAACAAACCATCGGTGCCAATGCCAAGGGCGAATCGGAGAAATGGGTCGAGGGCGAAGAGTATCCAGCGCAAGAGAAATTTGCGCTATGCCGCTGCGGCAAATCGAATAGCAAACCATATTGCGACGGTACACATGCCAAGGTGCACTTCGACGGAACTGAGACCGCGGCGCGATCGCCTTACAAGATGCAGGCAGAAGTTCTCGACGGGCCCACGATGCAACTGACGGATGCGGAAGCCTTGTGCGCGTTTGCTCGCTTCTGCGATCCCCATGGCCAGGTTTGGAACCAGGTCGAACACACGGACGAAGCGAAAGTGCGCCAGCACTTCGTGCAGCAGGTTGGCGATTGTCCCTCGGGGCGATTGGTCGCGTGGGACAAGAAGACGGGAGAACCGATTGAGCCGGAATTGCCGCTTTCGATTGGACTAATCGAAGATCCGGTCCAGCAATGTAGCGGGCCGATATGGCTGCGGGGAGGGATTCCGGTAGTTTCTGCCGACGGCACGGAATACGAAGTCCGCAACCGAGTAACGTTGTGCCGCTGCGGCGAATCGCAGAACAAGCCGTTCTGCGATGGCACGCACGCCAGCGTTAAGTTTCGCGACTGAGACTTGGGGAGCGGAGTGCCTATGCGGCATTTTCCTGCCTCAATTCATAGCTAACGTCTTATTGCTTCGCCCAGACAGTGGTCGCCTTCTTGACGCCTTCATGTTCCTGCCTGAGGCGGCGGGCCGCATCGCCTAGAGGCTCGACAACCTGGGCTACTGCGAATTCTGAAACCGGGCGTTCGCCATCGGCAACTGTTATGGAATTTTGGCTCAATAGGCTTTGTTCGGCGGCAACGGACTGGTGAGTTGCGCGATTAACGTGATCGCTGATGTGGAACGGCTGCATGTCATTACTCAAAACGGTGCCACCCGCGCTCTGCGCCAATGCGGCGGTCGCGCCGAAGAAGCAAACGGCAAATACCAGGGTCTTAATCGTCATCATTTTCATCGAATCTCTCCTCTACCCTTGAAGCAAGCGGGATACTGGTACTAGCGCAAATGCCTCGCCAAACCCTAAGTTACTGGGAGTAAGGGTTTTGGAGGGTAACCAGGGAGTAATGCTGCAATTGTTTGCGCAGATTTGCCCACCCGGTGGCGGATCGACTAACCGCGGACTTGAGCGCAACGGGCCGCGCCAATCAGAGCGATTTTGTCGTTGGTGATGACGCGGACAGGGATGCCTTCGAGCAGTTTCTTCATCCGGCCTTTGGCGAGAAAGGCCTCCATAAACTGCGGCCCGGCCAGGCGGGAGATGATTTTAGGAGCGATGCCGCCGCCCAGATAAATACCTCCAAGAGCGAGCAACTTCAGCGCGAGATTGCCGGCTTCCGCGCCATAGACCGCAATGAAGAGGTCGAGAGCGTGCTCGCATAGCGGGGACTTGCCGTCGAGTGCGGCTTTAGAAATCGCCGCCGCGGGATCGGAATGGAGGATTTCTTCAGCCAGCCATTTCGGTTCTTCACCGCGGCCCGTATCGCGCAGGAAGTGGTATACGTTGACCAGCCCCGGCCCCGAAACGATGCGCTCATAGCTGACATGTCCGAAGAGCGCATAGAGATAGCGAAACAGATCCAGCTCCAATTCGTTGCGCGGAGCAAAGTCGGCGTGACCGCCCTCGCAGGCGAAAATATGGTGCTGTTTGCCATCCCAATACATGCCGGCTTCTCCCAAGCCCGTGCCCGCCGAGATGACGGCTTGATTGCCGACGGCGTCGCTGTAACGCGGATTCAGGAGAACTAAATCGGCTGGCGCCAGAAGTGGGATGCCCCAAGCGTTAGCTTCAAGATCATTGATGAGGTTGATGTGACGGAGCTTGGTTTCGACGAGCAGATTTTTAGCATCGATGATCCAGGGCAGGTTGGAAGCTTCGATGCGTCCATTGCGCACGGGGCCAGCGACGCCGAAACAAGCCTGGTCCGCCCTCAGCGACGAGGAAGCAAGAAATTTAGTAACGATCTCATCCAGACCGCTGAATTCGCGGCTGGGAAACATGGAGTAGGAGACCTGGCTGAGTTGACCGTCGCGGACATCATAGAAGGCCAGCCTTGCATGTGTGCCTCCGATGTCGCCTGCCAGAATCATTTTTCGAAGTTCCTCCAGTGGCGGCCATCGCGCTCGAGCAATTCGTCGGCATCTTTTGGCCCCCAACTTCCGGCAGCGTAGTTGGGGAACGAACGTGGAGGCAAAGCCTTCCAAACGTCCAACACAGGACTGACCACACACCAGCCGGCTTCGACCATGTCGGCGCGCTGAAACAGCGTTGCGTCTCCGATCATGCAATCGTACAGCAGGCGTTCATATCCGGTGCTGGGCTGGGAGCCGAAATAGTCCTGATATTCGAAGTTCATATCCACCGCGCCCAGCCGCATATTGGGTCCAGGCACCTTGGCCGCAAACCGTAAGGATATGCCTTCTTCGGGCTGGATGTGAAGGATTAATTGGTTCGGCATCAGATTATCGACGGGCGTGTCGCGAAAGAGCACGAATGGCGCCCGGCGGAACTGGATGACGATGTGCGTGTTGTGGGCCGCCAGCGCTTTACCCGTGCGGAGGTAGAAGGGAACGTCCGCCCAACGCCAATTATCAATTTGGAGCTTCATCGCGACGTAAGTTTCAGTCTTGGAGTCGGGAGGAACGTCCTGCTCGGAACGATATGCCGGTACGCGCTGATCGTTGACGATGCCCTCGCCGTATTGCCCCCGTACCGTTTTGCTGAGCACATCTTCCGCGCTGAGCGGCTGGATGGCATGGAGGATTTTTGCCTGTTCATCGCGCACGGAGTCGGGGCGGAACGAAACCGGGGGCTCCATCGCGGTGAGGCTGATGAGCTGCATGATGTGATTGGGCACCATGTCGCGCAAGGCGCCAGCCTGATCATAGTAGCTGCCGCGTGATTCGACGCCGACAGTTTCGGCGACAGAAATCTGGACGTGATCGATGTAGCGGCGGTTCCAGATGGGTTCGAAGATTCCATTGGCGAAACGGAACGCCATGATGTTTTGAACGGTTTCTTTGCCGAGGTAGTGATCGATGCGGTAAATCTGATCTTCCTTGACGACTTTGAGGAGCTGGGCGTTTAGCGCTTTTGCGGATTCGAGATCGTGGCCAAACGGCTTTTCGACGATGACGCGTCGCCAGTGCTGATTTTCGTCCATCAAACCGTTGGCAGCGAGCTGTTCGACGATGAGACCGAAATAATTCGCGGCCGTGGCGAGGTAATAGAAGTGATTGCCATGTGTGGTGTGCTCTTCATCCACTTTGGCGAGCGTTACCTTCAATTTGCTGTAAACATTTTTGTCGTCGAAGTCGCCGGGGACGTAATAGAGACGCTTAACGAACCATTCCCACAGGTCATTGTCCACGGGCTCTGTAGCGAACTGCTTCATGTCCGCCGTGAGTTTCTTGCGAAAATCTTCGTCAGACATGGGAGTGCGGGCCACGCCGATGATGGCGAACTCCCGCGAAAGCACCTGAGTCTTGGCCAGATTGTACAAGGCTGGAATCAACTTGCGGCGGGTGAGATCGCCGGCAGCGCCGAAAATGACCATGGTGCAAGGGTCGGCCACGCGTCCGGTGCGTGCGGATTGGAGGTTAGGGGCGGTTTCAAGCAAGTTCATGGCAACGCCTTCACTTAGATTCTGTCAACCCTACAACTTCAGGCAGTCTTTTTGGGTGTGTTGAGCTCGATATGACCACCAAATTTTTGGCGCATGGCGGAAAGCATTTTTTCGGCAAAGGTATGCTCCTGGCGTGACCGGAAACGCACGAATAATGCCGCCGAAAGCACATCCACCGGTACGGCCTCGTCAATGGCCGCCTGGATGGTCCACCGGCCTTCGCCGGAATCCTGCACAAAGCCGGCGTACTCAGAGAGCGTGGGGTTTTCGGTGAGCGCCATGGCGGTGAGATCGAGCAACCACGAGCTTACCACGCTGCCACGCCGCCATACCTCGGCGATATCGGGAAGATTCAAGTCGTAACGCTGATTCTCGGGGAGCGCTTTGCTGACGGCATTCTTGAAAATGTCGAAGCCTTCGGCGTATGCCTGCATGATGCCGTATTCGATGCCGTTGTGGACCATCTTTACGAAATGTCCAGCGCCGTGCGGACCGCAATAGATGTAACCGTCTTCGGCTGTGCCAGACATTTTCTCGCGTCCGGGAGTGCGGGGAATGTCACCGAGACCAGGAGCAAGAGTTTTAAAAATCGGATTCAAGCGCTGGAACGCATCTTTGGAGCCGCCGATCATCATGCAATAGCCGCGATCAATTCCCCAAACGCCGCCGCTGGTCCCGACATCAAGGTAATGAATGCCTTTTTCTTTAAGCTGCTCTCCGCGGCGAATATCATCTTTGAAATAGGAGTTGCCGCCATCGATGAGAATGTCTCCGCGTTCGAATTTCTTGGCGAGGGTTTGCACGGTTTGTTCGGTCGGATCGCCGGCGGGAACCATAAGCCAGGCTACGCGCGGCTTGCCGAGCTTGGCGACGAAGTCGTCCAGAGAAGAAGAAGCGACTGCGCCTTCCGAAGCAAGCTGCTTGACGTTGTCAGCGCTGAGATCGGTGACGACCACTTGATGACCGCCGCGCATCAGGCGACGGGTCATGTTGGCCCCCATTTTGCCGAGCCCTACCATTCCAATTTGCATGATTTCTGCTCCTAAACCTTTTCTGTAATTCTGTGAACGGTTGAATAAGTACTTAGCTCAACGCCTGGTTGAATGCCTTTTGCAGTTTGTCGAGCGCGGCCTTGAGGTCGCTGCCGAGGTGGACGCGCAGGGCGCGCCGATCACGCTGCGCCAGCACCTGAAAGTCGCCGCGAGCCTGGGCCGCTTTTACGATGCCAAAAGTGTATTTCTGCTCCGGCACTGGCAAATCTACCGCGTCATCGCATGTGAGTTGCAGAAATACGCCGGAATTTGGGCCGCCTTTATAAGCTTGTCCGGTGGAGTGCAAGAATCTTGGGCCGAAGCCGAGGCATGTGGCGACGCGTTTTTTATCGCGCAGCGCGTGACGAATTTCTTCCAGTTTGCTCTCGTGCGCGTCATTCATCTGGATGTAGGCGAGCAAGGCAAAATAGTCGCCCGCCTTGATGCGATTGAGATGAGCGCGAAGGTAACCGACGAGCGTGCGATCGTTACCCGCCGATTTGGCCAGCGCTTCGGCATTCTTCGGGTCGGTGAATAGTTTTACGCCGCTGTCTTCAAGTACTGGGCTTTCGGCGGGCAGGGAACCGGTTTTTTCGTACGCCGAAGTTAGATCGCGAGTGACGATCTTGCTGGCCTCAACATCAGGCTGATTGAAGGCATTGATGCCGATGATGGATCCAGCAACCGCAGTCGCGATCTCCCAGCGGAAAAATTCCTGGCCGAGATCGTAAGTGTCGGCAACAGCGATGCGAATCACCGGATGGCCCGCGTTTTCGATCGCGGCAACTTTTGCATCTTGTGTCGCATCGGAAGCGCCTTCGAGCCGCAAATATGCAAACACGCGATCATTTCCATAGACGCTGGGCGCGCCGAGTGCTTCGCGGTCCACGGGAATAACGCCGTGGCCTTGTTTGCCCGTCGATTCGGCAAGAAGTTGCTCCAGCCATGCGCCAAGATCGGAGATTCCAGGCGAAGTTACGATCGTGACTTTATCGCGGCCTTTGGTGGCAGCCGTCCCTAAAATCGCACCAAGCAATACGCCAGGATTATTGGTTGGCTGCGGATTCTTGCAGGCTTCCACCATGGCGGAGGTGCGATCGAGAAATTTCTTGAGGTCGAGGCCAATCAACGCTGCCGGAACAATGCCGAAGTCGGAGAGCGCGGAGTACCGCCCGCCGATGCTCGGCAAACCATAAAAAATGTGGCGGAAGCCATCGGCTTTGGCAACTTGCTCCATCTTCGAGCCAGGATCGGTGATGGCGATGAAGTGGCTGCCGGCTTTGTCGGCACCGACGGTTTGCTTCGTTCTTTCGAAGAAATATTGCTTAAAGATATTGGGTTCGAGCGTCGAGCCAGACTTGCTCGAAACTATAAAAATCGTCTTCGCCGGATTGATTATTGAATCGAACGATTTAATCTGCGCCGGATCTGTAGAGTCGAGCACATGCAGTTTTGGATATCCTTCGCGCGATCCATATGTTTTTTCTAGGACTTCAGGGCAGAGACTCGATCCGCCCATCCCAAGCAAAAGAACATCCGTGAAACCAGCCTGCTTGATTTCTTCGCCGAGCTTTAGAAATGTATCGAGTTTCGACTGCTGCTGAGCCGTGATTTCGAGCCAGCCGAGCCATGACGCTTCATCAGTGTTAGTCCAGAGCGAAGCGTCTTTCTGCCAGAGCCGCTGAACTTTGTTGCCGTTCTTCCAATCTTCGAGATTTGCATTCACCGCCGCCGATAGCTGATCCGGAAGCTTATAGGTCAAGTTCACTTGCTGCTCTTTTCCACCGCGGCGAGCAGCTTGTCGAAGGCTTCGGCGAAGAGTTTTACTCCATCGGTGGTGAGTTTGTCAGTCACTTCTTTGATCGAAATGCCGACTTTGGCCAGCGTGTCCATGGTTTGCTGCGCCGCGGGGATGTTTTCCGTCAGACTTTGCCTCGGATGACCATGATCGCGGAAGGCATCGAATGTATTTGGCGGGATAGTGTTGACCGTATCTGGCCCAATAAGTTCCTCGACGTACATGACATCGCTGTAGGCAGGATTTTTTGTGCTGGTGCTCGCCCAGAGAACGCGCTGGGTTTGCGCACCTTTCGCGGCGAGCTTTTTCCAGCGGTCCGCGCCGAAAATCTCCAGATATTTCTGATAAGTGAGCTTGCCGTTGGCGATGGCGACTTTGCCCAGCAGACTTTGCAATTGAGTTTTTTGTGTCCCATCCGTCGCGGATTTAAGTTTCGTGTTTAGCGTCGTATCTACGGCTGAATCGATGCGGCTGATGAAGAAGCTGGCCACGCTGGCCATGCGGCTTACGTCGCCGCCCTTGGCCGCAAGCTGTTCAAGGCCGGCGATGTAGGATTCGGCGACTTTCTCATAGACTTCCTGGGCGAACAGGAGCGTGACGTTGATATTGATGCCTTCCGAAATCAATTGCTGGAATGCTGGAATGCCTTCTTTCGTGCCCGGAACTTTGACCATCAAATTCTCGCGGTTTACCGCTTTCCACAAACGACGCGCTTCTTCCAGAGTGTTTTGTGTGTCGTTGGCGAGATACGGCGAGACTTCCAGGCTGACATAGCCGTCGCGCTTTTTGGAAGCGTCATAAACGCCGCGCAATGCGTCGGCTGCGTCCTGAATGTCTCGAATGGCAAGGATTTCATAGCGGCCTGTGGCGTTGAGATCCGTGCGCGATTTCAACGATTGCAAGAGGTCGGTGTAGAAATTGCTGTCGGCGATCGCCTTCTCGAAGATGGCAGGATTCGAGGTCATGCCGCGTAACCCGTCTTCGGAGATCAAGCGTTTGAGTTCGCCCGTTGTAAACAAATCACGGCGAATGTAGTCGAGCCAAACTGACTGGCCATAGTTGAGCAAATCTTTCAACGGGTTGGTGGCTTTGGCGGTTTCGAGAGTTCCAGTGGGATTCATATGATTGCTCCTCGACTGCCGGCGGGTTATGCCGGCGGATGTTCGAAACTTGAGATGCGCGCTATTTTGATTGCGCGATGGTCTCGTGGGCTGCGGCAACGATGTTTTCTATGGTGAAACCAAATTTCTTCTGCAAATCCTTAATCGGAGCGGAAGCGCCGAAGCTGTGCATGCCAATGATCTTTCCATAAGGCCCTACATAGCGGTCCCAGCCGAGAGTCGCGGCTTGTTCCACCGAGACGCGAGCTTTCACCTCGGGTGGAAAGACCTGGGCTTTGTAGGCGTCACTCTGTTTTTCGAATAAATCCCACGAAGGCATGCTTACGACGCGTACTTTAATTCCGGAGGCAGTGAGTTGCTCGTAGGCGGCTATGCATAAAGAAACTTCGCTGCCGGTTCCCATCAGAATCACGCTGGGCTTTCCGTCTTTTGCGTCTGCTAAAACATAAGCACCCTTTGCGACACCGGCAGCGGATGCATATTTTGTGCGATCGAATGTTGGTAGAGCCTGCCTTGAAAGGACAAGCACGGCTGGTTCGTGCCTGAGCTGCAAAATGCATTTCCAGGCTTCGGTAACTTCGTTGGCGTCGCCGGGGCGGAACAGAGATAATCCGGGCACGGCTCGAAGAGCGGCGAGTTGTTCAATGGGTTGATGTGTAGGACCGTCCTCGCCGAGGCCAATGGAATCGTGGGTGTAGATGAAAATGACTGGTATTTCCATCAACGCCGCCAAACGGATGGCCGGCTTCATGTAATCGCTGAAGTTGAAGAACGTGCCGCCGAAGGCGCGTATGCCAGCCAGTGTCATGCCATTTAAGGCTGCACCCATCGCATGTTCACGGACGCCGAAATGAAGATTGCGTCCGCCATAACTTCCGGCTTGAAAATCGCCCGCGCCGTCGAATTTTAGGCGCGTCTTATCGGAGCCGGATAAATCGGCTGAGCCGCCGACCATCCAGGGAATGTTTTCGGCTGCGACGTTCAAAACTTTGCCGCTGCTCTCGCGGGTGGCGACACCTTTTGGGTCAGCAGGGAAGACAGGGAAGTTCTTGTCCCAGCCTTCGGGCAGTTCACGATTTTGGATCATCTGCAATTGCTTTGCGAGGTCGGGAAATTGTTTCTCGTAATCAGAGAACAGCCTTACCCATTTCGTGTGCAGATCGCCGCCACGCTTGCCCAGCCCTTGCTGGAAGTTTTCGAGCACGCCATCTGGCACGAGGAACTTTGCATCTTCCGGCCAACCGTAGAACTTCTTGACCAGTTTGACTTCTTCTTCGCCTAACGGTTCGCCATGGGCGGCACTCGTGTCTTGCTTGTGCGGAGAGCCGTAGCCGATATGGCTATTGACCGCAATGAGCGTGGGCCGATCGCTTCCAAGAAAATCTTGATATGCCTTGCCCAGGGCGTCGAGGTCATTGGCGTCGGTAACGCGCGAGACCTGCCATCCGTAGGCTTGAAATCGCTCAGTTACATCTTCGGTGAATGAGGTTTTCGCAGGGCCGTCGAGCGTGACGTGATTGTCATCATAGATCCAGCAAAGATTCGAGAGTCGTAGATGGCCGGCGAGGGAAGCGGCTTCACTGGCAACGCCCTCCATAAGGTCACCGTCGCCGCAAATGGCCCAAATGTTGTAATCGAAGAGGTTGAAATTTGGCCGGTTGTACTGGGCGCCGAGCCATTTCGCTGCGATGGCCATCCCCACGCTGTTGGCAACGCCCTGGCCGAGCGGCCCCGTGGTTGTTTCGACCCCGGTGGTCAAGCCGTATTCGGGATGGCCGGGAGTATTGCTATTGATCTGGCGGAAGTTCTTGATGTCATCCAACGAAACAGCCGGTTGATTGGTCGGCTTGCCATCCGTTCTCAACTTGCGGACACCGGCGAGGAACAATGTCGCGTAGAGAAGCATCGAGGCGTGTCCATTTGAGAGCACGAAGCGATCTCGATTCGGCCACGCCGGGTTCGCGGGATCGTAGCGTAAGTAGTTTTGCCAGAGCGAATACGCAACCGGGGCGAGGCCCATCGGCGCCCCCGGATGCCCGGAGTTAGCTTTTTGCACGGCATCGATCGCCAGCGTACGGATGGTATTGATGGTCAGAAGGTCTAGTTGCTTTCCGGTAAGCAGCGTTTGCTCACTTGTAGCCATGAAATGTATTACCTCTGGGAGAATCTCAATGCATCACCCGCTCTTTTGTCTATGAAACAAGTCTATCAATTTCCACCTTGCCCTGTCCGCAAGGAGAGGCGGTTTTCTCGAAATTGTAATAAAAGAATTTCGACACTACCCCTCAAACCCTTCGATGAAATCGCACCGAAAAGGTTTCATGAGGATGTGGTTTTGCGGGGAATTGTGTGGAGCGGGGGAGGGGTGAAGAGCCATCGGTTTGACGGCTCTTCACCTTCTTACAGCGACCTTAAGCAGAGGGGTTCGGACGTTGTGGTTTAGGTCAGGCCAGAATACTGATGCCGATGGCCTGCGCCGGATTCGTGGAATTGCCGTTGCCGAGATTGAGTTCAATCGGCGAGCCATTTGCGGCGCCGCCGAAATTCAGGTCGATCGTAGGTGGTGAATTGGTTGTGCCGTTCGCGCCTGCGAGGCTGATTTCGATTTGCGAACCGCCCACATTCAAATCGAGAGTGGGACCATTCGCTCCGCCGAGGTTGATGACGATTTCTGGGGTAGTACCCGCGGTGGTGCTGCCAGTCGAGCTAGAGGTCGGTGTGGATCCCGTGGTAGAAGTGACGGGCGTTGGCGCAGTGGAGTTGGTGGACGGAGTAGCTGCAGCGGGTGTGCTGTTTGCGTTATTGGGGTTGACCTCGTCAATCAGACGGGAGAGATTGACGACGACAGATGGCGTCGGTTGGGGATTGCCGTTGCCGCCATGGAGCTTTTCATTCGCGGCAAGCAGGTCCTGGCCAAATTGCAGGGAGGCTTCCTGTGCACCTGTCAGGTCCCCATTCTGCAGCGCTTGCCCGATCGCTGCAAAATCGCTGGAGAGCTTGGGGCCGATGTAAGGGCCACCGGACCCCTTGTCGTTGAGTGCAGCCAGTCGAGAATATGCAGACTGAGCGCCGGAAAGGTCGCCATTCTCAAGAGCAGAAAACAACTGGTTAGAATCCTGTTTGCGTATGGTGTTGAACTCGCTGCTGCCGGTGCCCGGCGTGGATGCGAGACTGTTAATTCCTGCAAGTGACATGCTGATTTCTCCTGCTTTCGATTGGCTAGCGGAGGGCCGCCACACCTTATGTTGCTGTGCAATCCATGCATCGGCAGCCGGGAACGCAACTTTAGACGTTATCGGCCGCCTGCGACACAAACGCGTTCGTTAAGAAAAGTCTCATGCGAGAACCGTGGGTTGGCCAAGCGGGCTAGCGCTCGCGGAGTCGGCGGTTGTGAGATTACTCGCATCCCCTGAATAAACCGGTCGAGGATGGCTGCCGTGACCGTGAAATTGGCTCGGCCCCTGGCTTCCGGTCGCGCCTAGCTCTTTTGCAAATGTGCTGTATGCCTGCTGTGCGCCGCTAAGATTGCCCGCCTGGAGTTGGGCTCCCAACGCGGTGAGTTCTCCCATGAGAATTGATTGTGCGCTGGGAGGGCCCGATGTCGACGAAGACGTTCCGGACGCAGAAGTTCCGGAACGCGATGTCCCGGACAACAAAGACAACAAGCCACCGGCCGATGAACTATTCGATGAGATGCTGGTAAGTGCAGACGCAAGATCGGCGAAGCCACTTCGACTTGATGGCAGCGCTTGGATCTGCTGCTGCTGATGAAGCAAAGACGTGATGGCAGAAACGGACATGGTCGGACCTCCTTAGATGTGCCTTGGACTGCTCGTCCCCTGCGTTCTAAAGCAACTGCATGGCCGCAGTGAGAGTGCGGCGTCGCTGCGCAGCGGTCCTTCCTTTTCTTGCGGTTACGATTGCCTTAGTAGAGGGACGTAGGCAGACGCCGGCAACTCTTGCCGCCGTTTATTTCCGCACCTGCAAACCTTGCCTAACCCAAGGGCCTCTCGATTCGGGGCGGCAGCGAAGTGTAGAATCGGCGCATTGCTATTTAAGATTTCTGCGCATAAGCCCGCACGCATGAGCCGCTCGAAATCCCGACCCCCCGGCAAAAGAATCATTGCAGCGGTTACAAGCTCCCGGTCCGATTACGCGCACTTACGCTGGTTATTGCATGATCTCGCGAAAAATCCCAAGGTCGATTTACGCATCATCGCGATGGGCCCGCATCTTTCGCCGGAGTTTGGTCAGAGTAGCCGACAGCTGCAAAGAGACGAACTTCCCGATACGACGGTACTTGAGTGTCTGCTCAGTTCCGATACAGACGTCGGCATGGCCAAGACGCTTGGGGTTGCCACGCTTGGGCTGGCCGATGTGCTGGGAGGAATGAGACCGGATCTTCTTCTGCTGATTGCGGACCGCTATGAAATGCTGGCACCCGCATCCGTCGCCCTTACTCTACGTATTCCAATCGCACATATTGAAGGCGGAGAGATTACTGCCGGCGCCATTGATGACGCAGTACGCAACGCGATTACGAAAATGGCACACTTGCATTTTGCGTGCACCCGACTTGCCGCTCAAAGAATTATTGCCATGGGAGAGGAATCGTGGCGTGTGACTTTTAGTGGAAGCTTGTCACTCGATGAATTGCGGCGGTCGAAGTTGCCATCCAAACGAGAAATCGAGAAAGTTATTGGTTGCTCTTTACAGGATGACTGTGTGCTTGCGCTTTACCATCCAGTAACTATGCTCGAAGATGCCGTAGCCGAAGCGGTGGAACTGCTGGCTGCGCTCAAGCGTGTGCCTAATCAGGTCATCTTTGCGTATCCCAATGCAGATGCCGGAAGCCGGAAAATCATCCGGATGTTCGAAAAATTCGTGGAAGAGAGAAGCAACGCAAAGTTGCTGGTTAACCTGGACCATCTAAGTTATCTCGGGCTGCTGGTTCATTCGGCAATACTCGTCGGCAACTCCAGCAGCGGGGTAATTGAATCGACTTCGCTCGAGATTCCGACGCTCAATATCGGTCTTCGCCAACGGGGCCGGGAACATGCGGCTAACGTGATCGACGTTCCCGCAGAAAGGAGCGCGATTCTGGCCGCCATGAAGCGGGCCCTCTCGTCACAATTTAAGAAAAGCATTAAGAGGCTGGAAAGCCCATACGGGGACGGGCATGCCGCCAACCGCATTGTGCGGGTTCTCGAGAAAACGCCACTAGGAGAAGAACTGCTCTTCAAGAACATGAGGCCGCTGGCGTGAAGGTACGCATCCCGCTGGCTAAGCCTGAGATTACCGACGCGGATCGCGACGCGGTACTCCGAGTCTTGCAGACATCCACTCTCAGCAGCGGTCCACAGGCGGAGAAATTTGAGGGGGCATTGTGCACATATCTTGGCGCCCGATACGCCGTCGCTGTGAACTCGGGTACATCGGCACTGCATCTCGCGGTTGAAACACTCGGTTTACCGCGTGGTTCCGAGGTCATTCTTCCCTCATTCGCATTCGCAGCACCGCTTAACGTGTTGTTGCGATGCGGCTTGCGGCCCGCCTTCGTGGATATTGATGCGGAGACGATGAACACAACGCCCGAAAAAATTGGAGCGGCCATGACGGCGCGAACCAGCGCTGTGATCGCGATACACACGTTTGGGCGCCCACTCGATATGCCTTCGATCATGAAGTTGGCGGGGCGGCACGATCTGCGCGTTATCGAAGATGCGTGCGAGGCTCTGGGAACAGAAATTGGTGGTCAAAAGGCGGGGACGTTCGGCGATGTCGGTGTGCTGGCCTTTTATCCCAATAAACAAATTACGACTGGTGAAGGCGGGGTGCTGCTGACTGGCCAATGTCGAAATGGCAAATCATGCGCGCCAGTTGCGGAACCAGGGCCGCGATTCTTCGCTCGATTGGTTGCAACAGGTTGAGGCTCGGATACAGCTATCGGCTGAGCGACATTAATTGTGCGCTTGGTCTGTCGCAACTGGACAGGCTCGAAAGTTATATCAACCGAAGGGCATGGCTAGCGGGAGTCTACGACGATAAACTTAAAGTAATTCCTGAGGTATATCGCCCACGGTTACATTCGCCTCACGGAAAGTTGAGCTGGTTCTGCTATGTGATTCAATTGCAGGAGAATTTTGGCCGGTGCGATCGAGACAGATTGTGCGAAGCCCTGTTGACTCGAGGCATCGGTTGCGGACGCTACTTCGCTCCCTTACATCGGCAGCCACTACTTGGCGCAGACGGGCGAAATCTAGACTTGCCGGTCACTGATTTCGTCGCCGATCGTGTGATCGCGCTACCTTTTTACAATCAAATGACCGAGACGGAAGTAGATGTGGTAGTAAGCGCGCTGGCCGAATCGCTCGCGGAGGTTCGCCCAAAAGCATAAAGCAAATTCCCCTGAACGGCCAATTTGCATACTTCTCCGGTCCGATAGTCGATGACCGCTCGCATTCTCGGCTCCAGCTTGGCGCTCTTCGCCAACGCCAGAATTTCAGCGTTTGTAAATACGTGGCCGTGGGTTACGCAGACTTCCTTGTCTGCGTTCCAGCGCACGGTGACGTCGCCGTTGGCTGGGTTGGGGGCAAAATGGTCCTTCAGATACCGGAAAGCAGTCTTGGCGATGCCATACGAGCGAACGTTATAGCGATGCATGAGATCGACGAAGAAGATTCCGTGCGGTGAAAGCATGTGACTGATTTGACACAGCACCTCTTGGCGATCGGCTGCGGCGATATGGCCGAGCACGTTCCATAGGCAAGTAATGACATCGAATTGTCTTTCGTGGGCGCCAGCATGGTTGCCGATGTCTTCTGCCCGTATCGGCCAGACTTCTGCGTCTTGGGAACCTTGAGCTCGCATGCATGTGCTGGGTTCGAGCAAACAACGGCTTTGATGCCTGCCGGTCCTGCAATGCGAAGGGCGCTCACGCCATCGCCGCTGCCGATGTCGAGCATGGCGTGCGCTGTGCGAGGAATTTGAGTGATGATAACTCTCTCCACGGCGCTGAGATATGCGCTCCGTTGCGCACTGAGTTCGGCATACCTCGAAGCCATCACGTCATAGGCGTCCACTGGATCCAGCACGTGTGAGTTGCCCGCCTGAATGGGATTTCTTCCAACAGTCACTTGCAGACATGATAAGGCCATCGAATGCGGGCTGAATAGAGTTGAAGGAAATTCACCAAAGCCCGAGGTTGTCGGGCTTTGGTCCGGGTAAGCTTATTGGTGGTGCATGGCTGCATCGGACATCGAACTGAAGAACAAGAAGAAGTTGGAGGGCACCTGGGCCGCGCGGCCGGCCTTGACCGCAGCTTCGATGTCGGCAGACGTGACCAATCCGCTGCTTCCGTCTTTTGCTGGCCAGTCAGGCTGATCAAACACGAGCACAGGAATGACCTGCCACCAAATAGCGGGAACATTGATGTCCTGCGGAATCAAAACGTGATCGTGATTTGGCGTGGGCAGAAACACGTTTGCGGTTGGAGGTGGAATCAAGCCAAGGGCAGCCAACGCTGGGCCTAAATCGAGCCGGGAAGCGTGCATGGTACAAGTGCCGGCAGGCTTGCCGTATTCTGGGCATTGGGTATAAACCATCGGCTTTTGCTTGAAACCCTCGGGAATAAATCCGAAAAGACTTAGCAAAGTATTGCCCAATGCTGGACCACATGCCGTACCGGTCACGATGGTTGAACTGCAAGCGATGGCATGATTCGGATTTTGATCGTTATCCACTGAGAACATGGGGACAAGAACAAATAGAGGTTCAGTAGTGATGATGGGGTTTCCAATTTGTCCTGGAGGGTTGATGTGGGGATTGATTCCTGCGACGCAAATGGGAATCTGGAGTTCATTCGGATCGGCGTCCGATTTTATTCCGTTGTAGTCGAGGTCGTTGTTGGGTTGGTCGATGCAATCAAAATTTTCCGTATAAGTGAAAGTAAGCAGGTGATTTGCCCCAAAACCGTATGTCTGGTCGGGTAGAAGCGGCGGAAGTTGTTGCGCCGAAGCTGGAAGCAGCGAACTGGCCAGCAAGAGGGCCAATCCCAATAGAAAGTTCTTCATGATTTCCTCCAAGTGGAACCTGGGAAATGCGTCCACGATGGAGGTACGATCACTAGTCAGAATCGGATTGCAAAAAAATAAATGAACGAGCTCAAGGCTGCAGCGTGTTGAGAACTAAGAAGCGGGTTTCTCACCGCGTAAGGGCCTCCGAGAGCAGCGATGGATCGAGGCGCTACGCGCGAGATCCCTCGGTCTGCTGGAGAAAGCGCAGACCTTCGGGATGACTGTATGGTAGGGATTTCGAAGGATAAAGGATATGGTGCGCCCGGAGAGATTCGAACTCCCGGCCTCTTCCTTCGGAGGGAAGCGCTCTATCCAGCTGAGCTACGGGCGCACACCGGAGCTAACAGTTTACATGCTGTGAAGAATCGCCATCAATTACGCGAATCACCCGCGCCCGCGTCCGCCGCCGTAGCCTCCTCGATCACCGCGATCGCGCCCACCGCCACCACTCCGTCCGCCTCCACCACCGCTGCCTCCGCGCCCTCCGCCGAAGCCGCCTCGTCCTCCGCCCCCGCCGCTGGGACGATCGGTTTTGGGGCGCGCTTCGTTGACGTTGAGCGTGCGTCCGCCGATTTCCGAGCCGTTGATGGCGGCGATGGCTTTCTCGCCTTCTTCGGCATTAGCCATTTCAACGAATCCGAAGCCGCGCGACCGTCCGGTGTCGCGATCGGTCATGATGCTGACTCGGTCCACTTGACCGTAGGTCGAAAACAGCTGACGCAATTCTTCTTCTCCGGTGTGGAAGTCCAGATTGCCTACAAAAATATTTTTCAAGCGAGTGGCCTCGAATTGAGCTATTTGAACGTGAGCGACGTCGGCAAAGTGGGCTGGTTCACCCGAATTGAAAAGCCGGAGTTACGAACAGTCAAATGCGGCAGGAAGTATAGCAGGTCTTTAGCGAATGGGAAGTTATTTGCCAATCAATATCTCTAATGATACGGATTAATCCATGTGGCTAGCACTCTTCCACAGACCAATATTTGTTCGCCTGATAACTCAATTGCAAGAGCCGGTTCTTGGGATCATGCCGTTTGCCGCACGTCGGGCAGGGCAGATAACGGCTGAATGTTGTTCCGCGCTGGTCGTAATCCTGGGCGACGGCGAAAGTGGTCCCGCAACTGCATGGAACGAGAAACATTCTGAGGCCAGCTTCATTGGCAGAGCGTGATTGGCCGGCCGGCTTGCGCATCTATTTCTCGTCTTCGACAGCGACCAAAGATTTTTTCTTTCGCATGTTGCCTTGTAGAACCTTCTTGCGAAGACGCAGGCTCTTGGGCGTGACTTCAACGAATTCGTCGTCTGCAATAAATTCGATGGCTTGCTCCAGGTTCAATTGGCGGTAGGGAACAAGGCGTACCGCAATGTCGGAGGTGGACGAACGCATGTTAGTCAATTTCTTTTCACGGACGACATTTACGTCCAGGTCGTTGTCTTTGGCATTTTCGCCTACGATCATGCCTTCATAAACGTCGATTGTCGGACCGACAAAGAGTTCGCCACGTTCCTGCAAGTTATAAAGAGAATACGGCGTTGTCACTCCATCCCGATCGGAAACGAGAGCGCCCGTAAGGCGATGCGGAATCTCGCCCTGCCATTCGGTGTAGCCGTCGAAAAGCGAGTTCATGACGATGGTGCCGCGTGTGTCTGTAAGCAGCTGGCTACGCAAACCAATCAATCCCCGGCTGCCGACTTTGAACTCGATGCGGACGCGGCCGTAGCCGTGATTGTGCATGTTTGCGACTTCTGCTTTGCGGGTGCCGAGCTGCTCCATGACGACGCCTACAAATTCTTCCGGTACGTCCACGGTGAGGCGCTCGACCGGCTCCATCAGCCTGCCGCCCACCCGCTTCGTTACAATTTCCGGCTTGCCGACCATAAGTTCGTAGCCTTCGCGCCGCATCATCTCAATAAGAATCGAAAGCTGAAGTTCACCGCGGCCCATAACTACGAACGAATCGGTGGTGTCAGTTTCCTCGACCCGTAAAGATACGTTGGTCAGCAACTCTTTTTGCAAACGGTCGCGTAAATTTCGCGAGGTGACATACTGGCCTTCGCGGCCCGCAAACGGCGAAGTATTCACCGTAAACAGCATGGCAATGGTGGGTTCATCAATGGTGATGGGAGGAAGCGGGGAAGGGTTCTCCGCGTCAGTAATGGTCTCGCCGATGGTGATGCCTTCGACGCCGGCAACCGCAATGATGTCGCCCATTGTAGTTTCGGTGATGTCGGTCCGCTTTAGTCCCACAAATGAAAACAGCTTGGTGATTTTTGTTTTATGGAAACTGCCGTCCAGTTTCGCGATGGCCACGTCTTCGCCGGTTTTCAGCGTTCCATTGAACACGCGCGCGATGGCAAGCCGACCGAGATAGTCGCTGTAGTCGAGATTCGCGACCAGAATCTGCAACGGTCCGGCGGAATCGCCTTTGGCTTCCGGGATGGTCTTAAGGATCGCCTGGAATAGTGGCTCGAGGTTCTCGCCGGGAATCTTCATCTCCGTCGAAGCCGTCCCCGCTTTTGCGTTAGTGTAAAGCACGGGAAAGTCGAGTTGCTCTTCCTTCGCGTCGAGATCAATAAAGAGGTCGTAAACCTCGTTCAGTACTTCCTGCGGACGCGCATCGGGGCGGTCAATTTTATTGATAACGAGAATGGGAGGCAGGCCGGCTTCCAATGCCTTCCCGAGAACATACCGAGTTTGCGGCAGTGGCCCTTCGCTGGCGTCCACGAGCAGCATAACCCCATCCACCATCTTCAGCGCGCGTTCGACTTCACCGCCGAAGTCGCTGTGGCCGGGCGTGTCCACGATGTTGATCTTCACGCCGTCGTGAACTACGGCGGTGTTCTTCGCGAGAATCGTGATGCCACGCTCGCGCTCGAGATCGTTGGAATCCATGACGCGCTCGACGTGGGTTTCGTTGTCCCGAAACGTGCCGCTTTGCTGGAGCATGGCGTCCACAAGGGTTGTCTTGCCGTGATCCACGTGCGCGATGATGGCGATGTTACGAATGCCTGAAGTCAAAATGGAATGTCCTTTCGGAGGGCGGCCAGCCGGATGGGCCAGACCTGCTATTACTACTTTACTATGCTTACTCTGCACTATGCTCACTCCGCACCAACGAACCTTGCTATAATTCGCCCGACTTTGGGGTGATTCCGATTGACTAGCCAAATGAAAGCGCCAGACGCGGATTCCGCTCAACTGCAATCCCTGGGCTACAGCTCGAAATTCGACCGGACCATGAGCTTGTGGCAGAATTTTTCTCTCGGATTTACTTACCTCTCGCCGGTGGTTGGCGTTTATACCGTGTTCGCGCTGGCGATTACGGCCGGCGGCCCTCCCATGTTTTGGAGCTACGTTGGCGTCGGTTTCGGGCAGTGGCTAGTTTGCCTCGTATTCGGCGAAATTGTCTCGCAATTCCCGATTTCAGGAGGGCTTTACCCCTGGGCGCGGCGTCTGGTAGGCAAGCGATGGGCGTGGATGGCGGGCTGGGTATACCTCTGGGCGCTGTGCACGACAATTGCTGCGGTTGCGGTTGGCGGCGCGCCTTATCTTGCTCAAGTTTTTGGATTACAAATGTCGCACGCCGGGGAAATCTGGACGGCAGTGGGAATGATTGCAGCAACGACGCTGCTCAACGTCAGTGGCACCAAACTGCTGGGGCGCGTGGCGATGTTTGGGTTTATCTGCGAACTGGTGGGAGCGGTTCTCGTCGGTTCGTATTTAATTCTATTCGCACGCCATCAGAGTTTCGGCGTGGTTTTTCAAACTTTCGGACTCGGTTCCAACGGTCATTACCTTCCAGCATTCCTCGCGTCGAGTGTCGCGGCGATGTTTGCTTATTACGGATTTGAAGCTTGCGGCGACGTCGCGGAAGAAACACCAAATCCAGGCACGGCAATTCCGAAGGCCATGCGTATGACCATCTACATCGGCGGCGCGGCGGCGATTCTCGTTTGCCTGGCATTGATACTTGCTGTGCCGGATATGGCGGCGGCGGTTTCGGGAAAAGACGCCGATCCAGTTGTGACCGCGCTGCGAGGTGCTTTGGGCGAAGCTGGATTGCGGGCGGTCATCGCTGTTGTTCTGGTTTCGTTTTTTTCTTGCTTACTCAGTTTGCAGGCGGCGACCAGCCGGTTGCTCTTTGCCTATGCGCGCGATCGGATGATTTTCGGCAGCAAGCAATTAAGCCATCTCTCGCCGCGCACCCATATGCCCATCGCGGCCTTGCTGCTCGCTGGATTTGCGCCAGCCCTCATTGCCATTGCTGGTCTTTGGCTGGAAGACGCCGTGCGGACAATCATCGTGTTCGGTTCCGCCGGAATTTACGTCGCCTTCCAGATGATTGTTCTGGGCGCGCTGTATGCGCGATCTAAAGGCTGGCAACCGAACGGACAATTTCGCCTAGGGGCGTGGGCATGGCCCGTGAATATCGCGGCACTGCTCTATGGCCTCGCCGCCATCGTGAATATGGTCTGGCCGCGCAGTCCGAACGATCCGTGGTATCAGAATTACGGGATGATTCTGACCACGATTATCGTGCTGGTGACTGGTGTGATTTATATGACCGCTGCCAAGCCTTACGAACACGGAACCGCGCCAGCCGGCGATGCGCACTTGGTGCACAAGAACTGATTCACACCGGCGCGATGAATGCGGCTAGAACGTCGGCGGTGTATTGATCCACAACACCCAGGTTTCGGTGTGTCCCGGATTTTTCCAGCTGTGCGGCATGTCGCTTTCAAAGTAGAAACTGTCTCCGGGCTTCAAACGATACGCTTCGCCTTCCAACGAAATTTCTAGCTCGCCGCGCAAGACATGGAGGAATTCTTCGCCATCATGCGCGTAAGACTCACCGCTGCCCGCGTCCGGTGCAATGCGAAACAAATGCGGCTCCATGACCGCTTTGCCCCAGGCTAGCAATTCCATGCGGACGCCTGGTCCGGCTTCCAGAATTTTGCGCTGCGCGGGCTGTACGAGGTGGCCGTGGGCCTCGGCCGGATCGAAAAATTCGAGAATGTTGGTTTTGTAAAATTTTGCAAGCTTTCGCAGCGTGCCCACGGATGCGCTCATCTGCGAGCGCTCAAGCGCGCTGAGGAAACCAACTGAAATACCTGCCGCGCCTGCCACTTGTGCCAGCGACGCACCCTTCTTCGTACGGAGCTGCCTTAACCGAATGCCCAAGGCCGCGGCACCATTGCTTTTGCTGCCGGGCCGGATGCGGCCCTCCTGTTTGAGCATTTGCACGATGGCAGGCGCGTTCAGGCCGCGCACTTTCCGCAGGAAGACTGCGCGCTTCAGAAGTTTCACGTCATCGCTCGAATAAAGACGGTAGCGGCTCGAACTGCGCTGGGGACGAATGAGACCCAGATTTTCCCAAGAGCGGATGACTGACGAAGAAACGCCTGCCAGCGCTGCCGCGTCGCCGATTTTCAGGTAGGGTTTGGTTTCAGCCTGGCGCATAAAATCCAGCCGCTTTCCCCTATGAGATTTGTGAATGGCGTCGAGAAAGATTTTCCGCTTGACAGTCGGCGGCGCTTCTTCTAACCTTGCGCGATTATAGCAAGGTTTGTTGCGGGCGCAACAGGCAAGAATGGTGTTTGCACCGGAACAATGCCTGGACCAAATGCATTCTGGGGTTTGACTTCCATCCGTCTTCTGGAGGCATCATGGCAACGAATGTTCGCCGGGCGGCCTGTTGGCTGCTGGCCGTAGTTTGCATCGCATGTTGTCCTGCACTCTTTGCTCAAAGCACCGGGGGCAGAATCCTAGGGCGCGTGGCCGATCCCAGCGGCGCGATTGTGCCGGGCGTCACGGTCACTCTTATCAACCAAGCGACGGGCATTCAGCGTGACACTAAGACCAACGACAGCGGCGACTACGTCTTCGTTGAAGTGCAGCCGGGCACGTATGAAGTCGACTTTGAAGACGCAGGCTTCAAGAAGAATCTCCAAAAGAACGTCAACGTAGATATCAACCAAGTCATCACGCTGAACTCCACCCTGCAAGTGGGAACCCAGCAGGAGACTGTCGAGGTTACATCCGCTGCGCCACTGGTTGACACGACGAGCACGCAACTCGGCGCGGTCGTAGATAACCGCTCAGTCAACGAATTGCCCCTGAATGCGCGCGATACTTATCAATTTCTCCAATTGCAGCCGGGAGTGCAGTCGCAACTCGGCAGCAGTGGGAGCACATTTTACGGCAGCGACAAAGCGGGATCAGTTTCAGTGAACGGCGGCCGTGGCCGTGCAAATAACTTTAGCGTGAACGGTGGCGATGCGAACGACCAATTCGTTAATGCCGCAGCAGTCCAACCCACCCCCGACAGCATTGAGGAATTCCGGGTGATTACCAATACGTTCGACGCAGAATATGGGCGCAACTCCGGCGCGGTGGTCAACGTGGTTACAAAATCCGGAAGCAATGCGTTTCACGGGGATGTTTACGAATACTTCCGAAATAAAGTGCTCAACGCGCAGGGCTATTTCAATAGCGTAAAGGCACAATCCAACCAGAACCAATTCGGTGGAACATTCGGCGGCCCCATCAAGAAAGATCGAACTTTCTTCTTTACTTCGTATGAAGGGCGTCGCGTAAGGCAGGGTATATCTGGGGAAACGGTGCCCGTGCCGACATCTGCGGAACAGACAGGAAACTTTTCAGGAGGCGGAAACATTTTTTCCGGCAGCATTGCGGACCAGACGGTGGCGGATGCTCTGAATGGCCGTCCAGGATGTTCCAATGCGATTACGACTCTTGGCGGTACGCTGCCAGCAGCGGGGGCATCGTGGGCAAATGTCTTCCCCACATCTCAAATTCCAATCCCATGCATGGATCCGGTCGCCCTGAATCTGATGCAGATTTACATTCCACAAGCTAACCGGCCTGACGGCACTTTTCAGGGAGTTCCCGCGAGTTCCGACGATCAGGATCAATTCACGGTGCGTTTTGATCATCGCATCAACGATAAGCAGAGTTTCACCGCTTATTACTACTTTCTAGATGAACGTAATCTTCAGCCTTTCGACAATTTCCAGGCGGGCGGCGCGACAGTTCCTGGTTTCGGAGGCATCGTCGACCAACGCTTGCAACAGTGGAACTTGAGCCACACATGGACGTTGAGCAACGCTGTCATCAACGAAGCCCGTTTCACCTATCTTCGGGAAGGGCAGGCGACGTTCCAGCATCCACAAACGACAGGTGCGGTCCAGAGTTTCTGTAGTGGGGCTGCCAGCCCATTCTGCTTCACCGGAACGTCAGATTCATCGGCGATTAATAACATCATCGCAGGCAGTGGCATCGCACCGGGAAAAGCGGGAATCACACCTGGGCTTCCCGCGATCCATACTGGACTGCCTTTCATCACGATTTCCGGCGGAGCGGCTATTGGCAACAACTTCGAGGGCGAACTTCCGCAGGTCGGCAATAGCTTCCAATGGGCTGACAGTTTGAGCTGGGTGAAAGGTTCGCACACGATGAAGTTTGGCGCGGATATTCGCCGTTCGCGTTTCGACCAGACTCTTTACTACAACGTAAACGGCGATTACACTTTTGGTGGCGCGAACCCGGACGCTGTAGGGTCTGCTGATAATTATCCCAATTTCTTACTCGGTTTGGCCGATAGCTATTCACAGGGCTCTGCGCAGCGCGAAGACGTTCGCAATACCGGTGTTTATCTATTTGCACAAGATAGCTGGAAGCTCCGTCCCAACCTTACGCTGAACTACGGTTTGCGCTGGGAACTGGATACGCCGCTTACGGATATCGCGCAACATGTGCAAACCTTCCGCCCGGGACAAAACAGCACCATTTATCCGTGTAGTACAACCACAATACAGAATGGAAACTGCCCAACCGGATTGGTTGTTCCGGGAGATGCTGGCGTGCCAGCGGGTCTGACTTCGACTTACTACAAAGCTTTTGCGCCACGCGTGGGATTGGCGTACAGTCCGAACTTCGACAGCGGAATTCTGGGCAAGCTGTTCGGAAACAACGGTAAAACCAGCATTCGCACCGGTTGGGGTCTTTTCTATAACCCAATCGAACAATTGGTGCTTGAACAATTCGGAGCGGAACCGCCCTTCGGCAGCAGCCCTATTCTGTCGAGTACGTTTTTCAATACTCCATTCATCGGGCTGAACGGAACGGTTTACCCGAATGGATTTAACGGAGTTTTGAGTCCCAGCAAGGGACAGGATCCGGGATGGGTAAATCTCGAACCGATTCTGCTCTATGGAGAATTTCAACCTCATTTGCGTACGCAATATACGGCGCAATACAACTTCAATATCTCGCGTGAGCTTGCGAAAGACCTAGTTTGGAATATTGGCTATGTCGGTTCGCAAGGCCATCGATTGCTCGCATCGCACGATATCAATCCTTCCAATCCACAAACTTGTCTGGGTATCATCGCGCTTTCGAACCAGAATCCCGCATGGGTCACCGACGGCAGCGGCAACCAGACTACTTGCGGACCCTTCGCCGAGGATGCGCCGTACGTGATCAGTTCTGCCGCGGTTGCCCCTGCAGGCGGGCTCGTATTGCCTTATGGCGGCCCAAACGGCGGTACCATGACGATTCCAGCCGGAACTTCCATTGGCTCTGTGGCCCCGAATGGCATTACCTTGGTTGGTCTACGGCCATATTCCTCACCCAACTGCAATCCGCTGAACGGTGCCAATTGCCCTACAAATGGCGTGCCAGTTTTTGCCAGCATCTTCGCAGAAGACACAATTGCCAACTCCGCATACAA
The DNA here is from genome assembly GCA_963702965.1 of Terriglobia bacterium. Taxonomy (GTDB): domain Bacteria; phylum Acidobacteriota; class Terriglobia; order Terriglobales; family Acidobacteriaceae; genus JAJPHW01. The sequence goes on from OY969776.1 coordinate 1,741,783, forward strand.
CTCATTCCAGACCATGTTGGAGAAACGCTTCTCGCACGGTCTTCAGTTGCAGGCGGCCTATACGTTCAGCAAATCGCTTGACCAGGCGTCAAGCTTTGAAGAGACGCTCAATCCCTTTAATTTTGGCAAGAGCCGTGCGCTTTCTTTGTTCAACTCTAAACAGCGTTTCGTCGTCAATTACTACTGGGAATTGCCAATCCCCAGATACAGCGGCTTTAAAGGCAAGGTGCTGGATGATTGGTCCATCTCAGGAATTACGCAGTTCCAGAGTGGGTTCCCCATTCGCTTGCAAACGCAGGATGACAACGAACTTATCAGCAGTATCTTCTTCCTCGGTGCCGCGGCCCCGCAGTTAAGCGGGCCAGTGCAAATTCTCAATCCCAAGACTTCACCGAATCATCAGTATCTGAATCCGGCACAGTTCAGCGATCCAACACTTGGCCAGTTTGCAAGCACCCCGCGTTCCATTTGTTGCGGACCCGGACTCAACAACACCGACATAACATTCTCCAAACGTGTTGCGATCAGCGAAGCAAAGTATTTTCAGTTCCGTACGGATATTTTTAATATCGCGAACAAGACTCAATTCTTTAACCCCGATGGCAATTTCACCAATTCGACGTTCGGCCAGATTTTGCAAGCGCACGACCCGCGCTTGATACAATTTGCATTGAAGTTCTACTTTTAGCTCGACCGCTTTATGCAGCAATTCCGGGCGGCCCAACCGCCCGGACACAAATCTAATAGCCGCTCACCCGGCTTGAGCATTTCTGGAGAAAATCCGATGTACCCCGAATTAGAAAAAGAGATCGCCACTTACGAGCGGCGAACGCCGAAGTCCGCCGAAGCCCACAAGAAGAACCTCAAACGCATCCCGCTTGGTGTTGCCAGCAACTACCGCGCTTATGATCCCTATCCGATCTTCGTTAAAGACGCTGGAGGCAGCAAGTTCCGCGACCTCGACGGCAACGAATATATTGACCATAACTTAACCTTTGGTGCGTTGATGGCGGGGCATTGCCATCCCGCCGTGATGAAAGCCGTTGAGAAGCGCCTGTCCACTGGAACCATGTTCGGCATGCCACACGACATGGAATGGGAACTTGCAGAAGAAATTTGCACGCGCTATCCCGTCGAGATGTGCCGCTTCGGCAACAGTGGAACCGAAGTGACCATGCACGCGGTTCGTATGGCGCGTGCAGCCACCGGACGCGACAAGATTGTGAAGTTTGAGGGCGCCTATCACGGCTTGCACGACGCGGCTCTTGTCAGCGTGAAGCCGCACGCGCCCGAGTTTGGCGACATCCATGCGCCCACTGCCGTACCCGGCGGTCTGGGGGTTCCCAAAGCCAGCATCGATAATGTCACCATCGCGACATTCAATGATCTCAATAGCGTTGAGCTGAGGTTTAAACAGAATCCAGGTCAAATTGCAGCGATCATCCTCGAGCCGATTTTGATGAACGTCGGCCTCTGCATGCCGGACCCCGGCTTCCTTCAAGGGCTCCGAGACATCGCGACGAAAAACGGCGCGCTGTTGATTTTCGACGAAGTAAAAACCGGAGCGAAACTCAGCTACGGCGGCGCTTCTGAATATTTCAACGTGAAACCGGACATCATCTGCCTTGCCAAATCTATTGGCGGAGGCTTGCCGCTCGCTGCGTTCGGTGCGAGCCGCTCGGTGATGGATTTGATCTCACAACACAAGGTCTTCCATGGAGGCACCTACAACACGAATCCGGTTTCCATGGCGGCGGGCCTGGCAACTTTTCGCCATGTGCTTACGCATGAGAATTACGCGCATGTGGATAAACTCAGCAAAAAGTTGACGGAAGGCTACCGCAAAATCGTCGCGAAGAGTGGCATTCAAGGCTACATCGCGAGCGCGGGAGCCAATGGGGCGCTCATGTTGTTCCCGAAAGAGATTCGCAACTACCGTGACTGGGTCGTGATCGATTCCGATTTATGGCGCTATTACTGGTTCGCCATGGTCAATCGTGGCGTGATGGCGCAGCCCTACTGGTGGGATGAGCAATGGACGATTTCCGTACAGCACACGGATGCGGACATCGACAAACATCTCGCGGCGTTCGAAGACGTTGCACCTACGCTCGCGAAAGTTCAGCAGGAGCGCGCAGGCAAAGAGCCGGCAATGGCCGGTCACTAGCCGCACGCGGGCGGATGTCTCCCCATCCGCCCCAACTTCTTTTTAGGATTTATTTTGTCCGATCAGGCTCATGATGCTTCGCCTCACCTCAAGCGCGTTCTCGGCCGCGGCGATCTCGTGTTGCTATTTGTAGTCGCCGTCTTCAATTTGAATGTTGTGCCTTCCATCGCGGCTAATGGCGGGGTGACTGTCTGGCTTTGGATTATTTCCTTGCTCTTGTTTTTTTGGCCGCAAGGAATTGCGGTCATCGAGCTGGCCGGCCGCTATCCCGGTGAAGGCGGAGTTTATCTCTGGGCTAAAGAAGTCTTCGGCGACTTTCACGGATTTCTTTCCGGCTGGTGCTATTGGACGAACAACATGCTCTATGTGCCGACCGTGATGCTCTATTTCGTCGGCGTCTCGGTGTTCGTGCTTGGCCCCAGCCATCAGGCACTCGGTGACAGCAAAACTTTCGCCTTGATAGCCTCGACCGTTTTGCTCGTCGTTCTCACCGTCTTGAACATTGTTGGTCTGGGAGTCGGGAAGTGGCTGAACAACCTAGGCGCCATCGGCACAGCAGTTGCTGCGGCGGTCCTGATTGGCTTGGGCATCGTTGTTTGGCTGCGCTTCGGCACAACGATTACGGCTGCCGATTTTCGCATTCCAGCCGATCCGCGCTTCGTCATGAATTCTTTCGGAGTGATTTGTTTTGGTCTTGTCGGCTTAGAGCTCGCGTCTGTTATGGGTGATGAAATTCGCGATCCCGCCAAAACTCTGCCCGGCGCCGTTGCTTGGGGAGGCATTATTTCAGGTGCGCTTTACATCGGAACTACACTGACGTTGCTAATCGCCGTCAGTAAGAGTGACATCAATGTTTTGCAAGGAATTGTGCAGGCCGTCGGTCATATGGCCGCAAAAGTCGGGATTCCTTGGATCATCGCGCCGTTTGCGCTAATGCTCAGTCTGTCTATCGCCGGAATTGGTTCCGCTTGGATGGGTGGTTCTGCGCGAATCCCTTTCGTCGCTGGTCTTGATTCCTACATGCCGTCGTGGCTGGGCAAAGTCCATCCCAAATATGCAACCCCTTACGCGGCGCTGATTGTGCAGGGAGCCGTTTCCTTGATTTTGGTAATCATCAATTTCGCGGCGACGGGCGGCGTGCAGGAAGCCTTTCAAACCATGCTCTCGCTCGCGGTTGTTCTTCAACTCATTCCATTTCTTTATGTATTTGGAGCGCTGGTCAAGTTCGCGATGGACTCTTCGTCAAAACCTGTTCGCTATAGCCGAGGCGTAATGGCTGTTGCCGGCACCAGTGGATTCCTGACCACAATCCTCGGTATTGGCCTTGCGTTCTCACCTGCCAAACAGATCACCTCGGTCTTTCGGTATGAGATCACGATGATTGGCCTGACGGCGGTTTTTATCGCTCTCGCTGCATTTTTCTTTTTTGTTTATGGTCGGCACAAAGCTCCGCGAGCGGTTGTTGTGGAGACTAGCGCTTGATCAGTGAGAACATAGATCTGGAGATTTATTATGCCCGGTGGAATTAAAACTGACGTTCGCAACTATCAGCTTTACATCAACGGCGAGTGGACCGATAGCGTGTCCAAGAAAACATTTCCGGTTTACGATCCTTCTACCGAAGAAGTGATTGCGCAAGCTCCCGACGCGGGACCGGAGGACGTCAACCGTGCTGTGGCTGCGGCGAAGGCCGCTTTTGAAGATGGCCCCTGGGCGACCACAACTGCACAGGAGCGTGGACGTGTGCTCTTTCGTCTCGCCAACAAGATCCGAGAGAACATGCCCATGCTAGCCGAGATGGAAGCACGCAACACCGGCAAGCCGATTGTCGAAGCCGAATATGACATTACGGATGTCGCGACATGCTTCGAATACTACGGCGGCCTCGCCACCAAGATTCTCGGCTTCGTGAACCCCGTACCAGACAATGCCGTGAGTCTGACCATGAAAGAACCCATGGGGGTTGCGGGACAAATCATTCCCTGGAACTATCCTCTTGCAATGGCGGCATGGAAGCTTGCACCCGCCATTGCGGCTGGGTGCACAATGGTTCTCAAGCCGGCCGAGCAAACTCCTATGACGGCGCTCGAAGTGGCTAAGTGGTTTACGGAAATTGGTCTCCCGCCCGGCGTCGTCAATATCATCACCGGGTTTGGTGAAACTTGCGGCGCGCCGCTCGTGCAGCATCCCGATGTGAACAAGATTGCCTTCACTGGCAGCGCCGCCGTCGGCAAAATTATCGTGAAACAGGCTGCCGATACTGTAAAGCGAGTTACCCTCGAACTCGGCGGAAAATCACCTAACATCTTCTTTGCCGATGCGGATTTTGAAGCCGCGATCGACGGCGCTTTATTCGGCGTGTTCATCAATCAAGGCGAAGTCTGCTCCGCGGGCAGCCGCATTCTTGTGCAGAAATCTATCTACAACAAATTCGTCGAGGCCATGACGGAGAAAGCCAAAAAAGTGAAGCTTGGCGCGCCGCTAGATCGTGATACAAAGATGGGCCCGCTCGTTAGCAAAGACCAATACGATCGTGTGCGGGAATATCAAGAAATCGGCAAGAAAGAAGCCAAACTCGCCTACGGCGGTGGCCGCCCCAAAGAATTTGCCAAGGGCTACTATGTCGAGCCGACCATCTTCTACGATGTGGACAACAGCGCTCGCATCGCTCGGGAAGAAATTTTCGGCCCTGTTGCTTCGGTCATTCCATTCGAAGACGAAAAAGACGCCATTAAAATCGCGAATGACTCGCCCTACGGCTTGGCCGCTGCCGTGTGGACGCGTGACATCTTCAAAGCCTTCCGTGCCGTGAAAGCTTTGCGCGTGGGCATCGTTTGGGTGAACCACATGCAGCCGACTTACGTCGAAGCGCCATGGGGCGGATACAAGCAATCTGGCTTCGGACGGGAACTCGGGCCGTGGGGCATAGAAGAATATCTCGAGACCAAGCAAGTGCACATTAATTTGAACGAAGCGCCGATTGGCTGGTACTGAGGTTGGTATGACGACGATTAATTTAAAAACTGCGATCCCAGGGCCAAAGTCAAAGGCCCTTACGGAGCGTCGCAAGGGCGCCGTTCCGCGAGGGCTTTCGCATGCCACGCCAGTCTACGTCGCAAAAGCTGAAGACGCATGGCTAGAAGACGTGGATGGCAATCGTTACATTGATTTTGCCGGCGGCATTGGTTGCCTAAATGTGGGGCATCGGCGCGAGCCGATCGTTAACGCTGTTCGCGGGCAACTCGACAAATTCATGCACACTTGCGTTCAGGTGACTGCGTATGAAAATTACATCGAGCTCGCCGAGCGGATGAATAAGGCTGTCCCTGGCAAGTCACCCAAGAAGACGCTGTTCGTGAACTCCGGCGCTGAAGCGGTTGAGAACGCCGTGAAGATTGCTCGCGCCCATACGGGTCGTGCTGGCATCATCGCATTCGAAGACGCTTTCCATGGTCGTACCATGATGGCGCTTTCTCTCACTAGCAAGACGCATCCTTACAAGGCCGGATTTGCGCCACTCCCGGGGGATGTATATCGCATCCCCTACGCCTATTGCTATCGCTGTTCATATTCGTTGAAATATCCGTCCTGCGATTTATTCTGCGCGCGCCATCTTGAAGATACATTTAAGCGCGTTGTCGCGTCGGAAGATGTTGCGGCAGTGATTGCCGAGCCCGTACTCGGCGAAGGCGGCTTCGTAGCTCCCCCCAAGGATTTTTTCAAGATTCTCATGGAGATTTGCCGCAAATACGGCGTGCTCTTCATCGCTGACGAAGTCCAAAGCGGCTTCGGACGTACCGGAACGCTCTTTGCGAGTGAGCAATACGGCATTGAACCGGATATTCTTGTGACCGCGAAATCTCTCGGCGGCGGGTTGCCCCTAGCGGCCATCACTGGCCGCGCTGAAATTATGGATGCTCCTGGCCCCGGCGGACTTGGCGGAACCTTTGCCGGGAATCCGCTCTCCTGTGCCGCCGCGCTTGCTGTCTTCGATCTCTTCGAGAAAGAAGACTTGCTTGCTCGTTCGCGCAATCTCGGCGAACGTTTTCAGAAGCGCGCCAAACAATGGCAGAGTCGCTGGCCGATGATCGGCGATGTCCGCGGCCTCGGCGGAATGCAGGCTCTAGAACTTGTAAAAGATGCGGCAACGCGTGAGCCGGCAGCCGATGAAACCAAGCAGATCACGCAATATTGCTACGAGCATGGGTTGATCACGATTACTGCTGGCTCTTACGGAAATGTCATACGTGTTTTGGTGCCGCTCGTTGTTACCGATGTCCAACTCGACGAAGGGATGGATGTGATTGAGGCTGCATTTAGTTTGATATTTGATAAGAAAGAGGCCACGGTTCAACTGGCCTAACGATATTGTCATTCCGAGCCAGTTTGATTGGCGAGGAACCTGCTTTTGAATAAAGGCGCCACATATCGGCGCTACTGTTCACGATTGCTGAGGTCTAGGTCATGTCGGTTGCTGCACCGGTACTCATAAAAGTTTCCAACTACGTCAACGGCCAATGGGTCGACTCCGCCACCAACGAATGGATTGATGTCGTCAATCCCGCCACTGGCGAAACCATCGCTCAAACTCCGAGCTCAACGCCTGACGAAGTAAAGGCTGTCATTGAAGCTGCCGCCACTGCTTATCCTGCTTGGCGCCGTACTCCACCGGAAGACCGCATTCAACCGCTCTTCAAATTGAAGATGTTGCTGGAAGAATACATTGACGAACTCGGCCGCATTATCACGCAAGAAAATGGCAAGACCTTGACCGAAGCCAAAGCTGAGCTTCGCCGTGCCATCGAAAACGTCGAAGTCGCCTGCGGCATCCCGACCATGATGCAGGGCTACAACCTCGAAGACGTCGCTCGCGGCATTGATGAAACCATGATTCGCCAGCCGCTGGGTGTTGTCGCGGCCATCACACCATTCAATTTTCCGGGGATGATTCCGTTCTGGTTTCTGCCTTACGCCATCGCCACCGGCAACACGCTCATCATGAAGCCGTCGGAACGCGTGCCGTTGACGATGCGCCGTGCCTTCGAATTGCTTGACCAGTGCGGGATTCCAAAAGGTGTAGTCAATCTTCTTAATGGCGGCAAGCCTGTTGTAGATGCGTTGCTCGATCACCCGGCAGTTCGCGCCATTAGCTTTGTCGGCTCCACTCCCGTCGCTCGTTACGTTTATGCTCGCGCCGGAGCTAACGGTAAGCGAGCGCAATGCCAGGGCGGAGCCAAGAATCATGTCATCGTTCTGCCCGACGCCGACATGTCGAGCGCAACGCAGATCATCAGCGACAGTGCTTTCGGATGTGCCGGCCAGCGCTGCCTCGCCGTTTCCGTCGCGGTCACCGTGGGCGAAGCCCAAAAGACTTTTCGGGACTCCATCGCAGATGCCGCCAGTTCTCTCAAAGTTGGCAACGGCCTGGAAGATGGAGTGCAGATGGGCCCCGTCATCACTCCCCAAAGTAAATCACGCGTTGAATCTCTAATTGCCAAAGGCGAAAAAGACGGCGCAAAGGTCTTGATTGATGGACGCAATCCAAAAATCCCTCGCACCGAATCAGGTAATTTCGTGCGGCCTACTATTCTCGATGGCGTCCCTGCCGCCAGCGAACTAACCGATACGGAAATATTCGGTCCAGTCTTGAGCCTCGTCCACGCCAACGATATGGACGAAGCCATCGCCTTTCTCGAACGTAGCGCTTACGGCAACCAAGCGTCGTTATTTACATCGAGCGGATCCGCCGCGCGCCGCTTCCGCTACGAAGCTCCCGCCGGCAACATCGGCATCAACATTGGAGTTGCTGCGCCCATGGCCTATTTTCCCTTTAGCGGCTGGAAAGACAGCTTCTTCGGCATCATGCACGCACAGGGCCGTGATGCGATCGAGTTTTATACAGAAAAGAAAATCGTAGTCGAGCGCTGGGCCAAAGAACACTCGCGCAAATTTTAGGGGATTCTATGTCCGACACCATTCAACAGTATAAAGATTACGTCATGACCGGCTTTCTCAAGTCGGTTGCGCCCATTGTCATCGATCATGCGAAAGACTGCACCATCACCGATGTCAACGGCCGCGAGTATCTCGACTGCTTTGCCGGAATTTCCGTCGTCAATGCCGGTCACAACAATCCGCAGGTCATCGAAGCCGCAAAAAAGCAGATGGATAAGCTTATCCATTGCCAATCTTATCTCTATCACGCCCAGCCAGTTGGCGATCTCGCCGAGAAACTCGCACATATTGCCCCGCGCGGACTCACGAAATCATTCTTCGGAAACGGCGGCGCCGAGGCCATCGAAGGTGCCATGAAGCTTGCGCGCCTGTACTCGGGGAAACACGAATTCATCGCACTACAGGCCAGCTTTCACGGACGCAGTTGGGGCACGCTCAGCATCACCGGCAATCAAGGCCGTAAAAAACGTGGAGGCCCTTACGCGCCCGGTATCGCCTTCGCGCCAGTACCTTACACCTATCGCTCCAATTGGCCGAACGATCCTGATGAGTGCGGACGCCAATGTGCTAGAGCTTTAGAAGATGTAATTCGTTTTTCTACCTCCGGAGACGTCGCAGCGTTCGTCTCTGAGCCAGTTTGGGGAGAAGGCGGCATCATCGTTCCTCCGCCTAACTACTTCAAAGAAGTGAAAAAAGTTCTCGACAAACACGGTATTCTTTTCATCTGCGACGAAGTGCAGACCGGTTTCGCTCGCACTGGAAAAATGTTTGCAATCGAGCATTTCGGCGTCGAGCCTGACATTCTCTGCACCGCCAAGGGTATTGCCGACGGCTTTCCGCTTAGCGGGTTCACGACGCGTCCGGAAATCGCCGCTGCCTACAAGCCCGGCGACCATCTCTCGACTTTCGGTGGCAACCCTGTATGCTGCGCCGCGGCACTCGCGAATATCGAATTCATAGGGAAGGAAAATCTCGCTGCCCGCGCCGCCGAAACCGGGAACTACGCGATGGCCAAGTTACGGGAACTACAAAGGCAGAATTCTCTCATCGGGGAAGTTCGCGGCTTGGGACTGATGATTGGCGTTGAACTTATCAAAGACGAAAAACTGACGCCAGCAACAGTCGAAGCAGAAGCGGTCCGCGATTCGCTGTTCCGTCAGGGAGTATTAGTCGGCGTCGGCGGAGTGAACGGCAACGTCATTCGCTTCCAGCCGCCGCTGGTTATCACCAAGCAGCAGATTGATCAGGCCATCAGTGCCTTCGCCGAAGCTCTGTCAGAAGTTAATCAGCCCGCTGCCGTTTAGCCGCGGGCTGATTTCATCACCTACCGATCAGCAGGGGTTTGCGCGTCGAACATGTGTGATGGCGCAAACCGCGTGGCATGCGCCACGCCCTTCGCGTCCACAGTCGCCTTGACCTTAATGTTGCGTCCCAATGTAAGGCTCAAGTGCTTCGGGCCCGCAGTCGCCTTAGCAATGTCGATCGAAACGCTGCGATGGCTGCGCAAAGCCAGCTGCATGGTTGAGCCTTCAACCTTGCAAACGCTGCCGAAAAGTTGATGATTGTCAACGCCCTTCACAACCGCCGACTGGATTGGTTCTGCAGGAGGACAAGTCACAACATCCGGCTCGGAGGACGCAATCCCTTTGGGCAACGCGGCGCGTTCAGGGCTGCCCGCTGGAGGCAACAATCCGAAAATATTCAGTTGCTTGTTGCTTGCGATATAAACCTTCCCATTCGCTACCGTCGGCACGATATTCGCATTGCTATTCACTGCATGAGTGAAAGTGCCTGCTTGCGCCGAGAAGAGCTGCTTGGACAGATTTGAAGCATCAAACGCGCGCAACGTGACGGGCGTACCGGGATCATTGTCTGAAGACGTCTGCGGCTTCTGCACGAACCACACAATTGCGGATCCAGCGGTGGTTCCGTTCGACGAAATCACCGGAATCGACCCGCCGTTGTCGGGCAGGCCGTTCAGGGGCCCCGAACCAGTCGAACTCTTCTGTACTAACTGCGGCGTTCCGGTCAGTTGCACTTGCCAACTCGTGACGCCGTTGCTGCCGCCGGTTACAACATAAGGATTCCCATCGGCTCCGACGAAATAAGCTGGCCCGCACCAGCACCCGCCAGCGTTCACTTCTTGCAACACATTATCTGAACCACCTTGGTTGTACCCGCCCAGATTGTCGCGGTTCATGAAGAACGCGCGCCCATCCTTGCCTCCACTTATCGCCAAATGCGGAGTGGATCCGGTTTGGTCGGGCAGGAGCATCATGCCACCCGAACCTACGTCCGCGTCCCCGCGATCGAGCGAATAGTAGTTGCTCGGCGTAAAGCTATCAAGCAGCGCCGTCAAGTCACTTGATAAACGAATCATGCTGTCGGGCCGGTTAAAGTGCTTGTCATAGCCCGGCTGATTGGGATCGCTGTTGCCGGTGGAAAAATAGATGTCGCCATTGCTGTCAGACGCGATGCCATATCCCGACTGCCAGATCGACGAAAGATAATATGCTGACGATGAGAGATCCAATGCGTCTGTTACGGTGCTGCTCATGAATGCGAGTGTCTTGGCGTCATACCGTGCAATGATGCCGCGCGATTGTTGCGGAGCACAGTCGCAGGTGCTGCCGAAGGCCACGTAGATGGCCCCATTGGCTTCGAGCAGGCCCGGCCGTTGCAAATTATTTTTGGCTTGGAAACTCCAGTGCGATCCATCACTCAACTTTGAACTCAACTTGATGACCACTGGCGGGGCGACGTTCTGGCCGTTCAGCAGCGAAATTTCATGAAGCACAAAGCCATCTTGGCTGCCGTTGTAAACGTCGGCCACGAAGTACATCACGCCCGCGGTGCGGTCAATCACCGGCGTGCCCAGAATGCCTACGATTGGGAACACATTATCGTCGTTATTCTTGTATTGATACGGTACAGCAGTCCCGTAATTCTTCTGCCATAGTACGTTGCCTTTATCCGCATCAATCGCGTAAACGCTGTTGTTTTCGGTCTCGATGAAGACCACGTCGTAGGTCTCTTTTCCCGCTTGCGCCTGATATAAATAGAGCGGTTCCGCATCCACGCGCCCGTCGAGCGGCACGGTCGCGAGTAATCCAAACCCTTGCGCGTTCACGTTCGTTGTATTGAGTTGCGTCTCGGAAGCAAACCATCCTGTACGCAAGGAGTCGCCATGATACGTCACTATATCCATCGGCGATCCCGCCGGTGGATTGCCGTTTGCAGCCCATAATGATGAAGTTAGAATCAGAAAGATGACTAGCACGGGAACACGTCGGGTAAGTCTCATGGACACTCCTCTGTAAGTTTCAGGCAGCGGTAAAATTTTGATTTGTCTGCTGGCGGGCTGCATGGAGAGGCAGCCTAGAGCCGCTGCGTACGGCAATCGCAGTAGGACGATTGTACCTGTGGTCTTTCATCAGTCAAGATGCAAGAGTTTGCGCACCTAGACGTTGAAACCGCATGGCTTGCCGCCGCGGGACTGGAGAAAGCGGTTTCAATCAGATGGAATCGTCATCATCATCGTCTTTATCGTTATCGTCGCGGTTCAGGTTCTTCGCCGGGCTCAATGCCTTGCCATCATCGGCATGCCGGATCTCTATGTGACCATTGACATTGGAAAGCTTAATCTGCGTACCGCCTCCGCCGAGTTCCGCTCTCAAATCGTGACCCACCCATTGGTGGTTGTTGATCGGTAGCCCGAAATCGTTGCTGATTCGTCCAGACACCGTGGACGCCTCAATTTCTGCTTTGGCGTCGGACGGCAGCGTAACCGTCACGCTCCCATTGACCGATGACAAATCGGCCGACCCGCTCAACCGCGTAAACTCGGCCTCCAAACGGCCATTCACAGTGGAGATCTCAGTCCGTCCTTCGGAGCCTCGCAGGGTCACATGGCCGTTCACGCTCGAAGCGTTAACCTCTCCACTCACCCCCTGGATATCGAGCGCTCCATTCACCAATTTAATTTCATCCAGCCGAGCGCTTCGCGGCACCGTTAACGTGTACTCCACGGACGCCGGATTATTGTGCCCGAAACTGTTGAAGGTTAGATCATGATTGGGGTATTCCGTGCGGATTGAAACCAAGCTACTCGATGCTTCCACTTTGATCTTCGCTTCATCCAGTCGCTCTTTGCTGTTGGCATACTTCACCGCATCCACTTTTACTTCATTGCGGTCCCAACCCGTAATGTGCACGGCGCCGTTGACGTTGTCGAGTTCTATGCGGCCTCCCGCGGAAAGCGGATATGTCTCGTGAAATTCCTCCGTCATCTGGCCGGCATGGTCCGAGCCATAGGCCAGCAGTGGTGGCAGCGCTAGGAAGCAAATGCAGGTCAAAACTACATTCCGCAGGATGATCGAGCGCAGCTTTTTCATGGGTCCTCCATGGCGTCACCGCTTAGACGCTTGGCCCTCGAAATCGTGAGCTGAGCGGCACTTGAACTCCGCCTTCAGGCCACAACCCTTGAGCGAGTTACGCATGAATGAGGCGCGTAGTTCCCTAAAAAGTTGTGCTCAGGCGCAACGTGAAGCTTCTGGAGGGACCAATCGCATTTCCCGAGAACAACCCGCCAAAATCGATTAAGTCCAACACGTTCGTCAGGTTTTGCCCGTCGGCTTCCATCTGAACCTTGGTGCGGTCCGACTTGTAAATCTCAGTTCCCACGCTTGCGTTTAGCAATAAGGCCGGCTTGATCCGGCCGCGCGGGAAATTAATTCGGTTGAGCACAGGTTGTCCATATTCCGCGAGAACCGTGTTCGGATCGCCGTCAAATTCAAAGGGCAATCCGCTGTCATATTGCACGCCCGCCGCGACCCAGCACCTGGATGTCGCCTGGTATCGCAGCCGTCCTCGCACGGAATTGCGCTGGTCTTGCGAAACCGGAAAATGTCCAGTAATGTTGCTTACGGCATTCGTGGCATTATCTCCAAGGAACAACCCGCCCGTCACCGGAAACCAGGCATTGCCCACCATATACGAATAACTCACCAGTCCTGAGACACGGTGCCAGCTCAACAACTCGATTTTTCCCTCCGCCCCGTAAATCACCGATTTCCGGAATGCGATCGGGAAACTCACTGTTGTGTTTTGAATCTGGTCATCATCTGCATAATTATTCGCCAGCCGCCGGTAGTATGTAGCGTCGACCCGCAATGTGCTTATAAATCCTTTGGTGAACCCCACTTCGTAGTAGTTCCCTTGCGAGGGATGCACAGGTAAGTGCACGAAATTCTGTGGATTCAAAGACTCCACACCCGCTGAACTCGAGAGCAAAATATTCTCGTAATCGGGCGTTTGGAAAACCCGGTCATAAGCAAAATGCACGCCCGCGTCCACGCCCGGAAAATATCTTGCCACCGCAATCCTGGGTTGCAGCGCCTGTTCATTCACCACTAGTTGATAGTGGTCCCATCGCAACCCCGCATTAATCGTCCAGTTTCCCTTTCTGATGAGGTCTTGCACGAATCCTGACTGTTCCAGTTGCGGCCGTTTGCCGGCAAAAGCGAACGCTTTCGGGGTTTCTGGATCAAACTGGCTCGGATCGGTGATGTCATACCCGAAATTCTCATTTAGGAATGTATTGTCCGACTCCACGCCGAATTTCCATTCCTGCCACTTGCGCTCTACGGTTGTCGTGCTCTTGAAATAGCCCTCGCGAAAGCCGTTGTTCTGGAATACTTCAATGGGCGTCGAATATTGGTTCGAGTCGAATTCGTGAGAATTGTCGCGCACCATGCCCCGTACATCCGCCATTATGCGGCTTGAAAAAATGTGCTGGTATGAGGCAATCCCCATCGTGTCAATGTTGTTCGCCGTTTGCCGCTGGCCCGCGCCTTCCTGCACGAATTCGTTGGGAATGTCATAGCGGGCGATTTCATGCTGTACGCTCAAGTTCAAGCGATCGTTCGGCGTTAGATTGTTCTGATATTGCATTCCGAAGTTGCCCAGCGTACCCGTGTTCGAGTAATTCTGCGGGACCACAGGATTCAGGTAGTGGTCGGTCATGCTGCCGCTTGCACTCCCATCTACGCTGGATTTTGCCCACGCATATTGTCCCTGCGTGTACGCCCCAGCAGAATTGAAGGTGCCGCCGAACAGTGCCGCGTCGCCGTGGAAACCCCGCTGCGCATCGCGCCGCGTATTGAGCTCAATCACGCCACCCATTTTCCGTCCATATTCCGCCGGAATCCCCGCCGTGTAGATGCTCATCGACTGCACATCTTCAACTTCTAGTTCCGGCCCGAAGCTTGGCGAGCGATTGTCCGTAAGCGGGACCCCATCCACCACAAACTGCGTCTGGTATTCCGAGCCGCGCGGGTGCAGGACCGCATTGCCCTCATACAGCCAGCCTGGTTGCGTATTCACCAGGTCTTGCAGCGACCGCCCCGGTAGAGAAGTGACTCGGTCCTTAATGGCCGCGTTTCCTATTTGATTCACCGCGCCGGCTTGCTCCGTGTTGATAAGTGGCCGGTTGACCTCGACATGGACCAACTCCCTCGCCGGCTGAATCATGAGTTGAATCTTGCACTCAACCGGTAATGCCGAACGGATCTCGACTGTATTCGCGCGCCTGGCAAAGCCCGGTTCTTCGATTTCGATTTGATACATTCCGTACGGAAGGCGCGCAACCGTCAGCCTGCCACCCTCATCCGTGCTCAATTTGGTTCGATATTGGTTCGCCTCGCTGGAAATCACGGCCAGAGTCTTTACACCCGCACCCTGTTGGTCCGTCACGAATAGACGTAGCTCTCCTGTGTTCACCTGTCCGTGCAAAAGCGAAGCTGCGCAAAGAAAAGCAAGCAATGCCGCGGCCGCAGCGGCGGTTTTTGAGGGTCTAGCGTGGAAGCGCCTACGTATTCGAGCTGACACTTTTTGAGTTATCCATATGCGACATCAGCCCATAAGCGGCCAGAACAATCATTTCCGGTTCCATGGGGTGCCGGTACCGGGGATGCGCAAACGTTACATAATAGATCGCCGGATAAAAAAGAATGAGCCATAGAAACAGAACGGCTCCAGGCTTCCCTTTACGCAACGCGCACCATAATCCGTAGAAACTCAAGAGCGAAGTCACAAAGAGCCAGGCGTTCTTTAGTACGGTTTGGAGGATGGTCTTACTTGGCTGCGGCAATCCACCCCAATAATACGCGAAGCGTTTCACGCTGAGCCACGCGAATCGCCCATAATCCTCACGAATGAATTCCATCGCTTCCCGCTTCCGCTCAGCCACATACGCAATTTCTCCCAACTCCCGGTACCTTTCCAATTGCCCGGCATTTTTCGTAGGATGTTCATAATCCATCCACGTGCCATTTGCTCCCGGCCCATTGCCCAAACGCAACTCCGCCCCAAAATTCGATCGAATAAAGACGAACTGACCGAAGGTGTGCTCGTTGCGAATTAACCAAGGCAACACGCACGCCGCAAACATTAATACCGACAACAACGCGCCTCCGAACGAGGATTGTCTTTGCTGCGCCCGCCGCCACCACGCCCACAATCCAGCAGCCGGCAAAAAACTCAACAGGGAAGTATTGGTCAATGCCGCAATACCCCACAGCAGACCCCACGCCGCCCACGGGCCCATGCCACCCATCTCTTCTAAACAAAGCGTCAGCCAGAAAATCACGGCAAGTAGTAACGCCGCCAGGCTCGTTTCCCACACCCAGCGAGTGCACCAGAAAATAATCGGCGGCAGCACCGCCCATGCCCACGTGCTCCACAGCGCAACTTTTTCATTGAAGCACCGCTTGCCAATCAGAAAAATCGGAACACAAGTCAGAGCCGAAAATACGCTGCTCAGGCACAACATGACCATCGCCGCCGCCCGCGTATAAATTCCAAAAACCTTAAATACTCCCGCAATCACAAATGGATAGACTGGCGGTTCCCACGCTGTTGGCCCCGTGATCCCATCAAACGGATTGGCAAATCCTTCACCCAAAGCCAGAGAACGCGCGATTCGGCCCATTTCGAAGCCGAAACCAAAATTGTCGTTTGCGGTTTTAAAGCGATAAGTGTGCGCCAAAAAAATCCAGCCCACGCGGATGAGCAACGCAATCACCGTGATCCAAAAAGGTGATCTGCACCATGGCGTGCCGGATTGTGAATTCTCTGATTGTGCCATCTAGAAATCTTTAACACTCGCTGCGCGCACTACCCTTGTCGTGCAGTTTGCAACCGAGGAGCCGCTCACTCGCAAATATGCTCCAGTTGCTCGTATGGCTTCTCCGCATGTGGTGGCATCGGCATCTTTTTCACCAGCATCAACTGATCCAGTAGCGTACCGCCATCTTTTATCCCCGCATCCACATCGCTCTCATACGCCGGATCTTTCTCCGCCTCGTCGAGCGTCTCGAACTGGAGTCCCTTCTTCCGCAGCAAATCAATCGCCTCCGGCAAAATTGTGCCGCTATATGCGCCGAGATGCATCAGCACCACATAGTGGATCTCGCGTCCGAATAGCAGTTGGGATTGTGCCCGCGCCAAATCAATAAATTCCGACGCCGTGCTCAGGTAACTAGAGTGCAGCCACGCAATCGCCTTCTGATCATTCTTCGCCGCGCACCGCGCATAGGCGAAATTCCACAAATAATCCTCCCAGTCGATCGTGACTTCCGCGATGCGGTATCCATGCGCTTGCAAATATGCCCGCACCGCCCGCCGCTTCTCCACCGTCTCTCCTTCATGCAAGTACGGATAGCGCAGCCAATGCCAATCCCCATTCGGCCACAGCAATTCGAGCGTGGGCTCATCCTGCGCCAAATCGCGCTCCCATGCCTCAGGAGTGTTTTTCTCCAAATCCATGTGCGAGTACGTGTGGTTTCCTACCGGTTCGCTCGCCGCCCAAATCTTGAGCGCCTCTGCTCCGTCGGGGCTACCCTCGAGACGAATCGCATTAAGAAATCCATACGCCGGAGGAACATGTTTCTTCTTCAGGATGGCCACTGCCGCCTTCGCCGTCTCGGTTTGTGTCACGCCCGGAGGCAGGTCACCATTCCGCGGCAAATCATCGAAGGTTATGGCGGCTTTCTGCGCCAGGCAGACGACGCATAGGGCGAAAATGACAACGAGTGGAAGAAATACGTCCCCAAGACGCAAATTTGTCATGCCCCAGAGTTTACTGTATTCCGCCTAGGCATTTCCGCATCCTTCACAGCTTGGAGTATCGTTCGTGAGCAGATCCGAAACGGCTGGAAAACGGCAGACGCCATTCGTGCATCTACAAACACCGCTCGGTTGTAGCGCCATCGGTCTTGAATTTGTCTGTAAGGGAGCGCCACCAGATGGCCAAAAGAGTGTTGTTGGTGGATGACAACGCTGTAATCCGTCGTGCTCTTGTTGAATCGTTCGGCGCGGAGCCGGACTTTGACGTCTGTGGCGAGGCCGAGAACGGTCAACAAGCCATTGAAAAGGCCAAAAAATTAAGCCCGGATTTGATCGTCATGGACTTGTCCATGCCCGTGATGAACGGGATCACCGCCGCCCGGGTTCTGAAACGGCTCATGCCCGCCGTTCTTCTAATTATTTTCAGCGGGTACAGCGACGCGTTTTCCAACAGGGAAGCTCGGTCCGTGGGCGTTTCCGCTTTGGTTTCGAAGTCCGAGCACTTATCTGTGCTCGTCAGCAAAGCGCGCAGTTTGCTCGATGAGTCCCCTTGACTATTTCTTTTCCCAGTCGGGAAATTGTAGAGAATCCCGCTTGATCATGCGGAGCAACGCCAGCGCATGTTCAACCGCATCCCGCTCAGCGCGATGATTAGCGCTTTGGGATAGCGCTTGCAGTCGGTCGAAAATAATGGCTTCTGTAGATTCCACTCGCGCCTTCAATTTGGTCTTGTCAGATTCAAGTAACGCTTCTTGCAAGGGCTTTTGCCACTCCGGATATTTGAGCTCGCTCTCTGCTTCGGGTCCACTTCCATCATCCATAGTTTAGGCCCCATTTCTCCGATCGAATCGCACCCGCGGCTGCGACCCGTTTTTCTTGGCCGGGATTTTGGGCAGCACACTCCGATTGATCGTTTTCTTCCCCGAAAATTCTTCTTCCGCAATCTGCTCCGCAATCTCTACGGGAATCTGCTCGAAATGTGTTTTGGGCTTTTGCATTGCAATCTCACTCTCGCCGGCGATCACCGTAGCAGGCGCGGATCAATACGGGTCATATCTTTTAAGACTCGATCATGGATGCTTAGCTTCGCTAAGTCGCTGAATTTATGCGACTTTTACCGTTTTTATCGCGAGCAAAAGAGAGTGGGCCTGCGCCGTCTCGTCTATTTGTTCTTAGGGTTGTAAGATTATAGTTGTACACCTTGATAGTGTTGACATACTATTGCGTCACGTTAGGGTAACGTTTGCGTTTTGTAAAGGAGACTTCATGGGGCCTCGCGCCAACTCAGTTCCGATGAACTTCAAGACCATGTCGCAGCCGGATGTTCCACAAGGCCGCAACGGAAAACATAAGGAGATCGTTACCATGATTCTTTCCGACCTCCATCAGGTGCCGCAGGGTGTCGCACTCAAAGTGCCGCTGGCGGGCTTAGCCGAGAGCAAGGAGAAGGTGCGCTCCGCATTGAATCGCGCAACCAGAAAAGCAGGGCTCAACGTTGCCACTGCCACCGATACGACCTTCTTATATGTATGGAATGTGCTGTAAATGCATTTTGTTCATCGCGGCGAGCCCTCTCGCGCGCAAATTATTTTGTGACTGATGTCACATCCTCACGGAGGTAAAGGTGAGTACTACTACTGGCAACTCCCGAATCGAGTTGAACCCGTCAACCGTAAACCCGCCCGATGGTCAACAGGCCCGTCCGGCCCAGCTACTCGCACGCAAACCCGCATTGCAGGATAGCGAGCAACGCTTCCGGTTGCTGGTGGAGGCAGTTCAGGACTATGCCATCTTCATGCTTGATCCCGATGGCCACGTCCAGAACTGGAACAGCGGCGCCAAACGTATTAAGGGATATGAAAGTTCCGAAATTATCGGTAAACACTTCTCATGCTTCTATCCTGAAGAAGATTTGCGGAATGGCAAGCCGCAATGGGAATTGCAGGTTGCCGCGAAGGAAGGGCGTTTCGAGGACGAGGGCTGGCGGGTGCGCAAGGATGGCTCGAAGTTCTGGGCCAACGTGACCATCACAGCCATCCGGGACGAAGCCGGCAAGCTCATCGGCTTCGGAAAAGTTACACGGGATTTCACCGAAAGAATGCAGCTGCAGAGGTCGCTGCAAGAGGAGGTTGTTCAAAGACGCGAGGCAGAGCTGCATCTGCAAGATTCGGAAAACTCGCTGCGCGAATTGTCCCACCACCTGCTTCGTACTCAGGATGAAGAGCGCAGACGCATCGGCAGAGATCTTCATGACAGTCTCGGCCAATCCCTCGTAGCCCTCAAAATCAAACTCGACACGTTAGCGTCTTCTCGCGAACGTCGAGATGGCGACGCAACTTCTGAAATCGCAGAATGTCTGCATTTGGCCGAGGACTCGCTCAAGGAACTTCGAACCATTTCCTACCTTATGTATCCACCGATGCTGGATGAGATGGGTTTGCAATCCGCCATACGGTGGTACCTCGAAGGCTTCTCTGCGCGTAGCGGGCTCAATACCACTTTTGACGTCGATCCTGACTTTGGCCGTCTGCAACGCGATTTGGAACTTGCTCTATTTCGCGTGTTGCAGGAGAGCCTCACCAATGTCCATCGTCATTCCGGAAGCCAGACCGCACGCATTCGACTGCGGTTGAGCGGCGGGGTGGTGATTCTGGAAGTGAACGACGCAGGCAGGGGAATTTCGCCAGAAACCCTGCGACGGTCTGGCAAAGGCGGCGTAGCGTCGCTCGGAGTGGGATTGCGCGGCATGAATGAACGCATGCGGCAACTTGGCGGCTCGCTCCAAGTCTCCTCGACCGAAAATGGCACCACCGTGACTGCTACTGTCCGCGTGGCCGCAGGCTCCTCTTCGGAAGACGTCCGTCAGATACCAGATTCCATTGCGTCCTGATGAAAGCCCGTTGCACGCACTCAGAGGGAAATAGAAGTGGACTTTACTTCACCTTCTCCACCAAAGCCTTCATGGCAAGGCTTTCAGCCGTGTCCAGTTTCGAAAGTCCTTCTATCACGCCTTCGCGATCGGCCTCGGTCCGGTTCTGGCTCACCTTCCACTTGCCCTCTAGCCGCCGGATCGGAAGCTCCATGCCGACAATCCCTTTCAACTGCGTTCGGATGTAATCTTCCGGCGCATCGCTCACCCGCCATGGCACTGGCGACGGGACCGGCGATCGCGTTTCATGAATGTTGGTGAGCTTCTCCACATTCGTCAAGAGCCATTCATTATCTTCGACGACCCTTAAAGCGCCATAGGCATGCACCACAGCGTAATTCCACGTCGGCACTTCTTTGCCATGCTCTTTCGTTCCGGGATACCAGTTCGGCGAAATGTAGTGCTGAGGCCCGGCAAAAATCGCCAGCGCATCCACGGTGGGCACAAAATCTTTCCACTGCGCATTCGCCCGCGAGATATGCGCTTTCAACACGCCGAATTCTGTCCCATCATTATTCGATTTACCCAATTCCAAGATCATGGGAATGTGCGACGCAAAAAGTCCCGAAGCTCCCAAAGTCACCAGCGTCGCCAGCGGATGCGAAACCATCAGCTCATGCATCACCGCAACGCGCTTTTCCTCGTTATGCCTGGGGATGTACATTTCAATCCTTGGCCCTATCCTAACGCAGAGGGCGCTAGGTTCACGCCCCTGCTACTTCTATCACTCCCGCTATGAATTGCTCATACACGTCCCAATTTGGATCGTGTGCCGTGTGAATCTCAATTGGGAAAGGTGTCATTCCGGCAAACGCGTAGTTGAGCCGCGCCATGAATACATCTTTGGACTTTGAGTAGTAGGTCCATTCACGCAAGTCTTCACCGGTCGATACCAGAGCGAGTGTGGCAAAACCCTCCTCCTTAAAGGCCGATTCCAATACGTCTTCCAGCAGGTTCATCCGCTTATGATCTTCGGCGCTTGGCTGGCGGCTCTCGGACTGGTATTTCCAAACGAGAATGATCCGAAAGGGCTGGGAAGCCCGATCAAATGTCGCGCTGAATTCTTTCGCATAACGGAATACAATCTTCCTGCCGTTGCCCGTATTTGTTGAGATTGCGGTCGCCCACACTCGCACGTCCGGACCAACTGCCATATTTCTAATTGCCTCTCGTCCTCAGTGACTGTCAGCATATTCTGTCGTGCCGCCAGTCCATGATACTTTTTACAGAACCACGGTACTTCTCATGCCCCACTTCATCCGTCTCGCCGCGAAATCCGAGCTTCCCGCTGAAGGCGAAGCCAAAGAATTTTCCTGCAAAAGTGAAAACGGCGACAAAGTCATCTGCGTCGCCAACGTCAACGGCGTCATCTCCGCCATGGACAACGTCTGCCTCCATCGTGGTGGCCCGCTGGGGCAGGGAATTATTGAAGGCAGCAAAGTCGTCTGCCCCTGGCATGGATGGCAATTCGATCCGCAGACCGGCGAAGCCGCGCACAATCCCAAAGCCAAAGTTGCGGTTTATCCCATCAAGATCGAGAACGGCGAAGTCATGGTCGAACTAGATGGGTGAGCCAGGAAAATTCTGATCGACCACTAGACGTGTCATTTCGAGCGAAGCGGAATCGCACGTATTCGGGCAATTCCGCACAGTCGAGAAACCTGCTTTTGTCTGCGCTCGCCATAATCGGCGTCGCCTGAACCCGCCTGCCGCACGGCAAGAACAAATCGCGTTACCCCAAATACTTCAAGAACCCCGAATTTTCAAACCCCGGAAAAACGCCCGCCAAATCGTTATTTCCCAAATGCCGCGCCACCGCTTCGCCGAGCACTTGTCGGAAGTCCGTAGTCAGCGCCAGGTCGCGGCCCTCGTGAAGTTGCGATGCATCGAGCCCCGGCCAGCGTCCATAAACTTTGCCGCCCTTCACTGGCCCGCCCATCACGAACATCACGTTGGCATGCCCGTGGTCAGTGCCGCGATTGCCGTTCTCCCGCACCGTGCGTCCGAACTCTGACATCGTGACCACCACCGTGTCTTCCGCCAGATCGCCGAGGTCGATCCAAAACGCCGACAGCGATTGCGAAAAGTCTCCCAACACATTCGCAATCTGGCCTTGCGTGCTGCCTTCGTTCACGTGATGGTCCCATCCGCCAATGTCGGCAAAAGCGATTTGCACACCGAGGTTCGCTTTGATCAACTGTGCCAACTGCTTCAAGCTGTCGGCAAAGTAGCCTTTCGGATA
Organism: Terriglobia bacterium; assembly: GCA_963702965.1. GTDB lineage: Bacteria > Acidobacteriota > Terriglobia > Terriglobales > Acidobacteriaceae > JAJPHW01. The sequence continues at coordinate 1,764,202 of OY969776.1, forward strand.
ATTCGCTCCCGCCGCCGCCTTATACTTCGCCGGATCGCCCGCCTTCAACATCTTCACGGCTTCAAACGTCTCCTGCCCGGTGCCATGCAAAACTGAATCCACCGAGTGGTCATACATGGCTTCGAACGTATCCGAAATCGGCGCAGCATTTTTATTATTTCCGCCCACGCCAAAATCATTGATGTTGTTGATGGCAACCGCCGGCTCTGCGCCCGTCAAAATCCTCGGCAGCGACGGCCCCATCGCAATCGCGCGAAACGGAGCGTCGGCTTGACTTAAAGAAGAATCGCTTTTAGTCAAAGACGCCTTCGGCAATTCCCGCAAACTACGGTTCAGCCACCCATCTTCCGTCGCTTTCACTCCCGGCGTGCCCGACTCCATAAAATCCTGCGCGTCGAAGTGCGACCGCGTCGGATCGGGCGATCCCGCCGCATGAACAATTGCCAAATGCTTCTGGTTCCACAACGGCTGAAACGACGCCATCGCCGGATGCAGCCCAAAAAATCCATCCAGATCAAGCACCGCGTTTCGCGGAATATTAATCGACGGCCGCATCGCGTAATACGCCTGCTCCCCGTGCGGAACCACAATATTCAGTCCATCCGCCGCGCCTCGCTGAAAAATCACCACCAGCCGTTTGTTCTGCAAGCCCGCTGTCTGAGCCGCGCGCACCGCCCGCGTCAGAAACGCCGGCACCACAGAAGTCCCGACCACAGCCAGCGCGCTATTGCGCATAAAAACACGGCGAGTAATAGACATAAATTAACTCCTCAGAACTTGGCAGTCAGCACTTAGCAATCAGCAATTGGTCATTAGCACCAGGCTTTTGGTCTTTGCTGATGGCTGACGGCTAATAGCTGATTGCTTTTTCCCTATCTCCTCTGAAACTCCGGCGACCCCAGCAGCAACCCCGCAATCATCCCCACATTAGGAGAACGCTTCGGATCGTCCAGCTTGCTCTGCGTAATTGTGGGATCTTCCAGCTGCGCCGCAATCGTGTCGTGCGTCTGCTTGGACACATTGCCCGCAAGCAGTGTGCTTTCTAAATCGGCAAGCGCTTGTCCACCATCGGCAGGCGGATTCGGCCCCAGCAAACTTTGCACACCCACTTTCGCCCCGCGCATCTTTCCGCTCGCCAACGACAATGCAAAATTCATCCGCCCCAGCAGCGCCGAAGAACTCACCCACGTTTCCGCCTTCATCGAGTAACCGGTCGGCGGCTGCATTCCATACAGCGGCATGCCCATGGTTTGCAGTTGACGCACCATCGGCATCGCATTATTCACATCCGCGCCGCTCGCCCGCGCCGCCGACGCCACAAATTCCAGCGGCGTCTTCACTTTTGCGCGGTACGCCTCCGGCGCCCAGAACTCCGGCGACTTCAGCATCGTCTTCAGCACTTCGCGGATGTCGCCATCCTTCTTTAAAAACGCCTGAGACATTTTCTGTACCAGCGCGGGCGGCGGATCGTCCGCCACAAACCGCATCGCCAGCTTCGTGCAAATAAACTTCGCGGTCGAAGGATTGTGCGCCAGAATGTGCAGCACCTCGTATCCTTCCTTTTCGCCATTCGGTTTGATGCGATGGCCGAGCACGACTTTGTCTCCCGGCTCGTGCATTCGCTCGTCGAACTCGAATCCGCCACCTTCCCTCGGCTGCTTCAGCGTCCATCCGGTCAGGACTTTCGCAACCTCCGTTACATCTTTCTGTGTGTAACCCCCGTTCACGCCCAGTGTGTGCAACTCCATCAGCTCGCGGCCATAATTTTCATTGAGCCCGTTTCTCTTGCCCTTCGCCTGCTTTATCGGCCCATTCTGCTTCTCGCGCTTTTTCAAGCCTTTCTTGTCGCCGTTGCGTTTGATGCCATTGGCCACATCAGAATTCGGGCCTACGCTCAGCCAGTTGTCCAAATAAAACAACATTGCCGGACTCTGCGCCGTCGCCACCAGCAAATCCTCAAACTTGCCTAGCGCATGCGGACGAATCACATCGCGCTCATAATCCGTCAGCATGTACCGGTCCGCGCCTTTGCCGATGAACACGTTGAAGTGGTTGAACCAGAAATCGGTCATCACTTCCTGCAACTGCCGTTCGCTATAAATCGCGCGCAGCAATTTCGCCTGCAACAGTTCTTCATTCACCACCTGCTGCGGATTATTCATCGCCATCATCAGCTCGCGCTGTTGTGGCGTCACGCCTTCCAAAATCTTTTCTCGTTCCCCGCCCTTGACGTCCGCAATCAAAGCACGCTGGTCTTCAGTGGAAAGCTTCAGAATTGCGCCCAGCCTCTGCTCCGGCGCCATCGCCATCAATTGCTGCGCCTCCGCGTCGGCAAACATCGAATCGCCGCGCCGCGCTTCTTCTGCTGGATCCATCATCGCCACCTGGGTTTTCGCGCCGGTTTCCTCGGCATCGTCTTTGGAAGTCATGTCCGGCGTGGCCTTCGCAGCAGTAGGTTGCAACTTCGCCTGCTTGCGCTCCTGTTTGTCTTCGAGCTTGGCGATTTGCAGTTGATAAATCGCTCTCTCCGTCGGATCGGATGGCATCGAAAGCTTTCCATCCATCACCGCCCGAATCACTGGCCCCGGCGGAAACGTCCGCGCCAGTTGCCATGAGGTCATAGTCAGCGTGCGAAATGGCGCCAACCGCGCATCGAGCCCACTATCGTCTATTTTTTCGGGATGCAGTTGCAGGTCAATCCATTTGTCGAGGCCCATCGCGCTCACGCGCTCTACGTCACCGGGACGAGGCCCAAACGTCAGCCGGTTCAACGCATGGACGATTTGCTTTTGGGCGTCCATTTCGCCCGCAGCCGGCTCGTGCTTCTTCTTGCCAATGGCAGGCAAAGTCGCCCATGCAAGAGCCGCCAAACCCATTGCCAGCGCGAGTTTGCGATGAGAAAGCCACACCATTGATTCACCGCGCGGAGAACACTATTCCCACTAAGATTATGAACCCGAAATCCCCGGGAAGTTGCTGGCAAGCGTGGTTACTTCGGGGAAGTTACGGCCAGCATGCGAGTTATCAGCCAGTGATTTTGACCACCACGGATGTTATGTCATCCGCTTGCGGCTCGTAGTTCACAAAACTGCGCGCCGCCGCGAAGATGCCCTCGGCAATGCTTTGCGCGCTCTGCGTTCGTTGCTCCGCTACGCAGGCAAGCACCCGCTCGTAGCCAAATTCTGTCCCATCTTGCGCCGCCGATTCTGCGGCCCCATCTGTCATCAGCAGAAGCGTTTGTCCGCTTTCGAGCGGAATGTTATCCCGCCACCCGAAACTGGCTCTCGGCAAACAAACCCAGCGGCGGGCCAGTGCTCTCCAGCGGAACCGCATTGCCTGCGTTTTCGCCGAGCAGAAATCCGTTCACGTGTCCCGCGCTGGCGTATGCCAAACGCTTTTGCTCGCCGTCAATCTTCGCCAGCGCCAGCGTCACAAACCGTCCGCTTTCCAGATCTTTGAACAGCATCCGGTTCACCTGCACGAGCACGTCGTCGAGCGGCAATTCCATCGCCACAAACGACCGCAGGTAGGCCCGCGTCAACGCCATCACCAGAGCGGAGCCGAAGCCATGCCCTTCCACATCGCCCACCGCAATCACCAGCGATCCGTCTCTGGTGGGAATGAAATCGAAATAATCACCGCCCGTTTCATAGGCTGGGTTGACTGACGCGCCAATCTCCAACCCCGGGACGTTGGGCGCTGCCGCATAAAATTGCCGCTGTACATCGCGCGCGAGCTGGAGCTGAAATTCCTGTTCCTCCTTCTTGCGCAACTCCGTGATGTCGCGCAAGACGGAAACGAAATGCGTCAGATGTCCCCACTCATCGCGGATGGGTGTTATCGCCTGTTGCGCCCAGTACAACTCCCCATTTTTCTTGCGGTTGATGATCATTCCCTGGCTGGGCCGTCCTGACTGCAATCTTTGCCACAGCTCACGGTAATAACCAGCGTCGTGCAAACCAGATTTCAACAGCCGCGGCGTTTTTCCTATCGCTTCTTCTTTCGAATAGCCGGTTGTCGTCTCAAACGCCGGATTTACATACTGGATCACTCCATTGCGGTCGGTTAGGATGACGTTGTCTCCCGTTTGCTCCACTACCCGCGAAAGCAAACTCAGCGTTTGCAGCGCCTTGCGCCCTTCGGTGAAATCATGAAACATAACCACGCCGCCGCACAACGCACCTGCCGGATCGCGCAACGGCCAGCTATTCACCCGAATCCACGCCCCATCCCCGGCGCGTTGGTTCGTTTTCTCCGTTCCGCGGACGAACATCAATTCATCCGTCACTCGCTCTCCCCGTACCGCGCGCACCAGCGGTAACTGCTCCGGCGGTAACAGGGTCACCTGGTCCGGCAGATACCAGCCGTGAATCGCCGGCCATTCGGTTTGACTTGCGTCGGTTTCGCCGCTCAAGAGTTTATCCGCCGCGGGATTGCAGAAAATCAACCTGCCTTCGTGGTCTGCTACCATCACCGCGACGGGCAGGCTCTCAAAAATAATCCGTAACGCATCCGCATGCTGGCCGAGAACTTCGTAGCTCGATTGGGTCGCCGTCGCCAAAGGGTTCCTTAAAGCGCAAGTTGTTGGAGTCGCCAATCCGGCATGCCGGTTGCGTCATGGGAGATGGTTGATGTTGGGGCAAAACTATCCGTGCAGGCAATCCATCGGCGGATTTCGGCAAAGCTTTAGCGAGCGCAGGTGAGCAGCAAGATTTACGTAAGAAACAAACGTGCGCGGCTGGCTTTATGTTGCAGCGCGGAAGCCAGGTGGTCGATATCCGTGGGCGCCAGGTTTCCTGACAAGCGTTCTTCCAGAAAGGGCTGCCGGTTGCTGCCCACCGCGTCGCGCCGCACCTGAATCAGCAACGCTTGCACCACTTCCGAGTCGAATTTCTGTGGCGTCATACGCACAATCTCACTCAACGTGCCGCCCAGCGAAATGGAATCGCGGTAAGGCCGTTCGCTGGTCATGGCGTCGAACGTGTCCGCCAAACCGATAATCTGCGCCGGCAGCGGCACTTCATCCATCACCAGCCCATCCGGATATCCCGATCCATCCGCGCGCTCATGGTGCCAGCGCACAATGTCGGGAATGCGCGGCCAGGGAAATTGCACACCCGTGACGATCTGATGGCCAATCACGGTATGGTCGGCCATCTCGCGGAATTCGTCGGCATCAAGCGCGCCCGATTTCGCAAACAAACGCTTATCTACGGAAACTTTTCCGATGTCGTGTAACAAGCCAGCCGATCTCAAAGCCGAGATTTCGTCGGCATCCATCCCCATCGCTTCGCCGATGCCTGCCGCGTAGCGCGCCACGCGCTGCGAATGTCCGTGAATGTTCACATGTTTTACGTCAATGGCTGACGCGAAGGCCTCGAGCGCATTGTCGTAAAAACCATGCAGCGACGCCAGCATGCGTAAGTTTTCCCCCACGCGTTGTGCCAGCGTTTGCGTGAGGTTGTAATTTTGCAGTGCCAGCGCAACGTAATTGGACAATAAGTCGAGCGCTTCCAGTTCCTCGCCCTGGTATTCGGCATCGCCTTCGCGCCTGCCCCATGCCAACCAGCCCGACGAGCTTACCGTTGCTGCGCAGGGGCGCCAGGCATTTGAACAGTTGCGGTGCAACATTGCCGTTGGAGCTCAGAAACGTTTCGTGCCCCATTTCGCTCAATACGACAGGGCCGGGCGCACTCATCAAGTGATGAATGTGTTTAGGCAGAAGTGGAATAACGGCCGGGTCGGGCATCAAGGCAAAGCCCTCCGCCGCCATTGACGTCAGCATGGAAGGCTTGTCGCTAAAGCGGAATAGCACAGCCTCCCGCGCATCGCCCGCTTGCATGAGCGCGGCAAGCATAGACCGCGCCGTCTGCGGAAACTCCCGTTCGGCCGTGATTGCCGGGCCAAGATCCGAGAGCGCTTCCACAGTGCGCAGAAGTCGCCGAAAGTTGGTTTTTTGCAACGCCACGACGAGTGGAGCGCTAAAACCAGAGCAAGAAGAGAGTACCATGCACTTGGAATTGTGCAGCGTCGTTTGTGTTGGTTAGTTTGGTGCCGCAAACATCAGTGTTTTAATGTGTTAACCCATGGTCATATATGACCATATTTAAACTTGTGGATTAAGCATTTTGGAGCACAGACATTACCGTCGCAAAAATTGCGAACGACCCATGATGGAAGTCAGTCTCAAAGAAAACATGCCGACGGTGCAGGAAGCCCTGTCGCGCCTTACGCGTGAACTCGCCCTCGCGGGTCAGCGTGGCGAGCGCATAGTGAAGCTGATTCATGGCTATGGCTCAAGCGGAACTGGCGGCGAGATTCGCATCGCCGTGCAAGCCCGGTTGATGGAGATGGCTTCCCGCGGTGAAATCAAAGCCTGCATTTTTGGCGAGAACTGGTCGAAATCGGATGCGCAGACCTGGGAACTGCTGCGGTCTAATCCTGCTTTGAAATCCGATCCTCACCTCGGCCGCAAGAATCTCGGCATCACCATCGTTGTGTTGTAGATTTATTTGTCATCCTGAGCGAGCGCCGCTTTTGCGCGAGTCGAAGAGCCTGTCCTGAGCAAAGTCGAAGGAACCCGGGCGGGCCGCGCGGAATAACCGCGCGTCTGGCCCGCATCCAAATACCCTTGCGCTTTTCCGCGCTCGCCGCTCATACTAATTGCATCATCCATTTCCCAAAATTATGAAAACAAATCTTTCCATCGCTCATCCCACTGAAATCGCAACTGAATGTCTGGCCGTCGTCGTTCTCGACAATGGCGCAGCCGATCGTCGTAAGAATGCAAAGCCAGAAGTTGCTTTGCAAAGCAGCGACGCCGCCGTGAAAGCAACCGCCGCATCCCTTCTCGCGAGCGGAGACGTTACGGCGAAGACTTTTGAAATCACGGTGATCCACGAACCGGCGAAGCTCAAAGCGAAGCGCCTGCTTCTCATTGGCGGCGGCAAAACAAAAAGCTTTTCAGCATCCGATCTCCTCAAATTGTCCGGCGCAGTGGTCCGCGCGCTCAAGCCGCGCGGCATTCGCAGCGTAGCGTTCGTCGCTCCCGACTCAGTGGATGCTGATAGCGCCGTCAAGAACATCGTCGAAGGCGCATTTGTCGGCAACTTCGATTCCGATATCTACAAGAGCGATCGCAAAGACCAGCAGATTGATTCGTTTACGGTCGTTGCAAGCGGCGATCAGAAAAAATTGCAACAAGCCCACGACGAGGCCGTCATCGTCGGCGAGTCGCAGAACTTCACCCGCGACTTGGTGAACGAGCCCAGCAATCACATGACGCCGACCATCCTCGCCGAGTGCGCGAAGAAAATGGCCAAGGAAGTTGGCCTCAAGTGCGAAATCTACGGCGCGGACAAAATTAAAGAATTGAAAATGGGCGCCTTCTGGGGCGTAGCGCAAGGTTCGGATGAGCCGCCCGCGCTCATCGTGCTGCACTACGAACCTGCCGGAGCGCCTGCAAACATAAAGCTTGGCCTCGTGGGCAAGGGCATTACGTTTGACACCGGCGGCATCTCGATTAAACCCGCCGATGGCATGGAGAAAATGAAGTACGACATGGCTGGAGGTGCTGCCATGCTCGGCGCCATGCGCGCCATCGCCTTGCTCAAGCCCAACGTCAAAGTCACCTGCATTGTGTGTGCCACCGAGAACATGCCCTCGGGCAAGGCGCAGAAGCCGGGCGACATTCAAACCGCAATGTCAGGCAAGACCATTGAAATCATCAATACTGACGCCGAAGGCCGGCTCGTGCTCGCGGATGGCCTGACCTACGCCAGGCAACTTGGCTGCACCCATCTCATTGACGCAGCTACGCTCACCGGCGCAGTCGTGGTTGCCCTCGGTTATGCCAACGCCGGAGTTTTCGCCAATGACGACAAAATGTACGAGCGCTTCAACGCCGCACTCAACAAATCCGGGGAAAAATTCTGGCGCTTGCCCGTTGGCGAAGAGTATCTCGACAACATGCGTTCCAATATCGCGGACCTCGTCAACGCGGGCGCGCGCTGGGGCGGGGCCAGCAACGCGGCGGCGTTTTTGAAAGAATTTGCCGAAGATACGCCGTGGCTCCATCTCGATATCGCCGGCACGGCGTGGATGGAAGACGCTAAGCCGTGGATCGCCAAAGGGCCGAGCGGAATCGCCGTTCGCACGCTCATCGAGTTCGCCCGCGACTTAAAAGGCTAATTCGGCGAGACAAACATCTCCCCACCCCGTCCGCCATTTCACATGACAGGGTGGGGTTGCGTCCGAACTGCCCGCCAGTCCCGCACTTTCCCCTCAACTTTCAGTTGTCAAAGAGCTCAGCCCTGAGGCTGTATTTCCAGTCTCAAGAAAATGAAAATTAGCTGTCAAGGAAATACTGGGAGGATGTACTAACGAGTTCCCAAAATGGGAATCGCCCGTCCCGCCTAGGTTTTGAGCACCGACTTCAGCAGCGTTTCCACGCCGTTCCACGTGATTTGCACGCCAATGCAAAAGAGCACAAACGCGATCACGCGCAGAATGCCATGCGCAGTCTGGGGATTGATATACGAAGTAATTTTCGGCGCATAGCCGTAGCAGAAATAAACAGCCACGCTCAGCGCGATGATGGCGAGCAGAACTCCGGCATGCGCGAAAACGTTGTGCACGAGCGAGGGCATGGAGGCATGCGCACTCACCGTGAGCGTGACCACGATGCACCCGGGTCCGGCAGTGAGAGGAAACGTGAGCGGGTAAAAAGCTTTTTCGTCCAGCGACTTGAAGCGGTCCTCCTCAACCTCGGGCGCGCCCCGCGCAGGTCCCGCAGCCTGCTGGTTCAGTAGCTGCCAACCGAGTCCGGCGAGGACGAGTCCGCCGGCGACTTGTACCACCGGCAGGGAAATGCCGAAAAATGCCAGCAAGGCCGCGCCCACCAGTTCAAAAACCAAGAGAAACAAAACCGTGTTGATGGCGATTTTGCGGGCGAGCACATGATAGACGTGGGGTGGCGCGTCCCCGACGACCGCAAGGATTTCGAGGGCGGAGCCGAGAGGATTGATCAGCGGAAGCAGCGCGCTGAAGGCCAGCGCGAAGTAGCGCAAAAGTATCGAGACGCTTTCCATCGGGGCAACAGGATAGCAGAGATTTGCAGACGAATCGTTCATGCCAGCCTCGTCTGGCTTCAATGCCTTGAATGGCTTATCTGGCGCGGCATTTGTATCACCACGAAGGCCTGATCTGGTGCATAATGGTTGCGTTGTTCTGCTACAAAGCCAATCCAGCTCTCCCAGGGAAGGAATACGCCATGCTGCAATCCTCGAATATGCTTCTTACGTTTAATCTTTTTGCTTTTAATAGCGTCCGCAAAACTGCCCGAGCTCTGTTCGCGCTTATTGGATTCGTTTTCGTTATAGGCGCTTTACTCTCGGCGCAAGCGCAAACTTACAGCGTCATCTACAACTTCACGGGCGTGGGCAATGGCGGGAACGATCCTTACAGCGGGCCGGTTCTCGATTCGCTGGGAAATCTTTACGGCACGACGTATATCGGCGGTAGCTACGGCTCGGGAAATGTTTATGCGCTTTTAGCCCAGGGTGGTTCTTATAAGTACGTCACGCTGCACAGCTTTCGAGGTGAGAAGGCCGACGGGGCCGCGCCCGGATTCGGCTCTCTTGTCATCTATAAAGATTGTGCGCTGGTGGGCACGACCGAGGCTGGCGGAAATTTTGGCACCGTGTTCGCGGAACAGCCAAAGGGAAATCCGTATTGCAAATCGAAGGGCCCGTGGGGCGAGAGGCTGCTCCACATATTTGGTGTTGGGCAAGATGGCGACCAACCGCTGGGCGGCGTGGTGTTTGATGACGCAGGCAATTTATATGGCACCACCAGCCAGGGCGGCGCATACGGCGGCGGAATCATTTACGAAATCTCGCGCACCGGCGTGGAGAGCGTGCTCTACAGCTTTACCGGCGGCAATGACGGATTCAATCCGGTGGCAGGCGTGAGCATTGACGCGAAGGGCAATCTTTTTGGCACGACGTCTTTAGGCGGCGCGGATGGAAACGGCGTGGTCTTTGAACTCGCGAAGTCCGGCTCGAGTTGGACAGAGAGCACGCTCTACACCTTTCAAGGTTTGAGCGATGGGCAAAATCCGGTGGGCGGCGTGATTGTCGACAAGAACGGCAACCTCTTCGGCAGCACGTTTTTCGGCGGCGACGATGGCGGCGGCAACGTCTATGAACTCTCGCCTTCGGGCGCGAGCTGGAACTTCACGTTGCTCCACAGCTTCAGCACGTATTACGGGCCTTACAACAAGCTCACGCTCGACTCCAAAGGCAACGTCTATGGCACCTGCAATGGCGCGGGCGCTTATGGATTGGGCTCGGTGTTTGAGCTGACGCCCTCGAATGGCAGCTGGACGTTTACCGACCTCTACGATTTTCCCGGTGGAGCTAACGGGGCCGCTCCGTGGGGAAGCGTGGCAGTGGATGCGAAGGGAAATGTCTTTGGCACCGCGGCCATCGGCGGAAGTAATAACGACGGGTTGGTGTTTGAGATAAAGCCGTAGCGGGGCGGGCGCTGGATTGTAGCCCGCGCACGGCCACGAGTAGAATCGTGTTCATTGTGAACCCTCCAGTGGAGATATCGCGCCCTTCCAAGTTCAGCAATGCTCAGACAATCCTGTATGAGATTGACATGCTTAGGTTCGTGGCTGGAAAACTTGTAGAACAAAACGATCCGAGTTCGTGGCTCACTCTTGAATGCTTCCTGCTTCATTTCCGAAACCTCATCGAGTTCTTTGGCAAGCCACAACTGAAGCCGGGAGACTTAAACATACGGAGGCCTGAGGCGATATGGTCCGACGCAGCGACGAGACCACCTGCGGAAGCGCTTAGGCATCTTTACCGAGAAGATCTGTGGAGGAAGTATGAGGCCGTTGACGACAGAATTTCGCGATATCTGCAGCATTGCACGGAGCAGCGCATCGTAGGGAAAAATTGGAGAGTTCGAGAAATGTTTGAGGAAATAGATTCGCTGACGTCAGGCTTTGAGAATCTCTTGCCGGACAAGACTCGCCCTTGGTTGAACCCCTCCGAGCCGTCCGCGAGAGTAATCGTTGGGCCTATATCTTGCAGCACCGCTTCTCCGACCATGACGCATGTGAACTGGTTAAGTACCCCCGATCCGAAGGTGTGATCCCCTTGTGCCCGCGTGCCGCCCGATTTTGGTTTCGGTGGTATGCAGATCGGCACGCTCGCGGGTCGTGATTTTGAGTTGTGTGGTAGCGGAACCCTTCGACTCCGCTCAGGGCGGGGGGCTGAAGCGTGCCCTTCGACGATTTTCCTGGCGTATATCTTCTACTGAGGCTGCCCCACCATTTCGCGCTCTTTGCGAAAGGGTGGGAGGCGATGCGCTTCCCGCGCACATTCTCGGAGGTCTGGAGTCACCAGACGCTCAAGGCCCGAAAACGACTTTGTCGGAACTCGTGGCGCCCACCCTTCGAAAACCGCGAATGGTGAGGCAACCTCAGTGATACATGCGAGAAATTGGTGGTGGTGACGCGCTTGTGATCTTAACAAAGCAGATTCCTACGCGCATCCTCGCCACTGAAGTGGCTGCGGATGGCTCGGAATGACAAGGTGGTGGGAGCGATGGCGGTCCGCGCGATATCCCCTTCGACTACGCTCAGGCAGGCTCTCGTTGGGATTCGTTCGCTCGCGAACGAATCCGCTTCCTCAGAATGACAATTTGGTGGGAGTCGCCCCAAAAGCAGATTCCTACGCGCATCCTCGCCACTGAAGTGGCTGCGGATGGCTCGGAATGACAAGGTGATAAGGGAAGAGATACGATTAGTTGCTCGAAGCTCAAATGCATAGGTCCCTCGCTTCGCTCAGGATGACAATTCATTACACTGCGAGGTCTGGGTCTCGGCGCATCTAACCATCCAGCGAAGTGCGATAATCTTCAAAATATCAAAATCAAGATTCCAGGGGGCATGCCATGGAACATGTTTCAGAGCAGCGATGTGGTTTGCGATGGAAATATTTAAGTACAGTCATGGCGCTGACGATCGGCGTTGCGCTGACTACGCTCGCGCCAGAGTTGTCCAGCGCGCAGGATAACAATTCGGCGCAGCCCGGCGTCCCGGTGCAGATGGTGGTGACGGTGCAAGCGCGCAAGGGCAAAACCGTCCCCGAAGTGACGAAGGATGACGCCATGGTGCATCAAGGGCGCGACCGCCGCAAGACGCTCGACTGGGTGCCGTTGCAAGGCGAGCGCGCCGGACTGCAACTGTTTGTGTTGATCGACGACTCCGCGAACTTCAGTCTGGGCTCGAAGCTGGACGAGATTCGCGATTTCATTCAGGCGCAACCTGCCTCCACCAAAGTGGGCGTCGCGTATATGCAGAACGGCACCGCGCGGGTACTGCAAGAGTTGACCAACGACCACGGAGCGGCAGCGAAAGCCGTGCGGCTTCCGTTGGGCAGCGCGGGCGGCGGCGCGAGTCCTTATTTTTCGCTGCAAGACCTCATTAAACGCTGGCCTGAAGCCAACGAGCGCCGCGAAGTATTAATGATCACCGACGGCGTGGATCGCTATTGGGGAAATAAATCGGGCAACACCTATGTCGGGACCTCGCTCGATCAGGCGCAGCGGGCGGGTGTGCTGGTGTATTCCATCTACACGCCGGGGATACGGCGCGGCGGCTTCGGGCGGCTGAACTGGGGGCAAAATTATCTTTCACAGATTGGCGACGGCAGCGGGGCCGAAGCCTATTATCTGGGCAACGGAGCGCCGGTATCGTTTCGTCCCTATCTTGACGATCTGTCGGACAAGCTCAATCACCAGTATTTGCTGACGTTTCAGGCCAAGCCGGAGAAAAAGGCCGGGCTTCAAGCAGTGAAGGTGACGACCGAAGTTCCGAATGCGCAATTGCTCCACGCAAGCCAGGTGTATGTGCCTGCGATGCCGGAATAAAGTTCTGGCTGGCGGTGTCGGCGGCAATTACGCTTGAGCGCGCTACGGTAGCGGATGAAGTTGGAGGAAAGCGGCAGCAGCGTCGCGAGCTCGCGCAGCGATTTCCCGATCGCTCGGGCGCTCGACGACTCCGAGCATTAGGCTGACCATCAAATCGCGCCAGAGAAGTCCGGCGAATTGCCCGGCAAGTTCGCCGGGACGGCCCGTGAGCAGTCCGGATGCACGGGCCTGGGTCATGATTTTACGCAAAGCCGCGCGGGTCGTCTCGCGTCCAACGGAGTCGAGCGCTCGGGCCACTTCGGGCGCTTGGATCGCCTCGGCGATGGCCAACCGGAAGACCGCAATCACCGTGCGATCGCTGACCTCGCGGACGAACTTCGTCCCAAAAGAAGTCAGCACCTGCTTGAGGGTCTCGCGGTTGCGCAGCACGGGCAGGTCGGTGGGCACGTCGAGTCGCTTAGACCGCTCGCTGATGCAGGCGACCAGCATTTCCTGTTTGTTGCCAACCAGGGCATAAAGCTCACGCTTTGAAACGCGCGCACGCGTCGCGATCTCAAGGGTACTGGTGGTGGCGTAGCCACTCTTCATGAACGCCGCAAACGCGGCGTCCAGGATGCGTTTGCGCACCGCAGTTTCGTCGCCCCGATGTTTGGGCGTCGATCTCTTAGGCACCATCTCCCTCCTTTTTGTGCGTGTGGTACTGTAGCGTACCACAAAGCCTGCGTTTGGACCCGCCGGCAGGAAAAGTCACAACTCATGAAACTTTTGTCAAGTTTCTGCGTCTTATGTGTATATGGTACCCAGTGGTACCATATACGGGACTAAATTCCATGAATCAAAGGAGCTGAACCATGAATATTGAAATGTCCACCCTGCTGCTGGCGTTCGCGACGGTCCTGGCGCCCATGGCGCAAGGCCAGTCCACACCGCCCCAGCCCAAGATCACGGGCGTGCTGACGATGCTTTCGCCGAAGCCGGGAGTGACGGTCGAGCAAATCATGAAAGTTATGCCCGCCGAAATTCGTGCGACCGTTTCCCTGTATCTCGACGGGAAGATTCAGCAGTGGTACACGCGCGGCGATGGCCGGGGCGTCATCCTCCTGTTGAATTGCAAGGACGTGGCTGAGGCTAGAGCCCTCGTCGAAGACCTGCCTCTCTCGAAGGAAAACCTCATGGAGGAGCAGTTCATTCCGGTCGGGCCACTCTTGCCGCTCGGGATACTGCTGAGAAATAGCCCGTCGCAATAAATGAACTCGGCCACTGCGGGCCGTTCTGCGACGACGGCCGAATTTCGAATGACGAAGCCGTGAGCCGCAGTGGGACCGTGATTCGCAATGTAAACTTCGCCCTCGCAAGATGATGTACGTCATCGAACGGGAAGCTCTCAATCCGATAGGAGGCCAAATGTCGCCGCAAATTGTCTTCAACATTCATCTCGTTTTGGGTTATGTCGCGTGGCTGCTCTGCTTCCGCGCTTACATCCTGCCCATGCTCAAGTTAATGGACCAGGTCGAAGCGCATCGCGCCGTCGCCACGCTGCACAGCTTCCGCTTCTTCGGACTTGTTTTTATTCTTCCGGGCGTCGTCGGCACTCTGCCCGCTAGCTTCGCTACTTTTGCCGCCTATTGGGACCTGGCAACCGGAGTCCTTGCCATACTGGCGCTTCTCACGGTAAGAATACGTCCGCTGTTTTGGCTGTTCGTGGTTGCCTTCAATCTTGTGGGAGTGATCGACCTCGTCCTCGACTATTACCATGCCGTCCGGGTAGGTCTTCCCGCGATGGCAGGGCAGATGGGCGCCGCGTATGCGATACCGGTCATCTACGTGCCCCTGCTGATGATCACGCACGTCGTCGCGTTGTATTGGCTGCTGCATCCTCAACCCAAAGCTGATCGAGCACTGGCGGGGCATGCGGCGGCATGCTAAGTATTTCCTCGTGCATGTTCAGAAGTGGTCGAAGCTGGAAGATGCGCTTACCTCGTGGCCCAGGTTAACGCAAAAACGGCACTAACCTGGGGCGTGATCCCCTCCAAGCTCTTCCTGCCAAATTCCTTGTCCAGCTTCGGTTTTAGGCTATTTGCACCGCCCTTCCGGTGCTGAACTGGGCGCCCTTGAGCGGACGCGCAATTGGTCCGCTCTTATCCCCAGGAGCAGTCCAGAAAGCAATAAGGAGGAAGTTCTGTGAAAAGAGTCATCGGGATATTCGCAATGGTGTTTGCGCTATTTGCGCTCGCGCTGACAACGTGGGCAAGCACAGAAAAAGTGGTGTGGAAGTTTGCCGGCGGCAGCGATGGCAGTGAGCCGTGGAGCAATTATTTCATCACCGGTGCTGGTTGATCGTCCAGGCAATCGAGGAAGGCGGGGCGCAGGATTTCGCCAACGAACGGCTGCGGAAGATGGCGGGCGCGTAACACCGCGAAATAACGTCGGGGTAAGATGTGGATGCCATGCCTCGCAACATCTTTTTACAGGCCGCGCTGAATGGCGAGCGGATTCACCCGGCCGCGCCACGAACGCCTGCAGCAATTGCTGAAGCGGCGCTCGCTTGCGTTCAAGCTGGTGCGCACTCCGTCCACGTCCACGCTTTTGATGATGTCGCACGCGAGACCCTCGACGGAACTGCCTGCGCGAAAGTTCTGAGGGCGATTCGCGCGGTGTGCCCGGGGACTTCAATCTCATTGACGACCTCAGCGACGATTGTGAGCGATCCGCAAGAGCGCTTGCGCATCGTTGGCGCGTGGCAAGAGATGCCCGATCTCGTCACCGCGAATCAGGGCGAGCCGGGGATTGTCGACCTCAGTGAGTTGCTGCTGTCGCGCGGCGTTGGCATCGAGGCTGGATTGCTGACCGTAGAAGATGCGCGCGCTTTTGTTCATTCGGGATTGGCCAGCCGATGCCGCCGAGTTTTAATGGAACCGCTCGACCCCGACGTTGACGTCGCCCTGGCGCACGCTGCCGAGATGGAAGACATCGTCGTCTCCGCCGGCATCACGCTCGAGCAGGTTCATCACGGCGAAGGTATCGCGTGCTGGGCAGTCAATCGGCGGGCGCTCGAGCGCGGCCACGGGATTCGCACCGGATTGGAAGACGTTGCGCTGCTCCCTGACGCCGCCCCGGCACGCGACAATGCCGAATTAGTTGAAGCCGCAGTGAAATTGATCGGCACGTATCGGGGTGGCCGACCTTTACGTTTTTCGTAAAGGTGGGGGAGCGGAACACGTTTAGATTTGAGTTTGTGTCAAGGCACGGCTTCATGAGCCTGCCCTGGGCGTAGTCGAAGGGTGCCGGATCACGAGCGATGTTGAGGTCACGATTCCCACGCAGCCATGCAGCGTCTAATCGGTGATAGAGTTCCCAGCCTTCCTTGAAGCCCTGAATGCCAGCAAACAAATTTTGGCGCTTCGCGGCGTAATACCCTCGATAATCGCTGGGAATATTCTGGCGCTCAAACTCGACCAACAAGCTGGCTTCGTTGATCGAATTATTCGCGTCGGGTGGTGCCGACGGAGTACTCATGTGTCAATTATAGGTCCCGTCAAAATCGAGCGAGGAGAATCGTGGAGGTGGCGAGGGCCCACAATTTTTGCGGCTTTGCATTGCTTCCGCTCTTGTATCCCCATCACGACTCACAAGTGCTAGCTCTTCCCGGCGAGGGCTGGTTGGCCAAGTTTGTCGGCGAGCCAAAGTTTGATGAGCGATTGCCGGGTTACGCCGAGGCGGCGCGCTTCGCGATCCAGGGAATCGACCATCCAGGCAGGGAAATCGACGTTCACTCGCCGCGGTTCGGTGCCAATGCGCCGCGCCTTGCCGAGATCAAGCTGGCTGACAACTCGCTCCCCTGCATCGAATTTGCGGTCAAATGTCTTCGCTTTCATCGAGCGTGCTTTCATCGAACGCGCCTTCATAGATTCTTACCGAGTATAAAAACAGTATATAAATTATACCAAAACGGTATACACCTACATCGCTTCTGGCACTTGAATTCCCATCACGGCGAGGACGCGGGTGAGTTCGCGGTGGACGACGGCGACGGTTGAGAGGAGAAAATTCTTTCGTCCTTCGTCAGCTTCCTGAAGAATGGGATAGTGGTGGTAGAACGAATTAAACTTTTGGGCTAGTTGAAAAGCATGCTTGGCGAGGTGCGCCGGCTCGGTGGTGGCGATGCACTGCGCGACCACATTTGACGTCCGTGACGCAGTCAGCCACAAATCCCATATATCATTGTTGCCATTGGAGTTATCGGCGTTTAAATAGCGCGAAAAGTGCTCTGCGGAGTGCTTTTTTGCGAAATCTTGCAAATTTTGACCCGATTTTCGGAAAATATTGGCCGCCCGGACGGCTGCGTACTGCGCGTAAGGCCCCGTTTCTCCTTCAAAAGAAAGGGCTTCCTTGAAGTCGAAGGCGATGACCGAGTTTTTTGTGAAGCGCAGCATGAAATAACGTAAAGCACCCACGGCAATCTGCTCGGAAATGGTGACCCGCTGGGAGTCACTTATTTCGGGGTGGCGCGCGTCCACTTCCGTCTTCGCCGAGGCGATGAGGCGGTCGATGAGGTCGTCGGCCTTTACGCCGAAGCCTTTGCGCCCGGAGACTTCGATGTAGGCGCGGGTCTTGTCTTCGTCGCTCAGCATGTAGCCGAGTTCGGCGGCGCAGCGCGGCGTGAGTGCGACCATCTCGTAAGAAAAATGAGTGTAGTGGTCGGCGGCATCGTTGTGTCCGAGGGCGCGCAGGGCTTCGATCACAGTGTTTTGCGCTTCAGATTGGCGAGCATCAATGACGTTGTAGATTTCGGCGACGCCGCCAAAGTGAGGATGGTTGGCTTCTCCATGTTCTGAAGAGATCCAGCACTCGTGATTGTTAGGATAGCGATAAAACTTGCGGTAGCCGAAGTCTTTGCCCAGCAATCCGAACTTCCACATGTGATAGGCGATGTCTTTGCCGACGTAGCCGACAGTGCCGTTGGAGCGGACGATTACTTTTTGATGGTCTTGATTTTCCTCGGCGTTCTCTGCGTTCTCGGCGGTGGGCGCTTTTGAGGTTCCTGCGCGCTGCATGACCCAACAGCCTTTGTTCCTGCCGGAGTCTTCGTAGGTGAGCGCGCCGGATTCTTTGAGCTTGGTGAAGGCGGCGTCCCAGAAATGGAGATGAAGGATTTCGCTCTCGCGGGGAAGGAAGTCGTACTCGATGTCGAGGCGATCCATGGTTTCGAGATGGCGGCGGAGGACAGCGACGGAAATCAGCTCGGCAAGTTCGGCGGTTTCGTTGCCGCCATGCTCAATGTCATGAAGGGCTTGGGCGCGGATTTTGAGGTGTTCTTTGTTTTCGCCATACCACTGTGAGGCGCGGGCGTAGAGGTCCCAGCAGTAGTAATCGAAGCGCGGCTGGCGGGTGAGAGCTTCAATTTCTTCACGGGATTTCTTTTCTAATTTCTGAAAACCGACAACAACGTCCGCGACCTGGGCACCGGTGTTGTCAATGTAGTTCTGGACATCCACTTCGCGGTGAGCGAAGCGCAGCAGCCGCACAAACGTGTCGCCCAAAATCGCGTTACGAAGATGGCCGATGTGTGCGGCTTTATTGGGATTGATGCTGGAGTGCTCGACGAGAATCTTGCCCGCGAGGATCGAACGCGGACGAGGGAGTTTTTCATCTGCCGCAAGTAAGACGGCCATCGCCGCGCGATCGACGTAAGCGTTGATGTAGCCGGCTCCGGCGACTTCGAGTTTGGTAAAGCCTTCGATAGCACCAACGCCTGCGACGATTTCTTCGGCGATCTTTTTTGGAGCCTTGCGGAGTTTTTTCGCTAGTTCGAAGGCGAGCGGCAAAGCGTACTCGCCGAGTTCGACGCGAGGCGGTAGTTCGACGACGATTTTCTGAAGGTCGTTTTTTTGCAAGTCGGCAGCGTAGGCGCGCTTCAGATAGTCGCGGAAATGCTGGGTTAAACGGGCTTCAAGATGGCGGTACAAGAGTTCCCCTAAATGATTGAAGAAAAAAGCGATTGTAGCAGAGGGAGCGAGTTTGACGGAGACGAAGAGGGTTCCCTATGATGAAAGTTCCTCATCGAAAAGCTTTCACCGCAGAGGACGCAGAGAGCGCGGAGGAATGCCGAGTCGCTCGTTCGAGCTCGCGCTTAGTGGTCAAAAAAGAATTGCTATGAGAATTGCCTACTTAGACTGCTTTTCCGGCATCAGCGGCGATATGTTTTTGGGCGCGCTGGTGGATGCAGGCGTGTCCGCGCATCTGCTGGAAGAAGCGGTTGCGGCGCTGAATATTGGCGCGAAGTTGGAAATTTCGCGGGTGAATCGCAGTGGAATCTCGGCGACCAAAGTCGATGTGAGGGAGAATGTCGGCCAAAAGCACGAGGAGGATGAGCATCATCATCGCCATGATGAGCATCGTGATCATGAACATTCGCATAACCATAACCACGGGGAGCACGAACGTGAGACTTTGGCGCTGAGCGAGCACAATTTTGGTGGGCATAATTCTTCGCGGACGGGGGCGTCCGCGGCACGTAAGCACGATCATGAACATAATCACGAACATCGTGGGCTAAAAGAGATTCGCGAAATTATCCAGGCGGCGGCGATTTCCTCTGGAGCTAAGAAGACTGCTATCGCGATATTTGAAGCGCTGGGCGCGGCGGAAGCGAAGATCCACAACATAGACATCGAAAAAGTGCACTTCCATGAAGTTGGCGCGGTAGATGCGATCGTGGACATTGTTTGTGCAGCGGTCGGCGCCGAGGCCTTGGCCGTGGATGAATTTGTTTGCTCGCGTTTGAACGTTGGTGGCGGAACCGTGCAGTGCGCGCACGGGAATTTTCCGGTTCCCGCGCCAGCGACGCTGGAGCTATTGAAAGACGCGTCGGTTTATTCTTCCGGCGTGCAGTCGGAGTTGGTAACGCCCACGGGGGCGGCAATCGTGAAGACGCTGGCGACGCGGTTTGTGCCGTTCCCTGCGATGAAGACGGAGAAAATTGGATATGGCGCGGGCACAAAGGATTTTTCCGGGCATGCGAACGTGCTTAGGTTGGTGGTCGGCGAAGCGCAGGATCACAAAAGCAAAGATGATGCACGCGAAGCGATTACTGTGCTCGAAGCGAATATTGACGATCTGAATCCGCAGATTGTGGGCTATGCGATGGAGCGGGCGCTGAACGAGGGCGCGTTGGATACGTTCGTGCTGCCGGTGCAGATGAAGAAGAACCGTCCGGGAATGTTGCTGACGATATTGTGCCGCAATGAAGATGCCGAACGAATGACTCGTATGATTTTCGTGGAGACTTCGACGCTGGGCATCCGGCGGCGCGAAGAAGAGCGGTCTGTGTTGACGCGGGAGTGGGTGACGGCGGCGACTCCGTGGGGAAACGTGCGAGTAAAAATTGCGCGGCACAATGGCGCGGTCGTCAACTGCGC
Source organism: Terriglobia bacterium (assembly GCA_963702965.1). GTDB lineage: Bacteria > Acidobacteriota > Terriglobia > Terriglobales > Acidobacteriaceae > JAJPHW01. The sequence goes on from OY969776.1 coordinate 1,784,565, forward strand.
GGCTGAATATGAGGATTGCAGGAAGATCGCGCTGGAGAGACAAGTGCCGTTGAAGAGCGTGATGGAAGCGGCGATGCGGGAATGCAATATCGGGCAAGAGTGGGCATCCGATTTGGGTAAAAGCAGATTCCTCGCACGTTCTCGTCGCGTTGCGACTGCGAACGGCTCGGAATGACAAGTGGTTGCAGATTCCTCGCACGTTCTCGTCGCGTTGCGACTGCGAACGGCTCGGAATGACAAGTGGTTGCAGATTCCTCGCACGTTCTCGTCGCGTTGCGACTGCGAACGGCTCGGAATGACAAGTGGTTAGTGTAAGTAAGAGACACATGAGCGAAAAGTTCTACATTACGACTCCGATTTATTACGTGAATGCGCGGCCGCATATTGGTCATGCCTACACGACAATTGCGTGCGATGCGATTGCGCGCCGGCAGCGGATGCTGGGCAAAGATACTTATTTTTTGACGGGAACGGATGAACACGGCCAGAAAATTGAGCGGGCGGCGCAGGCGGCAGGGAAGAGTCCGCAGCAGTTGACGGATGAAGTCTCAGCGGAGTTCAAAGCGTTGTGGGACCGCATGGGGCTGACATACGACGATTTCATTCGCACAACTTCGGAGCAGCATAAGCGTGGCGTGCAAGCGCTGTGGAGGAAGATCCGCGACAACGGCTACATCTACAAAGCCGAATATGTCGGGCAGTATTGCGTGTTCGATGAGTTGTATGTGGATGTGACCGAGCCAGGCGCGGCGTGTCCGGAGTGTGGGCGGCCGACGGAGACGGTGAAGGAAGAAAATTATTTCTTCAAGCTGTCGGCATTTCAGGACAAGCTAATCGAGCTTTATACCAGCCAGCCGGATTTCATTCGTCCCGAGACGCGGCGCAATGAAGTGATGTCGTTCGTGAAGTCGGGCCTGCGCGATTTGTCCATCAGCCGCTCGACATTTTCTTGGGGCATTCCGGTTCCCGATGATCCTAAGCACGTGATTTATGTGTGGCTGGATGCGCTGGCGAATTACATTACGGCGCTCGGTTGGGGCTCGGACGACGATTCGAAGTACAAGAAATATTGGCCCGCTGACATTCAGATGATCGGCAAAGAGATTGTCCGCTTTCATTGCGTCTATTGGCCGGCATTTTTGATGGCGGCGGGATTGCCGCTGCCCAAAGGCATCCTGGCGCATGGCTGGCTGTTGTTTGAAGAGAGCAAGATGTCGAAGTCGCGTGGCAACATCGTGCGCACAGAGACGATTCTCGATGTGGTGGGCCAAGATGCGCTGCGGTATTTTCTGCTGCGTGAGATTGTTTTTGGGCAGGATGGTTCGTTTTCGTTTGACGCTCTGGTGCAGCGGTATAACTCCGATTTGGCGAATGGGCTGGGGAATTTAGCCAGCCGCGTGCTCACGATGATTGGCAAGTATTTTCATGGGCAGATTCCGGAATCGTTGAGGCCGATGGGCGCGGAGGAAGCGGTTGCGCAATCCGCGACGAGAACGATAGCGGATTTTGGGGCGCTGTTCGATCAGCAGCAATTTTCACGCGCGCTCGAAACCGCGTGGGGACTGGTTGCAGTTGCGGACAAATACATCGTGGAAAATGCGCCGTGGTCGCTCGGCGAAAAGCAGGACAAGGAAAGCCAGGAGCGGCTGGCGACGATTCTTTATACAAGCGCGGAGGCGCTGCGGATTGTGACCGCGCTGGCGCATCCGGTGATTCCGGAAGCGACGGGAAAAATTTGGGCGCAGCTTGGGCTTGCGGACATAGGCAAGTTTGATCTTAAAGGACTGAAGTGGGGGCAACTGCCTGCGGGAACGCGGCTGGGAAAAATCGAAGGCGTGTTTCCGCGCGCCGATAAGAGCGCGATTGAAAGGATGCAGAAGATGGAAGAGCAGGGAAGAAGTGGGACGACGGAGACAGCCGCACCGGCGAGCTCAGCAGTACCGGCGCCTGTGACCGCTGTGCCAATTAATGACGGGAAAATTACAATCGATGATTTTGCCAAAGTTGAGTTGCGCGTGGCGTTGGTGAAAGTTGCGGAACGGGTACCGAAGGCGGATAAGCTTTTACGTCTTGAGGTTGATTTGGGAAATGAAACGCGACAAATACTGGCGGGGATTGCGGAATCGTATGAGCCGGAAACGTTGATTGGACGAAAAGTTGTGATCGTGGCGAACCTCGCGCCGAGAAAATTACGCGGGTTGGAATCGAATGGCATGATTGTGGCGGCGTCGCCGGAGGGTGGAAAAGCAATCCTGGCGGGGTTTTTGGAGGATGTACCGGTGGGGACGAGGTTGAAGTGACAATAGAACCCTTGTTTCGTAGCTGCGCTGCGGCGAAGTATTTTTCGGGAGAATTCCCGGATGGGCCGGTTGGTGGGTCAAGAGACATGGGGTCTTTCGACTGCGTGGTATCATTCGCGCGCGAATGATGCCACTTCGCTCAAGATGACAGTTGTGGGAGTTCGGGGGATGACGGGCTATCCGGGCGTTCTCGTCGCTTCGCGACTGCGAACGATCCAGAATGACAGGGTGTTTAGAGAAGTGACGTGCGCGCGAGATCCTTCGGCCCGCGACGAAAAGCGCGGGCTCTCAGGATGACAAAAGGTAGTTAGTGTTTGATTCTATGTTTGTAGATTCCCATGCACATCTGGAAGGGAAGCAGTATGACGCTGACCGCGAGCAGGTGATTGCGCGGGCGCGCGAGGCGGGCGTACGGACGATTCTGGCCATCGGCAATGGCGAAACTCCGGAAGAGCTCGGTTGCGCGGTGCGTTTGTCAGAGCAATACGATTTTATTTACGCGACGACCGGTATTCATCCGCATGAAGCGGAGAAGGCAACCGATGCGATGTTCGATGAAATGGAGCGGTTGGCGAAGAACAAGAAAGTGTTAGCCTGGGGCGAAATTGGTCTGGATTATTTTTATGATCACTCTCCACGCGATGTGCAGAAACAAGTTTTTTTAAAGCAAATGGAGATGGCGAAGGCGGCGAAGCTGCCGATTATCATTCATTGTCGGCCGTCGAACGACAGCGAAAATGCCTGGGATGATTGTCTGAATTTACTTGAGCAAAATTGGGCGGCGAGCGGACTCGGCGGAATTTTGCACTGCTTTACTGGAAATTGGGTCCACGCCAAACGCGCGCTGGATATGGGATTCATGATTTCGTTTGCCGGAAATGTGACGTTTCCAAAGGCACAGCCTATCCGAGATGCTGCGAAAGAAGTGCCGCTGGATCGCATGTTCGTCGAGACGGATTCCCCGTTTCTGGCGCCGGTGCCGCATCGAGGCAAGCGCAACGAACCGGCGTTCGTGAAAGAAACAGCCCGTCAATTGGGCGAATTGCGCGGAATTTCGGGAGAAGATCTAGGTTTGCGAACGACCGCGAATTTTGACCGTTTCTTTTCGCTTCACGAAAGGCCCGACTCCATTTAGCTTGGTACATGCATCTTTATTGGGGCGAACAGCTATCTGTTTAGGCGGGGACGACATTTATGCCTGAAAATACTTTTGACATCGTAAATAAGTTGGATTTGCAGGAAGTATCGAACGCCATTCAGCAGGCGCTGAAGGAGATCCATACCCGGTTCGATCTGAAGGATTCGAAATCGAACATCGAGATGGAAGGTACGGACAAGATCAATCTTCTTTCACTCGATGAATACAAGCTTAAAGCAGTGAATGAAATTTTCCGGCAAAAGCTGGTCAAGCGCAATGTGTCGCTGAAAGGCATGACTTACGGAGCGATTGAGCCATCCGCGGGTGCGACCGTGAGGCAGAAGATCACGCTGACGCAGGGCGTCCCGATTGAGAAGGCAAAAGAGATTGTGAAGGCGATTAAGGATTCGAAGATAAAAGTGACCGCTTCAATTCAGGGCGATTTAGTGCGGGTGAGCGGGAAGGACCGCGACGCGCTGCAAGCTGTGATTGCATTGGTCAAACAGAAAGATTTCGGATTGGATTTACAGTTTACGAACTATCGGACGAATTGATTTGGTTCCCACCCTTTCGCAAAGGGCGCGAAATGGTGGGGCATCCGGCGGATGAGAGATTTTGAATCCGGCGATTGAGAGATTTGAATCCCCACCCTTTCGCAAAGGGCGCGAAATGGTGGGGCATCCGGCGGATGAGAGATTTTGGTTCCGGCGATTGAGGTTCCCACCCTTTCGCAAAGGGCGCGAAATGGTGGGGCATCCGGCGGATGAGAGATTTTGGTTCCGGCGATTGAGAGATTTGAATCCCACCCTTTCGCAAAGGGCGCGAAATGGTGGGGCATCCGGCGGATGAGAGATTTTGAATTCCGGCGGATTGAGAGATTTTGGTTCCCACCCTTTCGCAAAGGGCGCGAAATGGTGGGCCACCCAGAGAATTCTTGAGTACATCGACGGTCATTCACGGCAAAGAAGTCTTCGAGATGCTGCGGGAGGACCTCGCGGCGATTGAGCGGGAGTTTGGCCGGGATACGGTGGCGGGGGTTGAGGCCATCACCGAGATTGGCGAGTATTTGAGGAACGGCGGCGGTAAGCGCATCCGTCCGGTGTTGCTGCTGCTGGCGGCGAAACTCTTTGGTTATGAAGGACGCGGCGCGGTGCGACTCGGCGCGGTCGTGGAAATTATTCACACGGCGACGCTGGTCCACGACGACATTATTGATGAAGCCGAAACACGGCGCGGACGTCCGGCGGCGAACACGCAGTGGGGCAATTCGAAATGCGTGCTGGCGGGCGATTGGCTCTATATGCAGGCGTTCAAGGTTGCAGTGCAGGAGCGCAACTTCCGGATTCTCGATACGCTCATCGAACTCACACAGCAGATGGTGGAAGGCGAGCTGCTCCAGATGGAGAAGCTGGGCAAGCTGATTACACTGGAGGAGCATTTCGATTTGATTTTCCGGAAGACGGCGTGTTTGTTTTCCGTCTGCATGCGGATGGGAGCGATTCTGGGCGGCGCAACTCCGGAGCAGGAAGAGAATCTGGCACAGTATGGCCACGATCTAGGGATGGCGTTCCAGATTGTGGATGATGTGCTGGATCTGACTGCGTCGGAGAGCGTGCTGGGCAAGCCCGTGGCCAGCGACCTGCGCGAAGGCAAAGTCACGATGGCGGTGATTCACGCGCTGGAACGGTGCACGCCGCAAGAGCGGGCGCAGATTGAATTGGTGGTGCATGAGCGGGCGTTTGATGACGTGACGCCGGCGCAGATCGTGCAAATTTTGGAGCGCTACGGTTCGATTGAAGCGGCGCACGAGCAGGCGATGAGATATGCGGAACTGGCTCGGAATTCGATTTGCAGCTTTGCAGATACTGAAATTAAGCGCGCGCTGTTGTGGGCACCGGAGTTTGTCGTGGCGCGGGAGAAGTAACGAGCGTGTTCTCTATTAGTCCGGGCATCGTCGGTCCCGGCATCCTGAATATTCTACGAATTCTAACCATCTAAGTGCCTTCCAGATAGAATATGGAGCACATGAGCGACCTGTTCGTTCTAATTCAAAGGCATGGGTATGCGCTGGTCTTCGCTATCGTGTTTGCGGAGGCGGTGGGATTGCCCGTGCCTGCGGCGATTGCCCTGGTCGGTGGTGGCGCCGCGGTAGCGGCGAAACTTCTGAATGGACCGGCGTTACTTCTGCTGGCGGTCTGCGGCATGTTGGCGGGTGATACGCTGCTATTCGTTCTCGGCCGTTACATGGGCTGGACTTTGCTGGGTTTGTTATGCCGGCTGTCCATGAACCCTGAGGCGTGCATCCTGAATTCCGCCGAATCATTTTACAAGCGCGGGAAGACGGCTCTGGTGATTGCCAAGTTTATTCCCGGCGTGAACACAATGTCGCCGCCGCTGGCCGGCAGCATGAAGATGAAGCCGCTGCAATTTTTGCGTTTCGATGCGGCCGGGGCTGCGCTCTACATTCTGGCCTATGGAACGCTTGGCTACCTGGGCCGCGACTTCCTCAATAAGATTTCCAATGGGTTCAAGATGGCGCGCCACGCAGTTGCGGAAGTGCTGTTGGTGGCGTTTGTGGCTTACATTTTCTATCGTTTCTGGCTCTATTACAAGAATCGTGAGTACCGGGTGGTGCCGCGGGTTCAGGTGCAGGAACTCGCGAAAAAAATATCAGAAGAGAGCGATAAAGTCACCATTGTGGATGTACGCAGCCACGGGTATTACGATGCTGGAGGGCAGCGCATCAAGGGCTCGGTTCGGATTGAGCCGAACAATCTGGAAGAAGAACTCAAGCATTTATCGAAGGACAAAGAGATTTATCTCTACTGCACGTGAGCGCGCGAAGCTACGAGCGCCCGGGTGGCGCTCATGTTGAGGGAAAGGGGATTTAACGCGTTTGCGATTGTCGGCGGCCTCGCTGCGTGGCGCAAGGCCGGAGAGCCGCTGGAGCCTGTTCCGCATGATGATTTGGTGAAGTTGCCGACGTTCAGTTGAGCAGAACGCCCCATTGGTTATAAATGCCGAACGAAATCGAAATAAAATTCCGGATAGAGAATGCCGCCTCATTAACGCGGCGCCTTAAAGCGGCGGGATTTCGGCTTATTACTCCGCGAACCCATGAAATCAACACCCTATTCGACTTGCCAGGGCAAGTGCTGCGCAAACGCGGGGATCTATTACGGCTGCGGAAATATGGCGATTCGTGGGTACTGACGCATAAATCCAAGGGTAAGAGCGGTCGCCACAAGGTGCGGATGGAAACGGAAACGCGCGTAGCTGACGGGCCGAAGATGGACGCGATTCTGCTGGCATTAGGATTTCGGCCCGTTTTTCGCTATGAGAAATTTCGTGCGGAGTGGGGCGATGGCAGAGGTCATGTAGTGGTAGACCACACCCCCATCGGTGATTTCGGCGAAATCGAAGGGCCGTCGCGTTGGATTGATGCGACTGCAAAAAGATTGGGAATTACTCCCAGCCATTACCTGGCGCAAGCCTATACGGAATTATTTTTTGCCTGGAAGAAAAAAAACGCGCAGCAAAGCGAAAGATATGACGTTTAGGGCGGTCGGATCGAAGCCGTCAAAGAAATAAGGCCCGGAATGCATTCGCACTCCGGGCTGTATCTATTCCGCGAACTCCGATAGCCTAGCCGTTCTTTGAAGTGTTCCTCGGCGACTTCTTGTTCAAAGTGTCAATCAGCAGCTTTGCCGAGGGCGGCATGGGGACGGCGTGATTGAATACGATGTCCTTGGCGGCTGACTTTTTTGCCGTACAGATTTTCGTTGGCGCCGTTGTCGGGACGTAGCGTCGAACCAGCCAGCGAAATGCCGGCAAACAAGCCGCGGGCGCGGGAGTAAGACAAGATCTCGGCGCGAAGCGTGATGTCGGTCTCGGCAGACGCGTTACGGCCTACGGGACCAGCCGCCGCGGAAGCGTCGCCACCGAGTTTTACTTTGCTGGTGAGAATATTGTCGGCCGAACGTTTCGTCATGAGCAAGAGAACGAAATCTGTAGCCTGACCACCTAACTGGAAGCCTACGCTGCCGCCTTCGAGTGCGATCATGGTGGGCACGCCCCACGAGCCTTCATAGTTGGCGCCACTGCGGCAGGTCATGACGCCGCGGCCGTAGCTGCCGCCCACACCGAAGGCAAACTTCAGAACCGAAGGCAATACCACAATGCAATCGGCTTTATCGATCACGTCCTGAGGAATGTCATCGGGGATGTCAAGGATTTCTTTCATGACGTTGCCGGCGTCTTCGATGCGTTTTTTTTCCTTTCGCTGGGCAAATGCGGGAACTCCGATGGCAAGTACGAGGCTCCAGATGAAGAAAGTTTTTTTCATGGCTCTCCTAGTAAGAATTGAGCTGCGCAAATTGTATGGTCAGATTTCCACATCTTACACCTGCACGCCCGATATTCCGAACAGGGTGTCGTAATCATCAACTGGGATGAGATGCGGAAGTTGCTGAAAGATTTGCTTCTTCTCGTGCCGGCTAGCGTGATTTCCGGGAACGAGCCACGGCGTCGCGCGCTTCCTGATCGGCGGTGCGGCGGCGTTCGGTTTCGCGCTTGTCCCAGAGTTGCTTACCCTTGGCGAGAGCAATCTCAACTTTGACCCGGCCGTTCTTGAAGTAAAGACGCGTGGGAATCAGGGTCAGGCCCTTTTGCTGGGTTTTGCCAATGAGCTTTCGGATTTCTTCCTGGTGCATCAAAAGCTTACGCGTGCGGAGTGGCGCGTGGTTAAAGATGTTGCCATGATCGTAGGGGCCGATATGTGCGTTGAGCAGCCAGAGTTCGCCATCCTTGATGAGGCCATAGGAATCTTTGAGATTGGCGGTGCCGCTACGGACCGATTTGACCTCGGTACCGGTCAAGATGATACCGGTCTCAAATTTTTCCAGCAAGAAATAGTTGTGTGAAGCGATCCTATTAACGGAAGCATCCCTTTGCCCGGATGCGGTGGGGTCGCGGTGCGGGTTTTTCTCCACGTTTGGTTTGGTCTGATGGGTCGATTGGCGAGGCATGGGCTGTTTCTAGCTTAACTCAAGGCACAGTCGGGGCCACAGAGAGCGATATCTCCTTACGTGTGTAACTGCAATACCAACAGTAACTTCGGCTAGCTGAAAGGCAATGTTACAATAACCCGAACTCGATCCATTTTTTGAGGGATGTTTGGTCTGAAAACCGGTGTTGATTGCCGGTTGCCTGGGAAAGTACCCATGAGGAACCCTGAATGATTCGCCTGAAGCGCCCGGCGGCGGTTGTAGGTTTATTGCTTTTAGTGGTTCTGTTCGCAGCAGCGGCGGATAAAGCTAAGTCCTTCTATACTAAGGGGAAAGACGCAGAAGCGCGGCAGAATTATGAGCAGGCCTATGACTTTTATAAGCAAGCGTATGATCTGAGGCCGACCGACATATCCTATCGTTCAGCCTTCGAGCGGCTACGTTTTCTGGCCGGCGCTTCGCACGTGCATCGTGGCCAGTTGTTGCGGGACGCAGGGCAGCTCGATCAGGCGCTCGCGGAATTCAAGGAAGCAGCGGAAATCGATGCCTCCAGTTTTATTGCCAAACAAGAGATTAAGCACACGCAGGAAATGATCGATGCGGCCAAGGCACCCGTTCCCAAAGCCGCGGCCCAACCGGTTGATGATTTACAAAGGCGCCTGCAAGAGGCGCAAGGCCCGGTCGAACTGGCGCCCATCTCAAATGTTCCCATCACACTCAAGCTAACGGAAGACACCAAGGTCATTTTCGAGACGATCGGCAAACTGGCCGGCATTAACGTCTTGTTTGATCCCGATTACACGTCGCGCCGGATCAAGATTGAACTCAACGGCGTGACGCTTGAAGAAGCGTTGCAGATTGTTGCGCTGGAATCGAAAACCTTCTGGCGTCCCGTTACTCCAAACACAATTTTCGTTGCCCAGGACAATCCGGCGAAGCGCAAGGATCTGGAGCAGAGCGTCATCAAGACCTTCTATATGTCCAACCTCTCGCAGCCGACGGAATTGCAGGACACGGTGAATGCGTTGCGCCAGATCCTCGAAATCCAACGGTTGCAGGCGCTGCCGACGCAGAACGCGATTGTGGTGCGAGGCACGCCGGACCAGGTGGCACTGGCCGAGAAGCTGGTGAATGATCTGGACAAGGCGAAGCCGGAAGTGGTTGTGGACGTCGCGATTATGCAGATTAACCGCGACAAGTCGAAGACGCTGGGAATTAGTCCGCCGACCAGCGCCACGGTTGCGTTGCAGAACAACGCGGCGAATACGACGACCGGCACCACTACGACGTCGACTACGACGAACACGAGTACGACCTCAGGAACGCCGAACTCGATCAATCTGAATGCACTGGGTAACCTGAACGCGACCGATTTCACAGTGACCATTTCGCAAGCGACGGCTACGGCGCTGTTCTCCGATAGCAGTACAAAGTTGATTCAGAATCCGCAAATCCGGGCGGTGGATGGACAGAAAGCCACGTTGAAGATTGGTGACCGCGTACCAGTGGCAACGGGTTCATTCGGTTCAGGCATCGGCAACACGGGCTTGGGCGTCAGCCCACTCGTCAACACCCAATTTCAATATTTGGATGTCGGTGTGAATATTGACATCACCCCGCACATCCATGCCGATGGCGAGATCACATTGAAGATCAGCATGGACATCTCTTCGGTGACTTCGTACACGAACATTGGCGGCATTCAGCAGCCGGTGATCGGACAACGGAAAATTGAACATGAGGTGCGCCTGAAAGAGGGCGAGGTCAATTTGCTGGGCGGGATGTTGGAAGATCAACAGACCAAGTCGCTCACCGGTATTCCGGGGCTGGGGCAGATTCCGATCTTGAAATATCTGTTTGGGCAGAGCAATACGGATCACTCAGAGACCGAGACGGTATTTGCCTTGATTCCGCACATCGTGCGGGAACATGAGATAGACAATTTGAACGAAAAGGCGATCTCGGTGGGAACGGCGAGTGCGATTGAGTTACGGCGCATCGCTCCCCTGCCGATGCCGGCAGTGAATGAAACCGCCGTGCGCAGCGTGGCGCCGATATCGCCAGCAGCCGCCCCGCCGACGACGCAGACCGGCACGATCCCGGGGATGGCAGGGTTTGGGTTTGATCCGCCGAGCATCAAGCAGGTGAAGGGTGCAACCTTTACTGTAAACGTGTTGCTGAGCGGCGCACAAAACGCGCATACAGTACCGCTGCAAGTTGTCTACGATCCCAAACTTCTCCAAGTGATGAATGTGTCCAATGGAGGTTTTCTTTCGCAGGATGGGCAAGCGGTAGCTCTGGTGCATCGTGAGGATGACAGCACAGGGACGATGCAAATTACGGCCACGCGGCCGCCCGGAGCGAGTGGTGTTTCGGGACAAGGGACAGTGGTGGTGCTAACTTTCCTGGCGAAATCAAGCGGGCAAGGCGCATTGACAATCTCGAAGGGTGGAGTACGGGATCCCAATATGCAGGCGGCGCCCGTCGCTGGGACAGTGGCGAACGTCACCATTGAGTAATGGCGGGGCATGTTTAGCAGCGAGCAAATGGCCATGGCGTTGGACGTTTCAAGCCTCACGACCCGACCGCGAAATGCAAAACGGTCACGCGGCTTTACCATCATTGAGTTGATCGTGGCCACGGCACTGCTTATGATTCTGACGAGCCTGGCTATTCCGTTGGCGCGCGTGACCATTAAGCGCGAAAAGGAACGGGATCTGCGGCGGGCGTTATGGGAAATGCGGGACGCAATCGACCGCTATAAGGACGCGGCCGACCGGGGGGCGTTTCAAACCAAAGTGGATTCGCAGGGCTATCCGCCAGACCTTGATACTTTGGTGAAAGGCGTCGATGTACAAGGGAAGAAAGTACGTTTCCTGCGCCAGATTCCGGTGGACCCGATGACAGGCGGCACGGACTGGGGGCTGCGGTCGATGCAGGACGATCCGGATTCCGATTCCTGGGGCGGCCAAAGCGTGTTTGATGTGTACACCAAGTCCGAAGGCACCGGGCTGGACGGCACACCCTACAAGACCTGGTGAAATGAATCGGCGAAATGACGAGCAACCGCCAAAAACGAAGCCGGGGATTTACCCTCATCGAGCTGATGATCGTGATCAGCATCATGCTGATTCTGTTGTCTTTTGCGATTCCATCGTATAACCGTTCGATTCAGCGGGCCAAAGAATCAGTTCTGAAGCAGAACCTGTTCACCATACGTTCGGTGATTTCGCAATACACGTTGGACAAGCAAAAAGCACCGCAATCGCTGGATGACTTGGTGAGTGCGGGCTATTTGAAGCAGATTCCCACCGATCCCATGACAGCGAGCAACAGTACATGGACGGTCGACCAGGAAGATACGTTGATGTCAGTGGATCAGCAGGAAACCGGCATCAACGACGTGCATAGCGGATCGACGCAGATTGGCAGTGACGGCACGCCATATAACACGTGGTAGCCTTCCTCTGATTTGAACACTTGCACATAAACCCATAAAATTTGTTTATGCCCGTCGAAACGGAAGCGTCGTCCTCCATTTCTATCCCGTCAACTTACAGGCCGGTCCGCGCGCCGCGCGGAAATCAAATTACTTGCAAGGGCTGGCAGCAGGAAGCCGCCATGCGCATGCTCATGAATAACCTCGACGCGGAGGTTGCTGAGCGTCCTCAGGATTTGGTGGTATATGGCGGTACCGGACGGGCGGCGCGAAGCTGGGAGGCGTATCACGCGATCGTCGCGTCGTTGAAAAGTCTCGATAACGATGAAACGCTGCTGGTGCAATCGGGCAAGCCGGTGGGAATTTTCAGGACGCATGAATATGCGCCCAGGGTGCTGCTGGCGAATTCGAACCTCGTCGGGCATTGGTCAAACTGGGAGAAATTCAACGAATTGGAGCGCGCCGGTTTGATGATGTATGGGCAAATGACCGCGGGTTCGTGGATTTACATCGGCTCGCAGGGCATTGTGCAGGGAACATTTGAGACTTTTTCGGCGGCCGGAGAAAAACATTTCGGAGGCGATCTTGCGGGCAAGCTGATTGTCAGCGGGGGTATGGGCGGCATGGGCGGGGCTCAGCCGTTGGCTGCAACCATGACGGGCGCGGCTTTTCTGGGGATAGATGTTGACCCGGAACGCATCAAGAAGCGGCTGAAGACGGGCTATTGCGACTTCATGGTGAACACGCTCGACGAAGCCTTGCGCATCCTGAAAAACGCAGTCCGCAAAAAAGAGAATGTTTCGGTTGGATTGGTCGGAAATTGCGCCGACGTTATTCCTGAGCTTGCGGAACGTGGAGTGGTTCCTGACATTCTGACGGACCAGACTTCGGCGCACGATCCATTGAACGGTTATGTCCCGAACGGGATGACGTTTGAGGAGGCGATTGCCCTCCGCAAGCGCGACCCGAAGGCTTATCAGGAAAAATCGCTGGATGCGATGGCCCGGCATGTCGAAGGCATGCTGCGATTGCAGAAGATGGGTTCGGTTACGTTCGATTACGGAAACAACATCCGCACGTTTGCGCATCAGCGCGGCGTCGCGAATGCGTATGATTTTCCAGGGTTTGTTCCGGCATATATTCGTCCGCTGTTTTGCGAGGGGCGCGGGCCGTTTCGCTGGGTAGCGCTGTCCGGCGAACCGTCGGATATTCACGTCACCGATGATTTGATACTGGAGATGTTCCCCGAGAATCGAATTCTGCGACGCTGGATTGAACTGGCGAAGAAACGAATCAAATTTCAGGGACTGCCGGCACGGATTTGCTGGCTCGGCTATGGCGAGCGGGCTCAATTTGGGCTGGCGATTAATGATTTGGTGAAAAAAGGCAAAATTAAAGCGCCGATTGTAATTGGCCGCGACCATCTCGATTGCGGCTCGGTTGCGTCGCCTTATCGGGAAACGGAAAGCATGAGAGACGGCAGTGACGCGGTTGCCGATTGGCCGATTCTGAACGCGCTCATCAATACAGCCGCGGGCGCTTCATGGGTGTCCGTGCACAATGGCGGCGGCGTGGGCATCGGCTATTCCCTGCACGCCGGGCAGGTGACGGTTGCGGACGGTACGGACATGATGGCGAAGCGGATTGAACGCGTCCTGACGACCGATCCGGGCATGGGGGTAATTCGCCACGTGGACGCGGGCTATGATGAGGCAAAGATCTTCGCGAAGGAACAAGGCGTGAAGGTGCCGATGGGGAATTGACGTCGCACGCCAAATCGCCGGCATTACTGTTGGTAAACATTGGCCAGCTCTTGACGCTACGCTTGCCTGCAAGCGATGCGGGTCCTCGGCGAGGCCGTCAATTGAGCGACCTCGGCATCATCGAGAATGCGGCCGTTCTGTGTATCGGCGGCAAAATTGTCTCGGTGGGCAAGAGTAAAGACGCGTTCCGCGACCCGTGGATTAAAAAGAACCGCAAGAAAATCACAGAAATTGATTGCCGCGGCAAAGTCGTTTTGCCGGGGTTCGTCGATTCCCATACGCATCCGGCGTTCATGGAGCCGAGATTAATTGATTTCCAGAAGCGAATCTCAGGTGCGACGTATGAGGAGATTGCCGAAGCCGGAGGAGGCATTCGTTCGAGCCTGGATGCTGTGCGCAAGGCAGGGAAGAGTGTCCTTACAACGAAAATTGGGGCTGCATTCAAAGAGATGGCGGTTCAAGGCACGACCACAATAGAAGCGAAGTCGGGCTACGGGCTGACGCTTGATTCGGAGATCAAGTCGCTGGAAGCTATCCGCGATGCCGCACGACAGTGGCCCGGAACGGTGGTCTCCACGCTACTAGGGGCCCACGTTGTGCCTGCGGAGTACAAAACGTGCTATCCAAAGTATGTTGAGCTCGTCTGTAAAGAGATGATTCCGGCGGCCGCGAGGCGGAAGCTCGCGCAATTTGTCGATGTTTTCACCGAGCGAGGGGCATTTTCTGAAGAAGATACGCGCAAAATATTTGAGGCTGCGAAGCAGCATGGCTTCGGGGTTCGGGCGCATGTTTGCCAGTTGAGCGAGACTTCGCTTCAGGATCTCTTACGCTTCGATCCTGCATCTTTCGATCATATGGATCGTGTTCGCGACGACGATGTGCTGGCGCTGGCGAAACATAATACGATTGCCACGTTAGTTCCCGGAGCAAACTATTTTCTCAATACGGCTGACTACCCTCCGGCGCGCAGACTGATTGACGCAGGAGTGCCGGTTGCATTGGCGACGGATTACAATCCTGGCTCATCACCGACGCCGAGCATGCCTTTTGTCATGTCCCTGGCGTGTACGCATATGAAGATGTCGCCAGCGGAGGCGATTGCTGCATCTACGATTAATGGTGCCTGGGCATTGCGGTTGCAAGAAAGCAAAGGATCGGTTGATCCGGGCAAAGACGCTGACTTGGCCGTGCTCGACGTCACGGATTATCGCGAGATCCCTTATTGGTTTGCATCAAATCGTTGCAAGATGACTATTTTGAACGGAGAAATCCTGGCAGAAGCCTGAACTTTTCTGCGCGATCTAGCGTAGTTTCGACCATGTATAGGTACGGTCTGACTGTTTGGTGGGTCATTGAATCATGAACGAAGCGGCGCAAGATGCCGAAAATCAAAACTTAGGGGAAATATGAGACGAGTCTTTTTACTTATCGCATCTTTGCAGGTTCTTGGTTTGCTGGGTATGGCGCAGCGTCTGCCCGAGCTGGCGGTGCCGGAAAACTACAAGCTCACGTTCGCTCCGGATTTCACCAAAGACAATTTTGCGGGCGATGAGACCATCTCCATTCGTGTGCTGAAGCCTACGGCAGAAATTGTGTTGAATTCGGCTCAGATCGATTTTCAAAGCGCGAGCATAACGAGTGCCGGAAATACGCAAAATGCCACTGTGACAACTGACGCGGTAAAAGAATTTGCGACGCTGAAGTTCGCGAATGAGATCCAGCCGGGGCCCGCGACCATCCACATCGTTTACACCGGTATTTTGAACGGCGATTTGCGCGGGTTTTATCTGGGAAAAGAGCAGAACGGCAAGAAGTATGCTGTGACGCAGTTTGAATCCACCGATGCCCGGCGCGCGTTTCCAAGTTTCGACGAACCGGATTATAAAGCGACCGCCGATATCACGGTTGTGACCGATAAAGACAAAATTGCGATTTCCAATCAGAAAGTGATTTCCGACACACCCGGACCCGGCGCAGACAAGCACACAGTCAAATTCGCCACGACGGCCAAAATGTCGTCTTACTTATACGCTGTCGCGGTGGGCGATTTCGAATACATCGAAGGTTCGGCCGATGGCATTCCGATTCGCGTGTACACCTTCCCCGGGCGGAAGCAGCAAGGCCAGTTCGCTTTGGAGGTGGCTGAGAACTGCCTCAAGTATTACGACCATTATTTTGGTGTGAAGTATGCGTTTACTAAATTGGATCTAATCGGCCTGCCAGACTTTGCCGCAGGCGCCATGGAGAATGCGGGCGCCATCACTTTTCGTGAAGTGGCGCTGCTAATTGACGAAAAGACCGCGTCAACGCAGCAAAAGAAGCGCGTCGCCACGACTATCACGCACGAAATCGCCCACCAATGGTTTGGCGATCTGGTCACCATGAAATGGTGGGATGATATTTGGCTCAATGAAGGTTTCGCGACTTGGATGGAAACCAAACCCGTGGCCGCGTGGAGGCCTGATTGGGACATGAACCTGGACGACGTCCTCGACACCAGCAATACGATGACCGTGGATTCACTGGCGACGACCCGGCCCATTCATCAGGCGGCCGAAACTCCGGAAGAGATCCAGGAACTGTTCGATGGCATCGCTTACGGCAAAGCGGCCTCAGTGCTGAGAATGCTTGAAGCCTACCTCGGGCCCGAAACTTTCCGCAAAGGCGTGGACAGCTACATTCAGCAGCATGCCTATGGGAATTCGACCGCGGAAGATTTCTGGAGCGCGCTGGCCGAAGCATCGAATAAACCGGTGGATCAGATTATGCCCACGTTCGTGAAGCAGGCGGGTTTGCCGATGGTGTCGTTGAAGTCTAGTTGCGAGGGCAAGACGACCAAAGTCACCTTGTCACAAGAGCGCTACTTCTTTGATCGATCGCTGATGAACGAGGAGAACAAAGAGTTGTGGCAGATTCCTGTGTGCCTGAAATCGGAGGATGGCAACAAGGAATCGTGCGTATTACTTACGAAGAAAGAAGATGAGTTCACTCTGCCCGGCTGCTCTTCATGGGTGCTGGCAAACGCGGGAGCCACCGGATATTATCGCTCGCACTACGACTCCGATGCGGTACGCGCCCTTTCAAATGCGGCACAAACAGGATTAACGCCGGCTGAGCGTATTCGCCTAATCAGCGACGAATGGGCGACGGTACGCGTAAATCTCGGTTCGATCAGCGATTTCATGGTGCTGATGGGAAGTTTGAAATCCGAGCACAATGGCGTGGTCATGCAACAAGGGGCGGCGCAAGTTCAGTTCATCGCCGATGATTTGGTCACGGAGGCGGATCGTCCAGCGTTTCGGCAATGGGTGCGGGATACCTTCAATCCGTTGGCCAAGGAACTGGGATGGCACCAGCGCCGGGCGATAATGACGATCGTAAGACGTTGCGAGCGGTTGTGTATGAGGTGCTGGGGAATGCCGGGCGCGACCCGCAAGTGTTGGCAGAAGCGGGGAAACTCGCGCGTGCGGGACTTAAGCAGCGAGGGATGGTAGATGCAAGCATGGCTGGCACTGTCTTCCATCTGGCCGCGTTAACAGGAGACGCGGCGTTGTATGACGGCATCCTCGCGGCTATGCCTAAGGCTCAATCCCCGGAGGAGTTTTACCGGCTTGCCGGCACACTAACCGATTTTACCGACCCGGCTCTCATTGAACGCACGTTGAAGGCAAGCCTTACACCGGCAATTCGTACGCAGGATGCTCCATACGTGATCGCGGCCATACTACGTAATCCGGCCGGACGATCTATTGGATGGGATTTCGTGCGCGGGCACTGGGCTGAGATTGACAAGATGATGATCGGCTTCAGCGCGGGGACTGTGATTGGGGCCACGGGATCGTTCTGCGGCGCCGAGCAAGAAACACAGGTGAAGGATTTCTTCGCTGCTAATCCGGTGCCTTCAGCCGAGCGAACGCTCAAACAGTCCGAAGAGCGAATCGGCTACTGTGTCCAAATGAAAGAGCAGCAGTCCCCACAGGTGGCAGCCTGGCTCGGGCAACATGCCCCCGCAGCTGGCAATTAATGGTGGCGGGATAGGCGCAAGCCTGTCCTGCTGCTTTCGCCTGTTTGCGTTCCAGACAGCATCGAGCGTTGAGCAAACCTGAACGGGTTGCTATAATCTTGAAAGTCTTTTACGTTCCTCACTTGTTGACGCAAAGCACGGCAGGCGGCAAACGCCTAGCACCCCGATGCGTCGTTCGCCGTTGTGAGCACACGTGGCCAGGTAGCTCAGGTGGTAGAGCGCAGCCCTGAAAAGGCTGGCGTCGGCGGTTCAACTCCGTCCCTGGCCACCATCATTCTAGAGGACTTAAGTCGAATCATCTCGTCACCTCGCAGCCCACGGTCAGCCCATGATCGGCTGTACTGAACTGACCTGCTCCCCGATTTCCGAACAAGTCCGAGTATGATTTCGGACGAAGTGATCGGTCCCCTTTTTCTGTCACACTTTCAAGGTGAGTTTCCGACGGTTTGTGAGCTTGGCAGATCGCCATTCAGAGCGATCTGACAAGCGAACTCACTCGGCGTTCGTTCTCCCAGAGATCGGTGAGGACGACTGTCATTGTATTCCCGTCTCCAACCCTCGATGACTTGCTTGGCCTCGGTCAGCGTTGCGAACCAGTGCACGTCCAAACACTCCGCGCGCAGGGTTCCGTTGAACGACTCCACATACGCATTATCCGTCGGCTTGCCGGGCCGCGAGAAGTCGATCTGGACCTGGTTGTGATACGCCCACAGATCCATCATCTGACTGGTGAACTCCGACCCGTTGTCGCAGAACAGCAGCTTTGGAGTTCCTCTCTTCTGTCGAATCTGATTTAAAGCGCCCACCACGTCTTCGCCTTTCAACTTTTGCCCGACTTCGATGGCCAAGCTTTCTCGGGTGAATATATCCAGAATCGTCAACGCTCGAAACCGTCGCCCATCGGCCAATTGGTCGGCTACAAAATCCAGACTCCACACTTGGTTCGGTGCAGTGGGCCGGAAACGCTCGCGGCGATGCATCGCCGCCCGACGCTTTCGGCGCGGCTTGTGTCGCAGGGTCAAGCCTTCTTCCCGATAGAGGCGATACACCAGCTTCTTCCCCACCTTCCAGCCTTCCCGCTTCAGCAGCACCCGGATTTTCCGGTAGCCGTAGCGAACCCGAGTTTGCGCGATCTCCCGAATCCGCAACCGCAATGCTGTCCTCGGTTCCTGCCGACTTTCATAGCGGAACGTAGAGACTGCCATCCGCGCCACCCGACAGGCACGCCGCTCGCTCACCCGATAGGTGTCGTGCAAATAGCTCACCACCGGGCGGCGCCGCGAGGGCGTCACAGTTTTTTTGCCAGCACGTCCTGCAGCATCACCTTGTCCAAGGTCAGCTCTGCTACCACCCGCTTCAGCCGCCCGTTCTCTTCCTGCAGTTGTTTGAACTGGCGGACCTGGTCGGTTTCCAGCCCCTTGTACTGCTTCTTCCAGCGATACAGCGTCTGCTCGCTGATCCCCACCTGCCGGATCAGTTCCGCCACCGGCACTCCCGATCTCAGCCTGCTTCAGCACCGCCACGATCTGCTCCACAGAAAAACGCTTCCTCTTCACGGCAAATCTCCCTTCCTCAGGTAGTAGATTTTGCCGGAAACTAACCCTCATTGTGTATTAGAAATCGGGGGGCAGGTCACAAAGATCCTTCGTATCGAGACTCCTTGGGTCGATCACTTGAACCGCTGACGGGTGAGAGGGAATCAAGGAGTGTGCACCTCTGGCCACTAGTACACTCACGTTATCGGCTTTAGACTGCCAACAATCTACATTGTGGCTGGGGCGTATTCGGTGAGGCGTGTGTGCGCGTAAACAGCTTAAGAGCTATGCACCAATGCAGACCGCATGTTGCTGGGGCTCGGTGGCGCGGCATTGTTCTTTCCGCCGCGGGATACCTTCTGTTCCTCGTACTTCTTGACTCTCCCGTTTGCGGACAACTTTCTCCTGGTCCATTGTCGCGCCCGCATCAATCGCTGAATGGCGCAACCAACTGCACCGCATGCCACAAATTTGGAGGGCAGGCGACACTGAAATGCCTCGACTGCCACGGCGAAATCGCGACGCGGCTCACCGCCGGTAACGGGTTGCACGCGAGTTATAAGATTCCGCCAGGCTCAAGCCAGGAGTGCGCACGCTGTCACTCAGAGCATAACGGCGAAGATTTCCCATTGATTAAGTGGGACATAAAAACCTTTGATCACAAGCAAACTGGATACGCACTTCAAGGTAAGCACAGTGGAATTGCTTGTAATAGCTGTCACTCGCCAGCGCGAATTGATCCACAGCAGCGAAGCTCGATCAAAATTAAGGACTTGAATCGAAGCTATCTGGGCCTATCGACGACCTGTACGACATGCCATCAGGATGCGCACGGTGGCCGCCTTGGGACGACCTGTCAACAATGCCACGGTTTTGAAGGCTGGAGAACAATCAACATTGAAAAGTTCGATCACTCGAGGACGCGTTATCCCTTGACTGGCCTGCACGCTCAGGTCACGTGCTCGAAATGTCATACGTCGGGACTGGACAATCAGGCTAGATATACTGGCATTGCGTTCAACCTGTGCTCGGATTGCCACAAAGACCTCTATCGTGGGAGCTTCCCGCAGGGGTGCCAGGCCTGCCATAACACCTCAGGATGGAAGAAGATTTCGCTTACCGCGGTGAACGAGCATTTCGACCATTCGAATACGAAGTTTCCCCTGGAAGGAAAACACGCAAGCGTTGACTGTGCCCAGTGTCATACGAACGGCGACTTCAAGCAGCCGTTGGCTTTTCAAAAGTGCATGGATTGCCATAAGCCTGATCCGCACAATGGTCAATTCAGCCTACGGCCAGACCATGGGGAGTGCGCATCCTGCCACAATGTGAACGGGTGGAAACCATCAACTTTTACGGTGCAGGACCATGCGAAGAGCGCTTATCCATTGCAGGGCGGGCACGCCCGTTTAGAGTGCGCTGAGTGTCACATCCCCCGGGGCAAGGACACTTTGTTCAACATCACGTTTGGCCGCTGTACTGATTGTCATCGCGACCGCCATGCGGGGCAATTTGCCGCGGCACCTTATTTCAATGCCTGCGACCGCTGCCACAATCTTGAAGCCTACAAACCGTCCACCTTTACCCTTGCTCAGCATAAGCAGACTCTCTTCGTGTTAACCGGAGGTCATGTCGCCGTTCCGTGCGCGGATTGTCACAAAGAGTCAGTCGAATTCCAGCCAAAACCCGCTGTGGTATATCACTGGAAGAACTTGAGCTGCACGAGTTGCCATACCGATCCGCACAACGGGCAATTTCGTGCGCGTATGCTGCAAGTTAGAGCAGATAAGACAATTGTGGGTTGTGAGGCATGCCATTCCACTAAGGCGTGGACTGATTTGTCCCGCTTCGACCATTCCACGACTTCTTTCCCGCTGGTTGGCGCGCACCGTGGCACCGCCTGCGGGGACTGTCACAAATCGCCCAACTTGGAAACCAAGTTGATTCATGCTGATTTCCGTGCAGCTCCCACGCAGTGCGAAGACTGCCATGAAAACATTCATGGCGAGCAATTTGCCAAAGGAGAGGTCACACGCTGCGTTAATTGCCATAACG
Source organism: Terriglobia bacterium (assembly GCA_963702965.1). Lineage (GTDB taxonomy): Bacteria > Acidobacteriota > Terriglobia > Terriglobales > Acidobacteriaceae > JAJPHW01. Next base: position 1,805,825 of record OY969776.1, read on the forward strand.
CGGTTAAATGGAAGCCTGCCTTATTCGACGATGATGCCCAAACCGGGTTTCCCCTCACGGGAGCCCACCAGAATGTGCGCTGCGCGGAGTGTCATAAGTTGACGAAGGTTGTAGCAGGCAAAGCGATACTGTTTTATAAGCCGACTCCGAAAGAATGTGAGGCCTGTCATGGCCCTGCGAATCCTGCTCCCACCGCAAAGCCGCCAAGCGACGGCAGCCGTAATTTCTAGGTTCCGCAACAGCCTTGGCCAATAAGCGTGCCTGAGCACTCCTGAGTTTTTGCATGCAAAAAACTCTAGGCAACGAGCAAAATTTACGTTGCATCAAGGTGAGTAATAGTGAACGCATGGGAACCGCAGCCCATGTCCATTCTGCGTTTGCCAATACGGTCTAGAGTAACTTCGCGGCAACTGCCAGCGCTGGTATTCTAGATGGACTGAAAATTGCATGAGTAAAAGCTAATTTTCCTCACCTGTTTGCTCATGTTGTAAGAACTAGCCAGGGGGGTGTCATGTTGGCGTATGGGTTTACGCTCAACTTAGCGGCGGTATTGTTGCTGGCATTCGGTGGAACTTCGTACGACCCCATTCCGCAGACTCTTGGCACCACGCACAGCCCTCATGGCAACCTGAACGTTCCTTGTCAGAATTGCCACACGCCGGCTGGGTGGCGTCCAATTCGCGCTGTAGCTGAATTTGATCACAATCATACACGCTACCCGTTGCGCGGGATGCACCAATCAGTTACTTGCGTCCAGTGTCACGTTAAGCCGGTATTTACAAATGTAGGCCAGCGTTGCCAGGACTGCCACGCCGACATTCATAAGCGGCAACTCGGCGCGAACTGTGAGCAATGCCATACGGTAAGAGGTTGGACAGTTTCAATTGCGCAGATACAAGCGCACAACAATCGCTTTCCCTTGACCGGAGCACATGCGGCCGTGGAATGTGATTCCTGTCACAAAGGGGCCGCGACTAGTCAGTTCCAGACACTGTCAACGGATTGCTATTCGTGTCATGCCGCTGATTACAAGGCGACGACCAGCCCCAATCACGTCACAGCTAAATTCTCGACAAGTTGTGAGCAATGTCACGGAACGGATGACTGGCTCAATGCCAAATTCGATCATTCCTCAGTTGGCTTTCCCCTAACGGCAGGTCATGCCGTGCCACCTCGTCAATGCACCGACTGCCATATCAACAATAACTACAACCTCACGAGCATAGCGTGTGTCACGTGCCACCTGAAGGATTATCAGAGCACGACCAACCCAAATCACGTTCACGCGAACTTCCCTCAGACCTGTGAGCAGTGCCACAACACAACTTCGTGGCTGAATGCGTCGTTCAATCACAACAACACAGGATTTCCCTTGACCGGGATGCATACGGTTCCACCGCGGCAATGCATCGATTGCCATATCAACAATAACTACAATTTAACGAGTATCACTTGTGTCTCCTGCCACCTCAAGGATTATCAGGGCACGAGCAACCCAAACCACGTCGCACAAAACTTTCCGCAGACGTGTGAGCAGTGCCACAATACGACTTCGTGGCAGAATGCCACTTTCAATCACAACAGCACCGGGTTCCCACTCACCGGATCCCACACAGTCCCGCCGCGCCAGTGCACCGATTGTCACATTAACAACAATTACAACCTGACCAACACCGCGTGTGTCACGTGTCACCTGAAGGATTATCAGAACGCGGTTAGTCCGGTTGCCCACATTGCGGCGGGCTTCCCCACCACCTGTGAAACTTGCCACGACACCGTGCAATGGACAGATGGAAAGTTCGACCACGCCACCACAGGATTTTCGTTAACCGGCATGCACACGGTTCCACCGCGTCAATGTACGGATTGCCACACGAATAACAACTACGGCTTGAACAGCACACTCTGCGTTACGTGCCATCTCAAGGATTACAACAACACGAATAATCCCAACCACGTGTCAGCCGGGTTTCCGCAGCAGTGCGAGCTGTGTCACGACACCAACACGTGGACCGACTCGACCTTCAACCACAACAATACAGCGTTCCCGCTGACCGGATCTCACACCGTTCCACCGCGCCAATGCACCGATTGCCATGTCAACAACAATTACACGACGTTGCCGACTATTTGCATTGGGTGCCACCAGACGGATTACAACAACACGACCAACCCTGGCCACGCGGCGCAGCCGCAATTCTTTCCCACGACTTGCCAGAACTGCCACAACACAACGAATTGGCTAAATGCCAGCTTTAACCATGCCCAATACACACAATTTCCAATCAATCATGGCAACGCCGGCGGGGTGTGTTCGACCTGTCATACGAATTCCAACGATTATTCGATATTCCAATGCACGAATTGCCACGCAAAGGCGCAAACCGACTCCGACCATCAAGGTGTCAGGGGCTATGTATACAACAGCATCAATTGCTACCAGTGCCATCAGAACGGTCAGGGGGGCGGATAAGAATTAGATATTCAAAAAAGCCGAAGCACAAAAATCTAGCGGGTAGGTGGAGCGCTGGCGGGCATTGAAAAGAAACGATGGCGATTCAGAAACATATACGAACACTGATGCTCTTATTGTCATATGCGGCAGCGCAGGACAACGGAGGGCCAGGCGTGATGCAGAACATCACCGTGGAGCACGACGGGCCAGATCTACGAGTGGAAATGACGCTGAGCTCTTCCGTAACACCGTCAGTTCACAGCGCGACACACCCCGACCGGATTTTACTGGATTTTCCGGGCATTACGTATGTTGAGAAAGCGAAAAAGTTTGATGTGCAATCCAATGGAGTAACGGAAATCCAAGCGGTTCAATATGCAAGCAATCCTCTTATCACGCGTGTAGTTGTTGAACTGGACCAGCCGCACATCTATAAGCTAAAAGCGGAAGGCAATCGTGTCATCTTCACAGTGAGTGTGGCCGCAGTCGCGGAGAAATCTCATGGAGGCGCACCGGCTGCTGCCGCGTCGGGTAGTCTGGCCGGGGATCTTCCGCCGCCAGAAGGAATCTCCCGCTCCGATCGCAAACAATTTATCAACCCCCGCGTGGCCGGTTCCACCATCTAACTCGGCGCCCGATTCCAATACTCCGACCACGTCTTCGATAGCGAACGCCGAATCCTCGCGGCTGGCGGGACCGCCAAGCGTTTCAACTGAGAATTCATCTGGCCAGGATTCTTTTTCTCAAAATCAGGTTGCTGCGAGTGCAATACCCCAAAGAGATGTAAATGAAGTTGGCCAAGCTTTTCGTTGACAAAGACGGCACCGACCGCGAACTCCGAAAGCGGAAGCGTCCGTGGCTTGACGGCTAGCTCGCCTAGATCGGCAGCGACCGAGACTCCTACTCTTATTACTCGCGCTGATGATCCAAGTCTGCGAACCGTTTTCAAAGTGAAATATGTCGCAGAAGGTGTGGCATATCTGGATGGCGGGAGAGCACAAGGATTGGCCGAAGGTACAAAGCTGGTGATTGAAGACAGCAACCTTCCCGCAAAGCAGGGAGATAGTGCTGATGTTGCAGATCCCCGCGTCGTGGCTCAACTGGAAGTAAGCGCAGTAGCGGAGACTTCGGCCGTAACCGATATTCATTCAGCCAAGCGTCCCGTAAAAGTGGGGGATATCGCCTACTTGTCGGAAGCCGACACCGCGGCGCTCGTTCAGCAGAGGGCGCTGAGCGCAACCAGGCAGTATCCTGCCGTGGTTTCCTTCACTGAAGGAGACACACTGGACGAAGAAGTCCGGGAAGAAGTGCCCCGACCGCCGTTGCCTTCGGTCAATCGAGCGCGCGGTCGAATTGGGTTTGATTACATTGACACCATGACGCATGGCACGACCAACATCACGAGTTCCGACGTGGGTGTGGTTTTTCGCGGTGATATCACTCGTATTGGCGGCACGTATTGGAACTTAAGCGGTTATTGGCGCGGACGATTGACTAATACCTCCGCCGCCAGCCAGCAAACGCTGCAGAACTTAATCAATCGCACCTATCACTTGAACTTGACTTACGACAATCCAAACTCCGACTTTGTTGCTGGTTTTGGTCGGCTCTATCTACCTTGGGCCCCTAGCTTAGACACCATCGATGGAGGCTATTTCGGACGACGACTGGCGAAAGGCACGACGCTCGGGATCTTCGGTGGTTCAACCCCGGATCCATCCTCTTGGGATTACAGTCCTGATCGTGTGATCGGCGGATCGTTTATTAACTTCGACGGCGGCGAGTACGACGCTTTCCACTACAGCAGCACCGCTGGCGCGGGAGTGAGTCTAGTGAGTTGGCAAGTGGACAGGCCTTTCGTGTTCTTCGAAGATTCTCTTTCTTACGGGCGGCGATTTGCGGTGTACGAATCCGCCCAAATTGATGATCCTAGCGGAAATGCTGCGACAACCGCGCCAGGCTGGGGCCTGGGGCGGAGTTTTTTCACCGCCAGGATTCAAGCGCATCCGCGGATCGAGCTGGATTTTAACCACAATTACTTTCGCGATGTACCAACCTTTGACCCGACACTGATTGGAACCGGGTTATTAGATAAATTTCTATTTCAAGGATTCAGTGCCGGCGGGCGCGTAGAAATCTTAAAGCAGATATTTGTTTCGGCGAACTTGGGAAGAAGCAGTCGCACGGGGGACGCGCAAGCATCGCTCAATCAAATGTACGGCATCACCCTGGGACATGTGCCCAAGCTCTCGATGCGTGTTGATGCCCACTACGCTCGGTTTAACAGCTCTTTTGGAAGTGGTTCCTATGAGTCGCTCAGTTTCTCGCGCCAGGTCAATGACAGTCTGCGATTAGAGGGCCTGGTCGGGCAGCAAACCTTTAATTCCTCGCTGACAACGAATAACAACGCGAAATTCTTCACTGGCACGGTGGAGACTACCCTCGGTCCGCACTATTACCTACAAGGCAGTTTCACTACAAATCGCGGTCAGTTCAACTATGACCAGTTCATGTTTTCTCTGGGTTACCGCTTTGATTCGAAGAGGCACAAAGAATGAGGCTAGATACACAACTCGCGCGAACAACGATATGGGCGTGGAGTCTTCTCCTGGTCTGCGGATTTTGTTTTGCAGACGATTTGCCCACATCGGGCGATACACAGAAATTGAATGACATCCTTACGCGTACGGGTGATCGGACATCTGCATTCCTCGAACAGTTCTCCGATGTGAAATGCACCGAGCATGTGCGTCAAGAAAAATTGGGTAAGGACGATAAGGTTCTATTGAAAGAAGATTCCATCTACGACTATTTGGCGATTTTCACGAACGTTGGAGGCGAGTTAAACCTATCGGAGTCGCGCTTACCACTGCATGAAGCCAAAGCAGATCGCAGAAACACATCGATGCTGCTCAGCAATGGATTCGCTACGCTATTTTTGGTATTCCACCCCTTTTATGCTGATGCCTTCAAGTTCAGCCTGGCGGGACAGGAAATTGTCGAGGGGAAGACCTTTGAAAAAGTTTCCTTCGAGCATATTCGGGGAACCAAATCCCCTGCGGCTCTGGCATTGCGTGGCCGCGAATACCCGCTCGAACTTTCTGGTACAGCGTGGATCGATTCACGAACCGGCTTCGTTGCCAAAATCGAAGCAGGTGTTAACGACACTTTGCGCGATGTAGGACTGCAGTCTCTGCATTCAGAGATTGATTTTGCTCCGCTAAAGTTTGCCGATGGCAAGACGGTGTACTGGTTTCCGACCCAAGCCGTCGTGGAAGTGGAGACCCCTAAACAACACTGGCGTAACTTGCACCAGTTTTCCGAATACAAGAAATTTTCAGTTAGCACAGACGAAAAGGTGAACTACCAATGAGTGCGAACGCTACGGCTGCTACCAGCCAACTCGCCGCTACCAGTGCATTGCCGGACGCTGAAAAGCGTCATCGCCTGCGCCTTTATGCCCTTTACGCGCTGGCTATAGGAACAAATTTGGCGATTTTCTTCTATGGTTTTGATTACTACAAATTATCGGCCTTGGACCGACCATTTTCGCCGAAACACCATTTGTTACGCCCCAGCGGTCCAATCGGTTTGTATCTCGGGTTCATGGGTGTTGCCCTATTCCTGGGGATTTTCCTCTATCCCATCCGAAAGCACTGGCCGTGGCTATCTACCGTCGGAAGCACGCGTCATTGGCTCGATATTCATATCTTAATGGGACTAACTGCCCCTGCCATCATTGCATTCCACTCCAGTTTAAAATTCAGCGGACTCGCGGGCATGGCTTTCTGGATCATGTTTGCAGTCTCCGCTAGCGGCGTGGTGGGACGCTATTTGTATGGGCAGATACCCCGCAAGGTGACCACTGCTGAATTGTCTATGCGCGAATTGCACGATTTGCAAGAGGAGCTGTCGGAACAGTTGTCTGCGCAGAACCTTCTACCGCAAGCGGATTTGCGAGCCTTGCTCAAGCTGCCTGATGCCAATCGCGTGTCCCGTATGCCCATTCTTGTGGCAATTCCATACATGATGTTGCTCGACGTGGCGCGGAAATTCCGTGTAGCCCGCCTACGGCGTCATGCACTGCGTGGCAGTCGAACTCTGACTACATTGGCGGGATTTTTACCTACCCGGCACCGCGAGATCGAGCGGGCGATTCACGCAGCTGCGGAAGAAGCTGCACTCTCGAAAAGAGTTCTGTTTTTGGCACGTTCGCAAAAAGTCTTTCATTTGTGGCATGTGGTGCACAAGCCGTTTAGCTATGCCTTTGCAGTGTTGGCAATGATTCACATTGGATTGCAATTGTTTCTTGGATACTTCTAGCGGCGGAGGGTTGGTTTACCGGCATGGATTCGTTGATAACATTCGCGATTGGTGGCATCATCACTTTCTTCTTTGTAGTTGTGTATCTGAGAAGTTTGAAGAAGAGAGAGGCACAGGCACGAGAAGCTGCTGAAAAAGGCAAGCTTTTCTCTGAGGGCCCGAAAGCTCAACATCCGCATATCGATACGAATTCGTGCATTGGTTGTGCTACGTGCACATCGGTTTGTCCGGAGGGCGACGTGCTGGCGATGATAGCTGGGAAAGCCGTCATCGTGAATGGATACAAGTGTATTGGGCACGGCCTGTGCGCCGAGGCATGTCCGGTGGGGGCGATCACGATGGTAATGGCCAGCCCCAGTATGGGCGCGGACATGCCGCGCTTGACCGCAGAACACGAAACTACGGTTTCGGGGACTTTTTATCATCGGCGAACTCGGCGGCCTTGCTTTGATCAAGAATGCTGTTAATCAGGGCCGCGACTGCATTGATACGGTCAAACGTCGGCTTGGACAAAATTTCTCCGCTCTGCAAACGGACGGGATTTATCACGTTCTTATCGTGGGAGCGGGGCCCGCGGGAATAAGCGCATCACTGCGAGCCATTGAAAACAAGCTCAGCTACATCACACTGGAGCGAGACGAGGTAGGCGGGACGGTGGCGAAGTATCCGAGGCAGAAGCTGGTAATGACCAGCCCGGTTGAGTTTCCTATGTACGGAAAGTTCAAGAAGATGCAACTCTCCAAGGAAAACCTGCTCGCGTTCTGGGACATGATTCTCAATCGGGCAGACTTCAACGTTTCCACCGGCGAAAAAGTTGAGGATATTGAGAAAGACCGTAGTGGCATCTTCACTGTTCTGACGAGTAATAACAGCTATCGGGCGCGCCATGTAATTCTCGCTCTTGGACGCACTGGAGAACCGCGCAAATTAGGAGTTAAAGGTGAAGAACTACCCAAGGTAATGTATCGTTTGATCGAGGCTGACCACTATATCAACAAAAAGATCCTCGTAGTCGGTGGGGGCGATAGCGCGGTCGAGTCGGCGATGGGACTGGCCCACCAAGCAGGCAATCAGGTAACTCTCTGCTATCGTGGAGAACGCTTTAGCCGCATCAAGGAACGCAACCTGAAGCATATTGAAGAGTGCATGCGGACCGGAAAGGTCAAAGTGCTGTTTGAGACCAATCCATTGGAATTTCGGCAGGATTCAGTCACGCTCGAGGTAAAGGGCGTTCGCCAAGATATTCCGAACGACTTTGTCTGGATCTTTGCGGGCGGAACGCCTCCGAATGATTTCCTGAAGAAAATTGGCGTGGGTTTTGGCGACCGAGACATGACGCTCGAAGCAAGCACGGAAGCTAAAGAAGCCGAAAATTCTCGACGACAGCTGGCGCAAGCCGCCGCACCGGCAAACTAGCGCCTGGAGGCTTACATTTTGCGAGGGCAATATCTGAAAATTAAAGTCTTGCTAACAGTCCTATTGCTGTGTGCCTTGGGCAATGCGCAGACGCTCAGCGGCACTGTGATGAACGCTACAACGGGCAAAGCGGCAGCGGGCGACGAAGTTGTACTGATCAAACTCGCGGAAGGCATGGAAGAAGTTGGACACGTGCGCACGGACTCGAAAGGAGCTTTTCGTTTCAAACTCGACGATACTGCGGGGCCACATCTGGTTCGCGCCATCCATCAGGGCATTACCTATCACCACATGGCGCCCCCGGGAGCTACATCTGTCGATGTTGAAGTCTTTGACGTGGCAAAGAACGTTCATGGGGTTGAAGTGGTTGCGGACATCATGCGGCTTCAGGCGGAAAACGGCCAACTGGAGATCACGCGCGAATTTGCGGTACAGAACTCCTCAAGGCCGCCGCGTACTCAAATGAATGAGCACAGTCTGGAATTCTATCTTCCGGAGGGCGCGCATGTCGTTGAAGCTTCCGCGACGACAGAGCACGGCAATCCGCTAAAATCGACCCCCATACAGGAAAGCGATAAAAACCGCTATTCATTTAATTTTCCTCTGCGTCCGGGAACAACCCAGTTTAGATTTCATATCGTTTACCTACAACGGCGAGGCAATATTGATCCGAAGTCGCTTTATCCTTGCAGCCTTCGTGGCCATTGTCCAAAGCATGCAGTTTTCACCGCCCAAATGCCAGCTTTAAGCCTTGATGATCCGAACCAGCCGGATGCTAACGTGCAGATCGCTTCCACCACGCAGCCAGGGCAGATTAGGGTTCAGAGTGGAGGAGAGGGAACTCTGCAGGCCGCGTGGCCGGCAGCATGCTGAAGGAGAAGGTACTGTAGGGCAGAGTGATAACCGCCCGGGTGGCGGACTAGGCCGCCATTGATGCGCCGATCCGTTGGATAAGTATCGCTGGTATATTCTCGGCGGCTTTGAGCGTGCTCGTGGCGGGGGGATTCTTCATAGCATCACGTCGACCTAACTTATCCCGTGCGCTGGCCAGCGGGAAGATTCCATCTTCTGCGATATCAACACGGAATGAAGCGCCGGAGATGACGATGCTGAGTGAGTCTGCTCCCGCGGAGCAGTGGCATGCCCAGAAACGTGTCTTACATGCTGCTAGAGGGGTTAAAAGAAGAACTCTTTAACTCGAGGTCGAGCACAAGCAAGGCAAAATCGCCCAGCTAGATTATGAAAAAACAAGAGCCGCGCTGGCCAGACTTTAGAGCGTGCCTTAAAGCGTGCAGCAGCGGGTAAGTGAAGCTATCGGGAATGCCATTTGGGCTGAGGTGATTTCATCGCCGAGCATCAATAACTTACACCGTATAACGGTTTCAGAGACCCGTGCGCTTCTTCTTTTTCTCGTGTGGCTGGTGATTGCGCACCCTCACGGTGTGGTTATTCCAGGTCATTCCATGACTCCGCAGAACGATAACTTTCTCTCAACTGTTGGAAACAAGCATTTCACTTGCGAAACGGCGGCCTCTGCTACAAATCGCGCAAATCATACTTCGACTCTCCATGTACTTAGAACGCTTACATTGCTGACCGTGCTCGGTTAAGTCCTTCGTTCGATGTTTTCAGGCGGATTCGAATTCCACTCTATTCAAAAGAGAAGTACGGAATATTCAGCCCATGATTTCAGCCCTTGATCGCCTGGCCTTACGTGTCTTTGCAAGTAGTTGGCAGTCTCCCGCAAACCTGTAAGTTGTTGAAGTGCGGGCGACGAGCTGAAAAGGCTGGCGTCGGCGGTTCAACTCCGTCCCTGGCCACCATATTTTCAATGATTTAGCAGCTTCCTAGACGACTTTGTGTGGTCAAGTTTCTTGAGCACACTCACTTTCCTTTGGCTCCAACTGCAACCAGAGCTATGCCCGCAACTAATGAGATTGTGCTTAATGCGGGAGGAATTGGCATCGTGTCTTTTTCCTTGTGGGAGACCTGGAGTGGCCCCAGATCAACATCCTTTTTCTTATGAGTGAAACTCACGCCACCAAAGGCAAAGCCGGCGATCCCAAGCACGATCAAAATTATTCCGATTAAAGTGACAGCTTTCAAGTCATTCCTCCCGATTTCAGAATTAGGACCGATTATGCCCTGCGCCGTTCTTTAATGTCTTCCATCTTTTCATTCACGCGATCTTTCATTTTATCGACGGAATCACTGATTTTGTGACGCGTGTCGTCCGCGCTTTGCTTCGCAGCATCTTCGCGCGATTTACGTATGTCCTGCGCCGCGTCTTTGGCGTTGCCCCAGGCTTCCTTGGCAGCGCCCTTCGTTTGATCGACAACGCCTCGATTCGCGAGATCTTCATTGCCAACGGTTTCGCCAACGCCTTGCTTGATCTTGCCCGTTACTTGCTCGACCTTACCTGTAACTTGATCTTTATTCATGAATTCCTCCAAATCTTCGCCACCTCAAACGTCTTAAGCGGTACTCCTCTGATTCGGAATGGAGCTTCTCTGTTGCTTGATCATTTATGTTCACCGCTCACGCTTCGCGCATTCGGGCAACCGTGGTGGTGTAACTGTCATCAGAGCGCTAGCACGAGGAGCGCTTATGAATGAGCAAAAGAAATGCGGGCATCTACCGTGTTTGTGCATCCCTCCTACCGGAGAGAAATATTGCAGTCAGTTCTGCCGTGAGGCGGGATCCGAAGAAACTGAAATCGGCTGCGATTGCGGGCATGAGCCGTGCAAGAACGTGTAAAAAATAAAACGATCGAGTCAGAACATTAACGAAGTGAAAAGCGGAGATACAAACTTCAAGGAGGATGTATGTACACAATTTTGTTGGTACTGCTGATTCTTCTGCTTTTGGGCGCATTGCCGACGTGGCCCTATAGCCGCGGTTGGGGCTATTATCCGAGCGGTGGATTGGGTATTGTGGTGGTCGTGGTTCTCATTGTCTTACTTATGGGACGTGCCTGATTTTATACAATTGCAGCAAGGAGAGTTATGACACCAGCTAAAAAGAAAGGCAAATCTAGCGCTCGCAAATATGACCCCGCCGCCGGGAAAAGTGTTGCGAGCGCCGTAAGGCGCGAAGAGAAAGGTACCCTTCGTTCAGGCAAAGGAGGGAGGGCCGGCAAAGTTACCAGCAGGGAGCAGGCGATTGCGATTGGTTTGTCAGAAGCGCGCAAGAAAGGCGCGAAGGTACCGCCTAAGAAATAAGCGCTTGAGTTTGTTCGGTCAGTGGTGCTTGAAGTATTGCACAGCTCGCTCGTGCGCCTCTGCGGCTTTCCTGTTGTTGAAAGTTCCTAAGTTGCGCCGCTTTCCGGTTTTAGCGTCTTTCTTGCGCGAATAGAGCCGGAATTTCCCTGAAGTAAGTTTGCGTATCATTTCGTCGAAATCCTCAATTTCTTTTCGACCCTAGTAAGAATCGGAGCAGCAGCAACCAGCGTTTCACGTTGGTTGTCATCAAGAAATTCTCTTTAACATGTTCGTGGCCGTTCTTGCCGAGTTGCCGGGCGTGATCGGGGTGCGTAAGCAGATATCGGATTTGGTAGGCGCATCCTTCCACTGAGTGAACCAATACTCCTGTTAATTTGTGAATGACCTGGTTGGGAATTCCACCTACCGCGCTGGCGATCGTTGGCTTCGATTTCCATAGAGCTTCCGTCACAGTGAGGCCAAAGCCTTCGCGCAAAGATTTTTGCACAATAATTGTGGAAGCGCGCTGTAAGGCATTGATTTGCAAACCACTCCAGGGTGGAAGATTCAGAATAATAATATCGGGGTCGTTGGCGGCCGCGTCCTCGACTTCCGCGAGCACTTGCGCACCTTCCGGATCGTCGCTTGCGCTACCTCCTGCGAGCACGAGTTGAAAGTCGACATATTTCTTTGCCATCTGGTAAGCCTTCACGACTCCCAACGGATCTTTCAAGCGGTCAAAACGCGAAATCTGCGTAACGACGGGCCGCGAACGGTCGATGCCGTAGTCGTCGCATATCTGCTGCACGTAGCTTTCATCGAGTTCTTTATTCTTCTCCGACAGCGCGTCGATACAGGGATAGAACAGATACTGGGGAATGGAGAGCCGCTGCGCGAACGACTGAGACGAGAAAATCGCGGCATCGAAGCGCTCGACCATAGGCTTGAGAAACGCCCAGACTTCGGGGTTTGGATTCGACAGATCGATATGGCATCGCCATACCCATTTCGAATTGCGAGCATCACGTTCGCTAATCATGGCCGCAGGTTGTGGATCATGGATGATGATTACGTCTTCATCAAACTGCATACGCTTGCGATTCTGCTCGTTGTAGTGGAGGAAAACTTCCTGTGTCTTGCGAGTGAGATGGTATTCGCCGCCATGCAAGGCGTTATGAAAAGCCTTGGTTATTTCAAAGAAATCGTTGCCGCCGGTAATTACGTCCCAATGGGTGACGATGCCCAATTCGACGATCAGAGGAACGAGGCTATTGAGCATTTCAGCGACGCCGCCGCCCATGGCCGTCGAGTTCACCATTTTGACGCTTTTACCTTGCAACGCGTCTGCTAAATAGCGCAATTCATCGAGCACAGCCTGCCCGATGATTGGCTCATAGTCGAGAAGATGCGGAGGCGGAGGCGGGGGAGGCGGAGTGTCATCTACATGCATGTCCGTCTTTCGCCGGTTTAATCTAGCGGCGGGGGACGGGATGTTGCGATCGATAACAGCGTCAGAGAAACTGGCAGCGCGGATTGGAGAGGACGAAATATTCGCGGTATCCATATGGTTCCTTATGAAGTCAGGCTAATGCGTGCTTTACTACGAGAATGATTTGCCGGCGTACGTCTTCGAGCGTTGCCGTATAAATGTCAATCCGATTAAGCTGGGCCGCAGCTTCCGGCAGATCTTCCTCCTCCAGCCATTGAGAGAAATCGTTGGAATTAAGTTTCAACCGCAAACGCGCTTCGATGAAGTGGTGGTGAATGGAGTGAACACTGACTCGCGCGAGGTCTTCCACGAATTGTTGCGTGCTGTGAGCAACGAAGGGGGTCGGCAAAACCAAAACTTCAGAAGCGCAAAAATAAAAAGGTTCTCGGGAACGCCGCTCGCTTGAAGCAGGGTTAGTTTCAATATAGCCTGCGACTATTTCTTCAATTGTCTGGCGAATACCCTCAACGTCGGTGTATTCGCGTACATCGAGACTTGCCAATCGTTCAGCGAGTCCTGGTTCGTTGCATGCCGAAAAGGCCCAATGGGCAAAATCGTTGGAGAAGCCCTCACGGATGAAGTGATGCTCCTGCAAAGTGCGGAAGGTATGTTGAAAAATGGAATCGGAAGAACAAGTGTGCAGCGCGTGCAGCAACTCGGAAAGGGTTGTCGCTTTTTCCTGGCCGATGCGAAGCAGGTTCGACGAAGTGTTGAAATAAAAAGGTTTCTTAGCTTCTCGATTATCCCAGGTTCCTGATTCTTTCATCGCATGTCTCCTTCAATGCTTTCAGTCCGTACGCTGGCCAAAGATGCGCAGTTTCACTGAGTGCCTCCGCAAGCCAGAAGCCAGCGTAGAAGAAAGTCAAGCAACTCTTCGGGTGGACGCAGCAAAATGTCAGCCTGTGTGGGCCGCAGATCCTGCCCGACAAGGATGCGTAGCCCTCGAGTCCCGAGAGCGCCAAATGCATCTTCGTCAGTCTGGTCGTCGCCGACGTATGCGGCTGGCGTCTGAGCGCTGCTTTCTTCCAAAAGAGTCTCGATTACAGAGGCTTTTGTACGCGCCTTCAGTTGAAGCTCGATGCCACCGTTAAATTTACGTAGCAACATCCGCTGCGCACATTGAGAGGGTAAGGTCGGGGATTCCAGCGCAGAACGGATGGTTTTGACATCTTCTTCTGGCAGCCCGCGCCAGTGGATCGCGATGCCGGATTGCTTGCGCTCCGCAAGATGAGCGTAGCCGAGTCCCGATACCCATGTTGATGCGAGCGCAAGCGCATCTCGATCTTCGTCTGCCATGACGTAACGGGTGCATGATCCGTCGGGCGATAGGCGCTGCCAACCGTGGGCGCCCCAAATTTCCGGCATAATTTGAAGATCCAGGAGTGTGGCAACTTCCCCGCAAGGTCTACCGGAAATGAGAACCACGCGGACCCTGTTGGTCCGCATAATCTGCTGCAGCAGGGTGCGAACGCCCGGATAAGGAACGGCGCGGTCGCGATCGATCGTGAAAGGGGCTAGCGTGCCGTCATAGTCCAGGAGTAACAAGCTTGTGTCCGATTCCCGGAGCTTATCCATGAAATCTTCCAGGATCGCATTGGCTTCTACGGTGACCATGTTTCCCCCTCTCGCGGCCCTCACCTGCTCACGCCGTCGCGGACTCTCTCGTGTGATCAAGTCGATCTTGATCTACACGCATATCGCATAGTTCGCCGACGAGATTGGCCGCCCACCGGTAAATGTTGTATTCACGCACACTCTTTCGTAATTGCACCATGCGGCGTCTTTTTTCTTCTGGACTCATTTCCAGGGCAGCGCGTATGGCGTCGGCAGTTTGGTCAATGTCGTAGGGGTTCACGAGCAGCGCGTCATGCAGTTCGCGGGCTGCGCCGGTAAAACAACTGAGAATTAAGGTGCCGTGCTCGTCATCGCGTGCTGCGATGAATTCTTTGGCGACGAGGTTCATGCCATCGTGCAATGAGGTGACAACGCAGACGTCTGCGGCACGATAATAACGTTTGATCTCAGCGTGGCTGTGCTGCTGTTTTAAAAAAATGATCGGTTTCCATCGGCCTTTTTGAAACCGCCAATTGATGCGATCGACCTCGGACTCCACCTCGCCGAGAAAGTCGTGGTAACGTTTGATATGCGTGCGGCTGGGCGCACCTAATTGAACAAACGTAAAATTGCCCTGGTATTCCGGATATTTCTCCATGAGCCGTTCGATTGCGAGGAAACGCTCGAGAATTCCTTTTGTATAGTCGACACGGTCCACGCCAACACCCAAGAAAATTGCTTCGACACTGTGTTCCTTCAATAAAGCAATTCTGTCTGTATAGGAGTCAGAATCCTGGTTCATGGTCTCGAACTCGTGGAAGTCCACGCTGATTGGAAAGGGCCGAACTGCGGCGATGTGGCCTTGCCGCTCGATTGAAAAGCGTTCCCAATCGAGCCGTGATTCCAGTGCGCGATCCACCGTCTGCATAAAATTATTGCAATGGGCCTGCACATGAAACCCGATTAAGTCTGCGCCGAGCAGTCCATCGAGCAATTCGCGCTGCCAGGGGCAAATGCGAAAGGCCTCAGGATTGGGCCAGGGGATGTGCCAGAAAATTGCAACCCGAGCGTCGGGCCGTTTTTCTTTGATCATGCGTGGCGCGAGCGCGAAGTGGTAATCCTGCGCCAACAGCACTGGCTGCTCGATGCCCTCCATTTCCTGGAGCACCGCATCCGCAAATTTCCGGTTCACTTCCTGGTAATGCTCCCAATCGGATACGCGAAACAGCGGACGCGTGTGGGCGATGTGGCACAATGGCCACAACCCTTCGTTGGCAAAGCCATAGTAATAACCCTCTTCCTCTTCTTTGGTTAGCCACACTCGACGTAGTGTGTACCGGGGGTCGTCGGGAGGGACGCGCACGTGATCGTGACGATCCACCGTTTCGCGGTCGCCATCCGCACTGCCGTGCGCGATCCATGTGCCATTACAAGCCCGGAGGATGGGCTCAAGCGCGGTGACTAATCCGCTAGCCGGCACAATCACGTTTAGCGATTTGCCATTGCGCTCATGCAGATAGGGCTCGCGGTTGGAAAGTACAAACAAACGGCTTTCTCCAAGCTTGCTGCGAATATGTACGGCCAGTCTTTCAGAAGTCCAAAGAGATTCAGCCGCGTCGCGCAATTGCGCTTCAGCTTGCGCAGCCGAGCGCGCGTTATGCAAGCTTTCTGCGATGGTCCGCATTTCGCGGGTCAGTGGTTGCAAGAAATCCCACTCGGGCAGCGCAGCGCGGGATTGGCCGCGCCCGACCCGCAAAGCTCGCATCCACTGCGCAGCACGAGCGATCGGGCGCGTCAGGCTCCAACGCACAATGATTAGCGTGCACAAAGCGATGACTACCATTTGAATGAGGATGCGGGAGAAGGTTTCCCGCCAAAGATGCCGGCGTTGCGCTCCAATGTAACTTGCGTCATGCGCAACCAGCAGGGCACCTGCCACGGCGTCCTGCTGATGCATTGGTAAAACATAGAGATGAGAGTAACCACCATTCAATTCCGTGAATTCTCCCATTGCCTGATTAGAACTTTCTACCGTTGTTACAAGTTGAGGAGCCTTGGAGAAATTTGTAGCCAGACCAGGTGTGATCGCGATTACATCGGCGTGGCTGTCATAGATGGCAATGCCGACGAGGTGTTCACGATTGGCGTAACGCTCTACAATACGGCGAAGTTCGCTGTACGTGCTGTGCTCAAAATGAGGTTCGATATTTTCGGCAAGGCTTTCGCCAAACACTTCCGCACGCCGCTCCAGATCCGCTCGCTGATGACGTTGCTCTGAACTAACTTCGAAGTAGGAAGAAAATAGCGATACCACGGTAACCCCGATGAAGAGCGAACCGATCAAGCGTGTGGTAAGCAAACGCATAAGGATAGAATGTCCGCAACTAAGGAGCCGTTTGCCGCGTTTCGTTGTAACTGCTTGATAAATAAGCTTTATGGTCGCGTAGGCTCGATGACTAAAATGCCGTCTCGAATGAAGAAACTGGATGCGACCGGTAAAATCCGCCACACCTCACATTTTCTGAAAGCACAAACTGTTGGACGGCCAGTATCGCGGCGAGGTTGCTCGTCGCGTGAAACAATGACGCAAACCACTTAGATTCAATAGGCCGGGTGATTACGTCCAACTACATATTGCTCCGGTACCATCACTTTATCTTCACTTCACAATCGGAATGATTGGCGAGCCGACCGTGCCGAGAGCAGTCGTACGCAATTCCTAAGAACTTGGGTCAAAGCTCCTGGAATTATGCCTGCCAACGTACAGTGTTTGCCCTATAACCATCGTTTTATGACGCGGGAGAGAATGTCTCATGAAAACTCTCACGCTACGTCACCTGCTTGGATTCACTGTGTTGGCGGCCGGAGCCTATGTTTTTCTGGCAAGTTTGCCGGACCTGAAACGATATATACGGATTAGTACGATGTAATTGTTTTCCACGAAATCAAGTCGCGCTCCAACAAGACTTCGAGTTCATCGATCTCGGGACGAAATATTTCGGACAGGTGATTTAGTAATTCGGGCGATGCTCCGGCAAACTTAGAGCCTCCCCCCACAAAATAGCGTAAAAATGGTGACCTTTTGACGGCAGCAGGAATAGCGCCTAGGTTACGCATCTTGCACCAATTCGCGAGAAGCATAGCGCCACGTGTGCGGTAATAGTTGCGTGGTTCCGTCAAAGTGTTCGAGGAGAAAACGGTTTGCATCTCCGCGGCGGACAAGGCAAAACGCGGGATTGATATGAAGTCCGCAATCGCATCCACAAATCTCTGAGCATTTTGCTGGAGATCGTCATAAATGGTGGAGAGAATTTGGTCTTTGCCCAAAGCCAGTTGCCAGGCCTTGAGATTGCTTGCATATTTGCCTGATTCAATCAACTCAGGGTCACGAGAAATGGCTTCCTCAAGCGTCCAACGAATCCATCCATAGGCGCGTTTAACTCGGTACAAGGAAATCAAGCGCTCAATTGGATTGCGAAAAGTGCAGACAACGCGCGCAGCTGGAATCGCCCGCGCAATTCGCTCTCTGGCAATGGTGGAACAAAAATACGTAGGCGCGATTTCCCCAATTCGCAGCTCGTTGCCGCCGCTGCGAAAGCAACGGCGGTACCAGCCAATTCCGCGATCGAATTGCAGATCAAAGAATCGTGTTTCTTTGATCCACGGCAATACGGCCCTGCGACTTAAAACGTTTTGCAGCCAGGTTGTGCCGGTACGAGGCGGACCAATGATGAAAAACGACGGGAGAGTTCCTGACGATGCCGAAAAAACATCGGCCGAGGATAGTTGAAAGATATTGGCTGCGCACACCTCTTGGTTCGGGAGCAATCGTAACTCCTAAATACCTAGGAATCGAAGGGGCAGCACTCGGATGAGTTATGTGCAGAACAAGTTGCCAGGGATGAAAAAATCAGGGCTGAAAAAACAAGAGAAAAACAAGAGCAGGGCGGAAGGACCTGCTCTCTACTGTTAAACAGCCCGACGCAAGGGTTGATCTTCCGCATCACCGGCCGATTCTTTTGTAGAAGAGATATCTTGTGCGCCGTTGCGTTCCAGAATGCGTTCTGCGGTTTTCGTTTCGTCATTATTGTCGCAATGGACGGAAAGCAGAATGCCACCGTTCTTTACGCGCCCTTCGTAACGTTTTGCTTCATACTCGGGGATACCCATCCCAATGAGTGCACCGGCGATAACGCCGACGGTGCCTCCTACGCCTGCACCCGCCAGGGCAGCCATGATAGGACCCGCCGCGATGAATGGTCCCACTCCAGGAATCGCCAAAGCCCCTATC
The DNA here is from genome assembly GCA_963702965.1 of Terriglobia bacterium. GTDB lineage: Bacteria > Acidobacteriota > Terriglobia > Terriglobales > Acidobacteriaceae > JAJPHW01. The sequence goes on from OY969776.1 coordinate 1,824,553, forward strand.
CCGGCGAGCCAACCCAACGCGCCACCTAATACGACTCCAGTGCTCGCCCCGGCTGACGCTCCTTCGGGGGCCTTGGTCCCTTTTTCATGGGCGAAATCTCGCGAGTTCGATCCCTCCGGAAACAGGACGGAGATGTCCTGGTTGCTGAAGCCGGCAACTTTCAAAGCGTCTACTCCTCCTTCAACGCTTAGATAATTGGGAAATATTCCGAATACTGCCACATTCTTCTTTGACATAAATTCCTCCATATTTAAACGACAGGCGATCGCCCTTGAATGACACGAATGAGAATGATGATGATGGCCAGCACCAGGAGAATATGAATAAAGCCTCCTAAGGTGTAAGAACTGACCAACCCAACTGCCCACAGAACTAAGAGAATTACAGCAATTGTCCAAAGCATAGTAATCTCCAAGCTGGAATTTTATTGTCTTGCCTTATCCTCGCGTTCCGGTCGAGTAAGGTTCACTGTCTGTCTTGAACTTTCCGGTAAACTCTTGGACCTTTCCAGACATCGCTGATCGCACGTCGGCGCCGCTTGCGGGCGCGAATAACAAGCCTGCGCCCATGCCCACGCCAAAGCCGGCTGTAAAAAAAAGAATACTCATCGCTGGCGAAGTATCTTTCCCTCGAATAGCCCTGGAAGCTTTTGAAACCCGGCGAGCTGCTTCCCGCATCCTGTCTTCCGCGGAATCCCGTAAATCTTCAAACTGATCTACCGCTCGTTCGCGCGCCGTCCGGCTCGCCAGCTCTGATTGTTCCAATAGATACAACCCAGCACCCAATAATCCTTTCAAGAGCCTGTTCACGCCATGCCTCCTTAGATTCGTTCGCTGTGCAAAACAAGATGAGAATACTTCGAACGAAGGATCATTAACATCAGGGAGGTTGTGTAGACGAGGCGATTATTTGCCCGAAGGTCTCAAAGTGCACAAAAGAAGAATCGACATTTCTTTAGGTGCTGTTTTGAGGGAAACTCAGGCTTCGACCTGATGCTCAAAAGTTCAAATAACGAATATGCTGAATTTCGTTGCGGTTCTACCCATCAAATTTCAGGAGAAGACTATGACGACCGAAATTAAACAAGATCAAGGACAAATGAAACAACCAAATCAGAATCCGTCCGGCTCCGTGAATCCCACTGAAAAATCCAAGAACCCTGGACAAGAGAGCATGCACGATCCCAAGAATGTGCATGACGTTTCGAAGAAGGATCCCACGCGAGAGAATCCATCGCAACGCCGGGATGAGGAGCAGGACCAATCAGAAACCGGCAAGCGGCGAGCCTCATAACAGCAAAAAAAGAGGAGCTCCAACCAATAGAGAGACCGCGGCGAAAGCCGCGGTTTTTTCATGCAACCAAAACTCATGCGGTTTCGGGTTCGTGATCCAGCTGAATGGAGGCGAGGAGCAGGCCACAATCTTAATTGCTGCTTCTTTGTGGCCTGCCGCGTTGGGTGGGAAACATCTGGGGTAGCTTTAAAACAAAATATCGCGGCATATAGGAGATGCACAATCGAACTGAATCTGTAGCGGCATGAGCGGATCCCTGTAGAACTTATCGGCGCTTGCAACTCCCAATACGAAATCGAACTCCTCAAATTAGGGATAGCACCTGATGGTCAGTTCCGCAGATTAATTTTAACCTTCGATTCGTGCAATTGACGAACAGATGCCCCAATTGCCCCGAGGAGGTTGATGGTGCCTAATCAGTCGAAGTCTACGGGAATGGATGCCGATATTATCAAGCGCGCGCAGGAGGGTGACACAGAGGCTTTCGAAGCAATCTTCAATGCCCATAAGACGCGTGTCTATTATTTGTGTCTGCGTATGACCAAAAACCAGGCCGAAGCGGAAGACTTGACTCAGGATGCGTTTATGCAGGTCTTTCGCAAGTTGAACCGGTTTCGCGGCGATTCCGCTCTGTCGACGTGGCTTTATCGTATCGCCATTAATACGGTGCTAATGCACTTCCGCAAGAAGTCATTGGCGCAGGTTTCTTTGGATCAGCCGTCGCGCGGCGAAGATGGAAAAGCGATTCCCCGGGAATATCCGAGTATTGACAACAATCTCGCCGGCTGTGTCGATCGCATCGCCTTGAATAAGGCGCTGCAGGATTTGCCTGAGGGCTACCGCACCATTTTCCTATTGCACGAAGTTGATGGTTACGAACACCAGGAAATCGCGGATTTGCTGGGGTGTTCCATCGGCAACTCGAAATCCCAGTTGCACAAAGCGCGTCTGCGGATTCGCAATCTGCTGTCCCGTCCTGAAAAGGTTCAGCAAGAAGAAGTCTTCATGCCCCTAACCGAAGCAGCTGTATAGGGCCAATTAAACGAATTCAATACCGTGACAGCGAAAAGCTGCACAGAAAACGAGACATTCTATGCAAATACGACGTTGGGCTCATCAAATATCTTTTTTAGCGTTAAGTGCGATTATCGCGCTCACCGTCAGCGCCAGCTGGGGCGCCGACGATCAAGAACAAACAGATATCCAAAAGCGTATCGACGCTTCAGCGAACGTCCTAAACGAAATCATGGCGACACCCGATAAAGCCATTCCCGACAAAATCATGGATGATGCCAAGTGCATCGCCGTGATCCCATCCATGGTGAAGATTGCACTCGTTTTCGGTGGAAACCATGGCAAAGGCATAGCTACCTGTCGCACGGCCAATGGTTGGAGCGCTCCCGCACCGATTACGATTACCGGCGGCAGTTGGGGCCTGCAATTAGGCGGCCAAGCCGTGGATTTGGTCATGATTGTCACCAACGATCAGGGTATGCAGCACTTGCTTTCCAGCAAATTTAAACTAGGTGCCGATGCATCGGCCGCCGCTGGTCCGGTGGGCCGTGACGCGACTGCGGATACCGATTGGAAGATGAAGGCTGAAGTCCTGACCTATTCTCGTGCCCGTGGGGTGTTCGCCGGGATCGATCTTAACGGTTCCGCCATTACACAGGACAAAGACGAAACTAAGATTCTCTACGGGAAGACTTGGCCGTTCGCCAGCATCCTGAGCGGAAAGGTGCCCAACCCGGCAGGAAGTGCCACATTCCTAGCGGCAGTGCGAAGGTATTCGCATCAGGCTAAGGAGCAAGGTATGTAAAGCCGACGTACGTGCCGGTGAAAGGCTCCTCTTTTACTTATTTATAAAGAGGGGCCCTTTCTTTCATTACGAGGTTGATCCGCTCAAGATTCCAACGAACGACTCAAGTATCCTCTGTATTGTCGACATCTTCCCGTACATCTATGCTTTAACAGTATGCTTCACCGGTTTATTTAAGGAGAACCTAGTGGTACGCATTCTTGTGGCGGACGATAACCCGGCGGTCCGTCGTTATTTGCGAGGACTATTAGAGCAAAAAGAAGACTGGAAGGTATGCGATGAAGCCCGGGATGGAAGAGATGCTATAGATCTATTTCGCAGCAAGCACCATGATTTAGTGGTCGTCGATTTTCAGATGCCGACCGTCAATGGTTTGGATGTGGCCCGCGAAATCGTTAAACTTTCTCCCGATACCCCAATTCTTATGGTCACACTTTATCTCTCTCGTCAGCTGGAGGAAGAGGCCCGCAAGATAGGAATCCGCGGCGCGTGTGCGAAGACCGATGTTGGCTCGTTAGTTGAGGCCGTTGACGCGCTTCTTCGGCAGGAGAGCTATTTCTCCATGACCTAACTCTTTAATTCTATACAGGATTTCCTGTATTTCTACCATCCGGCGGTCATGCTATAAAATCAACCTGAAAGTGCCGGATACAGAATCATCACTACGTTAAAAGCCCTTTCCAGGGTTTATTTCCTTTTCACGGATGAGGCCCATGAGACAGCGAATTCTGATAGCGGATGACCATGAAGTGGTGCGGCGCGGGCTGGTAACTCTGCTGCAATCGCACGAGGGTTGGGAAATTTGCGGCGAAGCGCGCGATGGCCGTGAAGCTGTGGAGATGGCCAAGACGCTGAAGCCCGACGTCGTCATTCTAGACGTAGGTATGCCAAACTTAAACGGCCTTGCCGCTACCCGTCAATTGGCACATCTTGATCCGCCGTGCAAGGTGATCGTGTTAACCATTACAGACTCGGACCAGGTCATTCGAGAGGCTTTGGACGCGGGCGCGAGAGGTTTTGTTTTGAAGTCGGACGCCGCACGTGATTTAGTGTCGGCCGTAGAGGCGCTCATACGTAATCGCGTATTCTTCACTCCGCGAGTGAATGACATGGTGTTGGCGGGATTCCTCGAAAAGGGAACTAGCATTTCGAATCATAGCGTGCCCAAACTTCCGAGCTTAACAACCCGCGAGCGCGAAGTGTTGCAGTTGCTGGCGGAAGGCAAGAGCTCAAAAGAAGTCGCGTCATTTTTGAACTTAAGCACAAAAACCGCCGAGACCCACCGCAGCAATATCATGCGCAAACTGGATTTCCATTCCATTCGCGATTTGGTTATTTACGCCGTCAAGAACAATATTATTCAAGTTCAGGTTCCGCCCACTGGAACGACGGCCGCCTGAGTGTGGTCCTAATCTTAAAGATTGCGCGCCGATTGCGTAAGTACACTGTCTCGATCGGCGTGTTGATATTCCTTTCCGTTTTGTTCACCACCGTTTGTCAGGCAAAAACGCGTCATTATTACATCGCTGCGGAGGATGTCACTTGGGATTACGCGCCCAGTGGTCTGGATCTGATGCATGACCACGGCGTTCCTCAGCCGTGGGTGAAGCAAACTAAGTGGGCAAAGACGCGGTATGTGGAATACACCGACGGTACTTTTACAGTGAAGAAGAAACAGCCTGTTTGGCTTGGAATTCTTGGTCCTGTCATTCGAGCTGAAGTGGGAGACACTATCGTTGTTGATTTTCTGAATCGCAGCAGCAAAGCACACAGCATCCATCCCCATGGGCTGCGGTATGACAAGGCAAACGAAGGCTCGTTTTACCTGCCTGCTGGAGGACTGGGTTCCCGCGTTCCGCCCGGCGAGAAATTTACCTATCACTGGATTGCCGATGAGGCGAGCGGCCCGGCAGCCGGCGATCCCAGCTCTGTCGTGTGGTTCTATCACTCGCACGTAAATGACCCGAGTGAAATTAACGCGGGTCTTTTAGGTCCGATCATCGTTACAGCCAAGGGAAAAGCGAATCCGGACGGAACACCTAGGGGCGTGGACCGCGAGTTTGTTGTCCTTTTCATGATTTTTGATCAGCTTGCTGGCAAAAACGAAGGGTTATTTCACTCGATGAACGGTTATATTTTTGGCAATCTTCCTGGCCTTACGATGAAGCAGGGCGAACACGTGCGCTGGTATGTGTTGGGCATGGGAAACGAGCGTGATCTTCACACCGCACACTGGCACGGCGAAACAGTCACATATAAATTTCATCGTACTGATGATGTTGAGTTGCTGCCGGGAACCATGGCGACCGTAGACATGGTAGCCGACAATCCAGGCACATGGATGTTTCATTGTCACGTTTCAGACCACATGGAATCAGGGATGATGGCGACGTACACGATTTACCAGCCGAATCATTGTGCGAGTCCGATCGAGATAACAAATGGGCAATTTTGGCAGACGGATGAATATCGTCTGACAGTGAAGAACGCGAGTACCAAACCAATCAAAAGCGTCCGTCTTGACTTTGATTACCTTGTGGGACCGCAAGTCCGTCGGCGCCCTTTCAACCACGAATGGACTTTCCCCGTCGACATTGCTCCGGGCCAGGAAAAGGCGCTGGAGGTGCCTGCACCGGGGACGAAAATCGAAGATGGAATCTCTGGATGGGTTTTGTATCCTGAAGCTGTACAGTACGGCACCGGAGGCGAGTGGCGTCCAACGCCTGAAGGTGAATGTTATAAGATTTTCTGGCAAGGCCAAGACCGTCCTGAAATGCCCGTGCTGCCTCCATTACAAATGGAAATCGGGAATGAAGACTGAATCATCTACAGCGTTTACCTTATAAGCGATTACAGTTTTTCGTGTATAGCACATAGGCGCACACACGAATACATTCGGTAAGTTAGCAGGCTTCCATACAATATCTGGCCGTCTCGCTATAGATACATTGCCGGAGGAATTTCATGAAGCGAAATTCTGCGCCCACAGGTGCCGCGCCCGCAGATGCCATCGCTGTAGCGCCCAATCGCAGCAACGGTCATAAATCGTTGCCCAGCGAAGTCGAACTGGATGTCATTCTCTCTTCGCTTCAGACGATGCGAGATGGTGACTTCTCCGTTCGATTGCCGGGTTCATGGATCGGACTCCGCGGAAAAATTGCGGACACATTCAATTCTATTGTGGCAGCGAATCAACAAATGGCGGAGGAACTGAAACGCGTTGGCCAAGCCGTCGGTAAAGAAGGCAGGACGCGCGAACGTGTCCGGTACCATGAATCCAAAGGTTCGTGGGGAGAGATGGGTGTCTCGGTCAATACTCTGGTGGAAGATCTGCTTCGGCCGACAACGGAAGTAACAGGCGCGATTGCTGCTGTTGCCCAAGGAAATCTTACGCAAGCGGTTCGTCTGGATGTGGATGGGCGGCCTTTGCAAGGCGAATTCTTACGATCTGCCAATATCGTGAACACGATGATTCAAAGGCTCAGTGTCTTCACTGCTGAGGTCACGCGGGTTGCGCGCGAAGTCGGCACGGAAGGCAAGCTTGGTGGACAGGCGCAAGTTCCCGGCGTGGCGGGAACGTGGAAAGACCTCACCGATTCCGTGAATCTGATGGCTAGTAACCTCACCGGTCAGGTGCGCAACATCGCTGAAGTGGCAACCGCAGTTGCCAGCGGCGACTTATCGCGCAAAATCACGGTGGACGTGCGCGGCGAAATTTTGCAGCTCAAAGAAGCCATCAATTCGATGGTGGACCAGTTGCGATCGTTCGCCTCTGAAGTCACGCGTGTGGCTCGTGAAGTCGGAACCGATGGCAAACTCGGCGGACAGGCCGTCGTGCCTGGCGTCGCGGGAACATGGAAAGATCTTACGGACTCCGTGAATGCGATGGCCGGCAACTTGACTTCGCAAGTCCGCAACATCGCGGAAGTGACGACGGCTGTGGCCCGCGGCGATTTGTCCCGCAAAATTACGGTCGATGTGAAAGGCGAAATTCTCGAGTTGAAAAACACCATCAATACAATGGTGGACCAGCTTAACGCATTCGCCGGCGAAGTGACGCGCGTTGCGCGCGAAGTCGGCACCGAAGGCAAACTTGGCGGACAGGCGCAGGTGCCCGGCGTCGGCGGAACGTGGAAAGATTTGACCGACAACGTCAACTTCATGGCCAGCAACCTGACAGGCCAGGTGCGTAATATCGCCGATGTTGCGACAGCAATCGCAAAGGGCGATCTCTCCAAGAAGATCACGGTCGATGTTTACGGTGAAATTCTACAACTGAAAGAAACCCTGAACACCATGGTGGACCAGTTGAATCGGTTTGCCGGTGAAGTAACGCGTGTGGCGCGCGAAGTGGGAACGGAAGGCAAACTCGGCGGTCAAGCCAACGTGCCTGGTGTTGCCGGCACATGGAAAGATTTAACTGATTCCGTGAATTCGATGGCCGGAAATCTTACGGCACAAGTCCGCAACATCGCTGAAGTTACAACGGCTGTCGCGGGTGGCGACTTGTCGCGCAAGATTACCGTGGACGTGAAGGGTGAAATTCTCGAACTCAAAGACACCATCAATACTATGGTGGACCAACTCAACGCGTTCGCTGGCGAAGTAACGCGCGTGGCGCGCGAAGTCGGAACCGAAGGCAAACTGGGCGGACAGGCACGGGTGCCAGGAGTCGCCGGAACGTGGAAGGATCTCACTGACAATGTAAACTTCATGGCCAGTAACCTAACTGGCCAGGTCCGTAACATTGCCGAAGTAGCAACGGCCGTCGCGCGTGGCGATTTGTCCCGCAAAATTACGGTGGATGTGCGCGGCGAAATTCTTGAACTCAAAGATACGCTGAACACCATGGTGGATCAGTTGCGCGCCTTCGCGTCAGAAGTGACGCGCGTGGCCCGCGAAGTCGGCACCGACGGCAAGCTTGGCGGACAAGCGGGCGTCCCCGGTGTTGCCGGAACCTGGAAGGATTTGACCGATTCAGTCAACTCGATGGCTAGTAATCTTACCGGCCAGGTGCGAAACATCGCGGAGGTTTCTACGGCAATTGCCAATGGCGACTTATCCAAGAAGATCACAGTCAACGTGAGTGGCGAGATTCTGCTGCTCAAAGAAACCATTAATACGATGGTCGATCAGCTCAACGCCTTTGCGGGCGAGGTAACGCGCGTGGCCCGCGAAGTTGGCACCGAAGGGCGTTTGGGCGGTCAGGCAAAAGTCCCCGGAGTCGCCGGAACTTGGAAAGATCTCACGGACTCCGTTAACTCAATGGCTGGAAACCTGACAGCTCAGGTCCGCAATATCGCAGAAGTTACAACGGCTGTCGCACGTGGTGACTTGTCGCGCAAGATCACCGTGGACGTGAAAGGCGAAATTCTTGAACTAAAAGACACCATCAATACGATGGTCGACCAACTCAACGCGTTCGCCGGCGAAGTAACGCGCGTGGCCCGCGAAGTCGGCACCGAGGGTAAACTCGGTGGACAAGCGCAAGTGACCGGTGTTGCCGGAACGTGGAAGGATCTCACCGACAACGTCAACTTCATGGCCAGCAACCTGACGGGCCAAGTCCGTAATATTGCAGAAGTTGCGACCGCCATCGCCAACGGCGATTTGTCCAAGAAAATTACCGTGGATGTGCGCGGCGAAATTCTGCTTCTCAAAGAAACGCTGAACACGATGGTCGAGCAATTGCGATCGTTCGCCGCCGAAGTGACGCGCGTAGCCCGCGAAGTCGGCAGCGAAGGCCGTCTTGGTGGACAGGCAAACGTGTCTGGCGTGGCCGGAACATGGAAAGACTTGACCGACTCAGTCAATTCCATGGCTGGTAACCTTACCGCCCAAGTCCGCAATATAGCCGAAGTAACGACCGCCGTAGCTCGTGGCGACTTGTCCCGCAAAATCACGGTGGACGTGAAAGGCGAGATCCTGGAGTTGAAGAACACCATTAACACTATGGTGGACCAACTCAACGCGTTTGCCGGCGAAGTGACGCGCGTCGCCCGCGAGGTGGGAACGGAAGGTAAGCTCGGTGGCCAAGCTCACGTGACCGGTGTGGCCGGAACCTGGAAAGACTTGACCGACAACGTGAACTTCATGGCTGGCAACCTTACCGAGCAGGTCCGCGGAATTGTGAAAGTCGTGACCGCTGTAGCGAACGGTGTCCTCACGCAAAAATTGACAGTCAACGCCAAGGGCGAAGTTGCTGCGCTTGCTGAAACAATCAACAACATGACCGACACCTTGGCGACCTTCGCCGATCAGGTCACGACGGTTGCGCGCGAAGTCGGTGTGGATGGACGTCTTGGCGGTCAAGCGAACGTGCCTGGGGCCGCCGGAACTTGGAAAGATCTGACCGGCAACGTTAACTTGCTCGCCGACAACCTCACGAACCAGGTCCGCGCAATCGCTGAAGTAGCAACCGCCGTCACCAAAGGCGATTTGACTCGATCTATTCAAGTAGAAGCCAGTGGCGAAGTCGCGGAATTGAAAGACAACATCAATACGATGATTAACAACCTCCGCCTCACCACGGAGCGAAACACTGAGCAAGATTGGCTTAAGACGAATCTCGCGCGCTTTACAGGAATGTTACAAGGCCAGCGCGATCTTGCAACGGTAGGGCAGATGCTACTTTCCGAACTGGCGCCACTCGTGAACGCCCAACTTGGCGTCATCTATCAAATGGAGAGCACCGAGGAAACCGAAGAAATGGTGCTCCTGTCTGCATTTGCCGGTGATGGTGAGAACGGACACTTGCGTCGCTTGAAACCCGGTGAGGGATTGATCGGCCAATGTGCCAAAGAAAAACGGCGCATGTTAATTACCGATCTTCCGCCGCAAACGATTTCCGTTCGCTCGGGATTGTTTGAAGCTGTCCCGCGCAACGTCATCGTGCTGCCAGTTCTGTTCGAAGGCCGGGTCAAGGCCGTCATTGAACTGGCGTCTCTCGGAGCATTTACTGCGTCTCATCTCGCATTTCTGGAGCAACTGACTGCCAGCATTGGCATCGTGCTCAATAGTATCGAAGCCACAATGCAGACCGAAGGTCTGTTGAAGCAATCGCAACAGCTTGCCGCAGAACTGCAAACGCAGCAGCGCGAGTTACAACAGACCAACGAACAGTTGGCCCAAAAAGCGCAACAACTGGTTGAACAGAATATCGAGGTCGAACGCAAAAACCAGGAAATCGAACAAGCGCGGCGGGCTCTCGAAGAAAAGGCCAAGGAACTCGCTCTTACGTCGAAATATAAATCGGAATTCCTCGCGAACATGTCTCACGAGTTGCGCACGCCATTGAACAGTATTCTCGTTCTTGGACAGCAACTCTGCGATAATCCTGATGGCAACCTGACCCCCAAGCAAGTTGAATTTGCCCGCACCGTGCACGCCGCTGGTACGGACTTGCTCCACCTAATCAGCGACATTCTCGATCTCTCCAAGATCGAATCGGGCACGGTGTCGGTGGAAGCCGAGGAAATATTTATCTCAACCCTCCTTGAAACAGTTGCGCGTCCATTCCGTCACGAAGCGGAAAATCGTAAGTTGAGCTTCGAAGTGAAAACCGGGCCGCATGTTGGACGAAGCCTAGTGACAGATTCAAAACGTTTGCAACAGGTCCTCAAGAACCTGCTCTCCAATGCATTTAAATTTACGGAGCAAGGTGGAGTTAAGTTCGCCGTTTTCGTAGCTAAAGATGGATGGAGCGAAAATCACCCAATTCTGAACAAGGCTGCTTCCGTGATTGCGATGGAAGTTGCCGATACCGGTATTGGTATTCCGCTCGACAAGCAGCGCATCATCTTCGAAGCGTTCCAGCAGGCCGATGCTGGCACGAGCCGTAAATACGGCGGAACTGGTCTGGGTCTCGCTATCAGCCGCGAATTAGCAGGATTATTGGGCGGAGAAATTCAACTACATAGCGTGCCCGGGCAGGGCAGCCGGTTTACATTGTACCTGCCGAATACTTATGCCGGGCCAATTGCGACGACCCCACGATCGGAACACGCCTCCTCTCCGTTGCAACTTTCGAGCATTAAAGTCACGGAAACTCCGGCAGAACGTATTCCTGACGACCGCGAACACCTTTCCCCTGACGACGCGATTCTGCTCGTTGTGGAAGACGACCCACATTATGCTCGTATTCTCTGCGATTTAGCGCACGATAAGGGCTTTAAGGTGTTGCTAGCGATGCGTGGCGCCGAAGCGCTCACGTTGGCACGCACATTCCATCCCACTGCGGTCTCGCTAGATGTGTTTCTGCCGGACATGCTGGGATGGACTGTACTCAACCATCTGAAACAAGACGCAGGCACACGACACATTCCGGTCCAAATGTTAACCCTCGATGAAGACCGCCAGCATGGGCTGGCACGGGGCGCCTTTGCATTCGTGACCAAGCCCATTAGCGCAGACGAAATAGGAAGCGCCCTCGGGCGTATGAAAGATTTTGCCGCGCAGAAATCCAGAAATCTGCTCATTGTGGAGGATGATACGCGTGAGCAAACGACGATTAAGGAACTCTTGGATCACAAAGACATCGGCTTGACGGCTGTTTCAACAGGAAGTGAAGCTTTAAGCATCATGAACGAGCAGCCGTTCGACTGTGTCGTGCTTGATCTTCTGCTCCCTGATATGTCTGGGTTCGAAGTGCTCGAAAAGATGCGCGACACACCTTCGCTCTGCGATTTGCCGGTCGTTGTCTTCACCGGAAAAGAGCTTTCTCCTGATGATGATGCGCGATTGCATGTTTTAGCGCGCAGCGTGGTGGTCAAAGGCGTCGAGTCCCCAGAACGATTGCTGGACGAGACAGCATTGTTTTTGCATCGCGTAGTCGCCGATCTTCCCGCAAGCAAGCAAAAAATGCTTGATCGTCTGCATCGTTCCGATGAGGCCTTGGCTGGACGCAAGGTTCTCGTCGTGGACGACGACGTTCGGAACATTTTCGCGTTAAGCAGTATGCTCGAGCGCCGCGGCATGAACGTCTTGACGGCTGGAACAGGACGCGAAGCTATTAAGGTGTTGGAATCAACGAGCGATGTGGCCATTGTTCTTATGGACATTATGATGCCCGAGATGGATGGTTACGAAACTATGCAAGTCATCCGGCAAAGCGCCGCGTTCCAACGCCTGCCAATCATTGCGCTCACGGCAAAGGCCATGAAGGGAGACCGTGAAAAATGCCTGGGAGCCGGTGCATCGGAATACCTGGCTAAACCAGTCAATACCGACCAGTTGCTCTCCGTGCTCCGCATGTGGTTGCACAGGTAGCTATTTAAGGATCGAACCAATGCCAACAAACGACAAAGTCAACATATTGATGGTCGACGATCAGCCGGGAAAACTCCTCAGCTATGAAGTTATCCTTGAGGAATTGGGCGAAAACCTGATCAAAGCCAATTCCGGTAAGGAAGCTCTGGAGTGTCTCTTAAAGGATGAAATCGCGATTGTTTTGATGGACGTCAGCATGCCCGACTTGGACGGTTTTGAATTGGCTGAAATGATCCGTCAGCATCCGCGTTTCCAGATGACCGCCATTATTTTCATTTCCGCCGTGCACATGCAGGACATAGACCAGCTGAAGGGCTACCAAAGAGGAGGAGTCGATTACATTTCTGTGCCTGTGATTCCAGAACTATTGCGGGCGAAGGTCAGCGTGTTTGCGGAGTTATTTCGCAAGACCAAGCAACTGGAGCAGTTGAACTGCGATCTTCGCCGACTCTCCAGTCGCTTGATCACCATGCAAGATGAAGAACGCCGGCGCATTGCCCGCGAATTGCATGATGGCTTGGGGCAGGACTTGGTCGCGGCAAAAATGTTGCTTGATCAGTGCACTCCTCGTATTTCTGAAGAGTCAAAAATTGAGAAAGCGCGGCAGGCATCAGGAATTATGGATCTCGCAATCCAGCAGGTCCGCAGTATGTCGCATCTTCTGCACCCTCCACTTTTGGACGAGGTCGGAATCGTTTCAGCCCTGACGTGGTATGTAGAAGGGTTCAGCAAGCGCAGCGGGATCAAAACCTCCGTAGGGATTGAGCCCGCCGATTTTCCACGGCTGGATCGGGAATTGGAAATCACGATTTTTAGAGTCGTACAGGAGGCTTTGACTAACGTGTTCCGCCACTCTCAGGCTCGCCAGGCATGGGTGAATCTGCGCAATCGTGCGAACAAAGTCACCGCGTCGATACGCGATGACGGGCAAGGTGTGAGTCAGCGCGTGGCCGATTTGAAGCCCGGCAGCATAGGAATTGGCATCGGGGGAATGAAGCAGCGGGTGCGAGAATTGGGCGGTGATATCACCATCGCGACTGCCGATCCGGGGACGATTGTGGAAATCGTGATTCCGTCTTCTACAAGAATGCCGTTGGACATGCGTGTGCCCGTCTAGTGCAGCCACCGTTTCTTTCCTACAGTATTCGCCTGATTCACATTTTTTCGAGAATTCACCAAACTAAGTTCAACCGATAGCAATTTTATGCGAACTACTTACATAGTCGAAGAACCTCCCTTCATGATCAGCCCTTCCGTTGCAGTCGATTGGAGAGTTCTTTATCAGGCAGCTATTTTCGAAGATGATAAGCCGAAGATCGCGGAACGTGTCGCTGCCGCCGAACATGCGCTTCGTGCCAATGCGCGCTTGCTGGCAGACAAGCGGGAAAACGCTAAGGAGCTGCAAGACATGGAACGGGCGATGTACTTCTTAGGACTTTTGGGAAACCGGGAATGGGACTAAATACCGTTGTCGGCTGACTGTGGGCGAAATACCACCACGATGCCCTTAATCTGATCGCCGGATTTCAACCGCGAGGCGCTGAAAATAACAGGTAAAAAACTGCCGTCCTTGCGTACGAACACATCGTGGTGCTCCTGCAGATCGATTCCGTTTTGGAGTACTTGCAGGCCTTCGCAATCCGCGGCGGGGAATGGTGTGCCGTCGGTATGTTTGTAGTGTATTGCATCATGCATCTTCTTACCCAGCAAGTCTGTGCGAGACCATCCAAACATCGACTCGGCCGCCGGGTTCATGTAGGTGAGAAGGCCGTTTGCGTCCACGGTGTAGAGCCCTTCCGCCATACTGGTCATTGCAGTGCGAAGTTCTTCAATGCTCTTTAGCTGTTCTTCGAGGGCAGCGCTTTGCTTAAGAATCTCTTCGGTGTCCGTTTGGTTGGCCACGATAGGAAGGCTCGCCGCCTTGAAGGGCACATTCCGCTGGATATTATCAAGCGCCGTAAGTAATTGATTTGATATCGCTGATTTTACGACATAGCCATGGGCGCCTGCGATCAGAGCCTGTCGCACCATTTCGCCGATTTCGTGCTGACTGAGAATCAGAACCTTTGTGTCCGGAAGAAGCCGGCGGATTTCACGCGTCGCTTCCAGTCCGTTCATCTTCGGCATGCTGACGTCCATAACGACGATGTCTGGCTTTAGTGTTTTGGCTTGCAGCACTCCGTCGAGTCCGTCGCCGGCTTCGCCGATCACCTGCATGTCGGGGCGGGTCTCAAGGAGGGAACGTACTCCGCGACGTACTACCTCATGATCATCGACGATCAATACTCGCACGTTGCGATCCTCGGCTGGCGACATTGAATCGTTTTAAGAGCGAAAACAATCACGAATGTACTTATCCTCGGCATGACAGTGGCTACAACGTAATTCACTTGGGGGAGCCAGGGATCCGATTCGGACTCAAGCTGAGGCCGGCGGGGCCTGGCTTTTCAATAGGTATCGCCCAGTCAATGCCAACTACTATGCGACCTACTAGCAGGCAAAATCCATACCCTGAGTACTTGATTACTAAATGGTAAACAACGTAATGGCCGTGAAGTGCGTATGTCGAGGATCGGTTGTGGGCTACTTTGGCTTTTTACCCGGAGTTGAAAAGCGAATGCCGTTCTTCAAGTAGCCGGCGACCCCAGGATCGGGCCTATTTGCGGCCGCGTCTAATGTTCCAGAGTTGGCTCAATGCTTCTGCGGCGCCGGTAAGGGCTTGCCTTTCCAGTGTTTGCCGCGCTGGTGGTACAGTTTGGGGTCGTCTATAAATGGGCATGCTTCCAGTGGCAGGTGGGATGGGCTCGGAACTATTGCTCTCCGAAAGGACTGCTAGCGACGAATTTAACGCGTTTTTAAGTTCGATGGACGAGGACGATAACATGGCTTCGCGGGTCACGGTTGTTCTGATCCTTTCTTTAAGAGGCTAATTTCATCTCCAAAGCTATAGGATCGGCCACCATTCATACATCGGGCAAAATACTCGCTATGGTGCCGAGAAAACTGTGTGAGCCGCGAATCTTCAAGGTAGAGAGTTCACGTAACACGGTCCGCTCGTGTTTTGCACAGGAGGCGTCGGCGGCGTTACCCACGGTGGATTGTTGAAATCGAAAAACTCGGACATATCGGGTTGCGCCGCGTCCCTCGCAGTCAAGGAGGGAACTGAGAATCGAGTCTCGATGAATTTCAGGATCGCGGTTGTGTCAGCCGCGGTATGCGACACGTAGTTCTTTTTTGCATATGGAGAGATCACAATCAAAGGCACGCGGTATCCCGTGTACGTGAAGTTGCAGGTTCCGATGTTTGGGGTTCCGTAACAAATATCTGTCGGCAACAAGTCCGAGGGGGCAATGCCATCCGGTTGCACGGCCGGCTGAGGGGATACGTGATCGTAGAGGCCGCCAAACTCGTCGTAAGTCAAAATGAACGCCGAATCCTTCCAAGATTGGCTCTGCATAAATTGGTTGATGATGCCAGCAACGTAATTTGCACCAAGCTGAATGTTGCTAGGCGCGCCATCGTTGTTGGTCGGATGCTCATCCAAGCCGGCGTCGGATGCAGGCTCAATTTGGACGACTTGCGGTAGCGTTCCATTTGCCAAGTCATGGTCGAAATCAGAATTTGCCACTCCAATGGTGCCTATATTGCCGGGATACATCGTTGGAATATTCTGTCCCCATTGAAAGTCCTGCACATAACTAAGCGTTAAGAGACAGGAGGCTTGATAGGGTGCCGTACACGGACTATTGGTTGGGTTCACATAGATTTTCCAAGTGATACCAGCCGTGATCAGTTCTTGAAAAATTGTGGGAGCCGTCAGCAGTTTTTGATCATTTACGTTCGATCCGATGGGATAAACGTAGCCTTGCGATGTTCCGGCAATTAGGTATTGACGATTGGAATTTGTCCGCGTCAGGGCGGGGTTGAACCATCGATCCGATGTGCCGAAATTGGAGGCCATAAAATAGTAATAATTCAAGTCGGTCGAGTCGTAATAACCGATGGCCCGAACTCCGTCGACGTCATAAAATGGGTTGCCTCCGTAGTAACCCTGCTCTCGAGCGTCGTGACCAGCAGTCCAGACAAATCCGTTGAGCGTTGCGGCGTGCATTCCGGTCTGGTCGTCGTAATCCCAATCAACATGTGCTTCATTCCACGAGGGACTCGGGTTCTCGATGCACTGCGTGATCAGGTGATATGAGGTCACAGGACTTGTCGTATCAAACACGCAATCTTGAAATGGGGCCGGCGGTGGTTGATATGGATCACTGGGATTGCAGCCGGGAATTGACGGTGCGGGCCCATAAAGGGGTGGGATGCCGGAAGTTGGATTAAATTGCGGCAGACCATCCAAAGACTGGTCCGGGAATCCGTTTTGCGCCCAATATTGGCGCAAGGCTCCGAAATAGTGATCGAACGATCTATTTTCTTGAGCTAAGAAAATAATGTGATTAATGGGCCAGATGTTAACAGTGGCGCTTACGGACTCGTTCGTAGTCATGTCCACGGTGCAAGTCGAGCTTCCGCTACAGGCTCCGCCCCAATTGACAAGATACGAGTTTGCGGTTGTTGTCGCAGTGAGCGTCACCTGTGTGCCGGGTGCGAAATTTCCCGTACAAGTTGTTCCGCAATTAATCCCGGCGGGACTGCTCGTGATAGTCCCGCCGCCGGTCCCGCCAAGTTGCACCGTCAAGACGAAAGCAGTCGCGGCGGCACTAAAGTTCGCAGTAACGGCGATAGCATTATTCATTACAACTGTGCATACACCGGTGCCGCTGCATGCCCCGCCCCATCCTGCAAAGGTTGATGTTCCGGATGGAGTGGCGGTAAGTGAAACTTCAGTTCCAGCGGAGTAGGTCGCTGAACAAGTTGAACCGCAATTGATGCCAGCGGGAGAACTGGTTACGGTTCCCGTACCCGCGCCTTCGAGCGTTACGGATAGTTTGTCTGCTCCGGCGAGCGCGCTAAAAGTCGCGGTAACATTCGTGTTCTCGGTAAGCACCACTTTACATTGACTCGTACCAGTGCAGGCGCCCGACCATCCAGCGAAAGACGATCCGGCCGCCGGCGAAGCGGTCAGCGTAACGCTCGTATTGTCGTTGAAGGCTGCGCTGCACGTAGAACCGCAATTGATACCCGCGGGAGAACTGGTGACTGTGCCCATACCGGAACCCGCGAGCGTTACAGAAAGATTCTCGGCGCTCGTAAGCAAGTTAAAAGTTGCTGTGACAGTGGCGCTATTCGTGAGCGCTACGGCGCACGCGCCTGTCCCAGTGCAGGCGCCAGACCATCCGGCAAAGACTGATCCCGAGGCTGGTGAAGGCGTCAACGTCACGCTCGTATTTTGATTGAACATGGCGCTGCACGTCGACCCGCAACTAATGCCAACAGGTACGCTGACGACAGTGCCGGTGCCAGTGCCGGAGAGCGAGACGCTCAATTTGGCGGTTAAGGTTGGGGAAACGCCCAAGCCTCCGCAGCCGCCCAATGCGGCAATCAGGACGACCATTACACCGAGAGACAAAGCGCGCGCTAAATATCGTGAGACCATGTTGTCAAATCCCAAAACGCAGGCGTTAGATGAAAATACTTAGAGTTGCAGTTGCACTCTCAGCGAATCTCTGTAGATGTTCTGCTGGAAGCCTGTAGTGTTTCGCGAGCGCTGTCATAGCGTGGTGAGAATCTAGGGCAAACCCCTTACCCATTTAGTGCCGAGGATGTATGGGGTTTACACAACGATGGGTTTAAGGTTGGAGCGAAGTCGGCTGGTAACGAGAACGCTGTAAGTTCTATACGATATGAATCCCTTGCGCATCGTCATTGCGGATGACCACGAGCTAGTGCGAGGCGGAATTCGTGCCTTGGTCGGCACACGACCGGGATGGGAGATTATTGCTGAAGCTGCAGATGGTCGCGACGCAGTGCAAATCGTACACGATATGAAGCCTGATGTCGTAGTTATGGACATCGGCATGCCCAATCTCAACGGGTTAGACGCGACCCGCCAAATTGTGGCCGCTGTGCCGCAAACCCGAATTCTGATTTTGACGATGCATCATTCGGAGCAAATCATCAGGGAAGTCATTGCCGCGGGCGCGCGAGGTTTCCTCCTTAAGTCAGACACAGGAAAAGAACTGATTAACGCGATCGAGGCATTGCAAAATCACCGGACATTCTTTGCGACGGAAACAGCGGGATATATTCTCGATGGGTATTTGAGTACACATCGTACGGCTGAAGCGGTTTCTAAGAGTGTGCTGACTCAACGGGAAAGGGAAGTCGTGCAACTTCTCGCGGAAGGTAAGAGAACGAAAGAAGTGGCTGCCATGTTGAACTTGAGCGTCAAGACGGCGGAGACGCACCGTACCAATATTATGCGCAAATTAGACATCCATTCCATCGCCGACCTGACGCTTTATGCCGTGCGCAATGGGTTAGTTCGGCTGTTCTGATCTAACGACGTCGCGTAGTGCGGATATTCCTCATTGTTCAGGGGATATACACCCTCAAAGGCGGAAACTGCATCCAAAGGGTGCCAATAAAGAGTTTTATGCTCTTGGGCTTGATTGCAATAAGGGCCACGTGTCCTAAGGCGCCGCGAAATGATCGCATGGCTATAAAGAAACGTATTCTCATCATCTCGGATCGGTCGAGTACTGGGGTCATACAGGAAGCAACGAAGAACTGGCCGGTACTCGAAATAATTGTGTGCTCATCGGTTCAAGAAGCGCGATCTCATCTCGTTGACTCTGACATTCACTTGATCTTTTGCAACAACTGCATGCTCGACGGAAGCTACCTGGATCTATTGGAACTGCTCAGAAGCCTTACACGTGATGTCCCAGTCATTCTCATCGTGCCAGCGGAAGATCATGATTTTGAACATCGCAAGGCCTGGGCACAAGGGATCTTTGATATTGTTGCGAGCCCTTGTTCGAGACAAGATGTCCAGTGGATGATTATTCGCACCATACAACACTTGAAAGCGCAGGAGTCAATTCTTCGCGCGAAGACTTCGTACGCAAGCTAATTTACTGCTAAGGGAATCCCTGATTACGCAGAACTGTATCCTTCAGTAACTTTTTAGTAATCTACGTTCGTTGTACTCTCCATAACAACTTCCCAGTCGTGGTAGCTCCATGCGAATTGCATGGAACTTCAAACTTGTTCAAGGTGTGCTATGGGCGTAGGAATTCCTCGTCCGGGATGTGCGAGAATGTCATTCGCTCGTCAAACAGCCCGGTATTGCATGTGTTATATCCTTCTCCTGATTACATGGCTGTCTGCTCCAGCGAGCGCCACCGTAACCTCAATCACAATTCAAACTCCTGCGCTCAATACGCAAAATATTGTGAACGTAACTTCGCCGATGCACTTTGAAGCGACCGCGGAAAGTTCATCTGCAATTACGGGCTACGTTGTTTATGTGGACCACGAAGATGTCTACCAAAACCATTCGGCGTCATTGGACGCCTGGATCGTCCTTCCTCTAGGTACCACACACTCGGTATACGTGACCGCGTGGGATTCGAGTGGTTCATTGTTAAGCACTCCGCTTTATTCAATCGACGTCACGGCCGCAGCACCTCCAGTTCCGCCGGTAACAGCGATACGCAAAGCCCATGTGGACAGCGGGTCGTGGACCGTTGATAACGCTCCAGGCGTGGGAGGTCAGTGTAACGATGGAAGTATTGGCTCTTACAGCAATAGCTCTGACCCAAACACTGCCAACTCTCCCGGTTCCGCGCTCAGCGGGCAGCACTTTATCGTGACCAGCAAGTGTAGATACGACGACAGTCTTTTTTACATGAAAGACAGCACAATGCCTTCGCCATACGCTGGAGACACTAACTTCTTATGGGATTTCTGGATGTATGTCCCAACGACCACGCCTACCTCGGCGGTGCAAGCAATCGAGGCTGATTTGTTCCAGGCCGTGCAGATGAGCGACGGAGTACACGAATTCATGTTTGGTTCGCAGTGCGACTATGCGACGAACCAATGGCAGTTCTGGCTCCCGCAAAGTGGAAAGCTGACTTGGGGAAATGTGAATCTCTCGCCTTGTCAATTCACGCCAGGATCATGGCATCACTTAACATATTTCTTGCAGCGGGTCACTTCGACGGGATACCAGGATATTCCCACGACCTTCGGGCCGTCCAACGATCTCAACAATTACGTGCGGTTTGGCACTTTGACTGTTGATGGAAATACGATGTACGTAGGTGGCTTGGCGAACTCCACTATTCCATCTCCGGGATGGTCGCCCGTGCTCGGCATACAACATCAACTGGATAGCGCAGCAGCCAATGTGACGCTTGAAGAGTATGTCAATGAGGAATCGGTAACTTCATGGTAAAGAAGGTTGGCTGAGAATCTGTAACTCTCAGCCATTGTTTGAACTTGGCTCAGCGACCAGAGTAGTATCTCCGTTTAACTCTGGTTGCTGTACCTCTTCTCGACGAGCGCTTTCCGAATTCCATCCCATACCCAAATCGTTCTCGTCGATCAATTCGAGTGTGCGTTTGCATTGCTCAAGTCGAAACCAACGTAGGTATTGACGCACTACATTCGGCATGGTCATGCGAACTGCGGCAGAGAAATTATGTGCTGCCATTGTACGTTGGTCTTCGTCGGAACGTAGAAGACTCGAGAGCGTATCAGCAAGATCGCGGGCATCTCCGAGGCGGTAAAACCTGACTGCCATGTCTTCATCGGAGACCATGCTGCGGAATTCCGGGATGTCAGCGCTGACAATCGGTACGCCATATTGGCACGCTTGATGAGCCGGGCCGCTCGATCCCGTTGTGGAATCGTAAGGCAACACTAGAATGCTCGTGGCACGGAACAATTCCGGGATATCGTCTTCTGCGACATAACCGCGAAATTCGATGTTCGGGTTTCCCCTCTGCGACTCTCGAATGCCCTCCCAATAGCCTGGAGTCGTATGGTGGTTTGCTCCGGCAATCACCAGCTTTGCATTCGGTTCGCGCGCCAAAACGGCAGGGAAAGAGTCGATAAGTGTTTCCAGTCGCTTGTAGGTTCCCCAATGGCCGATGGCCAAAATACGCTTTTGCGGATTTCCTCGTAACGAAAAATCCGGTGGAGTGGGGCGGGATGAAAATATCCCGTGCGTTCCAAGCAGGACATTGTCGGCGGCATACTTATCGGCCAACGTCCGCTGATATTCCGACATCAGCACCGAGACAGAATTTGCAGAGAGAAGCGCACGTGTGGCGATGCTGCTACTCAATCGGAATAGTTTTTCATGTTTTACCCCGGCTCCCGCGAAATCCACGTGCTCAAGAATGTGGTGAAGCGTCACGTGTGTGTAATAACCAAGCGCACGCGTGATCAGCGGCGTGCACAGTCCAGCAAATGCTGAAATCGGGTATTGCTGGGTCCCAAAGGTCGAAAAAACCAGATTAAACCAGACTACATCCGGACGCAGTTTCCGGATCGCTGCCGATAGACGGAAAGGATTCGTCGGACGATTGAACCTCCAGCAGCGGGTGACATCAAACCCCGGCAGTTCCTCCTGTGCTTCGCCGCCCAGAGGTTTGCCATCCTCATCCGTCGCAAACTCATATCGCGTGAGTTCATCAGCCAAAATGAACAATTCGATTCGCGGGTCACTCTGGAGTTCCCGCGCGATGTGAAACGCATACTCGTTCAGTTGGCGTCCACTGGGGGGGAAAGCGGTAACGAGGCAAATTCTCATCGGGCTCCGATCAATATTTCTAAAACAGCGTGATGCTTACGTACGGGCGAATTTGCTGCGCGTTTTGCCCGGGAAAGTTATAGAACGTTTCTTGTTGCACGCCGGCTGAGAAACGGATGGGATAATGGACTTCTACATCGCTGCCCTCGTCTCTGTATTCCTTGCGAAAAGGCATAGCGTAAGAAACCGCAAAGCCGCTTTGTACCGCATCGTAGGCATGGAAACTCATATTCCGTGAGTACGCCACCGAGCCTTGAATCGCCCAGTTTCTCGACGGTTTGTATTCGATGCTTCCTGCGGGGCGAAGGGCTTGCGAAATAGCGTACTGTAAATCTTGTACGCGCCATGCTCTCAAATCCTCAGCTTCGGCTCGGATGCGCAACTTCTCCGAAAAGCGATGTTCAATACCCAAATAGGCGGAGGTGTAGTAGAACTCACGGATGAGAGGACGGAATTGTTCGTCACGAGCGCCCCAACCTGTGATGAGAGCAGTCTTAGCCCAAGGCGCGCCAATGCGGAAGTCCACCGCGGCGCTCAATTCGCGGGAATGCAAGTCTTGCTCGGTAAAGGGCCCGGTTTCTCGAATCGCATATCCGCTAACCGAAACCAGATTGTAAAAAGAGCTGGTGTTGAGGTATACGAATTGACGGAATAAGTTTTGATTCATGTCCACCGGGTCTACCGAGTCCCGCCGGACGGTTTCCTGCAATCCCGTGCTTAAAGTCAACACATTGTTGCCAATGTGGAATGTGGGATTTAACCCGAAGTTGAAGGTGTAGTCTGTCGTATCCCGATTGATGATCGTGTCGGCGCTGGGCAGCGAAATTTGTCCACGAGCGTTGCGGACCTGAAAGAAACCGGCCGCTCCGGGCAGGGCGTCTAGATGCAGGTGGTAAGCGGTGGTCCATTGAGTTTCGAGTGACGAACGCGGCGTTGGAAGCAAGGCTTCTTTACCCGGCAGCGGTGCGGCTACATCCAATTTCGCATCAAGGGGATAAACCGTAGTATCTTCAAAAATCGGCTGCAAGGAAAAATCAGACAAGAGGCTCAAGCGTGAATTGACGCGATAGCCCTCGTCACCCGCCGTCTGCATCAGTTCACGCTCGGCAGTGTCATCTTCTCCCGACGCATTTGCGGCTTGCGCAAACGCCGTCAAGGCCTGTGGGTTGTCGTGACGCTGGCGGAAAATATTTCCCTTTGCCAGTAAATATTCGGAAGACTCGGTGACGTCAGAATCCTTGATAGATGCGATCTCCCCCTCGGCCCGTGTCGTATCTCCTATTGCGAGATAAGTATTCGCGAGGCCCAACTTCGCAGATGTCTCCGGTGCGGCGGCATCATTCGCGCGCTGATAGTAATCCTCGGCAAGTTGATAATCGTGCATAGCTAGAAATACGTCCGCTGCTTGTGCCCATTCCGCACCTGTCGGTGGATCCGTCTCGCCCGCGCGCGCTTCCATAATGCCCAGGGCGATCTGCCGTCGCGCGTCATCATTTTGACCGGAAGATACCATGAGCTTGGCGATGGCGAGTCGCACTTTCAGGGAATCATGATTGCTGCTATCCAGCGCTCTGCTGAAGTGGTCCATGGCGGCATTTCGTTCACCCAACGTGCTCAAAGCTTCGCCGGCGGACAGGTACACCGTGCTCTGATTTTGAGGTTGACTTGCGACGTATCGCTCCGCAAGTTCTATGTTCTGCGTTGCAGCATCGCGATCGTGGAGTTCTGCATAACACTGGGCGAGGCTTGCATAAATCAAAGGATCGTTTGGTGACAGTTTTGCCGCAATACGCAATTCAGTGAGAGCGTCGGGGTAGAGTCTTTCTCCGAAGAGCGTGTCCGCGAGAGCGAGGTGGAGGGAAGCATTGGCAGGCGAGAAGTTCAGCGCCAGACGATATTCGGTGGCCGCCTCTTTCAATTTTCCCAGATCGCCAAACGCTGTGGCCCGAATCAAATGAACTGGCATGGAATCGCCGAGCTCTTCCCTGGCAATCTGAACTTCATGCAGAGCATTCCTGGCTTGATGCGAATCCAGGCTGGCATATGCCATCCCTAGATGGGCTTCGCCATTCTTGGGCTCAAGCTTTAAGGCCGTTTCGAAATCGGATCGAGCTTCCAAAGGCCGGTGTAAATCATGCCGTACGAATCCTCGATTCACATAGGCCGTCGCCACATTTGGATCGCGCGCCAGAGCTTGGCTGAAATCTTTCTCCGCCTCTTCTTCTGCGCCGTTATGCTTGTCTACGTATCCTTTGAGAAGTGGAATATCTGGCTCTTTTGGAAGGCTATTATGATATCGAGTGGTTAGAGCGGCCAACTCGTCGTATCTTTCGAGATGAAGAAAGTCGTAGCCGAGATATACAACCACATCGCGATCGTTGGGCAGTTTCTTGATTGCTTCACGCCCGATATCTGCGGATTGTCGATAGTCTCCTGTCCAACTGTAATAGCGTTCTTCTTCACGCATGACTAGCGGATTCTGTTTCATCGCTGGGGTTGCACGGCTTAACCATTCGCCTGCCAAGGAAAATTTCTTGGCTTCAATCGCGGCATTCATAGCGCCCGCGATGATTTGGCTGTTTTTCGGAGCTATCGAGAACGCTTTGCGATAAGAAGCGTCCGCTTGTGCGAACTCCCGCCTCGAAGCGTAAAGATCACCCAGTGCGAGATGGGCAGCGTAAGACCGCGGTTCGACCTCCGCCAGCTTCTTGAAATATTTTTCCGCTTCGGCGTCACGACCGACCGTCCGAGACGCGAACCCAAGAGAAGCCAAAGCTAGGTGGTTTGCTGGATCGGCCGCCAATACTTTCTGATAAAGCTTGATTGCATCTTCGGTGCGGCCCATCTTTACCAATAAATCCCCGCCGAGTTGTAAATTGTTCGGATCGTCGGGGCCTAGTGATAACGCTTCCTTCAAGTCCGCATCCGCGGTAGGAAGATCCCCATTTTCCATGTTGACGAGCGCCCGTAAACGTAGGAACTCGGGGCGCGAAGGTCCGTGCACGTCCAGTGCCTTTATTTCCTCGCTTGCAATGTCAAGATCACGCTTGGCGGCGTCCTCGTCGGATATGCTCTTTTCCAGCGACACCAGGTTCATTCGCACCGCGATGGGATACAGTGCTCCTTCAGGCACATCATTGGGTAAACGCGCAATGGCCGATTTATATTCGCGGATTGCATCTTCATTTCTATCTTCCAAACGTGCGATTTCACCGCGAACCGCGTGGAGGCGGTAGTGATCGGGATCAATTTCAGCGGCACGATCGATAAATGGCCGTGCCGCGTCGATAGCACCCGCGGCAACTTCCGCCTGGGCAGCTGATAGCTGCAGGTTCAGGTCCTTCGGCCGCTCATCAGCCGCCTTCGCATATAGCCGCGCCGACTCCGCTGGGTTGCCACTCAACTGATAGGTATAGGCAAGTTCCGCCATTACATCGCCATTGGGGTTATGAATACTCTGCAAAGACGCGATGGCAGCGTTGTAATTTCCTGTTTCGCGGTAGTATCCGGCAAATGAACGTGCCACCTCCGGATCATTCGGCGAATGCTGTTTCGCAAGGGACAAATAGTGGTTGGCGCGATCAAATTGCTTCTCATGTTGATATGCAGAAGCGATGAGAAGTTCGACGCGCGAAGAAGGCTGCGACTGTTCGGCTTTGTCGAGAGTAGAAATCGCCTCATCATATTTGTCTGATCGTAGTTGAATCTCTCCGAGCAGAGCGATGTCGTTGGTTCGACGCGAATCCGACGAGAGAATGCCGGTGAGAATACTTTCCGCTTCTGACGTTTGCCCGGCGCTGTAATAGGCTTGCGCCAAGCCTGATTGCCCGTCCAGCGATGACGGTACAATCTTCAGTCCGCGATTGTAGGAATCTATTGAGAGGGTTCGTTTACCCGCCAATCGCGCCGCGTAACCGAGTAGGAACCACAACTGTGCATCTCCCGGGGCTGCTTGGGCCGCGCGTTGTGCATAATCAACCGCGGCGGGGTAATCGCCATTCTTCAACGCCTGCTGCGCAGAACGCGCCAGACGCGCATTCTCAATGTTCGAACCCCACCCCAGAGATTTAGTTTCGGAGTTGTGTTGCGGCCGGCTTACGTCGGTCTTTTCGGGCGCGGACTGATCGACTTTGTACGTCTGGGCAAGAATCCCATGTGTGCCCAACAGAAACAGGAACGACGACAGTCCATAGATGAATTTGGTTTTCAACTATACGCTCCAGCGGATGTACCTTTAACGCGACGATTCGATTCCCAATAGGCCGCTCAAGTTGGCTGACAACTGAGGCTCCCTAAGGGCAACCCGTAGATAGGTGGGTGAATCCAAAGCGCGCGGAGAAAATTGTGCAGCGCGTTAATTCATCTGAGCTTCGTGCGATTCCCTTGAGCGTTGTTTTCCTGGCTGCCTTTGCGATTCACGCGCCACTCTTGCTCATGAAATTGCCGCTCAAGTCGTATGACACCAATTTCCATATTTTTTTCGCTTCGCATTATTTGCACCACTGGTTCCAACCGTGGAACACCAAGTGGTACGCGGGTTTTTCTCAAACTACCTATCCCCCACTGCCGCAGCAGTGGGTCGCAGTGCTTTCGCATGTTTTCGGTTTGGAAATGGCCTACATGGCGGTGCAGTTTATCGCCATCCTGTTATTGGCGCTGGGTGCTTACCGCTTCGCGAGACTCTGGGTAGATGAACGATCTGCATCTCTTGCAGCACTAGCGGCTGTCTTTCTTGGCGCCGAGTGCTTCTTGGTGTATTCGGCCGGACAACTGTCGACCACGTTTGCGGCTCCGCTATACCTCAATGCGCTCCCGTTTCTTTATGAATGGTTGCGACGCAATGACTGGCGAGCGCTGATTAAGGGATCAGCTTTGAGCATTGCCGCTGCCGCAGCGCATCACGCCACGTTACTCTTCGGGTCGTTCTTGTTTGCCATCCCCGTGGTGGCCCTAGCATTTCTAGATAGGAGCAATGACGATGGGGAAGCTGCATCGAAGAGCGGCATTATTGTGAGAACGGTTGTAGCGGTAGGTTTCATAGGCGCGGCGATTGCAGTGGTGCTTCTGCCCTTTTGGATCGCGCTGATTCGATATCCGGTTACACAAGTGCCCATCCCCCACCCCAGCCGGGCGAACTACATCTTGAGCCCGCAATGGGGGCTTAATTATTTCATCGTCCCTTACGGTGCAATGATCCTTGCCCTTCCTTTTATCGTCTTGCGGGGCGCATCAGTTAGACGGCTTAGACCGTTACTGTTTGGGTTTTGGCTTGCTTTTCTTTTGGGATTGGGCGGCACCACCCCGGTTGGCAAAGTGTTGCTGGGGCGTGCGTTTGAAGTGCTGACAATGGAGCGCTTCACTTATTGGGCCAGCTTGTTGGCATTGCCATTTATCGGCTTGTTAGCAAAAGAGTGCATAGACCGCTTTCGAATGAAAGGCGTCGCCGTGCTAACCATCGCAGCCGCATCCACATGTGCGCTCGCGGTGGCGTGGTCCACCTACAAACCGGCCGATGCAGTCGATTTTAAGGTCGACTCGGTTGCCGCATGGCTAAACCGCGATGGACATGACCACTATCGCTATATAACGCTTGGCTTTGGAAATAAAATTTCCCGCCTTGCCCGGTTAACCGATGCGGGCAGCGTTGATGGTGAATGGAATTCAGGACGCATGCTGCCAGAACTCACGGAACATGGCGGAGGCGCGCTGACCAGCTCTAAATACTTTGGCAAGTCTGGACTTGAAGCATTGAGCGCGATTCTTCATCACGCCGATCACTACGGTTTGAAATGGGTTTTTGTTCGCGACCCTTATTATGAGCCTCTGCTCGTTTTCGCCGGCTGGCGCAGAGTGGACGATCTCGAAGACCGCACAATCACGGTGTGGGGAAGAGACGATATTCCGCCGGCCACACCTGTGAACGCGCCACAGATTCCTCCGGCGTGGCAAGGATTGTTGTGGGGCACGTTGCCGATCGGCAGTAGTATTTTGGCGATGCTCTTCCTGCTAATACCGGCTAGAACGCCTCGCCAGCGCGCAGTCACGCAACCAGAATCTGCAAGCGAGGAGTTAGTCTTCGGGAGGCTGGCATCGTGAACCGAGGAATTGTACTCGCATCGCTTATTGCAGTTACGACCGTGGCGCTTATTGCAATTGGCACAATCTGGCCCATTCACACCGCGCAAGCCATGGCCGGGCCCGCATATTTATTTGCGAGTGCTTCAGAACCGCAATCCGCCATAACGAATTTACTCAGGGAAGTCGGCAGTCGGGATTGGAATGCCGCCTACGGCAATCTGGCAAACCGTTCCCAATTCTCCGAAGCTGATTTCATACGAGATCTGAATGGAGGCTATCCCAGTCTGCGTACATATGCGACCCTTACAGAGTTTTCGACTCAACCTCTGCATGTCTCAGAAAACGAAGGGATGTTCCGGGTTCATCTGGATTGGTCTTCGGTTGTAGGCGCGTTTCAGGAATCGCGCGATTTACGCGTGACGAGAGAGAACGGTCAATGGGAAGTAGTCTGGCCGATCGTGGCCGAGCCACGAGTTCCCCCGCAAGTGATTCCAGTGAATTACTTGCGCTGGGATGTGATCTATCGAGGTCCTGGAGATGATTGGGCCGCGCAGAATGTCGAATCTCCCCATGTCCGCATTATCGACATGCGCCCGATCGATCGCGGGAATGGCGTTTCGATTTTAGGCGAGATCCTAAACGAAGATACTGTCCCGGCGTTTGTTACGGTGAAAAGCACGTTGATAGGCAAGAATAACGAAGTACTGGGAACCGAAGATTCTTTCGATAAGGTTTCCCACATTCTTCTTCCCAAGCAGGTGTCGCCGTTCCGTATTGATTTTCCCAACGTGGCTCTATCGCAAGTAGACAGCGTGAAGATGCAGCCGTCGTCAAGCCTGATTTCAGCTTCAGCGGATCCAGTGATTGAGATTGAAAATCAGAAGCTCTCCGGCGCGCCTAATAGTTTACTGACGGGCGAGCTGCGCAACGAGAGCGGACAAATCGTGAACATCACCCATGTTCTCGGTACCTTTTACGACAATCGCGGCCAGTTGCTGTGGGTCGGAGATTCTTACGAAAACCGTGCTCTCCTCCCAAATTTACCGGCTCAATTCTCAATTAACGTACCCGTCGATATTGCGGATAGGGTCGCTAGTTTTCGGGTCGTTACCAGTTCGTATATTTCCTCCAAACTCTGATGACTCGATCATGCACAATCTGCGTTGTTCTATCGCTCTGGGTGCAATGCGCGCTGGCCGCAGACCTGAGCGTTCCTAAGACCGTCCAAGCTGGGCAGATCATCTCTATCACGACCGAAGGTAATGGGGATGGGCAGCTTTACATCGTTGGGCCCGGTGGGGCCGTCAAAAGACTTGTACAACTGGGGTCGCAGGTCTCAATCGCACCTGATGAAATTTCTAACGCGGGACGCTATACGGTCTTTCTGATTACGTCGGCTTCGACTGAAGCTGCGGATTTCAACGTCATTTCTTCGCCTGTAGCAGCATCCTTGAGCTTTCTCGCGAGACCTTCCCGTTTACCGGTTGGCTTGCACGACGGAATCGGCGGCGTCGCATACGTGTTCGACGCTTACCACAATCTGGTTTTGCAATCGTTACCCGTTAATTTTCAACTAACAGTACCAAACATCGCCTCTGAGAGCCGGACGATTGACAGCCATCTCGGTGTGGCATGGATCCAAATGGATTCTTCGCCACATGCGGGCAATGCAAGTTTTGAAGCGGTGGCAGGCGACGCAACGTCTTTGCGAGTTTTACAGCAAGTCCCAGGCGATCCATGCCAGCTACGCATGTCTGCACGCCCGGTTGGTGGCCGGCTGCACGTTCAGACGGAAGCACTTCGCGATTGCACGGGGAATCTGGTAGCCGACGGTACCATTGTGACCTTTACCGAGGTGTTTGACGACGACCGTTCGACGGTGGACGCACCTCTGAAGAATGGCATTGCACAGGCAGATATGCCGGCTAATAAAGGCGCGGTCATCACAGTTGCGGCCGGAGAAGTGCTTGGTAATCAGCTTCGTTGGAACGGTGGCCAGTGATCCTGACGATGAGAATGCGGAGGAGTGGAGCCACGGTACCGCTCGTGATTGCCCTTGCATGCGCCTTATTGTGCCTGAGAGCCGACGCGTCCACGGATGGCGGGGCGCAACCTGTGGTTCAAGTTGAAGTTGCACGGTCTTTCGGTCCACGCCAACTCGAAGATCAGACAAAAGATGCCGTGGTTCGCGACTACCTGAAGTGCTGGCGAAGCATGTCTCTGGCGCTCCAGGAAAATAACGCAGATGCGCTGGATCCGGCTTTTACCGGCATCGCAAAAGAAAAACTTGCGGCCGTGATTGGCGAACAAGTGAAAGCAAACATTACAACCGCTTATCGCGATCGCTCACACCATCTGACGTTCGTTTTTTATTCACCCGAAGGGCTATCGATTCAGGTTGTGGATGATGCGGAGTACGACGTTGAGCTTTCCGATCACGGGAAAGCGCAGGCTACACAACACGTGAAGGCGCGATACGTGGCTGTCTTGACCCCAACCGAGGTGAGTTGGAAGGTGAGGATGTTGCAAGCGGATGCCAACGTCGAAGATAGCGTTAGAGCGCAGAAATAGTCAGTTTGTAGCAAGTGTTTGCTGGTACTCAGAAGTGTTAGGAGCCCCGAGATGATTTCAATCGTTGTGCCGGTCTATAACGAAGAGGAAATAATCCCCCAGCTTCACGAAGCCGTCGCTCATGCGATGAAGGACATCGGCGAGGATTGGGAGGTCGTGTATGTGAATGACGGCTCGCAAGACGACTCACTTCACATGCTGCGAGATCAGCAGACCTACGATTCGCGCATCGTCGTTGTGAATCTCTCGCGCAATTTTGGCCATATGGGAGCCCTTGCTGCCGGCTTGCAAACTGCGGTAGGCGACGCGATCGTGCTGATGGACGCCGATTTACAGGATCCTCCCAACGTCATCCCAGAGTTTGTAAGGGCCTGGCGAGATGGCGCTCAGGTAGTCGCCGCGGTTCGACGCAGCCGGCAGGAAGGCCGCAAAGTACTGGCCATTCTCTTTCCCATTTTTTATCGCCTACTAGGCGCTCTCTCAGATTTCCCTATCCCTTTGGATTCAGGCATTTTTGGTTTGCTCGATCGAAAAGCGGTTGATTCTATTAACGGGCTTCGCGAGCGCAATCGTTATTTGCCAGGCCTGCGCGCGTGGGTCGGTTATAGGACGACGATTGTTTATTACGATCGACAGGATCGAATCGGTGGTGAGGGTAAACTCACTTTCCTTAGCCGCATTAAGTACGCGATGGATGCCATCACCAGCTTCAGCTACAAACCTTTGCGGTTAAGTTTTGCGTTGTCTGGGCTCGCGGCAATCGCAACCGCCATACTAGGCACAGTCGCGCTGGCGTCGCGTGCTCCCACAGTGACGTTGACGTCTGGCATCTCGGCGACGGTCTGCCTGGTTGGTTCGCTCGTGTTGCTCAGCCTGGGGCTACTGGGTGAATATATAGGCCGTGTCTATGACGAAATCCGTAGCCGGCCACTTTCTATCGTCAATGAGGTTTATCGCGCCTCTCATACGAGGCAACGCGTGCTAGAAACCTGGCAAAGAGATGGAACAAGGTCGGCCTCTCCGGCTGCGTAATCAATTGCCGGCAGATTGTTCCTGGCCGGGCTTGCACTTCGCGAGTCCGGCTTCAATTGCTGAGCCTTCCTCGTAATCGTTCCACGTCGCGATGAGCAGGAAAGGAAGCGGGCGATCTGGAGTGTAATACTGCGAAACCATGTTCATCGTATCGACTAGTGTTGCTCCACAGCGCTGCGACATATGACGATTGAGGCTCCAGGAGGCTTTGCTGTCATCAAAGCCTGGCCAGGCTGCTCCAACGGCAATTTTGTCAGGGTATTGCGTCGTCATCTTCGTATAAAAAGCACGCAGATAATCTTCTCCCCAATTGCTGCCATTCGCCGCCCAGCCTTTTCTCCCAGGATTGATCCAGGCAAAAAAGCCATCGAAGTCAGCGACATATGGCGTCTGCCGCTGTTCATAAATCAAGAGTGGAGGTTGGTCCCATTTATCCACGACTTGCCGTACGCGATGCCAATTTGTGGTTCCTCCCTTGGGGAAGATGAAGATCACCGGGCGTCCGTTGTATGTGAGATAGGCGGACCGTCCAGGCGTGTCCGGAGCGAGGTATGTAGTATTGAATTTCTGAAATGCGGCTAAAGCGTCATCCGTTGCCTGGTCGGAAGCCGCTTCCGTTTCGTCGTACATGATGGCGACGTGAAAATTCGTTTGCGCTGCAATCGACTGCAGTAACGCGTAACTTTGGTCGAGAAATGGCTCGCGATCGCCGTACCAATCCACGACAAAACCGTAAATTCCCATGCTCTCGGCTTCATTGATTTGCTTTCGTATTTCCACCGGATCGTGCGATGAATAGCCCACAGAAATGTGTTGCGGATGGCCAAACCACGGCTCGTAAACCGCCAAAGTCTTGGTAACTGGACCGGTTTTGGAGAAATCAGCGAACATGGCCGGTTTGTAACGTGTTGGCGCGCAGGCTTGAAGCAAGAGGATTCCCACGACTGCAAGAGGTATTTTGCTTCGTTTTAGCATGGATGCTTCCGATTAGAGGCGCGCACGTCATTTCGGGTTGTCATCCGGCGCTAGAACCCCGAAAAGAGCTAGTAGGTTCAGGCAGCGGATAGGGCGGTTGTTGCATCAGAACTGCGTTTCCCTTCTGCTGCGGGGACCACAATTGTGAACGAACCTTCCACAGTCGAAAGCAAGAGCCTTCAGGCTCGTGTACTCTCCGGCAGTTTCGTGCTGCTTGTCGGTTCCGGGTTTGCCACCGCAATTAATTTCATTTACAACATCGCCGTTGCACGATTTCTTGGGCCAACAGATTTCGGCAATGCCAGCGCCGTCTACACCCTGCTGATACTCGTCTCCGCAGTCACGCTTTCCTTTCAAATCGTCTCCGCCAAAGTGGTTGCCCGACAGGAGTCTCCGCAAGAGCGCAGCAATGCATACCACGAATTTCACAGCAGTTCGTGGGCCTGCGGGCTTATTGTGGCTCTGCTGTTTCTGCTCTTCCGGAATCCGATCACGCAGTATTTACGGCTTCAGGACCCGACTTTGGTCGTGCTTTTGGGCGCTGGGGTAGCTTTTTATATTCCGCTGGGCACTCGCCGCGGATATTTGCAAGGGACGTGTGGATTCCGCGGGCTTGCCAAGAATCTCGTTCTGGAAGGTTTCGTCCGCTTATGCGGATCGCTGCTTTGCATCCGTCTCGGTTACGGCGTAAAGGGCGTAATCGCAGCGAATGCCGCCGCGGTCGCGACAGCATACATCTTTGCCTTGCCCAGACTGCCGAATGCATCAGGGAAACGAATAGTGATTCCGGACGCATTCCGCGAGGCGATGCAGGCAATTGTATTTTTTGTGGGACAGGTGGTGATTAACAACTGCGACATTGTCGTGGTTAAACATTTCTTTCCCCCGAATCCTGCTGGTCTGTACGCCGCAGTCGCTTTGGTGGGACGCGTGGTTTTCGCCTTTTCTTGGGCGATTGTGAATACGATGTTTCCCATCGTCGCCAGCGCGCGCAAGCAAGAACTAGAGAGCCGCAAGGTTTTAGGCATGTCGCTTCTGCTTGTTTTGGGTATTGGAGCGATTTTGTCCCTAGCGTTGTGGACCGCGCCAGGCTCGATATGGCTTGTGCTTTTCGGTAACCAGTTCGCTGTAACCGGCAAATATGGCTTGCCTTATCTCCTTTCTCTTTACGCTGCCACCACCTGCGTCTACTCGCTTAGCGTGGTGATGATTGCCTACGAGATGTCACACAAAATTGCCAATACCAGCTGGGTTCAACTCATGTTCAGCGTTGTTCTTATCGCTAGCATTTACCGCTTCCACCGTTCGTTGCAACAAGTCATCCTCGTCCAATTGGTGATGATGAGCATGCTTCTGTTCATTGTCGCCCTGCCTTTTCTGGCGGATTGGCTGCGGCGCAAAAAGACTTCCAGTGCCTCGTCCGCAATCGAAGAACTGCGCTGCCTTCGCGGCGCGACTCAGCACGAGGTCATCGGAGAATTCTTGCGCACAGATTTTCAAGGTCCGGAATTCAATGATTACCGGCAATCCCTGGCCAAAGTCGTGGACTCTCCCAACTACAACGACGCAATTGAGAATGCCACCCGACTCGCGCTGTTTTACCTGCGGCATGGTTCACTGTGGAGAGAACTTCCAAAAGACACCGAGTGGTTTGAGACTGAGCTGGGCGCAGTGCATTTTGACCGCATTCGCGTTTTTCCACGAGCGCAATGGAGAAAGCTGGCGCGTGGGGATTATTCGTTGCCGCGGATCATCAAGTCTATCCGGTCGGGAGAAGCCGCAGAGTCTGCGGACCTGGCATTTCTCAATAAAATTGAAGATCTGCAACAAAAGGACTCGCACGTAAAGGATAGAGGAGCAATCATTTTGATTGGCACGTCGCACAATGGTCCTTGGACCGTTCTCGACGGTAATCATCGGTTGGTGGCCGCAATCTTGTCGTCGCCCAACTCCGTGGAGCATGTCCGTTGCTTCTGCGGTGTTTCCCCCCGCATGATCTATTGCTGCTGGTACAAGACTAACTTTTCAACACTCGTCCGTTATGCGGCGAACTTGCTGCGGCATTGCCTCCATGATCCTGAAAAGGACCTTCGACGTTTGCTGATTGCGAATGCAGGCCATCCTCTAATAGAACTCTCCGATCACAGCATACAGTGAGTCCTTCAGCGAATTACGGCGTTGACTGGATGGAAGAGTTCGAGTCAGGCCGCTATGTTGTATGGAGCATGAGGGATTTGGGGACAATGATGAAACGCAACGTTTTAATTAAGGAAGTACCACGCCACTTTATCGCTGGTGACGCGTGGTCGTTTCTGGAAGAAACCAAGCCGGCGCTGAAAAAAGTACGCCCGACTGTTGTCTTCGATTTTTCCCATGTTTCTGCGATTGACCGTTCCGGAATTGTGGTTCTGATGAAGTGTTTTGAAGAGATTCTCAAGCAGAATGGCGATATAAAAGTGGCCTCAATGTCCGCCGAATTGGCATGGACACTCCAGCAAACCGGTCTTGATCAGATATGCGATGTCTACGACAACGCGCAAGACGCAGCAGAGAGCGTCTATGAGGACGCTTGGGCGGATGATTTGTATGTCAGCAATCCGGCTGTGAACGTAATTCATTCCAGCGGTGACTAAATTCGATGGATGAAAAAATGAAAAGCAGTCTATGCCGCGAGGTCGATGCTCGAAGGATGAATATGAAGGTGAAGAGCACAGCCTTGATTGGATGTCTGCTGCTGTGGTTTGTTAGTTCGGGGATTGCGCAACAAGTGTCTTCTCAAACACCTCTTAATCAATCCGTTTCCAATCAGGCTTCTTCTAACGAGACTCAAGCACTGCCGGAAAATCCCGAGGTGGGGCAGTCCTCCAACCCTGCGACACCCTCCCAGATGCCGGTCGGCACCGCCGTCGCACCGGAAGTACCGGCTGCAGGTGTCGCCGTCTTTAGCCCCGCTGGAGCTGCGATTGCGCCAGCTAAGCAACATCGAGTGCGCACGATATTGATTAGCCTTGGCATCGTTTTGGGAACGGTTGCGGCCGTAGGGACTGTGGTCGCACTTGCAAACGCCAGCCCGAGCCGTCCGCCTGGTGCACGCTAGTCAAATCCATCGCTATGAATCGCGCAACCTTGCCACTGATCGTTAGCTTTTCGGGGATTGACGGTGCTGGGAAAACCACACAAATTGAATCTCTTCAGCGAAGCCTTGTAGTATGCGGCGCTAGAGTAAGTTCGATTCGATTTTGGGACGACGTCGCCATGCTAAAGCGGGTTCGGGAGGTCTCAAGTCATAGTTTCTTCAAGAGTGAGACCGGGGTCGGTTCTCCCCAGCGCCCCGTAAATCGCAGAGATAAGAACGTTCAGTCGTGGTATATGACACCCGTGCGTTTATTTCTGTACTTACTGGACTCCCTGCACTTGAATGTCGTCGTGCGCCGGGCCACGCGAACTTCTCCCGACGTAGTTATCTTCGACCGATATATTTACGACGAGTTAGCGAATCTGAATTTGGCTGGTTCCAAATGGCAGAAATTATTTGCCAGGTGCACACTGCGATGGACGCGCCAACCAGATGTGGCCATCTTGCTCGACGCGGATCCGGAGCAAGCGCGAGCGCGCAAGCCAGAATATCCACTCGAGTTTCTACGTCGCAATCGTGAAACCTATCTTGACCTCAGCAGAATGGCGCCGGGTATAAGAGTGATTCGGGAACAGACAGTTGTGCAAAATGCCGCCGAGGTTTACTCGATATGTTTGCAAATGTTAGGGCTGAATCGAAGTCCGAACCTACAGGTTGCAATGACTGATACAGCTCACAATGTGGAAGTGTAAAAACGCGGATGGCCATCAAGCCATCCGCGTCCTCCACATTTACCAGTAGGTAAACGTGAAGTTGTCAACGTATGTTGTGTAAGAGGATTGTTTGGAGTTGCCATCCATTTGATAGTTCACAGTAATGCCCCACCAGCCGCTTGGGCATGATCCTGGAGCGTAGGTTTTGTTGATGGTGTTCTTAACTCCATTTAAGGTAATGGATTGAAATAGCAGCGTGTTATCGGATTCGCGCTGTACTTGAATGGTTAGATGGTTCCATCCATTGTTGATCGGATTACATGCGAACCCGGTAGACACCCATTTGGAATTTACATTGTCCCAGATATCCCATTCATTGCCGCCAGCGATGCGGCATTGGTTTCCCCAGACCAAGCTAAGCCCGTTGAAGTACATGCTGATGTCGAACTCCAGCACTTGCGACAGGGACAAATTTGATCCGTAGAAATAAGCGTCATAAGTGAAGTTATGCAGGGTGGGCAGCAAAGTGTGATTGTTGTCTGGAAGCCCTTGCGTCGAGTTTTGGCCTATCAAAGGATTCGTCCAGAGAACGTCGGAATACGGGGTGGTTCCACCGATGTTGAACTGAGACGCATTGCCACTCATCGATGGAGACGTAATGTGTTGTTCCATCGACCACGTCACGCCAGGTCCACACTGGGTGCAGGTGTTGTAATCGGGAGGATATTCGCCGTAGGCCTTCCACCCTCCGCTGGCTTGCAAAGCGGTGAGCGTCTTGCCATTTCCGCTTCCACCAGTAACCGTGATTTTGACGGGAGTATAAGCTGCCCCGCCGCAGTGGTCCCACTCTTCGACCACTGTATTGTAAGTGCCCGGATTGAAAGACAAATTGGTGTTGAGAGTTGCACCCTGCACTACGTACGTCAGGCTATTATTGACATAAACGCCCATGGATGCGACGCCTTTATTACACGTCGTTGACGCGGTCGCGACATAATTTACTGGAGACCCGACAGAGCCGCCGTTCGTGGGAGAAGTGACCCAAACACCGCTTTGATTGCTGACGGTAATTGCGATTGGAGTATAGGTCGCGCCGCCGCAATAATCCCATTCCTCTACGACCGTGTTGTATTTTCCCGGACTGAGCTGCCAGTTGGTATTCAGGCTGGCGCCGTTTTGCACGTAGACGAGTTGATTATCAACGTAGAGCCCCATTGAGGCCACACCTTTTGTGCAGGTACTGGTGGTTGCGGTAGCGGAATAAGGTACCGGCGAACTGACGGTTGCCCCGTTGGCGGGAGTTTTCACTGTGACTGTCGCAAAGCCCGGCATTGCCCATGCCGCGAATAAAAAAATCGTAAGCCACTTCTTCATTCCTAATTCCTCCAATGCCGGTTGGAAACGCGCACTCAGGAAAATGTGCGACTCGTTTTGGAATCCAAAGGCACCTGGATGAAATGAAGACGGGCTTCATCTCAGTAGGTGGCCCCTGAGTTTTTGCTGTGACAGCGGCGCGTGTTTATCGAAAAGTAATACGGTCTTTGTACACGGTCAATCAGGGGATCCCTTAGACGCGAGTCCAAAGGTGCATTGAAGCTAGATTAATGGGGAAAATTTCGAGCGTCTAGATATCAGAAGGGCCGATCGGAGAGTTTTCTGGCGGATTTACCAAATTCCTTTGTCGCTTCCAGTAATTTTTTGCCCGGTGGCGGCAGCCACCGCGAGGCAGGGAAGGAGACTCAGCCTGGCTGTTCCCACCAAATCTCCTTGAAAGAGCATGGACGCGAGTTGAGATGCATAAAGCTTCATGGAATGAGGCGCAATACTAATGCGCAGGAAGCCATTGCGGAAATAAACCTGGTTAGCGTTGAATTTGGCCGACGAGCGCACCCATCGTGGTAGTTCGATGCCGTATCCCCGGTATGCACGCACATAGTCAGACACGATCACCAGAAATGTAGCAGTACCCTCCCAAATACCGGCGCGCGAAGCAGTGTTCTGCAGTTTTTCGTAGTCCACTCCGGCAGGGTCATTTTCTATGAGATGTAAGGTGTCAACAATGTCGCACAACCTCGCATAGAAATGACGATACATACGCTGCAACGTGCAGATTATTATGCGATCTTCGGGTGAGGATACACGAAATGTTTTTGGCGGCAATTGAATTTGCCTCGCCCGTGCACACAAGCCGTTCGCGAAAACAACGTGCTCGCCCGTTTGCCCGAGACGGCGCATATGAATTTCCACAAGCTCTGGAAGGCCTGGAACAATAAAGTTCCATTTATTCGCCAAGCGATCGCCCCAACTCCGGGGCGCAAGCCTCGCATCGAAGTACACTTTCATCAGATCAATAATTCTGCCGGGCTCAGCGTTTGTATATAAATCCAAATCGCTGCCTAAATCGGGCCAGTGATCCAACGATTTTATAACTGCGACTTCGCACC
This sequence comes from Terriglobia bacterium, assembly GCA_963702965.1. Lineage (GTDB taxonomy): Bacteria > Acidobacteriota > Terriglobia > Terriglobales > Acidobacteriaceae > JAJPHW01. The sequence goes on from OY969776.1 coordinate 1,863,542, forward strand.
GGTTTTCCTCCAACGCGCTGCAAATCCGCGCGAGAAAGCCAACGGCGTTTTCCACTCTCGCCTGTTCGCGATGCATGGCATCACATGCCCATGCCACGTGACCGTTTCGCTGCTCAAGTTGCGCATAAACGGGTAATGCCCGCATGACGACGTGGTGTGATTGCGCCAATGCGAGCATTTTGTCGAGGGTTTCCCATGCTAGAGCCTCTGTCTGAATTTCAGTCTCCGGCGTAGGGGAGAGCAGAAGTTGCGACAATAAAATGCACTCCGGCGGAGAATTGAAGGCTGAATTGCGAGGATCAAATGAACTTGCTTTGGCTGCAGACGTGGTCATAGGTTCCTTATTGTTGAGTCGCGGAAGGAGATGGAGATGGTTCCACGACTGGAGAATTATCGCGATGCCTGAGCACGACAGGAATATCTTCTTTCCTACGTTGCTGTTCCAAGGTTGAGAGCCTCGTTTCGACCTGCCGGGAACTGCCATTTGCAATGGAGGCGACGTTCGAGCCTTCGGCATCGCGGCGAGTTGCCAAACCGACCGCGGCAGAGGAATTCTGGGCGAGCTTGGCACGTTCATAAAAGAACTGCGCCGTTTCAGAATCGCCGTCCGTCTCGGCCAAAAACCCTTCATTGTTTAGCGAAAATGCGCTACGCGGGTCGAGAGTGTATGCCTTCTGGAAATCTTGCGACGCCGTTGTCCAGTCGTTGCGGTTAATGGCTGCCACACCTTGCACATTCAGCAGCGACGCCTGCGCTTGGGCGGTATTTGCGGATCCGAGCCGTTGCTCAACGGCAGCGGCGTTAGCGCTAGCAACTTCACTTACGGGTTTGCCGCGCCATGCGGCGCCGGTCGAAGTAACAAAGGAAGTCTGCGGGGAGTGAATCGAGGCAGCTTGACGGTATGACTTCTCGGCGTCGACAAAGTTTCCTTGCGCTTCCTGGGCCACTCCAAGATTGTTTAAGGTGAAGGGATTCTGCGGATCACGTTGCAGGGTCCGTCTTAGGACAAATTCGGCTTCCCGGGGCTGACCTGCCCCCAAGAGCCTAATTGCGTCGATGTTGGCTTGGTTGACGCGCAATTCGCGATCGTCTATCCCAAGGGCTGCTTTACGCATCGGTTGTCCTTTTAGCGAACGAACGTTCGTACGATCAATGGTCGCATCCGTGGCCTGCTCAACAGCCAACCCGTAGAATTTCTGGGCGCGATCGAGATTTCCCTGTAATTCCGACGCATAACCCAGGTTGTATAGAGTGAAAGGATCGCTGGAATCGTACAAATAAGCCTTCATGAACGCGGCTTCTGCCTTAGCGTATTGGTGTTTCTCTATCTCCGCAACTCCTTCACGATTCAGCTTTTGCACCGGCGTTAGGTGGCTGCGCCGGGGAATGGTGATTTTGAGATCTTTATCGGCGAAGGCTTTCGGGGCCGCCAGAAACAGCATGAGCTGCCCTAGAAGGCACGAGGCGGTACAGAATTTTGCTAATCGACCCATATCACAAGAAAACGACAGAGGCGCTATTTGGATGCCATGGCGGCGCATCTGTTGCCAGGGGCGGCGGACTTTTTTGGGTTGGCCGAGACCACGCGTTGCAACCGGAAAGCATCAAAACGTCACGAAAATGAGAGAGTTACGATCAAGCAACCTGGCGAGGCCGTTAGTGATGCTCCCGATGCTGCTTATCTGCGCGGCATTCGGGCAAGCGACTTCGTTGGCTTCCAGCGACACGACCGGATCACTACCTGCCACGGCTCCGCCTGTTGTTAGCAGTCAATCTCCGATCAAGCCATTGCCTGATCTTCCCGCCATGCCATCAGGAAAATCAACAGTGGTAGGAGGCGCGATCAAACGATTGGATCGGGTCCGCGATCTAATTGTTCTACGGGTATTCGGTGGCCACGATATGAAGATCGCTTTCGATGTTCGCACCAAGATGTTTCGTGATGGCAAATTATGCCAGGTAAAAGATCTCCATCCGGGGGATCACGTTTCTGTGGAGACGATGCTCGACGGCAGTACTGTGTTTGCGCGCAGCGTTCATAGTTTAACGCAGGCGCCGGAAGGCGAAATGCAAGGTCAGGTAGTTCAATTTGATCGCGGGCGCGGCGAACTCCTGCTGCGGGACTCGCTGTCCTCCACGCCGGTCAAATTAAAGGTGCCCACGGGCACGCAGATAGCCGGCGTGGGGCAGGCAGCCAATACCACAATCAGTGATTTAGCGCCGGGGACATTAATCGCGGCTGATTTTCAAGCGGGCGGTGGGGGAGTGGTGAGACGCATTTCCATCTTAGCCACGCCAGGCAGTTCCTTTGTGTTTAGCGGGAAAATTGCTTTTCTCGATGTCCACTCAGGCCGACTCGCAATTATCGACCCTCGCGATCAAAAAATGTACGACGTCAGTTTCGATCAAAGTCGATTGCCCGTAGTCGCCTCGCTGCGAGAGGGCAACGATGTCACCGTGAGCGCCAGTTTTGATGGGAAACTTTACGTCGCTTCACAAATTGTTGTTGCCGCACCCAACCGCGCGCCTTAGAAGCAAGCTACTTAAAGCGGTACCCGGGTTTCAGTTCGCAATGGTAGACGGTTGTCTGATCCTTGTTGTGACTCAACGTACACTGCCCCCAACTTAAAGATAATGATGGGCCGAGCGGGAATACGATCGGTTCGCCATTGATTTCCGCCTCAAGGCTCGGGCCCTCGGCAGCGACCGGCAGACTGAAATTCAATGAAGGACCAAAAATTACGGGATATGATTCGCGGACGAGATCGCTCACCATCGTGTGCACGACTTCGGCTTCAATCAGAAATGTAGCGGTATCTGACCATGCCCTTGCGCTGATATCCAGCTGGCGGCCGTTGTTAGTAACAACTTCACGTTCGATCTTCGTAAATGGACACGGCCCTGCGATGCAGGAGACGCGGATATTGCGAAACTCATTCCCTTCGCCTGCGTCCAATTGCGTTGCAGCAATATTCGCTCTCCATTTTCCATCGGGTGAGCAGGGAGGGCTCGCTTTGCAGGGAACATTGCCGATGTTTTTGACCTGAAAGGTTCTAACGGCGCTCCCGATGTCCGCTGTGGTGGTGGTTTTTACCAGATAGCGAACCCGCACGTTTGCGACTGTCGTCGCAGGCTGGTTGTCATCACGTCGAGAGCTTTTATCCAGCGGAGCAAGCCGCGCGATGTAAAGTTTGTCCCCGATAAAATCGTGGATGGTGAGGGCTTGATAATCGGCGTGTTGAAAGTCGAGCGTAATGGCTTGCCGTCGGCGAAAGCCTTTTGGCAGGGTAAGACTAAATTGTCCTAGCTGGTCTGACGTTGTTTTACTCTCTGCTGTGCCCGTTATGGCGGTGACGCGCACTCCAGGAATTGGGCTCTGTTTGTTGGGATCAGCATTCTGGCGCAATACTGCCCCTGTGATCGTAACGCGCCTATGTTTGCGCAGGACCGATAACGTGACCCATAGCCCAGCGACAAGAACGATTCCCGAAGCCGCTACGACGGTAATGTTTGCAATTCTTTGCACGAGAGAACGTGGTGCGGTAAGTTGACAAAAATGTTTAGATGAAAATTCCCGTATCGGCGTTTCGCCATCTAAAATTGTACGATGGCCGGCTACGATCCGCGACATCGCGGGCTATCCCGTCGCGAATTATTGAAACAAGCTGCAGGTGCAGGTCTGTCTCTTCCACTTGCGTCGCACGGGGCGCTCGCCGCGTCTTTTTTTCGGAATATCGAACCCGATGCCGGCGCTTCGGCCGAACAAATCTCCGCCGACGATGATGGCTTGCTCGACGAAATAGAGAAGGTGCACTTTCAATATTTTTGGGACCAGGCCAATCCACAAACGGGGTTGGTGAGAGATCGTTGCAATGCTCATGCCAACGATAATAGTATCGTTGCCAGCATCGCGGCGACGGGTTTCGGTCTGACCGCATTATGTATTGCCGAAAGCCGTCATTATGTTTCTACCGACGATGCGCGCAATCGCATCCTCGCGACGCTTCGATTTGTTTGGAAAAAACTTCCGACACATCGGGGCTTTTTCTACCACTTCGCGAATGTGAATACAGGTGAACGTGTGTGGGATTCCGAAGTGTCTTCGGTGGATACGGCCATTCTTCTTTGCGGCATCCTAACATGTAGAGCACATTTTGAAGCGCACTCCGAAATCAGCAATTTGTCGTATGAGATCTTCAATCGCGTTGACTGGACGTGGCTTTCGGAAGACACAACTCTGCTTCCCCATGGATGGCGGCCCGAAACGGGGTTCTTGCCTTATCGCTGGGACTATTACAGCGAACTGATGATGATGTACTTGCTGGGGCTCGGTTCGTCGGCCTATCCGTTGAACGTGGAAGTGTGGAACGCATGGAAGCGCGTAAAGTTTGAATACGACGGCCTGCGCTATATCGGTTCGTTCGCTCCGCTTTTTGTTCACCAGTATTCGCAGGCCTGGTTTGATTTTCGCAATAAGCGGGATAAGTATGCCGATTATTTTGAAAATTCAGCGATTGCGACAGAAGCACATCGCAGGTTTTGCCTCGAACTAGCCAAACAATTTCCCGACTATTCCGACGATCTTTGGGGAATAACGTCGTCCGATTCGCAGCTCGGGTACGTGGTGTGGGGGGGGCCACCGGCGCTGGGGCCGATTGATGGAACAGTTGTTCCTTGCGCCACTGGAGGTTCACTCCCGTTTCTTCCGAAGGCGACCTTGAGGGTGCTGCATAACATTCGCAACCATTATCCTGCTGCCTGGAGCCGCTACGGTTACGTGGACGCTTTTAATCCTCTCAAACAATGGTATGGCCATGATGTCATCGGGATCGATTTGGGCATTACATTGTTAATGGCTGAAAATTTGCGAACGAATTTTGTGTGGAAAACATTTATGAAAAACGCCGAAGCTACCAGGGGCATGGAGCGGGCAGGATTTCATCCCTACACTCCCTCTGACAAACCTTTGTTTTAGTGGATCTCGATCAATGCGAGACCGTGCGCGGGCACGGAAATCGTCAACCGCTGCTCTTGGATCCTCATTTGATCTGGTGGGGGCAGTTGTGCCGCGTTTCGCAAACCTCTGATTTGTTCCTCGGTCGGATAGCGTGGCGATCCCATATTCAAGTACACTCGCCGAGCATTGCCGTGCTCGTCATCAACGCGATAGATCAATGCATGCTTTACGTTTTTACCGGTAAAGTTGAGTTCAAACGTTTTTATTCCCCCTTTTTCGTTTGGCTCGGCATAGTTCCAAACCGCAATGGCATACTCTCCATCGTTGCGTTTCGTGACCAGAACTGAGCCAGAATCTGAAATGCGCCGTTCGCCGAGGCGATGAAGAATCAAGAACGCATTGTAGGCGGGTTTCGGAATCCCGCGTTCTGCAATTAAGCCGTAGCCACCGTAAAAAGGCGCTTTTACCACTCCTTGCTCTTCAAATACGTCGGAAAATGTCCAGTACGACATCATGGTGACCATGCCGCTGCACTGCCGGATCGTGTCGGCAAGCCACGGCCCCATATAAGTGGAGTCTGTGATGTCGGTGATATTCCGGTATGTGGCATTAAATTCGCTCCATATCAAAGGGAGGCGCGGCATGGAAGATGCTGCAATTTGATCGTGCACCTTCTTTACCGCACGGCATACCATGTCGCGGCGCGGGATTTCTTCCGAAGTACCAAAAACATCCTGCGATGTGTCGTCACCATAGACATGAGTAGAAACGAAATCTACCGGAATGTGGTTGGCAGCGCAGTGGTGGATAAACGCGTCCACCCAGGCGGCTTGTGCCGTTGCCGGGCCGCCGACGCGCAATTGGGAGTCAATGCTCTTTAGTGCTTTCGCAGTGTGATCGTAAAGCTCCCAGTAGCTTTCCTGCCGGGGTTCGCCGGACCAAAAATCCAGATTCGGCTCATTCCAAACCTCAAAATACCAGGAGCGAACCTCATCAATCCCATAGCGATCGATTAAGTGCCGGGCAAAGGCAGAGATCATCGCGTCCCACTTGGCCCAATCTTTTGGCGGAGAAGTATTTGGCTTATACCAAAAAGAATGAAGCGCACCGGGCTTGGAAGCTAATTTTGTCGGCATGAAACTCAGTTCGACAAATGGCTTGACATGCTCCGCTAAGAGCCCATCGTAAATCTGATCTACATAAGAGAAGTTATAAATTGGCCGGCCTTGAGCATCTTCGTCGTATACACCAACTTCATCATCCAAGATCGCGTGAAATCTGACGTACTTCAAGTCGGTTGCAGCGCGAACGGCTTGCAAATCGTTGCGATAGTCGTTCCTTAGAGACAAGATCGCCCGCCCTGACCCAAACATCTGCTCCCAAAAATGCGGGAACTCTTTGGTTGGTGCGGCCAAATTGATGCTTATTTGCTCGGGCACAGATGCTCCTGAGGCTTGTGCGCTACATAGCCTACTCGCCGCGCTCCAACAGAGGAAAGACAATAAAGCCAAATAAGGTCGAACCATGTTAGCCTTCATGGTTTACGCGGCAAGCGTATGCGACCGCGACGGTAGATTCATGCGTGTTACTGGCCTTTCTTGAAGTAAAAGTTCTGTAGCTTGCACGTTGCGGTTCTTGTGAAACCACTGTCGCATCACGCCTTCACATAGGAAATTTGTAATTGCAAGCAGGCTCATACCCTGATGGTGTGCCATCCACGATTTCACCAGAGTGGGGTGACGAATACGTTTTTTGGTCACCGGATCCGTATAGTCCGCCGCTTCATAGAGGCCGAATGACCCGAGCCAATCTGAGCGTTCCATGGTGCGCAAACTCTTCAAGGCCTCCGTTGGAGTGATATGCAGCGCCAATAAAGTGGAATAGGGCGAAATGACCAACGCCTGATTTTCTTCGTTTCTTAATGCCAGATCGGGGACGCCGAATGCAAAATACTTATATCCGCCGTCGGGATCGCGATCGGCATAGCTTGATTCAGATATTCCCCAGGGCACGTGCTTGTATTCGGCATATTTACGTTGAGCGTAAACCGCCTCCGCGCATGCGCGGTCGAGTAGAGTGCCAGGATAAGTTTCCATCCAGAGGGTGGGCATCAGATATTCGAACATGGTACCGGCCCAGGAAAGTAAGACTATGCGGCCGTGATTCAGCTTGTGGCGGCGACCGAGAGAAAACCATGATTCTTGAGGAATGTCGTTCTTGGCAATCGCGACGAACGATGCCATGCGGGACTCTGATGCCAGTTGATCGTAGCAGGCGTCACTCGCCTGTTGGGATGCGACATCATAGGAAACCGAAAGCTGCTTGCGTTGCGGATGCAGCATGAAGGTGAAGTCAGTTGTTCCTGCAAAATCGCCCGCTTGAGCAGCGATTGTTTCCAATTGGTCAATTAAGGTAACGATGTTGTTGCGCGCGTCGGGGAGCAATGCCGCCAGCCGTTGGCACGCACGCCGGCTCGGTGTACTGAATGTGGTGGACTCGGGCAATTCCGAAACCAGCGCGATTTCCAGTTGTAAGGCATCAATGAAAGCGGGCAATTTGTTTAATGCGATGGTGTCCCATTTGCCCCAATCCAACCCCGGCAGGCTCTCTTCGAGCGACCGAAATTCCGGCCGAAGCCACGGCGCATAGGATTGCAAAGTCGAACGAACACGCTCAATTCTTAGTCGAGCCTGATTCTTAAACCAAGAGGCATCATTTTTACGAGCACGCTTACCTTGTTTGTGCTGAAGTGCCTCGAGGGGGAATTCTTGGAATGCCTCAATCCAGTCACGTCGGCTAAGACGCGCGAAATTCCTCGCGATGCGATTAGGCAGCGCGTGAAGCTTGACGAGTTCGAAAAGATGATCGGACAATCCGCTCGCCTGTGTCGCTTCGAGCACAGGACTACGTAGGCGATCGAGACAGCCTTGTTCTAGAGTCCATAGTGATGCGACCAGATTCCCGCTATCGACGGAGGACACGACCAAAGGAGTGAGCGGTTGGAAAGCAATGTTGTTGTACCAATTGTAGAAATGTCCGTGGAACTTCGGCAGTCGTTCCATGGTCGAAAGTGTCTTTGCGGTCAAGTCAGCAAACTCGGGCAGAGTTAAGTAGCCAAGCTTGTAGGCGGCCTGTCTTGCGTTCAATAGAAATCCCAAATTGGTTGGCGAAAGCCGATTATCCACAAATTGTGAGTCCTCACGTACATTGTCAGGAATCAACCAGTGATTGGATTCGTTACTATGGTCGGCAAAATACCGCCATGTGCGCAAGCCAATTCTTCGAAGCATGAGTTGTTCGTTCTCGGTCTGTGGCATCTGCGCCGGCTGAGGCGGTTGATTGAGCCACGCAGATACAAACTTGCTGGAGGCCCAGAGTGCAAGCACGGGCAAAGCTGCCAGCAGTGCCATGGGCCTGACCACGAAGACGAAAATTCCAATTACAAAAGTAAGCGCCGGTGTCCAATCGAGATAGATGTCTAGAGGAGTCCGCCGGGTCAAAGCCATTTCCTCTTCGGCCGAGGTCACCCATTCAAGCATCTTTCTGCCAGTAAAGAACCGGCGAATTAAGGCCCGAACCATGGCGTCGAGCGATACCAACATCTGATGGGCAAGGAACATCAATGTCAGCGTGGACCCGATATTAGCTGCCAATAGATTGCTCAGAACGGCGCGTACTTGTGCCGGCTTTCTTTCGAAGGCGGCCTGAACAAATTGAATGGTCGAACGGACCCAGTCGGGCAGGAAGAACAGGGCAAGGACTGCGACCGTCCATGCGATGGGAGAGCCGGGGAGTACGAGCCATCCTAGAAGAAGCAGGAAAAATGTGGCCGGCTCAACTAATCCGCGCCGTAAATTATCGAGAATCTTCCATTGAGAAATCAGTGAAATTGGATTGCTGATGCGAACGCCTTTGCGATCGGGGACACGGCCAAGCAGCCATTCGATGATTTGCCAGTCACCACGCAACCAGCGATGCTTGCGGCGATTGTAAGCGCTGTAGTGAGAAGGATAATCTTCGATGATTTCAATGTCGCTTACCAGGCCGGCACGGGCATACGCGCCCTCGATGAGGTCGTGGCTGAGCAACAAATTGTTGGGGAATCGTCTATCTAAAACGCGATGGACAATGTCCACGTCATAAATTCCTTTTCCAACATAACTTCCTTCACCGTACAGATCCTGATAGACGTCAGACACGGCGCGAGAATAGATATCGAGGCCGGTCTGTCCTGAGTAGATCTGCGCAAGCCGGGAGCGCGCGACGCTCTGCACACTAATGCCGACCCGTGGCTGCAAGATGCCATAACCGGAGACGACTACGTTGCGTTCTGGATCAATAATGCCTTGGTTGAGGGGATGTGCGATCGTCCCGATGAGTCTCTTCGCGGTGCCTCGCGGTAATAGCGTGTCTGCATCCAGAGAGATGACGAAACGCACCGTCGAAATGATGGACAAGTCGCCGATTTCTAAAGCATAGGGCACACTGCCGGCGCGAAGATATTGGTTGAACTCGAGCAGTTTTCCGCGTTTCCGCTCCCAACCCATCCATGATTGTTCTCGGGGATTGTATAGCCGTTTGCGATGAAACAGAAAAAACGATCCCTTATGCTCGGCGGCATATTTCCGATTCAGTTTCTCGATCAACCCCCCGCAAAAGGCTGCGAGCGAGTCTTCTTCTTTCGGCGCTTCGAGAGAGTCCGGAAGATCAGTCAGCAAGGCGAAGTGAAGATGTGGATCCGAATTCCCCAAAAATCGTACTTCCAATTCATCTACCAATCTTTGGACTTGATCTTGATTGAGCAACAAGGCGGGCACGGCGACAACGGTCCTGCATGACGCGGGTATTCCCCTGTTGAAATCAAGTTTGGGAAGCGCTGCGGGTTCCAGCAACGAGGTGAAGAAATAATTGGTCAGGCGCACCGCTGCTTCCGAAGAAGGTAAAAGCAATGCTGCCAGCATCAACAATGACGTCCACAAATCTGCACGCACCATGCCGAGCAACTCGGCGACTGCACTGGCCAATGCGACGGTAAGCAATACCACGCTGGGAATATAAAAATCATCGGCGTGTCTTTTTACCAGAATTTGCGTACGCCGACTCAGCGGAGGCCGGAAGCACAGCTTCTGCCAGAGCTCCGGCGCGCCTTCCGCAACCAGGTAATATCCAATGTGGGTTACACGAAGAGCCATACGGGGGTCGAAATGCCGCTCGCGTTTTGCGGTCTCAGCCAGAAGCAGAGCGGCTTTTGCAACCTCAACTTCGGTTGCATCGGAGTACTGCGCAATATAGGCCACCTCGTTCCTGTAATGATTACGGCTCTCGGTCTCCATCTTTAAATAAGATTCCGCAGGGTCTTTTTGTAGGTATCGGTCGAATAGGATTAGAGGCTCGATAAAGCCCCACCAATCCATATGGTTTATCTGGCGGATGTTTTCGAGGCAAGCAGTGAGTTGTGGTTCAGCGCTCCATCCGGACTTGCTCACCCTGTCGCTAATATTTTCGAGCCACAGCAGTACAAGCACAGAATTCAGCGCGCGCAATTCCGCGAGATTGAGAATCGCCGTGTGTTGAAAGGACTCGATGTAAAGCAAAAATGAACGCTCGTTCCAGCGCCAATCGGAAACCTTTGTAAAACCCTTGGCAATGGCAAGGATGCGTGGAATCACCGATCCGTCGGGAGTTTTGACGTGGGGTAGTGTTCGCAACGAACGAAGGCTCTCCGTCACATCGTGCAGACTGGATTGCAAAAGGGGTGTGGACCCGCGGACTGAATCTGACGCAGATGTCTTCGAAAGCGCCTTGCGGAGGTCGGCGGTGAGGGCAGATGCCCGTTTCGAAAGAACATTCGAAGTTCGAATACTTGGAATCCAGGCAAGGCTGGCGGCCAATTTATGGGCGTGGTTGCGCGTCAATTCAGGATCCGCATCTGACGTGGGCCGCACCGGAGCCAGTGGCACCTGCCGCGTTTCTTCTGCATGAAGATAAACCGATTCCAACATCTTTCTGTCACTCCTAACGGTAACTTGCTGCTTGCATCTCGAACATCTCTGCATATCGGCCGTGCTGATTCACTAGTTGTGGATGGCTCCCTTGTTCTGCAACCCTTCCGTTCTCGAGGACGACAATCCGGTCGGCCATGCGCACGGTGGAGAACCGGTGCGAAATAAACAGCGCCATTTTTCCAGCGGTCAGTTCGGAGAAGGTTCGGAATACTTCGTATTCACTGCGCGCATCGAGCGCTGCTGTGGGTTCATCCAGGATGAGCAGTTGCGCATCACGCAGGTACGCTCGCGCAAGAGCTATTTTTTGCCATTCGCCCCCGGAAAGATCGACTCCTCCGTCGAACCGCCGCCCCAGCATTTGTTCATATGCTAAAGGTAACCTTGCAATCACATCGTGCGAACGGCTTTTTTCCGCCGCACTGCGTACTTTGTCCAGATTGGTGACTTGGTCGATTTGCCCAGTCGGCGATATTCTGCCGCGCCGTCATTTCATAGCGCATGAAGTCTTGGAAGATGACCCCAATTTCGCGGTACAAGCTCTCCAGGTCATACTCACGAAGGTCAATTCCATCGAGGAGTATCTGTCCTTCTGTGGGGTCGTAGAGACGCGTGATGAGTTTGACCATGGTAGTTTTGCCCTGGCCATTTTCACCGATTAAGGCGACGCGCTCGCGGGGATGCAAAACGAAGTCGAGATGATTCAGGATCCATCGTTCACTGCCCGGATATTTGAATGACACATTGCGGAACTCGATGCCTTGACGTATGGACTGCGGCGCAGGCAATGCATTCGGCTTGGAGCGGATGGTCGGCTCCATGGCGAAAAATGCCAAAAGGTCTGTCAGGAAAAGAGCTTGGTCGGCGATGCCGGCGAGCGTAGAGAAAACTTGCTGAATGTTCGCGCTTGCCTGAAGAATCGCACCCGCCAGGAAGGTAAGCGTTCCAATCGTGATGGCGCCCAGCAGAGTACGCCAAATCACGAAAACGTATGCGGCGTAATAGCCCATCGTGCCCAGTAATGACAGCAGGGAACTGGCGACAAACTTCCGCCTCGCCAGGGCTACATCCTCGTCATAAATTTGGTCGGAGAGGGTCGTGAACCGTTCCGTAAGGTAGCCGCTCAAGTTGAAAAGCTTGAGTTCTTTCGCCGCTTCTTTGCTTCCCGCCAACAGGCGAAGATAATCCAGCTGCCTGCGTATAGGGGTCTGCTTGAAATTTTTCGCGTAGCCGAGGAATGCGAAGTGGCTCTCCCCGAGAAATGCTGGCAGCACGCCCACCGCCAGAAGCACCATTAGCCAAGGTGAAAATGCCACGATTGAGGCGGACATCAATACCGCCGTCATGAATTGCTGAATCAGGCGTCCGATTGACTGAATCATGCCTAATCGGTCTGTCGACTGTACGCGGGCGCGTTCCAAGCGATCATAAAACACCGGGTCTTCGTAGGCGATAAGGTCCAACCCGGCCGCATGCTTCATGACCTTGATGCTGACGTGTCGCGTGTAATTGTCAGCCAAGAGCGAGTCGAGAAAATCAGTGAACCGAGCGAGAACACCGATTCCCACGGCGACTGTGAACTCGGCAGCGACCAGCCACCAGAAATGCCGTGACACGGCTTGGTGCGTGGAAATCGTCCGCACGATGCCATCAATAATGAGCTTCGTGATCCATAACAATACGATGGGCAAAAAAGAAGCAACAATACGAGCAGCTAACCCCAACGTGACGACGCCCGGACCCGATTCCCACACGATCCGCAAAGTTGGGGGTACATTTCGGAGCGCAGAAAGGCGCTGTCGCCAATTATTTGTAGAGTCTGTCATCTTTCCGGTCTTCACACACCCACTCATTCACTCATCCGACTCGCTTCACCAAATCCGCCGATATGAGGTGCAAAAATCGCACTCGGAGTTATCCGTATTGAGAAGCGACTACTCACAAGTGCAATCTTGAGGCCATTTCGGTCACATCCGAGGTCGCGCTCGTTCTCGCGATTCTCGCTGCGGTACGCGTGCTGAAAATCAGTATGAAACCCTAGCTGAAAGAGAAAATTGCCGTATGTGGACGAAGAATGTGTAGGTTGCGTCCGATCATATACGCATGATCGAGCTTTTGCATCTTAACCCAACGATTTGGTTTGCGTGTAATTCTTACGACCCACATGAAGATTCTCGTTACGGGCGGCGCCGGTTATATAGGAAGCGTAGTTGTGGCTCAGTTAACGGCTGCGGGCCACCGAGTCACCGTTTTTGACAACCTCTCGCACGGCCATCGTGCGGCAATTCCGGCGGCCACGGAGTTGGTAGTAGGCGATCTTGCCGATAAAGATCGACTATCTGCGGTGTTCGAAAGAGGCTCGTTTGAGGCGGTGATGCATTTCGCCGCTTTTATCGAGGCCGGCGAATCGATGATCTCTCCCGAGCGCTTCTTCCAGAATAACAGCGCAAACGCACTTATATTGCTTGAATGCATGTTGACCGCCGGCGTGCGCCGCCTGATTTTTTCGTCGACTGCTGCCATCTTCGGCAATCCAGGCACGACGCCGATTCTCGAAGAAGATGCATTTTCTCCCACGAATCCCTACGGAGAATCCAAGTTAATCGTGGAAAGAATGCTCGGCTGGTTTCACCGCGTTCACGGTCTGCATTATGCGAGCCTGCGGTACTTCAATGCCTCCGGTGCTGCCAGCCCTGATCATGGAGAGGCGCATCATCCAGAAACGCATTTGATTCCTCGCGTACTCAAGGTTGCCTTGGGAGAGTTACCCGCGGTTCAGATATATGGAACGGACTATCCCACGCCCGACGGAACGTGCATACGTGATTACATTCATGTGAGCGATCTGGCGGATGCGCACTTGCGGGCACTTCACACCATCGAGTGCAGCGCGCAGCCGTTGATTTACAACTTAGGCAATGGCCACGGCTTTAGCGTCCGCGAAGTTATAGAAGTAGCTCGTAAAGTGACAGGCTGTCTGATAAATTCCAGCGAGGTCCTTCGCCGGCCCGGAGATCCCGCCATTTTGGTGGCAAGTGCGGTAAAAATTCGTCGCGAACTCGACTGGCAACCCCAATTTTCTAGTCTTGAGGCGATCATCCAGTCCGCATGGAAATGGCACTCCACGCACCCCTGTGGCTACTCGAGAGTCGAGTCACACAACGAACGGCAGGACGAAGCAATTGCCCCGCCCCAGAAGTACAGAGAATATCCTGTGCGGCATTAGGTGAATACCGTATGGCACAAGAAGCCTCGTTTGCGCAAAATATCTTCGTGAGGGAACGTCTAATTCTTAGCAGACTGTGCTTCGGGATTGTAGTCATGCTCTGGGTCTGCACGCCTTTCGGCTATTCACAGAACCCGGCTCCCGCGCCACAAACGTCGAATGACCCATCGCTCGCACAGCGTTCGTCGAGCAGCGCGGGCCCTCAATCCGAGCCGCCGCCTGCAGTGCAAGATCCAAACGCTTTCGTTTTTAAGAAGGAAGTTGAGGAAGTGGTATTGCACGCCACAGTTGATGAGGGTGGCAGACCTGTGGCCGATTTGAACGGCAGCGCGTTTACGATCTATGACGATGGAGAGCCGCAACAAATGACTTCGTTCAATCGCGAGGATATTCCCGTTGCCTTAGGTATATTGGTGGATAATTCCGGTTCCATGCTAGATAAGCGCCTGCAGCTTAGCAAAGCGGTGTTGAATTTGATTCAGGCAAGCAATCCGCAAGATGAAGTGTTCGTCGTCAATTTTGGTAAGTATCCATATTTGGATCAGGATTTTACGTCCAATATCGACCTTCTTAAGGACGCATTGCTTCGCGTTTCGTCGGCGGGGAGCACAGCTCTGTACGACGCCGTGGTCGCGTCGGCCATTCACATCGGCAATGATACGCGGGAACACAAGAAGGTCCTGCTCATCATCACGGATGGGCAGGACAACATGAGTGTGAGTACTTTGCAGGAGGCAATTCGGAGTCTTCAACAAAAAGACGCTCCGATTGTTTACGCGATCGGTCTTACCGGCGACGGTCTTTCTGACGCCGGTCGAAGCGCCTTGATCTCTCTAACCAGGGCCACGGGTGGCATGGCCTTTTTCCCGCTCAATATCAATGATGTGGATTCGATTACGCGCGAAATTGCACGCGACATTCGCGTGCAGTATGACCTTTCTTATAAGCCGGGCAGCCGATCCACGCCAAATAATGCTTTCAGGACCATTAAAGTCGTAGCGAATTCGCCGAACTACGGTCCGCTGAACGTTCGTACGCGAACGGGATATTATCCTGGCCAATTACCTCACTGAGACGAGGTCAAGAGGCCTTGCTCTTCCACTGCGGGCTCAGCTGAATTTCTTCCGCGTCTTCTATACGAAGGTGAATATCCCTTTGAGGGTATGGGATGCGAATTCCTTCGCTATGCAGACGCGCAAACAACCGTTTGCGCAATTCGTGTTGCACAGGATATTGATCTACAAAAGTTGCTACTTTGCAGTTCACACCGAACTGCATCGCCCAATCGCCAAAGCCGGGAATAAAACTGACCGATGGTGCGATCCGTGGTAACCAGACCGGGAACTGAACCAACCGCGCGGCGTGCTTCGTCGGTTAAGACGCGCTCGACCTGGGCCGGATCGCTTTCATAACTCACATGGATCGGGATCGTGATGGACATGGAAGGATCTGGCAACGAAAAATTGGTGACGATGGCCGTAGCCAATTTGTTGTTGGGCACAACAATGATATTGCTCCCAAGATTACGAATGCGGGCCGAGCGCCAACCAAGCTGCGAAACGTAGCCCTCCGCCCCGTTGTCAAGCTTGATGTAATCACCCACGTGGACTGGATGGTCGAGGTGCACATAAAAACCAGCAAAGAAATTGGAGAGCGTATCCTGTAACGCCAGTGCCACTGCAACGCTGCCCACTCCCAGAGTTGTCCACACGGCGGTCAACGACACGCCGAGATTGTCGAGCACAATCATCAGGGCAAAGCCGGCAAATAGAATATTGCTGATGAAATGGATTGGCTCCTGCATTGTTATCGTGACTTGGCGATGGGTGAGCCATCCATCCAGAGCGAGATGCAGTATCCGGCTGCAACAATAAAGAAAAATGGAGAGGATCGTAATCCAAAGAATACGATTCAAGATGTGCAGGAATCTGACTGGAATCGGAATAAAATTGATCGCAATATTCGTAATGCCCAATACCGTGAGCGGTACGATCACACTCTCCGTTAGTCTCACCAAACCGACAGCGAATCGACTTGTCGAGTGTTGCTCCCATTGGTGCAGATAGCGCAGCCCAACGAGCCGGACAATCCAGGCGACAGCAATCAGGGCTGCAATCGCTTCAAAATACGGAAGTGCCCTCTGCAAATGTTGAGGCGTCAAACGCTCCTCCGTGATGAATGAGTTATTTCGATGGAACTCTAGGGGGTAAGGTTGGCTAGCGGAGGTAAATCGAGCGTTAAGCTAGACAGCTTCCTGACCTACGTACACATCTTGGGTAAGATCGCCCCGCAAAGGGATGTCAACCGACAGAGTGGTTCCGTCGTTGGTCGAGCTGATTTTGATTTCGCCTCCCAACTCGCGCGCTCTCTCCCGCATTCCCGCCAGTCCAACCCCGACGTTGATTCCTTTGGTGGCAAATGTTCGTAGTAACTCCGGTGGCATGCCCTTGCCATAATCATGTACGGTTAGAGACACGCGATCGGGGAAATAACTCAGCCTGATTTCTGCCTTGTTAGCAGTGGCGTGGCGATGAATATTCGTCAGGCTTTCCTGCAGAATTCGAAAGAGCACAATATTCACCTGCTGCGGCAAATGGGGGGCTTCGGCGGGCATATCGAAAACGACCTCGATGCCACTGCGTTGAGCGAAGCCGTCGATGTACCATTTTGCGGCAGACACAAAACCGACTTCGTCCAAAAGCGGAGGATGCAACAAATGCGATATGGTTCGAGTCTCGGCGATTGCTTGATCCAGCGAGCGAACCGCCTCAGCAAGCAGGGCTTCACGGGGGAAGTTTCGCGCCAACATGTCCAGGTTCATCTTCGCACTCACTAAATACTGGCCTAGACTGTCATGCAACTCCCGGGAAAACTTCCGGCGTTCTTCATCCTGCAATTGCAATAAGCGAATCGTCAGCAAACGAAGTGACTGTTCACTCTCGCGAGCAGAATTTTCGGCCGACAATCGTGATTCGAGCTCGGACATCAAGAGTCGATAATGAATGGAAAGCAGCCAAAGAGCCACCCCAAAAGATGTGCAAAGAACAACGATGGCCCACTTGTAGAGGAGTCGCGACCTTTGCTGTCGCAATTCGAGCAAACGAGCCTCTTCCGCGCCCATTTCGGTGGCCAGCGAATTCTGTGTTTGCGCAAAACCTAGGCCTTTAATCGCGAGATCGGATTGGCCGCTTGTATCCTCCGGACTGACCTTCCATAGATTGATTGAAGCGTTCCAGAGCGCGAGCCTCTGGTTTACCGTGTCTTGTAAGTTTGCGCAACGCGTCGTTTGCACGGGATTATCTTGCGTGAGTATGCATAACTGGGTTAGAGTCGCAGAGATTTTCGGCAGGGCGCTATAGTAGCGATCAAGATAATTCGGGTCGCCTGTGCTTAGATATGCAGTGCGATTGCGGCCGGCGAGGGCGAGATCTTCATCCACCTGCCCCAGAGCCACTTGCACATCGCGCGTATGTCCAACCCACCTTTGAATTTCAGTCAACCGGATGACGGTGAAACAAGCCGCAATTCCGCTCACCAAAAGCAACACAGCCGCCAGCGCAAAGATTATGCGTGCGTTGTACTTGGGAGACATACGATGGATTCTTAGAGCATACAGAATTTACGGTTGATTTTGCCTACAGTATTTGCTGTATTCGAAAAACGCCGCGGTGTGCGTCGGGGATTTTGCGCAAATTGTCCTCCAACTTAGCCACATGGTTTTGTCATCCATCAGGTTTTCCCGTAAGGGCTGCGCCAAAAAGTTGTGACGCCGGAAATTCTTACCAACGACGCGACATCTCTTTCAAGCGCTAAATCTTTGCAATATCAGGTTTTGAGACTATGGCACGACGTTTGCACATGTACCATGCCTTGTTGCAAGTTATCTTTCATGCAGCCAGGAGGGTGTGCCATTTTATGAGCGATAAAAAAAACATTCACCAGAATTGGCGAGAGCTCTGTGAAGCAGCAGCGAAAGAGCATGACCCACAAAAGTTGCGCGAACTCGTGCGAAAGATCAACGATGCGCTCGCCCCTCATAGTCGCAGCGGTATGGTGCAACATGAAGAGGCATTATTCCCACACGATGAGGACCGGGAGGCAGGCGTGGTCGGTCTAACCGATTGGTTGAAGCTGGAGAAATTGTGCACTGGATTTGCTCAAGTATCCGTACCAAGTCTACCTCTGCCTTTCCGCAGGAAGTATAGGCGACTAAGAGTAAGGATGATGGCAGGCGCAGTGTGCGGAGATACCTCCGCGGCCCTGCGGGCAACAACCTGCTGACCCAAGCTGACAGATCTTGTTGGTGTGTTGAAGGATGGATGGGACGCGCTTCGACTTTACGCCCAACTCACGATCGAGGTTGCGTAAGTCACGGAACTCGCAAACAGCTCGACACACGGTTGGTCACCTCAGATATGCCGCGCTAAATTTCTTCTGAATTGGATTGTATTAGCTTTCGTGCGCACCGCATTTTGTGGATAGGTGCGTTTGCAAATCGTTCGACCATGAAAAGAAATATCCCGCAACATTACAGTAACTTCCCTGATCTCGTAAGGCAATCCGAAACAACCTTTTCCGTCCGTGTCTAGTCTAAGGGCTGGTTTATTGTTCCAGATGTTCTAAGGAGCAGAGCCGCAGTCCGGTGCCGAGCAGCCGTCGTTGGTTGCGAGCAAGTCTAAGGTCGCCGGGAGGAGATTATCGAATGCAACCAAACCGCATGGTTCGGTTTTTGTTGTCCATATTTTTCTTGCTGACATTGTCCGCGGGTTCTTTCGGGCAGATCGGCGTTTCGATCACGATTGCGCCGCCGGCATTACCGGTTTACGAACAACCGCCGTGTCCCGGCGACGGCTACCTGTGGACTCCGGGTTACTGGGCTTGGGGAGACGATGGTTATTTTTGGGTTCCCGGCACATGGGTGCTCGCTCCGGAACCCGGTTTGCTTTGGACGCCAGGCTATTGGGGCTGGGGTGGCGCGGCCTTCATTTGGCATGAAGGATATTGGGGGCCGACAGTAGGATTTTATGGCGGCGTCGTATATGGCTTCGGATATTTTGGGAATGGTTTTGAAGGCGGCCGTTGGGACCATGATCACTTTTATTACAACCGATGCAGTCACCAACGTAAATGTGACGAATATTCACAATGTTTACAACACCACGGTCGTAAACAACACGACCACTGTGAACCGAGTTAGCTACAACGGTGGCAATGGAGGCATCGCCGCTCGTCCTACCGCCGCTGAAGAGGCCGCCGCCCATGAGAGGCACGTTGCTCCTGTAGCGGCACAGACTCAGCATGTACAGGAAGCGCGCGGCAACCCGGAATTAAGGGCGGCGACCAATCGAGGAAAACCTCCCATCGCGGCTACGCAAAAGGCGGCGGAGTTCAAGGGGAATGGAGTGGTCGCCGCGCGTGAAGCGGGAGCGCCCTATCGCGCTCCAGAAAAACCGGCTCAAGGTCAGCCCGCCGGCGAAGCGCGCCCCGAAAATAACCGTCCAGAGAATAACAACGAGGCCGGAAAACCGGAGAACCGTCCGGAGGCGAATACGAATGAGGAGCCGAAACCTGAGAATGCAGCGCCGAAGCAAGCGGTTCATCCCAATGATTTGCCGGCCTATGAACATTCGGCTGCACCGAACACAGGCAACGCAAAACTAGATAAGAAATATCAACAGCAACAGCAAAAGCTGGAGTCACAGCAAGAAAAACAGCGGCAAAAACTTCAGCAGCAGCAAGACAAGGAACACGCACAGCTAGCAAAACAAAATGCTAATGATGCCAGAAAGCAGCAGGTAGAACAGCGTCATCAGCAACAAACACAGCAGTTGCAGCAGCGGCAAACTGCGGCTCAACAAAAAATGATGCAACGGCAGGCGCCGCATCCCGCGGCCCATCCGGCGCCAGATCGCCACTAACGTATAGTCACTTCGTTTGGCACCCGGAACGCGCCAGTTCGTTCCGGGTGCACGATCCAAGAGGGCTTCCTAAGTGCGACGCGGTGATTTATTCTCGGGTGTACTGCTAACATTTTCGGAACCAAGCTCCCGGGCTTGGTTCCGAAATGCTCACCGCAGCAGACGAAAAGACCGAACTCTTCGCCTAGTCCGATGAAGTCACCTGCCGTGTGGAAGGGCCTCAAAATCAGAGCCCACAACTGCCGGCGAGGGATATTTCGTCTGATAGTGATACCACTAGCGACAATAGTATGTCAACGATCATGACAGATTTAGCCCGATTGATGAATCGCAAGTCCTCGGGTCGTTCCCATGCCAGAAACCTCACGGCGTGAAGTAGTTGAAGCCTACGATTTGCGCGACGTAACAGCCCGTCAGATTGTATAGACATGATGAGCGGTGGAGCGGCCAGACTCCCCAAGACTCCGACCGTCGAATAGGGTGCATCTTCATGGCAGACATCAAAGATCATCGCAATGTCCGCAAGATGTAATTTAATTGTCACTTTTGCGCACAAATCCCAACCAAGTGGCGTGTTTGGTATAGGTTGGTGTTGTGCGTGTCTCGAGAAGCGCGCCGGAGATCAGAATATGCTCGCAAGCGCAATCCAAGTTCCCGCAGAATATACAATGACCGCGATGCAGCGCATACTCGTCATCGAAGACGACAGCCGTGTACAGAAGACTCTTAAGCGTCTTTTCGAATCGGAAGGATTTATTGTGGAAATCGCCTCCAACGGCATCGCCGGGCTGGAGGCCTTTCGCGCCATGCCACCGTCCGCAGTGGTTCTTGATCTCCGCCTGCCAGGCATGGCCGGCCCGGAGGTTTGCCGTGCGATTAAGCAAGTAGCTCCACAGTTGCCGATCATCATCCTTAGCGCCAAGACCGATGTCTCCGACAAAGTGCTTCTGCTTGAGATTGGGGCTGACGATTACATGACCAAGCCGTTCAGCCCACGCGAGTTGATGGCGCGAGTGAATTCTGCCCTGCGGCGTTCTAGTCCGGCCAAGCCCAGCAAGACCTTCAGTTTCAGTGACGTACATGTGGACTTTGCAAGAATGGAATTGCGTCGGGCGGGCCAGCTTGTTCCGCTTACAGCGCAGGAATTCAAAGTGCTCAAATTCATGACCCAAAATCCGGAGCGCGTTATTTCTCGTGACGAGCTGCTGAATGAAGTCTGGGGATACCAGAATTATCCCTCCACGCGCACCGTCGATAACCACATCCTGAAATTGCGGCAGAAGCTGGAAAAAGATCCCGCAAACCCGGCGCACTTCCGCACGGTCCACAGTGCCGGCTATAAATTTGTGCCTTAACGGCGGCACAATTTATCATCCCGGCGGCTGGTTGTGCCCAGAGATCTTATGGCGATGTCCTCTCTCCGATTGCGCACCAAGTTTCTTCTGACGGTGACGCTGGTGACGGCTGGCCTCACGGCCATGACCCTGCTGCTTGTCAGGCGCAGCGTACAACAGAAGGTGCGCTACGAGATTTTTCGCGATTTGGAAAATTCCGTTCTGACCTACCAAAATTTTCAGCGGCAGCGACAGGCGGCGTTTTCCGAATCCGCCGAGTTGTTGGCTGACCTGCCGAATGTTCGTGCGCTGATGACGACCCGCGATGCATCGACGATTCAGGACGCGTCTCAAGATATCTGGCGCTTGGCGCGCACGGATCTGTTCGTTCTCGCAGATCCCTCCGCGAAAATTATGGCGCTGCATGTGAGCACCGCCGGTCTTACCACCGACGCCGCGCATGATTATCTGGCGCAATCACTGCGCTCGGAAAGATCCAGCCATTGGTGGTTCGAGAGCGGCCATCTCTATGAAGTCTTCGTGCAACCGATTTACTTTGGAAATCCAGCCGAGGACCGTCGTCTGGGCTATCTCGCACTCGGTTACGAAGTGAATGGCCGGATCGCCGAAGAAATCAGCCGTGTTTCCGCCAGTCAGGTCGCTTTCACATATCAGGGAAAAATTGTAACCAGCACCCTGACACCTTCCCGGCAAAACGAACTACTCAGTACTCGTATGGTCGACCGCATGTCGGAGGAGCCGGGTCAAATCAAGCTCGACGATGAGAGCTTTCTCGCCAGCTCGGTGAACTTGGCTTCGGATAATGCCAGCCTTGTGCGTCTTACTGTATTGAAATCGCTTGATCAGGAAACTCAATTTCTCAGCAGCCTTAATCATGAGCTCTTGGCCCTCGGACTCATCGCCGTGCTCGGTGGCAGCCTCGTCGTATTTCTGATCTCGAAGACTTTTACCCGTCCGCTGGAAAATCTCGTTGCGGGCGTGCGCGCCTTGGAGCAGGGGAACTTTGCATATCCGCTGGCGCCACATGGTCGTGATGAAGTCGCTGAAGTGACGGTCGCGTTCGACGGTATGCGGCATAGTTTGCAAAGGACGCAGCGGGAACTGGTGGATGCCGAACGGCTGGCGACCATCGGACGCATGGCCAGCTCAATTTCCCACGACCTGCGTCATTCGCTGGCCGCAATCGTGGCTAATGCGGAGTTTCTCTGCGAGAGCGATCTCTCCTCCGCACAGCGAGAGGAGTTGTATCAGGAAGTTCGGGTTGCCGTGAACCAGATGACCGACCTTATTGAAGCCCTGCTTGAATTCTCCCGAACGCGCGAGTCTTTGCGCCCGGCGTACGGCAGCATACAGCAGATCCTTCAGCGCATGATTCAAGTGGTCAAGGCCCACCCCGACTTTCACGATGTGGCGATCGAACTCTTTTCCGAAGGGCGTGGAGAAGGGTGGTTCGACGCCAAGCGCCTGGAACGCGTCTTTCAAAACTTGCTGCTGAATGCATGCGAGGCGGTACCCCGCCAGGGCGGGAAGATTCAGATACATTTGCGGCAGACCAGCGAAAGCATCGAAGTCAAAATTGCTGACAACGGGCATGGTGTTGCCGCGGCCGTGCGCTCTACGCTATTTGAGCCGTTCGTCAGCCACGATAAGGAAAATGGTACCGGCCTGGGCCTGACCGTGGTGCAGAAAATCATCCAAGACCACGGCGGCCAGATCGTGGTCGAGAGTACGTCCCATGCTGGAACCGTGTTCCGGTTGACGCTGCCCTTGCATCTGCCAGCGGACAGGGCCCTTTCTGTAAGTGGCTGAGAGATTGCGCGTAAAATTGACGCCGTCACGCCTCCTGCGGTCATAGTGCGCAGGGCCGTAAAACCTCTAGTAGCAGGAATGGGAGAACTTCCATGTGCCGGACTAGTTTTCAGTCGCGAATCAATTTTTTTGGTGTCCTATCGTGCATTTGCCTGTGTTTCGTGACCGCGTCCGCTCAGGGGACGAAGCCCGCCAACACAAGTAACGATACGTTGAGTGATTCTGTGCGTGACCTTCGGCAGCAGGTGCAGGAACTGCACAAAGCCATGGAGGCGATGCACTCCGAGACGGAGAAATATCGCGAGGAAACGCTCGCATTGCGGCATCAACTCGACGCGTCGCAAGCAGAATCGGCCGTAAATTCAGAGGCTACGTCGGGTGAAAACACGGACAGCGCATTACCGGTGCATCTCGCGTCGAGTACGTCCAACGGCCAGAGCGGTCCGGCGATCGACGATCGCGCGGCCCGCCTTGACGAAGAGTTCCAGTTGCTTTCCGGGAAGATCGACGAACAATATCAGACGAAAGTGGAGAGCTGGTCCAAATACCGCATCCGTTTTTCCGGGATCGTCTTGTTTAATCTGTTCAGCAATACCGGGACCGTGGATAGTGCCGACATTCCGAATTTGGCGTTGTCGAGCGCGGCTGGAGCGTCAGGCGGAAGTTTCGGGGGCACCTTACGCCAATCGCAATTGGGATTTGACGTCACGGGACCAACCTTTGCCGGTGCGCGCACAAGCGCGGACATTCGACTCGATTTCGGCGGTGGATTCAGCAACGTGCCAAACGGCGTGAATTATGGGCTGGCGTGGTTGCGCACGGGGACCGCCAGACTCGATTGGACGAATACCTCGGTGGTCGTGGGACAGGACGCCTTATTCTTTTCTCCGAACTCACCAACGTCGTTCGCCGCCCAATCGATTCCCGCATTGGCTTATGCCGGCAATCTCTGGAGTTGGACGCCCCAAGCGCGCGTCGAGCACCGCTTTGCGCTGTCCGACGATTCCAGCCTTCTCGCGCAGGCTGGCGTTCTCGATAATTTGGATGGGCAACCTCCTGCAAACTCCACCTACCGTGCTCCCCAACCAGGCGAGTCATCGCGCCAGCCTGCCTATGCTGCGCGTATGGCGTGGACTCGGACCGTTTTTGGTCAACCTTTAACCATCGGCGGAGCAGGGTATTACGGACGGCAGAATTACGGCTTCAATCGCAACGTTGACGGATGGGCCGGCATGACCGATTTCAATCTCCCTTTGCATCGGATGTTCGCGCTATCAGGCAAGTTCTACCGGGGTAAAGCGGTCGGCGGGATCGGCGGGGCTTTGGGCGCCAGCGTCGTAAGCAGCGGAGATCTAAGTAAGCCCGGCGCCATCGTGCATGCCATCAATTCGACCGGTGGATGGATGCAGCTCAAATTCCAGCCGCGTTCAACATTGGAGTTTAACGCGGCCTTTGGCGAAGACAATCCTTTTGCGGCCGATTTGAATTATTTTCCAAGCGGAGGTTCCTATCCTAGCTATCTCTCTCGTAACCAAGGCTCGATCGCCAATGTAATTTACCGGCCGCGATCGGATTTGTTATTTTCCGCCGAGTATCATTATCTAAAAACATTTTCCCTCTACCCCACGGACTGGACGGCGAGCCAGGTCAACTTGATTATGGGAGTGTTGTTCTGAAGCGCGGCAATACAAATCGGATGGTGTGGGCGGCTTGCTTCGTTTCACTCACGATTGCCGCCGTCGCGCAGGATGTCACCGTGACCGGGCGTATCGAACTTAACCAGGGCGGAAATGCGCGCTTGCGCGACCAGTCCGATTCCGTCGCGTGGCTTACCCCGATTTCTCCCGTCGTCCCCGATCCGCCGGTGCCCTCAAGTGATAAGGCTCTGCTCCAGCTCGTACAAAAAAACAAGCGTTTTGAGCCTCATGTCCTGGTTGTGCCCGTCGGCGCTGCGGTCAGGTTTCCCAACCGCGACCCCTGGTTCCACAATGTCTTCTCACTATTCGATGGCAAGCGCTTCGACCTTGGGCTTTATGAAGCAGGCGAGTCTCGTGTTGTGCATTTTGACCGGCCGGGTATTAGTTATATCTTCTGCAATATCCATGCGCAGATGAGCGCGGTCGTAATCGCCTTGCAGACGCCATATTATGCGAAATCGGACCGGAAGGGCCGATTCGTCATTGCCCACGTTCCGCCAGGTCAGTATAAGCTGCAGGTTTGGAGCGAGCACGCCCTACCGGAAGCTATGCAATCCGAGTCTCATACTGTAACCATCGCCGCAAATAGCCATTCGCTGGGAGAAATTCTCATGCAGGCAAACACAGGAAATCCCCCTCCACATAAGAACAAGTATGGCCGCAACTATGACCGTCAGGAACCGCCGGACCCGGCTTATCGCTAGCAAAAACATCCCTCCGCCGATAGCACTTTAATAACTTTCATAAAATCAATTAGTTACACAAAGCATGCAACATGTTGCACGTGCAATTGTTAGCCTCTAATTGACCCGGTTCGTCTTATAATGTTGCGTCTTGTGTAAAGGCGCAAAGTGACCGCAGGGCAAAACAGTTCCGACAAGGCGAAGATGGAACGCGAAGCCATCCTGAACATTTCACGAGTGTTCGGGTTCGAACAGACCGAGGAGCAGCGCAAGAGTCAGAAACTGGAGGAAACGCTGGTGGATTTGTACTCCAGCATGCGACCTTCGCTGATCGGCTATGCGTATCAAGTCGTTGGTTCGACGGGCGATAGTGAAGATTTGGTGCAGGTGGCTTTTCTCAAGTTATTCGACCATCTGCAACGCAACGCCAAAATCCTCAACGTGCGCAGTTGGCTTTACCGGGTGGTACACAACCTCGCGATTGATCATGTTCGTCGCCGTGGCGCGCACGATAACGCTGTGGCCGGTTGGGTTGCGGATCGAGCTTTGTCCGACCATGCCACATCCGCCGAAAACGAACTGATTCAGCAGCAGAAGGTCGCCAGCTGCATGGCGATATTGAACGAACGCGAGCGTCAATGTCTGGCTTTGCGCGCTGAAGGTTTAAGTTACCAGGAAGTGGGAGAAGTTTTGGGAATCAGTCACAAATCTGTGAGCGTATATCTGGTGCGCGGGCTCAAAAAAGTACGAGGCGCAAAGCGATGATGAACTTTTCGCGTCACGGCGCTTTTCCCGGTTCACCGCGCCCGCACCTGAATGAAGCGCTCCTCATTGCCTATCTCGACGGCGAATTGGGCCGTACGGAACGGGAGGCTGCACGCGATCATCTCGAAACCTGCTGGACGTGCAGGGGGCTGCTCAGCGAGATCGAGAACAGTATCGACGCTTTTCTGGAAATTCGCACGAGTCTGCTGCCCGAAGAGTCTGCCTTTTCTGAAACCCGCGTGGAACAGTTTCGACAACGCCTTGCGCGTCACGCAAGTTCAGCCGAAAACCAAACGGTGGCAATGCCGGAGCGCCTTGCGCGGGCATGGTTGCAGGTCGTTCGCTCCGCGGCATATTTAGCCCAGCCCCGGCAGGCGGCCATTGCCGGCTTTCTGGTTGTAACCATGCTGGTCATCATGTTCACGGACGCGCTCAACACGCGGGTCTCGGCGGACACAGTTTTAACGCGGGTCAGTCAGTATGAAGAGACCCATTCTCCCGTGCAGGGGCAGGTGAGCCGCACTTCGATGCGAGTGGAACGGATCGACCATAGGACCCACACCGCGAGCAGCGTGAGGCGGTTGGGGACACTCACTATTCTGCATGACTCCATACAGCCGGAAATGTATGTACAGGCGGAAGCGTCTTCGGGCAAGTCCGGACACGCTGTAGTCGGGAACGATGAGAGGATGAGCGAAAAGCTGTTGAGCGTTCTTCTTGCTCCCGAGGATGCCGCTTTTGAGCAATACATTCTCAAGGAAGGCTGGGTGCCCGATCTTTCAGCGCGCGAATTCCGCCGTCTCGGCGAAGTGCGGGGGAGTGCTATTTCTGCGCGCAAAGACGAAGGGGAACTCGACGTCAGCTACCGTTTTGCTGGCAGCCCATCCGGTATTGCCGAGGCGATGCTGCAAGTCAATCCAGCAGATTACGCGCCGACGAGCATAAGCTTCCTTACGGCGGATAAGGACACGCAACGCGAATATCGCTTTACACGCACTGCCTTCGCCTTCGAGCCGAGGACGCCGGAAATTGCGGAATTGTTTGTGCCGCCCGCCGCCGTTCCAGAAACGACGACGGCTGAAGCTCGGAAACTGCCCGCGTTAAGCAAGCCCGCTCCGCTTTCTTACGCGCAGTCTCGGGCTACGGCGGAGGAAGTCGCCGTCGCTGCCGCTTTGCACAAAGCGGATGCCTGTCTTGGCGAAGAAGTCTACGTTTTTCCCATGTCCGATGGAACACTCCTGGTACAGGGCTTGGTGGACGATAACGCACGTCGCGAAGCCATTGTACGAACCCTGAAGCCGGTGGCCCACAACGTTCGAATTGAAATCTACCTTCCCCGCGAAATTAAAAGCGGGTCGGACTTATACAATCCGCCCGAACGGTTCTCGGAACGCGTTCCCGCCGGCGTGAGCGGCGAGCAGGACGCTACCCTTGCCGATCTTTCCAGCGGCCAGTCTCCTTTATACGAGCGGCTGAACCATCACTTCTCACAGCCCGGCATTTCCCGTGAGGATGCCGACAAGCAAGTAGATGTGTTCTCCAGCGAGATGGTCACCATTGCCCGCCAGACCTTCCTGCATGCTTGGGCGTTAAAACGGCTGGATGGTGAGTTTTCGCCCTCCAGGACCGTAGATCTATCGGCAGCGGAGTTACAGGAAATCGATCAGATGCGGCAGGACCACCGCCGCTGGATTTCCACGCTGGCTCGCCGAGAATCGGAAATGCTTGCACCTATCGTCGGCCCTGCAACAACCGCATCGGCCGCGACTTCAGTTGCGGCACAGGATACGGATACCTTGCTGGCCCTGGCTCGCGCGCAGAACGAACTAGTTCGTGCCCTTTTCGCCGATCCCCGGCAAGCCGCACAGGCGGACGCTAATCTTTCGCGGCTTCTTACCGTGGTACGACGCATGGGCTCCTAAATCTAAACAGGGGTTAACTCTGTTGATTTTCTCCGTTCGAGGGAGTTCGTTTTACTACAACCGGTACTATAATCCCTCTGTGTTGTTAAGCCCGCAATTCCTCCTTGTCTTGGCTTCCAGTGCTCGGAGTACGCGGAAGCCTGGCGAGCGAATCCCTTGACCCGATTGCGAGTCTGGTGCATCCCGATTGCTTTCTGCGTGCTGCTCTGTTCTTCCGCTCAGGCGCAACGCGCGTCGATCGCCGGCGTCGTCTCCGATCAAAGCGGAAGCATGGTTAGTGGCGTAAAAATCACTCTGCTTAATCTGGATCAGGGCCTCGAGCGTGATGCCACGACCAATGCCAATGGCGACTTCACTATTCCTTTCCTTGAGCCGGGACGTTACTTATTGGCGGCCCAAAAAAATGGCTTCGCGGTCTCGGAATTCCGCGATCTCATTCTTCACGTGGGTGAGGATCGAGGCGTGAATATTCAACTGCGCGTGGGCGCCGCGCCCGTTGAGGTGCAGGTGTCGGCCAGTTCGCAGCAAGTCGAGACGGTTAGTCCTGCGCTGGGCGCGGTCGTGACCGGCGATGTGGTGCGCAACGCTCCACTCAATGGCCGCGACATTCGTGACCTGGCCGCATTGCAACCCGGGGTTACGCCCACAGATAGCGACTTTCGTGGCGCGGGCGCATTTAATATAGCCGGCGGCCGCGGTGACTCCGTGGCGTACTTGCTCGACGGCGGATTCAACAACGACTTGATCGACAACCGTGCCGTCTACGTGCCCAACCCTGACACTGTAGCGGAGTTCCGCATCCTCACCACGAATTACCCCGCGGAGTACGGTCGCAACGCGGGCGGTGTAATCAGCATCGCCACACGTTCCGGCACCAATCAATTTCACGGGACTGCATTTGATTTCCTGCGTAACGATGCGCTTGACGCCAACAGTTACTTCAATATCGCGAACGGTTTGCCGCGTGATGTGCTCAAACGCAATCAGTTCGGAGGGACGCTAGGCGGGCCCGTAGTTATTCCGAAAGCGATACACGGGAAAAATCGTTTTTTCTTTTTTTTGGGATATCAGGGGCAAAGGCTGATTGAGGATTTGACGACCCACCAAGCTGCGACGTTCACACCGGCGGAGCTGCAGGGAAACTTTTCGCAATCAGGCTTCGATGGTGGCCCGGATCCGAATGTGGCTGCCTTTCTGCTGCAAAATCCATATTTTCAGCCTAATCCCACGCTGGCCGCCCAAGCCATCATCGCGCCCACGGCCATCGATGGTGTGGCGCAGAAATATATTGCCGCCAATCTGATACCTACTTCGCCGAACGGTTTGCTCAATTCGCAAGAGGAACTCACGTTAAACAGCAACGAACTGACGGGCAAGTTTGATGTTGATATCAGTTCGAAAGACAAGCTGGCGGTAACGCTTGGATGGGACAGCACACACGAGACGACTCCTTTCGACTATGCCGATGTGAGTGGGTTCCCTGACAATTCGGATTTCAGCGACTACATCGCCAATGTGGCGTACACACATATTTTTTCGCCCAATCTCTTGAACGAAGCCAACGTGACGCTCGAACGCTCAAATAATTTAGCTGAGAATCCCGCCACCAATTTGCCTACTCCTGCGGGCTTGGGCATCGGAATTACGCCGGATCTCGCCACCGGCCCCACGAATCTGGCCTTTGATAATGGTCTGAGTATAGGGTTCAGCCCCAGTGGGCCGCAGCGAATCACTGACAACACCTTTTCTTATTCCGACACCCTCACATGGATCCACGGCCACCATAGCTGGAAGTTTGGCGGCGGTTTTTCCGCTTATCAGAACAACACATTTTTTGCCTTCTACAATAATGGACAATTTTTCTTCGTCGGGCAGGGCGGCATCGGCTCGCAGAATTCCTTTGCTGATTTCTTATTGGGATTGCCTTACGACTATTTTCAAGGTTCGGCAGCCCCTTCAAATGTACGTACGAAATTCAGCGACGGTTTTGTGCAGGATAGTTGGCGTGTGCGTAAGAATCTCGTCTTAGATCTTGGGTTGCGTTACGAATATTCGACGCCCAAACGCGATACCGAAGGCCGCACTTTTTCCATTATTCACGGTCTCCAGTCTTCGCGCTTCGTGAATGCCCCGCCGGGCATGGTCTTTCCAGGCGATCCCGGGGCGCCCATGGGCGTGAACTTTCCTGATCGCAAGAACTTTGCTCCTCGCGTCGGCTTTGCCTGGGATCCCACGGGGAGCGGCAAAACCAGCCTGCGAGGAGCGGGCGGCGTTTTCTACGACATTCTGAAAGCAGAAGATAATCTGCAATTCAACGGTGCGCCGCCGTTCGATGCCAGCGCAAACCTCGGATTCTTTCCTCCGGGAACAATTACGCGTGGACTCAATTACCTTAGCCAGCCATTTGTTGCCACGGGGACAACGAATCCTTTTCCGTCGGGCAATCCCCCGTCGAACTTTAATTTCGCGAATGAGGGTTACTTGCCCATCGGGGGCGCAGGCGGCATTTACGTCGTCGATCCCCATCTGGGCACGCCATACACCTATCAGTATCATCTGACCCTTCAGCAGCAACTTCCGGCTGACACGATTTTCGAAGCCGGTTATGCTGGCACAAATTCGCACGGATTGACCGCGGTTGCAGATATCAATCCTTTTGTTTTGGGAACATTTAACCGGGTGCTGAACTTGACGCCGGCGAGCAGCAATTGCGGCGCCACACAAGTCTTTCTCTGCTACGGAGTGCTCGACGAGTTCAAGAACGTAAGCAATGAAAATTACAACAGTTTGATTGCAAGCTTGCAGAAGCAACTATCGAAGGGTGGGCTTTTCGGTCGTTCCTACTTCACCCTTGCGTATACGTATTCTCACAATATTGATAACGCGTCGGGGTTTGAGAATCGTAACGCCGCAGTCCCAGCCTATCAACCCGGCTTGTTCCGCGCTTCGGCGGATATGGATGTGCGGAATAGGATTGTCTTTAGCGGAGGATGGGAACTCCCTTTTGACCACGCCTTCCCGGGTGTCTCCAAAAAAATCACACGTGGCTGGAGCGTGTTTCCTATCGTGAGTTGGCGTGGCGGGTTCCCTCTGGATGTCTCCGCAAACTTACCCAGCGCCTTCAACTTTCTAAGTCCCGGTCCTTCCGGTGTGGGCGATCCCGGCCTGGTCCACGCCAATCTAACTGGCGCAGTGACGATACAGGATCCAAGACAGGTGACAACTTTATCCTCGCAAGACAGCGGCCCCGAGACCGGCCATTTCTGGCTCAATCCGGCGAGTTTCAGCAATGCCCAATGCCCGCCGTCACCAACCTCGTGTGTGCCGGGATCCGCTATGTTCCCGAACGACGATCAAGCGGTCCGCGATCCTTCTGTGCGAACCTACGGCACATTGCCGCGGAATTACGTCCGCGGGCCGGGCCGGTTCAACATCAATCTCGCGTTTGCAAAAAGTACGCCGATCACGGAGCGTGTGCGGATGGAACTTCGCGCCGACATCTTTAACCTGGAGAATCGCGCCGAATTCTC
The DNA here is from genome assembly GCA_963702965.1 of Terriglobia bacterium. Classification (GTDB taxonomy): domain Bacteria; phylum Acidobacteriota; class Terriglobia; order Terriglobales; family Acidobacteriaceae; genus JAJPHW01. The sequence goes on from OY969776.1 coordinate 1,895,406, forward strand.
CAATCCGGACACCAACATCACGAGCCCAACCTTCGGTCAGATCTTGAATACCGCCGACCCGCGTATCATCCAGCTTTCCGGCCGGATCAGCTTTTAACCCTGCAAGATTCGATCGCAATCTTTCAATGCAAAACAAAACGCCCCGGGACATTAGTCACGGGACGTTCAGTCGAACAGCCCTCCCCCGAAGTCTGCTCGATAACTAAGTTAACTTGAGGGAGGCATTTGCGGAATGGCCCGGATGGGCTATCCCGTAGCCCGTTAGTGGGAACTCCCTAACAGACTGTAAAGAAGGATACTTAGCACGATAATCGTGAAGGTTACATAGAGACGGTCATGCTCTTCAGTAAATCCCCATATAGAGAACGCCACGCGGGCCACCGGCGTGGCAATTAAGATCAAAAGCCCCAACTGGATTATTCCCCGAGCGTCTAGAGCGCGCACGGAGCCGAACACGCCTTTAGCCGTACGGAAATCCGGTGGTTCGCCTTGGAATACGCGGTAATTCGCCACGGAGAAGCCGTGGCGCACGAGATACAGTACGCCACCAAAAAGAACGACGACGGCCGCAAGAGAAACCCCAACCCGGAGCAACCCGCCGACGATTTCTTCAATTCGCCGGTCGGACCACTTCGAGTTTGTCGCCATTTTTACGTCGTGTTTCATCATCGTCAGATTTTCCCCGCCAGGCCGCTATAAATCATTTGTATGCCGAGCGCGACAATCACAGCGCTAAAAATCAGCCGTAACCATCGAGTCTCCGCTTTGACCAGGATATGCGCGCCAAGCAGGGAACCGGTGAGTACGCCCAACATCACGGGCATAGCGAGACCAGGATCTATATATCCGCGACTGAAGTAAACGCCCGCGCTAGCGGCTGCCGTAACGCCGATCATGAAGTTGCTGGTGGTCGTCGAAACCTTAAATGGAATGCGCATCGCTTGATCCATGGCAAGAACTTTGACGGCTCCCGAACCAATGCCCAGCAATCCGGAAAGTGCGCCTGCCACATACATCAGGCCAAATCCAGCGGGAACATGCGTCACGTTGTAATCTCGAGGACCTTCCACATCGGGGAAGGTGCCATTCAGGCGCAATTTGGTGGCGAGGGGGTCGGCCGGCACATCCCGCTCTAGACTCGTTCGTGGGCGGCGCGACAACGCCGCTGAAAGCACCAGCATCACGCCGCAAATCGTTGCCAACGCGTGGACGGGAACCACCGTTGCAAGAAATGCCCCACTTAGCGCACCCAGCGTGGTCGCGATTTCCAAAAACATGCCGATGCGTATATTGGAGAAGCCCTCGCGCACATACGCGGCGGCAGCGCCGGAAGACGTTGCGATGACCGATACCAGCGACGCGCCAATGGCATAGCGGATGTCCACATGGAAAAAGATGGTTAGCAGAGGAACCAGCACAACTCCGCCGCCGAGACCCGTGAGTGCCCCGAGCAATCCGGCCGCGAAGGAACCAATCCAGACCAGGGCGGTGAATTCCAGAATTGTCATGGATAATGTCAGGCTATCATCGGCCGGATACTGACTGCGGGCTCAATTCCAGATAAATTCATTTCATTTACTCAAATGGAGGCAGGGTCAAATCGCTGGCGGATTAAAGCGACGATTCGTCAATTTCCTTTGTTAAGTTCTCGGCCGCCCGTCGTTGCGCTTCCAGAATCTGCTCCGTGCTGAGCGTCTCCGCCAATTTTCGTTTGTCGGCCACGATTTTCTCTCGCATCGCCGCGTTTGTCTTCTCGGCCAACAGATACCACATGTAGGCGGTGATGGGATCTCTTTCCACGCCGACGCCACGCAACTGCAACTCCGCCATTTTGACTTGCGCACGATTCAACCCTCTCTCCGCGGCATGGCGATAAGCGGAGATATCCAGCGGCGCATCTGTTCCTCCTTCATCGAAGAGATCCAGGATAAAAGACCGAATAGGCGAACGCTGCGCTTCTTGCGTCAAGGTAAGAGAGAGAAGCTCTACCCGCGTCGAGACTCCCAATTTCTCAAATATGCGCAACAAGTGGTTTTTGATTGTGTGTTGACTGAGGCCAAGCCGGACCCCGATCTCCCGGTTGCTGAGTCCGGCCGCGAGGCTCGTGACCACATCCCGTTCGCGTTTCGAGAGCAAATCAACACCCCTCGCATTCAGCATCCGTATTTGAGGGGCCGACGCCAGCGCTTCGACGGCGTAAGACATTTGCTCGGAATTCGCCCAGACTTGCCCGTGATGTACTTGGCGAATGCAGTGAGCGAGGGTATCGAGCGATTCGTGCCGGTGAAAAATGCCCCGTGCGCCTGCGGCGAACGCTTCAAGAATTGCTTCCCGTTTGCCGGAATCGAGCAGCATTACACATCGAGTCCGCAGGCCGGAAAGGTTGAGCTTACGTATCCCGGCGTAACCGCGTGATGGATCTTCGTCCAGATACGAACTAACGACGGCGATGTCTGGTATTACTTCTACGGCTTTACTCTCCAGCTCTGCCGAGCCATTTGCCAGCGTCACTAGAAAATCTGTATTTCGGGCTAAAGCCTCGGCTAACAGCTGGGTATGAATAGGGTTGCTGTCGGCTACTAAGACCCGAATTTGAGTGTCCTGTGGCTTATACGGCAATCAGCACCTAGTACAAACATACTTACATGTAGAGAAATATTACCTATTGATATGAGTAATATGTTACTTGATGTGATATACCTCTTGCAAGAAGCTGCATGTTGCAATTATCTTCAACCTTAGTCGTGAGGGCACTCCCCGGCCCTGGTTTTTGGCTAACTCCCCCATTGATTTGGCTGTTCCCCCCAAGCCAGACCTAAATTTGTCACGATCCCCTATGCCGTCAATGGTTTTTCACACTTGAAAACCCACGGGGCGGAGCTACGAACGGATCGATGCAAGGCTAAGTCGCAACCAATTGCAAACATTTAACTTACGCGTACGCATTTCTCTGCGATAGGCGTCCCGCTGAATCTCTAAAGCGATCTATCCTTTGGCAACCAAAGTAAATTCGGTGATGGAAAATCCGACCCAGCACGCAGCCCTGCTGGTTGTGACGAAGCGTCCATCTGATTTGCCTGAGCTTTGGAGCTTGGTGCGCTCAAATGCGTGGCGGTGCGAGACTGTGGAGAGCGCATGGGACGCGTTAGAGCGGGCGCGTCAAGACGCCCCGCATGAGCGTACCCAGAACGGCGCCGCAATTGACGTCGTCCTGCTTGATGCGGCGGATAACGCTGACACGTTACACACGCTGCGTTGGCTTCGTCATGTACGTCCCGATCTTGAGGTCCTGCTGCTGGCAGATTCGAGCGATCTCTGGCTAAAAGCCGAGTCGTTGCGATTGGGGGCTCGCCGCTGTATGTCGCGTCCACCGCGGATGCCCGAGCTGCGAGACGCGATTCTTGGATGCCTCACCAGCTCGGCACGCCAGTCCTCGCCTGCTCATGAACCCGTCTACGAGGCTATTGAGCGTTTTGGGGAAGGCACATTCTTTGTGTGTGCAACTCCTGCCATGCAAAAGTTGCGCGTGCATGCGGAGTCGTTGGCGCAAGTCGATGCTCCAATACTGATTATCGGTGAGCCGGGCAGCGGCAAAGAATCGACCGCCCGCCTGATTCATCAACTGTCAATTCGCTCCGGTTTCCCTTTCCTTAAAGTGGATTGCTCGGCCTTTCCTGGCGACTTGTTGGAAGCCGAGTTGTTTGGCATGGAGCAGGAGAATCCGGGGAAACTGGTCTTGGCCGACAAAGGGGTGATCTACCTCGATCACATTCCGGCAATGCCGCTCAGACTTCAAACGCGACTCTTGCAAGTGATGCAGGAAAACCGACTTGACGCATCGCACGCTCACCCGGACGGAAGAGGCGACGTGCGAATCGATGCGCGGATCATAGCGGCGACCGGGCACGATGCCGAAATCGCAGTCAGCGAAGGCCGCCTGCGCCGCGATCTTTATTACCGTTTGAGCGCGTTCAGCTTACAAGTGCCGCCTTTGCGGGAATGCCGTGACGGCATCCCACTGTTGCTCGGCTATTTCATCAACCGCCTCGCGAAGCAGTATGGTTTGCCGGGTCGGACGCTTTCTCCTGCATTGCTGCACGCATGCCAAGCCCACTCTTGGCGCGGGAATGTGACCGAGTTGCGAGATTTCGCCAAGCGGTATCTGGTGGTGGGGGACGAAGAACTCGCGTTGTGGGAACTGAAAAAACATGCGGGCATGCATCGGCATGATGGCGCTCAGCTGTATGCAGGCCGGAATGATCAAGACTCCCATGGCCATGCCGATGTTTGCAGACATTCTGCGCAGTCTGACGGACTGAAATCCCTCGTGCGGGGCATCAAGGACGAAACGGAAAGAAATGCCATCGTCAATGCCCTCGAAGAAACGCATTGGAACCGCAAGGCCGCTGCCCGGCTGCTGCGTATCAGCTATCGCACGCTGTTGTATAAGATTCAATCTTACGGTTTGACGCCCCCGACATTGCCCATGCTTCTACGTCAGGCAGGAAAACGGGAAGGACGAGTGGAATAAATGGCTATAACGGGAATGAAACGCGTAGCAACCATATTGGCCTGCGGCCTACTGCTGTCTGGGTGGCTTTGCGGACAAAGTTCGTCCTCCAATTCAGCCGGCACCGCCGCGACCGCCACCGCGCATGACGACAGTTACATCATCGGCAACGACGATGTGTTGAGCATCAACGTTTGGAAAGAACCCGACGTTTCGCGGACAATACCGGTTCGTTCAGATGGAAAAATCTCATTGCCCCTGGCAGGAGAAGTGCAGGCGAGCGGACAGACGCCGCACCAACTGGAAGTGGCGATCGCCAACAAGCTCAAGAATTTTATCGACGAACCAGAAGTAACGGTGATCGTGACGGAAATCAAGAGCCAGAACTTCAACATTCTGGGCGAAGTCAACAAGCCGGGAACCTACGCGCTCAGCGGTGCGGGAACAGTGCTTGATGCGATTGCCCTAGCCGGTGGTTTTCGCGATTTCGCGAAACGGAAGTCAATCTACGTGCTCCGCCGCGATGCAACGGGTAATGAGCAACGCATCCCGTTCAACTACAAAGACGTGATCAAGGGCGTGCACGCGGAGCAAAATATCAAGCTCCAGGCCCATGACACGATCGTGGTTCCGTAAGGGCTGTTGTTCCGCAAGCGGGTATGAGAGACAAAACTTCCATGAAATTGTGCGTAGTCGTGCTGGTTTTGGGTTTGGGCGCTGCGTACGCGCAATCGACAGGTGCTCCGCCCGCCGCCAGCGGGCCGCTGCTTTCCACTGGCGATGACAATTCGGCCCAGTTGCTGATACCACCTCCTGTCTCGGGTAGTAGTTATTCGCTGGCTTTTACTTCCGCGGAACGCAGCAATTATCTGAAAGGCGGCGTGACTTTCCAGGCAAACCATGACGATGATGTTCTTACCACACCATCCGGCAGCCCAGTAGCCGATTGGAGCTATTCCATCTGGCCTTCGATTGAGATAAACCAGACTTGGCCCCGTTTTCATTGGCGGGTCGCATACATGCCAGGATTCACTTTTTATCAAAATCTGAGTTCTTACAATCAGCAGGACCACAACCTGTCGATTAGCGGGGAGTACCGACTGTCACGCCACGTGACACTTGGGTTGCGGGACTCGTTGCAAAGGAGTTCGAACTTATTCAATCAGCCGGTCTTTGGCTCGGAGGGAACCGTTGGCGGCGCGCCCCAGGGGCCGAACAATTCCATCGTCACCCCGGTTTCCGATGTGCTGCGCAACACGGCTGGGGGCGACCTGACTTATCAGTATGGCCGGAACGATATGGTAGGCGTGGGTGGTACCGTGACCAATCTTCACTTTCTCGATGCCTCGGAGGATCAGGGATTGTATGATGCTGCCGCCCGCGGCGGATCGGCATTCTATACCCACCGTTTTGCGGTCCGGCATTACGTGGGCGTGAGCTACTTTTATCAGCAATTGCTGACGTACCCAGTCGGCCCGGAAAACCAGACAATCACGAACACTGTGATCGGGTTCTACACGTTCTATCCGCGGCGCACGCTTTCGTTCTCAATTTTCGGCGGCCCGCAACACGCTTCGACGCAGCAGTTTGGGACGCCGACAGTCGGGCAATGGAGCCCGGCGGCGGGCGCGAGTATCGGCTGGCAAGCGCGTCAGACCAGCGCAGCCGTGAGTTATCTATATACCATCTCCGACGGCGGCGGCTTGGTGGGTGCGGTCCACTCGAATGCGGGAGCACTCACTCTCCGCCAGCAATTGAGCAAAGCCTGGAGCGTGGGAGCAACCGGCACGTATGCGGACAATACACTTGTCGAAAACGCCGCCACAGCGCTGAATGATGGCGGGCACACGCTCGGCGGAAGCATTTGGGCGCAACGCACAATCGGCGAGCACTTCAGCGCGCAAGTCGGTTATTCACATCTGCATCAGAATTATGACAACGTGGCCGCGCTGGCGAGCGTGACCGGCCGCAACCGCGAATGGATGGCGGTCACGTACAACTTCACCCGTCCTCTGGGACGTTAAGGCTTCGAGCGTAATGATGGATGAATTGGAAGAAAAGTCGGGTGAGAGTCTGGACCTGAGCCGCTATGCGGCATTGATCCGAAGGCGCTGGTGGTATTTCCTGCTGCCGCTATTTTTCGGGTGGGCTTTGGTTTGGGGAGCGAGCTGGGTGCTGCCGCCAAAATACAAATCTTCGACGCAGATTTTGGTCGAACAGCCGACCATGCCCAAGGATTATGTGACCCCGAACGTGAACGACGACTTGCAGGACAGGCTGCAAAGCATTCAGCAGCAGATCCTAAGCCGCACCCGGCTGATGCACATCATCGACCAGTTCAATCTCTACGGCTCGGAGCGCACACATCGTACGCCCGAAGAAATTGTCGAACGCATGCGGAAGGATATCGAGGTCAACCTGGTGATGGGCGAGAGCCAGCGCGAAGTCTCGGCATTTGTGGTGGCATATTCGTCGCGCGATCCGAAGGTTGCGCAGGAAGTGACGACCGAGCTTACGAATTTGTTTATCAACGAGAATCTGGAGACGCGGCAACAGGAATCGGAAGATACGACTGCGTTTCTCACCAGCCAACTCGAAGAAGCGCGCAAGGCGCTGGCCGAACAGGAAGAGAAAGTCCGCGTCTTTAAAGACCAGCATCCGGGGGCGCTGCCGACGGAGTTGCAGAGCAACATCCAGATCATGAACGGACTCCAGACCCAGATGCAGAGCGATCAGGATGCGCTGAATGCAGCCCGGCAACAGAACGCATATTTGCAATCGCTACTGACGCAATATCACGGACTTCAAAAGTCGGGCGTCACCCCGGGCGGAGCGCCGGGTGGCCTGACCGCGATCGATCAGGAACTGGCGAAAGAACAGGCGCAGCTGGCCGACCTGAAAGCGCACTATACCGATCGATATCCTGACGTGCGCAAGATGCAGCAGCAGGTTGACGATACGCAAAAGCTGCGGGCGCAGATGGTCGCCACTCTGAAGGCGCAGCCCTCCGGGGGAGACGCAGGCCAGGACGACGCGGAGAGCAAAGAAGACACCACAGTTGCCCAGCTGCAAGGGCAGTTGCGGGCGAATCAGCTGGAAATCAAGAACCGGGAAAAGACTATCGCCGACCTGCAAGCCCGTATCGGGACGTATCAATCGCACCTCACACAGGAACCGATTGTGGAACAGCAGTTCGCCGATCTGACGCGTGGCTATGAACAGTCGAAAGCAAACTACGACGATTTGCTGAAGAAGAAAAATGCCTCGCAGATGGCCACCAGCCTTGAATTGCGCCAGCAGGGCGAGCATTTCAGCGTGCTCGATCCGCCAAGTCTGCCATTAAAGCCGGACTTTCCCAACCGGCTGAAGTTCTGTCTTGCGGGACTGGGCATTGGTCTGGCGTTGGGCGTGATTTCGGCGGGCGGAGCCGAATATTTGGACGACCGGCTGCACGACGAAGCGTCATTGAAGAAGTTGCTTCCAGCGAATGTGATTGCGGAGATTCCGCCGTTGACCACGCCGGATGAGCAACGGGCCGACGCCCGCAAACTCCACCTCGCGTGGTTGAGCGGCGTAGCAGCGGGCATGATCATGCTGGTGGGGTCGGCATTAAGTTACTGGCGGGGATAAACTTAAGCAGCGTATGTATAAGGAATTTTTCCAACTCGAACGCAATCCCTTCGAAATAACGCCGGATCCGTCGTTTCTGTTTCCCACGCGCCGGCACAACGAAGCGTTGGCCGCGCTTTATTACGGCGTGGAGCGGCGGAAGGGTTTTGTCGTCTTGACTGGCGAAGTCGGTACGGGCAAGACGTTGCTTGTGCGTTGCCTGCTGCAACTGTTGCACCGCGGCAACATTGCCTATGCCTACGTATTCAACAGCCGACTGGATGGAATTGAATTTCTCCGTTATATTGCCGCAGATCTGGGTTTGCCGGCCGCAGGCCGAGGCAAGGGCGAGCTGCTGCTGTTGCTGACGAATTTCCTGGTGGCGCGCTATGAGAAAAAGCAGACGACCGTGCTGGTGGTTGACGAAGCCCATCACTGTTCCGCGGAAGTGCTCGAAGAAATCCGCTTGTTGACGAATTTGGAAACTTCCCAGGACAAGCTCTTGCAGATTCTGCTTGTCGGACAACCGGAGCTCGATGAAAAACTGGATTCGCACGAATTGCGGCAACTGAAGCAGCGTGTGGCGCTGCGCTCGCAACTTAAGGATCTCAGCTTGGCCGATACGACAGGTTATATCCAAAAGCGATTGGAACTGGGCGGCGCACCCGCGGAAATTTATGCGAAGGCGTTTCCCGAAGAAACGGTGCGTGTGGTCTATCGCTATTCCGGCGGCTATCCCCGCTTGATTAATACGATTTGCGAGAACGCCTTGATCAATGCCTTCGCCCGCCAGACGCGCGTGGTTCCACCTGAGATCATCGAAGAAGTGGCGGCGGATCTCCGCCTGGATGTCGCGCCCGATCCCGCGCCGGCGCGGCCGCAAACTCTGCCTCCCGACCGTCTGGTGCAAGCGGAACAAGTGCTTTTGCAATTGCAAAACTATCTGCAAACCCTACGGGCGAATGAAACCGCTGCGGCGAAGTCATTGTCGTCTGTGCTGCAATCCGGAGGCTTTAAGCCGGAACCGCTCAAACCCGGGCCGGTGAAATCATGAGCCGGATCTTCGAAGCGCTGCAGAAATCTTCCGCTGGCAAAGTCGGCGGGTTTACCGATTTTGCGTCGGTACTGCAAGATCCGCGCCAGGATGTCGTGGAAGCGGCATCATCGACTCCAGTGGTGACGGATTTCGACCATTTCCCGCGGGTGAACGTCTCGATTCGACCGGGAAGCCGATTGTTCTGCCTGACGCAGCGCGACAGCCTCGGCGCCGAAAAATTTCGCTTTCTCGGAGTAAGGTTGCGGCAGATGCAACAGAACCGGATGATCAAGCGCATTCTGGTCACCAGCACCATCCCGGAGGAAGGCAAGAGCACGATTTCCGCCAATCTGGCCTGTACGCTGGCGCGCAAAAGGCAGCACAAAGTGCTCTTAGTGGACGGCGATTTGCGGCGCCCATCGCTGAACCGGCTGCTGGGTTTGCAGCACCTGAGCGGGCTGAGCGAGTATCTGCAGGCGGATGCTGAGGTGAGAGAACCGATCTACCGACTGGAGGAGCCGGGATTTTGGTTTATTCCGGCGGGTGCTCCACCGGAGAACCCTCTGGATCTGATGAACTCGACGCGCTATAACGCTCTGCTCGAACGGCTATCAGAGTGGTTCGACTGGATCGTCATTGATACGCCGCCGGTGCTTCCTCTGGCTGATACCAGCGTCTGGGCAAAGGCGGCCGATGGGATTCTTTTAGTCACGCGGGAAGGAACGACGCGCAAGCGTCAACTTCAGCGCGGACTCGCAGCTCTCGATGCGACAAAACTGCTGGGTGTGGTGATCAACAGCACGCACAGCACTGAGCACGACAATTATTATCAGCATTATGGACCGGGGGCTAAGCAGTCCCCGGAGAACGTCTAACCTGCTCGTCTCCGTATTACTCCCCCAACGAAAGACGACAAACTCAGCGCCGGTAAGTGCCGGAATGATGGTTTGATCGAGTCCGCCGCGCGGACGGAAATGGGGGATGTCGTGAAGTTGAGTCGTGAAAATGCGGGCCCTGGCGCGAGTGCAAGCCGCACCGAAACAAACCGCGCGCCCGCGCTATTGACAGAGACTGCTTTTCAACGCATGGTCGCTCTGGAGCGTAAAAGATCGGAACGCGCCGCCAAGCCCTGTTTGCTCATGCTGCTTGATCCGGGTGATGCTCCATTTTCGCAACGCAAGCGTCAGGTGCTCGAAAAAATCGTTGCTGCCTTGCCGGCATTTACGCGGGAGACAGACGTGGTTGGCTGGCACCAGCGTGACTCCATGCTGGGTGTGATCTTCACTGATATTAACGCCGAAGGAATTGATCACATTCTGAAGATGATGCTGACTCGTCTGAAGCAGGTCTTGCGTCCAGGGTTGGGGCACGAGGAAACAAATCGAATCAACATTTCTTTCGAATTGTTTCCCGAAAGGCGTGGCCATGCGGAGATTGGTTACGACATAAAAATGGGGCCCGATTTCGAAGTGTCGGTCGGTGAAGAACGCCGCGGAACGCGATCGGCTTCATGAAGATGGCGAGACTAAAATTGAATCCGACGTTATTGATTGTGTCGAGTTCGCGCTGGTTTCCCATCGCACGCCTGGCGATCGCATTTTCTCAAGCGGGATGCCGGGTCGAGGCGGTTTGTTCAGCGCGTGACCCGCTGGCGAAGACGGGTGTCGTCGAACATCTGCACCCATACAGCGGCGTGGCGCCTTTGCGCTCGCTGCGCAACGCTATTGTAGCCGCCCAACCGGACTTCCTTGTACCTGGCGACGATCTTTCTGTGCAGCATCTGCACTCCCTGTTCGCCAGCGAGAAATCCCGTGGCCTCGCCGGGATGGCGATTTGCCATCTAATCGAACGCTCTTTTGGGGCGGCTGGCAGCTTTCCCATCATCTCAGATCGGGCTGAATTCATACGCATGGCCAAGGAGGAAGGCGTACGGGTTCCCGAGGACGGGCTGTTGCGCACTCCCGAGCAACTTCGCGCATGGTTTACCCGCATGGGCTTTCCCGCTGTCCTCAAAATCAACGGCACCACTGGGGGTGAAGGAGTTCGCGTGGTGCGCAGCCTTGGTGAAGCGGAAGAGACGTTTGAGGCGCTATCCGCGCCTCCGTTGTTCGCGCGCGCAGCCAAACGTCTGCTGGTCAAGCGCGACCGATCCATGTTGTGGCGGTCGGTGTTGCGGCGTCGGTCTGTGGTGAGCGTCCAGAGCTTTATTTCGGGGCGCGAGGCGACGAGCGCAGTCGCATGCTGGCAGGGTCGTGTGCTGGCGGCTTTGCATTTCGAAGTGTTGCATAAAGCACATGCTTTCGGGCCCGCCACGGTCATCCGACGGATCGAGCACCCGGAGATGATTCAAGCGGCGGAGAAGATTGTGCGCCGGCTACATCTTTCAGGCTTGCATGGTCTCGACTACATGATCGAAGACGGGACCGAGAAGGCCTACTTGATAGAAATTAATCCGAGGGCGACGCAAATAGGGCATCTCGCCTTGGGTCAAGGCCAGGACTTGCCCACGGCCCTGTTGTCCGCCGTCGCCGGCCGAGCCATCGCGGCCGAAAAAACCGTGACCAGCAACAACACCGTCGCGCTGTTTCCCCAAGAGTGGATGCGCGATCCCCGGAGCCCGTGGTTGAGTTCAGCCCATCACGACGTACCCTGGGAAGCACCCGAATTACTGCGGGCCTGTCTGCGTCGTCGTCCCAAGCGGGTCAACTGGTTTTCGCGGGCGCCGCGAAACGAGCAGAACGTGCCCCTCGTCAACTCACGACCCTCCCCGGTTGTGCAACTCGCCAAGTCGAATCGCGATTTGGAATTTTGATTGCAATTTCCCCCTTGCGATCTTTACCAAACTTAGAAACAGCTTAAGAAGCAAGCCACAAGATTAAGATGCGGACCGTCTCCCCCGGTTCTTACCAATTCGTCGATGCCCATAAAGAGCACTCCTGCCCGACGGCTTGCCGTCCGATGGAGCCAGGAACTAGGAGAGAATGCCGTGAATTCGCGCCACGCAAGTACTGTCATAGAAGATATCCCGTCGCCCCCGGGCGTTCGGTCTGGCCTGGAAATGGAGCCTGTGGATGAGGCTTCTTTTCATCACATGATTGCGCTCGAACGCAAGCGTACGGCGCGTTCGGGAAAACCATTTCTGCTCATGATCCTCGAAGGCGAGCTGGGATTGCCGGTTGGCCGCGGAGGCATGCTGAGCAAAATCGTGTCCGCATTGTCGTTGTCCATTCGCGAGACCGATATGACGGGCTGGTACAAAGAAGGCGCCGCAATTGGCGTCATGTTTACCGAAATTAGCAGCGAGGACCGTGAAGCCACGGTCAGCGCCATGATCAAGCGCATCCGCGCAACCCTGCGCAAGACCTTGAACTGGGCGGAATTTGACCAAGTGAACGTCTCCTGGCATGCCTTTCCTGAAGACTGGCATCAAGGAGCGCTCCATGGCAATCCCGCGCTCTATCCCGATCTGGCACGGCGCGAGCGCGCGCAGAAACCTTTCCGCATGCTGAAACGGGCGATGGATGTTGCCGGTAGTGGATTGGCTCTATTGTTGTTTTCGCCCATGATGGTGCTGGTCGCGGTTCTGGTCAAACTCAGTTCTAAAGGTCCAATCCTCTATAAGCAGCAACGCCTGGGGCAGTTCGGCCGGTCGTTCACCTTTCTGAAATTCCGCTCCATGTACATTAACAACGATCGCAACATTCACCGTGAGTTCATGAAAGGCGTCATCAGCGGAGAGCACGACGGGAAGGTCCAAGGCGAAGGCGACGCGGTTTACAAGATGACCGACGATCCCCGGATTACCCGGATTGGCAAGTTCATGCGCCGGACCAGCCTCGATGAGCTTCCGCAATTCATCAACGTGCTACGCGGCGATATGTCCCTGGTCGGCCCCCGGCCCCCGATCGCCTACGAGTTCGAGGAATACGATATCTGGCACCGGCGTCGCGTGCTCGAAATCAAGCCGGGGATCACCGGATTGTGGCAGATCAATGGCCGCAGCCGGGTACGCTTCGACGACATGGTGCGTCTTGATTTGCGCTATGCCCGCACCTGGTCATTGTGGCTCGATATTTGCATCCTGATTCAGACGCCGGTGGCGGTGTTGCTGGGCGACGATGCGTACTAGGGCATTCGCACTTCACCTCATTTACTAAGGAATACAAAATTTGGCTACGTCCTGTCTCCAACAAATCGAACCGGCGATCACAAGCCGCGTAGTCGTCGCTCCGGCCGTGCACAGTTTGAATCCGCTGCTCGACGAACGCTGGTCGCGTTTTGTGCAAAATCATTCCCAGGCGTCGCTGTTCCACTCTCGTCCCTGGCTGGACGCGTTGGCGCGCACCTACGGTTACAAGCCAGTGGCATTTACCACCACGCTCCCTGGCAAGGAACTGGAAAATGGGGCCATGTTTTGTGCAATAGAAAGTTGGCTTACCGGACGGCGGCTGGTTTCTTTGCCGTTTTCCGATTACTGCGACCCTTTGGCAGAGGACGACGACGAAGCCGCAGGCTTGCTCTCGGCGGCCATTGAACGCGAGTCGCAGCATGCGCGATGGCGCTACGTGGAGATGCGTCTCAGCCGCGCACTCGGCATCACGAGCAGTCAGCCGCGCTCCGGCCGGGTTCATACCTTGCATCGACTGGACCTGACACCCAGCCTCGACGAGATTTTCCAGAATTTTCACAAGAGTTCCACCCAGCGCAAGGTTCGCCGGGCCGAACGCGAGAAACTCGAATACCGTGAAGGCGGAATGGAGAATTTCAAGGAGTTTTACCGTTTATTTGCCGCCGCCCGCAGCCGTCACGGACGGCCTCCGCAACCGGCGGCATGGTTTCGGAACCTGGCGCAGGGCTTCGGGGAGGGCTTTAGGATACGCCTCACTTGCCGCGACGGGCGCGCGGTCGCGGCCCTGCTCACGCTGCGGTTCAAAGACTCGATGACGTATAAGTATGGCGGCTCCGATCCAAGCTTCCATTACTTGGGAAGTATGCATCTGCTGTTTTGGAAGGCTATCCAGGAAGCCAAGATGCTGGGCCTGCGATACTTCGATTTCGGCCGGAGCGAAGCCGAGCACGCCGGTCTCATTACCTTCAAGCGGCGATGGGGGGCCGAGGAGTCCATACTGCGCTATCTCCGCTACGGAGCGCCAGCCACGTCGGGGGATGCTTTCGAACCCTCGGCGGAAAGTTGGAAGTCGGGTGCCGCTAATAGCGTTTTCTCGCACTTGCCGCTCCGTCTCCTGCCCCTTGCCGGACAACTTTTGTATAAACACGTGGGTTAACACCAGTTGCCCATCCGCATGCATGAGAACAGTTTTGATATGCCTGAAATAAACGCAATGAAGGTCACCGAGTCTAGGCTGTCGACGGAGACCCTCGCCCATCGCGTCTCCGTGGTTATCGTCGTCTGGAATGCCAAGACGTATGTCCTCGAGTGCCTCGAATCGCTGCGCGAACATTGTGCCGGGGTCTATTCGGAAGTGGTCGTCGTGGATAATGCTTCGAGCGATGGCACGCCGGACATCGTGGCGGAACGTTTCCCGGAATTTTATCTGATTCGCAATTCGGAAAATCTGGGCTTCGCCCGGGCCAACAACATCGGCATGTCGCCGATGCACGGGAGACTTCATTTGCCTGGTCAACTCGGATGTAAAGTTCACCTCGGATTGCATCACGCCCATGCTCGAGTATTTGGCCGCGCATCGGGAAGTGGCCATGCTGGGCCCGCAAATGTTGAGCGCGGACGGCGAAGTCCGTCGCTCCACCATGCGCTTCCCCACGGTGTGGAACAATTTCTGCCGCGCCCTCGGGCTGGATGTCTTATTCAAAGGTTCAAGCCTGTTTGGCGGCATGATGATGGCGGACTTCGACCATTGCCGCACCATGCCTGTGGAAGTGCTGAACGGCTGGTTCATTCTGGCCCGCCGCAGCGCGGTCGAGCGCGTCGGGCATTTCGATCCCCAATTCTTCATGTACGGCGAAGATGTGGACTGGTCATACCGCTTTCATCAGGCGGGCGAAAAGCTTGTCTTTTTCGCCGGGGCCGGGGCAATTCATTATGGAGGCGCCAGTTCGGCCAAAGCGCCGGTGCGTTTCCATCTGGAAATCTATCGCGCCACCTGGCAATACTGGCGCAAACATCGTGGCTGGCTGGCACAGCAGGGCTTTTCTGGCCGCGTCTTGCCATTCATCACTGCATCCGTCTGCTGGGCGCGGCTTCAGGCTATTTATTTTACCTCGCGGCGCGGCTTAACCGCTGCTCGGTTTGAAGGAAGTCTCGCCTGCCTGCAGTGGGTTGGTGAGCGCGGCGAACAACCGGTTCGATGCCAGACGCTTATGGAGACAGCAGCAAAGCCCGCGTGGCCCCCGAATTTTTAAGCCCTCACGAGTCTTGAAATGTACGAGACTGAAGTCAATCACGTCACGAGAGCTGGACGCAGATTCCCGCGAATGCTGCGAATTCGTTTGACACTTCCGGGGCCGGCTGCAGTCGCGCACTGTGTTGCCCTGGGGCGAGCACTGCACGGAGTGCGTGTGGCCGACGTGCTATACCACCTGCGACCTTTACAGTCCCCGGCAGGATGGCAGATGCCGCAGATTCGCCGACGGCATGGTGAGAATCGAATCCCAGACCGCCGTAACATTCCTATCTGTTGAAGATTCGCTTCAAGCGCTGGGGAAAACTCTGGACCCCGGGCAACGTCCGCCTGCGTTCCGCGGAGCAGGCGGAAAGGCTGAGAAAAAAAGATTACCGGATCGGCAAGCGCGCTGCAGGACTATCCCGCTGCCGTCGCTGGTAAGAATTGCTGTGACGCAAAGCGTTATGGCTTCAAAAAGAGACTGGCCAACGCGGCACAAGCGGCGATAGGCTGCCAACCTGTTTTCTGCTGGAATGCTATAACCCGCGAGGCGCATGACGTAAAGTTGTCGCTGACCATGCGCCGAGTGACGAACGCTCTCGAATGCCATTCCAGAAACTGATCGATCTGAACCCGGGTTTTCACCGTATGCGGGTTCCAGTGGAGGAGATCGTTGCGTTCATCGATCTGCGGGCACCGTTTGACATCGAATTGATCCCAAACGACGAAGCATGAGGAGACGACACTTTATTTTGGTCTGATGGAGTTTCGTGAAGGAGGTTGCTGAAATTGAACCATCCGGCAAGGCCCACAAGCCGCAGTCGACAAGGCCGAGAAGAAAATCAAATGCGTAGTGTGGGACCTCGACATACGCTCTCTGGGAAGGCGTGCTGGTCGAGGACGGCGCGGAGCGGTTGCGTTGAAAGCCAGGGATGCGGATGCATCATCGAGGCACTGGACCGGCGCGGCATATTGCATTCCATCGCCAGCAAGAACAATCCTGAAGACGCATGCAGGTGGTGCCGGAAATTCAAGCTCGCGGAATACTTCCTATGCCCGCAGATTTCCTGGCAGCCGAAAAGCCAGGCCATCCAAGCCATAGCCCAACAACTGAACATCGGCATGGATAGTCATGCTGTTCGTGGATGACTCCGAGTTCGAACTGGAAGAAGTCAAGCAGTCTGCCCGGAAGTGCGCGGCTCTGAACGCCGCCCACTACCTTTCTTCTTGAGATGCAGCGAATGTCAGGTTCCGGTAACAGCGGAAAGCCGGGAACGGCGTAAGATCTATCAGGTAGAAACGGACCGGCAAACCGGCGCCGAATTTTGACAACGATTACATGGCCTTCTTGCGGCACTGCCAGATTCGCCTGAACGGTCCGGCCCATGACGGAAGAAAATCTGGAGCGCGTCCACGAACTGACGCAGCGTACCAACCAGATGAACTTTTCCGGCAACCGCTACGACCGCGAAGTGCTGCGCGAGATTGTTCGCAAGCTCTCATCACGACACCACGTGCTCAGTTGCGAGGACCGTTTTGGCAGTTACGGCGTGATCGGCTTTTCGCTCGTGGACCGCCGCGAGCCGCGCATGACGGATTTGATGTTCAGCTGCCGCATGCAATCTAAACGCGTGGAACATGCTTTTCTCGCCATGTGATTCGCAAGGACATGGCTGAAACCGGGCAGGATTTTTATGCCAATTATCGCAAGACTCCGCGCAACGCGCCTTCCGGCAAAGTCTTTGAAGACATCGGCATGGAAGAAACCGAAACTCGCGACGGTGTTACCTCGCTAGTTTTTCGCAGCGGCCGCGACGTGCCCGAGGACGGCGTCATTGAAGTCGTGGTGCAGGAACAAGTTCTCGCCTAGGTTGGCTCGAGCTAACTCTGAATAAATCAATGCGACTCGGTTCACCCATCAACGCGATCCATCGCCAATTGCTCCGTCGGATGCATCGCCGCGTCGTTTCGCTCCCACACAGCGGGCCAATTGTGTCGTTTACGTTCGACGATTTTCCCCGCAGCGCCGCTGCGGCGGGCGGCCCGATCCTCGAACAATACGGCGCTCGCGGCACCTATTACACGGCGATGGATCTAATGAATCGTTCGGGAGAACTCGGCGCCCTGTTCCAGGAATCCGACTTGGACGACTTGCTCCACAAGGGTCACGAGCTGGCTGGCCATACCTTCAGCCATATTTCGGCTCGCGCTGTGTCCTGCCGCGAATTCCTAACAGATGCCGAACGTGGGCGCAAGGCTCTGGAAGAATTTAGCGCTTCGGAGTGTGGGAATTTTGCCTATCCATTTGGGGATGCAACCTTGGCGGTGAAGGCGGCACTGGGACCAAAAATGACCGGCTCGCGCGGCATCATTCCCGGATTCAACGGGCCGGAAGAAGTGGATCTCAACTTGTTGCTGGCCAACAGCCTTTACGGCGATATGGAACAGTTTGCGCATGCAACAGCCCTGATCGACGAGAACACACGTCGCAAGGCCTGGCTGATTTTCTATACCCACGACGTGCGGCCGCAGCCATCGCCTTACGGGTGCACCCCGGCGCTATTGGAAGCGGTGGTTCGTCATGCGGCGGCGGCTGCCGGATTTTGACAGTGCAGCAAACACTTGAGGGGATTGGAGTTCCCAACGGACAGCGTGTTAGAGGGGCCACACGGAGTGTGCTGGCGTGAGAATGGCCATGCACCTCTGGTTCTTGGCGCAGGCAACGGTCCAATATAGCCTGTTAGTACGTCAGCAGCCGCGCGCTGCTGCGAACAGGAGAGCCAAAGACATGGTCCGCAAATTCCCCCTGATATTGCTGTACTGGCATAGCCTGATTGCGGGAGCAAGCACCGCGGCGGCACTTATTACATCGCCGCCAATGGCAGCGACACGAATAACGGCACTTCCAAGACGACGCCATGGCTGCACGCGCCCGGAATGCCCAAGTGCACGGGCACTTGCGCGGGCCATACGCCAGTGGCCGGCGACCAGTTTATTTTCCGCGGCGGGGATACCTGGCACTTCGGCAACAGCGCGGCCAGCCCTTATGTCGGCTCGGGCGGATGGAACTGGAACTGGAGTGGCAACAGCGGCAACCCGATTTACATTGGTGTGGACCAGACCTGGTATAGCGGGAGCGCGTGGGTGCGCCCGATCATGAGCGGCGATAATCCGCTGAGTACTTCGTTTGTGTCGAGCTGCCAGTACGACGAATCCACGCTCAATTTCTTTCCATCGAATACCAGAGAACTATGTCACGGTTGATAATTTTGAGTGGCCGGCAAATGCTGGTCGAGCGACAGCACGTACGTGGGGCATCGGTTTACACGCCGCGATCAACGAATCTGTTACGATCTCCAACAACTACTTCCACGGATGGACGACAGTGCTCGGCTTCGCATCGACAGCGATTGGGCAATTCTCGGCGGATGCGCCTTGCGGAACGGTAACGTACAACCAGATCGTGGGCAACGTATTCGACGGGTCGGATTCTCCGCGGCGCGCGGCCAACACCGCGATCTGTTCCAACTCTACGATCCTCCCTCGCCGTGCCAGAGCGGTGAAGCAATTTATCAGGAAGGGTACGACATTCACGACAACGTGTTTCGCTACCTATCGAACATGATGGTCATCACGGACGGCGCAGACGATCCACGACAATCTTTTCGAATACCTGTACAACAACTATACGACCGATGGCCCGCACTCAAACGTGATCAACGAGGTCGGCGAATATTGCCGGATCCGACACGTATTTCTACAACAACATCGTCCGCCACACACACGTCACCGAAGACATTTACATACGGTCGGGGCTACGGCATATTTTTCAACAACGTGTTGTACGACAACATGAATTACTATCGTGGACGTCGCGCCGACAAATTGCATCGATCTTGGGCGCGGTTAGCTCCAGCGGAACGCAGACGGCCTACATCTACAACAACACCTTTGACAATAGTCAGGGGGGATGTGAGGTCAACGAAGTCCGGCGACTAACGCGCCCAACTATCACTGGAATGGAACGGCATATTTCGAAAATAACCATTTGATCGCATACTCGCCGCAGGATTTGTCGTCTTTGACCTATTGCAGTTCGGGAGCAGTGTGTACGTTTAACGATAACGGCAACGAAGTTTGGCAAACGGAATCGGCTGCGAATGCGCAGGGTTATACGACCACGAACAATTACGCGCCAACCTCGAGCATCGAACTCTACCGTGGGTGCAGGTGCGAACCTGACGAACCAGTGCAGCGCATTTTCGCAGGACTCGGCCCTGTGCAATGGAACTGAAGAAGGGGCGAGCGAGCAGAACGGCGATGGCGGCGAGATTGCATTTTTCCCGACGATTCCGCTGGTGCAGCGCAACACCTCGTGGGATGCAGGCGCATACGAATTCAACAGCGGCTCACAGCCTCCCGCGCCGCCGAGCGGCCTCGCTGCTCAAGTCCAATGAGCCTCGCGTCAAGTGAGCGACTCGGCAGCTGGGTTTTAGGCATTCCTGCAGACTGGTTGCGACATTGGCCGCACGACAAAACATTCGCATTGCGTATCTGACCATGCGCGACCCTAATGACCGCCGGTCTTGGTCGGGGACCTTGTATTCCATGGCTCAGGTCGCTGGAGAGGAATTGTGGTGAAGTCTTCTGCGTCGGCCCGCTTCTGCCCCAGAATTGAAAATCGGCAATGTTATACGCCGTGGTAGATCCGCGTAGTCATAAAAAAGGAATATCTCTACACTCACACCGGATTTCCTTTCGCGCAAATTGGGCAAAATGGCCGGAACACCGCCTCGCAAAGGATCAATGCGATGTAATCGTAGCGGTGGTCGCTGCGGGCATCGTGCCATATCTCAGGACGAGTCTCCCGATTGTGTATATTTCCGATACGACGTTGCGGCTCATGGTTGGATACAACTCCGAGTTTAGCAACACGTTCGCGTGCCAGGTTAGGACAGCCGACAGGCTGGAGCACACCTCAATTCAAAAATCATCGCACTTTGTTTACCCATCGCAATGGGCTGCGGGTTCGGCGGTTCGCGATTACGGCGCTCCGGAAGGCGTCACCCACGTTGTCCCCTTTGGCGCGAATTTGGAAGCGGCGCCAACTCGTGAGCAAGCACTTCGAGACCGTGACCGTGGCGAGTGTGGACTGTTGTTTGTCGGAGTAAACTGGGAGCAAAAAGGCGGCGCTGTCGCATTCGAAACCCTGCTCGAATTGGAACGACTTGGCACAAAAAGTAGCTTGACCGTAGTTGGCTGCGAGCCGCCCGCGAGCTTGCATCATCCGCGTATGCGCGTCTTCCCTTACCTCGATAAAAACGATCCTGCGGAAAGAGAGCAACTGCAGCGGCTCTATCAAGACGCCTGCTTTTTTCATTCTGCCGACGCGCGCGGACTGTTTCGGCATAGTATTTTGCGAGGCCAGTGCCTACGGCCTGCCGTCGCTTGCACCGGACACGGGCGGAGTATCTGGCGCAATCCGCGACGGCGTGAACGGATTTCTTATGCCGCGAGAGGCGCGCGGTTCGGAGTACGCACAGAGGATACGGAAGGTCTTCACAGATGCCGCTGCCTATCGGCGCGTTCAGATATCGAGCCGCGACGAATACGAACGCCACCTAAATTGGGACGCATGGGGTCAGCGCATGCGCGGGATCATCGATGCTGCAGTTGCCGGATCGAAGACCGTGAGCGTTGCATGAAGCCTGAGCAAGGTCCAACACATCTCCATTTTGGCGGCGGCGTTTCCGTCAGCTCCGTCCATCCCGCCATCCTGCTGCTCGTCTTGATGGCAGGGGTGGCGATCTTAGTTTGTCCGCGGCGATGGGCACTGGTGCTATTTCTGACACTGGGACTCTTGATCCCGATGGACCAGATTTTGCTCCTCGGCGGGGCGCACTTTCCCATGCTGCGCTTGTTGGCGCTTTTCGGATTCGGGCGGATGGTCCGCGAGCGTTTCACATCGAAAACGACCATCTTCAGCGGTGGTTTCAACCGCATTGATCTTTGCGTGGTCCTGTACTCAGTGCTCGTGGCGATTAATGGGATTTGGCTGTTTGGGCAAATGGGCGCAGTGGTCAACCAGGTCGGCGTTCTTTATACGGTCTTTGGCGTGTACTTTCTGATGCGGCTGCTCATTCGCGAAGAGCAAGATATCGTCCTGGCGATTCAGACCTTGATTGGCGTGGCCGTGGTTGTCGCGCTCACCATGAGCTATGAAGCGATTACCGGACACAATCCTTACGCTCTTCTTGGCGGCGCGGACGCCCACGTTTACGCGAACCTGGTGGAGCGGGATGGCCACTTTCGAGCGCAAGGCCCGTTCGCGCACTCCATTTTGGCTGGAACATTTGGCGCCGTTCTGGTTCCGCTGTTCGTTGCTCTGTGGTGGAAGGGCAAAGCCAACCGGAAATGGGTGGTTGTAGGAATCGCGGCATGTACTGTTATGACGCTGACGTGCGCCTCCAGCACGCCGATTCTGGCTTATGCGGCGGGCGTATTTGCCCTGTGCTTATGGCCGCTGCGGGTATGGATGCGCGCTTTCCGCTGGGGGATTGTGATTACGCTCGTCACCTTGCAGATCGTGCTGAAGAACCCGGTGTGGCATTTGATGGTGCGCATCGACTTGGCGGGCGGATCATCCGGATACCACCGGTTTATGCTCGTGGACCAATGCATCCGTCACTTCAGCGACTGGTGGCTGATGGGTGTGAAAGATACGAGCGTGTGGGGATGGGACATGTGGGACACCGCGAACCAGTATGTCGGTACGGCTGATAACTCCGGCCTGCTCCCGTTTATATTTTTTATCGCCATCATTGTGTTTGGGTTCAAGTACATCGGCAAGGCGCGCCGAGGGGCAGCCAGGAATGGAAACAAGAATTCAGCGCTGTTTGCCTGGGCGCTGGGCGCAGGGCTATTCGCCAACGTGGTCGCGTTTCTTGGGGATTTCGTTATTTTGATCAAAGCATCGTGGGATGGTATGCGTTGCTGGCCATGATTTCGGCGTCTTACGTGGCGCATCGAAGCGCGGTGCAGACCGTGACCGAGCCGCCAAGAATATTAGAGATGGCGGAGGCGCGAATCATTGTTGAAGAGCCTCAGCCGGAGAATTCTGTGGTCGCGTGGCACCAGCTCTAGTCCAGGCCAAGGGAAACGAAACTGTAATGACGATGGACTTATTGGAAACGCCGGTGGAAGCGGACATACCCGCGGTGGATCAGCCGCTTGCTGCGACGATCGGCAAAAACACGGTCTTCGGGATTCTTTCGGGATTTACTCAGGTAGCTACCCGGCTAGTGACGATTCCTATCGTCATCGCGCACCTGGGCCTGGGGGGCTACGGTATTTGGTCAATCATCATGACGATTGCGGCGTACATGCGGTTTGGCGCAGTCGGCGTGAAATCCGCGTTTCAAAAGTACGTTGCGGAAGCCACGGGCTCAGGCGACTACGGCAAAGCGGATCGGCTGCTCAGCACCGGTTGTGTTGCAATGTTCGCCATCTCACTCGCGGGGTTGATACCCATTGCGTTCTTTTCGAGCGGGCTTGCGCGTGCGGCCGGCGTACCTACCGAGTTCATAAAATCAACGAGCGGAGCAATTTCCGTGCTCGCCGTTATCATGGTCCTCTCTAACGTGGGTGCGGTTTTCGAAGCTATCGTCATGGGCGGTCACCGAATTGATATCGCCCGCCGTTTTAACGTCGGCTTCGCCATTGCTGAGGCGTTGTTGATTGTGACCCTGCTGCATTATGGCTTCGGGCTACTCGCGATGGCGACAGTCATGGGCCTTTCTGAAATCGGCTTTGTAGTGTGCTGCTATCTCGCGTCGCGAAGGGTCCTTCCTCAGATTCATGTCAAGGTTAGGTACGCGACTTGGAGTGTTCTGCGCGAGCTTGTACGTTTCGCTGGAAGCTATCAACTTGTGAGCGTACTGCAAATTTTGTATGCGGCGATTTTGCCCGTCACGATATTGCGGGCATTCGGCGCGGACCACGCGGGTATTTATGCGTTGAGTCTGCGGTTGATAAGTCCGGCTCAAATGCTGCAGGATGCCTTCCTCTTGTCCATACTCTCGGGGGGCTCGATGGTGTATGCGTCGGGAGCGATCGACAAAATGCAGAAATTGCTTCATAAGTCCTATAAGGTAACGTTCCTATTCGCGTTTGTGCCCATGTCGTTTCTCGCTTGTTTTGGCGCGGCGATCATCTTCGCATGGACAGGACAAAATGCACCGGAGTTTCATCGAGCGTTGACTCTAATTGCGGTGGCTGGTGTGTTTCAGTCAGTTTCCGTACTCGGGTTGGTTCTATACCGTATTTCCGGCAATGCATTGCTGGACAATGTCCGACAAGTGCTGGTGATCCTGACGTTGTTATCAGTGACGATGTTTGCTCACCGGATCGGTTTTTACGGCGTATTGGGAGGGCTGGCCTTCGCGGAAATGCTTGGAATGCTATTCATGATCTATGCGGTTTCAAAGACATTCCGCGCATTTCGGCCGGCCGAGTTACTCTCTGACGCACTTAGAATGGCACTTGCCACCGCTGGGGTTCTATCCATCGCTGTAGCAGCATTCAACATCCCGATATCATCGATCACACCGCGGCAGCAGGCTCTGGCCCACGCGATGATAGCCTGTACGACTTGCCTTCTAACATTAGTTCCGGCTTTACTTCTGAGCCGCTTCATTTCCGTAGAAGAGGGAAAGCAAGCGCTGCGCGCGGTCCTTCCTCCATCGATAAGGGCATCATTTGGCAAGACCCCCGCTTGAAGCTGCGAAATAAAATGTCGGAGCGGACCAATATGAGTGGAACACTGACGCTGCCAAACAGCAGTGAAGAGCAAATAGAGCAGCCGCAAGCTTGTACTCGTCCAGTCTGTCCGCTTTGCGGCAGCGAGCAAGTCGGCGACTTACTGCAAGCTCCGGACCGGTTCCATCTGCGCACGGAGATCTATCGGCTTGCGCGGTGCTCATCATGCACCGGGGTTTGGCTCAAGGATCCTCCCAGGCCGGAAGAAATGGGGCCGCATTACGACGAGGAATATCACAATGCCATTGTGGCCGCGGGCGAAGGTTCAGCGGAAGAACGCTGGAAGTATCAGCGCAACCTGATTGCGCATTACAAGCAAGGTGGCCATTTGCTGGATTTAGGCTGCAGTTCGGGCGGATTCCTAAGCACCATGAAGGGCGGCGCTTGGAAACTCTATGGCATCGAGATGGAAGCGGCGACCGCAGAAAAAGCTCGCGCAGCCACCGGGGCAGAAGTCTTCGTTGGCGATGTGTTGGATGCCCCGTTCGCACCGGAAAGTTTTGATGTCGTTACTTGTTTCGACGTGCTGGAGCACGTTTATCATCCGCAGCAGTTCCTGACGAAAGTGAAAGAATGGCTCAAGCCCGGCGGCATCTATCATGTGATGCTGCCTAACATTGACTCCTGGGAGTCTGCAATTTTCGGCAGCTACTGGTTCGGATTGGAGTTGCCACGGCACCTGTTTCACTTTTCACCGCAGTCGCTGCGGCGCGTCACCAGCGATCTCGGTTTCGAGGAAGTTTATCTGGCCACGCCACGAGTTTCCTACCTGGAACGCAGCCTGAGCTATGTAGCAGGGAGCGTTGGCGAAAAACTGGGCTTGCCGCAAACTCCGCAGTCCAGGCCCACCCCGCGAGGTTTCCTGTGGAAAGCGGCGCGCAAGTGCGTTCGAACCGGAGTCTTCACTCCGCTTGCGCAAATGGCTTCCTGGGCAGAGGCAGGACCAAGTATCGAGGCCGTATTCCGAAAAAAGTAGATTCCGTCTCAATGCCTGATTCATCCAGTACGCTCCGGCCCGATCCGCGGTCATGGACAACTCGCATCGCCAATCGCCTGCATATCGCGTGGTTGCGAAGGACGTATCCCTTTGCCGCGATGGGCGATAAGGTCCGGATCCATCACACTTGCGACATCAAACGGCCACTGGCTCCCTATATTTACTTTGGCAAATCGGTTCTATTAGACCGGGAAGTCTGGTTGAATGTCCCCGAAGTGCCCAGCGCAGGCGGTCCCGCGATTATTTTTGATGATGGCTGCGTTGTGGGCCGGCGATGCGTGATTTCCGCGAAGAACCGGATTCATTTTGAACGCAACGTAATTTTTGCGCCCGGCGTTCTCGTGATGGACCACAATCACGCCTTCAGCGATATCAACGCTCCGATCGCCGCACAAGGCATTACCGAGGGAGGAACTATCCGCGTAGAAGAAGGTTCCTGGCTGGGATATGGCGCCGCCATCGTGTGCAGCAAGGGCGAACTCGTGATTGGCAAGAACTCGGTGATTGCGGCCAATTCCGTGGTCAGTCGCAGCGTTCCTCCGTATTGCGTTGTGGCTGGCAATCCGGCAAGGGTGGTCAAGCAATTCGATCCGGTCAAGGGCGAGTGGTCGTTCGGTCTGGCGACGGCCCGCAAGCTGGCGGCGGTGCCCGAATGATTTCCGTTATTGTTCCCGCGCACAACGAAGCAACCGTGATCGCCCGCACCCTGAAGGCTATGACTAACGACGTGGGAGCCGGGGAGCTGGAGATCATCGTGGTCTGTAACGGATGCGCGGATGATACCGCCGCGATTGCCCGTCGATTTGGCGGTGTAGTCAAGGTGTTGGAAACCCCAATCGCCGGCAAAGCGCTTGCTCTGAACATGGGAGATGCGGCCGCTACAGGCTTTCCGCGCGTCTACGTGGATGCCGATGTCGTAGTTTCCCCGGCAGCGATTCGCACGCTTGCCCGGCGACTGGAGCAAGGCGATCTGTTGGCGGTCGCGCCGACGCCCGATTTCGATCTGGCTTCGTGTTCCTGGGCGGTGCGCGCGGTCTATCAGATTCGTTCCTTATTGCCATCCGCACAAGACGGCATCGGGGGGGCGGGGGTGTATGCACTGTCGGAAAGGGGGCGTGCCCGTTTTCGCGAATTTCCGGCATTAACTGCCGACGACGGCTACGTACGGATTCAATTCAGCGAAGACGAGCGGCAAATGCTGCCCGAAGCGCGATCAAAAGTGTTCCCGCCGAAAAGTTTGAAAGACTTAATCTCGACAAAAACTCGTGCCCACTACGGGACGCTGGAGTTGGCCGCGCTCTTTCCCCAGCTCTGGCAGGGCCGCTACCAGCGCAATCATGATTCGCTGGTGAAATTGTTCCGTTATCCCTGGCTGTGGCCACAGCTTTCGATCTATTGCCTGGTGACATTGATCGCGAAACATCGTGCCCGCAGGCGCATGGACAAAGGGGTTGTGCAATGGGAGCGGGACCAGACTTCCCGGGAAATCGCGTAATTCCGTGACCAGTCAAAACATCTTTGCACTATCTACTGCTGCTGCGGCCTTGTCAGGCGCTGCCTACTTCTCGCCCATACTTTGGCGGCGCCGCCGGATGGCCCGTTTGAGCAGGGAGTTCAGCAAGAACCGCATTCTCGCTTTAACTTACGACGACGGTCCGAGCGAAGTGGTTACGCCAGCGTTGCTCGATCTCTTGCATAGGCGATCAGCGCGGGCGACATTTTTCATGCTGGGGCGTCAAGCGAAGCGATATCCGGAAATTGCAGAGCGAATCGTGCATGACGGGCATGCCGTGGGTTGCCATTCTGCCGAGCACCTGAACGCGTGGAAGACATTGCCCGCCGCCGCTGTCGCCGACATTCGCGACGGCTACGAGCAATTGGCGCCATGGGTGGGTTCTGCCGGGATGTTCCGTCCGCCCTACGGCAAGATGACTTTACCGACCTATCGTGAAATTCGCCGCCGGGAGGCCTCCGTTTGGTGGTGGACGGTCGATTCAGGAGACACGTTTAAAAGTTTGCCGCGGGTCGGCGATATCGCCGACAAAGTACGCCAGGAAAATGGCGGGATCGTGCTTATGCACGACCTTGACCGCGATGCTGACCGCAACCACTACGTGCTCGAAGTAACGGAAGCGCTGCTGGACGTGGCCGCGCGATCGTCGCTGCGAGTACAACCACTTAGATCAGAATTGTCATGACCAAACCTGGGAAAAAACGAGTGCTAGCGGTAGCGTCGAGCGGCGGCCATTGGACGCAGTTGCTGCGCATTATTCCGGCGTTTGCCGATTACGACGTTGCCTATGTCACTGTGCTTCCAACGTATCGCGCCTCGGTGTCGGGAAACCGCTTTTATGTGGTCAAGGATGCCACGCGCTGGAATAAATTGCACATGTTAGTGAGTGCCATTCAGGTCGGCTGGATTATTTTGAAAGAGCGCCCCGCTGTCATTGTGTCGACCGGCGCGGCTCCCGGATATTTTGCGATCATGCTCGGCCGCATATTTGGGGCGCGGACAATTTGGGTCGACAGCATCGCCAATGCCGATCACATTTCTATGGCGGGAGCACGCGTGGGCCGTCACGCTGATCTGTGGTTGACCCAATGGCAGCATCTGGCGCGCCCCGAAGGGCCTCATTTTGGAGGATCGGTCCTGTGATATTCGTGACCGTGGGATCACAGGAGCCTTTCGATCGCCTGATACGCGCAGTGGACAAGTGGGCTGCCGAGCGCGGGCATCGCAATGTTTTTGCCCAGATAGCCTCTGGCGCTTATAAGCCCAGGCACATCGAATTCGCGGACTTCATGGAACCGGCGGAATTCAAGCGGCGCGTAGCGGAGGCGAGCGTGATTGTTGCTCACGCCGGAATGGGGTCGATCTTGACTGCGCTTGAACTGGGTAAGCCAATCATCGTGATGCCTCGCCGGGAACATCTGCATGAGACTCGCAGCGATCATCAGTTCGCGACCTCGCAGCGCTTTGGTGCTCAAGGCCGCATTATCGTCGCCGCGGATGAACGTGACTTATTCGCCCGATTGGATGATGCCAATATGCTGGCTGGAAGCGAGCCCATCAGCGCGCAAGCGTCGCCACAACTGATGCAGACTATTCGAGCGTTTCTTGATGGCGCTCCATTCGTGGCAGATAATTCTCCCAAAACACAGCCCGCTGGATTGCGAGAGGCCAAGGGAACGCTTCCGAAAGAAGCTTAGAAACGTGCGAAACATTCTATCCAAGGAGAATCGAAAGAAATGATGGTTACCACAGAAATTGAACAAGGGATCCGTAACTTCCTCGTGCAAACTTTTCTGTTTGGCGATGCGGGGAAATTACGAAATGATGAGCCGTTGCTCGGAAGAGTGATTGATTCCCATGGTGTCGTCGAGACCGTGGTCTTTTTGCAGGAGCACTTTTCCATCATGGTGGAAGACGAAGAGGTGGTTTCCGAGAACCTGGACTCCGTGGACAAAATGGTCGCTTTCGTCTCCCGAAAGCTCGCTCGTAATGCATAGATTATAAAGACGTTACGATGGCACGAAAGTGGGGTAGTGCGGTCTGCCGAAAAGTGATAGCCTCCGATTTATCAGTTAGCTGGTTGTCCGGTTCCTCCCCCCTGATGACGCGTTGAGAAGCGCAAATAAACTAACGTTTTAGTTATCCCGAGAAATCCATGATTAATATTGCAATTATTGGAGCTGGACCCTACGGGCTGTCAATCGCTGCGTGCTTGCGCAGGAATGGCATCCCCTTTCGGATTTTTGGACGTCCCATGGACAGCTGGCAGTCGCACATGCCCAAGGGAATGTTGCTGAAGTCTGATGGTTTTGCCTCGAACCTCCACGACCCTGACGGCGAATTCACTTTGAAGCGTTTTTGTGCGGAGCGCAACATCGCCTACGGAGACAACGCGATCCCCGTCCGCCTCGATACGTTTACGGACTACGGTCACGCCTTCCGAGCGCGCATGGTAGGGGAACTCTCCGATAAACAACTAGTCCGCCTCGAAAAAATTGACGGCGGATTTCAGTTGGGCTTTGACGATGGAGAAACCGTGCAGGCACGCCGGGTAGTTCTGGCGGTGGGCGTCACACACTTTGGACAGATTCCTGCGACACTGGCGCATTTGCCACGAGAGTTTGTCTCCCACAGCTTTGCACATTGTGATTTGGCTCCTCTGCGCGGGCGCAGCGTGCTCGTGGTCGGTGCCGGCTCTTCGGCAACCGACCTTGCGGGTTTGCTTCATCAGGCCGGTGTTGAGGTTCAGCTCGTCGGTCGTCCCTCAGAATTAAAGTTCCACGGCAAGCCCGAGATTGGAAAGCGTCGCAGCCTGTGGCAGCGCTTGCGCCATCCGAAGTCTGGGTTGGGGCCGGGCTTCAGAAATCACTTTGTTGCCAACTGGCCGGAAGTGTTTTACTACCTGCCCGAGAGCCTTCGTCTGAAGGCAGTTCGCAAGATTCTTGGACCATCGGGGGGATGGTTTGCCCGCGACATGGTCGTCGGTAAGGTGCCTCTCGTGCTGGGCTACACTATCGAACGAGCCGAAGTCCAGAACGGCAAGGCGGTTTTGCATCTGCGGGGAAAAGACGGCTCGCGCCGCGATGTTTCGGCCGACCACATCATTGCCGCTACCGGTTACAAGCCGGATATGGATCGCCTCGCTTTCCTAAGTCCTGAGATTCGCTCAAATCTGAAGACGTTGGATCGTGCTCCGGTCTTGTCTCCGTCGTTTGAATCCTCGGAGCCCGGCCTTTACTTTGCCGGAGTTGCGGCGGTGAACAGCTTCGGTCCGTTGATGCGTTTCGCTTATGGCGCGCGATTCGCCGCCGACACCATTACCCGGTCCCTGGCTAAGGCTTCGGCAAAAGAGGCACTGCCTTTGCCGGCCGCGCAAATGGCGGCAAGCGAAGCTGCCAACCGCTAACGCCAGGGCAATTCACCAGGCTAGTGTGGGAAATTCATGAAACCAGAAACGATTGCCATCCACGTTGGCTACGACGGCGACCCCGATACAAAAGCAGTCGCCGTGCCCATTTATCAGACCGTGGCGTTTGAATTTGATAGCGCGGAGCACGGCGCTGCCTTGTTCAATCTCGAAGTGCCGGGCAATATCTATACCCGCATAGGGAATCCCACAAATGCGGTTCTCGAAAAGCGCGTGGCAGCCCTGGAAGGGGGCGTGGAAGCGCTCAGCGTCAGTTCAGGGATGGCGGCAATCGAATATGCGTTAATCAATATCGCTGAAGCCGGAAACAATATCGTGTCCACGCCGCAGCTTTACGGCGCGACTTATACGCTTCTTGAGCATATTTTCCCGAAACGAGGCATCCAGGGCCGGTTTGCCGCGAGTGATCGGCCGGAAGACGTCGAAAGAATGATCGACGAAAATACGCGCGCAGTTTATTGCGAGAGCGTGGGTAATCCCGCCGGAAACGTGGCCGACATTGAGGAGCTGGCCAAGGTTGCCCACAAACATGGCGTCCCGCTCGTTGTAGACAATACCGTTGCGACTCCCACTCTTCTGCGGCCGATCGACTACGGGGCTGACGTGGTGGTCCACTCCATGACGAAATTTATGGGCGGACATGGAACCACGCTGGGCGGCATGATTGTGGACAGCGGCAAATTCCCATGGCGTAAATATCCAGAAAAGTTTTACATGTTCAACCGCCCGGAACCGGCATATCACGGCGTTGTTTACGTCGATCAGTTCGGCGAAGCCGCCTACGTGGCCCGCTGCCGCACCGTGTGCCAGCGAAACACCGGAGCTACACTGTCGCCGTTCAACGGGTTCTTGCTTTTACAGGGCATCGAAACCATGGCCCTCCGGGTCGAGCGCCACGTGGAGAACGCACGCAAAGTCGCGGAGTTTCTACGCGCGCACCCGAATGTTGAGTGGGTGAACTATGCCGGATTTGCCGACAATCCTCTCTATCCGATGGCGCAAAAATATCTTGGCAATAAGCGCTGCTCGCTTCTCACCTTCGGTGTGAAAGGCGGATTTGCGGCCGGTACAAAATGCTTCAACTCCTTTAAGCTTTTCAAACGCATGGTGAACATGGGCGACGCCAAATCGCTCTCCTGCCATCCCGCATCCACCACGCATCGGCAACTTACGCCCGACGAACAGCGCAAGGTCGGCGTGACGCCGGAAATGATTCGTCTGAGTGTCGGCATCGAGCATATAGACGACATCCTCGAAGATTTGGGACAAGCTCTAGCACAGGCATCGGCGGAAGCCGGCGATCGTAAAGCCGTGGCCCAGGAGGCATGAGATGCCGTTGAAGATGCAGCGAGGCTGGGTTCCACGCGGCTGGATCGGCGCCGCTCCGGTTCGGACGAAAGACCACGACAATCGAGCCTCCTCAATCAAAGTTGCGCTGATCAACAACATGCCCGACTCCGCCTTCGAAGACACAGGACGGCAATTTTTCACTCTTCTGAGCGCTGCTGCTGGTGACGCGCAAGTATCCCTGCATTTGTATTCTTTACCCGAGATCGCGCGCGGCGAGCGCGTCATTACACACTTCAATGAGCATTACGGCAAGACCGACGAGCTATTCAATGATCGGTTCGACGGCGTCATTATCACCGGCACGGAACCCCTTCGAAAAAACCTGAGCCAAGAGGCCTACTGGCCGGCGTTGGCTGAACTCTTCGACTGGGCGGAGCGCCACACGACTTCGACTGTATTATCGTGTCTGGCAGCGCATGCAGGCGTGTTGTATAGCGATGGGATAGAGCGCCGCCCCTTGCCGGACAAGCAGTTCGGGGTTTTCGAGTATCAAAACGCTGGCGAGCATGTCCTGATGCCGCAAGCTGCGCGTACGGTCCACTTTCCTCACTCGCGCTGGAATGAGGTTCGAAGGGAAGCGCTGACAGAGTGCGGTTACTCGCTGTTGACCGATTCCGAACACGATGGCGTGGATTGCTTCGTAAAAAGAAAAAGGCAAAGCCTTTTCGTTCACTTCCAAGGTCATCCGGAATACGATACCGAAACTCTCATGAAAGAATATCGCCGTGACGTCAAGCGCTTCCTGCGCGCGGAAAGGGAAACCTATCCCAACATGCCGCGCGGATACTTTGATGCCGCGGCTACCCAGGTTCTCAATCGCTTTCGCGAGCAGGCGCTTTCAAAACGGTGCGAAGATGCCATGTCGGGATTTCCCGACGGATCCCTGGCGCACCCACCACGGAATACCTGGCGCGATTCCGCGGTCTCCATCTATCGAAATTGGTTTACCTACCTCGCTGCTCATGCTGCGGAACGTGTCGTGTTCGCGCCCGTTTCCCGCGTTGAGCATCCCCTCTCCGCCTCAGCCAGCAGTGAAATCGCCTGATATTCCCATGCCGGAAAACTCTAAGCCGAAACTGACGCAGGAACCCGTCTGCATTCATGAGGCCGTTGAAAGTGCAGCGCTGCGCCGTCCTCAGCAGCCTGCTCTGGTCGAGCACGGCTGTGTCTGGAATTACCGCGAACTCGCAGCCGCAATCGCCTCCGCGCGCGCGTGGCTCGCGGATTCCGGCGTGAGGCCTGGAGATCGAGTGATGCTTGTCTGCGAGAACTCGAGGGCATTGATTGCCGTTTTATTCGCAACCACGAGTCTCGACGCATGGCCAGTCTTGGTGAATGCGCGCCTTTCCGCCCGCGAAGTCGACGAGATCCGTGCGCATTGCGGAGCGCGGCTGGTCATCTATACCGTCGCAGTGTCGCCCCACTCAGCCCAGCATGCGGAACGTCACGGTGTGAAGACTTTGGAGCTAGAAACGCTGGGCTCGATCGCCATCAGTCCCTTGAACGGCGCCGCGATACCAGAGCCTGTGGACGCGGATCCCGCGAAGCGCGTGGCTGCCTTGATTTATACCTCCGGCACGACCGGGACTCCCAAAGGAGTAATGCTTACCCACAGGAACCTGCTGTTCATGGCCGCAGGCTCCATGGCGGTTCGCACAGTCACAGCCGACGACAGGATTTACGGCATTTTGCCGATGTCACATGCCGTGGGACTCTCCGTCGTTCTTCTCGGTTCGTTGCTCGCCGGGGCCACGCTCTATGTCTCGTCGAGCTTTGACCCTATGAGCGCGCGGGTACTGCTCGAAAAAGAACGATTAACCTTATTGTTTGGGACACCCGCCATTTTTAATCAGTGGCTGCAATATGCCAAATTACGAAAAATTTCCTCACTAGACTTTCCAGCGCTGCGGGTCATCACTTCTTCCGGTGCTCCATTGGATATGGCCACAAAATCAGCGACAGAGAGCCTGTTTGGGATGCCCCTGCACAACGGCTACGGCATCACCGAATGTTCTCCCACCATCGCTTTAACCCGGCCCGAAGCGCCGCGCTCAGATCTATCGGTCGGGTCCATCTTCCCCGGCGTGGAAGTCCGGCTGCTGGCAACTGATGCCAAGCCGGTGCGCGGCGGGCGAGGTTGGCGAATTGCAAGTTCGCGGTCCCAACATCATGAAGGGCTACTATCGCGCGCCGGAAGAAACCGCCACCGCCATCGATTCTGATGGCTGGTTCAACACACACGACCTGGCTCGCCTCGAGGATGGCAATCTTTATATTGTTGGACGCACAAAAGACTTAATCGTGCACCGCGGCTTCAATGTTTACCCGGCAGAGGTGGAAGCTGTGCTCAACGGCCATCCCGGAGTGTTTCGTTCCGCAGTTGTGGGCCGCGCCGCAGGAGGAGACGAAGAAGTTGTTGCCTTTGTTCAATTGACGCCTGAAGCCATTCTTACGCCAACACAATTGGCGGAGTTCGCAGCGCAGAGTTTGGCGCCTTACAAGCGCCCGTCTGTGATCTCGATTCTTGCGATGCTGCCGATGACGCCATCGGGAAAAATTGCGAAAACGGAACTCAAGAAGATCGCAGAAAATCAAGTTCCAGAGAAGCCAAATAATTTGGCGGCCCGCGGCTAACCCGGCGGGTTGGGGCCTGCCGTGAATCCGCCATCAAGCACAAGAGATTGACCGGTCATAAAAGACGCGCCGTCCGAACACATCCAAACCACGGCATCAGCGATCTCTTCAGGCCTGCCAAACCTTCCGATGGGGTGTTGGCCAAGCACAAATTTATTTACATCAGGAGCTCCAAAGAGCCGCTCTGCCATTGCCGTTTCCACCACCGCCGGGCACACCGCATTGACGCGAATATTGTTTTTGGCGGTTTCCAACGCCGCTGTTTTGGTAAGCCCCAGCACGCCGTGCTTACTCGCAATATAAGCAGCCGCGCCCGCAAAACCCAGCAAACCGGCGACGGACGACATATTTACTATCACGCCGCCTCCCTGGGCCACCATTTGGCGGATTTCGTACTTCAGGCATAGCCATACGCCTTTCAGATTAATGTTGATGACACTGTCGAAATCTGCTTCCGATTGCAGCGCGATCGGCGCCCAGGTTCCTTCGATGCCGGCATTGTTGAATGCGATATCGATGCGTCCAAATTGTTCCACGGTTTTCTTGACCAGCATCTCTACGTCGGCTGCATGGGACACATCAGCTTTCACAAACAGGCCTTCACCGCCCGCGTCCCGCACGCGTTCTACCGTTTCTTTGCCTTCTGGTTCACGTCGGCCGGCGATCACAACTTTCGCGCCTGCTTTTGCAAATTGCACGGCAGTTTCGCGGCCTATGCCCGATGTTCCGCCGGTAATCAACGCAACTTTACCTGACAAATCTGTCTTCATGTTTTCTTCTTCCTCTTGTGAGGCTACCAAGATACTACTTGGCCCGACTTTCACGAAATAAGTACCCTCGATAGAAACCTGCGGATCGCCTTCATCACCCGCAATACAATAATGCTCATGTCTGATCCTTCCTCATCAGCCGCCGAATCACATCTAAGCGGGAACCTCGTTGGCACTTGGAGACTCATTTCCGCCGTCGCTACGACCAAAAACGGAGAGCAAGGAGACCCTCCGTATGGGGCCGAACCTGCCGGCTTGCTCACCTATACTAAAGACGGACGGATGAGCAGCCTCATCAGTTATAGCGGGCGAAAGCCGCTGTCGATCGGACGCGGGCAGAGCGAAACACAGCAAGAACAAGCCGAAGCGTTCAGCACCTTTCTGGCCTACGCGGGGCGATATAGTTTTAGCGGCGGCAAGATGATGCATCATGTCGAGATTGCATCGATTCAAAACTATGTAGGCAAGGATTTGGTTCGCGAGGTAAAACTTCAGGACGATGAATTGAGATTGATCGCGCCGCCGACCTTGGTAAACGGGAAAATACAGAGCGTCGAATTAGTCTGGCAACGGCTGCCACGCGCCGTCGAATCAACTTTTTAGTTGCACAATTCGATTTACCAGGAGTAAAGCTTGTCCAACCCCAACACCATGGACAAAAAAGTTCTGTTCAATGACGCGATTCTGGCGGACCCCTATCCCACCTACGCGCGCCTGCATGAAGAAGGTCCGCTGCATTATCTGGATGTTGGCGGAAAGTGGGCCGTATGGTCGGTGTTCAGCCACGCGGAATGTTCCTCCATCGCGAAAGATCCCCGATGCTCGGCGAAACGCGCCAAGCAGATGTTGTTGTCGTTACCGCTCAGCAAGCAGTCGGAGTTTAGCGAATTGGCCCGCATGCTGAGCCTGTGGCTCATTTTTATGGATCCACCCGAGCACACGCGCCTGCGAAAACTTCTCAATAAGGGATTTTCTCCAGCGGCCATCGAGGCTCTTCGCCCGCAAGTGGAAGCCATCGTCGGCAGAATGTTGCAGCCCTTGCAACCGGGCTCGGAAATTGACCTCATGCGCGATTTCGCCAATCCCATGCCCGTGCGCATTATTTTGGAGATGCTGGGCATACCCCAGGAACTCAACGATAAGTTTGTTCGTTGCTCGCGAGCCATCGCGGTTTTTCGCGGCAATCCCAATCGCACGGTTGAGGAAGCGCGTGCGGCGCAGGATGCGCTTGTCGAATTGACCAATTTCTTCCGGGATACCGTCGCGGACCGCCGGCGCAACAAGGGGACTGACCTCATCAGCCTTCTCATCGATATTGAAGAAGAAGGCGAAGCGCTGACTGAAGAGGAGCTTTACGCGCAATGCATCGCGCTGCTGTTCGCCGGCCATGAAACCACGCGAAATCTCATCGGCAACGGCATGTACACGCTTTTACGGCATCCCGACGATGCGGCCGAGTTACGCCAGAAGCCGGAGATGATTCGTTCGGCGGTCGAAGAGCTTCTCCGCTACGAAAGCCCCGTTCAATTTACGGCCCGGGTACTCAAGGAAGAGATCGAAATTTGCGGCCAGCCCATCCGCAAAGGCTGGACCGTGCTGTGCATGCTTGGCGCCGCCAACCGCGATCCCAAACAATTTAAAGCGCCCGATCAGCTCGACTTGAAGAGATTAAACAACCAGCACCTTGCCTTTGGCGCCGGGGCGCATTTTTGTATTGGAGCGCAACTCGCGCGGTTGGAGGGGCAAGCTGCGATTGCGAATCTGGTGCAGCGTTTTCCTGCAATGAGATTGGCCGGGCCGCCCCCGGAATGGGCTTCCACCTTCGGCTTCCGCGGTCTGAAAAGCCTTTCCCTCGTTTTGTAGTCTCTGCTTTGTCCGGCATTGCCGAATGAATCTATAGCGGTACTTCGATCAGCGTCGGACCATCGCTAGTGAACCCGTCGCGCAGCGCCTTGGTAAAACTTTCTAGAGACGTTACGCGCGTCGCCGGTACGCCCATACCCTTCGACAACTGCACCCAGTCGAGGTCGGGATGCCCGATATCGAATAACGAACCCGCCGCGCGCCCCGGTTCACCTATCCCTAGATAAGAGAACTCGCGCTTCAAAACCCCATAGGTGCGGTTGGCAAAAACGACGGTTGTAACACGCAAGCCCTCTCGCGCCATTGTCCATAGGGCTTGCAGCGTGTACATGCCACTGCCGTCGGCCGACAGGCACAATACTCTCCTGTCAGGAGCCGCTACCGCGGCGCCCACCGCCAGCGGTAAGGCAATCCCGATAGACCCCCCTGTATTTCCCAGCCAGTCATGTGGCGGGCCGCCCTTAGTGGCCGCCATCATTCCTCGTCCGGACGTCATCGATTCATCCACGACGATTGCGTTTTCCGGCAGAAGCGCACCCACTATGGCCGCCAGACCTGTCAGAGTTATCTCGCCTGTCGGTAAGCTCGAACGATCTGCTCTCTGTTCGAGCTGCCCGGTCCTCCGCGAAGACGCTTTCGCAACCGCGCTAAGCCCTCCCACAAGATCTTCTCCCGCAGCGGCCAGCCGATAGATCTCGCATCCGTGCGCTGTGAACGCGCCGTTCTTGCCGGGATAGGCGAAATAAGCTACCGGAGCGTCCGCCCCAACAAGAATGAGTTGGGAAAACTCTTTGAATTGTTCGATTCCTTGTTCAAGTACATAGGCAACGCGCTCAACCACGGGACGGCCCGCGCCTCGCTCCATGCGCGCCACCGGATAGGGCGCAAAAAGTTTGGCATTTGTGTCGGCTGCGATCCTGCCTGCCACCGTTAGACCCTCACCATACAGCGCATTGCCAGAGAGTAGGATCGCGGTGCGTTCTCCCGATTTCAGCATCGAAGCAGCGTGCTCAATCGCTTCGGCCGAAGGCGTGGGTGGCCGCGGAATCGCCGGCCGCTCCACGACACTGCCGCCCTCACTCCAGGCGACATCCGCAGGGACGATTAAAGTTGCGATCTGGCCCGGTGCCGTTCGCGCTGCGACGATCGCATCACTCGCGTCCTTGCTCACGTTCGAAGCCGACGCAGAATTGCGTAGCCACTTCGAGTATGGCCGGGCGATGCCCTCGATGTCGGAAGTCAGCGGCGTGTCGTAAGCCAGATGGTCGTGCGCGTGTTGTCCAACAATGTTGATGATCGGTACGTGCGCCCGGCTGGCATTGTGCAGGTTGGCTGATCCGTTCGCGAGGCCTGGTCCAAGATGAAGTAGAGTACACGCGGGTTTACCCGCCATCCGCGCATAGCCATCGGCTGCGCCGGTCACTACCCCCTCAAAGAGCCCCAGGATGCATCGCAATTGAGGCACCTTATCGAGTGCCGCAACAATATGGATTTCCGACGTGCCGGGATTGGCAAAACATACATCCACTCCTCCGGCGACGAGCGTGCGTACCAGGCTTTCCGCTCCATTCATGCCGGATCATCCATTTTCTGCAAAGTATTCTTCATGAGGTCGCCACGATAAGTCATTCCGATTGTATGGCTTCTTCCATATAGCGCGATAACACGGCGCCCAATTCAACGAAATGCCGGCTCACCATGCTCGTGTGGTTTCCGGCAACAGTTGAGGCTTCGCATCCTGCGGCAAGCTTGCTCCAAATTGCTTGGGGATCGTCCGCAAAGCCCGAGTTGATGGCGCTTTTCACAAAATAGACCTTGCCGGCATAAGCGCTCGGCCGGTATTCCCGCCAGGCCTTATTAGCTTTTTTCAGCAGCTCCGGTGGCCAGCGGTAGGGAGCAGCTTCGACTTGATCTTGCGCGCTGGCCTGAGATTCATTTGTGAGGCGGTTTTGCTCGCCCAACCGCTGTTTGAAGCTCGCCCAACCGTAGGCAACCTGTGCTCCTAAACCTAACGATTTCGCATGCGGATAAGACTCCAGCATCACTAATAACGCGACTTTTTCTCGCGCCTCGCACAGTCGGCGGCACATTTCGAAAAACGCCAATCCGCCGAGAGAATATCCAATGAGGAAGTAAGGTCCGTGCGGTTGTTTCTTTCGGATTACATCCAAATAAGATTGGGCCAAATCCTCGATGCGATCAAACGAGCCGGCTGTGCCATCCGCACCCGGCGCAGAAACTCCATAGATCGCGGCCGTAGTTGAAATATGGGAAGCCAGCGGCGCCAGGTCCGTCATCCGCCCGCCAATTCCGTGAGTCATGAAGATTAGCCGGCTCTCCGAGCCCGGCTTCAAGAGAGTAAGCGGTGAAACGGCGCCAGAATGGCTACTCATGATTCCGCCTGGATCGGCAGGTCGTGTGCAGGTCGCAGCTGTAGCTTCGGTACTCGTCGATCACAAGTGCTCGTGGTTTCATTTCCTGACTGGCTCGTAACCGAAGATTGCTTTGAGTTCCAGGAATTCTTCCAGACCAGCTTCGCCCCACTCGCGCCCGTTGCCCGATTGTTTGTATCCGCCAAAGCAGCCGGCAAAATCGACTCGCGCCCCGTTGATGTGAACATTTCCTGCGCGAATCCGCTTCGCCACGCTCCGTGCTCGCTCGATATTGCCCGAACTCACAAAGCCCGCAAGACCGTACGGCGTATCGTTGGCCATGCGCACAGCGTCGTCATCGTCTTTATAAGGAATCATGCATAGCACCGGGCCGAAGATTTCTTCCCGCGCAATAGTCATGTCATTGCGGACGTCCGAGAACACCGTCGGCTTGACGTAATAGCCTTTGCTCAGGCCGTCGGGCCGTCCAACGCCGCCAGCCACCAACTTGGCGCCTTCAGTGATGCCTTGTTGAATCATTCTCTGCACTTTTTCGAACTGCGCTTGGTTCGCGAGTGGGCCGTTGTTTACTCCCTCTGCAAACGGATCGCCGACTTTGGTTCGCGCAGCGGCTTGTTTGGCCAGTTCTTCGGCTTCCCCCATTCTTTCTTTAGGCACCAGCATGCGCGTGGGTGCATTGCACGATTGGCCGGAATTCCGGAAGCACGTATCCACCCCTTGCGGAATAGCTTTGGCAAAGTCGGCATCGTCGAGGATGATGTTGGCCGCTTTCCCTCCCAGTTCCTGCGTGACACGTTTGACCGATGGCGCGGCCGCAGTCGCCACGGCAATGCCGGCTCGCGTCGAGCCCGTGAAAGAGACCATGTCAACTTCTGCATGCGCCGCAATCGCCGCCCCGACCGTCGGCCCATCTCCCTGCACCAGGTTGAATACGCCACGTGGCACTTTCGCTTCGTGCAGAATCTCCGCAAAAAGATGTGCGGAAATGGGCGCCATTTCGCTCGGTTTCAACACCATCGTGCATCCCGCTGCCAGCGCGGGCGCGACTTTTGCCGTAATTTGATTCATCGGCCAGTTCCAGGGGGTGATCATGCCGCAGACGCCAATCGGCTCCTGACGCATGAGGGTCGCTCCTTTTCGCTCTTCAAACTGAAAGCGTTCCAGAACTTTTATGATTTCCATCAAATGCGCAACGCCGGAGGGCGCCTGTGCGGCCCGCGCTAGAGATAACGGACAGCCCATTTCCTGCGAGATGGCAGTGGCCATTTCTTCCATTCTGGCCTGATAAATCTCTACAATTTTCTTCAGTAACGCGGCGCGTTCCTCAACCGTCGTCTGCGAATAAGAATCAAACGCCCGCCGAGCCGCGGCCACGGCGCGATCTACGTCTTCTGCGCCGCCTAACGCAACCGCGCCCATCGCTTCTTCGGTCGCTGGATTGATTACGGGAACCTTGCGCCCCGTAATGGGCGCGACCCATTCTCCGTCAATGTAAAACTCTCCCCACTCGGTCATGCACCCTCCTGCAATTATTTTCGCGTACCTTCCATTGTACCGATGGGTCGCTTGTTCGGGGGATCGCGGTGGCGTCAAGCGGCGCAATGCCAGATAATGAATACAGTGGTGAAACACCAACAGAGGGGAACGTGGACGCGATGAATCGCCGTACTTTTCTCGGCGGTCTTGCGCTCGCGACCACCGGCGCGCTTGCCCTGGGTACCGACGTCACATTCATCGAGCCTGATCGCCCGATACTCACGCGGCTCGAAATCCCTCTGCGCCGCCTGCCCTCGGCCTTCGATGGATTCACCATCGCCCAATTAAGCGATTTTCATTACGACAAACATTTCTCCGCCATTCCCATCAAAAAAGGCGTGGAGATGATCAACGCTCTCCATCCTGACTTGGTGGTGCTCACGGGCGACTTCGTCACCGAACCGTTTTCGTATCGTTTTCAGGATGCCGAAAAAGCCGCCAATGCCGCCGGCCCCTGCGCCGACATTCTTCAAGGCCTCAAGTGTAATCATCAATTGCTCGCCGTCCTCGGAAATCACGACTACGGCACGGATCCCAAACGCGTTACCCAGTTGTTGGAAGCTCGAAAGATTGATGTTCTAGTGAATCGCGCGATCCCCATCGACCGCTCGGGTTCGCGGCTCTGGATCGCCGGCGCCGACGATAATCCGGATGCCGGCGACTTGCGCGCCACTCTGCGCGGCGTGCCCGACACCGAGGCCACCGTCATGTTGATTCACGAGCCGGACAATGCCGAATATACCCAGCATTTCCCCGTAGATTTGCAGATCTCCGGCCACTCCCATGGCGGTCAAGTCCGTTTTCCGTTGATTGGTCCGCTTTACCTTCCGGAAAACGGCAGGCGTTTCCCTTGGGGCCTGCGCCGCTTGAAATCGCTTACACTTTATACCAACGTCGGAATCGGCACCGTCGGATTGCCCGTTCGCTTTAATTGCCCGCCGGAAGTGACTCTTTATACCTTGCGATGCGCACCCACGGGGCTCGGAATAATTCGTTCATGGATGCAAGGAAGGTGTTCGTGCAACTTCAACCCATTTTAGTCACCGGTGGCGCTGGCTTCATCGGTTCAAATTTCATTTTGCAATGGATGGCTTTGGAACCTTCCCCTGTCATCAACTTGGACAAGTTGACCTATGCCGGAAATCTGGCCAACCTCGAATCCATCACCACAGACGCCCGCTACGAATTTGTCCATGGCGACATCTGTGATCGCAAGCTCCTAGCCGGCCTTTTGGCGGACAAGCAGCCGCGGGCCATCGTACACTTTGCCGCCGAAAGTCATGTGGATCGTTCCATCCACGGCCCTGACGATTTCATTCGCACGAATGTCATTGGAACTTTCAGTCTGATCGAAGAAGTCCGAGCCTATTGGTCTGCCTTGCCGGACCAGCAAAAAGCCGCTTTCCGTTTTCTCCACGTCTCCACCGATGAAGTCTATGGCTCGCTGCGCCCTGAGGATCCGGCATTCTCCGAATCCACCCC
Organism: Terriglobia bacterium; assembly: GCA_963702965.1. Lineage (GTDB taxonomy): Bacteria > Acidobacteriota > Terriglobia > Terriglobales > Acidobacteriaceae > JAJPHW01. The sequence goes on from OY969776.1 coordinate 1,937,705, forward strand.
TTACGCTCCTAACAGCCCGTACTCGGCCTCCAAAGCCGCGTCCGACCATCTGGTGCGCGCCTATCACCACACCTACGGCCTGCCCACGCTGACCACAAACTGCTCCAATAATTACGGGCCCTATCAATTTCCGGAAAAACTCATTCCGCTGATGATTTGGAACGCCCGCCACGGAAAGCCGCTGCCCGTCTACGGGGACGGCGCCAATGTCCGAGACTGGCTCTACGTTGCCGATCACTGTGAGGCGATTCGTACCGTGCTCTCTCGAGGAAAAATAGGGGAAACCTACAACGTCGGCGGGTCTCATGAAAAACGTAATCTGGAGATCGTCAAAACCGTATGCGCTATTCTCGACGACCTTTGCCCAAATGATCCCGTCACCCCGCATGAGCAACTCATCAAGTTTGTTCCGGACCGTCCGGGGCACGATCGCCGCTACGCTATTGACGCGCGCAAGATCTTCAGCGAACTGGGGTGGAAGCCGCGCGAAACCTTTGCCTCCGGCATCCGCAAAACCATCGAATGGTATCTTGCCCACGACGAATGGACAAGCCAGGTAACCACCGGAGCCTACCGCCAGTGGATGGCCCGGCAGTATTCTCTGTAGAGGAACAATATTCGCTTACAATAAATGAACCCTCCGAGCGAGGGATTGCACTTCTCAATGGCCAAATATCTCATCACCGGAGTCGCCGGATTTATCGGCTCTTCGCTCGCCCGTGCGATTCTCGCTCAAGGCGACGAAGTGCGGGGCATTGATAATTTATCCACGGGGAATCGCGAAAATATCCGCGAGATCGAAAAGCAAATCGATTTCCGCCACGCTGACATGCTTGATTCCCGCGCTGTCAGCGATGCTTGCACGGGCGTGGACTATGTTCTCCATCAGGCTGCCATTCCGTCTGTGCCGAAGTCGGTGCTTGACCCTCTTGGCAGCAATATCGCAAACCTTGATGGCACTGTACATGTCCTCATCGCAGCCCGCGACGCCAAAGTGAAACGAGTCATCTATGCCGCCTCTTCTTCCGCCTATGGCGACACTCCCACATTGCCCAAGCGCGAAGATATGATTCCCAGTCCCATCTCGCCTTACGCAGTGGCAAAGTTGGCGAGCGAATATTACATGACTTCGTTTTACCGCTGTTACGGACTCGAAACCGTCTCTCTGCGCTACTTCAATATCTTCGGCCCGCGCCAGGATCCTACTTCGCCTTATTCCGGCGTCCTCGCCAAATTCATTACCCAGATGCTTGCAGACGAACAGCCAACCATCCTCGGCGATGGCAAACAGAGCCGAGATTTCACCTACATAGACAATGCCGTGCATGCCAATTTGCTCGCTTGCAAGGTGCCCGCAAACGACGTCGCTGGGAAGGTCTTCAACGTGGCCACTGGCCGCCGTGTGGATTTGAACGAAACCTTCGCCATCCTGAAGCCCCTCACGGGATATAAGGGTGAAGTCGTCTACGGTCCCGAACGTGCCGGCGATGTCAAGCATTCCCTCGCCGATATGACCAACGCTGAAAAACATCTCGGTTACAAGCCGCAAGTAGATTTCGAAGAAGGCTTGCGCCGTACCATCGCCTGGTACCGCACCCGGAACTTGACCGCAGTTTCATAATCATTCATGCCCACTTCAACAACCCGCAAGTCCGCATACAAAGGCATCATTCTTGCCGGGGGTTCCGGCACGCGCCTTTATCCCGTGACCCACGCTGTCTGTAAGAGTCTCTTGCCGATTTACGACAAGCCCATGATTTATTACCCGCTTTCGACGCTCATGCTGGCGGGAATTCGCGACATCCTCATCATCTCCACTCCCGCCGACGTTCCCAAGTTCGAGCAATTGCTCGGCGACGGCTCAAGCTTCGGCGTGAATTTTCAATATGTAGTCCAACCTCGCCCCGAAGGCATCGCCCAGGCCTTTATCGTCGGAAAAGACTTCATCGGCTCTTCCTGCTGCGCCCTCGTTCTCGGCGACAATATTTTCTACGGACATGATTTCGCCAAGAGCGTCGAAGATGCTGGCCGCCAGACTTCTGGAGCGCGGGTCTTCGCTTACCCCGTGCAGGATCCCGAACGCTACGGCGTCGTCGAATTCGATGCCGGTGGCAAAGCCCTGAGTCTTGAGGAAAAGCCCAAAGTTCCCAAATCGCGCTATGCCGTCACTGGCCTTTACTTCTACGATAATGACGTGATCGATATTGCTGAAAACCTAAAGCCATCCGCGCGGGGCGAACTCGAAATCACCGACGTCAACCTCGCCTACCTTAAGCGTGGCCAGCTCGAAGTTCGCGTCATGGGCCGGGGTATGGCCTGGCTTGACACTGGCACGCATGAGGCCATGCTCGAAGCCTCCCTGTTCATTCAAACCATTGAAACTCGCCAGGGCCTCATGGTCGCTTGCCCGGAAGAGATCGCCTATCGCTACGGCTACATCACCCCCGAGCAGGTGCAGGCCATTGCCGAACCCATGAAAAAGAACCGTTACGGCACGTACCTGCTGCAAATGTTGAAAGAGAAGGTATTCTGATGAGTATCACCACCGATGCCCACAAGCAGCTGGCGAACATGAGGGTTTACGAAACCAAAGTCGCCGGAGTGTTGCTCCTTGAGCCCAAAGTCTTCGGCGACGAGCGCGGTTTTTTCGTGGAAAGCTACAACGAAAACTTAATGGCCGAAATCGGTATCCGTGAACGCTTCGTGCAGGACAACCACTCCTACTCCGGCTACAACGTTTTGCGCGGCCTGCACTACCAAACCCGTCATACCCAGGGCAAACTTATTCGCGTGGTGCAAGGAGAAATCTTCGATGTCGCGGTCGATCTTCGCCGCAGCTCGCCCACCTTTGGCCAATGGGATGGCGCCATTCTCTCCGGAGATAACAAGCGCATGCTCTGGATTCCGCCTGGCTTCGCCCACGGCTTCCACGTGCTCTCCGAAGGGGCTCACGTGCTCTACAAAGCCACGGACTTCTACCATCCGGAACATGAACGCACTCTCGCCTGGAACGATCCCCACGTCAATGTCGAATGGAATTTGAACTCAGAACCAATCATCTCCGCGAAAGACGCAAAGGGCGTTGCTTTCGAATCCTCCGAGACCTTCGAATAACGTCGTCGCCTATTGCAACTTTGCGTACTCCTCCTGCGCTTGTTTGAGCAACGGAATGTCGGAGTCCGCGTCCTTCCAAAGAGCGAAAAACTTCTCGTAGTCCTGTTTCGCCTTCGTTTTGTCGCCTTCGACGACATCAGCTCGAGCCAATCCTAGCCAGGCTAAGGCCCCGTGCAGGTTGTTCCCCACGATGCCGGGGTGGTCAATAATTCTTTGAAACTCGGCAGTAGCTTCCTTTCCCTTACGACCAGCCAGGTAAGCATTGCCTCGCACATACGCAGACACGAGTCCGAGCTGGCCGAATTCATACAGAGCCGGCATCGTCAGGCGGTGAATGGCCTCATCCGGGTTGCCCCGCGCCAGCCATACCGCTGCCCGGATGGTCGGCAAATACATGAACTGCACTGTCGTATCCTGCGGGAATCTCTTGTCCAAATCCTTCGCCAATTTCTCGGCGCTGTCGATGTCTCCCGCAAGCGCCAGCCCCAGCGCCGCCTGGTATTCAACATCACGCCCTTTAGAATGCTCCACTCCTGCCTGCGCCTGCCTGCGCGCTGCTGCAAAATTGCCAATCATCGCTTCCCGCACCGCCCCCGCCGACTCGTACAGGCCCGCAGTCTCTTTGGCGTTATTCCTCTGCGCCGACTCTGCTGCCCGCTCTATAAACTCCTTGGCCTTGGAAAACTGTCCGTGGTAGGCCGCGGTGTTGGAAGCCAGTTGCAGCATGATGTCTTCAATGCCGGGGCGTCCCGCGGTTTTAGCCACTTCCGCGTCCATGACGGATCGGTCGCCTCGCGCGAATGCGATCTGATAAATCATGCTGTGAATTTCGGCATCATCAGTCCCAAGTTGCACACATTTTCGCGCTGCGGTCTGGGCCTCCTCCCAGCGGTTAAGTGCAACGTAGGCAAACACAAGATTTAAATGCACCGACGCATCATCCGGGCTTCTTTGTATGGCTTGCTGCGACGCTTCCAAGGCGCGTTCCCAATCGCCCAGCAATGCGTATGTGGCCGACACTCCCGTGAGCGGCACCCCATCAAGCGGATAGGTTTCCGCCCATACCTCATACACTTTCCGAGCCGCTTCCATGTCGCCGGGCACGAATTGAAGATAGATGGCGTCAATTGCAAACTTTTCGTGTTCGCTCACCCGGTCACGCAGCAAATATGCCTCGCGCAGTTCGTAGGCCCCTTTCTCCGTTTCGCCTAATTCGTAGTACATCGTGCCCAGTTGGAGGTGTGCCATGGCAAAATTCGCATCAAGCTCAACCGCGTGCTCAAAATAGGGAATTGCCGCAATCATGTCGCCGCTCGCGTGGGATAAATTCCGGCCCAGGCTGTATGCCTTCAGCGCTTCCAGCGACGGAGTGGTGACGCTGGCTGGAGCGACATCGTATTTCTTCACCGAACCCAGTGACTCGCCTAGTTTGCCCCGGATTTCAGCCGCGAGAGTGCCCATCGCATCCAGTACGTGATCTTTGTCGGCGGCTTGGCTTTCTATGCTCGCCAGCGCCTCCCCGTGGGCGCATCCTGTTGCCTTCAAATTAAGAAGATAGCGCGTCCCAATCTGCGCAATGGAGCCATCCAGTACGGCACTGCTGCCGGTTCGCTGGCAGATTTCCGCCGCCACCTCATGTGTCAATAGCGTGCCTTTCGGGCGTGACATCAATCCCAGCGTCTGCGCAACTTTGGCGTCGGGCAGTAAATCCAGGTAGGGCGATTGTTCCAGTTGCGATGCCAGCGCCTGTCGCAGCGTGCCGTCAAACACTGAATCGCCCGTATTGTTCTGGAACTCGGCTACGACAATCGTGTCTTTTCCAGTAAGCTTCGTGGGCGCGCGGAAGTAGAAATACGATGCTGCAAGCAAGGCCAGCCCAACCCCCGCAGCCACGGCGATCTTTGACCGCCCTGCTCCACGTTCTTCGGTGGACGCCGAAGGCGCAGACATCGGCTGAGAATTTCGCTTCAGCCGTTGCAGGTCTGCTCGCATATCGGCCGCATGCTGGTAACGCAATTCGCGGTCCTTCTCCAGCGCTTTGTCAATCACGCTTTGCAATCCAGCGGGCAGAGCCGGATTCTGGCTTGCCACCGTCGCCGGTGTCCGGTTCAGAATGCCGTCAAAAATCACCGCCGCGCTCTCGCCCCGAAAGGGAAGAGCTCCAGTCGCCATCTCATACAGCGCCACGCCAAAAGAAAATAAATCGGTGCGCGCATCGAGTTCTTTGGCTCTCGCCTGCTCCGGCGACATATAGGCCACGGTCCCCATCGTCGTTCCGGGACTCGTCAGGTGGTCTTCATCGGCGCTGAATGTCGCCGTTTCCGCCGAGCCAATCTGGCTGGACGAGCCGCTCGTGACATCCACTTTCGCCAGACCAAAATCCATCACTTTGGCATGGCCGCGGCTGGTTATAAAAATATTTGCCGGCTTGATGTCGCGATGAACAATTCCTTTGGTGTGCGCCGCATCCAGCGCATCGGCAATCTCAATTCCCAGGCAGAGTATCGTCTCGCTCTCCAGCGCCCGCCCCGCAATCTTGTGCTTGAGCGTCACCCCTTCCAGAAACTCCATCGCGATGAACGACTGCCCCTCGTGTTTGCCGATTTCATAGATGGTGCAGATATTGGGATGGTTCAGACTGGAAGCCGCGCGGGCCTCCCGGCGAAAACGCTCCAGCGCCGAACCGTCATTCGCTAGCGCGTCTGGCAGAAATTTCAGGGCGACAAAGCGTCCGAGTTCGGTGTCTTCCGCTTTATAGACAACACCCATCCCGCCGCCGCCCAATTTTTCCATGACGCGGTAGCGCGACACCATTTGCCCAAGCATAGATGGGTGAATATTAGGCAGGGCGCCCAGGCAAGTCAATCAACCTGACCGCTAAATTGTGACTGTTAACCAACGGCAGCTCAACGAATTTGTATGCTTTACGGAATTGCCGCGCTCGCCGGATTCGAGTACGCGCTCTCTTGCCCGCCTGAATTCACCGCAGTTGTGACGTAGTAGTACGTCGTGCCTGACTGCACCGTCGTATCGGTAAAATTCGTCTGCGGCACCAGCGAAGAATTCAACTTATTCGGGTAGGGGCCACCCAGCGTTGTTCCGCGATACACGTTGTATCCCGCGACTTGTCCGCCGTCAGTCCATGTCAAGCCGACCGTGGGTGGTTCTGTGCCGGTTCCGGTCAATGTCTGGACTGTCGGCGAGTTGGATGCATTGCTCACAAAGGTGACGCTGCCCGAAGCTGCCCCGGCTGAGGTCGGCGCAAACGTTACCGTAAACGGCACGCTTTGGCCCGGGTTCACTGTGACCGGGAAACTGATCCCACTAACCGAGTAACCCGCTCCCGTCCAGTTAGCCGAAGACACCACAATGCTGGACCCGCCCGAGGTCAAGGTTCCCGTGAGTTGTTTGTTGGTGTTGATCTCAACCGACCCAAACGCGAGCGTGGACGGCGAGACTCCGAGGTCATTAGCGCCCAGGCCATCTCCCGAGAGGCCAATATTCAACGTTGGGTCAAAGGCGTCGCTGCTCACGGTAATGCTTCCAGTCGAAGTCCCCGCGGAACTTGGCGTAAAACTTACTCCTAGGTTTGCACTGCCCCCGGCTGTAATTACCAGCGGCAGCGTAGGCGCTGTGCTGAATGCGAAACCACTCCCGGCAATGGAAACCTGCGATACGGTCACGCTCTGATTTTCTGAATTGTTGAGCGAGACCGTTCCAGTTGAGGTTTGGCCGATGCCCACCGCTGGCAAACTGAGCGATGAGGGCTGAGCGGATAGTTGGCCTTGTGCGATCCCATCCGCCTGTAAGTCGATCGTCAACTCTGCATTGCTTGCATCGCTTGTGACAGAGACTGCGCCACTTGCGGCACCCACATTGGCGGCGGCGAAAGTGATTCCAAGAGTGGTAGTGTGCCCCGCCGCGAGTGATAACGGAAGCGTCGGTACGGCGGTCAGGCTAAAGCCCGCGCCGCTAACGTCGATCTGGCTCAATGTTACATTCGACCCGCCAACCGAGTTACTTATGGTTATCGTGCCCGAGCCGGTCGTGCCCACTGTGACGTTGCCCAGATTAAGCGTTGTCGGAGATGCGCCGATTTGTCCCTGTGTTAATCCTGTCCCTGACAGGCCGACCTGTACGTCTCCAGAATCCGCCGCGTTGCTCGAGATTGTCAGATCGCCGCTATCGCCCGCGGACTGCTTAGGCGAAAACGTGACCCCAACCGTCGTCGTCTTTCCTGCCGCCAGGGTGAAAGGAGTCGTCAACGAAGAACTGAGACTGAATCCCGTACCCGCAACACTGATCTGGCTGATGGTGACATCGTCCCCGTCGGAGCCGCTGTTCGTTATAGTCACGGAATTAGTTTTGCTGTCACCCACCGTGACGCTGCCGAAGGCGAGGCTGCTGGCGCTCGAGCGCTCAATGTGCCGCCATTGGTGCCATTGCCGTTTCCCGGGCCCGGTTGGTTATTGGCAATACCCGTCCCCCCGCCGCAGCCAGCGAGCAACCCCGCTACCAACAACATCGACGCTGTGGCAAACTTTCGGAACATGCGCGACTGCCTCCCTCGCTCGATACCGATTATTCCGGCTAAACCAATCCCTTACTAGAGCTCAGAGATACATAGGGAAAGCTAGATTTGGGGCTACAACCGGAGTAACGACATGCCGACGCGAGACCCTGCTCCAACGCTTATAAACTGCTGCAAACGAATAAGTAACGCCCAATAGGAACTAGATCTTTCAGGCTAGTTCTTCACCCACCCGGCTTTTCGAGGACTCGTCCCGCCCAGCATAAATGTTCTACAGGTTACCTGGGGTTACTAAGGTCAGGGTTGCGTAAGAGTAAATCAGAACCCCGCCCATTACGTTCGATTTTTTTCTTTCACTATGCAAACATTTGCAGCTTTTCGCGCGAGGATGATTCCGGGCTACTCATTCTAAATACCTTGGGCTGGTTTTCAGGATGCACTAGCAGGAGGCATGGCCCTGCTTCGATATTTGGCTGCTTGCCTTCTCTTCTTCTCGTTCGTTGCCCTAGCGCAAGATCTGCCCGAGGCTCCAGTTAAAGTTTTGGATAAAAAGTTTATGGCGCTCAGTTTTCTCTCGACGGCAACTTCGTTCTCTGACTCCTACACCACAACTTGGGCGCGTGAAAACTGGCTGGCGGGTAAGACTGACGTTTGCAATATCGAGCGCGAATCGACCTACCTCTACGGCACACATCCCACAGCCGGTCGCGCCTACGCGGTCGCGGCTGCTAAGAGCGTTGCGACGATTGCAGCTTCCTACTATCTGCGCAAACATCATCGCCGTCTCTGGGGTCTCCCTATGGCAGTCAATGCAATGTTCGGCATGCAGGGTACTGCGCAAAATATGGTGATGTGTAATTAGGGCTGAAGATTTTTCTAAGTACGCCAAAGCACACGCAGGATGGATTGCCCATCCTGCGTTTTTGTTTTTTACGGAATGATTGCCATCACCTGATTGGAGTATGTACTCTGCTGCCCGGCGGAATTGACCGCCGTGGTGACGTAATAGTAGGTCATTCCAGCGGACACCGTCATGTCGTCGTAAGAAGTCGCTGGCACTAAACTCGAATTCAACTGCGAATATGGGCCGCCAGCCACCGTGCCGCGAAAGACATTGTAGCCATTGACTGGCGAACCGCTTCCGTCCCAGGTGAGGGTAACGCTCGGGGGAGGGGGAGGGTTATTACCTGTGCCGGTGAGCGACACGACCACCGGTGAATTAGGGGAGTTCGCGAAGCTCGCAGTCCCCGAAGTGACACCGCTCTGCTGTGGGGCGAATGTCACGGTGAAGGGCTGGCTCTGCCCGGCTTGCAAAGTGAGGGGGAAAGAAATTCCGCTAATAGAAAATTCCGCGTTGCTGATGGATGCAGCCGTCACTGTAACTGCGCCGCCGCTGGCCACAATAAGAGCGTTCTGCTGGCCGGTCTGGCCCACGTTAACGCTGCCAAAATTCATGCTGGCGGGTGATACTGAAAGAGTCCCCGCTGAGATCCCGGTACCGGTCAGGGGAATGCTCAACGAACCCTTGTCCGAATAGAGCGTCATCGTCCCAGTGAAGTTCCCGCTGCTTGCGGGGATGAACGTTGCGGTGAAGGTAATGCTATGACCGGGCGCCAGCGTTAAAGGAAAACTTAAGCCGCTGTAGCTGAAACCTGCTCCGGCAATCGTGGCCGACGTCCCGTTAATATTCACATGCCCAACGTTGGTGATGGTCTCGTACAGGTTCGCGGTGTTCCCGACCTGAACGTTGCCGAACTGGAGTTTGCTGGGGTTGGTGGTTACGAGATATTTTACTTGTGGTAAAGCTTGCAAATTTGCCGGTAAGTGCAAGATTGCAATAAACGCGATCACCAGCAAACTCTTACCGCGGGATCCGAGATTTGCCACGCAAGCCTCTCATAAGCCGTATGCGCGCTACGGCGGGGGAGTGTGTTAACCGGATGCGGAGCCGCAGAAAACAATTCCGTAGAAACGTCACCGCAAACACAGTCATTGTGCTTGGGCGGCGGCCAGCCGCATAGGTCTCACTAGTTCTTATTTCTGACGAAAGATGGCGAAGTGGATTCGGTCTAGATTACACGAATTTTGTGGAGAATGGACTTGTGGAAAATGGCCAATCGCCTTGCTGGACAAGGTCTTCCGGGCAATGACCACGAGGCCGTAGCCGATGAAAACAGCACGAACCGCGGAAAAATTCCGTGTGAAAATCCTATGAACCACGTGTGCCTGGCGAACGCGTTGCCGCCGGGAGGCAGCAATTTTCGGGGCAAACATCAGGATTTGGACCCAAATTCCCTAGCGCTTGGCGAGGGAGATCGGGATTTAAGCGCTCCGCGACCAACTCGCGAATCATGCTGATAAAGCGGGTATGAGTGCCCACCGTGGCGCCGCGAACCATTGGCAACTGAATCTCCTCGCAGAGATTCCTGGCTTCCGTATCGAGATCATAGAGCACTTCCATGTGGTCGGAAAGAAAACCGATGGGAGCAACCACGACCGCAGAGGCAAGCTTTTGTTGCTTGGTTGCTTTCAAGCAATCGAGAATGTCGGGCCCTAGCCAGGGCTGCGCCGGAGGCCCGCTGCGGCTCTGGTAGGCGAGACGATCGCCGCTTCGTCCCAAGGCTGCGGAAACGAGCCGGCAGGCTTCTTCGAGTTGCTGCACATAATTCGAAGTTTCAGCCATTGCCGTTGGAATGCTATGCGCCGTATAGATGATCTGCGCGTTCTCGCGCAAATGCGTCGGCAGCGACGCCAACGCATCCCCCACCCGATCTGACATCGCATCAATAAAGCGGGGATGGTTGTAGAATCCGCGCAGTTTACTTACTTGCGGCGCGCCTTCGCCCACTTGGGCCTGCGCCGCGGCAATGTTCTCCCGATATTGCCGGCATCCCGAGTAAGAACTGAAGGCAGAGGTGAAGAAAGCCAAGGCGTTCTTTACACCGTCGTGCTTCATCTGCTGCAATGTCTCGGCCAGCATGGGGTGCCAGTTGCGATTGCCCCAATAAATGGGCAGATTGATATTCTCGGCGGCAAACACTTCCTGCAAAGCAGTGATCAACTGACGGTTCTGTTCGTTGATGGGGCTTTTTCCGCCGAAGTGATAGTAGTGTTCGGCGACGGCGAGCATGCGTTCGCGAGGGACGTTCCTGCCGCGCAGAACATTCTCGAGGAAGGGAATCACGTCTTCCGGCTTTTCCGGGCCGCCGAAGGAAACTAACAAAAAAGCGTCGTAGCTCATGCGCGAATTTATTGTAGCCGTTGTTCGCCGCCGCGTGACGCACTACATTACGGCTACGGCTACAATATGCCTAAGGGCCTTCGATGGTCTCGCTCAAATACACCCCCGCCGACCCGCTGGCAGCGTTTGTGAATTGCTTCTGGTATTGGGAGAGCCCGCCACGCGCCCATGCCAAAGAGCGCCTTATGCCCAATGGCGAGCCGGGCATTGTTTTCAATTTGCGCGACGAAGCCTTTCGAATATATGACGCGCAAAATCTCGCCCGCTTTTCGAATTATGGGACGGCGGTGTTTTCGGGCGCGGGAACGGAAGGCTTTGCCATTGACAGCGATGCCCAGGAGTGCGTTTTCGGAATTCAATTCAAGCCCGGTGGAGCATTCCCGTTTTTGGGGACGCCCGCGTCCGAGTTTGAAAACATCTCTGTGCCGCTCGAAGACCTCTGGAAGCAAGCTGCATGCGAGATGAGGGAGCGGTTGCTGGCTGCCTCAAGCGCCCACGAAAAATTCCGACTTGCCGAAGACTGCCTTCGGCAACAGTTGGTTCGGCCGCTTCAATTGCATCCCGCCGTTACCTACGCCTTGCACAGGTTGTGCCGTTCTCCTGAGAGTACGACGGTTTCCTCAATCCTCGATCAGGTTGGATTCAGCCAGCGGCATTTCATTGATACGTTTCACCAGCAAGTCGGGCTGACGCCGAAGGCGTTTTGCCGGGTGCGGAGATTTCAACGCGTCCTCCAAAGTGTGCACGGCAAGAAAGAAGTCGATTGGGCCTCGGTTGCGCTCGACTGCGGATATTACGATCAACCGCATTTCATTCACGATTTCAAGTTGTTCTCGGGATTGACTCCGTCACAGTATTTAGTGCGCGCGACCGAGCATTTGAATCACGTGCCTCTGGTTTAAGAAAAAGCAGATTCCTACGCTCATTCTCGTCGCTCGCGCGACTACGAACGGCTCGGAATGACAAGGTGGTTAGGGCGTCGGAATGACAAGGTGGTTAGGGCGGCTGAGCCACGCGCGAGATCCCTCAGTCCGCTGGTAAAAGCGCGGACTTTCGGGATGACAGGATTCGCAAGGTATCCCAGGTCAGTTTTTTACAATCTTGATTTCTTTAGAAATGCCACTATTGGTTCATGAGGAGGACGTCATGGCAAAAGTAAAACCTATTCCCGAGGGCTATCACACAGTGCAGCCCTACTTGATGATGAAGAATTCGAAAGCCGCAATTGAGTTCTATCGGAAAGCATTCAGTGCGAAGGAACGTTTGTGCATGAAAGAGCCGAGCGGTCGTGTGTCCCACGCCGAAATTGAAATTGGCGATTGCTGCGTGATGATGGCGGATGAAAACCCGTCCATCGAAGCGTACAGCGCCGAGCACTACGGCGGCTCGCCGGTGAGCTTGCAGATTTACGTCGAGGATTGCGACGCCGTTTACCGCAAAGCTCTCGAGATGGGCGCAAAGAGCGAACGTGAGCCTGCGGACCAATTTTATGGCGACCGCTCGGCGGGAGTGCGAGATCCTTTTGGCTATCGGTGGTACATCAGCACCCACATCAAAGACGTGAGCATGGAAGAACTGGAGAAAGGAAAGTAGGGGTGGGACCACCCCGTCGAGATTCGTGGTTCCCACCCTTTCGCAGAAAGCGCGAAATGGTGGGGCAGCCTTCTTTGGGGATATTTCAAGATTCAACCGAACTCCCGAGCATCCGTGGGAATCGCCAGGATGCCGCAGGACGCGAAAACAGGCGGGCAGCCAGCCCATAGGGTCATCGGGAAGCGATCGCCCGTTAGGCTTGAAATTAAATCGTTTTAATGGCCATATGTAAGTGCATTATTATCAATAGCTTAGGAGGCAATTTTAAACTCATTAGTACATGCCTGCAAGTGGTTGAAAGGAAGCGAGTAAGAGGGATCATGTGATCGCGGGTCATCTATCCCGCGCGGAGGCATTAGCTGCGACGGGCCTTGGGTTGCACACGAATCTACTTCCACGCCACGCGGTTCTCCACGGAATCTCCTCTAACCGAATCCTGGGCACTTAAGGTGTAACTTCGTAAACCACGCCAACTCCCGAAACACCGCCGAATTGGGTCGTGCCGTACAAGTTGCCCGATTCATCTTCGATAAGCCCCGCCGCTGGAGCCTCGCCATCCATGCAGTTGGTGAGGGAGCAGAAATAGTACACAGGTACAAGGTCTCTAGCTGGGTTGAGCTCCCAGATTGTTCCACCGTCGGTGCTGCCGCCAACTGAATTGGTGCCGAACAACGCGCTGCGCGTTGGGTCGATCAACACGCCTGCCTTCGAATTGGCACCGGTTATTCGGGTTGTTGAATTGACGCGTACCCTGAGTGCGGCTTTTTGCCCTAAGCTGAAAGGCAAGACTCGGCGTTGTACCGTAGAGATTTCCGTTTGAGTCGAAGCTGACCGGTGCGACGCTATTGCCGCCATTAAAAAAACTCGTCAATATCGTGTGATTCCACTTGTTTCCGCTGGGCGATAGTTCAAATACAGTACCTGTCCTATATCGGCCCCCGTGCTGCGTTGTACCGTAGAGATTCCCGGCTTTGTTAAACGTCACGCCGCCCATGGGCCCTGACCCGTCGGAACATGCGCTTCCACCTTGAGCGCAGAAGTTATACAGAACCGACTCCGTCCATTGGTTGGAAGCCTGGGTCAATTCGAATACCACGCCAGCATTTCCGCCAAGAGCGGTCCCATAGAGGTTGCCGGCAGCGTCAAATATCAATTGGCTGTTTGGACCTTCTCCATCCACACAGAAATTACCGTTGGTTACTGAACAGAAACTGTAAAGCACAGTCTCTGCCCAAGTGCTGTCATTCTGTGGCGATAACTCATAAACAGTCCCGCAACCGCTGTATCCTGTCTGACATGCCGACTGCGTGCCTCCATTTTGGGTGGTGCCGTAAAGATTTCCTGTCGCGTCCATAACTAATCCAGCAATTGGGAATTCCCCGTCAGTGCAGTTGGCTTGCGAACAAAAATTGTAGAGGATGGTTTCGCTCCATGAGCCGCCAGCTTGGGGCGTCAATTCAAAAATGATTCCAGCGTCGTTGATTCCGCCAGACCTCGTCGTGCCGTATAGATTGCCGGCACCATCGGAGATCAAACTTGCGAGGGGATAGCTCCCATCATTAGCGACATTGCCAAAAGTCCAGAGAACTTTCTCTTGCGCTTGACCGTTAGCGAGAGCCGAAGGCAGCAGCACCAAACTAGCCAGGATGAGTACACGCCTCATTTTCTAACCTCCGTGAGCCGCGTCAGTATATTGGAGCGCAAGCTAGGATGATAGAGTCTTTTGGCCCACAAGGGCTAGTTTTCCTCGGTGCACGCATGGAGTTTCGGGTCGGTTGAGACATTCGTCGCCTACCACCGTCGTAAGTCAAAGAACGGCTCGAAGGCCACGGTACTAGATTCTTTTAAAATGCAGGAGTGCCGAGTGGCCCCCCTATCGCGGACGAGTTGCGCCGTCGCCGACTGGATTGCTGCACATCGGCCATGCGCGGACGTTTTGGATTGCGGCGCAGCGAGCGCGCGAAAAACAAGGCACGCTGATTTTTCGCAATGAAGATTTAGACGCGCAGCGCTGCCGTCCGGAATTTGTTGCGGCGATGTATGAAGACCTGCGCTGGCTCGGAATTTCGTGGCAGGAGGGTCCGGACATTGATTTGGACGGCGGCGGGCCTTTCGCGCCGTACTCACAGAGCGAGCGCCGCGAGTTTTATTTGAAGGCCTGGCGCGAATTGCGCGATGGCGGATTTATTTATCCCTGTATATGTTCGCGCAAGGATGTTGCCGGATCTACGGCCGCGCCGCATGAATCCCAGGCTGGCGAGCTTCAGGCTGTCGAGTTTCAAGAAAACGACGAACCTGTCTATTCTGGCCGATGCCGTTCCCGGGAAGCTGAAAATTTCAACGCGCCCGCCGGCGTGAATTGGCGCTTTCGCGTTCCGGATGGCAAAGCGATTGAGTTTACGGACTTAAATCTCGGTCCGCAGAGTTTCACCGCCGGACGCGACTTCGGCGATTTTCTGGTTTGGCGGAAAGACGATGTTCCCGCTTATCAGCTTGCCGTCGTGGTCGATGACGCGGCCATGCAGATTACAGAAGTCGTCCGCGGAGCCGATCTGCTTAAATCGACGGCGCGGCAGATATTGCTATATCGGGCATTAAACCTTTCCATTCCCGACTTCTATCATTGCGAATTGGTTTGCGACGAGGCCGGCGTGCGGCTGGCGAAACGGCATGATGCTTTGAGTATCCGGCGATTGCGGGAGCAGGGGAGGAGTGCTGGAGCAAGTCCGGGGTTACAGCATGGACATGAATATTAAGTAAGCGGATACCTGATTCGCGCTGAGCATCCCGGCGTGCAAACATGTAGCGGATGAGTTCTCCGGCGCACGGTGGCACGTATGAACCAGTACTGCGGCCGCATATGCCGGAACTGGACACACTGCGCGGTATTGCGGTGCTGGGCGTGCTTTTCTACCATGGGCTGAACTTCATGTTCCGCGATGCCCAGGTTTCGGGAATCCCCCGCCTTCTGATTCACATGACCGAGCCCGGATGGATGGGGGTGAATCTTTTTTTTGTCCTTTCGGGCTTTTTGATTACGGGCATTCTGCTGGATTCCAAGGGACGAAGCGATTATTTTCTCGCGATTCTACCGGCGGCGGGCACTGCGCATTCTGCCAGCGTATTATGGGGTACTCATTTTGCTTGCAGTGCTTTCGGGCGCGCATGTTGTAGCCAAGTACGTCCCGTGGCCTTTCATATTTATCAGCGCTATTTATCTCTCGAATTTTGCCGACTTGTTTGGCGTGGCGGTCCATTACGGCGTGTTGTGGACATTAGCGATAGAAGAACAGTTCTACCTCTTTTGGCCGGGGGTGGTGCGGCTGCTCTCGCGACCCGCGCTTGGGTGGGCGGCGATTTTCATTTGCGTGTTGTGTCCAGCGCTGCGATATGGGTACGTGCTGGCTGGGGCTGACGGCAATGCGGGCTATACGTGGCTTTGCGCTGACGGGCTCGCCATCGGAGCGCTGGTTGCGGTAATTGCGCGCACCCCGTGGGCCGTCCGCACAAATATGGTGAAATTGACGGCCATTTTTTTCGGCATGAGCTTGATTTTGGTGGCCGCAGGATGGCATGCAGGCATTGCGACGGCGAAGACGACGACGGGAAGTGTGTTGCGGCCGGTTGCCATGAATTGCTTTTTCGCCGGACTACTGTTGATTGCTCTGCTACTTGGAACTTCGCGATGGAAGAGGATGGTGAACCGGCCGGTGCTGCAATGGTTTGGCGCGATCTGCGATGGCCTTTACCGGAATGACAAGATGCGTTAGAGTGTGACACTATGCTGATCGCGATGTTCCCTTCGACTCCTTACTCCGAGCGGCATGCTGGATATATCGCGCTTCGTTCGCGATGGGAGCAGGCTTGGCCATCATGGTCGCTTACCTGTCGCGCTGGTACTTCGAGGAGCCATTTTTGCGGCTTAAGAACCACTGGGAATCGTGCGCTTTGATTTGGCCGCTGTCCATAAATTCTATGAATACTTTGCATTATCTTTTTTAATTGGCCGCGTTCGCAGCCTCACGGTAACCTTAGTCGGTCATTCATTCCGGATGGCGTCCCCTGTCCACAATTCGCTTATAAAAAATTCAAAAGGAGATTCATGTCCAACGAACTGCGTAACTTCCTCGCGCTCTCATACGACGAACTCGAAGACCGAAATCTGGAAGCCAAGGAACAGCGCAAGAACCGCGTTCCGGCGCACAAGATCCAGGAGCAGCGGCTGAAATATCTCTCCGGCGAGAAGCGCATTAAGGCGGTCACGGTTTTGTTCAGCGATCTGGAAGGCCGCCTGCACATGCTCGACTACGACAAGAAATTTCTTATTAAAAGCTATGACAACCTGACGTTTGATGGATCTTCGATTCGCGGGTTTACGGCGCAGCGCGAAAGCGATTTGCGGCTGGGGATTGATTGGAGCGCGTTTTATTGGGCGCCCGCGGATTATTTCGGGTCCGGCAAGGTTTTGGTTTTCGGCGAAGTGATCGACAAGAACGGCACGCCTTACAGCGGCGACATTCGCGGCGTACTGAAAGGCTATGCCACGCATTTGAACAAAAAAGAAGGCTACACGCTCAATGCCGCCAATGAAATCGAAGGATTCTTATTTCAAGGAGCCGACGCCGAGCAGCGTTACCACGAGAACGGAAAATTCGAGTATGTGAATACGGGTGGATATTACCACTCGCTGCCGGGCGATCCACTGCGTACGTTTATTGATACGACGGCGGAAATTCAGCGGGCGATGGGCTTCCAGAATGAGAAAGACCATCCGGAAGTGGCGCCGTCGCAGTTCGAAATCAATTATGGATACGGTGAGGTGGTCGCGGCGGCCGACCAGATTCAGCTCTACAAACTAATTTGCCGGCAGGTGGCAACGAAAATGGGATTGACCGCGTCGTTCCTGCCAAAGCCGGTTGTGGGCGTGAATGGAAACGGCATGCACACCAACGTTTCCATCAGCAAGGGTGGAAAGAACCTGTTCTGGGATCCGAAGGGCGAAGAGAAGCTGAGCAAGCTTGGTTGGTCGTTTGTAGATCGCGTGCTCACGCACGCCAACGATATTTGCCTGATATTGAATGCCAGCGTGAATGCTTACAGGCGGCTAGATCCGCATTTTGAAGCGCCGAACCAGATTAAAGCGTCGGCGACGGATCGCGGTTCGATGGTGCGCATCCCGATTGGCAACGACAAGAGCATGCGCGTGGAAGTGCGCTCGGTGGGGCCGGACGCGAATCCGTATCTCGCGTTGTATTCCATTTTTAAGAGCGGCATTGATGGCGAGACTTCTAAGATCAAAAACTTAAGGCAGGCGGAGCGTTATCTTCCCGATAATGTATATACCGCTATTGACCATTTTAATAAGTCGCAGTGGACGACGAAGATTCTGGGGCCGGATGTGAAGGCCCGCTATTCGGAGCTAAAAGAATCCGCCGCCGACCGCTGTGCGCGTTCTTTGGGGACGTTCGTAAAAGTTCCTGAAGTGCAGTACCACCACGAGGTTTACAACCAGTTCACCTGGAACTTGTTTTAACTCCTGGGGAAACACAAGTCTTGGGGCAAGGGTGAGAGCTTGCCCCTTTTTTATTGCTGATGGCTGCGCCTCAATGCGACAGCAAGAGTGGCCCCAACATGGGCACAGGGAGCGCGCCTTCATCGAGGGCGCGATCGTGAAATTCCGCCAGCGTGAAGTCTTTGCCTTTGGCGGCTTCGTATTGCTTGCGCAAGAGTCCACCACTCCCGCGTTCCGACAAAATAAGTTGGCAGTTGCGTGGATGTAAGCTTGGCCCGCTGCAACTTGCCATCGGCCTCGGCCTGGGTTTGGAAGGCGTCTTTCATCATTAAATCCATGGCTTGGGCATCGGTCATGTTCATGGTCTGCATGCGGATGTCGAGAATGGAATTGCCAACGGCCCGCAGCCAGATTTTCAAATAACTGAGGCGATAGCGCGGGTCACGATTGGCGTAGCCTTGGGCGAGCATGACCTGTGCGCCATATTCCGCCCATCCTTCGACGTAAGCGCCGTTGCCGAAAAGATCACGAAGAATCCGGCGAGTCGGGGGCTGAATATTGTTAGCGTGTTCACCCTGAACATAGTGACCCGGCAGAGCTTCATGAATACACAGCCATTGCAGGACCCAATTGTTGTACTCACGCAATTTGGATTCGGCCCTGGCGTCGGTAGTTTTCGGATCGATGGGCGTCACCCAGAATTCGGCTTCGGCGTTCGGGTCGAGCGGAGGCGCGCCGTGAAAACCGGCGACGGAATAGACGCCGCGCTGGAATGGCGGAGTGGGAATAACTTTGAGGTTGTCACGCGACTCGAGGGTGACGATCTTGTTGTCCACGATGAATTTGCGAATGCCAACGAGATCGCTTTCGACGGTATTCATGAGTTGATCGCGCGTGGTGTGGTCGTCCGCAATTTTGTCGAGAACTTCGCGAATGATGGTGTTTTCACGGTCGTGCGGGCTCAAGTCGGAGTGATCCGTGTGTTCGGGGTACATCTGTTTGTGTAAGGGCAGAGCGATTTGGAGCATCTCGGCGCGCGTTTGGTTAAGCTGCACTTCGGCATCGGCCAGGACCTGCTCCGGAGTTACCGGTGTTTCCATCACCAGGCGGAATTTCTCGGCGTACCAATCCTTGCCGAGGCGCCAGCTGCGAGTGGTCCGCCGCTTCGCGAGATCGTCCTGCATCCACTTGGAGAAATTCTGGAGCGCTTCGATGGCAGCCGGGGCTGAATGGTCGAAATCTGCCTTCAGTTTTGAGGCGGTTGGAAGTTCATCGGCCACGGTGCTTTGAATCAAATCTATATTGCCCTCGTTCTCTTCCACGGCGACTTTAATGAAAATGGGATCGGCGTCCTCCAGTTCCTGTTTTGCTTGATCCAGAAAGCGTGGAATCTGCGAGATGCGCGAAATTACGTGGCCCACGCGGACTTGCAGTGGTGCATAGTCGTCGGTTAAAGGTTGGAACAGTGCGCCGCCGATCAACTCCACATAGACGGTAGGATTGTGTTTGTAATTCTGGATTTTGTCGAACTCAAGCAGAGTAAGGCCGATCTGGTCGTCAATCAGTTGCCAATCGGCGGCGTCTTCGGGGTTCAACGATGCGGCTGGCGTTTCTTTGTGGAAGCGTACGCGCCAGTTGGCATAGACACGGCGCTGCTCAGCGATTCCGGCGGGACTCATGTCGTCGAGGAGCGCATCGAGTTCGATCGTCTTGCCGGTTTTGGGGTCGGGATATTTGTGATAGCCGGCTTGCGAGGCATTGGAGGGAGACAGGGCCAACGTTTCATGGATGAATTCCTCGCTGAGTTGTGCGAACCGGGCAGAGGATGCGCTGGCCGTGGCCGGTGAAGTTTGGGCCGACAGGGAAGCGCCAAGTAAAATGCAAAGCCCAATTAACAGGTGCTGAATTTTCATGAAAGCCTCGTAAAATTTGAAAAAGCAGTATACAAGCTATTCAGCGCGAATTTGTGACGTGTGGGAAGATGTTCCGTGGCAGCGCGAGTCATACGAGTTCTAAAGCGTCTGGGTGCGGTCCCTGTGGCGGCGGTGTGTCAGGCGTGCGGGCGCGAATTCAAAGCGCCGATGAACGTGTGCCGAAGCGTTAAAGATGCGACGGCGAATCTGCAAATGCAGTTCGATAGGCACAAATGTGATGAACAAAAAACGCAAGCGGGATAAGTAGCTATTCTGCTGCTTTCGTCGCCAAGGTTCCCACGACTGCGATGTTTTGAAGCAAATCTGCGGGGAAGTTGTGCCTAGCCTGCAAGTACTCTGGGCTGTTGTAGCTGACCCAAACTTTACCTCCGGCATCTTCAGCGACAAGAATTTTAAGCGGGAGATCGATCGCAATAGTGGGGGCGGTTTGCATTAACGGCGTACCGGCTTTCGGACTGCCGAAAATCAACAATTTGGTCGGCGGCATCTTCATTCCTACTTTTGCGGCCTCGCCGCTGTGATCCACCAGCGCAAAGAGCGTAACGCCCTTGGATTGCAAAATGTTCTTAAGTTTTTCTACAGTCTCATCGACGGGATGATTGCTCGGCACAGAAATGATTCCGTTGCTTGGCATTGTCATAGATGTCTCCTGATGTTGGCTTGGCTGAGTTTTAGCGGTGCCGCGTACGGAAACCAAATAGATGGCCATTGTGAGACCGACAATAGCCAGAAATAACGCGACCACAATTCCCTGGAGAGAGGGCCGCGCGGGCAAGGGCTCTCCCCGGTTCAACTCACGGATCATGCGGAAATGATTCCACGCGGAAGAGAGATAGACGGCCACGCCGGCGGCAATGAGTGCGGTGCCGAACCAGAGCGACAACCCGTAGGAAGAAGTCTCGGGCGTGTGCTCGAGGAATTGTAATTGTTGCAGGAACAAGCCGAAGCGCGCGACGACGAAGCCAAATCCCATCAGCGCGAGTCCGGTGCGAATCCAGGCGAGGAAGGTTCGCTCAGCGGCCAGGGAATCGCTTAAGTCAGGCTTCTGGGGTGTTGTGGTGGATGAATCCATCTTGCTCTCCGGCTGATTCTCCAAACTGGTCGTCGATTTCTATTTTGGATACCACTCGAGTAAACGGACTTCTATTCCGGTGCCCGCCAGGGCTTTCTGAAATATGGTGAGGTCGGAGCCGCGGTAGTGGTAGGGAATAACAATCTTGGGATGAAAAGCCTTGACGGCTTCGGCGGCCTCTTCGGGCGGCATGGTGTAAGGCAAATTCATGCAGACGAAGGCGACGTCAATATTCTTGAGAGCCCGCATTTCGGGGATGTTTTCGGTGTCTCCAGAGAAGTAAAAACGTTTGCCGCCATAAGTCAGCACATATCCATTGCCGCGTCCTTTATCATGAAAAAGCTTGCCCGGTTCAGGGCCGCGCTTCAGGTTATAGGCGGGGATGGCTTCGATGGTCCAGTCGCCCCATGTCTTGTTTTCGCCGTTGGCGATCGGCGTGGCGCCGGTGACGGTCTTGGTCACGGCAGGTGCGGCGAAGATGACAGTCTTGTCGGTGCTGATCTCTTTAATCGAATCCGGATCCATGTGGTCGCCATGGATGTCGGTAATCAGAATCAAATCAGCTTTAGGGTGGCCTGCGAATTTCGCGGGTTTGGCGGGATCGAGATAAATCACTTTGCCGCCAGCCTCAATAAGCGTGCTGGCGTGATATAGCGGAGTAATTTTGACCGGCCCGGCTGAAGTGGAGAAGACCTGGGTTTGCGCGGCGAGTCCCAGCGATGTGAAAGCGACGATGGGAAAGATAAAAATCGGAAGTAGTTTCACGGTGACCCCTCCCCGCAAAGTTTCTCAAGAATTGGCCTCTGCGTCCAGCGCAGGGTGAACGCCTCTCCAGCGTCATCAATAAACGGCGCACCCACCTATTTGTTTTTTCGATTGGACACGTCTGGGCCCGGCATTTAGGGTGAACACACCATAACCGTTTGAAGTCTGCGAGTCTCCCTCCTGCGGCTCAAATATGTGCAGGTAGTTCTAGTCACGATCCCATCGATCCCGTTTGCAACCTCATTTCATAAAAAACTACGGAGAAAAGTGCGTCATGACGAAAATGCAGAGTGCGATAGCAGTGTCCTTCATTGAATATTTACGTTACGAGCAATTGCGCCGGGTGCGAATGGCTTGCGTCTGGTTTCTGTTTTCCCTTTCAGCGGTGATCGCCTCACCTGCGCAAACATTTACAACCCTCTACAGTTTCAGCTCGGCGGATGGCGCGAATCCAGTTGCCGTGCCGGTAGAAGGCGCCGATGGGAACATTTACGGCACGACGACTACGGGCGGTATGTACGGCGATGGAACAGCATATAGGATCACGCGTGGCGGAACCCTGATTACACTCCATAGCTTTGACGGAGCGGACGGGAAAGTGCCATCCGGATTGATACTGGGCCGGGACGGAAATTTTTACGGAACCACGCAAAATCAGGCGGCGGGCGGATTTGGAACCGTGTTCAAAATGAGTGCCTCGGGCGAGGTGACAACTCTTTACAGCTTCTGCACGCAAGCGAACTGCGCCGATGGTGCCAGTCCAATTGCAGGTGTGATACAAGCGGTAAATGGGATCCTGTATGGAACGACAAGCGCCGGTGGCACCTACGATAGCGGTACGGTTTTTGCGATCACGCCATCGGGCCAGCTGACAACATTACACAGCTTTGACGGAGCCGATGGAGATCTTCCTTCCGGATTGGTGCAGGGCCCGGACGGAAATTTCTACGGAACCACGCAACATGAAGCGGCGAACGGCTTTGGGACGGTTTTCAAAATTACGCCGGCCGGCGCCTTGACCACGCTCTATGATTTTTGCTCACAAGCGAATTGCACGGATGGCGCGAGTCCAGCGGCAAGTTTGGCCGTCAATACAGATGGGAAATTCTACGGCACCACCAGCACCGGCGGGGAGTTCGACGATGGCACGGTTTTCTCAATGACTTCATCTGGCCAATTCGCGGCTTTGCACAGTTTTGACGGAGCCGATGGGAATATCCCTTCGGGTCTGGTTCTAGCGACAGATGGAAATTTTTATGGTGTGACCCAAGACGAAGCCATGCACGGTTTCGGTACGATTTTTGAAGTCACGCCATCGGGAAGTCTGACTACGCTCTACGATTTTTGCGCCCTTACCAACTGCGACGACGGAGGAAATCCATCAGGCGGATTAGCGCAAGCGACCAACGGACGTTTCTATGGCACGACTCCCAGCGGCGGCACCGATGGGGATGGGGTGGTTTACAGTCTTGCGACCGGGTTGGCACCATTCGTGGAAGTCGACCCCGTAGCGGGCAGAGTCGGCACGAGAGTGGCCATTCTAGGCAGCAATTTAGGCGGGGCAACCGGCGTCAGCTTCAACGGGACGACGGCCGCTTTTACGGTGGTCTCGTCAACAATCATCAAGGCTACGGTGCCGACCGGCGCAACGAGCGGTTCTGTGACCGTAACTACTCCGAGCGGCAAACTGACGAGCAATGTGATTTTTCGTGTTACCCGATGAGACTTTCTAATAAATGCTGGCACGGGGCGAGCGTAGCCGCTCGCCCGTTTTTGCGTCTTCTTACTCACCCTGGCCGGAGATGACGGCGCTTCCGCGGGGAGCTTCGTGCGAGCCTGATTGGGGCTCGAGCGTGACCACGAAGGTCTTGGCTTCAATGCCGGCGGGCAGCGGGGGATTCACTACGGTCGCACTGCCGTGAGCGTCAGGCCTGAATAAGCCGGCAGCCACTGGCGGCCCCGATTCAGGAATCAGCCAGAGTTCATAGATTTTCTCCGCGGGGAGCTGTGGCAGATTGCTGGCAAGGAAAATCAAGCTGGAGCGGTTGCGCGCATAGATTGCTTTACCTTGTGGCCGGGGCGGCGTTTTGGATGCGACCAGTGTGACGCGCTGCGCGTCCGGCGAAGTCAGGGTACTGACGATTTCCCGCGCGTCTTCGAGTTCGGCTTGTTGGATCAATGATTGGCTCTGAAGGCCGGCTAGTTGTTGAGCGAGGCTCTGCGCCTGATGAATCAGAATCGTGTCCTGCCGCACGAGCAGCAAAATTACCAAAGCACTGGCGGCGGCGATGAATAACGTGGCGGCACGCCACCAGGAAGGCTGGCCGGAAGATGGGATGGATCTTTCGACGCGCCGTGGTTCCCGCGCAATAGCGTCCACCAGGCGCTGACGGGCACGCGCGGGCGGGCGCGGCCCGCCCGCTGACAGCGCCATCAAGGCCATGTCACCCCGCAACTGATCGAGCTCACGCCGGCAGCCAGGGCAGTCCTCGAGGTGTTTTTCGAGCGCAGCCCGTTCGTCGCCTTGGAGCGAACCCAGCGCCAGCAGCGCCAGATCGTCCGCGAATTGTTCGTGCGGCGCCATCAGTAGTCCATTCTCATGTTTCAAAAACCTTGCGCAGCGTCAGCAAGCCCGAGCGAATTCTGGTTTTAATCGTGCCCAGAGGCTCGCCTGTTTTCGACGCAATTTCGGAGTGGCTCAAACCCTGAAAATAGGCCATCTCTAAGGCGCTGCGTTGTGCGGAAGGCATGTTGCCGAGCGCGCCGCGAACTTTCTCCATGGCCTGCGCCCGGTCCGCTTCGCCAGCCATATCCGGCTCGACGCAAACGACCACATCGGCGATGTCGGTTTCAGGCCGGCGTTTACGCAATGCGTCAATGGCACGATTACGCGCAATCACAGCCAACCACGGGGCCAATTGACCGCGGCTCGAATCGAAGAGGGCGGGATTCCGCCACAATTGCAGGAACACCTCTTGCAAGACATCCTCCGCGGCCCCCGTTTCGCCCAGCACGCGCAAAGCGACCGAGTAAATGATGGACGAATAGCGATCATACAAAGCCGCCATCGCGGCCTCATCGCCGCCGCGGATCGCGGCCAGCAGTGAGCCGTCGTCCCCGATTCCTCTCAAGCCAACACTCGGCTCAGCAGTCGCCAAACGGTTGCTCTCGCTTCATATGAGGTACGTCTTAAAGACTATGGTGGATTGGTCACATCTTACAGCATTTGGTTGGGTACCAGAGTCATCTAACAGCAGGTTGGAGCCGTTTGCGGCAACACCGCTTGTGGATGAGTAAGAAGCCCCGCGCCAGAGGCAGCGGGGCTTTTAACGTGAGGAAGAGATTCAGGCGGAAGCCAGCGCAAGGACTTCGCGTTCGCTTTCGACCACCCGGGGCGCATCGGAGCGGACGACTTCGACGGAGCAGTTGGCATGAAATGCGACCGCTTCCGACACACTACCCATGAGCAGGCGATCCATGCCGTGGCGCCCATGGGAACCCACCACGATCAGGTCGGCTTCCCAGCTTGATGCTTCATCTAAAATCACAGCTTTGGGTTCGCAGGCGGGCGCGGACTGATAGGTGCTCACATGCAGTCCGACTGCTTCGAGTATCTTACGTGCCTCAAGGAGAGATTCGCCGGCTTGTGTCTCAGCCTCCTTCCAGATTTCAGTCAACAGGGCAGTTGGATACTCCGGACAAACCGACGACGAAAAGTGTAAAGCTTCCGGAGCGACCAACTGTACCGCAGTTATCACCCGTACTTGAGTGTCTTTTGGCCAGGGTTGCTTGGCGACAGCTCGTACGGCCATGGCCGAACAAGTCGAACCATCGGTGGCAACGAGGATTCTCATCGCGTGAGTCGAGGCTGGCGCCGTCGGGCGAGCCGGGCGCACAATTTCCACCGAACAGGGCGCATCGCGCAGAACAGCCTGGGCCACGCTCCCCAGCAAGAACCGCGTCACTTCGTTTAGCCCGCGCGAACCAATCATGATGAGGTCTGCTCCCCACTCGCGGGCGAATTTGTTGATGGCCTTGTCGGGAAAACCGAGCCTGACGTCGCTGGTAACTTCGCGGCCTGCCTGCTTGAATTTATCGGTTGCCTGCTTGACCAGTTTTTCGCCTGCTCTCCTCGCGTCTTCAATCAATTCCGGCATTTCGTCCCAATGCCGCAAATCGACGACGTTCAGAATGCGGAAAATTGTGTTGTCGGGCCACATTCTATTTAACACTTCAGTCACTACGGCCTGGGCACCGTGCGAATCATCGATGGCCAATAGAACTTTCATACGAACCTCCCTGCTTAAGTTTGCCGATCCAATCATTCAGCGAGCTCAGTGTGCTCCGAATGCGTAAAAAGAGCCGTGACCGTCGTCATACAGTGCAGTGATGAAAATCACTGCCCGCAACAATGGCTTGCCGCATTCTATTTCGTGCGAGGTGACTTATGCCGAAACTAGCCAACAACCCAAGCCGAACCCGGATCGCGCTCAACAATATCCTCTATTTAACCGACTTCTCCGCGCCGTCGGCGAGTGCGCTGCCTTATGCCAAGAGTCTGGCGATGGAATTTGGCGCCAAGCTGCACGCGTTACATATACTCACGCCGGATGTCTATGCGGCAACCACTCCCGAACTTGCAGTTGAAGTGGAAGAAGGGCAGAAGCAATATGCGAAAGCGCAAATGAAAAAAGTTGAGGCTGGCTTACGTGACTTGCCGCACGTTACGAGAATTGAGAGCGGCGCTTTCTGGCCCGGTCTCGAGAATGTTATTAACGCCGCGCATGCAGACTTGATTGTCGTTGGTACTCACGGGCGCACCGGCGTTCGCAAAATGTTGTTAGGATCCATAGCGGAAGAAGTATTCCGCGGGTCGAATATTCCAGTGTTGACGATCGGCCCTGGGGTAAGCTCGAAGCCAACTTCACAATTACGGTGCATCTTGTATGCAACGGACTTCACGCCGGCTTCGCTGGCGGCCGTTCCTTATGCTTTTTCCCTGGCTGAGGAGACGCAAGCTCGCTTACTTTTGCTGCATATAATTCGTCAGCTCAGGAAAGAGGAAATGCTGGGTGAGCTCTCCATCGCCGACGCTCTTCATCAATTGCATGAATTAGTCCCAGCTGATTCCATGCTTTGGTGCCGTCCTGATCCTTCAGTTGGATATGGCGATCCAGCGGAGAGGATTATCGAGATCGCAGCAGAGCAGTATGCCGATATGATCGTGTTGGGTATCCGTCACGGCAACCATGCCAGTGTGACCGCCCATCTTGGTGAAACCACGGCCCACAAAGTGGTTTCCCGC
This sequence comes from Terriglobia bacterium, assembly GCA_963702965.1. GTDB lineage: Bacteria > Acidobacteriota > Terriglobia > Terriglobales > Acidobacteriaceae > JAJPHW01. The sequence continues at coordinate 1,964,772 of OY969776.1, forward strand.
GCCACCTGCCCGGTCTTGACTGTACGCGGTGTCCAGTGATGCCCGCTCCGCCGGAAAATTACGCTCACGACGCTTCGGGAGAGGAGTCGTATAATGACCCCGTGGCAACTGAAAAGACCCCGTACGGACTTCCAATTATCGAAAGCTGTGTGACTTGTCCATTCCACACGGACCGCATTTTCTGCAATTTGCCGAAGTCAGCGCTTCAGGGCTTGGACGCTCTCTCTTCTACGGCCAGCTATCCTAAGGGCGCAGTTCTCTTCGTACAAGGACAGAATCCACGCGGCGTTTTCGTGCTCTGCCATGGCAGGGTAAAGATGACGGCAAGCTCGGCGGAAGGGAAGTCGATTATCTTGCGAATTGCGGGGCCGGGCGAATTGATCGGGGTTCCAGGCACTCTTTCGGGCAAGCCCTACGAAGTAACGGCGGAGGCGTTCGAACCGATCCAGGCGAATTTCATTCCGCGTGAGCCGTTTCTTCAATTCCTGCGCGATCACGGTGACGCAGCATTGAGCGTTGCCCAGATTCTTACGGAAATTTATCAAGCCACATATCGCGAGGTCCGATATTTAGGATTGTCGGGCTCCGCAGAGGCCAAATTAGCCCGTTTTATTTTGGATTTTACCGAGAAGAGTCAGTCCACGAAGGGTCAGACGTCCACTACGCTAACCCTCACGCATGAGGAAATTGCGGAGATGATTGGCGCATCGCGGGAGACTGTGAGCCGGCTCTTCGCCAGCTTCAAGCGGAAAAAGCTAATTGAGATTCGCGGATCCACCTTGATTGTCGGCAGCAAGCCCAATCTCGAAAAGCTTGCCGACGCCTGATACCGGCAAACCTATTTCTTCAAGGCAATCTGCTTTTCACTGGGCGTCATCTGCTTCCAGATAAGACTAAGGTCGTCTTCGATTCTGCGGTTGCTGGGATCCGTGCGCAAGGCCTGCGCGAACCAGTTGTACGCCGTAGGCAAGTCACGGGGCGCACAGTGTCCCGTGGCGTACATCGTCCCCATAAGGGTCAAGGCTCGCGAATTTTTTCGTTCGGCGGCAATCGCAAGATTCTTTCGGGCCAGGGCGCAATCCTGAGGTACTCCATTGCCATAAAGATATCTTTCCCCCTGGGCTGCGGGGCTCTCGTTGGCAATGGATTGGGCGGTGTCTGCCGGGGCTGGCTGAGTCGCTTCCTCGGTAGTCTCTGGTTTTGCCCGGGTTGGTGTTGATGTAGTTGCCGCCGGCGATATGTTCGCGGCGGTTTGTACCGATGGCTCTTGTTGGGAGGCCGGAGACGCTGGGTTTTGCCCTGGCAAGTCCGCCGGCAATCGCACCGAGCTGACCGGAACCGATTCCGCGGAGGGTAGGGTCGAAGTTACCGGCGATTGCTTGCTTGATTTTTCCAGAGCCTTAGACGGCGGCTTCACCGGGGGCGATGGGGATGACGGGATCGCGACAGGCGCCGGTGCGTCCCCCGCATCGTTTGTTTCCTCGTCAGGATTCGTAACGGCACTTCGGGCTACATAGGAGCTTAGCCAGCTATGCGCATATTGCCGCCAATGAATTGCCAGCAGCACCAAGGAAATTATCAGGAGTACGAGCGCCAGATACAGCCGCCCCGTGTGGCGGGGATGATCTTCTTCCTCGTCGCTTAAGAGATACGCTGCGCGGTCGGCGGTATCCAATTCACCCGTGGGGGGAAATACCAGCCTCGATGGCAGATTGGAGGGAGGCTCAGCGCCGTTGCTCGTGTCTTTTTCCTGCCACGGCACCGACGGCATAGGCTCGCCGCACATGCCGCAGAAGAGGAACTTTGCGTCGTTTTCATGCCCGCACTTCTCGCAGCGTACGCCCATCATTTCTTAGCATAAAGTATAGCGGGTTTGCGCGGGCATCCGGGCGCATTACGAGTCAACAGCCGTGCTTTGGTAACATGACGCGCATGCCTTATGGTGACTTGCTGAGAAACGAAAATGTGTGGCCGGAACTTCCATACGAAGCTTGGAAAGACACATATGCGACGCTACATATGTGGACGCAGATCGTCGGCAAGGTGGCGCTCGCGCAAGCCCCGGCCCTCAACCATTCCTGGAGCATCGCGATGCAGGTGACGCCGCGCGGCCTGGGCACGCGTGTTCTGCCGCACGGCGACCGCACCTTCAGCATTCACTTCGATTTCATCGAGCATCAACTGCTGATTTACGCATCCGACAATGCGACTCGAATCCTGCCGCTCCGGGCACAGACTGTCGCCGATTTTTACCATGAAGTTATGGGAGCGCTGGATGCGATGGGGTTGCACGTGAAGATCTGGCCGATGCCGGTTGAAATTCCCTCGCCCATCCGCTTCGATGAGGACACCATTCACCATTCCTACGATCCTGAGTACGCGAAGCGGTTCTGGCGGATTATTGCGCAGGTCGCGCGCGTCTTCACACAATCGCAGTGCAACTTTGTCGGCAAATGCAGCCCGGTACATTTTTTCTGGGGCAGCTTTGACTTGGCGGTGACGCGATTTTCTGGCCGCCTTGCGCCGCTACGCGAAGGTCCTGCATTCATGCGCGAGGCGTATTCACATGAAGTGATCAGCCACGGATTCTGGCCGGGCAGCGAGCTGCTTCCCGAGCCTTCTTTTTACTTTTACGCCGTTCCCGAGCCACCCGGGCTGAGGGAAGCACAAGTCCGGCCTAAGGCCGCGTACTTCAACCGCGAGCTCGGCGAGTTTGTTCTGCCTTATGATGCGGTCAGACTAGCCCACTCGCCGGACGAGGCAATTCTGGCATTTATCGAGAGCACATACGATCGCGCTGCGACGCTTGCGGGCTGGGATCGGAAGTCTCTGGAGCGGCAGCCGATCTAGCAGGATTTCTAGCCAACACCAAAGAAGCCCCGCCCGATCGTAAGAGCACGACAAGGACGGGGCACCTCTTATTTAATTCTTGTTTAGTCGAGTTTGAATTCACTGCGCCAATCGCCGGTGTCGGCGAGGGCGGGCTGGTCGCGCTTATCCATCACGTAATTTCCCACGACGAGGAAATCCATTTCGGTGCGCATGAAGCAGCGGTAGGCGTCGTCCGGCGTGCAGACGACGGGCTCGCCGCGAACGTTGAAGCTGGTGTTGACGATAACGCCGTATCCGGTGAGGCCTTTGAAAGTATTGATCAATTCCCAATAGCGGGGATTGGTCTTTTTGCTCACGCTCTGAATGCGGGCAGAGTAATCGATGTGCGTGATCGAAGGGAGATCGGAGCGAAGGAAATACAAGCGCTCGTAAAGCGGCTTCTCGTGATAGCCGGGAGGCAGCGCGTTCTTCTTGTCTTCGCGGATGGGCGCCACGATGAGCATGTAGGGTGAGCCGCGGTCAAGGTCGAAGTGCTCCTGCACGTCTTCTTCGAGCACTGATGGTGCGAATGGACGGAAGCCTTCGCGATACTTGATCTTGAGATTAAGCTTCTTCTGCATCTCAGGATTGCGGGCATCGCCCAAAATGCTTCGATTGCCGAGAGCGCGAGGGCCGAACTCCATGCGTCCCTGGAACCAGCCGACCACGTTGCCTTCGGAAAGACGCTGCGAGACGACTTTCGCCAAATCATTGAAATTCGGATAATACGTCGCAACTGCACCGCGCCCTTCGAGCGCGCGGGCAACTTCTCGATCAGAAAATTCCGAACCGAGATAGGACCCCTGCATCGAGTCAGCGCAGCCGCAGATCTTGCGTTCATGACCTTCGTGAATGTGCCAGAAGGCGAGCGCTGCACCTAATGCGCCACCGGCGTCGCCGGCCGCTGGCTGAATCCAAATATCGTCGAAGATGCCGGCCTTTAAAAGCTTTCCATTGGCCACGCAGTTCAGCGCAACGCCGCCTGCCATCACCAGGTATTTGCTGCCAGTCAGTTCCTGCGCCGTGCGGGCAAGACGAAGCACGATGTCTTCGGTGACTTGCTGAATGGCGAGTGCCATGTCCATGTAAATCTGGGAAATCTCAGACTCGGCGGGGCGTCGAGGAATGCCGAAAAGTTGCTCCCACTTCGCTTCGTTCGCCATCTTCAGTCCGGTGGCGTAATCGAAGTAATTCATGTCGAGGATGATGGAGCCATCGGGGCGAATATCCACGAGGTCTTCGACGATCTTCTTCTTGAATCGCGCAGTGTCGGCTGAATCGGGATTGCCGTACGGTGCGAGGCCCATGAGCTTGTATTCGCCGCTGTTAACCGCGAAACCGGTGTAATAAGTAAATGCCGAATAGAGCAAGCCGATCGAGTGCGGAAACTGAAGTTCGCGCAGAATTTTGATGTCTTTGCCCTTGCCGTGGCTGATAGTGGTCGTTGCCCACTCGCCCACTCCGTCAACCGTCAAGATCGCGGCATCCTCAAATGGCGACGGATAAAAAGCGCTGGCCGCGTGTGAGAGGTGGTGCTCAGGATAATAAATACGAACATTGCCTTCGCCCAGCTCAGCCAGATTTTCGCGAAGCATCTTGCCCATGAACAGCTTTTCTTTGATCCAGACGGGCATGGCCGAAAGAAAACTGACGTATCCGCTGGGTGCGAACGCGTGATAAGTCTCCAGCAGGCGTTCGAACTTCAAAAACGGCTTGTCGTAGAAGCAAACGGCGGAAAGATCTTTGTATTTGAGCCCGGCTTCCTGCAAAACATAACGGCAGGCATTGGTAGGGAAGTTGGAATCGTGCTTTTTGCGCGTGAAACGTTCTTCTTGCGCGGCTGCAACGATCTTGCCGTCAATCAGGAGCGCGGCGGCGCTGTCGTGATAATACGCAGACACGCCGAGGATGGCAGTCTTCTTCTTCGCGCCACTCTTGTTCGCGCCCAACCCGCTGTTTTCAGTGCCGTTGCCTAAGCTCATAAGTAATCGTTTAGAACAGGGTGTAAATGAACGGAGCGATGGCCGTACCGCTGGCCAAGACAATCAGAACGCCGAGCCCTAACAGCGTCACAATGATCGGGAGCAGCCAGAATTTCTTCCGTTGCTTCAGAAAACCCCATAAATCTTTTAAGAAATCCATGACGTTAACTCCTTGCCTATTAGTAAGGACTTTCCATATCTCGCGCGGTAAACAGATGGTCGCGCTTCACCATCACCGATTCCTGGCTGGCTTTGAACACCCGCAGCTTTAAGGAGTCCTTGCCGGAAATCCTCCGCAGAAGAGCGATCGGTGTGACCACGAGAACGTACACAATCGACAACAGAACTTTGGACATCACCGCGCCCATCGCATCCGAAAATCCAAGCCAGAAAATGGCAATTGGATAGAAGACCTTGGGCACAATCATGTTGACGACGTGAAGAATCATCGCCGTATACAGAAGCCAGGGATGCTTGCGCGACACGAAGATCAGCAAGAACAATAAAACCATGGCCATGCCGGTGTCCCGGCTCTGGTCCTTGGTGATCTTCCGCTTAAGAAATTCCATGATTGCTGCTTCCTCGTTGCGATGAACTCGGCTGCGATGAACTTTGCTGCGACGAATCTTGCTGCGACGAACTTTGCACTGATTTGCTCAAAGAGCGCAGAATAATGCTAATTTGTAATTTGATTGGGTTGTGACCGGGAATTCTAATATCCCAGCCATCTCCCTCAATTTATGCCCCAACTGCTCCTAATTAAAGCTTCCGAGGGAGATCCGGCCTTCACCATCGTGGGGACACGGTCGGGTCGTAAGGACAATCCGCCGTGCATCTGAAAATTATAGTATCGAACTTCGGCTTTAGGGGCGAGGAGAAAAAAGACTCATTACCCGCCCGCCGGAAGCACTATGCCGCCAACTCGGCGGAATACAGCGTAACTGGCTCATAATAAAAGCTCGCCGAGGCGCACCTCACTAAAACGGAAAGCGCACCGACAGGATTCCGTTGTGATTGGTGGTATGAAATTGGGTAGTAGCGATCTGGTAACCGCCGCCGATCGTAAAACCTACTCGCTTCCACAGAGAAAATCGGCCTAACACCACGCCTGGCGTGACAAAGTTCTGCTTTTTGCCGGCGTGGTCGCCATCCTGAAAAAATGTGGAATTGAGTTCAACTTCCGGCCAGATCTTCTTGAAAACGCGGTATTGAAAGGTGTTATTCCAGAGGTAATTACGGCCCACCATATTCGTGTCGGCGATGGGAAAACCGATGCCGAAGGTTCCTTGCAAGTCGAAGTCATGCAAGCCTTTGCCGTAGGCGATCGTGGGAGTAATGACGGCATGCAGCGATCCGTTGTTGTAGGAGCCGGTCGGGAGGCTCCAACCCAGAAATGCCGTCAGTATGTAGTTGCCGTGATGTTCGTTCGCCGACAGCAAACGATATTTGACGAGGAAGGCGACGTCGCCCCAGCCATCTTTCGCGGTTGAGTTGTGCTCCAGATACGGCGGTGTGTTGAAAATGACTTCGACTTTGTCGAAAGGGATTAGTTCCAGCCCTTTGCTTCCGTCGTAGTTATCGGTGGTCACGCCTTCGCCGTTGGTTTGCCAAAGCTGGTCATAGCGGAACTCTTCTTCCAGACGTGGGGTGGTGGTGGCGATGGGAGTGATCCAGTGCGGTTGCTCGTCTTTGGTTTTGTCCACGCGGGCAAACCAATCGGCAAAGTAGCCGTCCTGTGCCTGCAAAGAGAGCGGTAAAAGCAAGCAGAATAAGAGGAAAGATGCGTAAGTTTTGTGCATAGACGTTTTTCCGAATACGTATTCTATCGTATTGGTGAGACGGTTCTGCAAATAAACAGATGCAAATAAATACGAATTGATGGAGTTTAGCTCCCGACTGTGCCACTATGTTTCGCAAGCATGGTCAGTCAAAGCAAAACCCAGCAGAAAACTCAGGCGGGGGGGGAACTACTTCTGCCGCGCGAGGCCGCCTCGCAATTACGAATCAGCTTTCCGACTATCAAACAATGGATATACGCAGGGAAGATTCGAAGCGTTCGTACACCGGGCGGGCATCATCGCATACCGCAGAGCGAGGTCGATCGATTTCTCTTTCGCACCAGGGGCGAGACAAACGCGGTACGCGACGCATTAGTGCGCCGGGTCAGTGGTCGTAATCAACTCGTGGGACGGATTGAAGAAGTTCGGATCAGCGGATTGATGGCAGAAGTAACGCTCTCGATCGGCGGGCAGAAAATCACGTCGATTATTACGTCCCGGTCAGCGCGCGAAATGCAACTCAGGCCGGGGCAAACAGCTGCCGCATTAATCAAAGCAACGGAAGTTATGATTCTCCGCGTGTGAAATTCCTCACTGTAGCGTCCTCCGATTCACCAGATGTTCATTAAATATTCATCAATTATTAACGAAGCACAAATAATCTAAATCGTTCCAGAGGACAAAGAAAAAGGCATGGCTGATGCGTGTCTGGTTCTGTGTATTGGTGTGCAATTTCAACTTTACCTTCGGTTTTTCCAGGAGACGAAACGAAATGAAGCGAATCATGACTCTGACTATGTCGCTCGCGCTAGTGGGAAGCGCGTTGGCGGCGCCACCTCCGCAAAGCACTCCCAGCCCTGCGAAAAGCACAAAGCGCAAAGCGGCCGCGAAGCAATCCGACGTTGCGACCCAGCTGAGTGACTTAAAGCAGGCGATCGAAGCCCAACAACGGCAGATCCGCCAACTCGGCGATCAGGTCCAGAGTCGGGACCAGCAGATCCAGCAACTGGAGCAGCGCTTGGATCAAAGCCAGGCCACGGCGCAACAGGCGCAAACCAAAGCCGACGCCGCAGCCACGCAGGCTGACAATCAGTCTCAAGCGGTATCCGCCCTCAAGACTGATGTGACCGATTTGAAAGCGAATGCCACGAATGCGGCGCTGAGCCTGCAAGAAACCCAAAAGAACATCAAGGATCAATTGGACAGCCCGATGGCAATCCACTACAAGGGGATAACGCTAACGCCGGGCGGGTTCCTGGCGGCAGAAACTGTGTATCGCTCGCACGCTCTGGGATCCGACATCAACACGCCGTTCAACTCCATTCCTTTTGACGGCGCTTCACAAAGCAACCTGTCAGAGTTCTTCGGTTCCGGACGCCAGTCCCGTGTTTCGATGTTGGCGGAAGGCAAGCTCTCCAGCGCGACATTGCGCGGCTATTACGAAGCGGATTTCCTTTCCGCTGGCGTGACCTCCAACAACAACGAAAGCAACAGCTATACCATGCGACAGCGTCAGGTGTGGGCGCAGGCCGGCTTGAATAGTGGCTGGACCTTCACCGGTGGCCAGATGTGGAGCCTCGCGACGGAAACCAAGAAAGGCATGGACAACCGCACCGAGGCTTTGCCCATGACCATCGACCCGCAATATACCGTGGGCTTCAGCTGGGCGCGGCAATATGGCTTCCGGGTCACCAAGGACTTCGGTAATAAGATGTGGCTTGGCTTCTCGGTTGAAAACTCGCAAGCAACCGTCGGCGGACACGGGGCCAACAACAATTATCTGCTCGGTGCCCAAGGTACGGGCGGCGGACTCTACAACGCGACCGCGAACTACTCCTATAATGCGACGCCTGATTTCATTTTCAAGGCGGCGTTTGAGCCGGGTTGGGGACACTACGAAGTGTTCGGCATTGTCAGCGATTTCCGGGACCGCATTTTCCCCGGTGAAACCGCGGCTACGCCTACCGCAACTGGCGCCTTTAACAATTCTTCCATCGGATCTGGTATCGGCGTGAACGCTCGTGGATCATTGGTGAATAAGCACGTCGATTTGGGTCTCCACTTCCTGGGTGGCCGTGGTGTGGGCCGATACGGCACCGCCGGGCTTGCCGACTTGGTGGTACGGCCGGACGGAGTGCTCGATCCAATCAAGAGCTACCAAGCGCTGGCGACTGCTGAAATCCACGCCAAGAAACTCGATGTGTACTTTAACTTCGGTGGCGAATATGCGCAAAGGACACTCTTTAGCGATACCAAAGCTATCGGCTATGGTTCGCCATTTTCGGACAACTCGGGATGCTCGACCGAGACGCTTCCGGCCTCAACCAGCGTTACCGTGTTGACGGCAACGGGAACGGCGACGGTTCCCGTACTGGGGTCGGTAGGCACTCCGCTCAGCGGTGGGTTCAACCCGGGCGGTCTTTCCAAGTGTACGGGCGACACGAAGAATATCCTCGAAGCAAGCACCGGATTCTGGTATCGCTTCTACAAGGGACCGAAAGGCACCTTGCAGTGGGGCCCCCAGTACTCGTATGTGATTCGAGATGCCTGGTCGGATAAAAATGGGTTGAACGTGCAGGCCAATGAGAACATGTTCTTTACCTCGTTCCGTTATTACCTGCCGTAAACAGAAACAATGGCGCGCTCCGGCACGATTCCGGGGCGCGCTTTCTTTTTCCGAGCCTAAGCCTATTGTTATTACGTCGTTGGGCAGATTAGGTGCAACCCGAGACTTGCTACCGCGCATCAATTGTTAGACTGGCGAATTACTTCGGTGATCCTGTTGGCCCGCGGCGGTAGTGTATAAATGATTGTGTAGTTCTGTAATTTCAGATGGCATCTATCCTCAAACGACGTTCGAGCTTAGTCGGGTGGTGTGCGCGGTCGCTGGCGATACTGGCGATTTGCTGTTTAGCGCTGAATGTTGCCACTCGCTATTGCACTTCGAATCTCGATACTCCAATCGTCAAGGCAGTTAAGACCAACGCTCCTGAGGCGAAAAGGCAGCACTTGCTGGCCAACGGCGCCCAGTGGACGGCTCCAACTCTCACCTTTACGTTTCTAAATCCGCCACGCACGGTGGCTTTGGTAGTTTCCGCGGATGTTCTTCCCACCAATCTCTTTTCTGAAAGCTGGTTGTACAACCGGCCTCCTCCCGCTGCTGCTTTTTCCGTTCTCAGCTAGCTAGATTTCCTTATTTTTTTGTAAAAACATAAGCCGTGATGTGTGCGATTGCGCGCGAGATCTGCTTCGTCGTCTCATCGCCGCGACCGCTTGAATTTAGATATTCAGCTTTAACATCGCGGCCCGGCCTGAGTTTCTCCGGGAGGAGAACATGAAAAAAATTATTGCAGTGCTACTGTTTGTTTTGTTGGGCATGGCGTGTCTGGCTGCGGACACGAAGCCGCAATATCAGTCGGCAAACGTGGTAAGCGTGAAGGCCCACGAAACTCCATCGAATTACGTCGGCGATAACCCGACGGATGCGCCGCTGGTCGCGCAAGATGACGGGTACGATATTAACCTGCGGCTCAATTGCAATGTCTACGAGCTTCGTTACCTGTCCGCGATCGACTATCTACCGTCGGTATTCGTTCCCCAACGTCAGGTGAATGTCTATCAAGAAAAGCACTTCATGTACGTGGATGTAGCTGGAGGTCGGGACGTTCGTGTGCCAATCACTAGCCGTCGCCGCAGTCATGAAGCTTCTTGCTTGGCCGACTAGATTTGTCGGGGATGGTCGTGCGCCGACCGTCCTCCTGTTCTCTTGAGTTGATACGAAATTTTCGGGGAAAGAGAAAAACTTGAAAATCATTTATAACCTGCTGATTGCTGCGCTTTTGACGATGGGCATTGCGAGTCCGCTGCGAGCTGCGGATCGAAAGTTCGAAAAAGCGCTTGTTGTGGACAACCGCGATCATGCCAAAGTATTGCCCCATCGGAGCAAATTGACCGATGCGCCGCCACCGTCCACGGAGTTTGATCACGATATTACGCTTCGGCTGGGATGTACCCAGTACGTTGTCCGCTATAGATCGGAACTCAATTACTTGCCGCCGGCGCTTACGCCCGGGCAAAGCCTCGAAGTCAGCCGGGAGAAACATGTGTTGTATGCCAAGATTCCGGGTAACAAGGACGCACGGATGAGCATAATCCAACGCGAAGAGCTAAAGGGGGAAGAGTGCGCTTCCGGCAAATAGTGCGTCTCTACAAGCTGCTGTTGGTCGTGCTCGGCATTGGTTCCATCTTTGCCACGGGGTGTGGCCGGAGCAATGGCGGCGCTTCCGCCGATAGCGCGCCTCGAGTTGCTGTAGTCCAAGTCAAGCGTCGGCCGATTTCCACCTCGCTTTCCATCGCCGGCGAGTTCCTGCCCTATCAGGAAGTTGAGCTGCATGCCAAAGTCGCGGGCTACATCAAGAACATCTACGTCGACATCGGCGATCGCGTGCGCACCGGCCAAGTCCTGGCGGTCCTGGAAATACCGGAACTCACTGCCCAGTTACAAGCTGCGGAGGCCGGCGTCCGCCATAGCCAGGAAGAGATTTCGCGCGCAAACAGTGAAGTGAGCCGCGCAATCGCGGACCAGAGTGCGATTCATGCGGCCGCGGTGCGCCTGCAAAAAGCGTCAGACGCGCGGCCGGGCCTCATCGCGCAGCAGGAACTCGATGACGCAACCTCCAAAGACCTAGCGGGTGCGGCGCAGGTGGATGCAGCCAAGTCCGCTCTGGCAGCGGCCCGGCAGCAACTGGAGGAATCGCAAGCTGAACGAGAGCATTACGCCGCATTGTCTGAATACTCGCGCATTACCGCACCCTTCGAGGGGGTTGTAACCTGGCGCTACGCCGATACTGGCGCTCTAATTCAAGCGGGGACTTCCAACGCAAGTTCGATGCCGGTGGTCAAGCTTTCTCAAATTAATGTCCTGCGGTTGCGGATACCCGTACCGGAATCGCTCGCCGCCACCGTCCAGGATGGCGACCCGGCAGAAATTGCTGTGCAAGCCACCCACCAACGCCTTACCGGGAAGGTAATTCGCTCCACGGATTCCCTCGATCGCTCCACGCGCACGATGCAAGTTGAAATCGACGTTCCCAATCCGAAATATGGGTTGTCTCCCGGCATGTACGCCAATGTCACGCTGCGCGTACAGAACGATGCCAACGCGCTCACGCTTCCGTTACAAGCGGTCAATCGTAGCGCGGACAAAACCACAGTACTGCTTGTAAATGCCCAAGATCACGTTGAGGAGCGGCAAATCCAGACTGGCATCGAAGGTGCGAACCGGATTCAAGTGGTATCCGGTCTGAACGAAGGGGATGAGGTGATTGTTGGTAGTACCAGCGAGTATCGCCCCGGGCAGCGCGTCGAACCAAAGTTGAGCACGATGGCTGATGAAAAATACGCCGCCGACCAGGGAGTCCAATAAGCATGCCTGGATTTGCGATTCGGTATCCCTATTTCATCATCATGCTGTGCCTGATCATCCTGGTGGTCGGCGTGACCACCGTCGCACGCATGCCCGTCGATTTGTTTCCCAACATCAACATTCCAGTGGTCGTGGTTGCCACGTTTTATTCCGGAATGCCGCCGGAGCAGATTGAAGCCAATATCACCAATCCGTTCGAGCGATTTTTCACGCTTGGGGAGCGGGATAGATCACATGGAATCCCGATCGTTGACAGGGGTCAGCCTGATCAAAGTGTATTTCCAGCCGGGGACGAATCCCGATGCCGCGGTGAGTGGCGATCTCAAACTTGGCGATGGCACAATTGCGACGATTGCCGCCGGGCACACTTCCGCCGGTCGTGCTGAAGTTTGATGCTTCGAGTTTGCCGTGTATGCCTGATTACCTTGAAAGGTGAAGGGCTAAACGAGACCGAGTTGCACGATCTGGGGCAGTTCACGGTGCGGAACCAGATTGCGAATGTGCCGGGCGCATCGGTGCCGCAAGCCTTTGGAGGGAAATACCGGCAGATTCAGGTTTATGTCGATCCGGTGAAGTTGGAGGCGCACCAGTTAAGTCTGATGGATGTGGTGCGACGGTGAATGATGCCAACACAATCCTGCCTGCCGGTGACGTGCGCATTGGGCCGAAGGATTACAACATTTATACGAACAGCCAGTTCCCAACGCACGGAAGAGATTAACCGGCTGCCGTTGAAGTCCGAAGGGAACGCAGAGGTGATGGTTGCCGATGTGGGCGAGGCGAAAGACGCTTCGGCCATCCAGACGCAAATCGTTCGCGTGGATGGGCAGAAGTCAGTGTACCTGCGCGATTCTGAAACAAGGAGGCGACAGCAACACCATCGCGATCGTGAACGGGATCAAGGAATCGCTGAAGCATCTAGTGGATGTCCCGAAATCTCTCGTCGCGAAGGTGGTCTTCGACCAATCGATTTTCGTGAAGACAGCGATCGAAAATCTCGGCAATGAAGGCGGCATTGGGCTGGTGCTGACGGCATTAATGATTCTGATTTTCTTGGGCAACATCCGGGCCACGATCGCGGTGATGCTTTCAATTCCACTTTCCGCTCTGGCGGCATTTCTTGCCATTGACGCCGGCGGGAGGATCAATCAACACCATGGTACTCGGCGGGCTCGCGCTCGCGTTTTCGCGGTTGATCGATAACTCGGTAGTCGTCCTCGAAAATATTTTTCGCCATTTGGAAATGGGTGAGACGCCTGAAGTGGCGGCAGAGAAGGGTGGCCAGGAAGTTGCCATGCCAGTGTTGGCAGCGACGTTCACAACCGCCATCGTGTTTTTTCCGGTTGTTTTTCTCTACGGCGTAAGCCGGTTTCTGTTTACCGCGCTTGCGGCGGCCGTCGTGTTCTCGCTCTTTGCGTCCTATGGCGTGGCCATGACGGTGGTCCCGCTCTTTTGTGCGCAGTTCATAAAATCGGCACACAACGAAGCCGCGCATCATGCCGGCAAGAATCCGTTTCAACGTTTCGTCCGCTGGTTCAACCGTCTCTATGACCGCATGCTGATGCGATACGACATTGCAGTAGGCCGGAGCTTGTTGCGGCCGATGGCAACCGCCGTGGGAATTTTGGGTTTCTGCCTGCTTAGTCTCGGGTTGTACCCACTCATGGGCCTTGGCTTTTTTCCCCGCACCGACCCCGGTCAATTTGTGATCAACATAAAGGCCCCGACCGGTTCCCGCCTGGAATTGACCAATCAGTACATCAAACATGTCGAAGGCGATATCCGCGCAGGTGGTTTCGCCCCACGATTTGGACATGATTGTTTCCAATATCGGCATCACGCCGGATTTCTCGGCGATTTATACGCCCAATTCCGGCCAGCACACAGCGTTTGTGCAAGTCAGCTTAAAGAAAGAGCATTCGGTAGGCAGTTACGAGTACATGCGGCGGGTCCGGACGAAGCTGGCCGATGATCTGCCGGAGCTCTCCACGTATTTTCAGTCGGGCGGTCTGGTGGACGCAGTCGTCAATTTGGGGCTGCCCGCGCCGATTGACATTCAAGTCAGCGGTAACGATCAGGAGCAGGCGTACAAAGTCGCGTCAGACATTGCGCAAAAAGTACGCGGATTGCGTGGCGTCAGCGATGTGCTGATTCCGCAAGATCTCGATTATCCGGGAATTGAGTTGACCATCAACCGCGAGATGGCCGGTCGCGTTGGGCTCTCTTCCAAGGAAGCGGTGGACAACGTCATCACGGCCCTTACTTCGAACGGAATGATTGCGCCGAGTTATTGGGTGGATCCGAAAAATGGTAACAACTACATGCTCACCGTGCAGTATCCGGAGACGCAGATTAAATCGCTTTCGGACTTGAAAGAGATTCCCTTGCACGCGGCGGACAATCCCAATCCAACGGAACTGGAGGCGCTCTCCAGCATAAAGATGATCAATACGCCGACCGAAGTGGATCACTACCAGCTCCGTCGCGTGATTGATGTCTATGTTTCCCCCGCCAGCCAGGATTTGGGCGGACTGGCCAACAAAGTGGACCGCGTGATTCGCGATACGAAGTTGCCAGAAAACGTAATTATCAACATGCGCGGATCGGTCGAGGGTATGAGGCAATCATTCAAGAGCTTCGGTATCGGGCTCATCTTGTCCGTTGTGTTGGTGTACCTCATTCTGATGGCCCAGTTTGCATCGTTTATAGATCCGCTCATCATTTTGCTTGCGATTCCACCGGGAATTGCCGGCGTCATACTTTTTCTGTTGATGACAGGAACCACTGTCAACGTCATGTCACTCATGGGTGTGATCATGATGACGGGTATTGTGGTGTCGAACAGCATTCTCATCGTCGAATTTACGCGTGCGCTAAGAAAAGAAGGCATGCCGATAAAGGAAGCCGTGGCGATGGCTTGCCGCGTACGCTTGCGGCCGGTTTTGATGACTTCGCTAGCCACGATTCTCGGCATGATTCCCATGGCCCTAGCCTTGGAAGCGGGCAGCGAGCAGTATGCGCCGCTGGCGCGCGCGATTATCGGAGGCCTCACCGTGTCGGTGATTCTGACCGTGTTCGTCGTGCCCGCCGCTTACTTGCTGATTCATCGCCGTGAAGAGGAGGCTCCGGCGCCGCAGAATTAGAAAACCAGAATACCTATGAGATTGAGAACTTGGTTCCCGATTGTTGTCTTCAGCGCCTTGTGCGTCTCTGCGCTCGCGCAGACAGCTCCTAACGCGCCCGTGCCCCAACCGCCTGCCACGTCTGCTATGGGAGGATCGAGCCAGCCGCAGAGTTCAAATGGAGCCGGCGCAGGACTTCACGCAGGGCTGACCCTGAAACAGGCGGAAGCACTTGCCATCAAGAACAACCCGCAAATTTCGGTCGCGCGTTTGCAAGCCCTGGCGTCGCAGCAGGTCGCGCGCGAGTATCGCTCCAGTTTCTGGCCAACGGCAGTCATGGATCTCACCGGCGTGGATTCCAACCAGAGCCGAATCACCGCTGGCGGGCTCAACAACCCGATTATTTATGAGCGCGCGGCAACGGGTGCGACGGTGAGCCAGTTGATTACCGACTTCGGCCGCACCCGCAACCTTACCTCGAGTGCGAACTACGCCGCCAAGGCAGAAGACCAGAACGCGGTTGCTACGAAAGAGCAAGTGCTACTGGCCGTTGATCAGGCCTTTTACGGTGCCTTGCAGGCGCAGGCGGTATTGGCGGTTGCAGGGCAAACGGTCAGCGCGAGGCAGGCGGTCACCGATCAGGTCGACGCGTTGTTTCAAAGCAAGTTGAAATCTGAATTGGACCTTAGTTTTGCGAGAGTGAACCTGGCTCAAGCCAAACTTTTGCTGCTCGATGCAGATAATAATCGCAGCGCGGCCCTAGCCTCACTTTCGACGGTGCTCGGTTTCGAAACTGCTCAAGATTTCGTTCTCGTTGATGATACGAGCGCTCCGGCGCAGCCTCCAGCCGACGTTAATGACCTGATTGCGCAGGCATTTTCGTTACGGCCGGAAATCTTGTCCCAGGAATTTACGTATCAGTCCGCGCAAAAATTCCACTCGGCCGAAAAGGATCTGTTCTATCCGGATATCCGCGCGCTCGGTGCGGTCGGTGATACGCCCGTGCGCAACCCCGTCCTTTCGAACTGGTATGGCGCAGTTGGCGTGAATGTCGAAATCCCGGTCTTTAACGGATTTCTATTCAATGCCCGCTCCCGGGAATCGAGTCTGCAAGCACAAGCGGCCCATGACAGGCTCGTCGATCTCCGCAACCGCATATCCCGCGACGTACGAACTAGTTGGCTGAACGCGAACACCTCTTATCAGCGCCTAAGCGTCACACGACAACTGCTGGATCAGGCCAATCTGGCGCTTAGTCTGGCCCAGACTCGTTACAACCTAGGACTGAGTTCGATTGTGGAATTGAGCCAGGCGCAATTGCAGCAGACGCAGGCGGAAATCAGCAACGCGCAAGCGGGATACGACTACCGGCTGGCGCTGGCTGTGCTCAGTTACCAAACCACTGGCATCTAGCAAGAAGTAAGGCCGCCAAGTTGGCAGCCTTACTTGCCCAGTCTGGATTAGTTGGGCGCAATCACGCCAAACAGACCGTTGACATTATTGTTCGGGCCAGCGGTGAAGAAGAGCTGATTGGTTGCACCGTTAGCCGCGGAGCCACCACCGAATTCAATCGCCCACAATTGATCGATTTTGATCGGCTTACCGGACGAGTCTCGAATTGTGCCGACGTATTTGCCTGTTTTCGTGTTGTACCCGCTGATGGTGCTCGAGTTGTCAATGTTGTTGGCGATCAGCAGCGTATTGCTGAGTGCCCCGAAGTTCTTCGGCGCCAGCGCGATTCCCCAGGGCTGGTTCAGAACACCGCCGTGTGCCACGCGGACTCTGAGCTTTCCAGCTTCAGTAAACACATCGACATAGCCTCCGGAGGAACCATTAGAAAAGGTTACGACGACGTTGCCTTGGATGTCCTGCACGTTGAATGGCGTAAATCCGGCAGGAAGGCCAGTGTCAGTAAACGACATGACAAGCTGGAACGTAGCGTTATAGACGTCGATTTTGTTGTTGGCAGCATCGGCAGCATAAAGCAAATTGCCCGACGTACGGTTGGTGATGGCCAAGCCCGTATAAACCGCTCCAGACTTGGAGTTGTTCGCGCCGATGAGCGCGTTGTTGGGCTCGAAATGCGACCAACCACTAATCGTGCCATCCAGTGTGCAGAACAGGAATGCGGAGACCCAGGTATCAATTTTGAATTCCTGCGAGGCGTTATACACCATGCCGGTCGGTGAGCCGACGCCGCTGCCGCTGGCGGTCGGAATCACGACTTGCAGTGATTGCGGCGAGCCCGTTGCATCATAGAGGGTTGAATAGCCGGAGCCGGCATCACTAATCCAGAAATCGCCGCCAGGCGCGTAAGCAATTCCCCAGGCATTAATGAGTAAAGGATCCGCAAACGGCGCCTGTCCGGATACGTTGGAAGTCAAGTTTGTGAGCGTGTACTGCGCGGAAGCGGAAGAACTGATAAGCGCGATAATCGCGAGAGAGAGGGTACGAGCCAGCCAGCGCTGCATGGTGTGTCTCCTGAGGGAAGTGCGAGAGAGGCAAACCGCGGTGAAACCCGCGCCCTGCCTGCCCGCCACAAGCATCGTAGGAGAACCGCTATGCGCCAGTTGTCACCAAACTGTCAACAATCTGTCGAATTCCCGGCTGGCAAGCGACAAGCGATGCTCATAGCCAACCTTTGGTGCGCGCCAGACGCGCGGCTTCTATGCGGTTGCCGGCGCCCAGTTTGCTGATGGCTTCCGATAGATAATTACGCACCGTGCCTTCCGACAACCCAAGATCTGACGCGATGTCTCCACTGCTCTGACCTTCACCAGCCAGGCGCAGCACCTGACGCTCGCGATCGGTTAGAGGGTCGGCTTCTGCCCATGCTTCGGTCGCCAGTTCTGGATCGATGACACGTAACCCTTGCTGGACGCGGCGTACTGCATCGGCCAATTGCTCGGCGCGCATGTCTTTCAACAGATATCCGGAGGCGCCAGCTTCCAGGGCGCGGCGCAGGTAACCTGCACGGGCAAAGGTGGTGAGAATGATGACGCGGGTTCCGGTGTGCCGGCTGCGAAGTTCAGCGGCGACGTCGAGACCGGTCATCTCCGGCATTTCGATGTCGGTGATGAAGACGTCGGGCTTGTGAATTAGCACGGCTTGCAGAGCCTCTTTACCATTACGCGCCTTGGCCACAACGGTGATGTCGCCTTCAATCTCTAATAGTGCAGCGAGAGCACCAAGAACCATGCCTTGGTCCTCGGCGATAACGACGCGAATGGTTTTGCGGTCTTTCGCTTGTGTTTGTGGAGGATTCACAGCGCCCCATTCGCTTTCAGGGGTTGAAGCGGGAATTGGATAACGAGCTTGGTTCCGGGATTGGTTTCGCGACGTAGCGTGCCGCCGAGCGCTTCAATTCGTTCCCGCATGCCGCGCAAACCATTACCTTCTTCTGGAGAGCCTCCGCGGCCGTCATCCTGAATCTCGAGCAGGCAAGTGCCATTCAAAGGAGCGAGGCGTAATTGGCAGTTGCGCGCGTCTGCATGCCTCACAACATTGGTAACGGCTTCGCGCACAACGAGCGCGACAACGCTCTCCTGGGCTGCGGTAAGAGGGATTTCGGCCGTGTTGGCTTGGACCGCGACTCCGGCAGTTTCCAGCGTGGCGCGCGCGTTCTTAATTTCGGCGTCAAGATTGTGGGCCCGATATCCGCGTATGGTACTGCGCACTTCGGCCAATGCCGCGCGCGACGTCTGTTCTACGTCAGCGATTTCTGCTTTCGCGCGGGCCGGATCGCGCTCGATCAATTTGCCTGCGAGTTCGGATTTCAGGATGATGACCGAAAGGGTGTGCCCGAGAACGTCATGCAAATCGCGCGCAATGCGTTCGCGCTCTGCCACTTTGGCGAGATGTTCGACCTGATCTTGCGCTTGCCGCAGTTTGGCGAGGGAACGATCACGTTGAGCGAAAAATACGTTGCCACCACCAATGGCGAGCGACAGGCCGCAGGCATAAAAAGCGAACCAGTTATTCAGATGCAGCAACTTCCATTCGAGCAGACCGATGGCGGCCACGGCGAGTAAGAGCATGACCGCGCGGGCTTCGGTTTCGACCGCGAAGGGAATAAAGGCGCAGGCGAAAATAAAAAGCGTGGAGGCGCCGCCGTTGAAAGGCGCATAGGCGACGCCAAGAGCGACGATGCCCGCCACAACCCAAAGTTTACGGCGGCAGCCGACCCAGAAGAACGTGAAGTACAGTGCCAGGAACAAAAGCGTGCCTAAGGCAGTGAGCGCCCACTGTTTCACGCCCGCGTGGCTCACGATGGGATCGATGAAAAAAAAGCCGAAATAGAAGAGCCAGACGTAAGGCGCCCATCCGTGTTCGAGTTTGCGCGGTAAAAGGTTCATTGGTTCTTTTTGGGCGCGGTCATCACTTTCCTAGGCTACCGCGTTTGTGCTCCAGCGTCAGCCTGTTTTCGCGGGGGAAGAGACGGCTTATAACGAACGCCGCAATTAAAGCCAGAGGCAGAGTAACCAGGAATAAGCCAACGGTGCCAAATCCTATCTGCCAGAAAACCGTGGCCGCAATCAACATCCAAATCAGGAAGTCTTCGGTGCTATCTTTCATAAAAATCTCCTATCGAAGAGACAGACTAGCCATACACCTTGCCTTCGTCACGCCGTTCGCCGCACAACGCTACGACGATGCACAACGCAGTGAAGATGATCAGCGCACCCCAGTGAATCCAATTGGGCTCATTACGTCCCGCTCCGATTACACCGAGGGCCAGTTGCGAAACGTGATACGAAGGCAGGAAATGCGCCAACTGTTGCAGGAACTTCGGCAGGAACATGAACGGGACCCACAGGCCGGAGCAGAATGAAAGTGGAAGATAAATCATGTTAATGACGGACGGAGCGGAATTCGGGCCGGCAAAATAGCCGATGGCAAGACCCATGGCGCAGAAGGGAAGAGAACCGGCGGCGAGAATCGCAATCAGCCTGAGCGCGGTGACGAACGAAATATGAACGTTGCCAAATGCGATGCCGAGTGCCAGAAGGCACAGCACAACCACGATGCTGAAGATGACGCCTTTAACAATTTTTGCAGTGAAGTAGGCGATGGGCGGCATGGGGCTGGCACGTTTCACCTGCAACCATCCCAAGCCGCGCTCGGCGGAAAGCGCGCCCGCAGTGCCGAATAACGACGCGCCCATAATGCCGAATGTGCCGTAGGTGGCCAGCAAATAAGTGCCGACACTTACGTTAGCCAGTGTTTGACCCCGATTTATGAACAATCCGAAGAGGACATAGAACATCACCGGAAATCCGATTACCGAAAAGGTATAAACACGCAGGCGCAGCGAGCGCAGCAATTCATACTGCGTTTCCTTCCAGTAAATCGTTGCAAGACTTGGAGTTGTTGTTGCGGTCGTGGCCATGATTTTCTCCTCGGTACCTGGTGCTCTACTGCTTGGTTTCGTTTTCGGCGGTGAGGGCCAGAAATGCTTCTTCCAGTCCTGCGTTTGTAACTTCGAGACCGCGGAGCGTTGTATCGCGCAAAAATAGTTCACGCATGACAGGTTCTGCTGCCTCTGCGCGAATTTCGACGGCTTCACGATCTGCTGTGACTGTGAGGACCCCCGGAATTTTGCCGACTTCTTCGATCGGCAGACGGGTAATGCAGCGGATTTTTTGCCCGCGAGTTCGAGTTTTGATCTCCGCGGGCGTGCCCTCGGCAATAATTTGGCCTTTGTTGATTACGACCACGCGGTCCGCCAAGGCGTCGGCTTCTTCAAGGTAGTGCGTGGTTAAGAGAATGGTTTTGCCGCGGGCAACGAGTTTGCGAATCTGTTCCCAGAGAACGCGGCGCGCCTCGACGTCCAAGCCAACGGTGGGCTCATCGAGGAATACTAGATCGGGGTCGCCGCAAAGGGCCAGCGCGAAGAGCACGCGCTGACGTTGTCCGCCGGAGAGATCGCCAAAAAGTCTTTGTCGAATATCGGCAACGCCCGCGATGGACAACGTTTCTTCGATAGAGAGCGGGTTTGGATAATACGAGCGAAACAGATCAATGTGCTCGCGTACGCGCATGGTTTCCGGGACTTTGGCGACTTGCAGCATAGCTCCTGTGCGCATGCGGGTGATTGAATTCTTGGGATTGCCGCCAAAGACGCTGACGGTACCGGCGTCGCAGGTCGAGAGGCCGAGAAAAAGTTTCACCGCAGTGGTTTTACCGGCGCCGTTCGGACCCAGTAGCGCGATGAGTTCACCTTCGCGTATGGAAAAATCCACGTTACGGAGTGCATGCACGTTTCCATAGCTCTTGCTGACGCCGGCTAGGCGCGCGGCCACCGGCTTCGGATCTCGCTGATGGTTCTGGTTTGCTGTCAGGGCAGTGTGCATTTCGGCGATCATATTGTGCGCCTCGCTTTTGTGTGTCTTGGCTTAGGGCATACTGCCCGGCAATGGAACCATCATGCCCCCGGCGGTTTCGGGATGGTAGTGGAGAACATCAGGTTGCGGCGGTGACAAATGTCATCGATGAATTTCTGCACGCCGCCGCCTTCAATACCTCGCGGTCCCGTCTTAGGTATAATCCCTGAGCTTATTCGTTGTGAGGAAGAATGCCCGGAATTCGCGGAGTTGAGATCTATAGCCAGACCGATTTGGGATGCCAGAGGGAGAATAATGAGGATTCCTACGGCTCCTGGCAAGCGTCCACCGATGCAGAATTCGCGCAAAA
This sequence comes from Terriglobia bacterium, assembly GCA_963702965.1. Lineage (GTDB taxonomy): Bacteria > Acidobacteriota > Terriglobia > Terriglobales > Acidobacteriaceae > JAJPHW01. The sequence goes on from OY969776.1 coordinate 1,986,643, forward strand.
GGGTGTTCTGCTGGTAGTCGCTGACGGCATGGGCGGCTATGAGGGCGGTCAAGAGGCCAGCCGGCTGGCGGTCGAAACCGTGAAAGAGATTTATGTCGGTAGCCGGACCGAAGACCCGCAGACCTTGCTCTTCAAGGGCTTGCGCGAAGCCCATGCGCGCATTCTGAAATATGCCGCTGCGCACCCGGGCCTCCGCGGCATGGGCACGACCTGTACCGCGTTCGCCATCGTCGGCAAGAACCTTTATTTTGCCCATGTCGGCGATAGCCGGCTATACCGCGTACGAAAGGGCGAAATCTCCCGGCTTACGCGCGATCATTCTTATGTCGGAAGGCTGGTTGAGAGCGGAGCGATCAGCCCGGAAGAAGCCGAAACCCATGTGCAGCGGCATATCCTGACGGCCGCTCTGGGCGCGGGCGAGGAAGTCTCTCCGGATATGCCCGAGCAACCACTGACGGTAGAGGAAAACGACCTACTTATACTCTGTACCGATGGACTGTGGGGACTAGTCAACGACGGCGAAATAGCATCGACCGTCAACGAGATGCTCCCGCCCGATGCAGTGCGACGCCTTATACAGTTGGCGCGGGAACGCGGTGGCCCCGACAACATCACGGTGCTGTTGTTGGCAACGTAGGACGGCAGAAAAATACCATCAATAGTGCAAGAGTCTGCACCTTTTCTTGATTGCTCCCAGGCGCGCCCGCCAAAACTCATGTGATTACAGCACTTACGGTGAGAACACTATTCGGGCCGATGGAAGGCGGCTTGCTAAAAATATTTTGTAATGTCTATTAAAGTAATGGACTTTGTGGCAATATAGGAAATCATGAAGATCTCCCAGAAGGGCTTATACGCACTGCAATCGATGATGATGCTGGCGCGCCGCTATAACCAGGGCGCGATCCGCATCCGCGACATTGCCTATGAAGAGGATTTACCGGAGAAGTTTCTCGAACTCATTCTGCTCGAATTAAAGAATGCGCGCATGGTCGAGAGTGTGCGCGGCGCCAAAGGCGGGTATCAACTGCGGCGTCCTCCGGAAGAAATTACGCTGGCGGAAATTATTCGCTTGGTTGACGGAGCGCTGGCTCCGTTTGCTGATGCCGATGCCCTGCGAACTCTGATTGATCGCGACCTCGAACATCGCGCGCTTTACCAGGTGTTTCTGGATGTGCGTGATGCGGCGGCAAAAATTCTGGAAAGCACCACACTAGCCGACATCATGAACGGCAGGCGAAACATGTCTAAGTCGAAAAAAGGCCGGAAGCGTGAGTCGTCTCATGTTCTACCTCTGGTGGTGCATGGCGGGGGAAACCGCGGGGAATGATGCGCTGCGCTATGAAGAAACTTATCTTCACACTGATGTTGCTGGCGTTTTCAGGAGGCTGTTTTGGGCAAACGGTCATCCGCGTGGGCGCGTTTCCTAATATCAGTCATCCGCAAGCGATGATAGGGAAGGGCAATGGCTGGTTTGAAAAGGCAATGGGCCCGCAAGTGAAGGTGGCGTGGACGAGTTTCAACGCCGGACCTTCCGCGATTGAAGCATTGTTCGCGGGCGCGATTGACATGGCCTATGTCGGCCCGAACCCGGCGATTTCCGGCTACGTGCGTTCCAATGGTCAAGCCCTGCGCATTGTGAGCGGAGCTTGCAGCGGAGGCGTGGCTCTGGTCGTTCGTAAAGACGCGGGCATCAATTCGCCCAAGGATTTTCATGGCAAACGCGTGGCCTCGCCGCAGCTAGGTAACACGCAAGACGTCGCCTTACGTGCATGGCTGCTGTCACAAGGTTTGAAAACGACGGACAAAGGCGGCGACGTGCAGGTGATGCCGATGGCGAATCCCGATCAGCTCACGCTGTTCCTGGAGAAGCAGCTCGATGCCTCCTGGGCGCCGGAGCCGTGGGCATCGCGCCTGATTCAGGAAGGCAATGGAAGGTTGTTTCTTGATGAGCGCGACCTATGGCCGCATCATCAATTTGTGATAACGAATTTGATCGTGAGCCAGAAATTTCTGGCGCAGCATCCTGATTTGGTGAAGGCCTGGCTTGCCGCTAATGTCGATTTAACCGATTGGATTAATCAACACGCTCAGGAATCGAAAACGCTGCTCAACCAGCAAATTCGGAAAGAAACTGGCAAGGCGTTGCCGGCCGGTGTTCTGGACGAAGCCTTTGCCCGGATTGAGCCTACTTACGACCCGCTGCGGGACACCCTTTTGACGTCGGCGCACAATGCGTTCACTGAAGGTTTTCTAGGCAAGCAAATGCCGGATCTGTCGGGAATTTACGACCTCACGCTCTTGAATCAGGTTCTGGCTGCGAAAGGAAAGAAGACTATACCATGACGCCGAAATCCTTAGCGCAGTTGAAAATACCCGCGCCGCACAGGCGAGAAGTAGCCCGATCGCGCTTCGCAAGCCCACAAAACGGATTTGCTCCGAGCGTGGTACGCATTCCGCATTCGAATCCATCCATTCCCAAGGTCGCACTGCGGGGAATTTCGTTGAGCTACAAAACGCCGGGAGACAAATATCTGCTGGCGCTCGACAACATCGATCTCGAGGTGCGGGCCGGAGAATTTCTATGTATCGTGGGCCCGTCCGGCTGCGGGAAGTCCACGTTGCTTCATCTGATCGCAGGACTGGATGCTCCGACTTCGGGGCAGGTCCTCATCGACAACAAACCCGTGAGCGAGCCTGGTACGGACCGCATGCTCATATTTCAGGAATTGGGCCTGTTCCCCTGGCTCACGGTCGGCCAGAACGTCGAATTCGGCATGAAGATGCAGCGTGTTCCCAAAACCGAGCGACGAGAAAAAGTTCAGTATTACCTTCACCTGGTTCATTTAGCGCAATTTAAAGACAGTTATCCGCACCAGCTTTCCGGTGGCATGCGCCAGCGTGTCGCGCTGGCCCGGGCCCTCGCCGCCGAGCCTGACGTATTACTGATGGATGAGCCGTTTGCTGCGCTCGATGCGCAAACGCGTGATCTGCTGCACGACGAACTGGAGCGCATCTGGAGTGAGACCGGCCGCACCATCATTTTCATTACGCATAACGTGCGCGAGGCGATCCGGCTGGGCGACCGCGTCGCTTTGATGACATTCAGACCGGGCCGCGTGAAACGCGAATATGCCATCGATCTGACTCGGCCCCGTCAGCTTGAGGACATTGCGCTGGCTACAACCGCCAGTGAGATTCTGCGGGATCTGCGCGAGGAAATTGATAAGTCACTCGATGCGCAATACAGTCAAGCCGCTAAACCCGAGCAGGTGCGGCCGTGAACCAACGTGCTGCCATGGCAAAATTTGCTCGCCACGCGGTTTTTTATGGCGTTCTCATCGGGTTGTGGTCGCTGCTGGCTGCGCTGAAAATCTGGCCGCCGTATATTTTCCCAACTCCTTGGGGCGTCTGGGATTCGCTACGCGCCGGTTTTGCTGATCACAGCTTCTGGATTGCGATCACTGTCAGCATGAGGCGGATGTTGTTGGGCTATGGCATTTCTGTGGTGATGGGGATGCTGCTCGGATTGGGCGTGGCCAGCAATAAGTTTCTCGAAGAGACCATGGGCGGCCTTTTGGTTAGCCTACAAAGCTTGCCCAGCATTTGCTGGCTACCGCTCGCGGTCTTGTGGTTCGGCCTCACGGAAAAAGCCATATTATTCGTGGTCGTCATGGGATCGCTGCTTTCGGTCACCATTGCCATGGAAGATGGGCGGAAGCAAATGCCCAAGATTTACAAGATGGCCGGCAGGAATCTGGGCGCACGCGGCTTCAAGCTCTTTTGGTATGTTCTATTGCCCGCGAGCCTCCCCTTTATTCTGTCCGGCCTCAAACAGGGATGGGCGTTTGCCTGGAGATCCCTGATTTCCGGCGAAATGATTTTCATCAGTCTCGGTCTGGGGCAGCTTCTCATGATGGGGCGCGACCTCAATGACATGAGCCAGGTGATTGCGGTGATGCTGCTGATTATCGCGATTGGCTACATCGTTAACGGTTTGCTCTTCCAGACACTGGAAAACCGCCTGCGCCAAAAATGGGGGCTGGCGGTCAGCTAAACGCCGGACCTACGATCTCCCAAAGCAGCGAGCAAAAGGGAGGAGCGGCACGTTTATAAACACAAGTTAGTAGATGGACATGATGTTAATACAAGAGAATATTGAAGGAGCTTCTAAAACCATGCGACCCTACCAACCACTTCGCCATGCTGTGATGTTCGCAGCGCTCACCGCCGCCGTCTTCGCGCAGTCGGGCACGGCCCCTAAACCCAGGAAAAAAGCCGCTACATCGGCCGTGCTCACGGCAGAAGATGTGAAGTCCCTGCGCGATGCCCTGGCAGCGCAACAGCGCGAAATACAGGAACTGCGCGACGAAGTCCGCAGCCGCGATGCAATCGCGCAGCAGACCCAGCAACAGGCGCAGCAAGCTCAACAGCAGTTGCAGCAAGCGCAGTCTGCGGCGAATGACGCCCAGCAGAAAGCGGCTACAGCCGAGACAATTGCCAACGAACAGAAGGACTCGGTCACCAAGTTAAACAGCGCTCTCGCCGACGTGAAGACCTCGCTGCTTGGAACCACCACGACCGTTCAAGAGGAGCAGAGACGCACCTCTGCCCTCGAAGCTCTCGCGGGCCGCTTCCGATTTACGGGTGACGTACGGCTACGTGGTGAGAGCTTCTTTCAGGACACGGTGCCTGACCGCAATCGCGCTCGGATTCGCGTGCGATTCGGGCTCGAAGGGCAGCTCAATGAAGATTTCATTGCGGGTTTTGCCATCGCGACCGGTTCTCTCTCCGACCCGACGACGACGAACGAGACCTTCACCAACAACTTCGAGCGTAAAACGATCGGACTCGACAGGGGTTACATCACTTACAATCCGGTCGCGCATCGCTGGCTTTCACTGACGGGTGGGAAGTTTGCCTACCAATGGCAGAGAACCTCAGTCACGGGCGACCCGGACCTCAACCCCGAAGGATTCGATGAGAAGCTTTCCTTCGATACCCACTTTGGGCCGGTGCAGAATGTTACTGTGCAATCCATGCAATTGCTATACAACGAAAGCACCAAAGGCCAGGATTCTTACGCCATCGGAGTACAGGCGTCGGCCCGGATGAAATTTGGACCGTGGACAAGCACTCCGTCGTTCTTAAGCTTGAAGTGGAACCGTCCTGATGCCATTCTCTCCAGCAGCGCCTTTGCCGTCGGCGCTACGACCACCGGATATCTGCCAAGTGGAAGCACGAAACCTGTGACCGGCATTCCGGTTCCCGGCGAGGGCCCCGGTTGCGGCGCCGCTTCGAATGCGCCGTCATTCGCGCCTTGCGTTTTTGCTCCGAACGGGATGACGAACGCCACTTATGTGGACTCCAAAGGCGTGCTTCATTTCTATTCCGGTTACAATTATGCCGATTTCATCCTGAACAACCAGATTCAGACCGGCATCGCCAGCCTGCCGTTCAACTTGCTGCTCGAATTTGAAGACAACCTCGATGCCGAGGCGCACCCGCTGAATGCGAAAGGTGCGGTACTCAGCAATCTGGGAAGTCAGAACAAAGAATATGGGGTGGATGCCAGCTTTGGTCAGTTGAAGAAAAAGAACGATGTGCAGTTCGGTTATGCGTGGCTTCGCCAGGAACAGGATGCGGTGCTGGCCTCTTTCGCCGAAAGTGATCAGCGCGCGCCAACCAACATCCTGCAAAACCGTGTGTACGCTTTGTGGAAGCTGCGTCCAAACACCGTGGCCGGCTTCGCCTGGTGGCATGGACGCACGTTGGACAGCGAATTGGAAAACAACGCGGCGTCGGCCAACAAAACCATCACTGCGGCCGGGCAGCAAGAACCGTACCTCAATCGGTTTCAATTCGATCTGATTTATACGTTCTAGCCGAGACGGCTGCGTTAACTTATACTGAATCGCCGGACGCTGCGTCCCGCGATTCAGATAGTTTCTGGGATAAAGGACTATGATCTCGCGTCGAAATTTCATTCGAACCGCTTCGAGTGCGCTGGCCGTGGCCAGCGCGGTGCCCTCCATCCTGAGTTGGGCAGCCGACGACCAGCCGCTCGCGATTCCCGGCGAAGATCGCATGATTGTTCGCTCTTCGCGTTTCCTCGATTTGGAGATGCCGCCTGAATTTGCGACTTCATGGATTACCCCTGTCAATCATTTCTATGTGCGCAATCACATGTTCGAGCCAGCATCGTTCGACGTGAATGACTGGCGCATCAGTCTCGGCGGGGAAGTGACAAGTCCGGCGACGCTCACCATTGCGGACCTCCACGCGCTGCCGCAGCATACGGTCGTGAACACGCTCGAATGTGCCGGTAATGGGCGCACTTTCCAGCGTCCACAAGTTCCCGGTATTCAGTGGGGAAAAGGAACGGTCGGCAATGCCCGCTTTCGCGGACCGCGGCTGCGAGATATTTTGCAAAAGGCAGAAGTGAAAACAAACGGCAAGTACGTGATGTTTCATGGCGCAGATACCATTCCCGGCAAAGTGCCGCCGTTTACCCGCAGCATTCCCATTGAGAAAGTGCTGGATGAAGATACGCTGCTCGCCACTCACATGAATGACGAGCCACTTAGTGAGAACCACGGCTTTCCTGTGCGTGCGCTCGTACCAGGGTGGGTCGGCGCGGCCTCATGCAAGTGGCTCACAGAAATTAAAGTGTTGGATAAAGAGTTTGAAGGCAATTTCATGAAACCGGGCTACCGGTTTCCCAATCACCCGGGCAAGCCGGGTGAAGCGATCAATCCAGATGACACGCATCCCCTGACTTCATTGGTGGTGAAGTCATTGATTGCGCTTCCGGACAACGCGACACTCACAGGTCGAACTCACAAGATTCAAGGCACGGCCTGGGCCGGAGAGGCTGACATCGTGAAAGTGGAAATCTCGACCGATGGCGGCTCAACTTGGAAGGCCGCGAAGCTCGGCCACGAGAAAGCCAAATACGCCTGGCGGATGTGGAGCTTTTCTTGGAAAGAGCCGAAGTCAGGCGATTACACGATTCTTTCGCGTGCAACCGATAATCAGGGTCGTACACAACCGGCAACCGCCGTCTGGAACCCGAGCGGATATTTGTACAACGCCTATGATCAGGTGAAAGTCCATGTCGCGTAACCTTCTTTCAACCGTTGTTCTGGTAAGCGCACTGCATTTGGTCGCGGCGGCGGCACTTGCCCAATCTCCTGACCTCCCGCAATCTGAGGTGAAGGACAAAGTCGTAAAAGCCTGTACGGCTTGTCACAACGCTGACATCATCATCCAGCAGCGTCTCAGCAAGGGCGCGTGGGGCAAGGAATTGGACAAAATGACCAAATGGGGAGCCGCAGTCCAGGCCGCCGATCGCGATGCCATCGTTGACTATCTCAGCGTCAACTTCTCGCCGGAGAAACCGGCAGCCATAAGGCCCCGCTCCGCGCCGGCTGACAACTAAGCTCGGCTTTGCCCACGCCTTGCGACAGCAAATCGTTCCCAGCGTAAAATAATCTTATGCATCGCGTGTACTTCGACAACAACGCCACAACGCCAGTTCTGCCCGATGTTTTCGAAGCCATGCGTCCGTATTTTTCGGAACATTTTGGCAATGCCTCTTCCATCCATCATCATGGGCAGGAGACCCGTGCGGCCGTCGAGCGGGCCCGCGAATCCGTGGCTACGTTGGTGGGTTGCCGCGCGGCCGAGATCGTCTTTACCAGCGGCGGCACGGAAGGCGACAATCTCGGAATTTTTGGCGTTCTCCATGACGATGCACACATCATTACATCAACGATTGAACACAGTGCGGTCCTCAATACATGCCGGCAGCTTGAATCGAAGGGCGTGGCCGTTACGTACATCCCTGTAAATTCGGCATGTCTGGTTGATCCGGACGACGTTCGTCGCGCTCTACGCCCCAACACTCAGTTGATAAGCGTTATGATGGCCAATAACGAAACCGGTGTGGTGCAACCGGTCGAAGAGATTGGCAAGATCGCCGCCGAGGCCGACGTCTATTTCCACACTGATGCGGTGCAGGCCGCTGGGAAAGTGGCGATTGACGTGGAGCGCATTGGCTGTGATTTGCTGACTATCTCCGGGCACAAGCTTCATGCCCCTCAGGGTGTCGGCGCGCTCTATGTGCGCAAGGGGACTCGGTTAACACCCCGGCTCTTTGGCGGCCGCCACGAGCGCTCCCGCCGCGCTGGCACGGAGAATGTCCCCGGCATTGTCGGCATCGGCAAGGCTGCCGAACTTGCTCATGCGGGTTTTACAAATGGCGAAGTCGCGCGCATGTCTTCGCTGCGGGATCAACTTCAGATTGCGCTTTTGCGCGAAGTGGACGAATCGATAGTAAACGGCGCAGGAGCTCCACGGGTTCCCAATACCACAAATATCCGCTTCGAGCATATTGAAGGCGAAGCCCTGGTCATCGCTCTCGATCTCAAAGGCTTGGCGGTTTCCACTGGGGCAGCTTGCTCTTCCGGAGCCATCGAGCCTTCGCACGTGCTTACGGCGATGGGCTTGCGGCCAGACCAAGCCCGTGCCAGCATCCGCTTCAGCCTGGGCAAACAAAGTACGCAAGAAAACGTAAACTTTGCTATCGAGCTCATTCCAGGGACCGTCGCCAAGCTGCGGGAGTTGTCGCCGGTATACGCTAAGTAGCGCGCGTAGGGCAACGGTGTTTCACTGAACGCCGTGCAGTGGCGGGACTACAATGCTCTGGGAGGTTGCCATGTCGTCAGTTCTCGCGGAAAAAACCTGTGTGCCCTGCCGTGGTGGAGAGCCCGCGCTGAAAGGCGAGGCATTGCATGCTTTGAGCCATCAACTGCCCAATTGGGAAGTGGTGCACGAGCACCACATCACGAGGGCGTTTAGCTTTCCTGATTTCCGGCAGGCGCTTGATTTTACGAACCGCGTGGGCGCAGTGGCTGAGGAACAGGGGCACCATCCGGATATTGCGCTTTCGTGGGGGAAAGTCAGCGTCACCCTATGGACGCACGCAGTGAACGGGCTGACGGAGAGCGACTTCATCATGGCCGCGAAGATTGATGCGCTCATGCCAGTGTAACCAGGGTGCGATCCTGACTAGCATAGTTAGGGCTGGGGCGACAATTTATACTGCCCAACATGACTGAATTGAACGAACAAGATTTTCGGCGACACGTAGATGCTGCGCTGGAAGCATTGAAGCAAAGCCTCATCACAGCCGAAGAGACGGCGGATTTTGAAGTCGAAGATCAATCGGGCGCGCTGCACATTTCTTTCGAAGATGGGGCACGTTTCGTGATTTCGCCTAATGCTCCGGTGCGCCAGATTTGGATTTCCGCGATCGCAACCAGCTTCAAACTCGATTGGTCGGAGCCTGGGCAGGATTTCGCTCTCCTGAAAACGGGCGAGGGCTTGAAAGCGCTGCTCTCGCGCTTGATCAATCAGCAGTTGGGCGAAGAGGAAGTCGAGCTTTCGTAGCGCATGCTTGTCTTTGTCTCCAAAATAAATGCATATATCCCTCGTCGGGAATTTGTTCGCTTGCGAACAAATTCCGCTGCCTCAGAATGACAAGCTGAGGGGATGCTTATCCTCGAAAATGCCGTTCGATGGCTTCTGCCTGCGATCTCGTGACCACTGACGACAATGACGCCGCATCGGCTTGTTTGACGGCTTGCAGGCTGCCGAAGTGTTGCAGTAAACGGCGCGTAGTGCTTTCGCCCACGCCGGGAATTTCTAATAACTCAGTCGAACGGTCGCGCATCTGCCGGCGCTTGCGGTGAAATGTCACCGCGAAACGGTGAGCTTCGTCGCGAATTAATTGGACCAAGTGCAGCACCGGCGAGTGATGGTCGAGAACGACCGGTTCGGATTCCTGACCATAGACATAAATAATTTCTTCGCGCTTGGCAATCGAGGCCAGAGGCTGATTAATGACTTCACATGATTCCAGCGCCTTTGCTGCCGCGTGCAACTGTCCGAGACCGCCATCGATGAGCACGAGGCTGGGCATCTTCTTCTTTTCTTGTTGCAGGCGCGCGTAGCGCCGCCCCACAACTTCACGCATGGAGGCAAAGTCATCGACGCCTTCGACGGTCTTGATGATGAATTTGCGATAATCGGACTTCTTCATCTTGCCGTCTTCCCAAACCACCATCGAGGCGACGGTTTCCGCGCCTTGAATGTGTGAGATGTCGAAGCACTCGATGCGGGTCGGCAACTCAGGTAGGCTAAGCGCGTCTTGCAGCGCCTCCTGCATGGCCTTGGCATTGGGTTTCATCACGCGGAAGCGCTGATCATAGGATTGCTTGGCATTGGTGCCCGCAAGGTCGATAAGAGAACGTTTTTCCCCACGCTGCGGAATAGATATGTGGACGCGCGTGGCGCGCGGGTCTTTGGTGGCGAGCTGTTCGCTGAGAACCTCTTCGAGTGTGGCGCGATCTTCAAAGTCGACAGGGATATACAAGTTGCGCGGAACATAGGGCTGTCCGAGATAGAGCTGCTGCAAGAAAGTCGAAAAGAACTCGCTAGGATTGAACGGTTGGGCCGCAAAACCTTCCACCAGAGTAGTGGAGACATTTGCTCCAGTTGCTCCCGCAAATTCCGGCAAATCTTCCCAGAAGAATTCACGGCGATCGAGAACTTTGCCTCCGCGAACGTGGAAGAGATTTACAGCCAGCATATTGTTTTCGAAGTGATAGCCGAAGACATCAGCATCGTCGCCTTCAGCGGCGGCGATGCGCTGCTTCTCTTGCAACTGCTCAACAGTTGAAATTAAGTCGCGATAACGGGCTGCGCGCTCGAACTCCTGCGACTCGGCAGCTTGCTGCATGCGCTCGCGAAGTGATTTTGCCAGATCGGCGCCGCGCCCATCGAGGAATAATTTCACGTCGGCGACGGCTTCCTGATAGACGTCAGACGTCGTTAAGCCTTCCACGCAGGGCCCAAGGCAACGCTTGATGTAGAACTGCAAACAAGGGCGAGGATGAAATCTCGTGAGATCCACATTGCACGAAGGAACGAGGAATGTCCGGTGAATCAGATCCACGATGCGGTAGGCGAGATTGCCGGGGAAAAAGGGCCCGTAGTACTCGCTGCCATCTTTTTTGAGGCGGCGAGTGACGTAAACACGGGGAAATCGCTCACCCAGAGTGAGTTTGACGTAGGGGTAGGTCTTGTCGTCGCGAAGAAGAATGTTAAAGCGCGGCTTCTTCTGCTTAATGAGATTGTTTTCGAGGGCGAGCGCCTCTTTCTCGTTGTCCACGACGACGTAATCAACATCGACGGCTTCGCGAACCAGCGTGTCGGTCTTGGCGTTGGCAATCCGCGCTTCGTGAAAATAGGAACTGACCCGACTGCGTAGGTTTTTGGCCTTGCCGACGTAGATGACGTCCCCCTCGGCATTTTTGTAGAGATACACGCCCGCCGAGGTGGGCAGGCTGCGAATTTTGGCGGCAAGATCCATGAAAAAGAGGGATAACTATATTTTAGCCGTTCTCTGAACCCAGGAGTTCTACGATTAAATTTATAGTGTGTTACACTAAGAGCAGATGAGTCAGACACTAACAATACGTCTTACAGAGGAGCTTTTGCGGTGGCTGAAAGATAGAGCGAAGCGTACTGGTATGCCCGTTGGACGCATCGTGCGGCAGCAACTGGAAGAGGCGCGGGCCGAGAAAGGGTCGCAAAGATTTCTCCGGCACGCAGGTACGATTAGCGGCCCCTCTGATCTTTCTTCCCGGAAGGGTTTTTCGCGGCGATGAAAGCCATAGCTGACACAGGTTTTGTGGTGGCGTTCGGCAACCGCGATGATCGCCATCACGCATGGGCGCTCGATTTGGCAAAAACCATCACGGAGCCACTGCTGACTTGCGAAGCCGTGCTCGCCGAGTCGGCATTTCACTTGGGGTCGAGCGCATACGTTTTGAATCTCATCGAGGATGAGATGTTGAAGGTGGCTTTCGATTGTACCCGCAACCTGGAGCAGCTAAAGAAACTAGCTGAACGCTACGAGGATCGCAAGCCCGACCTCGCCGATCTGTGCTTGATCCGTATGAGTGAACTATATCCTCGCCACACCGTAATTACGGTGGATGAAGGTGATTTTCGCGTCTTTCGCCGGAATAAGCGGGAGACAATACCGATTCTTTGTCCGCCTCGATAGAGCCCAAATGAGCCTCTGAAGGGCGCGAGTTGGGAGATGCTCGAGGGGCTCAGATGTTAAAATAAGTAGATTCCATGCCTTCTTTAACGCCTGTCGTCACAGAACAAGAATCCGAGAAAAGTCCGATAAAACCCACGAAAGTGGGCTTCGTCAGCCTGGGCTGCCCTAAAAATCTCGTTGATAGCGAGGTCATGATGGGCATGCTGGCGCACGCCGGCGCCGAATTGACGCAGCGGGCCGAAGACGCGGATGTAATCGTGGTCAATACGTGCTCTTTTATTGCCAGTGCGCAGCAGGAATCGGTCAATACCATCCTGGAAATGGCGAAGCACAAGACGGATGGCCGGGCCAAGAAACTCGTCGTCGCAGGGTGCTTAGTGGAGCGCTTTCGCGACGAAATTCAGAAGGATATTCCCGAAGTCGATTCAGTTGTTGGGACCGGGGAACTGGAAAAGATTCTTGCGGCAGCGGGTGTGAGCGCGCCGCCGAAGCCTATAAATTCCCCCTTCCACATTCTTACTTCGCGAGCCGAGGGCGATGCTCGCGCCGCGCAAGGCCGATTTTCACGCGAAAGTTGGGACGGCGCGATTGCCGATTTGCCCAACTATCTTTATGACGAAGCCACGCCACGGATTTTGGCGACCGCAAAACACACGGCGTACATCAAGATTGCGGAGGGCTGCGATCACCCTTGCAGCTTTTGCATCATCCCGCAATTGCGTGGGAAATTTCGTTCCCGAAGATTCGAGTCGGTAGTTGCGGAAGCAGAAAAGCTGGCGCAGGCGGGAGTGCGCGAGATCACACTCATTGGCCAGGACACGACTTGCTACGGCGAAGATTTCGGATTGAAAGACGGCTTGGCTCAGTTGTTGGATAAGCTGGCAGGCATCGAAGATCTCCGATGGGTGCGGTTTCTGTATGCTTATCCGAATAAAATCACCGGCAAACTGCTGGATACGATTGCGTCGCACGAAAAAATTTGCTCCTACATGGATGTGCCGCTGCAACATGCGTCGCCTACCGTGCTGAAGCGGATGAAACGCGGCGGCGGGGCTGAGATTTTCTTGAAGTCTATTGAAAAGATGCGACGGACGATTCCTGATTTGACCTTGCGCACTTCGTTTATTGTGGGATTCCCCGGCGAAACTGAAAAAGAATTTGAGGAGCTCTGCGACTTTGTTCGTGAAGCCGAATTCGATTGGATGGGTGCATTCGGCTATTCGGATCAAGAGGGCGCAGGAGCGTTTGACGGCGAGGGGAAGCTTTCAGAACGGGAAATAGAACACCGCCGAAAGCATCTGATGCAGATTCAGCGCAAGATCAGCAAAAAGAACAAGAAGAGTCTCATCGGCAAAGAAGTCGATTTGCTGCTGGAAGGCACTTCCGAAGAAACAGATCTTTTGTTTGAAGGCCGGACTCCGATGCACGCGCCTGAGATTGACGGCAAAGTTTTCGTAAACGATATGCCAGACGATATAAAGCCGCGATTCGGCAAATTTTATCGCGCCGAGATTACCGAGTCCCACGATTACGATCTGGTTGCGCGCATTATTGAGTAGAGATATAGCTAAACACCATGCCCCGCAGACGCTCAGCCTACTTAAAATGCCCAACCTGCAAAGCGGAAGTGAAAAGCGGTGCTGCCGATTTTCCTTTTTGCAGTGAGCGCTGCCGGCTGATCGATTTGGGCAAATGGGCGAGCGGCTCGTATCGCATTGCATCGCCAGTCACCGATATCAGCGAGGACGTCTCGCAAACGGAAGACGACTTATGAGTGGGAATGCGCAAGCGCCGCGTTGGGCTGTGGTGATAGCGACATTCTTAGGTGTTGGGAAGATGCGTCCGGGGCCGGGCACATGGGGATCCGCTGCGACGGTGCTTTTGTGGTGGGGTTTGTCTCACCGGATCGGCCACTATTCGCAACCTCTGGCGGTTTTGGCCTTGGCGGCCTTTGCCGTAGCGGTTGGCATTCCGTCAGCCACGGCTATCGTTCGAGCTACCGGCGTCAAAGACCCGCAATATGTGGTAATCGATGAAGTCGCAGGCCAGCTAGTGACGCTCGCCTGGGCGCCGGTCGCGTGGCAATCCCTACTGCTGGGCTTTATACTTTTTAGAGGGTTCGACATCGTGAAACCGCCGCCCATCCGGCTGCTGGAGATGCTGCCGGAAGGCAGAGGGATTGTGGTGGATGATCTGGGTGCTGGTGTTTACGCCTTGATCGTCATGCAGGTTTTATTGCACTTCCATCTTGTCCCCGGGCTCTGATCGCGATGGTTTCATCGTCCGGATCATGAACGAGTAAATTGCCTGTGCCCCTATCTTTGTTGGGAAAAAAGAACGTAAACGGTAATCCTCACATTGAGGGTGTAGAACCGCGCGCGGCGCTTCCTGGCGGGGAGTTGCGCATTCTAGGAACAGCTCTGCGTCCGCAGGAATTTCGCCGGCCCCGAGTGCAGTTTGAAGAACTCGACGGAGCTATCGTCATTAGTTCTGACGACATGCTGGTAGTGAAGGTGCCAGCGGGCGCAGCTTCGGGCTCGGTTGTGGTTTCGACGAATGGCCATCGCAGCAATCCGCATGCCGTAAAGATTGGGGTGCCCATTGCTGACAATTTGCACCCGGTGGCGAACCCGGCGCTGGATGCCGAAGGCAATATTTACGTGACGTTCTCCGGTTCGCGCGGGCAAAAGGTGCCGGTCGCGATCTACAAGATTGACACGAACTACAACGTGAAACCATTTGTCGCGGACATGATGAATCCGACCGGTATTGCTTTCGACCGCTCTGGGCAAATGTACGTTTCCTCGCGTTATGAGGGCACGGTGTACCGGGTTGCCCCGAATGGAACCTTGTCGACCTACGCCGAAAGCATGGGCGTGGCTACGGGCATCGCGTTTGATCGTGTGGGCAATCTTTTTGTCGGCGATCGCAGCGGAACGATTTTTAAGGTTGCTCCCGACCGGCAGATCTTTGTTTTCGCAACCCTCGAACCGAGCGTTTCGGCGTATCACCTGGCTGTGAGTGCGCAGGGAGACTTGTTTGTTTCCGGGCCGACGACCTCAAGTTTCGACGCGATTTATAAAATTGATCCGCAAGGGAAGGTCAGTACGTTCTACCGCGGGTTGGGAAGGCCGCAAGGCCTTGCCCTCGACGCGGAAGGGAATATTTATGTCGCCGCTTCGCTGGCGGGCCGACGCGGAATTGCGAAGATCACGCCGGACGCCAAAGCTTCACTCGAAGTCGCTGGCCCGGGACTGGTGGGTCTCGCCTTTGCACCGGGGCGTTCCGCAATTCTGGCCACCACCGGCGCGGTCTATCACTTGGCGTGGGACATCGCGGGCATGCCGATGTTAACCGAGAGCTGAAATCGTTTTGCATCCGCGGAGCCATCGTGTTCACAATCATTTAAACTGCTTCTGTGAACGCGGAGATCATCGCGATTGGCTCAGAACTGCTTACGCCTTTCCGCCAGGACACCAATTCTCTTTATCTCACTGAACAACTGAATCAACTGGGCGTGGACGTAATCTTCAAGACAATCGTCGGGGACAGCCGCGAGCGTCTTACCTCCGCCGCAACGAATGCTATTGCGCGCGCGGACATCATCATTTTCATGGGCGGCCTCGGCCCGACGGAGGATGATCTGACGCGCGAAGCCGTTGCCGATGCCTTGGGCCTGCCGCTCAAGCGTGATCCGGAACTGGTCGCCGCCCTTGAACGTCGTTTCGCCGAACGTGGATACAAGCTGACCGCGAACAACTTGCAGCAGGCGGATGTGATCGCGGGCGCGACGATTCTGCCCAACCCGAATGGCTCCGCGGTCGGGCTTTGGATTGGTGGGAAATACGAAGGGCTCGATAAGATTATCGTGCTCCTGCCAGGCCCTCCCGCCGAATTGAAGGCGATGTTTGAGCACCAGTGTCTTGAACGGCTGCGCGTCAAGGTGCCGAAGAAAGCGATTGCGACCAGGGTTTTGAAGATTACAGGCATTGGCGAGTCGCAATGCGATGCGCGCGTAGCGCCTATTTATCGGACGTTCATCGATGTGGACACGACAATTCTCGCCGGCGCAGGTGAAATTCAGCTCCACATGAAAGCGCAAAAAAGTTCGCTTACAGAGGCGCAGCAGCGTGTGGACCAACTCGTAGGCCTGATTGAAGAGGAATTGGGCGATCTGGTTTTCTCCGATAACGGAGATTCGCTGGAGCAGATTGCTGGCTATTACCTGCAAATGCGGTCGGCGACCGTGGCGGTGGCTGAGTCGTGCACCGGAGGGTTGGTGGCACAAAGGCTGACGTCGATCAGCGGCAGTTCTCGATATTTCCTTGGGGGCGCGGTGGTCTATTCGAACGAGTTGAAAACCGATTTCGCTGACGTGCCGGCGCACATGCTGGAAAAACACGGCGCAGTGAGCAAAGAAGTAGCAGCGGCGCTGGCGGAAGGTATTCGCTACCGCTGTGAAACCACGTTGGGAGTGGGCATTACGGGCATCGCCGGCCCAGGCGGAGGATCTCCGGAAAAGCCGGTGGGACTGGTGTTTCACGCGCTAGCCAGCGAGCACGGAACCGAGGTCATTGAACGCAAATTTCCTGGAGATCGGCAACGCGTGCGCTGGTTCGCCTCGCAGCAGGCCCTGGATATGGTCCGCCGGAAGTTAATGTGATTCATGCGTGTATTTGTGGCATTGGACATCGAGGAGGAAATTCGACGGCGCATCACTTGTTTCATGGAAGGCGTTCGCGGCTTTGCGCCTAACGCGCGTTGGGTGCGTCCTGAAGCATTGCATGTGACCTTGAAATTTGTAGGAGAAAAGCCGTCCGAATTTGTGGAAGAGATGAAGACAGCGCTTGCGACGGTAAGATTGCCACCGTTCGATATCGCGTTTCGCGGCTATGGCTTCTTTCCTAATCCGAACTCAGCGCGTGTATTCTGGGTGGGAATCGAAACGGGCCCCGCATTAGCGGAACTTGCTAGTCGTGTCGATGCGGCTTTGACGAAGCTCGGAGTGGAGAAAGAGGCGCATGTCTATAATCCGCATCTGACGGTGGCACGCGGTGGAGGCAAATCGGGCAACCCGCATCGGCAAAAAGGCGATCGTCTCAATAAGAATTTCGAAGAGCTGCAGCGCCGATTGTCGGCAATGTCCACGCCTGAGTTCGGCAGCATGACGGCCAGCGAATTCTTCATCTATGAGAGTCATTTGGCTAGGGGCGGGTCGCAGTACACGAAAATTGAAAAATTTGCGATGGAATCGTCAACCCACAAGGAACCGTCCAAGATTCAATGACTCATAGTCTTCTTACCAGCTACGTTCTCATCGCTACGATCAGCTATCTGTTGGGCTCGATTCCGTTTGGATACATTTTGGTTCGCTTGGTCCGCGGTGAGGATGTTCGCAAGCTTGGAAGCGGCAATATCGGCGCGACCAACGTGGCGAGGTCTTCTCCGTTGCTGGGCGTCCTGACCTTGCTGCTCGATGCATTAAAGGGATTCCTGGCTGTCTGGCTGACGCATGTGTTGTTTGGCGGCCCGGTTCGCGACATGTTCGTCGCTGCATTGTTTGCTATTGTGGGGCATTTGTTTCCGGTGTGGCTGAAATTTAAGGGTGGCAAAGGCGTGGCCACTGGGCTCGGAGCATTCGTCATTCTCACTCCGAAAGCGATGCTGGTGATGCTTGGGATTTTTGTCGTAATCGTGGCGATTTCCCGTTACGTTTCTCTAGGGTCGATTCTCGCCGTTGGATTTTTCCCATTACTTGGTTTCTGGCTGGACGGCTGTCGCGATTCGCCGGAAGTCGTAATCATGTGCGCTGCGTCCATTCTCATTCTTGCCAAACACCATGCGAATGTCGCACGTCTGTTTGCGGGCACCGAGCACCGCCTTGGCCGGAGCGCCGCGTGAGCAAGATTGCCGTGATCGGGGCTGGCGCCTGGGGCACAAGTCTTGCCATCGTTTTGGGGCGCAACGGTAATCACGAAGTGCGGCTTTGGGCGCACGAAGCGGAAGTTCGGGAGTCACTCACTTTACGCCGGACGAATGATCTATTTTTTCCCGAGCACAGGATTCCTGAGTCGGTCTCCGTGCCGCAGACTTTGCATGGAGCATTGCATGGTTGCGAAATTGTCGTGGGAGTCATGCCGTCACAACATTGCCGGCATACCTTCGAGCAGATGTCACGAATTCTTAAACCTTCCATGCAGTTTGTGAGCGCGACGAAAGGGTTGGAAGAATCCAGTCTATTGCGCATGACTGAGGTGATCACCGAAGTCGTGCGCGAGCGTTGCGGTTTTGTTCCGCGAATCGGCGCGTTGAGCGGTCCCTCATTCGCTCTGGAAGTGGCGCGCGGCGACCCCACGGCCATTACCATCGCTTCGCAAGACAAAGAACTGGCTGAACGAGTGCAACTTGAGTTCAGTGATCCGCGATTTAGACTCTACCGCAATGACGATGTAATCACTGTCGAGCTCGGCGGGGCGCTTAAAAATGTTATCGCCATTGCCGCCGGCGTCTGTGACGGTCTGGGGTTCGGTCACAATTCCGTCGCCGGACTCATCACTCGGGGCCTGTCTGAAATGACGCGGTTGGCGATCGCGTGCGGAGGCCGCGCAGAAACCATGTCTGGACTTGCCGGTCTCGGCGATCTGGTGCTGACTTGCACCGGCGGCCTGTCGCGCAACCGTAGCGTGGGCAGGGAACTGGGTCTGGGCCGTCGACTGCCGGATATTATTGCAGGTATGCACGGCACGGTCGCTGAAGGCATTTTTACTACACAAGCCGCCCTGGAGTTGGCGCGCCGGAAGAACATAGAAATGCCCATCGCCGAACAGATGAACGCAATACTTCATCAGGGGAAGTCCCCGCGCGATGCCATCCATGAATTAATGACGCGCAGCGCCAAGAACGAGACGCCATAAGCGTTGCACCACGCGCAAAGGTCACACTCGTCGAGTTACCAAAAGATGCGCGCAAACCGTTTTCTTGACACTTTGGTAACAGGATTCGCTCTCCATCCCAATTTAAAATCTCTCAAGTTTCACGAAAAACACCGCCTGAGAAAGGCGTACCGAGGCCACTTTGTCGCTGAAATTGAAAATGCCGTCACGCATACCGATTCTGTATGTCATTCTCAGCGTTCTGGCCCTCATTAGCGTCGTTCCCATGTACTTCTATTCCACGCAGGTGGAATCGATTAACCGCGAACGCCTGATCACGAACGAACGCCTCTTGCAAAACGCCGTTACGCGCTCCCTCGCTGATGACATTTCGCAGCGGCAAGACTCAATTCGGCTGATGCAGGCGAACCTAAGCTCGGCTTTACAGGTTGCCAGCGGTGGTGACATCACAGGCGATCACGTGGAAGCCCCGGAGTTACGCGCATTACTGGAGAATTTTGTGTCGTCTTCGGATGACCTGGCGTATGCCACGCTTCTCAATTCCGATGCCAAAGGTATTTCTGCCGGACGCATCGCTCCCGATGCGTTTCTCCAGCGTGAGCTTGAACGTGCGTTTTCGGCGGCACGTGACGGCCGCGTCTATAACGGTCAAGCGCTCGTAGTGGGCAGTGGATCTTCGCAGCGGACCGTGATGCTGGTGAGCACGCCCGTGAGTTATGGCGGACGTTTTCTCGGGATGATTGGCTCGGTCGTGGATTTGCAATTCCTTATCCGGCGTTTGCAAGAAGTGGATCGCGGCGGCCTAACGCCTTACGTCGTGGATAGTCAGGGCCGTCTCGTGGCGGGAGCGAACTCCGCTTATGCGACCGGCCAGGACATGACAAATCTGGAGATCGTCAAGAACTTCGTGGACCAGGGCAGCAAAGCACAGATGGTTGCCGCCACGCGCGAATTTTCGATTGCGGGCAAGACCGCCGTCAAGATGCTGGGTACTGCTTGCCCCGTGAATAATCTGGATTGGGCGGTCATTGTGCAGAAGCCACGGAGTGAGGCCTATCGCGGCGTTTACGAAATGCAACGCAGCGCGCGCTTGCTGGCGTTGATGGCTGTTCTCTTGAGCATCGCCATCAGTATTTTTGCCGCGCGTCGCATTACGAATCCGCTCGAAGTGCTTACCGATTCCAGCAAAGCCATTGCCCGCGGCGATTTCTCGCAGCGTGTGCAGCTCAAGAGCCGGACTGAAATTGGGGAGTTGGCTGAGACGTTCAACACCATGTCTGAGGAGCTTGAGCATTTTGTGCTCGACCTGAAGCGTGCAGCGAACGAAAATCTCGAGCTCTTCATGGGCTCCATCCAAATGTTGGCTGGTGCGGTTGACGAAAAGGACCCGTACACTCGCGGCCACTCCGATCGCGTCACCAAATACTCATTGATGATTGCTCGTGAGATGGTTTTGCCCGACGATTTTCTGGAAATTCTGCGCATCTCGGCGCAGCTCCACGACGTGGGCAAAATCGGCATTGAAGACCGCATTCTGAAGAAGCCAGGGGCGCTGACGCCGGAGGAGTTCGACGTCATGAAGACCCACACCACTAAGGGTGCGAACATCTTGCGTCCAGTGGCTCAGCTCCGCGACATGATTCCCGGCATCGAATTGCATCACGAGTCGCTTGACGGCCGCGGCTATCCGCATGGTTTAAAAGGGGATGACATTCCGCTTCTACCCCGCATTATCGCTGTGGCGGATACGTTTGACGCCCTAACCACGAACCGGCCTTATCAGCAGGCGCGTGAGCCCATTGAGGCGTTGCAGATTATTCAGTCCCTGTCGGGCAAGCGGCTGGATCCGGTGGCTGTTGCCGCGCTCGAAGCGATCTTCAGGCGCGGCGAAATCACGGTGCCTCGCCCGTTTACACCCGCGCCGACGCCCGCGTTTACGCTCGACGTAGCGGCCACTTCTATGGCGGCCAGCGCGACTGTTGGCGAAGGCGTCCATCCGTAATTCGGCGCCGCGGTAGTTGGTCCATCCGGCTGAATTCATTCGTTCGCCGCTATAATCAAACATAGCCTTTATTTGGGCCGCATACGCGTTTTTGTGGTGGATTAATCCCTATGATTCGAAGCCTTTTTGGCGGCAGCGACACCGAAAAAGAACCAGCGAAAAAGCCCGGATTTTTCGAGCGCATGAAGCAGGCAGTCACGCGCACGCGCGAAAATCTGAGCGAGCGCATTGAACAAGCCGTTGCTTTTAACGCTGAAATCGATAGCAACACGCTCGATGAGTTGGAAGCGTCTTTGCTTGGCGCGGATCTAGGCACGACCACGACGCAGGAAGTGCTCTCGAAACTGCGGGAAAAAGCTGATCGCAAACAGATTAAAGACGTAATTGAACTGAAGAAGCTACTCAAAGCCGAGCTGCTGAACATCCTGAACCGCGCCAATGTTCCACCGGTGCAGCCGCCCGAGGGAATGCCGGAAGTCATTCTGGTAGTGGGCGTAAATGGCACGGGGAAAACAACATCCATAGGAAAGCTCGCAAAGTTCTTGACTAACGCCGGAAAAGCAGTGACCTTGTGCGCGGCCGATACATTTCGCGCGGCCGCCATCGAGCAACTGGAAATCTGGGGCCAGCGTACGGGAACGGACGTGATCCGCACCAAAGCTGGCGGAGATCCGGCTGCGGTTCTTTTCGATGCCTTGCAAGCCGCTACTGCGCGACACAGCGATTATGTGATTGTCGATACCGCGGGACGCCTGCACAACAAAGCTGGCTTGATGGCGGAGCTTGAGAAAATGCGGCGCACGGCGCAACGCATCGTCCCCGGAGCGCCCCACGAAACCTTGCTAGTTGTGGACGCGACGACTGGGCAGAACGGTTTGCAGCAGGCGCGGCAATTTACTGATTCGGCCGGTGTTACGGGCATCGTATTGTCGAAACTCGACGGGACGGCCAAGGGCGGCGTGGTCGTCGCTATTGCCCGCGAGCTCGGCCTGCCCGTACGCTACGTCGGCGTCGGCGAAAAAGTGGATGATTTATTGCGCTTTGTCCCCGAAGATTTCGTTGATTCGCTATTCGACTAAACGACAGTCGGTTAATAGATGCTTCGATCGATTGGGAGTGAATCAGCCAGCCTTGGCGTTTGTCATCCCGAAGGCACGCGCTTGCGCCAGCGGGGCGAGGGATCTCGCGTGCAGTTTTAGAGATGCGGCGCAATGAACAAATCATAATGACCGGCACTCATACTGACGAACACTATCTCCTCCGGGCGCTGGAGCTTGCGCGTCGTGGCGCAGGTCTGACTTCGCCCAATCCTTCCGTGGGATGTGTGATTGTTGGTGAAAGTGGCGAAGTGGTAGGCGAGGGTTTTCATACCTATGAAGGCGTGAAGCACGCCGAAGTGCTTGCTCTGGAACAGGCTGGCGCCCGGGCGAAGAATGCCACGCTGTACGTTAATCTTGAGCCTTGTTCGCATCACGGCCGCACCGGTCCTTGCGCGGACGCCATTATCGCCGCAGGTATTCGCCGCGTGGTTGGCTGCATGGAAGATCCGAATCCCACAGTTAGCGGAAAGGGATTTGCGCGGCTGCGGGAAGCTGGCGTGGCTGTCGCGTCCGGAATTCTGCAAGAAGAAGGCCGCGCTCTAAACGAGTCTTTTGCGAAATACATCCGCCGCCACGTTCCCTTTGTGACTTTGAAAACCGCCATGACGCTGGATGGAAAAATTGCGCCGCCACCCGCCTTGCTTCACGCACCGGGAGCAGGCGGGTCAAGCGGCGGCTGGATTACCGGCGAACTGGCCCATGCCCACGTGCACGAACTGCGCCATCAGAATGACGCGATCATGGTTGGAGTAGGCACGATTATTGCCGACGATCCTTTGCTGACCGATCGCAGCGGACGCCCTCGCCGGCGCCCGATTCTGCGGGTGATTCTCGATTCGCGCCTGCGCCTGCCGCTGACTTCTCGGGTTGTCCAAACGGCCGAAGATAACGTGGTAGTAGTGTGCTCTTTTGCCGAAGAAAAAAGAAAACAGGAGTTGCTCGATCATGGCGTTCGAGTGGAGCAGATTGCCCGCACCACAGCCGATGGCTATCCCGATCAAACCGGCATCATGGAGCGGCTGGGAGAAATGCAGATTACCAGTCTGCTTATCGAAGGCGGCGCGCTGGTGAATTGGGCCGCGCTTGCGGCTGGCGTGGTCGACAAAGTCTTCCTCTACTATGCGCCGAAAATTCTCGCCGGAACAGGTTCGGTGCCCTTCGCCGCCGGCGCCGGCTTCAGCCGGATGACTGATGCGGCCTATGTGAAGTCGTTGCGCATCCATCATTTCGGGGAAGACTTCGCGGTCGAGGGATATTTGCGCGATCCTTATGCGGATTAATATGCGGCAATCATTGTCAAATATTCCCTTGACGGAATATTCATTCTGAGGAATAATACCTGTGGCTTGGGATGTCGAATTCACCGCCGAGTTTGAGGATTGGTGGAACTCCCTTAGGTCGGATGCACAGGAAGAGGTCAGCGCTAAAGTTGAGCTGCTGGAAGAACGCGGCCCGACGCTGAGCCGCCCTCACGCCGATGTGATCGTTACGTCGCGGCACGCGAATATGAAGGAGCTGCGAGGAAGAGTTGATGAAAGGCAGCTGCGGGTTTTATTTGCTTTTGATGCGCGCCGCACCGCTATTTTATTAATAGGCGGAGACAAAACTGGCAATCCAAAATGGTATGAGGAATTTGTTCCAGCTGCGGATGAATTGTTCGACCAACACCTCGAAGCATTGACGCAGAAACGTAAGCGCAAACATAAGTAGTAACGATGTTTATCAGGGACTCTACGGAGACCGCACAGGAGCAGCATTCATGACCACGAATTTTAGACATCTCCGCGACAAAATGTCGCCCAAATCACGGGAGCGCTCACGTCGGCTAGCAGCGAAGTACCGGGCGGAGATGCCTCTGGATGAACTCCGCGAAGCCCGCGCAATGACGCAGGTTCATCTTGCACGGATTCTCAATGTGAACCAGGCTGCGGTGTCGAAAATGGAGCGGCGTACGGACATGTACATCAGCACTCTTCAGGATTTTGTGAAGGCCATCGGCGGCGAATTAAAGATAACCGCTCGATTTCCTGATGGAACCGTGGAAATATGTCAATTTGGGGCTGAAAAGAGCTCATCTACAGACTGATGCCGTTGCATTGAAGTTGACCTAATCTGACAGAAGAACCTATGTTCACTGGAATCATTGAAGAAGTGGGGCGAGCGCAGCGCGTCGCGGAGACGGGCGGCAACCGCAAACTTACGGTTGCATGCAAAGAGATTCTGCGCGATCTGAAAAAGGGCGACAGCGTTTCCGTGAGCGGCGTCTGTCTTACGGCTGTGGAAATCACACCGCAATCATTCACTGCCGATCTCGCCGAAGAAACTTGGAACCGGACTTCTTTTTCCCGGATCCACGAGGGAACGCTGGTGAACCTTGAGCGCCCCATGCGCGCCAATGGACGCTTCGACGGCCACATTGTGCAAGGGCATGTTGATGGCACCGGCGAATTCCAAAGTCTCAAGCGAATCCCGGACGCCGACGATTATTGGCTGACCATTTCCATCCCTTCAGAGCTTTCGCGCTATGTCATCGCCAAAGGCTCGCTGGCCATTGAAGGCATCAGCCTGACCGTGGCGAAGATTGACGGCGTAGAAGTCACTGCCGCCATCATTCCTCACACCGCCGAAATCACGAACTTGAAATCGCTCACGCCCGGCGACCCAGTGAATTTGGAAGTGGACATGATCGCGAAATATGTCGAAAAAATGATGGCGATGGGGAAGGCAAAGCCCGCCACTTCCAGCTCCATAACGATCGAAAAGCTTGTCAGTCAAGGGTTTTAGGGCCGTTTGCCTCCATCCGGCTGCGGCGGGTTGAGTTAGTATGTCCCGGGCGTGTTATGTCCGTCTTTCGTGGAGGTCAAAATGAAGACCCTAACCATTTGCGCGATTATGGTGGCTCTGAGTAGCGGCGCTGCGTTCGGACAAACCTATAAAGTGCTGTGGAGTTTTGCCGGCGCGCTCGACGGTGAATGGCCTCTGGGCTCGCTCGTGGCAGACCACAAGGGTAATTTGTACGGAACCACGCAATATGGCGGGAGCGAGTCTTCCGGAACGGCATTCGAGCTGTCGCCCCAATCCGATGGCACTTGGACGGAGGCGGTACTCCACAACTTCTGCTCAAGCGTTGGCCAAAACGGATGTCTTGATGGCGCCTCCCCGCAGTCTAGCCTAATTCTGGATCAACAAGGAAATCTTTACGGTACGACAGCCGAAGGCGGTGACCAGTACTGCCCGACCGGAGGCGGCGGCTGCGGAACGGTCTTCGAACTTTCACCTCCGGCACTACCGGGAAGCATCTGGACCGAGACTGTTCTCCATAACTTCTGTTCCGTCCCCAGGCAAGGTACTAACAGTTGTGTGGATGGGTTTCACCCTGTGAGCGAGCTAACTTTTGACGGCCAAGGAAATCTTTACGGCACAGCGAGCGAAGGCGGCTCACCACATTCTATCGGTAGTGATAACACCGGTTTGGTCTTCGAGCTTTCCCCTACGCCGTCTGGATGGGCAGAGACAGTGTTATACAACTTTTGTTCGGTGGGAACGGGAAACACTTGCGCCGACGGAGCTTCTCCTTTCGCTGGTGTCTCTTTTGATAAATCCGGCAATCTCTATGGAACGACTGACAACGGAGGTGCGGGGAGCATATACATTGGCGCGGCTGGTGTGGTTTACCGACTTTCGCCTGGCGCTAACGGATGGACAGAGACCGTAATTCTGACTCTGCACTCACCCGGTTCAACCGGGCCCCAGGGCATGATAACTTTCGATCCTAGCGGCAATTTATATAGCACCTTCGCGTACGGTGGAAAGGACAATGGGGGAGGCGTATTCAAACTGGACCCGAGGAGAAACCGTGCAATGGTAGTTTCTCTGCCCTCAGGAAACAACGGAGCCGGGCCCACTGCTGGAGTCTTGCTCGATTTTCGGCGTCAGGCACTCTATGGCACCTCCTACCTCGGCACGGGATCCGGAGCGGTTTTTCAAGTGACAGCCTCGGGCACAGAAACGACGCTCTACGCTTTTTGCCAGCAATCTAATTGTGCCGACGGATCAAGGCCACATGGGGGCTTGATCGAAGATCAACTTGGAAATCTCTATGGGACAACTCAGAATGGCGGAGCTAACGGGTTTGGTGTCGTGTTTGAGATCACGCCTTAGCTTTTGAGTTCCGCGGCAGTATAAGATCGGGCAGGGTCTTTCTCAAGCAACCGCCAGCACGCTTCCGCGATCGCCCAATCTTCCTGCGCTCGAATAATCAATACGCGAACCCGCGAAGAAGGCGCGGAAATTTCCTGATCCGACGGTGATTCCGCGTTAAGCTCTTCATCCAACTGAACTCCCAGAAACGCGAGCCTCGCGCAAGTCGCAGCGCGCACTTCTGACGAATTCTCCCCGACGCCCGCCGTGAAGACCAGAGCGTCGATTCCGTTCAACGCTGCTGCCATCGCCCCAATTCCCAACAGCAGCCGGTGAACGTACATATCGAAGGCCAGCATCGCACGCGCATTGCCACTCTGAATCGCGGCTAGGATTTCACGCATATCGCCCGAGACGCCGGAAATTCCGAGCAGACCCGATTCTTCATTCAGAGTCTTATCTAACTCTTCGCCGGTCGTGTGCGCCTCGCGCAAGAGGTAAGTCAGAATGCCCGGATCGACTGAACCAGACCGCGTGCCCATCATCAGGCCGTCGAGCGGGGTAAAGCCCATGGTGGTTTCGATGCTCTTGCCGCCATCAATCGCGGCTAGCGAACAGCCGTTTCCCAAGTGGCACGTAACCAGCTTTAGCGATGGCAAATCGCGTTTAAGCAGTTGCGCCGCCCGTCCAGCGCAGTATTGATGATTAATGCCGTGAAAGCCGTATTTGCGAATCCCGTCTTCATACCAGCGGTACGGCCCGGGATAAACCGCAGCTTCTAACGACAAAGTGCGATGAAATCCGGTATCAAACACCGCGATTTGAGGAATGGAACCCAAAAGCTGCTCAATAATCTCTACGCCTTCGAGTTCGGCGCGATTGTGCAGCGGCGCAAACGGTTCAACTTGACGAATGGCTTGCTTGACCGAGTCGGTTATAACCGTTGGCTGCCATAGATCCGGCCCGCCATGCACCACGCGATGGCCCACGGCTTGAATTTCTTTTTTGTCGGCAACTTTGGTCGCGCCATCCCAAAGCGTTCCTAACATTTCTTCCACCGCAGACTTGCGGTCACGGGATTCCGTCTGCCGCGTGAATGATTTTCCCTGCGCGGTCGTTACGGCGAGGGCCGCGCCGTCGTGGTTCCACTCGATTTTCGCTTGCCAGATTGGAGAAGCTGGCTCTTCGCACGAGGCTTCGGTGCCCTTCAAGTCGAACAACGCACTCTTTTGGCTGCTCGATCCGGAGTTCAGCACGAGAATTTTCATGCGGCTAGTACGGCCACTTCCAATCGCGAATTTCCGGCATGTCTTCGCCGTATTCATGAATGTATTGCTTGTGCTCCACTAATTTGTTTCGCAGCATCTGCTGGAAGTGCGAGCCAATCCCATGCAGTCGAGGAATCCGATCCACCGCGTCTCCTGCCAGATGAAAGCGATCCAAATCATTGAGCACGGTCATATCGAAGGGCGTGGTAGTGGTGCCTTCTTCCTTGTAGCCGCGGACATGCAAATTATCGTGATTGTGGCGACGATACGTAAGGCGATGAATGAGCCAGGGGTAGCCATGATAGGCGAAAATTACCGGCTTATCGGTGGTGAATAGCGAATCAAACTCGGCGTCGGGCAGGCCGTGCGGATGCTCGCTCTGCGGTTGCAACGTCATCAGATCGACGACGTTCACCACGCGGATTTTGATGTCAGGAAAATGCTGCCGCAGCAGATCAACCGCAGCCAATGTTTCCAGAGTGGGAACGTCGCCCGCGCACGCCATCACCACGTCCGGTTCGACATCGTCGTCATTACTGGCCCAACTCCAGATGCCGAGCCCGTCGGTGCAGTGCGCAATCGCGGATTCCATGTCGAGAAATTGCAGCGCCGGCTGCTTGCCCGCGACAATCACGTTCACATAGTGGCGGCTGCGCAAGCAGTGGTCGCCGACAGAAAGCAGGCAATTGGCATCGGGCGGCAGATAGACGCGGACGACGTCAGCTTTCTTGTTCATGACAACATCAATAAAGCCTGGGTCCTGGTGCGTAAAGCCATTGTGGTCCTGCCGCCACACGTGCGAAGTGAGCAGATAATTCAACGACGCAATCGGACGCCGCCAGCTAATATCGCGCGTTACTTGGAGCCACTTGGCATGCTGGTTGAACATCGAGTCGATGATATGGATGAAGGCTTCGTAGCAGGAAAAGAATCCGTGGCGCCCAGTGAGGAGATACCCTTCGAGCCAGCCCTGGCACATATGTTCACTGAGAATCTCAAGCACGCGTCCGTCGCGGGCGAGATGCTCGTCCACCGGCAACTGCGGCTCCATCCATTCTTTGTTCGTGGCTTGGTAGAGCGCGTCGAGGCGGTTGGAAGCGGTCTCGTCGGGGCCAAACACACGAAAATTCTTTCTGTCGTCATTCAACTTCATGACGTCGCGGAGAAAATCTCCGAGGATGCGCGTGGCTTCGGCGTTTTCTGTGCCCGGCTTTTTCACTTTGACGGCATAGTCGCGGAAGTCAGGCAGCGCCAAGTCGCGGAGCAAGATGCCGCCGTTGGCAACAGGGTTTGCGCCCATGCGTCGCGTTCCCTTTGGCGCGAGTTCAGCGAGCTCCGGAATGAATCGTCCCGACTGATCGAAAAGTTCCTCAGCACGGTAGCTTTTCATCCAATCTTCGAGAATCTTCAGATGCTTGGGATTTCCGCGAACATCGTCCACTGGGACTTGATGTGCGCGCCAGGTATTTTCCACGGGTTTGCCGTCCACTACTTTTGGACCTGTCCATCCCTTAGGGGAACGCATCACAATCATCGGCCAGACGGGGAGGGAAGTGTTTCCCTTCTCACGCGCCTCGCGCTGGATCGTCTGAATCTCTTCCACAATCTGGTCCAGCGTGCCCGCCATCAGTTGATGCATGACTTGCGGTTCGTGGCCTTCGACGAAATACGGCTTCCAGCCATACCCGGTGAATAGATGCGTAAGTTGTTCGTCGCTCATTCGCCCGAGTATCGTGGGGTTGGCGATCTTGTAGCCGTTCAAGTGCAAAATTGGCAGGACTGCGCCGTCGCGCGCCGGATTGAGAAATTTATTGGAATGCCAGCTCGTTGCCAGCGGGCCAGTCTCCGCTTCGCCGTCACCGACCACGCAGCACACCAGCAAATCTGGATTGTCGAACGCCGCGCCCGTGGCATGGGCGATGGAATATCCGAGTTCGCCACCTTCGTGGATGGAGCCCGGTGTCTCAGGGGCAACATGGCTCGGAATTCCTCCAGGAAAAGAAAACTGCTTGAACAGGCGCTGGAGGCCAACTTCATCCTGCGTGATATGCGGATAGAGTTCGGTGTAAGTGCCTTCGAGATAGGTGTTGGCGACAATTCCGGGGCCACCGTGACCGGGCCCCGCGATATAAATGCAGTTCAAATCGTATTTCTTGATGATCCGATTAAAGTGCGCGTAGATAAAATTCAATCCTGGTGTGGTGCCGAAATGCCCGAGCAGGCGAGGTTTGATGTGTTCCGGCTTTAACGGCTCACGAAGCAGCGGATTTTTGTACAAATAGATTTGGCCGACCGAAAGATAATTTGCCGCACGCCAGTAGGCGTCCATTTTGCGTAACTCATCAACAGAGAGGGCGAGCGGAAGGGAAGTTTCGTTCGTTGGGGCTGATTGCAGAGTGGCCATGGCGACCTCCTATGGGGCACTAGGTTTTATTGTAGTCGTCCGCTGAGGAGCCCGTATGAATGCGGTATAAAATTTCCCCTGGCGGAAAGTTCTTATAACGAAGCGTAATTACGCTTCGATTTTCAATTCATCGAGGCCGATGAATTCCTGCACGATTGGTTCTGTAGATCGCTCCATCTCGGGGTAAGTCCCATAGAAAACAACGCGCCCTTCGTGCAGAAACACAATCCGGTTCGCAACTTTTTGTGCAAGCCGCATGTCGTGCGTCACCACGACGCTGGTGAGTTTCAGTTGCAGGTTCAGCCGTTTGATCAAATCGCCCAAGAGTTGCGCCATCAGCGGGTCCACCATGGTTGTGGGTTCGTCGTAGAGAACGCATTCGGGTTGCGCGGCTAAGGCACGTGCAATCGCGACAGACCGCTTCATGCCGGTCGAAAGATCTGACGGCAGCAGATCCGCCATGGGTTTTACTCCCACCATTTCAAGCAAGCCATCCGTAATTTGAAAAATCTGGTCTTCGGTCAGGTCGTGCCGTTCGCGCAGAGGAAAGGCGACATTTTCGCGAACGGTCAGCGAGTCGAATAAGGCGCCGTTCTGAAAGACCATCGTCACTTTCTTGCGGATGCGCTGCAAGTCGTATTCGTCAAAATCCGTGATGTCTTCGTAAGCCACAATCACACGGCCGGAATCCGGCTTCATGAATCCCATGATGTTTTGCAGCGTGACCGACTTGCCCACTCCGCTGCGGCCCAGAATGCACACCGTTTCTCCAGCCATCACCTGGAAACTGACATCGCGCAGAACGTGGTTGTCGCCGAAAGATTTCGACACGTCTTTAAATTCAATGTAGGGGCCGGGTTGCGGTTCGGTGACAAGCGCGTCATGCAGATCGGGCGTCACGTCCGTGGGATTCTGGCTCGGAGATGAACTCATAAAGTTTCTTTCCCTGTTAATCCTAACGATACGTGAGCGTCAACGTCAGTGGGCGAATTCCAGTTGCGAAATTCGCCAGCGCCAAAGCCAGCGTCAGCTAACTCAGTTTCGCGAACGATCTTTGTCTCCACACTGCCGAACAACGAAGTAATTTTGTACGCGGCGTTTTTCAGGGCCTTATCTGCAATCGGCCAGAATGATTTTCGGTATATCGCACACAGCGGCTGCAACCGATTTTCGACTTCCGGAACCGTCACGTCGGCCTCTCCGCTTGCCGCTCGTTCTGCCAGAAATCGCAGCAGCGCCGATGATACGAACGGCATATCCACGGCGAGAATCAGATTGCAATCACTGCCGCTCGATTGAAGTGCGGCGTGTATACCGCCGAGCGGCCCGCAATCGCTATACACATCTTCGACGACCGGGCCAAACTGTGAATAGTTCTTTGCCTCACCCACAATGAACACGTCCCGTGAGATCAACAGCGCGGTTTGCAGGGCCCTTTTTAGGAGTGAACTCCCTTGATAGGCCAGCAGGGCCTTGTCGCGGCCCATGCGTGTGCTTCGACCGCCTGCCAATACGAAAATCGCAACTTTGTTCATCGTCTCTGGTAATGCCATTGCACGAAAGTAACCTACCCAACTTTGCGCTGCCGGTAGATGATAGCCCTTCCGGTGATTGTGCCCGGAAACAAGATCATGCCGCAACTGATGGATGTACTTATGCTTGGCCGCTGCTCCCACGAGTTCTCCTGGCCCCGGCGGGCTGCCGACGGCCAGTATTATCAGGTTTGTCTCGCCTGCGCTGTTAAATACAAGTATGACTGGAAGACGATGCGCCGGATTGAGCGCGTCGAGCCTTCGGCGGAGGAGGCAGCGACCGCACCCCGACGCTCGCGTGGCCATTCGAAGAAACCGACCTGGATGCCGCGTGCCCGCCGCTTGCGCCTGAATACGCCTGTACGCTACCGCGTGAAGAATCTGGGGAACTGGTATGAGGGAATCATCGATAATCTCAGCCAGTCCGGCGTTCTCATGCACGGGCCCGAAGTTTTGCCCGACAATACCCTCGTTGAAATGGTGTTTGAGATGCCGGAAGAAATCTCCGGCCAGAAGAACAGCAGCGTACTTTGCCAGGGCCGCATCATTCGCACTCGTGAAACCACCAATACCAAAGCGGGCACGGGATTGGCAGCCTCCATATTGGATTACAAATTTTTACGCCAGCCCTAGCAGGCAGTCGGTGCTCAACATCGGCACCAGCGGCGTAATTTTTCCGCGTGATTTCGCGCCTTGCTGCATCTAAACTTGAAATACCAAGTCCTCACATCTCAGGAGCGATTACCATGAAGCCGAGAATGTCTTTCTATCTCAGCCTGGTGATGCTGCTTTCTCTTATGGCAGCTACCGTGGCATGCAATAAAGCGCCGAACGACAATCAGATCGCGACCGACGTCCAGAACAAAATCAATGGCGACTCCGGATTGTCAGGGAAACAGTTGGTGGTTCAATCTTCGCAGGGAGCGGTGACTCTTTCGGGCACCGTGGATAACGACACCCAGCGCGATGCCGCCGCGAAGTATGCCGCTTCGGTGTCGGGCGTAAAGCAAGTCATCAACAATCTACAGGTCGCCCCCGCAACACCTCCCGTCACCGCGGATCAAACTCCGCCGCCCGCTCCTGCTCCAGTCGAGAGCAAGCCTGCGCCGGTAAGACGTCACCGGCCGCGGAAACCCGATACATCCAACGACTCCAGCCAGATGGCGCAGGCTGCGCTTCCGCCACCGGTCGAAACACCGGCACCTGCGCCTGCTCCTGCGTCGGCAGCAGTGCCGGACACTCCGCCCCCACCGCCTCCGCCGGTCAAAGTCAGCATTCCCGCGGGTACGGCTCTGGCGGTGCGACTGGAGACTCCGATCGACAGCGAAGTCAGTCAGTTAGGCCAGACTTTCACGGCGACTTTGAACTCAGCCTTGACTGTGAATGGCGATGTGGCCGTTCCCGCCGGTAGCCAGGTACAAGGCCACATTGCGGATCTCAAGAGCGCGGGCAAATTTGCCGGACAATCACTCGTAGTCTTACAGCTCGATAGCATTCGCTCTGGCGGCCAGACTTACAACATTTCGACCGACCAGTTCAAGAAAGAGGGAAGTTCCCGCGGCAAAAACACAGCTGAAAAAGTCGGCGTTGGCGCGGGCATAGGCGCGATAATTGGGGCTTTGGCTGGCGGCGGCAAAGGTGCTGCTATCGGTGCCGCCGCAGGCGGTGGCTTAGGCGGAGGCGTTCAGGCTGCTACCAAGGGCCAGCAGATTAAGCTGCCCACGGAAACGGTGCTCAACTTCACCTTGCAGGCTCCGGTTACGGTTGTGCAAACATCCCAGGGGCCGAATGCAGGCCGCCCGCAACTGAATAACAATCAATAAGATCTGGAATCGATAAATCGCGAACCCCATCCTTTTCATGCTTTTGCAAGGAGGACGGGGTTCGTTTTTTAGACTCGCGGTCACTTACCCCTTTGGCCATCCGTTCTGTGACTTTCGTACCGCAGTTCCCGCTTCGGAATCGCCGTATAATCAACAAAAATCAGTACTAAATCAGGAAGCACGGCGCTCGCTTGGACTTGGGAATAGCATTCGCGATTTTTGCAATGGGGCTGGCTTTTGGCAGCTTCCTGAACGTGTGTGTTTATCGCCTGCCCCGCGATCTGTCTCCGATTCTGCCCAGTTCGAAGTGCCCTCATTGCAACGCGGCGATTCATTTCTACGATAATATTCCCGTTTTGAGCTGGCTCTTGCTCGGCGGCCGTTGCCGCAATTGCCAGGCCCACATTACACCGCGATATCTCATAGTCGAACTTCTCACGGGCGCTTTGTTTCTCGCTTGCTATGCGCATTTCGGTTTCACGCTGGCTGCGCTGAAGTATTGCGCCTTCGCTTTTCTGCTTCTTGGCCTGATTTTTACTGACGCCGAAACCCAACTGCTTCCCGACAAAATGACCTTGCCGGGGCTGGCCTTGGGCGTTGTTTTAAGCGTCTTCGTGCCGGTGAATGATGTCGCTTCGCAATTGCTCAGCGGCGCACTGAATCTTCCCGTGAGCGACGATATTCTCTGGCGTGTACTGTCGCTATGCGATTCGTTGCTCGGCGCGGCGATTGGGGCAGCTTTCATTTATGGCGCGGGAGCAATTTATCTGCGTGCTCGCGGCGTCGAAGGGATGGGTTTCGGCGACGTGAAGCTCATGGCAATGGTGGGTGCATTCCTCGGTCTGAAGCTGACCATCCTTACCATTTTCGCCGCTTCTATTTCCGGTTCGCTGTTCGGCATGTCAACAGTTTTCTCCGTCTGGATCAAGCGCACGCGCCGTCGCATTCAACGTTTTCATGAACCGGCGCGCGAAGCCCGCACCCGTGCCTGGGAGTCGGCTCGCATGGCGCTCCGCTACCACCAGATGCCATTCGGCGTTTTCCTCGGCGGCATGGCGATTCTCGCCTTTTTCTTCGGCGATGAATTCCTCCGTTGGTATTGGAGGTTGCTATGAGGGCGCTGGCCAATCCCATCGTCCTTCGCATGCTGCTGGGGTTCGCCGGAATGACGGCGGTGTTTCTCGTCGCCTTTATCATGGTCCGGTACATGCGCCAGAGTCTGGTGGAATCATCGAATCTTCCCGGCGATGGAGCGACTTCCGGCAGCTTTCCCCTGCACACCTATCATGCGGTGATTCAGCAGTTGAAGCAGCAGAAACACGAATTGCAAAGTCTGCAACAGGTGGAACGCCGCCGCGCCAAAACGTCGGAGAACATAAGTTCGGCCCTGCTGGCGAACCTTTCCATGGGAGTAATGTTCTTTGCCCCGAATGGATTGATTCGCCAGGCCAATTCCGCGGCCAGGCAAATTCTTGGCTTCGCCTCGCCGTTAGGTATGAGCGCGGCGGAAGTGTTTGCCAACACCCAACCTCTAGGGAAGCCGCAGCTGAGCTTGGTTGAGACCATCCAGGCTGCGGTACGCCAGCCCATGCCCTCCGATTCACAGGACATGGAGCACGTCACGCCTTCGGGAGACTTCCACATTGTGCGCATTACGGTTACCTCCGTGCGTTCAGCGGCGGGCGAAGTGCTGGGCGCGGCGTGCCTGATTGACGATCGAACAGAAATGGAAAAAATCCGCAAAGAGCAGGAGATGCACGGCGACATCTCGGCTGAGATGGCGCTCGAGCTGCGCAGTTCCCTGGCCACAATTTCCGGCTACGGGCGTCAGTTGGCAGTCAGCCGCGATCCTGAGCTGGCCCGCCAGTTGGCAACGGACATTGCTTCCGAGGCGGCGCATCTGGATCACACAATTGGGGGATTTTTAGCAGGTACGCGCGCCAATGCCGCCCACGCGGGTTCGACGAATGGGTAAATAGAATTTTGAAAGACTTTGAGGGTAGAGGAGAAACTATGAAGCGCAATGTATCGGTTTGGTTGTCGGGAATGTTTTTCGCGTCGTTGCTGGTCAGCATGTCAGCGGCGCAGTCGGTCGGATCATCGGGCACGTCCGATTCATTGGCTGACTATGCCCGCGCCATCCGCAAAGACAAGCCGGCCACTCAGACTCCGCGAACCTTCGACAACGACAATCTTCCCACGGGTGACCAACTGAGCGTGGTCGGCCCCGCCCCGACCGCGGCAAGTGCCACGGAAACGGCATCCACGACGACGCCGGATTCCGACTCGGCCAACTCTTCTTCGTCGCCCAGCAAGCCTCCGGCGACGGTGCAGGAGCAGCAACAGCTCAACGACGACTGGAAGGGCAAGTTCTCGGCGCAGCAGGACCAGATTGATCTGCTCAATCGCGAACTGACCGTGGCGCAAAAGGAATATCAACTGCGCGCCGCCGCCATGTACGCCGACGCGGGCAACCGCTTGCGCGATGCCGGCGAATGGGACAAACAGGACGCCCAGTACAAGTCGGACATCGCCGACAAGCAAAAAGCGCTGGATGACGCCAAGCAAAAGCTCGACGACATGCAGGAACAAGCCCGCAAAGCGGGAGTGTCGCCCTCTGTCCGTGATGTTCAAGCGGACGCGAAATAGTTTTGGAAGTTAGTGGGGCGCGTGCAAGCGCTGTATCTGCTTGATGTGGTGCCGTCCATGCACGCAGTGAAACTTGCGCCATTGGCTCCCATTCAAGGGGCCAATGACGGGATGATCGATTAGTTTTACCGAGCGGCCGTAGCGCTGCTCGCAGGCGGCAATGGCCGCATCCATATCTTCAATTCGCTGCCCGAACTCAGCCAGAATCTTGTTGGGATCCGCTCCCACGGGCCGGGTGCGTTCCGGGGCCTGGCGACCCTCCGGCAAGTATTTGAACCCCACCACGACGAGGGCTCTTGCCCGGTCAGGCAACGTTATCTTTCTTGCCAGCGGCTTTCCGGCGGCCAGACAACGTTCCATGCCCTTGGTCGTGCCGGTGTAGCTTAGGGTCAGGTGCTCTAGAATCATAACCGCGTTCCATTTTTCATTATTCGGATTTGGGCCGTCGCGATTTCCCGCCGGACGGCGCAGCAAATCCTCGGGACTCATCCCCTCAATCACCGCTTGAAGTTCCTTTTGTAACTGCTGCAAGCACGAATTCATGAAGTAATCCTTACGACTCTCCATAGAATGAACTTTCTGCATCCAAGTAGCAACAAATCAAGAGGCAACAGGGTAGGAGCGGATGCAAAAGGGGTTTGCAGCATATGACAGGGAATTTAACTCGCAATCTTCGATTCGGCGCAATTTTGTTCGCCGCAGCTTTAATGATCGCGTGCGACTCAACCAAGCAGGCCGGCAACGAGAACGGCAAGCCGCAGCCCAAACCGGCCACCCCGGAAACCGGCCGTGTGGCTTTCCAGAATCTATACCTTGCCGCGCATGCGTGGGCGCCCGACGTGCAGGCGTTCGATTTGGAATCCGAAGTAAACGGCGACTCCAAAGGGCAGGACGGCAAATCTGCAATCTGGCGGGCTTCGTTTGCTTCGCCACAGAAGCGTTCAGAAAAGCTCTACGTCTGGTCAGGCACCGATTCGACCGACGCTCCCGAGCGCGGCATTTCTCCCGCGTCGGAGGGTTCCTACAATCCCGGCAACACTTCCACCCAGATTTTCAATATTGCCTTTCTGAAAGTGGACTCCGACCAGGCCCTGAAAGTTGCGCAAGAGCATGGCGGCGAAAAAATCTTGAAGCAGGCGCCGGATACTCCCGTGATTCATGAACTCGACTGGAACCGCAACTCCAATCGATTGCTCTGGCACGTCATCTACGGCCCCAGCGCTGGCCAGGCTAAACTCCGCGTCGCCGTGGACGCCACCACGGGAAGTTTCGTGAGGGTGGAACAGTAGGACCTCATTAGCGTATGCGTGGATTCCTCACTAATGGACTCGCTGGATTGAACGGCGCGATATTTTGATGCACAATTGCATAATGTATCGACAGCAAGTCCTCCGAACATTGCGCGAGCACGAGCCGGAATTGAAAGCTGCCGGTATCGTCCATCTGCGTATATTTG
This sequence comes from Terriglobia bacterium, assembly GCA_963702965.1. Classification (GTDB taxonomy): domain Bacteria; phylum Acidobacteriota; class Terriglobia; order Terriglobales; family Acidobacteriaceae; genus JAJPHW01. The sequence goes on from OY969776.1 coordinate 2,024,046, forward strand.
GTTCTGTGGCGCGGGGGGACGCCTCATCCTCCTCCGACGTCGATCTGATGGCCGAATTCGATAAATCCAAACGGCTGACTCTGGTCAAGATTGGGAGCTTGCAAAGTCGGCTGACCGATATGCTGGGTGCTCCGGTCGAGCTTTCTTCTTCGGAGTGGATGCGGGAACCTGTGCGCTCGGCGGCACTTCGCGAGGCGGTCCTTGCCTTTTAAGGGTGACGAGGTGCATTTGCAGGATATTGTGGAGGGCATCGATCTCATCGAGACCTTTCTCGGCGGTATGAATCTGGAAGCTTATAGAGCTGATCTAAAGACCAAGTCAGCAGTCGAGCGACAGATGCAAATAATTACTGAAGCCGCGAAGAGACTTGGCGATGCTGCCACTTCCCTGTGTCCGGGGCCGGACTGGAAAGGCTTCTGCAGAATGGGAGACATCCTACGTCACGGCTATCACAAAGTCGATGACGAGATAGTGTGGAACACGATCAAGGATGAGCTGCCGCCGATGCGTGAAAGCGTTATGCGAGCCCTCAAACCAGCGTCATCGGCCTAAGTCTTCCTTCAATCCAAACGTTTCAGCCAAGCTGGGAGTCCAAGCAGTGAAAAAATTCCACGAACTAATTAGCAGAAGACAGTGGTTCATCCTTTTCAATGCGGGCGCACTTTGTACTCTGGCCATCTCGGGAAGACTTACCAAGTCGCATAGCTCGGTGATTGGGTCTTTAACTGGCTTAATCGTTACGAATCTGGTAGCCCTGATCTCAGCTAGGAACTTTCCAGAGTGGAAATGAAACTTCAGTGGTGACCCACGCCTAGATTGCTTGGGTTATCCCTTACTTCGCCGCCGTGTTCTCGCCCGGCAACTTCTCCAGCGCCTTGCGCGCTTTCTTCGAGTCCGGCCCGTTGGGCAATATCCGGAGATATTCGCGGTAGTGCACGGCCGCCTGCGCCGGATCGTTCATCTTTTCGTAGCACTCGGCCATGCGTAAATTGGCCATGGCGTCGTTTGGCTTGTAGAGGAGCGCATCCTGAAAACGCGCCAGCGCGCCTTTGTAATCTTTCAACTTCAAGTAATATTCGCCGACTTCATTGTCTTTGTCTGCGCGGTAAGGATTGTAGGGATGAAGTTCATTCACATCGCCCGAATTGCCTGAATTGGCGGGCTGCGTCAATTCAGGCACGCTGCTATTGGGATGGTCTTTAACATCATTTTTCGGCGGGCTGATGTCAATCTGCGTATCCCGGCTGGAACTTATATTGGGATCGTCCTGGTCCGCGGAACTGGGCGGCGCCTGGTTTGGCGGAAGTTGACTCGCGGAGTTCTGCGGACTCGTCTGCGCCCGCAGAGAAACCCCCAGAAGCAAGCATGCCGCTACCGCGATAAGCCGGATACGCATAAATCTATTTTACGTCTGAAATCGCCCGCGCCTATCCAGCGGTCCCGGGATGGCATAAAAATAAAAAACAGGCTGCTTCCGGGGAGAGGCAGCCTGGTTGGCGAAATCCTCCGGGGAGGAGGGGTAAAACTTTCCTTACAAAATTCCCGTTTACGTTTTTCCTGTTTGCGCGTTTCTTATAACGACGACGGACTTGCGCTCGCCGTAGGTTGCGCGGACGGCGTCGAGTTGTCGGCCGTGTTCGTCATCAAGCGCACATCCACGCGGCGGTTCTTGGCGCGGCCAGCCCTTGTCTTGTTGCTGTCCACCGGCTTGTCCTTGCCCAGGCCAATCACGTAAATCTTGTACGCGGGTACCTGATGTTCCGCCGCCAGGTATTGGATGACGGCGCTCGCCCGACGTTGGCTGAGATCGTAGTTGTATTGCGAATCGCCCACCGAATCCGTGCTGCCTTCGACCGCCACAATGTACCCCTTGGTGTTGGCGATATTGGCGGCCATCTTGTCCAAATCCGCCTTGGCATCCTTGGTCAATACATCTTTGTTAAAGCCGAAGAGTACGGACGTCTGGTCCACGACGTGATAGTTATCGAGGTTGGCCACGGTGTTCGTGAGCGAATCCACGCGATGGTTGGCGTTGTCGGCCAGAGTCTGCGCCTGGCCAGCTTGCGTGCCTGCGGCTTGCGCCTTCTGGTCCACCGCATCAGTCTTTGCGTTTACAGCTTGCAGTCCGGCTTGCGTGCGTGCATCCACATCTTTGATGTCTTTCGAATTCTTCGCCGTCAGATCATCCAATTCGTTGGTTTTGTTGATAAGCGGCGTTGTCTGTTGCCGGACGTAATTCTTGCTGGCGCAACCTACCGTGGCGGCCATGCCGGCGGCCAGGAAAATGGTTAACGAAGTGCGATTCATGTTAGGAGCTCCTTTTTTTTCTCGCGGGACCGGGCCCGATCGAGAGAACCTGAAAGCGATGTTGTTTGTACTCACGCATTATAGACATAGCAAGACAAATGCCAAGTCGCCCTTTGCCCTGGGTGGGCTGATAACTGCTTTGCGGGGAATGAGTTATATGTATTCATAGGGCGGTTCCTGAGCCCTCAGGCGAGCAATATGCGCTCAATGCGGGGAATTTTTATATAGTACGCGCGGCCTGCGATCGTGGAATTACGCGAAGGAATTAGCCTTTATGGGCGATTTCTGCATACAGTTCCGGCAGGCGCAAGACGTCCTCGACGGACTCCCCGAAGCGCGCCGATTCGTAATGCGTGGTGAAACGCTCGATTTGGATCCGGAGCTTTTTATCTGCAATGCTGCCGACAAATTCCTGCGGCGTCTGGCCCGGCCTCTTATGCAGCCCACGCTTGGCGACACGCCGGATCAAGCGCTCGTACCAGATCGCCGCCGCGGTTGAAGGTGCGTCCTGGGGCCGCGTAGTTTTTCTCCAGCGGCCGATTGCGCCCGTGATGGCCGTTGCGTATCGCACCAGCCCAATGAGCACTCCGAGCAAAACGAGGGTGGTGGCGGCTCCAACAATCCATTTCTTCGGCGATCGTATTGCCTCAATCTGCGCTTGCCGCGCGGCATTGAGCATTGCGTTGTATTTCGCGCGGGCCCACTCTTGCAAATCGAACCAGCGCATCTGCCCGTGGTGAGAAATGTTCATCGCCAGGCTGAACTGGTGCGCCGGATCGTAGTTGATAACCCACTCCCGCCAAAACGACGATAGCGCATCCAGATAGAGCGCGGCACGGCCCAAGCCGCCATCTGCGCCATCCGAAGGCGTTGGATCGAATGTGATCCAGCCATAGCCGGGAAAATACGCTTCTACCCACGAGTGTGCATCGCGCCCGCGGATAACATATTCCCCGGTCAGTTGATTAAACTCCCCGCGGCGAAATCCGTTGACTACACGCGCCGGAATCCGCAGAGTTCGCAACATGACTGCCATAGATGACGCGAAATATTCGCAGTGTCCCCGTTTGCGTACGAATAGAAATTCGGCCAGCGGATCGCGTGGCACGTTGCTCGACAGTTGCAAGGTGTAGCCGAAATTGGATTTCAAATAAGACTCAATGGCGGCGGCTTTGTCGTAATTGGTTCCGGCTGATGCCGTAATCTGCTGCGCAAGACGGGCAATGCGCGCGTCCAGTCTAGGTAATTGAAGATCATCGAGCAGAATGTCGGGAGGAGCCACTCCATGTGCCTGACGCAATTCCGCCAGGCTCGGTTGTCCCAGGTCAGAGGTTGCGTTGTACACATTGGGTGGATGTTCGGCGTCAACGTCGAAGACCGCATCGGCATCGTCGCCGGCCAACAGCCGGAAATTACCTCGTATGGTCTGGGCCGTCGGAGCGAGAAAGAACACATTCGTGTTGAGCGGCTCCATGAGCACTCGGTATTCGATGGCGGGCGGCCGCACGGTTGCACGAGGCGCCAGGCGAAAGGATCCGTCGGGCAACCGCGGCACAATGTGGAGCGTTTGCGGGTTAGACCAGGTTCGGCCATCAAATAAATTGAGGGCCACGCCGCGCCATTTCAGGTCGTGGGCGCCGTTGTGGTCGCCCTCAATCTGAATGTGCATCACCAGAGCATCAGACCGCTGAATTTCTCCGATGCGCCCCAGCCGCACTTGATCACTGAAGCCCGTGCTGATGGAATCGTTCGGCGCGTATGACCGTAGGTATCCGCTGGAATTTCGAGGCAACAAAAAGAAAATGACGCCGCCGAGCAAGAGTATGGCGACGGCAATCGCGGGAGATGCCCGCAGTATGCTTGCCGTCACGGGCTGCGCGCTCGGCATTTTCCGCGAAGAGACCGCCAGCGTTCCCGACGTTGTCTCCGTGTGCCGCATCTCCATCAGAATCACGGTGACCACTCCGGTCACGGTAAACGCGCCCATGCCGACGATAAATTCAGCTTGAATCGTCAACGCGGCCGAGGCTAGCAGCATAAGAAAGGCAAGCACACCTAGAAAGTAATAGTCGCGGTCTTTCTGCGCGGAAAATAACCGGATGAGCATCACGAACAAAACGAGGTGTACGGTGGCCTTAAGAAACGACCCGCTGAAAAGCAGGTAATCCGCGAGATAAAAAGCGGCGCATGCGAGGGTCAACGTTGTGGTCCAGAATGCAGGCAGCACCGCTTCTCGTCTCCGCCAGATGAGATAGCCGCGGTAAAGCAGCCCTGCGCCCACGAGCAAAAGCGTCGGCAAATCCAAGGTGCCTGTCGACGCAAGCGTGGCAAACCCAATCGCCAGCAGCAGGCACAATGCAGCTTCGAATTCGCGCTGCAAGCTCGGCTTCGGGCTAACCGGAATGTTGGTGATGGTACCCATCCAAATCAATTCTCGTCGTTTTCCGGAGGAAATTGAAGAGTACCTCAGTGTAGGAGCGGGGTAGCCGCCTTGTCGGGCCGGTTGCGGTTCGTCCTACCATAAACGATGCTCACGATTCGCGTGGTTTGCGAAGGGGGGTAACCGTGGAGGAGAGTAGCTCGCCTCGGTCTATAATTGCCGCCTGATGCCGCTAACCTCTGGCACAAAACTTGAGCCGTTTTGCCGGCGTGAGCGCAGCCGGGGTCCCCATCGCGCGCGTTTTTCGCGTGATGGGGTGGAGAGCGATAGCCTGCAGGCGAAATCCCGAGCACCGCGAGGGATCTCTTGCTGACCTCAGGCACAAAACTCGGCCCTTATGAAATCCAGTCATCGCTCGGTGCTGGAGGGATGGGCGAGGTCTATCGCGCCACCGATACAAAACTCGGCCGCGACATAGCACTTAAAGTTTTGCCTGCCGAGATGGCGCAGGATCCCGAGCGCCTCGCGCGCTTTCGTCGCGAAGCCAAGACGCTCGCGCAGCTCGACCATCCCAATATCGTGACCATCCACTCTGTCGAGGAGTGTGACGGCATTCACTTCCTGACCATGCAGTTGGTCGAAGGCATGCCGCTTGATCGTGTGATTCCATTAAACGGCCTTCCAGTCGAACAGCTTTGCGAGATTGCGAATGCGCTGGGTGACGCGCTCGCCGCGGCGCACGAGAAGGGAATCATTCATCGTGACCTCAAGCCGGCCAATGTCATGATCTCGAGCGAAGGCCGCGTGAAGGTTTTGGATTTCGGCTTAGCGAAAGATGTTCGCGAAGTGAATCCGAGCAACGCGACCATGACCTCCGACAGCCACACGCAGATCGGCGTGGTCATGGGAACGCCCGCCTACATGTCTCCCGAACAAACATCAGGCCGCCCCCTTGACCATCGCACTGACATTTTTTCGCTCGGCGTCTTGCTGCACGAAATGGCGACCGGACACCGCCCCTTCGAAGGCGCATCATCTGCCGAACTTATCTCGGCTATTCTGCGAGATACTCCACCCTCCGTCACTGATGCGCGTCCGGATCTGCCGAGTGATCTTGCCAGGGTCATCCGCCGCTGCCTCGAAAAAGATCCGCGTCACCGCGTACAAACCGCACGCGACGTGAGCAATGAATTCCGCGATCTAGCGCGCCAGACCAGTCAGAAGTCTCGACCGGCAAGCAGCTTAACCTCGCGCACATCCGCTCCCGACTCCAGCTCTGCCCGTGTCGCCGTTCGTGAAGACGAAGGCTTTTGGGTCGCCGTGCTGCCCTTCAAATACAGCGGCAGCAATGCCGAGTTGGCCGCATTGGCCGAAGGCTTGACCGACGACATCGTTACCAACATGTCAAAGTTCTCTTACCTTCGCGTCATCGCCCGTAGTTCCACGGCGCGCTACGCGCAACGTTCCGCTGACGTGCGGACAGCCGCGAGAGAACTTGGCGCGCGGTATGTGATGGAAGGCAGCATCCGCCAAGCGGGATCTAAAGTCCGTATCGCTGTGCAGCTGGTTGACGCCAATTCCGGCGCGAGTCTATGGGCAGAAACCTACGATCACATATTCGATCCGGAAACTACGCTCGAACTGCTCGACGATGTGGTCCCCCGCATTGTCGCTACTGTCGGAGACACGCAAGGCATTCTCGCGCACAGCATGACCGATGCGCTCCGCAATCGCGACCCGGAATCACTCACCCCTTACGAAGCGCTATTGCGCAGCTTCGGCTTTCATCAACACGTCAGCGCGGAGGAGCATCTCGCGGGCGTCACCGCTTTGGAACACGCGGTGAAGCAGGCGCCGGATCGCGCCGATTGCTGGGCCATGCTGGCATGGCTCTACCGGGCTGAATATACCCATGGATACAATGTGCGACCGGACTCCATGGACCGCGCCATCACGGCGTCAAGGCGCGCAGTGAACCTCGCGCCTTCGAATCAAATGGCGCATGCCGCTCTGGCTTCGGCTCATTTCTATCGCCGCGAACTTGGCGCCTTTCGCGCGGCAGCCGAACGCGCGCTTCAATTGAATCGCATGGAGGGATATACGACCGCATTCATGGGGATGCACTTCGCTTTTTCCGGCGACTGGGAGCGTGGTTGCGCGCTGTCTCAACGCTCCACGCAGCTGAATCCCAATCATCCCGGGTGGTATTGGCTTCCCATGGTGCTCAACGCGTACCGTCTGCACGATTCCGAGCGCGCGCTCGAACTCGCCTTGCGGGTCGCGATGCCGGGCCTTTGGACTGTACAGGTGGCTAACGCGGTTATTTATTCGCAACTCGGGCAGATAGGACAAGCCGGCATTGCCCTGCGCGCATTACTCGAACTGCGCCCTGACTTCGGTGCCATCGCTAAACAGGAACTCTCCAAATGGTGGATGCCTGACATGGTCGAGCAGATGCTCGGCGATCTGCGCAAAGCCGGACTCGATGTATCCGGATCTGCGATCCAGCCTACAGCTTCGCCTGTCACGAACCCAGTGCGGGCTATTTTAGGGGAAGCCAGAGCCGACGAAGGTTTCTGGGTCGCCGTGCTGCCATTCAAATACGCAGGCGCGGGTGCGGAGTTGAAAGCGCTGGCGGATGGGCTGTCCGAAGAGATCGTTACCGGCTTATCGCGATTCTCGTACCTGCGGGTGATCGCTCGCGGCTCGACCGCGAAATATTCCAGCGAATCCGGCGATGTCCGCGCCATCGGCAAGGAACTGGGCGCGCGCTACGTGATGGAAGGCAGTTTGCGTCAGGCGGGGACGAAGTTGCGCCTCGCCGTGCAGTTGATCGACGCGGTCTCCGGTTCCCATCTCTGGGCCGAGAACTACGAGCGCCCGTTCAGTACAGAATCGGTTTTCGAATTGCAGGACGATTTGGTTCCGCGAGTCGTCTGCACCGTTGCCGATAGCTATGGCGTCCTGCCCTACAGCATGAGCGACCTGGTCCGGAGCAAGGCCCCCGACCAGTTGACCCCGTATGAGGCGGTTCTGCGCGGCATCGGTTACGGCTACAGAGTAACTCCCGAGGAACATGCCATCGCGCGGACATGCTTGGAGCGGGCCGTCGAACAACAGCCGGGATATGCGGATGGCTGGGCCATGTTGTCCTTGCTCTATTCAGAAGAGCACGGCATGGGATTCAACGCGCAGCCTGAACCTCTGGAGCGCGCGCTTCAGGCGGGGCAGCGGTCGGTTGAAGCCGCGCCTTCGAACTCCCTTGCGCAAGGCGCCCTGGCCAAGGCTTTGTTTTTCCGCAAAGAATTTCAGGCCTTCCAAATTGCGGCGGAACGGGCCATCTCGCTCAATCCCATGGATGGAGCTACACTCGCGAACTCGGGCAGCTTGCTGGCCTACTCGGGAGAATGGGAGCGCGGCTGCGCCCTGATGGAGAGGGCCATGCAGCTCAATCCGCGCCATCCCGGATGGTGCTGGTTTCCGGCCTTCTTCAACGCCTACCGCAAAGGAGACTACCGCGGCGCGGTAAGTATCGGGCTCAAAATCAATCTGCCCGGTTTTTTTGCTACTCACGAGGCCATGGCTGCGGCTTACGGCCAGCTTGGCGAGCGGGAGGCGGCGAGCCAGTCCCTAGACGAGTTGCTAAAGTTAGTGCCCAACTTCGGCATGATCGGGCGCGCACTCAAGGCGAAGTGGTTCGGCCCCGAAATGGTGGAGCACGTGATGGACGGCTTGCGCAAGGCGGGGCTGGAAATTGCGGACGATCCGGCGAAACTCAGTATATCGCCCGCCAACGCGACCTCGACTTCCGCAACTCTTTCCGCAACCCTCGCGAAGACTGATTCCGGCAGTACCCGCGCCGACGAAGGTTTCTGGGTCGCCGTGCTGCCGTTCAAATGCGCGGCTGCAAACGCGGGGTTGAAAGCGCTAGCGGACGGTCTGTCGGAGGAAATCGTCACCGGCCTTTCACGCTTCTCCTACTTGCGCGTGATCGCTCGCGGCTCGACGGCGAAATATTCCAGCGAGTCGGGCGATATTCGCACCATCGGCAAGGAACTCGGCGCGCGCTATGTGATGGAGGGCAGCCTGCGTCAGTCCGGAACAAAGCTGCGCCTCGCAGTTCAACTGGTGGACGCTGTCTCCGGCGCTCATCTCTGGGCCGAGAACTACGAGCGCGCCTTCAGCGCAGAAACGGTTTTCGAGTTGCAGGATGATCTGGTTCCCCGCATCGTCTCTACCGTTGCTGATATGAACGGCATCTTGCCGCGAAGCATGAGTGAGGGCTTGCGCAGCCGCCTTCCCGATCAACTGAGTCCCTACGAGACAGTTCTGCGGAGCTTCGTTTACACCTACAGCGCCACGCCTGAGGAACTGGCGGCCGCGCGTTCCGCACTGGAAGAAGCGGTGGGCAAGGCTCCCGCTTATTCGGATGCCTGGGCGATGCTCTCGTTCCTTTGCGGCCAGGACTATGTTCATGGGTACGAGCTTCAGGCCAATGCGTTGGAGATCGCAACTTCCGCCGCCCGGCGGGCTGTCGCGCTGGGCGCTTCCAATCATCTGGCTTACTTCAGTCTGGGCCAGGCGCTTTGGTGCCAGAAAGATTACGATTCATTCCGAGATGCCGCCGAGCGTGCAGTCGTGCTCAACCCGATGGACGGAAACTCCGTCGCCTATCTGGGTGAGTTGTTGATCTACGCCGGCAGCGCGGAGCGTGGCCTGGAACTGGTGGAGCGGGCCAAACAGCTTAATCCCAATCATCCGGGATGGTACTGGTTCGCGGATTTTTATCACGCATACTCTCAGGGCGACTACCGCAATGCACTCAGCTTCGCGCTTAAAGCCAAGCTGCGGGGCAACCCGCTGGCGCCGATGTTTCTCGCGGCCGCTTACGGTCAGCTTGGGGATGTGGAAGGCGGCGAAAAAGCAGCCGCCGAGCTGGTGAAGTTCCGTCCCGAACTGCCCGCGTTGATGCGCAAGCAGGTCGCAAAGGTATGGAACCCCGAGTACGGCGAGCGCTTCCTCGAAGGCTTGCGCAAGGCCGGGATGCAAATTCCCGAAGGCGCAGTGAGCGTCAGCCAGAAGAGTTTAACGCCGCCGACCCCTTCGACGTTGCGTACCGGAGCTGTTGCCGATTCCGGTGCGGCCCGCGCCAATGTTCGAGAAGACGAAGGCTTCTGGGTCGCGGTGCTGCCATTCAAGGCGAGCGGCGATGCGCACCTCGAAGCACTGGCCGAAGGCTTGACCGAAGACGTCACCACGGGGCTTTCGCGATTTCCCTATCTTCGAGTCGTCGCCCACAATTCGGCGATGGCTCACAAAGGCCGCCCAGCGGACATCCGCACGGTGGGCCGTGAACTGGGTGCGCGCTATGTGATCGAGGGCAGCATCCGCAAAAGAGACCGCGCCATCCGTGTCAGCGCGCAACTGATGGACGCCGTGAGTGGCGCACAGCTTTGGGCGGAGACGTACGACCGCGAAATCCTTGATCACCAGGGCAGCGACGCGGGCACATTCCAGGTTCAGACATTCCAGGTTCAGGACGACCTCACCGACCACATTGTGACCACCGTCGCGGATGGGTATGGAGTTCTGGTTCGCTCCATGGCCGCCCCCATTCGAGATCGACAGGTGGAGGAACTCAGCGCGTCGGAACTTGTCTTACGCCACTACGCCTTCATGCAACAAGTCAATCCCCAAGAGCATGCCCTACTCCGCGGCGGACTGGAACGTGCTGTGGAACGTGAGCCTCATCACGCCGCCGCATGGGCCTGTCTCTCTAACTTGTACCAGTTGGAATATTTCGATCGGTTCAATCCTTTGGAGAAACCGATGGAGCGCGCACGAGAGGCTGCCTGGAGGGCCGTCAAGATTGATCCGGCCTGCCAGATGGGCTGGAAAGAACTCGCAGCTGTGCACTTCTTCAGTCGCGACTACACCACTTTTCGCGAGACGGCGGAGCGGGCCATTTCACTCAATCCGCGGGACGGCACCACCTTGGCCATGATGGCCATCATGATCGCGTTCTCTGGCGATTGGGAGCGCGGAATGGCTCTGTCGCAAAGAGCGATCGACCTTAACCGGCATCATCCCGGCTGGTATCACAACGTCTCCTTTCACCACTACTATCGCAAACGAGATTACGAAGCCGCTTTGCGAGCTGCCAAGAAGATCAATATGCCGGAGTTTCATTGGATGCACCTGGCCATCGCGGCCTCGTGCGGCATGCTGGGGCGCCATGAGGAAGCTCGTACGGCCATTGAGTCTCTGCGCAGATTCAACCCGACGTTTCTCGACCTTGAAAATGTCCGTGCGGATCTAGGGACATGGGATCCGGACAAAGATGAAGTGGAACATTTCTTGCAAGGATTGCAGAAGGCTGGTCTGAAATATGGCTTGGCGCATTCTGCGCCAGCGGAGATCGAGCCTAAACCGAAAAGCGCGCCTGCGGCGGCTTTAGTAGAATCGGGCGCAACGCGCGCCGCCATTCGTGAGGAAGAAGGCTTTTGGGTTGCCGTACTGCCATTCAAGTACGCGGGCACGGGCACAGAACTTAGGACTCTAGCCGAGGGATTGTCCGAAGAAATCATTACCGGACTCTCGCGCTTTTCTTATCTTCGAGTAATCGCGCGTGGTTCAACGACGAAATATTCCAGTGAATCCGGCGATGTTCGCGCCATCGGCAAGGAGCTGGGCGCGCGGTATGTGATGGAAGGGAGCCTGCGTCAGGCAGGAACTAAGCTGCGTTTGGCAGTGCAACTTGCCGATACCGTTTCCGGAGCGCATCTCTGGGCGGAAACCTATGAGCGTGCATTTACTTCTGAATCGATTTTCGAAGTACAAGACGATCTCGTCCCGCGCGTCGTTTCGACCGTTGCTGATCAGTACGGCGTTCTCCCTCGCAGCATGAGCGAAGCGCTCCGCAGCAAGAAGAGCGAAGAGTTGCTACCCCATGAGGCCGTGCTGCGTACCTTCAGCTACTTTTCCCGTATCGAGCGCGAAGAGCACGCGATTGTGCGGGACATTCTCGAACGCTCCGTTCGCGAAGCCCCCGATCACGCCGACAGCTGGGCGCTGTTGGCGATGATTTATCGCGGCGAATTTGCCCAGGGATTCAACACCAGGCCCAATCCGCTGGATCGCGCGCTGGAGGCTGCGCGGCGCGCCGTGGACCTCGCTCCCACACACGCTCTCGGTCACTCCGCGCTCGCCACGATTTACTTTTTTCGCAAGGAAATGGTTGCTTTCCGTATTGAAGCGGAACGAGCGCTGGAACTGAACCCATTCGATGCATCGGTAAAGGCCTATCACGGCCTGCTGATAGCCGCATCTGGCGAGTGGGATCGCGGTTGCGAGCTGGTCGAATCCGCGTTGCAGTTGAATCCCAACTGTCCTGGATTTTTTTATTTCGCTCGTTGCTGGAACGCTTACCGGCAGGGCAAATATGAAGAAGTGCTCGAGGGCGTGGCGCGGATCAACATGCCTAGCTATTTCCATGTCCCGGCTATTAAGGCCGCTGCGCTCGCCCAACTTGGCCGTCGCGAAGAAGCGCAAAAAGCCTTGCAGGAAGCGTTGGCGCTTCGGCCCGATTTTGCCGCCACAGCTCGCTACGAGTACGGCAAATGGTACGACGACGAGCATGTCGAGCAAGTCATGGACGGCCTCCGCAAAGCAGGATTGGAAATCCCGAATCAGTAAAAGAACTGCTCTGAGAAAGATCGCTGAATCATCGCTAGTCTTCGTTATCCAATCCCCGATAGCAAGGCCTTTGATTAACAAATGCTAAAATCAAAAAGGTCAGGTATCGGTCCCGCGCAACGCATTCCCGCCAACCCCGCCAGGTCCGGAAGGAAGCAACGGTAACGGGCTCTTGCGTGTGCAGTGGGTCGCCGGTGCCTGGCTTATATTTTTTGCCGCGCGATGGTTTTCATTAGACATTCTTGCCGGAATTGTTGAAACTAATCGGTTTAACCCTCAGGAGAGAAATTTGAAGCAACTTGTGCGCGCAAAGATCACAGGCGTCGGAGCCTACGTGCCTCCCGATGTTTTGACCAATGCCGATCTGGAAAAGCTGGTCGCGACTTCGGATGAATGGATTCTGGAGCGCACCGGCATCCGCGAACGCCACATTGCTGAAAAAGGCGTGGCCAGCAGCGACCTAGCTACCGAAGCAGCCAAAGTATTGCTCCGTCAGCGCGGGCTTGCCCCGAGCGATCTTGACGCCATTATTGTCGCTACAGTCACGCCTGACATGTTGTTTCCTTCGACCGCTTGCCTGGTGCAGAACAAGCTGGGCGCGCCTCACGTCTGGGGATTTGACCTTTCCGCCGCCTGCTCGGCCTTCGTCTATGCCTTGCAAACCGGTGCCCAGTACATCGCTACTGGCGCACATAAGCGCGTCATGGTGATTGGCGCCGACGTCATGTCTTCCATCATTGACTACACCGATCGCGCTACTTGCATCATTTTTGGCGATGGAGCGGGTGCGGTTTTGCTCGAACCCAACGATAACGACGACGGCCTCGGCCTGATTGATTTCGTTCATGAAGTGGACGGTTCCGGGGGTGTTTCACTCTTCATGCCCGGCGGGGGCAGCCTCAATCCCGCCACCCACGAAACAGTGGACCGCAAAATGCATTTTGTCCATCAGGATGGGCAAGCCGTGTTCAAGTTTGCCGTTCGCCACATGGCAGAAGTTTGCGAAAAGCTGCTTGAACGCAATGGCTTCAAGGGAAGCGATGTCGATGTTTTCATTCCTCATCAGGCGAATCTGCGCATCATCAAAGCCACTGGCGACCGCCTCGGCTTGAAACCGGAAAACGTGATCATCAACATCGATCGCTACGGCAATACCACCGCCGGGACCATTCCGCTCGCCATGAACACCGCACTTGAAGAAAAGAAGCTGAAAAAAGGCGATCTCGTACTGCTGGCTTCTGTCGGCGCCGGATACACCGTGGGCGCAACCCTGCTTCGCTGGGCCTACTAGCGAAGCGCCGCTCGCAGCTGCCCATTTTATAATTACGAAGTTTTCGCTCGTAAGGAGAAATCTAGTTTGGGGCAGCATAGAACCCCGGCGGCGTCGCCAACCAAAACAGAACGCCCTGCTTCGGCCAATGTCCCCGCAGCTAGTCGGGTCGTCAATCCCATCTTCGGTTGGCTTGGGATTTTTGTAGCGGGGCTTATCGCCTACTGGCCGGCGCTGCATGGCAGGCTGCTGTGGGACGACAATGCGCACATCACTTCGCCGGCCCTTGCAATCTCTTCATGGTCTGTGGCGCATCTGGTTCGAGCTGGGAGCGACGCAGCAGTATTATCCGCTGCTGCATACCGCTTTTTGGTTCGAGCACCGGCTGTGGGGCGATGCCGTTCTCGGCTATCATCTTGCCAATCTTTTCGAACATTGCTTGTCCGCGTGCTTTGTTGTTCTGATCGCCCGGCATCTGAAACTGCGCGGAGCCTGGCTGGCAGGATTTGTTTTTGCTCTCCATCCAGTATGCGTGGAAGCCGTCGCGTGGATGTCAGAACAGAAGAGCACACTGTCCGGTGTGTTTTATCTCGCAGCTGCGCTGACCTATTTGCATTTTGACCGCCGCCGGAAGCGGTCACAGTATTTTGCGGCGTCGGGATTGTTTGTGCTGGCGCTGCTGAGCAAATCGGTGACGGCAACATTGCCCGCGGCCCTGCTCGTGGTGTTCTGGTGGCAGCGAGGTAAGATCGACTGGAAGCGCGATATTCTGCCGCTCGGACCGTGGTTTGCGATTGGAGCGAGTTCAGGCTTGTTCACCGCGTGGGTGGAGCGGACGTACATTGGCGCGCAGGGCACCGGTTATGAGCTGACGCCCGCGCAGCACATATTACTGGCCGGGAGGATTGCCTGCTTTTATGCGGGAAAGATTCTGTGGCCGGTGGATTTGATGTTTTCGTATCCGCGATGGATTGTCGATCCGCATGCGTGGTGGCAATGGATCTATCCGATAGTTGTGATTGCAGTTGCAATTGGGACGATCCTATTAGCCGGTAAATTCCGCGGGCCGCTCGCGAGCTTCCTTTACTTTCTCGGAACATTGTTTCCAGTCCTGGGATTTCTTCACGTCTTTCCCTTCCGGTATTCGTACGTAGCTGATCACTTCCAGTATCTCGCCACTCTGGGTATCATCGTCCCCGGCACATCGCTCCTTGCGTCAACCACTGCTCGGCGAGGCCCCGGCAAAAGGCTGACAATGGTCGCCGCGGTGGCATTGTCTTGTGTGCTCGGCATTCTCACTTGGCGCCAGAGCGGTCTTTACGCGAATGCGGAAACCCTCTATCGCGCCACACTACAACGCAATCCCAACAGTTGGATGACCCACAACAATCTGGGCATTGTCTATGCGGAACAGGGCCGCTTGCCTGAGGCTGTGGCCGAGTTCAAGGCTTCGCTGCGCATCAAGCCCGACCATGGCAAAGCCCACATGAACTTGGGGAACGTTCTTCGTCAGATGCCGGGGCGGATGGCTGATGCGATAGCCGAGTATCAAATTGCCTTGCAGTTCGAACCCAACCTCGTGTTGGCCCACAAGAACCTGGCCATCGCTCTCGCGCAAAATCCCGCGCGCTTACCCGAGGCTGTCAGCGAATTTCAAGCCGCCTTGCGCCTCGATCCCGAAGATGCGCAGACCCATGCACTGCTAGCCATAACCCTCGCCCAACTGGGCCGCATGCCCGATGCGCTCGATCAATATCGTGAAGCCTTGCGGCTCCAGCCCAATGATTCCGATACGCGTCTTAACTACGCCGACACGCTCGCTCAACTTCACGGCCAGCATGGAGAGGCTGCCACGCAATACCGCATATTGTTGAAACACTCTGCGGATTCCCCCGCGGCCCGCACCGCACGCGTGCACTTACAGGCACTCGAGGGCTCAAATCCTCCAGCCATCATGCCTTAGAGCAGGTAACAAACTCAGATTACTCACTAGTGCATGTCTGGGGGACAATGCCCACCCAGAAGTGCAATGATGCCCTTCTGTTCGTAGGTAAATTGAGCTTTTCATCCTAGAATTTTTTCACGTTAAACAACATTTCGGCTCCCCCTTGCTGCCCGATCTGTATGGGGGACCAACCCCCGAAGGAGTTAATCGAGCAGCGATGAAAACCTCAAACCGTCACCACCTTACAATTTTGTGTCTGTTGATTGCAGCCTGCGCCGGCCTGTGCGCGCCTCTATTCGCGGCATCAACCCATGCCCCAGTTATGATCATGGCGGTCGAGCCGCCGCGAGGCCCGCACGCTCCCGGATGGTCGCAATGGACCTCCGACATCGAGCCGCACATCAGCGGCGTCGTCATCATGTGCCCCTGGAGCCATATGGAAACCTCGCAAGGGGTTTATGACTTCAGCTCCTGCGATAACGCCTTCAAGAACTTTCCTTCAAGTTTGAAATTTGCCATCGTGCTCGAACCCATCGGCTTTGTCTCCAACACCGATACGCCCGCTTATGTGTACTCGGCGGCTTGGGCGAAGTCATTGGGTGCGCAGCAGTTGGATTATGTCGACCTGCGCCAAACACCCGGGCAACGGTAACACGCCTTTGAATACCTACGCCCACAATGGCGATACCACGGCGTTTCCGGCAGTCTGGGAAAAACCCATTCAGGTCGCGTGGCACAATTTCCTGACCGCGGCCATCGCGCACTACAACACGGTTTCTTTTAAGAAACAGATTGCCTATATTCGCGCGGGGTATTCGGAGGGTGGTCAGGCTTCCGACCCTTGCGAATCGGTTTTCATTCAAATGACGGGGTCCATCAACAATCTGCAAGTCGATTGGGTGGGTGGCAATCAGGCTCAGTCCAATTTCATTGCCTCAAAAAATCCGCAAGTGCCCTACCAGATGGAGATTGCCTGTTCGGGGCAGGGTTGGGACTGCACCGACTGGGCTGATGTGGAAGCAGCCACCGACGTCGCCAACCACATCGGCATTGGGTCAGGCGGAGCCCAGTACAACGATATTTACAGCCAGCAAAATGGCGTACCCTCCGCCTCTGACTGGGTGAACATGTTTAACAAATATAGCCAGGCCCCGGTCGTGCGCCAGTTGCAGTCGTGGACGCAGACCAGCGTGCTCGGTAAGATGCCGACAGGCTCGTTGGTTGAACTGCTGCCTTTCGAAGCCAATAACTACGCGAGCTCGGTCGAGCTTTATTTTCAGGATCTGGAGTGCGCCTACGTCCCGCATTATTCCGATTCGACCGGATGCGCCGCGGGATACGCCGCCTACGCTCCCTATCAGCAGGTCATCGCTGCGGCTGAACAATAGAGAACTTGCTCCACGCCTCCGTGTGCCCGTCCAGGCTATGCCTGGGCGGGTTTTTTTGTTCTTTGGCAATTTATTCAGAACCCAGATTTTTCACGTGAAGACAAAATCCTGCGCCTAGTCGTGAGCATCAAAGGCCTACGGAGGCAAGCATGACGACCCGGGAAGCCGCAGCAGCGAAGAAACTTGCTCAAAGTGCCGGTGAATTTCTGATCGGTAATGATTTGCGTGTGACGCGCCTAGGCTACGGCGCCATGCGAATTACGGGCGAAGGCATTTGGGGTCCACCGAAAGATCGCGCTGAGGCGGTGGGGGTTTTGAAACGTGCGGTTGAGCTGGGCGTCAACTTTATTGACACTGCCGATTCCTACGGTCCGGGCGTGAGCGAAGAAATTATCGCCGAAGCGCTCTACCCCTATCCCGAAAGCTTGGTCATCGCCACCAAAGGCGGCTTCGACCGGACCGGTCCCAATCAGTGGAAGGAAAATGGCAAACCCGAACATTTGCGCGCTGCATGCGAAGGCAGCCTGCGCCGTTTGCGCCTGGAACAAATTGATTTATATCAGTTGCATCGCATAGATCCGAAAGTCCCTGCCGAAGATCAACTCGGTGCTTTGAAAGACCTGCAAGCGCAGGGAAAAATCAAGCACATCGGACTCTCCGAAGTCAGCGTCAAGCAAATTCAGCACGCGCGGAAAATCATCGACGTTGTCAGCGTGCAGAACCGCTACAGCATTGCCGATCGTGGTTCCGAAGATGTTCTTGACTATTGCGAAAAAGAAAACCTCGGTTTTATTCCCTGGTTCCCGCTCGCAGCGGGCAAAGTGAGCGGCAGTGAAAAAAAGACTTCGATCACTCGGCTCGCAGTTCGTCTAAAAACGACGCCGTCGCAAGTCGCGCTGGCGTGGCTGCTGGCAAGGTCTCCGGTTATGCTCCCGATTCCCGGTACTTCCAAAATCGCCCACCTCGAAGAGAATGTCGCCGCCGCCAATTTGAAAATTGATGCGAATCAAATGCAGGAGTTGGAAGGGAACGCCCGCGCCAGCTAGCAAAACTACGTAACTTATTGAGTTTTCGTGGAAGTTGTTGATTCTACGTTGAACCGATTTCAGGTCTGCAAAAAGCTGTTCAAACCCGTGCCCAGAAGGCCATTTGCTGAGGCGGAAACGGCCCTAGGAGCCTCAACAATATGGGAAGTACGCTTGGATATGCCCGAACAGGGAAAATGGCTCAGCAAGGCTAAGAACGCAATCCGTGATGATTCCCAAAATGGGACGAAAATATACGTACAAGATGCACTTCTCAGATTGCCCAAGCAGACTAATCCGTTGGGCTAGCGGCGCTACTGCGCTTTCGCCAGTTCAAAGGGCTTCTGCAAATAGCGGCGGGCTTCGTCGAGTGCGCCCTGGGTATTGTCGTTGGTCTGGATGGCCTGACGGTATTCGTTGCTGGCGCGTTCGCGCTGTCCGGTGATGTCGAAAATCTTGCCCAGCTGAATGTGGCTCCAGACCTCAGTCCAGCGGGGATCGCCATCTCCATTCAAAGCTTCGCGGTAGGCATTTGCCGAAGCCTGATAGTTTTTCTGTTGAAAGAAGACTTCGGCAATGCGGTAGTGGGCCAGGGAACTGATCTTGTTCACTTCGAGGGCTTTGTTGTACTCGGCCAATGCGCTGGCGAAGTCACCCTGCTGCACAAACGCCTGCCCGCGCTGGATAGAGGCGCGCATCTTAATTTCGGTTGAGTTCTTCAGCACCCAGTTGCCGGGATCAATGGAAATGCGCCGCGGTTTGCCGAAAGTTTCAAGCGAAAACGCGGAGTCGGTGCCGACCACGTCAATGCGCTTGTCTTCGGTTTTGCCGTCGGTATCAATGCGTAACTCAAGCGGCATGCGGAACAGGTCGAGGTCCTGATCGATTTGTCCGACGACGCGGAAGCCCTTGTTATTACCGAGACGATAAACCGTGTATTTGGTCTTGAATTCGGGAGCGCCAGTGGAATCAATCCACTGGGTGAAGAACCAGGTCAACTTGTCGCCGTAGTCGTGCTCGGCGATGTCCTCGAAATTGCTGATGGAGGCTGATTGCCCGGCATATTTCGTGGCAAAGGTGCGCATGGTGTGGTCGAATTTTTGGTCGCCCTCGACCCATCGCAACATGTGCAGGATCATGGCGCCTTTGTCGGTGACCAGCGACTGGAACTCGGGAGAAAAAACATCCAGCTTGCCGACGCTGCCCAGGGGCACGGTGTCATAAGCTAAGGCCCCGACCGACATATCTTTCACAGCTTCTTCGAGTCCAGCCTTACCGGCAGCCTGCTCGATGTAGCGGGCCTCAGCGTAACGGGCAAAGCCGGTGCTGATCCACCAATCGTCGCGTGAGGCGGGGCTGACCGAAACACCCCACCACTGGTGAGCTATCGCATTGGCGAGCAAGCGGTAATTCACCTTGTCGGTAATGGAGCGGCTGGCGATGCCGGCGAGTTCGGGCGCCCAGACATCAGGAAGCGTGTCATCCGGCAATTCCACAACGCGCAGGGTGGTGGAGGGTGCGGGGCCGTAAAGCGTGATGTAGTAGGTAAATTCCTTGAGGGCCGTTTCCAAATAGAGAGTTCCGAGGTTCTGGTGGACCGGCTTGAAAAAGACGTGCAGATTTACGCCCGCTTCGTCGCTTTTGAACTCCTGAAACGCTCCCGCGATAATGGTTCCGGGAAAGCTGGGCTTGTTCCACACAAAATGGAATGTCTTGGTGGCGGAAGCGCTGGGCGTTTTTCCGCCCCCGCTTGAAGCTGATTCGGTCGAGGTCTCCGCTCCGCTGCCAATGACGACCATGTATGCCGGAACCGTGATGTTCATGGTCGCGGTGAAGCGGTTGATTCCATAGCCGTTTACCGGGAACCAGCGGCCAGCGTAGAGCAGATAGCTGGTGTCGTCGGCGATCTTGGCGACGCTGAGCCCTTGCACCGGGCTATCGTCGGCGGAATTCAATATGCCTTCATACTCGAAAGTCAGCGACGAAGATGCGTCTTTGTCGATGGGTGCGGGCAAGGTGACGCGCACCAGATTTTCCTGCTCGATACGCTCAGCGGGCAGCACTTTTCCCGAGTCGTCAGTCACTTTCGTGACGCGTAAGTCATTGTGCAGCTCGAAGCTGGCGATGTTCATCAGCTCGAGCGCGGTGAATTTGACTTTGACTTTAGCGGAGATGTGATGCGCGTGGGGATCGAGTTGCGCCTCAATCTGGTAATCGTCCACGCGCAAGTGCATTTTCTCCTGGGCGTGGGCGGTGGGGAAACATAACACCACAAAAAGAATCAGGAGCGCGGGGCAAAGCGTTGTCGTGATCGAGCGAGGCAAACGCGAAAAGTGCATTAAGAGCGATCTCCTGAAAACGGTAACCTTCCCTATGATGAAGATTGTGACGTAAAAGATGCTGCAAGGACAAGGGTTATCGAGTTTTGAGAGTTAATCACAGAGTCACGATGGCAGGAAGAGCAGATTCCTGCGCGTTCTCTTCGCTCGCGCGACTATGAATCGCTCGGAATCACAAGGGGTTGGGGTTGGTGGTGATTATTGCGGAGCATTCCTCGGATGATCTCAGCGGCGCGGTCGGCAGCGGGGACGTGCCCAGCTCCTTCGCCCAAGCGGGCGCGGACTTCGGCGAGGCCTGCGAGCATTTTGGAGCGAGCGGGACCATCCGGGATGATTTGGTTCATCTCGGCGACGATCTTTTCAGCGGTGAAGTCGTTTTGGACAAGTTCTGGAACCACTTCTCGTTCGGCGATGAGATTGACCATGGCGAAGTGGGGAACTTTGACGCGCGACTTGCCGAGGAGATACGTCAACGGCGAGACGCGATAGACCATGACGAAGGGAAGGTTCATCATGGCGGCTTCGACGGTCGCGGTGCCGCTGGCGATGATTCCGGCGCGGGAGAGCGCGAGCGCAGGTAAGGCTTCCGGGACGAGGTGAATGCTTGCCTTACCACCGAGCAGGGAAGTGAGCAGGTGCGGATTTAGCGTTGTAGCGATTGGGAGAAGATATTCGTAATTCGTGCCGAGTTTCGTGGCAGCGGCGAGGATTTCGGGGAGGTTCATGCGGACTTCTTTCACACGGCTGCCGGGCATGAGTGCGATCCAGGGTTTTGCGGGATCGAGATTGTATTGCGCAGCGTAAGTCTCGCGCGAGATTTCCGGCTTGGGCAAATCGGCGAGAGGATGGCCGATGAAAGTTGCATCCACGCCGCGATCGCGATAGAACTTTTCTTCAAAGGGAAAAATTACCAGAGCTTTGGTGATGTAATCGCGCAGCAAACGAACGCGTCCCTGCCGCCATGCCCAGAACTGCGGCGCGACGTAGTAGACGACAGGAATTCCGCGTTTGTGCATCTCGCGGGCAACGCGCCAATTAAAAGCAGGCGAATCAATCACAATTGCGAGATTGGGCTTGCGCTTGTCGGCTTGGGCGATGAGTTTGTGAAACAATCCCCAGATTTTCGGCAGGTGAGCGAGAATTTCCGTGATGCCGACGACGGCGAGGTCTTTGCTGTCCACTACGGCGTCGCATCCGGCGGCACGCATGCGGTCGCCGCCCACGCCGAAGAATTCGAGATGCTCGTGTGGGGACAGCCGCCCAAGCCTGCCCTGAGCGGAGTCGAAGGGGCTGTCCTGCGGAGCGAAGCTCCGCGGCTGCAGACCTTGCAGGTCGGCTGTACGGCCGAGGGCGGCCGTACCCACATGGTCAATGGAAGTTCCAGACGAAATCCGGCATAAGGCGCCGATAAGCTGCGCGCCATACATTTCACCAGAGGCCTCACCGGCTGAGATCAGAATTCGCACAGAAACTAAAGCCGTCCTTTCCAATATTCTGGTTTACGGCTAGTATGTGCGACCGCAAGAATCTGAATGACCCCGAAGATGTTTTCCCGATAAATCAGAATGAAAGGAAAATCGGTTAATAGGTATTTACGAGTCTCGATGAAACTGTGGGGCCAGCGCTGAGGGTTCAATGCTATTTGAGCCATCCCGCGTTCCACCTCGGCGTCGGACCTTAACGCTGAATCCGGGCTGCGAGAGAGATACCAATCAAAGGCTTCGTCATATTCAGCCGCGGCTTCCTCATGCAAATCCACCGGATGGCTGGCCCGAGGTTCAATGGGCATGGGGCAGCTTAGCAAGGTTGCGTTTGCGAACTTCCGACCAAGGGATGGTCTTCGCCGCCCCGGAATCCAGTGCGCGGATGCGTTTACCGATTTCGGTTTCCCAAGCTGCTTCGACTTCGGGAGAAACCTTGCCAATCAGATTCGAAATCAGACAGTCCGCCAGTGCTTCCCGTTCTTCCAGGGAGAGCGCCATCGCCTGCTCCAGCAATTTTGAAACTTCCGGCGTCATTTGTGGCATAGCAAACCTCTGCGCTATTTTACGGCAGGGAGCAGTTTGTGAGGAATGGGGCGGTTCGGCCTTCCTTAGAATCAACGCAAAGCGTCTCAACTCTCGTGAGCTGCGCGCCATACATTTCACCCGAGGCTTCGCCGGCTGAGATGAGAATTCGCACAGTGCATTGTAAGGGATGGACATCGCGGACAGGAATGTCCGCGCCACACAAACAACACGATACAATCAGGGCGCAAGTTTGCCGCGTTCGGCCATGAAGTTGTCGCTGCATTGTTTGGCGGGGGCCAGGAGTTGTTCGAACTCGGGCGTGCCCCGCAGCGAAGCCAGCATAGGATATTTCTGCAAGGCGGTGTACGAACAATAGGGGCTGTCGACGACGGTCTTGAGCAGGCGCACGGCCAGGTCTTTGTTGCCGCAGAAAGCCATGTCCGCGGCAAAAATGAAGCGGTTCTCTGGATCGGGATTGCTCAAAGTTGCCGCCTCGACATCCTTTGTGGCTGCATCCATTTCGGGGGATTGGGATTGCATGGTCGGACGGGCCAGGCAAGCTGTGATGAACGCGCCGAACTTGAACCTGCTATCGGCAGTGTCGAGCGGCTCTTTCTGCGCGGCGGCGCGCGCTTCTGATACGTTGCCTTCGCTCATGAGAACCATGATCGTGACGCGGCTGGCCCAGAGGGAACCTGGATCCACGCGAGCAAAAGCGAGGGCCCGCTCGGAGTTTCCCGTGAGGAGGAAAGTCAGCGCGCAGGAGCGAAGGCCGGCGTTTCCCTGATCCAAGGAATACGCGGTATTGCACTCCTGCGCGGACTCATCAAGCTGGCCCGCATAGCGAAGGACATAGCTTCGCGCGAAGTGAGCAAACGAGCTACCGGGATTGCGCTTTACCAGAGCATCGGCTTCCTGGTAGGCCTTGATGGTCTGGCCGCGCTCGACTTGATTTGCGATTAGTTGGACAGAGGCGGTGACCAGATTGGGATCAAGCGCCAAAGCGCGCTCCAGGGCGGCGTTGGACTTTTGAAATGAGGCCTCGCCGCCTTGGCCATATTGTGAGTCCCAATAGTAGCGCAAGCCCAGATTGGACCAGGCCGGGGCGTAAGTCGAATCAAGGCCTACGGCTCGTTCCAGCATGGCGATGGCTTCTTTGGTGGGCACTGGATCTGTGGGCAGCGAGAGACTGCGCAAATAGAGATCGTAGGCTTCCTCGTTCGTGGGATGGGTGGCGCTGTTGGAAGAATCGGACCCGGCCCCGAGCGAAGGCAGCAATCCTTGATTGACCTTGGCCGTGATCTGCGAGCGCATGGCAAGCAAGTCAGGCGCGGCGACATTGAGCATGTCACGCCAGAGAGTGCGGTTATTGGCCACATCCACGGCTTCCAGAGTGATTTCGAGCTGGTCGCCTTCTTTTAAATAATGCCCGGTGACGATGTCGGAGACGCGCATTTCGCGTCCCGCTTGCTGAAGGTCTACGTTGGCCCCGCTGTATTTGCTCGATGTAGCGAAAGGACGCACAGATAGGGAAGGCGCGTAGGTCAGAGCCGTGGCAATTTCATCGGGCAACGCGAGGCTGAGGAAGTCGGCGCTCTTGTCGGAACTCAAATTCTGAAAGGGAAGAACGGCGATGGGCGTTGGATTCGACGCACTGGCAACCGCTGGGGTGGATGGTTTGGCTGGCGAGGAATGAAATTGATCGAGCGCGGTAAATGCCAAAGCGACTAGAACCCCAAAGATTGCCCAACCGTAACGATCCATGAAGCTGCGCGAAGGAATGCTGGAAGGCGCTTTGGCTGCGGAGCTTTGCTCTGCGGGGAAGGGCGTGGCGGCCGTCCCAATGTTGCTACTGCTGGAAGCTTGGATTGTGGGTGAGCTCAATAACGCCGAGCGTCCGCTATCCGTGTCACGTTTAAGCCGTTGCAAGTCGCTGCGCATCTCCGAGGCGTGCTGATAACGCAAATTGCGATCTTTTTCCAAAGCTTTGTTGATGATGTCTTCGAGCTTCGGCGGAACGTCGTGATTGAGGCGCACTGCGGGGACGGGCGCGCGGTTCATGATGGCTTCGCAGATGACGGCCGAGCTTTCGCCGTGAAAGGGAACGTCTCCGGTGGCCATTTCGTAGAGAACTGCGCCGAAAGAAAACAAATCGGTGCGGGCATCCAGTTCACGGGCGCGCACTTGCTCCGGCGACATGTAGGCGACCGTGCCAACCATGGTGCCGGGGCTGGTGAGGTGAGCTTCGTCAATGGATCGCGTGACGCCTTGGGTTTGGCCGGAAGAGCTGCGAGCATCGGAGACTTTAGCCAATCCGAAGTCGAGAATTTTGGCGTGGCCGCGCTTGGTGACGAAAATATTTGCTGGTTTAATATCGCGGTGGACGATGCCTTCAGTGTGGGCGGCATCGAGCGCGTCGGCGATTTCGATGGCCAGCGTCAGCACTGTATCGATTTCCATCGCACGGCCGCCGATGGCGTGCTTGAGCGTCATGCCATCGAGAAACTCCATGGCGATGAAGGCGCGGGCTGTTTTTTCATCACGCGACTGTTCGTCAATTTCGTAAATCGTGCAGATGTTGGGGTGGTTCAGAGCGGAAGCTGCCTGGGCTTCGCGTTGGAAGCGGGCCAGCGCCTGCGCGTCTTTGGCGACGTCGTCAGGGAGAAACTTGAGGGCGACGAAGCGGTGCAGCTTAAGGTCCTCGGCTTTATAGACCACGCCCATGCCGCCGCCGCCAAGTTTTTCGACAATTCGGTAGTGGGAAATGGTCTCGCCAAGCATTGGGGAAATGCTAGAGGGTTACAGGGAGGGAGTCAAACAAGCGGCGCGTTCCCGCTTGACGGAGGGACGGCAGAAGAAGATAATCCTCCCTGCCCGATGCCCGTATCCCTTGACGGTTGCGGTTTTTGCCGCGGACGGGTCGTCTTTTTTTGCCGAGCGCACTACAACGAGATCCAGAAAACTCTCGTATCAGAAAAATCTCGTCCCAGGAGAAATATTCATGATTCCATTTGACGGTTTGAAGAAGCTGTTTGCGGCGCTGGCGTTTTGTATCTTGGCGATGACCGCGCTTTCAGCACAGACTTTCACGACGCTGGTAAGTTTTGACGGTGCCAATGGCGCGAACCCTTACGCGGGAATGGTGCAGGGCACCGACGGAAGTTTCTATGGGACAACGCTCGACGGCGGAGCATACTCAAGCGGCAATGTCTTCAAGATCGATGCAAGCGGGCTGACGACGCTTTACGACTTTTGTGCACAAAGCAATTGTCCAGATGGGCAATATCCAGTTTCCACGCTGGTCCTGGGACGGGACGGCGAGCTGTACGGGACCACGCAAAATGGCGGGGCCTTTAATTCGCAGTACGGGACGATTTTCAAAATCACCCGGGATGGAACATTGACGACGCTGCACAGTTTCAACGGGCTTGACGGGGTGAATCCCTACGGCGCTTTGCTGCTTGCGGTTAATGGGGAATTTTACGGAACGGCAACGGCGGGCGGATCGGGTGGAGGGGGAACGATATTCAGCATTAACTCAAATGGGACATTTAACACTCTCTACAATTTCTGCACGCAGAGCGGCTGCCCGGATGGGCAATCGCCCGATGGAAATCTCATGCAGGCCAGCGACGGATATATTTATGGGACTGCGCATCAAGGCGGCAATTACACGGCTTGCGTCCACACCGGTTGTGGAACTGTGTTCAGAATCAGCCCGAGCGGAACGTTCACCACATTGCACGTGTTTGATGCGACCGATGGGCGCCAGCCTGCGGCGGAATTGGTGGAGGGGCGGAATGGACTTTTGTATGGAAGCACGGCAGCGGGCGGGGCCAATGACGATGGAACCATCTATACCTTACGGTCGGGGACTTTGGCTACGCTGTACAGCTTTACGGGACCCGAAGGGTTTAGTCCGGGCGGGATGATTCTTGGCAGCGATGGGAATTTTTACGGCACCACGCTAGGCGGTGGGAGCAACAGCGCGGGAACAGTATTCAAAGTCACGCCGCATGGGCAGTTGAGCACAGTGTATAGCTTCAACGCGGCATTTTACTACTATTTCGGGCCGCTGACACAGGGCACGAATGGGAAGATTTACGGAACGACTTACTTTGGGGGCGGCGCGGACAACGACGGCACGGTATATAGCTTGTCCGCCGGACTGAGGCCGTTTGTGCAGGTGCAACCGGGTGCCGGCGAGCCGGGGACGACGGTTTGGGTTCTGGGCAACGGCTTGGCGGCTGCAACCGGAGTAAGTTTTAGCGGAGTAGGTGCGGCTTTTCATATTCGTTCGAACAGCCTGATAACTGCGACGGTGCCCGCAGGCTCGACGACGGGCGAAGTTGAGGTGACAGGGCCAGACGGCAGCCTTTGGAGCAATGTGCCGTTTTTGGTGAGGCAGTAGTTTCCATCGGCTCGCCGCCAAGTCACTTACGAACTGTGCGGGCAGAGGTGCAAGAAAAAAAGCCGCAGATAAATCTGCGGCTTTTCTGTCTCAAGTACGTCAGTTAGCGCTTGACGTTGTTGTGTTTATCGGTGTAGATGGCGCGGCTCTGGCGACTTTGCTCGCGGTTCAGCTGGTTTTGTTCCTGTTTGGTCAGGTGTCCGCCATTGGCTCTCATGTCGGCGCGTTTCTGGCGCTGGATAGCGGCTTCATTCCGCTCAAGGTGGCCAGCTTCGCCTGCGGTCAACTGGCCGCTCTTCACGCCTTGGCCGATGCGATCCTGCTGATTAACCTGGCGATTATCGACTTGGTTGACCCGCGGATGACCTGGGTCGATATTGCGATCCGAGCCGGGATTCTGTGCCACCGCGGCACCCACTGAGATTAGACTGCCGGCGGCCAGCACCAATAGCGATTTTGCGAATGTGTTCTTCATAAATGTCGAATCTCCTTGATGTCCCCTACGGGGAGTTTCTTGCTGCACGACATTGTAAACCCATGTTATGAGAGGGAGTTGCGGGGAGCCTAACCCACTATGTATGAGGCAGTTACCTTGGTATGGTCGTGATTGTTGTGGAAATCACCGCGTCTTTTTTCGACGCTTACGCAGGGTATCAATCGTGGGCACTAATGGGAGAAAGCGACGCTGTATGCCTGCCAGCGCCGATTTCCTGATCTTTGTATTGCAACTGATACAGCTTGTAATAAATGCCGCGGTGCGCGAGAAGTTCCTGGTGCGTGCCCATCTCGCGGACCTGGCCTTTGTGCATCACGATAATTTTGTCGGCGCGCTGCACGGTTGAAAGCCTGTGGGCTATTACGACTGAAGTGCGGCCTTCGACCATGCGGTTGAGCGCTTCGCGGACGCGGAACTCGGTTTCGGTGTCGACGCTGGAAGTGGCTTCGTCGAGGATAAGAATTTCAGGCTCGTGGGCGAGAGCGCGGGCGAATGAGATCAACTGTTTTTGTCCCGTGGATAAGGTCGTGCCCCGCTCATTGACTTCTTCTTTGAAGCCTTTAGGCAGAGTGCGGATGAAGTCGGCGAGATTGACGTCTTCCGCGGCGCGTTCCACGTCAGCATCTTGAATCCAGCGCGTACCCAGCTTGATGTTGCTCTCGATAGTTCCGGTAAACAGGAAGGGGTCTTGTAGAACGACGCCGAAGCGGCTGCGGAGATCGGCGAGGTCCATGTCTTTGACATCCACGCCGTCGATTTTGACTGCGCCTTTTTGGACATCATAGAACCGCATGAGCAAGGAAATGATGGTGGTCTTACCCGCTCCGGTATGGCCGACGATGGCCGCGGTCTGGCCGGGCTCGATGGCAAAGCTGACGTCACGGAGGATCCAGTCGGGTTGGGCGGGATTCTCTGCCGAGCTTTTTTCTGTCGATCTTCCTTCTGCCGAGCCAGCGCTCGGGTGGGCGGACGAGGCGTCCGCCTTTACGTGAGTCGGAACTGTTCGATAAGCGAACCAGACGTGGTCGAACTCGATGCGGCCCGGGCCGTCAGCGGGCTTGGTTCGAACGGGAGATATGATTTCCGCGGGCGTATCCAGCAATTTGAAGATGCGCTCGCTGGATGCCATGGCGGCTTGAAGGATGTTGTATTTCTCGCTGAAATCCTGAATGGGGCGGAAGAAGCGCTGGGCGTATTGAATGAACGCGGCGAGCACGCCGATATCCACGATGTTGCGCAAGACCCCGCTTCCTCCGAACCAGATGACGCTAGCGATGGCGATGGAGGAAAGAATTTCAACGACGGGATAGTAAATCGCATGCGTGAGGATGGTGTCTTTATACGCATCCATGTGGATGGCGTTCACTTCGGAAAATTTATCGAAAGCGCGCTGTTCGCGATTGAAGAGTTGAAGGACCACCATGCCGCTGACATTCTCCTGCAAGTAAGCGTTGATGCGGGCGATGGCGGTGCGAATCTGGCGATAGTATTCGCGGACGCGGTCACGAAAAATTTTGGTGGCGTAAATGATGAAAGGCAGAACGGCAAACGTTACCAGCGCGAGCCGCCAGTCAATCCGCAGCATGATGGCAACGATGCCGGCGAGCACGAAAACGTCCTCGAATAGCGACACGACGCCGGAAGTAAACATATCGTTGAGGGCGTCCACGTCGGAAGTGACGCGGGTGACGAGGCGGCCAACCGGATTCTTGTCGTAAAACGCGATGTGCAGGCGCTGCAAGTGGCGGAATATTTCGGCCCGCAGATCGAACATGGCCATCTGTCCAACCCACTGCATGTAATAAGTTTGCAGATATTCGAGCATGAAACTGAACAACAACAAACCGACGTAGAGGGTGGCGATTTGCGCGATGCCAATGAGCGGTTGCGGGCTCAAGTAACGGTCAAAAGGGGTGCGCAGCTTGTGGACCGGCGCAAGATATTTATCAATGGCGACGAGCGTGAGGTAAGGGCCGAGAACGTCTGCTCCGACCTTCAGAAGTATCGAAGCCAGGGCCGTGCCGGTCTGCCACTTGTAGGGGCGAAGATAGGTAAGCAGCCGCTTCATCAGCCGGCTGTCATATGCTTTGCCTAATACTTCTTCTTCCTGGGCCATGTTTGGGGTGTCGCGCCGGACCGCCACGTCTGAACAACATTCTATTAGATGGAAAACAGCCGCCGAAGATGGAAAAGGTTTTCTGGGCCGTTCGTGCGCTTCAACTTACGCGATTTTTCTCACGATGAGCGCGGAATTCTTGGAGCCGAATCCCACGCAGTTGCAGATGGCGTGTTCGATGCTTGCACTGCGTCCGATGTCAGGAACATAGTCGAGGTCACATTCCGGGTCGGGATGCTCGAGATTAATGGTCGGCGGAAGCTTGCCATGTTCCATGGCGATGAGGGTCGCGGCCAGGCTGGCCGACCCGCAGGCGCCCTGGGCATGGCCGATTTGCGATTTGAGTCCTGACATGGGAATGCGCTTCGCCCGGTCACCAAGGGCAAGTTTGAGGGCGCGGGTTTCCACACGATCGTTCATTTCCGTGGAAGTTCCATGCAGGCTTACGTATTGAATGTCTTCGGGCGTCAGCCCGGCTTCTTCGAGGGCAAGGGCCACGGCGCGGGCTGGTTCGTCCGGAGAATCGCTCATGCGGACGCGATGAAACGCTTCGCAGGTGGAACCGTAGCCGAGGATTTCTGCATAAATCTTCGCGCTGCGTGCACGGGCGTGGTCGTAATCTTCGAGGATGAACATCCAGGAACCTTCGGCGAGAACAAACCCGTTGCGGTCGGCAGAGAACGGACGCGAAGCGCGCTCAGGTGCATCGTTCCAGGATTGGGTTAATGCATGCAGCAGAGAATAGCCTTTGATGATGCCGGGAGTAATCGGCGAGTCCACGCCGCCGACAAGAAACATGGGTAATGCCCCAGCCTGAATGTGCTGATAAGCATAACCGAGCGCGTCGGTTGACGATGTACAACCGGCAGTGACCACGTGGCTGTATCCACGAAAGCCGAAGCGCATGCTGACTTCACTGGGCATTGTGCCCATAGTGCCGCTGGGAATGCAGAAGATACTGACTTGCTTTATGTGCCCAGAATGCCAGAGGCGGTATTGTTCTTCGGAAAATTCCTGCGCGCCGCCGCCGGTGCCGAGGATGACGCCGATTTCACGCTTTTCATCCATCGTCATGGAACCGGGGTCAAGTCCGGCATCTTTAATGGCTTCCGCGGACGCGGCCACGGCGAGGGGAACGGCCCGCGAGACGTGTTTGCGCTCGCGAGCATCCACCCAGGCAAGTTCGTCGAATTCGGGGATTTCTCCCGCGATGTGAACGGGCAAGTTCGATGGATCGAAGCGCGAGATACGCTTGACGCCGGATTTTCCGGCTAGAATGGCGCGGCAGAATGCTTCTTTACCAATGCCGTTGGGACTTACAACACCCATGCCGGTGATCACCACGCGAGGAAGCCCGTCGGTCAAATGCTCACTCCAAACCCAAACTGCAGTGGGATAATCAGATTACATGCCCCTCGGTGTTTATGTCTCGGTGCCGTTCTGCCGCACGAAGTGCACATTCTGCAACTTTGCGTCCGACGTATTTTCACGCGTCGTGTTCGATCGCTATGTCGAACGCGTCTGCTCCGACATAAAAAATGCCCGGAAGTCAACCGAAGCAATGGGAGCGGTGTTCGATCCCTATGTGGATTCCGTCTACTTCGGCGGCGGAACGCCTACCGTTCTGGATACTACACAACTGGAACGGCTTTTTGTCACTATTCGGCAAAATTTCCTAATTGCGGAGAATGTTGAATTTACGGTGGAGTGCGCCCCGGGTACGTTGAAGCCAGAAATTCTGCAGCTCTTTCAGCAGTATGGAGTGAATCGTGTGAGTTTGGGCGTGCAGTCGTTTGTCGACAGGGAAGCGGCTTCAGTGGGGAGATTGCACAACAGAAGCGTGGTACTCGATGATTTGGCGCGATTGCGTGATGCGGCCATCGAGAACATTGGAATCGACCTCATCGCCGGATTACCACATCAGACCAGCGACAGCTGGCAGTATTCCCTCGACCAATGCATTGCGTCCGGCGTACCTCATGTCAGTGTTTATATGCTCGAAGTGGATGACGAATCGCGGCTGGGCAGGGAATTGATTGCTGGCGGAACAAAGTATCACGCGCATTTTGTTCCCAACGACGACTTGACCGCGGATTTTTATGAGACGGCGTGTGAAAAGCTGGACCAGGCTGGAATCGAACAATATGAAATTTCCAACTTTGCCCGGCAGGGATTTGAGTCACGGCATAATTTGAAGTATTGGACACGCCAGCCATATCTCGGCTTCGGCGTTGATGCGCATTCGATGCTTAGGATTGATGGGGCGCGAGCAATCCGGTTTTCTACTCCGGATTCGCTCGAGCGGTTTGCAGCCGGCGAGCAGGGCAGCCACGCAGAAGTTTCAAAACACGAAGCGCTAGAGGAAAGTTTCTTTCTTGGACTTCGATTAATGCGCGGTGTCGATTTGCGAAAACTCGAAGCGGAGTGTGGGAAGCTGACGGCCTTTGTGTCGAGCGTGGAAGAATCCGTACGGGACGGCTTGTTGGAGCGCAACGGCGAGGTTATCCGGCTGACTGCACGCGGGAAAATGCTCTCCAACGAAGTTTTTACGCGTTTTATTTCGGCGCCGGTGCCGGGTATATAATTCGCTCGGATTTATGGAGGTATTCTCGTGGGCCTCTATTCGCATTACGACGGCGCGCATAATCATCCGGTGAACCGTGCGTTGCATATGATTGCCATACCTGTCGGTTTTTCTTCACTGATCGTGGTCTGGTTTCACTGGATTATCGGGCTGTTGCTGATTCCTTTCGCATTTGCGCTAGCCTGGCTTGGCCATTTGATTGAGGGGAACAAGCCCGCATTCCTTACCAATCCTGTGCATGTGCTGGTTGCACCCCTTTGGATGACGCGGAAGATTTTCGGTTTGCAACCGAAAAAGCAATGAAAGCCAAGGAATTGCGCGACCAATCGGTCGGTTGGGGTAAGCGTGCGGTTGCTAGAAATCGCCCCTATAAATGCCCCTCCTAGCATCTCTAACCGTGATTACCTTCAGTCCTTTTCGCGATTCGCCGGCTGTGCTCTAATCGAATGTTCCCCCACGCGGCCTGAGCTTTCCTGGAAGCCGCTAAAACCAGCCGGAGGCGGTCTTGGATTTCCAATTAAACGAAGAACAGTTGCAGTTGCAGAAGAGCGTGCGCGAATTCGCGCAACGCGAAATTTTGCCCAATGTCATGAAGTGGGACGAGGCCGGCGAATTTCCGCTGGCGACGATTAAAGAACTGGGTCGGTTGGGCTTGCTCGGGACTATTTTTCCCAGCGAATATGGCGGGGCGGATATGGGCTATGTCGAATACGTGACCGCCATTGACGAGCTATCGCGCGTCGATGGCTCAGTCGGCATTATTGTGGCGGCGCATACGTCATTGTGTTCAAACCATATTTTTCTCGCGGGAAATGAGGCGCAGAAGAAAAAGTACATCAGCAAGCTGGCGACGGGGGAATTCATCGGCGCGTGGGGCTTAACCGAGCCGTCCGCTGGATCTGACGCTGGCAGCGCGCGGACAACCGCGATACGGCGGGGCAATGAGTGGGTGCTCAACGGCACCAAGACTTTCTGCACGAACGGGCATTACGCTGACGTTCTGGTGATTATCGCAGTGACAGACCGCGCCGCACATACGCATGGCTTGTCGGCGTTCATCGTAGAAAAGGGAACTAAAGGGTTTCGTCCCGGCAAGAAAGAAAACAAGCTCGGATTGCGGGCCAGCGATACGGCGGAATTGATTTTTGAAGATTGCGCGATTCCGGCAGAGAATCTTTTGGGCAAAGAAGGCGACGGATTTATTGATGCCATGCGCATTCTCGACGGCGGGCGCATTTCGATTGCAGCATTATCGCTTGGGATGGCCCAGGGCGCTTACGAATGTGCCCTCAAATATTCCAAGCAGCGTAAGCAATTCGGCAAAGCGATCAGCGATTTTCAGGCCATCCAGTGGAAGCTGGCCGATATGGCCACCGAAATTGATGCGGCCAGATTGCTCACCATGCGCGCGGCATCAATGAAAGACGCGGGCATGAAGACGACGCTCGAATCTTCCATGGCCAAGCTTTACGCCAGCGAAGTGGCTGTGCGCTGCGCCAATGAAGGCGTACAGATTCATGGCGGATACGGGTTCATCAAAGATTATCCGGCGGAGAAGTTCTACCGCGACGTGAAGTTGTGCACCATCGGCGAAGGCACAAGCGAGGTCCAGCGGCTGGTGATTGCAAGGCAGTTGTTGAAAGACTAATTTTCTTCAAACGCGTTGTCATTCTGAGCGAAGCGAAGAACCCATGTATTTTCCGAGCGAGAGCGAAAATGCATAGATCCCTCGCGGCCACACACGCCGCTCACGATGACAACTGCGCCGACCAATTCCCTCTCCATGCATCTCTGCTTTACACTGACAAGTTGAGCCTCAACCTCCAATCGCTAATTAGCCAGATCCGATCGGGCGATGCTCTCGCTTTGGCGCGCGCCATCTCCTCCGTCGAAAATCGCGCTCCTGGATCGTCCGATTTGCTAAAAGGTCTATTCCCATATAGCGGCCACGCGCGCGTGCTAGGTCTGACCGGCTCGCCCGGAGCGGGCAAGAGCACACTCGTGGATCAACTGGCGAAGCATTATCGCAAGCAGAATAAAACCATTGGCATCGTTGCAGTGGATCCGTCGAGCCCTTATACGGGAGGAGCAATTCTGGGCGATCGTATTCGCATGCAGGACCACTTTGCCGACGCAGGAATTTATATCCGCAGCATGGCCACGCGCGGGTCGTTGGGCGGGTTGGCGCGGACGACCGCCGATGTCGCGACGGTGCTCGATGCCTCCGGACGCGACTTGGTCATGATTGAAACAGTCGGCGTGGGCCAGGACGAGGTGGATATTGTGCGGCTTGCCGATATCACGATTGTAATTTTGGTTCCCGGCATGGGCGACGATGTGCAGAGCATTAAGGCCGGCATCATGGAAATTGCGGATATTTTTGTCATCAATAAAAGCGACCGCGATGGAGCGGAGCATGTGGAGAAGGAACTGCGGGCGCTGCAATCCCTCGCCATGCGCGATGACAATTGGGTGCCTCCGATTGTGAAAACTGTAGCCAGCGAAGGCAAGGGTATCGAAGAACTGGCGAACGCGATTGCGAGCTATGAAGCTTATCTTAAGAAAGAGAATTTGGTGTTGAAGCACAGCGTTCATAACTGGCGGGACCGGCTCGTTGAGATGCTGCGAGATGCCCTCCTTGAAAAAGTGCAAGCGCAGGTGAGCGATGCGGACTTGTCCCGTTATGCTGCGGAAGTGGCCGAACACAAGCGCGACCCTTATACTTTGATGGAAGGGATTTTGAGCGGATTGCACGTGCAACCTGTGGAGACTAAGTGAATCTGGAAATCGACCATCTCGGGATCGCCGTCAAGTCGCTAGCGACGGCGAAGACTATTTACGAGAAGCTCGGCTGCGCGATTTCGCCAGAAGAGATCGTCGAAGGCGAACAGGTACGGCTAGTCATGGTTCCCATGGGCGAAAGCCGATTGGAGCTGCTTGAGCCGACTTCAGAAAATTCCGCCATTGCGAAATTCCTGACTAAACGTGGTGAAGGATTGCATCATATTTCGCTGCGGGTGCCGGATTTGGCGGCCGTGGTCCAACGTCTTAAGCGAGAGAATGTACGGCTGGTGTCGAACGAAATCAAAATCGGCGCGGGCGGGCATCGCTACGTTTTTATTCATCCATCGAGCGCCGGCGGGGTTTTGCTCGAACTCGTGGAATCGGGACATTAGGTGGAGGGTTGGTTGAGAGCGTCTTCTAAGTTAAGATTCGCCGTGGTAACGCTCTGTCTGGCATGCGCGGCATCCGGTTGGGCCGATAAGCAGGGCAAACAAATTTCGACGCCGGTGCTGGAATGCTCCAAGGTTGGTGAGCACGCGCTCTCCAGCAAGACCGAGCGGGTGACGAACTCGAAGAAGTCGAATGACGCTTATGCCGTGGTCGAATTGGCGCGCAACCCTGCGGACCCGAACGGAGCGTCTTGCGTGGCCACCTATACCCTGTATCTGAGTCAGTATTCTTCGAATTTCAAGGCGGTAAAGACATTCTCCATGCCGACGCGCGATGGGGTTGGCGTGGATTTGCTAGGCTTCTCGGATGATAGCTCGAAGGTGGCGGCCGATTTCTGGTGGACCGCGGCCGACTACAAAGCGCATCGCCCGGTAGTTTACGACCTAAAATCGAAAGTGCCGCGCATGGATGACCTCAGCGATAAAATCACCAGCCAGTTGCCAGCTTGCGACTATCAGGAAGAATTGAAGGGCGTGACAGATAAAGGGGAAGTCGTGATTCACGTTCCGAGCAGTTCGCACGTGGATCGCGGCTGTCCGGATCAGGGCAATTGGTTACTCGATTCGATGACGGGCGAAGTTCGCCGCGAGCAGTAACGGCCGCCGCATGTATCTTCTTGCGACAGACACTTCGGGGAAAAATGGCAGCATTGCGCTGGCCCGATGCGAGCAGGATGGTCATTGCGATGTGATCGAGGTTGTCCCACTGGCTGGCGGAACGTTTTCGGCGGAACTCGTTCCGCAAATCGTCGATCTCCTTCGGCGCCACGGATTGAGCAAGAGCGATCTCAACGCGTTTGCCGTCGCTTCCGGGCCGGGTTCGTTCACAGGGCTTCGCATTGGCCTGGCAGCGATTAAAGGGCTGGGGGAGATTTTGGAAAAACCTATCGCCGCGGTCTCGCTATTGGAAGCGATGGCGAGCACTTCCAACCACACGGGTTGCGTACTTGCAGCGATGGATGCCGGCCGCGGAGAATTCTACGTCGCGACGTACAACTCGGAGGGGACTTCGAGAGAGCTCGTGGGCGAACGCCTGTTTACGCAGGCGGAGTTGCTCAATGCCGCGAAGGACCAAGTGCTCGTTACATCGGAGACGGTGTTGGTCGCTGCGGCGCACGTCCATGGCGTTTCCGTCCATGAAGTCAAGCGGCCGAGCAGCGAAGCGGTGGCGAGGTTGGGCTGGGAGAAGATTTGCTCGGGCCAAACCGTGACGCCGGAAGCCTTGGATGCGAACTACATCCGGCGCGCGGTCGATCCGGTTACTGCGTCACGCTAGCAAGGTATTTGATGAATATTCGCCAGGCCCAACCTACCGACATTCCCGCTATTCTGGCGATAGAGCAGTCTGCCCCGCTCGCCGCACATTGGGCCGCCGAAAAATACGAAGAAGTATTTCGGGTGGGCGGGATGCGCCGCGCATTGGTGGCAGAAGATGCCGACTCGTTCCTAGGATTTGTCGTTGTGCGCGCGGTCGGATCCGAGTGGGAAATCGAGAATATTGCGGTCGCATCCTCTGCGGTACGACGCGGACTCGCTTCACAGTTGTTGAGTGATTTGTTGAAGCTGGCTAGGGACGAAAGAGCCAGCGCAATTTGGCTTGAAGTTCGAGAATCGAATCCGGCCGCGCGGCGGCTCTACCAGAAATTTTTATTTCAAGAGCATGGCCGGCGGCCAAATTACTACCATAACCCTGAGGACATCGCAATTATTTACAAGCTTTGTTTATAGGCACTTAGGATTATTTTTATCATGGAAAACATTGCATGTTGCGGGGGCGCCGCAGGCCTACCCGGAATTGTTAATTTTCGTTGAATGGCGTCTATCCGTGTGGTAAGGTGCGTTTGAATGCGTGGTACACAATCCCCCGGTTGGAGGTCGCTGGATGGAGATTTCTAGAGACCAGCTACTGACTGAGCATGAGGAGTTCCGCAAGTTGGCCCAAGAACATAATCAATATTCCACTCGCCTCGATTTACTCACCGAAAAACGCTATCTCACCGACGACGAAAAGTTGGAAGAGGTGCGCTTAAAGAAACTTAAACTTCGTCTTAAAGATCAGATGGAAAGCATCGAACGGCAGTATCGTCAGGCGATGCAACACGGCCAAGTCGCGTAGGTTCCCGGCTCACGGTCGCTGGTCAAGAATAGGCTTAGGGCGCCAAGTCGGCGCCTTTTTTCTTTTTCAGGCCTTTGCAGGACGAACATAGATGGACGCTAGAGCCGTGCTCTATAATGACCAAGTTCCTATGGTACGAGACGGCTATCTCTATGCATTGCCGCTGATTGCGGCTGGACTGCTGATCGCTTGGATGGGCAGTGTGCTGTTCGCGCTGCCAGCGTTCTTGCTCGCGGCGTTCTTCCTGTGGTTTTTCCGCGATCCCGAGCGCACGATTTCATCCGACCCCAGTGCGATCGTTTCGCCCGCCGATGGCAAGGTTACAGACATATCGCTTCACACGATAGATGGCACCGCTCGCATGCGCATCAGCATCTTCCTGAACGTTTTTAACGTGCACGTGAACCGTTCGCCGATATCCGGTGTCATTCGTAACGTCGCGTACAAGAAGGGACAATATCTTAACGCGATGAACCCTGCTTCGGCTGAGATGAATGAGCAGAATGTCGTCACCGTAGCAGGGGACGGGCAGACGGTCGAGTTCAAGCAAATCGCAGGCTTGCTGGCGCGGCGCATTGTGTTCAACAAGAAGGTCGGCGATCAGGTGGCACGCGGGGAGCGAGTGGGACTAATCAAGTTTGGCTCTCGCGTGGATATATTGCTTGACCCTTCGGCGAAGCTGCAAATTCAGGTGGGAGATCACGTTAAGGGCGGTTCGAGCGTACTGGGATATTTTCTTGTGGCTGGCAACTTAATGGAAACAGCTGGTACGCAAACCGGACAAGGAGCGTAGTGATGGAACCGCTCGACGATCACGTTCCGGTTCCGCGCCGGCGCCGTGAAGACAATCCGCAGCGCAGATTGCGCAAGGGCCTCTACATATTGCCTTCCTTATTTACGACGGCGAATATCGCCGCCGGTTATTACGCGATTCTACAGGTGACGCATAGTACACCGGCGGAATGGTGGCATTTTGACAATGCCGCGATAGCGATAGGATTTGCAGTGCTCTTCGATGGACTGGATGGTCGCATCGCACGCATGACGGGAACAAGCAGCGATTTCGGCAAGGAGCTTGACTCGCTTGCCGATGCGATTACGTTTGGCGTCGCTCCGGCATTGCTTGCCTGGAAGTGGGGGTTCCGCGAACTTCCGGCGATTCTCGCTTCACCTGAACTTGTGAATAAACTGGCGCAAGTGGGAGCGATCGCCAGCTTCCTATTTCTCGTCGCCGGCGTGAGCCGCCTGGCACGATTCAATATCACCACCAATCCCCAACCCACGAATCCGGGACGCCCAGGAAAAAAATATTTTGTGGGGATGCCGATTCCGGCAGGTGCAGGCGTCATTGCGGCTGTAGTTCATTTTTCGGGTGGCGATCCGCTGGTTTGGTGGGGCAGCTCGATTACCTGGACTATCATCTTGGCGATGGCCGCTTATCTGATGGTGAGTACATGGCGATTTTATAGTTTCAAAGACATTGATTTCCGGTCGCGACAACCATTTCAGTTGATCGTTCTCTTTGGCGCTCTGTTGGCCGGCATTTGGTTTTTCTCCCGCCCCGTGCTCTTTGTGATTGCGCTTACGTACATGTTTTCCGGCGTATTCTGGCGATTGCAATGGATCTTCCGCAAGAGGCGAAACCCTCCGGCGCCACCCTACACGCACGCGGAGCAAGCATCGTGACTTCTACCCCAAAGACGTTGACGCCCGTGCCATCCTCCGCCGGACGTACCCTATATCGAGTCGCCATAGTGGGGGCGGGAACCGTGAAGGGTAAAGAAGTTGCGCAGGTGATTGGCGACCGTAATTTTCCGGCGTCCGACATAAAGTTGCTTGACGAAGACGAAGCGCTTGGTCAATTGGAGACGGCGGGCGATGAGGTGTCGTTCATTCAGAACGTAAGCCCGGAACAATTCGAGCGCGTGGATTTCACATTTTTTGCGGCGGATCAAGCTTCAACCCGCAAGCACTGGAAAGGCGCAAGGAACGCGGGGAATACGCTGATTGATTTGACTGCCGAATTGGCGGACCAACCGGATGCTACGATGCGTGCGCCCTGGGTCGAGCGCCAGCGAGGCGAGTCTCCTGCGCTACAGCTTCAACCTGGCCCTGCGGTCATCGCACATCCTGCTGCGATCGTGCTGGCGCTGCTTCTGCTGCGCTTGCAGAAAGCCGGGCTTTCTTCACGACCCATTGCAACGATTCTTGAGCCGGCATCGGAACGCGGGCAAAAAGGCATGGACGAACTCCACGAGCAGACGGTGAATTTGCTTTCATTTCAGCCTCTGCCGAAGAAAGTGTTTGACGTCCAGATCGCGTTTAATATGGTTTCCCGCTACGGCGAAGAAGCGAAACCGTCGTTGGCCGGCGTGCAGGAACGAATCGTTCGCGATTACAAGAGCATTGCGGGTGATGCCCCCATGCCTTCCATATTTCTAGCGCAAGCCCCGATCTTTCATGGATACGCGTTGGCCCTGCACATCGAAATGAAGAACGTGACCATCGAAGAAATCGTGCAGGCGCTCACTGGCGAACACGTATCGGTGGCGACCGGCTCGGACGAAGCGCCGAGTAATGTGAACGCGGCTGGACATGGAGACATCCTGGTTTCGGTGAACGCCGAGCCAAATCAGCCGGACAGCTTTTGGCTCTGGGCGGCGGCGGACAACTTGCGGGTGGCGGCGTCCAATGCGGTCGAGTGCGCAGAGACGATGGTGGCCAGTCGGCCGCAAGGCAAAATTCAATGAAGTGGGCGGCTCTACGCTTTCAGGCGCGAGCGGGGCTGATCTCGTTATTCGTTCTTGCCTGTGCCGGCTGCGGCTATCACACTGCCGGGCATACAACGACAATCCCCGAGAACGTCAAGACGCTTGCGATTCCTTCATTCGTTAATGAGACGCAGACGTACAAAATCGAACAGCGGCTGACGGCGGCGGTAGTTCGCGAAATGGTGACGCGTACCCACTATCGCGTGGTGAATGAAGCTTCGGGCGATGCCGACGCCACACTGCGCGGCACCGTTGTGGCAACTTACACAACACCGCTGACCTATGATTCACAGACTGGCCGTGCAGCGAGCGTGCTGGTGGTGGTGAACGTCAAGATTCAAATGACGGATCGGGCAGGAAAAGTCTTGTATGAAAATCCTTCATATCTGTTTCGCGAGCAATACCAGGTTTCGAGCGATTTGAATAGTTTCTTTCAGGAAGATTCCCCCGCGTTTGATCGCCTTTCGAGGGACTTTGCCCAGACCCTGGTTTCCAATATTCTAGAGGGGTTCTAGGTAAAGAGGGGTTCTGAGTAAAGAGGGGTTGTAGGTATCCAATGCGAGCCTTTGCCCAAGCCGACCGTTTTGTTGCCGAGGTAGAGGCGCGGAAACTGCGCCCCGCTTACGTGTTTGTGGGCGATGAAGTTTTCTTCCGCAAGCGCTGCCGGGAAGCGATTTTGGACCACCTGGTTCCTGCCGAACTGAGAGATTTCAGTCTGTTCGATTTTGATCTCGCCGAGACCGATCTGGCCGAGGTACTGGATCGCGCCCGTACGCCATCCTTGATGGCGCCCTTCCAAGTATTTTTTGTGCGCGGCGTGAAAACGCTATTCGGCCGCGGATCGAACGAAGAGAAGCTCGCCGCTATCGAAGCCTATTGCAAAGATCCCAATCCGGATGCGGTGTTGATTTTTGTCGCTGACCATATCAGCATTCCCGCTGATGCGCGCCGCATGGACATGACGGACAAAGAGCGCTATGAGCGCATCCGCGAAACGCTGGGTCAATATTGCGCCATCGTAGAACTGGCGCGCGTTGAAGAAAACGAAGCCGTCCGCTGGATTGGGGAGTATGCCGCGTTGCGCGGCGTGAAGATCGATAACGACGCTGCCCGCGAGCTGGTGGACGCGCTCGGCGGCGACATGATGATGGTGTCGAATGAACTGGAGAAGTTGATTCTCTACGTGGGCGAGAAGAAGCGCGTGACCCTCGGCGATGTCGAAACCATGGTGCTGGCGGCGAAACAACGGTCCCTGTATGAGCTTACCGATGCAATTTCGGCCAAAGACCGGGTGCGCGCGCTGGAAATGCTGGATGCGATCCTGACAACCGGCGAAGGCGACGAAGCCGCCATCGGCCATCTTTACATGCTGGCAAAAACCTTTCGGCAGATGCTGGTAATTTTGGAGCGGAATGTCCGCGACCAGCGGATGTTGTGGGCTGCGTTATGGCAGGGATTTCGCGTGCCTCCCTTCGCCGCCGATGACATTATCAAGCAAGCGCGTCGCTACCACTCGAAACGAGAGCTTACTCGTGCCATTAGATTGGTCGCCAAGACAGACCTCGCCTTGCGGTCGAATCCGCCCAGCAAGAGAATGATGCTGGAGAAACTAGTCCTCGATCTCACCGCCGAACCGAAGCCCGAAATTCAAGGCTGGATGCAGGAAGAATTACCGGTTTAGCGACATACGTTTCCAGGACTCCAGGCATGACGAACCGTGATTAGTCCAGGCGATGTTATTTCGTATCTCGAAATGTGCGCTGATTTCGGGGTCAACCTTCAAAGGGGAATGAACTTTCGCCTTAAACCCACGGAGAGCCTCATCCTGATGAGCGTGCGACCTGGGGCTCCATATTCGGATCGCGTCGAGGATCAAGGACGCGTAATCATCTACGAAGGGCACGATGTACCTCTCACAAGGAGCGGTACCGATCCAAAGTCGGTGGATCAGTCCGAGTTTTTGCCAAGTGGAAAGCTCACCCAGAATGGCTTATTCGCGGATGCGGTTAGACGATTTAAACTCGGCAGGGCAGATGCCGAACTGGTTAGAGTATTTGAGAAGCTACGGGCGGGGATTTGGGTATACAACGGACTATTTAAGTTAGTCGACGTTTGGCATGAGACTTCCGGACGTCGCCAAGTGTTCAAATTCAAGCTCGATATTGTCGGAGAGCTATTCGGAGCGGAAGTCTTCGAGTCCAGGCCGCTAGACCATAATCGGGTCATTCCTTCGAGTGTCAAGATTGAGGTTTGGAAACGAGACAAGGGGAGCTGCGTCAAATGTGGCTCAAAAGAAAACCTACACTTTGACCACATAATTCCGTATTCACGTGGGGGATCATCCAAGGATGCAAGAAATATTCAAATTCTCTGTTTAAAGCATAATTTACAAAAACACGACAACATTGAATAATCGCTTCTTTGGGATTCGAGCGAAGCGTCTTTTCCTGAGAGTGATTACTTGTACAAGCGAAACGGCGAGTCACTGCCCGCTGCTAACTACTACATGCCAATTTCTAAACGCTGAATTACTTCAGAGCCTTGACACGCGCGCTCAGGCGCGACTTGTAGCGCGACGCCGTGTTCTCGTGGAGCACACCCTTCTGGATGGCCTTATCCAGGGCCGAAACGGTCTTGCGATACACCTGCTCGGCGGCAGTTTTGTCGCCTTTGGCGAGGCTCTCGCGGAGCTCGCGCAGGCTGCTGCGCAGGCGCGAAGTGTTGGCCCGGTTGCGGGCGGTGCGAGTTTCTGTCTGACGGGCGCGCTTCAGCGCTGAAAAATGGTTTGCCATGCTAAGTCGTTTACCTTCGTTTCTTTAGATTTCTGTTTGCTCTCCGGATATATCGCACACGGAGAGTTCTTCCGGTGGGTACCGAAACACCAGTTTACGGGAATAAGTCAGCTTCGGTCAATGACTTCGGGGCGCATTGACTCTGCGGCATGTTCGGATTACCCTAATTCCAATGGTAGTTCGCAGCACCTCGATAGGAAGCGCCTCGGCGGGTCCCACCAACAGACACAATAGATTTTTATGCCCGGTACGTGCATCCCGTTTGCTCACCCCGCTAATCTACCGTCAAGCCGCCCCCAAAACTGACCCTGAATGAAAAAAAGCATTGAACTGACCCCGAATATCGAGACTCTATTTGGCACCCGCGACGAAAACCTGCATGTGCTCGAAGATGGCCTGAACATCAACATTGACCTACGCTCAAACTCCATCGAACTGGAAGGCGCGCCGCTGGACGTGGCCCGCGCCGAGCAGGTGTTCGCCGATTATGACCATTTGCGGCGTTCAGGCCACGCTTTTAATAACGGCGACTTGAATAGCCTGCTGCGGGTTTTGATTGCCGATCCCAAGGCGACGCTGCGTAGTTTGGCCGAAGCCGGCAAGCAGCGTTCGTTTGGCAAACGCACGGTGCAACCGAAGAGCATTAACCAGCGCCGCTATCTCGACGCCATTGAAAGCCATGACATGGTTTTCGGCATCGGCCCAGCGGGCACGGGAAAGACTTATCTTGCCGTTGCCATGGCCGTATCTGCGTTGCTTAGCAAACGAGTGAGCCGGATCATCCTGGCTCGGCCCGCGGTGGAAGCGGGCGAGCGGCTGGGATTTCTACCCGGCACCTTGCAGGAAAAAATCGATCCGTATTTGCGGCCTTTATATGA
Source organism: Terriglobia bacterium (assembly GCA_963702965.1). Taxonomy (GTDB): domain Bacteria; phylum Acidobacteriota; class Terriglobia; order Terriglobales; family Acidobacteriaceae; genus JAJPHW01. The sequence continues at coordinate 2,067,801 of OY969776.1, forward strand.
CGCGCTCTATGACATGCTTGAACCAGAGAAGATCGATCGTTATCTGGAGAAGAACGTCATCGAGATTGCGCCTATCGCATTCATGCGCGGCCGCACCTTGAACGATTCGTTCGTTATTTTGGATGAAGCGCAAAACACAACTTCGGAACAGATGAAGATGTTCGTAACCCGCCTGGGCTTCAACTCAAAAGCCGTGATAACAGGCGATATTACGCAGATTGATTTGCCGAACGCCCGCCGGAGCGGACTGGTGGAGGCTATGGACGTTCTGAAGAATGTCGAGGGCCTGGCGTTCTGCCAGTTTGACGACGGAGACGTGGTGCGCCATCACCTGGTTCAACGTATTGTTCGTGCCTACGATCAGCATAAAGAAAAAGCTTCCGAGCAATTGTCGTTGCTGGAAACGAAGGCAGCGGAGGGAAATGAGGCAGCGCCGCCCAACATACGTGCATCGTCCATACAAGTAGAAACCGAGCAATAAAGCGGATAAAATCGCTGAGGAGAGTGCGGACGCGCTCTCCTTGTTTTATTTGTGTCATAGAATTCTCATAGAGCACGTTGCATACTATGGTCATTATGCGAATCCCACTCCCGGGGGTGAGTTCATATGGCCTATCACGCTTTGCCGCACGCGCACGTCGTGCTCTGAAACTGCCTGGCGCAGTTGGCATCCTCGTGACATCGAGCCGCGAAATGCAGCGGCTGAACAAGCGCTTTCGCAAAAAAGACAAGCCGACCGATGTTCTATCCTTTCCTCCCGCGAGTGAGTTTGCAGCGCGAACCGCGGGCGACTTGGCCATTTCGGCGCAGGTCGCAGCCGCGAATGCGCGATGCTTGGGCCACACCACAGGCGATGAAATCAAAGTGCTCATTTTGCACGGCATGCTTCATTTGGCCGGCTACGATCATGAGAAAGATAACGGCCAGATGGCACGGAAAGAGGAGCGGCTCCGCAAGGCGTTGGGTTTGCCGAGCGGTTTGATCAAACGCAGCAGCCGTGTGACGAGTGGACGATCCCCGAGCACCAAGGGAGCGAACGTATGATCGGGTTGACTCTCTCGTTCGTTCTCCTTCTCGGTTTGCTCACGCTGGTTTCCTATGTAGATCGGCTTTACACGGAAATTGGCAAATTCTTATCTCGCGATTTTCAAGACAACATTGATGCTTTTGAGCAGATTGTCGAACCCCGGCTTGGCGTAGGTCGTGCGCGAGCGGCACTTTCCATGGCAGTGCTGGTGCCGCTGACCATGGCCGCGATCGCCATGTTAGTGGGTTTTGTGGTCTTCCGTGACCGGGCCTGGAGCATTGTGGAAATTCTTCAGGCGACGCTGAGTCTGGTCCTCATCATCATCGTGTTTAACCGCTTCCTTCCCTTTGTCTGCTTCGCGCGGACAAAAGGACAATGGCTCAGCTACTGGGTGCTCCCGTTGCGCATTTTCATCTATCTAGTGCTTCCGGTGACGCTGGTGCTGGGTTTCCTCCAGTCAGTAACGACACTGACTCAGGAGCAATCAGGCACCCAGCCGGAAACGCAGGCGGAAGCCGTGGATGCCCTCATCGAAGCCGGCGAAGAGGAGGGCATTCTCGATGAGAGCAATCGTGATCTCATTCAGTCCGTGGTGGAGTTCGGAGAGAAGACGGTCCGCGACGCGATGAAACCACGGCCGGAGATGGTGGCGATTAGTGCCTCAGCCACACTTGAGCAATTAGTCGAATTGCTCAAGAATAAGCCGGTCTCGCGTTTGCCCGTGTATGAAGGCACCATTCACAACATTGTGGGCATCGTGCATGCGCAGGATGTGCTCCAGGTGCCAGATTCAGAGGCAGGCGCTCGAACTGTGGGCAGCATCATGCGCAAAGACGTTTATTTTGTTCCGGAGAGCAAGCTGGGCAGCGACCTGCTCCGCGAGATGCAGAAAAAGAATCTACGCATGGCCATCGCTGTGGATGAATATGGCGGCGTCGCAGGACTTGTGACTATCGAAGACTTGATCGAGGAGATTGTCGGTGAAATTCGCGATGAGCATGAAAAAACGGAGTTAATTAGGGAGGGCGACCACGCCTACATCGTTCCGGGCAGCATGGACGTGGACCGCCTGGATGAACTGTTCGGGGTTCGCTTGGAGGGCAAGGAATCGGCGACTATTGCCGGGCTGGTCAGCGAGATTGTCGGACGTATTCCGCAAAAGGGCGAAATCATCGAGGAAGACGGCCTCCGGTTTGAGGTGTTGCAATCCACGGAGCGGCGGGTGGAACGGGTACGCATCTCAGTGGCGAAACCTAAGCAGCTTAAGCTGATATAGTCATAGAAGAGGCCATGTGCGCCTCAAGCGCGAGTGAACGTCGTCTGACATGGCCTTCCGTTCCGGATTTGTTTGTATCCTCGGGCGTCCTAACGCCGGTAAATCGACCCTGCTGAATACACTAGTGGGCGAGAAGCTTGCCATTGTCAGCCCCAAACCGCAAACCACTCGCAACCGTATTCTTGGAATTCTCCAAATCCCCAAACAGGGATCCCACAAGACAGGTGGACAGATAATTTTTGTCGATACCCCTGGAGTCCACCAGCCGGACAGTTCTTTGGGCAAGAAAATGATGGCGGAGGTCGAAGAGGGGCTGGAAGGTTGTGACCTTCTGCTGGTCCTGGTTGATGCGTCCCGCAAAGCTGACTCGACAGACGAAGAGATGATATTGGATCTGGTAAAGCGAGCGAACACCCCGGCATTTCTGCTGCTGAACAAGATTGATTTACTGGGGGGCGAGAAACCCAAGCTCCTTCAGTTGATTGAACGGTTTGCGAAAACCGGCCTATTCGCTCAAGTGATTCCCATTTCCGCGCGCAAAGGGGATGGGGTCGATTTAGTGCTGGAGAAGATACTGGCGGTCATGCCGGAAGGACCAAAATACTTTCCAGAAGATGAACTTACCGATCAGCCGACGCGATTCATGGTCGCCGAGATAATCCGCGAGCAAGTGTTGCTGGCGGCCAGCGAAGAAGTGCCGCACGCCACCACTGTCATGGTGGAAGAGTTCGAAGAGGGCGCTCGTCTGACGCGGATTTCCGCAGTGATTATTTGCGAGCGTGAAGGACAGAAGGCCATTCTTATCGGCAAGGGCGGACAGATGCTCAAGACGATTGGTACGGCGGCACGCAAGCGGATAGAAGCGCTCGTGGGAACGAAGGTATTTCTTGAACTTTTTGTAAAAGTGCGCGCCGGATGGCGGGAATCGGCTGAGTTTGTTGAAGGAATTGATTGGCGCCGTCAGTTGGAAATGTTAGCCTCCGGAAAATCGTTGCTGGCTCAACCGAAAGCCGCGAACGCACGAAAAGGCCGGTCGCGGTGAGCCCTGCCCGCAAACGCAAGTCGAAGACCTCATCTCGACTATCAAATCTGTCGCTGGAGTTGAAGGTAACATTGGCGGCCGATCCTTGTGTGATTGACTCGGTCGTGCAATCGGTAATGAAGACCGTGCACAGCCTTCATTGCTTTAGGGGCAAAGACGACGCGGTCGAGTTGGCGTTGACGGAAGCGCTGGCCAACGCCGTTGTGCACGGTGCAAAGTCCGACCGTTCGAAAATCGTCGAGTGCGATGTTCTCTGCAATCCTGCAAAAGGGATCATCATCGTGGTGCGCGATCCCGGCACGGGCTTCGCTCTGGATCAAGTCCCCGACCCGCTTCGGGGGGAGAATATTTTTTCCAGCCACGGACGAGGAATTTACCTAATCAATCGACTCATGGATGAAGTACAGTTTCTGAAGAATGGCTCGGAAATTCGCATGGTCAAGCGATGAACCCAATTTATTCCTTGACCGCAATCCCTAAGGTTTTCATCTTGCGATAGAGATGACTGCGTTCCAGTCCCAGCACCTCGGCGGTGCGGCTTATATTTCCGTGGTGTTCATCCAGCTTTTTGAGAATATAGTCGCGTTCGTAGGCCGCGCGGGCTTGATGCAGCGTAGAAAATTCCGCCCCCGCGGCGCGGCGGCTACCGTCGCGATAGATCAAAGGCGGCAGGTGCTTACGCTCGAAACGGCTGGTGGTGGGATTCATGATGACAATGCGCTCAATGACATTGCGCAATTCGCGCACATTTCCCGGCCAGGAATAGCGCATAAGCGCGTCGAGCGCATCATCGGTGATTTCGCGCGATCGGCGCCCGTAGGCCGTGGCGAATTCCTTCATGAAATGCTGCGCCAGGAGCGGAACATCCTCTTGTCGCTCACGTAGCGGAGGCACGGAAAACGGTATGACATTCAGGCGATAAAACAAGTCTTCTCGAAAATTGCCTATCGAAATTTCCTCTTCCAGGTCTTTATTTGTCGAGGCGATCACGCGCACATCCACAGGCAGGGGTTCTTCTCCACCGACGGGGGTGACTTTCTGTTCATCGAGCGTGCGCAGAACTTTTGACTGCGTCTTCAGGCTCATGTCCCCAATTTCGTCGAGAAAGAGCGTCCCTCCATTGGCGCGTTGAAAGGTACCTTCTTTGTCGCCGGTGGCCGCAGGAAATGACCCCTTTTGATGGCCGAAGAGTTCGCTTTCGATGAGGTCTTCGGGAATGGCAGCGCAATTGACCCCCACAAACATCTCCTCTTTGCGCAAGCTGTGGGCATGAATCGCATGCGCGACCAGTTCTTTGCCGGTGCCGGATTCGCCAAAAATCAGAACCCGGCCATTCGTCGGCGCCATGAGCTGGATTTGTTGGCGCAGAGCCTTCATCGGAATGCTGTCGCCGACGATGACGCTATGTTGCACGAGTTGCTTCTTGAGTTCGCGGTTTTCGCGCCGGAGACGGCGCGCGTCCAAAGCATGGCGGACCAGGGCCAGAGTCTTATCGATAGAAAGAGGCTTCTCCAGGAAGTCGTAGGCCCCCAGTTTGGTGGCCCGCACTGCGGTCTCGATGGTGCCATGCCCTGAAATCATGATGACTTCCGGGGAGTCGCTCATCGTGCGAATTTTCCCCAAAGCTTCCAACCCGTCCATGTGGGGAAGCCAAATGTCGAGCAGAACCAGGTCGACGTTGTGTTTGGCCAGCGTTTCCAAAGCCCCTTCGCCGCTGGCCGCGGTCAGCGCAGTATAGCCCTCGTCTTCCAGAACACTCTTGAGCGTCTGGCGGATGCTGGCTTCGTCGTCCACGATAAGCAGATTAGGCATGTTCGATGAGTACGGATGGCTTCGATTCTGGGGCGAGGGGCAGTTCGATAATAAATCTCGCGCCCGCAGGATGGTTTTCTTCTACGCGAATCGACCCGTGATGGTCTTCCACGATTCTGCTAACAATGGCGAGACCAAGTCCGGTGCCTCGTTTTTTCGTCGAAAAGTAAGGCAGAAACAGTTTTTCCTTCAAATCCGGGGTTACGCCGTGCCCGCTGTCGGCAACCGATATCTCCACCGCGTCATGACTGGTTACCAGCATTGTCCCGACGTGGATTTCGCGCAAAGGCGCGTCCAGCAACGATTCGGCAGCGTTGTCCACCAGATTTGCCACGGCGCGTTTCATGCTTTCAGGGTCCGCCATGACCCGCGGTAAACCGGGCTCGAGGAAGGTTACCAAGCGAATGTTATGCAAGCGGCCGTCAAACATGGCCAACGAGGAGGAGACAATCGCGTTGATGTCCGATGGCAGAGGTTGCGCGGTCGGGAAGCGGGCCAGCGTGGCGAATTCATCCACAAGCGAGCGCACTGTTTCTACCGCGCCAGCGATCGTCGCCGCCGAACTATCAATCACTTCCGCTGACGCCATGCTCGGTATCGGTTGCCTCGCTAAATGCCGGCGAATTCGATCCGCGGAAAGCGCAATCGGAGTGAGTGGGTTCTTAATTTCGTGAGCTACGCGACGCGCCACCTCGCGCCACGCCGCCTGCTTTTGTGCTTTAAGCAAATCGGATAGGTCTTCGAACACCAGAACGTACCCCAGGTTATGGCCATCATGCCGTAAAGTGGCTACCGTTGCGGCGACATTCACCGACGCATGGCGCACTTGCAACTCCATCTGCGTGGTCGTAGTGCCCATGCGGTCGGCGCGCCGGAGAAGCGGTTCGATGTCCTGAATCATCTCTGGCAGGAAAACGTCTTGCAATCGTGAGCCGATCAAAACCCCGGGCGTTTCGGATTCGGAAGCCGTCGGATGAAATAAGCGGAGCAAAGCATGATTCACGTGAGTGATGCGACGCTCTGCGTTAAGAGATAGAACACCCGTTGGAATGCTCTCAAGAATGGTCTCAATATGTTGCCGGCGTTGCTCCAATTCGCGGCTGGAGTCCTCTATCTGCTTCCGGCTGTTCTGCAACTCCTCGGCCATGCGGTTAAAGGAACGAACCAGGTCGCCGATTTCGTCTGCTGCCGGTACTTCTACACGATGGTCCAAGCGGCCACGAGAAATTTCCTGGGTAGCGGCGGCGAGCGCGGCAACGGGCCGAGTCACCAATTTGGATAAGTAAAGAGCAAGCCAGGTTGTCGCGAACAGTACGAGGACGGTGAGCAGCAACAGCAAGTCCATATATGTGCGTCGCAAGAGCCGCCGTTCATGACTGAGATCAACATAGCGCTGCTGGCTGGCCTCCACGCGTTGTACCAGAGTTGAAAATTTTTGCGGCAAAGGCATTGCCACGAGGATCGCGTCGTGGGTATTCAACGGCGCCGTCCCCACCACATAATCAGTCTGCGCCCAGGTGAATTTGGAAGGCACATTCGGCTTCGCAGTAAACAGGAAGATCTTTTGCCGGAGGAGACTCCATTCCGCAGGCATGCCAAAACTGGCCTTCAAGTTGCCATCGCGGAGCGCCAACGCAAACCCTCCTTGCAGCGTCGGTTCATGTTGCGTCAGACCGTCCGTGAGCGATGAAAAATCCTGGCTGGCGAAATCGCGTTGTACCTCAGGTGACCCCGCGATGGTCTGCGCTTCTGCATGAGCATTCTGCGCCGCGTAATCGCTGAGCAGCGCGGCGACTTCACCGGTTTCCTGGCGGACTTCCTCCACGGGTATGGAAAACCACTTATCAATGGAACGGTTCATCAGACCATAAGCAAACCAAAACATGATGATGGTTGGGAGAAATGACAGCAGCAGGCTCGCAACCACCAGACGTGTGCGAAAGGTGGAACCTAGAACTCCCATCCTCCGTTCGGCGAACAACTTCAGGAGATTCCGCGCCAGGACGAAGGTCAGGGCAACAAAAAGAAGGAAAACCAACACCGACAGCGAGGCAAAAAATAGTAGTTGCTGATTTGTATCAGGGTTCAAAAACGGCAGATCGAAAGACGTTTGCGGAAGAATGATGGCAAAGACCAAGACAACGCCGATGGAAAGCAAAATGACGGCTTTCTTGCGGTTGAATGTCTTCTCTTTTTCTGGCTTACGAGTTGGAGCGGGTGCCGACAGTTGTTCGTCCTGCCCTGTGAGTGCCGGAGGGCTCCGGAATGGTTACGAACACATTATAAGGGAGTTGCGCGAAAGACGGCCAACATCTGCTGCCGAGGTAGCATTTGGTGACCTCAGCTCGTTACGGTTGCTTACTGGAGTACATGTCCGCTGGAAGCGACTTGCGCTAAAACCCACGTCTGACAGGGTTTTTACCATTCTGAGCTATATGCCCCGTGACCACTAGTGCGGTACAAGTACCAAAGTTACTGGTGTAGTAACGCATCTGCTGTGACAATTTGTGTCACCACAAGCTACGCGAACCCCTACTGCAAATTGCGGGAGCGTGTGTGCACCGGCGTGATTGACCGTCGGCTGGATAGGAGATCGAGGCATGTCACAACGGCTGGGAGACCTTCTCGTCAAAGAGAAGATCATTACACCAGAACAGTTGCAGCAGGCGACGAAGACGCAGAAGGAGCAAAACTGCCGCCTCGGGGCCGCGCTTGTCAAATTGGGCTTCCTCACGGATGAGGATGTCACCAATTTTCTTTCGCGTCAGTATGGTATCCCCGCCATTAATCTCTCCTATTTTGAAATCGATCCTGCCGTCGTAAAGCTGATTCCGCACGAAACCGCGAAACGCTATCAAATCCTTCCTCTGAGCCGGGTAGGCGCGTCCTTGACCATTGCCATGGTCGATCCGACGAACGTCTTTGCCATGGATGACATCAAGTTCATGACCGGCTTCAACATCGAGCCGGTGGTCGCCTCAGAAAGCTCCATCATCGAAGGCATCGAAAAAGCCTACGGCACCACGAAGGAAGAAGATCTTGAAACCGTCATGCAATCGATGTCGGACATGGATGAAGCCGACGTCGAACTGCAGGCAGAACAAGCCGAGATGGAGCTCTCGCAGCTGGAGAAGGCTGCGGACGAAGCGCCCATCGTGAAGCTGGTGAACCTGGTACTGACGGACGCTGTGAAGCGAGGCGCCAGCGACATTCACATGGAGCCGTACGAAAAAGAGTTCCGTGTCCGCTTCCGTATTGACGGTGTCCTCCAGAGCATCATGTCGCCGCCGCTCAAGTTGAAGGACGCCATCACCTCCCGTTTAAAAATCATGTCGAAACTCGACATCAGCGAGAAGCGCCTGCCGCAGGACGGCCGCATCATGCTGAAGATGCAATTGAACGGAAAGAAAAAACAGCTCGACTTTCGCGTGAGTACTCTTCCGACGTTGTGGGGAGAAAAAATCGTCATGCGGTTGTTGGACAAGGAAAACTTGCGCCTCGACATGACGAAGCTGGGCTTCGAACCGGAATCGCTGGTCAAGTTTGAAAAGGCAATCTTGAAGCCCTACGGCATGGTACTGGTAACCGGCCCGACAGGTTCTGGCAAGACGAACACCCTATACTCCGCTATCTCGCGCCTGAATCAGCCCGACACCAACATCATGACAGCGGAAGACCCGGTCGAATTTCAATTGAGCGGCGTCAATCAGGTGCAGATGAAAGAGCAGATAGGCTTAAATTTCGCGGCCGCTCTGCGCGCATTTCTCCGGCAGGATCCGAATACCATTCTGGTCGGTGAGATCCGTGACTTCGAAACCGCGGAAATCGCTATCAAAGCCGCCTTAACGGGCCACCTGGTTCTTTCCACTCTACATACCAACGGCGCGCCTGAAACCATTACTCGGTTAATGAACATGGGCATCGAACCGTTCCTGGTAGCAACTTCGGTGCACCTCATTGTGGCACAGCGTCTAATCCGCAGAATCTGTAAGGACTGTAGCGAGGCGGTGGAAGTTCCTATCCAGGCGTTGATTGATGAAGGGTTTTCGCCGGAAGAAGCCAAGACCGTCAAAGTACAAAAGGGAAAAGGTTGCGGCGTCTGCAATAACTCCGGTTACAAGGGACGCTGCGGATTGTATGAAGTCATGGAAGTGGACGATGAAATTAAGGAACTCGTGCTGGTGGGCGCCTCAGCACAGGAGTTAAAGAAAAAGGCGATCGAGCGGGGGATGATCACCTTGCGCCGCAGCGGTTTGATCAAAGTTGCGGCGGGCATGACCACGCTCGAAGAAGTGGCACGCGAGACCATTCACTAGAGTTTGAAGGAGAAACGAACATGGGGTTGTCGTTAAGTGATTTGCTAAAACGCATGCTGGAAATGAGCGGTAGCGACCTGCATTTGACCACCAATTCGCCGCCGCAGGTCCGCGTGCACGGCCATCTCGTGCCTCTCGATCTGCCTCAGTTGACGCCGGCAGAAACCAAGCAATTGGCGTATAGCGTCATGACAGACTCGCAAAAGCACCGTTTTGAAGAAAACCTCGAAATGGACTTTTCTTTCGGCTTGAAGGGGTTGGCCCGTTTTCGCGCCAACGTATTCAATCAGCGCGGCGCAACTTCGGCCGTATTCCGCGTCATTCCCTTCGAGATCAAGTCATTCCATCAGCTAAACCTGCCAAAAGTGGTGAGCGCCATGTGCGACAAGCCCCGCGGGTTGGTCCTGGTGACGGGCCCTACGGGCTCCGGCAAGTCCACGACGCTCGCGGCCATGATTGACAAGATCAACAGCGAGCGCCATGACCACATTCTGACGATCGAAGATCCGATCGAATTTGTTCACATGAACAAGAACTGCGTAGTGAACCAACGCGAACTTCATGCGGATACCAAAAGCTTCACCGACGCCCTCCGCGCCGCCCTCCGTGAAGACCCAGACGTAGTCCTCATCGGCGAAATGCGTGACCTGGAAACCATCGAATCCGCGCTGCGTATCGCAGAAACCGGTCACTTGACATTTGGTACGTTGCACACTAACTCGGCGTCTTCCACGATTAACCGCGTCATTGACGTTTTCCCGTCGCACCAACAGGCCCAAATCCGCGCCCAGCTTTCGCTCGTGCTCGAAGGCATTATGTGCCAAAGCCTGTTGCCTAAAGCCGACGGCAAAGGCCGCGCCATGTGCATGGAGATTCTGGTGCCAAACGCCGCCGTGCGCAACCTGATTCGCGAAGACAAAATTCACCAGATTTATTCCTCCATGCAGTCGGGCCAGGAGAAGTTCGGGATGCAGACGTTCAATCAGGGCTTGGCGACGCTGTATCTGCAAAAGCAAATCACGCTGGAAGTTGCGCTCGCGCGCTCCAGCAATCAGGATGAATTGCAAGAAATGATCAACCGCGGTGCAGGTCTGATTGCAAAGAGTCAAACTGCGCCTATGAGCAAGGCAGCTACGCCCGGCAAACATTAAAAGCCGGATGCGCCAGATTATGGATTCTAACGAAACAAGGAATATCGGACGAAGGTAACAAGGAGAAACTCAAATGCCAGTTTTTACATTTTCAGGGAAAACCGCCAACGGGGAGAAGGTCAGCGGAGAACGCACCGCGCCCAATAAGCAAATGCTCGTGACCCAGTTGCGGCGTGAGCAAATCACCCCCGGAGCCGTCCGCGAGAAGGGCAAGGAATTTGCCCTGCCGACGTTTGGTTCAGGCAAAGTGAAGACCAAGGAAATTGCCGTATTTTTCCGGCAATTCTCCGTCATGATCGACGCTGGCTTGCCGCTGGTGCAGTGCCTGGAAATTCTGGCGGCCAACCAGGAAAACCTGGCATTTCAGAAGACCCTGACAGGCGTCCGGACAACCGTTGAAGGCGGTTCCACGCTGGCTAACGCCATGCGGCAATTCCCCAAAGTTTTCGACGATCTGACCGTAAACATGATGGAAGCTGGCGAGACGGGCGGTATTTTGGACATCATTTTGCAGCGCCTTGCGACTTACGTTGAAAAAGCCGTCAAACTCAAGTCAGCCGTGAAGTCGGCGCTAATTTATCCGGTCTCTGTAATCAGTCTTGCCGGATTGATTGTGGCTGCCCTGCTGAAATGGGTGGTGCCGATCTTCGCCAACCTCTTTGCAGGCTTGGGCGTAACCCTGCCCTTGCCTACACGCATCGTCATCGGCCTCAGCGCGTTCATCGGAGAATTCTGGTGGTTCTTTATTATCGGTGGCATTGGAATGGTGTTCGGTATTAAGCAAATCCGCGCCAATCCCAAAGGCCGTTACATTACGGACAAGATGCTGTTGAAGACGCCCATCATCGGAATGCTGTTGCGCAAGATCGCCGTGGCCCGGTTCACCCGAACGTTGGGAACGCTGATTACTTCAGGCGTGCCCATACTGGAGGGCTTGACCATCACTGCTCGCACGTCTGGCAATGCTGTGCTGGAAGAAGCCTTGATGAAAGTTCGCAAGGCGATCGAAGAAGGCCGCACCATCGTCGATCCCTTACGCGAATCGGGCGTATTCCCGAACATGGTGACGCAGATGATCGGAGTCGGTGAAGCAACCGGCGCGATGGATTCCATGTTGCAAAAGATCGCCGACTTTTACGAAGACGAAGTGGACGCCGCAACCAAGGATATGTTGGCCATGTTGGAGCCAGTCATCATCGGCATGTTGGGTGTTTGCGTCGGCGGTATCGTCATTTCGTTGTATATGCCGCTGTTCTCGATGATCGCCAAGTTGGCAGGCTAGGCAAAGGATTCAATGGTTTTGCGGGCGGTCAAGTGTTCAAAACGGATGCAGCCGCCCGCATCCAAGATTTGGTCGCCAATTGACCACGTAGAAGGCCACATCGCATATCCATGGCCGCGTAATGCGCAGAGGATCTAGTTCAGTTCATGCAATCCATGTTTGATGAGCGGCAGTGGCTGGCGTGGTTGGCGAAAGCCCGCATCCTGATCCTCACGTGTCTGCTTGGCATCGAACTGGCAATCTCGCAACTCACACCCAGTCCCTTACCTCTGCGCCTTTTTGTCGAAAGCATTTTGCTCTGGTACGCGGTTTCCGTCTTTCATCTGCTGCTCTTCTCGGTTTGGAACGAAGTCCGCTTGCAAAGCATCCTTCAGGTGCTCACCGATCTGGCGATGGTCACGCTGATTGTTCATGCGACCGGCGGCGTAGACAGTTCTTTCAACTTCTTATACCCGCTTGTGATCATTGTGGGCTGCATCCTGCTGCCTCGACGGTGGGCATACGTGATCGCGGCTTCGGCTTTCATTCTGTTTGGGACGGTGATTGAGCTGGCGTATTTCGGCGTGATTCACTCTTATTCAGTTTCACATCCGCCGCTCAAAGCCTTTCAAGCCATTATCATCGTCAATTTCTTTGCGTACATGGCGGTTGCCTATCTGGCAAGCCTGCTGACGGCGAAGTTGCGACAGGTAGATGTAAAACTTAAAGACACGAGCGGAGCGCTCGAAAACTTGCAGGCGTTGCACGAGAACATCGTCCAATCCATCAGCAGCGGTCTGATCACCACTGCGCTGGATGGCCATATCACGCTCTCCAATCATGCGGCGCAGAAGTTGCTGGGCCGTTCCGAGCGCGAGTTGTGGGGGCAGCCCGTCCAAAAGCTGTTTCAAGACGCTCTGCCGGAGCAGCCCCAAACGACCTCCCACAGCGAAGTCCGCTACCATGTGCCAAAAGGCTACGGTAAGACTTTCCGCGTAATGGTTTCTGAACTCACAGTGCCTGATCGCGGTGCCATTGGTCTGGTATACACGTTGGATGATCTTACGGAAATCCGTCGTCTGGAGCGGGAAGTCCGCATCCAGGACCGTCTGGCTGCTGTTGGCCGTTTAGCCGCGGCCATCGCACACGAAATCCGCAATCCCCTGACCTCCATCGCCGGTTCCGTGAGCATGCTGTCTGAAGTTCCTAATTTAAGCGAAGAGCACCGGCAATTGTTGCAGATCGTGACTCGCGAGTCAGACCGCCTCAACGCCATCATCACCGACTTTCTTTCCTATTCCCGTGGCAAGAGTTACCAATTCGCAGCCGTCAATGTGATTCCACTTTTGGAGGACACATTGACCCTGCTGCAACACCGCCTCGCAGCGGAAAATTCTGGAATTAGGGTCGTGCGAAAGTATTCGGTCTCGGAGGCGCACGTTCTTGCCGATGGCGACAGGCTGAAACAAGTCTTCTGGAATTTTTGTGAAAACGCGCTTCGCGCCATGCAGCAGCGGGGAACGCTCACCGTATCCGTCGATGGTAGCGGAGATGACTGGCAGCTGTGCTTTGCCGACACAGGTCCGGGAATCTCTCCCCAACTAGCTGGCAAGATCTTCGAGCCATTCCAATCGCAGTTTGAGGGTGGCACCGGGCTGGGCCTTGCCATTGTGTATCAGGTTGTCCAAGCCCATGAAGGAAAAGTATGGGCGCGATCAAAACCGGGCGAGGGAAGTGAGTTTGTACTGCGTCTCAAGCGTCTTGCGGTGGGCGAAACACATGTGCCTGCAGACGGTGACGCCCTGCCAGGTCCTGTGCTCGAGATGAAGACGCTCGCAGCTTCCGCAGGCGCCAAAGAGGGAGCGCATGGCTAACATTCTTGTTTGCGATGATGAACGCTCCATCTGCGAAATGCTCGATATCGCTTTGCGCCGCGAAGGCCACAAAGTGGAAACAGTGAACTCGGGAGAACTCGCGAAGCGGAAGCTTGACGGCGCCATCTACGATCTCATCATTACCGATATCAAGATGCCCAACATCAGCGGCATCGAAGTGCTGCGTCATGCGCATCTGGTGTCGCCCGATACGGCCGTAATCTTAATCACGGCCGTGGATGATTACGAAGCCGCTGTCCAGGCCGTTAAAGCCGGCGGCGCAGCCGACTATATCCGCAAGACCCCGGGGCTGGTAAACGAAATTAAGCTCGCGATCAATCGCGCTCTCGAAAAGATGGCGTTGAGCCGCCAGAATTTTGCCTTTAAACGCGATGCAGCCGGCCGCAATTCTCTCGATAACATCGTCGGTGTTAGCGGTGCCATGGAAAAGCTGAAGCAGACCGTGCGTACCGTGGCTTCCACACAAAGCACGGTGCTGATTTATGGCGAAAGTGGAACCGGTAAAGAGCTTGTCGCCCGCGGGGTTCACGTCTGTTCGCCGCGCGCAGCTGAGCCGTTTGTTTCCATCAACTGCGGCGCGTTTCCTGAAACCCTACTCGAGAGTGAACTTTTCGGCTATGTAAAAGGTGCATTCACCGGGGCCAATCAGAACAAGCGCGGACTCTTTGAAGTAGCCAATGAAGGTACGGTGTTTCTTGATGAAATTGGTGAGATGACGCTGACCATGCAAGTGAAGTTATTGCGTGTGCTCCAAGAGCGCACCGTACGCCCAGTCGGCGGCACGGCGGAGATTCCGATTGATGTGCGCGTCATCGCCGCCACCAACCGCGATCTAGACCATCAAGTTGCCGAAGGCAACTTCCGCGAAGACTTATATTACCGCCTCAACGTGATTCCGGTTTCTGTTCCGCCCTTGCGTGAGCGGCGCGAAGATATTCCTTTGCTGGTGAATCATTTCCTCAAGAAATACGCACCAGCAGCTGGCAAGAGCATCACGCGAGTCAATCCGCCGTCGTTGGAAGTTCTGTGCGGATATGACTGGCCGGGAAATGTGCGTCAACTCGAAAATACCGTGGAGCGGGCCGTCGCCCTCGAGACCGGGGATGAACTTCGAGCAGAATTGCCGATCGAGCGGGCGAAAGCGCGTGCTGCCGCCGCTGGAGTGAACGGCGCCCCGGTGATCCCGAGCGGCGCTATCCTGCCGGAGGGTATGGATATGGAAAAGTACGTGGCGGACATGGAAGTTTCCTTGCTGAAGTCCGCATTGAGCCAATCAAACGGAGTCCAAACTCGTGCAGCTGACCTGCTTAAAATTTCCTACCGATCGTTCCGGCACCTGATGAAGAAATACGAGTTATAGAAAGCCGCACTTAGCCTGCAGCAATTGGCCGTTACCCCCGCTCCAAGTGCTAACGGTTAACGGCTAACAGCTGATGGCTAATTGCTAATTGCCGCTCTTCTTTAGTTGCTGCTTCCAGCCCAGCACGCGAGCCTTTGCGCCTTCTGCTTCGGCTTCTTCGATCATTCCCTTTTTCTGATAAATCACAGACAGGCTGGTGTGGGCAAGAACATCCTCAGGATCAAGTTCGGCGATTCGTTTAGCGACAATAATTGCTTCATCCAATCGTTCGAGGTCCACAAGGACTTTTGCGTGGCCATGCATCGCTTCCGTAAATGTCGGGTCTGCGGCGACGGATTTCTCATACTCCGAGCGCGCCCCCTCACGGTCACCATCAGCCAGCAAGTCCAGGGCTGCGTAGTAGTGGTTCTCGGCTGTCTGTCGTGGGTTTTCAGTCATACGAACGCCATAGCCGCAATCGGATTGTAGCATTCCGGAATCAGCACCCAGGACGGCGTAGTCCCTGGCGGGCAGTTGTAAGCCTTGTGTTATTTGCGGCTTGCAGCGATTCGTTGGTATGATGCTTTAGGGGAATGCGATGCCGACGATGATCCGCTTCTGGTGGAACGCCACACGGGGCCACAGGCTTACGCCGTGGCGCAGTCCCTATCTGCTTTGGCGCGTGGAAACCTACTGCGGCGTAAAAATGAAAGATATCGGCTTTCTGGAATTTTGGGAGTTTGTTTGGTACGAACGCGCCAACCTTTGGCGTTTCCTGAAATGGACAGGCGAGATAAATCGCTATGTTCATCCCAAGTCGAAAACTGCCTAAATAAAAAGCTTACTGTCCTGTGCCTGCGGCCGTTGCGCCTTGAAGCAGAATGTTTACTTCCGCGCCCTTGCCCACCCCAGTCAACTGCGCGGCGGATGCGCGATTTGCGGCGATTTCCAGATATCCCATGCTGCCGAGGATGCCAAAAACCTCTCCCGGCTCACCTTCCGCGTACAGCGTACGGATGTTGGAGATTTCCTTCTTACCCACGACGATCTTGAAAGGCAGCGGATCCAATTGCATCAGCATCGGCACATCTTGCGGCGTGATGTTGGTAATGAGATTTCCGAAGCGGTCCACTTTCAGCACGATTCCCTTAATGCCTTTTTCTGCCGGTTTCGGTTTAGGCGCGTTGAAACGGGTAAAATCCGTGATCTCCTCGCCGAATTTTTCGGAATCGACTCCTTTCGCCAAATAGGCAGCGATGGGGGCAAAAATGTCGCGCCCGTGGAAGGTATTGCTGACCGGCTGTAGCGAATAATGCTCCGCTGTGACGTGACGAACATGCAAGCGCTCTTCCCGCGCGTAAACCAGCGACAACACTCCGTTGTCCGGAGCCACAAAATGGTGGCGTTCACTGCTCACCAGAATGGGGCGGCGCGCCGTTCCGACGCCTGGATCCACAACCACGAGGTGTACGGTTCCGGCCGGGAAGTACGTGTAGGCTTGGGCGATGGTCAGAGCCCCATCGAGCACATCGAACGCCTGGACGGCGTGTGAGATATCTACAATTTGCGTTTCGGGGGCAATATCAAGAATGACCCCCTTCATGGTTCCCACAAAGTGGTCGGTCAGGCCGAAGTCGGTCGTCAGGGTAACGATGGGCTGGTGCGGCAAAGGCTCTCCTCGCAATTCGAGATACAAAACCCGGAAAAATCGAAAGTAACCTGTGAGTCGAGTGGAGTCAAGGCACGGAGGTAATCCCTACTTCAAGCTGTCTAAATACGCGACCAACTCATCCATTTCCTCGGGCTTGAGTTGAGGAGTTGGCATCCCGCCTGCTTTCATTTTTGGCGTCGGATCCTTCAGCAGGGCTTGGATCTGTTGCGGGGAATATTTTCCGCCGACGCCAATCAGCTTGGGTGCGGCAGCAGTTCCTGTGCCACCATCGCCGTGGCAGGCATTGCACGATTGTTCTTCAAAAATGCTCTTGCCCTTGGCCGCTTGTGGGTTGGCCAGAGCCACGTTCGCCGCCGCCAACGTTGCTGCCGACGAGTCTGGTTCAAACGGCGCCCGCATGTATTCCTGGTTAGCGTCTTCCTGCTTTAACAGCTTAGTGGCCACACCTAGATCGACGGCGTCGTCGTGGTAGCTCATGGTGGTTAGCGTCATAATGCCGACCAGGACTCCGGCAAATGCTCCGACCGCGATGGGCCGCTTCCACGGCCGCCGCTCGCGGCTGCGATCCAGCAGTGGGGTAAAGAAAAAGATGCCGCCGAGCAACGCCGGAATCACTAGAATTCCGATGATCGAAACAGGGCCTTCCCAGTATTTAAGCCATTGGAATGCGCCGCGGTAATACCACTCCGGGCGAGGCAAATATTGCGTATCCGATGGGTTCGCTTGCGGACCAAGCTCGATGGGATGAAAGTGTGCAAAGAGCCACAGCGCGATAATGAGCAGCACTGTGAAGCCGACATCCATAACGACCTGCCGCGGATAAAATGCTTCCGTCGGCTGCTTGGGCGCAATGGGATCTTCATCGATTGGGCCCGCTGGCCCCGCTTTGCGAAAGAGAAAAACGTGGCTGCCGATGAAGGCGAACAGCAGGGCAGGCAGCAGGAACACGTGTGCCACATAAAACCGTGAGATGGTCAGCGTGCCCATCTCATCGCCGCCGCGGATAAGCCGCTTCAACCACCCGCCGATAAAAGGCACTTCACTCGTGATATTTGTACCGATGGCGGTCGCGAAGTATGCCTTCTGGTCCCAGGGCAGCAGATATCCCGTGAACGCCATGCCTAGCATGAGTAAAAGCAGAATGCAGCCGGACATCCAGAGCAACTCGCGCCTGCCTTTGAATGACCCATAGATAAAAGTCTGCGTGATGTGGAGCAGCAAGAGCACGATGATGCCGCTGGCTCCGTAGGCGTGGATGCTGCGTAGCAATGAACCGGAAGCCACGAGCTTCGTAATGTAAGCGACCGTGGTGTGAGCGTGATCGGCGGAAGGGACGTAATACATGGCCAGCGCCACCCCGGTCACAACCTGAGAGATGAACAGGAACAACAGGCCGGAAC
Source organism: Terriglobia bacterium (assembly GCA_963702965.1). GTDB lineage: Bacteria > Acidobacteriota > Terriglobia > Terriglobales > Acidobacteriaceae > JAJPHW01. Next base: position 2,085,992 of record OY969776.1, read on the forward strand.
CGAAGATGTATGCCAACCGTGCCCCACCGGGAATTGGCTCGTCAAGTGCTGTGCGCAACATGCCGCGCCAGCCGGTGCGGTGGTCCAGCCAGTGGAGAAAGCCGCTTTGTGGTGGGCTCTGAGGCTCTTCTGTCGTCAATCTATTGCTCCCTGCCGTTCATCCTACGAAAGTACCTGACGCGTGGGTACAAGCTGCTGGAAGTATTGGTAATGGACCTTCAGCACGCCGTTTTCGACTTTGGCTTCGAGCTCATCCATGGAACGTCGCGGCGGCCCGGAGATGCGAGCGCCGTTTTCGGCAAACGTCCCACCATGGCAAGGGCACACGAAATGATTGCTGGCCTCTTGCCATCCCACGGAACAACCAAGGTGCGGGCAAATCGGGGACAAGACTCGCAGTTTGCCCGCTGCATCCTGCACCACGTAGACAGCTTTTTCGGAGATTAACTTTCTCCAACCATCGCGCTGCTCCACTTGGATGAGCTTTTTTACGGGCGCCGAGCCGGGCTGCAATTCCGCGACCGGTCCTATATCTGACCATTGAATTTCAGTGGTTCTCGCCTCGAGAGGATAAAGTACATAACGCATGAGCGGCAGCGAGAGAATTGCCGTCATCGTAGCCGCGCCTATGCCCAACAACGCCGCCAGGAATGACCGCCTGCCAGGTTCCGCCACTGTGCCGTCTGGACCACAGGGTAGATTCGATTCATTCATGGGAAGCTTGCTCCGCTATTTGCCTGCGAGGTGGCGAATCTCCGCCACCAGGTTTTTGATTTGCGCCTCATTCAATTTGCCGCCAAAGGCTGGCATTTTGCCTTTGCCTTTACTGATGGCCGCAACCAGTTCGTCGTCGGACATCTTCTGGATCTCTTCCGATTTGAGGTTTTTGGCCCCAAGTTGTTTGCCGGTAATCGAGCTGCCGCTGCCGTCGTCGGCGTGGCAAAGCGAGCATTTCGACTTGTAGAGTTGCTCGGCGGCCTTGAGATCCTTCGCCGAGGAGTCACTTTGAGCCTGAACGTGCACGGCGAGCATAAACAGCATTGCGGGCAAAGCCAACACTGGAAAAATCGAATCGCGCAATTTCATCGGCACTGTCTCCTTCGCGGTGTTCAAACCTTAGCACATTCCACAATGGCGTCATTCTACTCCCACGTCCGACGCAAACCTGTGACGTAGCTCACATCCCTTTGGTTATGAAAACACAATGTTGATAGGATGTAGGTTTACCGCCAATTCCAGGCAAGGATCGCACTTGTGCACAATTCCGACCGTTTGGCTTTATTCATTCTCATCTGCGCCATCTCGCCACCCGCCTTCGCCCAGCGTCTTCCTTCTCGCGTAGTGCCCAGCCATTACAAGCTCTTTCTCGACCCCGATATTGCCGCAAAGAAGTTTACTGGCGAGGAGTTCATTGACGTTCAACTTGCAACTGCTGGGCACGATATCGTCCTGAACTCGCTCGATCTTGATATTTCATCAGCCGAAATTTCCTTCGCCGGGCAAACGGAACCTGCCAAAATTGTTTATGACAAGCCGGACGAGATGGTTCGCTTCTCAATGTCGAGCGCCATTCCCGCCGGCCCTGCTCAGGTTCACCTGAAGTTCTCGGGTCCACTAACTAGAGGATTGCGTGGGCTTTATCTTAGCCACAGCGATCGCCGCGACTATGCCGTCACGCAGTTTGAAGGCACGTATGCCCGCATGATGTTCCCCTGCTTCGATGAACCGGATTACAAAGCCACCTTCGATCTCATCGTGATGGCAGCCGATGGTGACACGGCGATCTCTAACGGTCGCATCGTCTCCGACACTCCGATTCCTGGAACCGGCCGCCACACAATCACTTTCTCCACTTCACCGAAGATGTCCACTTATTTAGTCGCGCTAGCCATCGGTGACTGGCAATGCCTGGATCGTACCGTGGAAGATATTCCGATTCGGGTCTGTGCTGTGCCGGAAAAGAAAAATCTTGGCCGCTTTGCCTTGGACGTGGCCGATCACTCCATTCAGTTCTATAACCACTGGTATGGCATTAAATATCCCTTCGGAAAGCTCGACATGCTCGCCATCCCCGATTACGAATGGGGCGGCATGGAAAATACCGCATCTATTTTCTACCGGGACACGGCGCTGCTTTTCGATGACTCGACCGCTTCTGTGTTCACACGCCGCAATCAGGCGACGATCATCGCCCACGAAATCGCACACCAATGGTTCGGCGACCTCGTGACCCCTGTCTGGTGGGACGATATTTGGCTCAATGAAGGCTTTGCGACCTGGATGGAAACCAAGCCCATCGCGGCCTGGCATCCTGATTGGCATTTAGAAGACGAAGATACGGTTTCGGCGCAGCAGATCATCAGCCTGGATTCGTTGGGCGCTACCCGGGCCATCCACGGCGATCCGAAGACGCCTTCAGAAATCAAAGAAATGTTCGACGGCATTACGTATCAAAAAGGCGGGGCCGTACTCTCGATGCTTGAATCTTATGTTGGGCCTGAAACGTTCCGTAAAGGCGTAAACGCCTACTTGCAAGCCCACGCCAACGGCAACGCCACTTCTGCGGATTTCTGGGGCGCTATGGCGGAAGCGTCCGGCAAGCCGGTGGACAAAATCATGCCAACATTCGTGATGCAGCCAGGTGTTCCCGTGCTGACGGTCAGCACTGAATGTACAAACAAGGTCGCGAAACTCGATGTCCATCAGCAACGGTTCTTGCTGTCTGAAACGTCTCGAGATGACGGCAACAAGTCATTGTGGCAAATTCCTGTGTGCATGAAGAGCGCCAACCCCGCGGATGATGACTGCGCGGTCATCGCCGGCCAGGAAAATGCCATTTCGTTGAAATCGTGTCCCACGTGGCTCTTTGCCAATCGCGATGCCAAAGGCTATTACCGCGTCGCGTATTCGCCGGCGGACCTGGAAAAACTCGACTCTGTCGCCGAAGCGCAGCTGAATGTGCCCGAGAGGATTGCTTTCCTCGAGGATGCGTGGGCAATGACCCGCGCCGAACGGATGCAAGTCGCAGATTTTATGCAGCTTGTTGCATCTCTCCGCGGCGAACGGAATCTGAGCGTTCTGAACATGCTCGGAGGCCATCTCCAATATATCCAAACAATCCTGGTTTCGACCGGTCAATCTGCCGCTTTTAGTCAGTTTGTCCGCGAACAATTCACTCCGCTGGCGAAGCAAATCGGCTGGAAAATGTCGCCGAAAGATAGCGACGAAACCCGAGCTTTGCGGTCCACCCTGTTAAGCATCCTCGGCGGTGCTGATGATGTAGACGCGATCGCGCGGGCTCACAAACTTGTTGAGCAATATCTGAAAGATGCCGGCTCGGTGGATGGCACGATTGCGGGGGCGGCGTTCTACGTTGCCGCTTCGCACGGAGATGCCGCGCTCTATGACCAGTTGTTCAAACGCCTGACGCAAACCGACTCGCCGCAAGAGTACGGGCTTTGCCTCGGCGCGCTCGTGTCTTTTCGAGACCCGGCTTTGACAGCGCGCACGCTCTCACTGGTTCAACGCGGTAGCATTCGGCAGCAGGATTATCCCCGGTTCTTCGGCGCGTTGCTTGGCAACGCGTCTACGCGCGACACCACCTGGATCTATCTAAAAGCCCACTGGGACGATCTCGCAGAAAAAGTCACCTCGTTCGGGGGGCGTGGCGCAGTCTCAGCTTTGGGGGAGGCGTGTTCCACGTCCATGCATGATGACATTCAGCAATTCTTCGCCACCCATAAAGCGCCGGGAGCGGAACGCGCCGTGCAACAGAGCCTCGAGCGCATCGACGGCTGTCTCGCATTCCAAAAATCGCAAGGAGCGAGTATGGACGCCTGGCTCAGGGCTCGCTAGCGTTTCGCGCGCTCGTCTCGCCAACGCTCGCGTAAGAAAAGAAACAGGACAATCTGCGCCACCAGCGCGGCCGTGCTATCCAACACCACGTCATGCACTCTTCCGGTTCGCCCAGGAATAAACGTCTGGTGCCATTCGTCCATGCTGGCGATGAAAGTCGTCATCAGCCACGCGATCCAACCCCAGCGCAGAGCCCAGCGGGCATTTCCAAATTGCGGCAGTGTGGCCCGCCATGAACGGAACAACAGAAAGCTCATGGTGAAGTAACCGACGAAATGGCCGCTCTTGCGGATATAGAAATTCCAAACAGGGAAGTGTTCGCGAGTCACGCCAAAAAGATAGTGGCAGATAGGATAAAGAAGGCGTCCGGTGTTGCTCGCGGAAAGCCAAGCGGTGGATTCGACAGCAATCACGCCCATCCAAATAAGAGATGGAATCCAGGCCTTGAAAATTTCGTTGCGCTGCGCGGTCACCTATTCAACCGCATAGTTAGGCGCTTCACGCGTAATCATGACGTCGTGCACGTGGCTCTCGCGAAGCCCGGCGCCGCTGATGCGCACGAAGCGCGTCTTCTGCAAAAGTTCGGGAATCGTGCCGCAACCGCAGTAACCCATGCCTGATTTCAAGCCGCCGACCATCTGGTGGAGAATCAGCGAAACCGATCCGCGGTAGGGAACTCGTCCTTCCACTCCCTCCGGCACCATCTTCGCCAGGCGGTTCGTCTCTCCGTTGGTAACGTTCATCGCGGTTGAGGAGTCGCCGTCAGCATTCTGGAAGTAGCGTTCCGCACTTCCGCTGCCCGTCGTCATCGCGCCTAGTGATCCCATCCCACGATACGACTTAAACGTGCGGCCTTGATACAGAATCAATTCGCCGGGGCTTTCATCCGTTCCCGCAAACAGCGATCCGATCATCACGGCAGCCGCGCCCGAAGCCAGCGCTTTCGTGATGTCGCCTGAGAACTTGATTCCCCCATCGGCCACAATTGGAACGCCCGCGTCTTTCGTTGCGCGGTAGGCCTCGGCAATCGCAGTAATCTGCGGGACACCTGCGCCTGTAACCACGCGCGTCGTACAAATCGAGCCCGGCCCAATGCCAACTTTAATGGCGTCCGCGCCAGCTTTCGCTAGAGCGCAGGCTCCATCAAATGTCGCCACGTTGCCCGCAATCAAATCCACCTCGGGCAACTTTGCTTTGATGGCTTTGATCGCTTCGATCACCCGCGTCGAGTGCCCGTGCGCGCTGTCAATTGCCAGCAAATCGACTTTGTTCTTTACCATCGCCTGCGCCCGCTCCAGATAGTCGCCTGTCGCGCCAATCGCCGCAGCCACGCGCAAGCGGCCCTGCGAATCTTTCGCCGCATTCGGATACTTCAATTTTTTCTGAATATCTTTGACGGTGATGAGGCCCTTCAGCACGTAGTTGTCATCCACCACTAGCAGTTTTTCAACGCGATGCTCGTGCAGAATGTTTTCCGCGTCTTCGAGCGTGGTGCCCACAGGTACCGTAATCAGGTTTTTCTTCGTCATCACCTTTTCGATGGGAACATCGAAGCGGCTCTCAAATCGCAGATCGCGATTGGTCAAAATTCCCACCAGCTTGCCATTCTTCGTAATCGGCACGCCCGAGATTTTGTATTTGCGCATCATCTCCAGTGCGTCGCTGACTTTCGCGTCCGGGGACATCGTTACCGGGTCCACGATCATTCCGCTCTCCGAGCGCTTGACCTTGTCCACTTCTTCCGCCTGTTGCTCGACGGTCAGGTTGCGGTGAATCACGCCAATGCCGCCCTGCTGGGCCATCGCAATCGCCATGTGGGATTCGGTGACCGTGTCCATGGCCGCGCTGATGACGGGAATATTCAGCGCAATGTTTCGTGTGAGTTGCGTCTGCGTGTTGGCGTTCGCCGGCACGATGTCAGAATGCGCCGGCAGCAGCAAAATGTCGTCAAAAGTAAGTGCTTCGGGAACAGGAAAATGAATCATAAGTTGTGGCGGGAAGCCGTCCTTCTATTTTAGGGAGGGATGGGAGTTGAGGCAAATTGTGCCTTCAGCAAAAAACGGCCAACGGAGCTTTCGTTCGATTCGGTATTGAACCACGACGTAAGAGGATGCCCACCGTTCGCGGTTTTCAAAGGCGGGCACCACGAGCCTCGACGAAGACGAGCGGTAACCCCGGCGTTCAGCATTGCCGTGCCCACTTGACGCATCGGTTAAGATTGTGGGGCTGTATCTGCTGAGGCTCTTCCTATGAAGCGACCAATCCTGCACTCGCCCACCGCAATTTTTTGCGCCATAGTATTAAAACGTTTCACTATCGCCATTGTGGCGGCGTTTACGTTTCTCCTCGCTCTTCCACTCTTCGCCCAGCAAGCCACTGTTGACATCACTCCCGGCCACTCGACCAATTCTTATAGCCCACTGCGCGCGCTCGGTTCGGCTGTCGATCGCGATCCACTGAATTCCACCCATATTCTTTACGATCCAGCGCATGTGCAGCAAATGCTCACGGCCGGATGGGGGCCGGTCAGCTATCGCCTCAACACCGAGCTTTCCATTCAGGCGTGGCATTGGAATCCCATCGGGACATGGAGCGATTCTTCAAATCAGCAAGGATATTTCGTTGGCTCCCCTACCGCTGGACCGAACGAACGTTCGTTCGGATACAACCTGCCTCACCGGGGGACCACGAGTAACTATGGCACCAGCGGCGGGTATTCCGTCCTCGATGACGGCGACCTCATTACTTACTGGAAAAGCGATCCCTATCTCGACAGATGTTCACGCACGAAGACAATTCTCTGCATCCTGGATGGATCATCGTTGACCTCGGCAGCGCTCTTCCAGTGAACACGATCAAGATTGCATGGGCGGATCCCTACGCAGAGAATTATCAGGTGCAGTATTGGACGGGCGACGACGCCATCGGCAATCAAGGGCAAGGAAACTGGATTACGTTTCCCAACGGAACAATCACTGGCGCGACCGGCGGCACGGTTACGTTGCAACTCATCTCGGGCGCGAAAAAGGTCGAGTTTGTGCGCGTGCTCATGACCGCATCTTCCAACACTTGCGATACTGCCGGCGCGTCCGACTCGCGCAACTGCGTCGGTTTCGCCATCAACGAAGTCTATTTAGGCGCCATGAACTCTAGCGGCCAGTTCAAAGACTTCATGCACCACAGCGCCAGTCAAAACCAGACGCTGACTTACAGTTCGTCAGTTGACCCGTGGCACGTGCCCAAAGAAATCGCCACCGATGACGGCGAGCAACCGGGATTTGACCGCCTTTACCAGAGCGGCCTCATTCGCAACATTCCGATGACTGTGCCCGTGGCCATGCTCTACGACAATCCGGACAACGCGGCCAATCAGATCGCATATATCGAGAGCAAAGGCTATCCCATTCGCTATGTCGAATTGGGGGAAGAGCCTGACGGCCAGTTCGTCGTGCCCGAAGACGACGCGGCGCTATACGTCCAGTGGGCCGACGCGATCCACAAAGTTGATCCGAAAATCCAACTCGCCGGTCCGGTCTTCGAAGGCGCCAACACCGATATTCAAGTTTGGCCCAACTCGCAGGGAAATGTCTCCTGGTTCAATCGTTTTCTGCGCTACTTGCAAAGCCACGGTCACGCGCGGGATTTGAACGTGATGACGTTCGAGCATTATCCATTTGATCCCTGCAACATGGCGTGGGCCGATTTGTACTATGAGCCTCTCGCTGTCACCAATATCATGAAAGTCTGGCGGCAGGATGGATTGCCCGCCAGCATTCCCATGCAGATTACCGAATCCAATATCGCCTACGACACGGCCATTGAATACATGCAGCCTTTTGGGGCTCTCTGGCTCGCGGACTATGCAGGCTCATTTCTCACCGCCGGAGGCCAGGCGCTTTATTACTACCAGTGGGAACCGCTCCCGATGTACCAGGGTTGCGGTGGTTGGGGAACTTTCGGAATGTTTAACGTGGACGGCAATTACGACGTCAGCCAGGTGACTTCACAATATTTTGCTGCGCAAATGCTGACCCAGCAGTGGTCGCAGCCCGTGGATAAGCAACACGCGGTCTATCCCGCGATGAGCAACATTGTCGACGACAAAGGTCATGTGCTCGTCACCGTCTATGCAACACTTCGTCCGGATGGCCAATGGGCGGTGCTGCTCGTGAACAAAGACCAATTCACCCCGCACACCCTTACCGTGGACTTCCACAACTCGCAAAATAATACCGACCACTATTTTCAGGGCACAGTGACGCAGATAAGTTTCGGCTCCGACAACTACATCTGGCATCCCGCCGGACAAAATGGCTATGCCGCTCCCGACGGTCCTGGCGTTACTTCCCATCCCGATGGTGGCGAAGGCGTCACCTACACGCTGCCGGAGGCGTCAATTACGGTGTTGCGCGGGAAAGTCGATTAAGAGAGGGTGGCGCACCTTTGCGCATTTGGTAAAGATGGGATGCGCCCCCCGAAAGACCTCAACCGATCGACGGCTTTTTCCCGCGGTTCATACACCGAAGTAGCCCGGAGACGAATCGCGGCAGGCAGATGAAAGCGGCGAGAATAAAGAACATAACGGACGATCCGTGGTGCGGGGTTTCATACCGTTGATAGAAGGCGACGCCGAGCAGAGCGGCGCTCGTAACCAGAGCAATAACAATATTGCGGATTGATGCATTAAACATAATTCCTCCTAAAGAAGAAGATCGCATTGCCCGCTTCGGCAAGCGTCAGTACTCCAGTCGCACCACAAACGCAAACCTTACGGATCGGATTCTAGCGCTCTCAGTTTTTCTTCGAGGTCCCGAACCTGAGCGCTCCTCGCACGTGCCAGGACCACACCCGCCACCACCATGCCGACCAATATGGCGACACGTGCTCCCAGCCACACCATTGCAAGGTGCGGATGTACCAACGTATGTCCTACTCCGGCTGGCGTCGATGCCCCAAAGCCTGCAAGTTTCAACACGACATAGCTCGCCGTCGCGCTAACCGGCACCCCGGCATACAAGCATCGCGCGATGAACAGATCTTTCTTCGCACGCACAATCATTGCTTTCAAGAGGCTGACGGTATCCGACGTGAGCGCATCCAGCCGGTTGCAGCGCGCGCGCCTGTGCCAAAGCACGCCGCCTGCCACTGTCGCGATCCAAATCACGCTCAGAAACCCATGCGTTGCAAGCCGTCCAGTCGCCTCCTCAAATATGAGCAGCAACGCGATGCCACAAAATATTGCCAGCACAGTCCGGTTGGTGCGCTGACGCAGCCGGTTCAGGCGCTGCAAATCCTGCATAAGGCTTTGTGTGTCGGGCTTGGGAGCAGTTTGCCAGAGAGAAACCAGCGGATCGGGTTGGGGCATGGGAGTCATGAGGGTTCTCCGAAGCTGAGCTTGATCGCAGCTTTGGCGCGGTTCAGCCGCACCGAGGCGTTGTTTTCACTGATTCCCAGCGCGAGGGCAATTTCTTTGATGGGCATGTCCTCCAAATAAAGGGTCGCCACTGCCTTGAGACTTTCGGGCAGGTTCCGCACGGCCTCAATCAGGCGCGCCAGCCGCGCCGCATGGGCGGCGGCTTCATCAAGCGGCGGTGCCGAATCGGACAGAGTGTCGGTGAGAGTAGCGCTCAGTGCCTGCGTCTTTCGCACCAGCGCCCGCCGCACATGAGTCACGCAAATATTTTGGGCTATCCTGGCGATATAACTTTTCAGCGTCGTTTGGTCCTGCAACCGCGGGAGGGCCTGCCATACCGCAATCCAAACATCCTGTACCAGATCGTCAACTTGGTCTGGATAGCGTTCATAGGCAGTCGCAATGCGGCGCACCATCGGCGTATGGACCTTGACGATCTCCTCGAGCTCGACCATGCCACTCCAGACTTGGATTTTGCTTGCTTAATCACAGCCGCTGAATCTCTAGTCGCTCACAGCGTCACAATCTTACAGACGGGCCTTCTGGCTCGCCAGGTCCGCGGGGGTAGTCCCCGTGTACCCGGCTTTAGGCGAGAGGGTCGCACGCCTGCGAAAGAGTCAGGTCGCACGGCTTAATCCAATAGCCCAAGCTGCGCCAGTTCCTGACGCAACGTGCCCGGATCCCTAAATCGAATCGCGTGCATCCCGAACGCCCTGGCCGCGTCTACGTTGTGCGGTAGGTCATCGATGTAAATGATTTGCTCCGGACACAGATCAAACTTTTCACAGAAGCACTTAAAGATTCGCGGATCGGGTTTGACCAGTCGCACTTCGGCGGAGAGCAGGATTCCGCGGAACCACTGCAGGAAATTGAACCTCCTCTGCGCAACCGGAAAGGTTTCTGCCGACCAGTTGCTCAGGGCATAGATGGGAACTTCCCGGTCCCGCAGCTCGGCCAGAATATCAACGGTACCCGCGATCGGCCCCGCCATCATTTCATCGAAACGCTCGACCCACGCATCAATCATGTCAGCTCGATGGGGATGCACAAGTTTCAATGCCGCGCTGGCTTCTGCAACACTTCGCCCGGCGTCTTGCTGCAAATTCCATTGCGCCGTGCACACGTTCGCCAGGAAATCTTCCATTTCTGCTTCATCTTGGAACAATTTGCGATAGAGATAACGCGGATTCCAATCGATGAGCACGCCGCCAAGGTCGAACACCACAACGCAACTGTCAGCTGTCATGCTGTGATTTTAGCGAATGAGGCCTCCGGTGAACGGCTCGCGCGTGGATCGACGAAAATCGATAAAATCGACCACGACGGCCTCAAGTCCTGCAAGCCCTACGAATAGATCCCGGGCGCCTCATGTCCAAGCTTCTGGACATATTCAACATAGGAGCCGGGATAGACAGTGGGAGTGCGGTCCGTGCCGCTCTCACCGCCCAGTTCCAGCACACGGGAGCCGAGACCGCGAAGGAACATGCGGTCATGCGATACGAAGATCATGGTGCCTTCAAAGTCTTTGAGGGCGTCCACCAGCATCTCCTTGGTCGCAAGATCCAGATGATTCGTCGGTTCGTCGAGGACGAGGAAGTTCGGCGGGTTGTAGAGCATGCGCGCTATAGCCAGCCTAGATTTTTCCCCGCCAGAAAGTGAGCGAATCTTCTTATCCACGTCTTCGCCGGAGAACTGGAATGCTCCTGCGAGATTGCGCAGCGAGCCGATACCGTCCTGGGGGAAATCCTGTTGCAACTGTTCGGCGACGGTGAGCTCGGGATTGAGCGTGTCTAAAGCCTGTTGCGCGAAGTAGCCCATATTGAGGCTGGCGCCGAGGCGCACGCTTCCCGCATCTGGAGCGCTAGCTCCGGCAATCATTTTAAGCAGTGTGGTCTTGCCCGCGCCGTTTCTTCCCATGACCGCCCAGCGTTCTCCGCGGCGGATGGTTAGATTGAAGCCTTCATAAATCACACGCGGGCCGTAACTCTTGTGCAGATTCTCCAGGACGGCCACCTGTTCGCCGGAGCGTGGAGGGACGCGAAACTTAAATTCCACGACCTGACGCTTCTTTGGCAGTTCGATCTTCTCGATCTTGTCGAGCGCTTTAATTCGGCTCTGCACCTGGGCCGCTTTGGCGGCGTGCGTCCTGAAACGATCGATGAAGCGCTGCTCTTTCGCCAGCATTGATTGCTGCCGGGCAAATGCTGCCTGCTGATTGCTCTCTCGCACCGCTCTTTCGCGCTCATAGAAGTCGTAGTCACCCGAGTAGGTGATGATTTCGCCGCCGTCAATCTCCGCAATCTTTGAGACCAGACGATTCATGAACTCGCGGTCGTGCGAAGTCATCAGCAGCGCGCCGGGAAATGACTTGAGAAACTGTTCCAGCCAGATGATGGATTCGATGTCGAGATGGTTCGTCGGTTCGTCCATCAGCAACACGTCGGGCATTCCGAGCAGGACGCGCGCCAGCGCAACCCGCATTTTCCATCCGCCCGAGAGAGCGCCCACGTCGCCGTCAATCTGGTCGTCTTTGAATCCCAGACCGTGGAGCACTTCACGGGCTTGCGATTCGAGGGCGTAACCGCCTAGGTGCTCGTACTCCTCCTGAACATGACCGAAACGCTCAAGAATGCGGTCCATGTCATCAGCTTTGTCAGGGTCAGACATTTCGCGCTGTAAGGCTTCGAGCTCATGGTGCAGATCGCCGACCCGTCCGCTACCTGCGATCGCTTCATCCAGCACCGAACGGCCCTGCATCTCCTCAACGTCCTGGCGAAAGTAGCCGATCGTCAACTTCTTTGGGACGGAGACCGCGCCGTCGTCGGGAGTTTCCTCACCGACCACCATACGGAAGAGCGTTGTCTTGCCCGCCCCATTGGGGCCGACCAGTCCGACTTTTTCGCCGGGATTCAGCTGAAACGAAGCGTCCACGAAGAGCAACTGCTTGCCATACTGCTTATTGATGTTTGAGAAAGAGATCATTTTGTAGGAGGGACTCGCGCGCGGGATGCCTTTATATCTCGCCCAATTTCACCGAGCTTATGATGAACTGCTGTTTGTCGCAGTCATAGTGAAACTCGACGTTACTCCAGTCTGAAAGTCCCAGCTGTAGGTGGCCCTTCACATAGCTGACCCAGTGAACAACAACAGCGACCTTCAAGGTCTTGCCTTCATTTTGCATCGGCTCAATCACGAGGGTCGCGTAGGACTTTCCCGACTTCTTGTAACGTTCTACCAGTGCTTGGCTGTCGAGGTACTCGACGAAATGATTCTCGAACTCTGTCGGAAGCCCTTTGGTAATCAGCGGGTTTGCCTCAACGATCATGTGGCGATAATCCGTCCGCGTTCGTTCGCCGAGTACGGTGTCGTCGATGTGCCCGTACTCCTTCTCCATTTGCAGGATGCTTGTCTTGAGTGCAAGCGCGTACAGGTTGTCCTCATGCGTTTCAGACTGGTTCGACTGTGCAGCCGCGAAGACCGTGACGAGTACGATAAGGGCGGCCAGTTGCACAGTTCTCATGCCGTATAGTCTACGTGTCTGGCTGTCAATTAGCGAAACGTCCCCATTACACTCATTTAGCCCGGTCGGGCAATTCCAACGAGTGTAAGTCGCCGGACTGGCGGGTAGCCCGGCACCATCACCGCCCACTCGGTGAGGCAAAATTCATACTTGACATTGACCGATAATCCACTACCATATGGTTGTGGATAAATTAGGCACAACGTTTGCGGCTTTGTCGGATCCAACCCGGCGGGCAATGATCGAACGACTCTCCCATGGGCCAGCCTCGGTGCATGGATTGACGAAGCCGTTTGCAATTTCGCAGCAGATGGTTTCAAAACATATTGCTTATCTGGTGCGGGCGCGGATTGTGCTCAAGACGAAGCGTGGAAGAGAGAGCGTGTGCACGCTTAGGCCCGAGGCGATAAAGACAGTCAGCGACTGGGCGATCAGCTATCGCCGATTCTGGGAAGAGAGTTTCGACAAGTTGGAGGTGGTTGTGAATCAAATGAAAAAAGCGGAGGTCAGAGATGACAAAAAACACGGTTAACGAGATAGAGCGGATGGTTGTCACACGAATTTTTGATGCCCCACGCGAGTTGGTTTGGAAGGCGTGGACAGACCCGAAGTACATCATGCAGTGGTGGGGGCCGAAAGGTTTTAGCTGTCCCGTTTGCCAGATGGATTTTCGCGTTGGAGGAAAACTTCTCCTCTGCATGAATGCGCCGGATGGGCAGCTCTGCGGCTGGAATGCGGTTGAATACCACGAGATTGTTCCCCAAGAAAAGATCGTTTCCCTCATGTATTTTTCGGACTCGGAGGGAAACAAGATTGACCCTGAGCAATTGGGAATGGAACCTGGGGCCATCGCCGGCGCCTACGACGTGACCCTCTTCGAGGATCTCGGAAACGGCCAAACGAAACTCACCTTAATTGGAAATGAACCTATGGAGAGCGCAAAAAATAGCGGTCAACTAGAGGGCTGGATCGAGCAACTCGATAAACTTGCCGCAGTTGTTGCGGGGCGGGCGCAGGCGAAATAAGAAGTTGCAGTCAGATTCTCGAAATTCAATCATGGAGAAAAAAATGAAAAGAATACCGTTTCTCGCTATCGTCTTCGTCCTGCTGGCATTCGCATTTCCCGCCCATGCCCAGGACGCGACGAAGGAAGACGCAATGAAGAAGGACGTGATGAAGAACGACGCAGCCGTCAAACCTGCCGATCCGGAAATGAAAGTCGTGCTCGATTCCTGGAATGAGATTGGCCGCAAGCTGACGGCGATGGCCGAAGATTTTCCCGAGGACAAATATGACTTCAAGCCGACACCCGCGGAGCGCAGCTTCGCCGAGCAGTTACTGCACGCGGCGGGTTCATGCTACTACTTCACCAATCCTGTGACGGGGCAGAAGCCTCCCGCGGAAGATCCGAAGCGCGACCAATACAAGTCCAAGGCCGACATCGTTGCCTTCGTCAAGAAATCCTTCGCCGATGGCGCAGCCGCCATCCAGGCGAAAGGCGAAAAAGGCATGACGACGGAGGTGGTTTATTTCCCTGGGCAGAAATCGCGCGTTCTCGACATCGCGTACGGCATCATCGAGCATAGCGGTGAACACTACGGCCAGCTGGTTGTGTACTACCGCCTCGCAGGTCTTGTGCCGCCGGAGTCGCGGCCCCAGAAGTAAAGAACTGAAGAAGTAAAGCTCAAGAGACCGTGTACCCGTCCTGTATCGCGCGCCGTTTGCGCGAATGGGACATGACCGGGGACAGGCGGGACGTTCCCGAAGTTGTTGTGCCGACTATTGTGTCGATCTTACCCGTGAGGAAGCCCGCGCCGAGCGGACTGAACGGAACAAAACCAATGCCCAGTTCTTCGCATGTCCGGAGCACGTCGTTCTGCTCGACATCTCTGGTCCACAGCGAATATTCGCTCTGAACGGCAGTCACGCGCTGCACAGAATGTGCACGGCGTATGGTTTGCGCTCCTGCCTCGGAAAGTCCGAAGTGCTTGACCTTCCCGGCTGCGATGAGGTCCTTCACAGTGCCCGCAACGTCCTCAATGGGAACCGCAGGGTCAACACGATGCTGGTACAGCAGGTCGATGGTGTCGGTCTTCAGGCGTTTCAGCATCGCTTCAACAACTTCTCGAATGTGCTCCGGACGGCTATTCAGGCCGCTGCGTCGCTGTCCTGATTTCGAATCAATGTCGAAGCCGAATTTGTGGCGATCACCACCCGATCCGAAATGTTGCGATGCTTCACCCACAAGTTCTTCGTTTCCGAACGGGCCATAGCCTCTGCCGTAGCGAAGAGGACAGCCTTGCTCGAAGGCTGTACGAATAATCTTCACGCCGTCTGGACGCGGCGTCGGCAGGCCATAGGCCGAAGATAATCCCATGCAACCGAATCCCAGGCAGAGACTTCGAGTCCGCTTTTCCCGAGTGAGCGCTTCTTCATTGATTCTCCTTGCAAAGCTATTGACGAAACATTCCTCGGAGCCAGAACCCCTGCTTTACAAGAGCGCCGAATTTTGTGGAACTCCCGGCTCTCTCTACCTGTGTGGTTAATTATTATTGTTATTCATTTTGACTGGCCTAAGCAGATGCGAGAACGTGAGTTGGGCGAGCTTCCACTTGCCGTTTTCCTTGATATACACCTCAGTCACCATAAAGGGATTGGTGACTTCGTGCTCACCGACTACTGCCTGCAAATCAATGTCCTCTAGCAGGATGGCTGTGTTACCAAATGTGCGAGCATCAACTGCGTAAACCACAGCTTTTTTGTACCAGATGCCACCGCTTTTAATGGTAGCTAGTTCCTGGGTTTTTCCCCATGTCCCCCCCATGTGAGTGAACATGGCTTTGTCATCAAATAGTGTCTCTAAGGAATCGACCTTCTTGTCTGCCATCCAATCCCATTTCATGTTTGAGAGGTTGATGACTTCTTGTTGCTGGGGTGTATGACTTGCGGCAGTTTTAATCGTTTCCGTTGGCGGCAGTGGCGACTGCTGCGCGTAGGACGATTGCGCAATCATCGTTAATAGAAACAGACCCATAATAGGGTTAAGGTTTTCATGGCTCTCTTCACTCTTCTATTGTTTCTTGGATCCTCGAATTTAAAGGTAAAGGACCGTCAACTGGTAGCCCGATCCTGCCTACTTATTGCCTATTCCTCTCGTCAGGCGAAAAACTAATGGCTTTGCTGGAGACAGGCGGCTATCTTTAATTAGGATGGTAGAGATCGTTAACATGAAAAACACAAAAGAAAAAGCCATTCTGAAAGCGAACGAAGCCCGCGGGTCGCAGGCAGAACTCGCGCAGAAAATTGCCTCCTTCTTGGGCAAGGAAGAGAATCGGACAACAGAGATCCAGGGCGTCAGCCTCCACCAGCGGATTGCGCCTACTCCGCCATGCCGGATGACCTACCATCCGGGAATCATCGTAGTCGCACAGGGGAGCAAGCGGGTCAACCTTGGCCAGACCAGCTTTACCTACGACCGGTCGCGCTTCGTGGTGACTGCGGTCGATTTGCCGATCGTCAGCTGGGTGGCCGAGGCGACCGAGGAGGCTCCCTGTCTCGCACTGTCAATCAAGTTGGATATGGCTATGGTGCGGGAGTTGATCAGCCGTGAGGAAATCCATGTCGCAGAACCTCCATCGGACAGTCCCGCTATGTCAATCGGCGAGACCACGCCGGAATTCCTGAAGGCATGCTGCCGCCTGGTGGATCTGTTGGATCATCCGCAGGACATTCCTTTTCTGAGCGGCCTGATTCAGCGCGAGATCATGCACGAAAACCATTTGGGCATTATTCTCGGTGTGAGCCGACAATAGAAAATGCACCGCTTTCGCGGCATCCGGTTGTAGCAACATCTTAGGTCGCTGCGGGTCGCGTGTCAATTCGCGCAACAATACGCGTTCAGGAAAATTCGGGGACAGACGGAAGTGCCCCCAAATTACGTGCCTGGTGCCCCAGAGCCTGCCCTGAGCGCAGTCGAAGGGCTCCGCGTAG
Organism: Terriglobia bacterium; assembly: GCA_963702965.1. Lineage (GTDB taxonomy): Bacteria > Acidobacteriota > Terriglobia > Terriglobales > Acidobacteriaceae > JAJPHW01. Next base: position 2,102,770 of record OY969776.1, read on the forward strand.
CCGAAGGCTAGCTAACCTGGGTTGGCCGAGCAATTCAAGATCTTCGAATGGTTCAAGGAATTCTTTTTCACCCAGGTTAGCGCTCGAAATCAGAGGAGAGAAACCGCGGACGCTATATGATGGGGCGCGAACCTGGGGCACCAGGCTTTTTCAGACCTAAGTTATGAAATGGTGAATTGCCTCGTTGGCGTTATCTTGAAACGAAGTATTTTTCAAATCAGTGAAAAAGGTGCTCTGGTCCACCATGTCCCCTGATAACTTACCCTCTTTGCTGGCATAGAAAACGCCGCTCCTATACCGCTCATCCGAGATGGCATCTACAAAGCGTTTTGCACCTACTTCCAGCGTATGCACCATTCCGCCCATCAATGGGAAAACAATAGGCATCATCACGTACTTCAACATAAACCGCATTGGCGGGGGAAGACTATCTGGCGCCTGAGTTCCTTTTGTATTTCCTGGGCTCACAACAACAAACTTGAGCTTAGGATATTTTCTCGCCATGGATAACGTCCACATGGTTTCCGCATACTTGACATATGCGTATGCTTGCAATGCAACGAACTTCTTACCGAAATAGGATCCATCAAGAACAGCAGCAAACTCATCTATAGAAGAAGTCCTCATCGAAACTCGTTTTATTCCGAGCGCCTTTACTCCTGGAACAGCTTCCGCACTAACTGCTAGAACTGCTTTCCGTAGCTTGTCTCGTTTAATCAATTCCTCCGCTAGAATCACGTTGCCTAAAATGTTCGTAGCAGCTAATTCATTCATTCCGGAAGGCGTAGATTTCGCGGCCGTTTTACCCACTACTCCACCTGCATTTAAGACAATCGCGTCAATCGGCTCCTTTATCTCCTCTACAGCTTTTCTCACCGAATCCGCGTCTGTGACATCCCCAATAACGATGTCAAAAATCTTCTTCCCCGTGTTCTCCTCAAGCTCTTTTTTTGCTGCCGCCGCCCTCGCTCGATTTCTGCAAAAAAGAATTACCTTTCTTGTTTCTTTTTTCAATGCTAACTGTCGGGCAGTCTCTTTCCCCAGCCCAGCATTTGCTCCGGTTATTAAGATACTTTCGTTAGCGATCGAATGTTCCATTGGCATCTCCGTGGTGAAAGTGTGAAGGCCGAGCCGTGAGGTCCCGCGAGGCCAGAGCCAGCTTGCTAATTACGAACTATTCAGTTATATATTGGTTGGTTCGATGACCATTGTCAAGGAGTATTGAACCAAATGATTCAAAATACAGCTAGGCCGCGGGGGCGACCGCGCAGCTTCGACGAGACGAGGGCGCTGGAGAAGGCGACTCAGGTGTTCTGGTCGAAAGGCTACGACGGAGTGACGATTGACGATCTCGTCGCCGGGATGGGTGTGGGACGGCCGAGCCTGTATGCCGTCTTTGGGGACAAGCGAGCGATATTCTTGCGTGTCCTTAGGGCGTACGCAGAACGGAAGGGCGCAGCAGCCGCGAAGGCACTCCTCTCGCCACAGAGTCTTCGCGACTCGATCGCGGGCTTTCTGAGGTACGCCGTCGAAAGTGCGACCGAGAAAGGGTCTGCCCGGGGCTGCCTTATCGTGTGCGTCGCGCCGCTTGTGAGCGACGCTGAGGTCCGGCGGTTCCTGCAGAGCACGGTCGCGGGCGGCGCGGCGCTGGTGGAGCGCCGTTTGCGGGACGGGATCTGTGCAGGAGACATCCCGCCTGACTTTCCGGTAGCCGTGCGCGCAGCCCAAGTCACGGATTTAGCGCGTGGCCTGACCATGCGTGCGCGGATAGGCACGCCGCGCAAGACGCTTCTCAGGGATGCCGAGGAAGCGGCCGACTTGGTGCTCCTGTCTGGTGCCTAGGTTCCGCGTAGCCGAAGGCGAGCTAACCAGGGATTGCCGAGTAATTCAAAAGTTTCGGATGGTTTAAGGAATCCCCCGCCCAGGTTAGCGCCCCAAAATCAGAGAAGTGAAAACCGCTGACGTTATATGATTGGGCGGCACGAACCCTTCGACTTCGCTCAGGGTAAGCTCTGGGGAACAAGGCGACGAAATGACGCGGTCAATCAATCAACCAACGAGGCGTGTGGCCAGCCGCAAGGGCAAGAAAAGTGCCCAAGGCAAGACTCCTGCGAAGCTGCTAGTCGCCATGACTGGCAAGGCAAGCGCCGCGAAGGCCGCAACCGGCGACGAACCCGTATTCGCGTATATCGCCAGCTTGCCGCAGCCGCAGCGCGGCATCGCCGAGCGCATTGATGCCCTGGCGGCCAAAAGTTTGCCGGGTGTCCAGCGAGCGGTGAAGTGGGGCATGGCGTACTACGGGGTGGACGGAGGATGGTGCTTCTCATCCGGCGCCTTCGTCGGCCATGTGAAACTGATGTTCATACGGGGCACGGAGCTCAAGCCGGAACCTCCCGTGACGCCGATCGGGATGGGCAAATCCACCCGCGGAGTCGAGTTAGCTTCGGTTGACGACTTCGACGCGCGCCAATTGGCGTCGTGGATGAAGCAGGCTGCCACCATGCCCTTCGTCGGGGGAAAGAAGCGATGACTATGCCGTGGCCTGGGAGTTGCGTGAACGAGCGCAGAAACCGCACTCTCTACTTGGCGTTAAATCGCCATTACACTCATCGAACCCGGTCGGGCAATTCTCAATGTGTGTAAATCGCTGATTGCCGCAGCCATACGCTACACTGGGGCCGGCAGTATTTCGGTACGAAGAGGAGTCATACGTGGAAATACGTCAGCGGATTGCTGTGATCTTGTGCCTGGGGATAGGCCTGGCGTCGTCGAGGCTCACTATGGCGCAGTCCTCCCCGGGTTCGGGAGCAGGGATAGGTCAGACAAAAAGTGCAGTGCCCGGACTGCATGACTTCGATTTTTTATTCGGACGCTGGCAAGTCCATCATCGAAAGCTGAAGCATCGCCTCGTCAACAGTCACGAGTGGATCGAATTCGAAGGGACATTATTCACCCAGCCATTGATGGGCGGCTACGCTAATGTAGACGACACTGTGTTCGAAGTTCCGGGCGGCACTTACCGAGGTGTAGCTCTCCGATCGTTCGATACCAAGACGGGGCAGTGGTCGATCTGGTGGAAGGACGGCAGGACGCCACTCGGGCCGATGGATCCGCCGGTGAGAGGAAGCTTCCACAATGGCATAGGAACGTTCTATGCGAACGACGATACCGAAGGCGGGAAACCAGTCCGCACACGGCTCCTATGGTCCAAGATCACATCTACCTCAGCTCACTGGGAGCAGGCAGAATCGACCGATGGTGGTAAAACGTGGGAAACGGATTGGATAATGGATCTCAAACGAGTGCAGTAGATCGTTGAAGGGATATTTGCGCGCACTCCAAGAAAGTCCGCACTAATTCACCTCGAGATATAATTCCCGCGTGCGAGAACCTATGCAGCATGTAACCGCGCTTCGCGTTTCCAAAGCGGTTCTGGTTTTTGCAATCGCACTTTTCTACACGATTCTGGTCCTGAACAACATCACGGATTACGGCTCCAACTATGAGTTTGTCCGCCACGTCCTGATGATGGACTCAACCTTTCCGGCGAACCACCTCATGTGGCGCGCCGTCGATTCGCCGCTGGTACATACGGTCTTCTATGTCGGCATCATCGCCTGGGAATCAGTCACTATGCTTCTATGCTGGTGGGCTGGGGTTCGGTTGCTGCAATCGTATCGCGCGGACAGGGCACAATTCGCCGCCGCGCAGAACGTTGCCGTGATTGCGCTGACTAGCAGCCTGCTGATGTGGTTGGTGGCGTTCCTCGATGTCGGGGGTGAATGGTTTCTGATGTGGCAGTCGCGAATGTGGAATGGGCAGGAAGAGGCATTCCGAATGTTTACCATCGTCGGGGTGGTGCTTTTGGTAGTGGTGCAACCCGAGGCAAGTGCAGATTAGTGGGCTATCGGAAGTGATCCGTTTACCATGTGGATACTGGCAGATAAACTTCGTGTGAGATTGTGGGCCCATCTATAGACTTCCGTCTTGTGAGCAGCTTTCGATCCGTTCTGGGCAGCAACATCGCGCAAGGGCGCAAGAGGGTAGGATTAACACAGGAACAGTTGGCAGAGAAAACGGGCTACTCGGTGGATTTCATTAGCCTGATTGAGCGGGGCGTGAACGCACCGACATTAGATCGCTTGGAGGATGTGGCCCGTGAACTAAGAACAGAGCCTTGGAAACTGCTACGTCCAGACTCAGCAGAAAAACAAATCTCACGCAAATAATATCTTTTGCCTCGGCTCGGCTTCCTCGCGCCATGACTCATGATCCGTGCCAACGTAGCGGCTTAGCTTCAGTCCATTCGTTTTCTGAGGGGTGAGGCGTCCTTCATCGAACTGTACAATGTGCTTCGCGATGGCCTCCCCGAACAAGCAAGGCACTGCATTCCCGATTTGCCTGTACTTATCATCCAGCTTTCCGGCAAACACATAATCACCCGGGAACGTCTGAAGGGCCTTGTATTCCTCCACGGACAAAGGGCGGAGTTCTTCTGGATGACAGAGGTCGGTAGCGGGCATGGTAGGTGATGTCACCAAGGTGGGTGACGGTTATCCCAAGCCAAACGACGATAGAAACCCGTTTTTCCACCCCCTGCAAACCAACTAGCCCCCATCGCTTCCGGTTGTACTTCTTTCGGCAAATCGCGCCAGTTCTGCCCTTCCCTCAACATGCGGTAATAGCGAAGACGTTCTTGAACTTCCCGGCCTCGCAGTCCCCTAGATCAAGGCCTTCGACCGCCTCACGGAATGTGCGCCAAAGCGGGAGTCCGTTGGCTCCTGTTTTGTCATGGGTTGGAGCCATATACGGGATTGAACGACCCTCGCGTGATGCGAAGAAGATCAACCTCTCACGAATCTGAGGAACGCCGAAGTTGGCCGTGTTGTATAGATTAAATGTCGTTTTGTAACCCGCGGCCTCAAGTCGCCTCAAGATGTAGAGAAGTGCGCCCCCAGGCCGTTCCTCCTCCATAAGAGGGGCGGCCCCTTCTCCTCGCTCCGCGTGCGGTCGGTGCAGGAGTGGGGCTGAGAGGAGTCCACGTACATTCTCAAAGATTGCGTATTTCGGCCTGAGTCCGATGATGATGTCGATGAAGTGCAAGAAGACATTTCCACGTTCATCGTTGAGTCCAAGGCGTCTCCCAGCCGTCGAGAATGCCTGACATGGCGGCCCACCGACCAAGGCAAATAGCTCCTCCCTCTCGAGGTCAACCTTTTCGGCAAGCTCGTCTGGCGTGAGGGCCCTGATGTCACATTCATAAACGTGCGGCAGATTTGCGCCGAATACCCCCTCAAGATTTGCCCGAACGGTTCTGCAAGCAACGGGATCGAACTCGTTGATTGCAAGTGCCTGTAATCCTCCTCGATGTAGGCCAATATCAAGACCTAATGCACCAGAGAAAAACGAGATAAACTGACGATTCTGGGATCCTGCGGACTGCACTCATGATAGCGGCTGGATTGCACCACAGCGGAGGTCCGGGCGCCCTTCGATTTTTTTCCCAAAACCGCATCCATTTCGATGCTGCTCTCACGGTGCACGATCGGTCCTCCCAATGTTCTGGAAAGCAGATTGATCGAAATACGCAGCGAGACCGACGCACGAGGTATGCTAAGAAACCGATGCGATTTGACATGAATGTGGGAGCTGCTAAATAACGATGGGCGTCGAACCGGCCTTATTTCTGACTGCGCACTGATGAAGCACGCAGTTTAACTCGGTGTTCAGAATACAGCAACTTGCCTAGGGTTGTAGGGCATGTTGCCCGTCAGCAAACAGCGATTCTTGCAGCTCGCGACTAATGCCGCCGCTCCAATGGGCCATACCCTCGGCGATCTGAAGCCATTCTTGGAGTTCGCTCTTGAGTTCCCTGCCCTGATCAACAAGAAGGGCGGAATCCAGTTGGCGGGAGCAAGGACTGAAGCTGACATTGCGAAGTTCCTGTCCGCATTGTTGTCTTCCTATTTCAACAAGCGTTCGGGTCGAGTCTCGTTGAACGCAGTGCGAACTGTCGCTGACCCTGCGGTGGATACGGTGCTCCAGTCCTTTGCTGGCGTCAGCAAGACGGAACTCCAAGCGTACAGCAATCACCATCGCGTTTCTATGGCAGCGGAGAACAAAGTTGGCGAACTATTGGAACTCTACCTCTCGGAGGTCTTGGAGCCTAGAGGCTGGTTGTGGTTGTGCGGCAACCTCATGGCTGGAGTTGATTTCTTCAAGGAGACGGTAAAAGACGGCACCTCAATCAGAATCCTCCTCCAGGTGAAGAACCGCGATAACAGCGAGAACAGTTCGAGTTCGAAGAATCAGAGAGCTCATGCAGGAGCGCGGCTGCCCTGTTGTCATCGAGAAATGGCACAGATGCCAAGCGGCTGACGGACAGACATGTTGGGAATCGTTTCCTGGCAATGAAAATTTGAAATTAGCCGACGAGAAACGCTTCCAGGCATTATTGCGTGACTATCCTAAAAGACGATAAAAACGCGTTTCTTGCCCCACGCTCCTGTCATTCCACTTCGCACGATGCTTCTCGGTGATCATTACTGTGCACCCATTGGATTCGCCCTGGAAAGACTACGCCATGCGAAAAGGCTTTACCAGAAAACCGCAACCAGACGCCCCCACGACGCTAGTCAAGAACTACATCACGCCAAGCGGCCTCGAGCGCCTGAAAGATGAGCACCGGTTTCTGCTCACGCGGGAACGCCCGGCCGTGGTGGAGGTGGTGGCGTGGGCTGCCGGCAACGGCGATCGCAGTGAAAACGCCGACTATCAGTACGGCAAGCGGCGGCTGCGGCAAATTGATGGGCGGATTCGCTTTCTCACCAAGCGAATCGAAGCCGCCGAAGTGGTGGACCCGCAGGCTCCGAGAGCAGGGCAGGCGGCGGCCAAGGCATTCTTCGGAGCGACCGTGCGCTATGCCAATGCCGCGGGGGCAGAGCGAGTGGTGAGCATTGTGGGCTCCGACGAAATCGATCTCGACCGCAACCACATCAGTTGGGTGTCACCTCTGGGGCGCGCGTTGATGAAGTCGGCAGCGGGTGACAGCGTAGTCCTGCAATTGCCGGGCGGTACAGAAAACCTGACCGTGCTGGAAGTGGCTTACAAGCGCATTGCTGTGGAACCGTTCCGTGAACCAGCTGGATCCGAAGCCTCGGCAAAGAGACTCCCTCGCCGAGGCTAAGTCCACCTAACCTGGGTTCCGGTTCACGAGACGTTCCTTGCCACCGCATCGGGATTCGCGGGATCGTAGAGCTGATTGCACAGCGCAAAAAGGTGCAAGTCTTGTCCGCCGTTGTTCACAACCGCGTGAGAGGCTCCGGGATAAGTTTTGATCATCACCGCGCCCGCGCCAGAAAATTCACGGCGTTGTGGGGACGTGCCCGGGCCAGTGTCCCAGCACATGGTCCAGCGGTCGCGATGCACCACGACAATCACTTCACGTTTGCGTTCATGAAAATGGTTGCCGCGGGTTTGCCCCGGCGCGACGGTAGAGATATGGCAGTCGATTGCTTTGCCGAGAAACTCGACCCACTCTCCGCCGATGGGAAAACTCGCGCCGCGCTGGTCGCCAGAATCGGTGAGCGGAATGATTTCCATATTTGGCTCTGACATAGACTACCGCGCCGGCGCTTGGGCTACGCCGATGTATTTGTCCGCTCCGCCGTAGTAGAACAGGTAATCTTTGCCTTTACGTGCCATGCCTTCCACGAAAACGACATTCGGTACCTGCCCGACTTTTTCCCATTCTTTTACCGGTTCAAATAGGGGTTTGTCGCTGCGGTAGAGCAACTTGCGCGGATCGTGCCGGTCAAACATGGCGACTCCGGTGCGATATACGTGCTGATCGTCGGCGCCGTTGTAAATCAGAACAATTCCGTCCCGCGTGAGAATTGGCGGCGGGCCCGGCTCGACCACAGTCGAATCGAACTGTCCCGCTCGCGCCGGAAGCACCGGCGAATCAGTGGCTTCGGTCCAATGAATCAGATCTGTCGAGTAAGCCAGTCCCATCTCGTCTTGCTCCACTAGGCCAAGGTGATTTCCCCGCGTCGCCAGAAAATACATCCAGAACTTTCCGTCGATTTTCTTGTTTAGGATTGCGCCCGACTTCGTCCAGCCGACATTCCATTTGCCCTTATATGCCGGCAAAATAACGCCCTTGCGCTCCCAGTGGATGAGGTCCGTCGAAGTTGCGAGACATAACTGCGCATCATGCTTGTTGTAACCGGTGTAAGTGAGATAGTAGGTCTTGCCGATCTGCGTCACCCGCGGATCTTCCACGCCGCCGTCTCTTTCGTAGTCCATTTCAGGCGCGAACACAGGCTCCGCGCGGCGGTCAAAATGAATGCCGTCGCCGCTATTGCTTTCCGCGTAGCCGAGCCGCGAAGTTCCGTTCGCATCCTGGGCGCGGTAGAGCAGGACAAACTTGCCCTTGCGCCGGATTACGCCGGGATTGAACGTCCCAGCGGATTCCCATGTTTGGCCTTGCGGGAAAATAATTGGCGTGTCGGAGGCGCGCTGCCATGCGCCGAATGGCACAAGATTGCTTTGCGCGTGCAGGGCAGGCGCAAGCAACGAACACGCAGCCAATAACAACCAGCTAAGTGAGTAGCGCAATAGCATGAGGGTTCTGCTCGCCCTTGTTGACCGCGGAGATTCCTCGCGCCTAATTGCGGAGAAGTGAAATGAGGTAAGCGCTGCTCTTATCTCGCTCAAAGTAATTTACCCAGTTCTTCAGGAGATATTTCGATATCGCGGAGAATCGAGCGCATCAATCCAGGGCCCAACGTCTCCCCCGAATGTACTGGCACAGTGGTAACTCGGCCATCAGGATGCTGCAACAAAACGTGGTACCACGTGTACGGGCGACTTCGAAGCCAATTTTCTGGAGCACGCGAACGAGTTCCTTGCCCCGAAGCCTCGGCAGCCGGGTCATACCGAAATCTGTTGGATACCGATAAGCTCAAGAGGGGCTGGAGTTTCTTGTGCAGTCAGGCAGAGCTCAATCGCTTCCCGAACGCGCTTCATTAGGGTGTCGAGATTCTTAGCCTGCGTATGACATCCCCGCAGCTGGGGAACAGTTGCGACGTAGAATCCTTCCTCGTCCCGCTCGATCAGCACTGTGAATTTGCGCGCGGCCTTCACGAAAACGATTCTAGCATGCTGGCAAGACAGAACTTCTCAGGAGTTTCCTCCGAGTTTCTCAAAAAACAAGCAAATAGACTCAATGCCGCGATGGAAGTTCGGAATGTGAAACTTCTCATTGGGCGCGTGCAGATTATCGTCGGGAAGCCCGAAGCCCATCATTACGCTGGGAATCTTCAGCACATCCTGAAAATCGGTCACGATCGGAATAGAACCGCCCGAGCGAATGAAAACCGTATCTTTATGAAAAACGTCGCGCATCGCCTCGGTTGAGGCCTTGACGAATTTGTTGTCGGTGCCGACGACGCAGGCCGGCCTTTTGCTCCAGACTTTGATCTTGGTATCAATGCCTTTGGGCGTATGCTTCTTCACGAAACGCTGCGTAGCGCTTGTATATGTCGTCGGGATCCTGGTTGGGCACGAGGCGCATCGAAACTTTTGCCGAGGCGCGGGCCGGAATCACGGTTTTCGCGCCGGGGGCGGTAAACCCACCGGGCATGCCGTGAACTTCGAGCGTGGGCCGAGCCCAGGTGCGGTAAAGCACTGAAAATCCTGGCTCGCCCGTGAGGACTTTCGAGCCGACTTCCGTTTTTCGATAATGCTCTTCGCTGAAAGGAAGCTTCTTCCACGCTTTGAGCTCCGCTGCGGTGGGCGCCTTGACCTTGGTGTAGAAGCCGGGGATGAGCACTTTGCCCTTCGCATCCTTCAACTTGCTGATAATTTCGACAAGCGCAAACAGAGGATTGGGCGCAGCGCCGCCGTACATTCCCGAGTGCAAATCGGTTTTTGCGCCCTGTGCTTCGATTTCGGTGTAAACCAATCCGCGCAGTCCAACGCAAAGCGTGGGAAGATCCGGGGCAAATAGCTCTGTATCGCAGACCAAGGCGAAATCGGCTTTCAATTTTGCTTTCTGCTTGCGAACATATTCTGCAATCGACTCTCCGCCAACTTCTTCTTCGCCTTCGAAAAGCACTTTCACGTTGATAGGCAATTTTCCATCATGGGCGCGCATAAGCGATTCGAGGGCTTTGACTTCCATCCAGAGCTGGCCTTTGTCATCGACTGCGCCGCGGGCGTAGATGTTGTTGTTGCGCTCGGCTGGCTCAAACGGCGGCGAAATCCATTCATTGAGCGGCTCGGCAGGTTGCACGTCGTAGTGGGCATAGCAAAGCACGGTGGGTTTGCCGGGCGCGTGCAGCCAATCGCAATAAATCAGGGGATGGCCCTTGGTGGGGATCATCTCCACGTTTTCCATGCCGATGCGGCGCAGTTCGGCGGCCACGAAATCAGCTGCACGTTGCACGTCGCCTTTGTGTTCGGGCGCGGTGCTGACGCTGGGAATGCGGAGAAGGTCTTTTAATTCATTGAGAAAGCGCTGTTGGTTCTGACGGGCGAAATCGAGTGCTGCGGAAGCCATGCTGGTCGGTCCTTTTGTCTCGCCCAAGCGACGGTTGTGTCGCGCAAGCGAAGGGGATAGGAAAACGTTTCAGTATAGCGGAAAGCGGGAATGCGAGGCGGGCAGAGGAAATCGCAATTTTCCCATTTTGGGAAAAACCCCGAAATAAATTACTCGGAAGGGCAGTTTTTTTTGACTGCTCGGTGCGATTTCTTTCGACTAGAAGCAGGAGGTAATACGCCATGCAGCCACTTTGGATTGGGTGTGCCCCGGTCAACTACCGCGAGGGGCGCCCGTTTGGCCTACAGCCGGAAGCGATTGTGATTCACATTATGGACGGAAGCTTCGCTGCGGGGGAATCTGTCTTCGCGGATCCGACGACGCAGAAGTCCGCGCATTATGGAATCTCGCGCGAAGGTGTCGTTCATCAATACGTGCATGAAGGCGATACAGCTTTTCATGCAGGAATCGTAGTTGAGCCGACGTGGGATTTGCTCAAACCGGGAGTGAATCCGAATTTCTACACGGTTGGCATTGAGCATGAAGGCCTTGCGATAGACGTCTGGACGGAAGCGCAGATGGAAGCGAGCGCGGCATTGGTCGAGCAGATAGGAACGCGCTGGGGAATTCTATTGGATGGTGAGCATGTCATCCGGCACCACCAGATACGAGCGACAAAAACTTGCCCCGGCGGACTTGATGTCGGGCAATTGCTGGTAAGTGTTCAGAGTGCGGTAACGAAGGCGCATGCTGTTGCTGCGCCAAACTTGGAGCAGACAGCATGAACCTGCTAGCGCACATTTGCAATCGGTACCGCGCTGCCCGGGCGCGTAAGCTGGCGCGGGCTGGTACTTGCTGCGAATGATGTCGCGCACTGGCACGTAATAAGCCGCTACGCACAGAAGAACGGCCACCGTGACCCAGGGGGCGAAGTTGCGAACCGAGGCAATGTTTTCGTCGTGGTAAGCCTCGCTCATGGGGATCGTGAAGGGTACGGCGTTCTTCAGCGTCGGCGCAAGCAAGCTGCGAATGAGAACGATGAAGTAAAGCAATATCGCGAATCCCATGATGACGCCGCCGATGGCGCCAATGTGCGTGCTTATCCACCAATCCGGGCGGTAGCTGGGCGAGGCAGGATTGAGATAGGTGAGTCCGAGATTGGTGCGGCGGGGTTCGCCGCGCAGGCCGCCGATGAAGAGGCCGGTCGAAAAAGTGAAGGTGCCGAGCATCCAGATGTAGGGAATGGCGAGAACGGTTGGAATGGCGGCCACGGGTTTGTTCAGCAAGCCAGTGATGAGAAACAGGCTCATGCCCAGGATGCCAAGAAACACGGGACCGGCCACCGTGAGATGAAAGTGTGCAGGAAGCCAGGCGGTGTTGTGGATGACGCTGTTCATGCTGTAGGAGGCGTTGATGATGCCGGTGATACCGCCGAAGAGAAATATCACGAGACCGCAGAACAGGTAAGGGAAGAGCCAATTCTTCTGATCGAAGTAAGGCAGCTTCTTCCACCAGCCGAACAATCCGGAGCCGCCGCGCTGGTGAGCCGCATGTTCGAGAGAAGCGGCGAGAGTAAAAGCGGTCAGCATGCTGGGGATGGCGACCATCAGGGTGAGCACGGTTTGTATGCCTTTCCAGGTGGAAGAGATTCCGGGATCGGCGAATTGATGATGCAGACCAAGCGGACAGGAAAGCACAATAAACGCCATGAAGCTGACACGGCCCGCGAAATCGCTAAAGAGTTTACCTCCGGCAAGGCGAGGCAGCATGGTGTAGTAGAGAACGTAAATGGGCAACAGCCAGAAATAGACAAGGGGATGGCCAAAGAACCAGAAGAGCGTGCGGCTGAGAACGACGTTCACGCCTGGAGTCCAACCGAGCGACCACGGGAGAAGCATGACCAGCACTTCGTAGGCGACGGGCAGCGTGGCCATTTGCCAGACGATGAAAGTGGCGAACATACCGACTACTGCAAGAGGAGTCTTCTTGCCGGGATGGTTCTTGCGCCAGCTGAGATAGACGGGAATCCAGGTGAAGAGGGCAATCCAAGAGCCGACTATGAAAAGCGCGAGTCCAATGTAGAAAATCGGATGCGCCTTCAGAGGAGGATAGAACGTGTAAAGTACCGTTGCCTTGCCCATAAAGATCATGGCCGCCGCCATGACCGCGCCAATCAGCATGAGGGCGAGCGAGAGGCCGGCGCCGAGGATGGAAAGCGGCGATTCGAGTTCCTGGCTGACCAGAGCATGGCCGAGGGCGACGGCAAACATTGTGGTCAGGACGATGGCGTTGATTACGCCGTGGGCGGTGAGTCCCTGATAGTAATCAATGCCGGCAAAGGATGTGGCGCGAATTGCGCCGGCCCGATAGAGCACTTGCAAGACGCCGTGATAGGCGCCGAAGACGAGCAGGGCAAGAGGAACGAGAAGTTCGGTGAGGATGATGGCGCGGAGAGCTGGTTGTATTCGGTAGGAGCGGATATCGGGTGTCTTGATTATCGTGGTCATGGCTTATTGCAGCTCCTGAATGTAAGTGGTGAGCTGGTCGATTTCATCGTCGCTCATGGGGACGACGGGCATGACCGGGTCGAAGCCCTTGATGGGCGTCGCATCGGGATGCTGGATCATCGCTTTTACGAAGCCGGCGTCAACCATTCTGGTGGTGCCGTCGGCGAGTTGGGAAGTCTGTCCCCACAGGCCTTTAAAGCTGGGACCAACGCCAGTGCTGCCATCCACGCTGTGGCAGGCGACACAGCCTTTGGCGTCGGCCAAGGCATGTCCGGCATCGAGCGAAGGCAAGCCTTCAGCGGAAATGTCATCCACTTGATTGCTGACTTCGATAAGCGCATTCATATTTTGGTGCGCCATGCCGCAGTATTCATGACAGACGATGTGGTAGATGCCAGGCTTGTTGAAGTGGACATGGCCGGTGGTGAGCACGAAGGGAAGCGCCATGAGGTTGACATTGGTCCCGAGGATTTGAAAGCCGTGGGTGACATCTTTGCTGGTTACGGCCACGTCGAGCGTGGACCCCACGGGCACGACCACTTTGGAAGGTTCAAAGCGCCACATGCGGGCGAGGAAGTGAATTTCGTAGTTCTTACCGCCATGCTTGATGATGGCGCCGTCCTTAAATACCGGCATATTGGGCATGCAGGTGGGAACGCTCGCGTGCAAGGCGAAGACGGAGTAGGCGATAAGCCCGATGGTCAGGGCAGTAAAAACGGTCGCGATCCAAAGGACGCGTTTTTCAATTGGACTCACGCCTTCTTCATGGGGAAGCGAAGAAGATGCCATTCTGCATTCTCCTTAAATCTTGAATCTTGCTTAAAGCCCAGTTTTCCTAAAGACCCAGTTGCCGATGCAGAGTCAGCCAATACATGCCGAGCCAAATGAGGCCGAAGCAGAGCAACATGATGACAAAGAAGGCAAGCGCCCCTCTGGGGATGAATTCATCTTCGCGGTTCTTACTGCCGGTCTGGATCGCCATCGCTGACACCTCCGCTCGATTTGCAACCTAGATAACAAATTTAGGGCCAAACTACAAGCTAGAGATGTGACAGTCATCACAAAAGGGTGTGATGTTGGTGTTTATCCCACCCTTTTCGCAAAGAACACGAAAATGGTGGGGCATCCTGATGGTTTAGGAGGTCTAGGTGTCGGGAAAGAGTGTTTCAAAATAGAACTGATAGTGGTTTCGGCAGCCGGGGTTGAAAGGAGCGCTGCATTGTGGGACAGGAATTGTCGCAATGCATATATGCGTGGATGGTCAGCGTGATGTCCGCAGACGCCACAGAGTATCGCGTGCGCGTTCCACTCGGCGGAGGGCCAAACGCGAATCGGATGTCCCGCCAGGGCGTCGTGACAATCTTTGCAGGCATAAAATATGCCGCAGCATTTCATCTTGATGGCGATGACGTCCACCGGCAGATGGTAGTGAGCGCAGCGCGTTTGGGAATCGACGTCGATTCCGCGAACGTCTATTGGGATTTTTTCTTGAGATTGCGTCTGGTTTGGTTGATTCATTGACTGTGCGATATTGTAAACATTCTGCAAAAGTGGCGAAGCAAGAATGGCTGAGAAAAAGACAATTGCGTTCTTTCCCGGAGGCGGCTTACGGGCCCGCGCTGAACTCCGTGGGCATCGCGCAGGCATGTGCAAACCTGGGACATAAGGCAGTTTTCCTGACTGCGCCCGACATGGCAGGAGTCTATGGGGGCTATGGCTTTGAAGAGCACGTGGTCAGCATGGCGCCGCCGATGTCCGCGGAGGAAACGGCGCAATACTGGCAGAATTTCATTAACGGGCACATTCCCAACTTTAATAAGTCACCGGTTGAGCAGCTGGATAATTACGTCCGCGATTGCTGGGATGCGATTGTGGAGACAGCGGTGTGGGCGCAGAAGGATTTGCCGCGGGTGCTGGAGCGCGTGCGTCCTGATTTGATTTGTGTGGACAACGTGATTCTGTTTCCCGCAATTAAGCAATTCGGCAAGCCGTGGGTGCGGATTATCTCGTGCAGTGAAAATGAGTTGCCCGATGATGCAATTCCGCCGCACTTATCTGGTTGCGGCGAAAATGACAAAGCGTGCTTCCGCAGCTTCGAAGCCAAGTTCCATGGGGTCATCCGGCCAATTCATGAACGGTTCAATCGATTTCTGGAAGCGAACGGAGAGCAGGCGTACCCGCTGGGACAGTTTTTTGAGGCTTCGCCATATTTGAATTTCTTGCTCTATCCCGAGGCGGTAAAGTTCAAACGCAGCCACCCGCTCGACCCAAGGAAATTTCAGTATTTGGAGGGCTGTGTGCGGCAGGACCAAGCCTACGCGATTCCGAAGTTCAAGAAGAACGAAGGTATGCCGCTGATTTATGTGAGCTTCGGGTCTTTAGGCACGGGAGATCTGGCGACGCTCGATAAGTTGATTCGCGCGCTGGGAAATCTGCCGGTGAGAGCGCTGGTGAATGTCGGAGGATATTTAGATGAGTACAAGAACGTCCCCGAGAATGTGATTCTGGATAAGTGGTTCCCGCAGCCGTCCGTGATTCCGCAAGTGGATGCGGTGATCCATCATGGGGGGAATAATACGTTCACGGAGTGTCTGTACTTTGGCAAACCGGCGATCATCATGCCGTATGTCTGGGATGGGCACGATAATGCGACCAGAGTGCATGAAACCGGTCATGGCGTCAAAATGCACCGCAGCCATTGGAGTGACGCGGAACTGGCCACAAATTTGAACTTCATTTTGCACGATCAAACGATGAAGCAGAAGCTGGCTGCGACGGCTGCCAGCATGCGGCGACAGCCGGGGCCAGAAAAGGCCGCGATGTTGCTGAATCAATTACTTACGGGGAAAGCATGAATATTAAATTGAACTCGACGGCACCGCATATTTACCCTGCAGCTGAATGGGAAAAAGCATGGCAGCCGGCGGAAACGGCTCTGACTCACGATACGCAATCACGCGTAATTGGTTTGGCCTTGCACAAAGATGTGAATCAGCAGGCGGATATGGGAATTCGGCGATTTTATCCGGGGAAGTCGACGCTGAATTTCTCTTCAGACGTCTTGTGCCACTTCATCGCAGGAAAAGCCGTGTGCCGGAGAGATACTGGCGAAGTCATTGAGATTGGCGCAGGGACGGTGGTTCATTTCAAGACAGGATGGACTGGGGAAGCGCTGATCGACGAAGCTGCGGACGCGGCTTACATGAAATTTGCGGGAGGTGCCGCTGAAAAAACGCCAGTCTTGCGCGATCCCCTGCACGCGGGCCCGCTGAAGGAATATGGCGAAGTTTCGAAGCCGCTGGTGGGACATTCGCGGACCGCGGGAATCGTGTTGAGCAGAGAGGCTGATGGGCGAGCTGAAACTGGCATTTGGACGTGCACACCGGGTACTTGGCGATGCGTGGTGAAGCGGGATGAATTCTGCCACTTTATCGAGGGGGCGAGCACTTACACCCACGACAACGGGGAAGTGATTGAGATCAAGCCCGACACTCTGGCTTATTTTCCGGCGGCATGGTCAGGACAGTGCCAAGTGCATGAGACGGTGCGAAAAGTTTATGTGATCCGGTAGGCGTGCTTGGGCTTCGGTTGATTGATCGGGCAGATTCTAGGACTCGGTGCGATTCAATGACTCGATCCTGAGACGATACGGCGCTGGTATCGTCCGGTACCGTTTTTCGATACCAAACGCCGAAGAGAACTCCACCAGCGACGATGGCGGCGAAAATTGGCGCCAGCCATTTTTCCGGACCGGGAGCGCCGAGGTTCAGACTGCCTTCGAGGGCCCATCCTAAAAAAAGAATCGTGATGGCAGCCAGAGCGACACTCATAGCCGTCGATTTACCTTTGCGCCTTAGTCGCACGGCGGCAGCGAACACGACAAACAAATAGGCGACGACGAAACCGAAAGTGGCGATGGTGCCGAGCCAGTTGTAGAGATCGAATCCGCTAGCGCGGCGGAGGACGAGATAACCGGGCACGGCGGCGGCTGCGATTCCGCTGGCAACGACGGCGATGTGTGGAGTTTGATTGACCGCATGGGCACGATGTAGAGAGCGCGGCAAGCTGCCTTGCGCACTCACGAAGAGTGCCGTGCGCGCGGACGCGGTGATGCACGCCAGAGCGCAAGCAAAGAAGCTTACGCCAGCGCCAATGCTTAGAATTGGAGCAAGCCACGGAATGCCTTTCATCTGGGCGAGAGTCTGGAGTGGAGCCGAATTAACGTCGAGCAGGTCGAGACGCCCGCTGAAGGCAGAGAATTCGGCGTAGGCGCAAAAGACGAAGAAGAATCCGGACAGGATGGTTGTGCCGAGAACGGCCCGGGGAATCGTCACCAGCGGATTCTTTGCCTCGGCACCAAGAGCGGTCGCGCTTTCAAAACCGACGAAACTGAAGGTCGCGAGAATGAGTCCGGCGCGGATAGGCGTAAGGGCAAGCACGCCGGGAGCGAATTGGCCGGCGGTATGGGTGAGCGATTGACCGTGACCGGGATAAACAAAGACCAGAACAATCAGAGCGATAGAGGCTGCTTCAATCCAGAGCATGAAGCGGGTTGAGAGTTCGACATTGCGATAGGCGAGTGCAACGGCAAATGCGATGGTCGTCGCGACCACGATGAACCCGCCCGAAGGGCGCAGCATGAATCCGCCAAAAAGGCCTTGCGTGTATTCCATCACTCCGCCCGTCACGGCTTGCGCTGTACAAATGTAGGCCACGATGAGGCCCCATCCGGCGATGAGTCCGGCCCAGAGTCCCAACTCTTCGTGAACGAAGGCATAGAGGGAACCGGGCGAGGCGGAATCCCTGGCAAAAACGTTTACGTGAATAGCTACAAGCAGGGCACCGGCGGTTGCCAAAAGATAGGAGAGCCAGGATGAGCGGCCGGAGCCTGCAATGACTAACGGGATGATCATCGCGGGCGACGCCGTAGGAGCGATGCTCGAGAGCGATTGGGCCAGGGTTTCCCATTGGGAAAGAATGCCTGTCTTAAGACCGTAGGGTTGAGTTGTGGTCTGGCTGGGGCCGGCCATGGTTCTCAGCATTGTACAGGGGAGAAGAGATGCCGAGGACGCTACTCAGATGGTCAGCAATTCTTCATAGAATCCGCCGATTTTGCGCGCGCGATCGACGAAATGGATTTCGAGAATCCAGTGACGGAAACGGCCGTCGGAATCTCGGTCGCTCATGCGCAGAGGATTGTCGGGGTGCACGTAGAGCGATATTTTGTCATTAGGAATACGTTCGTGAGGAAATTGCCCGAGGAGATGTCCTGCGATGGGCCCGCCGAATTCCCAGCCATACTTCTTCGCCAGGGAAGTCGCATATTCGTAGAGCTCGTTCGCTTTAATCTCGGGATGAGCGTGGAAGTAACGCTTGCCTTCGGCGAATGCAGCTTCAACGTCGTGGCGGAGCTTATGTTTATGCGGGTCGTTGCCGAGGACGAAGGTGCGTCCGAAGTCGGCTTCCCAATCTTCGAAGACTGGGCCGAGGTCGAGAAAAAGAATGTCGTCGTCTTTGAGCACAAGATCGGGAGGATTTTCGTCGTAGGGCAGGAGCGTGTTTTCTCCGGCTCGGACGATGCGTTTGTGCCAGTATCTGCTGACGCCGTACATGCGATGAGCAAGATCGTAGATTTGCTCGTTTAGCGCGGACTCGGTGATGTCTGGGCGTACCAATCCTTCGCGGTCGATGTGGCGGAAAAGGTCGTCGGCTTTAGATTGCGCGGCGAGGAGAGCGGCGGCACGATCCTGTTCCAGCTGTTGCATGAATATGACTATAACCAGCTGGCGGTGCGGACTGAAGGCCCTAGCAGCGAAACGCGCATTAAAGAAAGCGACCGGCAATTTTCGCCGGTCGTTATTTCTATTTCTATTGTTACGCAGGCTTTAATTTGCTTGCGGCAGCTTCGCCAATCGTGAAGCCGGGATTGGCATCTCTCCTTCATCGTCGAAATAGGCCTTCATGGGGTGGTCGGATTTCGCGTTGGCCACCGGCTTATCGTTGACCGAGCTGAATCGCGGTTCATCGAAAGACGGTAAGAGCGGTTCCGCGGTCGTGTACATTTCCTCGTTCAGAATTGAGCCCGTAGGGGTCTTGGCGACTGCAAAGATGCCGAATGGGTTTCCATTGCTATAAGAGACATGGATGTAATCCGCGACCATATAGCCGTTGTCGGAAACGGGCAGCCATGGCAACTGCATCGGCCCGGCGAGAACCTTGCCTGCCGTCCAGGTTTGGCCGCCGTCCTTCGAATTAGTGAAGCCGACGTAGAGACGGCACGTGCTGCTTGAGCAACTGGTATTCGAATAGGCATAGAAGATGATCGTGATATTGGCATTTGCTCCGGAAGTCGTGTGATCGATGCCGATGCCGGGGATGAAGTGGTCATAGGGACTTGTGACAGGATCAATCGGAATTCGCGTGACCGCGCTCCAAGTCTTGCCATCGGAGGATGTGCTCATCACAATATCGTTAGCGCTGCAACTCTTACGGAAGCGACAATCGTTCCACACGACATAAACCTTGCCGGCGGCATCGATTTCGGCGGAAGGCAGATTGGGATTTCGCATGTTGCCATCGTCGCTGTGGCTATTTACTGACGCAACCAGCACGCTGCTGCCCCACGACGAACCACCGTTCGTGGAACTGAAGGAATAAACGTTACCCGCCGAGAAGGGCACGATGACCGTGCCGTTGGGCTGCACCAGCGGTTGGCCACCGAGGCCACCGGCATGATCGGCAGAGGCTTTGCCCGCTCCCCAAGTGAGGCCGCCATCGCTCGAGACGCTCATAAGAACATCGCCGCTGCCATACGCCTGGTCCCATTCTGTATAGCAGTTGCCGTAATAAGGACTGGTGGACGTGTTGTCGCAGACGGTCCAGTTCTTGTCGTCAAGATGAGTCGTGTCGATCGGAACCGGATTGCCCCAATGAATTCCATCGGTGGAGCGGCTGACAGCAACATCGCCGATATATTGCGATCCACCGTTGAGGCCGACCAGTGGGAGCGTAGAGATAAGCCACACACCGTGTTTAGCGTCGTAAGCCACAGATGGATCGGCAGCAGCTCCGTAGGTTCCTCCTTGATAATTTTTCGTCAATGCAGGCAGATACCCGTAAGTCCAGGTTTTGCCGCCGTCGGTAGAGGTGGAAAAACCAACATCTGCGCTGCCCCAGCCTATAGAGCCCGGACGCCGCGCAACGTGGTAGGTGAAAACGATGGTGGATCCCCAAGCGAAGGAAGCGGGTTCAACTTCGGTCTTGTGCACGCTATCGGAATTCGCAAATTTATCGATGCTCACTTGCTTGAGCGTGTATTGCGCGTGGGCAGGCAGAACGGCTGCTGCGGCGAACGCGACGATCAGGAACAAAACTGGCGAATTCCGAAGTGCGGCGAGGACTCTGCGATGCATAGGGTTTCCTTTTCTCGGTGTACGGTATCTGCGAATCGTTGTCCGCACGGGGGAGATCCTGGGAATAGCCAGCGCCGCGTGGCTTGCGACTAAGACGAACTATATAACGCCACTGTCGCTCGTGTCTATGTGAAGAAAGTTGCACAATCTGCCCGGGATGCGACGATGCCTTAGAATTGACGCTTGCGCGCTACGAAAAAAGACGGAAGAGTCAGTGTGGTGCTGGTTTCGACCCGAAACCCATTGAATATAGGCGCGGCGGCCCGCGCGATGAGCAATTTTGGGTTTTCAGATCTTCGTGTCGTGAATCCCTACGAAAAGGCGTTCCGGGAGGCCAAATCCGCCGTGGGTGGAGCATACGTATTGGCAAGTGCACGCGAATATACGACCGTGGCGGAAGCAGTGGCAGATTGCAACCTAGTGGTGGGAACCACGGCCGTGCGCGATCGCGAATTGAATCATACCGTGCGCCGCCTCGAGCCGGGTGTGCGGCTCATCAAGAAAAGTTCAGGCGCGGTGGCGCTACTCTTTGGTTCGGAAAAATATGGCTTGTCAAATGACGACCTGAGTCACTGTCATTGGCTGCTGCGTATTCCTACTGGCGATCAAAATATCTCGATGAATCTAGGGCAGGCGGTCGCGATATGCCTGTATGAGTTGATTCGCGACGGGCGGCAGCCCGCAAAAGAAAATGCAACCCAAAGACTTGCGCGCGCAGAAGAGATGGAACGCATTACGGCGCTTCTGCTCGATGTGTTGCACGGGAGCGGTTTTCTCAAGCGGCGCCAGGTTGCTGACGCTGATGTTCGCATCCGGCGGGTAGTTCGCAGGCTAAAGTGGCCGGAACGCGATGCGACGGTTTGGACGGGCATGTTGCGGCAGATTTTGTGGAAGCTGAATAAGGGTGGGCCGCCGGAAGGCTAGTCTCTGGGAATGATGCAAATATCGGGGAGGTTGCGATAGCGTTCGGCATAGTCCAGCCCATAACCGACGACAAATTCGTCGGGAATCTTGAATCCGACGTAGTCGGCCTCCAGCGCCAATTTTCGACGCGAGGGCTTATCCAACAGAGTTGCGATTCGCAACACTTTCGGTTGCCGGCTCTGAAATAGCTGCTTCAAATAGGTGAGCGTCAGGCCCGTGTCGAGGATGTCTTCGACAAGAATGATTGTTTTATCTTTGACGCTTTGGTCCACATCTTTTGCGAGGCGCACTTCGCCGGTCGAATCCCATCCTGATTTCAATTCCTGATCAGGACTGGGACGATTGCCATAACTTGAGACGGCGATGAAATCGAAACTGGCGTCCAGTTGGATGTGGCGTGCTAAATCGCTCAAGAAAATCGCCGCGCCCTTGAGAACGCCAACAAGAAGCACCGGCTCACCTGCAAAATCACGCGTAATCTGCGCGCCTATAGAGGCAACTTTCTGGGCAATCTCGTCCCGCGAAATCAAGACCTGCAATTCGGCCATATGGCGAATCATAATAAACTAGTGATCGGGAAGGAGCGCGAAAATCATGGATCTTAGAGGCGTCAAACTCACCTGGTTGGGACATGCGACATTTCGTGTGGAAACACCAGGCGGCAAGATCATTTTGCTCGATCCGTGGGTGATGGGAAATCCCATGTGCCCGGAAAAAGAAAAGACAGTTAAGCAGGTGGACATCATGCTGTGTACGCATGGACACTTTGACCACATCGGGGACGCGGTTGAAATTGCCAAGAAGCATACGCCGAGAGTCGTAGGCATTCCTGAGTTATGCGGATGGCTGGAAAAGAAGGGCGTCAAGAACACGATGGCCATGAATAAAGGCGGCACGCAAGCTGTGGAAGACATCAAAGTCACGATGGTCCATGCCGACCACTCTTGCGGTATTACAGACGGCGGCCAAATTGTTTATGGTGGCGAGGCTTGTGGTTACGTTGTGGAATTTGCCAATGGCATTAAGATTTACCATGCAGGCGACACGAATGTTTTTGGCGATATGAAGATTATTCATGAACTTTATCACCCAGATATTGCGATGATTCCCATCGGCGATCACTACACAATGGGACCGCGTGAGGCGGCTTACGCCTGCAATTTGCTCCAAGCGAAAACTGTAATTCCCATGCATTTTGGGACTTTTCCGGCGCTGGCAGGCCGTCCCGGCGATTTGAGGAAGCTGGTTTCTCAAGTAGAAATTCTGGAAATGAAGCCGGGCGAAACGATTCAATAACGAGGAGAATTATGGCTGAAAAAGCGGCATCGTGGCGTCATCGGGGTTTGATTACGAACCCAGAAGTGGATGATTATCTTTATGCGCTCCTGCCTAAGCGGGACGACGTGCTGGCAGAGATGGAAGCGCAGGCAGGGAAACGCAATATTCCTATCGTTGGCCCGGTGGTGGGGAGCATTTTGCACCAGTTGGCCATCATGATCGGCGCCAAAACCGTGTTTGAAATGGGATCGGCCATTGGCTATTCAACTATTTGGTGGGCGCGGGCCGTGGGAGCGGGCGGGCTCGTTTTCTATACCGATGGCGACCGGAAGAACGCCGATGAAGCTCAGGGATATTTTAAGCGCTCCGGCGTTAGCGATCGCATTAACGTTCAAACGGGCGATGCTTTGGAATTGATTTCAGAGCAGAAACAGGAATTTGACATTGTTTTTTGCGACATCGACAAGCAGGACTATCCCCGCGCGCTAAAGCTGGCGTTGCCCCGTCTGCGCAAAGGCGGATTGTTCGTCGCAGATAATGTTCTTTGGAGCGGCCGGGTCACCGATAAGAAGCCGGACGACAAAACGCGCGCCATTCTGCAGTTTAATCGCGCGTTATATGATTCCGCCGAATTGATGACGACGATATTGCCCGTGAGGGATGGCTTGGCGGTCGCGATAAAGAAATAGCTATATCGATTTCACCGGTATCACGGTCAAGTCTTCCACCAGCCCGACTTCTTTTTGTAGAAATGGTTCGGCGTAAGTGACTCCACCTAACATGCCGTAAAAGCGCGCCATAGCTTCAATTCTTGAGCGAATTTCAGCCCGGGCGGGGAAGAGGTCTTTGCCGGCTTCCTGATCGCTGAATTGTGTCTGATAAGCCATAAGCGACTCAAAGCGTGCTTCAAATTGGTCGGTGATGTCCACGACAAACGTCGGACGAATGTCGTAATAGAGGGTCGCGTAAATAATTTTGAAGGGGCGGTGAGCGGCCGGTTGCGCGGATGGAGAACTCGGCGTAATGGTGCTGGCAATCGCACCCGCCACGTTGCTGAATGCAGAGCTGTTCAATGCCTGATTAACATCCAATTTGGCGAGCCCAGCCAGGAAGCAAGCTTCATAGCCGAGAACGGACGCGGTGTAATGGTCCGGATGGCGTCCTTTCCAATAAGGCAGAATAACCACTCGCGGCTTCTGTTCGCGGATGACGCGAGCTACTTTCAGGCGGTTTTCCCAAGTATTCTCGACTCGGCCATCGGGAATATCGAGCGCTCCACGCCAGCTTGCTCTTAGAATTCTTGCGGACTCGGCTGCTTCGCGGGCGCGATCTTCGGCTGAGCCCCGAGTTCCCATTTCCCCGCGAGTGAGATCAAGAATTCCCGTGCGATGGCCGACGCTCCGCCATTTTGAGGAGAGTGCCACCGCAGGTTTGCTCCACATCATCGCGATGAGCCGCTATGGCCAGAACATCGAGGGGGGAGGCCATTCAGGCTAGGCTTCCTTGTTCGATCACGACGTTTTCCCGCACGATTAAGCGATTGGCGGCGATTTCCTTGAGCGTCGGTAGCAGACGTGTTACGTGCTCATCGGTATCCACGAAAATTACGACGATGGGCAGCTTTCCGCCGGCATCAACGAGGTGGCTCGATTCCACACGATGTCGCCCTATAAAGCCCGCCGCGCCATGGAGTGCAATCGCCGCATAGGCATTTTCTTTACGCAAGTAGTTAAGGATCTCCATGTGCATCGGTTTCCCGTGCCAGCGATCGCCCTCGGTCAAGTAGATTGTCACTTGAACTGCCATCCCATTTGGCATTTTATAGCACCCTCGCCAATGCTATTCCGGCAATGGCTCCCGCCAGGCATAACGCATTACTGGCAATGACGTTCGCCGCCATCAAGTGCCATTGGCCTTGCTCAAACAGCGCCATGCTCTCAAAGGCATAACTGGAAAATGTGGTGAACGCGCCGCAAAATCCAACCACCACCAAAAGCCGCCAGCGTGGATCGAGGATGACCCTCTCGCTGGCGTAAATCATGAAAAATCCCACAATCGCGCTGCCCATAATATTGATGAACAGGGTTCCCCAAGGGAATGCAGAACCAACAAGTCGTGCTGAATAACGGCTGATTAGATAACGGGCATTGGCGCCGAAGATTGCGCCTAGTGAAATAACAAGCAGGTTTCCGAGTTGTTCTTTCACGACAGAGTTCTCCCTACAGAGTGTGTAGGAGTTATCAGCCTGAACCATCACATCCGGCCCGGGCGGTTAGGGCGAACTCCATCGCCATGACAGATATTTTTATCACAGAAACCAAAAAACGCAGAGGTTACTTCTTGCGCTCCACCAAAAACCGTGCCAAAGACTTAAGTGTTTCAGCGCCGCTCCCAAACGGGTCCAACGCGGTAAATCCTGCTTCCACCAATGCGTCTGCCTTCTTCAACGACTCTTCAACTCCAAACAATGCTGGATACGTTGCCTTCTCCGCGGCTGTATCTTTCCCAGCGGTTTTGCCCAACTGCTCGGAAGTCTGCGTGACGTCCAGTACATCGTCCACAATCTGAAAGGCCAGCCCGATGGATTGTCCGAAGGCTCGCAGATTTGCGACATCGGCATCACCCGCCCCCGCGTAAAAGCCACCACTCACAACACTGGCCGTAATCAGAGCGGCAGTTTTGGAGCGATGGATGTATTCGAGTGTTTCGAGGTTGGGTTTCGTGCCCTCGGCTTCGAGATCAACCACTTGACCACCAATCATGCCATCGACCGTGCCGGTACCACGTGCGATTTCTTCGATGATGAGGACGCGGGCATCCGCTGGGCATTTCAACCGCGCCAATGTTTCATAAGCCTGAGTTTGTAGGGCGTCGCCGGCAAGAATCGCGATGGCTTCGCCGAAAGCTTTATGGCAAGTGGGACGGCCTCGCCGTAAGTCGTCGTTATCGAGCGCGGGTAAATCGTCGTGGATGAGCGAATACGTATGCAGCATTTCGAGCGCGGCACCCAGATCTTCGATGCCTACGGGAAGCGAACCCGCTACCATTCTTCCTGACTCCATGCACAAGATAGGGCGAATGCGTTTGCCGCCGGCGAAAACGCTATGTCGCATGGCTTTGTGAATCGATGCAGGCCGCTGATTTGCGGAGGGCAACAAGCGCTCAAGTGCGCCATCGGCCAAAATTCTGCCTTGCTCCAAGGTTTCTTTCAGCATGAAAAACGAGTATAGCAAGGGGACAAGGATTGGCGATGACAACGGTTGCGCCAACTTATTTGCGATTGGGCGTATTGTCAGACGCCGGTTCGAAGGGTTCGGCTTGAAGCTTTCCATTGTGCTTCAGAAGAATCTCCACCTTGCCTTCGGCTTCTTCCAATTCTTTGCGGCAAGTGCTGGAGAGCTTCATGCCTTCTTCGAAGAGCGTAAGGGATTTCTCCAGTGACACTTCGCCTTTTTCAAGTTCCTGCACGATCTTGTCGAGTCGTACCAGACAATCTTCGAATTTTTCCACAAACCAGCTCCTCTGCGGATTTTACTCTTTTCCATGAGCAGGAAAATTGCCAAGTCCGCCTTAACGAACCGCCGCCCGTTCAGTTGCGGCGGAAGTACCACCTAAAGCCTCGAGCACATCCACTGCGGAAGTATACCGGCCTTGCGGGGCGCTAATCTGCGCTCCCTGCACGATGGAACGCACAGCAGTGAGCATTTCCCGAGCGATCGCAATGCCTTCCTCACGTGCTGCTTGTGGAGATGGCGCCCGCGTCATCCGCTCGAGGATTGCGTCGGGCACCGACACGCGCAATTCGTTCTTCATGAACTCGGCATTGCGCGCGCTGACCAAGGGCCAGATGCCGGCGACGACAGGAATTCGACAATGTTCAATCCGCCGCAGGAAGGCCTCGAGCAACGCCAAATCGAAGACCGGCTGGGTGACGGCATATTCCGCGCCCGCGTCGACTTTGAACTCGAAGCGACGGATCTCTTCTTCCATGTCGGGCAGGCCTGGATTGGCGCCCACGCCGATGACAAAACTGGTCCCGGTGCCGATCGGATTCCCGCCGATATCGAGCCCGCGATTCAGGTTGTGCACAATGTTGACCAATCCGATTGCATCCACGTCGAACACGGCCGTCGCGTCCGGGTAGTCGCCCATCTTGGGCGGATCGCCGGTGATGCAGATGAGATTTTTGATGCCTGTGGCAGCGGCGCCCAAGAGATCCGACTGCATTCCCAGGACGTTGCGGTCGCGACAAGTGAAGTGCAATATCGCTTCAATGCCGACTTCCTGCTGAATGAGCAACGATAATGCCTGGTTGCTGATGCGCGCTGACGCACGGGGGCTGTCGGGAATGTTGATCGCGTCCACGCCCACCGATTTCAAAAAACGTGCGCCCTCGACTTCTTTGCGGATGTCCGTGCCTTTTGGGGGCACGATCTCCACCATGGTGAGGAATTCTCCATGGGCAATCTTGGCGCCCAAGCTGGAACGCTGCTCGATCGGAACGGATGGTGCAATGACGGGCTTGATTTCGGTCGTTGAATGAACTGCGGGCGCTTTTGCGCGGGCCTCGCTGACGCGCAGGGCAGATTTCATCACGCGTATATGGTCTGGGGTCGTACCACAGCAGCCGCCGACGAGGCGTACACCGGCAGTTACAAATTTTCGGGCATAACTCGCCATATACTCCGGTGAGCACAAGTAGATGTTTCGTCCTTCAACGTTACGCGGCACTCCGGCGTTCGGCTGCGCTGAGAGCGGCAGGGAAGTGGCTTGGCGAACACGTTCAATAGCGTCGAGCATGTCTACGGGGCCGACGCTACAGTTACAGCCGATGACGTTTGCACCCCATTCTTCGAGGCGCGGCGCGAATACCTCAGGAGTCGATCCGTCAAGGCAATTGCCGTCCTCGTCGATGGTGACTTGTGCAATAACGGGGATGCGCGGGTCTACATCTCGCGCAGCCAGGATGGCTTGGTGTAACTCCTCCACCGATCCAAAGGTCTCGAGAATCAGCAGATCTACTCCCCCATCGACCAAGGCCTGAATCTGTTGACGGAAAGACTCGCGTGCTTCTTCCCGCGACGTTTTGCCGAGGGGTTCGATGCGAATGCCAAGCGGGCCGACCGCACCCGCAACCCAAACGTCAAAGCTCTTGGCCGCTTCTTTGGCCAGCTTCGCTCCCGCGAAATTGATGTCATATCCCTTGTCGGCCAGGCTATGGCGCGACAAGCGGAACGAATTGCCGCCGAAGGTGTTGGTTTCAATCACTTCAGCGCCTGCCTGCAAATACTCGTGATGAACGCCGCGAATCAATTCGGGTTGCGAGAGGTTTAGCTCGTCATAGCAGCGGTTGATAAAAATGCCCTTTGCATACAGCAAAGTGCCCATTGCGCCGTCGCACAGCACGGGGCCGTTCTTGAGCCGTTCCAGGAAGTTGCCAGCCATAATGAGTGTTAACCTTGAGAATACAAGACAGAGAAGAGTTTTGCATCAAAGGCGTGCACGCGGCGGTGGAGCGCGAAAAAAGCGCTCTGGTATAATCCAATTTCTCGCATCTAAATCTTTGTCCTTCATGCTCTTCGGAGTCCCAGGTTTGAAAAAAGTCTTATTGTCTTGGATTGCGATTTTTGCCGCCGTTGCGTTTTTTGCATCCTGTGGCGGCGGTGGTGGCTCAAAAAGCACGGGCAGCGGAATAAGCTATCGCGCCTTCATTTCCAACCCCTTGTACGCGGGTGTTTCCCCGGTGCTGCAGATTATCGATGCTCAGAATGACACACCGTCGCCGAATACCATCAGCCTTGGCGGCGATCTCAGACAGCCGAATACGATGACACTCTCGCCGAACAAACGCTATTCGCTGGTTTATAGCCCTGTGACGCCTGCCGTCGCCCTCATCGACAACACGACGGAAGCTCTGGCTACGAGCAGTTCGGGAGGTAATACGACCTTTATCACTTTGTCTGGCTTGTCGGACAGCATGTTTATCGCAAATGACAATGCCACTGGCTACGTGGCCGTGCCGAGCGCGCCCAACCAGACCGGGCAATTGCCGGGTGCGGTCTATCAAATGCAGCTTCTGAATAGCACAATTTCGGCGACCATCCCCATTCCCAGCGCGCACTATATCGTGCCCAGCAACAATAGCAATACGATTCTTGTGTTCAGCGACAATTCGGATTCTATTAACGTGATAAGCACGATTCTGATTGGCACTAATTCCAATCCACTGATGACTCCAATCACAAGTCCCAATCTTGACCGGCCTGTTGGCGCGATTCTTAGTGCGGATGGATCCGTTGCCTACATTCTAAATTGCGGCGCCGAGTGCGGCGGCAAACAGGCCAGCATTGCGGTCATGCAAATGAGTGACTTTTCGGTCGGAACGCCGATTCCCGTTCAAGGGGCCACGGTCGGACTACTTAGTAATTCGATGCTCTATGTCGCGGGCTCCGCGCCTAACACGCCGTGTGGTGCGGGCACGGCCGCCAAGTACTGTGGCAATTTGAACATCATTGATACCAACTCGATGACTTTGATGAATTCCAGTCCGATTTTGATTACAGATGGCTGGCATAACCATATGGAACTGAGCGCCGATGGCCAACTGTTCATCGGCTCCCACACTTGTTCAAGCGTGAATATTTCGGGCGGAGAAATACGGGGCTGCCTGACGATTTACAATTCGACCGCGGAAACAACGGTGTTCCCGGCATTTGTCGGCGACGTTACGGGGATCGCCCCCATTCTAGGACGCCAGATCGTTTATGTGGTGCAGAACGGCGTTTTGAATATTTTCGACACGACGACCGACCAGATTGAAGTCCAGAATCCCCAGCCATTGTTCATCGGCGGGCTGCCCTTTGATGTGAAATACGTGGATGCCCCGATTCCCAACTAATGGGCTGGTTCAAGAATCAGCTGATGCACTTGTGCCTTGGCGACTGCGTCTTGCGAGTAGGGCAAGGAGAATGTAAATCCTTCATACCACGCTTTCCATTGGTCCATGTAATAGGGGCTTAGTGGGTTGCCGGACTCGCCGGTGACTATGTTTAGCGTAGAGCGATCCAGATTGGCCAAATCGATCGTCATCCTTTCGGAAGGTCCATGCGTGCGTGAGACAGCCTTGACTGTGTAAGGACTGCCGGACTGAGGTTGCACACCGGGGCCGGCCCAAGGGCGCAAGAACCAAATCTTGCCTAAAATCGGATGCTGAATTGTGACCGCGTTCACGTCACCCCATCGCCACGAAGAAGGATTATGCGGCAATTTTGGATCCTGCAACGCCGCCTGCATCGCTGCCGTCAACAATTCATCGTAAGTTGCGTAGCCGTCAGGCAGCCATCTCTTCGGTTCCTCGCGGAGCGCATTCTCCAGCCACACGGTCCGCATCATCCACTTGTAACTCTTCCAGTTCACCGACGATTCCGATTCGGAACCTCCGCCACGCAGCTTGGGTTCAAGTAGAAGACGAACTAAATCTTCGCGGGCTCGCACGGCGATGACGGGAGCCGCGGAGTTCGCGGTCATTCGACCATCCCAATTTCGCAGAACATCGGCTGCACCCCTGACGTTGGCAGGTACATTCTTGCTGTGGTCCACGGCAGCAACCAGGCGGCCGGCTACGTAGCGGTCGAACTCAGAACTGATGTCGGTTTGCAGAGAGAGCATGTCGGCGGCTGAAAATGTCTTTCCCGATTCCAGTACGCGATAGATTCGAGCCGCCCTCCATGGGGCTTCCCACTCCGTACTTATCGAATATGGGTATCCGTCGGGCGTGATCCGTCCATTGGCAGTGGCAATAATGCCGGAAGCGGGATTAAATGTGGCCGGAAGCTTGTCGAATGGAACGTAGCTTGTCCATTCAAACTTGTCTGTCGAACCATCTTCTGGAAGGCTGCCGTCGCCAGACGCGCGAATGGGAATCTTGCCTGTCGCCTGATACCCGATGTTGCCGTCAACATCGGCGTAAACGACGTTCTGAGCAGGAGCGTCGAGCTGCGAAAAAGCCTGGCGAAATTCTGCCCAATTGTGGGCCGAATCCACGGCAAAAAAGGGATTGCGGATGCCGTCGTACAAGGTCCAACGCAGGGCGATGGGACGGCTTTCGCCGGGGTAAAGCTCATTCACAATCGGTCCATGACGAGTAACGACGACATCTAGAACTTCATCGGCCTTCCCCTTTATTTTTATGACTTCGCGTCGATGCTGTGGCGTTTTCCAGCCATCCGGAGTGAGATAGTTGCCGTCACCATTAAAAGTTTCATAATAAGCGTCTTCCACCGTTGGGCCGATGTTGGTAAAGCCCCAGGCGATGCGCTGGTTGTGACCCACTACCACATAGGGCATGCCGGGGAGGGTAACGCCGGCTACGTTGAACTGCCCGGCTCGCAAGTGCGCTTCATACCAAAGATTCGGCATTTGCTGGCCCAAGTGCATATCGTTCGAGAGTAGGGGCTTGCCGGTAGTCGTATGAGCGCCGGAGACGACCCAGTTGTTGGATCCCACCACAAATCGATCATCCTCGACGGGATTGTCGTGGGGAACGATCAACTCCATCCCGGTTGCGACCGAGCTATCCGTGCCCGAGTCATCCCCGTCATCCTCCTCGTCGTCACCCTCACTATTTGGCGCGGCGATCGAACGTGACATGGTTGGGGGGCGGTCATGCGATGAGTCGTTGACGAACAGGTCAGCCGTGAGTTGCGGGCCGAGCTTCGCCAGTATTTTTTCTCGTACCAAAGCCTGCTCCGGAGGCGTGCTCAAGTCCGTGACCATTTGCGCTGCAATCAATGCCGAGTCTTCCGGAGTCCAGCGCTCTGGCTTGTAGCCAAGCACGCGGAACTCGAAGGGAAGCTTGTTGCTGTGCGTTTGAATATAGGCATTTACGCCGCGAGCATAAGCTTCGAAATGCGAGCGGACCTCGGGAGAAAATTGCGCAACCGTCATTTGCGCTGCTTGGCGTAAGCCAAGTATCCGTTGCCTGCGGTCATGCTGTACAAGGTCCTCTCCCAGAATCTCCGCGAGGTTGCCGCCTGCGAACCGGCGCATGCCATCCATCTGCCAGAGGCGGTCCTGCGCTGTGACGAAGCCCTGCGCGAAGAAGAGGTCCTCGACATTCGCCGCGTCAATCGTGGGAACGCCGTGCGTGTCGCGGGAGACGGTGACATGCGCCGACAGCCCGGCAAGCTGCAAGATTCCATCGGTTTGAGGCAGGCTGGAGCGAACAGTGGTATAAAACCAAGCCGCCAAACCGCAGATTGCCGCGACGATGAGCATGAGAAGATACGCGGCAACCCGCCCCCAACGAGTGCGCTGCGGAGGGGAACTCAACGTATTGTTCCTGCTGGACATGGAGTCTTAATATTAGGTTGCGGTAGCGAAAGAACACAAATGGTGGGTAAGTTGGCGGCTTGCTGGCCATCCCAGTATCATTGAAACAAACGCATGTTGCAGAAGCGCATTGACGATCAGCCGTCCATTTCCCACGAGATGGTGCGGGAAGCGCAGGCGATTTTGCACCGTCACCTGAAACGCGTCGGTCTGAAGCAAACCGCCCAACGCGACGCGATCCTGCAAGCGTTTCTCGAGACGCGCGAACATCTCTCCCTTAATGAATTACATCGTCTGGTCCAGGAAAAAGACTCCCGCATCGGCTTTACCACGGTTTACCGAACTTTGAAACTGCTGGCGGAGTGTGGGCTGGCGAGTGAGGTTGCCTTCCACGACGGGATCGCCCGCTACGAGCACCAATATAACCGCCGCAGTCACCATCACATGGTGTGCACGAATTGCGGGAGTTCGGTTGAGTTCTTTTCTCCGGAAGTCGGTCGCCTCGAAAATGAAATCGGGCGCAAGTATCAATACGCAACGACCCGCCACACGTTTCAGATCTATGGAATCTGCGAAGATTGTCGCAAGAAGAAGGGGACGCGGTCGTAACTTTGATCCCGGTTATTGCATCCTACCCCCGATTCTGATACTTTCGCGCGCAGAGTTATTACTCGGATTGCCAAAAGGGGGCGTTATGGCATTTTGTTCTGGTTGTGGAGCGCAGATGAATGAAGGCGTAGCCTTCTGTCCAGCCTGCGGGCGTGCTGCCGGAGTCGCGACACAAGCTGCACCATCTTCGGCCGGCGGCTTGTCTGATAACGTCGCCGGAGCGTTGGCATATGTAACGATTATTCCGGCGATTATTTTTTTGGTTCTGGAACCATTCAATCGGAGTCGCTTCGTCCGGTTCCACGCGTTCCAATGTCTTTTTTTCGCGCTGGCTTGGTTTGTGCTGTCGATCGGACTGAACATTGTCGTGCACATCCCCATCTTTGGCTGGTTGACATTGCTGCTATGGCCGATCATTGGCTTAGCGGGGTTTGTCATCTGGCTGGTTTTGGTATTGAAAGCGTACCAGGGGCAAATGTTCAAATTGCCTGTGATCGGCGACCTCGCCGAAAAACAGGCCGGTGCTTAAGCCTGACCGCACCTCTTTCGATTCGCCCTCATTGCTGATACGCTGTTGAATTCAATTCTGAATTCAGGAGCGTCGCTTGAAGGTTCGAGTTTTCTTTCACGATCGTTGTTTTGACGGCGCCTGTGCAGCGGCGCTTTTTTCCCGTTTCTACCGCGAGCGCATCCGAAGCGACGTCCATTTTATCTTTTCGGGTCTTTTGCACCGGGCAGGCGCTTTGTTCAATGAGAAAGATTTCGATGGCGATGAGAATGTCATCGTGGACTTCAAGTATTCCAGTTCCCCCAAAATTACCTGGTGGTTTGATCATCACGAGAGCGCGTTCTTGAGCCCGACGGATGCGGCCCATTTTGAACAAGACCAGAGCAATCGAAAGTTTTATGATCCAAGCTTCAAATCTTGCACGCGCTTCCTCGGCATGATTGCCGAAGAGCGTTTCGGTTTCAAACCTGCACCCGTGGCAGACATGATACGTTGGGCCGACATCGTGGATGGGGCGCTATATCCAGATGCGCGCACGGCAGTCGAAATGAAGGAACCTGCTATGAAGTTAACGATGGTGATCGAATCGTCGCAGGACTCGAGTTTTGGGCCCAGGTTAATCCCACTGCTCGCGACCGAGTCGCTGGCCCAAGTCCTGGAAGCGCCGTTTGTGGCGCCGTTGCTTCCCCCGCTGCTCGATCGGCACCAGCGTTCCATCGAAATTCTCAAAGAGCGCACAGAATCAAAGGATGGCACACTGTTTTTCGATGTGACCGACCAGGATCTCGAAGGGTACAACAAATTTGTTCCGTATTACCTTCACCCCGAGTCGGTTTACAGCGTTGGACTGAGTAAGAGCAGCTTTCGGGTAAAGGTCTCGGTGGGATCCAATCCTTGGGCGCCGTCGGAACCGGTTGTGAACCTTGCGAAGATTTGCGAGCGATATGGCGGCGGCGGCCATGCTCGTGTCGGCGCTATTTCCTTTGATGTCACCCAACATGAGGCTGCGCAGAAGGCGGCCCATGAGATCGTGCACGAGCTTCGCGCCAGCATTCGGCGAAGAAACTAGCCACTCCCGGGTGCAGGATTTCTGTGTGGAACAACTGTTGAACGCGAGCGAAGTATTACTGGAAGCCAAACATCTGGGGCGCGTAACCAACTCAAGAATCCTGGTTGAAGATGCGAATTTCGCAATGCGGCCCGGCGAAGTACTCGCCATTGCGGGGCCCAGCGGAGCGGGGAAGAGTTCATTGCTGCGCTTGTTGAATCGGCTTGATGAGCCCACCAGCGGGACGGTCTACCTTGGGGGCGAGGACTATCGCCAGATTCCGGCACGTGACGTGCGTCGTAGAGTCGGCATGGTTACACAGCGTCCGTACCTTTTCCCGGGAACGGTAAGCGCAAATCTGAATTTCGGCCCGCAGCAGCGAGGAGAAACTTTGAAGCCTGAAGCTGTGAATGAACTGCTCGATCAGGTAGCTCTTAGAGGCTTTGCCGATCGGGATGTTGCGAATTTGTCGGGCGGAGAGGCACAGCGAGTCTCGCTGGCGCGAACTTTAGCCAACAGACCCGAAGTCTTATTATTGGACGAACCGACCGCATCTCTCGACGCAGCCTCCAAGTGCGATGTGGAAGCATTGCTGCTTCGCATTGTGCGCGAACGCCGGTTGACGTGTGTGATTGTGACACATGATGCAGCCCAAGCTGAGAGGATTGCGCCACGAACTTTGATCATGAACGCCGGAAGGATCGTACGCGACGGTCCGACGGCTGAGGTCTTGCATGCTTAAGCATTGGTTCGCCAGCCAGTTACAACTCGGATTCGCGCAGGCGGCTGTGACTGCCTTGGCTGCTCTGATAGTTGTATTACTGGCACGGCGGCGTGGCGTTCATCTCGTAAGTGAGGCTTCGGTCGCAATGTCGCGAGGCATTGTGCAAATTGTGGCCGTGGGATCAATTCTGATTTTATTGCTGCATGCACCGCATTGGGTTGGTGGAATTGTTCTTGCGGCCATGATGATTGCTGCTGGACAAATCTCAGGACGGCGCGCCAAAGGCGTGCCCGGTGCCTTCGCCGTGTCAACGTGGGCGATCGCGTGTGGAGCAGGCATCGTCATTGCCGTTATGACTTTACTCGGCGTAATCGATACCGCGATTACATCATTGATACCTGTGGGCAGCATGGTGATCGCAAATTCCATGAACACCAATGGATTAGCGCTCAACCGATTCCGTTCGGATGTGTTGGCCCATAGGGGGGAGATTGAAACAGCGTTGGCTTTGGGCGCCGAACCGCAAGTGAGCGTCGGCCCATACGTGCAAGCGTCGTTGGAAGCCAGCTTGATTCCAGCTCTCGACTCGATGCGTTCACTGGGTATCGTGTGGATTCCGGGCCTTATGGCGGGCATGCTGCTTTCCGGGACACGGCCTCTCTATGCTTCGATTTATCAATTTGTTGTACTGGCCATGATCTTTACAGCGTCCGCAATTACTTCGTTGGTCAGTGCCGTCTTGATTCGCGGCAGAATTTTTACGCCCGCACAACAACTTGCGCTTCAGCCTGGGGGATAATAGGACATGCGAGTGAGCATGCGGCATGGCGACAGTTATGCTGCTTCGGAACACGGCAGGCACGCTCAGGTGTTGCGCGCTGTGGCCTCACTAGAACTGGTAAAAGGGCTGGCTGTATTCATCGCTGGCTGCAGCGTCCTCTTCTTAATTCACAAAGATCCTTGGGATATTGTCAATAACTTTCTCCGAATGTTTCATGTCAACCCCGATTGGCGCTTTTCTCAATTGCTGCTTGATTGGGCAGATCGGCTTACAGATTCTCAGTTATGGACGGTCGCTGCATTTTCTTTCCTCTATTCCACGCTGCGCTTCATCGAGGGTTATGGACTCTGGCGTGCCCGAATTTGGGCTGAATGGTTTGCTCTAATTTCTGGCGCGGTATACCTACCCTTCGAAATCTACGCGATCCATAAACACCCTAATCTATTTCACGGCATGCTCCTGCTCATCAGCGTGGGGATTATTCTCTATATGGCTTATTTGCGTTCGACGTCGCACCGCCGCTTGCACAGCGAACGGCACGAAATGTCGCGCTGAACCTCTCGTCATGATGAATATCGTCAAAGCGACCCGACGCTACGAAGAGTGGATCGGGGAGAGCATCAAGCTTGACGGCGCTGACTTGCAGCTGAAACATCAACGCATGAAGGAGGATTTGTTTTCCTTCTTTCGCGCCACTTTTTATCGCTGGGTGCAGCTGTGGCCAGAAGTCTGCCCAAGTTTGACTCTCGCCCCACGAGTTTTGGCAGTCGGCGACCTTCACGTTGAAAATTTTGGTACTTGGCGCGATATCGAGGGCCGTCTCATTTGGGGCGTAAATGATTTTGACGAGGCGGCGACGATGCCCTACACGCTTGACTTGGCACGTTTGGCCGCGAGCGCTCTGGTTGCGTCCCGCGAAGGGCATCTGGCGATCGATATGAAAGAGGTTTGCGAAGAGATGCTTTTGCAGTATAGAAAATCTTTGCAAAGCGGCGGCTGCCCCTTCGTGCTGGCCGAGCAAAATAAGTGGCTACGGGATATCGCGACTAATGAGTTACGCGATCCCGAGCATTTCTGGCGAAAAATGGACGGCCTCAAAAAGATGAAAGGCAAGATTCCCGCGGGGGCTGAGAAGTCGTTACGCAGTCTCCTGCCCCAAGGCGACATCGAATGCCGGGTAGTCAAGCGTATCGCAGGGTTAGGCAGCCTCGGACATTTGCGGTACGTTGCAATCGCGCAATGGGAAGGAGGAAGACTGGCGCGTGAAGCGAAGGCGCTGGGGCCATCCGCTGTTTATTGGGCCGAAGGAACCAAGACTCCAAAGCAATTGAGTTATCAGACGATCATGAAGCGGGCTATCCGTTGCCCCGATCCGTTTATCGAGGTCCGCAAGGGCTGGGTAGTCAGGCGGCTTGCTCCTTACTGCTCACGCATCGAATTGGCTGTTCTGCCGCGGCAACGTGACGAACTGAAGTTGCTTTCCAGCATGGCCTACGAGACGGGAAATATACATCTGGGGACGCGCAACGCCCACAAACCGATTCTTCGCCATTTGGCACGGGCAAAAACCGGCTGGCTGCTCGCCGCTGCCCAAGCCATGGTTAAGCAGACAGCGCAAGATTGGAGAGAGTGGCGCAGCGCAGTATAAGGAGACCCAACAAACCATTCCGCGGTCGCTATTCCCCCATGACTTTCACGATGACGCGCTTGTCGCGTTGGCCATCAAATTCAGCGTAGAAGATGCGTTGCCAGCGCCCCAGATCAAGTCTGCCGGCCGTAATCGGCACAATAACTTCGTGGTGAATCAGCAGGGCTTTTAAGTGAGAGTCGCCATTGTCTTCACCCGTCTGGTGGTGTTTATAGTCAGGATTCGCGGGCGCAAGTGTTTCAAGCCACTCATCGATGTCTGCGATGAGTCCTGATTCGTTGTCGTTCACATAAACGCCTGCGGTAATGTGCATCGCGGACACAAGAACCATTCCTTCTTTCACTCCGCTCTTATGGACAACTTCCTCAACTTGTGGCGTGAGGTGAATGTAGGCGCGGCGCGTCTTCGTGTGAAAGGTCAAATATTCGGTTGCGACTTTCATGCCCATCTCCGCATGCAATGGCTCATCGTCGTTGATTAAGCAGTGGGTAAACTGCGCAAAGCCTCATGCTAACATCTAGCAAAGTTTTGATGGAGATCCGTTGTGCTTTGCCGCGAGTGTAATCAGGTCCTGCCGGATGGCGCGCAAGTTTGCAGCGATTGCGGCACACTCACGAACGCGCCCGCCGTAACAGAGATCGCCAGGGCCGGGCGCTCCAAGCCAAACAAGCCCCAAATCTTCATCTACGCCGCAATCGCGATACTACTCGGGCTTGTTGCGGTGGCCATCATTTTTCAGGATGAGCCGCTGATGCAGGACGTGCGCGATAGGATTGGTTCGTCGCAGCAGCGTACCCTCGGGGACTCTGTTTTTGCCCTGACGCCAGGCGGATTTAACTCCTTCAAGTTTGCGATTCCTACAGGAGCGTCGAACGTGAGCGTGCGCGGCGATTTCAATGTCTCCCCAGTTGTGACGCCAGGCAAGAATCGAGCTGGTTCCCCCGATGACGCAGCGGTTGAAGCCTTTGTTTTAACTGAAG
Organism: Terriglobia bacterium; assembly: GCA_963702965.1. Taxonomy (GTDB): domain Bacteria; phylum Acidobacteriota; class Terriglobia; order Terriglobales; family Acidobacteriaceae; genus JAJPHW01. Next base: position 2,141,062 of record OY969776.1, read on the forward strand.
CCGCTTTCGTGGTCTGGCGCCAAGGATATTCCGCCGGTTCTGAATACGACAGCGGTCTGCGAACCCCGGGAATCATCAATGCGCAACTGCCCAGCGAATCCGGCATTTACTATTTAGTCTTTAGTAACCGTTCGTCTCCGCGTACCGCGAGAACGGTTCGGGCCAACATCCTTCTATCTTACAAAAGCTGGCTTCCAGACGGGCTTCTCGCCATTAAAGACCGCTTCATCAATTGGCTCGACCTCTAGCCATGCTCCTTGAAGGGCTCTGCCGTTGGACGCGGCAACTGCTCGGCAGCTGGTGCTCATTGCATGTCTTCTTGAGCTACCTCTAATGCTAAAGGGCGAGTACGACAGTAACTTGGCTGAGTTACGTCCCATATGTCAGGATCATCGAACTTAGGAGATCTGCGTATGAATACGGGGAAATGGTTCACTTTGGGATTGGTGCTCGCGGTGGCCCTGACAACGGGCTGCGGCAGTGGCGGTAGCGGCAGTGGTTCGGTAAATAATCCGCCTAATGCACCCCAGAACGACTTTGCGGGCTCATGGGAACTCACGTTGACTTCCGCTGTCTATCCTGCCCCGAGCACTAGCACTCCACCGGTCGGCAACGTTGTCCTTGTAGAAACGATTTTGACCCAGAACGGCAATGCGCTGTCTGCGAGCGGCACCCAAGTCCAGGCGATCGCGTGGAACGAGATGAACAAGACCTTTGCGCTGAACGGCGCATGCGGCCAAACCAGCCCCGGGGTCAATACCGTAACCGGAAATTCCGTTTCCTCTGACGGAAAAGCAACGCAGGTCGTGTTCACTTTCAATATCGGCGGAATTGTTTATAACGCGACTGCTTTCGTCGATCCAGTAGCTGGTACCGTTTATGGGACCTATACCGGGGGCGGCACGGGTGCGTGCGCTGGAGATGCGGGCGTCTTGACGGGTAAACCCACCACAGCTCTATCGGGTGGCTACGGCGGAATTTTGAGCGCTCCCTATGGTTCGGTGACCATGAACTTTGTCGAAAACAACAGCTACGCCGTAACGGTGACCGGCGCGCCAAACGTTACGCTCTCCGGCACAGCGGTTGGAAATACGTCAACCCTCGCCGGGTCGATAAATGGTATTTCTGCATCTTTCCTGACGTTTTATGACCCGACCGGAACCTACACGGGCATAACCACGGGAGGATCGGTGGTTATATTCGACAGCGCAACTGGATCCATATACGGCTTGATATAAGCGCGTTCGAGACGAAGATTGCCGAGCAGAATCTTAAGAAGAGTCGCTAAAATCGACTCTTCTTTTTGTTTGCTGCGGAGTCTACGGGTTCACTTCTGCCTCACTGGCCGACCGGGACGTAAACGCTTTCCGTTCCCACCAATTCCACATTCGGGACCTCGGTTCCGAGCCGGATACGCTGCATCCCTGCTTTAGTCTGCGGTTTAGGGACAAAGGTGAGCAGATACTGTCGACCGAAGCGATTGTCCATGTCCTCTAGGTAAGGGACAAACGTTACTGGTGCCCCTGTAAATCCGATGTAATAGGACTCGCCGCCGGTCTTGTCCGTGAGTTGAGAGAGGTACATCTGCCCCCAAGTTGTTCTCCAATAAGTATGGTCATAATGGCCTACGCCGGGGCTGTAGATGGCGTAAACCAAGGTTCCAGCGCGTTGCGCTTGGCCGACAGCTTCATCAACGTAAGGATTGTCCATGCTATCGCCATCATAGACGCGATCAATGCCATCAGTAATCAGGAGCACTGCGTGACGCGCGGCCGTCGGGCGCCAGTGTTTCATGAGATCGCTGAGCGACATGTAGGGGCTGGCGCTAATGCCTGGGACACCTAGGGGCACGCGAAGAGCTTTAGCCGCCAGCGCATGATCCAAGGTCGGACTCTGCGCCACACGGGCTGATCCATTCTGCATATATGCGATTCCAACCGATGTGGTTGCCGGTAAGCGTTGAACATATTGGCGGAGGTTTTCCAGTTGCGCTCCCGTGCTGATGCCGGCCCCATCATCAATAAGTACGTACAATTCGAGCCCGGAATGTTCTCCTGTCGCCGGCAGCCAGCCGGTCACTTGATCGCGAACGTTTCCTTCATAGACAAACACTTCATCGCGTTGAATAGCCGGCATGGTTGAGCCGTGCCTGACTTCCGCAGTTACAACAATTTGTATTGACGTTGTGTTAGGTGCGGATGCACTTTGGGCAGTCGCATAGAAGGGAAACAGCATCGCCAGAGCAATGAAACCTGCTGTTTTATAAATGTTCACACTTATTTGGAAGCCATCACTAGCCGTTTTGGTTGGATGCTTACGGAATTGTATTGCAATCGAACAGTGGCAGCCGCTGGCTACCTCAGCGATTCTTCGACTTCGTTAAGCCAGTCCGGGCGTTTTAGCAGTTCGCGCGGCTTAGGGCCGTCCGCAGCGCCGACAATGCCGTCGCGTTCCATCAAGTCAATCAGATGGGCGGCGCGTCCATACCCGATGCGCAGGCGGCGCTGCAACAGGGAAGTGGAAGCCTTACCAAACTCCAGAACCAGGCGGACGGCATCTTCGAATAGTGGGTCGTGTTCGGCCTCTCCATCCCCAGATTCGCCGGCACCACCGTTCTCTCGCTCTTCCTTCGGGACGTCAAGGAATTGCTGCTGATACTCAGCTGTGCCTTGCGAGCGCCAAAACTCGACAACCGCTGCGATTTCTTTCTCCGTAACAAACGGCGCATGCAATCGCTGCACACGAGCCGATCCAGCCGGCAGGTAGAGCATGTCACCTTTGCCAAGAAGAGCTTCGGCGCCATTGGAATCGAGAATCGTCCGCGAATCCACTTTAGTGGCGACGCGGAATGACACACGGGCAGGGAAGTTGGCCTTAATCAGGCCAGTAATTACATCTACCGATGGGCGCTGCGTGGCCAGCACAAGATGAATTCCAACGGCGCGAGCCATCTGCGCAAGGCGCGTGACCGATTCTTCGACGTTCCCGGAATCGAGCATCATCAGATCTGCTAACTCGTCGATGATGATGACGATGTAGGGAATGGGTTTCTCGTCAGAGTTTTCGTCAAACAAACTTGGCGTTGGATTATCGTCAAATAGTTTGTTGTATTGATCGATATTCCGCACGCCTTTGGCCGCCAGCAGCTTTAGCCGGCGTTCCATCTCCCGGACGGCATTACGCAGCGCATTCGCTGCCAGTTTGGGTTCGGTGATGATGGGCGTGAACAAATGCGGGACGCCTTCATAGTTACCTAATTCCAGCCGCTTGGGATCAACCAGAATCAACCGCACCTGATCCGGCGTCGCTTTGAACAAAATCGACATGATCATGGCGTTAATCGCGACGCTCTTACCTGCTCCAGTCGAGCCGGCAATCAGCAAGTGCGGCATACCTGCCAGATCGGCGGTCACGATGCGGCCATTGATGTCTTTGCCCAGCGCCAGCGTCAGCTTTGACTTGGTGCCATAAAACTCGTGCGATTCAATGTTCTCGCGCAGCCAGATAATCTCGCGCTCGCGATTCGGAACTTGAATGCCCACTGTGGATTTACCCGCCATTCGCTCCACAAGAATGCTCTCGGCCTTCAACGCAAGGCACAAATCGTCCGTGAGGTTGGTAATCCGGCTGTACTTGATTCCGGCTTCTGGTTTGAATTCGAAAGTCGTAACCACAGGCCCAGGATTGATCTGCGTCACCTGCCCGTGGACTTCAAATTCGGCGTATTTCTCCGTAAGGACCTGCGCGAGAGCTTTGAGCTCATCCGCATCCACGGCCTGTTGGCCGTCGGGGCGTTGCAGCAGGCTGCTGGGTGGAAGTTTGAACCCGCCTGCGATCTTGGGCAGGATAGTTTTACCCGTAGGTTCACTGTCGGCGCGGGACAGCACCGCAGGTTCTGCGACCTCAACCGGTTGCGTGTGCGACGCCTGATCTTCTCGCGATGATTCCTCTTCGAACGTTCGTTCGATTCCCGATCTTCTAGCTTCTGGAGCGCGCGCGGGAGGTGGCGAGGGGACCGATCGTGCAGGCACAAGCTGAGTCTGAATGGCAGGCTTGGGTGAGGCCCGCCGTTTGTCTAAATCCTTCTGCATTTGACGCTTGACCCGCTGTTCGCGCCAATCCTGATATCGCTGCCAGAGCGCCACGGCGAAAGCGAAACGCGTGGGAGCCCAGAGTCGAACGGCCGAAAACGAAAACGCCGTGGTTAAGTAAAGCGCAACGGCTAGAACGCTGGCGCAAACGATGTATGCTCCCGCCAGATTGAAATAGTGAATGAGGAAATCGCCGACAATACGCCCAACAAGCCCTTCGATCGGAATGACGTGCATCCAGCGCGTGTGACCAGGTAGTAGCGACAACATCGCAGGCAGGAAAATCAGCAGCCAAACGCCGCCCAGCGACTTTGCGATGGGGGAAGCGACCTTATTCGTGCGGAACCAACGGATGCCTAGAATGCCTGGAAAAATCGGAAGCAGGAACGCTCCCAAGCCAAAGCATTGCAACAATACGTCGGACACAAGCGCCCCCACCACGCCAATCCAGTTGCGCGCGGCGTGCGAACCGTTCAAGACTGACGCGCTATTAAGAGAAGGGTCCAGCGGCGAATAAGAAGCGAGTGCGAGGAAAAGGAGGAGCGCGGAGACACACAACAAAAACCCGACAAGCTCATTCAGCCTGCGGTTGTTGGTGGGAGCGAAAATTCTTAAAAAATAGTCCATTTAGCGTATTCGCGCCACGCAACGGGTGATTATGTGGTTGGAACAACGCCAGAGCCTTATGATTATGCCAAGAACCAAACCCGGCTACAATGGCCGCGATCATCTAGCAGTATCGAGTTAGCTACCTGCTGTCGCCTATCCCGCTAGACGAGCTGCAAAGGCCAGCACCAGCGCACCGACAATAATGCGATAGATGGCGAAGGGAACGAATCCATGCTTGCGCACCCATGCTATGAACCAAGCCACTGCCGCATAGGCAACTAAGAAGGAGACGACGAACCCAATCGCGAGGACGATCCACCCATGAGGATCGATCTGCGAGACGCCAATCGGATTTACGCCACCTTTTCCTTTCAATGACTTATAGAGATCGTAGAGCGTTGCCATCACCATGGTCGGGATTGAGAGAAAGAATGAAAATTCAAGAGCCGAAGCCCGCGACATTCCTGCGATCTGGCCGGCCGGCAATTGTGGACATCGAGCGCGAGGTTCCCGGAAACACGGCCGAGAGAATCTGGCATGCGCCAATCCAGATCGCCTGGCCTAGACTCATAGCCTCCATTTTCCAGGTATGAATGCGGCTGTTAGGTGCGCCCGGTCCTGCGGCTTCTGAGGGAGCATTAATTGCATCCACAACCCACATAACAACGCCGCCAATCAACAGCGCCAGGCCCATGATGTGAAGATCTTCTAAATGTTTGCCAATGATTTTGGTCAGCAAGAACGCGGGGCCGGCCGTAACCACGAAAGCGATCATTGTCAGGCTGAGCGGGTGAGTGAAGATTGTCTTGTCGCCATTCTCACCACGGGGGAACGTGGAAAGGAATTTCGCGATGCGGCTGCGGAAGTAAATCGGCAAGCATAGGATAGCGCCCAGTTGAATGACGATTGTGTACATTTTCCAATAACCATCGCCGAGGCTAATATGAAAGAGAGATTCTGCAATGCGCAGGTGCGCCGTAGAACTGACAGGCAAAAATTCCGTCAATCCTTCAATTATGCCGAGCACTAATGACAGTAAGTAGTCGTTCAAATTTCCTCCGGTGGACTGGAAAGAATATCGTATCAGCAGTGTGATGAGCTAATCCTGATCGCTGCCGTAGGAGGGAATGCCTTGTTCAATCATGTATTGCAGGCGTTGGGCCTTTGGGGCCCAATCGGATTCTGGAAACTGGGAAAGCACTTTCTGGGTGAGGCCAGTCGCCTTGGACTTCGCGTCGTCTGACTTCTTTGCCTGCTCATCCGTCTTGTAGATTTCAATGAGCGCGGCATAACGCCATGCTGCATCGTACATGGCCTCGGCAGCGACGGGCGATTGCGAATGATCGGCGGCAAATTTTTCATACATCTGCGCTTCTTTTTCTGGACACTTAGCTTCTCCCTGCCAATCTCCGCATAGTTTATTTTCAATTAAGTGAAAAGCGGCGAGATCCGCCCACTTCGTGCCAGCATATTTTTTCATCACCTCTCGCATGTACTTCTCTTCCATCTCACCGCGAAGGTAAGCCTCCTGCTCTTTCGCCGAAGGCTTCGACATAATGTCGGCCCGCTCAATCTGCCAACGAATATCCGCAGAGCGGTACATGGCCTCTGCCGCGAGAGAAGACGTAGGGAAATATTCGGCAACGCGATAATAGAGGTGTATGGCGTCCTGCGCCGCACCTCGACGACCATGGCGCGTGCTCGCCTGATCTTCTGAATCGACGGCCTCACCAAAAAGAATTTTGTCCCCGTTTGGGGTTGAGGACCGCACCACGCCTTTATCTTCCACCCAGCCGGTTATGGTTTTGGTCGGAGTGTCATCGATAAACGCCTCGTCTTCCGAGGTTTGCCGCAAAATCGCTTCGACATGCACCCACCCCGGAGTCGTCTCGAGAACAATTAGCTCCTGCCCGCGTGCTGCCGTACTGAGCTTGGAGGATTGTGTGTCCGGCGAGAGGTAAATATTAGCCGGCCGGATGCTTGTGGCGTATACGGCTTCAGATAGTGCGCTTAATGAAAACAGAAAAATTACAGCTCCCAGTGCCACAAGAGAGCGCAGCGGTTTCATAGCCTTACCTCGGCAAGCAATGCGGGATCGATATTTCCACCGCTAATGACGGCGACGTTGATTCTTGTTTGAGGTAACTCATCGCGATGAAACAGAAATCCTGCCACGGCCACGGCGCCGCTCGGCTCAGGTGCAGTCTTTGGATTTCGCGCCAGTAACATCATCGCCTCGCGTATTTCGTCTTCCGATACGGTGACAATGTCGTCCACATATTTCTTGATATGTTCGAAGTTGATGGGGCCAATGCTTTGCGTACGCAGTCCATCTGCGGCCGTGCGGGAGACCTGTTCAGCCGGGAAATGCACGATTTCGCCTTTACGCAAGCTCGCTTGCGCATCGCCTGCGAGTGCTGGCTCTACGCCCATGACTTTCACTGAAGGCTTGCTCAACTTGATTGCCGTCGCGATCCCGCTCAACATTCCGCCACCACCGACCGGCGCCAAAACGGATCCTACCTCCGGCATGTCTTCGAGAATCTCCAATCCCATGGTTCCCTGTCCGGCAATGATGTACTCGTCGTTATACGGAGGCACAATCACGTACCCATGCTTGGCTGCCAGTTCTTCGGCCTTTAGCTGACGTTCCAGACTGCCAGGGCCGACGGTGACGATTTCCGCCCCTAGAGCAGCCGTCGCTTCGCGCTTAACCGCGGGAGCGTTGCTGGGCATTACAATGACAGCCTTCGCGCCCACGGCCCGAGCTGCGTAAGCCACGCCCTGAGCGTGGTTCCCGCTGGAGTAGGTGATGACGCCGCGTTTCTTTTCTTCGTCCGAAAGCGAGGCGATCTTGTTATAGGCTCCTCGTAGTTTGAAGGCGCCGATGGGCTGAAGGTTTTCCGGCTTAAGAAAGAGTTTTCGCCCATCGCCCAAGTTTGTTGACTGAAATTCGATAAGCCTGGTGCGAGTGGCTACACCGCTAATGCGGGATTGGGCTGCGCGAAGATCATCGAGGGTGACCATTTACTTCAGGTTGCCGGGTTCGTGTATTTTTTGCAAGCGTGAGACGAATTTGAAACGGAATAGGTGAGGGCGTTCGAATTCTGTCCGCAGTAATCTAAATTTCCAATATTACCGGCATAATCAACGGCCGCTTCTGCGTTTGTTTAGAAATAAAGCGCTTCAAATCCGTGCGAATTTTTTCTTTAATGACGCCATAGTCGGCTTTTTCTTCATTGCTTGACATCTCTAGCGTTTGCATCACCACTGCGCGCGCATCTTCGATGAAGCCATCTTCGCCCGGGGAGAATCCACGGGTTACGATTTCGGGCATCGCATTAATCCGGCCGGTTAGTTTGTGAATCGCGATGATGGGCAACACAATACCGTCTTCGCTTAGGTGTCGTCGGTCCTTTACGATTAAATCTTCTATCACGTCAGTGCGCGAGCCCGAGTCTATGCAGACTCGACCCACGTTCACGCGGCCGGCGATGCGCGCGCCTGCTTCGTCGAACTCGAGCACGTCGCCGCTTTCCATCAGGATCACTTTGCCCACCGAGCTCTTCATGGCACCGGCAAGTTCGGCGTGCAGTTTCAATTGCCGGTATTCGCCATGGATCGGGATGAAATATTTAGGCCGTACCAGATTGATAATGAGCCGCAATTCCTCCTGGCTCGCATGGCCGCTGACGTGCACCGGAGGATAGGAGCCATCGTCATAGATCACGTACGCCTCGCGCCGGAAAAGATGATCAATCACGCGATAGATGGCTTTCTCATTGCCCGGAATAATGCGTGACGAGAGGACGACCGTGTCACCCTTTTCAATCTTCGCGTGCTTGTGGTTGTCCACGGCGGCCCGTGACAGCGCAGACATCGGCTCGCCCTGCGTGCCGCTGATCAACACGCAAACTTTCTCCGGCGGAAAGTTCTTCATTTCTCCCGGATGAATGAGGAGGCCGTCCGGAATTTCCACATAGCCCAGGTCTTCCGCAATTTCGGCGGAATTGTTCATCGAGCGCCCAACGAAGGCGATCTTTCGTCCGTGCTCCCACGCCATCTCGACCGCCAACTTTATGCGGTGAATCGAAGATGAAAAGCAGGAGATGAACAGCCGTCTTTGCGTGTGAGCAAAGATCTCATCAAACTTGCGCCGTACGGCGCGCTCACTCGGTGTGTAGCCCTTGCGCTCGACGTTGGTCGAATCCTGAAACAGAGCGAGCACGCCAGATTTTCCGTACTCCGCAAATGAGTGCAGATCAAACAATCGGTTGTCGGTAGGGGTCGGATCAACTTTGAAATCGCCGGTATGAATCAACACGCCCATCGGTGTATGAATGGCCAAAGCGACGCAATCTACGAGGCTATGCGTTACCTGCAAGGGATGGATGGTGAACGGGCCAATCTTAAAGCGCACTCCGGCACGAATCTCGTTCAATTCCGCGTCATCCAGCAGGCCGTGTTCTTCGAGTTTGTCTTCGACGTAGGCCAAGGTAAATTCTGTTCCCCAGACAGGGACATTTAATTCGGACAGAATCCACGGCAACGCGCCAATATGGTCTTCGTGCCCATGCGTTAGCACAATTCCCTTAACTTTTGCTCTATTTTCAGTGAGGTAGGATATGTCGGGAACGACGATATCGACGCCGAGCAATTCAGCTTCAGGAAACATTAGGCCACCGTCAACGACAATAATGTCGTCATTCCAGCGGATGGCCATGCAATTCATCCCAAATTCACCCATGCCACCTAGGGGCACGACCTGCAATTTTCCAGTTGTCATATGAACGTATGATCGTAGCATATGCTTTACAAGCGAAAGCTTTACCGGCAATGCGTTCATAAAGCCGTTGGCGGGAGCAAGAGCATCTAAGTATCGTGGTTGGACAAAATCCAAAATCGTGGCTGCGACGGCGGGCTGAAAGCTCGCTATTGCGCGGTTTTCAGCGCGCTTACCAAACACTCCAGGTCGATCCTGCGCGCTTCCTTTGGCAATTGCGCGCCGCCTATCGCCTGCCTATTGCCGATTTTCAGGGCGTCTATTCTGTTCGCATCGAAGACTTGGACAACGTGGCTGAAGAGATCATCCGCAGCGGTATGAAAGTGGCCGCGGCGGAGGGTGCCGGCTTTGGTTTGGCAGGAGTAGTTACGATTGTGCCTGACCTTGGCATTCTCGCGGCCATCACGCTGCGCACCATCCAAAAGCTCAGCCTGCTCTATGGTTTCGAGTACCGCACGGACGAAGAGACAGCCGAATTGTGGATCGCGGCAGCGAGCGCTGCCGGTGTGGACATCAGCCGTGAGTTGCTGGAGAAAGAAGTCGTGAACCGTTTCGTGCCGCTTGTCATCCAGCGGGTGGCCGCTCGCGCCAGCGCCGAAGTGGTCGAGAAGTGGGCGGGTCGGTTGATCCCGCTAACCAGTTCCTTCATCGGAGCAGGGTTGAATTATTACTTCATACGCGCCTGGGGCCGTCGCGCCCAGGCGCACTTTCGAGAACGCCACCTTCAGATTCGCAGAGAAACTCAACTCCCGCTGATTGCGCCAAAGGCGCCCGCAAACGCCCTGCCTTGAACCGCACCTGCGAGAGTTTACCTCCCACAAACATCATTAACTTGCGGCATAGGTCTCAACGTAGCCACTCTTCTAATTCAATTCGTTGATCGGTCTTTTCGTCGCGATACTTTACGATGACGGGGGTATAGAGCGATAAGTTCCACTCCGCCGCTTTGCCTTTGCTCACGGCCCGTGATCCGGGAACAACCACCGCTCCTGCTGGCACTTCGAGGGGCTGTTCATTTGTTGCGCGATAAACGTTGCCGCGCACGATGTCATAAAGCGGCGTCGATCGCGTGAGAATTGTTCCAGCTCCCAAAACAGCGCGCGATCGAACCAGCGTGCCTTCGTAGATGCCGCAATTTCCACCGACGAGCACGTCGTCTTCGATAATCACGGGCGAAGCATTCACCGGTTCCAGTACGCCGCCCACTTGCGCGGCGGCACTCAGGTGCACGCGCTTGCCAATCTGGGCGCAGGAGCCGACAAGCGCGTGCGAATCCACCATCGTGCCCTCGTCTACATAGGCGCCCACGTTGATGAACATGGGCGGCATGCAAATGACCGACGGGGCAACGTACGAGCCCGTGCGCACCGACGATCCACCGGGAACGACGCGCACTCGATCTTCTACTGTAAATTTGCGGACGGGGAAGGTGTCTTTATCGACAAAGGAAAGGCACGATCCGTCGCCCATCGGACTGAGTTGTCCCAGTCTGAATCCCAACAGAATGCCTTGTTTGATCCAGACATTCACGGTCCACACGCCGTTAATCTTTTCCGCGGCGCGGATCGTTCCGGCGGTTAACGCGTCGCGGAATTCGACAAAAACTTGCCGGGCATCGGCTTGTTGCCCAATTTCCCCCAATGAGGCGAGTCGCTCGATTTCGGTTCGTAGGTTTTGCATCGGCTCGCCTAGCCCACGCACTTGCATTCGCTGCGAATCAGCACGCCGGCGAGTTGGTGCGAGGCATCGCGCGCTTCTTGCGAGCTTTGGTAAGGGCCGTGCCAGCGCGACTGGTTCGGATCGTGCCCAGGCGGACGCCCTTTGCCGTGGTTGCATTGCCCGCACGACGACCGGTGCAATTGCGCCTTGTGCGGCCCGCCGACCCAGCTTTCGTAAATAAAATAATCCGTTGCGGGAGTGGGAGCCGAAGCCTTGGGCAGCAGGCCAGCGTCCGCGGCGACCTTTTGTAATTTGGTACGGGTGTCCCGGCGCATCGGCAACATGGGCAGGCGATAGTTCTCTTCAATTTTGCCCATCATCGCCAATACGGCTTTAACAGGCATGGGATTCGATTCAATGAAGTTCGCCTGCATGAGCGGCAAATACTTGCGGTGAATCGTCCGGGCCGTGATCCAGTCGTTGTTAAGTGCCGCGCGCGTCATCTCCGCCATTTCTCGGGGGATCTCGTTCGATGCCACGGAAATTACGCCCACGCCGCCGAGCGCCATCACAGGGAGCGTCACGGCGTCGTCCCCGGAAAAGACCAAGAAACTCTCCGGGACTGAATTGCACACATCAGCAATCTGCGAAAGATTCCCGCTGGCTTCTTTTACCCCTGCGATGTTCGGAATCTCGGACAATCGCACCAAGGTTCCAGGTTCGAGGTTAGCGGCCGTGCGACCCGGAACGTTGTAAAGAATGATCGGCTTGTCGATGGCTTCCGCGATTGCGCGGAAATGACGGTACTGGCCTTCCTGCGTTGGTTTGTTGTAGTAAGGCGACGCCGTGAGGATCGCGTCCACACCCGGACGGCCTGCCGCCTCTTTGGCCTTTTCCACGGCGTCCACAGTGGAATTTGAAGTCGCGCCCGCGACGATAGGCACACGCCCGGCGGCGACTTCGATGACAAGGTCAATCACGCGCAGCCACTCGTCGTGCGTGAGCGTGGGTGTCTCTGCCGTCGTTCCGCAGGCCACGATGAAATCAATACTGGAGTCAACCTGCCAGGTAATCAGATTGCGGAGAGCGGGTTCGTCAATCGACCCGTCTTGCTTGAATGGAGTAATAAGAGCTGTACCACATCCGCGGAGTTCCATTTCATTAAGATAACGCGAATCGGTGGGAGAGCAAAACCGCAGAGCACAACCGTAGGGCAAAACGTTTACAATTCGCGCCAGACATCTTTAAAGTCGTAAAAGCCCCTTTTCCCCATCAGCCACTCGGCGGAGCGCACGGCCCCCTCCGCGAAACCGCGGCGCGACTTCGAATCGTGGCAAATGTAAATTGTGTCATGTGGGGAATCGAACACCAGTTCGTGCATTCCGACGACCTCGCCCTCACGAAACGATGTTATTTCCAGCTCGGTGCCGGACGATTCACGCACAATATTGCGAATCGCCATCGCTGTGCCCGAGGGTGCATCTTTCTTGTGCACATGGTGGCGCTCGAAGATTTGTCCCGAATAATGATGCTTTAGCGCTTTGGCGGCGTCCCTGACGACATCATAGAAAAGATTCACCCCGACGGAGTAGTTCGCTCCATGCAACAGGGCCGCACCAGTTTGTTCGACAAGCGTTTTTAGCCGCGCCGCTTCCGTAAGCCAGCCTGTGGTGCCAACCACAATGGCCTTTTTGGCCGCAATGCACGCCTCAATATGCGAGACCACAGCGTGCGGCGTCGTGAAGTCAATGACCACGTCGATGGCATCGAGCTTTTCTTTGGTCAACGCCGCGCATTGCACGTTTTCCTCAGCGCCAACGACCTGAACAACATGACCGCGTTCTCTGGCTACTTCAGCGACCAACGACCCTGTCTTGCCCCGACCTAGAATGAGAAAGTTCATCAGCTTATGCGAATACCGCCGGATCCAAACTCGAGAAGAACGCCTTATGCAACCGCTGGACCACGCCCGGAACTGCCTCTTCTTCGATCACAAACGTTAGATTGATTTCCGATGCTCCTTGCGAAATCATGCGGATCTTTACATCCGCCAATTCACCGAAGACTCGCGCCGCGATCCCCGGTGTCTCGCGCAGATTTTCACCGACCAGACACACAATCGCTTTACGGCCTTCGTATTTCACGTCGGCGAGTTTAGCTAGGTCCGCTGCGAGAGCGGGAATTGCTTCATTGGAATCGACAGTCAATGAAACACTCACCTCCGACGTCGAAACCACATCGACTGGGACGCGGTGTCGGTCAAACGCCTCAAAGATCGCGCGAAGAAATCCGTGAGCCAGCAACATGCGAGGCGCCGCCACATCTACGATTGTAATGCGCTTCTTGACGGCAATTGCCTTGAAAAAGTTGGTGCAATGTGGGGCGTGAGCAGTGATCCGTGTGCCCTCGCATGTCGCGTTCCGCGAATTTAGAACATACACTGGAATATCTTTTTGGATCGCAGGCAACACGGTCGCTGGATGCAGAACCTTGGCTCCAAAATAGGCCAATTCAGCCGCTTCCTCAAAGCTGATGACTTTGATGCGGCGAGCTTCCGGAATCAAATTGGGATCCGTAGTCAGCATGCCATCCACGTCCGTCCAAATCTCGATGCGTTGCGCGCTCAGACCGGCGCCCACGATTGCGGCCGAGAAATCTGAACCACCGCGCCCAATCGTCGTTGTGACGCCGGCCTTGGTCGCTCCGATGAAACCACCCATCACGGGCACCATTTTCTTATCCAGCAATGGCTGCACATTTTTCAGCAAGAGTTCGTTGGTTTCGGGATAGAGAGGCGCTGCGCGCATGTGAGCGCCATCCGTCATGATACATTCGCGAGAATCCACGAGAGCAGCGTCGACTCCATGTGCGGAAAGTGCCGCCGTCACGATCTTACTCGACAACATTTCACCAAATGCCGCGACGTGGTCCGTGGTCCGCGGCGTCAACTCGCCAACCGCGGCAATGCCGCGCAATAATTCGTCCAGCGCTTCAAAATCCGCGCCTAAATCACCATGGAACTGGGTGAACAATGCCGTGCCCAGCAGTTCACCGGCGGTGTTGTAATGGCGTTCCCGGAGCGCGCGCGAAAGTTTCAGCGCGGTTTTGCGGTCGCCTTCGCCCGCCGCTTTGGCCATGGCGAGCAACTGGTCGGTTCCTTTGGACATCGCGCTTACCACCACCACAGGGTGTTCTTCCGCGCGTTGCTTGACGATGTCCACGAGCCGCAAGATAGCGGCCGTGTCTCCCACCGAAGTTCCGCCAAACTTCATGACGATCATGCGTGGGGGCTCCTCGGGAGTTTCAATCCAAGTACCCTTGCACTTTCAGAAGTTCGGCATTGAGCAGCGCGGCCCCAGCCGCGCCGCGGATGGTGTTATGCGAGAGCACGGTAAATTTCCAATCCAAAACGCCACAAGGACGCAGCCGTCCGACAGTCGTCGTCATCCCATTGCCGAACTCGACATCGAAACGCGGCTGAGGGCGATCAGTAGCCGCAACATAGCGGATTGCCTCCGCGGGCGCGGTGGGCAGTTTCTGCTGCTGCGGGACGCCCGAAAACTCCCGCCATGCAGCGATGATTTCTTCGGCGCCAGCCTTCTTTTGCAGCTTAATGGAAACCGACTCAGTGTGCCCGTCTTCCACGGCTACCCGGTTGCATTGCGCGCTCATCGCGAATTCCGCCGGCGCGATCCCCTTTCCGTTAAGCGTGCCCAGAAGCTTACGCGTTTCTTCCTCCATCTTTTCTTCTTCTTTTGGGATATAAGGGATGACATTTCCCAGAATATCAAGCGATGGCACACCCGGATATCCGGCGCCACTCACCGCCTGCATCGTGACCGCCATGATTGTTTCAATGCCGAATTTTTGTTGCAGCGGCTTCAATGCCACCACGAGCCCAATGGCCGAACAATTCGGATTGGTAACCACAAAGCCCCCAGATTTTGCCCGCCAGCTCTGCGTTTCAATCAATTTCATATGATCGGGGTTGACCTCGGGGATCACCAGGGGCACATCCGGTTTCATGCGTAAGGCACTTGAGTTTGTGATGACCGCGCAGCCGGCTTCGGCGAACTTGGGCTCCATTTCCGCGGCCACGCTTGCGTCGAGCGCCGCGAAAATCACTTTGGGAGCTCCCTGGGGTTGTGCCGGCGAAACCACCATTTTCGCCACGCGATCGGGAAGAGCGCTCTTTAGTCGCCAGCGCGTGGCTTCGTCGTAGCGCTTGCCCTCAGACCGGTCCGAAGCGGCAAGCCATGCCACCTCAAACCATGGATGATGTTCCAACAGCTGGACAAACCTTTGTCCAACGACACCAGTTGCGCCCAGAATGCCGATGGGGATTTTCGCATGCATAAGAGTGAATCTGAATTTTACAACAGTAAGGTGCGCGATTCGGTTGGCGGCGCCTTGCAGTCAGACGGAAGTGCCGCTTCCGCCAATATCGCTTCCGAAAGCGTAATCATTGAGCGGTCCAAAGCGCTTCTTCTCGGCATACAACCGCCAGCGCCGCCACACAATACGCAAACTTGCCATCACAGGAATTGAAAGGTAGATGCCAAGAATTCCAGCAACTTCCGCACCCGCCAATACGCCAAAGAGCGCGGCTAGAGGATGCAACTCCATGGTCCGGCCCATGACCCGCGGTGAAATCAGATAGTCCTGCGTCAACCGCCAGCACGCGAGCAGGATTATCAGCGCCAGCCAGTGTGGATAGCTCGTGAGCAACGCCACTCCGATGATCAGGATGGCTGCAAACAACGGCCCCACTACTGGAATAAATTCCATCGCCCCGCCGGCCGAACTGAGGGCCAAGGCATAAGGCACGCGCATTGGCCCCATGAAGCTGATGTAAGCGACGAAAGAGAGCAAGGCCAAAATCAATTGCGCTCGAATAAATTGCGCCAGCATTTGATTCATGTCATCGAGCACGCCTTGCAGAAACTCCCGCTGGGGTTTGGTTTCAAGTAGGGTCAGAAGCACGCCCGTAAATCCGCGGCCATCCTTGAGAAAAAATGCTGAAAGGATGGGGACCACAATCAGCAGCCACGATTCCTGTGCCGCCTCAGCTACGCGCAGCCCAACCCGCTGCGCGAAACTCGTGATCCCGCTTTCGTGATCGGAAAGGTAGCGCTCAATCTGCTGAAACGCCGCCCCATTCCAGCCGTGCGCATCCGCGATTTGCCCCGCCACGTGCGCATATTCGCCGTTTTGCAAGAACTTCGGAAATGTGTCCATGAAGCGGTGTGACTGCCGTGCAATCTGCGGGCCGACAAAGAAGAAGAACGTGCACAACAATCCGATTAGCAACAGGTAAATAACGCCGATGGCAGCTCCGCGGCTGTGTGTCCACCGTTCAATATGCGATACCGCGGGGTCGATCAGATAGGCAAAAAACACGGCGAACAAGAACGCAAAGAGCGTCTTATGAGCGACGTAGAAAAATCCAATCACTAGCGCGAATAATAGCGTCGTGAAAAGGACTCGTAATGTGCGCACATCGATGAGAGGCATGAATGGCTTATTAATCGCGAACGACTTCGATATTTTCGCCGGGCACTACGATGCGCTGCAACTTCAGTTGATCGTCCAACCACAACGCCCAATCGCCGGCATCGCTCTTCAGGTTCAAACGGATTAATTCTTTTTCCACTCCATGGATGGTCACTTGCTCACGCCCTGCAAATTCCAGGCTCACCGGTGCAGAACTTCGTGCGTGCGGATTAATCGTGCCGAACATGGTTTTTTGGTGGAGCGGGCAGGCCAGCTGTCCCTTGTCTTGCCGGCATCCGCTGGCAAAATACCGCCACGCGAGCACCTCCCGCTGCACGAAGGAATAATCGTCCAGCATGGATGTTGAATTGGGAAGCAGGAATGGCTGCTCCGCTTCCTTCTCATCCGGCCCCGTGCTATATCGCTCCATCAGGAAATCGTTGTTTGGCATTACCGTGAAATGCGCTTTCCCAGGGTTTATTTCCTTCCAGCTGTATTTTTTCAACTCGCCGTTCGGCGTAAGTTGCAATTCCGAGGACTGATCCGAAGTGTCGCCGCTGCTTTCCGATTTGAATTCCGAAGTGATTTCGCTCCCGCCTGCGTTCTGACGAATCGAAAAAGTTTCCGTGGCCACGCGTTTGTTGTTGATGAGCACTGCAAACGTGCCTGAATCCACGTCCTGGCCGGCTTCATGACTGGGCGCTGCATAACTCATGGTCGCAAACACCAATAAGCAAGATGCCACAACCGCGAAACGAACGTCGAGACGCCCACGCTTTTTCGGAGAACTCTTCGAAATCCTCAATTGCCCAAACCAAGACTGCATGCTACCTCCGCCGCGATCGTTTCCACATCCTTACCGCTGGTATCAATCTTAAGCGTAGCAGCCAAATAGCGTCCGCGTCGCTCTTCATAGAGATTACGAAAGTCATTCAGATTCTTACGCAGAGGACGCTCGCCGTTCTGCTCCGCGCATCGCCGGAATAATTCTTCCGGAGAAGCATCGAGAAAAATCGTAGTGCAACCGTTTCTCTGAATCAATTGCGGGACGTCCGGATGAACAAATGCACCCCCACCCAAAGCAAGAATGCGTGAACTCGCCAATGGGACAATCAGCAGTTCTCGCAGCACAAGATGTTCAATCTCGCGGAATGTGGCTTCGCCGGACTCGTGGAATATCCGCGCAATTGAGCGTCCCTCGTGGGCTTCGATGCGCTCATCCAATTCGACAAAAGGCAGGCCAACCTTGCGGCTCAAGGCTGAGCCCACACTGCTCTTGCCCGCTCCCATGAAGCCCGTAAGGATGTAGGTTTGCGCTGTCGTCACAAGATCAGCGGTTTTCCGTTCTACTTGTTTTTGCTGGAACGTTTCTTGAGATGAATTTTACCACTGAAGGAGTGCAGCTTCACCGACGACGCAGCTTTGCCCAAAGTTCCTGCGAAAGCGCTTTCCGCCCGCATCAGGAACGGTGTTGTCTGCTCTGGTTCCAGGCGAAAATCGTTCTCAACTTGCCCGTGGATGGATCTCGCAGAAACATCAATCGACGCCGTATCAGGGGCAAATGCTTCAATGTCGCCAGTATTACTCATTAGACGGTATTGCCCATTATCGCCAAAATTACCATCGTAGTGAATCTTGCCGCTGTTCGAGTTCACTTCAACCAGCATCCCGTTCACTTGGTTCAAATTGACATTGCCGCTCACCGATGTAATCTCGACGTGTCCCTTCTGCACATTCGTCAATGTTACCGGGCCGTCCATCGTTTTGATGTGCACATGGGCGTCGTCCACGTTGTGCACATCTACTGGAGCCGTTGTTCCTTCCAGGGCAATCTCGCCGGTCAGACCTTCGGCCGATAATGGTCCCGTGTCTGAATGCAGCATCACGTTCGTGTCTGGAGGCACTTGCAGTTCGTACTCAACTTGCCCGGTCTCGTTGTCAGCTCCGGGAAGCAAACGAGAAAACATGTTCACGCGATTGCCGGTCTGGTTCTGATCTACTTCGACCTTGTCGGAGTGCAAAACTGCGGTCACGACAACTTGGTTGCCTTCGATGGGACGGACTGACACCGGTCCATATTGATTGGTCACTGAAACAGTCGCTTTCGGACCCACTATGTAGCGAAATTCCTTGCGTACTTCCCCGGCTCCGAACGCCACGCCAGTCAGAATCGTGACGACCGCGGCCTTGGTGAAGTTGGCTCTGCTAAGCATCATGCTCTCCCTATCGCTCGGCGACTGATAATCGCCAATAGCGACCTCATCAATCGATTACGGACGATCAAAGGCCATCTCATAAACCATGGCCCGTTGCTCGTAGGCTCCCATCAGGGCCCGTTGCGCTTCCTCGTCTGTTGGGTCGTTCTTCAGTGTATCTTCCGCGTTGTGAATATAGGAGTTGATGTTTCGTAAATCCACGGCATAAGTCGTGCGCAAAGCCGGGGTACGTTCGCTGATTGCATTCAAGAGCTCCTCATCCTCGGCAGGCACGGTCTCTACAGCAGAAGCCTGATTCAATGTCGCCACTTGTGGCCGGACGTTATGGTGGAAGACGGCGATGCCCGATGTCATCACCAATAGCAGCACCGCGACCGGCGCCAGCCATGCCCATTGCCATCTCCGCGTGCGCGTCGGAACCAGCGTAGGCCGCGACCATGTCGGATCCTGAATCAATCCCTCGTGCCTGAGGGCTATTTCAATGGAATTCCACACGCGCTGGCTCGGTTCCTCGCCCGCCCTCAATGACACGGCGGCCTGCGAGATTTCTCTCAGTTCGGCATACAGATCCGAACAATCCAAACAGGTGTGGATGTGCACCTTGGATTCGGGTGTTTCGCCGCTATCCAGAATCTCCGGCAGCCGCTCTTGAAACTCCACGCAATTCATGACTTCTTCTCTCCCAAGCTAGTAGTACCGCATGCCTTCATCGCTTACCGGCGGCTTCGGACTTGGCCGCTTTCAACAAGGTCCGTAGCTTCATTCTTGCTTTATGCAACTGCGACTTGCTGTTTCCAATCGAACAATCGATCATGGCCGCAATTTCGTTGTGCTCGTACCCCTCCACATCATGCAGCAGGAAAATCGTTCGATACCCCGGCGGGAGGTCTTCCAGGGCCCGTTGCAAATGCAGGCGGTCGATGGCTCCAGAGAGCTTTCGGTCGGGGGCTCCCGGTTCCTTCCGCGGCGCATCCTCTTCGCCCTCGAGCGTCTCCTCCAGAGAAACCACCGGCAGATTCTTCTTGCGCAGCTGCATTAAAACGACATTTACCGCCATACGGTGAAGCCAAGTCGAGAATGCCGATTCTCCGCGAAAAGTCCCGATCTTGCGAAACAGCTGTAGAAATGCTTCCTGAGTCAGATCCTCTGCTTGGGCAGTGTTTGACGTCATACGCAGACATAATGAATACACCCGCCTCTTATGCAGATCGTAAAGTATGCGGAATGCGTCTGAATCCCCCAGTTTGGCACGTTCAATCGCCTCGGCTTCGGAAATCCTGGCATCCTGAGGTCCGCCCGCTTCGGTCAAATCGCGGTTTCCTGCCCCTTCTTCTCTGATGCCTGCGGCGCGCTTTTTCGTTGTACTGCGGGAGTTCAATGGTTCCAGCACTTTCCGCTGCCATCCGGCGGCAGCAGCTTCAAGGGCCCAGCCTTCCACTAGTTTAAGCCGGCGCGGCCGTGGTTGTAACTGTTTCTAACCCGTGGCCACCTGGGCCGGTCTCGCGCCGTCGCAAAAGAAAAGCAAAAAACACCCCCAAGAAACCCAAAATGGAAAAAATCCACATACCCAGACGGTAGCCGTTTGGATTCGTGGCGCTGGCGCCAGCATAATCGTTTGCCCAGCCAACTAGCAGGTTAAAGGCAAACAAACCGATATTTTGAATCATCGTCATGAGGCCGTAAGCTGTGCCTAACTTCGAAGAATCAACAATATACGAAACCGAGGGCCACATCACCGCCGGAATGAGTGAAAACGCGATTCCCATCAGCGCCATCGTGAACAAAAGCAGAACTGGCAAATCCCAGGATCCAAAGAAAGGAATGGGAACCGCCACATGCCGGGATGAGGGCAGGTAGCCCATCATCAAGTACACCGGAATCAGTAACATAGACCCGAACATCATCAGCTGCGCACGCCGCCCAATGCGATCGGCTAATAGTCCAAATAGGGGCGTGGCAAACATCGCAAATAGGGTCAATATACTGGATAGAAACCCTCCAGTTTCTCTTGAGGTATGGTGCGCCTCCATGAAGAACTTCACTGCAAAAGTCTGGAAGGGAAAAATAGCGGAGTAGAACGTGATGCAAAGGGCCACAATATACCAGTAGCTGCGGCCAAATTTAAACAAATCCGCGAAGACAACTTTGTCTGTCGAAGCCGCGCCCAAGGAGTAAACCTTGTCGGCGTGAACCTCAAGCATCCAGTAAATGGCGGCGCCGACGACGCACAGAGATGAAAATGCGAGCGCGATGAGGAAAGGCCACCGCCAATTGGCGTAGGCGGCACGAGCCCAAGTGGGCGAGTTGAGAGCAGCGAAAGTGCCTAACCTTGAGATCGTCAAGTTGATGCCAAAAGCGAAACTAAGTTCTTTACCCTTGAACCACCGCGCCAATCCCGCGGTGACCGCGACGGTGAGAGATTCGGCCCCCATGCCAAAGATCAGTCGTCCGGTGGCCATCAGCCAAAGATGCCCGCTGGCAGCGGTGATCGCCGGTCCCACGACGCACAGGACGCCGAAAAGCATTAACGCCTTGCGCAATCCGAATCGATCAATGAGCACACCGCCGATGACCACGGTGAATATATTTGGAAAGCTGTAAATTGCCTGGAGAAAGCCAATATTCGCGTCGGAGAATCCGAGTTGCTGCTTGAGCACATCAGCCAGCGGACTAAGCGCATCATAGACGTAATAGTTGCCGAACATGGCAAGGCTGAGGAAAATCAGTACAGTCCATCGGTAGACTCGGGAGGGCTCCCGGCGTGCAATGTCAGTCACTAAAGTTCCTCACGTGCAAGAGGGCGAATTGACGAACAGATTGACGAACAGAAGAACATAGCAGAAGAACGTGCGTGTTGCATCACGTAAGCGATTGGGGCTTGCCAAGTACGCGAAGAACAGGATTGAATAAAGCAGAAACGAGAGGGAACCCGCTATGCGATGCTGGTTGTTGATGATATGTCTGCTCGCCGTCGCTACAATGGCCCAGAATGTGACGAGCCCTGCGCCGAGCGCCAACAGCGCAGCCGCATCCGCTGCGCAGCTATCCATTCCTGCCGGAACCCAGGTGCCGATTGCCCTGAAGCAGGCCATTTCCAGCAAGGGTAGCCGCGATGGGGACCCGGTTTACGCCGAGACCACTTTTCCGGTGGTCGCGCCCGATGGCCGGGTTCTGGTTCCGGCCGGAACCTATGTGCAAGGTCGAATCACCAATATCAAGCGCGGCGGGCGCTTTAAAGGCAAAGCGGAAGTTCTGATGCACTTCACCACGCTCATATACCCTAGTGGATATACGGTACTGCTTCCAGGCTCAGTGGAGCGCGCCCCCGGAGTGGACAAGAGCTCGGTCAAAGATCAGGAAGGCACCATTAAAAGTGACTCCCAAACTGGAGAAAAAGTGGGCGCGATCGCGACCAGCGCGGGATCAGGGGCATTGATTGGGGGCATTACAAACGGCGGCAAAGGAGCATTAATCGGGGCGGGCATTGGCGGCGCGGTGGGCACGGCGATCGCCATGCTGACGCGCGGCAACGACATCAAAATGGATGCGGGCACAACCCTCGAAATGGTGATTCAGCGAGACGTGCCCGTGGATGCCGCGCAAGTGCCTGCAAACACAGGCAAATCAAGTCGCTAGCGTTCTATTTCAGCTGGAACAATGCATTTACGTGCGCCGTGACGGTGACATTTTGTGGGCTGAACTCCTCGGTCGGCGAGGCCATTGCGCCGGGCGCCATTTTGGCCATCGGCGAAGCCATTAACATCGGCTGCACACGAACATTCTCAAACGTGTCCACCGAGGCGTAGGAGAGCTCGCCCAGAATGCGTCCGGAGCTTCGTGCAATTACGTTGGCAGAATCACGCGCGCGGCGATATGCGTCTTCAACTGCTTTAGCTTTAGCAGCGTCGACATCGTCCAAGGTGTAATTCAAGGTTTGATTCTGGGTGACGTCCATGTCTGCGAGTTGCTGCGTAATCGGGGCAACCTTGGAGAAGTCCTTAATTTTTACCGAAACACTCGAATTGACCTGATATGCGACGAGCTTTCGTTTGGCGTTTTTATAATCGTAAACCGGCTCCACGGCAAAGAACCCGATCTCCGCGGTTTTCGGATCAATTGCGTTAGAGCGCAAGAGTTCGCGAATTTGGTCTGCTGCCTTAGAGGCACGGTCGTATGCGGCCCGCGCGGTGTCTTCCTGGGCTGAGATATTAAATTGCACGACGGCAGTGTCGGGGGTTGCGTCGAACTTCCCATCCGCGCCCACATAGACGGTATTGGGCTGTGCGGTCACTGTGGGGTGGTCCTGGGCGGACGCGCCGCGGTTCATCGCGAAAACTAAAGCCATCACAAACAGGGTTGCCACCAAGCTGGTTTTCATGATTTCCTCCGCGCCTTGCATTGTACTCAGGGTTGAACTCGTAAGGAAGGAACGAGCGGCAAGCGTAGGTTTGCGCGGGATATTTTAGGCTAAGTTGATTTAGCTGTTGCGGAATACGCGAATCGGTAATTCTGGGCTTCAATGTCGCGGCGAAGCTCCTGCCACAGCGTTTCGGGCATAGACATAAAGGCTTTCACCACATCTGGATCGAATTGCCGTCCCGACCATTTCTGAATCTCCGCGCGCGCTGCCGAGAGCGACTGGGCCGCGCGATAGGGCCGATCAGAAGTAATAGCATCCATGGTATCTGCCACCGAAAAAATACGCGCGCCCAAGGGAATTTCTTCGCCTTTTAAGCCACGGGGATAACCGCCGCCGTCAAAGCACTCTTGATGGGAGTAAACAATATCGGCGGCCTCGGTGAGGAAGGGAATCTTCTTGAGCATCTGGTACCCGCGATAGCAATGCTCGCGCATGATCGTGATTTCATCGGGTGTGAGAGGGCCAGGCTTGCGCAAAATTGCGTCGGGAATGGCCATTTTGCCGATGTCGTGGAGGAAGGCGCCGCGGGCAATGACCCGAATGTCTTCTCCCGTAAGCCCCATGGCACGTGCAATTGCGATGGTGAAGGCTGTGACTCGTTTGGAATGACCTTCTGTCTCGGCGTCCTTAAGGTCGAGCGCGTCGCCCAATGCTTCAAGCGTGATGTCGTAGGAGCGCTCGAGCGTATTCATGGCCTTGCTTAGTTGAGCCGTACGAGCTGTGACCAAGACTTCCAGATTCGACTGATAGGCGCGGTTCTCCAACTTGAGCCGGCGGTTTTCCAAGGCCCGGTGCACTGTCGTGAGCAGTTGTTCGCGTTCAAAAGGTTTGAGTAAGTAGTCGTAGGCGCCGTCGCGGATTGCCTTCAAGGCGACGGAAATATCGTGAACCGCGGTCACCATGACCACGGGTATATCCGGAAATTTTTCTTTTGTGTTGCTCAGGAGCCCGATGCCATCCATATCCGCCATCATGAGGTCGGAGAGCATCAGAGAAAACTCCTCACCCGATTCGAGCAAGGCCAAAGCTTCGCGTCCGGAACAAGCTTGGCGCGTCTGAAAGTTTGCTGCCGCAAGCATGGCGGCTACAACTTCACGAATCGGCTCCTCGTCATCGACGATCAGTATGCGTTCGGCGCCCATCGGTTTCTGAGGGCTAATTCTACAGCAATCCGCCAGTGCCGAAAGTAATCAAGTGGGGGCAGAAAGACCATTAGTAACCTGTCGTCGCGTGATATTTAAGAGAGACTAGCGATTAGGCCTAGACAACAATGAATATTCCCGTTTTGTGGGCATTTCCTGCTCTTGGAAGCACGAATGCTCCTCATCTGGTAGCGGAGCAGGCAGCGGCTTTGGTGATGCTGGCTGCCGGTCTGCTTGTATTCCGCACATTTCGGGAACGATATCTCATGATTTGGATTGTGGGCTGGCTCGCGTATTTCGTTTCCCAATCGGTTCTCGGGTCCGCTGGGCCGCGTAGCGCATATGTATTGGCGATTTCCCAGGCAGCTTTTGTCCTCGCCGTCAGTCTCTTTTCTGCCTCCGTTTTTGTTTACACTCACCACCGCAAATGGATACTACCGTTGTTCCTGTCCGCGCTGACACTTATGGCATTGGCTGCGGCAGGAGCGATTCTCTGGCCGAATTCCTTTGAGTTGCGCCTCGGGTTGGAAGTGGGTTACCGCCTAATGGCTGTGGTGGCAGCGTTTCATGTCGTGCACTTCCGATGGGCGCGGTGGGAAATTGGACCCTGGATGCTTGCTGCCGGACTCCTGCTGTTGCGGTTGGATTGGGCGCCGGTGAATGCCTATTTGCCGATGCACTACGCCTTGCTTTCTGACTTGCTGCTAGGCATAAGCATGCTGCTGATTGTGTTCGACGATTCCAAGATTCACATTCGCCGCCTGGATGTGATTCATGCTCTCACCACCAGCACCACGCGGGCGGAACAGCATGGACCGATGATGTTGACGGCACTCGAAGAGCTTAAATCGCTCATGTTGGCAAAGGCGGCATGGTTCCGGCTGCTCGAGGGCGATCGCATGGTCCTGGCGCAGCATATTGGCCTATCAAAAGATTTTGCACTGGATCGCCAGTCGGTGGCTCTGGACGACAAGTTTGAGAGCACGCTGGGCAGTGAAACCGCGATTATTCTTAAGACCGATGCGGCGGATGATTCAGTTCGGTCACACTTGAAAAGCGAGGGCTTTCAGCATTGCGTGTTGGTGCCCGTCCGGGGAAAGAAATCTATCATAGGCATTCTGACGCTGGGCAGTGCGCATCGCTTTTCCTACGCCCCTGATGACATCGACTTCCTGATTACGAGCGCCCACCAGCTTGGCCTGGCGGTGGAGAATCTGCGGTTGGTGGAGCAAATTTTGCGCTCACACCGGCAGTGGACAAATACGTTTGATTCCATTCAGGATATGGTGCTAGTGCATGATGCAGAATTCCGCATCATGAAAGCCAACCACGCCTTGCTGGCGCGCCTGGTGCAGTCTCCCGCCGACGTAATGGGGCGGCTCTGTGAGGACGTGCTTCCCCATGAAGCGAAGTGGAGCGGTTGTCCATTCTGCCAGGAAAAGGAGGATGGCGTTTACGAAGGGCCGGATGCAGCCTTCGGGGGGTATGCGGTAATTTCGACATCCTCCTACACGGATCAGGGAAGCAAGCAACGCGGGACTATTCACGTGGTACGTGATTTGACCGACCGGCGCGAGGCCGAAGAGAAATATCGCCAGCTCTTTGAACAGGTGCAGGAAGGCGTTTTTGTCGCGACCGCGGAAGGCCGGTTGGTGGAGTGTAACGAAGCATTTGTGCAGATTCTCGGTTATGACAAGCGGGAAGAGTTGATGGCGTTAAACGTGAATACCGATCTCTACGCGTCTCCCGAGCAGCGCGAGGTATTCCGCAAGGAAGTTGCTGAGAAAAATTACGTGCGGAATTTTGAAGTCATGCTACGCCGGAAAGACGGATCGTTGATGACGGCCATGGAAAGCAGTTTTGCCACCCGCGATGCCAACGGCATGATTGAACGCTACCAGGGCTTTCTGCTGGATATCACCGAAAAGAAGCGGGCGGAAGACGAGATCCGGCGTCGCAATCGCGAATTAAATGCGCTGAATGCGATGGCAGTGATCGCGACGCAGTCCTTCGATCTGGACGAAATTCTCAATCTCTCGTTGCGCCAGGTGATTTCTTTGCACGGAGGAGAGACAGGCGCGATCTATCTTTCCGATGCTGACGATACGACGTACCGCCGCCGCGCGGCTTGGGGGCAACGCGGGGCCGTACGAGGACGTGATGCCGAAGTGAAGTTCCCCCAGGGTTTTGGCGATCTCGTCACCAAATCGCGGGCGGAAGTGATTACGGGAGAATATTTGCCATTCTTGCCGGTAAATGTGGCTGAGTTTATTAAAGTGAACGATGGCAATTCCTGGATGTGGGTACTGCTGTGGGGAAAAGACAAGCCAATCGGGATCATGGGTTTGAGCAGTGTGCAGACGAGGCAGTATAGCGGCGAATGATGAAAATCTTTTGGTGGCGATCAGCCGACAGCTGGCTACCACGATCGAAAAGGTCCGTCTGTATGAGGAAAGCTGTCGCGCGTATGAGGACCTGCGCCGGACGCAGGAGCAACTTCTGCAAAGCGAAAAAATGTCTGCCGTGGGCCAGTTGATTTCCGGAGTAGCGCATGAATTGAATAATCCGCTGACCGCCATACTGGGCTATGCGCAACTCCTGGAAAGCGAGGGGCTGAACGATAAAGCTGCGGATTTTGCCGCCAAGCTGTTCAAACAAGCGCAACGCACGCATCGCGTGGTGCAAAATCTGTTGTCGTTTGCGCGCCAGCATAAGCCGCACAAACAAGATGTGGATGTTTGCAAGGTGCTCGACGAAGTTTTCGCCCTGCGGGATTACGATCTGAAGGTGAATAACATCGCTCTCGAGAGGGAAATCGGTGCTTTCATTCCAGCCGTCAAAGGCGATCCGCATCATCTGGAACAGGTCTTCCTGAATATCGTGAACAATTCCGTGGATGCGATGCTGGAGACGGGCGGCGGAGGGATTCTAACCGTTAAAGTCTATGCAAAAGATGGGCAGGTCCACATCGTGTTTCAAGACACAGGGCCTGGCATCAGAGAACCGAATCGTATTTTCGAGCCCTTTTACACCACCAAGAATGTGGGCAAGGGAACAGGCCTGGGATTAAGCATTTGCTACGGCATCATTAAAGAGCACGGCGGGGAGATTACCGCGCACAACTTGCCGGCTCGCGGGGCCGCGATTGAAATATCTCTGCCTTCGACGGGCGCAATCATTGCTCCGATCAAAACGCAGGTTCCCACACGACGCGAGATGGCGGTAGAAGGAAGCATATTGCTTATTGAGGATGAGGACGGTGTCCTCGAGTTTGAGCGCGATCTCCTGATGGGAGCAGGCGCCCACATTTCGACCTTGGCGACTTGCGATGCGTTAAAAGACGAGATGAGCAAAACTGCTTTCGATGCTCTGATTATCAACGGGCGTATGCCGGGAGGATGGGACGTATTTCGGGTGCATGGCTGGCTCAAGGAAAATCATGCTGGCATGGAGAAACATCTCCTTTTTACCTTTTCCAATGCCGTTGAGCAGGAGACGCTCAAATTCTTGCAGGAAAACCATGTTCCTTATTTGGTGAAACCCTTCGAGGTCGGTGAGTTAATCGAGCAAGCGCGCAAGCTCATGCAAAAGACACAGTCCGCGGCTGCCGGATAGCAGGGAACTCGGGCTAGAGTTCGCGTTTCAAGCTCTTGAAAAAGCTCTTCAACACCACTTCATTTCTTCGATACAAGACCCATTGCCCAATCTTAGTGGCATTGACCAGACCGGCCTTGCGCAGAATTGCCATGTGATGAGAAATGGTAGGTTGCGAGAGGGGAATACGGGCTTCGATATCGGAGCCACACAGTCCCGAGGTTGCGCCCACTGACGATATGCCTTTTTGTTTCAGGGAATGGAGTATCCTTCTGCGCGCTGGGTCGGCAACGGCATGCAATATGGCGTCAATCTTTGAATCGGGATTGCTCATGCATAAGCCATATAGGTTCACATTGACACTTGTCAATGTGAACATCGCTATCTTTTGATGATTGGACTGTAGCCATCGTTCAGCAGGCGCGCACGAAGGTTCTCAGCGTCCTTGATATCGGCAAAGGGGCCAATTTGCACGTGGAAGAGCTTGTCCGCAGTAGCCTCAGGCAGGAAGGCTGGATATTGTTTCTTCTTCAAAGAATCGATCAGCGCATCGGCATCTTCCTGCTTGCTGACCGCCGCGACCTGGACGTAGTAGCCGTTGAGCACCGGTGGCACAGGATCCTGCGCGGACGTGGGAGCGGCGTTATCGCCCGCTGGAGGTACATTGGCGGTCGGAGATGCCGCGGAGGTGTCTGTCACCCCAGCAGGCGCGGCTACGCTAGGATTTGTGGCGCCAGGTTGTGGCCCCGCCGACGGCTTCGGGGCATCAGGATGAGTAGCCACTCCGAGCTGCGAAGCGGGTGTTGCCTCAGGAATCGGCTTGAGAGAGTTCTTCCCGAACAGAAAGCCGAGTGCAAAAAATACGGCGCAGACGGCAGACAAAGCGAAGAACAAAGTCAGGACTTTGCCCGTCGTTAAAGTGATTTCTGTGTCTTCCTGTAGCTGCGATGTTGCCATGCAACCTCGAATCCTTCAATTCGTCCCTAGCCCTGCTTCGGCGTCTCTTCACCGGCTTTAAGTAAAACCTTTTGTAAGCCCGAAAAGAAGTCCACGGGCACAGGGAACACCACCGTCGTATTTTTCTCCACGCCGATTTCGGTCAAGGTCTGCAAATACCGTAATTGCACGCTGACCGGTTGGGTCGCGAGCAGACCCGCTGCATCCACCAAACGTTGCGCCGCGGCGAATTCGCCTTCCGCATGGATAATTTTCGAGCGTTTCTCGCGTTCGGCTTCTGCCTGCTTGGCCATGGCGCGCAGCATGGACTCTGGCATGTCCACCTGTTTGACTTCGACATTGGCCACCTTCACGCCCCAGGGTGCCGTGTGCGTATCTAAGATGCTTTGCAAACGAAGGTTGATCTTGTCGCGATGCGCAAGCAGTTCGTCCAATTCCTGCTCGCCCAGTACAGAGCGGAGCGTGGTCTGCGCGAATTGCGAAGTTTGATACACGTAATTGGAAACTTCAACGACCGCTTTGCGAGGATCGATCACGCGCAAAAAGATGACCGCATTCACCTTCAACGTCACGTTGTCCCGGGTGATGATATCTTGCGGCGGGACTTCCAAAGCTTCCTGGCGGAGGGAGACGCGAACCATGCGATCCAAGGGAGCAAACACCAGGACAACGCCTGGACCTTTTTCATGTGAGAGCAATCTTCCCAGGCGGAAGATGACCGCGCGCTCATACTCCGTAATGATCTTGATGGAACTCAGAACGTAGAAAGCGATGACGATGATAATGATGGTCGTAAAGCCCAAGCCGAACGGCATGAGAATCTCTCCTGCACTAAAAAGCGCGCTTATCGCGAATTGTAGCGCAGAAGCAGGCAGGAGTAGCCCGGAATCGTGCAAAGAATGTTATCGCGGCAGGTGCGCTTAGGATTGCGAATTCACCGCCTCGACCTTCAGCACGAATCCATCGAGCGCACGAACAACGACGGTTTGGCCTGCGGGCACGGAGGCAGAAGAGATGGCATCCCAGATTTCGCCGTGAAGAAAAACCTTGCCCTCTGGCGTAAGTTGAGTTTGCGCGGTGCCGATCTCGCCGATCATGCCTTGGGCCCCAGTCACGACTTTGTTCGCGCGGGCTTTGAACGCGATGCTCATGAGGAAGACTGTAATCAGTCCCAGAGGCAGGCTCACGGCAAGCGCGGTGGAGAGATGCACACGCATTTCGGGGATGGGGGCGTCCACTAGCAGCAACCCTCCTAACGTCAGGGTTACAATTCCGCCCAGCGCCAGCACACCGTGGGTCGTGAACTTCGCCTCCAGCGTGAACAAGACGAACGCAGCGATGATGAGTCCTACCGCCGCAAAACGGGTGGGTAGCAAATTCAAAGCAAATACAGCCAGCAGAATGAAAACGACCCCTACTGTCCCGGGCACGACCGCGCCCGGATGATTGAACTCCGCGTAGAGCGCCAGCGCTCCCACAGCCAATAATATGAATGCGATATTGGGGTCCATTAGATATGCGAGAATACGCTGCTTGAGCGTCATGGGGAAGAATCGTATTGGTTGCCCGACCAGATCCAGCGTTACAATCGCGCCATCGAAAAGCTTTATCGGTTTGCCTTCCATTTGATGGAATAGATCTTGTTCGCTGGACGCATCGTAATCGATTAGCTTCTGCGCCAGTGCCTCCTGATCGGTAAACGATTTCGATTGCCGGACAGCGGACTCGGCGACCTCCACATTGCGGCCCCGCTTCGACACGAAGGACCGCATGAAGGCCGCTGAGTCATTTTCAATTTTTTCTTTCATTACATCGTCCATCTTGCCGCCGCCGAGCGTGACAGGATGCGCCGCACCCGTATTGGTCCCCGGCGCCATGGCTGCCACGTCGGCGCTTTCTAGAATGAAGAATCCCGCCGAAGCCGCACGCCGCCCACTGGGGGCGACATAGACGATTACAGGGACATGTGAAGCAAGGATTTTCTGAATAATGTCATGAGTCGAGTCAAGCAACCCACCCGGAGTATTCAGCTCGATGAGTACAGCCTGGTCTTTTTCTTTTGCGGCTTGATCAAGCGCGCGGCCAATATATTCCGCAGTGATCGGCTGAATCGTATCGTTGACTATGATTTTCAGGACTTGAGCGCGGGCGACTGGGCAAAGGACCGCGAGGATACTCCACAGAACAACGGAAACATTTCGCGTGCTTGGGCGAGACTTCATAGCTGGACTTATTGTCTCCCAAAATGACCCTTCCAACCGACTTTCTTAGTCAGGCCGTGCGGCCGACGCTCGCGCCGGCTCTGATATCGAGGAGTGGGTGGCCGGTTCCATCCAGCCGGGAAGGCGATTGTCTCCCACAATCAGCCGTGCGCCCCGTTCATAGGTCCAATATGACCACGCCCATTGAATCATCACCAGCAGCCGGTTGCGGAACCCGATCAGAAAGAAAATATGCACAAATAACCACGCCAGCCAGGCGACGAATCCTGAGATATGCAGTTTGCCGAATTGCGCGATTGCGGCTGCCCGGCCAATCGTGGCGAGACTGCCTTTGTCCACATAGTGGAAATCTTCGCGCGCACGGCCTGCTAACTCTCGCTTTATATTGCGGGCAACCGACGCACCTTCCTGAATCGCAACCGGGGCGACTCCCGGCAACATTTGACCGTTATTGTCTTTAAGCGCGGCGAGATCTCCAATGACGAATACCTCGGGATGGCCGGGAATGCTCAAATCGCGGTTCACTTCGACTCGCCCGGCGCGATCGACGGGTGCACCCAGCTTCTTACCGAGCGGCGAAGCTGCAACCCCGGCAGCCCAAAGAATGACCGCAGCGGGCAACTTGGTGGGGCCGGTGCAAACCGCGCCCGGCTCAATCTGCGTCACCATGGTCGAAGTGTGAACTTCAACTCCCAGTTTTTGCAGCTGCCGTTCCGCGCTACGAGACAAGTCTTCCGAATACGCTGGTAAGACGCGCGGGCCGCCCTCCAGCAGGATTACGCGGGCTCGCGTGGGATCGATCGCCCGAAATTCGTTCTTGAAGGCGTGATGAACGATCTCCGCAAGCGTGCCCGCCAGCTCAACTCCTGTAGGTCCTCCGCCGACGACTACAAGGTTCAGCGGCATATGTGCCGAGCCACTGTCAGCTTCGCGCTCCGCCAGTTCGAACGCCAGCAAAACCCGCCGACGGATCTCCGTCGCATCTTCGATGGTCTTAAGCCCTGGCGCGAGGAACTCCCACTCGTCGTGGCCAAAATAGGCGTGGCTCGCCCCGGCTGCGACTACCAGATAATCGTAAGGGAGCTCCATGTTAGACAACTTGACTACTCGCCGCTTGAGATCGAAATCCTTCACCTCGCCAAGCAAGACTTCGACGTTGCGGTGGTCGCGCAAGATTGATCGTATGGGCGCGGCAATTTCACCCGGCGACAGACCCGCGGTAGCGACTTGATATAGCAAGGGCTGAAATGTGTGATGATTGCGGCGGTCAACCACAGTGATCTGCACGTTTGAGCGGGCCAGCAACGTGGCCGCTTTGAGGCCGCCAAATCCGGCCCCTACAATTACGATACGTGGCGTTTTTGCGATTTGAGCGGGCATCACTACATTTGATTCAGTAAGACTGCAGGAGATTCCATGATAGTGAGTGCCATACCCGAGCTGCAGTTTGGGAACTCGATCAGGTAAGATGGCGAGTTCGGGGCCAAAATTCGATGAAAAATGTCTATCTCCCGTGAATGATACCTCAAAAGCCACCGGAGCCGTGCCATGGTCTTCGTGGCTGGTGCCATCGTTTTCCGATGTATGGTTCATCTCCATCTTGTTTTTGTTGAGTGCCGGTGGGCTTGCACCAAAATTGCTTGGCGATGCAGGGATTGGTTGGCATATTCGTAACGGCCAACAGATTTTACGGACGCGTGCCATCCCACACGTCGACGCGTTCTCTGCCACCATGGGTGGGCAGCCCTGGTTCGCCTGGGAGTGGCTCTATGATTTATTAATTGCAGTGGTTCACGCCTGTACAGGTTTGAACGGCGTTGTTTTCCTGACGGCTTTCATTATTGCTCTAACGTTTGTTCTTGCTTTGCATTTTGCGTTGCGGTCTGGTGCAAGTCTGCCCGTAGCAATTCTTCTCCTCGCTCTTTCTCTAGGAGCGTCAAGCATTCACTTTCTCACTCGGCCTCATGTGCTGAGCTGGCTCTTCTGCGTGATCTGGTTCTCCATCCTCGACGGGGGCTCGGCGAAGGGGATGGCCGAGCTGGGCAATCGTCTCTATTGGCTTCCGCTCATCATGCTCTTTTGGGCCAATGTGCATGGAGGCTTTCTGCTGGGGCTGATTCTATGCGGGCTATATCTGGTGGCTGGTGCGTTTCAATATGTGCAGGCCGACGACGCTTCTTTACGCGAACAAGCAGGAAAACGATTGCGAGTTTTGTCTGCGATGACAGGACTATCCTTTTTCGCCAGCCTTGTGAATCCTTATGGCGGATCGCTCTATTTGCACATTTACCGTTATCTGGGTGATCGCTTTTTGATGGATCACATCGACGAATTTCAATCCCCGAATTTTCACGGCGTGGGGCAAAAGTGTTTTGGGTTGCTGTTGCTAATTACTCTGGTGGGGCTGGCAGCCAACCGCGCGAAGATGAAGATAAAGACCGCGCATTGGCTCGTCATTCTCTTTGCGGCGTACAGCGGTTTGTACTCCTCGCGCAATCTTCCGGTCTCCTCATTACTGCTGACACTGACTATTGCTCCGTTGTTGTCCCGAGAGATCGAAGAGGCAGGCAAAGATAGCAATATCGCGGCAGGTATTCGCTCGATGGCACGATCGTTTAGCGCTTTTGGTTCGCGGGTCGCAGCGATGGAAAGCCGCTTCCGCGGGCATGTTTGGCCTGCGATTGCAATTGCCGGCGGCTTGTGGGTTTGTATGCACAACGGCCACTTTGGGTCTCACCAACTGATGAACGCGCAATTCAGCAAAACTCGCTTTCCCGTTGAAGCGGCCGACTTCATACGGCGACAAAATATTCATGAACCAATTTTCGCTCCAGATTACTGGGGCGGATACTTGATCTACACACTTTATCCGGCGAATCAAGTGTTCGTTGACGATCGCCACGATCTATACGGCTCTACATTTTTCCGGCAATATCTCACCACAGTCCAGGTAGAACCAGGCTGGAATGATTTACTGGATCACCTAAACGTGCGGTGGGTGCTCGTGCCCTGCGAATCTCCTCTGGCCAACATTCTCAACGAGACGCCGTCATGGAGCGTGCTTTATCAGGACAACACGGCAGTGTTGTTTCATAGAACGGTGCATTGAACGCGGACGCTGGTTATCTTGTATCGATATCGAAGCCCAGCAAGACATTCACTTCCACCGGTTCTTTACCGCGCATTGCCGGGCTGAATTTCCAATTGCGGAGAGCGGCAACGACTTTTACGGTCATCTCGGCGCCAGCCGGTTCAAGTACCCGAAGATTTCCCAACAAACCCGTGCGGTCGAGCGTACACGAGATGATCAAACGCGCTGGTGCAAGTTTTGGAGGCAGATTTGTGCGCAGAGGCCGTGGCGAGGTCAGCGCATCGGTATAGGCTCGTTGCGACGAGGTCGGATCGGCGAATTGCATGACTGCTGTGCCGAGCGTCGTGGGCAAATAGATTGTGTAATTCTGCCCCGGAAGTTTGCCATACAGATCGAAAGCGCCGCCCGAGCGCGACGTCGCAATTACTGTTAGCCCCGCGCCAAGATCGCCCGGCGCTCTCGGGTGAAGCGGCGACGATGGAGGTACCCCATTACTATTGAAGCTGGGCAGCGTGATGATATTGTTGCCTCCGCCATGGACGGAAACGCCGGGCATCGGAGGGTTGGCGATGCTTCCGCTGCCCGCGCCGCCTTTGCCAGGGTAAGGCGATATGCCGGCCTTTGCGACGAGATCGGCGGCGTGACCCGTCCCGGAGGTCGCGGCACCTGGCGCGGTTCCTGCCGGCCCGGCCCCACTTCCTGTTCCGAAATCGATGCCTGTACCGCCTCGGCTTCCCCCAATACCTGGTTTTGCTCCGCCAGTGGGTGACAGGGCCAACGCTCCCGTACCGGCTTTGCTGGGTACCGCCTGTGTAGTGCCCGGTTGCGTGGATACAACCACCCCCGTGGCATTCGCCTTACTGCTGCTTGCCGGAGGCGCCAACGCTGACCCCGTATCAAAGGCAGCGCCTAACCCATTTGCCCGCGTGCTCTTTCCGTTGGTTCCCAAAGAATTTGCGGGAGAGACGTTTGGCGGCGGGGGAACCACCGCGACGCCTAATCCGGTGATTTGTTGATGAGCAAGCGACCCGTTTGTGGCCTTTACCGTGGGCTCGACTGGCGCTGCGTTATTCCACGCGGCGATCTTGTGAGCTGAAAGTGGCCCTTCGGCATCCACTGGGGGCGGCACAACCGAAGCGTTGCCAAGCCCTGAAATTGTATGCCGATCTTGCGTGCCATCCACTTGCACGGTCGGAGGTACAACTTGCGGATGCAGTTCGCCCGGGCCATAGCCTGGACCGCTCTTTGCCAAATCTCGCGTAATTTGCGTCGGGGCAGGTAC
Organism: Terriglobia bacterium; assembly: GCA_963702965.1. Classification (GTDB taxonomy): domain Bacteria; phylum Acidobacteriota; class Terriglobia; order Terriglobales; family Acidobacteriaceae; genus JAJPHW01. Next base: position 2,176,621 of record OY969776.1, read on the forward strand.
GACTACGCTCGGCGCAGGCAAAGTCAAGCGAGGCGTGGACGCGGTTGCTCGCTCCGGAGCCGAGACCGGCGGTGGGATGACCTGAACCCGCTGCGATCCCGGCAATCGCATGGGCAGCGCATCCGTCTGAACCTGACTCGGTGCAGGAGGTACGACAGACGCGTCTAGCTTGGGCGCCGTGAGCAATGTGTCTCGATGTACTGTGTTTTGCGGTGCGGGCCCGACAGCGTTGGACGAGAGGGACGGTATCTTTCGCGCGGACGCAAGCCCCTCGGTAGGTGCAGGGCCGGGAAGCTGAGCTTTGTAGGCAAATAGATTTGCAACCGCAGCTTCGGAATGCGGGAGATTTAATTTCGGTGCGTCCAAAACTTTCTCCCGCAGCACGTCGCCGCGAACGACGCGAATGGCCTGGGTGCGATGATAGGCATGTAAGCCTCCGGCTCGTCCCATATCGCCGGCGGAGGATCCACCGTTGTCTTCTGTTCTAGGTAACTCGTCGGCCGAGAAGTAGAGCACGTCATACTTAGGCGGCGCCGGGGGCAACTTGGGTCGCATTTGCGCCAGTTTCCCGGGAAGGATGGCCCACATCGCTACCAAGAGAAATTCCACCAAACATACGAAAGGCATGTTGCGGAAAGGGAACAATCCACTGCGGGCTTCACCCGCGAGCGGTCGTGGAGATCGCGCAAATGCAGGCCCGATAGCAGTGCGAAACTCCTGCCAGGGCGACGACCATGGCACTAGCAGTTGCAACTCTTTCTCTGGAACGTGCTCTTCGAGTTGGAGTTGTTCGCTCAAACTGTGGCCATCTCGCTGGCCCCCTCCATCACAATCATAATTTTGTCGCCGCAGGTCGTGCCAGTCGCGGAAATGCATCCTGAAGGCAACTCTAGAACCGACTTAGCCCGAGCCTTGACGGCCGCCAGGCGCCAAGGTCTCAAATTTGTCTCAAGATGGATGACTACGTCCTGTGAATCCAGATAAAGAACGTCAATGGGGAAGCTCATGGCGAAGGTATGCACGCCCCGGCAAGGGGCAAGCCAGAGGCCGCTACCGGTGGTGAAATCGGCCGCTGCTGTGCCAATCAGGCCGCGGAGCCTCGTCCAGTGGGTGCACGCCGTACTGAGCCGGGTGGAGAGGTACGCCTGACGGGTAACATTCAATGCGTATCCTGATGTAACAGGTAGGGTCATCGCTCCTCGATTGTAACTGCCTGCTTCTTCCGCCTAATGCTTCGGCGACAGGGTGCGAATCAGCTGAATGATTGCAGGCCCCAGCGTGACGAAGATAATCGAAGGCAGAACGAACAACACAAGGGGGATAACCATCTTGATGGTGGTTTTGGCGGCGGCTTCTTCTGCCCGCTGCCGTCTTTCGGTGCGCAACGAATCGGAATGGACCCGTAGCGCTTGCGCCACGCTGGTCCCGAAACGGTCGGTTTGCACCAGTGTGCCAACTAGAGCCCGGATATCTTTGACGCCGGTGCGGAGGGTCAAGTTCCGCAAGGCTTCGGAGCGTGGTTTGCCCGCGCGCATTTCCAAATTGACCAGATACAATTCCTCGCTCAACTCAGGATGGGCATGATGCAAATCCTGGCCCACGCGCTGCATGGCCTGGTCCAGGGCAAGGCCCGCTTCTACGCAGATGACGGTGAGATCGAGGGCATCGGGAAGGCCCAGCGTGATCCGATGCTGGCGTTGACGAATCAGGCGTTTCAGAATAATTCGCGGGATAAAGAACCCGAGGCCGCCCATGCCCACCATGAGCGCGAGGTTTAATTGCGGCGAAACTGCCAGCACGACCAGCATCCCGAGCAACGCCAAAGCCACGCGGCTGCCCACATAGAGAGTCAAGTGCTTGGATTCTCGGTAACCTGCTTCGATCAGCCAGCCGCGAGTTCGTGAAACCTCACTGGGAGACAGTGGAATCGCTTTGCTTAAGGGATCGAGGGCCTGTTCCAGCCGCTCTTTCAGGGCACGCTTGGGTGCTTGCTGGGGTTTCTGAAAACCCAAAGATCGAAGGCGTGACCCAATGACCGATGATGGCGCGTAGACCGCTGCCCCAAAGAAAAACGCCCCCGCGGCGATGGTCAGGAAAACGATAATGGTGAAAATCAGCGCCATAACTCAGACTTGAATGCGAATAATTTTGCGAATCACGAAATAGCCGATCGTTTGCAAAGAAATACCCGCAACCAACAGGGTGTGGCCCATAGGATCCGTGAAGAGCGGCTGAATAAATGCGGGATTCATCACGAACATAGCGAGCACGATCAGGGGCGGCATACCCATCAGGAGCATCATGGTGAGTCGCCCTTGGGCGGTATAGACCTTCACCTGCCGCATAATCTTGAACCGTTCCCGGATGACATAGGACAGATTATCGAGAATTTCGGCCAAATTACCACCCGTTTCGCGTTGCAGCATGACGGCAGTAACAAAGAATTTCACGTCCACGAGCGGGACCCGTTCGGTCAAATTCATTAGGGCATCGCGTACCGGCAAGCCGAATTTCTGTTCCTCGTACAACTTGCGGAATTCCGAGGCGACGGGCTCTGATGTTTCCGTGGAAATCATTTCCAGCGCCGTCGTAAAAGCATGCCCCGCGCGTACGGCTCGGGCCAAAGTGTCGATTGCCTCGGGGAAGAGTTCTTCAAATTTCTGAAAACGCTTGGCCCTTCGATAAGAAGTGTAGGCATACGGAAGGATCGCGCCGAAAATGAGCCCCACCCAGACAAATTGCAAGGAGCCTGCAAATATGTAAGTAAGAAAGGCAACAAACCCTGCGCTCACTATCGAGAGCATGAGCACTGTGCCAGCCCGCACATCCAGATCGGCTTGCGAAAGCATCGTCTGGAAGTTAGTGATTTGCTCGGAGCGGCGCAGCAAACTATCGAGGGCGGGGATCTTGCTGAGCATTTCGTCGCGCAGCAATGCTAGATCGGCATTCGGTCGGGTCTCGTCCACCTGATCAACCGTAGTCAGGCGTTCGCGCAAAAGGCGGGCGCGTGAATTGCGTTCATCCACTAAAGAGGCCACAGCGAAAATCGCCGCAGCGACGACAGCAAACACAAGGAGCGCAATTAGAAAAATCATAGAGTCATGCCCAAAGTACGGCGAATCCTAGATTTCCACCTTACTTTCAAACAGCGCCGGACGCAGCCGATATCCTGCGATGGCGAGCTTGTCCGCGAATTTCGGACGGATGCCGGTGGCCTTAAATTGACCGCGCACTTTTCCCGTTTCGTCGATCCCTACGCGTTCGAATGTGAAAATATCCTGCATGAGAATTACATCGTTTTCCATCCCAACTACTTCCGAAATGGTTATGACTTTGCGAGTGCCATCGGAAAGACGCGCAATCTGCACCACCGCGTGGATTGCTGATACCAACTGTTGCCGCACCGCCCGCTCCGGTATGTTTAGGTTTGCCATCGAGAACATATTCTCCAAGCGGGCCATCGCATCGCGCTGCGTGTTGGCGTGCACCGTTGTCAGAGAACCCTCGTGGCCTGTGTTCATTGCTTGCAGCATGTCAAAAGCTTCTTCGCCACGCACCTCGCCGACCACGATGCGGTCGGGCCGCATACGCAAGCTGTTAATGACAAGTTGCCGCTGCCGGACCGCGCCTTTGCCTTCAATATTGGGAGGCCGTGTTTCCAGCCGAACGACGTGCTCTTGCTTGAGTTGTAATTCGGCGGCGTCCTCGATGGTCACAATGCGGTCCGAGTTTGGAATATAACCAGAGAGCACATTAAGCAAAGTTGTTTTGCCGGCGCCTGTTCCGCCGGAAATCAATAGATTGAGGCGTCCCTTAACCATTGCCGAGAGCAATTCGAGCATCGGCTCGGTCAGCGTTTTATTTTCTATCATGAGGCGGGCTGTGACCGGGTCGCGGCCGAACCGGCGGATCGAGAGACAGGGCCCGTCAATGGCCAAAGGCGGAATAATGGCATTGACACGGGAGCCATCGGCGAGGCGCGCATCCACCATGGGCGAAGACTCGTCCACACGGCGGCCCACGCGAGATACGATGCGGTCGATAATCTGCATCAAATGCGCGTTATCTTTGAAGCTGAGCCCAGTTGGCTCCAATTTGCCTGCCCGTTCCACATAAACCTTGTCGTACCGGTTGACCAGGATGTCGGAGATCGTGTGATCTTTTAACAGCGGTTCAAGTGGACCCAAGCCAAAGATTTCATCCAGAATCTCACGCGCAAGTCGTTCCCGTTCCGCAAAGCTTAGAGGTACGGCTTCGCTGTTGATGGTGTTGCGGATCAGCAGGAGTACTTCGTCGCGCGCGGTATCATTTGGCGTGCGGCCGAGTTTCTCCAGATCAAGCCGGTCCAGAATCTTACGATGCAGGTCCGCCTTGACCTGCTGATATTCACTGCGTTCGAAAGTTTGCAGATTCCCCATAAGCCTTTATTCCCATGCTACACCGACTTGAATAACGACCACGTGGCGCGCTTTACATCGATGTCGTTTTCCGTGAGGTGGGCGGCGAAGGAATGAAATCCTTGCGCGATCTCGCCACCCCCCTGCTGCATCACGGGTACCCCTCGGTCGATCGCCGCCGAAATGACTGAGAATTGATTGGGCACCTTCCACAGCAATTTGACGCCGACAGATGAGGCGGCATCGGCCTCACTGAAGCCGGAAACTTTTCGGAACCGATTCAATACCAATCCAATCCGCTCCCGTTTTCCCGTCTCCGCTAGAAATTGCTGGACGCGGGATGCGCTCCACAAAGAATTCACATCAGTTTGCGTTACCAACAGCACCGATTGGGAAAGATTCGCAACCAGCCTTGTCGTGGCATCCAGTCGCGAGGACGCGTCCACTACGACGTAACGATAATGGCTCACAAGCATGTCAAACAGGCGTGCGAATTCCGAGGTTGTGGGTTCAACGCCCATCGGTGCGCTGGTGCCCGCCAGCAATTGCAGACCTCCGTTATGCCGGGTCATGAAACTCTCCAGTAGGGAACTGTCGAGCCGATGCCAGTTTCTGACCGCGTCAGCCACCGTAAAATTCGGTTTCAAATTCAAGTGCAGGCCACAGTGCCCGAGATGGGCGATGTCGACGAGCGCGGTATTGCCGTGTGTGCTTTGCAAAGCTAATGCCAAGTTTACGGCGATCGTTGTGGCCCCGCTGCCGCCTTTCGCGTTTACAACCGTAAACACCTTGCCTCGCGGAGGCTCATGCCCAGTCTTCTTTTGAGTCGCGGTATGGCGGACAAAGGCTTCCAACAAATCAGTCGTCGTCGTAGGGCGCTCCATAAATTCGCGCGCGCCGGCACGCATGGCACCTACAATCACTTGTGGCTGATTCAGGTTTCCAATCGCGAAGATTACACTCTCCGGGGCTTCATGTTGAACCAGTTCCATCGTTCGAAGGGCTGGGATGGCGTTGTCGGCTGGGATGTCCACAATAATTATGTTGGGGTTTGCATTATGAATGCGTCGAAGCTGCGGGTCTGAGCTCTGGGCAGGATAGGCAGGACATGCGTACACAGTGCGTGCGACGTTGGTGCCGTCCACCAGGACTTGTAAAACAGTTCTCTGGTCAGCATCGCCAGCCACGACCACTACAGAGAGTTCAGGCATGATACCGTCAGGTTCCTCAGACTGTGCGAGCGTTGTATAAAAGCGCTCCGAACAATTATTGCAAATATCCTACTTGGCGGCGCCTGATGGCTTGGTCTTGTCAAACTGTTGCTTATCGAGAAAAGGTCGGGGGTACTCGGGCGGGGTAGGCGACTGGCTATCTGGCTGTATCCGATGAACCGTACACAGCACCATAAGCTCGGTCTTGCTCTTCTGGGCGCTCTTACTGCGAAAGAACGCACCGAGGATTGGAATATCGCCTAATCCTGGCAACTTGTTGATGACGTCGGTCACTCGATTATCCATCAGACCGGCGATGACGAAGCTTTGCCCGTCTTTCAGTTCGAACTCCGTGTCCGCACGTCGTGTACTCAGGGCGGGGACGGTAAAACCGGAAATCGTCAGGGCATTTGTGAAGTCGAGTGTGCTGACTTCGGGCTGTACGCGGAGATGAATGTCGCCGTTTGGCATGATCAGCGGAGTAAACTTCAGCCGAACCCCGAATTCCTTAAACGAAATCGTCACGGCCGTGAATCCATTGCCAGGCTGCACAATAGGGAAGGGGAATTCGCCGCCCGCCAGGAAGCTGGCTTCCTTACCGTTGACCGCAATCAGATTGGGTTCGGCCAGAATCTGGAGAATGCTCTTGTTTTCCAGATCGTTAATGACTGCGCCCATATGAATGTCCGGGCGAAACAAGAAAACGTTGAGCACGTTGCTGACGGTTTGATTGACTTGAAACGGCGGCGTCTGGCCGACGGTGTCGGTAATTTGTTGCGGTCCGAACCCACCAAACTGTCCGGTGGTCGTCGTACCGATTGTATTCGTAAGGCCGGTCGAAAAGAGGTTTATGCCGGCCGTCTTGAGTGCGGCGCGGTCCACTTCGGCAAACTTCACTTGGAGGAGCACTTCCTGAGCTCCGACTGGCCCATAGGTCAACACGTTAACTACGTTCTTGGTGTACGCCTCGGCAACCTGGCCTGCTTTCTTCGCTACATCTTCGGTTGTAACGTGGCCAGAGAGCACGATGGCGGAGCGCGATGCGCTGACGTTAATCTGTTCGTCGGGGAAGATGCGTTTTTCTTCTTCCGCGGCCGCGCTTACATCCACGTCCACCCGAAGATCAAAGCTTTGCGATCGCTCCAGTTCATCCCAAATCAGGAGAGAGACTTCTCCTGGAGAGCGTCCATGAATCAGAATTTGGGTTGGAGTGACAACGATGGCATCGGCAACGCCCGGGTCGGTCACGGAGACCCGCTTCAATCGCTCAGTGGTATTCACCAGGAGTGATTTACCCACCATTACTCTCAGTGGGGCCGAGCCGGAAGTCTCCGATCGCTGGTCGCTCGCGGCGGGCAATGTCGCGGGATTGGCAGCAGCGCCAGGCGTATTGGTAGCTGGCGCAGGCTGTTGCCAATTGGTTGCCCTTGCCGTCAGCCAGGGTGAAACCAAGGTGGCCAAGACTACAAACCAAAGCGCCGCAGTCCATGGGTATTGCTCCCGGCGGAGTATCAATGTGTTCGCGCGACCTCGCATCTCACTCGTCAAAACTTGGTTTCGTCCTTCTTATCGCCCCGGTACACCTCGACCGTATAGGCTGGGGGAATCGCCGGGGGTGCGGCCACAGTGACCCTCGGGCTCACGTGAACCGGACGCGGAGCGACTGGAGCGATCTTATACAAACTTCCGGACCGGGCGGACGCCAAATCTTGTTGCTTGGTGTCGAGAGGGTTACGTAGGGCGAGTTGGATATGCCCTTGCGTTGTCGCCAACGTCAGCTTTTGCGCATCCTCCGGGGAAACCAGTAGCGTTATGACGGGCGCCGACTGTGGCTCACCGGAGGCGTTGCGTTCAAGCTTCTGCCCCGTCGCCAGAACCGCGACGTTTTCGAGAACGGTTGTCGTTTCTTGTTCGGCGCCGTTTTGCGGGGTTCCCGTAAGTAGCACGTCGACGCGCGTTCCGGGGAGCACGAAACCGGAAACTGCGGTGGTGTCATTTACCCGTACCGAAACGGCCCTCATGCCAGGCGGAATTAAGGCGGGCAAGCCCGCTCCAGCGTTTTCTCCCGCAAGCTTGCTGGGGAGAATGAATTCACCCTTTGCGATGGGCAGAACAACGCCCCGGCCGATGATTTTGGATTTTTGACTCTGATAGTTCGCCGGCAAGTCTGCGGCTGGGAACCGTAGGAGTTTGATATCACGCTCTTCAATTTTTGACCCAACGTCTAGATCGTTCGCCGCCACAAAGGCTTCCGCACCCGCACGGGTGTCACTACCCCCGCCCGTTTCCAAGCGCCGGTATACCAACATGGCCACGACCGCACCAAGCGCCAAAGCGATGGTTCCGATCAACAATAGCCGACTGCGGTTCATAAATGTTCCTAAAGAAATCTAGTACTCGCGGTCGCTCGTCATAAGGACGCTGCATTCAGGCCAGCGCAACCTGATCGAATGCCAATCAAACACGAATTCTCGTAACGGCAAGAACTTCCCGTCCGAGCGCAGCGACGACCGGCGCAGTTTCTTATTGCGAGATCGAGCTGGCCACCGACGAAAAGACGTTGTTGGCATTTCCGCCAATTAACCGTATCGTGCCCACAACGATTACCAGAATTACCGCGAGCATCACGGCATATTCGGCGATATCCTGGCCTTCTTCGTTGCGCCAAAGGTTGAGAAGCAGTTTGTTCATCGTAAGTTTCCTCCAGTTACTGGATGGTCAAAAGTACCCTATTGCTTGGTTTCCTGCAATCTTTTATCCGGATAGGACACATTTTAAGTAACCGCCCGGAAAGACTCGAGACCAAGGCTTATCATAGCGCGGCCCCATCCTGCTCAAACAGCAATTTGCTCCGCAACTCAATTGTCACCGCTAGAAAGACTTATCTCCGAAGGATGACCGCCTGGGAGTCGGTATAAATCTGCCGCCAGCCCCGAGCTTTTAGGCCTTGGACGAGTGGCGCCTGAAGGGGCAAGAGTACGGTTGTGATTCCCCAGGTGTCCAGTGGGTTTGCCCAATTATCCCGAAGATAGTAACTGGAGATATCTTGGTTCAGCAGCGCGTCGCCATACACGTCGGCCCGCCCATCGATGAAAACTGGGCATTTTGGATACAGCCTCCAGATGAGGTAACCACCCCAATCGTAAGGGTTTAGCAGTCGTTCCCCCGGTGCTTGTTCAGCCAGGAAGGTCGCCGCTTTTTCAGGGTAATTGGAGAACTCGCTGCGCGCCTGTAGGGACTGGATTTCTGTCATGCGAGCGACGGCGAAAGCCAAAATACCGCTGACCAGCAGCAAGTTGAACACGAGTCGCCGCCAGCCATTCGAGACCGTGCCGACAGTGGGCTGGCGGTCACTCTCGAGGAGGCGACTGGCTATGGGAATTACAATCAGCACGAAGAGTGCAATATGCCGCACCGACAGCAACGCTCCAGTTACGCCCGCTGTTAAAAACAATACATCACGTGGGGAAAGTTTTTGAGGTCGGATCGCCAGCAAAAAGAACAATGCGAGTACCAGCAATAGCGTCGGCAAATAGATGGTTCCGTGGAAGTTAGGAGATGCCCACTCCTGAATTGCGCTTTGCATGGTCTGTGAATGCAGGGTCGTGAATGGATACCGGTACATCGCAGTGCCGTACGGATTAATCGGCACCACAGCCACGCATCCGATGAGCGTGAGGATGAGATTTCTCGATTCTTCCGTAGCCTTCTGCCATGTTTCAGAGCCCACAGTGGCGTTCAATATGGCGCCGAAGAGGAAAAGCAAAACAAAAGCAATGCCGGCGGCATAGCCGGCATGGAGATTTACCCACAACAGCGTCAGGGGGATGAGCCAAAACAATAGTTTGGGCTGATCCGGAGAGCGGTCGAGAACCCAGAGAAAAAGGCTCCCCAAAAAGAATGAAATGACCTGCGGGCGAACGCCAAGCGAGGGCATGGTCGCTGCGGCGCCGCACGCCGTAAATAGAGCCGCGATGCTCGTGCGTCCTTTGCAGCGGAAGTACGTAACCAGCAGGGCAGCGGACGCGACGGCGGCAAAGGTAACCGACAGCGCCCTCCAATCGCCCAAAGCGTAAAGCGCATACATAATGGCATCCATCAGCCATTCGTGATTAATCCAGGGCTGGCCGAAGCGGGTAAAAGAGTAAGGGTCCGTATGGAACACCGCGTGATTGCGCAGGATTAGTTGCCCGGTACGGAGATGCCACCAAACGTCGGGATCGGCAACTGTGCGCAATGCCATTGCAAAACACCCCAACGCCAAAACAAGAGTAAAAGGGTTCGTGGTCTTGGCCCAAAAGCGCGGCCAGTCTTGGCGATTCACGGTCGGTCTGGTTTCATCGAACATGAGGAATATTTTTCAGGCAGGTCCGCCTCACAAACATATAAACTGTCGGCCACCGTGCAAAAGACGACTCAAAATTGGATCGCCGCGTATCTCGTTTCCATGATTCTCTTGCACGCTTTCTTTGCAATGCGATCCTGGAGGGACGTCCGAATCGGAATGCCGGACTTCGCAACCTTCTACACCGCAGGAAAGATTCTACAGCGGGGCGACGCCACCCATTTGTACGACGCAAAAGTGCAGCACGCGATTCAGGAGGAATTTATTCCCATCAGTGTCAGCAAGCGGGGAACGATGCTGCCTTACATACATCCTCCATTCGAAGCTTTACTATTTCTGCCTTTGGCGGGCTTCTCCTATGCGATGGCGTACTTAATCTGGCTGGCGATCAATCTCGCGCTCTTGTTCAGTATTCCTTATTGGTTGTTCCATTTTTTCCCCGCGCTCAACGCCATGCCTCGCTACGTTTGGTTCTTTGCTATCTTCGGATTCTTTCCTATTTTTCGAGCGCTTCAGCAAGGTCAGGATACGATCTTGTTGCTCGTTTTTTACTGCGCTGCCTACGCCACCATGCGACAGGGGAAGGATGTGTACGCAGGTGGTCTGCTCGGTCTCGGGCTCTTAAAATTTCACCTGGTATTGCCATTTGCCGCGGCGCTGATCTTTTCGCATAGAAAACGATTCTTCGCCGGGTTCCTCCCCGTGGCCTTCATCTTGGGGGTGATCAGCGTTGGCTTAGCAGGCGCATCAGGGGTATTGGCGTACCCGAAGTTCGTTTGGGAAATGGAACACAGCAAAAGCTACGCCTGGGTCAACCTCTCGAACACGCTTAATTTACGGGGATTGCTTTACGAAATGTTGCCGGCTGGAAGCAGGTTGCAAGCCATCGCGCTTACGGTACTCTCAGTTGGCATTCTCGGCGCTGCTTCGTGGTTTTGGCGCCAGACTGACGATTTAGGCCCCGGCGAGGACCGCGCCCGCTTTCCTCTCGATTTGGCTTTTGCGGTCTCGGTGATTGCCACAGTCTTGGTCAGCTATCACACTTTCGTCCACGATTGGACGATTTTACTACTGCCAATATTCCTGCTGAGTGAAATGCTTTTATCAGGGCGGAGTCTGTCGCCGCGGGTGCGATTTCCAGTTGGTGTTTGCCTTTTCGCGATGTTCTTCTCGCCGATGTACTTACTGTGCGCCTTCCGTTTCCAGCGCCTGGAGGTGGTTGCATATCCTCTGCTGTTCTTGTTCTTATTGTTAGTTTTGTCCTCCGTTTCGCCTCCAACCCACAAAAGGCAGGTGTCTTTTAGCGGCCCTCCACGCTTTGGACCTTGATTCTGGCCACTGCGCTCACTTGCCTGCTGGACTGGAAAATCGAGGATCTGGGCTCCGTTGACGGAAGAATATGACCGCGAGCATGGGTAGGTAGAAAAAGATAACTGCCCACCGGCCAACCTGAGCGAAGCTGTGTGGAATGAAATACCAACGCCAGATGCCCGGCACCCAGCTTAGGAGAACTGTCCATATGAGTTCCCGCCGCGTCCTGGGAATGAGCCAAAGGATAAAAGAATCGAAAAACCAGCGCTGAGGCACGAGCGAGGACAGTAACAAGAAACGCGCATCCGGATCGCGCCACCGAATGAGTGCCGACAGGATGAATAGTCCCGGGAACACGAGAATAGGAGTGAAATGTTGGTAATTGCCGAACTGCCGGATCCACCATACTGGCCATCGTGGCACCAGCACGATGGTCAGCAACAAAACGACGACACACGCGACCGCTCCGCGTCTTGTGAAGTAGTTGATAGCGATGGGGAGCCCTATTTGCGGCTTCGCCATCGTCACCGGTAGCAGAAGAGGGAACAGTGCGGCGGCCATGATTAAAGGCGACCACTGCACGGCGATCATGCCGGCCCAGTAGGGATAGGCAAGAAACACCAGTAGGCGGTGGTAGCCGTTGCGCATCAGGCCCAGAGCCAGCAGCGCGGAGCTGATGCCATAAAATGCCGCACCCGCGAACGCAGCGGGCGTAGTAATGAAGGGCAAGGCGAAGACTGCTGCCGTCACGGGATATTGTTCCAGAGGCGTGTCGTACGGATTCTGCCCGTGGCAAAGGTGGCGGGCTGCGCGGATGGCCCACCCGAAGTCACCGGCGCCCTGATCGAATCGAGACAAAAATAGCCAGGACAATATTCCTGCTGCGATTCCGATCGTGACTGCAATGACGATACGAGTGCGCACGTTGACCCAAACGCATACGGTAACATGTCACATTGGTTGGTTAATACGGCGAAGGACATGCCGTGTCGCTTATGAAGAGAGCCGCACCTGTTATTGCTGTGTTCGTCGCTGCAAGCATGTGGATTTACTTCACTGCAATACTCAAGGCCTACCAGAAGCGTGAAGCGGTCGCCCATGACCATCCCCGGGGCAACCTCTCCGATCTTTACCCACGTTGGTTAGGCGCGCGCGAACTCTTGCTGCACGGGCGTGATCCCTATAGTCCGGAAATTACACAGGAGATACAGCAGGGATATTATGGCCGGGTTCTTGATCCTAGCCGCCCCGGTGACCCAAAAGATCAGGCGGCCTTCGCTTATCCCGTTTATGTCGTATTCCTCCTTGCGCCGACGATCCGCATGACTTTCGACCATGTGGAAGTATTCTTTCGCGGCTTCCTGTGGATCATCACGGCGATCAGCGTTCTTTTGTGGCTGAGGGTCCTTCACTGGAAGCCCGAAATCTTGCTAAGAATCACAATCGTCGTACTTACTCTCGGTTCAATCTATGTAATTCAAGGTATCAAACTGCAACAGCTTTCGTTGGTTGTGGCGTTTCTACTGGCAGCATGTTTTGCCGCGGCTGCGAGCGGATATTTAGCATTCGCCGGCGCGCTGCTAGCTTTGGCGACAATCAAGCCCCAGCTTGCTCTACTTCCAGTCGCATGGCTGCTTAGCTGGAGTTTGGCCCATTGGCGAGCTCGCTGGCATCTGGTTGCGGCATTTAGTTTTGTGATGATTGCTCAGTTAGCTGGAGGTGAAGCCGTACTCCCGGGATGGATGGGCAGCTTTATTATCGCCATCCGGAATTACCATTCCTACACCAACAATGAATCTCTCATTCAGATTCTCTCGTGGCCGGATATGGGATACGCAATCGCTCTGGTTTTAATCTTGTTCACGGCCTGGCTACTGCGAGACAGGTTACAAGTCTGCAGTGGATCGATCGAATTTGGTGTCGGCGCCGCCCTTGTTCTCACGCTGGTCGTCCTCACCGTACCCATGTTCGCGCTTTATAACCAAGTGCTGCTTCTTCCCGCGCTGCTGCTGATTGCGCGCGATTGGGAAAGGCTACGAGAAACACGCGCCGGGCGATTGCTTTCGGGCATGACGGCCATCCTAGTTGTTTGGCCGTGGCTGGCGAGCATTGCACTCGATGCAGGTTTAGTCGCTTTCCCAACCAATGCGATCTTGGATCTGTGGAAAATCCCCTTTTATACAACTTTCGCATTGCCGCCACTGGTCTTTGCCACGATCGCATATCATCTTGCGCAAAATCTTGGCCCCGCGTGCTCCCATTCAATCGAAGCGTTAAGCTCCTCCCCCTCTTCACGTCGCCGCCAATTCCTGTCATGATGCTGTAAGTCGTTTTTGGTTCTGCGCGCCATGAGCACCCATTCCATTTCGAGCAGCGAAAGGACATCCGCTTCCGGCATTTTCCCCGTGCTAATCGTTGTGCAGGGGAATGACCAGCGCACACTCACGCTTGATCACACGCCCTTTACGGTCGGCCGCAAGATTGATAAAGACCTAGTTATCGCCGACCCACGCGTTTCGCGCGACCACGCACTCATCGTTGCGGATAACGGACAGTTTTTCGTGGAGGACCTGGGCAGCAAGCACGGTACCTTCATAAACGGTGAGCGCATACAACGAAAGCAGCTGGAGCGCAATGATCGGGTAGAGTTCGGCGTTCGCGACGTCTCCTACGTTATTTTTAATCCCCAGCGGGCCTCATCGAATACAGCGCGCGAATTCCTCAGCCAGATCTCAGGAATTCAAATTTCTGCACAGACGACGGACCTGGAAAAACTTACGCTGTTCATGGAAGCGGCGCGCAAACTCAATACCATCGGCGTTCTGGACGAAATTTTAATGACGCTGCTCGACGTGACGTTGAAGCTTACTCACGCCGAGCGTGCTTATGTGTTCATGAAGAACGAAGACGGCAAGTTGCGTCTCGCCGCAGGCAGGAACAACCGAGACGAGCCTTTACTCGATGACTCGACGATTTCCCGCTCGATTCTGGAGGATGCGCTCAAATCGAATTCGGAATTTGTACTAACGGATACCAGCCGATCGCTCGATCTCGACAACCGAAAGAGCATCGTCGCTTACGATTTGAGAACCGTGATTTGCGTTCCTCTGCGGAAACCCCAAGTCCAAACCACGCGCGATACAGACCCGGGAAGGACGATATCTGCTGGCGCCGAAGCCATGGGAGCTCTCTATGTCGATTCTCGCTTCGCCTCGCATGATATCTCGGGCGTGAGCACGAATATTTTGCACGCGATCGCGACTGAAGCCGCGTCGCTCATCGAGAATGCACGTCTGGTACAAGCCGAAGATGCTGCGCGCCGTTACCAGCAAGAGCTCACAATTGCCGCGACCATCCAACAGCGTCTTATGGCGGTAACCATCCCCGAAGTTCCGTTTGCACGCCTCACGGGACGCAATCTTTCCTGCAAAGAGATCGGTGGCGATTTTTTTGACGCCGTGAATACGCCGGATGGGCTCGCCGTCGTGCTTGCAGACGTTAGCGGCAAAGGAGTTTCTGCGGCTCTTCTTGCTTCCACCTTGCAGGGAATGATCTACTCGCAGCTCACCGCGGGCATCGGCTTGACCGAAATTGTTACTGCGGTCAACCATTTTTTCACCCACAAGCACATCGGAGAAAAGTACGCGACTTTCGTGCTGGCGCGCTTGCGCCGCGACGGTGAATTAGAATACGTAAACTGCGGTCACGTGCAACCGCTCATGATTTGCAACGGGGAAGTGATGCGTCCCGCCCACGGGAATGTTCCCGTCGGTCTCTTGCCCGGCGTCTCCTACGAGAGCGACCGCTGCAACCTGCATGCGGGGGACCGTTTAATTCTGGTCACCGATGGCGTAACGGAGGCCGAAAATGCCACGGGCGATTTCTTTGACAACGAGCGCCTCGAAGTCGCTGCCAGAACCGGCGGGATGGAAGAAGTGTTTGCGGCGGTCGCGACCTTCTGTGCTGGAACTCCGCTCAATGACGATTGCACCGTCGTCGAGATGACCTACACCGGCGAAAACGCAGAGGCTACCCGCGCGTAGCGTTTCTACACTGATCTGCGGTACCTCCATCCGAACTCACGTATATCTTCCGGCGTGGCTCTCGGGGATTCGTGTTGCCACGTGCATATTAGAAGCCAAACTGCTAAGATAACCTTGCAAGATAGACTGTGTATCATGCAAGCTCTAACAAGCTCTAAATCGTATGCCACGAATAACGTTTGACGCCGGTGTAGCTGATTTCGCGCAAGCTCTCGGACAGCTCGTGCGGCGGGTGCGGGCGGCGAGCGCCGCGCAGGAACTCTCCTGGACCGAGTCCGCGGTCTTGGCACGTCTTGCCAGAGATGGCCCGGCCACCACTGCGGAACTGGCGCGGGCAGAAAACATGAAACCGCAGTCGATGGGAACCACGGTCGCGGCCCTGGAAGAAAGGGAATTGGTTGAACGCACGCCGCATCCCACAGATGGCCGCCAGATGAATATCGCGCTCACGGCCAAGGGATTGGCTGTCCGCAAGAGCGCGAAGGATGCGAAACGGACGTGGCTTGCTCTGGCCATTGCCGAGCTCGATGAACGGGATCGGCAAACATTATTCGCCGCCGCGCGCATCATGCAAGAGTTGGCAAATTCGACACCTTTGCTCCCTACCCGTTGAAAGGACCACTGTGCCTCTTACAAAATTGGATGAAAACGCCGCCTTGATAGTCATCGACCTGCAAAAAGGCATTTGCAGTTTCCCACTCGCCGACCCGGCAAGCGAAATTATCGCCCGTGCAGCGGAATTAGCGCGCGCTTTTCGGCGGAGACAATTACCTGTCGTTTTGGTGAATGTGACCGGCCGCGCGCCGGGACGCACCCAAGCGGGCGTGCCAAAATTTTCGTTTCCTCCGGATTGGGCTGATATCGTGCCCGAACTCGATCAGCAAGCCAGCGATTATTTGGTCAGTAAACAGCGGGTCGGGGCATTCATCGGTACGTCGCTCCATGAATACTTGCGGGGGCGCGGAGTCACTCAGGTTTTTTTGACTGGGATTGCAACCGGCAGCGGCGTCGAAGCGACCGCGCGGAGCGCTTACGATCTTGGTTACAACGTCGTGTTGGTCGTTGATGCTATGACGGATCGTGATGCCGAGGTGCATCATTATTGCGTGGATAAAAGTTTCCCCCGGTTGGGCGAGACTGAAACGACGGCCAACGTTTTGAAAGCGCTCGTGGAATGACCTCGTCCTCGCCAAATTCCTTGTCTCATGCTTGGCGTGCCTTACGACACCGCAACTTCAGGCTATTCTTTTTTGGGCAGGGAATTTCTCTCATCGGCACCTGGATGACGAAGCTGGCGACCAGTTGGCTGGTCTACCGCCTCACCCATTCTGCCCTTCTGCTGGGCGTCGTAGGTTTTGCGGGCCAAATCATTTCCTTCTTGCTGGGGCCCCTTGCCGGTGTTTGGGTGGAAAGACTCAATCGCCGCAAAATGCTGGTGTGGACGCAGGCCGCCGCCGCCATTCAATCCCTCTCGCTGGCTGCTTTGACCCTCACTCACCGCATCAATTTGTGGGAAATTATAGGCCTCGCGGCATTTCAAGGGTTAATTAATGCGTTTGATATGCCAGGACGCCAATCGTTTCTGGTCCAAATGGTGGATGAGCGCGGCGACTTGGGCAATGCCATCGCGATCAATTCTTCCATGGCGAACGGAGCACGGCTTATTGGCCCCGCCATCGCAGGCCTGATCATCGCAATGGCCGGAGAAGGCTGGTGCTTTCTTATCGATGGTTGCAGCTATTTCGCAGTGATTGCTTCGCTCTGGATGATGCGAATCCGCCCGCTAGATTTTCCCCGCCGTTCTGATGGCGTTCTCGCACAATTGCGCGAGGGATGGGATTACGTGCGGACGTTTCGTCCCATCCGTACCATTCTGCTTCTTTTCGCGCTTATCAGCCTCATGGGTTGGCCTTATGCCGTCCTTCTGCCGATCTTCGCTGGGCAAGTCCTGCACGGCGGCGCAGCAACTTTGGGATGGCTGACCGGAGCATCAGGAGTTGGAGCGCTGATCTCCGGACTTTCGCTTGCCGTGCGCAAATCCGTCGTCGGCTTGACCCGCATGATCCAGAGGGCCTCCGCGATACTTGGTATCGCTCTCATCCTCTTTGGCCTATCGCACTGGCTATGGCTCTCACTTGCCCTCATGGTCTTTGCCGGCTTTGGCTTGATGCAATGTGCGGCGGCCAGCAACACGATTATTCAATCGCTGGTCCCGGAGGACAAGCGGGCGCGCGTCATGAGCTATTACACGACGGCCTTTTTTGGCGGAGCGCCCTTTGGCAGTCTCCTCGTCGGGAGTTTGGCGCATCACATTGGCGCACCTTACACCATGACCGCGACCGGCGCGTTCTGCGTGGCCGGTTCGTTATGGTTCACGCTCGAGCTGCCTAAGGTCAGAGCCATCATGCGGCCTTTATATCAAGAAATGGGATTGCTGCCCGGGCCGGCCCAATAACCGATCTTGTGCGCTGACGCAATACTTCTTGCTTTTCTCGGTTGCTGAATTAAACTCGCTGTTTCTCGTCTTCTTTTCAGGCTATGAATTTCACTATCCTCGACTGGACGGCCATTGTCGGCTATCTCGCCATCACTCTATTTCTGGGACTTTATTTCCGCAGCCGCTCCGGCAAGAGCATGGACGACTATTTTGTCTCGGGTCGCAATGTTTCCTGGTGGCTCGCCGGAACTTCGATGGTGGCCACAACTTTTGCCGCAGACACCCCCCTCGTCGTTACTGGTCTCGTCTATACGCAAGGCATAGCAGGGAACTGGCTCTGGTGGGCATTTCTGCTCTCGGGCATGATGACGGTGTTTCTCTTCGCCCGGTTGTGGCGGCGTTCCGGTCTGCTTACCGACGTGCAGTTCGCGGAAATGCGATATTCCGGCAAACCCGCCGCGTTCCTTCGTGGTTTCCGGGCCCTCTATCTGGGACTCTTAATGAATTGCCTGATTCTCGGCTGGGTCACCAAGGCAATGACGAGCATCGTTGCCGTGACGTTAGGGATGACCGACCGGAACGCGCTTCTGGTCTGTGTGTTTTTTCTTATCCCATTCACCGGACTCTACGTTGCCCTCGGCGGTCTATGGGGCGTCCTCTGGACCGATCTCTTTCAGTTCGCGTTGAAAATGGCAATTGTCATTGGGGTCGCGTGGTATGCCGTCGCGGCCGCCGGCGGCATGTCCTCATTGCTCGCGAAACTCGCGGCCATGCGGGTTGCTGCCGGTCCAAGCGCAAGCGATCCCACTTCATTCTTTCCGGATTTCTCGCGGCCTCTCGCGTCCGAGAATTTATGGGCCTTGCCGGTGCTCGCGTTTCTGGTGAACATAGGAGTGCAGTGGTGGGCATTCTGGTATCCCGGTGCCGAACCCGGCGGCGGCGGCTACATCGCGCAGCGCATCTTTAGCGCAAAAGATGAACGCAATGGGCTGCTCTCTGTTCTCTGGTTTAATGTCGCGCATTACGCCATCCGGCCGTGGCCTTGGATTCTCACCGCGCTCGCCGCCATTGTTCTCTATCCCAACCTGCAACATCCTGAGCAGGGCTACATGCTCATCGTGAGCCATCACGTTCCGCCCGCCTTGCGAGGTATTGTGATTGCCGGATTCATGGCGGCGTTCATGTCCACCATTGCCACGCAGCTGAATTGGGGAGCGTCGTATCTTGTGTCCGATTTTTATCGGCGCTTTCTAAAGCCCAGCGCGACCGAGCATCATTACGTTGTCGCTTCGCGGCTTGTCACGGTCATCCTCGTGGTCTTTTCTGCAGGCGTTTCCGCTCTACTCGGCTCCGTTGGGGAAGGTTGGAAGATTGTTCTGGAAACCGGCGCGGGTACCGGACTTGTTTATATCCTGCGCTGGTATTGGTGGCGGATTAACGCCTGGAGCGAGATCTCCGCCATGGCCACCGCCATAGTGGTAAGCGTAGGCTTGCGTTTTACCAATTGGCATACCGGTGGGTCAGCCGCGGATTCCGCTGCGCGTGCGCTGCTCACGACTGGAATTACGACTGTGGTCTGGGTCGTCGTAACCTTTGCCACATCGCCTGAACCGGAGTCTGTGCTTGTGAGTTTTTATCGCAAAGTTCATCCCCACGTCAGCGGATGGAAGCCGATCGCCGCGCTTACGCCCGAGGTTCCGGCCACGCGGGACCTCGGCCGCAATCTCTGGTCGTGGGCGTTGGGCTGCGCCATGGTCTATTTCGCGCTGTTCGGTCTGGGACGCTTGCTGCTTGGGCCAGCCTCGCGCGGCGTCATCCTGATGATTCTGGCCGCCATCTGTGCTGCGTTGCTCTCGCGCAATCTCACGCGCAGCGGTTGGGTCGCGGAGTGATTTGTTATCCCTCAACGGCCACAGAGAAATCTGCGCCTTCCCATTTCTGCGAAGTCTGCCAATAGAACGTAAAATCAAGTTTTTCGCCTGGCCGCAAACTCTCCACCGGCAAATCTGCGAGGTGCACGCCCAAGCCGG
Source organism: Terriglobia bacterium (assembly GCA_963702965.1). GTDB lineage: Bacteria > Acidobacteriota > Terriglobia > Terriglobales > Acidobacteriaceae > JAJPHW01. The sequence goes on from OY969776.1 coordinate 2,196,395, forward strand.
TGTCGCGCGTCGGCGTGTCGCGACTTGAACGCCAATTATTATCGCTCCAATGAACCAGCGCGGGATCATGCAGCACCAGGCGAAGCTTTTTCCCGCGGGGCATGGAGCGCGGTTTGTTGTTGAAGCGCCAGCCGAAATATTCCGACTCTTTCTTTTCGACCAAATAGCGCTGTACGGTTTGCGGTGGTTGATCGAAAATCTTGCCGTCGCGCAGCGAGCGTCGTAGTTTGACGTACTCCGCGTGGGCCCAAACCAGCGGGCATGCCGAGCCGGTACCCTTGCCGCGGAACAGTTCCCGGCTAGGTATGTCGGCCTGGTCCCAGACTTGTTCGGGAATCAGCCTCGACCCGCCTGTCGCAGCCTCCATTACACGCAAAAGGGCTTCGGCGCCCGCCCGATTGCCGGCCGCAAGTTCGTAATGGGCCCGCTCCCCGGAAAGCAGAGGCCAAGGCCGTCCAATGCCCGTGCCATCAAAAGGGGATCCGTCTTCATGTTCACCGTAGCCGTCGCCGTTATAGCGATACCAGCACGGGCCATCGGGCAATTCAACGCGCAGGTATTTGTCAATCACCTTCACTGTATTCAGGATGCGCGGGTCGTCGGCTGCGCGCAGGCCGAATCGCACTAACGCAAGCGAATCGGGACTAATCATATGAATTGCGGTTTCCGCACTTTGCCCAGGCGGACGATTTTTAATGGGAACAAAGCCGTCGAGTGGCGAAGCGGCCCCGTCCGTGTCTGGCGGCGCGATGCGTACGTAGTAGCCGTCCACGCCAACCTCGCGCGCCAGATCGGTGTTCGTAGCGTAGACCCAGCGCTCGATATTGTCGTTCCACATGTCGGCGATGTCGCGCAGATCACGCCCCATTGTTGGTTCGCCGACCGCATCGGCGAGGTCGGCAGCGGCCAGTAGTCCGGCAATTTCCACCGCGAGCGTAAAAGGCGAATAGCCAGCGTCCTCCTCCCAGCGGTCCTGCATCGTGACTGGGCCATTGCGCAAGAGGAAGGACGCGGAGCGGCGTACCATCGTCCACCAGCGTTTCAAATCCATCGTGTGTTCGGGCGCTTCACGGCGCAGCACATCGAACAGTAAAGTTGGAAACGCCGCTTCATCCATTTGCAGTCCCATCCAATATGGAGAACCGTCGAGCCACATGTTTTGCGCCCAGTGTCCATCAGCCTCCTGCGTGGCTTCGAGATAGCGCAGAACCCGGAGCGCGTCTGGGCAGGCGCCCGCGGCTAAGAAGCCAAATGCAGTTTCGACCAGATCTCGCGGCCAGACCAGATGGTATCCGCCGAGGTCTTCGTCGCCTTTATTAAAGCCCCACGGAATGGAAAGGCTGGCAATGACGCCCCCGAGAAAGTCTTTCGATTCGTGGGAGCGCAGCACGGCAACACTGACGCGGTAGAGATCGTGCTTGCGTTTCGGTTCGTCCAGTTCGAGCAACGTACGCTCCCAGGTCTTCCATTGCCTCATGTAGTTATCGAGGAGTTCATCGTACGACTCGAGCAGGGTGGAGCGGGCCTGCTGCGCCGCTTCTGACCAGCTGTGGCCGAGGCCAAGCGCCAGCACGAATTCGCCGCCCGTGGCGCCGAGATCAATTTCGCCCGTGAGGGCAATATTTCCATTTTCGGCACGTGTGTATTCGCGCGTCATTTCAAAGTGACGGTTGATGTCCTGCCAGCCATCGGATGAGCCGACAAAGCCTACCGACGTCCGCACCCAGGGAGCAGAGCAGGCGAACGCCAGCGCCAACCCATCGTGCTGCGCGAAGAGCATCCCGACGCCTTTGTAATCTCCGGACCAGCCTGTGTTGCCCATGCCGAAATTGCCGAGATGCGGCGCCAGCAAAGCGTACAGGTGGTAATCGGCGAGGCTGCCTTGCAGCGGAATGAAGCGGATTTTTTGTAGAATTGCGTTACGGTAGGGGTCGGCCAAAACCACTTTTTCGATCCGGTAACGCCCGTTCAGTTCAGTATTGCGCAGCAAGTAAGCCGGGATGCCCGGTTCGATGGCTTTGTTTTCGAAGCTACAGTGGCGTTTTTCCTCGGAGAAGAAACTTTTCCCATCGGAGACGAGCAGGCCCATGTCTCGGGTGCAGGCCATATCCACGCGCGGGAAATAGACCTCGTTCAAAATGCCGTGGCTGAGAGTAAACCATACGCGGCTATGCGGGTTAAGGGCTGTACCTACGCCGGATTTCGCGCTCGAAGTCCAGCGTGAGGGGATGCCGGGCCAGCCCGGCGCGTAACGTTCAGAATCGGACATGCAGAAACCTCAATAGCGAAAGAAAACGGAACTTAATTATCGCAGAGTTAATTTTGTAAGGCCCAGATTTGAAGTGAATACCAAACCTTAGATTCGAAGATGCGAACGAAGTTTCATCAGGCCAATCACCGGCTTTGCAGCATGGTCAGTAATTTCTCCTTTGCGGCGGGCCATTCCGCGGTAACTATGGAAAATCGCACCGAATCACGAGGAATAAAATCGGCGGCCATGCGGTGCGAACGCAGAATGCCTTCGAATTGCCCGCCGATTCGTGCCAGAGCTTTACGAGATCGCTCATTGCGCGAGTCGGTATGAAAGCACACTCGAAAAACCCGCCAGGTTTCGAAGGCATAGGTCAGCATAAGCAACTTGCTTTCGGTGTTAGCAGCGGTTCGGATGGCATCTCTTGAGTACCAGGTGTAGCCGATTTCGCACGCGTCCGGCGTCAGGCGCCCATGCTCTGGATGTCCTTTTGGCCATGGCCACCGCTCGATGTTCCAGAAGCGCGAGGAGCCGATAACCACGTTGTCTGTGCGCCGAATCACCGCGAAGGGAACCGCCGTCCCTGCGGCTTGCCACGCCAGCGCGGTTTGAATGTATTGGAAGGCTGCGCCTTCGCCTTGTGGAATTGGACTCCAACGGTAAAGCTCGGGATCGCCGGCTGACGCGGCGGACAAAGCGGCGGCATGGCCGAGTTCGAGTGGTTCCAAACGGACGTGTTCGCCTTGTAGCTCGATGCGATTCGCGTTCATGCTTTTCACTATGAATCGAACCGCGCGAATGTGCAAGGCGGTTTGCCGCAGTACGCGTCGCCGGATGGAAGAATGAGTCATAGCCATTCAGATCATTGTCCGCGATCTCTTTGAGCGCGGGCCATTTCACCGTATTCGGTGCATCATGTAAACTATTGATGGAGAGTTGAAGCTTGAATTTGGCGCTGCGGACATAACTGGTGCGCGCTTCCGAGTCACTCCCAAAATCTAATGATTATGTTGGCCCGGCTTATGTTGCGCGCCAAGGAGACAAGTTATGGCAAAGATCGCGAAAACAGCAGATCGCAAAAAGGTAATGGATACGTCGAAGAGCACAGATTGCCCCAAGTGCGGCAAAGTCACCCGCATTGTGAAACGGGTAAAAGATCGGGAACGCGGCGTGCAGGGCGGAATTTTTATTTCCTGCTCGGCCTGCGAATTCTTCGAAAAACTCTAATAGAACCATGTGGCGCGGGCGCCTCGCCCGCGTTCATTGAGTCATCCTGCCGCTGGAGCGCAGCGTACCATCACCTGGAAAACAGCTGTCCGGAAAATCGCTTCTTAGATTGAAGTGGTAGCTCGGCGGCTTCGCGGGCGGTGGGTACAAGCGTGACTTGCGTAACCTACCCACCGCAGCAGGCCCATGCTAAGAATTGTCTTAGAGGTTGCCATGAGCAAAGCCGCCGTTAGCAATGGGTTCATCGCAGGTACTTGTCTGCTTCTTTTCCTGCTCGGCACAATTGTGTATTGGTCGCATCGGTTGGTGCGCGCATCCGCGGAACTGGCTGCCACTAACGTACTCTCCAGAACGCACTCGCAGGCCATCGATGGAGCTTTTACCGTGGCGCAGATGGGTGAGAAATACTACAAGCTCTCAGTCCCTGACGGGGCCAGCAACATCGCCATTCATGGGCACTTCAACGCGACAGGCGGCCTCGCCAATGTGATCGAAGTTTCCGTGATGAGCGATGATCAGTTCGCGAACCGGAATAGTGGGAATCCGCTACGTGCAATTTACAAGAGTCAGAAAGTCACCGGGGCTGCGGTGAACGTTGCTTTGCCCTCAGCCGGCACCTACTACGTGGTTTTCAACAACCGCTTCGGATTGCTCGCGCCCAAGGCCGTGGAAGACAATCTGACCTTGCAATACGTGAAGTAAATCGTCAATTACGCGACTGGATTAGATTTGGAACAGACGAGATTTGAACCATTCTAGATTTGCCCCAGAATTGCTCTTGCCGCTTCGCCCGGATCTTTCACCTCTGTAATCGGCCTTCCCACCACAATATGCGTAGCACCTGCGGTAATGGCTTCTGCTGGCGTCGCCACACGCGCCTGGTCGCCGTGATCCGCACCCGCGGGACGCACGCCCGGCGTGACGATAAGGAAATCCCGCCCCAAGTCGCGGCGTAGCCGCGCCGCCTCGTGGGCGGAGGCCACGATCCCCTGGCATCCTGCGTTTATCGCCATGGCCGCGAGCCGTGCGACTTGATCGTCGGTCTGTCCAGCAACCCCGATGCCGTGCAGTCCTTCGTCGTCCATGCTGGTCAATACCGTCACCGCAAGAATTTTCAACTCGGGCTTCGCGCCGCGACCCGCTTCAACCGCAGCCCGCAGCATTTTGCTTCCGCCTGCCGCATGCACGGTTAGCATATGCACCCCGAGCTCGGCCGCCGAGCGCACCGCCGAGGCAACCGTGTTGGGGATATCGTGGTACTTCAGGTCCAGGAACACCCGGCGCTCGCCGGCAACCAGTTCACGCACGAAGGCGGGGCCCTCCGCCGTGAAGAGCTGCATTCCTACTTTGTAGGTTGTTGCAGAATCGCCCACTGCCGCCACAATCTTGCGGGCCGCAGGGGCGTTGGGCACATCCAAGGCGACGATCAGGCGCTGGCGCGCGTCTTCATTCTGATTTTCCATCACCTTGGATTTTAAGGTTTCGCTGGCTAATAAGCCACTGCGGGGTCAAGATCGGCGACGAGTTCAGGGCGAACTACGTCGAGCCGTACCCGTTGAAGGCCGGCTTTATTCATATGCAGCGCATGGGCCGCGCCATAAGATAGATCGATGATTCGACCTGGAACAATCGGGCCGCGGTCGTTAATTCGCACCACAACTGACCTGCGGTTGCGAAGGTTGGTGACCCGTACATAGCTGCCCAGCGGCAAAGCCGGGTGGGCTGCCGTCAGGTCGAACATGTTGTAGGGCTCCCCGCTGGCGGTCGGCTTGCCATCAAAATAGCTGCCATACCAGGAGGCTGTGCCTACCTGAAAAGGGCGCGCTGGTTTCGCCTGGGATTTTGCCCCCGTGATATGAAACGGCGGCGATTTGGGATTCCGGGTATTCGCAGACCCTGAGCTGGTTGGCCCCTGAGCCGCTCCCGAGCCGGCAATGAGCAAAACCATAGCCAGTCCTTGAGCTAAACTTCCTCGCATTCAGTCACCTCGCATCTCTAAGGATTGTCCTCCCGAACAACTACTTTCGTAACGCTCCATTCATGCTAAAGACCGCCGCGAGCCGCTGTCAATCCGAAAACCACCCTACGAAGATAATCAAATAGTTATAGATAGCTTACGTAACCCTCTGTGGAAATTGAGGAATTATCCTCTCGGCACTGCAAGCAATAGACTTATTCATTAACTATATAGTAAATAATCCATAACCCTAGCTTCGAAGAAATATTTACCTAGCTTTGTTTTCATAGAGTTACCGTGGAAATTCCATAACACCAATGAATTCTGGCACTTATACCTGCACCATTCCGCAAGTTAGCTAAAAATAATGCGAGGCACGGGTGAAACTGCTAATGCAATTTGCAAGCTCGACGGTTTGGCGTAGATTTCCTACATGGCAAAATCCCAGCCGGTTGTTCTTTCCATCGCTGGTTTTGACCCATCCTCCGGCGCGGGGATCACAGCCGATATAAAGGCGGTCTCTGCCCATGGTTGCTACGGAGTCTCATGCGTGACGGCGTTGACCGTCCAATCCACCTCCGAAATACGTCGTGTCGAGGCTATTGATCCGCATATGGTTAGAGAAACTCTGGAATGCCTGGCAGAGGACCTCGAAATTGCCGCCATTCGCATTGGAATGTTGGGCTCGGGTAAGGTCGCAGAAGCACTGGCCGACTTTCTGGACCAGCATAGGGCGCCGAATATCGTGCTTGATCCCGTGATTCTGTCGTCTTCCGGCGCAAAGCTGGTGGATGATGACGGCATACGAGTCCTTTTAACCAGGCTGCTGCCTACCGCAACTGTGATCACCCCTAACATCCACGAAGCCAGTAGGTTAACTGGGATGGAGGTCGCTAATCTGGAACAAATGCAAGCTGCGGCCGACAAACTCCACGAGCTGGGCGGAAAAGCCGTTGTTGTGACTGGCGGCCATTTGGATAAAGCCATTGATTTATTGAGTTTCCATGATCGCAATGGGGTTCAGCGGGAGACCTTCAAATCTGAGAAATTGCGGTCGAATTCGACGCATGGAACCGGATGCGCTTTTGCCTCCGCTATCGCCTGCCATTTGGCCCACGGGCGCGGGTTGCCGGAGGCGGTTTTGCTGGCCAAGGCCTACGTTGCTGCGGCGATCGCCAATGCAGTCCCTTTGGGCAAGGGAGTGGGTCCGGTGAACCACCTATATCGGATGAACCAGCAAAGACGGGCGGCGACTGCGGACGGGGAGCCGGTGGCGCATTGAACCGCTATTTGGGTGGTGAGGGGTGCTTTAGAAGGATTCCGGCAACGAACGCCGCGGTTGCGCCCACCAACCACTGCGTGCGCCACAGCATGATTGCAGGAAAGTCGGGATAAGATTGGCTGGAATAGGTGGCGCCGCCAATAATCGCAATCCCGACGCAGCCTATCCCTATAAGAAATGCCGCCATCGCGGGTCCAGGGAGCCCGAGCCCAATTTTCATCTGCTGATAAATCTGCAGGTGCAGCAGGGAATCGGCTGTACCGTTCGTTTCGTCACGGGGCGATCCGCATTGGTGGCAGAAGCTGGCCCCGGCGAGATACTCTGTGGCACAAGCGGCGCAGATTTCGTGGGGCGCGGGCCGTAGCGGCGACTGCTGCGCGTCAACGCTGATTGATTCGGCCGCCGGCCGTTGCCAGAACTCGTGCTGCGGTTTGTGTGCAACTCCAGCCATCTGGTTATCCTCTAAACTACTCGCAACTAGACGACCACTGCCGGAAGCCCTAAACCGCACTCACTCAATGCCGTACGCTGTTGAAAATCACGAATAATTTCATAATCGAGAAATAATTACGTTTTTCTGGAAAATTGTCGCTGCCAGATTATAGGCAGAATCCCTGGAAATTAACGGGCGAGTAACGTTACGAATCTGGTTCAGGGCGTGCGGCGCATCGCATCAGGTAAACTCGGAGTATTGGAGGCAGGCGTGCCAATTTCTACCCAACGCCGCTGTGCGGTGTTGTTATTGCTGTTGGGGCTCACACAGGGTCTGCCTGCCGCAGGACAGAATACCGTCGCAGCCCTAAACCCCGCTGAACGCATGGCGTATCGCCCGGCGGACCCTAAGAACGCCTCGGCTTTCGAGCATTTCTACAATCTCGAATACGACCAGTCAGTCGCAGACTTCGGCGAGGTCTTGCAACGCCACCCAGATGACCCTTTCGCTCTGAACCACTACATGGCGGCTGTGCTATACCGGGAGCTTTATACACTGGACTTGCTGAATACCGGCGAGTATGCCCACGACAATTTCATTAAAGCCTCCCATGAGCCCGCAGATCCAACATTTCAAAAAGAATTCCAGGATCTGGTCGAGCGAGCCTTCAAACTCGAAGACACCCGGCTCAGTACCGACCCGAATGACATCGACGCGCTCTACGCACGCGGCGTCACCCGCGCCCAATTTGCCGTCTATACCGGATTACTGCAACGCGCGTGGATTTCCGCGTTGCGCAACGCGGTCGGCGCTCGCCATGATGAGGAGAAGGTTCTGGAACTGTCTCCTCAGACGGTGCAAGCCAAACTGGTCGTGGGCACGCATCTCTACGTTCTCGGCAGCTTGCCCTGGACCTTGCGCACCGCGGGCGGAATATTCGGCCTTAGTGGAAATAAAGAGAAAGGCCTCCAATATTTGCGCGATTGCGCCGCCGGTCCGGGGGAAACCAGTATTGACGCCAAAATTCTACTGGTCCTGTTTTTACGCAGAGAGCGCCAATTCAACGATGCCCTGACCGTTGCGCGCCAACTTATCGGGTCCTATCCGAGAAACGTTCTTATGGCTTTGGAAGAAGGCAATCTATTGCGGGAATTGGGGCGCTACGAAGAAGCCGCCGCCACCTACCGGAAAATTTATAGGGCTGGACGCGAAGGCCATTATGGCGATTTACATTATGAAATCGCCGCTTACAGCTTGGGAGAGATGCTCCGCGATCAGAAAGACTATGCGGGCGCTGCGGCCGCCTACGAACAGGTCAACGAAGTCCCGCACGCTTCGCCGGACATCCTGCAAAAGGCCAATCTGGCGGCGGGTGAAATCTACGACCATTTGCAGAGACGCGACCTTGCTTTAAAGAAGTATCAAACGGTGATCGACGAGGATGGCAAGTCGAAACTAGCCGAAACGGCCAGTCTTTATCTCAAAGACCCCTACAAAGGGGAGTAAAATCGTGAAACTTTTGTTATGTTAATCGCGTATCTGAGTTAAGAAGAAGCGAGGTGGCACATGTATTGCAATTATTGCGGAAAGGTAATTCAAGACGATGCCAATGTATGCGCATACTGCGGTACACGCGTAGCCGGGATAATCGCGCGGAAGCGCCTGGTGCGCCCGCGCGTGGGGCGCTCGATTGCCGGCGTGTGTTTGGGATTGGCCGAGTATTTTGATCTCGATGTGACCGTCATTCGCGTCGTCTGGCTGATTACAGCTGTTATGACAGGCGTTGGGTTGCTGGCGTATCCGATTGCATGGATCATCATTCCGGAAGAACCTCTCATGCTGCCGATGCCTGCGGGGCAGCCTGCGCCCCAGGCGCACGTGTGATTCAATCGTCTTCAAACTCCTATGAAGACGATTCGAAGTGGCGATGCCAACATCGCTTATGAAGTTCTCGGTAACGGTGCGCCCGTTGTTCTGCTCCATCCTTTTCCCGTCCACCATGAATTCTGGCAGCCTGTAGGGGATGCCCTGCGCGACCAATACTCCCTGATTCTTCCTGATTTGCGCGGCCACGGCGATTCTGACGCGGGCGAAGGCCCCATCACGATGGCGAAGCATGCGCAGGACCTCGCAAGAATTCTAGACGAAGAAAAAATTGGGCGAGCGCCGATGGCGGGAGTTTCGATTGGTGGCTATGTCCTTTTCGAATTCTGGCGGCAGCATCGGGAACGGATAGCTGCGCTCGGCCTTTTCAACACGCGCGCGCGGGCCGACACGAGCGAAGAACGCGCAGTCCGGCTGCAAGCCGCAATGAATGTATTGCAGCAGGGAACCGAGCAGTTTTTTCTTGGCATGTCGCAGAAAGTGATGGGGCCGAGCACGCATCGGCTCCGCCCCGATCTAGTTGAAGGTGCCCTCCAGATGATGCGCAAGGCCTCCGCGGAAGACATCGCCGCCATCCAGCGTGGCATGGCCGAGCGGCCAGACTCCATGGAGACGCTAAGAAATATCAGTGTTCCCACGCTGATCGTCACCGGGGACGAAGATGCGATGACAGGTCTGCCCGAAGCTAAACTTATGCACGACCGTATTCCAGGGAGCGAATTGAAAGTAATCGCCCGTGCTGGCCACTACTCACCGTGGGAACAGCCGCTGGCAGCCGCAAAACTCTTGCGGGAATTCCTGATGTCAGCCGAATGACGCCAGTGAAAACACGACCTACTTACTTAACTCGACGCCGACGACTTGGCCGGGCTCGTCTTTCACATCGGAATCCACAAACTGCACACGTGCGTGCAGGTTTTCGATATCCGTGCAGGGATGGAGCTCGCCTTGAGGCGTAAAACCAAGCGCCGTAAAATCAATGTTGTAATAGTTGTCTGAGTGCAGTAACAGGGCGTGCCCTTGCGCCTCCAAGGTGAACTCCAGAATCGCGGGCGAAGCACAGCGCACATTTTTCAGGATGCCTTTGGCTTCATGTTTAGGCCCATTTAGCGGGTGCACCTTGGTGGCCCGGACCAATGCTGGAGCGCTGTCATTCATTTCCGGCGTATTTGTGGCCGCTATCGCGGAGGGTCCGGATGGAGAACGCGCATAGCGCTCCGACATGGCTTCATATTGTTCGGCATTCTGCAATGCGTTTTGTACTTGTTCGGACTCTGCCGGGGTCTTGGTCAACTTCAATGCATTCTTATAGACGATAATCGCATTGGAAATCTGGCCCATTTCCATCAAGATGTTCCCCGCGGTAACACGGTATTCCGCAACCTCCGGTTCCATCTGCACCGCAGTCAGCGTGAGCATGTGCGCTTCGTCAAGATTCTCGCGCCGCATTCCATAGAATGATGCCAACCCAACGTAAGAAGGCGCGAACTCGGGATTCAGCTTGATGGCATTGCGGAAACTTGATTCAATCGCCGGTGCGGCAGCCGGGTCTGGCGGTCCTGCGCGGATACTGATGGCGGCAAAGTAGTAATTCGCAAGATAGCTTTGAGAGTTTAATTGGATGGCATCCTGATATGCCTTGCGCGCCTCTTCCAAGTGGCCCTGGCGAAACTCAAGATAGCCAAGCGTCTCATGCGCCAGCGCGGTTTTCGGCGCTTCCTTTAAGACTTGGTCAACCAAAGATCGCGCATCAGCCTCCCGCGAGTTGTAGGCCAGAAAGTCGGCACGCACGGCGTCCGCCTGGTTCGTCTCGATGGGGGTGACCACGAAAGTTGAGTCGTCAACATCGATGGGCGCCTTCAAAACGAAATGCATGAACGAACCTTGGCCGATATACGCGTCCAATGTCTTTTGCAGCTTGCCTAAATCGCCAAAGGCGCGCGTGCCGGCTGTAACGGGGTCGATGTTACCGGCCACCAGTTGAAGGTAATCGGCGAGATGGTGGGTGCCATTTTTCTGGTCTTGAATTTCAAAATAGTGCGTGAGAGCCCATGACTCCGCGTAGAAAATTGAACCCTTATTTTCTTCGTGATAATAGGGCGAATTGTGGTCAACCTGAAACAGCACTGGGAGCGGCAGCAGCCGGTTTTCGCGCAGCAGTTGGATGTTTCCCGCGCTGGGCTCGCCCGACGAAATATCTTTCCCACGAATATCAGTATTCTCGTAAAACTGGGCCAAGCCTTCGTTCAGCCAGAGCGGCAGCCAGTCTTCCGCTTTACTGCATAACAGATGGGTGTACTCGTGGTAGACCGTGGCATAAGGATGCTCATCGTCCGGCACATCCAGGCGCAGAAGAACATAGTTCTTGTCGGGGGCCGGGAGAAAGAGTCCAGCCAGTTGGAGCATGCCCTTGGCCAGATATTGTGAAGGCTCCAGTTCGCGAAAATCCTTTTGGTTCTTGACCGCGATGACGATTATAGGCGACGCGGGATCGATCTGCATCTTTGGAAACGCCACCCGGAACACTCCCCGCATGCGCTCGAATTGATCCGCGACGTGTTTTGCGTCTCTCTCACCCGCATCGCTTACGACCACGAAATGCTGGCTCTTAACCTGGAGCCACGCTTCGGGCTTGGCGCAGGCAGGTAAGGTGAAGGCGAAAAGGAGAAGCGAAAACAGGAAGGAACAGCGCGACATATGCGCAAAACTATAGCAAAAACCGGGATAGATGGGTATTTCGTTATATTGATAAGGGTTAAGAATCAAGAATCAAGGTCAACGGTCAACATGTCGTCTTGTTCCTCCAGCGTCATAATCCGTCCGGCACGCGGGATTGCGGGTTCCATTCGCCTCCCGGGCGACAAGTCCATTTCGCATCGCTACGCCATGCTGGGCGCGATTGCGGAGGGCGCGACCAGGCTGTCCAATTTTTCGACTGGTGCGGATTGCGCGAGTACGCTTGGCTGCCTGCGGACGCTTGGAGTTGAGTGGCAGCGACAAGATGGAGATGTGGTCATTCAAGGACGAGGGCCAGCGCTGACGGCTCCGGAACGTAGTCTGGATTGCGGCAACTCCGGGTCTACCATGCGCATGTTGAGCGGCATTCTGGCCGGGCAGGGGTTTTCCTGTGAGTTGATAGGAGATGAATCCTTGTCGCGGCGCCCGATGGCGCGCATTATCACTCCCTTGGAAAAGATGGGCGCGAAGATTTCGTCCCAACCCGGCGGCAAACCGCCGCTGCACATCGCTGGGTCGGCGTTGCGGGGGATTTCTTACGAAACCCCCGTCCCCAGCGCGCAGGTGAAAACCTCACTGTTGTTCGCGGGGCTCTACACGGATGGCCGAACCAGCGTCACCGAAGCGATTCGCACGCGCGATCATGGCGAGATTGCACTGCGGGCCTTTGGCGCAGAAGTCTTGCACGAGGGCAAAACTCTTACGATTACTGGAGGCCAAAAACTTCGTGGCATTGAGGCGGCGATCCCAAGCGATATTTCCAGCGCGGCTTTTTTTCTATGCGCCGCGGGTTTATTTCCCGGCTCAAAGATTGTTTTCGATTCCTTGCTGATGAATCCAACGCGGTCGCGGCTGCTCGATATTTTGATGCAGCTGGGCATCAGGATTTCTGTGATTGAAATGGAAGAAAAGCACGGCGAACTGGCTGGGACGATTCAAGCGACCGGCGGCCTACTTAAAGGCGTGAGGATTGCAGGCGCGGATTCAGCTGCTCTGATTGACGAAATTCCCGTGCTCGCAGCGATTGCACCGTATACCGTTAGCGGGATGGAGATTCGCGACGCACGCGAGCTGCGGGTAAAAGAATCAGATCGTATCGCGGCGGTTGCGACGAATCTACGAAAGATGGGCGGCGAGGTTGAAGAACGCGAAGACGGCTTGAAAATTCCCGGCGGGCAAAAGCTGCATGGAGCCGAATTAGATTCTTTTGGCGACCATCGCATTGCGATGGCCTTTGCCATCGCCGCATTGCGCGCGGATGGAGAAACACGGGTCGATCACGCCGACGCTGCGGTTATTTCTTATCCTGCATTTTTTGAGACGCTGGAGGGATTGGTGCAGCGTTAATCAATCAAGAAGCGAGTGCAACAAAAAAGCCGCCCGCGAAGGCGGCTTTTTGATTCCGGCAGAAATTCCTAAATATGTTCCGTCTTGCCATCGTACTTCACTGCTCCGTTGGCATCATTCATCCGCGTTACATCTTGATTAGTGTATGTACGCGATGCTTTGGTCGCAGTGCTGGATTTGCCAATCATCTCCGCCAAACCTTCGTGGTCCCAGATGGCGACGCCGCTGCTGTACGTGCGGCGCTCATGCGCTTCGCCGTGTCCTTCAGTGAAGCCATCGCCGCGCTCTCCCATGCGGATATCGCGGACGCGCTCTTCATGGAATTCCCGCAGGTCTCCATATCCAGCAGGATAGCCTCCGGGGTAGTAAGAGTTGACCGCAGGCAGCGTTTCCATGGTGGAGTTGCGTGCGCCGGCAGTGTTGCCCCAAGTCGCATTGCGCGCCCCGGTTGTACTGTGCACAACCGGTCCCCACGAAGCCGAAGGCGTCGTGATGAGCGGAACAAAGGGAGCGGCATAAATATACGGCGGAGCCCAGTAGGCGCCGGTGGTGCCGATAATGTTGACTTGCGCGGCGGCGAATCCGGAAAGCACGAAAATCGAACAAGCGATTATGGTGAGACGCATAGTACCTCCACAAAGAACCCGATTGAAATCACGTCCGGAGTCCCGGACGAGAGCATCATACACCCGCCGCCGCCGATTGGGTAGACGAAAAGCCTTACTGGGCGCGGCGTTTACTGGATTATCGATTGTCTAGCTACCCACAAAGCGGGCGTACAGGCTGCGGGCAATCGCTGTGTCCGTTGTTCCTTTGATGATGGCGCGCCCGTCGGGGAACAAGGTCATCTCATAGGGAGCGCGCACAAACTTCAAAACAAAGTCGTTATGGCGGACAACGCCGTGGGGCTGAAGACGTACGCTCATTTCCGGAAGGTCGATGGGCCGATGCCGTTCATGAATCTGTACGGAATTTCGTCCGCAAAGTGTTATGTGAGGCCGGCCTTCGCCTGCCAGGTGCAAAAAATTGCGCAGGTCACAGGCTCGGCAGCCGGGCCTGGGTTTTTCGGCCGCGATTTCGGCATGTTCATTTGACCATGTGTCATACGACAGAAGCGTGCGTCGGACTTCTGCTCGTGCACCGACGAGAATCTTGAGAGCTTCGGTCGCAGCAATGGACGCGCCCAGATTAACGGCCGAATTCAGGATGCCGGAAGTGTCGCAAGTATCCACGACTCCGAGCGGGGAATCGGGAAAGATGCAGGCCAGGCAAGCCGTTTCACAAGGCAGGATATTCAACGACACGGTGTAGCTGCCGACTGCGGCTGTGTAGATCCAGGGAAGAGACAGCTTCACCGCGTAGTCGTTCAGCAGATAGCGGGTTTCAAAGTTGTCGGTTCCGTCGAGAATAAGTTGAGCCCCATGCAGGAGTTCGGCGATATTCTGCGGCGTCAGGTCGGCCACTTTCGGCTCGACTGTAATCGTCGAGTTGAAGGTGGCAATTTTGCGGGACGCGGCGATTGCTTTGGGCAACGAATCTGCGGCATCAGACTCGTCGAACAGCGTTTGCCGCTGCAAGTTGCTGGGTTCGATGTAGTCCCGGTCAATGATGCGGATGTTCCCCACGCCGGCACGGGCGAGAAGCGAGGCGATCGCCGAGCCGGTGGCCCCGCAGCCGACAATCGCGATGCGTGCTTCGCCCAGCCGCTGCTGTCCGGCCTCGCCGATGCCGCGAAACAGGGTCTGCCGCGAGTATCGCTCTTCGTTCGTGATGTTGTCAGGTTGCAATGAATTACCAATATGGATGGACGCTGCCTTTATTATAGAATTTGCGCGCCGCAAAGGCAGCGCGAAGAGGTGGAAGGCAACATTGAACCATAGGCACCCATCGAAACTGGCAGGGCTGTCGCGTCCCTTTAACGAATTCCAGGAGCCGGTTTGCTGCTAAGGCGAGACGTGGTCAAAGCGCTGACGGTGCTGCTCCTCTCTGCTCTGTTCGTCGGGGCCGTGAGCGCCGAGCCTGTACTGTCATTTGCCGCAACGACCGAAGGCCAGGACAATCTCGCATCTTCCTATGAAGGCCTGACCGTTACTGACGTGCAGTTTCCCGGCGTCAAGAACGAGCATGACTTGCAGGAATTTCGGGCCCTCGTGGTCCAGCCCGTGGGACAACCGTTGGATCGTGATTTGATTCGCCAGAGCATTCAGAAGCTCTATGCCACCGCTCGGTTCTCCGATATTCGAGTTGAAGCCACGCACACAAAAGAGGGCGCGGTTTCGCTTGCTTTCGTGACTGTGCAGAACTTCTTTATCGGCCGGGTCACAGTTGTGGGCGCGCCCGATCGGCCTACGCCGAGCCAGATCGTGAACGCCTCCAAACTCTCCATGGGGACAGTATTTACGGCGGAAAAACTGGACTCGGCGCTGACGAACATTCAGCAACTCATGCAGGCGAATGGATTCTACAGGTCGTCGACCTTACCGAATCCGCAAGCCAGGCCAGAAACGCATGACATGGATATCGCGTTGCGCGTCCATCCGGGGCCACAGGCCAGAGTGGGAAAGATCGAGATGACCGGCGATTTGATTCATTCGCAGGCGGAATTGGAGGACATGGCCAAGCTACACACGGGGGATCTGGTAACGGTCCGGCGCGTCAGCGATGCGCTGGACCGGCTGCGCAAACGCTTCCACAAGCAGGACCGGTTGTTGGCACAGATCAGCATCGCGGACCGAACTTATCGTTCGCAGACCAACGTCGTGGATTTCAAGTTTCTGCTGGCGCGCGGCCCGGTCGTCAAAATCACCGCGGAGGGTTATAAGATCAGCCGCAGCACTTTGAAACGGAATATTCCCGTCTATGAAGAAAGCACGGCGGACGATGACTTATTGAATGAGGGCCGTCGCAACCTGCTCAACTACATGCAAAGCCTTGGCTACTATAGTGCCACGGTGAGCCTGTCCAAGCAGACATCCGCGAATGGAGGCGAACTCGACATTATTTACACTATCGACGCCGGGGCGCGCCACAGGCTGGCGGCCATCCTCATCAGCGGGAACAAATATTTTTCAGAAGACTTGCTACGCACGCGGTTGCAAATGCAGCCTGCCGACCGCTTTGTTTATCCGCGTGGCCGCTTCAGTCAGGGACTCATGTCGTCCGACATTCGCGGCATTGAGAATCTTTATCAAGCCAGCGGCTTTCGCAATGTAAAGGTGACCGGCAAGGTAGAGGACGACTATCGCGGCGTGGAAAACCAACTGGCTGTTGACCTCGACATCGCCGAAGGTCCGCAGACTCTAGTGGATAAGCTCACAATCGTTGGCGCAGAAAAACTTTCACCAGGTAATTTTCCAGCGCTGAATACCGGCCAAGGCCAGCCGTTTTCCGAAAACAGCATTGCGTCAGATCGTGACATTCTGCTGAATTATTACTTCAACCTGGGTTTTCCAAATGCCGCTTTTGAAGCTTCCGCCAAACCTGCCTCCGGCAAGCCCGATCGCATGGATGTAACCTATGCCTTGAAAGAAGGTGATCGGGTTTTCGTGGACCACGTGTTGTATTCGGGCTTGGTGCACACCCGGCACTATATCGTGGACCGCGAACTGGAGATGAGTCCCGGCGATCCGCTCAGCCAGATTGCCATGTTGAAGACTCAACAAAACCTCTATGATCTGGGGATCTTCAGTCAGGTGGATACGGCCGTACAGAATCCCGATGGCGACGAACCCTCGAAGAATGTCGTCCTTTCCTTGCAGGAGGCCAAGCGATATACCTTTACCTATGGCGCCGGCCTCGAGTTTCAGACGGGGCAGCCGGGCGTCGGGACGAACCAGCCGTTGGGATCGACCGGGGTTAGCCCGCTTGTATCCCTCGAAGTTACTCGCTTAAATTTCCTGGGCCGAAATCACACGGTTTCGTTCAAGGCAAACGTCGGTACATTGCAACAACGTGGATTGGTCAATTATATTGCGCCCCGTCTATTGGGCAGCAAAAACTGGAAGCTCTCGGTCACTGCCTTTTACGACAACACGATTGATGTAACCACCTTTACTTCACAACGGCTGGAAGGCTCGGTACAGGCAGAGCAAACTTTAAGTCGCGCTGCCAGCATGACCTACAAATTTGCCTTCCGGAGAGTGAAGGCCAGTCCGCCGCCCGGCGATTCTCAAATTCCAATCAGTGAGAGCCTGATTCCTTTGCTCTCGCAACCTGTCCGCGTGGGTGGCCCCGGCTTCACCTACATTCTCAATCGTCGCGACAATGAACTGGAAACTACCAAGGGCAGCTACAACACCGTGGACGCCAGCATCGCCTCCAGTTATTTCGGTTCGGAATCTGATTTCTCGCGAGTCTTGGTCCAGAATTCCACCTACTATGCCTTCGGGAAGAACCGCTCCCGCGATAAGAAATTCGTGTTCGCCCGTTCAACCCGCATCGGAGTAGAGAACACCTATGGAAGCACGGTGATTTTGCCGCCCTACCAAACTTGCAGTGACCCGACCCAGACCACTTGCCCAGGTGAAACGCTTGTTCCCCTGGCCGAACGATTTCTGGCCGGCGGCGGCAACTCCGACCGCGGTTTCGGGTTAAATCAAGCGGGCCCGCGCGACCCGCAAACCGGGTTTCCTCTGGGTGGGAGTGCGCTATTTATCAATAATTTCGAGCTGCGTTTCCCACCGCGTGTGTTGCCGTATGTTCAGGACAATCTGAGCTTCGCTCTTTTTGAGGATGCGGGAAACGTTTTTACCGATGGACGGACAATGCTGGACAATTTGTTGCGTTGGAGGCAAAAAAATCCCGCCGATTGCAGGAATCCCGGCGGCGCGACCTCGCAACCTGGTCCTGCGACTTACTGCAATTACGCCTATGTCTCTCATGCCATCGGCCTCGGTGTGCGTTATAAGACGCCGGTCGGCCCCGTGCGTTTCGATTTCGGGTACAATTTAAATCCACCCGTGTTTCCCAGTTGTCAAAGTACTCCGGATCCGCCGGGGGGCGGTACGAGTCTTTATTGCAAGGATCCGACGGCGCCTTATTTCGTGCCGCAACAGGCCAGTCACTTTAACGTGTTTTTCAGTATCGGACAGAGTTTTTAATGGTGCGGAACAGATTCAATCTTTTGATGGCGATGGTCCTCGTGTTGATGGGTTCGTGCGGCGCAGCTTTTTGCCGGCGAAATCTTTGATCGCATCGTGGCCACCGTCAACGGCCAGATTATTCTGCAAAGTGATTGGGATGACGCGCTGCGCTATGAGTCCTTCATGGACATGCGCTCGGTGCAGGATTTTTCTCCATCTGAACGCAAAGCCGCCTTGGACCATTTGAT
Organism: Terriglobia bacterium; assembly: GCA_963702965.1. Classification (GTDB taxonomy): domain Bacteria; phylum Acidobacteriota; class Terriglobia; order Terriglobales; family Acidobacteriaceae; genus JAJPHW01. The sequence continues at coordinate 2,214,841 of OY969776.1, forward strand.
TGATCAGGAACTGCTCAAGGAGCAGATGCGTTCCAGCGATGCGCCCCGCGCCAGCGGAGCCGAGGTTGATAAGCGTATCGCCGAGATTCGCAAGCACTACCCCGGCGCCGAAACCGACGCTGGCTGGCAGGCAGTGTTGGCCGAGCACGGCGTAACTGAGTCCGAACTTCAAGCCCGTGTCGGGTTGACGCTCGAATTGATGAGCCTCGTGGATGCGCGCTTGCGTCCGAGCGTGAACATCGACCCCGGCAGCATTGAAAAATACTACAATCAGGAACTCCTGCCCCAGTTGCGTGAGCAGGGAAGTAGCGTAGTTCCTCTGGCTGAAGTGACGCCTAAGATTAAAGAACTTCTTACGCAGGAAAAAGTAAGCGAGCTACTGATCGCGTGGTTGCAAAATCTGCGGGCGGGCAGTGATATTCGCACGCCTGACGTCACGTCTGCATCGCCGGTCCAATTGCAATGACGGCGGAGGCTGGCGCAAAGTCGCGCTGGCGGACCTTCCGCATCATTCTACTCGTGGCAGCTCTGTCGGGGGCGATCGCCTTCTCCGTGTTGGCCTGGTATGTAACCACTGACGGCTTTCACGCCCGGGTTCGTCATCGGCTCGTGGCCGAGTTGGAAAAAATTACGGGCGGCCGGGTCGAACTGGGATCCATTCATGTGATTCCGTTTGAATTACGCGTCGAAGTGCGAGATTTGACCATTCACGGCCGCGAAGCCTCAGGCGAAATCCCTTATGCCCACACGGACAGTTTGTCGGCGCAAATCAAAGTAATTTCCGTGCTCGGAGCTGAATTTGGATTTCACTCACTGGATCTGGACCATCCGGTGATTCATATCATTGTCTATCCGGATGGCACCACCAACCAGCCCGAGCTCAAAATCCCCGGCAAGCCGGGCGAAAATCCCGTGGACCCGTTGTTCGCGCTCTCCATCTCCCGCTTGAGTGTGCGGCAGGGAACATTGTTCTGGAACGATCAGGTCATCCCCCTGGATTTTGTTGTGGATGACGTCGTGGCAGACATGAAATACACTCTCCTGCGCCGTCGCTACGTGGGAAATCTACGTTTGGGCAAAGTGGATTGCAAACTACAAAATTACCGCCCATTTTCAGGAATGCTCACAGCCAGCTTCGATCTCGGGCGGAACGATGTCACGATTCAATCGCTAAAAATGACGTCTGGAAAATCGAAGCTCGAAGCCCATGGACGCATTGGTAATTTTCTGTCCCCAGCAGGCGAGGCCAGTTATGAAATCACTCTCGATGCCGGGGATGTCGGCGCGATTTTCCGTGATCCTCGATTGCGCAGTGGAAGCATCAAGCTGACCGGTTCAGGAGAATGGTCTCAAACTGCCCTCTACACCGCTGGAAAATTCGCGGGGAAAGATTTTGCCTGGCGCGATCAATATGCGGATCTACGCAACATCGTCCTCTCAGGGAATTATTCCGCCAACCGGGCGCAGGTCAGCTTATCTCAATTGCAAGGCAAGGTGCTCGGGGGAAGCGTGACTGGCGAAGCGGAAATTAGGAACTGGTTGCCTGCTTCTTCGCCCGTTATTGTCCGAGGGACGAAGGCGATGCCAGAACAAGTCGCCTCAGTTAAGCTTCGCGTGAAAGACCTGGCGGTCGACCAGATCGCCGCGGCTCTTTCCAAACGCATTTTGCCCCTGGATAAACTCCATCTCTCTGGTGCGGCAAATGCCACTTTGGAAATGCGCTGGAAGGGTTCGGTGCGCAATGCCGAGTATCAAGTAGCGTCCGAGGTAGTGCCTCCAGCCCATCTTGCGCCCGGCCAACTCCCACTCGCTGCGCATGCCGATGGTACGTATCGCGCCCGGCCTCGCGAGCTTGAAGTCTCGAACTTTAGCGTGACGACGCCGGCAAGTCATCTTCAAGCCTATGGTTCGCTCTCTTCGGTCGCGAGCCTCAAGATAACGGCGAGTACCAGCGACCTGCGTGAGTTGCAACCCTTGATCGTTATGTTGCATGGCCCGGACACGCTGCCAGTTGTACTCCACGGGCGCGCTGCATTTGAAGGAACCGCAACCGGCAATTTGGATCAGGCAGTATTGGCGGGCAATCTCACAGCTAATGACTTTGACGTCGACGTCCCCGCTTCCGCGCATCTCGCGCAGGACCGCGTTCATTGGGATTCTCTCAGCACAGGGTTACGCCTGTCGCAGCGGGGGATTGTACTCCGAGGTGGCGAGTTGCAGCATGACGACGCCACCATTGCCTTCGACGCACGGGCGCGGTTTGAGAACGGAGAATTAGCCAAGACCAGTCCATTCAAAGTACGCGTCGAGATGCAGAAGGCGGATCTGCCAGAGATGTTGGCTTTGGCTGGCAGGGATTCCCCCGCATCAGGAACTCTAAACCTAACCCTTAGCGCAGGAGGCACCATTGGTGCTCCTGAAGGAGAAGGCCATCTCGAGGTTCTGCATGCGGTGTTCCAGGGACATCCCATCGACCGTTTGCAGTCGGAATTCACCTTCGACGCCGGTCAACTCGGGCTGAGAAAAATTGAGATTGCAGATGCGGGAGCAACGGTCGAAGGCGATGCGTCGTACTCATGGGCCACCCATGCCATATCGGCGGATTTGTCCGGAGCAAATTTTGCGCTCCAGCGGATTCCGCAATTGCAGGATGCCCGTGTCTCCGTTGACGGACGCATGAATTTTAAGGCGCACGTCGCAGGCACCACCGAACAGCCGGACGTCGATGCCGGACTGCACCTGTCCGACTTGACGCTCGACGGCCAACCGATTGGTGCTTTCAACCTCGAAACAAAGACCCGTGGCGCGGAAATGACCATCGCGGGCCGTTCGCAATTCCTACGGGAAACTTTGAACCTTGATGGCAATGTTCACATGCGCGATGACTTTCCGGCGCACATTAACGTTACATTTGGGGAATTTGATGTTCATCCATTTCTCAATCGCTACTTGGCTGGCCACGTGCTCGGCGCATCGCCTTTGTCGGGAACTGCGCTGATTGAAGGAGCTTTGCGCCGTCCGCGGGATTTAACTATCACAGCCAACTTGGGAGAATTCCAAGTGGACGTGGAACGGATCAAGCTGCATAATGACGGACCGCTGAGGTTTTCGATCGCGGATCAAACTTTAAAAATAGACCAATGCCGCCTGGTGAGTGAAGGCACAGACATTTCCGGTAGCGGCACAGTTGAACTGACTGGAGATCGGGCCTTGAACTTGCGTGCCGAGGGGCAGCTCAACCTCCAGTTGCTTTCCACCTACGACTCGGACTTCACTTCCTCCGGCCAGCTGCAGACCAATATTTCGATTTCGGGAACGCTCGCCAATCCCACCCTCCAAGGACGTCTCCAAATTAGCAATGGCTCGATCGCTTATATTGATCTGCCCAGCGCCTTGAGCAACATTAACGGGTCCATTGCATTTAATCGGAACCGGGCGGAAATTGAAACCCTCACGGCATACACCGGCGGCGGCCGTATTTCTTTTCGCGGATTTGCTGCGAGCTACAACCGCCAACTCAATTTTGATCTAGGTGTGACCGGCCAAGACGTGCGACTGCGCTATCCGCCGGGAGTGAGTTCCACCGCCAATATGGATCTGAAGTTCGCCGGCAGTTCCAATTCGTCGCTGCTTTCCGGCGACATTACCGTCAACAAGTTGGGCGTGACGCCAGGCTTCGATTTTGGCGCCTATTTGGCCCGTGCATCCCAAGCGGCCAGCCTTCCGCAGACCAATCCGCTGCTGAATCGTATCCGCATGGATGTCCACATCGTTACCGTGCCTGAACTGCAAATGCAGACCGCCGTAATCCGGCTGTCTGGCGACGCCGACCTGCGTCTGCGCGGGACGGCGGCCAAACCCGTCCTGCTTGGTCGCGCCGACGTGATTGAAGGCGAAGCCTATTTTAACGGCACCAAATATCGCATGGAACGGGGCGATGTCACGTTTACCAGCCCGGTGAGTACAACTCCAGTGCTGGATTTGCAAGCCACCACCCGCATTCGCGATTACGACATCACTCTGAACGTGAACGGGCAAGTGGACAAGCTGAATATGACTTACCGCTCGGAGCCGCCTTTGCCCACGGCCGACATTATCGCGCTGCTCGCATTTGGACAAACCGAAGAAGAGTCCGCCCAGCTACAGCAGTCGAACCAATCGGCCTTTGCCTCCGGGGCCTCGAGCGCATTGCTCGGCGAAGCCCTCAATGCCACCTTAGGGAACCGCGTACAGCGCCTTTTTGGCGTGAGCCGCATCAAGATTGATCCCCAAGGGCTCGCGACAGAGACTTCGACTACACAATCAGGCCCGGCTGTAACCATCGAGCAGCAGGTCAAGAACAATCTCACCGTCACTTACACCACCAGCGTGAACCAGGCTTCGCAGCAGGTGATTCAGGTGGAGTACAACCTGACCCGCAATATTTCCATCGTGGCTTTGCGCGACCAGAATGGCGTGGTCAGCATTGTCACCAAGATCCGCCGGCGAAAGCAATAGTAGCGGCACTTGCCTGTAATGGAATCGCGGTATTTAATGAGTGCATAATTCTTGATGAATTATGCAAGGAGGACGCATGAAGTTCCAAGGTGCGCTTATTGCAGTTGCAGTATTGTGTGTCGCAGCACGGGCGCAGCCGTCCCCGGTGGGAACGGGGCGGTACGATGCAGACATTCAACAGAAAGTAACCAAGCTGCTCAGCTCCAAAGCCAAATGGAAAAACATTACAGCGACCACGGACGATGCCATTGTGACCCTGGCGGGTACCGTCAATATTTATATTGAAAAGCTCGATGCCGGACGCAAAGTGGACAAAGTTGATCACGTGGATGGAGTTCGCAACCACGTCGAGGTCACCAGCAGCGCCACCGATGCGGACCTGCAATCGAAGCTTGCCGACAAACTTCGCTACGACCGCATCGGCTTCGGCATTACCTTCAACGCTCTCACCTTGAGCGTGGAAAACGGTGTCGCGACTGTCGGCGGCGATGTGCACGATTATCCCAGCCGCGACTCCGCCCTCGCCATCGTCGAAACCACTCCCGGAGTCAAAGATGTGATCGACAACATCAACGTGCTGCCAACCTCGCCCTTTGATGATGATCTGCGCATCCGCGTCGCCCGCGCCATCTACGGCTCACCCGCGTTAAGCCGTTACGCGCTGGACCCTCAAAAACCGATTCGCATTATTGTGGACAACGGGAATGTCACACTCTACGGTGTCGTCTCCTCGCAACTCGATAAGCAGGTAGCGGAAAGCCAGGCCCGCTCTGTACCGCACGTCTTCAGCGTCAAGAACGAGTTGGTCGTCGCCGGAAAGCAAAACAAGTAGCGGCTATGCCGTTGTTGAGAGGAGCAGCGCAGACTGCTCCTCTTTTTGTTTTTGTCTTAGAATTAAATCGTGGCCATCTTCCGCAATCTGCGTATCACCCTCGAAATGATCAAGTGGGAGCACTCCGTGTTCGTGCTCCCCTTTGCCTTGAGCGGTGCCATGCTGGCCGCGAATGGCTGGCCCGCCGTGCATGCTTTAGTTTGGATCATCATTGCCATGATTGCGGCCCGCTCTGCTGCCATGGCGTTCAATCGGCTGGCCGATGCTTCCATCGATGCCGCCAATCCCCGCACCCGTACCCGCGCGCTCCCTGCCGGACTGCTGAGCGCCGGCTTCGTCGCTCTCTTTGTTGCGTGCTCGTGCGCCGTCTTCGTCCTCGCCGCATCGCAACTCAATCGCGAGGCCCTTTTGCTGTCTCCAGTGGCCTTGGGCATCGTTATGCTTTATTCCTACACCAAGCGCTTCACTCGCTGGTCGCATCTCGTGCTGGGCTTGGCCATGGGGATTGCTCCCTCTGCCGCCTGGATTGCGGTCCGCGGCTCGCTCGATCCCAGAATTCTGTTGCTCACCGCTGCCGTGACTTTTTGGGGCGCGGGCTTTGATGTCCTCTACGCCTGTCAGGATTACGACTTCGACCGCCAATCAGGCTTGCACTCCATTCCGCGTCATTTCGGCATCCGCCACGCGCTATGGATTGCTCGCGCCTTCCATGTGCTCATGCTTCTTTTACTCTGCGCCTTTGTTCTCGCCTTTGGCCTGGGGAAGGTCATGGTGGTAGGCGTGGCCCTTGTCGCCGCGCTCCTTATTTATGAACATTCGCTCGTCTCCCCCGGCGATCTCAGCAAGCTCAACGCCGCGTTTTTTACCATGAATGGCGTCATTTCTCTGGTTTTCTTCGTGTTTCTCGCCACCGATCTGCTGCTCACGCGCTAAGAATCCTCGAAAAAGAGCCTTGACAAAAATTCTGCGACCATATATTTAGATATATATCTAATTAAGTGACAGCCTAAATACGCGTGAAGATTTAGGGCCTGACAGCTGACAGCTAAGAGCTTATGGCTAATTTATGAACAAAGCTTTCAAAGCGCTCGCCGACTCCACCCGCAGAGAGATTCTTAGCCTGCTGCGTCACGGCGAAAAAACCGCTGGCGATTTAGCGGAGCGGTTTGACATGACCAAACCCTCCATGTCGCATCACTTCTCTGTATTGAAAGACGCCGATTTGATCACCAGCCGCCGCGAGGGCCAGCAGATTTGGTATGCGCTGAACACGACCGTAGTGCAGGACGTTCTGGCCTGGAGTCTTGATCTGATTGGCGAGACAGAAGAATCAAAAAACGGAACAGTAAATAAGAAAGAGAAAACGACCGCATTGGCGAAAAAGCCCGGAGGCAAATCATAATTATGAAGACGCTAACTTCCAAATATTATTGGATGGCCATTTTACTGACCGTCGCGGCGGCCATCGCGACCGTCGCTGTTTATGCGCAATTGCCGCCGATGGTGCCCACGCATTGGGACATCAACAACCACGTCAACGGTTACAGCCCTAGAAGCATTCTGTTTCTCATCGGTCCCGGAATGATGGCCTTCGTCATTCTGCTCACCAGCGTTTTGCCCTGGCTTTCGCCCAAACAATTCGAGATAGATAGTTTTCGTGATACCTATCTCTACATCATGCTGCTCATCGTGACCTTACTGGCCTATGCCTATGCCGTGATTCTTTGGGAGGGAACAGGACATGAGATGAACGTTGGCCGCGCCATCATCGGCGGCGTGTCTCTGCTGTTTATTCTTTTGGGAAACGTGATGGGCAAGCTGCGCCGCAACTTCTATTTCGGCGTGCGCACGCCCTGGGCTCTGGCCAATGAACGCGTCTGGAATGCCACGCATCGCTTTGCCGCAAAAACCTTTGTCGTCGCCGGTCTTATCGGATTCCTGCTCGCCCTGTTCAATATCATCGGCTGGATCCCCCTCATCCCGCTATTGCTCGCCGGACTGATTCCCGTGATTTACTCGCTCGTCGTTTATAAGCAAATGGAGAAGCGCGGCGAGCTTACAGACTTCATGCCTCAACAAGGAGCAGAATCAAAGTGACGCGCGCCGTAGATTATCCGCTAGGGGCTGATTAGATGAACTGGCACAGGCGAGATGCTGTCGCCCTGCACGGGAGAGCCGGCAACTGAAGAACTGCAACCAGAAATATTGACGAGGCTAATGTTGATGTGACCTGTACCATCCACGCTCTTGATAAAAGCCTGGACAAAACCGATGACGGTTACATTCCCCGGCGCAACGATCTGAGCAGCGGAGCTGTCGAATACCGGGATCGTTACCAGCGAATCGCTCGTCGAAATTAAATCGCCGGGGTTGACCCCGTCCCCAACAAGCCGGTTGTTAGCGCCCGCAAAAATTGTGGTTGGAGTGGGAGACGCAGCGGCAACGCCACAGGATGCTGCGTCCGCTCCCATGCAATCCTGCCCGGAGCCAAGCGACGTCCCATGAATCAGGCAGCTCGTGCCCGTGTTGGTCATGTTGTTGTACGGGATGCCGCAGCTAGCCGTTTCAATCGCGACCTCCTGGAGTGCGAAATTCGCCCCGCATGCAACCGGTTGGGGACTGCAGGAAGAGATGTTTTGCTCATAATCGCACGCGTCAGTATTGCAGCTCGGAACGATGACTGGCGCTGTCAGTTGGGCTGGGATGTATTGACCGCCGACCGGAGTGATGGGAAGTGTGCAAGTGGATCCCCCTCCCCCGGTGCATTTGTTGCTCAGGCTTAGCGTATAACTGCTCCCCACCGTATCCGTGCCGGTCAGCACGCCTGACAGGGGATTGAAAAGGGGAGTCAAGCCTCCCCCCAATTCCAGATTTGGCAACAACCACGGCTTTACACACTGCGACTGCACCGGCGGATTGGCGCCGCTCGGGTTGCTCGGATTGTATGCCTCCGCCACCGAGGTGGCTCCGGCGGAGAGACTTTGATTGCCCCAAATTCGCGAAAAAAACGCCGGGAGCGTGTTCGTTGTGATGGTGACCGAGACTTGCGGGTTCGTGACGATGGTGGTGCTCGGGGTCACGACCACGCTGCCTGCGGGAATTGTCTGGCCGCTTATCTTATTCTGCGTGGCGACGGCCGTGGCAACACTGGAGGCAATGGGCTGGATAGTAGTCCATGGAATCGTTCCCTGATCAGTGGTATAGCCGGAATCTGCAATCGCCTTGGCGCCCGCTAACGCCGCTGCATCGGCCGCCAGTTGCGCGTCGTTGTGGGCGCCGTACAGGGCCACCAGGTCAATTGCCAGCGCGGCCATCGCTAGAATCATAAAGCTCAGCCCCACGGCAATGAGGACCATCGTGACCCCGCGTTGCCGCCCGGAACGGCCGGTCCGCGCGAATTTTGCGCTGATCTTCATTGCTGGCTACGATCGGTTGGCCGCATACGCTTCGACATTGATATTGGAAGACGGCGACAAAGATGATGAGCCGCCCACCAGCTGTATCACATTTTGAAATTGCCAGGGGTACGGATAAGAAATAGCGACGTGGCTGTACATGATTTTCTCGCCCGGCGCGGCGCTGCCGGAGCAGTTGGGAAATGCCTGCGTCCCGCTGGGTACGCAACCGCGGTCGATTGTGATGGTCAAGGTTCCCGGGCAACCTTTCACCACATAAGTCCAGATCAGATTCACTTGAGTCGGAATCACATTCACGCCGCAGTTCGTCGTGTTATAGACCGCTCCAGGAAGCACACCTTGTCCCACCAGATTCAAAAACACTGCTTTCTCAATCGCCTGAATGGACGGCGGAGGAGGAGGGCCGACTTGCACAATGGGATCAGGTAGATCGGAAGTGGGTTGCGAGGCGGCCGCTAATGCGCCCTGCTGGGCCGCGCTCGCCATTTTTTGCTTCAGATTGAACGCTCCACTGAAATCGAAAATCCCCACGGCGAAAATTGTCAGTAGCGGCACACAAACGGCAAACTCCACAATTTGCGAACCGCCCGTATCCCGCCACATTTTCCGCATTGTCGAAGCGTAGCTCAATTCTGCACCTGGCTCGATCCCGTCGCGGTAATCATGATCGATTGCAAGCTGAAATTTGGGTAAGTCGGGAAGGGCAATCCCGAGCCGAACGGGTATTGAAACACAATAATCATGCCGCATTGCTGTGGATTGCCCGCTACACCGTTTCCCGTGTTGATTTGAACAAAGCGGTAAATCGTGATGTTATGCGTTGTCGTTGACATCGCATATCCCGGCGACGATTGCGAGGAACAAGGCGCGCTAAACTCCGGAGGCAGCGTCGGGGCCAGCCTAATCTGCGCTGGATTCAATCGCGCAGTCTGCAGAATGCCGACGACCGCGTCATCCACCTGCGTGTCATTGGGCAAAAGCGTGCCATTCCACGGTGCGGCTGAGGTGCAGGTCGCACATACGGGCTTAGCCGCGTATAGTGCCCCCTCCCGCGCCGCTGCCGTGACCGTTCCCCAGGTGTTAAACGCCAGCCCAAACCACAAGATCGCAAAGATAAACAGAAATACAACCGGCAAGACCACCGCCGCTTCGGCGATTTCGCTTGCGTCGGAATCGCACAGCAATTCGCCGCTGCGATCGCATATCCGCTTCGCCAATCGAAATTGTGCTCTGTTTATCACCGTGATCTGCTCGCCGCTTTGCAATTTAATGAACTCCCCCCAACCGCGGAATTACGTAAATCGCCACCGCCACCGCCGCCGACACTCCAAACGGCACTTTGATCGCCTCGGGATTATCCAGAGTCAACTCGACAGGTGGTTTGTGCAGGGTCAACATGGCGCCAAGCATGTGAAACATATTCCTAAACGTGCTCCATAAACGCCCGCTCGCGATGACCATCCCAATCGCCACCAGGCCATTAATCAGCACCGTCAGCACGAGGACGGAAATGAAACCGTGCAGCCCGATGCACGCTCCGACCGCGCCCATCAGCTTCCAATCCCCCGCGCCCAGGCTGCGCAACAGGACGAACGGTAAAAGCAACAACAGGCCCAGCCCCGCTCCCAGCAAACTCTGCTTCGTCCCGTACCAGCCGCCGGCCAGGGCATTTGCCGCGATTCCAAGACCAAAGCAGGGCACCGTCAACCAGTTCGGAATTCTCCGGTAGCGCCAGTCGGTCCATCCCGCAATTCCCGCCAAAACTAAAGCGATCACCCACGGCGCATGTTTCATCATGCGCGGAGGCGCGATCCCTGGCAGTGGTTGCAGGCACCCATCATAGGCAAAACCGCTTCTAGCGGGGATTCTCACACAGCCATGAGGGCAAGTCAATGCAGAGAAAGGAGCGGCGGGTATCCAATAATCTAACAACCTTGTTATCCCGAAGGACCGCGTTCTCATCAGCGGTCCGAGGGATCTCGCGCGGAGCTAAAATACTCTTGACTGAACACGCCGCAACCTACTTCCTCAACGGCGTGCCAAACCTACCGATTTAAGCTCTGCCCGCTCTCACGCAGTGCAATCTGGCGGCGTGCATTGTCGGCCAGTTGCTTGGCTTGAGGCAGCAGATCAAGCGCTTTGAGGATCTGCGGATCGCTCTCGGCTCTGATTTGTAGTCCCACTTCCATGCCGAATGCATCCGTCGCAATTTCGCTCTTGATGTTGGAGCGGACCCAGTCGTTGTTTTCGGCCAGATCTGCTTCGGTGTAGGGAATTTTCTCATCGGTCAAGAACGTCCGGAATTCCTGCATGGTTGCGTCATCGATCTCAAAATTCTTGGCCGGATGATGATCGATGACGTAGTGCTTGGCGAAATTGAAGAACGCATAGTGTTGCAGCAGGGTATCCTGAAAGCGATTGGTTTTGATGGGGTCGATTTTTACGTCTGGCGTGATTCCGCCTCCACCATAAACCGTGCGCCCACTGTCAGTTAGCTTGACTTCCTTGCCTGCATTGTTATCCGTGTCGCGGTCGAAATAATAGTCATACAGCGAGACGTTCGAGTAATCGCGCTGAATCAGGCGGCCGCTGGGCGTGTAGTACTTCGCCGTTGTAAGCGCGAGCCCGGTATTTTCAGCCAGAGGATATACCGTCTGAACCAGGCCTTTCCCAAATGTGGTTTCGCCCACAATCAAACCGCGATCGTGGTCCTGAATTGCGCCCGAAACAATTTCTGCCGCCGACGCCGTTCCGCGATTCACCAGCACCACCAGCGGATAATCCTGCCCGCCGTTACCATGCGCAGCGACGTAACGCTTTTCCGGGGACGACCGTCCACGATGGGAAACAATCAATTGCCCTTTATGCAGGAACTTGTCGGCAACGCCCACGCCTTCGTTCAACAGGCCGCCGGGATTTTGCCGCAAGTCGAGGATCAAGCCCTTCAGATCGCCCATCTCGTCCAGCGCATCAGAAACTTCCTTCTCCGTGGTCTCGCTAAAGCTGGAGATGTGCATGTAGCCAATGCCGGGACGAATCATGAAATGCAAATCCACGCTGTACCGCGGAATTTCATCGCGGACCACGGCAAATTCAATCGGCTTGTTCGCGCCTTCGCGGGCGATGGTGATGTGCACCGTGGTGCCACGCGGGCCGCGCAGCAAATCGGCCACGTCGCTCGTGCTCATGTTGTCAGTCGATTTGCCATCCACCGCGACAATGATGTCGCCGGGGCGAATGCCCGCCCGGTAAGCCGGTGTACCCACAAACGGCGCAATCACAATGACTTTATTGTTCCGCGGGCCGACCGTCATGCCCACGCCGTAGTATTTGCCGCGCTGGTCTTCGCGCAGGGCAGCATACTGCTTGGGATCAAAGAAATTGGAGTGCGGATCGAGCACGTGCAGCATGCCCGGAATGGCCCCGTTATAAATTGCCTTGTCGGGATCCACCGGCTCCGCGTAGTTCTGCTCAATCAGGTCATAGACCGTCGCGAACTGCCGCAGGCTGTCGCGGACATCAGCGTCGCTGTCGGCGACCACGGCGGGGTTTTTCTGCGCGAACAGCATGCCCAGAAAACCGCACAAGAGGATGATTGCAATTGCAACGGGAAAACTTCGGCGGGAACTGCTTGCCATGTTCGGATTATCCTTGGGTGAAACCATCGATTACGAAAAGAACCACATCACCGCGCTTAGCGAAGTATAGCATGCGCTTCCAGCGCCTCTGGGCCACCAAACGTACCTAAGTAACCAATGCTGCGGCTTCACTACTGCGACAATGCGTTACCAATTAAGATGCGGGGAAATCCCGTTTAGTTTCCGATATTTGCCGGAACTTTGTTCATCTGCGTGCGCGTTGCCGTTCGCCGTTACGCGGCAGTATGATGCATCTATGAGTTTCTCTGAGACCATCTTCCTGTTTTTTGTGGCTTTGTTGATTTTTGGCCCCAAGAAATTGCCGGAAATCGGCCGCCAGGTGGGGAAGATTCTCAACGACTTCAAGCGCGCTTCGAATGAATTCAAATCACAGATTGAAGCTGAAATCTCCAAAGCCGACATGGAAGAAAAGCGCAAGTCCTGGCAAGACAAGCCCAAGAACACCGTGATGTTGCCCAGCGCGCCGCCGGAAGGCACGGTTTCGGCTGATTCAAAGACGCTTACTGTAACTCCCGCGGAAAGCCTCGTCTCGGACGACGCTTCTCAAGTAACTTCCCAGCTAACTTCCCCAGAGACTTCCCTGGCAGAAGAGACGGAGATAGAAAAAGAGACTGAGATAGAAAAAAAGACTGAGATAGAAAAAGACAGCGCCATGGCGAAGGCTCCCCATGCCTGAGATCGCGGCCGTCAATCCCCCAGTCGATGCGCAAGAAGCGCTGCCCGCAATGGGCTTTCTTGATCATCTTGAGGAACTCCGCAAGCGCATCTTCTATTGCCTGATTGCGGTCGTGATTGGTTTTTTCGCTTGCTGGGGATACCACGAATTTATTTTCAGCCTGATGCAGAAGCCCATTCTGGAGGCGCTGCGCGCCAACGGTTTGGCGGAAAAACTGGTCTACCTCAATCCGACCGACGCTTTTAACTTGTATCTCAAGCTCGCCTTTATGGCGGGAGTGTTCGTGACCTCGCCCTTTCTGCTGTTTCAGGTCTGGCTGTTTATTTCGCCGGGGCTTTATAGAAACGAAAAGCGCTATGTTTTTCCCTTCATGTTCTCGACCATCGGCCTGTTTCTCGCGGGCGGATATTTCGGCTACAAAATAGTTTTCCCGGCGGCCCTGCAATTTCTCATCGGCTTCGGCAAGCAGTTCACGCCCATGATTACCATCCACGAATACACAGATCTGTTTCTGAGCGTGATTCTCGGCCTGGGTCTCGTCTTTGAGATGCCGATCGTGGTTTTCTTTCTGGCCCTTATGGGAGTCGTGACTGCGGGCTGGATGTGGCGCAATATCCGCTATTCGATTCTGGCAATTTTCATTGTCGCCGCCATTCTTACGCCCACGCCCGATATTTTGAATATGTGCATCTTCGCCGCACCCATGGTTGGTTTGTATCTGTTGAGCATCGGCATCGCCTGGGCGGTGCATCCCGCGCGGCGCAAGGCCCGCCTCGAAAGAAAACAATCATGAAGTCTGTTCGGAGCACGACGAAGTTCGCGTTGATCTTTTGCGTCCTGCTGAGCTTCGCAGCCTGTACGCAGAGCAAAACTACGCCGACGGCAACAGCGGACAGCACTGCTCAGGCGGCGCAAAAAGTCGCGCCCGTCGTGCCCGATGTTTCAGGAGCGCCGCCCGCATTTGATTCCGAACGCGCCTGGCAATACACCAAAGACGTTGTCGCCTTCGGCCCACGCCCGATTGGCAGTGCAAACCACAAGAAGCTTGAGGAATACATTCTTGACCACCTAAAAGGCGATGACGTCGTGGCCGATACGTTCATGGCTGATACGCCGGAAGGCCAATTGCCCGTGCGCAACATTATCGCGCGCTATCCGGGGACGAAAGATGGCGTGATTATTATTGCGGGCCACTACGACACGGTGTATCCGCTGCGCAATTCGGGCTACGTCGGTGCGAACGATGGGGGCTCTTCGACGGCCGTTCTTCTCGAACTCGCCAATCAGTTGCGCAGCAAGAGGCGCGAAGGCTACAGCGTGTGGCTGCTGTGGACGGACGGGGAAGAAGCCGTCAAAGAATGGAAGACAGGCGTGGACAGCGTTTATGGCGTCCGCTACCTCGCCAACCAGTGGCAGAAAGATGGCACGCTCAAAACCATCAAAGCGTTTTTGCTGGCGGACATGATCGGCGATGCTGATCTGAACATCGATCGCGATCTCGATTCCACGCCCTGGCTCGAAGATGTGGTTTACCGCGCGGCCACGAAACTTGGCTATCAATCACACTTCTTTGCCCGCCAGATTCCCATGGATGATGACCACACCCCTCTCATGCAGCTTGGCGTGCCCTGCGCGGACCTGATTGACTTCGACTACGGCTACGACAATGTCTTCTGGCATACTCCGCAGGACACGCTGGACAAGCTAAGCCCGAAGAGCATCGCCATTGTCGGGGAAGTGATTCTCGAAACCGTGCGCATGCTCGATGCTTCGTCGGAGCAAACGCAATCCTCGACGCACACGAAAGTCAGACCTTAGCTGAAATCGACGATGAGGATCTTGCGCGGCCCATCCATATTGTCATTCCGAATGCCCTTTCGGGCTGAGGAATCTGCTTTTGCCTCCAGCTAACAGCAGATTCCTCCTCGCTGTGTTCGTCGGAATGACAAGGTGGTTGGGTTCGGCATAGTCGGACGTTTTTCAGGAATGCCGTTTTTTGGCGGTTTCCCTGGCCCAGGACGCGTTTGAGCCACCGGGGTCGAGCTGGAGTATGGCGGCAAAAACAATGCAGCCTACGGGCAAATTAAATCGTTTTAATGACCATCAGTTTGGCGTGTAGTTTCAATGAGTTACAGGCGATGTTTTCCACAGGGGTTGAATGTTTGTTCGTCACAGCGGAGATGGTCACAGATCACACGTCGGTGGGCACTCGCGAAGACGCCAAAGGGAACTAGAATGGGCACGAAGGTGTCTACGGCTAGAGTGAAAACCGTCGTTCGCAAGGCCGGGATCTACATGTGGCACGCAATGATTTGCGCATGCGCGTTTGTGCTCGTTCTGTTCGTGTTTTGGGCCGGCTGCTACTCCCTGAGCGTCTGTCGGCGACGTCAAGCCGAAAAGCTCTTACAGCAACTTGAGACGGTCCAATTCGGAGTGGCCGGTTTCCAAACTGCGCAGCGGATTGCGCACGATTTTAAGGCCAAAGAACATTGTGCCTCAGGTTCATGCGAGTACGATTTTGCGTCTAGCGTCGACTTTGATGGCGGCGGGCCGCTGCGATTCTTGGTGAGAACCGAATGGGATTATGCCGCTTTGCGTCCTTGGTCTTTTAGGGCGTATGTGAGCACGAAAGATGGGCGAGTAACCAACTTGGGGTTCAGCAGCTTTGTGGGCCGAGGCCGCGAGTGGTTGTGGAATCAAGGCCCATTTTCGGGGAGCATGTGGGGCTGGGTCCATTACACTGTCGTCGGCGATCCGGGTCGATATGCCCAGAGGTTGGCTGATGAACAGGAATCTGCGCGGACGCAGGCTGCGAATGCAGGCCATCAAATTGAGGCTGGCAGGGACGGCCTGATCGTAACGACGCCCGCACTCGATATTCCGGGGGGCGGCGATGCGCTCGATGTGTACCTATCACCGGATGCGCCGCGTGAGGGAAGAAAGATTGCTTTCGACTTAAATCTGCGCTGTGCAACTTCCTTAAAGGCGTGCATAGATCCGTGCCAGCTTGCGCCTTCGGCCTGGCGCTACCACGCGGATTATTTTGAATCTAATGGATGGGCGACGGGATACGATTGTCGTGAAAACACAGAGCCCGCGCCCTGATTGCTGGCCCCAAGCATCCACTGCCCCGTCATGCAGACCCGTAGTAGGGCGCGCGCAACTACCGGCCGATCAGGACAATTTTATACGCCACCAGAATGGGCACGGTGGCTAGCGCGATCCAGGCGGAGAGCGCATAACGCCGGAAGAAGTATAAGGTGACGCCAATCCAGCAAGAGCAAGCCGCAATCAAAGCTCCGCCGACATAGAGCCCAGCCACTGCGGTGGAGAAGTTCGTACCGTCAACGTGCCTGAGTCGGAAGAACTCGCCCAGAGTCCTGACGACGATAAGAAATTCAATCGTGATTCCTATTTGGGCCCAACGCTCTTTAGTCACGTGGAAGATTGTAGCTTGGGTCAGCGCTCGGCGAAAAATCGCATTTCACGCATTGGCCTTCGGGGCGCCCCCTTCGTAGTGCGCGCGTTATGCAAAGCAGATTCCTCACCGCTAAAGCGGATTCGGAATGACAATGTGGTCAGGTTTGAGAAGAAAACAAACTAAAATCCCCTACTCCACCGCGTTCTTGGCAACCACTTCCTTGTACCACTGGGCGCTGAGCTTGGGCGTGCGGACCTGCGTTTTGAAATCCACGTAATGGGTTGTGATCTAAAGCTTCTCATCACCGAGACGCCTGAGTCTGGCCTAAAAAGCTCACGCAGTGCCTCACGAACGAAATTGCCGGATTCGATCTGAATAACCATCCGTAGACCCGTGAGCAATAGAGACCAGACTTAGAATTCCAATTTTGTGACAATGCAGACACTAGATCCTAGATTTCTCTCCTTACGGCTCTTGTGGAGGAACATATGTGGACCCTATCAAAGCATCTTGGCTTGTCACCAGCTCGCTCTGAATTAGAGGCAGTGATTTTAGAACGGACCGCCGAGTTGCAGAAACTCTCTCAGCAGCTCATGAAGGTGCAGGATGAGGAAAGACGCAAGGTGGCGCGCGACCTGCACGACAGCACCGGCCAGACCCTGGCTACACTGAAGATATCAGCTTCTTTCCTGAAGGAAACCTGCAAGGGAGACCCAACCACGCTGGCAATAGTCTCAGAAATAACCCAGCTGGCGGATCAGGCTCTCGAAGAAATTCGAACGATGTCGTACTTGCTGCACCCGCCGCTATTGGATGAAGTGGGTTTTGCTTGCGCGGCGGAATGGCTTATTGAGGGATTCGGCAAGCGCAGCGGAATTAAAGTAACCGCCGACATTGAAAAATCTCGCGAGCGGCTACCCAGGGAGATTGAGCTTGCTCTCTTCCGCGTGTTGCAAGAGAGCCTGACCAACGTACACCGCCACTCTGGAGCGTTGACCGCAAGCATCCGTTTCTACAATGAAGCGGAAACCGTGGTGCTTGAGATAAGAGATTTTGGGTGCGGCATAAGCGCTGAACGATTAGACCATCGTGGCGGCTTAGGCGCGGAATGCGGCGTCGGCCTGGCGGGAATGCGCGAAAGACTGAACGAGCTGCATGGCCAGTTTGACATTGAAGCTGCCGGTATTGGAACCACCGTCCGGGCCACAATTCCATTTAGTGCGAGTGGAGTAGGTCGATCTTTTCCGCCCGGAAATTGCGGCCTGGATGGGCCATGCCTGCGTGCGTAATGGCCAGCCAGCAACGGATTGCCAAGCAGGCGAATTCGCTCGCCCGGTCAGCGCCAATCCCACTGATTTCAGGGGATGAGCAAAACTGACCAGCCACGCGCTGTGATCGGGGCTAAGGTCAATTTACCGAACAATCCCAAGTTCAGAGAGGGGGCTGAAAATGTCCCCAACGGACGACAATCACAATTGGCGATCCATCGCCGAAAAAGTAAGCCTTGAAACGGATAGCAAGAAACTGGCGCACCTCATCGGCCAGCTTTGCCGGGCCATGGACGAAGAACACCAAGAACGCTCGCAGAATATTACGAGGAAGCACCCGCAGACGGAGGATTAGACTTGCGGCTTGTTATGGAAATGAGGGCGCGGCGGCACTTGCCTGTCAACCAGGCAAGGAAACAAGTAACGAAGCCATGGCGAACCTACCGGTTTTGTTGTTTATAGCGGCAGTGGCAAGCCTTTCGTTATTCGCGTTTCTGCGGGCGCAGAGGCAATACAAATTCAGTAAGGTACTGATTCGCAATCAACAACAGCAATTAGTGGGCGGAGGCAACCGTCAGCGGACCGAAGAGAGCTTGCGGCTGTTGGAGAAACTCTTTGCCAATCCCACGGCGGCCATGCAAATTATCGTATCCCTGATCATTGTGGCCGCGGCGCTCTATATCGTGCTTACAAGCAAATACAGTTTGCAAGAGAAACCCTGGGCTTATATGTCGCTGGGGGCAATTCTTGGATATTGGCTCAATTCAAAGTAACTCTACGGGCGCGGTTTGATGCCGGGGAGCAGCGGCCGACTGGCGCGCTCGTTGTCGGGAGGGCCCCCGGGCCTTGCGGGCGGCGCCGGGCCTTTGTTCTCTCGCGCAGCCCAGCCCGGTGCGCCTGCAAGATCGGCCGATTCGTCATCACGCAAGACGACATTGAGCAGCGAACTGTGGACGCAGAGATTATCGCCCGTGTCGTAGTTGATGAAGCCGAGCTTCCGGAATCGGTTCATGAAGAAGCTGACCCGCGAACGTGTCGTGCCTACCATCTCCGCCAGGGTCTCCTGGCTTAACTTGGGCACCGTCATGTCGGAGACTCCCTCTTTACCGAAGTGCGCCATCAGGAGAAGAACTCTGGCCAGCCGCTTTTCGCTGGAATTGAAAAGCTGATCGACCAAATCATCCTGATAGCGCATGTTGCGCTTTAGCAAATACATGAGGAACATTGCCGATAGTTTTGATTCGCGACCCATGGTCTGCATCATTGCCTTCTTTTCAACATGCAGGAGGATGCAATCGGTAACCGCAACCGCAGAGGACATGCGCGCACCGCCAGCTAGTGCGCTCTCCCCAAAGAAATCCTTTTCGCCCAAGATGGCAAGCGTAGCCTCTTTTCCAGCTTCCGACACGACGCTGAGCCGTACCTTCCCCCTTTGGATGAAAAATAGCCCGTCCGTAGGGTCACCCTGGGCAAAGATGGTGCTCCTCTTGTGAAAAGACACCATGCTCCGACCCCTCCCAATGGTGGAAAGAAAAACGGCGGGGCTGAAAGCAGAAGTCTTCCTTGCGAGTTTAATTTTCCTTAGCAAGAACCGTCCGAATCTGCGAGATTGCTCACACTATGGATTATGTGGGCAAGGCACGAGTCTAGGATGGTCACTAATGCTCACAATGAGTTCCGGGGAAGTCGGACATTGTCGAGGAGGGTGCCCGCGCTACTCAATGGGTGAGCGGGCGGGGAGCTAGGAGTGTTCAATTTTGACCGTTTTAGAGGAGCAATATCCCGTACGGTGTACTGCAGCGGGAGAAGAGCGCCGCTGAGGAGAAGCCACGTCGGGGGAGGTGGCATTTCGACGGCCGCCTCCTCCCTCGTCCGATTAAGGCCGCTGAAACTTACCCTCCGCAGGCAAGATGTGGACACGCGCTTCTATGCAGCGGCCGAGTGCAATCGTTAGGCAAACGCCGCCGAGCCACCGGTGCCCCGCGCTCCTACTCGACTGCGTTCCTCGCTACCACTTCCTTGTACCACTGGGCGCTGAGCTTGGGCGTGCGGACCTGAGTTTTGAAATCCACGTAGTGCAGGCCGAAGCGTTTGCTGTAGCCGTCAGCCCATTCGAAGTTGTCGAGCAGGCTCCACAGGAAATAGCCCTTGATGGGATAGCCTTCGGTGGCGGCGCGATGCAAATGCGTGAGGTGATTGCGGACGTACATCACGCGGTCGGTATCTTCGATGTGGCCGTCGGGGGTGAGCACATCGTCGGAGGAGGTTCCGTTCTCGGTGATGTAAAGCGCCTTGGGATTCCAGATCTCGCTGATGTTGCGCACCGCCCAGTAGAGAACTTCTGGGCCGATGAACAGCCAGTTCGCGGAATACATGCGAGGGAATGAGCTGGGGCGGGGCACGACTTTGTAGCCGGCAGGAGAAGAATCGGCCTGGGCGTATCCCGGGGTGTAGGAGTTGATGCCGACAAAATCAAGCGGGCTGCCGATGATAGCCATGTCGCCCGGCTCGACCTTGGGCGCGTTTGCGCCTTCGCGTTGGAGATAGCCGTCGGTGTATTTGCCTTCGAGAACCGCAGTTAAGAAAGGCGCGTTCTCTTCGCGTTGGGCGAGTTGGGCGGCTTTGACCTGCTCGGGATCTTCGATGACCGGCACAAAAACTTTTGTGTTTTCGGCGAGGCCGACCTGTGTTCCTGCTTTGGCGTTGGCGCGAATGGCTTGCACGCCGAGTCCATGCGCCAGCACGGCGTTATGCCGGATTTGATTGACTTGCGCGTCGGGCAATTTCAATCCGGGCGCGAAGCGGCCTTCCTGATAGCCGAGGTTCGTCCAGCACTCGAATTCGTTGATGGTGAAAAAATTGTTAACGCGGTCGGAGAGATGCTTGGCGACGTATCCCGCATAGTCAGCATAGGCCTTCGAAGTGTCACGGTTCTGCCAGCCGCCGGGCAGGGCCTGGGGCAGGTCCCAGTGAAATAGCGTGACGTAGGGAGTGATGTTGTTCTTGAGCAGCTCGTCGAGAACGCGATTGTAGTAATCGAGGCCCTTGGGATTGGGTGCGCCGGTTCCGTCGGGAAATACGCGCGGCCATGCGATAGAGAAGCGATAAACGCTCACGCCCAAATTCTTGAGGAGCTGAATGTCTTCTTTGTAGAGATGGTAGGAATCGTCGGCCACGTCGCCGGTGTCGCCTTGAAACGTTTTGCCGGGCGTGTGCGAGAAGGTGTCCCAAATGGATGGCTTGCGTCCGTCTTCGGCGACTGCGCCTTCGATCTGGTAGGAGGCGGTGGCGCATCCCCAGAGAAAGCCTTTGGGAAATTCGAGCAATTTCGGATGGCCGACTTCGGCGAGAGCCTTTTGCCACGGGATGGTGGTAGTGACGGCGGCTGCGGCAGCGGTGCTGGCGAGGGTTTGGCTAAATTGGCGGCGGGTGAGATTTTTCATGACGTAAGAAGATTACCACTAAGATTTGCGTTGGGAGGCGCCGCTTGCCTTAAGGGATTACTTGAAACGGTACATTGCTTTGCAGTGAGCCGCGCGCTATGGTGACGGTGACAGGTCCCGTGGTTGCGCCCGCGGGAACCGTGGCTTTAATAAAAGTGTCAGATACAACCGTAAAGTTTGAAGCTGTCCCATTGAAGGAAACGCTCGTTGCTCCGGTGAAGCCCTGCCCGAGAATGCCAGCCGTTTGGTTGATTTTTCCGAATGGGCTCACGAAAGCGACAAAGGGATTCAGACCGAGGGAGAGGTTGAATACAGTCCCGTAGCCATAAGCCGGAGAAAGGAACGAGTTGACGCCGCCATACTCTGCCGTGCCGTAGAAATTGCCATCCGTCGATTGAACTAATCCTCCGGCCGGATTGGAGCCGCCGTTGCGGTTGGTTCCGAAGTTATGGAGATTTGTAGGCGTGCCCGCTGGCGTCAAGACAAAAACGGCACCACAGTTGTAAAAGCCAAAACATGAAAAGCCTTCACCGCCCTGAAAGTTCGTTCCATAAAAATTGCCGTCGCTGCCTTGCACCAACCCGTCCAAGGGATGAAATCCGTAAGGAGAAGCGTTCCCATTGCTAGCATTGAATGAAAACAGCAAGGTGAAAGTTCCGCCGGGGGTGATGTTGAAGACAGTGCCGTCAGCTAAGCTACCGGCGCCACCTTCCCAAGTTGTGCCGTAGAAGTTACCGTCGGTCGCCCGAATTAGAGGGCCGAGCGGGAAAAATCCGTCGTACCCGTTAAAGCTATGCAGGGTTGTAAATACTCCGTCAGAAGTGATTTTGAAGATGGTACCGTCGTATCCGACCGTGTTGGCCCCACCCTGTGAGGTTGTGCCATAGAGATCCCCGTCGTCGCCAAGAGCCAGCCCAGCGGCGGGATTGTACCCATCGGTGCACTGATATTGGGTGCAAAAGTTATAGAGCGTCGCAATCGCGCCTGCTGGAGTTATTTTGAAGACCGTGCCGCCGTACGCCGTTCCGCCCTCGTACGTCGTGCCGTACAAGCTGCCGTCAACTCCTTGAACTAACTGTCCCATGGGGAAGATGCCATCGCTGGCGTCAGCGGTGCGGGCAAAGTTATGAAGAGTCGTCAGCTTGCCGGACGGGGTTACCTTAAATACTGTGCCACACCCGAAATCTGCGACGGTGTTGCATCGCGCGTTGCCGCCATAGACTGTCGTGCCGTAAAAATTTCCATCCGCACCCAAAAGCAATCCGCCATCGGGATTGGCGCCATCGTATGGGTAACCGCGAAACGTGTAAATCGTAGTCAGCTTGCCCTGTGGCGTGACGCGAAAGATGGTACCGTTGCCTGGCCAGGTTCCGCCGGAATAAGTTGTCCCATAAAAATTTCCGTCGATCCCTTGGACTAAGGGCGCGGCTGGAGCAGCGCCATTACCGCCGCCGAAATCCGCGATGGTCTTGAATGTTTGCGCGTGGGAGAGGATGCAAAGCAGAAACATCGTACAAGCGGCCTTGCAGAGACTGTGTTGGGGCATACAAATGTCCTTTCGCACGCGGCGGAAAGCAGTGTACTACGATCTACCAAGGAAGAGAAAGGGTGCCTCCTGCGTTCTCAAGGGCGCGCACCCGGAGCTTAATGTGGCTCGATTTGTTCCGCTTTTGCTCTTTCCTAGCAATTCATTTCTAATGCTTGACTTATGCAAACCCTCGGGACATTTCTCAGCTTTCTCATCTTCGTCCTCAACTTGACGTTTGTTGTTCCCGCTTACGCGCAGACTTCTGACGCGAGCGCGCGCATTATCAACGAAGCGCTGAAGCCTTCGCCCATCGGCGACAATCTGCAACGGTTGACCGATCAAATCGGCGGGCGGGTGCCGGGCACTCCTGCGATGACAAAGGCAATTGCGTGGGGCGTGGATGCATTCAAAGCGGCTGGCGGCGATAACGTTCACACAGAAGAGTTCACCATTCAGGCGTCGTGGGCGGAAGGCGCGACGAAAATGGAAGTGGTCGCGCCGGAGCGATTCGCTTTGCGAGTGAACTCGATCGCGTGGGCGCCTGCGCTGGCGCCGCAGAGCCATGTTCCGATTGTTGATGTCGGCGACGGTTCGCCTGCGGCGTTTGCAAAAGCTTCCGGGCTGGCTGGAGCGATTTTGCTGGTGCACTCCGAGGAGATGAAAACATGGGACGATCTTTTTGCCGAATACGCCCGCGCGCCGGGAATTATTGATCGGGCGCTTAAAGCGAAAGCTCTGGCGGTTGCGTTTCAATCGACGCGGCCGCACGACTTGATGTACCGGCATACGAACGCAGTGAATGGCGAGATTGACCGCATTCCCATGGTGCTGGTTGCCCGTGAGGATGCAGCGAGGGCGGCGAGGTTGCTGGCGTCCGGCCAGAAGCTTTATGCCGATATTTCGATTCCGAATCATGTTGGCGGGCCGATCAAAGCTGCAAACGTTGTAGCCGAAATCAAAGGCAGCGAAAAACCGGATGAGTTCGTAATCCTGGGAGCGCATTTGGATTCATGGGAACTGGGTACCGGCGCGCTCGACAACGGCTGCAATGCGGCATTGGTGATCGACTCATTACGAGCGATCAAAGCGTCCGGCCTTACGCCGCGGCGCACGATTCGTTTCATATTGTTCGCCGGCGAAGAAGAAGGCATGACCGGGTCATTTCTCTTACGTACGCGCTCATCGTGCAGAGCTCGATAAGGCGGCGGGCGTGATTATTTATGATTCCGGCATCGGCCGGGTGACGGGATTTTCGGTTGGTGGCCGAAAAGATGCGGTGAATGCGACGAAAGATATTCTCGCGCCACTGGCACAGTTCAACGCCACGGGAGTGACGACCGACGCCGATTGGGGAACGGATAACTTCGATTTTCTGCTCGAGGGCGTCCCGACGCTGGTGGCCAATCAGGAAGAAGGGAATTATTTGATCAACTATCACGCGTCGTCGGATACGTTCGACAAAGTAGATATTGCGCAGCTGAAGAAGCATACCGCCGAAGCGGCTTGGGTGACTTTTGCGCTGGCTGAGATGCCGGGACGGATTGGGCCGCGGCTGAATCATGCCGAGATCGAGCAGACGCTGCATGAGACGCATATGGACGACCAGTTGAAGCCCACATCGCTGTGGCAGCAATGGCAGTCGGGCGAGCGGGGTAGAGCGCAGTGATGTGGCCGCTTTTGCCGTGCATGCCGTTCATAGCAGCGTGATGTATCCACCATATGTCATTCCGAGGAGCGGAGCGACGAGGAATCTGTTGTTGAATTGGTCGAAAGCAGATTCCTCACCGCTAAAGCGGGTTCGGAATGACAATTTGGTAAGAGCGGGTTCGGAATGACACGATGGAGTGAAAGGTGAACCAGATCGAGCTGTGGGTGGGTTTTAACCTGTTCGTCGGCTTGATGCTGGTTTTGGATCTCTTCGTGTTCCATCGCCGGGCGCGTGCCGACAAGCTGGGCGAGGCCCTCGGTTGGAGCGCTCTGTGGATTGGAATAGCGGTTGCTTTTGGCGCGCTGATTTACCTCTGGCAGGGCCGCGCGACGGGGCTTGAGTTCGCGACCGGCTATGTCATCGAGCTTTCGCTCAGCGTGGATAATCTTTTCATCTTCATTTTGATCTTTACGCACTTTCGCGTGCCCGAAGAGTACCAGCATCGGGTTTTATTTTGGGGCGTCGTCGGTGCGTTGGTCATGCGGGCTGTTTTCATTTTCGCCGGAGTCGGCCTGCTGCGGCGCTTTGAATGGATTATTTATCCGTTTGGGGCGTTGCTGATTTTCAGCGGCATCCGACTACTTATGCGAACGCATGCTGCCAGCATTGATCTGGATAACAACTTTGTTCTGCGATGGCTGCGGCGAGTGATGCCGGTAACACCCGATTACCGGAAGCAGCATTTCTTTGTACGAGAGCCGGGTATTTCAGCCACGCCGCTGTTTGTGGTTCTGCTGCTCATTGAGTTGACGGATGTGCTATTCGCGACGGATTCCATTCCGGCGATACTCGCGATTACGAATAAGACATTCATCATTTATTCGTCGAATGCATTGGCGATCATGGGGCTGCGCTCGATGTTTTTTGCATTATCGGGCGTAATGAAAATTTTTCATTATCTGCATTACGGATTGTCCGTGATTCTGATTTTTATTGGCGCGAAGATGTTGCTGGCGCATTATTACCCGATCCCGACGGGTTGGGCGCTTGGTGTGGTGGCGGTGATTTTGGCGGTTTCGGTGGCGGCGTCGGTGGTAAATCCTAAAGAGAGCGCGGAAGATCTCTAGGTCTACTCGAAGCTCACGGCATTACGTGTGGCGACGGAATGTTTCAAGAAGCGCGCGTCGTCATGATGGGGGAAATCGGTGCGGTAATGCGCTCCACGGCTTTCCTCGCGCGCCAACGCGGAACGCGCCACCAGCAGACCAGCCGTTTGCAGATTTCTCGCTTCATGGGCGCGGCGGGTATGAGGATGAGCCACCTTTGGGCAGAGATCTTCAAGCGTCTTGATCGCGTGCTTTAAGCCGTGCGCTTCGCGCACAATGCCGACATCCTTCCACATCAAATCTTGAATCTGGCGAATGATTTTCTCGGGCTCGGCCTCGCTTCTAGCTGAAGCAGGGGCAGAATTTGCCTCGGATCCGCCGTTCGCGAGCGGAGGTTCTGCCTGCATGGCCTGCGCCGCGCGTGCGCCGAATACGAGACCTTCCAATAGCGAATTGCTCGCAAGGCGGTTGGCGCCGTGGACGCCAGTGGCGGCCGCTTCCCCGGCGGCATAGAGTCCTACGACGGTCGCGCGCCCATCGAGATCAGTGCGGACTCCGCCCATGGCGTAGTGCGCGGCGGGACGAATGGGAATCAGGTCAGTGGTGATGTCAATGTTGTACTTCAAACAGGTCGAGTAAATCCGCGGGAAGCGGCTCTGCACATGCTTCGCGTCCAAATGGGTCAAGTCTAGATAGACGACAGGATCTTTCGCCTTGTCTTTGGCCGTGCTGATTTCGAGTTCGTGCACGATGGCGCGGGCAACCACATCGCGCGGCGCCAGCTCGCCGAGTTCGTGGTACGTGGACATAAATCTTTGTTGCTCAGAGTTGCGAAGGTAAGCGCCTTCGCCCCGCAGCGCTTCTGAAAGCAAAAACCGGGGAGCGTTCTCGAGATAGAGCGCAGTGGGATGGAACTGAATGAATTCCATGTCGCCGATTGCGGCGCCAGCGCGGAAGGCCATGGCAACGCCATCTCCCGTGGCCACCGCAGGGTTCGTCGTATTGCGATAGAGTTGGCCCATGCCACCGGTGGCCAGCAACACGGCGCTCGCGAAGATTTCGCGGCGTTCGCCGGCTTCGTCAATCAGATGAATACCGGTCACACGTCCGTCATGGACCCGTAAATCTGTCGAAAACTCAAATTCGCGCACGGCAATATTTTTTAGCGTCTTCGCTTTGGCATAGAGGGCCCGCAAAATTTCGCGTCCGGTGGAATCTCCATGCGCGTGAAGAATGCGGTTACGGCTGTGGGCGCCTTCGCGTCCAAAAGTGAGTTTGGTGCCCTCGCGATCGAACTCCGTGCCCCAACGGATTAACTCCTCGATGCGTTCGGGAGCATCTTCGACTAGAACTTTCGCGGCCTCGACGTTGCAAAGGCCATCGCCGGCCATCAAGGTATCTTGCAGATGAAGGCTGATTTCATCTTCATCGCTGAGGGCTGCTGCGATGCCGCCTTGGGCCCATTGGGTATTCGAATCGGTGACTTCACGCTTGGCCAGTACGATGACGCGACCGGCGTGAGCCAGCTCAATGGCCGCCCGGAGACCAGCGACGCCCGCGCCGATTACGATGAAATCGCTGGATTCAGCAGCAATGGACATGCCTGAGAAAATGCTAACACGCATTGGTTGCGCGGCTGCGCTGCGGCCTTACGCTATGATTGAAGATTCATGCATAGAATCTCAGTCCACATAGAACCCCGTCCTTATCAGGTCGTAATTGATGCGGGCATATTGCGGCAAGCAGGGAAGTTGATGCACAAGGAATTCCGCGAGCCCAGGCGCGCCTTTGTGGTGACGGTGGCGAAGGTTAGACGCCGCTGGGGCAAAGAGCTGGCAAGTTCGCTGCGTAATGGCGGATTCGACGCCGAATTTATGGAGATGCCTGACGGCGAAGCTCATAAGAGGCTCGCGACGGTCGAGAATCTCGCGGTGCGCTTGTCTCAACTCGGCGCTGACCGCAAATCGGTGGTGGTGGCTTTCGGCGGAGGGGTAGTGGGAGATACCGCCGGACTGCTGGCGTCGCTCTACATGCGGGGCGTGGACTTGGTTCAGATACCGACCACATTGCTCGCACAGGTGGATGCGTCGGTGGGCGGCAAGACCGGCGTTGATCTGAAAACGGGAAAGAATCTGGTGGGAACCTTTCACCATCCGCGGCTGGTTGTGACGGATCCGCGGATTCTTTCAACGCTGCCGCGCCGCCAGCTTCGCGCCGGGCTTTATGAATCGCTGAAGTGTGGGGTGATTGCCAGCCTCGCTCTCTTTGAAGAAATTGAGAGCAGCGATGCAAGCCGTATAGCCAAAGACGCAAGAACCCTTACGAGCGTGATCGCCCAATCGGTGCGAATCAAGGCGAAGGTGGTCTCGTTCGACGAGCGCGAAGGCGGATTGCGGCGGATTTTGAATTTTGGGCACACGATTGGGCATGCACTCGAGACGCAATCAGGGTATCGCCGGTTTTTGCACGGGGAAGCCGTGGCGTGGGGAATGATTGCGGCGACCCGGTTATCGGCAGCCACGAACCGCATCGATACGTTTGCCGCGAGACGAATCATCGACGCCGTGCTGAGATTAGGGCCGCTGCCCGCCGTGGTTGCGCGTGGGAAAGATATTCTAGGTTTGCTTCAAGCTGACAAGAAGACGCTGGACGGCCGCGTTCATTTCGTGCTGCCGACGAAAATAGGCAAAGTGGAAATTGCAGACGATGTGCCGGAGGCGCTTATCGTGGGCGTGGTGGATGAATTGCGAGATATCGCGACGGCCTGACGAGTAAGGCTCGTTTTTCATAACATGAGAATGGAATCGACCAAAAATCCCGTTATCGGTGCAGCGCCACAGGGTGCGTCCGATGTTGAGTCGGCGTCCCGGGCGGTGCGCGACATGTTTAGCTCGATTGCGCCGCGCTATGACCTATTGAACCACGTGCTCTCCATGAATGTGGATCGGCTGTGGTGGAACCGGACGGCGCGGACGTTTTCCCACATTTTGTCGCGGACGGATGCTAGCGTGCTCGATCTCTGCTGTGGAACCGGCGATATGACGCTTGCTTTGGAGCGACGAGCGGGCAGTGTACGTCCGAAGATTGTGGGCGCGGATTTTTCTCATGCCATGTTGCAACGCGCCACGGTCAAAGGTATGAAAGCGTATTTGCGCTGGGTTGAGGCCGATGCTTTGCATTTACCTTTTCCTAATGCCAGTTTCGATCTTGTGACTTCTGCCTTCGGGTTTCGCAATCTTGCCGACTATGATGCGGGGTTGCGAGAAATTGCGCGCGTGCTTCGTCCGGGCGGGGAGTGTGGGATTCTGGATTTCAGCGAACCTGGAGGTCTGATGGGCAGGATCTATCGAGTCTATTTCAAGCACGTGTTGCCAAAAATTGGCACGCTGATTTCTGGAGTCCGTGGGCCTTATGCCTATTTGCCGGCGTCGGTGGAGCGTTTTCCGCCGCCAGAAGAGATGATTCAGCGCATGAAGCACGCGGGATTCGCGAGCGCCCGGTGGTCGCCCTACACTTTTGCCATTGCCGGTCTTTATCAAGGCAAGAAGTAGCTACGCGTTCGCCGCGCCGACTTCCACAAGCGAGTGATGTTTGCTCGCAACATGGATCAACGCCTCGCAAGTGTACAACTAGCTACTTCGTGAAACTATCGGCATAGGCATCCGCGATTTTGTATTGAATGACAGTGTCGTATTGAGGGCCGAGGAACTTCTTCAGGCGATCGGTATTCATGGTGTATTGGCCGGTCATGTAGGGCACAGCTTCGGGGGGAATGGTAGAGATGTTGAGGGTCCAGGCCAACTGAAGCGTCAGACGAAGGCCCCATTTTCCCGGAACGCGGACAAGTTTTCCTTTGCCCAAAGCCACGCATTGAGCAAAACTCAGAGGTTCGCCGCGGCCGGCTACATTCAATACCGTGATGCGTTGGGACTCAGGCTCGGTTTTGCGCATAATGTGCAGGATCAGCCGGGCCACATCGTCCACGTGAACGAATTGGAGCAAGTTTTCCAGGTACCGCTTTCCGTAGGGCAAAACGCACGGAAGGCGTTTGCCCTCGCTGCGCATTCTCTCTGCCCGGCGTCCTTTGCCATTAGGCGTTCCGCGGAATGCCCCCATCAAGTAATTCTGTACGCTCTTGCCGGCGAAAATATGGGCCCGGAGCATGTAGATACTGCAACTGCGAAGTCCCGGGGCGCGCTGCTG
The DNA here is from genome assembly GCA_963702965.1 of Terriglobia bacterium. Taxonomy (GTDB): domain Bacteria; phylum Acidobacteriota; class Terriglobia; order Terriglobales; family Acidobacteriaceae; genus JAJPHW01. Next base: position 2,244,538 of record OY969776.1, read on the forward strand.
GACGACTTTGTCACACTCCATCTTCTGCACAGCGTAGGGCAGCGTATGCGCGTGTAGAGGCGCGTCTTCGGTGACAGGCTCTGTCAAGTCCGGACCATAGACTGCCACGCTGCTGGGGTAAATGAATTTCTGGACAATCGCTTCTTCGCGGTTTGCCTCCGAAATCGCTTCCATCACCCGAGCCGTTCCAGCGACGTTGATTTGCCACATGCGGTCGGGATCCAGAACTCTAGTCCGCTGGGGATCAATGATAAAGGCGAGGTGGATGAAGGCCACCGGCCGGTATTCCTTAATCAGGAGATAGAGCTCGCGGCAGGACTCTTCTTCGCCTAAATCCATGGCCACGAAGCGCAGAGGATGAGAAGTGTCTGGGGGCCGCATGTCCACGCCAACAACCTGGAACTCCATCAACTGCGGAAGCAGACGGAGTCCCAAGTTCCCGGCGATACCGGTGACCACGACGACTGGTTTGTCAGCGTCCATTACTTACCGGCAGGCGGTTTCTGCATCGGCGCGGAGCCGGGCCCACCCATGGGCATTTTCATGCCTGGCATAGGCGCCAAGGCCGGCACCCCGAAGTAAGCTTCGTTAAGGGTCGGCGTGGCCGACTTTTCGACAGCCTCCATGCCTTTTTCAATTCGCTGGGCGCGCAGCACGTTGCGAATTTCGTCGTGCACTTTGTCGAGCGGTAGTTCATCTTTGCTGACCATCTTGAAGATGAGAAATGCGTTTTCATCATCCAACACAGGAGAGACTTCTCCTGGTTTCAACTCGAAAACTGGAGCTTGATTGGGTGAAAACATGTTGCGACGCATATGATCCAGCTTGGTCGTGGGGGGCGTCATCTTGAAGTGGGCAGCGGCGTATGCCTCTTTTTGAAGTGCATCCGCGTCGGCTCCCGCCGCGAGCCGGGTGCGAATCGAGTCCGCCAATTTTCGCATGGCAGCTTCGCTGGCTTCATCATGCTTCTTTTGGGCTGCTTCGCTCAGCTTGGGTGCGCCCGGCAAAGGTTCCTTCGTCCGTGGAACGTAGACCTTCAAAAGCTGGAATTCTTCATAGGCGGGCTGGTTGGCCTTGTAATAGTCCTCGATGTCCTTCTCGGGAACATCCGCGGCTTTTTCCTGCACACTTTGTCCTAACGCTTGTTCCAATAATTGGAGCCGTGTCAAGCGTTCCAATTCTTGAAATCTGGGCGTTTTATCGAGCCCTTCTTTCTCGGCCTCGTGTGACATGACGAGCGCGCGCGCGTAGCGGTTGGCAAATTGCTTCCGTGCCGGAGGCGGCAATTTGGGAGCGACCGTCGCCACGAGTTGCTCGAATTGCGCCCGGGTGATGACGGTTTTACAGTCGGCAGCGGGCTTATCTCCGTCGCACAGCCCCTGGATGGTGATGACAGGCGCGTCAGGTGCAACTGTAGCCGCGGCCTGGGCCGTCGGGGCTGGGGCTGTTTTGTCACCCGGCGCGGTGGCCGGTTGTGAGTTGGGTGTCTGCGCCCAGGTCAGCCCGGCGAGCAGAAGACATGCCAATCCAGTTTTTATCATTGTGAAGGATTCCTCCAGGAAGATAGAAATTCATTAAAATCCTAGCACAGAGGCTCCTCGCCGCCCATATGATGTGCCCCCGGAACAAGCTTGGGAAGCCCATTGGCAACTTGGCGTAATTGCCTGCTGCCCTCATAATGCACATATGGCGGGGTCGCCGGCAGTATTTCAGAGTGAATCCATGCGTGCCGAAAAGCGCGCCGTCGCCGGCAATTCTGTTCTCGCCGCCATGGCAGTGACCGTCCTTAAGATTGTAGTTGGCCTAACCACATCCAGCCTCGGGATTCTGTCAGAAGCAGCCCACTCCGGCCTTGATCTGGTGGCTGCGACCGTGACTTTTTTCTCGGTCCGCGTCTCCGATAAGCCAGCCGACGCCGAGCATCAATACGGTCACGGCAAGGTCGAGAACTTCTCTGCCTTTGTGCAAACCGGACTCCTGCTGTTGACATGCGTCTGGATTGTGCGCGAATCGATTAGGCGGCTTTTCTTCCATTCCGTCGAAATCGAACCTAATCTGGCTGCATTTGTCGTGATGTTTGCCTCCATGGGAACGGATTTCTGGCGTTCACGCGTCCTGCGCAGGATCGCCGAGAAGTATGACAGCCAGGCGCTGGAAGCCGACGCTCTTCATTTTTCGACCGATATTTGGTCGAGCGGCGTTGTGGTTGTGGGCCTTAGTCTGGTTTGGTGGGGACGGGCGCATCATATTCCGTGGCTGCGCAACGCGGACGCGATTGCCGCGTTATTCGTGGCGGGTGTGGTGATTTATGTCAGCGGCCGCTTGGGCCGGCGGACCATTGACGCCTTGCTTGACGCGGCGCCTTCGGGCATTCGAAACAAAATTATTCTGGCCGTGTCGAAGGTCGACGGCCTCCTTGAAGTGGATCGGGTTCGCATCCGTCGAGCGGGCAACCGGTATTTTGCCGATCTTTCCATCGGCTTGGCGCGCAACGTGACCTTCCAGCGGTCCGAGCAAGTCGCGGACTCGGTAACAGCCGCCGTCCACAGCGTGCTGCCCAATGCGGATGTCATGGTGCGCTCGGTTCCGCGGGCCGCATTCTCCGAAAACATATTTGATCGGGTGCGGGCCGTAGCCACACGCAACAACGTGAACGTCCACGACGTTAGCGTTCAAGACATTGCCGGGCGCCTGCATGTGGAGCAGCATCTTGAATTGGACGAACGGCTGCTCTTGAAAGACGCACACGACAAAGTAACCCAGATCGAATCAGAAATCAGAAGCGAAGTGCTTGAGATTTCGTCGATTCTCACCCATATCGAGAGCGAACCGGCAACCATTGAAACCAGCGACGAGATCGTGCAAGATGCTCTTCTCGAGGAAAAACTGAAGCAGGTTGCCACGGAATTTCCGGAGATTCTGGATATGCATGATCTTGAGATCAAGCGGATTCGAGGGCATCTTTATGTTTCCTGCCATTGCACCTTCTCGGACGAACTGCCTCTTTCGCGTGTCCATGAGGTCTCGACCGAACTGGAAATTCGCTTCAAGCAGGCCGCACCACAACTTTATCGGGTCTTGATACATCCCGAGCCACAGACCGACAATCGTCGTTAAGGAAAAGAGCCACTAATGATAAGCGCCCGTGTCACATGGAAAGAGAAACACGAATTTACCGGGATTGCCGGCAGTGGTCACGCCATCACTGTTGACGGCGACAGTCAGGCGGGCAGCAGCCCGATGGAATTAGTGTTGATCGCCCTTTGCGGATGCACGGGATACGACATAGCCAGCATTCTGCGCAAGAAACGTGAGCCCTTTACCAGCCTTGAGGTCAGTGCCGAAGGCGATCGCGGCGCCACACCTCCCACGGTTTATACCGAGATTCGTTTGCTCTACCGCGTGGGAGGCGACGTTTCGCACAAGGCAGTCGAGGATGCCGTTCATCTGTCAAAGGAGAAGTATTGTTCGGTCTCGGCAATGCTGGAAAAGACGGCGAAAATAAGTTTCCGGATTGAGTACGTAAATTCTTGAACAATAGAACTATTTCCAGTCCCTACCGCGGCTACCTTTACATTGCATGTGCCACGTTCCTGTGGGGAATATGCGCCACATTGGGACGCGCAGCTTTTACAGGGCGCTTGCCTGGTTTGCACGCGTTGCGGCCGATCGATCCGCTGATTCTCTCGCAGACGAGAACAACTTTCTCGTGCGGCGCATTGCTGTTGATCCTGCTCGCCCGCCGAAGCTGGAAGATCATTAGGATTTCGTGGTCTGACTTTGGGCGATTGCTTTTGCTCGGCATTCTAGGGGTTGCGGCCTCGAACTATTTTTACTATCTGGCGATTCAGCGGACCAACGTGGCGACTGCCATCGTGGTGCAATATACAGCCCCAATCTGGGTACTGATTTATGCGGTCGCGCGGGGTCAGCAAAAGCCTACGGCGCAGCGCCTCGGCGCAGTCGGGCTTGCCGTGATGGGAATCGCGCTGGTCATTCAGATTTTTGGCCGCGGGCAGTTGAAGCTGGATAAAATCGGTCTTTCCGCGGCCCTGGTCGCAGCTCTCTCCTACGCGTTTTACAACATTGCCGGGCATGGCATTCTTGCCCGCCACAGCCGATGGACAGTATTGCTGTACACGACGCTCACGGCTTCGCTATTTTGGATTCTGGTGAATCCGCCGGGAAAAATTATTGCCGCCGGCTACTCGAACCCAGAGTGGTTGTTTCTCCTCATCTTCTCGTTGCTCTCGGTCCTTGGACCTTTTTCCTTTTATTTTGCCGGCTTGCAACATCTGGAGCCCACACGCGCCATCGTGGTCAGCTGTCTCGAACCAGTTTTTTCCATCTTGATTGCGGCGATCGTGCTGGGAGAGACGTTACGGCCAGTTCAAACGGTGGGTATTGTGATGGTGCTCGCCGCCATCGTCGTTGTGCAGTTACCGGGGCGACGGACCGCGCCCGCCATCGCCCCTTTAGAACCGATCGACTAACGCGCGACAATTTGGTGACATTTTTTTACCAAGTAGATGCGGCAGCTGTTTTGGGCTTGATTGTGAAGCGGCGGCAGCGAACACTAAGCGGGAGGTCTCTATGAAATTTCATCGTACATACGGGCTCTTAGCGGTTCTCCTGCTGGCCGCACCCTGTTTTGCGCATCATTTGGCAGTGATAGTGAATCATGACAACAAAGTAGACAATGTCACGTCGGCGCATTTGTCGGCCATTTTTCGTTCGGAAGTCAATAAATGGCCGGACGGCAGTCCCATCATTCTTGTGCTGCATGCCAATTTGGCCACAGAAAATCAGACTCTGCAGCATTTGAATAAGATGTCGACTGCGGAGTTGAAGGCACACATCGCCGCCCATAAAGACGCCATTCGTATTGTGAACACCGATGATGATTTGCTGAAAGAAGTAGAGAGCACGCCGGGCGCGATTGGGTTGGTGGATGTCCGCGCGATTAATGAGCATGTCAAAGTCGTCAAAGTGGACGGGAAGCTGCCATTGGAAACCGGTTATTTGCCCCATTAAGCTTCTTGCTTGAGCAATCGAAAGAACCGCTGTGCCTTGGCCACGTCTTTACCGATCTGAGCGCGCAGCGCTTCGACCGAGGGAAACTTCATTTCGTCGCGCAGCCTTTGCATAAAACAGATTTCAACCGGCGTGTCCTCATTTAATTCGAGAGGATGAAAATCCAGCAAGTGACTTTCGATGGCAAATGAATCTGCGCCAAACGTGGGCCGATTACCGACGTTCGTTACTGAATCAAAGCATTCATTACCCACACGAGTCTGCGTGATGTAAACGCCGTTCTTGGGGGTCAGTTCATGATATGGACTGAGGTTGATCGTGGGTACCGTGTACCTGCGGCCGTAACCCCGCCCTGCTGCCGCAGTTCCAAGGATGCTGAACGGGCGGCCGAGAAGATGACGCGCCTTCTGCACTTGGCCGTCGGTAAGCAAAGCACGAATGCGACTGCTGGAAACCAGCTGGCCGCGGCGGCGCATCTCCGGATAAACCGTAACTTCGAATTCCATCTCCCGGCCCAATCCGGCAAGAGTGCTGACGTCGCCCGCGGCCTTGTGGCCAAAGCGGAAATTGAATCCTTCATGCACTTCGCGCGCGTGCAAGCCATTGTGAAGAATCTCGCGGGCGAATTCCCGCGGGGCCATCTGACAAAGCTCCTGCGTGAAGGGCAGTACCAGCACAGCGTCCAGTCCTAACCCACCGAGCAGGCGAAGCTTTTCAGGTGTAGGCGTCAGCAATTTCATGCCTGCATCTGGCCGCAATACTCGGACCGGATGCGGTTCAAACGTGAGTGCCACCGACCGCAAGCCGCGCTCTTTGCCAAGTTTCACAATCTGATTAACGACTTGGGTGTGACCAGCATGTACGCCATCGAAATTCCCGATACTGACGATGGTTGGGCCGAATCCCGCGAACTCACTAAGCTGGTGGAATATCTTCATGAGGCTAGATTTCGAACTCCAGCTTTAGGCCGTCGTAAGCCAGCCGGACGTTCGGCGGCAATTTCGCGTTGGTAGCTTCGTGCGGGAGATCGTGGCAAACGTGAGTGAAAAACGCGCGTTGTGGCTTAAGCTGCTCCACGATGCTCAAAGATTGTTCCACCGTCGAATGTGTCGGGTGTGGGATATGGCGGAGGGCATCGAGAAACAAGATATCGAGATCTTGGAGTTGCGCAAGCGATGATTCAGGGACGTGGCTGTGATCGGTTAGGTAGGCGGCAGATCCGAAACGGTATCCGTAAATTTCAGTCTCGCCGTGAATGACGGTAACGGGTTCGAACCTGGCGCCAAATAAATTGAGAGGCGCTTGGATGGCATGCAACTCGACTTGCGGCAATCCGCCAAATTTGTATTTGGCTTCGAAGATGTAGCGGAACATATTCTGTAGAAACTGTGCCGCTTCAGGCTTGGCATAGAGAGGTAATTTTCCAGGTCTGTGGTGGTAGCTGTGAGGGCGTAGATCGTCAATGCCGAGAATATGGTCGGCATGCGTGTGGGTGTAGAGCACGGCATCTATGCGGCGAATACGCTCGCGAAGGGCCTGTTCGCGAAAGTCCGGAGTACTGTCGATGAGAACTGCCCGGTCGTTGTATTCAATGAGCACAGAGGGCCGTGTGCGCCGGTCGTGAGGGTCCTCGGAGCGGCAAACCGCGCAACTGCAGCCGATCGTCGGTACTCCCATGGAGGTGCCGCTGCCCAGAACCGTCAGTGTCGCTTTCATTTACCAAAGCCGGATTTGCCGGGGGCTGCGCCGCCCGCGACCCCTGCGGGGTTTTGGGGAGGACGCGAGAGCGCGTTGATGACTTCGACATATGCCATTCGCAATTCGTACAAGGCATTCTGCAAAAATGTTTGCTCAGCATCGCTGAGGTTGCCCTTGGTTTTATCCGCAAGCAGGCTGATGGTATCGATGGTCTGGCGGGCGCTGATCGGATCCAACCGCGGTTGTCCGCCTTCTTCATGCATCATGCCAAGTTGCATCATCGCCGTCATATACAGTGACGCGAGAAAGCGTTCAAATGTGACTTCGAGGTCTTTGGTGGAATGACCGCCCATCTCGACACGGCGATCCATGTCTTTCGATGATGCGCGGTATGCGTCGGCTTGCTGCTGCTGTTCGGCAGGTGTCGGTGGCGGAGGCATGGTTTCCGGCGTGACTGGCGCCGTTTCCACCGCAGCAGGAGAGCTTGCTGCGATCGGCGTAACTTTTTCTTCTCGCGCGTCTTCCCGTACGTCGCCTTCGCTGGTAAACAATCGCCGGTCGGTTACGGTAAAGGTTTCCTGTTCTCTTTTAGCCATAGGTTCCTCTGTTTCCAAGATCAATTCTGAAAGAATTCGCGGAAGGGCAGGCTGACCGGTGTGGCCTGAAACCGGCCCCCGTCCAGTGGCTTGTTCAGCGCGGCGCTTTCGCGCCTGATATATCCCAGTGCAACATTGCGATCGCCACCACCGTTCAAAGGCAGGGCCGCCGCGCTGGTTATTTCGCCCGCTTTCTTTCCCTCGTGCTGCAATTCCGCGCCAGCTTGCGGCAATGGCCCGTCAATCATGAATCCCGCGAATTGGCGGTGTACGGCGCCGCGAGAACGAATGCGTTCGACAATTTCCTGCCCGATGTAGCAGCCCTTGCTGAAATTAAGGGCACGCTCTTGACCGGTCTCTTGCGGTAGGTCCTTTTCTCGAATGTCAACTCCGTAGCGTGGGGTTCCGGACGCAATTCTTAAGCATTCCAGGGCAGGCGCGCTTGCATGGATTGCCCCGGTTTGTGTGAGCGTGGTGGACACTTCTGAAGCGCTCTGCGGAGGAACCCAGAATTCGTATGTCTCTATATTCGGGTTGTCGCCGCGAACTACGGTGATGTTTTCGCCGCCCCATGGTACTGTCGCCATCTGGAGCGGTCGCAAGGCTGGCACCTGCAAGCCTGCAGTTTCAAGCGTCGTCCGCGCTGCCCGGCCCGCGACACCGATTCCGGCGAACTTTTCCGTGACATCCGCGGTTTCTACATCATCCATGATTATGTAACGGTCGAACGTTTCCAGAATCTTTTGCAATTGCGTTCGGTCCGTCTCAACAATCAACGAATCGCCCAGGTTATATGCGTAAAGGTCGCCCAGAATTTTGCCCTGCGGGTTCAGCAAAAATGCGTACACACCATAGCCGACCGAGAGATCGCGAACGTTATTCGTAACCATGCCATTCAACCAGCGCACGCGGTCGGGACCGGTGACCGCAATTCGAGCCCCGGAATTCTGGTCATAGACCGCGCAACCCGAAACGAGAGTGTGAAATTCTGCCCTCACATCGCTGGTCGGGTTCACATTCTCGTGGATTACCGCAGGATTCATGGCTCATTCAATTATAAGGCCTGAAATCCTGTGCGGCATGCTCCGCGAAAGAGGTGGTTTGTGTTACTTTTCTGGCGTGAGCCAGAAAAAACGTATCGCTATCATTCCGGGTGATGGTATTGGGCAGGAAGTCATTCCGCAGGCCATCAAAGTCATTACTGCATCCGGCGCCGAACTCGAAACCACCCAATTTGATTGGGGCGCAGACCGTTATCTTGCAGACGGACTCACCGTGCCTCCCGACGGCTTTGCCATGTTGGAGCGTGATTTCGATGCGATTCTCGTGGGCGCGTTCGGCGATCCACGTGTGTCGAACAACATTCACGCAAAAGAAATTCTGCTCGGCATGCGATTTCAAATGGACCTGTACGCTAATGTGCGGCCAGTGCGTCTTCTTGACGAATCGCTCTGCCCCTTGAAAGGAGTGCAACCGAAAGACGTGGATTTTGTCGTCATCCGCGAAAATACAGAAGGTGTGTATGGCGATGTGGGAGGAGTCTTCAAGAAAGGAACACCGGACGAAGTCGCCATTCAGGAGGACATCAATACCCGCAAAGGCGTCGAACGCATCATTCGTTTTGCCTTCGAATATTGCGAACGCCATGCCAAGCATGACGGAAGTCCTCGTCATCGCGTGCTGATGTGCGACAAGTCGAACGCAATGACCCACGCAGGGGGACTATGGCAACGGGTATTCAAGGAAGTGGCCGGCGAATACCCCCAGATGAAGGCTGAACACATGTATGTGGACGCACTCTGCATGCAGATGGTCCGCGATCCCCGCCAATTCGACGTGATCGTTACCAATAATATGTTTGGCGACATCATTACCGATTTAGCGGCCGGGCTCCAAGGGGGACTGGGGATGGCCGCCAGCGGAAATATTCATCCCGGCAAAACTTCGATGTTCGAACCAGTGCATGGTTCTGCCCCGCCGCTTGCAGGCAAGAACATTGCGAATCCGTTTGGCGCGATATTGACGGCGGCAATGATGCTCGGCCATCTAGGCATGGCCGAAAAAGCCGCGAAGATTGAAGCTGCCGTGCTCAAGGCGGTGCAGGAGAAGCGAACAACCCAAGACCTGGGCGGTGCGCTGGGTACGCGGGAAGCCGGGGATTCGGTGGCGAACTCGGTGGCTGCCTTCACGAAATAGCCGAAGTCCACTCGCCGGCGTTATTGCAGCATCACTGGCTTCGCACCAACGGGGACCGTGTTGTTCACGATGTAGTTCGTGTTGCCTGCGAGATCTTCGTAAGATGAGTAATCGCCAGGCGCGGTGAAGTTGCTGGTGGTGCAAACTCCACGGGAACAGGATTGTGAAGTGTCCCAGACGATAAGGCTATTGGAAGTGCCGTTGGTCAAGGTGCATTGCCAGATGGTGCCCGAGGTGTTCGCGCACGGCGAAGTGAAGGCGGAGCCCACCGTCCATTTATAGATCTGCTCCCAGGCAACACCCGCTGTGTTCAAGGTTGCAGAGGGCACACCGGGATTGTTGATTAAGGAAACGCCACCATTGAAGTCATATCCCCAATAGGAGTAGTGGGCAACGCCTGCCGATTGTTGCACGAGCGTGTAGCGAGCATAGAACGCCGCGTGCTGATCGGGGTCGGTCAGAGGCACTCCTCCGGCGTCGTCGCTGCCTTCCGTGTCCCACATGGGCTTGCCGCTCACGTCATTTGACGTGCCTTTGGTGCTGGCGATTAATGCTTTTAGCGGCGTCAGGATGATGGGGACGATAGTTTCCGCACTATTGGTCACACAGCTCCCGACTCCGGGACAGACATACCCGTGAAATGCGATGTAATCCGCGTAATTTGCATAACCCGAATTGATCCATGCCGTCATCCACTGGATGACGCCGGATCCCAGGGCAGGTGCCGGGGTTGTGAATTTAGCGGTGGAATCCATGGTCGAAATCGTCGTGTGCAGATCGGAACACATAATGTTCAGGTCCGCCTGCGCGGCGCCTGGGCTGCTGTTGTTATCACTGTATTCGGATGCCACATTCGGTTCATTCCAGCATTCCCAATACTTGATTTTCTCGAGACCCGGCGTGTTGACAGTGTGGGTATAAAGCGCAGTCAGAAAGCCCTTCCAATAGTAGTCACCGGTTTCCACGTCATTCGGCGGATAGCAACTGCCTGTGTTGCCGTCCTGGCAGGTTCCGCTGGGATTTGAAGATGCCCAGGTCGGAGTGTAGTACGCGGTGTACAGAATGTCCTCGTTGTTCGTATGGGCGGCCGCGACCCATTTATCAAAGTTGGCCCAGGTATAGCAGGAGTTCGTTGGATCGGATCCGCCATCGCAGGTTTCAATATCACTCCATCGCAGTTGCGCGCCCAGGGTCCGCCAAACTCGAATTTTTACGCCCAACTGATTCGGCCAGGGCGATCGGAAATTGCCAATATCCAGGTTGAAGAAATCTGCTTCAATAGCTCCGGACGGCGTGCCGCCACCTCCAGATCCGCCACCCGATCCGCCGCCGCCATTTTGCGCGCCCGTTCCACTCAGATACTGAATCGCCGGCGAATTAGATGCGTTGCTGGTAAACGTCGCAGTACCAGTAAAGCTTCCGGTCGTATGAGGAGCAAACGTGATCGTATACGGCAGGCTCGTTCCTGCGGCGACGCTCACCGGGAATGAAGGGCCGCTGTAAGTGAAATCCTGGCCGGAAATAGCTACCGAGTACACTGTGATGTCAGAGGAGCCGGCAGTGAGCAGTCCTGTTAGGGAGCTATTGTCGCCAGTCGTTACATTGCCAAAGCTTAGAGTTGCCGGAGTTGCACTCAATTGGTCGGCGGCGAGTCCTAAACCGGAGAGCGGCACCGTTACACTGTTGTTAGGTGCATTGCTGGCGACCGTCAACGACGTAGAGCTTTCTCCGCCCCCATTGGGCGAGAATGCGACGGTGAGGGTTAAAGATTTTCCGGGCGTGAGTGTCACGGGAAATGTCGGCGGCGACAGAAGACTAAAATTAGCGTTGCCTATGGTGACTTGCACGATGTCGATGTTCGTATTATTGAGCGGACTATTGGACAGAACTAACGGCATGGTTTGCTGCGTACCCACGGTAACAGAGCCAAAATCTATGGCCAGCGGAGTGTAGGCCAATGCACCCGTTGCGATACCAGCGCCGCTTAAGGTGACCGTCAGATTGCTATCCGATGCGTCGCTGACAATCGTGATCGTACCCTCATCTGCTCCCGATGTCGCCGGTGTAAATGCGATAGGCACAATCAAATCTTGCCCGGCTGCGATAGTTGCCGGCAAGGCTAGATTCGAAGCCAGCCCATATCCGCTCCCAGTGAAGTTGAGCTCGGATATCGTAATCGTCTGGGCCGAAGTCGAATCGTTGGTTAATGTGATGGAAGCATTCTGTGTAGTGCCGATGAAAATTCCACCAAAATCGAGGTTCGTCAGAGTGCTGAGAGTCGGCGGATCCTGCGCGCCGCCGCCGTTATTAGGGCCAGATGGAGGCTGTGAGACCACGTTTCCCGAGTTGTTAACGCCGGTGCCGCCGCCGCACCCCGTAAGCAGCAGCGCGACGGACACGGCCATCGCCAGACAGAAGTTTCGCAACATCGGAAAGTAGCCCCCTTGTTTGAGGCTCATTATTCCGGTGAATTGAAGACTGTCCTAGATGCTTAAAATCCATGTTCCAAAACGGTACTCGGGGATGCACTGAGGTAACCAAGGCCAAATGACTAGATGTAGTAGGCCGAGATTTTTCGGGCTATCAGTCTGCGGAACTAGGGCTGGGAAGGGGCAATGCGGGGGAACGACGGGCGAAACGAAGGCGAAGACGATCCATGTAGAGGTAAACGACCGGAGTCGTGAAAAGGGTCAGAGCCTGGCTGAGCATCAGTCCGCCAACGATCGTGATGCCCAGCGGGCGGCGCAATTCCGAACCGGTGCCGTGCCCCAGAGCGAGTGGTAAGCCTCCCAGCAAGGCGGCGGCTGTGGTCATGATGATGGGCCGGAACCGCAGCATGCAAGCCTCGTGGATAGCATCCAGGGAAGACTTGCCTTCCCGGCGCTCTGCATCGAGCGCGAAATCAATCATCATGATGGCGTTCTTCTTCACAATCCCAATCAGCAGAATGATGCCGATCAAGCCGATGACATCCAGTTGGTTATGGGTAAGCAATAACGCCAGGAGCGCACCCACGCCTGCCGAGGGGATGGTCGAAAGGATCGTAATGGGATGAATATAGCTTTCGTAAAGAATGCCCAGGACGATGTAGACCGCCACGAGAGCGGTAAAGATGAGAATCGGTTCGCTCGAAATCGAATCTTGGAATGCGGCGGCAGTACCTTGAAAATTGGCGCTCAGCGTAGTCGGGAATCCGATTGAGCGCTCGGCCTTTTCAATCACCGTGGTCGCCTGGCCGAGCGAGACATTGGGAGCCAAATTAAAGGAAATCGTTACTGACGGATATTGGCCTTGATGATTGACGGCTAATGCGGTATTGGATGGCCCGAAATGAGCGATGGCGGCGAGCGGAACCATCACGCTATTCGAAGACTTTACGTACACACTCTGAAGGGCATCGGGGCTACGCTGAAATTCAGGAGCTACTTCCATTACAACGTGATACTGGTTCAGCGATTGATAGATGGTGGAAACCTGCCGCTGGCCGAAGGCATCGTAGAGCGCATTATCAATGTCCTGTGGCGCAATACCCAGACGCGAAGCCGTGTCGCGATCGATGATAACGCTTGACTCGAGGCCTTTATCTTGCTGATCGGTATTGACGTCGCGCAATTCCGGGAGGCTGCGCAGCTTGGTCAGCAGGCGTGGCGCCCAGGTATTCAGTTGGGCGAGGTCTTCGCCTTGCAGCGTGTATTGGTACTGCGCCTGCGCAGGGCGGCCACCAATCGTGAGGTCTTGGACCGCCTGCAAGTAAAGAGTCGCTCCGGGAACGACGGCAAGCTGCTTGCGCAAAATCCCGATGATCTGGTCCGCAGAATGTTTGCGCTGATTGAGGGGTTTTAGCATGATGTACATGCGGCCCTGATTCAGTGGCGTGCTGCCGCCGGCAAAACCCACGACGGTGCTGACATCAGGGTTTTTCTGCACGATGGCGACAAAGGCCCGCATTTTCTGGCTCATCGCTTCGAACGAGATGTCCTGTGCTGCCTGGACATTTCCGAAAAGACGGCCGACATCTTGCTGCGGGAAAAATCCTTTGGGAACAATGATATACAGATAAACAGTAAGGCATGCCGTGAGGATTGTCATGAGTAGCGTGAGGGGCTGGTGCCGCAAGACCCAATCCAGGCAGCGGCGGTATGTGGCGAGGACTCCATCAAAGCCGGCTTGCGTGATGCGGTAGGCGCGATTGTGCTTTTCCTCTTTTAACGGCCGTAACAATTGGGCGCACATCGTGGGCGTCGTCGTTAGGGAAACCAACAATGACACGCCGATGGCAATGCTCAAGACCACCGCAAATTCGCGGAAGAGCCGTCCGACGATGCCACCCATTAAGAGAATGGGAATAAAAACTGCCACGAGCGAAGTGCTCATGGAAAGAACCGTGAAGCCGATTTCGCGCGCCCCACGGAACGTGGCCTGAACTGGCGTGAGCCCCTGCTCCAGATAGCGCGTGACGTTCTCGAGGACCACGATGGCGTCATCCACCACGAAGCCCGTGGAAATTGCGAGTGCCATGAGCGAGAGATTGTCGAGGCTGTAGTTCAGTAGGTACATGACGGCGAATGTACCGACGAGGGACAGTGGCACAGCAATGCTGGGGATGAGAGTTGCGCGAACACTGCGCAGGAATACGAAAACGACAAGGATGACCAGGACGATAGACGCGAGTAGCGTGATTTCAATATCGTGCACCGAAGCGCGGACGGATGTGGTGCGGTCCATCACGACGCCGAGGTGGATCGCTGGCGAAATCGATGCCTGAAGCTCCGGCAACAACGCGAGGACGTTGTCTACCGTCGAAATGATGTTGGCGCCCGGCTGGCGGAAAATGATGATCAAAACTGCCCGTTTACCGTTGGACAACCCGATGATGTGCGCGTCTTCGACGGCGTCTTCCACGTCGGCCACGTCGGCGAGGCGAACCGTGCCACCGTTCTTGTCGCCGGCCACGATGAGAGGGCGATATTCCGCAGCGGTCTTGATTTGATCATTGTCGTCGAGCGTCCAGGCGTTAATGGGACCGGAGAATTCGCCTTTCGGGCTATTAGAATTTGCCGCGCCAAGTGCCGTGCGAACCGCATCCAGGCCGATTCCAAACTTATTCAGCATGGCCGGGTTCACTTCGGCGCGAACCGCTGGATTGGCGCCACCTCCTACGTAAACCTGGCCGACTCCGCTGACCTGGGCAAGTTTCTGGGACAAAACCGAATTCGCCTCGTCATAGATGTTCGGCAGCGTGATAGTGTCCGAAGTCATCGACAAGATTAGGACGGGCGAATCGGCGGGATTTACTTTGCGATAAGTGGGATTGCCCGGCAGGTACGAAGGCAGCTGACTGCGTGCTGCGTTGATTGCCGCTTGCACGTCGCGTGCGGCCGCGTCAATATTGCGGTTTAGATCGAATTGCAAAACAATGCCGGTGGATCCCAACTGACTAGTCGAAGTCATTTGGTTGATTCCAGCGATGCGTCCAAACTGACGCTCCAGTGGGGTTGCGACTGCCGAGGCCATCGTCTCCGGGCTGGCGCCGGGAAGCCCTGCGGAAACTTGAATGACTGGAAAATCTACTTGCGGAAGCGGCGACACGGGAAGGTAGTTGAAGGCGAGCGCGCCAGCCAGCAACAAGGCGAACGTCAGCAACGAAGTTCCAATAGGGCGTTTGATGAATGGGGCGGAGATATTCATCGCTTAGTCCCCAAGCGAAGGCTCCGGTCCTTCCGATACTTTTGCAAAACCGACATTCGAAAACCTCTGCGCCAAGCGGTCAAACCACAAATAGACGACCGGAGTGGTGAACAGCGTCAACATTTGGCTGACCAACAGACCGCCGACAATCGTGATTCCCAAAGGATGGCGCAATTCCGAGCCGGTGCCTGTACCTAACGCCAGAGGAAGACCGCCGAGCAGAGCGGCCATGGTTGTCATCATGATGGGGCGGAAGCGAAGCAGACAAGCCTGATAAATCGCGTCTTCAGGCTTTTTGTGCTCGACCCGCTCCGCCTCGAGGGCGAAATCAATCATCATGATGGCATTCTTCTTCACGATGCCGATGAGCAAGATTATGCCGATTAAACCAACTACACCCAGATCGTTGCCGGTTAGGAGCAGAGCGAGAATCGCGCCCACGCCGGCTGAGGGCAGAGTTGAAAGGATCGTAATCGGATGGATGTAGCTCTCGTAAAGCACGCCCAGCACGATGTATACCGTGACAATGGCTGCCAGAATCAGCCACGGCTCTGAACTCAAAGAATTGCGGAAAGCGGCCGCCGTTCCTTGGAATGCGGTCTCAATGCTGGGAGGAAGTTGAATTTCTTTCTCAGCGGCGTCAATCGCTTCGGTTGCGTCGCCCAGAGACTTACCGGGAGCGAGGTTGAATGACAGAGTCACAACCGGAAATTGTCCCTGATGGTTAATGGCCAGCGTGGAGTTTCTGGTTTCAAAATGACTGAACGCGGAGAGCGGAACCTCTATCCCAGAGTTCGATTTGACGTAGATATTTTTCAACGCATCAGGATTCAGCTGAAAATCAGGCGCCACTTGCAGCACGACGTGGTACTGGTTGAGCTGCGTAAAAATGGTTGAGACCTGGCGTTGTCCAAAGGCGTCGTAGAGCGTGTTGTCGATTTGACCGGGTAGAATCCCGAGGCGCGACGCGGTGTCGCGGTCAATAACCAATTCGGCTTGCAGGCCGTTGTTTTGCTGGTCGGTGGCGATGTCGCGCAGTTCAGGGACAGTCTTGAGTTTCGCCACCAACCGCGTGGAATAGTCAGCCAATTCCGCGGCGTCGTGGTCTTCCATCGTGTACTGATACTCGGTGCGGCTCACGCGGTCTTCGACGGTGAGGTCCTGCACCGGTTGCATGTAAAGAGTGATGCCTTCGACTTTGGCAAGTTGCGGTTGTAGACGGCGAATGATATCGGATGCAGTTGCTTTGCGCTGATCACGCGGTTTCAAATTGATTTGGATGCGTCCGCTGTTGGGCGTGATGTTAGTGCCGTCCACTCCAATGAACGAGGATAAACTGGCGACGTCGGGGTCCTTAAGAATGACCTGCGCCAAGGCCTTCTGCCGGTCTTCCATGGCGGTAAACGAAATGTTCTGCGGACCTTCCGAAATGCCCAGGATTAAGCCTGTGTCTTGTACGGGGAAAAAACCTTTGGGAACCACAATATAGAGGAAAATCGTCAGGACGAAAGTCGCGGCCGTGATGAGCAACGTCAATGTCTGATAGCGCAGCACAACTTTTAGCAACCGCCCGTAATAGGCAATCACACCATCGTAGAATTCCTCCGATTTGCGGTAGAACCACGATTCCTTGGAGGGGTCTTTCGCTTTGAGCAGTTTGGCGCACATCATCGGGGTGAGTGTGAGCGAGACCACGGCAGACACCAGAATCGTAACCGCAAGCGTGACCGCGAATTCGCGGAACAGGCGGCCAACGATGTCACCCATAAACAGAAGTGGTATCAGCACGGCGATGAGCGAAACCGTCAAGGAAACGATGGTAAAACCGATTTGACCTGCGCCTTTAAGCGCGGCATCCAGCGGAGAATCACCTTCTTCCAGAAAACGGTCAATGTTTTCGATCATCACGATGGCGTCGTCCACCACGAAACCAGTTGAAATGGTGAGCGCCATTAACGTGAGATTGTTGAGGCTGTAGCCAAGCGCGTACATAACGGCAAACGTGCCAACAATGGAGAGGGGAACCGCGATGCTGGGAATGACTGTGGCGGAGAGATTGCGCAGAAAGAGGAAGATCACCATCACGACCAGACCAATCGTGAGCATGAGCTCAAACTGGACGTCTTTTACTGACGCCCGGATGGTCTCGGTGCGATCGGTAAGAATTTGCATCTTGACGGCGGAGGGTAGTGAATCCTGCAAGCGGGGGAGAAGCTTCTTGATGCGGTCGACGACGCCAATGATGTTGGCGCCGGGTTGGCGCTGGATGTTCACGATGACCGCTGGATTCATGTTCATCCAGGCGGCCTGATAGGTGTTCTCGATCCCGTCCACAATCGTGGCGACATCGGTCAAGCGAACGGGTGCGCCGTTGCGGTAGGCCACAACAATCGACCGGTATTCATCGCCGGAAAGCAGCTGATCGTTGGCTCCGATGGTATAAGACTGGCGCGGACCGTCGAGTGTGCCCTTTGCCTGATCCACGTTAGCTGTCGCCAAAGCTGTGCGGACATCTTCCAAACCGATACCGTAAGAAGCCAGGGCAGTAGGATTTACCTGTATGCGGACGGCAGGCTTTTGCCCACCGCTGATGGACACCAGGCCAACTCCGGGGAGTTGGGAAATTTTCTGCGCGAGCGCAGTATCCGCGAGGTCCTCAATCTTGGAAAGTGGCAGGGTATCGGAAGTCAGGGCAAGCGTCAGAATAGGCGCGTCGGCTGGATTTACCTTGCTGTAAATCGGTGGATTGGGCAGGTCAGAAGGCAGATAAGTTTGCGCCGCATTGATGGCTGCTTGCACCTGCTGCTCTTCAACGTCGATATTTTGATCGAGTTGGAATTGCAGGGTGATGATCGAAGCCCCGTAAGAACTGGTCGAGGTCATCTGGCTCAGGCCGGGTACCTGGCCGAATTGCCGCTCCAGCGGCGCCGTAATGGAAGAAGCCATTACCTGCGGGTCGCCGCCGGGGTAGAACGTCATCACTTGAATAGTCGGGTAATCCACCTCAGGCAAGGCAGAGACGGGCAACTGCCGGTAGGCCACGATTCCCACCAGCAAGATGGCGAACATCAACAGTGTTGTGGCTACCGGCCTGAGGATGAATATGCGGGACGGATTCATGGAGTACCGCCAACTCCTGAGTTCTGCCCCTGAGATGGTTGTAACTTCGTGTTCGCGGAAACCGGCGCGCGCGGCTCGACCTTGCTTCCATCGCGCAATTTGTCTTGCCCGTCAGTGACAACGATGTCATTCGGCGCAATTCCGGTTGCGACCACGGTTTCGTTGTTTTGCGTAAAAGCCACAGTGATGGGTCGCACTTCCACCGTTTTGTCGGGTTTCATGGCATAAACGAAAGTCCCCTGCGGGCCGCGTTGGACGGCCGCCGCTGGGATGACAGTGCTATTCTTGCGGGTTTCCAGCAACAGATGGATATTGACGAATTGGTTGGGAAACAAAGCATTGTCGATGTTGTCAAACTGCGCCTTTAATTTACCGGTGCCGGTGGTTTGATCAATTTGGTTATCGATCGTGAGCAGTTTGCCGGTGGCTAGTTTCGTGGAGTCGTCGCGGCTATAGGCGTCTACTTCGAGTTGCCCTTTACTCATGTGCTGTTCCACGGCGGGAAGATTGTCTTCAGGCAGGGTGAACAGCACAGCGATGGGTTGCAGCTGAGTGATGATAAACATGGGAGTCGTGTCCGCTGCGTGCACGATGTTGCCCGGGTCAACCTGACGCAACCCGATGCGTCCGCTGATCGGCGAAGTGATATGGCAATAAACGAGTTGGAGCTTCGCGTTGTCAATGGCCGCCTGATCGCTGCGGACGGCACCGTCAAACTGGTCAACAGTAGATTGCTGGGTATCGACCTGTTGCTGGGACATAGCGCCAGAGTCGTGGAGAAGGCCGCGAAAACGATCCAGATTTAGTTTGGCGTCCCGTAACGAAGCTTGATCTTTGAATAGTTGTGCCTGAGCGGTCGCCAGTTGGACTTCGTAGGGCCGCGGATCGATCAGCGCCAGTAATTCGCCCTGCTTGACGAATTGACCTTCGCGAAAGTTCACTTGGACGAGTTCACCATCCACTCGGCTCTTCACGTTGACGGTGTAGAAGGCGGAGACCGATCCCAGCCCGACCAGATAATAAGGCATATCCTTCTGCTGCGCTGTGGCGATGGCGACGGGAACGGTTGCATTGGCTGCGGCTGCTGCCGCTGCGGCGGCGGACTTGGCATTGTTACCGGTACATCCCGTTTCCAACAAGGAGCACGCGGCCAGTGACAGCACGAACAGGAATGCGGCGGAGCGGGAAATGCCCGAGCGCGTGCTTGCACGCGGCAAGAGTAAGAATTGCGCAAACCTTGGATTCCTTATGAATGCGACGCCGTCGCTTATTGGTGTCATGACCGGTGTCATCGTGCGGCAACCTCGTTTTTGTGTGCCTCCAAAACATTTCCTCCCTCGACAAAATTGTAAATACGATTTGCCCCAGTATGCGCCGGTGAGCACCAGACGCGAATCGCTGAATGATATCAAGATGTCTCACTTACATCCTATTACTGACGTTCATTCCATGCCGACGTTTTACAAACTTTTACTCCATTTGACCCAAATTTTACCTCTGCTACGTGGCTGAGTTTATTCAAGAGTGCGATACTCAAACTCTGGAGATTCTAATGAAAACAATTGCGCTGCTGATGGCATTATCTTGTGGAGTGATGTTCGGCCAGACGGCCACAACGGAATCGCCGGAATCGGGCGCAGCAGCGACCAGAACGCCTGGTGCGCATCGTCACGGTACCGGAGGAACAATCACGGCGATCGAGCCCGGAAAGTTGACCCTGAAGACTTTCGACGGTAAGACGGCAAGCATCATTCTGAGTGACGGCACGCAATTTCACATAGATCGCCAACCCGCGAAGCTAAGCGATTTCAAGGTTGGAGATGCGGTACTCGTGCGCGGTGAAGCTTCTGGAGACAACGCGTGGCAGGCGGAACTCGTCGCCAAGCGGGCCAACAACGCTGGTGAGGCGGAGTTTCGAGACGCCTTGGGCAAGCGGTTCATTGTGGGGGAAGTTAAGGCGATTAACGGGGTACAGTTGACAATATTGCGTCCCGATGGCGTGACGCAGACGATCACGGTAGATGAGAATACGTCGTTCCGAAAAGAGGGCGAGAGCGTGACCTTGGCCGATTTTAAGGTTGGCGATCATGTTTTTGGTCGCGGCGAGGTGAAGGACGGCGTCTTTGTGCCGGCCGTTTTGGGGTGGGGCGACCCTATGAAAATGTTCAGCGGGCAGGCTGAAGGCGCGAAGCCACAGAATAAGTAAGATCAGGCCGAGAGAGTGACGATATTGAGCAAGCAAAGCGTGGCAATTTGGGGTCAGGGCCTGGCAATATTGGTTTTGGGATCTGTGGCGCTCGCCCAGTCGGCGGCGGTTGCACCGTCGCAAGCCGGGACAGGGCAGGCTTCCGTGACGCCAACGGCGACCCTTCCGGAACAATCGGCCGGAACCATTCATGGCGTGGTGAAATCGGGCAACATCCCACTACCGGGCGCTACGGTCACAGCAACAAACACATTGACGGGCCAAAAGGCGACGACGTGGACGGACGTTGAAGGCTCTTTCTCTTTACAGGTGCCAGCCAATGGGCGGTACGTCGTGCGCTCGCAAATGGCGGCCTTCGCTCCGAGCACGCAGGAAGTGCTCATCAACGCAGGTAACCGTGACGCCACGGTCAATCTAGAGCCAGTTTTGCAGTCCCGGGCGCAAGAGGCCGCGCAGACCGCGCAGAAAGAGGCCGCTGCCATCGGGCGAGGTTTTCAAACGCTTTCGGTCTTGCAGAGCGCCTCTTCCGCAGACTTGGCGGCCAACGGCGGCAGCGATATCGTGCCGCAGGGCATCTCTATTCCTGGGCTCTCGGCCAACGGGGCGACCGAATCCGTTTCGGTTTCCGGCAGCAACGTCAGCCCTTTTGCGACAATGAGCAGCGATGAGATGCGAGCGCGTTTTAATGAGATGCGGCAGGAGAACGGCGGCGGTATCGGCGGATTTGGTGGCGGATTCGGAGGAGGGCATGGTGGTGGAGGGCACATGCTCTTTGGCCGCGGATTTAACTTTAATCAGCCACACGGGAGCATTTATTACAGCGTGGGAGATTCGGCCTTCGATGCCTCGCCATACTCTTTAACAGGACAGCCGGTCGTGAAGCCGGGATACTTGCAGCAGCGCTTTGGCGTCACCACGGGCGGCCCGCTTAAGATTCCGGGAATTTATAAAGGCAGCGATAAGACTTTCTTTTTCCTGAATTACAACGGATCGCGCGGCGAGAATCCATTCGATCAATTCTCAACTGTGCCCACTCTTCTGGAACGCGCAGGAAACTTTTCACAAACGTCGGTAAACGGACAATCGGTGCAGATTTTTGATCCGGCGACGGGCGCGCCCTTTGCCAATAACACGATCACGGCGATTGACCCGGCGGCGAAGGCACTACTCGCTTATATCCCTTTACCAAACCTGCCCGGTGACACGCAAAATTTCCATCGCGTCATTGCCGCCACTAATGATAGTGACAACTTCAATATCCGGTTGATCCGATCGTTGGGAGGTACGAGCGCAGGTCCGCGGCCCGGTGGTCCGCGCAACAGCTTGTTTTTCGGATTTCATTATCACGGTTCGCACAGCAATATCACGAATGCTTTTCCCAGCGTGGGTGGAAGCATAACTTCCCGCGACTTCGACATTCCGCTGGGCTATGTGCGCACATGGGGTAAGCTCACGAATAATCTGCGCTTTGATTTCAATCGCAGCCGCACGAACACCCAGAACCTTTATGCCTTCTCGCAGGACGTGGCGGCAAACGCGGGGATCAACGGGGTTTCGACGAATCCGTTTGATTGGGGGTTGCCGACTCTGGCATTCAGCGATCTCGCAGGCATGCAGGATACAAGCCCCAGTCTCTTGCGAGACCAAACGTTTACCTATACGGATAACCTCGTGTGGAACCACGGCAAGCACACCTGGCGGTGGGGCGGCGATTTTCGCCGCATCCAACAGAACACAGAAGGCGACAGCAACGGGCGCGGTTCGTTTACCTTCACTGGAGTCAATACGTCGCAGCCGGGGAGTAACGGCACAATCGGCGGCTATGACTTCGCGGATTTTCTTCTCGGACTTCCGGCGTTAACTTCGGTGCAGTACGGCGCGAACAATTATCACTTCCGGGGAAATTCGTGGGATTTATACGGGCAGGATGAATGGAAAGTGCGCGGCAACCTGACACTTAACCTCGGTGTACGTTACGAATATGTGTCGCCCTTCACGGAAATTAACAATCGCATCGCTAATCTAGCGCTTTCGTCTGCTGTGTTTGATCCAGCATTCCAGACGGTGCCGGCTTCGGCGGTATCTGTTACAACGGCGGGAAATTCAAGTTTGCCCAGCGCCCTCGTGCGTCCCGACCGAAACAATTTCGCGCCACGGGTCGGCTTCGCGTGGAAGCCGCTTTCGAAAACCGTGGTGCGCGGAGGCTACGGCATTAACTACAATACGAGCGCGTATGACGCCATTGCGCAAGATTTAGCCTTTCAGCCGCCCTTCGCCTTGTCTCAAACGAATGTTCAATCGAGCGTAGGCCAATTGACGCTCGCGAATGGTTTTCCACCCCCTACGGCTGGAACGATTACAAATAGCTACGCCATAGATCCGAACTATCGTCTCGGCTACGTGCAGATTCGCAATTTGGATATCCAGCAGGAGATTCGCCCTACACTTCTCGTCAATGTTGATTACACCGGAACCAAAGGCTCGGGACTCGAGATACTCTCTGATCCGAACCGCAGCCTCAGTGGTCTTCGCATCACGGACGTGCAGGCCTTCAATTATGAAGAGTCGACTGGGAGTTCGAGCGCAAATGCAGGCTCGGTACGCGTACGTAAGCGTTTGCAGGGAGGAGTATCGCTTGGAGGCACATACACATTTTCAAAATCGATAGACGATGCCTCGACAATCGGCGGCGGGACAACTTCGAGCGCAAGTTCGGCAGGCTTGGGCGCAGGAGGAACGGGACCGGGCGGAGGCGGCGGCGGTGGCGGTCCAGCGCCAGCAATACGGGCTCAACGCAAGTGGCGCAGAACCCGTTTAATCTGGCTGGCGAGCGTGGGCTCAGCAGCTTTAATCAGACGCATCGATTCACCGGAGATTGGCTATTTGAGTTGCCATTTGGGCACGATCGCCGTTGGCTCAGCAATGCCTCTGTGTGGCGCGCCATCTTCGGCGACTGGCAATGGAGCGGCGATTGGACGATCGCCTCGGGACTGCCCTTTTCACCACGCATCCTCGGCGACGCTGCGGACATTAATAGCGGCACAAATGGAACGCTGCGCCCGGATCTTACGGGACAGCCGATTGCGCTTTCGAATGCCGGCATCCATGAATGGTTCAACACTGGGGCCTTTGTCACGCCGCCGACTAGTCAGTCCGGCGCTATCACGCAATACGGCAATGCCCGCCGCAACAGCATTATTGGTCCGGGCACTCATGTGGCGGATATGGCCTTTACCAAAGTGATTCCGCTCAGGGAGTCGCGGGTGCTGGAAGTGCGTTCGCAGCTGACGAACGTCTTTAATACACCGCAATACTCCACAATTGATACGAATCTTAACTCGCCGACGTTTGGCCAGGTAACGAGTGTGGGCTCGATGCGAAGCGTTCTCATGAGCGCGCGCTTCCGCTTTTGAGGATTTATGAGATTTAATTCCACGCGAAATTTCGCGCACAAATTTTTGGCAGCGCTGCTGCAAGCGGTATTGCTGGCCGCGTCATCGCCTCTTCCCGCTCAGGACGCAGATTACGTCTTCAAGGTCCAGACGGAAATTGTATTGGTCAATGTAACAGTGCGCGACAAGAGCGGCAATCTAGTTCGTAACCTTAAGCAGGAAGATTTCACTCTTCTCGAAGATGGAAAGCCGCAGCATGTTGTTTCGTTCGACGAGGAAAATACCGACGTAGTTCCGTCCACAGACGTCGCGCAAGTTCCGGTTCTCAGTGGCGCGAAGAAGGGAGAAGCAGCGCCGCCCGCATCACCTTCTCCCGTCGACGCGAAGGCCCAGTTTAAAGATCGCCGCTTGATCGTATTGTTCTTCGACCTTTCCAGTATGGAACCTGACGAGATTGACCACTCCGTTACGGCAGCCGAGAACTATGTTGACAAGCAGATGGCGCCAGCCGACCTAGTCTCGATCGTCTCGCTAGGTAACACGGTCACGGTGAATCAGGACTTTACTTCGGATCACGATCAGATCAAGAAAGTGCTGGCCTCGTTCAATGCGGGCAGCGGGCAGGGATTCGAAGCCGGATCTACGGGGACGACCGAGGGCACGCAGGACACCGGACAATCGTTTACGGCGGACGACACGGAATACAACATTTTCAACGCCGACCGCCGTTTGGAAGCCTTGCGAACCATTGCGCAACAACTGGAGCATGTGGACCAGAAAAAGTCGTTGATCTACTTTTCCAGCGGCATGGACCGTACCGGCATTGAAAATCAGTCTGAGTTGCGGGCGGCCATCAACGCTGCGGTGCGCGCAAATCTTGCAATATACACGCTTGATATTCGCGGATTGCAGGCGATCGTTGCCGGTGGCGAGGCGCAGAACGCGAGCTTGCGCGGATCTTCGGTGTATTCTGGCCAATCGCAGTTAAGTTCCTACGATAGCAATTTCAGTTCGCAAGAGACTCTGGTGACGCTTGCAGGAGATACGGGGGGGAAGGCTTTTCTCGACTCCAATGATTTCGGCAAGGTGTTTAAAGGAGTTCAGGACGACACATCGTTTTATTACGTGCTGGGCTATCACAGCACCAATGCTGCACGTGATGGGAAATACCGCAAAATTTCGGTCAAGCTCAATCGGCCTGATCTCAAACTGGAATACCGCCGGGGATATTACGCTCCAGCCGACTATCAGCACTCCAATAAAGACGATCGGGAGCGGCAGTTGGATGAGGAACTGGCGTCCGATTTGCCGGCCACAGATCTGCCTCTCTACTTGAGCACAGCATATTTCCGCGTCGCTGAGAACAAGTTCTTCGTTCCGGTTTCGCTGGTCGTGCCTGGTTCGGAAATTCCATTTGTTACCAAAAGCGATCAGGATAAGGCCACGCTCGATGTGATTGGAACAGCTACGGACGCGAATAAGCGTGAAGTCGGCTATATTCGCGACACTGTAAAACTGTCGGTAGAAGCGTCAACCCAAGTCAAGCAGAAAAATGTGCAGTACAACAACAGCTTCCTGTTGATTCCCGGCGCGTATCACTTGAAGTTTGTGGTGCGGGAAAATCAGACGGGACGCATGGGGTCGTTCGAAACCGATCTCACCATACCTGATCTTAAGCCGGCGCCACTGCGTATGAGTTCGGTCGTATTGTCGAGTCAAGTGCAGCCAGCCGGCAGGAAAACCGCGCCGAACGACCCACTGGTTCACGACGGTTCAGAGATCGTTCCGAGCGTGACCCACGTCTTCGCCAGCGGACAACACTTGTATCTATATTACGAGGTGTATGACCCGGGTAAAGAGAAGGCGCAAGCGAGCGACAAGGATGCAAAAGGCGTGACGGGCAATATTCGCGTGTTAAGTAACGTCGCGTTTTTCCAAGGCAAGGCGAAGGCTTATGAGAGCCCGCTGGTTCAAGTGACACAGCCAACTTCGAAGGATGGCAAGACAGCAGCCTTCCAGTTGGACATACCGCTCACGCAATTGAAGCCGGGATTCTACACCTGTCAGGTGAACGTTGTGGATGACGCTGCCGGCCATTTCCTGTTTCCCCGGCTCGGTTTGCTGGTAAGACAGTAACCGGGTTTCTTATGCGGCGCTGCTCCCGGGCAGAGTATCCCATACCCGCCAGAAGGCTTGCATTTCATCCGGCTTGCCGAACGAGACGCGGAGAAAGTTTGGCATCGCCGAAAATTTTCGGCCAACCAGGATGTTGTTCTGACGAAAATGTGTGATGACGTCATCTACCGGACGTCCACTGTTAATCATCGCGAAATTTGCCTGCGAGTCGATCGCGAAAATATTGCGAGCTTTTGCCTGCTCGAGAAATAGCTGACGGACGGCGGCGTTTCTTCTGATGCTCTCCTGCATGCTCTTTGCATCACCCAAGGCAACCCCGCCTACTCGGGTCACGATGGCGTTGATGCTGTCTTCGGTAATGTGGGGAGCCATGCGTTTGACCGTGTCTTTGGCCGCGACGGCATAGCCTAGCCTTAGTCCTGCCAGTCCGTATACCTTGGAAAACGTCCGGCAAACGATGATCCGCTCATCTCGCACCGGCTGATCAATAAACGATGTGTAGGGGGCATTTGGGCTGACGAAGTGGTGATAGGCCTCATCGATTAAGACGCGGCAGTTTGAAGGCAGTTTGGCGAAGAATGCCTCCAGGTCCCGGCGCGGCGTCAGTGAGCCTGTGGGATTGTTGGGATTACAGATGTAAATCAACGTGGTCGAAGGCGTGATTCGCGCCAGTATGGCATCGAGGTCGTGTGCGAATAGGGGCGTGAGCGGCACTGAAACAACTTCTGAACCTGCAAGCTGGGCATAATGGCCAATGGCTTCAAACGTTGGCGACGCCTGAATGATTTGGCGACCCGGTCCACCGAAGGTCTCTGGAGCCACACGCAAGATCTCGGTCGAACCGCATCCCAGCAGAATTTGCTCGCTTGAAATGCCATGGTGCTCAGCTATTTTTCCGATCAGTGCGTCATATTCTCGGTAGGGATAGCGGTTGGCAACGGCTAGGGCATCCTGCATGGCGTAGGTGCACTTCTGCGAGGCACCGTACGGATTTTCGTTGCTGTTTAGGCGGATGAAATTCTCGGCGCCACTTCGCGGCGGTTCGAACATGGCCGCCGATGAAACATGGGCCAGAGGGCCGGCGAGCGTGCCGGCGGCCGCTCCCATACCCAACATACGGAAAAAGCTTCTTCGCGAAAGTTGCATACGCTGGCTAATTGTACGGAAAGCACCATCGTCGCAAATTCAGACGGAATATACCAGTGCGGCGATCACAATTCTCCCTCTTGGAGTTCCTCTCCAAGTCGCGTATATTTATCGCCTTTATCCCACCAATGGCTGACGCGGCCTCCAAACCGGCAATTACGATTCGCGAGATGCAATCTTATGAAGACCTGCGCCAGGTCGAATCGGTCGAAAAAGAAATTTGGGGATTGGCCGATAAAGACGTCTTACCCACAACCATGACGGTCGCGTCGAAGGAAGCGGGTTCGGTTTGGATCGGGGCTTTTGACGGCCAGAAGTTGATTGGGTTCGCATTTGGCATATTGGGATTGGAGAATGGTGCGCTCAATATTCACTCCCATATGCTGGGCGTGCTGCCCCAATACCGCGATTTTGATCTCGGCTACAAACTTAAATTGGCACAACGGGAACGTGCTCTTGCGATGCGGATTCGCGAGAGCCGTGGGGGCGACTTGCGTATCCGCGAAATGACCTGGACGTATGATCCGCTCCAACCTCGAAATGCCCACCTGAACTTTACCAAGCTGGGAGTGGTGTCGAATCGTTATATCCGCGATTTCTACGGGCCCGCGACTTCAAGTGTTCTCCACCAGAATGGCACGGATCGTTTGTGGGTGCGGTGGTTGCTCGACAGTCGCCGTGTGCGCCGGCGAGTGGAAGGGAAGCTCGACGCGGCAAGACATCGAACTGAAGTGATGGACGCTCTGTCCGTTTTGACGCCCCTGCTGCGTTTTATTGGCGACAGCAAGCCTCTCCGGACTGAACTAGAAGCGGCGTTGGGACGACAGAGAATTGCGATCGAGATTCCCAGCGATATCTTGAGAATCGAACAAATGAATGAAAATCTCGCGCGGCAATGGCGGGAGGACACACGGTGGGCTTTTGAGGAGGCATTGAAGGCAGGATTTTTTGTGGCCGAGTTCTGCCGAACAGTTAGAGGACAACAAGGCCCGGGAGTTTATCTACTCGAGAAGGGCAGCATCGAAGAATCCGGCGAGATTTAAGTTAAATTAACTGTTAAAGACCTTATCGTGAACGCAATGCACCAACACGGCTTAGGATGGCAGCGCGCGATTCTGATGTTAGCCCGGGCACACGCAGGGTTCGTTCGAGTAATTCTTCATCGATGGTGCGGGCATAATACAGCCGATTGACTATCGCGACCGAAATGCCGTGCTGCTCGCGTTGGACAATTTTCATCGCATCGCCTTCTCCAACTTCGCCTTCTTCAATGACGGAAAAATAGAATCCGCTGCGTAGACTGGCAACGAAGAGCTTGGTCATGTCCTCGCGATCAAATCGAACTTGCAGCTTATAGCAGGGCATACGGGGTTGGGCGACTTGCAGCAGGGCGGTACCGACACGCACATGGTCGCCAATGCATAAATCTTCTTCCGACGCGCCTCGCGTGGTCAGATTCTCGCCAAAAGCTCCAAGCACAGGGGGCATTTGAGGCAAGAGTTTCCGCCAATAATCGTAGTGTTCGACGGGATATCCGTACACCGCCTTCTGAGGACCCCCGTGCACGGTGAGATCAGCCTGCCGGTCGCCGTCGAGATTGAGTTTGCGAATAGGGATTGCGCCTTCGACGGGTTCCTTGAAGATTGCCGTGCTCACCCGCATGTGTTTCCACGGGACCTCGCGTGGCAACCCAACGTTGACAGAGACTATGTGCATGGCGGTCGGGATTAAGTCGCAAAGATGTGATAAAGCATCACGTAAACGATCACGCCCGTTACGGATACGTACATCCAAAGCGGAAAGGTCAAGCGGGCGATGCGGCGATGCCGGTCAAAACGCTCGCGCAAGGCGCGGATTAACGTAATGATGATCATGGGCACGATTACCATCGCCAGAATGACGTGCGAGATAAGAATTGTGAAATAGATCGGGCGCCAGATTCCGTGTCCCTGGAAGTGCACGGAACCCACGTGGACGTGGTAGTAGAGATAGCATCCGAGGAAAATGCTGGAAGCCGCCAGCGCAGCCAGCATGAAGGCGCGGTGGGCCGCGATCTGCCCGCGCTTGATATACCCGCGGCCAATCAGCAACAAGACCGCGCTGGCGCCGTTCATGGTGGCGTCAATCGCCGGGAATGCCGCATATTGTGGAGGAATCTGCAGGATCACTATGCGGCCACCGCTTCTTGCTCTTCCGCATTTCGCGGTGCCGTAGCTTTCGCCGGAACTAATCGCCAGACTTGCAACGCCAAGATGTAGGTAGTCGCCAGCAAAAGAGCGCCGACGGCGACGTGGGCCACCGTGGAAGCGATCATCGGCAATTCAGGCTGGGCCGCATCCCGGCCCCATTCGACGCGCGTGAGAAAAGCCAGAAAGCCCAAACATAGTTGCACGGTCACGAGGAAGAGAATAGCCACTGCGGGGCGCCGGATTGCCGCGACCTTCGCATAGCGGGTTAGCGCCGCGACTCCGGTCCAGATCAGTAAGATGGCAACGAGGGGTGCATTGACAACGTGAGGCACCCAGCTCATGCCATGATGGCGAAACATGGCGCCAAATAAAAGTTGGACATAAAGTAGAACAATGGAAAGCAAAGCAAGACTTAATAGGCGGGGCCGGCCTGGGTCCATTGCGGCGGGTTCCGAGTATTCCACCCAGTCCCGTCCAGTAAACAAGGCGATGCAGCAGGCGATGCAAAAGAAAGTCTGGCCGACTGCGGCATGAGCCGACGACACCAGCGGCGGCAGAAAATAGAGAACCGTCAAGCCCCCCAGGACTCCTTGCGCAATGATGGTGCCCAAGGCCGCGATGCCCAAACCTTTCATCCAGCGTCGCCTATCGCTGCGCCAGGTCCAAACGGCGAGGGTAATGGTGAGCAAACCAATAAATTCTGCAATCATCCGGTGGCTGTGCTCGTAAATGATGCCACCGGTCCAGGGCGGCAGCTTGTAGAACGACCCATAGGATGTTGGCCAGTCGGGGACGGACAAACCCGCATCATTGCTGGTCACCAGCGCTCCAGCCACAATCAGGCAAAATGTGGCGCAGGCCGTGAACACAGCGAAACGGTGATGACCTGGGTTATAAGGAGTGGAAACGGCTTTCACGCGCGCACCCTCGACGAATTAGTGTAGCAAGGTAGTAACATTTTTGAAACTCGTTATTGCCAATCGCATCTGAAGATTTTCTGCAAGGGAGAGAGAATGGTCACAATCATCCTGCTGACGATTTCAAATATTTTCATGACGTTTGCCTGGTATGGACATTTGAAGTATCGCAATGCCCCACTTTTCAAAGTCATTCTAATCAGCTGGATGATCGCATTTTTTGAATACTGCTTTCAGGTCCCAGCCAATCGCATCGGCTCCTACGAATTCACCGCCGCCCAGTTGAAGACCATCCAGGAAGTGATTACGCTGACAGTGTTTTCTGTTTTTTCCGTGCTCTATTTGAAGGAGCCGCTGAAATGGAATTATCTGGTCGGCTTTGTGATGATCATCGCCGCGGTCGCGGTGATCTTTAAGAAGTGGTGAACACATTATTCCTGCCCCACTGCGGGACGCTTAAGCTCTCATCGCCGCAATTACCGAATCAGCAAACTCCGACGTTCCAGAGCTTCCGCCAACATCCCGCGTGAGCTTTTCGCGATGGCTATATACGTCGTAGAGCGCAGTCCTGATTTTGTCCGCCGCTTCGTTCTCACCAAGATGCCGCAGCATGAGCAGGGAAGAGCGCAATACGGCCGTAGGGTTCGCAATGTCTTTCCCAGCAATGTCCGGCGCAGAGCCATGAACGGCTTCAAAAATCGCACAGTGATCGCCGAGGTTGGCGCTAGGCACGAGGCCTAACCCTCCGACAAAGGCTGCGCACAGATCAGAAATAATATCGCCGTAGAGATTCTCCATCACCAGCGTGTCGTACTGATATGGATTCATCACCAACTGCATGCAGGTGTTGTCAACAATATGTTCGCCATAGGTGATTTCCGGGTAATCTTTGGCGACATTGCGGCAGCAACGCAAAAACAAGCCGTCCGACAACTTCATGATATTGGCTTTGTGGATGGCATGGATCTTTTTGCGCTTATTCTCTCGCGCGTACTTGAAGGCAAACTTCGCGATGCGCGTCGAAGCTTTTTCCGTGATTATTTTAAGACTTTCGACCACTCCCGGCACCACTTCATGCTCCAAGCCGGAATACAGGCTCTCAGTATTTTCGCGCACGATAATCAAGTCCACATCGGGATAACGCGTGGGAATGTGGGGTAGATTCTTGATGGGCCTAAAGTTTGCGTATAGCTCAAACTTCTGCCGCAGCGCGACGTTAATACTGGCGAAACCTCCGCCGACCGGAGTTGTAACCGGCCCCTTCAAGCCAACGCGCGTTCGCTCGATGGACTCAACGAGTTCTTTGGGGATGTATTCTTTGTATTTCTCGTAAGCTTCCGCGCCGGCGGCGAAGCTTTCCCACTCAAACTTCACGCCGGTCGCTTCCAGAATGCGAACGACTGCTTTAACAACTTCATGACCGATGCCATCGCCGGGAATCAGAGTAATTTTATGTGCCATAAGAAATCGTGTGGCGCGGGCGCTTCGCCCGCGAATTTCTAATTCGCTTTCTTGCCTTTTTCCGGAATATCTTTCGATTTGAGCAGGTCTTTTAGTTCGTCCATAAATTCCTGGACGTCTTTGAAGTCGAGATAAACCGAGGCAAACCGCACGTACGCAACTTTGTCATGCCGCCGTAGTTTGCTCATGATTAACTCGCCGACTTCGCTCGTCTTGCGCTCGCGCTCGGCAGAGTCGATAACGAAGCTTTCGGCTTCATTCACAATCTGCTCCAGCTTACTAATGGGCACTGGCCGCTTCTCGCACGCGCGCAATAAGCCATTAAGGACCTTCTGGCGGTCAAATTTCTCGCGCCGGCCATCTTTCTTCACAACCATATACGGGATTTCATCAATCCGTTCGTAGGTCGTGAAGCGTTTCTCACACTTCAGGCATTCGCGCCGCCGGCGGATCGAGTCCGCCTCCTTGCTCTCGCGTGAATCCACTACTTTATCGTTTTCAAATCCGCAGAATGGGCACTTCATGGGTATCTAGGGAACTTTTGATTGTAGCAGGCGCACTTAAGATGGCGACGAAGGCACGGGCACATCTTCCTCTTCCGCATGTTGGGTTTCGGCGGAGAGTTCGCGGATGGATAAGCGCTCACGGTGCGCTAATATCAGCCCGAGCGGAACAATGGATGCGAAAGTCACCAGCCACAACAGAATTCCGCAGCTTGCTGCAAGCTCGCGGGGAGCGCCAAAAATTCGTTCGAGCGTAAAGATCGTAGCCAACTGGGTTCCACCGCCCACACCCGGCAGCGCGATCATCGACCCTACCATGCTGGAAAGCATGAGAAGCGGCACTTGGGTTAGGGGCATATGCAGCGGCCCTGTCCCGTATGCATGCAAAACTTCAAGGTAGGAGAATGAAATCATGATCCACATGCCGAGAGAAACGGCGCCGGCCTCTAGAAACGAGGTGAAATCCTGAACCGTATTCAGACCCGAACGAAACTCCCGGATGCGAAAAGCGATCAGCTGACCGAGCTTGGAGATTCTGGGAGAAAACCTGTTGCTCGCCTTGGCGATAAATTTGTCACCTTTCCAGATGGCGAAAATGCCCGCACATGCACCCGCCAATATCAGGGCGAATGTGCTCGCGCCACCGACCCGATAATTCCCCAGAAGGTTCCGCGCAATCGGCGAGAGTGCGACCGCCGCAAGTAACATTAGAGCGAAGGCGCCGAGATCGAAAATGCGTTCGATGGCCCAAACGGCCATTTGGGAGGGGAAAGGAAGATTTTCCTTACGAGCGATGAGGTAGGGACGAATCATCTCCCCCGCCCGCCCGAGTAGCGCCAAGGCGGTAAATCCGATCACCGTTGGGGAGAAAAGACGAGCGGTCGAAGAACGGCGAACCGGACGCAAAAATACGCTCCAGCGTACTGCGCGCATCACATAGGCGAGATAAATCCAGCCTATTGCGAGCGCGATGCTCACCTTATTAACACGGCCCGTCTGACTAAGGAAAGTGCCCCAATCGAAGTTGCGCCAGGTGCGGAACTGCATGTACACGAGCAAGGCAAGCACGCATAGTACGAAGCCGTAGATTAGAGCACGCTTTCGATTCATTCGGGCAGTACGGTGGTCGCGATATTCAGCCTACCATGAGCGTGCTGCGTGACCATTACAAGTAAACTTTGTCGGCTAGAAATGGATGACGATGCCCGTCGAAATTCGTACATTGTTTTGGGTATTATTGAAGAACCGCGTTTGCACCATGTCGACGGCTCCTCGCAGGCTAACCAAGGGGACGAGATGGTAATCCATGCCGCCGCCGACTGCATAAGCAAACGACGTGTCGGAGTTCGTCAGGAACCCGCCGCTCTCGTTGACATGGGAAATGCCGAGCAGAAAATTTGCAAACGGCCGGACCTTGCCCACCGTGACCGCAACGCGCGGCCCAAAGAGATAGTCATGCTGATTGAAACTATTGCTTGTAGAGAATGAGCAACTTCCCGCCAATAAAGGACAAGCGCCCGTCGTTAGCTTGCCGGGCGAACCGTAATGTCCGTCGACGTCGGCGACAATTCCCAGAAATGGCAGAACCTTGCCTTCCACTGATGCATTCCATCCATTTAGATTCGCGCGATCGCTTCCCAAATCTGCGCTCATATACGAATAGCCAAAGAAAACGTTCCCATTCGTCGGTACTTGCGCACTCGCCCGATTTGTAAGCCCTAAACAAAAAAGAAGCGCCGTCAATGCGATTGTGTATTTCCTCACAAATCCCTCCGCAGTTTGAGTCATGAACTTTTGAATCTGTGCTTTGATGCGGGGAAGTGTGAACGCGTTGGTGGAAATTAAGGATGGGGTGTACTACTGATTTCGGTCGCGGCAATAGCAACACTGGTCGCTGTCTTTGCTGAAGTCTTGGCTGCTCTACGGGCAGATGTTCTCGCTGCTTCTTGTTCTGCTATTTTCTTGCGGTTGAAGTCGCGCACAATCCGCGCCACATACACCTGTGTTTCGCGGTAGGGAGGTACGCCGTTATATTGCGCGACGCGTTGTGGGCCGGCGTTATAAGCGGCAAGTGCTTTAACCAGATTCGAGTTGTAACGATCCAACAACTCCCGCAAATATCGCGATCCACCTTCAACATTCGCCGAGGGATCAAACGGGTTGGTTACTCCAAGATTTGATGCCGTCTGCGGCATTAACTGCATCAATCCCTGTGCGCCCTTGTGTGATACCGCATGGGGATTGAAACCACTCTCGGCGCGAATCACGCTGGCAATCAAATCGGGATCCAACTGGGTCTGCTCGCTGGCATGGCTCACGACCGCGTCCAGGCTAGCTGGCGTTGCTGCGGACGATTGCGGGGCCGGGGTGAAGTCGGTTTCGAAGTGATCAATCTGGCTCGTGGGAATATCCACGTATTCGTCGTTCGTCGCACTCGTGTAAAGTCGCGTCGCGCTGCCAATCACTTCTCGATGTTCATACCGGATCGAGCTTCCATTTTGCAACACAGCAAGCTCGGAAGCGAAGGCTGACGCTGCCAAAATAATAACCACCACGAGTTGTGCGAGCTTCGACTTCATCTTCTAAACTTTTGCCGGCACCCAGCCCATCACCTGCTCAATCGCGCTGGCCACGCCACATTCCGCATTAGATGCCGTCACTGACCAGCCGCGTCCACGCAAATCTTCCGACGCATTTTCCATGATAAATGGTCTCCCCGCGAATTCGAGCATCTCAATATCGTTGAAATTGTCACCAATGGCCATGACCTGCTCGCGCGGAATGTTACGGTAATGTGCCCATCGCTCCAGTGCGTGTCCTTTGGAACAGGCGCGGTTCAGCACGTCTACAATGGATAAGTCACGCTCCGGATATTCGGTTCGGAGGATTGTGACTCGCTCGTCCAGTCCAGCCAATGCCAGCGTCTCCAGCGCCTGCCGCATCCGTGCAATTGTCCCGCAAAACATCGCTTGCACCGGATCGCCATTCTTGCCCAGGCAATTCTCCACAGGGGATACAAACTCGATGTATTGCAGATTCTTTTCCAGCCATTTCTGAATGACGGTGTTCAGTTCGTCTAATCGTTCGAGCGCAAGAGCGCCTTTTACATCGGTATCAAATGTAAGAACGATGTTGCCACGGAATTCTTGCATGGCGCGGCATAGGTCTCGCGCTGTATCGGTCGGCAAAAGATCGCGGTGAAAGTCTTCGCCTTTGTTTGACCGCGTCACGGCGCCGTTGGAACTAATCAACCAGTGGTCAAAGCCAAGCTGATCAGACATGGGCATGGCAAAACGATGTCTGCGCCCAGTAGCCACAAGAACTTCCACGCCGGCCTCGTGGACGCGCCGTACGGCCGCTAAATCGGCGGGAGAAATTTGAAATTGATGATTGACCAATGTGCCATCGAGATCAATGGCCAGCAAACGGATGGGCAACGTCACCATTCAATTTTAACATCGCACCGGGCATGGCCTTGCGTGCTATAGTGCGACTTCACCCATGGGCGCTTTTCTTTTTTTCGCTTTTTCGTGGTGGGCAATCTTGCTGCGGGTGGTGGCCATCGTCCACTTTATCCGCCGCCGGCCGGACTACTTCTGGCTCTGGATTATCCTCATCCACTGGATCGGCGCCTTGGTATACATCTTCGTCGAAGTCATCCCTGACGCGGGTTTGCTGCGTCAGGGTTTCAAAGTCTTTCCCCGGCGCAAACGCATTCACGAACTCGAATCGGCGATTCTAGACAATCCTTCCGCGGGCAATTACGAAGAGCTGGCCGACCTGTACATGGAAGAAGGTGATTACGCTCGAGCCCGCGCGTGCTATGACAAGTCCATTTCCTTGCGAACTGATTCGATTGATCCCTTTTACCGGCGTGGTATCGCAGAAGTTCGTATGAGTGATTTCACAGCGGCGGTCCCGGATCTGGAGCGGGTTGTACGTGACGACCCTTCCTACGATTTTCATCAGGCGATGGGATTGCTTGCCCACTCCTACGCGCAAACTGGGCAGCCTGAAAAGGCCGACAAGCTGTTTCAGGAGGCGACAAAGATCTCGACGTCTTCCGAGACCTATTACAATTATGCGACTTTTCTCGCCGCGCAAGGCAGAATCGCTGAGGCCCGCGATTGGGCACAGCGGCTATTGGCTAAAAAGCGCAATATGCCGGGATATCTGAAACGCCGCGAGCGGCCGTGGTTTCGGAAGGCTGACGGGCTGCTGAGCCGGTTGCCAAAGTAATGCGCTGATAAACTCAATCCTGCATGGCTTCCATCACTTTTCTCGAATGCACCAAGTGTGGTGCACACTATTCTGCTGCAACTCCACAAACTATTTGCGCCAAAGACGGCGGCATTCTCTATGCCCGCTACGACCTCGCAGCACTGAAATCCAGCTTCACCAAAGAATCGCTTAAAGGCCGAGTTGCTTCCATGTGGCGATATGCCGAAGTTCTGCCTGACGCATCTCCTGTGACATTGGGCGAAGGCTTCACGCCCATGCTCCCCAGCCGCGAATTCCCGCATGTCTTCATCAAAGATGAAGGGCTGAATCCCACGGCTTCATTCAAAGCGCGCGGAATGTCCGCCGCCGTGAGCATGGCCAAAGCCTATGGACTCAAGAAACTTGCCGCTCCTTCTGCTGGCAACGCTGCTAGCGCGCTAGCCGCTTACTCCGCTGCCGCCGGAATTGAAGCCCACATCTTTATGCCCAAAGACGTTCCCATGGCAAACCGGATCGAGTGCGAAAGCTTCGGCGCGCACGTCACGCTCGTTGACGGCCTCATCAGTGACTGCGCTCGCATGGTCGCCGAAGGCAAAGAAAAAGAAGGATGGTTCGACGTCTCGACGCTGAAAGAGCCGTTCCGTGTGGAAGGCAAAAAAACCATGGGCTACGAAATCGCCGAGCAGCTGAATTGGCGGCTGCCCAAGGGAGTGATCTATCCGACAGGCGGCGGAGTTGGCCTGCTGGGCATGTGGAAGGCCTTCGACGAAATGGAAACTTTGGGTTGGATCGGCGCCAAAAAGTCGAACGAACGTTCGAACGAAAACGCGAACATGCGCCCGAAAATGATCGCTGTGCAATCAGACGGCTGCGCGCCCATTGTGAAAGCCTGGAATGAAAACAAACCAATTTCAGAATTCTGGCAAAACGCCGCAACCGTTTCTGCCGGATTGCGTGTGCCCAAAGCCTATGGCGATTACCTCATCCTCGACATTCTGAAAAAAAGCGGCGGCACCGCCGTCGCCGTCTCCGACGAAGAAACTATGGACGCTTTCAGCCATTGGGCCCGCGTCGAAGGGGTCTTCGCTGCTCCCGAAGGAGCAGCATCGCTTGCGGCTTATCGCAAACTCCTTGCCACCGGATTTTTCTCGCCCGCCGACGAAGTAGTTCTCTTCAACACCGGCTCAGGATTGAAATACCTCGACGTGATCGAGCGTTTCTCACACCGGGGAAAAGCTCCCGCTTCACGCCAAATCGGCGGCATCATCGGGCCATATTAGTCTCAGCTTCGTGCTACATTTCCCCTAGGCACAACGCAATCATGGACCAAAGCGTTCTCCTCATCAATCTGCTGATTAAGCTCGGCGTTGCGGCCGCCGTGGCTAGCGCCTTGGTACGTTCGGTGGAGTTCAAGAAGCTGCTTTTTCGCGAACGGCGCTCGCTAAAACAGCGAATTTATCTCATTCTCTGGATTGCGGTGCCCTTAACTCTAGGCGTCTGGTTTCGCCTTATTTCCAAGAGCTTCAGCGCCGGCGATCTCACGCTCGAAACAACCATTCTTCTCGGAGTCTTGGGCGGCCGCTTTACCGGCATGGTTGGAGGCTCGCTCCTGGCCCTGCCGGCATTGCTGCACGGCGAATGGGCGACCGCGCCCTTCGTCCTCATTTGCGGCTTTCTATCCGGCCAGCTTCGCAAGCTCGTTGAAGATCAGGAAGAAATCTGGTCGTTTTCGCCGTTTGTCGATTTAAGCATTTATCGCTGGCTCCGCCGCAACTTGCCGCGCCCACGCCCATTCGAGTGGCAGACGATGTTTTTCGTCCTGATTGTGGCCTTGCGATTTATGCAGACGGAGCTATGGCGATACTTTCCACACTCCATCTTTAGCCTGGAAAGCCCGACTTGGTGGGTCGAGGTGCTTATCTACGCGGCCTCTATCATGGTGATCGGCACCGAACTCAAAATCTGGAGCAGCGTCCGCATCCAGATCAAGCTTGAAGAGCAGGAGCGCCTGTTGCTCAATGCTCGCATGGAAGCGTTGCAGAACCAGATCAATCCGCATTTCTTGTTCAACACACTGAACTCGGTCTCGTCTCTTGTTCGCTTCGACCCAGATACGGCCCGGGAGATGATCATAAAGCTGGCCAACATTTTGCGCCGCCTGCTCAACACCACCGACGCATTCGTTCCCCTTAGCGAGGAACTCGAGTTCATTGATAACTATCTCGATATCGAGGTGGTTCGCTTTGGACGTGACAAGCTGCACGTCGTCAAAGAAATTGAAGTTGCCTCACTAGATGTAACTGTACCCAGCATGTTGCTTCAGCCATTGGTGGAAAACTGTATTAAGCACGGGCTCTCGTCGAAAATCGAGGGGGGCAGCATCTATTTGCGTAGCCGCATCACCGACGTCGGTTTGATTATCGAAGTCGAAGACGATGGCGTGGGCATGACGGCGGAAGCGCCAGGGCAGCCAAACGGCGAAAGCACAGGGATCGGAATGGCTAACGTCGCCGAACGGTTGAAGGTTCTTTACAGCGGATCGGCCAGCATGACAATCAATAGCAGTCCAGGCAAGGGAACTCTTATACGGTTACGTTTGCCCATCTTGGACGCGGAAAGCGCACTTCCCGCCGCCATCTATGAGCGCGCCAGCACGCCGCGATAAAAATCTTCGTAAATTGGAATGATTTTGCTGGTGCAGAAGCGCGACTGAGCAACTGCGCGCGCGGCTTGCGCAGTTTTGGTAAGAAGGGCATCATCGCTAAGCAATTCAGTTGCATAGCGGCCCATTGTATCGACATCGCCCACATCCGCCAGATATCCGCTCACACCGTGCTCGATCATTTCGGGTATGCCGCCCACGTTCGTCGCGATCGGTACTACTTTGCACGCCATCCCTTCGAGGGCTGCCAGTCCAAACGATTCAAGTTCGCTGGGCAACAGAAGGACATCGGCGATGGCCAGCTTTTCATTGACCTGGTCCTGCTTACCCAAAAAATAGACGTCATTATGAATGCCCTTTTGTACGGCAAGCCATTCCGCCTTGGAGCGGTCGGGACCATCGCCAATCAAAAGCAGTTTGGCGGGGATCTGTTTGCGTACCCGGTCAAAAATCTCCACCGTGTCCGTCACCCGCTTAACCGGCCGGAAGTTCGACAAGTGCACCAGAATCCGCTCGCCGTTCGGTGCATATTCCAGGCGGCGCTGCGCCGCGCCCTCGTCCCGCACATACACGTCGCAGTTCACGAAGTTATAAATCACCTGGATATTGTTCTTGATGTCGAACTCGCGCAGCGTTCTCTCGCGTAGATACTGCGAGATTGCCGTCACCCCGTCGCTCTGTTCAATCGAATATCGCGTAATCGGCAAATAAGAACGGTCCTGGCCGACCAGGGTAATGTCGGTGCCATGCAAAGTTGTGACAAAAGGTAGCTTTCGTTTCTTGGGGCCGGCGGCAAGCATTTGCCTCGCCAGCATCGCGCTCACCGAATGAGGAATCGCATAATGGACGTGCAATAAATCCAAATCGTAGAGCTCGGCTACTTCGGCCATGCGCGTCGCCAGTGCCAGGTCGTAGGGCGGGTAGTCGAAGAGTGGATATCGCGAAACTTCGACTTCGTGATAATGGATGTTAGGTTGTGGTCCCGTCAGCCGGATGGGCTGCGCATAGGAAATAAAATGAATTTCATGGCCGCGCTGCGCCAGTTCCAGTCCCAGTTCAGTGGCGACCACCCCACTGCCGCCGTACGTGGGGTAACACGTGATACCGATCTTCAAAGGACACCCTCGCCCGAGTGATTTCGCCTCATCATTCGATGGTGTCAGGATAGACGAGATTCAACTTTTGCGGATAGCAGCCCGGCCGCCTAAGACCGCGCCGTGGCCTTGCCTTTGGGCGCTGCGGCTTGATCGTCCATGCTTTCAACGTACTGTTGCAGCTGATGCTGGACCGTATTTTCGAGATCAGTAAACTCAATACCCATTCCCACTCCAGGATCGCTCGCCCGCACCACGCCGCTGGTCTGGATTTCCTCTGTGCCCAGCATGAATGAAATGCTGACCTTCGTGCCGCGCGTTAGAGGCGAACGCGTCTCGACGTAGCAACCGCGCCCACCAATATCCGTGGACGTCGTGCTCAAGTGTGTGCGCCCTTTGTCGAGCAAGCCGATGTCAATCGGAAATGAAACTTTGTGCCGGGCGAATTTTCTTTTGTTTTTCCCGCCCGTCTCCGCGATCGTCTCCGCCGGTGCCAATTCATGCCACGGGCTGTCCTGCCCCGCCATCAATTGAATACCCAGCTCAATCTTTCGCGCCCCGGCATCAATCACCCATACCACGCGAAAGCGCGCCTTTTTCTCTGCATATTGCACGCCGATGATGTCGTGCGGCTTCAGCGGATGGTTAATGCCCATCAATAGCGCCCCGTCGCTGCTCATGTTCTTGGCGACGGTAAATTGGATAAAGGGCCGGCCTTCGGAGTCCATGCCCCAAACCCGAACCGGAATTTCGGCTTCAATTCGGCTTTCTGGTCGTTTGTCCATAAATCGTCGGGCTCCCACCGGCGTTCATGGGAGAACATCCGCA
Organism: Terriglobia bacterium; assembly: GCA_963702965.1. Taxonomy (GTDB): domain Bacteria; phylum Acidobacteriota; class Terriglobia; order Terriglobales; family Acidobacteriaceae; genus JAJPHW01. The sequence goes on from OY969776.1 coordinate 2,285,625, forward strand.
TGATATCCCGAGCTGGCCGGATTTAGTGTTGCTAATCTAGGGGCAAGCAGGTATCCAAAGGCCGTGTACGGGTAGAATTTGGGTTTTATCCGCGGCTCAGATCGTGGTACGAAATCAGTTCAACTCCATGATTTAACAGGAGCTTACGGCTGGAATCCGCAGTTAATACCGCCAACTCTTGCTCCCGGGAGGCTCGCAGCCGGGTCTGGACGCGGGCGAGTTCCGCGTCGTTATAGCCGGGATGGCATACAAATTCCCAGGTTCCTTCAGGCAGGTTCCCGATGATCGAGCGGAATAAACCCTCGTCGAGCGCTCCCGTGGCGACCACGCCGAGGCTGCCGTCGGTTGTCATCATTCCAGCCGCAGCCACCGTTCTGCGAAAGCTTGCTGCCAATCGATTCAGCAGGCCTACTTGTAGCGGTGCGTTTCCACAGCACAGGCCGCGTCAGAGCCAGACGAATATTCAGCCGCCCAAAGGGATTTCGAATCGCCTTCACCCCGCAAGACTTCGCAGCTCGTAGGATCGGCCGCAAAATCTGCGGGAAGAGGTGCGTATGCTTATGCGTATCTACATGCGAAACAGCAACGCCCGCATCTTGCAGCTTCCGGATTTGGGCAGTGACCTCGGATTCAATTTGCTTAGGATCGAGTTGTCCGCGAAACGCGCGAACCACAACCCGGCCTAGTTGATCTGGGAAACGACCGGTCCGCAATTCCGTCAGGCTAAGCACCTGAGCGGCGGGGAGAACCGAAACTCCATCCACTAGAACCACGTGACAGCCGACGCTAATTCGTTCTAACGTAGGTGCTATCGCAACGGCGTCGGAGAATGCCCCTCCGTTCGCTATGAGCGTTGTCGATGTTACGATGCCGTGCTGACACGACTCCGCAATCGCCCGGTTCACGCCGCGGGTCAATCCAAAATCGTCGGCATTAACGATGAGGCGAGCCACTGCGAGAGTTTAGCATCCGGCCTCGGCGTGCTGCCTGGTCATGCTCGCACGCAAACCCTCTCAAAAATATCTACCTGTTTGTCTTGCCCGGCGCCCGCTTATTCAGCGTGAGGAGCGACCGCAACCAATGAATAGAGAAACAATAGGATTCCCGCGACGACCAGGGGGCAACTAATTCCCGCAAAGGCAATAAAGGCCAGAGGATGAACCCAGATAAAGCTAATCAGCTGCGTGGCGAGCCCAATCGCGATCAGCAGGCCAGCCCAACGCAAACGTTTTTCAATAACGGGGCGTGTGTTTGCTTCAGGCAAATTACTGTCCCCCTTTCCAGAACGTGGCGTCCTTCAGGGTTGCCACGTCATGGACGACGTCGTGGCAATGTGAAGACATGCACGACATCTGGTTCGAGAGAATCCGATTCATCATGTCAGGCGTCTTGCTGTGCTTGGGTTCTTCCAGAAATACGCGCATGGCGGCGTGGCAATGCAGGCATTCACGGTTGTTAAAGGGAACATAGAGCTTAATGTCGGCAGGTTGAGGAACGGTGCCCAGGTATTGCACATAGATGTGCCGGAGTCCGCGGAGCTTGGCATGCATGGTGCCAAACATGGTGTAGTCGGTGTGGCAGGTGTAGCAGGCGTGATCCCGTGGTACGAGGTTGTTTTGAAAATGCGCCGCGGGCAGATAACTGGGGTCGTCCACATAGAGGCTTTGCCCGAAATCGCGCATTACATGGCAGGAGAGGCAGAATTGCGTGCTCGTCGCGCGCTCCATGTGTTCCGATACGCCCAGGTTCAGCGACAATATGGGCAAAATAAAGAGTGCGATAAAGGCCAGAATCTTGCCTCCACGCGCCCGTGTAAGCTCAGCGCGCAAAGCCACCAGGATCGCGAGGACGATCACAATAACGACGAAGGCCACTTCCACGGTCATTGAGATTGCCATTTCGAGAAATCGCGCTTCGCGAAGGTGTCCTCCTATTTCTGTCCCAGACTGCGGTAATACTCGACCAACGCTTTGATCTGCTCGGGAGTAAATACTTTTTTGTAACTATCCATACTGTCGCCCTTGCCATCGGTGACAACTTTAATCATGTCGGCTTCGGAATCTTTCATGTTTTCGTGCACGTCTTTCACATGATTTTCCTTGCCCTTCATGGTCTTGCCCAATCCATCTTTTCCATGGCAAACAGCGCATTTATGGTTGTAACTGTCTTCAGCGTCTTGCGCTTTGGCTTGGGGCGCGATCACAAATTGACAGATGACAAAAGCCAGACCGATAAATAGAGCGCTGCGCACACTCCTTGCCGTCCTGGGCCCTCTTGCGAATAAATTCATCCCTGCCTCCTAGAAGTCTCGCGTCCAGCGGATTGTGAGCAAATTGGCCTGGAAGTTATTCCCGGTGACGATCTGCTCCGTGTAGTACGTCCGTTGTAAATCAATGGACAGCCGCCCAGCTCGCGGAAAAGAATAATAGACGGTGCCGGTGACGAGTGGCCACGTCAGCGGTCCGTATGCTGGCGGCTCGCCGCTGATTTCCCCGAGTCCAGTGGAGCGATCGAAGTTTCCGCTGAGCCTCAACCCAAGACTCTTCGTCGGTTTGGCTTCCACTCCGCCTTGCCACACGCGGTTGACTTCCTGGTCACGGAGGAAGTCATTCAGCGGCGCCGTACCGCGCACATATACGATGTCGCCTTGCGCGAAGTAGCTCAAATAGCTGAACCCGCTGAAGATCGTGAACCGGTCATTGAACGAATACGACAAAGTCGCGGAGTTGGCATGCACCCGGCTTTCGAAGTTCGTGTCAATGAACTTGCTGTTGGTTAGGTTCAGTTCATCTTCAAAGGACAGCTTCGGGGTGAAATGGACCCGCCCCACCAAGCGCCCACCCACCTCCGTATGAGGCGTAATCGCAGTGTAAGAAGCTCCGTTGTCGAAGGTGTGCAAGTCCCCGCGAATACTAAATAGCTTTGAGGGTGCGTAGCCAAAACTAATCTCGGGCATGGCTGTTTTTGTTTCCAGGGTGAGCACTGGATCGGTGACGCCGTTGTCAATCGATACCACGTCAGACTTCATCAGGTGAATGCCGGGACGGATGTCCAAGCTTCTGATCGGCGTGAAATCCATATTGATGTCGAGATCACTCAGCGCATCCCGCCAAATAATGTCGTCGTTCAGCGTGGACGGCGTGGCCGTTGGACTCTCCTGCGCAAACAGGCTCCCGAAATTGCCAATCCCTTCGCTGGTCATGCGCGAATACCGATAGTCGGTGTTGAAGCTCCACCAATCTGTAATGTGATAAGTAAATCCCAAATTGACGATGTTGTCGGGTTCTGTGACCGTGGCCCGCCCGCTTTGACTGAACGTGTAAGGTACTGGCGTTCCGGTCGAATCTGGAGCGCTACCCGTCACCGACTGGTCAAATGTCGCCGGACCCCGATAGCGGTAGAACATATACCCGGCGCGCAATTGCAACTTCTTGACTGGACTGCCTACGACTGAAAATTCGCTAATCGGGGTGGTTAGCTTGCGATACTGCGACCAGGAAAGCGAGTTCAAAGGCTCTTGCGTCGAACTCATGACGGGATTGATGCTCAACTCCGGCGAACTCACGTTTGTCTGACTGATGCTCTCGGTAAAGGTTTGATAGCCGATGGCATAATGGAAGTTCCACGTACGGTACGTATAATCCACGCCGCCTGTGAAGCGGTTGGTTTCATCGCTTAGCGGCGCATATAGGGAATACGGGTTGGCCCGGGCAAACGAGCCCCAGTAGCTGGGCGAACCGACAAAATCCATGGAACTGGTGGTAAAGGTCGGTCCATCGTTGGTGGTGCGGTAGTAGTCGAAATTAAAACGCAGCCGGTTGGTGGCATGCAAAGTCAAATCCGCAGAACCAAACTTCCTCACCGTTGCCCAGTTGTGATTGTCGGTCAGACCTGTACTCAGATTCGATCCCACGGAGGCGATCGGCAGCACTACGTTGTCATTCTGGTTCCAGTTGTAATAGCTCTGCCGCCAGTTCGCGCGGAAATCATAAACATTGTTCTTGATTACGCTCAATTGCGCCGTGGGAAAGGGATCGCCACCCAGCCCGCTCATCGAAAGCGAATAACTGTCGGCAAAGGGATTCGTTCCCTGTGCCGCTTCACCAAAGACGTTGAAATCGGTGAGCCGCGGACCGGGCCTAAGGTCCATCAACTCCATATACATGGGCTGATAGCCCTTCACGTCCGTAAAACGATAACCGACCGTCACCGAACCCTGCGTGTTGAACCCACCGATGTTAATGGGAGGCGCGTCATAGCCGTCGTTGTTTTGGTTTTGTGCGCGCAATGAAGCCAGCAACGCGAACGGAAGAAGCGCCAGGGTCGTCCATTTGAAGGCTCGAATCGCGATCATAGGCCCTCCTTCATTCTTCATCTCAAAAGAGTCGGGTCCAGGTTGGAGCCGTGGACGGCTGTGTGGCAACGTGTGCACTCCCCGCTCGTCTGGAAGCCGAGCCTCGAATGTGGCACGCCCGCCTGCATATGGAATCCGGTATGGCATTGCAGGCAAAGCTGCCGGCCTTCGCGCCGTACTAACAGCATGCGGTTCGTGCTCCCGTGCGGGCTGTGGCAAGAGGTGCAGCCTTCGATCTTCGCCGCGGGATGCTCATACACAAACGGGCCCCGCTTTTCCGCATGGCAATTCACGCAGGCCTCAAAGTTCGGCTTGTTGAGACTGGCTACATTCATGCTTCCGTGAGGATTGTGGCAGTCGGTGCACTTCATCAGGTTCTCGGGCACCCGATGATGAACCGGCAGAGCGAATTCCGCCTGAATCGTGCCGTGACAGCTGAAACAGAGCTTGGGTTCGGACTCCTTGAGCAAACTGCTGTGCAGCCAGCGCACTTCGTCCGGCAGTTGCGGAACCTGAAAGAAATAAGCCTGGGGGTAACTCAATTCGCCCTTGCTTTGATCTTTCACCGCGTCCACAAGATGGGCGCTATGACAGTCATTGCAGGAGAGCCCATGCGCCGCATGCGCCGAGCTGGCAAAGAGCTCCTGATGCTGGCTGCTGGTATGACACATCAGGCAATGTGCGGCATTTTCCTTGGCGTCGGAGCGGAAGTGGAAAATGGGATACTGCTTGAGCGCGGCCGAAATCTTCTGATTAACGCCGAATGAAAAGATCGGATGATCTTCGAGCCCTTTCCGGGTCTGCGCTTCATCGCCTTCGGCATCCTCCATCGCTTTCGCATGAGCTTGTCCCGGCCCGTGGCAAACTTCGCACCCGGAGATGTAGCTCTTGCCGGGAACAGCTACCTTGGCGTGCGCGGTTTTTTCGTATTCCGTATATTCCGGCTTGTGGCAGGAGCGGCACTCATTGATGCCGGCATACTCGGAAGGCTCTGCCTTAAGGAATGTTTGCGATACCGAGGGGCCAGTTGTAGATTCTGGCATTTTCTGGCCCAACATCACGCCCGCAGCTGCCATGCAGCCAACGAGAAGCAGATATCGTACGCCTGACCAACGTTGCCACAGCATGCTTGCAGCCTCAATCAAAATTCGTATCACGCAAACTTTCGACCCTGTGGAATCTCGCCCACCATAGCACGGAAAAATACGTGGCGCAGTGATATCCATCACAAAAAATTGTGATTGTCGTCACACGAAATCCAAAGCAGGAATCGTTCGCTTTTGCACCACATAGGCACTATCCGCTTTTGCACACCGAAGCGCTGTTCACTTTTGCACAGTAGGAATTGCCCGCGCGCATGCGTATGGAAATGGTGTCTTGATACGACCGCATAATTCGACCGAAAAGTCTTGACTTTTTGCCCCTGCGGGTATACAGTTATCTAACTGATAGTAAAAGACATAGGTCTTATAATGCGACGCTGAACCCCTGCCTCCGCCGCTCCTGAATTATCGACAAAAAGACCTTCATTTCGTCAGGGAGATTCGGAAGAAAAAATGAAAACCACTCGCAACCTTCACATCCAACTCAGAGACGGAAAACAGAAAGAGTTCATCCAGTTATTCGAGTCGCAAATTCTGCCAGTTCTGAAGCAGCAGACCGGATTCCGCGATGAGCTGACTTTGGTCGACCATAACAATCGCGCAGTGGTCATCAGTTTTTGGGATGACCGCAAGAACGCCGAGCTGTATCAATCTTCGACCTACCCCCGGCTTATCGAAAAATTGACGCCCGTGATGCAATCGCCTCCGCGGGTTGAGACCTTCGACGTAGCGACAACCACGTTGGCCGCGGCCGCTTAGCGCCCGCCCCAAATTCTTTCAATGCAGCTGCACAAAAGGCCCCGCTCAGGGGCCTTCTCATTGGGATGCTCACCCTCTGCATACTGCGGCGAAAGCAAATGCACGCTCCGTATATACTTGAATTGCGATGGGCGGTTAGCTCAGTTGGTTAGAGCGCCTGCCTTACAAGCAGGAGGTCGCAGGTTCGAGCCCTGCACTGCCCACCATCCCAAGTCTCCGTGAACTTCGCCGATTTTAGAGGGCGACTGATCCGTTTGCGGTGGTCGTCGATTACGTTGGTCTGCTACAATGAATTTTCGGTCAGGGACAGCTGACCCGATGCAGTTGGTTCGTGCACTCACGCCAAACGGTCTGGGATGAGTGAATCCGGAATTCAATTCCTACAACGAATCAGCCAGACGCGGCCGCAATCGGCTGCGCACGAGTGGGGACGTAGTTCAGTTGGTTAGAACGCTGCCCTGTCACGGCAGAGGCCGCGGGTTCGAGTCCCGTCGTCCCCGCCATTCCTTTCAAATATACAGAGAAAAACCGCACCCTTCGCCGAAAGCGCAAAGGATGCGGCACCCGGCAAGGCGGCGTGAGGGAGGCAAGGCTTCGGAATTCGCAACCCTTCCATCAAACCGTATTATCGATTTCTTCTTTGGTGAGCGGTACTCCGAGAAGCGTTAATCCATGCTTCTCGAACTCCGCCTTCCGAGCCTCCACATTTTTCGGGTCTTCGTCTCGCGCGAGAGGCGCCCACTCCATTTCCATGAGGCCGGCAGGGCTGTATAGGTGGATTGCGCCACAATGCGCGGATTGCGCCACAGTCCAGCGATGAGGAACTTTCATCGGCATCAGCAGAGAATCGCCGGGTTTGAGGCGCATCCGCCTGCCGCCAACTTCGGCGACGAATTCGCCCGCCAAGATATAGAGCCATTCATCCTGCTGGTGATGCACGTGAAGAGGCGCACCGCTGTAAGGATGATGGTCTCCGATCGGAAACACATAGGTCGCCAGCCGCCCATCGGAGTCCGAGGCACGAACTACCTCCGTGTCGAACATCCCTGACGGTGAGGGCGCACGTTGGTTCGTGCCGTTGGTTTCGCGCGTGAAGCCGGACGGGACGAATACGGGCTGTCTTGCTGAGGCTTGATCTGATTCGTGTGGTGCGGCAACCATCCCCAAGGTTGCTGGCACGACAGAAAACTGTGCGCCCGCAACTCCCGCAGTCAGAGCAAGAAACTTTCTGCGCTCCATGAATCGCCTCCCACTCAGGAACGACTACTGCGAAGGATTTTAGCTCAAAGATGCATCTAGCTCGCAGCAACATTCTCGAATGGCGGCTGGGCGCCGGTGCAGGTCGCAGCCGCCTTGACGGCAATCAGAAACGCAGAGCAGAGGTCGGCCGGGTGTCACGAAGGTCGGGCATCCGACAATTACTTCGGATGCGATTGTTCCATGTTGGAGACGCTGTACCAGACGATCCTCCACGATTGATCGCCTTGACGCTTGAATTCCGCAATGAAATTCGTCTTATGGGTCATTAGCACACCTGCACGACCGTTATCCTCGTTATAGGTGCCACGGTAGACTGCCAAGTCTCCGCTGCTCGCAACATCCACAGTTTCGTCGATGAGACTGACTCTCCATAAAGGGTCGCGGGCAAAGCCCATTTTGAAGCCCTCCCTGTCGGCTTCTACCCCAACAGTTGAGGGGCTGCCACATTCCATGGAGATGATATTTGGGGTGTCATAGGCGGTTGTCTTCACTGCATCGTGGGCATTGAGTCCAGCAACGAGTTGAGCGACGTCTGCCTTGATTGTTTCGGCGATTGCCGCTGTGTCAACCGACGCGGGTGTTGTCGATGACGAAGCACCAGCAGCAACGAAGGCAAACAAAACGAGACTCGGTTTCCAATATGCAGAAAGGTTCATTGAACGCCTCCCGGTTTGAATCATCCCCGATTCGGATGGCACCCGCTTAGGCTAGTCCAGACTTCCTCTCGAAGTCCATTGGCTCAGTAGCGGTCTTGCATGTTCGCCGCGTCCCGCGCCCGCTCGTCTTTCGCAGGCGGTTGAAAAGCCTCAGCCGACGGGCTAGAATCCCGCTACCCAACACATGGAGCGCTCCTACCGCAATCTTGGCTACGTCTTACTTGTTCTTCTGCCAACCTTCGTCGCGGGTTTCTGGGTTCCGTATTTTTCAGAGATTCCCCATTTTGACGAGACCATCACGATGGCGGTCCATGTCCACGCAGCTTCGCTTTTTTGCTTTCTCCTCTTGTTGATCGTACAGCCGCTTGCCGTACGCTACAGAGCAATCCCGACCCATCGCATTCTTGGCAAATTCTCGAACGCCCTGATACCTATCGTGCTAATCTCCTCTGGCGCAATGTTGTGGAAGGAATATCACGAGCACTCGACCGACGGCGCGACGATAGCCATGGCTCGCAACGCCGAGTTTCTGTCCGCTGCCCAGCTTCTGCTTTTTGGGGTGTTGTATGCCGTATCAATCGCGGCGATTCGTCGGCGCGATGTTGCGACACACATGCGGTGCATGATTTGCATCGCGCTGGTGTTACTACCAGCAGGAATGGCGAGAGTGCTTGGATACCTTTTCCACGTACGGCAGGCTCCTTCCCAGACTGTCTGTCTTGCTTTGATCGACACCTTGCTGCTATGGCTAATCGTGTTCGACCGGAGCCGCCGCTTGGCAGCCCGCCCTTACATTCTAGTGCTCCTAGCCTACATCGTGATCGAAGCATCTTGGCTCACGCTCGGGCGACCGATCTAGCTAAAACGCAGTTCGTCAAATTTCGATAGTAACGTTGCGGCTGCCTGTTACCGAGCGACGATCGTACAAAGTGGACGGTCTTGATTCGACCTTCACCTTGAGTGCTCCTCTAAGGGTTGTTATGGCTTCTCATTTGCAACTGACTTCAGCCATTCTTTTTCTTTCCTCTCCCATGAACGATCTCGCTCGAATTCAGCTTGCAACCCGGGAATCTTGCTGAAATCAAAGCGGTCGGAGAAGTGCGGGATCGTTCGATAGTCCAGACCATCCAGAATCCTCAAAACCAAATCGGACTGGACGCGTGCTAAGTCTGAAAAATGGCGCGCGCCTAATGCCGCATTTGCCAACCGCGGCGCCCCGAAATAGCCGGGCCAGTCGGGTGTTTCCGCGATACGGAAAAGGTCAGCGACGCCTTTGCCAGTAAGTGAAGAGGCCTCCTTGTAGGACGGATCAACAAGTTCAGGATGCAGAAATACTATCAGACTGTGCTCGTCGGCTCCTGCGTGTACAGTGAATCCTTCCTCGGCCAGCTCGGCAGGCGTAAACATTTTCTCTTCCGTACCGCAACAAGTTGCGATTGGTGCCAGATCCCTGAGATTGACCATGGTTCCGCCATAAACGTCGTGGAAATAGTTCGAAGCCTGATTGAGCGCCCGGGCGTGCAATGGATCACCGTGGTTGTTGACGAGAAAGATCCAGCGAAATCCTTGCTCTCCCAACTCGCTCGCTAAATCCATGTACACGGCGCGCAGAGTTTCGCTGCGCACGGTGTATGTGCCGGGGAAAGTCCATTTGCCGCCGATACCATTGGCCCCGCCAACCCCAAGGGGCACGGCAGGAAAAATGACGGCACTCCATTTAGGGCGCGCCACAATGGAACGTGCCAGTTCCTGCGTGACCGCCGCATCCACGTATCCGTCCGTGAAAGAGGGAAGATAAGGCCCGTGCTCTTCCAGAATTCCTCCCGGAATCAGCACGACCGTCTTCGATCGATCAAGGGCGCGGATTTGTTTGGTATTGAGCTCGGCAAGCTGGAAAACCTGACAGAAAGCGGCGGACGGGAACATCACAATTGCGAGCAGGTAGAGATTGAGTCTTACTAGTCGGGGCATCCTGATTCCTCCAATATGTGAACCACGTGGTGTGTCATTTGGCTGTCGGATGATGAATAGGGTTGAGAGTACCACAGTGAGGTAGGGGAGCCGTTGAGCGCTGTCAGGACGGGCGGGAGCAATATGGAAACTTACCGTGAGGAGCGCGGTGATTGGGGATAAGGGGGGTCTAGCGAGCGTTGCGGATTCTATCTGCTGGTACGGTATGGACACCGGATTGATAGTCAGTTTGGTGCTTCATGCCAACGTCCTAAAGGCATCCTGACCGAAAAAATTCTTACACACAAGTTTACCCACACGGAACGGTTCCTACAGTCCTTTTCAGCGACTTGGCAGCCCCCGCGAGAATGTAAGTCGCTGATAAGACGTTTATGCCTAGCCTGTCACGGCAGAGGCCGCGGGTTCGAGTCCCGTCGTCCCCGCCATTCTTTTTTTGTCTCACCCCGCACGGCCACACCAATTTATTGCCATGAGACGTTAATTTAGGCGGGTGCGTCGAGCACAGCGCGTACCTGCGCGAGCAGTGCTTGTTTGGTGAATGGCTTTTGCAAAAGGACGGATTTCGCCTCCACTACACCGTGATTTTCGATGAGATGGCCACTATATCCAGACATGTAAAGCACTTTAATAGTCGGGCGAAGTTCTGTGGCATGCGCCGCCAACTCGCTGCCGCTCATGCCCGACATGATTACGTCGGTTAGCAGGAGATCGACACCCTTAGAGTGCTTCAGGATTTCGAGCGCAGCCTTCCCGTTTTCCGCCAGCATGACTTTGTAACCCCCGCTGCCCAGGAGGTCTGCGGTCAGTTGACGCAGGTCTTCTTCGTCTTCCGCGAGGAGTATGGTTTCGGTGCCAGAGGGCGCAGCCACCTCGGCTTTAGACTCGATGAGCGATATGGCGGATTCCTCCACGCGCGGGAAGTACATTTTAAAGCTCGTGCCCTTGCCCAGTTCGCTGTACACCCAAATACTGCCGCCGCTCTGTTGTACAACGCCATAGACCATGGACAAGCCCAGCCCGGTCCCTTCTCCCAGCGGCTTGGTCGTAAAGAAGGGCTCAAAAATTTGCGACATTACCTCCTTTTCGATCCCGGTGCCAGTGTCCGTCACGGCGAGCATGACGTAAGGCCCGGGGTTTACCGGCATATGTTCCCTTGCATAGGTCTCGTCCAATTCAACATTCGCGGTCTCGATAATAATCTGGCCGCCGCGGGGCATCGCATCGCGCGCGTTGACCACCAGATTCATCAGCACTTGCTCGATCTGTCCTAGATCGAGCTTCACATTACCAATCGGTGCACCCGGTACGAAATTCAATGCGACATCTTCGCCCACCACCCGCAGCAACATCTTGCTCACATTGTTCACCACCGCGTTGAGATTCAGTACGCTAGGCTGCAGGACCTGCTGACGGCTGAAGGCCAGAAGTTGACCCGTCAGCGCGCTCGCCCGCACGGCGGCTTTCTTGATCTGGTCAATGTGCTTCAACACTAGGCTGCCTGGCTGCATCTGCTCCCGGCTTAGATCGCTGTAGCCAATAATCACTCCCAGAATGTTGTTAAAGTCGTGGGCCACGCCCCCAGCCAACCTGCCGATTGCCTCCATCTTTTGCGCTTGTCGGAACCGTTCCTCGAGGGTTCGCGTTTCGGTGATATCGTTCGTGATTGCGATGACGCAGTCGGCGCCGTCCAACTTGATTATCTCCGCCGAAATTAAGACCGTCCGCTTTTCTCCTTTCTTCGTCATAAAGTATGTTTCAAAGGAATCAACACGCCCAGTGATTGCGAGCTGTTCGATCATCCTTTTCCGGTCATCAAAATCGGCCCAGATCTTCAGATCGAAGGCTGTGCGGCCGATCACCTCTTCGCGGTCATACCCCATGATTTCAGAGAATGCTTCGTTGATATCCATATATCGCCCGTCGCCGGCGACACTAATCGTGATCGGGAGTGGAGTGGCCCGAAAGGTCTTGGAAAACTTTTCCTCGGAATGCCGCAGGGCCTCCTCCGCCTTCAGCTGTTCGGTTACGTCGTGAGCCACAACTAATTGTGCGTCCCTTTGTTGAAATCCTAATTCGTGGCTGGTGATCTCAACGTCAATGATGCTTCCATCCTTCTTGCGATGTTTCCATAATTCCAGCGCTTGCAAGCCATGCTCAAGCGTTTTCATATGTTGCAGAAGACGGGACGCCTCTTCCGCCGGCCGGATATCGAGGATGGTCATGCGAAGAAATTCCTCGCGCGAGTAACCGTAATGGTTGACCGCAGCCTCGTTCACCTCAAGAAAGACAAGGGTCTTGCGGTCGAAGACCCACATGGGCAGCGGACTGCTGTCAAACAAGAGGCGATACTGCTTCTCCGATTCGATCAATGCGTTTTGAACATGAACTCGTTCGGAGATGTCCACGGCGGAGCCGACAACATTCACGATCCGCCCATCAGGGTCCCGCAGGGGGCCATAAATGACGTCAACATAGATGTGCTGATCTCCGGCTGCGCGCAGGATCTCGTCGTAACGTATGGTCTCGCCGTGTCCAGCCCGGTCAATGGCCGCCCGCACCCGCGCCTGAGCTTCGGGGGAATCTGAAAACCAGTAGGTCTCTGGCACCGATTTGCCAACCACATCCTCTCGCCGCACCCCGGCTACATCCAGAGGCGCCCGGTTCACGTCCAAGAGCACTCCGTCAAGAGAAAGCAATCCGACAAACGCGAAGATGTTGTCGAGAATTTCCCGGGTCCTCTGGTGACTCTTGCGCAGGGAAATTTCTGCTCTCTTGCGTTCCGAAATGTTGCGTGCAATGGAGGAAGCGCCGACAATCTCTCCCGTCAGGTTCCTTACCGGGGAGAGTGTCAGTGAGACATCAATCCGCTGGCCATCTTTCGTTACCCGCACCGTTTCAAAGTGCTCCACTCGCTCCCCGCGAGCGACACGTCGACCAGCGTGGCGTCTTCGCCGGCTCGTTCGGCCGGAAGCTAACATCGATACGGCTTTGCCGATGATCTCTTCAGCAGTGTACCCATAGAGCCGCTCGGCTCCTTTATTCCAGGTCGTAATCATGCCATCAAGATTCTTCGTCAGAATGGCGTCCTCGGAAAACTCCACAATCGAAGCGAGTTTGACGAGTTGTTTCTCGACGCGAATTCTCTCCCTGATCTCGCACTGGATGGCACTGTTGAGGGCTTCCAGTTCCATGGTCCGATCGCGAACCCGCCGTTCCAAGTCCGCTTTTGCTTTGCATAATTCCTCCAGCGCGTCGTTCCGCTCGCGATCTGCTGATTCGAACGCCACCCGATGTTGCTCCGATGTCTCGGCCTTTTGGATCAGAGCAATAATTCGGGGGACGTATGCCAGAAGCAGGATCGCGGCCAAGGACGAAACGATCGCTGTGAATAGCTTTAGGCTTGCGGAAAGGACATAAACCGGTATCCAGGTTGTGATTCCCTCCGCCAAATTTGTCAGGCAACACCCGAGGGCCAGCAACGCGAACACCAGATATAACGAGTAGATTCGGAGATTGCGCTCCTTCCGCGCGAGGTACAGGAACACGCCGAATATCGCCAGGAAAGAAATGCCAATGAGGAAATTGCCAATGAAGTGCACCCACGTCAGGGCAGGGCTGCCGAGATAACTAAATCTTTGCGGCAGATAATTGACGGAGAAAACGGTCCAGGCTAGCTGCGGCCACGCCAAAAAAATTCCACACACAGCCGCCAACACAAGAATAGCAGCGTAAATGGATTTGCGCTTAGGACGCGTGGAAGATTGCCTTAGATCTGGCCCCAAACGCGCGGATGCCATTCTTGAATCCTCCAAATCTTCGTCCAGGAGGCAGATTAATCCGGCAGCCGAAGGTAGCTCGACTTGCGCAACGTACCCCCCACGGTACTCTTCATTTAGCTCATTGTTAACAATGCCGCAATCAGGAAAAACCCTGAGGCGCCACCGGGGAAAGACCTTAGTAATTCCTTGGGCGTCGGTGCTGCGCTAGCTAGAGCCATGCCGCACGGATTTGCGCAAAGCTAAGTCCGGCGGGATCGGTTCTTCACTCTGTTCTTTGGAAGCTTTGTCCGACTTCATTTTGGACAAGAAATGATAGATCGTGCCTCTTCCTATGCCTAGGATTTCGGCCGCGCGCGCTTTGTTGCCCGAAACGTGCTCCAGTACCCGTTGCACATGCCGTCTTTGGACTTCTTCCAATGACACCAACTCGTCGTCATCGAATGGCTGTAATTGCGCCTCCTGCAAATCGACAGGCAAGTCGTCGATATCGAGCACCGGGTTGTCTGCCAGCATGCAGGCGCTTCCGATCACATTCTCGAGCTGCCTCACATTGCCGGGCCATGAATAGAGCGACATCCGTACCTGGGCCCTGCGCGTGAAGCCGGTGATTTGCTTGCCGTAGGCCGTGGCATAGTGCTCTACGAAATATCGCTGCAGCAGCGGGAGATCTTCTCGCCGGTCCACCAGCTTGGGCAAACTAATTTCCATCATTGCCAGCCGATAATACAGGTCTTCGCGGAATCGTCCCTCGCGCACCATGACTTTTAGGTCCCGGTTTGTCGCCGCAATGACCCTGACGTCAACGTCATGCGCCAGCGGAGAACCCACGCGTTGAATTTGACGATTTTGCAAAACCCGGAGAAGTTTCGCCTGTCCCGCTAAAGGCAATTCACCGATTTCATCAAGGAAAACGGAACCGCCGTTGGCTAATTCAAAAAGCCCTTTCTTATCTTGGGTCGCTCCGGTGAAAGCGCCCTTTACGTAGCCGAAGAGTTCGCTTTCAGCTAACGTCTCAACCAATGCGGCACAATTGCACACGACGAAGGGTCCGCCTGAAACCGGGCTAAGGCGATGCAGAGAACGCGCAATAAGCTCCTTGCCCGTTCCGGTGGCGCCGGTTACAAGTACCGTGCGGAAGTGAGGTGAAACCCGGCGTATTTTTGCGAAGACATCCAACATCAGCGGACTGCGTCCGACAATACCTTCGAATTGGTAGGCTCCAACAAGTTGATTATCGAGCTTGAGGGTGTTGACGCGCGTTTGCGCGTCCGTGAGAAGGGTTTTGAATCGATCCCTTAGTTTCTCTATATTGAGGGGTTTGGTTAGATAGTCTGCCGCACCCTTCTGAATCGCTTCGACCGCTGATTCAGCAGAGTAATGCGCCGTCATCAGGATTACATCTACGCCTGGGTCCGCAGCGATCATCCGCTCCAGAACTTCCATCCCTCCCATTTCGGGCATGATCAAATCGAGAAGAACGACCCGGGGACGAAGTGTGGAAAATTTCTCTAGTCCGAGCCGCGGGCCGAGAGCT
Source organism: Terriglobia bacterium (assembly GCA_963702965.1). GTDB lineage: Bacteria > Acidobacteriota > Terriglobia > Terriglobales > Acidobacteriaceae > JAJPHW01. The sequence goes on from OY969776.1 coordinate 2,301,041, forward strand.
TGAGCAATCTCAAGACCTTCTTGTTTGAGGGCGTCGCCAATTAGATCCAAGTTTTGGGCGTCGTCATCAATGACTAATACCTTCAGTGTAGGCGTCTCATTAGCCATTTAGCATTCACCAGATTTCACATCTTTTTAGGCCCGTTACAGGGGGAATGACCTCTAGACATATGTGTCTTTCCGCTAGAATACGCCTCCTATGGGGACACATTAGCAAGTGTCCTAAAGGGTGTTCCCTCGGTAACCTCATCTAATATGGGTAGTATTCGCCCCAACTCCCCCGAGAACCTGTGCATCGGGGAACCTGGCATCGTGCGCCCAAGCAACGACTGCTAGTGTTTCAAAATGAAACAGCAATCTGATGGCCGCGCCAGCATGGCATGATCGGGAAGGTGAATTCGTTTGGTTGGCTACACTTGGAGTGAATTGAGAGCTGCCGCCTGCTATCTGTTCGGGTGAAGTGCTATCCGTCCGGATAGCGTTCGCGTTTTGTACGATTTCGGGACGCGCTGTTCTATAGTCGTACAGTGACTGCCTCGCCTGAACGCACGCCTGCCCCGCAAATGATTGATAAAGCTAGGCAACGCAGGGGCACCAAGTGTGGCATTCCTCTTGCAATGTATATGGCGTGAAGCAGATGCCGACAGAACGCAAAGTGATCGGAGAGCAGAAGCAGTGGCTGGAGGCAGACGCGGCTGGCCGCAGGGTATCGCGCAGCCGCGAGGCAAGCCTGAGGCTAGTTGCAGACGATCATGTTCTGAGTTACACCCTGCAAGCTAAAGATGGAGTTGGTAACCATCGGCAGGCTCCAGAACTTGCTGTGATGCTTCCGCAGGTAATAGGAAGCCAATATGGACACGGACGATTTCACGGCAGCCACGGCATAGACTCGACCCACCGTCGGGTGCGTTCCATACAGATAGGCGGACTCAACTTCTTTGTTGCAGACGCCGGTCTTTCCCGCCAACCAATTCTCACGCGCGAATAGCGTCGTATAAGAATCCGCAAAAGTACTTCCAGTAGAGATCACAGCCAAGGTTAGAAATTTAGCATCCACCGTCTTAGCCGGCTCGGCGCGTTGTATCGGCGCGGGCATCACCGACTCCACCATCATGCTGCTCGATGCCGAAATCGCGCTGGGCGCGTCTGGCAGTTCCTTCGCCGCAGAGAAGCTTGCCAGTCCCATCACAACCGTTAAGATCAGTAAGTTTGATTTCACGATGTTTCTCCTTGCGGCGTTTGCTACGTCCGCGATGAATGAAGCTTACGTGGGTACACGTACCGTTGCCAATTGCGAGAAGGTAATGGTAAGTAATAGCCGTAGTAACCAATGCTTCGTGCCACTCCCATCAGGCAAATCACTGCCGCCCGAACCTATCATCGGCAGGAATTACTCCCCTACGTAGTAAACCGCAACCCTGAGATGTCCATCGCTATCGCCGGATCCCGCGTCCTTCGCAGAGTCCGAATAGTGTTCGGAAAGTAGACAACTGTTCGAATTGTGAGCAGCAGACGGATGGGTGTTTGCGCGGTGCTCGTCTGTATCTCGTTCAAATTAGAGCAATTTAATTTTGGCAGGCCAAGTGCCATAGCTATCACGAACGCCATCCAGCAGCCCTCCCCGAACTTCTCCAACGAGGAACATCATGCGTATGCCACGAAATACTAGCGAACTTATGACTTCCGCGAGAACTCGGTTTGTCTGTTTCTTAACTCTGATCGCGATTGGGCTTTTTGCCGGCCCCTGTCAGGGCATCAGCAACAATGCCACTACGCTGACCGTCTCGCCCAGTAATTCTGTGACGGCAGGAACGACGGTGACGCTGACCGCGTCTCCTTTGCACGATGATTTACCGCTCACCTCAGGATCCGTAACTTTTTGCAATCTGGCTGCGGCGTGCCCCGGACCTGGAGTGATGGGAATCGTTCAGGTGACCAGCGGCGGCACCGCAACGATGAAGTTCGTACCTGGAGTCGGCAACTACAACATACAAGCGCAATACAGCGCGCCCGGTGGAGACTGGAGCAGTTCGTCTGAAGCGCAATCTCTCACGGTCACCGGCACTTCATCGTACCAATCGGCAACCTCGATCACGAAGAGCGGCAACGCCGGCGCATATACGCTGACCTCGACCGTAACGGCATTTGGTCGTCTTGTTCCTGCGGGGAACGTTTCCTTCGTTGACTCGAGCAATGGCAACTACGTGTTGGGCGCGGCAGCACTCGATCCTTCGACGCTCAACTTCGCGTTTAGTGCATCTGCCAGCTCCGCACATGCCCAGGGCGCAGCCCCGTATTACGCGGCGACGGGTGATTTCAACGGCGACGGCATTCCTGATCTTGCGGTCGTCACTAGCAATAATCTGAATGTCTTCTTAGGCAGGGGAGATGGAACATTCCAAAATCCGAGCACCGTGGCGACTGGGCTTTTGCCGCAAGGCGTCGCAGTCGGCGATTTCAACGCAGACGGGATCCAGGACCTTGCCGTCGTCAACTACTTTAGCGGTACGGTGAGCGTGTTGCTTGGCAACGGCGACGGAACTTTTCAGTCGCAGGTGACTTACGCGTCAGGCAACGGTCCCGAATCTGTGGAAGTGGCGGACGTGAATTGGGACGGCGTTCAGGATCTTGTAATCGCGAACTCCAACGACAACGATGTAAGCGTACTCCTGGGTAACGGCGATGGCACATTCCAGGCCGCGGTAACTTATCCCACTGGCAATGGGCCGAACAAAGTTACAATCGGCGACTTCAATAGCGACGGCTACCCTGACATAGTCACCGCCAACGCCGGCGATGCGGACGTCGCCGTTCTCCTGAATAACGGAGACGGCACCTTTGCGGCGCCGCAAGCTTATCTTACGGGTGCTGGGTCGCGTTCTGTGGAAGTCGGGGACCTCAACGGCGACGGCTTTCTCGACCTCGTTGTCGGCAACTACAACGCGAACACGCTAAGCGTGCTGCTGGGCAATGGTGACGGCACATTCCAGAGCCAGGTTTCCTATGCCACCGGCCGTAGTCCTCTACAAATGGCACTGGCTGACTTCAACGGCGACAATCAACTCGATGTTGCAATCGCGAATGCCAACGACAACACGGTAAGCCTGCTGCTGGGTAAGGGTGATGGAACATTTCAGCCGCAAGTGGCTTATCCGGTCGGAAGCGGGCCCTTGGCAGTGGCCGCAGCCGATTTCAACGGTGATGGCATCGTCGATCTTGCCACTCCTAATTTCACAGGTACGGTCAGTGTTCTGCTGGGTCAGCAGAGCGTAAGCGCCACCGCGACAAATATCAACGCGCCCGGCACTGGCACGCACAATGTCGTCGCCAGCTTTCCAGGAGATGCCAGCCGCGCAGCCAGCCAGTCGAGCGCAGTTTCACTTACCGGCGGGCCCGCGATTGTGACCACAACTAGTCTTTCTTCTTCCATCAACCCGGTGCCTTTTGGACAGATGGTGGAATTTACCGCCATCGTGAGTCCGACGCCTTCCGGCGCTTCCTACGGCACGATGAATTTCTACAGCGGCGCCACACTGATCGGCAGCGGGACGGTGAACGCTTCCGGCGTGGCGACTTTTGAAACCAGTAATTTGGCTGCCGGCGCAGACTCCATCACCGCCGTCTACTCGGGCAATGTCATCTTCGCCGCTTCAACTTCAACGGCTTTGATTGAAACTGTGACCAAGGCGGCCTTGACGACTACGGCCACCAGTTTGAGTGCCTCGCCGACTCAAACCACATCAGGACAGCAAGTCGTCCTGACCGCCACCGTGAGCCCTGCGCCGACCGGTTCGCCCAGCGGTACGGTGAACTTCTACAACGGGACGACGCTGCTCGCAACCATCAGCGCCAACGCTTCGGGAGTGGCAACTTTCACCACCAGCAGCTTGCCGCTTGGCGTTAACAGCATCACGGCCGTTTACTCCGGCAATGCTGGTTTTGCAGGCTCGACTTCGACGAGCGTTTCCGTGACGGTTCTGAGTACTGCAACCTTTACGGTCTCGGCTCCCCAGACGCCGTTCACGCTGAACTCTGGCGGATCGGTGAACATCAACGTTACGGTCTCTCCCGTCGGCGGCGCGTATAGCAAGGCGGTAAGCATGTCGACCTCCTCGCTGCCAGCCGGCCTTACCGCAACTTGGAGCGCGGCCAAGGTCACTCCCGGGTCGAAGGCCGCAACCACCGTGCTGACTATTCATGCCCCCACGCAGAGCTCCAGCGTGCCCCAGAACCGCCGGCCTGGATTTCCCATGACCGCGACCGGCACGGCCTTCGGTATGTGCCTCTTCGCCGGCGGCAAGCGCAAGCGTTTCGCCCAATTGCTCCAGGCGTTCGTCGTCTGTGCGGTACTGGCCAGCGGCATGATCTTGACTGGGTGCGCTGGCGGCTTGGGCGTCGCCTCCACGCAAACCCAAAGCCAGAACTACACCGTAACGATTAAAGGTACGAGTGGTTCGGTGCAGTCTTCAACCACCATCAACTTGTCCGTGCAGTAAGACTTACCGAAACTAACAAAATTTAGAACGAGGCCATGAAAATGAGCGACAACATAAACAATAGCGTTCTGCTGGTGGAAGACTCCCCGATCTACGAGCGCATTATCACCGGGCACCTGCGGACCTGGGGTTTCGATGTGACGGTGGCCCACGACGGCGAAGAAGCCTTGGCCCTGCTGCAAGAACCCAACAGCCCCCGGCTCGTGCTCATGGACTGGGTCATGCCGAAGATGGACGGCGTCGAACTCTGCCGCCGCTTGCGTAAATTGCCCTCGGCTTTTCCTTATACCTACACCCTGCTGCTCACGGGCAAAGATAGCCGGGCTGATCTGCTAAAGGCGATGGACGCCGGCGTGGACGACTATCTCGCCAAGCCCTTCGATGACCTCGAACTCAAAGCCCGGTTGCTGGCAGGGAAGCGTGTAATTGATCTGCAAAACCAGCTTCTCGCCGCCCGCGAGAGCTTGCGATACGCCGCCTCCTACGATCATCTCACCGGCTTGATGAACCGCAAGGAAGTCATGGAAGCTCTTCAACGGGAACTGGCCCGTGCCAAGCGCGACCACTCACCTGTGACCGTCGCCATGATCGACATCGATCACTTCAAGAAAGTAAATGATGAGTTGGGGCATCTCTTTGGCGATGCCGCACTCAAAGAAGTCGCTCGCAGATTTCAATCCCAACTCCGCGTCTACGACTCCATCGGCCGGGTTGGTGGGGAAGAGCTTTTGCTCGTCTTCCCGGGCTGCGACCTGACCTCCGCGCTTATTCGCATGGACCAGATTCGTGCCTTGGTCTGCAACAAGCCGGTGACCTCGATGGGCAAGAGCCGGGTGATTTCCGTAAGCATTGGCGTCGCCGTCGCCGATGGACAGACGGTCGTGGATGCGAACGACCTGCTGCATCAGGCAGACATGGGATTGTATGAGGCCAAAAGAAGCGGTCGAAACCGGGTTGAGCATGTGGAATACGTGACTCTAACTGACGATTTGGTTGCAGTAGGAGTGGGCCAGTGAACACAGTTCTCATTATTGACGACAGTAAATTCTTGCGCGCGGCCAACGAACGCCTGTTGACCAGGGAAGGCTACCTGGTAATCGGCGCCCACGATGGCGAAGAAGCCTTGCACTTGGCCTGCGGAAAGCTTCCCAACCTCATCATCTTGGATATGTTGCTCCCCAAACTCGCCGGCGAAGATGTGCTTCGGCAGTTGAAAAGCAACGTCTCCACCAGCCACATTCCGGTGATCGTCCTCAGCGGCATGTCGCAACGCAATGAAGAAAAGCTCAAGAGCGAAGGCGCAGCGGCATTTCTGGAAAAAGGACCACTACTCAAGAATCCGCGGTTGCTGTTGGATGCAGTCAAGCGGTGCTTAAAACATACCGTGGTCGGCGGCAGGGCATAAAGGCGGCGGCACGACAGGCGAATCCATGAACTCGAGTGATCACAATTCGCTTCACACCCACGGTGCGTCGTGGTTCAAGAACGTCGAGCGCCGGGAATGGCGCCTCTGGTCCTCAGCCGTCTTTGTCACCTTGATGTTAACCATGGGCCTCGTTTCTTTCCTTCTTCCCCACGCCCATGTGACCGAGAAGACGACCGAGAGTCTGGAAATTGTGGGCGTAGTACGCGGTTTGATCTGCCTCGTGCTCTTGTTTGACATCTACGTCATCTATCAGCATTTGCAGATTTACCGTATTCGCCGTCGCCTTATCGAGCGCGAAGAACTCTTTCGCCTGATTAGCGAGAATGCCGCCGACATGATTGCGCTGGTGGATGCTGACGGGAAGCGCCTGTACAACAGCCCTTCCTACTCCACCATCCTCGGCTATACCCCGGAAGAGCTGCAAGCCACTCCTGCACTCGAACAAATTCATCCAGACGATGTTGAGCGCGTTCTGGAGGCCGCAAAAGAAACGAAACGCGAGGGAACTGGCCGCAGAATCGAATACCGCATGCGCCACAAGAATGGCACCTGGCGCTTGCTCGAATCCACTGCCAGCACGGTCACTGATGCTTCCGGAAAAGTCGAAAAGCTCGTCATCGTCAATCGTGACATTACAGATCGCAAACGCCTCGAAGAGCAATATCGCCAGGCGCAGAAAATGGAAGCCGTCGGCAGGCTCTCCGGCGGCATCGCCCACGATTTCAATAATCTGCTCGGCGTCATGATCGGATTCGCTGAAATTCTGCAATCCAACGTCGCCGATTCGCCTGCGCTGGCCGACAGCGTCGAAGAGATCCTGAAAGCAGGGAAGCGCGCCGGCTCTTTGACTCGCCAATTATTGGCCTTCAGCCGCCAGCAAGTCCTCGAACCGAAAATTCTCGAATTGAATAGCACCATCGCAGAAATTGAAAAGATGCTGCGAAGAATCATTGGTGAGGATGTTCAGCTCGAAACCATCCTTGACCCCGCCGCCGGTCGAATCAAAGCCGATGAGGGCCAAATTGAGCAGGTGCTTCTCAATCTCGCGGTCAACGCGCGCGATGCCATGCCCTCCGGTGGAAAGCTGACGATCGAGACCAAGAATGCTCATCTTGATGACGAATTTGCCCGCCGCCACTCCTATCCCATCAAGCATGGCGACTACATTCTATTCACCGTCACCGACACCGGCGTGGGAATGAACGCCGAAGTTCTGGCTCACATGTTCGAGCCGTTCTACACCACCAAAGAAAAAGGCAAGGGAACTGGCCTCGGCTTGGCCACTGTGTACGGCATCGTCAAGCAGAGTGGTGGCTACATTGACGTCACCAGTGAAATCGGCCGCGGCACCACCTTCAACATCTTTCTCCCGCGCGTGGACGAAGAACCGGTCTCGAAAGATTCGCAGAAAAATCTCCCCTCCGTCGCTGCCGGCAAACAAACGATACTCGTCGTCGAAGATGAAGAATCCTTATTGAAATCGACCTGCTCGCTCTTGCGCGCCGTAGGCTACGACGTGCTCGCGGCACTCGGTGCAAGCGAAGCGATTCGTATCAGTCAGGAGCGCAACCGCGAAATCCAGGTCGTGCTGACCGATGTCGTCATGCCGGGCATGGACGGCGTGGAACTCGTGCAACACCTGCTGGCTCAAAAACCCTCCCTGAAGGTGATTTACATGTCCGGCTACACCGGCCAGTCTGCCGGGCGTAGCGCCGCATTCTCCCCCGATGCGTTGTTTCTGATGAAGCCTTTTACCCGTGAAGAGTTGGTTCGAAAAATACAGGATGCTTTACAAGAACAAGCCGTGAGTGCGACCGCGTAGCGGCCAGCTTCGGCAATTTAAAAAGGGGGCAGTATGAAGAGACTCTTAATGGTTGACGATGATGAAGCGATGCGCAAGCTGGTGCGGATGCGTTTGGCCGATACCTACGAAGTTGTGGACACGGGCGATCCCGCGCAGGCCATGGCGCTTGCCCTCGAGAACCAGCCCGACGCCATTCTGCTGGACGTCATGATGCCACGCCTCTCCGGCTTTGAATTGTGCCAGAGCTTTCAATCGCTGAGCTACACCTCGAATATTCCAATCTTCGTGGTCAGCGGCGGCGGCGAATCCCGCGCCAAGTACGAGGAATATTGCCAGCGCCTCGGAGTCAAGGCCTACATCGACAAGCCCATCAACTTTGGTCAACTCAAATCCACTCTGGCTTCCGAACTGGAAAAAGGCCGCCCCGAACGCCGCAACGAAGTGCGTATCCGCATGCGCCTTGGCCTCAAGTTAAGAGGGACCAACGCCGATGGTGCGATTGTCGAGCATATCGCGACCACCGAAGACGTGAGCGCGCAGGGTTTTCTTGGCACTTGCGAACGGCAGTTGGTGAAGGGCACCGAGTTCAAGGTTTATTTGCTGGGTGACGCGGCACGTTACGCTGGCCGCGCCCGCGTGGTGCGAAAAGAATCCGGCAATGCGCCCTGGCAACGTTATGGCTTCCAGTTTGAGGAAACCACCTCAGAGTGGGTCATGCAGCAAAACCGGTGCTAACCTCTGGCGCGATTAGCCAGGCGTCACCCGGCAATACATATAAAGAAGGATCAAGAGAAGCAATGAAGTCTGAAACCGTAAAGGCCGAAGCAATGAAGTCCGAAAAAATGAAGTCTGCTCCAATAAAGAAGTCAACGATTCAAGTCACGCTCCTCGACGCAGATCCCCTGCGCCTGGTCGGCTTCCGCTCGGTGTTAAGCAAAGAAACTGACATCGAGGTCGATGCCGTCGCGCTTAGCACGGTAACAAAAAGCGATATCGGCAATCACGAACCGATTGATGTCGCCATCTTGCGCCACCAGTCCGGTAGAAACCTCGGCGAGACCATGCGCAATCTCGCGGCCAAGGGGCTTGGCCTCCGCATCCTCATCACCGGCTCAAACCTGAGTGATGAAGCCATGCTCGAGGCTTTCGCGAGCGGGGCGAAGGGTTGCGTCGATGACGCAGCGCCGGCCGCCGAGTTGGCCTGTGCAATCCGCACCGTGCATCAGGGGTCAGTCTGGGCGCCGCGCCGCGTGCTGGCCAAATTCGTCGATCAGTCGCAATCAAGATCGATCTACGGCAAACCGCTGGTGCACCGCAAGCCGCTCACCGACCGCGAAAAAGAAATTTTAGGAATGTTGGTTACGGGCCGATCCAACAAGGAAATCAGCGCTCCGTTGGGCATTGAAGAGAGGACGGTGAAGGCGCACGTATCGAAGCTCATGCGTAAAGTGGGCGTGGACAACCGTGTCGCATTATCCGTGCATGCCGTGACGCACTCGCTGGTTTCCCCGGCGTAATCAGCATCGGCCCGGCGACGGCCGGGCCGAGACTTTTGCCCCAAAACGCCCTCCCCGATTACCGCTTTGGACGTTCGCCGAATCGCCTTGCTAATTCTGAAGGATCCACGTAACATCCCTGTGTACGTTTGACCGAATCGGTCGCGAGCAGTTCTCGCCTCAACAGCCAGTAACCGCGCTTCGACACCTCCGAATCTCTCCAGCGTAAACTGATTGAAAGGAACACAATACCAACATGGCAGAACAAGGAACAGTAAAGTGGTTTAACGACGCCAAGGGCTATGGCTTCATTAGCCGTCAGAGTGGCGAGGATGTTTTTGTGCATTTTTCCGCGATCCAGGCAGGAGGCTTCAAAAGCCTTCAGGAGGGCCAAACGGTCCAGTTCGACGTGACCAAGGGCCCCAAGGGTTGGCAGGCTGAGAACGTACAGCCTCTCTAAAAAGCACAACAATTTGCGAAAGGCGATCCTCACGGATCGCCTTTTTTTGCGTCTGCTGCGACGTAATCTCCTCCACCGAGGCTGCCCCATCATTTTCGTGTTCTTTACGAAAAGGGTGGGCACCACGACTCCCAACATCCCACCGAGGCTGCCCCACCATTTTCGTGTTCTTTACGAAAAGGGTGGGCACTACGACTCCCAACATCCCACCGAGGCTGCCCCACCATTTTCGTGTTCTTTACGAAAAGGGTGGGCACTACGACTCGCAACATCCCGCCGAGGCTGCCCCACCATTTTCGTGTTCTTTACGAAAAGGGTGGGCACTACGACTCCCAACATCCCACCGAGGCTGCCCCACCATTTTCGTGTTCTTTACGAAAAGGGTGGGCACTACGACTCCCAACATCCCACTGAGGCTGCCCCACCATTTTCGTGTTCTTTACGAAAAGGGTGGGCACTACGACTCCCAACATCCCACCGAGGCTGCCCCACCATTTTCGTGTTCTTTACGAAAAGGGTGGGCACTACGACTCCCAACATCCCACTGAGGCTGCCCCACCATTTTCGTGTTCTTTACGAAAAGGGTGGGCACTACGACTCCCAACATCCCACCGAGGCTGCCCCACCATTTCGTGTTCTTTACGAAAAGGGTGGGCACTACGACTCCCAACATCCCACCGAGGCTGCCCCACCATTTTCGTGTTCTTTACGAAAAGGGTGGGCACCACGACTCCCAACATCCCACTGAGGCTGCCCCACCATTTTCGTGTTCTTTACGAAAAGGGTGGGCACTACGACTCCCAACATCCCACCGAGGCTGCCCCACCATTTTCGTGTTCTTTACGAAAAGGGTGGGCACTACGACTCCCAACATCCCACTGAGGCTGCCCCACCATTTTCGTGTTCTTTACGAAAAGGGTGGGCACCACGACTCCCAACATCCCACTGAGGCTGCCCCATCATTTTCGTGTTCTTTACGAAAAGGGTGGGCACCACGACTCCCAACATCCCACCGAGGCTGCCCCACCATTTTCGTGTTCTTTACGAAAAGGGTGGGCACTACGACTCCCAACATCCCACTGAGGCTGCCCCACCATTTTCGTGTTCTTTACGAAAAGGGTGGGCACCACGACTCCCAACATCCCACTGAGGCTGCCCCACCATTTTCGTGTTCTTTACGAAAAGGGTGGGGACCACGACTCCCAACATCCCACTGAGGCTGCCCCACCATTTTCGTGCTTTTTACGAAAAGGGTGGGCACTACGACTCGCAACATCCCACCGAGGCTGCCCCACCTCAAGAAATCTCTTTTATATATTCCTTGACACGTATATACGGACAAGAGTATATAAAGAACGTGGAATCCGCCTTCGAAATCATCGCCGAACCCAACCGCCGCGCCATACTTGGCCTCCTCGGCTCATCCCAGCAGTCGGTGGGCGAGATCGAGCGCCAGCTTCACATGTCGCAACCGGCCGTCTCCAAGCATCTGCGCGTGTTGCGCGACGCCGGTTTCGTCGAGTCCACGGTCGACGCCCAGCGGCGTCTCTACCGCCTGAAACCAAACCGGTTTCGAGAGGTGGACGAATGGCTGGCCCAGTTCCGCCGCTTCTGGTCCGCTCACGTGGACGCTCTCGAACGCCATCTCGACCGCATCAATCAGGAAGCCCCCCACAAATCAGGGACGAAAGCAGACACGAAACCAAAGACCTCACGGTCCCAACCACGACCCAAAAAGCTATAAAGGAGAACTGAAATGAAAATCAAACTGACCAGCATATACGTGGACAACCAGGACAACGCTCTGCGCTTCTATACCGAAGTGCTCGGTTTTGCCAGGAAGAACGATTTCAGCAACGGCCCCTATCGCTGGCTCACCGTGGCCTCGCCCGATGACCCGGATGGCATCGAGCTCCAGCTCGCTCTGAACAACAATCCCGCGGCGAAGGCTTATCAACAGGCGATTTTTCAGCAGAATCAGCCCGCGACCATGTTTTTTACCGACAACGTCAAGGGGGACTACGAGCGCATCAAGGCCCGCGGTGCCGAGTTCACCATGCCGCCCACCGACGTGACCGGCTCGACCATTGCGATGTTGAACGACACCTGCGGTAATCTCGTTCAGCTCACCGAGCTCAAGCGCTGGTAGGGCGCATTTGGTTTTACTAATTGCTAACTGCCAATTGCTAATTGCTAACGACCAACGGCTAAACGACCAACGACCAACGACCAACGACTTAGATATTGGAGCAGCGAACACCGTGACCAATCTCGAGCGATACGAACCCGGTCCGGCTAATCTGGCGCGAATACGAAAAGATGGTGGCCCAAATAATACCGGCAAGTGGACCCTCATCCTCGTCCGCGACCTCCGTCACTCGCCCGAAAAAGTCTGGCAGGCGCTGACCGATCCGGCGCAACTGCGCGAGTGGGCGCCCTTCGTCGTCGACGAAAATCTGGGAGCGGTTGGCACCGTGAATATGACTTGGGTGGGAAGGCCGCAGCAACCGTTGGCGACAACAGTCACGCGCGCCGATGCTCCCAGGCTGCTCGAGTGCGGTGATATGCGCTGGGAACTCGAGCCGCTTTGCACCGGCACACGCCTCACGTTGCTGCATAAGATCGACCGCGGCTTTATCTCGTGGGGCGCGGCGGGCTGGCACATCAGCTTCGACGTACTCGATCGCCTCCTCGCAGGCACGCCGATTGGGGCCGTTGCCGGCGTTGACGCCATGAAGCTAGCAGGCTGGCAGCGCTTGGTCGCAGAATATTCAGAGCAGTTCGGCCTCAAGCCGCCAAGCTGGCCCAAGTTTGTGTAGGGACAGCCGCCCTCGGCTGTCCGGCGGAGCGAAGCTCCGCAGAAGGAGAGAACCATGGCAAAAGTCAGCCTTTCAACCAAACAATCCGAAGAACTCCTCAAAACCTTGCAAGCTCGCTTCGAAAAAAACATGAACCGCCATAAAGATCTTGCATGGTCTAAAGTCCAGGCAAGACTCGAAGCCAACCCCGAAAAACTTTTAGCGCTCAACGAAATGGAAAAGTCCAGCGGTGAACCGGACGTCATCGGCCTCGACAAAAAGACTGGCGAATATATTTTTTATGACTGCGCCGCCGAAAGTCCCAAAGACCGCAGAAGTATTTGCTATGACCGCGAGGCCCTCGACTCAAGAAAAGAAAACAAACCAAAAAATAATGCCGTGGATATGGCAGCAGCCATCGGCATCGAGCTTCTAACCGAAGAACAATATCGCGAGCTGCAAAAACTAGGCGAGTTCGACTTGAAAACCTCGAGCTGGGTGCGAACGCCTCCCAATATCAGAAAACTTGGCGGCGCGCTTTTTTGTGACCGCCGCTTCGACACCGTTTTCACTTATCACAACGGCGCCGAATCTTACTACGCCGGCAGAGCGTTCCGCGGCTCGCTAAAGGTTTAGGTTGGCAAAGGGAAGCCAAAAGCGGGCTTTAGCCGCCCCTGCTTACGCCTTGCCAACCGAAGCCAACTTGGTTATACTTTGGGTATGAAAACGGCGGTCTCCATACCCAATGAGCTTTTCGACGTGGCGGAACGCCTTGCCCGGAGTACGCGAAAATCACGGAGCCGCCTGTTTAGCGATGCTTTGCGCGAGTATGTGGCCCGCCGCTCGCCCGACCGGGTCACCGAGGCCATGGATAACGCGATCGCTGCCATCGGTGAGCCTGACGATCCCTTCGTGACGGCAGCTTCCCGCAGACGGCTGCAACAGAGCGAGTGGTGATCTCCCAAGGCGAGATCTGGTGGGCAGACTTGCCCGTTCCGACCGGTTCAGGCCCCGGCTTCCGCAGGCCAGTAGTCGTAGTTCAAAGCGACGCGCTTAACCAGAGCCGGATCTCCACGGTGGTTTGCGTTCCACTGACCAGCAATCTGAAATGGGCTCTTGCTCCCGGCAACGTCAGCTTGTCTGCGCGGATTACCGGACTGCCAAAAGATTCGGTCGCCAATGTGTCCCAAGTTATTTCCCTCGACAAGTCCCTGCTGACCGAACGTCTCGGCAAACTCCCACGGCCCAAGTTGGAGTTACTTTTTTCGGGGATCGATCTGGTTTTGGGCAGGTAAAATTTGCCCCAAATCCATGTCTCGACGTGCGAATCGAGGAACCATGTATGAATCGCCCGTTTCGACTTGGACTAACACGAAGTACTCATTGCTGGCCGGCTTTGGCGCATAGCCGCGCTTCACAGCGTCATGATTGAACATCATCTCCAGCGGCGCAGATGTCGAAACCGTTCTTGTCGCGTTCGCCACAACCTGCGTGTCATTCCGTACCGGTCAAGAAACAAGAAAAACCATAAAAATTTACAGGAGCCTAAGTTGTCTTGGGCATAGGATAGATGTACGCGTTTTTAAAAGGAGAACATAAAATGACACCTACGCAATCCAAACCCAGCATCGTTTTCTGTCACGGCCTCTGGGCCGACGGCTCGTGCTTTACCAAGTTGATCGTTCCCCTTCTGGCGGAAGGCTATGCGTGTATTGCAGCGCAGTATGGCCTCAACACAACGGCAGAGGACGTCGCCGTGACCAAGGCAACCATCGGGCGGGTTAACGGCCCTGTCATCCTCGTCGGACACTCTTATGGCGGCACCGTAATCACTGGCGCCGGGACCGATGATCGCGTTGCCGGCTTGGTTTACATCTGCGCCCTCGCTCCTGACGCCGATGAATCATCGCAGACACAACAATCGAACTTCCCGAAGACCGATGTCTTCTCGCAGATCGACGTGGTCGATGGACGTATCTGGCTTCGCCGCGAGGGTACGAAATATTTCTGCGGAGACCTCTCGGAGCAAGAGCAGCAGCTCGTTTGGGCGACTCAGGGCGTCCCCAAGCCCGACTTGTTCGGCGCGAAAGCCGGAGGCACCGCCTGGAAGTCGAAGCCCAGCTGGTACATCGTTGGCAAAAAAGACCACACCGTGCATCCTGACCTGGAGCGCGCCATGGCCAAGCGCATGAACGCAACCACTTATGAGCTCGACAGCAGCCACGTGCCCATGCTCTCCCAACCGGAACGCGTGCTCGATGTAATCCGCGACGCCGTAAAGGCCGTTCAGGCAACCACAATCGCAGCGTAAGAGTTTTCGGGTGGCCCACCTTTACCTTCTTGGAAAGGTGGGCATTCCTCCGATTTCGGCGTACGCGGCAAAGCTGACCAGACGGCGAAGGGGCTAACTGTTTGAAGAAATAGAAGATAGGGCAATTGTGCTTGTTTTAAAAGTGGCCCCAGCGCGCGATTCCCGGTGTGTTCACACGGGGGGTCGGGATTACACCGCCGCGCCTACTCTGTGACCCCCAACATAATAATGACAAAGACTTTACACGATAGCGGTCGATTTGATCGCCTTTCATCGTTGATGAAGGCGTTGTCGCGTCTTAGCGGTAAAAGCTTGAAACTCACCAAAACCGCAAGCGAAGCATTTCCTCTAGGTGATTGCAAGCAAAGTGTTTACTTCGTCGAAGATCGGCGCATGCGGCGATGATTGCATTTTTCGCGATTTTTCGCGCACATGCATTTCGCGGCAACTATCAGGTGCACAATCACTTACAGAGAGCCCAAGAGTGCTTGTATGAAATTTGCGTCGAAATTTGACACAAAAAACGCGCAACAATGGCCCCGACAGGTCGAGTCTTGGATGCGAGCTGGCAGGGGTGGTTTTCGCACAAAATTTCGCCTGTTTTTCTCTTGCGCGGAGATTCTAGTATTCCAGATTTTGCTTTTGTGATTTTTACCTCACTGCGCCAAAGTTTTCTTCAGGGAGCGCGTGCAATTTTCATCTCGCACCTCGGAACACCAAAGAGCGCGAACCTCGGGCACTCGGCTAGTTGTGTTAACGTGGCTGTCGTCATTCATACTTCAGACGAACTCATGATTTACACGAGCGGCCTATGTTACGCAAAGTAGCCCTGGGAATTTCGTATTTCATTACGGCCCTTTACCTCTATTTGATCGTGTCGCCCTCTATTTATTGTCTTCAGCATGGCTGCCGGGGACCGGAGGGTGATATTTTTATGCCCGCCTTCTTTCTGACACCGCTGGGAGGAATCGCGACGGCATTCTCGTTGTTCCATGCCATACAGCAGATCAGAAAAAAAGACGCATGGTCGTGGGTGTTCTGGCCGTTGGCTATTATTTTTGCGATTGTGCTGCTCGGGATAATTGGTTTTATCGGGCTCTTGATTTATCACCTTGCTTCTCATCGCTAAAGAGTTGCCGTGCCGTGTGCTCGATTGGCAGCGGCGCCGTTCTCGTACGCGAGGTCGCAGAGGCTACTTAAGGCGAAGCGTGTTGATCAGGGCGGTCAGCGCGGCGGGCTGATTGCGGCGGCTGGGATAGTACAGAAAGAAGCCCGGAAATGGCGGACACCAATCCTCGAGCACGCGGATGAGGCGGCGCTGGCGAATGTGCTCGGCGACCAAGCCTTCGAAGGCGAGGCCGAGACCAACACCATTCAATGCTGCTTGAATGACCATGTTCGTGTCATCGAAAATTGCCGGACCCTGGGCGTTGACGGTGAGGGCTTTGCGGCCCTTTTCGAATTCCCAGCGGTAGGGACTGCCCATGAGACGGATTCCGATGCAGGGATGTTCTTTTAGATCGCCGGGCGCGCGGGGAATCGCGTGCGACTTGAAATATTGCGGAGAGCCGACGACGGCAAGACTTATGTCCGGGCTGACGCGAACCGCGATCATGTCGCGCTGGATAAATTCTCCGATTTGAATGCCGGCGTCGAAGCCGCCCGCGACAATATCAACGGGATCGTTCAGAGTGACGACATCCAAAACGATTTCAGGGTAGGTCTTGGTGAACTTCGCCAACTTGGGCAGCAATACGAGGTAAGCGGCGGGGCGCGCGACAACGAGCCGAACCCGCCCGGCAGGGCGCTCGCGCAGCTTCCGGGCTTCGGATAAAGAGCGCTCGATCTGCTCGAGAGCCGGAGTGAGATCTCTGAGCAAGGCAAGACCGGCAGCGGTAGGCGCCACGCTGCGAGTGGTACGAGCGAGCAGTTGCAGGCCCAGTCTTTTTTCCAAGCCGCGAAGAGTATGGCTCACGGCGGATTGGGAGACGCGAAGACGAGCGGCCGCGCGGGTGAAGCTGCGTTCTTCGGCGACGACGGCAAAGGTTGCGAGTTCGCCCAGGTCGTTATTCATGATTCATGTTTTGGATCGTTATATTCATGAATTATATTCATAACGATTAGCAAAGGAAACCATCTAGTCTCATAAGCGAAGTGGCTATAAGGTGTAATGAGCGACTTGCAACGATTTAAGCGAGGAGACATTTGTGCAAAAACGTAAGTTAGGGAAAAGCAATCTTGAAGTTTCGGCCATCGGCCTGGGCTGCATGGGGATGAGCTTCGGCCTCGGCCCTGCGATAGAAAAGCAACAGGGCATTTCGCTTATTCGAAAAGCGGTTGAATTGGGGGTGACGTTCTTTGATACGGCTGAGGTCTATGGCCCTTACGTGAACGAGGAGCTCGTCGGCGAGGCGCTGGCGCCTCTGCGTAAGCAGGTAGCCATAGCCACAAAGTTCGGTTTTAAGATTGATCCCGCTTCGGGAAAGAGCGTGGGCACGGACAGCCGGCCGGAGCACATCAAGGAAGTTGCTGAAGCTTCGCTGAAGCGCCTCAAAACCAATGTCATCGATTTGTTCTACCAACACCGCGTGGATCCTAACGTGCCCATTGAAGATGTTGCGGGCGCGGTGAAGGAGCTCATTCAGCAGGGCAAAGTAAAGCATTTCGGTCTTTCTGAAGCCGGGGTAAAGACAATCCGGCGCGCCCACGCCGTTCAACCGGTGACGGCGTTGCAAAGCGAATATTCTCTTTGGTGGAGAGAGCCGGAAGAGGAAATTATCCCGACACTCGAAGAACTCGGTATCGGATTCGTTCCGTTCAGCCCGCTAGGCAAGGGCTTTCTTACCGGGGCGATCAGCACCGACACCAAATTTGCCGAGAACGATTTTCGCAACATTGTTCCTCGTTTTTCAGAGGAGAACCGCAAGGCGAATCAGAGATTGGTAGATGTGATTAGCCAATTTGCGCAGCAGAAAAAAGTCACGCCCGCGCAGGTTGCACTGGCCTGGGTGCTGGCGCAAAAGCCGTGGATGGTTCCGATTCCGGGGACGACCAAGCTGCACCGGCTTGAGGAGAACCTGGGAGCGGCGACGCTGGCGCTTTCTGCGACTGATCTTCAGCAAATCGATGAAGCTGCGGCAGAAGTGCCCTTGCAGGGGGAACGCTACCCAGAAGCTTTCCAGAAGTTGGTGGATCGGTAAGCCTGTGTATGCACCCTTTCGCAAAGAGCGCGAAATGGTGGGGCAGCCTCGGTTTGTTTGATAGGACATCGTGCGGATATGTGCGGGGTTCGTGGCGCCCAGCCCTTCGACTGCGCTCAGGGCAGGCTCTTTCGCAGAGAACGCGAAATGCATGTTTTGTGCGGGTTCGTTGTGCCCACCCTTTCGCAAAGAACGCGAAATGGTGGGGCAGCCATGGTTTGTTTAGTTAAGACATCGTGAGTATGGGTTCGTGGTGCCCACCCTTTCGCAAAGAACGCGAAATGGTGGGGCAGCCTCGGTGCTTGATAGGACATCGTGCGGATATGTGCGGGGTTTGTGGCGCCCACCCCTTCGACTGCGCTCAGGGCAGGCTCTTTCGCAGAGAACACGAAATGCATGTTTTGTGCGGGTTCGTTGTGCCCACCCTTTCGCAAAGAACGCGAAATGGTGGGGCAGCCATGGTTTGTTTAGTTAAGACATCGTGAGTATGGGCGCGGGGGACTAAAAGCCCCACCCTGTCACAAAGAGCGTGACAAGGGCGGGGCAGCCTCGGTTTGTTTAATAAAACATCGTGAGTGTATGTGGTGAACGAATATGGAACTGTTTTCAGACCAGAATCTACTTAACTCTCTGCTTGACTCATGGGATCGCAACAACACCATCCTGGTGAACCTGCTCCGAGCGGTTCCTGATGGTGGTCTCGAGGCCGGGGCGACGCAGGATGGCCCCTCCGTGGCGGGGATGTTTGCCCACATCCATTACGTGCGGCTTGTGTTCATATCCGAAGATGCCCCGGAGTTTGCGATAAAGGTTCCCGAGGGGGAATGGGCAAGTGAACATGATCGCGATCACCTCGCGGAAATGCTGAATACGAGCGCCGGGTTGGTGCGAGACGCGGTGAAGGGCCGGTTAGAGGCGGGGCGTGAAATGAATCTGCACTACGATCACCCCATTTTGTTTCTTCAGCACATGATCTGGCATGAGGGATATCATCACGGTCAAATCAAACTGGCGCTCAAAATTGCGGGCCGCGCTATTGAGGATGGGGTAGCGGGCCCAGTTACATGGGATATTTGGATGAATAAGACATCGTGAGTATGGGTGCGGGGTTCGTTGTGCCCACCCTTTCGCAAAGAACGTGACAGGGCGGGGCAGCCTCGGTTTGCTTGATGGGACATCGTGAGTGCGGGTTCGTGGTGCCCACCCTTTCGCAAAGAACGCGAAATGGTGGGGCAGCCTCGGTTTGCTTGATAAGACATCGTGAGTGCGGGTTCGTGGTGCCCACCCTTTCGCAAAGAACGCGAAATGGTGGGGCAGCCTCGGTTTGCTTGATAGGACATCGTGCGGATATGTGCGGGTTCGTGGTGCCCACCCCTTCGCAAAGAACGCGAAATGGTGGGGCAGCCTCGGTTTGTTTGATAAGACATCGTGAGTGCGGGTTCGTTGTGCCCACCCTTTCGCAAAGAACGCGAAATGGTGGGGCAGCCTCGGTTTGCTTGATGGGACATCGTGCGGATATGTGCGGGTTCGTTGTGCCCACCCTTTCGCAAAGAACGCGAAATGGTGGGGCAGCCATGGTTTGTTTAATAGGGCATCGTGCGGATGTGCGCGGGGTTCGTGGTGCCCACGCCTTTCGCAAAGAACGCGAAATGCATGTTTAGTGCGGGTTCGTTGTGCCCACCCTTTCGCAAAGAACGCGAAATGGTGGGGCAGCCAGCCATCAGCTATCATCTAACAGGCCATCAAATTAAGACTTAAATCGAATGACTTGCAATCGAATGCTCTCCCGCATCAGCGCACCGTTTTTCTATCTAGTCGTGGTGGCCACGTTTGCTGGCCTGACGTCGGCCGATGCGCAGACCGCGACACCGCCGCAGAGCGCGCCAGCAGCGGCGCAACATGAGCCGGCGGCAAATACGCCGAAGCAGCCGGCGCAAACTAAAATCACGCCAGAGCAAGCGGGAGAACTGTTTCATGAAGTTGATACCATCCTGAAATTTGCCAGTGGCGATACGGGCCTGCCCATTAAGAACGAAGTCAAGCGCAAGCTGGTGGATCGCGATGAAGTCGTCAGCTATCTGGAAAAGAACATGAAAGAGGACAAAGACGCGCAACGCTTGCAGCGCTCGGAGCTGGTGCTGAAGAAATTTGGGCTGCTGCCGCGCGACTTTGATTTGAAGACGTTTTTGGTGGCGTTGTTACGCGAACAGGTTGCGGGCTATTACGATCCTAAAACGAAAACGGTCAATCTGCTGGATTGGCTGGATGTGGAACAGCAGCGTCCGGTACTGGCGCATGAATTGACGCACGCCTTGCAAGACCAGTCTTACGATCTGGACAAATGGATGAAGGCGGGCGATGTTGACCTAAACGACATCAAAGATTTGAAAGCGGATGATATTGAGAAAGATGAAATCAGCGATGCGCGGCAGGCCGTGGTGGAAGGGCAGGCGATGGCGGTGCTGCTCGACTACATGCTGGCGCCGCTGGGAAAGTCGATTGTGAGTTCTCCGGAGATGCTCAGCGTGCTGGAGGACAGCATGCTAAACGGCACGCCAGACGCGCCGGAATTTAAGAGCGCGCCGATTTTCATCAAGGAGTCGCTGACGTTTCCTTATCGCTACGGTTTGGATTTTACGGTTGCGTTGTTGCGGAGCGGCGGAAAAGAAAAGGCGTTCGCGCAGGCGCTGGAAAATCCGCCGCAAACTACGCGGCAGATTATGGAGCCGAAGACGTATTTGTCGGGAGAGGAAATCGCTCCGGTGCCGCTGGTCGATTTTAAGAATGATTTGAAGAATTACGATCGCTTCGACATTGGGGCGATGGGCGAGTTCGATGTCGCGCTGCTGGTTGATCAATATGCGGGCACGGAGGAGTCGAAGGAAATCTATCCGGCATGGCGCGGAGGGTATTATTACGCGGTCATGCCCAAAGGTCAGCCGTCCGGGCCGCTGGGGTTCGTTTACGTCTCGCGCTGGGCGAGCGCTGAGAAGGCGGATGAATTCGCGGCGATTTATGCGAACTCGCTGAAAGAGCGTTACAGCCAGGCGCATCTTGTTGCCGAGGCCGGCAAACCGGCAGTAGACCTGACAAAGACGAAATCTCTTTTGGGAGCGCACGCGTGGGAGACGGAGGAAGGCGCAGTCACGATTCATGCCGAAGGAAGCGAGTTGCTGATCACGGAGAGTCTGGATGCGGCGACCGTGCAAAAAATCGATGACCAGTTATTTGCAGCAGCGGCAACCGCGCACTGACCGCGCGTCCGGGTCACTTGTATAATCAAACATTCTGAATAATTCATTATTCATTGCAGTCATAGAAGGAGAATGTCTTGCCGCAAGCGGAAATAGGCATTATCGGAGGCAGCGGGCTTTACCAGATGCCCGGACTCACCGAGGTTCATGAATTGAAGCAAGAGACGCCGTTTGGCGAGCCCTCGGACGCGTATATTTTGGGCGCGCTGGCGGGACGCAAGGTTGCGTTCCTGGCACGCCACGGTCGTGGGCACCGCATTTTGCCGTCGGAATTAAATTTCCGGGCGAATATTTATGGATTTAAGCAGTTGGGAGTCGAGCGCATAGTTTCAGTATCCGCAGTGGGATCGCTTAAGGACGAGCACCGGCCGATGGACTTTGTGATTCCCGATCAATTTTTCGATCGCACCCGCCATCGCGTGGATACGTTTTTTGGCGACGGCGTTGTGGCGCACATTGGATTTGGCGATCCAATTTGCCCAGAGCTGGAGAAGACGGTTGTGATCTCGGCGAAGAAAGCGGGCGTGAATGCGAAGCCCGGCGGAACCTACGTGTGCATGGAAGGACCGCAGTTTTCGACCAAGGCGGAATCGAACGTGTATCGCAGCTGGGGGATGGACGTAATCGGAATGACGAATTTGCAGGAAGCGAAGCTGGCGCGCGAAGCGGAGATTTGCTATGTGACGATTGCGATGGTCACGGATTACGATTGCTGGCATCCGCATCACGATTCGGTGACGGTCGATCAGATTATCGCGTGCTGAATAAGAATGCGGAGAACGCAGCCAATGTGGTGCGCGAAACGGTGGCCGCGATGCCCGCGAAGCGCAGTTGTAAATGCGGGTCGGCGCTGGCGCACGCGATACTTACCGAGCGCAGCAAGATTCCGGCGGCGACGCGAGACAGGCTGAAGTTAATCCTCAATAAATACCTGGAAGGCTAAGGAAATAATGAGCATATTGGCTGTTGGTTCGGTTGCGTTTGACACCATCGCTACGCCTTCGGGGAAGGTCGAAAACATACTCGGAGGGTCGGGCACATATTTTTCGCTTGCGGCCAGTTATTTTACGCAGGTGCGGTTGGTTGCGGTGGTGGGCGAGGATTTCACCGAGGAACACGAAAATATTCTGAAGAAGCGCGGAGTGGATACGCGCGGCATTGAACACACGAAGGGCAAGACGTTTCGGTGGGGCGGCCACTATCTGGATAATCTGAATGAAGCGAAGACCGAGTTCACGGAACTGAATGTATTCCAGAATTTCAAGCCGCGTATTCCGGCGGAGTACAAAGATTCTAATTTTCTTTTTCTGGGGAATATTCAGCCGAGTTTACAGGCTGCGGTTTGCCGCGAAATGGGCAAGGTAAAACTCATTGGCGGCGATACGATGAATTATTGGATCCAGAGTGCGCGGCCAGAGCTGCTCGAGACGCTGAAGCTGGTGAACGTGCTGCTGATAAACGACGGCGAAGTAAAGATGCTGGCCGGGGAAAAGAGCCTGCCGCGCGCGGCGCTGAAAGTGCTGGCCATGGGGCCGAAAGCGCTGGTGGTGAAGCATGGGGAGTATGGCGCGACGATTTTTTTTCGTGAGGGTGCGTTTGGGATTGGGCGGCATCCGTTTCGCGCGCCGACGTTGCCGATCGATGAAGTGAAAGATCCGACGGGCGCGGGAGATTCTTTTGCGGGCGGATTTATGGGCTACATCGCCGCACAAGATGAGATCAATCGCGAGGTGCTGAAACGCGCGTTGTTCTATGGCGGGGTGATGGGTTCATTCGCGGTGGAATGCTTTGGCACGGAGCGGTTGCAATCGCTGAAGCGGGAAGAGATTGAAGAGCGCTTTGAGATTTTCCGCGAACTGACGCATCTTGAATGAGCGGCGGCGCGTGGCTGCGGGTATGAAGCCTTCCTCAGACGATCGTTGGGACCCTGAGATATTTCTGGTGGTGCAGATTGCCATCTGCATTTCTGTTCTCTCGTTTCTTTACTACTTAAAACAAGGCGACATTCTTCTTTACGGCGACGTGTTCGGGCACATCAATATTGCCCGGCGCGTTTTTGATTCGCGGACTCCGGGGCTGTTGCAACTGGGCACGGTGTGGCTGCCGCTGCCGCATCTGCTGATGATTCCGTTCCTGCTAGGGAATTGGATGTGGCAAACCGGCATTGGCGGTTCGATTCCATCGCTGATTGCATACATCTTCGCCGTGGGTGGAGTATTTCGCTTAACGCGGAGTGCTTTGAGCATTGGGCCGATACCCAATGTTGCCGCGCGGCGTTGTGCGTGGATTGCGGCGTTGATTGTGGCGGCGAATCCGAATTTGATTTACATGCAGGCCACCGCGATGACGGAGGCGCTCTATGTTGGATTCGCGATATGGGCGGTGGTTTATTTTGCGGAGTATGTGAGGCAATACAATACGGGCGATGGCGGGTTTGCCAAGCCGCTGCTGAAGTGCGGCTGGTGTCTGGCGGCGGCCTGCCTGACGAGATATGACGGCTGGTTTCTGGCGGCGGCTGTTTCGGCCGC
The DNA here is from genome assembly GCA_963702965.1 of Terriglobia bacterium. Lineage (GTDB taxonomy): Bacteria > Acidobacteriota > Terriglobia > Terriglobales > Acidobacteriaceae > JAJPHW01. The sequence continues at coordinate 2,324,813 of OY969776.1, forward strand.
AGTGATTGCGATGCAGATTTTCGGGCGGCGAAAGTCTGCGGCGACGACGGCGAAGTTTTTACTGCTAGCGGCAGCGGCGCCGATTCTCTGGATTTCATACAACGCGGCGGTTTATCGTCATCCGTTGGAATTTGCGACTGGACCTTATTCGGCCAAAGCGCTGGCGCAGAAAGACGCGGCGGCGGGGACGGCGCCGTATCCGGGGGCGGGCAACATGCCGGTGGCCGCGATATTTTTCTTAAAATCTGCACAGCTGAACGTTGCGGAAGGGAATTGGGGGCGGTTTTGGCTTGCGGTGGCTTTTGCCGGAGTAGGTATTTTGCTCATCTGGCATCGCCGGCTGTGGCCTTTGCTATTGCTATGGACGCCTCTGCCGTTTTATTGCCTTTCGATGGCGTATGGCGGGGTGCCTATTTATCTGCCGGTGTGGTGGCCGCACGGTTACTACAACGTCCGCTACGGGCTCGAATTGCTGCCCGCGCTGGCGGTTTTTGTGGCGATGGCGATATTCGAGATTGTGCGCCGGGTTGCAGTTCCACAAATGCGATTGGCTGTTGTAGTTACAACACTGGCACTGCTTACCGGTTGCTACACCCAAGTCTGGCACGAGCAACCGATCTGCTTTCGTGAAGCGCTGGTGAACTCCCGGGTTCGTAACACGGTCGAGGGAGCGCTGGGAAAGAATCTAGAAATGCTGCCGAGCAACTCAACGATCCTCATGTATATCGGCGATCACGTTGGGGCGTTGGAACGGGAGGGCATTCCGTTGCGGCGCACCATCAACGAAAACAATACCTGGCCGTGGCGTAAGGCGACGGACCCGCCGGGATTGTGGGAAGCGGCGCTGGCCAATCCGGCGCTGTTCGCGGACTATGTTGTAGCCGAGGACGGCGATGCGGTGGCGCAGTACGTCAATCGGAAGGAACTGACGTCACTGGTCGTGATTCATACATCGGGCGCGCCACCGATTACGATTTACAGCACACCGCGCGCGCATCTGCTGCATTAATTCTCATGAAAAACGCGCGGTGCTAGAATCCAGCCTGCGAGCTCCGATGCCAACACCCTTTGCCATCCCGTTTGTGAAGGCCAATGCCTGCGGCAACGATTTCTTGATTGTGGATGGCGAGGTTGACGGCGAACGCGGTTTTTCCAATCTTGCCGAAGTGACGCGACAGCTTTGCGATCGCCATCGAGGAGTTGGGGCGGATGGAGTGGAATGGCTTTATCCGGATGCCATCGCCGACAAGTATGCGCGGTTGTTCAATGCGGATGGCTCCGAAGCGGAAATTTCTGGAAATGGAACGCGCTGCGTGGCGGCGTATCTTTTTTCCGAAGCGAAAGATATTGCGCCCTCTAAACGCGAGGTTTCGATACGAACGGGGGCAGGAATCAAGACCTGCGTGCTTACGGCGAACAGTGGCATGCATTACGAATTTGAAACGGATATGGGGACGCCGCAAGTCAGCGGTGAAATGGCGGTGAGACTTTCATCGCGTGAGGTGCGCGCGATGTCGAGTTCGATGGGGAATCCTCATCTAAGCATTTTTGTGGACCAATTCAGCGAAACCTGGCAAGCGCAGGCGGCTGAGATCGCGCGTCATGCCGGCATGCCCGGAGGCGTGAATATAGAAATAGTCAAGGTGATGGACGCCAACAATATTGAAGTCCGTTTTTTTGAGCGGGGCGTGGGCGAAACGCAATCTTCCGGAACCGGGTCGTGCGCCGCGGCAGTGGCGGCGATTTTCTCCAAGCGTGCGCTTTCGCCGGTCCGGGTTGTGGCGCCAGGCGGCGCGCAAACCGCACGCTGGGATGGGAATGTTTTTCTGACCGGCCCGGCCCAAATTGTGGCGCGGGGAGAATTTTTCCTTCCCGAATTGCTTTAATTATGCCCGCCGATGTCTCCGAAAACACACTCCTGAGCCGGAATTTCGCCTGATAGTATGGTTGACATGCGGTCTTCGTCGCGCACAAAACCTGCGGCTCTACAGCGCGGTGACACCGTCGGCATCATCGCTCCCGCCAGCAATATTAAGCGGGAGATGCTGGAAGCCGGATGCGAAACGCTCATTCGCATGGGCTACAAACCCTTCTATTTGGATTCAATCTTTGACCAGGATTTGTATTTCGCCGGATCTATGGAACGCCGCGCCCGCGAATTTGAAGCGATGCTAAGCGATGATCGCGTGCGAGCAATTATCTGCGCCCGTGGCGGATATGGATCTAACTATCTTCTTCCGCTGCTCGATGTGAATCTGGTTGCGCGAAAGCCAAAAATTTTGGTGGGGTGCAGTGATATTACCTGCCTGCTCACGTATATCCACGACGCGACGGGCATGGTTACATTTCATGGGCCCATGGCGGCGGGCGATTTCGCCCGGAATGCGGTGGATGAGGCGTCATGGCGAGCGGCGTTGGAAGGAATATCTGACTGGAAGCTCGACGCGAGTTCCGGCGCGGTTCCGCTCATCGAGGGCACAGGCGAGGGCATACTTTACGGCGGGTGTTTGTCGATTCTGGTGGCGTCGTTAGGCACGCCCTACGAAATCTCGACAGACGGCACGATTCTTTTCATCGAAGACGTTGCCGCGAAGCCTTATCAGATTGACCGGATGCTCATGCAATTAAAACTCGCCGGAAAACTCTCAAAGGTGCAGGGGATAATCTTTGGCGAAATGCTCGATTGCCGGCAAAATGAAAATCAGGGTTACACCCTGCAAGAAGTGATTCTTCGGATTGTGGGCGATTTGAAAGTTCCTATCGCGTATGGGCTGCGCTCGGGGCACGTGACACGAGATAGCATCACGCTGCCCGTTGGTATTCGAGCGCGTCTGATGGTTGGGCGCGATGTAAAGCTGGAATTTCTTGAGAGCGCAACATTTCTCGAGAGCACAAGATCGTCACTGGCTTCGGGGCAATCCGCAAAATCATGAGTGCGCATAAACATATTCATTTAATTGGAATTTGCGGCACAGCCATGGCTTCGCTGGCGGGCATGCTGCAAATGCGGGGGTTTCGGGTGACTGGGTCGGATGCGGCGGCGTATCCGCCGATGTCTGATTTTCTTGCCTCGCTTAATATTCCTGTGTCGCAGCCATTTGCGGAACAAAATCTGACGCCCCGCCCCGATCTCGTGGTGGTGGGCAATGCAATTTCACGGGGTAACATAGAGCTGGAATTTATCCTCGATAAGCGCATTCCGTTTTGCTCACTGCCGCAAATTCTGCACGACGAATTTCTCATCGGTAAACAGGTTCTGGTTGTGGCCGGAACTCACGGCAAGACGACAACGACGTCGATGCTCTCGTGGATATTCGAATCGGCGGGACTGCATCCGTCATTTCTTATTGGGGGGATCGCTGAAAATTTCGGCAGCAGTTTTCAAATCGGGGCAGGGAAGCATTTTATTCTCGAGGGCGATGAGTACGACACGGCATTTTTTGATAAGGGCCCGAAATTTCTTCATTACTTCCCGGATTCCGTGATTCTTACGTCGGTCGAATTTGACCACGCGGATATCTATAAAGATCTTGATGCGGTGGAGACTGCATTCAAGCGATTGGTCAATCTGGTGCCGCGCCGCGGACGCATCGTCGCTTTCGATCAGGGCGCGAGTTTGAACCATTCTCTGGAGCGCGCGTTTTGTCCGGTTGAACGGTACGGTAGCGGCGAGAGTGCCACCTGGCGGATTGCCAATCTGCGTTTTGAACCGTCGGTCACGCGATGGTCTGTGCTTCGCGACGGGAAGCAGTGGGCCGATTTTGAATTTTCTTTAGCGGGTGAATACAACGTCTGGAACGCGACCGCCGCGGCTGCCATTGCTGCCAACGAAGGTATTTCTGCGGATAAGATTTCTGATGCTTTCAAAAGCTTCCAGAGTGTGAAGCGTCGTCTGGAAGTTCGGGCGGTGGTGAACGGGGTGACGATCATCGACGACTTTGCGCATCATCCCACGGCGATTACTGCGACGCTGCAAGCGCTGCGCACGCGTTATCCGAAGGCGAAACTCTGGGCGATTCTCGAACCCCGATCGAATACACTTCGCCGCAACGTGTTTCAATCAGACCTGGCGAAGAGCCTGTCTATCGCGGACGAGATTGTGATTGCCAATATTTTTAGATCCGAGTCTATTCCTGAAGGCGAACGCCTCGACATTCAGGCAGTTGCAAATCAGTCACAAAAAAATGGCCGGCGCGCGCGGATTTTGGCTGATGCCGACGCCATCGTCGAATCGGTTGCCTCTGAGCTCGGCGAGGGCGATGTCGTGGCGATTCTTTCTAACGGTGGCTTCGGCGGGATCTACGACAAGCTTCCGCGCAGACTTAGAGTAATCGCGGAGACCGCTTCGGGAGCCAAAGCTTGATCACGGGCAAGCGGCTGCTGCTGCTGGCCTTGGCGGCTCTTTTGACCGCCACTTCGATTGCGCAGCAAACGACTGCAAAAGAGGGAATTGCCTACACCGTCAGGCTGAAGGACGCAGGCCGGCATTTACTCGAAATACAAATTCAGATTCCACCTGGCGCACCCACGCATGACTTGCAATTGCCGGTATGGAATGCGACGTATCAGATCCGCGATTTTTCGCAATATGTAAATTCGATTCATGCGACAAGCCCCAGCGGATATCCGCTCAAGGTGACTGCGATTGATAAAAGCCGTTGGCGGGTCGAAGGCGCTGAGAGTGGCGCAGAAGTAGATTATGAGATTGTGGCGAGCGATTCGGGCCCCTTCGGCGCGGAGTTTAACTCGCGGCATGCCTTTTTCAATCTGGCTGAAATTCTGATGTATCCGGTGGATGCACGATCGACCACCATGTATGTAAAGTATGCCGAGGTGCCGAAATCGTGGAAAGCCGCGACGGCGCTCCCGGGCGATTTGGCTTCGGGGTTTACGGCGGAAAGCTACGACCGGTTGGTTGATTCCCCCATTGAACTGAGCGCATTTCAGGAATCCGATTTCGACGAAAATGGCGCTCACTATCGCATTATTGTCGATGCGGATAACGATCCAGTCAGTCTGGCGGAACTGACCAGCACGGTGCGCCGCATTACAGCCGCTGAAACCGCGTGGATGGATGACCGGCCGTTTGACAATTTTCTCTTTATCTACCATTTTCCCGGAGCAGGCGGGGGTGGGATGGAGCATGCGTATTCGACGGCGATTACGCTCAATCCGCAATATGTAAGTGAACATCCGGACGTGCTTGCCGACGTGACGGCGCATGAATTCTTTCATCTCTGGAATGTGAAACGAATTCGGCCGCAGTCTCTTGAACCGATTGACTACACCCGTGAGAATTACACGCGGGCACTCTGGTTCTGCGAAGGTGTGACCACGACGGCAGGAGAATACTCGCTTCTGCGCGCTGGTTTGATGGATGAGCAACGATTTCTGGCCCATCTGTCTGCAACGATAGCCGACCTGGAGCACCGGCCCGCGCATCTCACGCAATCCGCGGAGGAATCCAGCCTCGATGCATGGCTGGAGAAATATCCGTATTACCTTACGCCCGAGCGAAGCATTTCCTATTACGACAAAGGCGAGCTGCTGGGTGTGCTTCTCGATCTCAAACTGCGAGAGGAAACGCATGGAGCAAAGTCGTTGCGCGATCTATTTCAATGGATGAACGAAAATTACGCAAAACGGGGACGCTTCTTCTCCGATTCGGAAGGCGTTCGGCTGGCTGCGGAAACAATCTCGGGCGCGGATTTCAAGCCGTTCTTCGAGAAGTATGTCGCGGGCACGGAAGAAATTCCCTGGGACCAGTTCTTTCGGGCCGTTGGCTTGCGATTGGCCCAAGTCACCACACAGGTGGCTCAGCCCGGCTTTATGACGACGAGCAACTTTGACGAGTCACCCGTTGTTACGTCAGTAGATGCGAATAGCGAGGCCGCGCGGGCAGGCCTCGCGGTGAGCGACGTAGTGCTTGAAGTAAACGGGCAACCCGCGCAGCGCGATTTGGTAATAAAGTTGGCGCGCATGGCGCCGGGTACGGTGATTCACCTTACGGTCAGGGGCGAGCATGGTGAAAGAGAGTTGCAATGGCCGCTTGCCGGAAGCGAGCAGACCGAACTGAAATTCGAAGACGTGCCAGATGTAACCGCGGGGCAAATGGCTCGACGCAACGCGTGGTTGAGGGGTGAGGCTGAAGCGCCGTCCGCAGGAGTTCTCACCCGTTGATCCGAACGATTCTCACCCTGGGATTTTGGGCGGCGTTGTTGCCATTTGCTGCCCTTGTTGGATTTCCTTGGACAATCCTTAGCGGCGATGTGAGATTCCTCTACCGCATCGGCATGTGGGGCGCATGGAACGGGGTACGGATTGCAGGAATTCGCGTGCGGACGGTAGGACTCGATCGCATCGATCCGGCGCGTACGTACATCTTCATGTCGAATCATACGTCGAACATTGACCCGCCGATGCTGATGCCGCTGATTCCGCGACGGACTTCGATCATGGCGAAGAAGGAACTGTTTAGCTACCCCATCCTGGGGCGGGTCATGAAATTCGGCTCGCTAGTGCCGGTGGACCGGGGCAATCGCGATGCGGGCATTTCGGCAGTGCGAACTGCCGCCGCTGTGATTCGTGAAGAACATCTCAACATGACGATCTATATAGAAGGAAAGCGATCGTTCGATGGCAAACTGCTGCCCTTTAAGAAGGGGCCGTTCTATCTTGCGGAAGAGTGCCAAGTTCCGGTCGTGCCCATCACGATCGTGGGCACGCACAAGGCATGGCCGAAAGGTCAGTTCGCAATTACGCCGGGCGATGCTACCGTAATTTTCCATGCGCCGATCGAGCCGAAGGACTTTGGCGGACGAGATAATCTTATGATGAAAGTCAGGCAGGCGATCAATAGCGGCTTGCCGGCTGAACTTCAGGAGGCTGCATGAAAGCTAGAAATATGTTGATTGTGCTGGCGCTGGCCATTTGCGGGATTCTACCGGCGCAGGCCGTGGATTCATCGCCGGTCGAAACGCAATTGCGCCCGCTCTTGCAGAACAAGATTATTGGACTGTTGGTGCCGTACACGGCCGACGATCTCAAGTTCGATGCAAATAGCCAGCTTGTGGGTACGTCCGATATTGGTCCTTGGACGCTTTTCGGTTCCATACAGATCAGCGACGTCTCGGTGAAAGACAATACATTTCAGATCGACGGTGAGCGCGTCATTCTCGTGCTGGCGCACGGAAAGACGACGTTGATGCCGATGCTGAGCGGCCGCAAGATTCATGTGGCCATCGCGCTTACGCCGCCGGTGGACGTAAATTCGGTGCGAGGCGCGCTGGGGGATATTTTTTCCAGCACGAGTGTGGATGAGCATTTTGCATCGTACTGGAAGCCCACGGTGGACAACCTCATGGAATTAGACAAACCCTGCAAGAGTGTATTGAAGGCGAGCCCCGATGGCGTGGTCGGGACGCTTGCTTCGTCGAGTTCCGCTTATGGATGTACGAAAGGCAGTATTGTGAGTAAGCCGAAGGGCATCACTACGCCGCAACCGGGCGCCGGTTCGAAGAAACCGATGGACGGGTCAGCCAGCCTGCGGCTGATCATTGACGAGCATGGTTATCCGGCAATTATCTACGCCAAGAATAGTTCGAACAGTAACTATGGCGTGGCCGCGATCGAGGCAGTTTCACAGTGGCGATACAATCCGGCAATGAAGGACGGTAAACCCGTTTCCTACATGCTGGATGTAGATTTGGGAAGGTCTGCCCCACCTGCCGCTGACACTGACAGCGATAAGGACTAGGATTAGACCCTGGTTTGTTATGTGAACCAACGCAGGCAGGCTGTTGCCTGCGAGGGAGCAGCGCTCAAGCCCAGGTCTTTGGTGTACTTGCGGTTGCGTACATACAAGTGCTAAATTCGTGGTATGAAGAAAAAAACTTCTAAAAAGAAAGGCACGCCCGCAAAAGCCGGGAAGGCAAAGCTTGAGAAACTTACTGCGAGGTCAGGTGATTCGGGAGCAGCCGGTGAATCTAGCGATCGTACCCTGCGAATACAGCGCTGGTATAAACCTCGCAAGCTTCCGGTGACTCTTCGCCTGGATGCGGAGGTGCTGGACTGGTTTCAACGGGATGGGCGGGGTTATCAGACGCGCATCAATCAAGCGTTACGTCGCCTGGTAATGAAGGCAAAAGGGAAGTAGAGCGGGATTTACTCGGATTCCTTTTTGACCATGCCGCGAACCGCCCGCCACATCTCCGGTAGCCGCGGAAGGACGGCGGAGTACTTGAGCCATGCTTTGTGGTCGACGGCGGGTGCGCCGCTAACAATAGCGCCAGCGTCGACGTCTCCAGACACGCCGCTCTGCGGAGTCACGATGGCTCCGTCGCCGATTTTGCAGTGGCCCACAACGCCGACCTGGCCGGTCAGAATTACTCGATTGCCGATCTCGGTCGAACCGGCTATTCCCACCTGAGACGCGAGCAAAGAATCTTCGCCTACGGTTGAGCCGTGGCCGATTTGCACAAGATTGTCGATCTTTGTGCCCCGGCCAATTTGGGTTGCGCCGACACTGGCGCGGTCAATGCATGCATTGGATTGAATTTCGACATCGTCGCCGATAACGACGGGCTGCGGCTGGGGGATCTTGTGCCAGCGCCCTGCGTCATCTTTGGCGAAGCCAAAGCCGTCTCCTCCGATAATGGCGCCATTTCCCAAGGTCACGTTATTGCCAATGCGGCAGCCTTCGCGCACCACCGCGTGGGCGTGGGCCAGGAAATTATGGCCGATGGTTACGCCGCGATAAATCACGACGTGGGCCAGGAGAACAGCATTGGATTCGATCCAGACATCTTCGTCAATCACGACGTAGGCGCCGACGTGTGCAGTTGCGTCAATTCTAGCGGTCGCATGAATTACAGCCGTTGGATGCACGCCGGGCACGTGTTTCTGGGCTGGATGAAATAACTGCATGGCCTTGGCGAAGCTCAAATAGGGATTTTTGCTGCGCAGCATAGTGGCGGAAATCGCGGGAAAATCTTCCGCTACGATAACGGCGGTGGCTTTGGTGGTTTGGGCGAGTGCGGCGTACTTTTGATTGGCCACAAAGGTAAGCTCGCCGGCGCCAGCCTGTTCAATCCCAGCTACGCCGGTGATTTCCAGATTGGCGCCGCTCGCTGGCTCTATGCGTGCCTCAATCGCCACTGCTAACTGTTCTAATTTCATCGATGGAAACAATTATGACAGGTGATTGTAATGGAGACGGCGCCAGAATGAGCAACATTACTGCTCAAACATAGGAACCTGCCGGGCGTCATCAATGCCGTGGCGCGCGCGGCGGCCGGCGCCGATCACTGCCAACACCTTCAATGACTCCAGCGCCGTGCGCGGCACGAAAATGCGTTGCGTGTTGGCACGCAAATCCGGCGGCGTAATCAAGTAACCTTCAGCTGGCATGACGGCAAGATCGTTGGGTAACAAGCCCTCAAGAACTTCATTGTCTTTAAAGCGCAAGCGAACCCAGAGGCCTTCTGTTCGAGGACGTGTGGTGAACGTCTTGCGCGTCGGCGCTTCGACCTCACTGAACTCACGCACAAAGTAAACGCCTTTAATGTCACGGAGTTCCATGGTGACAACGTTGCCGGCAGTGTTGAGCAGCTCGAGCTTCCCCTCATGGATAAAGTTCGATGGGCTGACGAACCCGTGAAGGGAATCGCGATCCATCTTGCGGACGACAACTTTCTTATGGGTAGAAGGCATGAATCCTTAGTAAAACGAGCGCGAGTGCTGGCCAATTCTCGCACTTTTTATCAGGTTCACGCGTGGCTATCGCGTTCCGAGTAGCCAAATTGTTAACCATGTGGTATTTTCTGTAGTCTGACAGTTTCATATGATTTCCGTTAAGTCTAAGCGGCAGAATGGTTTAGGCTTGCGGAACCGAGTTTCAGCGACGCCAGGACTTGAGCCTGTGGAAATCTTCTTAAGGAGACGCGTGCGGTTTAGAGGTTGAGCATCTCCCCATCAGCATGGCTGACTACATTTACACGATGGAAATCCGGCTGTCGCCGGACCAACAGCGCGGCGTAACCCTGGTGCAGGACATCGCCCGGGCCGCCGACATGAACATTTACCTCAGCGGAGGCGCTGTCCGGGACATGTTGAGCGGACTGCCTATCCGCGACTTGGATTTTTCCGTTCAAGGCAATCCCTTCAAATTACAAAAGGAGTTGGAGCGAGCCGGTACCCGCGTTGTCGGTTCCGACGAAGAGAGCAAAACACTCCATTTGACCCTACCCGGGAACGTACGGGCGGAGATCAGTATGGCGCGGACGGAGCGCTACGACAAAGTGGGCAAACCTCCGGTAGTCACGCCGGCGACCATGATTGAAGACTTGCGGCGCCGCGATTTCACCGTCAATGCGATGGCTTTGTCTTTGAATCCGGGCTCTCGGGGATTGCTAATGGACCCGTTCAACGGCGCAGCTGATATCGAAGGGAAATTGTTACGGATCCTTCACAACTACGCCTTTGTTGAGGATCCATCGCGTTTGATCCGTATTACCCGTTTTGCTGCGCGTTTCCAATGGCCGATCGAGGAGCGCACCCTGGCTCGCTACACTTCTGCGAAAGAAAATGGTTACATCGACCATATTTCACACCATGCGGCCGGATATGAGGCGGCACAACTGGCCTACGAGGATGATCCTCTGCTTATTGCGCGCGCCCTGGAAAAAGAAGGCTGGCTGAAAATTTTGCACGAGCACTGGACGTTGGCGAAGGTGGATACGGCCAATCTTAGCGAGATGAAAAAGACGCGCCAACTCATGAATGAGTTGGGATACACGCCGGACGCGTCAGCGGCAGCGATGTATTTTTTGACTGCGAAATTGAACGAAAAAGATATTACGTCTCTGCGTAAGGCGATTCCGCGCAAAGACCTGGTCGAGAATTGGCACAACCTTGAAGACGACGCCAAGGCGCTGGCCAAGCGCTTGAACGGCAAAGACGCCGCCACGCCTTCGCGGACGTGGAAACTGCTTTCCGAATCCCGCCCCGACCTAATTCTTTTTTTGGATATCACATCGCGGCAATCTTCGGTTACGCACAAAATCAAGAATTTCTTTACCAAGTGGCGTGAGGTGCGCAAGAGGGTGCCGCTGCCGGAAATGACTGAGTTGCGCATCACTCCGCAAATGCCCGAGTACGCGAAGATTGCGGATGATGTCTTCATGTTGCTTCTTGATGGCAAGATGCGGTCGCAAACGGAGATCATGAAGTACTTGAAGCCGCTGGCTCCTCCTCCGCCTCCTCCGCCTCCACCGCCTCCAGCGAAGCGCGGACGCGGTGCGAAAGCAGCCGCGGCACAAGCCGGCAATGCGCCGGGCAAGCCTGGGAGAAAAGGAAAGGCACCGGCGCCAGTCGCTGCGCCGCCAGCAATTGAAGCCAAAGCCGCAAAGCCGCAGGTAAAGGCACCTGAGCCGCCTGCCGCGAAGACGACTAAAGCGAAACCTGCCAAATATCCGGCCAAGTCGGCTCCGCCCGCCAAGGCGAAAAAGGGAAAGACAAAAGGGAAGTCGCGCTAACTTTCTTGCCTTGTGGATGAATTTGCCCGTCATCCCCAGTACAATCAGTTCAACCCATGTCTCAGTTTGTCCATCTACATCTACATACTGATTATTCATTGCTCGACGGCGCTTGCGACGTAGAAAAGCTATGCAATCGTGCCAAAGAACTAGGCATGCCCGCCGTGGCGATGACCGACCACGGCAATATTTTTGGTGCGGTTCACTTCGTCAATGCGGCGAAGAGCGCAGGCATCAAGCCAATCGTTGGTTGCGAACTGTATGTCTGCAAGAAAGACGATCACAATATTGAGCGCACCCCGCCCGAAGGTGACACCTACAATCACCTGCTGGTTCTGGCCGAAAGCGAAGAAGGCTATCGCAATCTGGCGAAAATCACGTCGGAAGCATCTTTGCATGGCTTTTATTACAAGCCGCGCATCAGCAAGAAATTTCTCGCGGAACATTCACGAGGGCTGATTGGGCTTTCGGGATGCCTGAAAGGTGAAGTCGCCGAATTTTTGATGGAAGAGAAATACGATGCGGCACGCAATGCCGCGGCGATGTTTGCGGATATCTTCGGTAAAGAGAATTTCTTTCTGGAGATTCAAGATCAAGGTCTGGAACAAGAGCACCGCATTCATCCCGGATTGTTCCGTTTAGAAAAAGACCTGGGCCTGCCTCTGGTGGCCACAAACGACAGCCACTATCTCTGCGAAGACGACGCCCATGCCCAAGACGTAATGGTCTGTATCCAGACAGGGAAGTCCATCCAGGATACGAACCGGATGAAATTCCAGGGAACAGATTTCTACGTCAAGGATTACGCGCAGATGGCGCGGGTGTTCAAAGACTCACCGGAAGTGCTGACGCGTACGCTCGCCATCGCCGAGCGCTGCAACATGAAGATTGAGAAGGTCAGCAATCCCTTTCCGCACTTTGACGTGCCCGCGGGGTTTACAGCTGACAGCTACTTTGAGCATGTGACGCGCGAAGGGTTTACGCGCCGGTTAGAAACATTGCGCCGCGTGGAAGCGAAGGGTGGCCTGAAGCACAGCGTCACTGACTATGAGCAGCGCCTGAATCGGGAACTGGGGATCATCCAGCAGATGCAATTTTCCGGCTATTTCCTGATCGTTTGGGACTTTATTCGCTACGCGAGGGAGCACGACATTCCAGTAGGGCCGGGACGAGGGTCGGCGGCCGGTTCGCTCGTATCGTATTCGCTGGGTATTACCGATATTGATCCCTTGCAGCACGAGTTGCTCTTTGAGCGCTTCCTGAATCCGGAGCGTATCTCGATGCCTGATATCGACATTGATTTCTGCATGAACCGGCGCGGCGAAGTTATTCAGTACGTCACGCAGAAGTATGGCCGCGAGAATGTTGCCCAGATCATCACATTCGGCACGATGGCGGCAAAAGCGGCGATTAAAGACGTAGGGCGAGCGATGGATATTCCCTACGCAGACGTCGATCGCATCGCCAAGATGGTACCGACCACGCTGAATATCAAGTTAGACGACGCCATCAAGGAATCTCCGGCGTTGCAGCAAGCCTACGAGAGTGATTCGCAAATCCGTGCTTTGCTCGATACGGCGCGAAAGTTGGAAGGCTTAGTGCGCAATTCCGGCGTACACGCGGCGGGCGTGGTAATTTCACCTCAACCGCTTACCGAGCTTGTGCCGCTGCACAAAACCAAGAATGACGAAATTGTCACCGCTTTTGACATGGTTGCCATCGAAAAGATGGGCCTGCTGAAAATGGATTTTCTTGGGCTCACCACCCTGACTATTATCGATGACGCTCTAAAGCTAATTGTGCAGACCCGCGAAGAGCACCTCGCGCTCGATGCCATCCCCCTGGACAATGCAATCACCTACGAGAAAGTTTTTCATACGGGTTTGACCTCGGGCGTGTTCCAGTTTGAATCGAGCGGAATGCGCGACGTCCTTCGCCGATACAAGCCGAGTTCCGTCGAAGATCTTACGGCATTGAATGCGCTCTACCGTCCCGGGCCAATTCAGGGCGGGATGATCGACGATTTTATCGATCGCAAACACGGACGCAAGAAAATTGAATACGAACTCCCCGAGTTGCAGGAAGTCCTCCAGGAAACCCTCGGCGTAATCGTCTATCAAGAGCAAGTAATGCAAATCGCGAACAAGCTCGCGGGGTACTCGCTGGGAGAGGCCGACTTGTTGCGGCGCGCCATGGGCAAGAAAAAAGCCGAAGAAATGGCCCAGCAGCGAGAGCGTTTTGTTCATGGCGCGGTGAAGAACGGTTATCCTCCGAAGAAAATCGAAAAGATATTTGATTTGATGGCGCAGTTCGCCGGCTACGGGTTTAACAAATCGCACTCGGCCGCATATGCCTTGCTCGCTTATCACACGGCATATCTGAAGACACACTATCCAGTCGAGTTCATGGCCGCGCTACTGACGTCAGTCACCGGCAACACTGATGACGTGGTCAAGTACATCAACGAATGCCGCGAAATGGGCATTGCCGTTGAACCGCCCGATATTAATGTTTCCGACGCCAATTTTACGCCGCACGGCGCTGCCATACGTTTTGGGCTCGCCGCCGTCAAGAATGTCGGGCACAATGCGATCGATTCCATCGTCGCAGGCCGCAAGAAGCTGGGTCGTTACAAATCAATTTTCGAAGTCTGCGAGAACGTAGATCTGCGGTTGCTCAACAAGCGCGTGCTCGAGTCTTTGATTAAAAGTGGAGCCATGGACTCTCTTGGCCGGCGCGCCCAGCTTATGGCCGTCCTCGACAAAGCCATGGACGTCGCTCAAAAAGCTCAGCGCGATGCCGAATCCGGCCAGCATGGACTCTTCGGCGTATTTCAGGACGAGGCAACAAATTCCCACGCTGAAACGCTTCCCGACATTCCTGACTGGGACGAGCACACACGCCTTGCCAATGAGAAAGAGATTCTCGGCTTCTTCATAACCGGACATCCACTTGAAAAATATCGCGACAAGCTGGACGACCTGCGGGCGTTGAGCACGACCGAGATCAGCGCGATGAAATCTTCTACCGGCAAAGACGAGAGCATATCGACCGCGGGAATTATTACCAATCTGAAAGTGCTGAAGTCCAAGCGGGGCGACTACTACGCCCAGTGCGCTCTGGAAGACATGGCAGGCACCGTCGAGACAATCGTTTTTCCCGAGGCGTACAAGAAACTGCAAGACAAAGTAAAGCTGGAAGTTCCAGTGCTCATTCGCGGCGGCGTCCGCATCGAAGAAGGCGCGAACCCTAAATTGACCGTGAACGATATCCAGCCGCTCGAAGATGTAAAGATCCCTCTGCCTAAATCGCTTCGCATTCGCATCCCTCTCGAAAACGCCAGTGAAGGCACGGTAGGCGAGCTGCATCAGTTGTTTGTCCAGCGCAAGGGAGAAGCGAAAGTGTTGTTCGACGTGGAACGCGCCGGCGATTTTATGGTGGTGATGGAAGCAGAAGGCTATAATGTGCTTCCAGACCGCAATTTCATCGCCCGCGTGGAAGAACTCTGCGGACGGGGAGCGGTTCGTATCATCAACTGAACTTGAAGCAACTGAAATTGAAGCGGGTAGTCGAGTGTTGAAGGGACATCCGCAGCATGACAGCTTTCCTGCAACGAAACCCGGGCCTTTACGTGCCGGGCATTCCGGGCTACGAAGGTGCCGCAGTCGCGCTGGCGGGGACGGACTTCCTTCTTTCCATGGTGGAAACCGGTTGGGCCACCAGAAACGGTGACGGTAAGGCAATGGAATTGGGCGAAAAAGCGCGTAAAGAGCTGGAAAAAATCGAAGGGCAGATCGCCCGCTTGCAGGCGGTTCCCGGCCAGGATGCCGACACTCGCGCCCAGATTACCCAACTGAATAAGCGCCTTGGCTCGCTGCGCGACGAATTGGCCCAGAACGCCAATCGTCCCAAAACCGCTTGGGAACGGGCGGAACTGGCGCGTCATCCTCAGCGCCCCTACATGCTCGATTACATAGAGCGTATCTTCACCGATTTCAGCGAAATTCATGGTGACCGCTCATTCCGCGACGACCACGCCATGGTTTGCGGCATGGCCCGCTTCCACGGCGAAGAAGTCATGCTGGTCGGCCAGCAGAAGGCGCGGGACACCAAGCAGAAGGTCTATCGCAATTTCGGGATGCCGAATCCCGAGGGCTATCGCAAGGCGCTCCGCACCATGAAGATCGCCGAAAAGTTCGGCAGGCCCACCATTTGCTTCGTGGATACCGACGGCGCCTACCCCGGCATTGAGGCCGAAGAGCGAGGACAGGGCGAGGCCATTGCCCGCAATCTTCTGGAGATGTCGCGCTTGCAAGTACCGACAATTGCCATCGTCATCGGAGTGGGCGGAAGCGGCGGCGCATTGGCCATCGCCGTTGCCGACCGCGTGCTCATGTTGGAAAATTCCATCTACTCCGTAATTTCACCCGAGGGCTGTGCCTCCATCATGTGGCGCGATGCCTCCAAAAAAGAGCTCGCCGCAGAAGCTATGCGCATCACAGCCGAAGATATGGAAGAACTCGGATTGGTCGACGGTATCGTCCCTGAGCCACCCGGCGGAGCGCACACCGATCACGAAACAGCCGCAGCCTTCATGGACGCTGCACTCCAGCACAACCTCGCAGAGCTTAAGAAGTTGCCCGTCAAAGATCTTGTGAACGCCCGTTACGAGAAGTTCAGAAATATGGGTCAGTTCTTCAGAATCGATGATTAGTTCTTCCGATACGATTCCGTGCCGCTTATAGTGACATAGGAAGCAACGTCCACCATCCACGCGCCTTGCCTGCCGTATAATAAAAGTCGTCTGTATTACTAGTTCGCCATCAGCGGATCTCGCATCCGCGCCCAAGGAAGGACATCTAAGCCTCGCAATGGCCAGTACCGATGTAGCCCCGCATCAAGACCTCAGCCGCCACGGCAAATCCATTGTCAATGACATGAGCATTCAGGTCGCGACCGTGAATGGCTCCGGCTCGCAAAGTTCTAACACTGTGCTCCTGCGCACTATTTTTCAGATGGGAGTGCCCGTCTCCGGTAAGAACCTTTTCCCCTCGAACATCGCGGGCCTTCCGACCTGGTACACCATCCGCGCCAACAAAGACGGCTATGTTGCCCGCAAAAAGGAAATCGATTTTGTCATTGCGATGAATCCGGAGACCGCGAAGGAAGATGTGATGTCGCTCGCCCCCGGCGCATGTGTACTCTACGACGAACCGCTGAAACTCAGCGAGCTACGCAGCGACTTGATCTTCTATTCGGTACCTTATGACAAATTAGTCGCGCCGGTGTGCCCCGAAGCCAAGCTGCGTAAGCTGGTCAAGAACATGATCTATGTCGGTGTGGTGGCGCAATTGCTCGACTTGGATATGGCCGAAGTTGAAAAAGCGCTGCGCAAACAGTTTTCGAAAAAAGTCAAAGCTGCGAATCTAAATCTCGCTGCCGTGCAGGCCGGTTACGACTACGCGAAGTCGTCCCTCACCAAGGCCGACACCTACAAGATCGAGCGCATGAACAAGACGGCGGGGAAGATTATTATCGACGGCAACGCCGCGGCTGCCCTCGGCTGCATGTTCGCCGGAGTTACATTCGCGAGTTGGTATCCCATCACCCCTTCATCGTCTTTGCCGGAAAACCTCATCGAATATATGAAGCGTTTCCGAGTGAACAAAGACGGCAAGGCGACCTTTGCGATCGTTCAGGCCGAAGATGAACTCGCCGCCATCGGTATGGTCATGGGAGCAGGTTGGGCGGGTGCTCGCGCCATGACCGCGACCTCCGGTCCCGGCATTTCGCTCATGGCTGAGTTTGCGGGGCTTTCGTACTACGCTGAACTCCCCGGCGTCATCTGGGACATTCAACGCGTCGGCCCATCTACAGGCTTGCCCACGCGAACCTCCCAAGGCGATCTGCTCTCAACCGCATTTCTATCACACGGCGATACCAAACACATTCTCCTTATTCCGTCGTCGCCGGAAGAGTGCTTCAACATGGCACAGGACGCGTTTGATTTAGCTGAGCAATTCCAGACTCTGGTTTTCGTTATGTCCGACTTGGATCTCGGCATGAACAACTGGATGGCAGATCCCTTTAAGTATCCGGAAAGGCCGATCAAGCGGGGCAAAGTTTTGAGCAGAGCAGACATCGATCGCCTCGGCAGCTTCGGCCGTTACCAGGATGTCGATGGCGATGGCATTCCGTACCGCACCTTGCCCGGCAACGGCAACCCCGCCGCAGCCTATTTCACGCGCGGCAGCGGACACAACGAAAAAGCGCAGTACAGTGAGCGTCCCAACGATTACGAAAATAACATGGAGCGGCTGAATCGCAAGTTCGAGACGGCGCGTTCCTTTGTTCCGCGGCCTGAGCTTTCGCAGGGCGCGACCGCAGGTTCAGGAAAAGAAAAAATCGGCCTTATCGCCTTCGGCTCTTCGCACTGGGCCATCATTGAGACGCGCGATCAGTTGCGTAAAGAATACGAAATTGAAACCGATTACCTGCGGCTGCGCGCCTATCCGTTCACCCGTGAAGTGCACGATTTCATCCGCCAGCACGACCGCGTTTATGTAGTGGAACAGAATCGCGACGCCCAAATGCTCAGCCTGCTAAAGCTGGACATTGAGCCGGTGCTGGTGACTCGCCTGCGCAGCATCGCTCATTTGGACGGCCTGCCCATTGACGCACGCTCCGTTACCGACCACATCATGACTATGGAAGTAAATATGACCGCAGCGAACATGGAGGCCAAGTAATGGCGACCACCAGCTCACCTCCGCCGAAAACAAATCACATTGGACTGCAAGTGCTCGACTATCGCGGCGGCAAAACTACGCTATGCGCCGGCTGCGGCCACAATGCCATCTCCGAGCGCATCATTGATGCGATGTATGAAATGGGCGTTCAGCCCGAGCGCGTCGCCAAATTAAGCGGCATCGGGTGCTCGTCAAAGGCTCCGGCTTATTTCATGAACCGTTCGCATAGCTTCAACAGCGTTCATGGCCGCATGCCGTCGGTAGCGACAGGGGCCTTGCTCGCCAATCGTAGCCTTATCGGCCTCGGCATAAGCGGCGACGGCGACACCGCCTCGATCGGCATGGGCCAGTTTGTGCACTTGATGCGCCGTAACCTGCCTCTGATTTACATCATCGAAGATAACGGCGTTTATGGCTTGACCAAGGGCCAATTTTCCGCCACTGCCGATATCGGCTCGAAGCTCAAGACCGGCGTGGTAAATGAGTTACCACCCGTGGACACATGCGCGCTCGCCATCTCCCTAGGCGCAACTTTTGTGGGACGGTCGTTTTCTGGAGATAAAAAACAACTTCTTAACATGCTGAAAGCCGCCATCGCTCACCGCGGAACCGTCATGCTGGACGTGATCTCACCGTGCGTGACCTTTAACGATCATGAAGGTTCAACCAAGTCCTACAAATACATGCTCGATCACGAAGAGCCAATCCAGGAAATCAGTTTTGTTCCATCGTTTGAAGAAATTGATGTGGAGTATGATCCCGGCACCACGATCAACGTCACCATGCATGACGGCTCGCACCTGCGCCTTCGCAAACTTGAAGAAGACTATGATCCCACGGATCGCGTAAAGGCGATTACACGGCTCCAGCAGTCACATGAGAAAGACGAAATGCTGACAGGCATTCTTTATTTGAATACGCACGCGCCGACGTTCACAGAGATGCTGAATCTGGTCGATGAGCCATTGGCGACATTACCCGAATCTGCCGTCCGTCCAGGCAGGGAAGTACTCGAACAGGCCATGGAAGAGTTGCGTTAGAAGCATTTGAGCTAATACATTGAAGCGGAGTCCGCGAATGAAAGGGATGGTCCTACTAGCCGTTCTATTGTGCGTGTCGGCTGTATTCGCACAAACCACTTTGTCAAGCTCAGCTCCACGGCTGATCGAAACGAAATGGTTCCACCGTCACCACGGACGAAGCGCTCATCGCGCGACCAAGCACCACGCACACCCAGCCACGAAGCATAAAGCGCATCGCGCCTAGAGTTTCCAGATCTATTATTGCGCTCTTGCCGGCGCTCCCAGCTTGCGCAACCTCTCTTTTGCTTGCAACGCTTCGTTCGTCCGCGGATAGCGCTGAACCACATGGCGCAAAGTCGCCGCTCCGGCGTCGTTTTGGCCTAATTCGATCTGAGCATAGCCTTTTTTCAATTCCGCCGACGCCGCTTTGTTCCCGCTGGGGAAATTCTGGACCACCAAATCGTAGTTTGTAATGGCCGCCTGATAGTTGGCCTGCTTGTACTGAAGCTCCGCCAGATAGAAATACGAATTCCCCGCCAGATCGGTGTTCGGATAAAACTTGATGTAATCCGAAAATTCCTGCGTCGCAATATCGTTCTTGCCCGCGTTGTAGTCCCGCAGCGCATTGTTGTAGAGCACATCCGGCGGAGGCGCAGCTGCGAGGGCCGCTGCTTGGGCCTGCTGCGCTGCTTGCGACGCCGCAGCGGTTTGTTGCGCGGCCTGCATGTCGTCCATCTGTTTCGACACCTTCGCCATCCGCGCCTTGAGCTCATCTATTGAATCATTCAGCGCCTGAATTTGTCCGGAAAGCTGGTCGGCCTGCGCCGCGCTGGCATTCTGCTGTTTCTGTAACAGCTCATTCATGGCTGTGATGGACGCTGTGACCTTATTGATGCTGTCGGTGTTCTGGTCCATCAGGCTCTTCATCACGCCCATGCGTTCGTCGAAACTTTGCTGCATGCGCGCCATTTGGTCTTGCAAAGCCTGAACTTGCGTTTGTAACTCAATGATTTCTTTGCTCACCGCCCATGCCGGGGATGAATTGGATGCCAGCATCGCGAGCAAGGCGAAGGCAGCGGCATATCGCTTCATTCTCATAATTTGTTCCTGGTGTCGTAGGGATTGCGCATCTTTATGCAGGATAACGCGAAAAGCGGCCTTCAGGGTTAACAGAAAAGAATCAGGGGCGGCGCTGTGCCGCCCCCAAATTTGCGCGTACTTACTTCTGGTAAACGAAGTGGTCCACGCGGTTCATCTGCCAGCACTGCTCGTTGTGTTCTGTGCAGAACGGTTTTTCCTTGCCCAGACTTGTCGAGGTGATGTTGGCGGAACTGACGCCTCCATTCACCAGGGCATTCTTGGCCGCGTCCGAACGGTTCTGGCCCAGCGCCAGGTTATATTCAGTCGAACCGCGCTCGTCGCAGTGTCCCTCAATCGTGAAATGAATATTGGGATGCTGCTTCAAGAAGTCAACGTCGCCCTGCATCGCCGTCTGCTGATCGGCCCGGACGTCATACTTGTCGTAATCGAAGTAAATGTCCTTCACGTTTTGCGCGAAGAGTTCTTCTTCGGTCGGGCCAGTCGCAACCGGTGGCGGTGGAGGCGGTTGATTGACCGTCACACGCGTAGTTGCGGACTGCGTGCCACCCGCACCCTTCGCGGTTAATGTATAGGTCGTCGATTCGGTCGGGTTTACGCTTTGCGACCCATTCGGTTGGACTGCCCCAATGCCGTCAATGCTGACGTCAGTGGCATTGGTGGTTTGCCATGTCAAGGTCGTTGAAGCACCCTTGTCAATGGTTGCGGGATTAGCGCTGATCGACGCGGTCGGCGCAGCCGGCGGCGGCGGGGGTGGGGGTGGCGGCGGCGCCACTTTCTTTTTGCAGGCGCCCAGCATCATAACGGCGCCCAAGGCGAATATCAGAGTGATCCACTTCATTCTTGCGTGCTTCACTTTCTCCTCCCTGTTGATGCGCGCCGTGTACTCCGAGCGCGGTTTCGTACCCACGGAACTGCACAACCTCTTCCAGTCCCCGATCCAGTTGTGCTAATCCGAGTGTACTGATTAAAGTGTAAAGCCCTAATCTGTAACGATACGCCAAACATAAGTGTGTTTACTACTGCCAACTCCAATTGGGTTGGGTGTTGCTCCCGGAAAACGTAAGCTGCATTTGTTGGGTCCCGTCCGCCAGCATACTCCAGATTTGTTCGCTGCCGGAGCGGGTGGATTGGAAAACAATGTGGCGGCCATCGGGCGACCACGAAGGAAAATCATTTCGTCCCGCATCGTGCGTGAGCTGGACAAACTGCTTGCTGACCACATCCATGATGTAGATATCTTCGCCGCCCGGCTGGCCCGGGCCATAGTGGCGGGTCCACGCGAACGCCAGAAACTGCCCGTTCGGTGACCACGCCGGCGAAACCGCATAGCCCTGGTCGGTGATGCGTTGCTCGTTGGTTCCATCAGCCCCGATCGTATAAATCTGCGGTAGCCCACTGCGCCCGCTTACCCATGCAATCTGTGAGCCGGTCTTGCGGTTCCACACCGGTGAAACGTCAGGGCCTTTAATCGATGTCAATCGCCTGAGATGACCTCCCGATGCGTCCACAATATAAATCTCAGGGTCTCCCGTACGCGACGATGAGAACGCCAGCTTGGTCCCGTCCGGCGCCCAGGACGGCGAAAAATTACTGCCCCCAAACTTTGGAAACGCCACCAGCCGGTTCAAATCCATCGAGTACATCATGATTTCCCATCCCGACTTCGTGTAGCTGCTGAACGCCAGCCGGGATCCGTCCGGGGAGATGCGGGGCGAAAGAGAAAACGTGCCCAGATGAGTGATGGCGTGAGGATTGGCTCCGTCATAATCCATGCCCCAGATTTCTTTGTGACCTCCGGCGCGGTTGACGAAGAAAATCTTGCTCTCTGCGATGCCGGGGATGCCGCCTCCCAGCCGGAAGATAATCTCATCGGCGAACTTATGCGCGATGATGCGGGACTCTTGCTCGTTGGCCGTGTCTTGATACTGTTTCCCCAGCACCTGCGGCGACGCGATATTCTTCACGTCATATAGCCAGCCCTGCACCGTCATATTCCCGCCCGTCACATTCATGTTGCCGAACGCGAGCATCGCAGCATTCGGCGGGGGCGCATTCCAGGCAGGGAAGTTTACGTCGGGGGGCGCTCCCACCGCGCCCAGCGGATAAAAGCTCTTGGCCACCATGTCGAAGATTCCGGCATGGTTCAGATCATTCCATAACGTATCGTTGAATACTTTGACCAGAGCGGTGCTCTGCGCATCCGTGCCCGCGGTCTTGAAATCAGCCGCCGCCAGCCGAATTTTTTCCACGCCCAGCCCGGTCCCAGTGCGGATCCAGTCCTGCGCCAGCAGATGGGGGGCCATCATAGCCAGCAGCATGGCGAGAAGGACAAAGTAACCGTAGGGGCGGGGATGGCGTCGCCGTGTAGGAATCATGCTCAAGTTAGATGCAGGATTTAGCATATATATCGTATTACGATAGAGCGTCCGGCGGCAACACTTTCCGGCTATCTTTTGTAATCAAACCAGAATTCCACCGAGACCTTGTTGCCGTCATAGTCTGAGGGTAGCGGGCCAAAGGTGTCGATCCGTTCCAGCGCACGCATGGCCGACTGGTCGAGTGAAGGCACGCCGCTCGACTGCTCGACTTGAATATGAGACGGTTGGCCGCTGCGCGAGATGTCGAATGTGACATAGACCCGCTGGGCTGCGGTGATGCGCGGATCCACTTCGTATTTAAGCCAGTTTTCCGATACTTTCTGTTGCACCACTTTTACGTACCAAGCGTAGCGTGAACCAAAATCGCCACCAGAGCCGGTAAAGCCAAACCCTCCCTTGGCTCCGCCCGCGCTGAAAGTCCCGTACGGTCCGCTCACCGGGCCGCCCTCGCCAAAAGGCACCACATTGTCGGCTTGTTCGACTGGCTCCGGCTTTTTCTGCGTCGTGCTCACCGGAGGCTTTGGTTTTGGCTTCGTTTTAGCGTTCTTGTCCAGGATGGGAATCGCATCCGGAGATTCTTCCTGCACCTTCGGTTGCGACTCTGTGACGCCCTTGGATTCATTCGCGACAATGTTCTCCGTTTGCTTCACGGGCGCGGGCAGGGGGACCGTCGTGACCAGGGTCACACCCATGGCATCTCCGCCGCCTCCCGCGCCCCAGTTTCCGCCGCCTGAGCTGGGCACAATGATGGCGTAAAGCAGGATCGCCATAGCCACCGCGACGTGAAACCCAGCCGACCACGCCAGATTGCGTCCCCACGTGTCGTGTTCAAGAAAAATTTCAGCGTTTGGCGCCATGCGTTTGGAGAGGTTGGGTCACGATGCTTACATTAGTGATGCCCGATTGCTTTACGGCGTCCATCACAGTGGCGAAGGCGCCAAAAGGCACATTCTCATCGGCCCGCACATAAATGGACTGGTGCAGCGGATCGCGGATCTTCTGCTTGATCTTCGCCGCAATTTCGTTGATGTTCACCGGATCATTACCCAGAAAAACCTCCTGATCTTTATTGATGCTTACGACCAGGCGTTCTTCTGTAATTTCTTTGACCGTGCGCGTTTTCGGCACATTCACTTCAATGCCCGATTGCAGGACCGGCGCCGTTACCATGAAGATAATGAGCAGCACCAGCACGACGTCAACCAGCGGCGTGATGTTGATGTCGGCGAGTGAAGTCTGGGTTCGTCCGTTGGCAGCCGTAAAGGCCATCTAGCGCCTCGTTTCCACAGGCTGCGCGGGCACGCGCTCGACGGCATTGAGCATCTCGAGGGCAAAATCATCGCCCCGCGCGGCAAATTCTCGAATCGAGGAGCCGATCAGGTTATACGCAATTACCGCGGGAATGGCTGCCGCAAGTCCCGCCGCCGTCGTAATCAAAGCTTCGGAAATTCCCGGCGCGACCGCCCGCAACGTCGCGGCCCCAGCCGTTCCCAGCCCGTGGAAGGCATCAATGATGCCCCACACCGTGCCAAAGAGACCGATAAAAGGCGTGACCGCGGCCGTAATCGCCAGCCACGGCAAATTCCGTTCGAACCGCGTCAGCTCTTCGGAATTGGCAATCTGCATGGCGCGCTGCATCGCGACCGTATTTCCTTGCCGCCGGTATTCGAGAAACCCTCCCTCGAACACGCCCACCAGCGGGCTGGGACGGAACTGCTCCGCTACCGTCGCCACATCCTGCATCCGCTGCGCCTTGCGAAAGGCCCGCACAAAGCGGCTGCTTTGCACCCGGGCGCGCCTCAGCAGGCTCCATTTTGAAAGGATGATCGCCCATGAAACTACGCTGAAGGCGAGGAGTAAAAGAAGAACAAATTTGGCGACAGGACCCGTTTCACTCAACAGCTCGAGAATCTCGCCGCCGACCATTGCTGCAAGCATCATTGGAGAACAAAAGATTGGAAAGTGCATGGCGTGTGGATGAACAGATTCGATTATAGCCCTCAGGGTTGCCGCATTTAGCCCGCAGTATCCCAAGGGTTAACGTAGGCGGCAACGCTCACGTTACGGACGAGCGCCCTGCCGAAGCACCCATGCCCCAACGCCTTATCGTCGTCATCCTTGAGCGCAGCGAAGGATATATGCATTTATTGCACGCCATTTCCGTCTAATGTTCCTTAAGGAACACATCGTCATGACGGTTGCGACTATACAGAACTGTCATGACAGATAAGCTATAGAAAATAAAGGCTAAGGTAAGGTTGGGAGAGCAATGGCAGGTTTCCAAAGTGCGGCGAAGCCTTCGACTTCGTTCAGGGTATCCCAGCTGTTAACGTGTAGGCAGTGCCGGAGAAAGTGCACCGAAGGGAATAGCGCAGGCAGGGATCGATCGGCGACCTCAACCCGTTCGGTCAACTAACGTCCAGTCCTCAATCGCCAGCCTGCTAACGCGCCGGAACTCCTGAGTGTTGTGAGTGACGAGCGTCAAGCCCAGGCTCCGCGCGTGGGCAGCGATAAACAGATCGTTCGCTCCAATCATGGTCTTTAATTTAAAGCCGCCCGCTTTCTTCAATTGCGCGCGAATCTGGGCATAGTGCGAACAGGCGCTGTCGGGAAAATCGAGAACTTCCACGTAATTCAGAAAGGCGTTCAGTGCCGTTTCGTCCTGCCGGCGCCAGGGAGACACTTCAACGCCATAGAGCAATTCAGACTTGGTAACCACGGAGACACAAACGTCGCTAACGGGAACTTTTTGCAGACGCCGCAAAAGCGCATCATGAGAACGCTTCATCACGTAAGAGCAAATATCCGTATCCAGCATGTAGCGGAGCATTACAACTCACGCTCCTGCACCGGCAGATCTTCGACCTCGTTCATGAAGCTGGCCGAAGGCGCGGGCGCATCCGCCAGATAGGAACTCCAATCAAAGGGCCGAGGCGACAACACCACCTCGCTTCCTTCTTTGCGAATGAACACCTCTTGCGTGCGGAACTGGAACTCCTTGGGCAGGCGGACCGCTTGGCTGCGGTTGTTCATGAACACTTTCGCCTTGCGCGCACCGGACTGGTCTTTTGATTGTGGCATATACATGAGTATATGCCACGGGAAAGACGAAGGCAAGAGGGAATCTGACGGCGCTAAGAGAGGTTTTGATTTGCCCGTGTGGCGCGGACATTCCCTTCGACTCCGCTCAAGGGCAGGCTCTGTCCGCGGCCTTTGATCTCCGAACCTGCTCATGTGCGGGGCAGGCATTCCCGTTTATGCAACAGCACAAACGAATCAAACCAAAGACCGGCCCGCCTCCGGTTGTCGTAGTGTCCAGGTATACCCACTCTAGCGCAAAGAACGCGCTAGAATGGGCCACCCGTCCAATTGAGAACATGCATCCTGGCGAGAAGCCTTGACAATAGCCCTATAGGGGTGGCATGCGTCCTCAAAGGCTTTCTCTCATCTTATTTGTCAGCTTCTCGCTTTCGCGGTCTTGAGCCTCGCATCGATGACTGCTCGCCACTGGAGACAGCGTCAAGCAGGCTGCGGAGATCAACGACTGGAAGGCGGATCGGAGATCAGTTCTGATATTCAGTGGCTATTGACGGCGACGCGGTGGTGGTCGGCGCACCGCAATTCAGTGGGGGGACGGGTGTTGCCTATCTCTTTCTAAATTCTGGAGGTTTATGGAAAGAGGCCGCTGAATTACGTCGGGAGATCCCGAGCCCATAGAATTCGGGACGTCAGTCGCCGTCGGGAAGAACGTCATCGCGGTGGGCGCCCCATTAGACGAAGATGGAAACGGTGTCGCATACATTTTCGTTGAGCGCCCGACGGAGGGGCTGGAACCTTGGCTCCTACTGCGAGTCTAACGACGCCCTTCTTCATTAGCGATGCCTATCTGGGATCCTCACTTGCAATGAGCCCAGACGGCGCAATGGCTGTCGCGGGAGCTCCTGGCTGGAAGGGAGATCTCGGAAGCGCGGACGTATTTGAGGAACCTACGGGCGATTGGGCGGACATGTCTTCCCAACAGCGATCCTAACCTCGTCTTCCTCGCACGAGGTGGGTGCGTCCGTAGCAGTCAGCGGGGAAGCGATCGTGGTTGGCGAGAAAAATTCAATGATCCCGCCACAGGCTGCCTTTGTACTTCGTTGAGCCCAAAGGTGGATGGGCGAATTCAAACGGTGTACCCACCGCAACCTTGACCGCCTCGGACAATAATCTCCAGGTGGATCGCTTCGCTTATTCTGTCGCGATCAGCGACAACACAATCGTGGTGGGTGCTCCATACCACCCGAACTTCGCGCCGGGCACTGCATATGTCTACGTCAGACCTAAAAACGGTTGGATCGATGCGACGCAAACAGTTGAGCTTAGCGTTCCCGTGAACTCGAACTTGGCGCTAGGTCAATGTGCGGCTGTTGGAGGCAATATAGTCTTGGCGGGCGCACCAGCTGACACATTGGACACCAGTAGGCAGGGTTCGGTTCTTGGCGATCTCAAACCGTACAGAGGCAGGATGAAATAGCTTGTCTCCAACGGGAGCTGACAGTCCGCGGACGGCGAGGCGGGCGAACTATCGGGGACAGTATTGCCGTCAATGGGAAAAACATCGGGGATGGTGATCCCCACTATGGGCAAGCCTTGCAAGGCGTGGTCTACATTTTCTCGCTACGATAGAAGGGTCTTGATATATGGAAATACGGGGACAGAGGGGCTGGTGGCCCATTCAAGCCGTTTTTTGGCTTGAGTGGGGCCTTTGTCGAGCGTAGTCTGCGTAAATGCCGTGGGGACTGCGACGATTTCACGCGTCCGGACAGACTCACTTCGTGACGTTCTGTTGCTATCACCGCCGGGCTTCGTTCTCGACTGCCGCTGCGCGAGAAGTATTCGAAGCCGGAGTGGAGCGTGTGCGGCGCAGCTTCGGGCTCTGCGTCTATGGCTATGTCGTCATGCCCAATCACGTTCATCTGCTGCTCAGCGAACCGCCGCAGGGCACCCTCGCCGATGCCATCAAATCATTGAAGCAGGGCGTGTCCCGCCGATTGATCGGCAGGGCTGAGCATTTCTGGCAGAAGCGTTATTACGATTTCAATGTGCGCAACGAGCGTCAGTTTGTGGAGAAGTTGCGCTATATTCATCGCAATCCGGTTGACGCGCGGCTTGTGCGCTCGGCCGGAAGATTGGGAGTGGAGGTTTCGGCAGTGGGCGACAGGCTGCAGCGGGCAGAGTGGAGATTGAATGCGAGTGGACGGCAAGAGAGCGCGAGAGAAAGGCGGGACGATTGTGTCCGGCAGTCGAACTCAGCAGAGGTGTGGCACCACATTAACTAAAGATCAACAACGTCAGCTACATAATGAAATAACTAAACAGGGCTATTCTCTCGGTGAGATCGTAGAAATAGGGGTAGCCCTCTTTTGCCCGGGACATTAGAATGAATTTAGATAAAGAAAACTTTGCTAACCCATCGCCTGATGATCTTCTGTCCCCCAAAGTGATATCAGACAGGATGAACCGTCTTGTTGGGAAGGCTCTATGGCGCTGCACACGCGCGGCTGATCTTGTCGCTTTTCAGTTTGGTGAGCGTAGGGAGACAAGAAATGCGTTCGGCACGCCAGCACTAGTTGGCGAATACGCACTGCACGTGCAGTGCGCGTGGCGAATAACCAGAGATGACCAAGTGCTCGTGGGGAACGTCGACCTGTACTACCCCGCCCGATCGGCGCCCGAATCTGATCTTAATAGATTCGATTGGGATCACATGGCTAATCGGCGCGATGAGCTAATCCGTGAGCTATTCATCGGGGAGCGAACTGAGTTTCCTATTATCCGGGTTGACGTCGGACAGGCATACAACCTGCGAATTATCACAGAGAGTATATGCCTAGAAATTTTTCCCAATTACACTACCAGCGAAGAATATTGGCGCTTTTTTCGACCCAACACCGAAGAGGAACATTTGGTTGCAAGAAGTGCGCGGCAGGATCGCGGCTAAGTTTGGGGCGGGCAGGTGGCCCACCTGATCGCCTCTACGCGACTTGCGGGAATGCTTGCAATATCCTGTGGCGCCGGGAATGAAAGGTGAGTAGTAGATGGTTTAATCTCTTCCACGCTACTTCAGGGGCTTGGGTAACTGAAGATGATAAAGGCAAGGAAATTCCAAGGGGGGCAACATCGAAGCGGCGGGTGGCTCGTTCAAGCCGGTTTTTGACTTGACGTACAGGAAAAACAATAATCTGTGTGTTCGTTGGAAAGCGTCAGGAATTGGTTTGACCTAACAGCCGACCGGGTTGAGCCGACCAGCCCACTTCATTGTTTGACCCCTGCTGTCGATCAGGGGGTCGCGCTGGAAATTCTTTATCAACAAATCTCTCCACCTCAATCGCTCGGGTCGCGGGCGTTTCTTCTGTCCGAGCAGCGTAAACATTGCGGCTGAGGTCTGGGTTTTGGAACGTGGAGAAAGCAACCCGAAATATCGCATGGCGTGACGGCGGTTTCCGCTGGTGTACTCTGTGCTGTTGGTCATTGAGCGGCGAATATGATTGCGGAAAATATTTGGTCCTTCTATGAAGCCTTTTCAGCAAAGATTGCTTGTATTTGGTTGTCTGCGTGGGCAATACGTAAGAAGGCTGAAGTCGATTATCCCCTTGGACCAACATCGCGAACTGTACGTTGGACGATAGTTATACTGGGGTTTGCGGCTGGCTACTATGTAGAGGGTCCCAACTTGGGATATGTGAGGGTGATAGCTGGCTTTGTCGCCTTGGCATTCTTGTGTTGGCCGAACCTGGCTGTTCACCTGACAAATGTGTTCAAGGTAACGGAGCCTAATGGCACGAACGACCACAATCGCTGATCTCGTTTCTAATTTTAGCTATACGGGTTGGGGTGAGTTTGCGTAGTTCTCAAGAAATGTTCGACGCAGGAACTGTCAGCCCAAAAACATGCTGGAATTCTGATTATGAAATATCTGTCTGAGTGAGCGGCCCCCCGATTTTTAATACACAATGAGGGTTAGTTTCCGGCAAAATCTACTACCTGAGGAAGGAGATTTGCCGTGAAGAGGAAGCGTTTTTCTGTGGAGCAGATCGTGGCGGTGCTGAAGCAGGCTGAGATCGGAGTGCCGGTGGCGGAACTGATCCGGCAGGTGGGGATCAGCGAGCAGACGCTGTATCGTTGGAAGAAGCAGTACAAGGGGCTGGAAACCGACCAGGTCCGCCAGTTCGCGTCCGCTTAACGGGGCCGCAGCTCGCTTTGCTTGCCTAGTACCGATGGTGGTTTTGATTTTTGAGTTGATGCGATTTGAAACCCAGCATTCGTCGATATTTGTCACAAGCTCAGTATTGGCAAGGTCAGGATTACATTATTATTTTGATATCCAGCCGGTAATGCCAACTAGAGCGAACTTTCTTGAAATCGATGGTGCTCGTGTACTCGCACAAATGACAATCACCGCGCCGTTCTATGCGGGGATCGCATACAGCGTGGGAGCGTGGATTTCAAAGCAACAGATATTGATCAGATTTACGCAGCACGAGTAAACCGACTGCTAAGGTGTCCTGTCCTTGATATATAGGAAAAATAAGATTCAATTTCACCCTAGCCTCCGGTTTGTCGTAGTGTCCAGTTGTACCCACTCTAGCGCAAAGAACGCGCTAGAATGGGCCACCTGTGGTTACAATTGCTGCGATGAATAAACACCCGACAGCTATCATCTGGAACGTGGCCCACTCAATCTCGCTATCTTCCATCCCCTCTATAGAGGAATTAACACTAAAAAATAGGTTAAATAGCCTTGAATCTAGATGGTCATCCCTAGATGGTTGGTTGAAGGTATTCATTGTCATGGTGGTTGTCGGAGTTGTCATAGAACTAGTTGTTGTCTGTGCTGAATACTTAGAGGAGCGCCACGATTTACGCCTTTCCCTCATACCTCCCGCGAGTTAGACCGACCGCATGGGTGTATGTTTGCTCGTTCCTTGGAGCGGGCTTAGTAGCTTTCGGAGTTTCTGGAGAATTGTTTATCCATAGTAAAGCTGGCAAGGTCGAAACCGAGATGAGGGGGGTTACGGGCGGGTTGGTCGCATTGATAGATGATCGGGCGGCGCATGCAGAGTCCACTGCAAATGGGTTTGAGGCGCAAATCGCGGGCGCACAACAGGCAGCAGCGGCGTCTAAAAAAGAAGCCGAATCGGAGCGGTTGGCGCGGGTCAAACTTGAGAAACAGATGCAGCCGCGAACGCTAGACGCCGCCACACGAAGCACAATGGGCAATGAACTGGCGAGGTTTAGCCCTAGCCTTTCCGGGCGCAAAGTTAAGGTTTCTTCATACGCAGCAGATGCCGAAGGAGTCGTATTTTCGCTGGAAATAATAGACTTGCTTACAAAGGCCCATATAGATTCCGATCCGGTAGTTGGCCGCCTTGTGCCGGTCGGCTTAGTGGATATGGGAGTGAAAATTACAGGCCCGGTGAGTGATGAAGGTTTTATTCGCGCATTGGCCACGGACATACGTTCAGGCGCAGATACAGCCGTTTTTACAGATTGGAATCCAAAATACAAGGATTTGGAAGTATTAGTGGCGGCCAAACCTGTACTTGGACTTGCCAGCGTTAAGATGCAGGTGAACCAGCCGAGTAGTGACAGGCAGTGACGCTGTGTACGCGAAACGGCACCACTACCGCCAGCCGCCAAAACTTGACAGTTGCGGGTTCGAGCGGGACAATGGCTGCGCCTGCCCCCGTCGGTCTCGATTACCCGGCTCATGCCGGAATCTACCGAGACGCCTGTTGATACAAAGCGGCTCAAGAATTCACTGGGGCCGTAACTAATTTGAAGGAGATGTCCCGATGCAATTCCTCAGACCATTCAAGTGCGCCGTACTTCGCCTTTTTGTCTTGATGGCATCAGTTGCCGCTGTCGTCATAGTTTCTGCCGCTCAGCAGGAAAAGATCTTGTACAGCTTCGGCAGCGGAACAGTCGTCACGACTCCAAACGGGGCGCTGACAATGGATCCTTCAGGCAACCTATATGGCACGACGTTCCAAGGTGGCACTTACGGTTACGGCACCGTCTTCGAGTTAAGCCCTGCATTAGACGGCACATGGACGGAGAGGGTGTTGCACGACTTCAACGACAACGGTGTAGACGGTACGAACCCAGTAGGTAGCCTCATCCTTGACGCATCAGGGAACCTCTATGGGGCGACCCAATTAGGAGGATCCGGGTCCCTGACGGCCTCGCCGCGAACCTCTTTCAACGGTGGGACCGGAACTGCTTTCGAGCTGAGCCCCGCAAGCGACGGCAGCTGGACAGAAACCATACTGCACCGTTTCCAAGGGCAGGTCAGAAAACCGGGCGGGAGGGTATACCCGACCGATGGCTACTTTCCTACTGGAAGCCTCATCGTCGATGCCGCTGGCAATCTCTACGGCACCACGTTGGGGGGCGGCACCGTCAGCTCACGATTCGACGCCGGCACCGTCTTCGAGCTGAGCCCCGCGGGCAGCGGCCAATGGACGGAAAAGGTTCTCTATAACTTCTTTTCGGGATTCGGAAGCACCGGGGCATCCCCGAATCCCGGCCTCATCATAGACGTCTCCGGAAATCTCTACGGGACGACGGCCGCTGGAGGATCACGCGAATGCCACCAGCACGGATGTGGAACGGTTTTCGAACTAACGCAGACAGAAGAAAGTGGGAGCTACTCTTTTAACAACATTGGCACCCAAAAACTGAATGGAGTCGGACCAAATGGTGGGCTAGTCGCTGACCCTGTGGGTAATCTTTACGGCACAACAGTCGCCGGAGGCTCCGAAGGTTGCAGCGAACAAGGTTGTGGAACAGTGTTCGAGATACAGCCTTCATAGGTTGGACCGAGATGGTTCTACTGGGGTTTGACAACAACGGCGCCGAAGGCCTCAATGGTGTCAACCCCTATGCTGGATTGACCTTCGATTCACTCGGAAATCTCTACGGCACCACTGTTCTTGGCGGCGCGGATGGCTGTGATCCCGGCGCCTGCGGCGTCGTCTTCGAGCTCAGCCCATCCGCGGAAGGTTGGGTCGAAACGGTACTCCACACCTTTCAAAACAATGGAGTAGATGGAACATCGCCCCAAGCCGCGGTGATCATCGATTCCGACGGTAATCTATATGGCACGACAACATCGGGAGGAGCCTATGGCCACGGCACGGTATACGAAATAACCCCGTAGACGAAAACGCAAGGAAGAGAATGCAGGCACAGACGGCAGTCACATCGAGAAATTCAGACAATTGAATGAACCCTCAGCCATTCGTGCTATTCTGCGCACAACTTCTGCTTTGCCAGGATTTCTGTGCTGCTCGAGTTGCGGCTGGAAAATTACGCGGTCGTCGACAGCCTCACGGTCGAGTTCGCTGCCGGATTGAATCTGCTGACCGGCGAAACCGGCGCAGGCAAGTCCATCCTCATTGACGCGCTGGCGCTTTTGCTGGGCGAAAAATCATCATCCGAGGTCGTTCGTACCGGCGCAGAGCGCGCTACGGTGTCTGCCGTGTTTCATGTTGACGAAGCTTCGGAGAAAGCCGTCGCCAGGATTCTGGAAAGCAGCGGCATAGATGCAAACGACGGCGAGGTCGCAGAAGGTGGCAAGGTTATAGAAAACGACGGTTCGGTTATTCTCCGGCGCGAGATTTCTGCCGCCAGCAAAGGCCGCGTCTTCGTTAACAATCAACCCGCAACGGTCGCCGTCTTGCGGCAACTCGCTCCTCATCTCGCCACTATTCACGCCCAGAGCGAATCGCTGATTTCCTTCGATGGCCCGGCCCGCTTGGCCTTGCTCGATGCGTTTATAGGAGTACACCTTGAAGCGACGGCGGCCGCGTTCGCCAAGTGGAAGGGAATCGCTGCCCAGATTGACGAATTGCAGCGCGACGAACAAGACCGTCTCCGCCTGCTCGACCTTTGGACGTTCCAGAAGCGCGAAATTGAAGATGCGAAATTGAAGCCCGGCGAAGACGCCGCGCTTGAAGCCGAAAAGCGCGTTCTAGCGAACGCCGAGAAGATCTACAACGCCGCCGTCAGCGCCTTCGATCTTCTCTATGAGCGCGATACTTCCACTTCTTCGTCCCTGCGCAGCGCGCAAAAGCAGGTCGAAGAACTTGTCCGCTATGAGCCCAAATTTCAGGAAGCTCTCGCCGCGCTTGATTCGGCCCGCATCAGCATCGAAGAAGTCGGCGCCAGCTTGCGCGATTATGCCGGCGGCATTCAGGCTTCGCCCGAGCATTTAGCCGAAGTCGAAGATCGCCTGGCCCTCCTCGATCGACTGAAGCGCAAGTATGGTGCGACCGTAGACGACATGATCGCCTTCGGCGAAGACGTAGCCCGCAAACTCTCGGCCATGGAAAACAAAGACGAAACTTTGCGGGCTTTGCAATCCGCGCTGGCGGAAGCTGCGAAACAATATTTGTCGGAGGCGCGCGCCGTCTCAAAAAAGCGTCATGACGCCGCGAAGAAGCTGGAAAAACTGGTCGAATCGGAAATCAACGATTTGGCGATGAAAGCCAGCTTTCGAATCGAGGTGCGTTCAGCAGAAGAAGCCGCAAAGTGGACGCCCGTCCGGTTTCGATGATGTGGTCTATCTGATTGCGACGAACCCCGGCGAACCGCTTCGGCCGTTGGAACAAATCGCGTCGGGGGGAGAATTGTCCCGCGTCATGCTGGCGCTTAAAGCCAGCGTAGAAGCAGGAAGTCCCAGAAAGAACGCCAAGGCCAATGCATCCGAAGGCCAGAGAACCCTAATTTTCGACGAAATCGACATCGGTATTGGCGGACGCGCCGCCGAAGCTGTCGGTAGAAAGCTAAAATCTCTGTCCCGCTCCAGCCAGGTCCTGTGCGTGACTCACCTGCCGCAGATCGCCACTTTCGCCGACCACCACTACTTGATCGAGAAAAAGGCCGCCGGAGGCCGCACCCGAACCTCCATCCGCGAGATCACCGGCTCCGACCGGACTGAAGAAATCGCCCGTATGCTCAGCGGATCCAAACTCACCGAAACCTCGCTCAAGCACGCCGAGCACATGATCAAGGCGAATGAGTAAAGTGCACTTGACGCCGCCCGATTTGGTTAGCTAATATAGGTTAGCTAATATGGAAACTATTACCGTCCACAAAGCCAAGACACAGCTCTCCCGCCTGATTGAAAAGGCTTGCCGAGGCGAGGAAGTCGTAATCGCACGTGGCAAACAACCGGTTGTCAAGTTGGTTGCCATTGCGAACTCTTCCAAGAAACGTACGCCAGGAAGACTCAAGGGCCGAATTTCCTACTCGGCCGATGCATTTGCCCCGCTTACCGACAAGGAACGCTCCGCCCTAGGTTTCGAATGAAAGTGCTTTTGGACACCCACGTTATCATCTGGTGGCTGGAGGGTTCGCGCAAGTTATCAAAGCGAGCGCTTGGGCTGTTGACAAACCCCAAGGATACAATTCTGGTATCAGCGGCTACGGCTTGGGAATTGGCGATCAAAGTCAACTTAGGCAAATTCAATCCGTTGTTCCCGGTAAGTGAGTTGTCCAGCGAAATCGAGCAGGAAGGTTTCGTTGAAATGCCGATTGGAATCGACCATGCGGTTCGGGCTGGACTGCTGCCTCTGCATCATAAGGATCCGTTTGACCGTTTACTTGTGGCTCAGGCGCAAGCTTTGAGTGTACCGATCCTGAGCGCAGACGAGTTATTGGATTTGTACGATGTTAATCGCATGTGGTGATTCAGTTCTTTCGATCCCCGTTCACCCCGCAATTCTCGCCAATCGCTGCTAATCCTATGCGTTTCTTGGGGTTACGTTGACCAACTCGATACTTTTCGATAGCCTAAATGCATACATTTACCTTGAAAAAGGTGTACTCTTAACCATACCCATAGGTGCTTAGTGGCGAAGAATTCTGAGACGAAAAAACTGCTTTTATTGAAGCCGCGGGGGTTCTGCGCGGGCGTGGTTCGGGCCATTGATATTGTACGGATTGCGCTGGAAGCCTTCGGGCCGCCAATCTATGTGCGCAAAGAAATAGTCCATAACCGCTTTGTGGTGGAGGAACTTCAGGGCAAAGGGGCGATTTTCGTCGATGAACTGGACGAAGTGCCCAACGGCGAGCGGGTTATTTATAGCGCGCATGGGGTTTCGCCCGAGGTTCGCGCGGCCAGCAAAGCCCGTAACTTGCGCGTAGTGGATGCGACTTGCCCGTTGGTCACCAAGGTCCACGTGGAAGCTGTGAAATTTGCGCGGGAGGGGTATTCGCTCATCCTGATCGGCCATCGCGATCATGACGAAGTCATCGGGACAATGGGTGAGGCTCCGCTGGTCACACAGGTGGTGGGATCGCCGGAAGAAGTGACGAGGCTGCAAGTGCCCGATCCGAACCGCGTGGCGTATCTGACGCAGACGACTTTGAGCCTCGACGAAACCAAAGACATTATTGCCGCGTTGCGGGTGCGATTCCCGAATATCACCGGGCCTCATGCGCAGGATATTTGCTACGCGACTGAAAACCGCCAGGTGGCCGTGAAGCAGGTGGCTTCGGACGCAGATCTGTTGCTCGTGGTCGGTTCTGACAATAGTTCGAACTCCAACCGTTTGGTGGAAGTCGCTCGTAATTTGGGCCGCGAGTCGCATTTGATTGATAGTTTCCGCAACATACGGCCGGAGTGGCTCAACGATGTAAATACGATCGCACTCACTGCGGGTGCATCGGCTCCCGAATGCCTGGTGGAAGAGGTTGTGAAGTTTTTGGGCGAAAAAGGCTTCGGCAATGTGCAAGAGATCGAAGTCATGCCGGAAAACGTGCGCTTTGGATTGCCTCCGGAAATTGTGGAGGCGATTGCCAGCGCACCTGCAACATCCGCTTCGGCGGACTAGGAGTGGACGCACGCATGAACGATTCTCCCTCGGCATCCGCGTCGAACGTTCCGCAGTTAGTATTCGGCAAGATTGACAGCTTGAGCGCCCGCATCTCAACCGCGATCCGGTTGGGGCGGGATTGGCTGTTCTCCCGCCAGCACGAAGAGGGCTACTGGTGTGGCGAGCTCGGCGCTGACACCACGCTTGAATCCGATTACATTCTTCTGCACACGCTATTAGGCACCTCGAACGCCGAACGCTTTCAGAAGTGCGCGAATCACATTCTCCGCGAACAGAAGGAAGACGGCGGCTGGTGCACCTACCCGGAAGGGCCCTCTCATGTGGGCGCTTCGGTCAAGGCCTATTTTGCGTTGAAGCTGGTTGGCTATACCGCAGATCACCCGGCGCTGGCGAAGGCCCGTACGAAGATTCTGGAATTGGGCGGAGTCACAGAGGTCAACACTTTTACCAAGATTTCTTTGTGCTTTCTTGGGCAGTACGACTATGACGCGGTGCCTGCCGTTCCACCCGAAATCGTACTGTTTCCCAACTGGTTCTGGTTCAATATTTACGAGATCTCTTCGTGGTCTCGCGCCATTCTAGTCCCGCTGTCGATCGCTTACGCGAAAAAGCCGTTTAAGAAAATTCCTGACTCCATGGGAGTGGATGAGTTGTTTGTGGGCGGACGCGATAAGTCGCGCATGCACCTGCATTGGTCGAAGAAGCTGATTTCGTGGCGGAATTTCTTTCTGATGCTCGACCGGCTTACGCATTGGTTTGAGCGCGTGCATATCCGACCTCTGCGTTCGATGGCCTTGCGCAAAGCGGAAAAGTGGATGCTCGAACGCTTTGAAATGAGCGATGGACTTGGCCGCGATTTATCCCTCGATCATGAATTCCATCATCGCCATGCGCTGCCTGGGCTATTCGGTAGATGATCCGCAGTTGATCCGGGCGATGGATGAATTCGAAAAGCTCGGCATCGAAGACGAAGACAGCTTCCGCATGCAGCCCTGCAAGTCTCCAGTGTGGGACACGGCCTTTGCGCTTTTTGCATTGGGCGAGGCGGGAGTGCCGGCAAACGACCCGCGCATGGTTAAGTGCGCCGACTGGGTGCTGCAAAAGCAGGTTCGCAACGTCGGCGACTGGAAGATCAAAAACCCTGAAGGTCAGCCCGGCGGATGGTATTTCGAGTTCAATAACGAGTTCTATCCCGACGTGGACGATAGCGCGATGGTTTGCCTAGCGCTTTCTCATGTGGAGCATCCGAATGGCCGGTATCAGCGCGAGTCTGTGCAACGTGCCATTGACTGGGTATTCTCCATGCAATGCAAGAATGGTGGGTGGGCGTCATTCGATAAAGACAATGACAAGATGGTGTTTGAGCAGATCCCCTTTGCCGACCACAACGCCATGCTCGATCCGCCGACTGCGGACATTACGGGGAGGATTCTCGAAATGCTCGCGACTTACGGCTATACGCAAAATGACCGGCGCGTGAAAAAAGCGATTCAATTCCTAATAGAAGAGCAGGAATCTGATGGCTCTTGGTTTGGGCGCTGGGGTGTGAACTACATCTACGGAACCATGCAAGTGTTGCGGGGGTTAGAAGCGATGTGCGTGGACCATCATGAGCCTTGCGTGCAGCAGGCAGCAGAGTGGCTGCGAATGGTGCAAAACTCCGATGGCGGCTGGGGTGAAACGTGTGGTTCGTACGATGACGAAAACTTGAAAGGTGTCGGCCCGAGCACTCCTTCGCAAACGGCGTGGGCGGTAATGGGTTTGCTTGCCGCCGACGATATCCGCAGTGACAGCGTGGCTAGGGGCATCGCCTATCTGCTACGCACGCAAAAGGCGGATGGTGCGTGGGACGAACCGTTCTACACCGGCACAGGATTTCCCCGCGTGTTTTACCTGATGTATTGCATGTATCGACAGTATTTCCCGGTGATTGCGCTGACGGCGTACACGAAATCGATATCGCGCGAATCTGACAAAAATCTCGGAACCACCGAGCGGGCCATCGGTTGAAGCTCCCGCGGCCCTCGAAGGTGGGCGCATGAGAGCTTTTGTAACCGGCGCCACCGGTTTCGTTGGCGCTCATGTGGCCCGTGAACTAGCTGGGCAGGGAGCGGATTTGCGAGTACTGGTTCGGCCCACCAGCGATCCGCGTAATATCGAGGGGCTTCCAGGTGAGCGCGTCGTGGGCGATCTGCGCGAGCCCGCGTCGATTGAGAAGGCTATGGCGGGGTGCGATGTGGCATTTCACGTGGCGGCGGATTACCGGCTGTGGGTGCGCAATCCTGAAGAGATGTACCGGGTCAATGTCGAGGGCACCCGAGCTTTGTTAACAGCCGCGCGCAACAATAAAGTGCGCAGAGTGGTTTATACGTCCAGTGTGGCGACAATGGGGTTTTCGTCGAGTGGGCAGTTGGCCGATGAAGATTCTCCTGTTTCGCTCGCGGATATGATTGGGCACTACAAACGGTCGAAGTTTATGGCGGAACAAGCAGCGCTGAAGGCGAGCGGCGGCGGGACGGACGTAATCGTAGTGAATCCGACTACGCCAGTTGGTGAGCGCGATGTGAAGCCCACGCCCACCGGGCGCATTGTGGTGGATTTCTTGAAGAAGAAGTTTCCGGCGTACGTGGATACAGGATTGAATCTGGTGGATGTGAAGGAATGCGCGCGCGGGCATGTTGCGGCGCTCGAAAAAGGCCGTCCGGGCCAGCGGTACATTCTGGGCGGCGAAAATTTAACGTTGAAGCGGATTCTCGATAAACTGGCTGCTTTGACAGGACTGCCTTCGCCGTCTATCCGGCTGCCTTATTTCTTTGCGTTGGCGACGGGCGTGGTGGATGAGACGATTACAGGACGTTTGTTGGGACGGGAGCCACGTGCAACGATTGATGCGGTGCGCATGGGCCGGAAGAAGATGTTCGTGACCTCCGGCAAAGCAGAGCGGGAACTCGGGTGGAAGATTGTACCCGTGGATGACGCGTTGCGCCGAGCGGTTGAGTGGTTTAAGGCGAACGGTTACGTCCCGAATTGAATTTATGCCTAGTTTGACCAAAGTTGCGATTGTGGCCGCGCTGGAGCATGAGGTGAGCGCATTGGTGAACACGTGGACGTTGCGTGAACGTCATTTCAGCGGCCGAAAGTTTCGTTTTTTTGAAAATGGCCAAGCGGTTGTTGTATGTGGCGGAATTGGATCTGACGCCGCCAAGCGTGCGACGGAGGCTGTAATCGCGCTTTATCAGCCGGAGTTGATCCTGTCGGCGGGCTACGCCGGAGCTTTGGTTGGAGAGCTCTCTGTAGGTGACGTAATTCGCCCTTCTCGGGCGATTGATGCCGATGGTGAAACAGTCGCCGAAATATCAGGGACGCCGAGAGCGATTCTAGTGAGCCATTCAAGGATTGCCAACACGATACAGAAGGCGAAGCTGGCGAATTCCTATGGCGCAGTAGCGGTTGATATGGAGGCATCCTCGGTTGCTCGAGCGGCGCAGGCAGCAGGCACCCCCTTTGCGGTGCTAAAGGTCATCTCCGACGAATACGAGGCGAAGTTGCCGGAGATGGACCGATTTGTAACGACGAATGGGCGATTTCGCACGCGAGCTTTTGCGTTGCATGTGGCGGTTCGACCTTGGCTCTGGCTGCGCGTGATGCAATTGGCGAAAAATAGTGCGAGAGCGTCGACCGCGTTAGTGCGCGAGCTGAGCAGAGCCGTGGCGCAAATCAATGCGATGCCAAGGGTCTCCAATCCCCAGGGCGGCCCGGATAAAATAGAGAATTCAAGCCAATTAGCGCATCCAAAGAGTACTCCGCAAGCCATGGAGGTCGTGCACAAGTAATGTCATCCGCGGGACAATCTGTGATGGAAGAAAAGCGAGCGGTGCTTCCTGCGACCATGCAAGCGGCCGTCTATCGTGGCGTGAACGATGTGCGCGTGGAGACGGTGCCTGTACCGCAAATCGGCCCGGGAGAAATTCTGGTGCGCGTGCATACGTGCGGCATCTGCGGTACGGACCTGAAAAAGATTGCGACAGGATCGCACTCGGCTCCCCGCATTTTCGGGCATGAAACATCGGGCCGGGTGGCGGTGGCGGGCGAAGGCGTGACGCAATTCCGCCCAGGAGATCGAGTTGTGGTCTTCCACCACATTCCTTGCGGCCACTGCTATTACTGCAAGCACAAGACTTTCGCGCAGTGCGTCACTTACAAGAAAGTGGGGTGCACGGCAGGATTTGAGCCTTCCGGCGGGGGATTTGCTGAATACGTTCGGGTAATGGATTGGATTGTGCGCAAGGGCACCGTGCGCATTCCGGAGGGTGTTTCTTACGAACAGGCTTGTTTCCTCGAGCCGGTAAATACCTGCATGAAAGGCATCGAGAGATTGGCGGTGCAGGAAGGCGACACGATTCTGGTAATCGGGCAGGGGCCGATTGGGGTGATTTTGAGCGCCCTGGCCCGGCGGGCAGGGGCCACAGTCATAACTTCCGATTTGTATCCCCAGAGGCTTAAAATAGCTACAGACCTCCAATTGGGCGAGACCATTGACGCTTCGCGCCGGGATGTTGTTGCGGAAGTGCGCAAAGCAACAGAAGGACGAGGAGCCGATGCGGCCATTTTGGCTGTGGGCGGCAATTCGCTGATTGCGACTGCGATGGATGCGATTCGGCCGGGTGGGAAAGTGATGCTGTTCGCGCAGACGGTACATGGCGAGGCGACGATTGATCCCGCGGCCGTATGCGTGGATGAAAAGACGTTGTTGGGGTCATATAGCGCGTCGGCGGACTTGCAGGACGAGTCGGTGCACTTTGTGATGAGCAAGGAAATGGACTTAGCGCGGCTTATCAGCCACAGGTTTTCTTTGGATGGCAGTTTGGCGGGCCTGGACTTGGGTGCGAATCCACAACCTGATTCGATGAAAATTGTGATTCAGCCGGGCATGGCATGGGGCGAGCCACGGCGTGGCAACTGAAGGGAAGTATCACGTGAACGGAAAAATGACAGCAGCCGTCCTCTACGGGAAAGAGGACGTCAAAATTGAACGGGTGCCGATCCCTCGCCTGGCAGAAGGCGAAGTACTGGTCAAGGTGCAAGTGGCTTTGACTTGCGGCACCGACTTGAAGGTTTATCAGCGCGGCTATCATGCGCGCATGATCGTGCCGCCAGCCTTGTTCGGCCACGAACTGGCGGGCGTGATTGAAGAGGTCGGGCATGGGGTGCGCGGCTTCAAAAAAGGTATGCGTGTGGTGGCGCTGAATTCGGCACCCTGCCAAATGTGTTTCTACTGCAAGAAACACCAGGAAAATATGTGCGAGGATCTGCTCTTCAACAATGGCGCCTATGCGGAGTACATCAAGATTCCACGGCGGATTGTTGAATTGAACATGCTGGAAGTGCCTTCCGGCGTGAAGTATGAAGATGCGGCCATGGTTGAGCCGCTGGCCTGTGTCTTACGCGGGTTGCACGAAACCGGAGTGGAAATCGGAGACACCGTCACTGTGATTGGCGCTGGCCCGATCGGATTGATGTTTGTACAGGTGGCCAAAGCGGTCGGATGTAACGTGATTGCCGTGGTAAAGCGCGATGAACAGGTGGCCGCGGCAAAGCAAATGGGCGCGCACGATGTTGTGCAGATTACCAAGGTGAAGGATGCAGTGGATGCGGTTCAGGCATTGACGCCGGGACGGCGCGGAAGCGACGTGGTGATAGAGGCGGTCGGACGCCCGCAGGCTTGGGAGTGGGCGACCGAAATGGTTCGCAAAGGCGGGACGGTCAATTTCTTCGGCGGCTGCGCCAATGGGGTGAAGGTCGAGCTGGACACAAACCGCTTGCACTATTCGGAAATCACGCTGAAAGCGACATTCCATCACACGCCCGACACGGTGCGCAAGGCGTTCGCTTTGATTGCGGAAAAGAAGATTCGTCCGACGGAATACATTACTGGAGAGGCGCCACTCTCCCGTTTGCAGCAGGTATTGCGGCACATGTTGGATCGCGGCGGCGACATCAAAACGGCCATTATCCCAGGACACTAAGGGCCGCACGCCGCAGAAAATTGCGCATGGCATCCACCACCAGCAACCAATCCGGAGCTGCGGCTGTTGCGTCGGCGGCCGTGGGATGGGCACGCTTGCCCCCGGAATATGCTATTCCGCAGCGACCACCATCGCTTGAAGAGGCGCAGGCCTATTGCGGCCGCCTGGCGCGCTCGCATTACGAGAATTTCTCTGTGGCGACATGGTTTTTGCCGAAACGGTTGCGTCAGCATTTTTTCAACGTTTATGCGTATTGCCGGATCTCGGACGATTTGGGCGATGAAGTAGGGAACCCGCAAGTGTCGCTTGACTTGCTCGATCAGTGGGAAGGGGAGTTGGATGCGTGCTATGAGGGTGCGCCAAGGCATCCGGTATTTGTCGCGCTGGCGGAGACGGTGCGGCGATTCGAGATTCCACGAAAACCTTTTACGGATCTGCTGACGGCGTTCCGCCAGGACCAGACGACATCGCGATATGCGACGTTTGATGAACTCGCGGGGTACTGCAAGAATTCGGCGAACCCGGTGGGGCATCTTGTGTTGTATCTCTGTGGGTATCGCGATGCGGAACGGCAGGCGCTTTCGGATTTTACCTGCACCGCGCTGCAGCTTGCTAATTTCTGGCAGGACGTGAGCAGGGACTATGACAAGGGACGGATTTATTTACCGGTGCGAGATCTTCAACATTTTGGGGTGACGGAAGAGGACATCGCGGCGCAGCGGAATACGGCGGTTTTTTGCGACTTGATGGCCTTTCAAGTGGATCGCGCTTATGACTGGTTTCAGCATGGGCTGCCGCTCATCAAGCAAGTCGATCGGGAACTTGCGGTGGATCTGGAATTGTTTAGCCGGGGCGGGCAGGAGATTCTTGGCGGCGATTGAACGGCAAGGCTACAACGTGCTCGGCAACCGGCCGAAGATTTCGAAGTCCCGCAAACTGGCCTTGGTGGCGCGAGCAGCCGTGGGCAAGTGGCGATGAGTACTGCGGTGCAATCGGCCCCGACTCCATTCAGTCCGACTGATTCTCAGATTGCGGTCGCGTATGCCGTGTGCCGTGGCATCACGCGGAAAGCGGCTAAGAATTTCTACTATGCGTTTCTGATTCTGCCTCGCCCGAAAAGGCGTGCCCTGTGCGCGGTTTATGCCTTCATGCGGCGATGCGACGATATTGCGGACGACGAGAGCTTGCCCACGCAGGAGCGCCGGCAAAGGCTTTCGGGTTGGTTGGATTCGGTGCATCGTGCGTTCGCCGGATATCCGACCGATGAGCCGGTGCTGCTGGCGTTAACGCATGCGCAGCATCGATTCGGTATTCCCACCGGCTTGCTCGACGAGCTGGCTTTCGGCACGGCGATGGATGTGGAAGAAGATCAAGCTCAATCGGCTTCGCGCGTGGCCTACGCGACGTTCGAAGACTTGAAGCGATATTGCCATCGCGTGGCTTCTGTGGTCGGGTTGGTGTGCATTCGCATTTTTGGTTATACCGA
This sequence comes from Terriglobia bacterium, assembly GCA_963702965.1. Taxonomy (GTDB): domain Bacteria; phylum Acidobacteriota; class Terriglobia; order Terriglobales; family Acidobacteriaceae; genus JAJPHW01. The sequence continues at coordinate 2,368,995 of OY969776.1, forward strand.
GCCGGAAGCTGAGCCCCTGGCAGAACGCTGCGGACTCGCGTTTCAGCTTACAAATATCATCCGCGACGTAAAAGAAGATGCCGCCGCTGGGCGGGTTTATCTGCCCGCGGAGGATCTGGCGAAATATTCCGTTTCTCCGGATGAACTGGCCAGCGCGACGGACGCTACGCGATATGCGACTCTCTTAGCGATGGAAGCTGAACGTGCGCGCGAGCTCTACCGATCCGGGGATGATTTGATTCCCTACGTCAATGAAGACAGCCAGCCGGCACTTTGGGTCTTGATCAATATCTATCGCGCCTTGCTGGACAAGATCGCGAGCCGAAACTATGACGTGTTCCACGGCAAAGTGAGCCTGAGCGTGCGGGAGAAATTGGCAATTCTCGGCAAAGGCGTCTGGCAACGGCTGTTGTAAATATCCCGCATGAGGACAGATCAAGAAAATCCGTCGGCGGGATCAGCCCCTAGCGCCGGTATTGTCGGTGGAGGGTTGGCCGGACTGGCCGCGGGCTGCGCCCTGGCGGACAGTGGGTACAAGGTCACCCTGTTTGAACGGCGGCCTTTTCTGGGCGGGCGGGCGTCTTCGTATGAGCATCCCGGCACCGGCGAAGTCGTGGACAACTGCCAGCACGTGCTCTTCGGGGTGTGCACTAATCTGATCGAGTTCTACAACCGCATTGGCGTGGGCGATAAGATCCATTGGACTGATGAGATGACGTTTGTGGAACCGGGCGGTCGTAAGTCGAAGTTGGAGGCCACGTTTCTGCCGCCTCCATTTCACACGTTGCCTTCGTTTTTAGGATTTCCGTTTCTTGACGCCCGCGACAAGATGGCTATCGCCCGCGCCCTGGCGGTACTTACGCCATCGCCGGCGCAGGACAATGGAGAAAACTTCCTGCAATGGATGCAGCGTCACGGCCAAACGAGAAACGCCGTCGAACGATTCTGGAAGCCAGTTCTGATCAGCGCCTTGAGCGAGGACTTGGATCGCATTTCGGTTTCAGCCGCGGGGCAGGTCGTGCGCGAAACCATGAAGTCAAAAGCCGCGCGCCGCATGGGGATTCCGGCGATACCGCTGACCCAGCTTTATACTGCGGCGCAAGAATATATTGCAAGCCGAGGCGGGGAAGTGCGCTTGCGTTCCAGTGTTGAAAGCTTGCAGCCCGCAGCTGATTCGCCGGTCTTGAACGTCGCAGGCACCGCCACGAAGTTTGACTTTGTTGTGCTTGCTTTGCCGTTTTTTTCTCTCGCAAATGTTCTACCTCAGAACGGCGCCTCGCAGCCTTTGCGCAATCAGATTGAACATTTTGAGAGTTCACCCATTACGGGCATCCATCTTTGGTTCGACCGCCAGATCACCGATCTCGATCATGCGGTCCTTCTGGACCGCACGATTCAGTGGATGTTCCATAAATCGAAACTGCTGGGCCGTAATGGCGAGGGAAGTTACGTCGAGCTGGTGGTGAGCTCATCGAAAGAGCTAATCGCCAAATCAAAGCAAGAAATTGTAGAGATGGCGTTGATCGAAGTTCGGGAATTCTTTCCAGAGGCGCGAAGTGCGAATTTGCTGAAGTCCACGGTCATCAAAGAAGTAAATGCTACGTATTCTCCCCGCCCTGGGATTGACCGCGAACGCCCGAGGCCGCAGACAGCCTGGCCACGCGTCTTTCTCGCAGGTGACTGGACAGCTACAGGATGGCCAGCCACCATGGAGGGTGCGGTTCGCAGCGGATATCTGGCAGCCGACGCTGTCTTGCAAGCCGCGGGCCGGGCACAGAAGTCTTTTGTTGTTCGCGATCTTCCGGCGACTGGGTTTATGAGGTTGTTCCCGTAATCACGCAGCTAGCAAGGCCACACCGCCGGCCACACACAAGGCCGCCAGCCATCTGCGGTGATCTACTTTTTCATGCAGGAAAAGTTTCGCAGCAATCGCGTTGGCTACAAAGGTAAGTGACGCTGATGCGGGCGCGATTAAGCTGACGTCTCCCCAGGAAAGCCCGAATAGAAGGCTATAAAAAGCCAGAGTCATGGCGAGAATGCCTGATAGGAAAAACGGATTTCCTAACATCCGACCTATCACGGCGAACAGTCCGTGTTTTTGCCGAAGCTCACCGACATCACCAATCTGCTTCATTGCCCGCGCCAGCAGCACGTCTCCGCCCGTGGACGCAAACACAATCACGGCAATGGCGCACCAGGTATAGAGCTGCTTCATTGGTGCACCTTAGCGGTGACCGCCTCGGGCTGCGAATCAATGTCAGGATTAGGGTGATGATGCGTACGTTCCGGCCCTTGGGTCACGAATCCGACGCCTGCGGAAATCAGCAGCACGCCGAGCCAGCGCGTCATCGTGACGTTTTCATGTAAATAAAATTTTGCGATTAAAGTGAGCAAGACGTAGCCGAGGGATGTTGCAGGAAGCACGTAGGTAAGATCGGCCCAGGAAAGAGCAGTCGTATAAGACGCGAAAAAGCCAAGCAACAAAACAATCCCAAGCGCGACCGAGGGATTGGTCACAGCAAGGATTACAGTAGGCAAGTCATGTAATGAGACATTCCCCACCTGCTTCATGCCATGCGCCAGCAGGGAATCGCCAATGGACGCGCACAGCGTCACGCACGCCAGCACCAGATACTTACGGAAGGTCAAAAGAGTCTCGTTGTCGCGCCCGCGTTAAGCTTTCGCGGGCTCGGCTGCGGTCACCGCATCGCCCTCGGCGCGCTTGTCCTTTACCCACTTATTGCGCATGGAACGCACCTTCAAGAAGCTTTTCGCTTCTTTGTAGAGACGCTTGCGCTCCCCACTGGTGAACATGGCTTTGCGCAGGATGCGGAATACGGCTTTCGGCCGGAAATAGTACTCGTCGTAGAAGCGGTGCACGGACTCAAGGAGATAATCCGCGGGCAAACCAGGATATTGAATTTGCGCTAGTTGATGGCCGCCGTCATCCACCATCTTGGAGTCTGCAACCATGAAACCGTTCTTCATCGCATAATCGTAAAGTTCGGTGCCGGGGTAAGCATGGGCGACGGAAACCTGAATGGTCTCGACATCGAGTTCCTTCGCGAATTTGATGGTGCTCTCGATGGTTTCGCGAGTTTCGCCGGGCAAGCCGATGATGAAATCACCGTGAATCACCAAGCCTAGCTTGTGGCAGTCCTTTGTGAACTGTCGCGCCCGTTCAATGGTTGCGCCCTTTTTGATGTTCTTAAGAATCTGCGGATCGCCCGACTCATATCCAACAATCAACAAACGGCATCCTGCTTCTTTCATGGCTTTCAACGTATCGAAATCGGTCGTGACACGCGAAGTGCAAGACCAAGTGAGGCCGAGGGGTTTCAGTTTGGCGCAGAGTTCAACGGTGCGGGCCTTCTGGATGTTGAAAGTGTCGTCATCAAAGAAAAACTCTTTCACTTCCGGCCAGAGTTGCTTTGCTTTTGCCATTTCCGCCGCGACATCATCGGTGGATCGCTTGCGCCATGGATGTCCGCTCAATGTCTGCGGCCATAGGCAGAAGGTGCACTGCGCAGGACATCCGCGAGTGGTGTAGAGAGAGACGTAGGGATAAAGCAAAAACGGCACGTTATAACGCGTGACATCAAGGTCGCGCTTATAAATTTCCGTGACGTGCGGCATGTTGTCGAGATCTTGCAGATCAGGACGGTCGGGATTGTGCACAACCGCGCCATCTTTCATGTAAGACGCGCCCAAAATCTCATTCAATGGCTTACCATGCGCGTATTCATAAACCGCCCAGTCAAACTCTTTGCGCACGATGAAATCAATATGGCGATTCTCTTTTAATGAGCGTTCGGGAAGAACGCTGACGTGCGGCCCGACGAAGGCAATCTTAATCTTCGGATTGATTTCTTTGATCTTCGCGGTCAGGCGAACGTCGCCGGGGAAGCCGGGGGTGCTGGTAAAGAGCACCAGAAAGTCGTAGTCACGGGCAATGTTGATGGTCTCTTCTGCTGATACGTGGTGCGAGGGTGCATCCAGCAGGCGCGAACCCTCGATCATGCCAGCGGGGTAAGCCAGCCAGACCGGGTACCAATAAGACTCGATTTCGCGCGTAGCGGGCCAGCGTGAGCCGGCGCCGCCGTCAAAGTTTTCAAATGAAGGCGGATTCAGGAGCAGTGTTTTTAAGGGCATAAGTTTCAATTAGTTATCAACTATCTTAACATTTTCTGAGCGCCCGAAGACGGAATCAGAGGTGCTTATCCAGGTACTGTGAACGAGGCGCTCGTGGCCGACGGCAAGCGCAAATTATTGTGTACTTTAAGCGTAGTTGCACTGGAGCCCTTCCGCAATCCGTTTGCACTGGAGTGAGTGTTTGATGCATCCAGACGGTCAAAAGGAGCCTCAAAAGCGGCTTGGGCTACTTGCTCAGACCTACCCAGCCCGGCAAGTCTCCGGTCACCCGCAGTAATCCAATGCGCGCCCGCTCCAGTTCAAAGTCGGCATCTTGCAGTGAATTAAAGCGCTGCGTGACCTGCACCCGCGCATCCTCGGCGTCGTGAATGGTCGCTGTGCCTGAGTCCATGCGAATCCGAGCCGACTGCAAACCCGACTCGGCGATCTGATACTCCAAATCGGCGACCTGTTGGGCCGCGTCGAGTTGCTCCACAGAACGGCGCAGGCGCAAGACCTCATCGGATACTTGGTAGCGAGTATTTTCTGCGTCCTTCTTGGCGTGTACCGCTTCGGCGTCGGCCGCTTGCGCATGGGCCCGCTGCGACTGGTTGAGAAAAGGGAAGCGCATGGCGATGCCGATGGTCGCATTATGTTGCTGGAAGCTTCCGGGAACAAAGTAGTTCTCATAGTTGTTGAATGTTGCCAGCAGCGCATATTGGCTGGCGAAATCAATGCTGGGCCAAAGAGCGCGATGTTCGCCTTTGGCCTTTTCCACCTGCGCTAGAAAATGGGTATTGGCGGCCTGAACGGCAGGATTCGAATCGAGCGTCTTGGCAACGAGGGCATCTTCCTGCTCGACGTCTTCCTGCTTGATTTCCGGCAGAGGAGGAATTGTGCCGGCATCGGTTGAAATGGAGTTCGACGGCAGGCCGGTTAGATGCGAAAGTTTCTCGCGTAGCAAATCGATGGAACTTTCCGCCTGAACGATACGCAAGTGGACGCGTGCGGTATTTAGTTGGGCTTGCTTTGCGGCGAGGGCGTTATCCACACCTTCCTGAATACGATGAGCAACGATCTGCTCAGCTTTCAGCGCGGCAATATTGTCTTCCCGCAGATGACCGAGAAGCGTCTCCCACCGGTTGAGTTCCACATAGCTGAGAACGGCGTCTTGAATTACGAGGCTGCGTTGTTCTTTGGCTTGGAGCGTACTAGCCTGATATTCCGTTTTGGCAGCGCGAACAAATTCCCGCAACGCTGGATTTATTAAGGCCGACTGGGCGGTCATATTGACAATCGACGGTGCTGAGCCCTCGAGGCTCAGCGGATATCCCCAGGTCTTGCCCAGACCCGACCCGACCGCGACCTGAGGAATATATTGGTCGCGCGCCTCCCTATACGCAGCAAACGCGCGCTGCTCATCGGCGTCTGAGGTGGAGATGGTGGTGGCATGCGTCAGGGCCAGAACTACAGCTTCTTTCAAGGGTAAAGGTTCCGCGACGAGGGGGAATGCCATAAACAGCAGAAGACAGGCCGAGGCCAAGCAGCACAACGAAATCTGCCAGAGAATTTTCATTTTCCGCACCTTTGAATTCCGAATTTAAATGCTGGGGAACTCAGATCTTGTAAACGCTCGAAAACTATTCTCCGCGCTGGTCTTCAGAGATGCGGCTCAGAGCTTCGCGCGCCTGTCCATATCCGTGGGCAAGTTGGAGCGCGGAGCGGTAAGATGCTGCGGCGGCGGCGAAGTTGCCCTGTTTTTCCTGCGCTTGACCAAGCCAATAATGAGCTTTGAATGTGGGGGCCAATTCGACCGTGGTTCCGGCGAGATATTTTTGCAGCCAGGAAACCGCCAGGGGGATATTCCGATTGGCTCTGATCAAGGTTTCTGCCGCCTCCATCGTAACTTCGGGATGGGTCGGAGGGGCGTCCACTGCATGCTGTAAGGCCTGCTCCATGTCATCCACGCGATCGCGATGACGATAGAAGGAAGCCAGGTTAAACCAATCAAGGGCACCGCCCTGACTGGCGGCGATGGCGGCGCGGTATTCTTTTTCCGCGCCTGCAAAATCGCGGTCTTTTTCTGCGATGCGGGCCTTCACCCAATGCGACTTGGAAGGGTCAAGCGCGACAAGCATTTGGGCCTGCGACTCGGCCTTATCGCGACCACCGCCAACAATGCTGGGCGCTTCCAAATAAAACTCTGCGAGGTCGGTGCGCGCTTCTGCGCTCTTCGGATCCAATTGAACGGCGGTTTCAAATTCGTTGTGAACTTTCTTCGCCAGACCGACGGCCGTCAGAAAATTTGAGGCATCGGCTTTTTCCCCGTAAGAACGGCCCAGCCACAGGTGTTCGCGGCTGCTCTGAGGATTGAGCGCAGCCGCCTTTTCGCAAGCAGAAACCGCGGAATTCCAATCCTGAAAGTCAAAATGAGCGCGGCATAGCAGATGATAAGTCCCGGCATCGTTCGGATTCTGAGCCAGCGCGGCATGCAAGAGCGCGATCGCTTGATCCGCTTGCCCTCGTGAAAGTAAGTCTTCCGCCGGTTGGGTGGTGGAAGCGATCGCCGGAAGTAACGCGAGCGCAAAAATGGTTAAGTATTTGCGAAACGAAAACATAGTTTTAATGGACAACTTTCACTACCGTGCCGTTCTGTATAGGCTTGGAATTGATTGAATTCAGTGCCACCAGATCGTTATCCTGCAAGCCGCTTGCAATCTCAACATGAGTCAAGTTAGTGATCGCAGTTTGCACGTTCCGCCGGTGCAGTTCGTTATTAAGAATCTGTAATACGTAGGAGCCTTGATCATCCTGCCGGAGAGCCTCCCGCGGAACAGTCAGCACGTCGCGATGCTCACCAACCACAATGGTGACACCGACATTCACATTCGGCAATAATCGATAGTCACTGTTATTGACCACGCAAGTCGTATCACCGACATTGCGTGTTCCTTGAACCTTCACCGTGGCGGGCACGGCGCTCACCGTCCCTTGCCAAACGCGCCCGGGAACTGCATCCCATGTAATTTCGATAGGCTGGCCAACCTTCAAACGTCCAACATCCGGCTCATCCACATACGCTCTGACCAAAACCTTCGACAGATCAGCCTCCTGTAAAACCAAATCGCCGGGATTTAAATATGCTCCCTGCCGCGGAGTGATCGAGTAAACCACGCCGGTAAAGGGCGCGCGAATATTCAACTGCTTCAGCACATCTTCAGCAGCGGCATATGCGCTCTCCGCTTCTGATTCGCGGGCCGCGGCCTGTTGAATTTCGGGTTGCGAATAACGATCTTTCTGTTTCTGCTCCAGGAGTTTCAAATCGGTTTCGGCTCGAGCCAACTGGCTGGTTGCGTCGCGGACTTCACCGGGAGAAGCCGCTCCCTGCTGCTGCAAACTTTGCATTGCTTGAAGATTGTGCTGGGCGGTATCTCGTGCGGCGCGGGCTTTTACGAGTTGCGCATTCAACGTCAGCACTTCTTCCTGGCTGCCACCGCTGCGAATCGCGCTGCTATCGGCTTCGGCGGCACGCAATTGGGCCATGGCCTGCGCCGCTTGACTGCGCGCGGAAGCGTCGTCCAGTTTAGCCAATAGCTGGCCTTTCTTCACATGATCACCCTCTTTGACGAACAATTTCGTCAGCGTCGTGCCTATCGGCGAATGCGCCTCAAAGTTAAGCACCGGTTCCACTTTGCCATTGGTCGAAACCAGGCTGCGAATCGTCCCTCGTTCCACCGTTGCTGCCCGGACCGGAATCACGTCGCCGTGGGGCATGAAAGACGCCAAAAGCAATACGCATGCCACCACTCCGATCACCCACAGCAACCACCGTCGCTGGGTCCGAGGACCGGCGCCATTTCCATTTGCAGGCATATTTATTGGCTAAACGCACTTTACCATTTGCCGGGTCAACGTGAGTACAGGCACCGTATACCAAATAGATGCTGTTTTACCTGCGAAAGACACAAAAATCATGCCCTTGAAATCGGCACGCAAGGTTGAGACGCGCTGGCATCTTGATGGTATAAGTACATTTAGAATAAGACAATTATGAGAAAAGGATCAGGCTACACAAAAGATCACGCAGAAGCCGGCTTGGATTTCAATTTTCCGGCCATAGAGACGTGGCCTAATCAATTTCCAGGCTACGAGATCGTCGTCGATGACCCTGAATTCACATCGGTTTGTCCCAAAACCGGGTTGCCCGACTTCGGCCAAGTCGTTATCCGGTATATGCCCGACAAGCAGTGCCTGGAGCTCAAATCGCTCAAGGAGTATTTGCAGTCTTACCGGAACCTTGGCATTTTCCAGGAAAACGTCGTCAACCGCGTTTTGGAGGATGTGGTTCAATATGCTCGTCCACTTTGGGCGGAAGTGAAAGGCGATTTTCGCCCTCGTGGAGGCATCTCCACAGTGGTGATCGCGCAATGGCCCCGCCGCAAAACCAAGAAGTCTCAATGAAACTGGTGCTGCTCGGTCATCGCGGAGCGCGAGCCTATCGCGAAGTTGCCGAAAATTCGTTCGAGTCCTTCGATCTTGCCCTGCAACACGGGTGCGACGGTTTTGAGTTCGATGTTCGCAAGTCGAGGGATGGCGAGGCGGTAATTTGCCATGATGCTAAATCGCGTGGACGTGCGATCTCGAGTACAGACGCCGACCAACTCCGACTTCCCACACTATCAGCCGTGCTGGAACGCTACAGCCGCCGCGCATTTTTAGACATCGAGCTCAAAGTTCCCGGTCTGGAAGAAAAGACATTGGCAGCGGTTCGACACCGTACTCCGGAAAGAGGATATGTCATTTCATCATTCCTGCCGCCCGTATTGACCAAGATCGCTCTCCTGGATTCACGGGTGCCATTGGGAATCATTTGCGGAAATCGCCGGCAGTTATCGCAATGGCACGATTTACCGGTGCAATATGTCATGGTTGAGCAGAAGTTGGTGAATCGCAGCCTCGTTGAAGAAGTTCAGGGCGCTGGCAAGAAGATTATGGTTTGGACGGTGAACCGCGCGCCAAGCATGGAACGATTGGCAAAATTTGGCGTGGATGGAATCATTTCTGACCAGACCCAGCGTCTTGTAAATACCCTGCGCAAGTAAAATCAGGGCAGACGTTGCGGCCAACCCGCGCATGCTAGACTCGCCTTAGTACGTCATGCGGATTATCACCCGCTACATTCTCCGGGAAGTCAGCTCGCACGCATTGCTGGGCGTGGCGATTTTTACTTTTGTCCTATTCACCAGCGACCTAGGCCGCATACTCGATCTGATTGTTCGTAATAGCGCGCCTTTGCCAAGCGTGGCAAAAATATTTATCTTCACACTGCCAGTCACATTGACTTACACGATCCCTATGGGCGTGTTGGTCGGCATTCTGATTGGTCTCAGCCGTCTGGCGGCCGACAGCGAGATTACTGCCATGCGGGCGAGCGGGATTGGCGTCTGGAATTTTCTCCGGATCATTTCCATTTTTGTCGGCGCCGCGTGGTTGCTGGCCATGGTGAACGGCATTTATTTGGCCCCCCAATCGCAGGCTGGCTTGGCGCGCATCGAAGATCGCCTCAAGAGTTCGCAGGCATCGTTTGAAGTGCAGCCGCGCGTTTTTTATGAAGGCTTCCCGAAGATCGTCCTGTACGTGCAGGACGTCAAAGGGGCCCGCGGTGCAGCGATCTGGAAGGGCGTTTTCCTTGCGGATATGACGAACCCGTCGGCTCCCCGCATTACGTTGGCACGACAGGGAATTCTGGTCAGCGAAAGTCCTTCGACTTTGCACCTGCATTTGATCGATGGCGCTATTCACGAGACCGACCCAAAATCCCAGGCACACTATCAGATTTCGACATTTGACCAGACAGATATTCCCATCGAACTGCCGGCGGCAGAGAACAAAACTTCTGCACAGCTGGTTCCGACGACGCAAATGCCGACGTTTGAATTGAGGAAACGGGCAGAACAGAGTCATGATCCGACCACGGCACGCTGGTATCTGATTGAATTTCACCGGCGGCTGGCACTGCCCGCGGCTTGTTTCGTGCTTGCCATGGTCGGTATTCCACTGGGCTTGTCGGCTCAGCGCGGTGGCAAATCAACTGGTTTCGTTCTCACTGTATTGCTGGTTTTTGCGTATTATCTCGTTTCTCTCACTGGAGTGTCGCTGGCGAGGCAAGGAAGGATCCCACCGTGGTTCGGGGGGTGGTTAGCAGATGGCGTTTTCTTTATTGCCGGTGCGGTTCTTCTTTGGAGCGCCGAAAGGCGACCGCTCGACGTTTCGTGGTTGCGAGTGCGAAACCCGTTTCGGAAGATACCGTACGAGGGTGGTCGGCAGGAACGCACTGTCGGCGGCACCGGAGCCTTTGATCGCGCCGCGGGCCGCATTCGAGTGTTCCGTGCCAGCTTCCCCATGATTCTGGATGACTATGTGTTGCGAGATTTCGCCTTCTATCTCCTTCTAATCCTGTTCTCCTTCGTGACCCTGTTGCTTGTTTTCACTTTATTCGAGTTGATCGGCGACATTTTGCGCAATCAAGTTTCGTTGCTGACAGTGGGCGATTACTTACTAAACGTCACGCCGTATTTCCTATACAACGTCGCCCCACTCTGTATACTCCTTTCGGTGTTAATCACCTTTGGCGTGATGCAACGTTCGAACGAGGTTACGGCCATTAAAGCCACAGGGATAAGCATTTATCGCATTGTGATTCCGGTTCTGGTGGCTTCCAGTTTCCTTGCGGCGGGGCTATTTTTCTTCGACCAGTTCTATCTGCCTTATGCCAACAAACGTCAGGACGCGCTGCGCAATCAAATCAAAGGCAAGCCGGCGCAGACCTACCTGAATCCAGACCGAAAATGGATTTTTGGTCAACATTCGACGATTTACTACTATCAGTTTTTTGATTCGGATCGCGATCAGTTCGGTAATTTGTCGGTATTTCAGTTCGACCCTGCTTCCTTCAGCCTGACCCATCGGATTTACGCCGACCGCGCTCATTGGGATGAGGGCTTACATCGCTGGGTATGTACCCAGGGATGGGAACGCACGTTGCGCGGCGCCGCAATCGACGACTATCGTCCCTTCGATGTATCCACTTTTGCCGCCGTTAACGAGCCGCCGACCTACTTCAAGAAGGAAGTTAAGCAATCATCTGAGATGAACTATGCCGAGTTACGGCGATATATCGGCGATTTGCAGCAAAGCGGCTTCGATGTCATCAGGCTGCGGGTGCAGCTTCAGAAAAAACTGGCCTATCCCGCTATTTCATTGGTGATGGCGGTGCTTGCGATCCCGTTCTCATTGTCCTCCGGGCGGAGGAGCACAATTGCCGGAGTTGCGACCGCAGTTTCGATTGCGGTGGTTTACTGGACCGTGGCAGGGTTGTTCGAGGCGATGGGCAATATCAGCCAATTGCCCCCATTTCTGGCCGCCTGGTCTCCCGATCTGATCTTTGCTTTGCTCGGCGGATATCTGATCTTAAAAGTGCCGACCTAACCGAGTTTGTCCGAACGCGTTCGCTTTAGCGGCCCGCAATTCCAGTAGGATTCCCCGAAATCGTAGGCGTTGGCAATCCCAATATACCGAGTGCACCCAGCGTTGAATCGAAGCTATAGGTCGAGATGGTCGTGCTCCCGTTGTTCGTCACGTACAGGTACTCGATGGTGCCACCAGTCGCAGTAATGAGTGTTGTTCCCGTGAGCACGGTGAGGCCAAAGGGTGTTGTGCCCGTAGAGACCGCCGGGGGACTGAGCGCGGTGAGGGCTCCCGTTCCAGTGCTGATCCTGAACTGCGATATCTGATTTGAAGTTTGATCAACGACGTAAAGAAACAAGCCCGTGGCATCTGTCGAAATCGCGCTAGGGCCAATTCCGGCCGAAAAAGGTGAACCCGTTACCGGCGTCAAGCCGCCGTCGGGCGCATTGGGATTCGAACATGTAGTCGTGACTTTATCGCAGAGGGAAAAGGCCGAAATATTATTGTCATGAAAGTTTGCCACGTATAGGAACGCGCCTGTGGGATTAACGCCGAGCGCCACTGGATTCGTTCCCACCATGTAAGGGCCGTCCGTGGATTGCGTTAGAGCGCCATTGGACGCGATGCTAAACACCGAAACTGTGTAGGTCAGGCTGTTTGCCACATAGAGGAAGTTGCCAGATGCGCTCACCGCCAATCCCGAAGGCAAGGTTGGTGAAGTAACTCCCGGCGTCACTGTGGAAAATGGTGATCCTGGAACTTTGGTTAATGTCGTTCCACTCACCGCATAGGCTGACACGGTGGAATCGCCCTGATTCGCCACGAACAGAAATGTTCCTGCTGGGTTGAACGTCATTGCTGCCGGAGACGTGCCAGTGGCCGTAGTCCCTGTGGCTGCGGTAAGAGAACCATCTCCGGCGATGGTGTAAAGCGTGAGGCAGCCGAGACTCGTATTACTGCACGTGCTGTTGGCAACGACTAGCGTAGTTGCATCCGGAGAGATGGCCACGGCGATCGGCGAACTACCCACGCCGGTGCCGGTTTGAATTCCAGGTCCGTCGGCCGAAAGCGCACCCGTACTCAGCGTTACGCCATAGGCCTGCACGGCGGTGTTGCCACCGGTGGCCACAAAAATGTCGCCCACGCTCTGCGTACTCGTGGTGTTGTTGTTATTGCTGCAACCGAGGCAACAAAGCATCGCCGCCAACAGTATTAAACTCGCAAATACACGAGACTTCATTCCTATGCGCTCTCCGTGTCTTTTTCGAAATTACCGGAATGGACGCCCGGCTCCGCCGATTTCTCATGCAAACGGGACATTCATTTGTGTATCAGGAATACTGATGAAGAGCAAACCGGTAGTGCCGATTGGAACCCGCAAAGATGGCAGAAGGTTGCCTGGGGTGCGGTCGCGAGCCCGGAATCTGCTCTAAGGTTACTCAGCCGAGATCTTCTCACCCATCTCGATTCGCTCAACCAACTGCGGTGGCGTCTTCAATGGAAGCACCGGCAGCAGCAACTCCACGCACAGGCCGCCCCGAGGCAGGTTTGTCGCTCTCGCCCGGCCTCCGTGCAACCGTACCGCACGGTCCGCAATTGCCAACCCGAGGCCCGCGCCACCCGTTCCCCGACCACGAGCGTCATCGATGCGATAGAAGGGCTGGAATATTTTCTCCAAGACCTCTTCCGGTACGCCCGAGCCTGCATCGACGACTTGTACAACGGCTTCTTCTCCCATGCCGTTCTTGGCGGGGCGACGCTCCAGCCTGACTTGCACGCTGGTGCCTTCTTGGGTGTAGCGAATGGCATTGCGCACAATATTCTCGATTGCGCTGTGGAGCAGGGTTTGATCGCCGAGCACCTCTGCATCTGCCAGAATTGCACAATCAACGTGGCACCCACGGCTCTGGGCTTCAAAGGCCGCATCATTGGCGACGTCAGCAACCAGTTCACCCAATTGCACGGGGACACGCTGTATTACCTGATTGCCGGCGTCGAGCCGCGCAATAGTGAGGAGGCGCCCGATCAATTCGTTCAGGCGGCTGGCCTCGCGTTCCATGCGATCCAGCGAAGTCTGGGCCTCGGGCCCGCTGCGCTGCCGTGCCAATTCGAGGGCCACATTGAGGCGCGCCAGCGGCGAGCGTAATTCGTGTGAAATATCTTTGAGGAGCCGGGCTTGCGCATCCAGCAGATTTTCGATGCGCTCCGCCATGCGGTCAAAATCGCGGACGAGTTGCGAGATATCATCACGCCCCCGCCCGTGGGTTGATCCTGCGCGTGCTTTGAGGTCTCCGGCAGCCAGCTTTTGTGTCGCAGTGCGCAAACGGACGATCGGCGCTGTCAAATAATGGGCAAGCAGAAAACAGATTAATCCCGAAGAAATGATTCCGATCCCGATCGCGAGGAACGGTTCGCCGTTAGGCCCAAATAACGAATGCTTCGGCGGCGGTAATTCGATTACAAGAGAATAACGTCGCCCGTCCGACATGATGCTCGCCTGCTTCAGAAATTGCATGGGCCGCAGGCGTCCCCAGATTGTATCGGCCGTGGACACTTGCCCTCGATTAACCTTCATCACCCAGTCGGGAGGCGTCCGGCCGGTGACTTCTTTGCCCTCGTCATCAAAGAGAAAGAGATGAATTCGTTGCGAGTCGTGAAGGTCCCACGCGAATTTCCGGAAACCATCCGGACCCCCGCTGAGATAAGCAGCTACCGATTCGTTGAGCAATTTCGGTTCCTGTGCTTCAATGGCCGCAGCCACGTGGCTGGGACGCATGGCCAGAGTCAGCAACATCGCCAGAACAATGAACAGCGCCTGGGCAACCCAGAAGCTCAAAAAAATTCTGAGGAAGAGGCTCTTCATTTCACTTCGCTCCGCAGAGCCCGAGGGTGAGCAAATATATAGCCGACCCCGCGCACGGTCTTGATGTGATCGGCTCCGTTGTCGGAGTCGCCTAGTTTCTTGCGCACTTTGCTCACGTGCATGTCAATGCTGCGGTCAAACGGCGAAAATTTTCGCCCCAGGACAATATCCACCAGGTGCTCTCGCGTCACCACGCGTCCTGCATCTTGAAGCAGGGCTTGCAAAAGATTGAATTCCACTGAGGTAAGGTCCACTGGGACGCCGTCCTGCAAAACCGTACGCGTAGCAGGATCCAGTTCCACGTCCCCCACACGGAGAACTTCCGGCATGGCGTCGCCCTCAGGTTTTTCGATGGGTGCGCTCCGGCGCAAAATCGCCCTGATGCGCGCGACCAACTCGCGAGGATTGAAGGGTTTGGGCAGGTAATCGTCAGCGCCGATTTCCAAACCGACGATGCGGTCCACGTCTTGCCCTCGGGCGGTCAGCAACAGTACGGGAAGTTGTGATTGTGCCCGGATTCGTCGTAGCACATCGAGTCCATTTAGACCGGGAAGCATAACGTCCAGAATCACCAAACAATGGTCGCCTTCCGACGCACGCTTCAAGCCGCGAGTGCCGTCGTGCACCCATTCCGTGTCGAACCCTTCGGGAGCGAGATACTCTCCTACAAGACTGCACAATTCGACGTCGTCATCGATGACTAAGATCTTGTCCACGGATTTGCCCGTTCTACCCATTCTATTTGTACAACGCACTTTACCAATTAAGGCGTAAAGAATTGTCAATTCAATGATTTACGCCTATGACAAAACTTTACCGCAGTTGACCGACTCTTTACCACTTCTGGCTGCGCCCTGTGTTTCTATCAGAGAAAGAAAATTCAGGGCTTTTGTTGAAAGTCCGAAAGAGCAGGTCAACTACCATGTTTACTACTTTAAAAACAAAATCCGTGATGCTGATGGCCACAATCGTTGTACTACTGGCATCGTCATGCGCACTGGCTGAGGATGGACCACCGCTTATGCATGGCGGTATGGGAGGACACGAACTGCGTTTCTTGTCGCGTTACCTGGACTTAACGGATGCCCAGAAGACGCAGATCAAACAACTGCTGGCCAGCGAGCGGTCCACGGCAGACCCGCTCATGCAGCAAGTACATCAAGGCCATTTGCAGATGACGCAATTGGAACAGAGCGGGAATTTTGATGAGACGAAAGCGCAATCAATCGCCGTCTCTCTATCGCAAACGGAAAGCCAGTTGGAAGTGCAGCACGCGAAGGTGCAGGCGCAGATTTTTCAGCTACTCACTGCCGATCAGAAGACCAAAATGACGCAGCTCACGCAGGAACGAGAGCAGCATTTTGCCGAACACATGCAGCGGCAACAGCCGGACCAGCAGCCGCAAACGCCCAACAACTGACCGCGTTGGAGGGGGAGGGATCGGGAGAATCCTTCCCTCGCGTTTCCCAGTAGTTTGGAGACGAAATGATAAATCTGGACTTGATCTACAGCGTTCTGCTCAACTGTGGGCGGTTGTTCTTTGCTGGCTGGACGGTGCTCCTGATCAGCGCTGGAATCGTTGTGTTCCGCAGTGATCTAAGCTGATTCGCTCTTAATCCTGAACCCGCAACTGCTAGAATCGCATCTAGTAGAAGCGCATGCTGCTCAAGAGCCTTCGCCCCCTCGCCCCTTATTTCAAAAAGTACCGCCGCAGCTATTTGCTGGGTGGCATCTGTGTGTTGTTTCACAATGGAATCTGGATTCTTTTTCCGCAAGTGATTCGCCGGGCTGTCGACGATTTGAATCAGGGAGTCACCCGTCACAAACTGCTCACCTATGCCTTGCTTTTGCTGGCCATCGCCGCGGCCAAGGGCATTTTTCAATTTCTTACCCGCTGGATCGTGATCGGGGTTTCTCGTGATGTCGAGTTTGACCTTCGTAATGACCTATTCCGCCACCTCGAGAGCCTCTCGTATCCCTACTATCAGCGAACCCGCACTGGCGACATCATGGCCCGCGCGACCAATGACTTGAATGCCGTGCGCATGTTGCTGGGCCCGGCGATCATGTATTCCGCCAATACGATTGTATTTACCTTGGGCGCGCTGGCTTTCATGCTCTCAATCAGCCCTCGATTGACGCTATATGCGTTTCTCCCCCTGCCCATCGTCAGCATTGTGGTGCAGTATTTCGGCCGCAAAATTCACGAGCGGTTTGAACGAATTCAGGCGATGTTTTCCGAGATTTCGGCCCGTGCTCAAGAGAATTTTTCTGGTGCGCGCGTCATCCGCGCATACGTCCAGGAAGAAGCAGAAATCGCGGGTTTTGAAGAATCCAACCGCGAATACATTGCGCGCAGCTTGAAATTGGTGCGTCTGATGGGCATGTTGTGGCCCACGCTTGAAACCATGCTCGGCTTGGCGATTGTGCTCGTTCTTTGGTTGGGCGGCAGGGAAGTGCTGCATCACAGGATCACTGTCGGCGACTTTGTCGCCTTTAATACATATATGGTCCAATTGACGTGGCCGATTATTGCGCTGGGCTGGGTCATTAACATTTTTCAACGCGGGCACGGCCTCGATGCTGCGTATCAATGAAATTCTCATGGAGAAGCCAGAAATCGTTGATGGGCCAGACACCGAGGTTGCCGCCTCAGGGCAAATTCAGCGGCGAGGTCGAATTTCGCGGACTCAATTTCGACTATGGCGAAGCCAAGATCCTCCACGAGGTGAATCTCAAGATTCCCGCAGGAAGTAGCCTTGCGATTGTCGGGCCTACGGGTTCGGGAAAGACGACGCTCGTAAGTTTGATTCCTCGTATTTTTGACGCCGCACCGGGCAGCATTTTGATTGACGGACGGCCCATCCGTGAATATTCGTTGGCCTTCCTGCGCGAGAACATCGGCTTTGTCCCGCAAGAGACCTTCCTGTTCAGCGAAACCGTGCGCGAGAATATCGCCTTCGGCAAGCCTCGGGCGACCGATCAAGAAGTTTACGCCGCAGCAGAAGCAGCCAGTATTGCTGCGGATATCGAAGGGTTTCCCGAAAAATACCGGACACTGGTCGGTGAGCGCGGTATCACCTTGTCTGGCGGACAAAAGCAACGTACCGCCATAGCCCGCGCGATTATTCGCGATCCGCGCATCCTGATACTTGACGACGCGCTGGCGAGTGTGGACACGCAAACTGAGGACCGGATTTTGAACCATTTGCGCCACGTGATGACCGGCCGGACGACCATCTTCATCTCCCACCGCGTTTCGACAGTCCGCAATGCGGACCGCATTGCGGTTCTCGATCGCGGCCGCATTGTGGAATTGGGCACACACGAAGAACTGCTGGCGCGCGACGGGTACTATACCGAGCTGTACAATAAGCAACTGCTGGAAGAAGAATTGGCGGAAGTTTAGGCCACGTAGATGAAGCGTGTCTCCACTGCCGAACTTCTGGATACGGATGCGGGGACGGCTGGAGAAGTGGCTGCTTCGCTTCGGGACCTTGACCGCATCAATCGCTGGTTTGGCGGAATCCGCACCTCACAAACGCTGGCGACGCAAGTGGCCCGGTCAGCGGCACTCAATCGCATTTCCTTACTTGAAGTCGCCGCCGGATCCGGAAATACGGCGCGTGCCGTAGAACGGCGTTTGAGTAGGCAAGCGATTCGCGTGGATTTGACGTTGTTGGACCGCGCTCCTTCGCATCTTGCCGCCGGCTCGGGTAATAATTCTCACAACGGTTCACGAACGCCTGTAGCCTTGATTGTTGCGGGTGACGCTTTAACTTTACCTTTCGGAGACAACAGTTTCGATGTCGTGAGTTCTAATCTATTTGTGCACCATTTGACTCCACCGCAAGTCGAACAATTCGTAGCGGAGGGTTTGCGAGTTTGCCGTCACGCGCTGGTAATCAATGACGTCAGCCGCAGCTGGGTTCACCTTGGCTTCGTCTATCTCGGCCTGCCGCTTTTCCGAAGCCGCATCACATGGAATGACGCGCCCGCGTCGGTCCTTCAAGCCTACACACCAAGAGAAATAAAAGCCTTCTTGAATCGATCGGCGGCGACATGCGTCAACCTTCGAAGCCACTTTCTATTTCGCATTGGCGCCATTGCCTGGAAGTCGCGGACGGGAGCCTGAGATGTACGATCTTGCCGTAATTGGCGCAGGACCAGCGGGTTGCGCCGCAGCGATCACCGCGGCTGGGCAAGGAGCTAGCGTCGTACTGTTCGAGAAAGGCGATTTTCCCCGTCAAAAAGTATGCGGTGAATTTGTATCAGCGGAATCTCTCACGCTGCTTTCCCAGTTGTTAAGCGCTGCCCACCGCCCGATTCTAGATAACGCGGTGCGGATCAGCGACGCCCAAATATTTCTGGATGGTCGAACCATCCGGGCCAAGATAGATCCTGGCGCCGCCAGCATTGCTCGGTTCAATCTCGATGCGGCACTCTGGCAATCCGCGCAAGACGCTGGCGCCGATGCTCGCGTAAGAACTCTTGTCTCCAAGGTGGATGGCAGCAGTCCATTTGAAGTACATAGTGGCGGAGAGACCACCCGAGCGCGGGCTGTGATTCACGCAAACGGCCGTTGGTCGAATCTGAATCAGAGTCGTGAAATTTCGAAAAATGAGGCCGTAGCGGAAAAATGGATTGGCATAAAGGCCCATTACGAAGAGCACTCGCCACCGTCGAGTGTGGACTTGTACTTCTTTGAGGGAGGCTATTGCGGTGTGCAACCCGTAAACTTGGCAGACACCGCCTCGCGGCGAGTAAATGTGTCGGCGATGGTTCGCGCCAGCGTTGCCACAACTCTGCCGCAGGTTTTTCGCCGTAACCCGGCGCTTCTGCAGCGCAGCACCTCGTGGCAACCCTTGACGGACGTGGTAACCACGTTCCCGCTGATGTTTCGGCGTCCAGAATGTACAGCGGCAAACAATATACTGCGTGCGGGTGACGCGGCCGGCTTCGTGGATCCGTTTGTAGGAGACGGCATTTCGCTCGCGTTACGCAGCGGCGCCATGGCGGCTGAATCCTTGCGCACGTTCTTTACAGGCAAGGCGAAGCTGGAGGAATCGGTAGCCAAGTACCGCGCTTCTTACGAGGCGAATTTGGCGGCGATCTTCAGGAATTCTTCTCAACTCAGACGACTTCTGCATCTACCGAGTTTGCTCCGAAGGCCCCTGCTATATGTCTTGAGCAAGACCCCACCACTCACAGAATGGATGATGCGCAGGACGCGCTAGGGCGACGGAGCGTCAGGTTTAGCGGACGACCAAAACCTCGCGGATATTGTCCCGAGTGAGGAAGAACTTGATGGACGAAAAATCGCGGAACAGCGTTTCGACATGCCGGTTGTTGAATACGCGCTGTAAGCGGAACCCGCCGCCAACTGCCGTGTGTTTCGCTCCGGTCGGACCTTTGCGTACGTGACGCCTCGGTTCGACAGCCTGCATTTCAAGCGTGTCAGCGTTAACCATGTGGTAGCGGTAGCAGGGCGCGTCCGGCCCAGCCTCGCGGGTGTGAAAAAAAGCCAATAAAATCCCACCCGGCTTGAGCATGGACCACAGCCTGCCAACGACGGGCTTAACAAGACTTTCATCGAGGTAATCAGCGAGATTCCAACATAAAACCACGTCAAATTGGGCGTTCGGATAGGCGAGATTTTCGGTGAGAAATCGTTTGCTATCGAGAATCGCATTACCCTGCTCGTCCGTTGTTCCCAACTCTGGGTCAGTCGCGGCCTCAAGCAGGTCTTCGCTGTAAACCTTGTGTCCCCGCTCGGTGAGGTAGCGGATGTTGCTGGCCGACGTGTAGCCGATGTCGAGCACGCATAAAGGCTCCTCGGATTGCAGGACACGCGATACCTCGACCAGCGCGCTCGACCGGCGCGTGAGCCGCTGGGCTGCGGCCTGCGCATTTAACGACGCATTAACATCGGAACTGGAAGTCCGAAAGAGCTTCATGAAACCATTCGTTACGGATGCCATTTGTTAATTCCAGGTTTGCAGTCCGCGAGATCCTCGCTCTAAATATATCGTGGCTTTCTCGGGAAACTGGCCTGATTTCCTTCCATACCAGTTACGGTAGTGACCCTATTTATTGCCGGCAGCGCCTTTGCCCTCGTCGCGTTGCACGTCAAGTTTGCCCTTAAAGAGTGCGCCCTCTTCAATGGCAATCCGCTGCGTGCTGATTTCACCCGTGGCGCTCGCCGACTTGCGCAATTCCGTTCGATCACTGGAACGAATCGCACCTTCAATCTTGCCTTCCACCATTACGGTCTTGGCGCTCACGTCGGCTTTGACCTGGCCGTTCGGCCCAATCGTTAAATTGTTTCCATCTAGGCGGATCGAACCTTCTACTTGGCCATCCACGTAGAGGTCCTCGCTGCCCGAAAGTTCTCCCTTAATGACAACCGATTTGCCAATATAGGCGAGATCCGCCTTTTTGGGGATATCCATCAATCAGTCTCCTCGGCCTCGACGCAAATAAGACAGTGCGATTGAATTCTTTAGCCTTTACGAATGGTTCGGGCAGACAGAAGCGGCAACCGACGATCAAGCCTACTTACCTCTTGCCAGTCAATATACGCTAGTACGGAGATTTTTGCGCGTTGCACAGGAATACATCATCATAGTTTTGACGCGCCAGACCATTTTGGCATCGAATAATGTGTTTGGGGAGTGCGCAGCACCGACGCTATCGATGATGAACTGCGGATGATGAACTACGAACAATGAACGGCAAACGACTTGGCATCTTGGTTCTGGTCAGCCTCGGCGCCCACCGCATGGCACGCGCCCAGTCAGATATGCCACCCGCCCAGTTAATCCGCTTGACTGTGCACAATGAACTCGCGAGCGATCGTGGAACCGGAGAGAATTTCACGTTCTGCGATCACAAACAGACCCAGCATGGCAGCGAAACCAAGGCTCTGGTCGAGACCCACATTGCGACGGCGGGACTGGTTGTTGCCCGCAACGGGCAAACACTCGCTCCCGCGGAAGCCCGTGCTGAGCAGGGACGCGAGCAGCGTTTTGTCACGTCTCCCTCAGAGTTACAGGCTAAGGTGCACCGTGAACAAGAAGATCGCGACCATACCGTTCAAATTATGAAAGCCCTTCCTGATGCGTTTGTCTATGAAGCAGCAGGAACAGATGCAGGAAGCAACAGTATCGGCAAGTTAGGCGACGAGCTAATTCGTCTCAATTTTCGCCCGAACCCAAAGTATGTTCCACCCTCTCGCGTCGAACAAGTGTTGACCGGCTTGCAGGGTTACGTTCTTGTGGATGCTAAGGAACATCGTATCGCCAAAATCGACGGCACACTCTTTCGTGATGTCGAATTTGGATGGGGGATTCTCGGCAAGCTCTATCAGGGGGGGCACTTTCTTGTGGAGCAAGCCGACGTCGGCGATGGGCAGTGGGAGCTAACTCATATGCGCCTTGCCTTCCAGGGACGCATCCTGCTCATCAAGAGACTCGCGATAGAATCCGACGAGGTCTTCACTGGCTTTCGTAAAGTTCCTTCCACAATCAGCTTTGCTGAGGGATTGAAGATTCTGGAAACCGACTCACCGTGTACTCTGACCCAATCGGAGGGGAGTTCAAAGAGTCCGCATTAGCTCTTTTGTGCTGGACGAATTGTTTGCTTCCGCACGGTGAATTGATCCACCAAGTCTTCGCGGACGCGATGGCCACGGCCGGGAGCATCGCCGATGATGATTGTGCCCCGTGGCGTTACTTCGACTTCCGGCTCAATGATGTCTTCCTTCCAGTAACGCCGCGAAGCGGAGACATCGCCGGGGAGGGTGAAACCTGGCAGTGTGGAGAGCGCGATATTGTGCGAACGGCCTATGCCCGATTCCAACATGCCGCCACACCAGACCGGGGTCTTGAATTGCCGGCAGACATCGTGAATTTTGATGGCCTCGCTGAAACCTCCGACCCTGCCGACCTTAATGTTGACGATACGGCACGCTTCGATTTCCAGAGCCTGGGCCGCATCGCGAGCGTGACGAATCGATTCGTCCAGGCAAAGCGCCGTGCGCAACTCTTTTTGCAGGCGCGCATGGTAGTAGATGTCGTCGCTCCATAGCGGCTGCTCAATCATGAGCAAGTTGAATTGGTCGAATTTGCGCAGGTGCTCAATTTGGTCGAGCGAGTAGGCGGAGTTCGCGTCGCAACTTAACAGAATGTCGCCCCACCGGGCCCGAAGTCGCTCGAGGATGTGCAAATCCCATCCCGGTTTGACTTTGACCTTGATGCGCTGGTAACCGGCGGCAAGCGCGACTTCAATTTTATCTTCCAGTTGCTCAACCGAATTTTGGATACCGATCGAGACTCCGCAAGCAATTTCTCTCCGCGTGCCACCTAACAACTTCCATAAAGGAACTTCTTTTGCCTGCGCTTCTGCATCCCATAAAGCATTCTCCAGTGCCGCTTTCGCCATGCGGTGTCCGCGGACACGCGCAAACTCATGGCCACAGTCCCGTCCAACGGCCAAATTCCTACCCAGAATTGCAGGCGCGAGAAAATCTCTAATCACAAGCCACGCGGAATCACAAAATTCTTCACTATAAAAGGGCCCGGCATCGGAGACGCATTCTCCCCACCCGTCGATGCCCTCGCAATGAACTGTGAGGAGGAGTACGCGGCGCGTATCTATGCGTCCGAAACTGGTCTCAAAGAACTGCACCAGCGGCATATGCAGTTCCCGTAACGTGATGGCCTCGATCTTCATGGTTGAAGAAAATGATCAGCTAACAACTTGCTCTTGCTTCTTGGCGTCGCGCCAGAGGGATTCGAGTTCATCGAGAGATAGTTGATCGAGCGTTTTGCCACGAACGGCTACAGCGCGCTCCATTTGCTCGAAGCGGCGACGAAATTTACGATTCGCTTGCTTGAGCGCCGACTCCGAATCCAGCGACAAATGCCGCGCGAGATTTACCATCACAAAAAATAGATCTCCCAATTCGTTTTCCATGCGCACCCGCAAATCATGGGGAAGTTGGGGCGATCCGGATGCCGCGTCGCCGGTACCGGTTGAACCAGGGTGCCGTATCGGGAGATGGGTGATTTCCTGTTCCAATTCGCGGGTTTCTTCGCGTAGCTTTTCGATAAGCTCGGCCGCATTCCGCCAATCAAATCCGACCCGCGCTGCCTTCGAGCTTAATTTACCTGCTTCGATTAGTGCGGGCATCGCAGCCGAAACGCCCGCAAGAAGGGACTTTGAAGAATCCGGCGGCTGTCCGTCCTTCGCTTGCTTTTCTTTGGCCTTTAGTGCCTCCCAGTTACGGAGCACATCTGCCGGGGTTGCGGCATCCACATCTCCGAACACATGTGGGTGCCTCCTCACGAGTTTCTCGTTTAGGCGATCGAGCACGTCATCAATCGAAAACGTACCTTCTTCTTTGGCCATCTGCGAATAGAACAATACCTGGAGCAGCAAATCACCCAGTTCGCCGGGAAGCTCCTGCCAGTCGCGATTATCTATGGCTTCAAGTACTTCGTAGGTCTCCTCGACCGTGTACGGCTTGATGGTGTCGAAAGTCTGCTCCCGGTCCCAGGGACACCCGCCCGGCCCGCGCAAGCGGGCCATGATAGCAACGGCGCGCTCAAAGCGGGAACCGGTGGTATTAGGTGAGTCCTTACTGGACATGGCACACCACTGTAAATGACGAGCCGGAATGGGAGCAAACCTAACAGCCGATTTAGGCATCTAGGGCATGGCCGTAGGTGAGTTTGGCTATAAGAATGCAAATCTCATGATTAGAGACTTATTTTGATGAGTGAATATACCGTTCTCTGCGTGGACGATGACGAGGCCATCTGCGAGCTTTACGAGGCTGCGTTTCCTGCCTGGGGACATCATGCCGTCACTGCCATGAGCCCCTTACTCGCTTTGAAGACCATTGAGAACAAAGCCATTCACTTGGACGCGATCTTGTTGGACTATGAGATGCCCGAGATGAACGGGGCAGAATTGGCCGCGGAAATCAAGCGCCAGCATCCAAATTTGCCCATCGTTCTGGTTACAGGTAACTTAGAGGCGATACGCCAGGCTCCCAAGTTTGTCGATATGGCGCTCGCCAAAGGTTCCGATTTGGCCCTGCTCATTTCCCGGATTGAGAATCTAATCGCCTCGCATCGCGATCCGAAACCGGCTCAACCCTTCCGTTGGACCGTGGCTGACACCGCCTCGGCCTAATCTTTCGCCTTTGCCGCGGTTTGCCGCTCCATCGTCACCGGTGCCGGACTGTCGGCCTTTAAGAACATTGCGGCCAGAGGAGGCAATGTGAGCTTCAGCGAATAGGGTCTGCCGTGCGAAGGCACCATCTGGGCTTCTTT
The DNA here is from genome assembly GCA_963702965.1 of Terriglobia bacterium. Taxonomy (GTDB): domain Bacteria; phylum Acidobacteriota; class Terriglobia; order Terriglobales; family Acidobacteriaceae; genus JAJPHW01. The sequence continues at coordinate 2,393,796 of OY969776.1, forward strand.
TCCGCCCATATTGCCCCAGCCGCTGCCGCCGTATTCCACGGCATCGCCGTTCAAAAGTTCCCGCCAAAAACCAGCGTGGGGCACACCGACGAGATATTCATCCCGCGGCACGGGCGTAAAGTTGCAAACCACCAAAATCGTATCTTCATCTGATTTTCCCTTACGCAGAAGCGAAACCACGCTATTCAGACTGTCATTGCAATCTACCCATTCGAATCCCGCCGGGTCGGCATCCTGCTCATGCATTGCTTTCTCGCTACGGTAGAGACGGTTTAACTGCTCAACCCATTTCTGCAAGCCCGCGTGGTACGGGTACTGCACCACGGCCCATTCGAGCGCAGCGTCGTGATTCCATTCGCGGCGTTGCCCGAATTCGCCACCCATAAACAGCATTTTCTTGCCGGACTGCGCAAACATATAGCCGAATAGCACACGCAGATTGGCGAACTGCTGCCATTCGTCGCCCGGCATTTTATTTATCAACGAGCCCTTGCCATGCACAACTTCGTCATGGGAAAGCGGCAAGACAAAGTTCTCCGTGAATCCATAGAGCATGCGAAACGTCAGCAAATTGTGATGGAAGCGCCGGTGGATGGGATCCTCCTTGAAATATTTCAAGGTGTCGTGCATCCAACCCATGTCCCATTTCAAGCCGAATCCCAGTCCGCCTAGATATACCGGACGCGAAACCATGGGCCACGCGGTCGATTCTTCAGCAATCATCTGTACGCCCGGATATTCCTTGTAGACCTGCTCGTTTAATTGCCGCAGAAAATCGATGGCCTCGAGATTTTCTCGCCCACCGTAGCGATTTGGAATCCACTCACCCTCTTTGCGCGAATAGTCGAGGTAGAGCATAGAAGCGACGGCGTCCACGCGCAGGCCATCCGCGTGATACTTGTCTAGCCAGAACATGGCGTTCGATATCAGGAAGGTACGAACTTCCGTGCGTCCGTAATTGAAGATGAGTGTTTTCCAATCCGGGTGGAAGCCTTGGCGCGTATCGGCATGTTCATAAAGATGAGTGCCGTCAAAGTAGGCTAATCCATGCGCATCGGTAGGGAAGTGGGACGGGACCCAATCGAGATAAACACCAATTCCATGCTGGTGCAGTTCGTCCATCAGATACATAAAATCCTGCGGCGTGCCAAAGCGAGATGTCGGGGCAAAATAACCCGTGGTTTGATATCCCCATGACCCATAAAACGGGTGTTCCATCACCGGCAGCAATTCGACATGTGTGAATCCCATGCGATTTACATATTCAGCCAGACGCGGAGCGATCTCACGATAGCTCAGCCGCCGGCCGCCGTCGCGCATCCAGGAACCGAGATGAACTTCATAGATTGAAATCGGCGCCTGGAGGCTGTTCTTCTCTCCACGACGCCCCATCCAATCGCGATCTTTCCATTCGTAGGGCAGGTCCCACACTTGGGAAGCGGTACTTGGTGGCTGCTCCTGACGAAAGCCATAAGGGTCAGCCTTGTCGACGGTATAGCCATTCTGGGCTGACGTGATGTGGTATTTGTAGAAAGCTCCTTCCCCTACATCCGGTATGAACGCTTGCCAAATGCCGGAATTCTCCAGCATGCGCATGGGATGAGCCGTCGTGTTCCATCCATTGAAAGTGCCGATGACCGAAACGCCAGTCGCATTCGGCGCCCAAACGGCAAACAGTGTGCCGGCTATGCCGTGGAGGTTCGTGAGGTGCGCGCCCAGCTTTTCGTAGGCGCGATAGTGGCGGCCCTCATTAAATAAATACAAATCGTGCGCAGTAAGCAGGCACGCTTCAGATCCAGTTGTCGTGGGAATACTCGTCGGCTTCATCGTTCCAGATGATAGACGAAAACGATTAACCGATACATGGAAACGGCGGTCGTGGATAAGCCCGGAGAGCTAAGTCGGTAACCTTCCACCTTAGATGGAGTGCAACTTGATGCCTGATTATTGTAGGATTAGCAGGAAGAAGTGATTTGGTGTTGTCAGCTTGCACCGCGCATCCAAACATCAGGGAGCCCGAAGTAATGAGCGAGGAAAAGCAAAAGGCACCAAAGCCTGCAACACCTTCCGGCAAAAAGCCTTATCAGAAGCCCGAATTCCGCCACGAGAAAGTCTTTGAGACCATGGCATTGGCCTGCGGCAAGGTGAACATTGCAGAATTTTCATGCCGATTTAACCGGAAAAATTCCTGACCCTCATGAACGGCAGCTTCGTCGGCGACCAGAGTTCTGAAACGCCCAAAGCCACGCTGGTGGCCGACCTCTTGCTTACTACCGGGCGTGCCGAGATTCGGGCATTGGGCGTAAGCATGTTGCCATGCATCTGGCCAGGAGATGTCCTAACCATTCAGAGCACGCAAACTGTAGATATAAGCGCTGGTGATATTGTCGCCGTCCAGCGGAACGGCCGTTGGACTGTACACCGCGTCAGGCGACGTTCGGCAACCCAATTAGTCATGCGGGGAGACTCGATTTCAAAAAACGACCCTCCTGTCCCCTTGGAAGAAGTGATCGGCAAAGTCGTTTCGGTGTCGCGCCGCACCAAAGAATTCGTCCCAAACAGCAGGCTCTCTTGGGTTCAGAAATGTCAGGCATGGCTACTATGCCATTTTGGCTTTCTCAGAAACCTCATGCTCAATGTTCACCGAGCGCGGGAAGCACGGATTTCATCCGAGGTAAGATCCAAATTCAAGCCAACCACAGCGTCGTAGTCGAAATTGGAGGAATCGCGATAGAGATCCGCAGTCGCGACGAAGACTTCCGCAACATGCTTTCGACTCGGTATGCAGGATTTCTGACTCCTGCGCCACGACCAGACTGCCGTTTCCATGTGGAACTCTGCCAACCGACCGACGAAATGGCCGCAGAGGACGACCTGCAAGTCCGTCTGGAGCGAGGACTCTGGCATTTTCACCGAGGCGATTTCGTTGCCAGATGGGATCCTGTCACCGGCAGCGGGCAAGTTCGTCAGTCGTCCAACCCTTACGCCATCGATTCCGTTTTCCGCATTGTTCATTCCCTCATGCTCGCCTCGAGAGGCGGTCTATTACTCCACGCTGCCAGCGCTGTCCGCGAGGGGAAAGCGTTTCTGTTTTCCGGCGTTTCCGGCGCCGGCAAAACCACGATTTCGCGCTACGCTCCCGCGGACGTGAGGCTGCTCACCGATGAGATCTCCTACCTGCGTGACTCGCAAGGTGGATTCTTGGCCTGCGGTACTCCGTTTGCCGGCGAGTTGGCAAAGGCCGGCGAAAATCTCGCCGCGCCACTGGACACATTGTTTTTTCTGCAGAAAGGGTCAGAAAATCGCATCGAGTCAATGTTGCCCGCAGATGCTTTACGCGCAGTCATGCGAAATATACTTTTTTTCACTCACGATCAGCGTCTGGTCAATCAGGTGTTTAACTCTGCCTGCAAGTTGATTCAACAGGTACCGGTGCGGCGGTTGATTTTTCTTCCCGATTCCCGCGTATGGGAGATAATAAGGCCATCAGCAGGAGTGGCGGCATAGGCGAGAAATACATCGCGAAGAGCACGGCCATCGCGGCGCGAATGCTAGGCGGCGAGATGATGATCATGTCCGCCGCTGACTCGACCTTTTTCACCCTCAACGAAGTGGCCACGGCAATCTGGCAGGCAGCGGACGGACGCACCTCGCTCGCGGACATCGTTGGCCGCAAAATTTGTCAGGCATTCGATGTGGACCCAGCGCAAGCACAAGCCGATGCCGAGCAGTTTGTGACCGATCTTGCTGCACACGGCGTTCTCGTCGTGTCAGATGAGCCGATCCGCGTGCCATCCGGAGACATTCAGGGATGACGCTGATCTCCGAGATGAACCAACGCGCCCTTGGGCTCGGCGTTCCTCTGAGTGTGCAGTTCGACATTACCTATCGTTGCAATGAACGGTGTGTTCATTGCTATCTCGACCACGACGATCATGGGGAAATGACCACGGCGGAAGTCTGCGATGTCATCTCGCAGTTGGCTGATGCCGGAGTTTTCTTTCTTACTTTGAGCGGCGGCGAGGTGCTCATGCGCCGCGATTTCTTTGACATCGTGGCCCATGCGCGCCGACTGCTCTTCAACGTGAAGATGAAGACCAATGCTGTAATGATCCGCGAGCCCGAAGCCCGCCGCATTCGCGAACTTGGTATCGAACAAATTCAAATCAGCGTTTATTCCCATCGTGCCGAAGTCCACGATGCAATTACCAAGCTTCCCGGTTCGCTACGGCGAACGATCACTGCGATTCGCTTTTTAAAGTCCGTGGGCCTCAAAGTGACTATTGCCAACGTCCTTATGACTCCGAATCTCGGAGATAGCCCCGGCGTCATGGCTTTGGCGCGCGAGCTTGATGTTCCTTATACTCTCGATCCAACCATCACGCCAAAAATGGACGGAGACGCGTCGATCTTGAATTTGCGTGCGCCGGCAGCCAACCTGCGTGAAGTCTTTCAGGATTCAGATCTGGTGGGCGACGTGGCGCAATTCTGTGCTCCCCCGCCTGCGCCCGATGAGAGCATCATGGACGGTTATCCTTGCAGCGCAGGCCACACATCTTGTTACATTTCGCCCTATGGCGATGTTTTTCCCTGCGTTCAGTTTCCTTTGCCCAGTGGGAATGTTAGGCAGCAGAAATTCCTCGATATTTGGTATAACTCGCACGCGCTGAATGAGGTGCGCTCCATCCGCGCCCGCGATCTCCCTACTTGCTCGACTTGTTCCCATGTCGGCACCTGCACCCGCTGTCCCGGATTGGCTTATATGGAAGGCAATATGCGTGGCCCTTCCACGGCTGACTGCGAGAAGTCGTTCCTGCGCACCGGGATTCCAAGTGCGAACATGCTGAGGCAAGCTGTAAATCCACAGGTGAATCTCATTCAGATTCAAGCACTTCCCCAGTAGTACACCCCTTCGGCGCACAATCGGCGCGTTGGTAATGGCCCGATGGGTCGCTTCATACCCCCCCTTTAGGTCGCCTGCTGTTACGGCGGTAACGTTTAGATTTCACTCATCAACAAGCGAAAATGGAACGTCGGACTTTTATGGGAATTCAGTAGGGAACGCCCCCAACACAGACTTGAGGTGAAAAGTGGCAACGCACAGTGAACAAAGGCATTTTCCGCTGGCACAGCTTCTAGTGCTGATGGCCTGCATCGGCTTAAGCAGTATGGCCCTGGCGCAACAGCGCCTGCATCGCAAAGGCGTGGGGATACCCCAAGATTGGAGCACTCGGCATGTGCTCTATACCGCCGGAGCCTCGCCTCGTGTCGCGAGGGCAGCCATGAGCGACACCCGCTTTTGGTACTCCTGGCTCCAACGTTACGGAAACGTCTATGCCTGGCATCCGAATCCCGGTTTTGGCGGGACCGCGCCTTCGCGCTATCCAGGAAGAGGGCCTCTTCCTTCGATTGGTCGTCACCCCCGCATTGATTGGGCGGTATCGCTGGGTGGCGTAGGTGGCATGCCCGTCGGAGAAACGCCGGCTAAATATAGCTTCAGCGATAGTGGGACGATCACGACCGCGAATTGCACCACGGACTTCGTGGTTTTTGTAGTGAACGCGACTCCCAAAACGACAGGCACGCAACAGGCGAACATCGTAGCGCTGAATAATCTCTACACCGGAACGAGTTCTTCCTTCTGCCCGAACGGTGCCCAAACGCCACCGAGTTCAGACTATACATCCGCGAGGTTCATGTGGGCTTATGCGGCGGGGAGCGCCGGAATCGCCCTATCGCCGGTACTTTCCGAAGATGGAACCAAAGTGGCTTACATCGACATGGCAAGTCCTGCCAACTTCAATGTCCTTAAGTGGGTTTCGGGACAGGGAACCAGTGCCACGGCGCCCGTAAAACCAGGGACCGGCGGATCTACGCTGGTGCAGTTGGCTTACTCCAAGGCTACAGTAACAGGTTGTACCGCGAGTAGCGCTTCCACCAGCAACGCGTCTCCATATATTGATTACAACACGGACTCAGCCTACGTTGCTTCCGACAACGGGAACCTCTACCGCATCACCGGCGTTTTTAAAGGTACACCGACGCTCCAATATTGTATTAAAGTGAACAACACCAGCGGCCACTACCTAACGTCGCCTGTCTATGACCAGGTGAACAATGTCGTTTATGTCTCGGACGGGTACTCGCTTTACGGGTTTACGCCGGGAGCGTCGGCCTTTACCGCGGCTGGCTCTATTGCCATCGCCAGCACAGCAGCTTCAGATCCAATTGTCCTCTCACCCTATCTCGATACCAGCGATGGATTCATCTACGTTTTTTCCAGGGCTGATTCGACCAACACGCATTCAATTGTGGCGCAAATCAACCTCGCTTTGACGTCGCAAGTGACGGCGGCGATCGGCGAAACGACCACCCAATACGTCTTCGACGGTGATTTTGACAATGCGTATTTCACGACTGGCCCGCTGGCCGGCGCGGGAACGCTTTACGCCTGCGGCACGGATGCCACGGATGGAACCAAGCCCAGTCTTTACGCGCTGTCCTTCACTAGCGGTTCGGGCGTTATGAAGACTACGCCTGCCATGTCAGACAATCGCAACATCAACGGTGCCGCCAACGCGGCGGGTGCATGTTCGCCGCTGGTGGATTTTTATGATGGCACCAATGATCGTCTCTTCGTAGGCACCGGTAACCTCGGAGCAACGACAGGCGCAAACCTGGTGACCGAGTGGAACGTCAATTCGCGTATCAGTTCGAGTTCGACCCAGCCCACCAGCACCGCGACCGGGTACTGGGGCGGGACTACCGCCTTTACCATTGACAATGTCAGCACGGAGCCACAGGCAGCCAGCATTTACTTCGGGACCATGTCGCCTCCGCCTACTGGCACAACGACGCCGTGCGGCGCTGGGAACTATTGCGCCGTCAAACTTACACAATCCGCGCTACAATAGAAATCCTGTGCTTTCTCTATGGCCAGCCCTGTAAAGGGCTGGCTGAGTTTTTTTGTGGCCGCAACCACCGTGCTAGACTTTTTATTCCTGGTCATCTTCTGGAATTAACCCATGCCCGTCTTGCGCGTCGTCATTCTTTGGCACCAGCACCAGCCCTTCTACAAAGACCTTCTCAGCGGGCAATATCGCCTTCCGTGGGTACGACTCCATGCGTTAAAGGATTACTACGGTATGGTGAAGCTTCTGGATGAGTTTCCTAACGTGCACCAGACTTTCAACTTGGTGCCCGCGCTTATCACCCAGATCCAGGATTATGTGGAGGGCACTGCACGCGATCCTTTTCTTGCCATCGCGGCTAAGCCTGCGGGTGAGTTAAACGCAGAGGAACGTCGTTTCGCTTTGAAGTACCTCTTTCAGGCCAATCCTACCAACCTGATCGGCCGCTATCCGCGGTATAGAGAATTGTTCGATCGCTGGCAAAGCAGGAGCAATTCAGACGAAGCCCAAAGCTACTTTCAGACGCAAGATTTCACTGACATTCAGGTTCTGTCCCAACTCGCATGGTTTGACGAATTCTTTCTTGCGGAGCCGGAGATTGCCGAACTCATTCGCAAAGGGCGCAATTACTCTCTGGACGATCAGCGTGGGGTGATTGCCAAGGAGCGCGAGCTATTGGCCAAGGTTCTGCCTGCACACGCGGAAGCGGCCAAACGTGGATCCATTGAACTCTCGACTTCGCCCTTTTACCACCCAATTTTGCCCCTGATTTGCGATTCAAACGTCGGTGGCATCTCCACACCCGGCCTCACCGCGCCGCGCAATCGCTTTCGCCGCCCCGAGGATGCCCGCGACCAAATCGTCCGCGGCCTCGATTTGCATGAAAAGACTTTCGGCATTCGCCCACATGGGATGTGGCCCTCTGAGGGTAGCGTCAGCGAAGAAACTATTGCCATCGCGCACTCTCTCGGGGTGAATTGGATGGCGACCGACGAAGGCGTACTGGCGCGCACGCTCGGTGTGAGCTTTGCACGGGATGCAGGAAGCAAACTATCTCCTTCGCAAGCGGCGCAATTGTATACGATTCATCGTTACGAGACTGCAAACGCCCAGATGCATCTGATTTTTCGCGACCATACGATTTCTGACTTGATAGGTTTCGTCTATTCCGGAATGCCGCCTCAAGAGGCCGCGAATCACCTCATACATAACATTCAACAAGCCGCGCAACCCATTCTAGAAAAAGGGCATGATGCGGTTGTGTCCATCATCCTTGACGGTGAAAACGCATGGGAATATTTCCCGCAATCGGGCCGCGAGTTTCTGCGCCGCTTCTACGACCGGCTGCAAAGTGAGCCGGGAATTGACGCAGTGACCGTTTCCGAGGCCGTCGAGCGTCACCAGAACTTCCATCCCTTGAACTCGCTTGTGCCGGGTTCCTGGATCAACGCGAACTTTAATGTGTGGATCGGAGCCCCTGAAGACAATCTCGCGTGGGACTATCTCTACGATGCCCGCGAGTTTTTCGCGGAGAACGCGCCGCACGCTCTCGACGCGCAGCGCAAATTGGCTTACGAAGAACTACTGATCGCGGAAGGCAGTGACTGGAACTGGTGGTATGGGCCCGAGCACCATTCAGCCAACGACCGGGACTTCGACGAACTCTACCGTAAACATCTCTCCAATGTTTACCAGGCGCTCGGTGCGAGCCCGCCGCACTATCTCTTGCAACCGATCGCAGGTGGCGCGCTGCATCCACAATTTCTTCCACAAACCGCTTATATTCACCCTCGCATCAGCGGTGATCTGGTCCGCTATTTTGAATGGATCGGCGCAGCCGCCTACACCGCCGATGAACGCTCGGGCGCCATGCACGGCAAAGTGTTCTTGCTGCGCGCAATTTACGCGGGCATCGATGAGACGAATCTCTATGGCAGGCTCGACTTTACCGCTCCCGTATTTTTGATCAGCGGCCAGATCGTCGTCAGTTTGGAATCGCAAGGAACGCAGCCGTCGGAACCCGCCAAAACATTCCGGCTGGATGCCGGTTTCCAATCCGGAGCAGTTGAATCCTGGAGCCTCTTCGCGGGGGACCGGGAAGACCCGCTTACAGATTCCTCAAATCCGAAGTCAGAACTAAGGGTTGCATTGCAACGCAATTTTGAATTCAAAGTGCCGCTAGCTGCGCTCGGGGCCACGAACGGGGCCAAAATTCGTATGCGCTTTAGTCTCTGGCAGAATGGTCTGCCCGCAGATGCACTACCCCCGGAGGGCTGGTTGGAACTCGCGGTGGTGGACGAAACAGAAATGCTCGCCCTTGGGTCCTAAGAAGTCTTATGTGGATTGAGTGAGTACGGCCGTTCGTGAGGCTTGAACAGCCAGAGATAGCGTATCGAACGCTTCCATGAACGCCTCCCGCATTTCGTGCTGCAACTCTTTGTCTGCGCGCCCCGAAATCGCCAGCATAACCATCCCGTGCAGCATCGCCCATAGCGCCATCGTCAGCCGTGCATATTCCGAGGGTTCTCCTCCAAACATCTCTGCCAGCCGATGCTTCATCAGCTCGGACGTCGGACGAGGCTCGACTCCGGAATGTGTTAACGTCCAACTCTCCGTGAGCAGGCGATAGTCATACGGGTGCGCGAAGGCAAAGCTGATGTAATTTTCGCAAACCTCGCGCGGTGTCTTGGTTTCGTAAAGGATATCGAACAGTTCCCGCCGGATAAGCATCCGCAGTTCTCGCATAATTTCGCGCTTGTTACGGAAGCGCCCGTAGACAGTGGGCGTAGTGGTGCGCGCCGCCGCAGCGACCGCGCGCATGGTAAGGGCTTTTTCGCCACCCCGGCGCCACAATCTTCGGGCAGCATCAAGGATGCGTTTCTCCAGAGCAGGATCGGCGTGGGGCGGCATTGTTTCCCTCGTGCTAAAACAGGATAATTATACAACGTCTAAATAAATATTGACAACGTTAAACTAACATCGTATTGTTTTATTAAAGGCTTTTAATAGAGGCGAAATTCGTTTTTATTATGCCGTATCTTTCCGCATCTGGAGTCGTAATGGTGTCGTGTAACAACGAAGAGCGGGCCGAGATGACCCGCCTGGTTTCCGATGTAAGAGCTGCCTGGATTGAATTACTGAGTGCCCGCTGCGCAACGGACCGTCTCCGTTTGCGTTATTCGCCCCAACAGATCGCCCGGTTAGCGGACCGCGCGACCCTCAACAAGACCATGGATGCTGTCGGCGCGATGTGCAGCTATTTCACCGAAGTCCGTTCGCACATCGAAGCACGCGATTAAAGCGCCGCCGCACCGCTTCACTCTTCTCCGATCGATTTCGTCAGATCAAATGGATTGCGAGACACAGCCTGACGATGGCGGACGAATCACTGTCCGCCAGTCGCAGGCGACATTTCGAGCGGACGGTCCAACTCCATCACCAATTCCGTCCCGGCTGGCAAAAACGCGGAATTGTGCTTGCTCAGCCAGTGCGCTACTGTCACCGTGGCTCCGATGGCTCCGCCGATCAGCACCCCCTTGCCGCCGCCGATGAGGCCGCCGGCCAGCATGCCAGTTCCCGTGCCGGCCGCGACCATGACCTCATCTGTGCCTGTGTGTCCTTCGCCTTTGTACTGGCCTTCATTGTTGACGCTGGTGTTGCCGCCACGGTCGGTTTGTACCAAATTCGCGTTCAGAATCATACGGTCGCCGTTGGGCATGATCAGCGTTTCAGGAAGTATGCCAATGGTTGGCTTGCCGGCAATGCGACGTGGCGCATTCACGCGCGTGAGCCGTCCTTCGACGGTCGCACCAATGGGGACGACCGTTTTGCCATCCACGACGATAGCTTCAGTAATGCGGCCGGAAAACGGATCGCCGATCTTGTTCGTCGATGTGGTAAGAGTCGTTTCTAGTTTCACTTTCAGGGCCGTGCCCGCCGGAAGGGAAACGCCACCTTCCGCAAATGCCATTGCTGCCATCGTTAAAATTGAAATTCCAAAACCAATTGCAAACTTCTTCACGGCGCCTCCTAAATTCGATTTCGTTTTTCGAATCCCATTTCGAATCTAAGTCAGCGTGGTTCACCAAACAATAACTCCCAAAGCACCCGGCGATGGAAGCTATTGTCATCCTGAGCGAGCGCCGCTTTTGCGCGAGTCGAAGGACCTGGGCGGGCCGCGCGAATGTCGCGTTTGTTGCGACATAAAATCGCGTGTTTGGCACGCTTCCTCTATGGTGAAAAGCTTTTGCCGCTATAATTTCTATTCATCAAATTTTCCCGAGGATCTGATCCCATGACCATGATTGCCGACATCATCGCCCGCGAAGTGCTCGATTCCCGCGGCAACCCCACCGTGGAAGCTGACGTTTTTCTCGCCGACGGATCCGCCGCTTCCGCCATCGTTCCCAGCGGCGCATCCACCGGAGAGCACGAAGCCGTCGAACTGCGCGATGGCGACAAAGCGCGTTTTCTCGGCAAAGGCGTGCTTAAAGCCGTCAACAACGTGAACACGGAAATAGCCGGTGCGCTCACCGAAATGGACGCCTCCGCCCAACGCGAAATTGATGCCGAAATGATCAAGCTCGACGGCACGCCCAACAAATCTCGGCTCGGCGCCAACGCGATTCTTGCCGTCTCTATGGCCTGCGCCCGCGCGTCAGCCAAGAGCCTTGGCGAACCCCTCTATCGCTATCTCGGCGGGGCCGGCGCGAATATTCTGCCCACGCCCATGATGAACATCCTCAACGGCGGCGCTCACGCCGACAACAACGTGGACTTCCAGGAGTTCATGGTCATGCCCGTCGGCGCGCCGTCTTTTTCGGAAGCTCTGCGCTGGGGCGTCGAAGTCTTTCACACATTGAAAGGCGTGCTCAAGAAGCGCGGATACAACACCGCCGTCGGTGACGAAGGCGGCTTCGCTCCATCCGTCAAATCCAATGTCGAAGCCATCGAAGTTGTGCTCGAAGCCATCCAGCAAGCCGGATACAAGCCCGGCGAGCAAATCGCCATCGCCCTCGATCCTGCAGCCAGCGAGTTTTATCAAGACGGCAAATATGTTTTCAAGAAGTCCGACAAATCGGCCAAGAGCTCTGATGAAATGGTTCGCTACTGGGCCGATTGGGCGGCGAAGTATCCCATCGTCTCGCTCGAAGACGGGCTGTCGGAAAACGATTGGGAAGGCTGGCAGAATTTAACCAAAGAACTTGGCGGCAAAATCCAGCTCGTCGGCGACGACATTTTTGTCACCAATATCAAGATTTTTGGCGAGGGCATCGAGAAGGGAATTGCCAACTCGATTCTCATCAAGCTCAACCAGATCGGCACCGTCAGCGAAACCCTCGACGCCATTGACCTCGCCCGCCGCAACGGATACACCTCCGTTATCTCCCACCGCTCCGGCGAAAGCGAAGATACGTTCATTGCCGACCTCGCCGTCGCTACCGGCGCAGGACAAATCAAGACTGGCTCTGCCAGCCGCACCGACCGCATCGCCAAATACAACCAGTTGCTTAGGATTGAAGAGGAATTGGGGGATTCCGCGCGGTATTTAGGGATAAAGGCATTGAATTACAAAGGTTGAGAAATCTCCTGTCAGACCTTCAATACGAATGGCGAGAAGAGTACAGGCACATGACGATAGCGAGCATCGATGGATACAAGTGTTCGAAGCTCCCATTCGATGGCGCATTGCGGTTGAATGAAAATTCCGCACACGCACGCAGGGTCAAACGGCGCAAGGTAAATGGGAAGACCTCCCGGATTTTGAATCACATTTTCTGCGGGAAAACGTGTGAACCGGCGGATACTTCGCCACTCGGATTCGAAGGCATATTGAGTCCTTTTTCTGAAAAAGGTATTCGCACCGTATGCCGCGAGAAAAGAAGTAATTGGCTGGTCTGAATACTCCACCTTTCCAAGTTTTCCTGGGCTTCGCAGGCGATTGAATGCGGCATGGCGAGTATTGAAAGCCACTAAGAATCCCGTTCCATTTCCGGCATATTGTTGCCACATCGATGCGGATAAGGGATTGTCGCTCAGACAAAGTACTCCGAACATGTTGACCTCTGAAAGCCAACCGCGCGTTTGTTCTATTAACGCCGCATGACGGCCAGGCGTGTTAAGTACATGGTGAATTACGGCTTCTCGTATCTCGAGGGATCCGCGATTCAAAACTGGATCAATCTCCATAAACTTTCGTATCTCATCCTCGTTGCCAAAGGCAGATACTTCGGGCATTAGTTCAAAAGTGTCTTCGAAAACCTGGCGTTGACTAAAGCGAATGAGGCAACGTGTCAAGACGGGCAAGCGTTCCGGAGGAAAGTATTTATACAAGATGTGGGGCACCGGATATTTGTCCCACGGGAACACGTCGGGACTGATGCCAGGTACAACTACAACTGTTTGTGGGCCTGCCATAAGTACAGTTCCAGCTTATCTAAATTGTTCGGCAGGGGCACGGCCCATCCCCGAATCGGGTGCGCGGTGCCCCAGGTTTTCGCGCTGCTCTTTGGCGCTAACCTGGGCGGAGAAGAATTCCTCGCGGGTCTAGCAACCGCTCGGGTGTTACAGAGCAATGGGCTTATCGGCACGGCTAAAGCCGTGCCCTTCCACAAGCAGGAAATGTAACCGCCAACCCCGAAGGGGCGGAATTCAAATAGCCCAGAGCCCGCCCTGAGCCTATCGAAGGGGCATCAGCCCTGGGTCGCATCCGCAAACGCAACACGCCCCACAAGGGCATATCCGCTCCTAACGAAACCTCTAAATTCTCTCGATGTTCTAAGTATGCAAATCACGGTCACCGAAGCCAAGAAGAAACTGTCCCATTTAACAAAACGCGCGACAAAAGGCGAAGACATCATCATCACCAAGTCGGGAAGGCGAATGGCTAGACTTGTTCCAATTTTGACCCGCAAACTCAGCCCCGACAAAGAATTGAGTTAATCTGAATGAGACATTTCGCTGGCTTCGAGGCCAACTCATGAAACGCGTATTTCTCGTGCTCTTGCTTTTCGCTTTGCCCGCGCTGGCGCAAACCACACCCGACTCGGCCCCCGCCGCTAAAGAAGACGTCCAGAAATTATTCGACGTCATGCACCTCAAAGAGGACGTGCGGCTCACCCTCGACGCTGTCATGAAGCAGCAGCGTTCCATCATGCATGAAACATTAAAAAGCGAAGACCCCAATCTCCCCGCGACTCGCCTCGCCAACTACGACCAGGCCATGGACGCCATGCTCAAAGACATGCCTCTCGACGGCATGCTCGAAGACATGATTCCTATCTATCAGAAGCACTTCAATCACGCCGACATCGCCGCCATGACCGCTTTCTACGCTTCGCCCACTGGCCAAAAGGCGCTGCACGAAATGCCTGCCCTCACCACGGAATCCATGCAAGCTTCGTATGGCCGCATGCAAAGACAAATGAACGCTGCCATGGAAAAGATCAAGCAGATGGTCGCCGAAGATCAGGCCAAACAGAAAAAGGCCATCCAGGACTCCCAGAAGTAACTCTCCGAGCATGACCGTCCTCGAAACCGAACGCCTCAGCCTTCGCCGACTTACAACCGACGATGCCGCTTTCATTCTTGAACTCGTAAACGAGCCTGCGTGGCTCGAATTCATCGGCGACAAAAACGTCCACTCGCTCGACGACGCCCGCAATTACATCCTGAACGGTCCGATTGGAATGTACGAACGTCTCGGCCACGGCTTATATCTAGTCGAACTTAAGCAGGGAACTGCCGTCGGGATTTGCGGCCTCATCAAACGCGACGGACTAGATGATGTGGATATCGGTTTCGCGTTGCTTTCCCGCTTCAATGGGAAGGGTTACGCCATCGAAGCCGCGCGAGCTGTTATGAGTTACGGAAGAAATGTGCTCAAACTCGGCCGCATCGTCGCCATCACCAAACCGGCGAATGAAAAATCCATCAAGTTGCTTGCCAAGCTGGGACTGCAATTCGAAAAGAACGTCAGGCTGAGCATAAAAACACCAGAAGTCGCGCTGTTTAGCTGATTGGTGCCTTACGGTTTTTGCGCGGCCGCAGCCGATTTGGGCTTGTGCGGGGTCAGCCTCGGGATGACAAATTCCTGAATAATATTTGCGCCCGCGCTGGCGGCTATGCCAATCGCGGCATTCTCAAAGGTGAGTGCCGCGCCATTGCGGTCCTGAGCCGGGTAATAAATATTCGAAATGCCGCCCGCCGCCAAATTTCCCAGGACGCTTGAGTAGTTCGCTTGCCAATGACCGTTATCGCCCTTACAGATGACAGCATTGGCCAACGCATAATCGATGCGTTCTCGCACGCTGCCGGTGCCCTTATAAAAATATCGCGGATCCTGTTTAAACAATGACGGGAAGATCGCGCCGGTGAACATGGTGCCGCTGACGAAATCCGCGTAGGCGGCGCCGTACCGCTTGGCATATCCCTCGGCGCCCTGGCCGTAGCCGCCATAAGTGTCCGTGGCCTGCTCAATGCCGGCGACGACTCCGGTTATCACGAAGGCGCTTGGATCCACCAGAGTCTTCCAGGCCAGCTTGAATTTTTGTCGCGGAACCAGCGGCGCCGCATTGGAGATATACGTCACATAAAAATTAGGGATCACTCCGATAATGCGCTGCTGTTCCTGCTCTTTAATTTGATCTTCGGCAATCTCTTCCTGTGTCTCTGAAACGTGGATATCCGTCATCGCGGTACCCACTGCCAGCTTAATCTCGGGCACGTCGGCGACCTGGCCCGGACTCACAGATCCAGAAACGGTTTGCGTGGCGAAGCCGCTGGCGCTGACCGTAATTTCAAAGCTTCCCGCGGCCACGCGCGGAAAAAAGAAACGCCCGTCTGAAATCGACCCAGTCTCGAGAAACGAACCGTCATGTTGTTTTAGCCGGACTCGCGCCTGCGCGATGGCCGCGCCCGTGGTGTCCGCTACGCTCCCGCTAATGCTTCCCGGCGTGTTGGCATTCGTGGCCACGGGAGCATTCGCTTGCCCCAGAAGACTTCGCGCGCTGAGAAATATCAACGCAGCTAATAGCGCCAATCGCCAGGACTGCAATCTCATGGACACATCATCGGCAAAAATCAGAAACCCATCCTGTCGTCGGCTGAAGGCCCGTATATCGCCGGAAGCGGTTTGTCGTTCAGCCGCAGATAAACTCCCAGTTGTGCTCTATGATGCACAAGATGATTAAGGAACATCTGTCTATAAGCTAAAAAACGTGATCCACCGAAAATCGGCTTGCCTTGAAAACTCAACTTCCAAGTGTCGTTCCACGCATCGTCTTTGGTGTTCTTCAACGCTGTGCGGACCTTCGCGGCCCCTTCGTCAAAAGCTTTGAGAATCCCAGTCGACTCAAAGGGAGCGCGGTCAGTTTTCTCGCTCTTGGCGAAATCAAGTTCGGGTGTAGTTAAAATTGTTACGCCGAATAGCGGCAGCTCGGCGACGTGGGGCGCAAGTTTTTCTATCGGCATGGATTTTGGATGCGGCGCAAATCCGGTTTTGTCGAATGGCACTCGCTCCAAAGTCGCACGCGTGGCTTTCATCTCCGCATCAAATTCAGTCAGCAAAAGTTCGCCGATGGTCATAAGCTTTCTCCTCAATCTAGTTTACCCGTTCTTCGCTTTGCTCCGTGCCTCAGTGTCGCCGTGGTAAATTTCTGAAGTGAACCGCCCTAAACCTCTCGTTCTCGTCATCCTCGACGGCTGGGGATACAGCCCCAAAACCCAAGCCAACGCCATCGCCCTCGCCCGCAAGCCTGTATACGACCGCCTGCTCCGCGAATATCCCAATACTCTCATTCAAACCAGCGGTCCTTCAGTCGGCCTGCCCGACGGGCAAATGGGTAACAGCGAAGTCGGCCATCTCAACATTGGTGCTGGCCGCATCGTCCACATGGACAGCACCCGCATCGAATTGATGATCCAGAACGGCGAATTCTTTCATCATCCCGTTCTGCTCAAAGCCATGAACAACGCCCGCACCGGCGGACGACAGTTGCATCTTTTCGGCTTACTCTCCGACGGCGGCGTGCACTCTTATCAAACTCATCTTTATGCGCTCTTGCGGATGGCTAAAGAACAAAACCTCGAGCGGGTATTCGTCCACGCTTTTATGGACGGTCGCGACACTCTGCCCACCAATGGCGCAGGCTACATGGAGCAACTTCAGCAGAAGATGCGCGAATACAACACAGGCAAAGTTGCATCAGTCAGCGGTCGTTACTACGCCATGGACCGCGACCGTCGCTGGGAACGCATCGCGAAGGCCTACAACGCAATGGTTTTCGGCCAGGCCGAAGGCGGCAAATACGCCGATCCGGTGCAGGGAATTAAAGACTCTTACAACAAAGATGTCACCGACGAATTCATCGTACCTTTTGTCTGCACCGATTCCAAAGGCGAACCGGTCGCCACTATTCGTGATGACGATTCCTGTATCTGCTTCAATTTCCGCGCGGACCGCGTCCGCCAAATCACGCGCGCTCTCACTCGCGAAAGCGGACTAAATGCCGAAGCTGGACGCGATCTCCCCGGCGCTGAAGATCTCGACGCCGCGATTCCCCGCGACCGCGGCCCGAAGAATCTTACTTACATCTGCATGACGCAGTACGACAAAAAGTTCAGCTTGCCCGTCGTCATTCCACCCGAGTCCATGAATAACATTCTCGCCAACGTCATGGGCCAGATGAATCTGCGGAACCTGCGCGTCGCC
Source organism: Terriglobia bacterium (assembly GCA_963702965.1). Classification (GTDB taxonomy): domain Bacteria; phylum Acidobacteriota; class Terriglobia; order Terriglobales; family Acidobacteriaceae; genus JAJPHW01. The sequence goes on from OY969776.1 coordinate 2,411,418, forward strand.
GAAACCGAAAAGTACGCCCACGTCACTTACTTCTTTAACGGCGGCGTCGAGCAGCCCTTTCCCGGCGAAGACCGTATAGTCGTGCCCTCACAAAAAGTTCAGACCTACGACCTCAAGCCAGAAATGTCCGCAGCCGGCATCGCCGACGCGGTCGTCAAGGCCGTCGAAGACGGCACTTTCGACGTCATCATCGTGAACTTCGCCAATGCCGACATGGTCGGCCACTCCGGCAAGATCGAGCCCACCGTCAAAGCGGTTGAAACCGTGGACGCCTGCCTCGGCCGCATCGAACTCGCCGTCCGCGCCAAAGGCGGCGCCATGCTCATCACCGCCGACCATGGCAATGCCGAACAGATGATTGATCCCAAAACCGGCGGCCCGCACACCGCGCACACGACGAATCCCGTTCCGTTTATTGTCGTCGCCGAAAACGGCAAGAAGTTTTCGCTCAAGCCCGGCGGTTCGCTTCGCGACATCTCGCCGACAGTCCTGGGAATGTTAGGCATTCCAGAGCCCAAAGAAATGACCGGTAGGGATCTTAGAATCCTGGAAGAAAAGACTTAAAGTGGCTCCGAGCGTGGCTTTAGGGGTATATAGCGACCAGTACGCAATGTCCGATAACAGGTATTATGTAAACAAGAAGAATCCGTGGGCCTTGCACCTAGGCCTACATCTTGTATCGTCCCAAATCCTCGTCATTCAGTCCTTCCAGCCACTTACGAAGCTCTTCGCTGCTGACCTTGTCGCTCAGATTGGCTGCCAGCTTCGTGTTCTTGAGGACTTCATCTTCCACAAAAATCGGACAATCTACGCGCAGCGCCAACGCCAGCGCGTCCGAAGGCCGCGAATCCACGCTCACGACGCGCCCCTCCCGTTCCATCCAAATCACCGCATAAAACGTGTCGTCGCGCAGCTCCGTCACCACAACCTTATGCACGTGTGTCTCGAGCCCGGTCAGCACGTTCTTGATTAAGTCGTGCGTCATAGGCCGCGGCGTCGTAACCTTCTCAATCTCCAGCGCAATCGCATTCGCCTCATACACGCCCACCCAAATCGGCAAAACCGCCTCGCTCGTCGAATCCTTCAACACAATTATGGGCATATTTGTGACGGGATCGACCATGAGGCCGCGAATTTTCATTTCAACTTCCATAGGGATTCTCCGGTGCGCGAAGCTTGCCGACACAAAGTTCGCCGACAAGGCTATTGGGGAGAGTTTTGGTCACAAGCGCCTGCACATAACTGCCGATTTTAACGTCAGATGGAGCGGTAAAGTTAAGGGTCTTGTTTTGCGACGTACGGCCCATCCATTGCGCGCGGGCTTCGTTCCTGCCTTCAACCATTACTTCAAGTGTTTGGTTTAAGTGTCGGGCGTACAAGCCGCGCTGAATTTCGCGCTGGCGTTCTAACAAGACGTTCAGGCGCTTGGCCTTTTCTTCATCGGGAATCGCGTCTTCGAGTTTTATCGCAGGAGTGTTGGGCCGGGGAGAATACTTAAAGCCAAAGACCAAATCGAACCTCACCTCTTCTAACAGCGAGAGGGTCTGCTCGAAGTCTTCAACGGTCTCTCCCGGAAAGCCGACGATGATATCCGTGGTCAAACTGATGTCCCGCTTCGCGCCCTTAATCCATGAGATGCGTTCGAGGTACTGCTCGCGAGTATAAAGGCGATCCATGGCCCCCAGGACTTTCGAAGACCCGCTCTGGATGGGAAGATGCACGTGATCGCAAAGCGTGGGCGTGGCGTCGATCGCCTCGACGATATCGCGGCCAAAATCGCGGGGATGCGACGTGGTAAAGCGTACGCGGCGAATACCAGCGACTTCCCCGACCGCAACCAGCAATTCAGCAAATGACTTCTTACCCGTCGGATCTTTATAAGAATTCACGTTCTGGCCGAGCAATTGAATGTCGGTGTAGCCCAAACTGGCCATCTGGCGAGCCTCTTCAAGCACTGAGGCCGAAGTGCGGCTACGCTCTTTACCGCGCGTATAAGGAACGACGCAGTACGCGCAAAACTTATCGCAACCTTCGATGATGGTGATGTATCCACGATTCGCGTTCGTCCGGGCGGTAAACTCCGTCTCGAAACATTCGTCGGTCTCGCGGTCGTCCAAACCGGTGACGCGCGAGTTCCCTGCTTCGATTTGAATCAGCATTTCGGGCAATTTGCGATAAGACGCTGATCCCGCGACCAACGACACATACGGCGCGCGCTCGAAGATCTTTTCGCCTTCCTGCTGGGCGACGCAGCCGAGGACGCCGAAGGTCTTGCCCTGCTTCTTATATTTCTTGTAATCGGAGAGGCGGTTGAAGACCTTCTGTTCGGCTTTGTCTCGAATCGAGCAGGTGTTGTAGAGCACCAGCCCGGCTTCCTCGACGGTTTCGACCTGGCGGTAGCCCTCGGCGAGGAGCGTCCCAACGACCTTTTCGGAGTCGTGGGCGTTCATCTGGCAGCCAAAGGTTTCGAGGTAAAACGTCTTATCGGCCGAAGCGGGCATGTTAATGCCAGTATAACGCGTGGGGGTACATGTAGGGCGGACACTCCTGTCCGCCGCCGTTGGGTTTGGTTTTGGTTCGGTCGAAATTCCAGGGCGAAAACATAAATGCACAGGTCCCTCGTTGGGGATCGGGCGGCAAGCGCCCAATCCCCCTGCCTCAGGATGACAAACCTATTTGATTCTCCCGTCTTTTTCGTTGGCTTCATTGTTACGCTCGGGGCAGACCGCGCAGCGGATAGGCAGTTCCCCTGTTGCGGCAGGTCTGCGGGATGGCGTGGAAAAGATTGGACGCGGCGCTGGCGAGGATGCACCAAGCCTCCCGAAACTTTTCAAACATCCCACGGGCGGCGCCGTGCGGATTGAAGTGGAGCGCAGTCCGCGGCGTGAAGGCCTCAACCGGCAGAACGTACCAGAGTTGCTCCGGAACAAGGTAAGCCGCCAGAAAGTCGATGTTTTCTTTGGTGTAGATGGTCGCGTCCCCCTGTGCGCGGACGAGATACTGGTAGCGCTTGCAAGAGGTGGCCGACTTCACCTGCACGCGCTGAAAGCCGTGGCCAGCATTGACGATGAAGTCGTAGGGATCGCTCTCTCCCCAGGGCTTGGCGACCTGAAAGCCGAGGTCGCAGGTTTTGGCGAGAAAGGCGGCTTCGACGGTTTCTCCGCGACGCTTGCAATGGTTGTCAGCAGCGGCCTGAATTTCAATTCCGAATCCGATTTGAGTGTTCATTTTGCCTCGTTTTTCGGCTCCAAATACGAACGGCGCAGAAGCCGTTTAAGGCCTGCGCCGTCCTAGTTCTACCGAAATTTAATTACAGTCTTTTTGAAGTGCGTGTGTCAACAAAATTGCAGGGTTTTTATTTGGTAATAACTACCATGACTAACCAAACTGTGGTTGGATTTGTGTCCGAAGTAGGTGTACTATGAACGCGTTAGCACCTGCTTTTGGAGGCAGTCCCATGATTTATCGAAATTCGGAGTTGCGGCTTGATCAAATAGTCACCTATTTGAACGAGCAAAAGATTAACCTCTCGCCAATATTCCAGCGCGGCCATGTTTGGGGTTTGAAGATTCGCCAGAAGCTCGTCCAGAACATCGTTAAGGGCAAGCCCATTCCAGCAATCTTTCTCTACAAGCAGGCCACTGGCTCCAAGTACACCTACAACATCCTCGATGGGAAGCAACGCTTGGAGAGCATCATCCTGTTCGTGTCGAATGATCGGGAAGATTTAGCGATACGGAACTGGAAACAATATTTCAGCGGCGAGAAGCAGCGCAATGAGGCGAGCTTCGCTATTGAGTTAAGTGACGGCCAGAAGACCTTCGCTGAATTGGATGAAGCCAAGGTACGCGATCTGCGCGAATATGCGATTCCGACAATTGAGATAACTCTCGACGACGAAAGCACTCTGGATGACATGATTAGCTTGTTCGTTGACATCAATCAGCAGGGAGTCAAGGTAAATCGTTTCGACATCGTTAAGGCAATGGGCAGAAATGACCAGTTGCTCACCGATGTATTTGATCTTGTGGCGATCAAGCAGATGCGCGGCGAAGACATTTTTTATCGCACGAGGCGCACGCCATTTACAAATATTTTGAAAACTATGAATGTCATCAACAAGATCAGTGATCCTCGTGGGCAAGTTGATCGCATGTGGGAGCTACTACTTGAAATCGTGCTTTTTGGGCGCACGCGCAAGCACCGAAAGCCAGTCGAGATTCTAAAGAATTTCATTAGCAAGCCTGATAAGCCTTCCCCCCGCTTGACGGCAGCGGAAGCCCAGAGATTACGGAAAGTATTCAAGTTCTTTGGTCAGGCTTACGACAGCACTACCCTGGCTTCTACGAGGATGGCTACGGAGCAGACGCATTTTTACAGCATGGTAACTGCTGTCATTGGAGGCGATCTTCTGCATCACTATGACGCTGAGACGTTAATGCAGCGGCTTGCTTCATTCGGTCAAATCTTGGAGGGTAAGGCTACAGTGCCGAATGAGCACCCTGCGGATGTTGCAATCGCTAAGTATCTCCAAATTTCATCGTCCAAGACTACTGATGTGGGACGAAGAGAGGAACGACAGAAGCAATTTATCGCAGCGATAGAGGCGCTGGGAGATATAGCACCATCACCAAACCCGCGCCAAATGTCATTCTCAGAGAGCGCGGGATGAAGGGGATTTTCCGGAATATAAATCGTTCGAGCAGGCTCTCGGGAAAATCTTGAAAGTGACTCATACCGAAATGCGAGAACGCCTTGAGTTGGAGAAAAAGCAGAAAACAAAAAAGCGGAAGCCTACGAAGACTTCCGCTTCGGGCCGCGTTTCAGGCGATAAGGATTAGAAAGCCTGTTTTTCACTCTCCTTCCCAGTTACGGAAGCAAATGTAAGCCGCCGACCGGATACTTGGGAAAGAGCTAGATTGAAGCGTTCGGAGTTACTAATCTTGCGCTTGCCGTCCTTGCGATTGTTAAAACGAAAAGCTTGCTCATCGACATAACGGAACAAATGAAAAGGCTCTACAGAAACGTAAGTACCACCAAGACTGCGCTTCAACAGCGACCAGAAGTTCTCGATGCCTTGAGTATGTACGTTGCCCTGTACGTAACGCTCAAGATGATTAACGACGAGATGGGTGTAATTCTTCTCCAGTCCATCGTAGTTACTAAATTCGTCGGTCATAATCCAAGTGCCGGGAAGCACGCTATCTTCGATGATCTGGTGCATCTGCTCCTTCTCGCGCTTGTGTCCGAGAACAGCGGTCTTTACCTTGCCATCCCGTTCCAGCATTCCCATGACGGCAGCCTTGAGCGGCAAGCATTCCGAATGTTGCGCATACGCTGCCTACGCGACTTGTGCATGTTCCGAGCCTTACCGCCGATGAAAGGTCTCATCAATTTCTACCTTGCTGTGTGGGCCGCCACCAAGCATTCAAACGATGTCTTCCTGCCAAATGGGCCGAAGGAGCATGCCAGGCGATTTGACTGACTCCGAGAGCCGACGCCAGTTCGTAGCACTTATTCCGTCTTGCAGTAACAATCATCCACAGAGCCGGTAAGCCATAAGTCAAACTTAATCGGCGCAGTCCTCAAAAATAGTTCCGACCTTTACGGAGAATTGCTTCCAGCAGTCCTTGCACTTCCAACGCTCTTGCGTGGCGAGGTAATAGTGGTCAGTCCGACCGCAAGCTGGACATTCGGGCTTACCGTTTCCCCAACGCATAGCGGCGACGGCATCAATGCAAACCTGCTCGTCTGCAAAGTATCTGATCGCTTCTTGGAGGGTCTCTGGCGGGGCTGTCTTTTGCTTCATGCAAGCATAGTAGTACATGGAACTTGGTTAGTCAAGTTACTTATTACCTTTTTATTTGGAGTGGAATCAGTGGGTTAGGGGGCGAATTAGCACTTGATGAGAGGCAAATGCGATGCCCGGACCCCGCACGGATACCATTCGGCCGCCAACGTGCGGCGAACCTAGTGCTCATCCGCTCCTCATGGTCGATAACGAGCTCTCTACGGAGAATGGGCGCACTCGCTGCGCAGGACGTTATCGATAAAATGTAAGGTAGAATTCCGGCGCGCGGCGTTCCTGAGGTCACCGACACACAGTTGAGATATGATTCGATTGGAAATCGCGTGCAGATATTTCTCGATTCGCTCAGCAGGATATATCCTGATGTTTAATGGAAGTGGTTCGTATACCGAGGCTGACTGATTCGAGAGCTGATTTTGAGGCGCTGTTCGGGATTGCACGCCTCGTCAGTAAATTTCGCGATCAGGATATTTTGCTCGAGTTTTCAGATTGTTCGCTATTGATGCAGAACGCAGTTTCGGTTATCGGAGGCCTGACCAAGCTTGCAACGCATCATGGATGTGACTTGCCAATTCGCCGTTGAGACGCTTTCGCCTGAGGTTCGCCGAAACCTCGCGCGAAACGGTCTGATGCAATTTGTGGGCCACACTTCGTTACGGACGAGCAGAAACGCTGTGCCATTTCGACATGATGAAAAGCTTGTCGAAGATGACTTGATCCACTATCTGTACGATTTCTGGATTGGAAAAGGACAAGTGCACTTAAGCGATGGGCTTCGGAGCGCGATAATCGGCAGGGTCTGCGAGATATATGAAATCGTATTCACCATGGCCATTCGCCGGTTGAAGTTTTCACATCGGGGCAGCATTATCCGAAAAACAAGCAACTAAAGCTTTGCGTTGCTGACTTTGGAATTGGCATTCCCGATAATGTAAGGGGCTACTTAAAAAATCGCACAATGACTGGGGCAGAGGCTATGCAATGGGCCTTCCAGAAGGGCAATAGCACGCTGGGAAAACCGGAGGGTATTGCACGTGGGTTGGGTTTGGACCTTCTCCGTGATTTTGTCAAAGTCAACAACGGTACACTACAAATATTTAGTCACGATGGGGAAGCCATGATCACTGACACTCAGAACTTTACTAGTCGAACGAGTATCTTTCCCGGTACTCTCGCAAATATCACGTTCAGTTGTGACGAATCCTTCTATCGATTCGCCTCCGAGGCTAGCGGCAAACCACTCTTTTCCTGAGCCCAACGATATGACTAATCCCATGAAGTTGAATGTCAGAGAAGTCGCTGGGGCTAATTGCATCACGAGCGTCGGATGGGAAATGGTTATACGACAAGATTCATCCGGAGTGTGACGGCTGGCAGTACTGTTGAGCTTAACTTCAAAGGTGTTCAGGTCTTTGCATCGCCGTTTTTTAATGCTGCGATTGGACAGCTCTTGCGCGACATCTCCACGGCAAAACTAAATGATTTGCTAAAAGTGGTCGACCTTCCCCCAAACGGGGTCGACACGCTAAAGCGAGTTATCGAGAACAGTCGGGAATTCTACACCTCCGGAGAAAACCGGAAGGCGGTGACGGAAGCGCTGAAGCGGGAGGATGAATAGTGGCTGATAGAGAGTTTCGAACATTCGATATCCGCTCCTATGAACCTAGTGTAGACGACGCTTTCTTGGTGGACACAAACGCCTGGTACTGGATTACATACTCGCGCGCCACTCTTCCGTGTTTGGCACCGCCCCAAACCAAGCAAGTTGAACAATACGAGCGCTTCATCAAAAAGGCACTAGATGCAGGATCAACCATCGGACGTTGCGATCTGACGCTACCAGAATTGGCGCATCTTATCGAGAAGACTGAGAAAGAAATTTATCAGTATCACGCGCTAAAATAGGGTCGAATCAAGCTCAAGGATTATCGATCCCTACCAACTGAACGAAGCCGAGTTGTTTCGGAGATGACCTCGGCTTGGTCGCAGGTTATTAGAATGTCTGATAATGCGGTTCAGCCTAGCGCCGAGTGTACCAAGGAATCTATACTTTCTTTCGAGGACTACCTCGTAGGCGGATATGACTTATTCCACATCCAAGCGATGAAACAAAAAAAACTATCGGCCATTCTCACCGATGATGCGGATTTTTCAACCATTCCTCAGATCTCAGTCTACACGTGTAATGCGAGTGTGATACGGAAGGCACAGGCTAGCGGTCGATTAGTGCAGTAGCACCAGTAACTCGGGAGCAGCTTTCCTAGTAAAATCAGGCTAAACGAAAGAAAATGTCGATTCGGATTACTTGCATTAACAAGGCCCGCGGAGATCATCTTGACCCCCATGCGGCAATTATATCGCTGGGCTGGTCTAACGAAGCATCCGGTGAAGAGGGAAATCAACCCGCGAGCAGGTTTATATGTGGCTTAAACAGAGCGGCGGCGTGGCCTACACCATCGATAAATACGGCAATAAAGCCTTCCTTTACCCTCGAGAAAATTCCTATGGAACTCGGTTTGTTCAAACGGCCGCAGACCGTGTATGGACAGACAATCTGCTGTACCTTCCTGAGTGTCCCTAAGCCGCCGCGCGCCTCATGTTCTGCCGTTGTTGCTTCGACGCTCAGGGCAGACTATGGAGAAACGGAAGTGTAGGGCGGACACTCCTGTCCGCCGCCGTTGTGGTTGGTTTTCATTGCAGCATTTGACCACTGCCTTGCGCGCTTGTCTGTGATGAGTGAACATTGAAATTCAAAATCAAAGTCAACGGCCGCGGACAGAGCCTGCCCTGAGCGAAGTCGAAGGGAGTGTCCGCGCCACACAAGCCTCCCGAATCCTAGATGCCGTAATTGATGAAGCGGAGGGCGTCTTTATATTTGTCGCGGGCGGTTTTGGCTTTGGCCTGGGCGTCTTGCTCGGCGAAGCCGGCGGTGTCCCAGTTCTCCATGGCGATCATGGAGTGGTTGGGCAGTGGCGATGGCTTCTTCGGCGCGGATGGCGTTGACCCATTCGTCCACGGCGGTTTTGTAGGCTTGGCGGAGGGCGTCCATCTCGGTATTATCCATAAATTTATCCGAGTTGATGGTACAGAGCGAAAATGAACGGAGTCTGAATTGTTTGGGGTAGCCCGTGTGGGGCGGACACTCTTGTCCGCCGCAGTTGGGGTTGGTTTTCACTCTAGCATTTGACCACTATCTTGGGCGATGGTCTGTCATGAATGGACATTCAAAATCAAAGTCAACGGCCGCGGACAAGAGTGTCCGCGCCACACGTGCTCCGCTCCGGGCAGACCGCGCATCCGCGTCATGACACATCCGTCGGACACTGTTGTCGGACAGGTGTGTCATGACGATGTGTTCCTTAAGGAACACTTTGGCGGTTTTATCCCCGCCCTTTTAACCTCTGGATTCGATGGTTTCGCCCTTTTCGCAGTAGCCTTGCAGCCAGCCGAGAACTGTAGTCCAGCCTTTATTGTGGTTGTTGGCTTGTTCGGCGTCTCCGGCGAATCCGGTGTGGCGGAGCTTTATCAGCGTGCCGCCTTCGAGTTCCTCCAGATCCCAGGCGACCGTGGTATTCATGGTCATCGAATTCGACACCCAGGTGTAAACCAGTCGGCGAGGCGGATCGATTTCGAGATACTCGCCGCTGACTGAAAAAGTACCGTTGGTCTTTGGCGACGCGCCTTTGGTTGACCACTTGCCGCCGGGGCGAACGTCCATATTGAACTCCTGATGGGCGTAAGCTTCGCAGGAGCCCCACCACTGCATGGCTTGTTTAGGATCAATGATCGCCTGGAAGACGCGCGCGCGCGGGGCCGCGATGAAAACTTCCGCTTCGATGACGTCGTTGCCGGGCAAAATTTCAGATTTTGGTGTGACGCTGATGGTTGCCATAATCTTTTCTCCTAATTAACTTTTTCGGAATCCCTCCGGCCTAAGCCGGAGGGTTTGATCGCTGAATGCGTTAGCTCTTCTTCTCGAGATCGAAACGGGCGACGATCTCCTTGCCATGGTCCACGAAGTGCCACTCTTCGACGTGATGATTGGCGTCGGTGATGGTGAAGATCACGCGCTGCATGTGTCCGGCATCGGGAGCCGAGAGATTCGTGGCGTCGCGAAAGTCGAAGGTAATTATCTTTCCGTCGGGCGAGGCGGTCGCGGTCATGCGGGGCTGGTTGCCGACGCCGCAATAGTGGGTCATGAGGAGGTTGGGGCCGTCCATGTGAAACATCGAGATCATGTCCTGATTGGGGCCATGGTCGCCGCCGCGAATCTCGCTGATGACCGCGGAATCATTGGACGTGGAACGAAACGATACTTCGACGTCTTTGCCATGGGAGGTCTGGCCTTCCCAGGTGCCTTGCAAAGCTTTGATGGTGTCGAAGGATTGTTGGGCGCTGGTGGCAGCAACAGCGCTGGTGGCGGCGAGAAACAGGGCGATGGTTGCGGGTAGATACTTTAGGTGCTTCATATCGGGATTCTCCTCGGTCATGGTTTATTGAAATTTGTGGTGCTTGTTTTTCTTTTGCTTCTTTGCTTCCGGCTGTTGCTTCTTTTCCTCTTGCTCTTTGGCGTACTCGGTTTCGACAAAGTTCTTCAAGCTGGCCAGGTTGGTCTGCCAGAAGATGCGATAGTGATCGAGCCACTGGTCCACTGCTTTCAAAGGCTCGGCGTTGATTTGGTAAACCCGGTTGCGGCCTTCGCGGCGTTCTTCGACGAGGTGCGCGCGGCGAAGAAGGCGCAGGTGCTTGGAGATCGCCGGCCGAGAAATGGGAAAAGCTTGAGCGATTTGGCCGGCGGGGCGACTGCCCATCCGCAAGAGATCAAGGACAGCGCGGCGGGTGGGGTCAGCGAGGGCCTGAAACGCGACTTCCGTGGAATATGTAACCGAACGGTTCCGCATAATGTGTAACTCTACGGTTACATAAAAAGATTGTCAAGAGGAAACTTGAGAAATTCGATTCTTACAATATGTTAGTATGTAAGACATTGTGAATCGGATTACAACAGTAAGCACAAAAGGGCAACTGGTCATTCCATCCGAAATGCGGGAAGCCCTGGGAATTGAGCCCGGAGCACGCATTTCCATTTCGTTGGAGGGCAAGCGCCTCGTTTTGGAACCCGTCTCTGAAAAACTGGTTGATGAGACGCGTGGACTTTTTACGGGAGGCGCTTCCCTTTCGAGGTTGTTACAGGAAGAACGGCGTAAAGAAAAGAAGAATGAGAAATGGTGACCTACGCTCTTGATGCCAGCGCTGTAATCCAATATCTCGATGACGAGAGTGGCGCAGCGCGAGTAGCGGAAATCATTAAAGGGCATCTGAATGGCCGATGGAATTGCATAATCTCTGCCGTTCACTGGGGCGAGATTGCGGGCGTGGTGTACAAGGCACACGGGAGGATGGGACTCGATTTGGCAATGAACCGGCTGCTCGCTTTTGGGCTGGAGGTTGATTCCCGCGACCGCCGAGCGTGCCCTAAGAGCGGGCCTGATCAAAGTGGACAGGAAGATTCCATACGCAGACGCCTTCGGGGTTGAGTTGGCCGCACAATCGCCGGAATATGTATTTGTCACCGCCGATTTCGATGTGAAGCCCGCAGTAAAAGATGTGAAGATTGAGTTCCTGCCCAGGAAGTAGCTCACCTAAATATAAATATCTCGACGTGGTCCAGGCTTATGTTCTGCTCCTTCTATTCAAGCCTGCAAGCGTTTTAGAGCCTTTCGGCCCTATTTGTGCGGGCCGAACCTTGGGATATGCTGACAGTCGCGTGTCCGCTCAAAAAACGGGCCGGGCGGAAGGATGTACGTATGAGCAAAACAAGTTTGAGTTTTTTCTTTCTTTTTGCGTTCGCGCTTTTTGCTTTTGCGGCGCTGACGTGCGCGTCGGCGGCTGGACAGAGCAATTTCAAAGTAATTCACAGCTTCTCGGGCTCTCCGAATGATGGGCTGTCTCCCGTTAGCGACGTCGTCTTTGACAAAGCCGGCAACCTCTACGGGACCACGGCTGGGGGTGGAAGCGGCAATGGCTGTGGCGACAATGGCTGCGGCACGGTGTATGAGCTTTCGCCGAACAAAGATGGCAGTTGGTCCGAGGTGGTAATTTACAACTTTTGCACGAATTTCGATGGGCAGGATTGCCTGGATGGTTCATATCCGGATGGCGGATTAGTTCTGGATCCGAAGGGCAACTTGTACGGGGCAACGAGTTTCGGTGGGCCGGATTGTCCCAGCGAAGGCTCAATGGGCTGCGGTGTTCTTTTCGAACTATCGCCGCCCTTGCAAAGGGGAGAATTGTGGAGCGAAACTGTTTTACATAACTTCTGCAGCACCGTGGCCAACGGCCAGTGCCTCGATGGGGCGTCGCCGACGGACCAATTGATTTTTGATGCTGAAGGAAATCTCTACGGCACGACTTTTGATGGCGGGAGCGGGCACGCACCGGGAGGCGGTACTGCTTTTGAATTCTCGCCAAGCTCCAAAGGCTGGATCGAAACCATTCTTTACAACTTCTGCTCTCAGGGAACGGGAAATGATTGCCCTGACGGCTACAGCGTGTACAGCGGCCTAACTTTCGACACGTCTGGAAATCTCTATGGAACGGCGACCTACAGCGGGAGTGAAAACGATCCAAGCGGCGGGACAGTTTACAAACTCTCCCGGAGCGGCGACGGTTGGAAGCACCAGACGCTACTGGCGATTCCGCCAAACTCCAAAGCGAATACCCTGCAGGGTGGAATTTCCATTGACTCCGCCGGCAATTTGTACAGTACACTTGCACGGCTACCCGGTGGTGTATTTCGCCTCGATCCCCGCACGAAGGAGATCAGCGGGTTCCTCTTCGATGGGATTGATGGAGCACAGCCGGCAGGGGGCGTGTTTATCGATTCCGGGTTAAGGATAGCTGTCGGGACTGCGGCGATAGGGGGACCTGCCAATTCGGGAAACATATTTTCCTTGACTCCCAATGGAAAAGAGGAGGTCCTTCATAATTTCTGCTCCTGGGCGAATTGCGAAGACGGGGCGTTGCCGCAAACGATCCTGGTGCCCGATAAGGGCGGCAGTCTTTATGGAACGACGGAATTTGGCGGCGACTACGGTGCCGGGGTAGTGTTTGAGATTACGCCGTGAGCCAAAAAAATCGGGCGGGCTTATCGCCCGCCCGACGTGCGAAGCTAGTAAGCGCCTAAGACGTTGCGGTAGAGCTGTGAATTCGCATCATCGCGTCCCTGGCAAAAACTGGTGCTGTTGAGATTGTTGTAGGCAAACTCCCAATCGCAGAAGTACACCTCGATGGTCTGAGCATAGTTGGCCGCCGCAAAGGGAATCGTGTCGGGCAAATAGTCGCCAGTGCGAGTATTTGGACCTTTCGGCCCTATTTTCGTGGGCCCGTCCTTGCGATATGCTGACAGTCGCGGGTCCGCTCGAGTAGAGAATGGGAGCGGGCGGAAGGACGTACGGTATGAGCAAGACATGGTTGAGCCTTTCCCTAATTTTTGCTTTCGCGGCCCTGATGTGCGCATCGGCGGCTGGGCAAAATAATTTCAAAGTGATTCACAGTTTTCAAGGGCCGCCTAACGATGCGTCGTACGTTGTTAGCCGACTCGTTTTCGACAAACAGGGGAATTTGTACGGCACGTCTGCGAATGGCGGAGCGGCGTCACAGGGGACAGTGTTCAAGTTATCTCCGAACGGCGATGGGACATGGACGGAGTCTGTGATCTACAGCCTCTGTAGTGTCTCCGTTGATGGCGAGTGTCTTGATGGCGCGGTGTCGTGGGCAGGGCTCGTGTTGGACGCGAAGGGCAATCTTTACGGGACCACAACTGGCGGCGGGTCGCAGTATAACTGCCCTATCGTGGGCATGTACGGCTGCGGCGTTGTGTTCGAATTGTCGCCTCCTGTGAACCCCGGCGGCAAATGGAAAGAAACTGTGCTTTATAACTTTTGCAGCGTTTTTTCAGGCACGAACTGTCTGGATGGCTATTCCCCGCAGGCGCCACTAGTTTTCGACCCGCAAGGAAATCTTTACGGCACATCCGACGGTGGCGGCGGCCATGCCCCGGGGGGCTCGGGTGGTGGCATGGTTTTCGAGCTCTCCCCCGGCGCTAGTGTGTGGAAGCAAACCGTGCTCTACAATTTTTGCTCGCTGGGAAAGGGCCAGGCGTGCCCTGACGGGGACTTCCCTTACTTGGCAGGCGTGACGTTCGACTCGCAAGGAACTATTTTTGGGACAACCTACGACGGCGGGAGCGACGGCAATGTGGGCGGAGGAGCTGTGTATCAGCTTTCTCCCAGCGCGGAAGGATGGCACGAGAAAGTGTTGGCTGTGTTTCCCTCATCGGCGAACGGCTATCGCAACCCGTCGGGAGGGATTGCCCTCGACCCAGCAGGCAATCTGTATGGCACCTTCGAGCTGCCGGGCGGCGGGGTATTCGAGCTCAACCCAAAAACCGGCAAGCACAGGGTCTTCCTGTTTAACGGAACCGATGGAGATGAGCCCCTTGGTGGGGTGACACTTGATATTGAGCATGGGGCTCTGTATGGAACGACAGCCGGAGGACACGTAGGGAATATTTTCAAGATTAACTCTAAAGGGAACGAAACCGTGCTTTACGAGTTTTGTTCGCAACCTAATTGCGTGGACGGGCAAGACCCATGGGCCACGTTGGTCCGGGACAAGGCTGGCAACCTGTACGGCACGACAGAATTTGGTGGCGAGTACGGTGCCGGGGTGGTTTTCGAGATCACGCCATAACGGATTGTGGAAACTCGGACGGGAGCACGCAGCTCCCGTCCGAAATTTCTAGAGTCTACTAATACAGATTGAGAACGGCAGCGTAACGGCCAGAAAGCGTGGAATCTCCAGCCTGACAGCCTACGGATGAGCTATTGTTTGGATTGTAGGCAAATTCCCAGTCACAGAAGTACACTTCAATCGTCGTGGCATAGTTAGCTGCGGCGAAAGGAATCGTATCTGGGATGTAGTCACCTACGTAGAGCGTTCCCCCGTTTGTTGAAGGCACGGTTCAACGATCGCGTAGCAAGTGAAATCCATCGTATCAATGATCCCGTTTTGCGCGACTAGGTATGTCGTTTTAGAAGTCGAGCCAGATTGCAGTGCAAATCCGTCCTGCGATCGGTTCTCCCTGGGAATCGTGGGGACAGAGCAGTGACTGTGGGGCAAGCTTTAAAATGAATGCCTGCGACACGGGGCCACTCGGATCAGTCGGCTTGGGCCTTCTTTAGGTTTTGCAGTATTTGCGGGATGGGTTTGTCCTCTTGCCATTCGAAATAGTCCGCCGAAAACATGTTGGTTGGATCTAGTTCGTTGGTGCTGTCGAAAAAATTGCGCGGTATGTTCTGCACCAATCGGTAATTGGTAATTAAGTTCTTATTCCACCACACATATCCTAGGGGCGTTAGGCTATTTAGCAGTAACAGCGCCTGCTCGTGCGTGGACAGTTGAGCTCGCATGGTCTTCACGTATTGGTACTTCTCCTCGAACCTCATTGGATATAGGTCGACATATCGAATCATTTGGTAGAGGTGGCGATAGTAATGGCCAGTCGAGACTGATGTCCTTCGAACGGTGTGTACTTAAATCCACGCGCCCTGGCGATTGCCTTTTTTGGTGCTGCGGTCATTGAGTTGTTCGTCCACAGCACGTATGAATGACACATCGAACTCGGATAGAGAAGTTGTTAACATACGTGACGAATTAGGTCCCACACCGAAAAACAATGCGTAATATGCGATGTGCAGCAAATCTATATTCGTCAACTTCTGATTGTGCTCCCCGCCGACTTTTTTAACTATTGCCAACGCGCATCGAAGCTCGCGTAGTGCAAGCACGAAGAACTTTCGCCCCGTTTCTCCGCCAAGTTTGATTTCGGTGACATTGTCTCTGTGCAGCTTTATCAGCTGAAAATAGCGATTCTCGAAGCTTTGTAGGGAAGATGCGTGTTCCTGTTTTTCGGAAGAATCTTGCTGACCGATCAGCGTCAAAAAGAGCAGGACGATCGCGCCTAAGGAGAAAATCGATCCAATATATCCACCCACGAAGCTCCCCAACTGCGCCGCGCGTTCGGGTTCCACCGTCGACCCCTTAAATGCGTTGGAGAGAAAATGAGATTAATAATGCCGAGGCCCAATAAAAATATTGCGATGCCGAACGGAGGCGTTCGATACCATCGCCTCGATTCGTAGGCGGTTTCTTGTAGTGGCTTTTCCGACATCGCCGTCATCTTACCCAATTTGCTGCCAGATATCCTCCGAAATATCAAAATCCCGGCGGGTGTTCTCCCATGACGTTGAAGCTGCGCTCGAGCGCTATGCCTGCACTGGCAAGAGTTCCCTCGTCGAATAAGCGGCCAATCAAAGTGACTCCGTACGGAACCCGGCGAGGCGGATTGAATGTGGGCAAGGGATGATTCGGATCTGGGGCCCAATCGCTGCGAGCTTTGGAAACCTCTACAAATCCGGCACGTAAAGTTAACGACGGATGCCCGGTGAAGTTGGTGAGAGTCAGCATTTCGTCACGGAGAGAAGGCACCAGCAAGATATCCACTTGATTGAAGACGTGCTCCATGGCTTCGGCAACTTTGCGGCGGAAGCGGTCGGTTTGAACAAAATCAACCGCGGACAAGAAGCGCGATTGGCGAAAGATGTTGGGCCACGCATCGGGGACTTGAGCTTTGAGCTGATCGAGGCCGCCGCTGAGCGTGAGTTCTTCGAACGACGCGGCAGCTTCGGCGAATAAAATCAATCCCAGAGAATCATAGGGCCAATCGGGGATGGAAACTTCGACAGGCACCATGCCGACTTTTGCGACCGTCTCCAGAGCGGCGCGGTCAACGTCGGTGGCGGGAGATTCTTTCATCCACTTGGGAATGTATCCGACGCGAAGGCCTGCGATGTTTGTGGCTGCGTTGAAATCGAGTTTGCTCGGCTGGCAATAGAGATCGGAGTTGTCGGGGCCGGAGATAGCCTGCAGGACGAGCATGGTGTCTTCGACGCTGCGAGTCATGGGGCCGAGTTTGTCGAGCGACCAACACAAAGTCATTGCTCCAGTACGGGGAACGCGGCCGAAAGTTGGGCGCAGACCGGTGACCCCGCAACGCATGGATGGGCTGACGATGCTGCCTCCGGTTTCGCTGCCGATGGAGAAGCCGACCAAACCGGCGGCAGTGGCCGCGCCGGGGCCGGCACTGGAGCCGGAAGAACCTTCTTCAAGCAGCCAGGGATTCATGGTCTGGCCGCCGAACCAAATGTCGTTGAGGGCGAGCGCGCCGAGACTTAATTTGGCAATGAGCACGGCGCCGGCAGTCATTGAGACGCTTGACTACTGTCGAATCTTTTTCAGGAATGCGATTACGGAAGGGCTCGGCGCCGTAAGTCGTGGGAATTCCGGCGGTGTCGAGCAGATCTTTCACGCCGTATGGAATGCCGTGGAGCGGGCCACGGTAATTTCCAGCGGCGATTTCTGCGTCGGCTTGTTTCGCGCGGGCTATTGCGGCTTCTCGCGTGAGCGTAATCACGCAACGCAACTTGGGATTGAACTGGGCAATTCTCTTTAGATAAATATTCGTGAGCCGTTCAGAGGTGAGCTGGCGTTTTTCGATCCAATGGGAAAGTTGCGCGACGGAAGAGTAGGCGATATCGGTGTCGTTCGCGGGTAGTGGGTCTTGATTGGCTTGGCTGCGGAGGAATTGTTCCTGGTCTGGCAGGTGCTTGATTCCCGGAATGAGAGGATTCCACAGTGTGGCCGGAGAGACTGAAGGTTCGAGTGCTACTTTACGCGGGCCGGTGCGGCGTTCGTAGAGAAAGGCCATGGTCTCGCGCCAACTGCCGGCCGCTTGAGCGCGCTGGGCCTCAGTCAGCGTGACTTGGACGAGTTTTTCGGCTTCATCGAAGGTCGTAGGCGATACTTCGGGGCCGACAGCCGGGCTGGTTCCGAAGGCGGGCGGAGCGCCGGGCGTGGTGTCGGTCGGGTTCTGGGCCAGAGCGCGGCCGGCAAGGGCCGCGGCCACGACGCCGTAAGAAGTTTCAGCAAGAAACTGCCTGCGCGATTTTGTCTTTGCCATGCGGGAATTGTAGCGTGAGACAAGCGAAAATATGTCAAAAAGCAAATCCACATATTGTGAGAAAGCAAATCGAGAGCCGCGGACAAGAATGTCCGCGCCACACGAGATTCTACTTAATCAAATCCAGGAACGCTTTGTGGATGCGCGGATCCTCGGATAACTCGGGATGGAAGGTTGCAGCCATTGTTCTTCCCTGCCGGACCGCCACAGGATCGCTGCCTTCGGTGGCGATGATTTCCACACCTGGGCCGATGCGCTCGATTTTGGGAGCACGGATGAAAACCATTTCGATGGGAGCGTCGCCAAATTTGCCCTCGCGGATAGAACTGTCAATCTGGCGTCCGTAGGCGTTGCGTCGGATACTGATATCGAGCGCGCCCAGACCAGTCTGTGCCGGGTTCTCAACTTCTTTCGCCAATAGAATCGCGCCGGCACAAGTGCCAAAGGTCGGCTTGGCGCGGACGAATTCTTTCAACTTGGCGAATCCCTCTTCGCCTAATAGCTTCAAGAATGTCCCCGATTCTCCGCCGGGGATGACAAGGCCGTCAATGTCATCGAGTTGTTCGGGCTTTTTCACGAGCAGGACTTCCGCACCCAGCTCTTCGAGCCGTTTGCGGTGTGCGTCGAAATCCCCTTGGAGGGCCAGAACGCCGATTTTCATGCTGCTTCCGCGAACGTGCGCATTGCCTCTAATCTTACAGAATGTTTTGACGGAGAGCGGGCAGCTTCTCCCGGTCGTGTAGAATGCAGCGACTTGTGTTTCTGATTTGCCTAACACTCGCGCATGGAGGATTGACTTGCCAAAGTATCTAATCGAACGGGAAATCGCTGGGGCGGGCAACCTGACTCCAGATCAGCTTCAGGCGGTATCACAAACTTCGTGCGGCGTCCTGCAAAAGATGGGGCCGCAGATTCAATGGGTGCAGAGCTACGTGACCGGAGACAAAGTTTATTGCGTTTATATCTCTCCCAATGAAGAGATGATCCGCGAACATGCAAAACAGGGCGGATTTCCTGCGAATAAGATTTCGGAGATCAAGACGATGATTGATCCGACGACCGCGGAAAAGAAGTAGATTGCTGTGGCAGGTTTGGATGGCCCAACTCAAGCCAAAGTACGGCTTGCATGGGCCGCCCAGCCATTCGTCCTGCTAATCCTACGCCGCTTTTGCTGCCAAGACTCGCTCGACGGTTGGTTTCGGCGGAGCGATCGCGACCAGCGCCACACCGACCACGGCAAATATCGCTACTCCCAGAAGCTCGCGGCTTTCGATCGCGTGTCGATACGCTTGTACCGACATTACCGAGGCATGAGCAATATTCGCCCATCCCGCGAAGAAGATCAGACTGCGATGCGCCGCCGGGTCACGGGCGGCAAGCAAGAGAAAAATCCCAAGCGTGACGTAGATGCTCATGAGCATGGCCACGGCGGGTTCCTTCGCAAAAAACATGACTAATGGAATGATCCCCGCCACAAAAAACAATCCGGCGATTATCAGCACAGGTTTCTGCAAGCGCTCGCGCATCAGCGGACCTCCAGGTGGAAATGGATGCGAAGCAATCATAGCGCAGGGTGACAGACCTCGCCGGCTTGAAGAGCGCATCCTTTTGACGCGCGCTCCCGCTACCATCCTCTAGTTTGCAGCATCTGCGCCTCATCCAGCGCGGCGATGGCGAGGCCTTTCATGGCTCCGGTGAGGTCCTCGCTGACTTCAAGTAACACTTTAGGGTCGTTAAAGTGGGTCGCGGCGCGGACGATGGCCCGGGCGCGCTTGGCGGCTTCGGCGGGGTCGGCGAAGGTGTGCGAATCTTTCATGAAGATGCCCGAACCGACGAACACGGCTTCGGCCCCGAGCTGCATGACCAGCGCGGCGTCGGCGGGAGTGGCGATGCCTCCAGCGGAGAAATTGGGCACGGGCAGCTTCCCCGCTTTGGCGACGATGCGCACCAACTCATAAGGCGCGCCGTGCTCTTTGGCCTTGGCGTAAAGTTCTTCTTCGCCGAGAACGGTGAGAATTTTCATCTCCTGCACAATCTGGCGGATGTGCTTTACGGCGTGGACGACGTCGCCCGGTGCCAGCTTCACCCTTGGTGCGAATCATGGCTGCGCCTTCGGCGATGCGGCGCAGAGCTTCGCCGAGATTGCGCGCGCCGCAGACGAAGGGAACTTTGAAGGCGTGCTTGTCCACGTGATGAGCTTCGTCGGCGGGGGTGAGGACTTCAGATTCGTCAATATAGTCCACACCAAGTTCCTGCAAAATCTGGGCTTCGGCAAAGTGGCCGATGCGGCACTTCGCCATAACAGGAATGGAAACGGCGGCCATGATTTCGCGGATCTTTTTAGGCGAGGCCATGCGGGCCACTCCGCCTTCGGCGCGGATTTGCGCGGGCACGCGCTCGAGGGCCATGACCGCAACGGCCCCGGCTTTCTCGGCGATTTCGGCTTGCGCGGCGTCGGTGACGTCCATGATGACGCCGCCTTTCAGCATTTCTGCCAGGCCGGTCTTGAGGCGGAGGCTGGTGGAGTTGTTGGACGATTTGCCATTGTTTTGCGACATGTTGTGACTCTTTTCTCTTTACTACTTGCAATTCTCGTGAAGAGTGCGCACGAAGGCGCGCCCGTGCTGTCGTTATTCTACATCTTTAGGAGTTCAGGCTTTTGAGAGTGCAAAAGCGGCGGACAAGAATGTCCGCCCCACACGCACGATTTACTTTTTCATGTGCTTCTTGAACATCTTTTCGGGATCGATCGCGATGAAGACGCCTTCGCTGCTGGCGAGCACTTGGCCCTTGGAATTGAGGATGGCTGCGGCGTTGAGATGGCGGCGTCCGCGGACACTAATTTCGTGTGATTCAACCCGCAACGGCTTGTGCAGGGGCACGGGCTTGAGATAGTTCACCGTAATCTGTGAAGTGAGCGCGACCACATCACGGAGGCGGTTCACCTTGCCCATGGCGTCATCAAGAATGGTGGCGATGATTCCGCCGTGGCAATGGCCGGGAGGGCCGACGTAGCGGTCGTCTAAGCGAAACTCGCAAACATAACCGGTTTGGTCTTTGTTCACAGAGAACTTCAACTGCATGCCCTTAGGGTTGTCTTTTCCGCAGGCGAAACAGAAATTCTTCTGCAATTTGACGTAGTGTTCGTTGCGCGGCGAGGGGGGCGACTTCTTGCTGGGCATGTAGCGATTGTAGCTTTATTTAGGAAGCGGACTGCATGACATCACTTTGTAAAACCAGATGCGCGGCGAAGAGGTCTTCGACGGCGAGGCCAAGCGATTTGAAGATGGTAATCTCTTCGTTGTTTTGTCGGTGAGGAAGCTCGCCCAATTCGGCGTCAATGTGTTTTGCTGTCCATTGGCCTTCGGCGATTCCGATAACGATGTCACCCGCTTCTTTGAGAGCGGCGGCGCGCGAATCGACAATCAGACGCGAACGCTTGACCAGAGCGGGATCTAGTTCTCGTGCGGTAGGGCGGCATGAACCGACTGCGATGACGTGCGCGCCGTCGGCGACCCATTCGCTTTCGACCACGGGCGTTGGCGATGGCGTTACGGTCACGATGACATCGGCTCCTCGGACGACCGCTTCGGGGTTCGGCATCGCATGGGCACCTATTTCATTGGCGAATCGCCTGAGGCGTACGACATTTGGGCTCCAGACGCGAACTTCGGTGAATTCACGGACGAGACGCAATGCTTCCCAATGACTGTGGGCTTGAACTCCGGAGCCGATAATCCCCAAAATTTTAGCGTCTTTGCGCGCGAGATATTTGGCCGATACAGCCGAAACGGCGGCGGTGCGGACCTCGGTAATATACCGGCCGTCGAGGATTGCGTTGGCGATGCCGGTTTCAGGGTCGAGCATGACGATGGTCGCTTGATGCGTGCCAAGTCCAAGCTTGGCGTTGGATTCGCGAACGGTGACCAGCTTTGCGCCGAGGGCGGGCAGCGAAGGCACATAGGCGGGCATGAGGCCGAAGGGCGAGTGATCGGCGAATTCGAGAATTGTGCGCACAGGCTGCTGCACACGACCGGCGGAAAACTCAATGAGCGCTTGCTCCATGGCGTCGATGAGCGCGGGCATCTTTAACCGCGCGCGGACATCTTGTTCGGCAAAAAGCCGTGGAACATTCGGGAACGATGTCATTCAACGATGATGCGGTCCGCCCACTCCACCAGAGAAACAAAAACGGCGGGAGTGCCGAACTTCGCTCCCCACTGATTTAAGTCTGCTTCCGTGACCCCACGGGCCCGGGAACAGGCCCCTCAAGAAAAAATGGGCACCTTCTTTGCTACAAGCTTGGCGAAGGTTTCACTGAGCGGAGGCCAGCCCACTGGTGTAATCGAATCGACGGTGGCCTTGCGCATGGTGTAGGTGGCCTCGCCGACCAGGAAAATCTGCACATCGTGCCCGGCCTCGGCCAGTACAAGTCCATGAACAAAGGGGAAGGACGCGCGAGTTGGATCATCCGATCCCCACGCGCTCTTCATCATGATGTTAAGCTTCTTGGAGTTTGGCCGTTCTTGAGCGTGGGCCGCAGCAAAAGCAAATAGCGGCAATTGAGCGAGCCAGGTAAATAGTCTGCGCCGTTCCATATTTAGCTCCACTAACTGAATTTGTAAAGAAAACAGGGTTGGGCGACAGTCTACTCCTGGGTGCAACTCCCAGCAATGCTAAATAAACTCAGTCGCCCCAATTGGCATCTCGCGTTGCGCGACGCAACTGCACGTGATGCGGTATTTTGATAAGAACCATCTGATTTATTTGCGCCGATATGTTTCGCACACGTTTTCAAAAACAAATCCTCACGGAGTTTCTGCCGCCCGCGCGCAATGGAAAAAAACAAAAAGTCATTATTTTGTGTGATGGCATGCCGTCCATTCCTCGGAAGCAACCGTTGGCTGAGTGGCTGGCGGCGAAGGGCTATTGGGTGTTTTATCCGCGATACAGGGGTGCGTGGGAAAGCGGCGGTGAGTTTCTGGCGAAGTCGCCGCATCAAGACCTTCTCGATGTGCTTGATTGCCTTCCCGAAGGATTTCAAGACATCGCCTTTGGCAAGAAATTTTCGGTCCGCCCGGATGAAGTCTTTGTCATTGGAGGTAGTTTTGGAGGGGCTGCGGCGATCTTATGCTCGCTCGATCCGCGAGTGAAGAAAGTAATCGCGAATTGCGCGGTCGTGGATTGGAAGATTCTTCGTGAATCTGAAAAAACAGAAACGTCCAATCCGAGCTACGCATCTTATATTCGCGATGCATTCGGCATCGGATATCGATTGACGCAGAAAAATTGGAACAAGCTGTACTCGGGAAAGTTCTACAATCCGGCGCACCATGTTGAGCAGATCGATGCAACGAAAATCTTAATGTTTCATGCGAAAGACGATCCCCATGTTCCCTATGGCAGCGTTAGGCAGTTCTCCGAGCAGACTGGCGTTAAACTCCACTCCCTGCGCACCGGCGGCCACATCAGTACAGATTGGGTGGTGCGGCGTTTCTGGCCGGAAATCAGGAAGTTCTTTGAATCGCGATAAGCGTCTTCCGGCTTGACATTCGTGAATTTACAATCATTTGAGGAGGAATTGCCTTGTCCGAACTGACCCGCTATGTGTCATTGATTCTTATTGTTTTCATGAACATTTGTGCCACCGCTCAGGATGTACCAGATGGCCAGGCTGTCTTCAAGAAGAAGTGTGTCATGTGCCACGGAGTGGATGGCAAAGCCAACACGGACATGGGCCGGCAACTCAATGCTCTTAGCCTGCTTTCCGATGAGGTTCGCAAGCTGAGCCCGGATGAAATGAAGCAGGTGGTCACCGACGGCAAGGGCAGCATGCCGTCGTTTACCGATCAACTGTCCCCGGAGGAGATTTCGGCTGTTGTGGGCTACGTGCGCACGTTGCAAAAAAACTCCCACTAATTTTCCCGGCTGCCGTGATTTGGCTGGCAACTTCAGCGGGTCCTTTCGAGTGTGCAGAGAAGCGCAACTCGAACTAGAATTTTCAGATAGAACGAGCCATGGCGACGTTGACACCGAGCATCGGACGACCGCGACCTCAAGAGAAAACCGGAGGCGGTGGCAGCGATCTGGGCCCTCCGCCCAATCGAGGCGGAGGCGATGGGCGCGGCGGCGACAACAATTACAATTACGGTCAGCGGCTTCGGCGGGCGCGTCTGGGACTGCTATTGGCTACGGCGCCCATCCTCACGCTTTTTATTGTTCTTACCCTCGTCTATCTTGTGCGCCGTGAAGCCGTAGTGCTTGACCCGTCAGGCTTGCACTACGTTAATGAATGGAAGCCGGTTACACTGCCTCTAGACCTTCTGCTCATCAATACATTTCTTCTGTTCTTGAGCAGCATCACCGTGGAGATGGCGCGCCGTCAGATTACTCTGCAGTCGGCACTGGCTCCTGTGCGGTCGATTCCCGGCGTCTCGCTTGGCCGCGAATTTCATTTTCCCTGGCTGGCCTGCACGCTCGTTCTGGGTTTCGCTTTTCTCGGCGGCCAGTGGATGGCATGGCGCAACCTCGCGGCTCATGGCTTCTTCATCGCCACTAGCCCCCGTAGCTCTTTTATTTACGTCCTTACCGCGACCCATGCGCTCCATCTCCTCGGAGGGTTGGCTGTTCTGCTCTACACCTCGACCATCTCGCTGTTGAACAAGTCGGTCGAATCGAGACGGATTGTCGTGGACGTGACCGCATGGTACTGGCACCTGATGCTTGTGCTTTGGATTTATGTATTCGGCTTCCTCTGGATTGCGCGCTAGACCGTGCGTAGACCGAGCACACAGGCGGCCGCACGCCTCGCCCAAATTTAGAGCATCGCTTCGATTTATAATAGAGAGATTCCCTACCCTTCCGGACGCCGTCTGGTGACCAGCTGGCGCTTTTGCCGTTGATCGGCAGGATGCGATGGGAACCCTCAGCGAATGTCAAACGAACGCATTGTGGTTCGCGGCGCACGCGTCCATAACCTGAAAAACGTTGATTTTGAGATTCCGCATAACGCGCTGACGGTCGTTACGGGCGTTTCGGGTTCAGGGAAATCCTCGCTCGCCTTCGACACAATTTATGCGGAAGGCCAGCGGCGGTACGTTGAGTCGTTATCGGCATACGCCCGGCAGTTTCTGGAACGAATCGAAAAACCCGATGTGGACGTGATCGATGGCATTGCGCCAGCTGTGGCAATCCGGCAGAAGAATTCCACGCGCAACCCGCGCTCGACCGTCGGCACGGCAACCGAAATCTACGATTACCTGCGCCTGCTCTTTGCCCGCATCGGACGAACCTATTGCCTGCATTGCGGAGTGGAAGTCAAAAAAGACACAGTAGATGAAGTCGCGGCAACAATAATCGGTCTTGGCGACGGAACACGGCTGAACGTTTTATTCCCCTTGCATGCGCATTGCAGCGACTGAGCCTAAGACTAAAACAGTGCGAGGAAAAAGGAAGGCTGCGGCTCCGGCTCCAATTTCTGACAGTTTGAAAATTCGACTGACTGATCTTCGGCAGCGGGGGTTCAACCGGCTTTACCAGCATGGCCAAATCTTTGAATTTTCTACACCAGAATCGCTGCTCGACGTGAATTTCACCGAGCCCGTATTTCTTCTTGTCGATCGCATCGTGGTCGCTGCCGATGCGCGGGCACGCATTGTGGATGCCATCGAAAGCGGATACCGGGAATCGGGAGAAGTTATCTTCGAGACCGTTCCACGCCCCGACGATGTCGCCCCCTCGCGGCGTCTGCGTTTCTCGCAGCGTTTTGAGTGCAAGAACGATCACACGAAATACGACGAGCCCGAGCCGCGTTTGTTTTCGTTTAACAATCCCTATGGCGCATGTCCGCGCTGCCAGGGATTCGGCAACACAATCGACTTCGATATGAATCTGGTGATTCCCGACCCGTCGAAGTCATTAAATCAAGGTGCAATTGAACCCTGGACGAAGCCCAAGGGCAAACCGTGGATTGCGGAGCTCCGGCGTTTCGCGCGCCAGAAAGACATTCCGCTGGATGAACCCTGGTCTGACCTCACATCCGAGCAGCAGCGGTTGGTCGTGGACGGCGACGGCAAGTTTGAGGGCATTCGCGGCTTCTTTAATTATCTCGAGCGCAAGAAATACAAGCTGCACGTGCGCGTCTTTTTGAGCCGATATCGTGGGTATTCACTGTGTTCTGCTTGCAATGGCACGCGCTTGCGTGTTGAAGCGCGTCAAGTGAAAATCAACGGCAAAAATATCTGCGAAGTGTCCGCGATGACGGTTGAACAAGCGGAACAATTCTTCGCGAATCTCAACCTTAGCGCTCAGGAAGCCGGAGTCGCCGAACGACTACTGCAAGAGATATTGGAGCGCCTGCGCTTTCTGAATGAAGTCGGACTGGAATATCTCACGCTCGATCGCCTTTCGGCTACGCTATCTGGCGGCGAAGCACAACGAATTCAGCTCGCAACTTCGCTGGGCTCACGGTTGGTGGGAACGCTCTACGTTCTCGATGAACCTTCCATTGGATTACATACGCGGGATACGCATCGTCTGATTAATATTCTTCATGGCCTGCGTGATTTGGGAAATACGATCCTAGTAGTTGAGCATGATCCTGACGTGATGCGAGCCGCCGACCACATTCTTGATCTGGGCCCCGGTGCGGGCGAAAACGGTGGCACCGTTACAGCTGCCGGCAATTATGGCCAAATCCTCAACATGCCTGCATCGCTGACTGGGCGCTATCTGTCGAATGAGTTGCGAATTCAATTGCCCAACGCGCGCCGTAAATCGGGACGTGAACGTATCGAGATCCGCGGGGCCAAAGCCCACAACCTGAAAAAGATTGATATTTCGATTCCCCTGGGCATGATCGTCGCAGTCACGGGCGTCTCCGGATCGGGTAAATCGACGCTGGTTCACGATGTTCTCTATCAGGCATTGTCTGCAGCCAAGAAGTTGACCAATGGCAATCCCCTGCCGCCCTCGGCCAGTTGGGAGAGCATCGAAGGCGAGGATTACATTGATGATGTAATTCTGGTGGACCAATCCCCTATTGGACGAACCCCGCGGTCGAACCCGGTGACGTACATCAAGGCGTTCGACGGAATCCGCGAATTGTTCGCTTCGCTTCCGGAATCGAAGAAGCGCGGCTTTTCTGCCGGCCATTTTTCTTTTAATATTCCCGGCGGCCGATGCGAGACCTGCCAGGGTGACGGCACGGTCACTGTAGAAATGCAGTTTCTCGCCGACGTCGAACTGATTTGCGAAGATTGCAAGGGAACTCGTTACAAGTCGCAGGTGCTGGAAGTCCGCTACCGTGGCAAGAACATTCATGAAGTACTCGATCTCACCGTGAAAGAAGCATTGCATTTTTTCACCGGTGTGCCCAAGATTGTTGAAAAGCTGCGGGTGCTGGACGAAGTTGGACTTGGCTATCTACGGCTTGGTCAGTCGGCCACCACGCTCTCCGGAGGGGAAGCGCAGCGCATGAAGCTGGCGGCGCATTTGCAACCTGCCAATCGCGACCTCGGACGTCCGGTCAACGGCGCGCCGCGCCGCCGCATTCGTACGCTCTACATTTTCGATGAACCCACCACCGGCCTGCATTTTGACGATGTCAGCAAACTTTTGTCGGCATTTCGCCGTCTAATTGATGCAGGGGGCTCCATTCTCGTTATCGAGCATAATCTTGAAGTCATCAAGACCGCGGACTGGGTCATTGACCTCGGTCCGGAGGGCGGCGACCGGGGCGGACGGGTCGTCGGCGCGGGCACCCCAGAAACCATTGCCCAGCTCCCCGAATCGTACACTGGAAAATATTTGGCGCCCCTGCTTAACGCCCACGTAGACTCCAAACACGATGCCGCGAGCTAAACCATCCTGCGCTAAACCGGCGTGGCCGTCGCTGCGTTTAGTTTGCATCCACTTGGCATGGATGGCGCTGGCAGCTCCTGCTCTCGCGCAATACACAACTGAGACTATTCGCCATCACAAAGTTGCGGACCAAGATCCGGTCGCCACCGATTTATCGCAGGCCGAAAATGCAATCGAGAAGAAAGACTTTGCCACCGCCGAGCCACTGCTTCAGAAGGTCGTGACGACCGCGCCCGACAACTACGTGGCCTGGTTCGATCTGGGTTTCGTCTATCACGCGCAAGGTAAAGACGACGACGCCATCACCGCTTATCGCAAATCGGTCGCGGCCAAGCCGGATATCTTCGAATCGAATCTCGACTTAGGGTTAATCCTGGCACAGAGTCACCAACCGGAGGCAGCCCAATACCTACGCGCAGCCACAACCCTTAAACCCACTGCCAACGTGGATGAAGGTCACGCCCGCGCCTGGCTATCTCTTGCCCATGTGCTCGAATCTTCGAATCCGCACGATGCCCTCGAAGCCTATCACCAGGCGGCCGCGCTCCAACCTACCGACCCAGAATCTTATTTTTCCGCGGCCCGCTTATTGGAAAAGAGCGGTGATTACGCCGGCGCCGCGAAAGAATGTGAGCAAGCCGTGAAGCGTGACAGTTCCTCACAAGAAGGCTTGACGTGCGCAGCCGAAATGCAACTAAAGAGCGGAAATTATGCCGCCGCCGAAGAAACTCTGCAAAAACTCGCCGCGGCGCATCCTAATGACATCACACCGCGTATCCAACTCGCCCGGCTTTATCTGGCACAAGGCCAAAACGCCGATGCCTTGACCGTCTTGAATGAGGTTTTAAAGCTGGATCCGGGAAACCAACCGGCACAAACCGACGTAGCATTAATCTATTTCAAGCTCGGCAAATTCTCGCAAGCGGAGCCCATCTATCGTGCCTTGCTTGCCGGTAACCCCAATGATGCCGATCTTCACGAACGTCTCGGCCAGACGCTGCTCAAGCAATTGAAATACGCCGACGCCGAACACGAATTTCTGACAGCCGTAAAACTGCGACCCACCTTCGGCGAAGCCTACGGCGACCTCGCCACCGCCGCTGACGAAAATAAAGACTATGTGCTGGCGATCAAAGCAGTGAATGCCCGGGACCAACTACTGCCTCCGCTGCCAGTCGGGTATTTCATGCGCGCCTCCGCCTTCGACCACTTGCAGGACTACAAACAAGCGGCGGCAAATTATCATCGCTTTCTCGAACTAGCCAATGGTAAGTACCCGGATCAGGAGTGGCAGGCGCGCCATCGCCTGATCGCGATTGAGCCTAAAAAATGAGACTGCGGTTGCATGCCATCTCGTTCTTAATACTGCCGCTATCAGCTGCGCTGACTTTTGGCTTCAAGACACAGTCGCTGCAGGAATTGATTGACCGTGCCCAGGCGGCGAGCCCCCAGGATCGCACCGGAATCTACGTGGAAATCATGGAACATCAGCTCAAAACCGCGGATCAGTTATACCGCCAGGGAAAAGTCAGCGACGCGATGACCGCTGTCGCCGACGTTGTCGGGTATGCGGATAAGGCACACGACTCGGCCATCGCCGCATCGAAGAAGCTCAAGGGAACCGAAATCTCCTTCCGCAAGGTGGCAGAGAAACTCCGGGACATAAGACGCTCGCTCGATTTCGAGAATCAAGGCCCCGTACAAGCTGCGTCAGAGCATATCGAGCAATTACGTACTGATTTACTGAACCGCATGTTCGCCAAAGACTAATATGCCGCGCCTTCTCAAGCTTGCATGCTGTCTATTTCTCCTGGTGCCGTTCGTATTCGCCCAACACCAGCACGACCCGCTCAGCGATGCGGAAATTGACCAACTCCGGGATACCGCTTTAGATCCCGTAGGCCGCCTCAAGCTTTATGTCGAGTTCGCCCGCGCGCGACTGACTGCTATCGACAAAGCTCGTAATGACCCAAAGGCCGCCGACCGGGCCCAGCAGACGCACGACAAATTGCAGGAGTTTCTCGACATCTATGACGAAATGGACGACAACATTGACAACTTCGATAAGCGCGGCGACGACTTGCGCAATCCTCTGAAAGCCATCGTCCAGGCTGATAATGAGTTTCAGGCGAAACTGCGTGCTTTACATGAGGCTGCGATTGCGAGTCCGGCCGAGGCAAGCCCGTATCAATTTCTGCTGTCCGATGCCCTCGACGACGTGGATGCAGCTTCCAAAGATCACCGCGACCTGCTCGTGGAGCAAGAGGAAGCGGCCAAGCACAAGAAAAAAACTCAATCGCCCACGCTACCGCCAGAGCCTCGTTAAGCGCCGTGCTAATCTGAGTTCAACGTGAGCAACCGTATTCTCCATATTTTTCAGGAAGCCCACGTTAACCTACGCTCTGAAACTGCGCTTCCTGAAATTTCTGTCAAGTTCTTCGCCTTCGCCAACATCAACAGCACCATTCGGATGCGGGAAGGCAAATTGTTCGTCCGCATTTCTGACTTACTGGAGGGCGCGCCCGAGAGCGTCTTGAAGTCGCTCGCGCACATCCTAGTCGCCAAAATGTACCGCAAGCCGATTGAGCGGGTTCACTTGTTGCGCTATCGCCGCTATGTCTCGGGCCATGAACTTACCCGTAAGGCCCATCTCGTTCGCCAGATCCGCGGACGAAAGCGCCTGGCCTCCGCCCACGGCCGCATCTATGATCTGGAGGAGATCTTTGACGATTTGAATGCCCGTTTTTTTCATTCCCTTCTGGCCCGTCCCCGTCTCGCGTGGAGCCCTAGCAAGGCTCGCAATCGACTGGGCCACTACGATCCCGCCCACAATGCCATCGTGCTGAGCCGCGTCTTCGATCATCCCCAAGTTCCACGAGCGGCGGTCGAATACATCGTCTATCACGAGATGTTGCATCTGAAGCATCCCGTTAAGCTGCGTGGCACCAGGCGATGCGTGCACTCGGCCGAATTCCGCGAAGAAGAAAAATTGTTCCCGCATCTCGCGGAAGCCAAAGCTTTCCTCATGCATCTCTAGCTGGAGTGTCGTTAATCATTACGAAACTAATACATTAAGATCGGAGCGGATTCGTTGACTACGCACATAATTAGCAACTATCCTATGAGTTGAAATTGAAATTCATTTTCAAAATGGTGGCGCGCGTAATTGCCGCCTTTGGAGCCTCGTATTAAATGTTGCAAGCCTTTATAGTCACGCTGCGTGAGGGTGTCGAAGCGGCCCTTATCGTGGGCATCACTCTCGCCTATTTGAACAAAATCGGCCGTCGCGATCTGCGCAAGGCGGTTTTTGCGGCATTGGGGGCCGCTTTTGTCGGCAGCATTGCGGTGGCCATTGCCATTTCCCGCACTCACTTCAACGAAGACATCTTCGAAGGCTGGATCATGCTCGCCGCCGCCTTCTTCGTCGTCACCATGATTGTTTTCATGATGAAGACGGGGCGCAAAATGAAAGGCGACATTGAAGGCAAAGTTAGTTCGCTTGCGACGGAGAGCTCGCGTTTTGGCTTGTTTTTATTTGTGTTTCTCATGATCCTGCGGGAGGGCGTAGAGACCGTCTTGATTCTCTCCGCCGTATCCCTCAACTCGTCGGAGTTATATAGCTTCCTCGGCACATTAGCAGGGGTGCTGGTGGCGATCGCGTTCGGCATCATGTTCGTCAAAGGCAGCGTACGCATCAACCTGCAAAAATTCTTCCGCGTTACCACTGCGATTCTGTTCTTCGTGGCCGCCCAGTTGGTGATTTCCGGCCTCCACGAGCTTTCGGAAAATGGTGTTCTTCCCTCCTCACGTCGGGAGATGGCTCTTATCGGGCCCATCGTGCGCAACGATCTTTTCTTCTTTGTAACGATTCTTGCTCTCGCCGCCTTAATGATTCTGTTTGAAGTCAAACGGCGCCAGCCGGGTCCGCTGCCGGAGTCCCCGGCCGAGCGTCGCAAGATCCTCTCTGCTGCCCGGCGGGACCAGATCTGGATGGCCTCGGTCTATGCCAGCGCGTTTCTTTTCATCTTTCTCGTCACTGCTGAATTCATTTACACAAAGAGTGTGAGCGCGCTTTCGCCCGCAACCGAAGTAACGTTTGTAAATGGCATCGCTACAATTCCGGCTTCGACAGTTTCGGACGGCGACCTGCATCGCTTTGCCGCTCGCGAAAATGGCGTAGACGTACGCTTTCTACTTTATAAGCGCCCCGACGGCAAAATCGCCACCGTGTTCGACGCCTGCGAAATCTGTGGTCCGGTGGGCTTTTTTAAAGGGCCGAATGGATTGGTTTGCAAAAATTGCGCCGCTCCTATTAATTCGCAGTCGGTCGGTCAGCCCGGAGGATGCAATCCCATCCCCATTCACGCCGATGAAATCGCCGGCAACGTTATCATCCGCGAAGCCGATATCGCTGCCAAGAGCAAGCTGTTTCAACAGCAATAACCCATGTTCTTTCGCCTGGTTTACGAATCTTTCCGCCGGCAGACCCGCCGCAAAGTTCTCGCGGCGATTGCCATCACGCTCGGCGTCGGCGTTGCCACGGCCATGCTGGCAGTCGCCACCGGCATCGGGGACAAAATCAGCCGTGAACTCCGCAGTTACGGAGCAAACATCCTCGTTACACCGCAGGACGACACGCTCGACCTACAAATCGGTGGCGTGGACCTCAAGCCTCCCAGCGACGGCGCTTATCTGAACGAAGCGGATCTGCCCAAAATCAAAGGCATGTTTTGGCGGAACAACATCGTCGGCTTTGCGCCCATGCTGCCCGTTAACGTAAACGTCGGATCGAAGCAAATCGCTCTACTCGGAACGTACTTCGCAAAATCGCTGACGTTCGGAACAGAACAATTCACCACCGGGGTGACGAAGACCAATCCATGGTGGAAAGTGCAAGGTGCGTGGCCGAATGATGATTCGAACGATGTTCTCCTCGGTGAACGGCTGGCCGACGAGTTGAACGCTCGCCCTGGCAGCCAAATCGAAATCAACGGAGACGCACACACGGTTTCAGGCATTCTTTCGACTGGCGGTTCTGAAGACAGTCAGATCGTCGCTCCTCTGCACCTGGCGCAGCAGATTCTGGGCAAACCTGGCGCAGTACGACGACTTTACGTGAGCGCAGTCACCAAGCCCGAAGATACCTTCGCGCGCCGCGACCCCCGCTCGCTCAGCCCCGCCGATTACGACCGCTGGTACTGCTCGCCCTATGCCGCGTCCATCGCCTTCCAATTGCAAGAGGCGATTCCGCACTCGCATGCCGAGCAGATTCGTCAGGTTGCCCAAAATGAAGGTGCAGTTCTCTCGCGTATTCAAGGCCTGATGTTGCTCATCACCCTGGCCGCGTTGTTTGCCAGTGCCCTTGCCGTTTCCGCCGCCATGGCTGCAGCCATTCTGGAACGCCGCGTAGAAGTTGGATTAATGAAAGCGCTCGGGGCGCGCCGGGCAGCCGTCGCAGCTCTCTTCTTTACTGAGTCCGCCCTGCTGGCTGTGATCGGTGGCTTCGCCGGGTTTGTTGGCGGAGCTTTTCTGGCTCATCGGATCGGCGAATCCATCTTTTCTTCTCAAATCGGAATCGAACCGGTACTTCTCCCAATCATTCTGGGGATCGCCATCTTAGTGACCTTCGCGGGCAGCGCCCTTGCCATTCGCCGCGCTGTGAATCTGGATCCCGCGGTCACGCTACGAGGCGAGGCATGATGTTCGCTACCGTTGTGTTCCTTCGTGCTCCTTTGTGTCCTCTGCGCTTAAAACTTTTCCGCATGGAGTTGTCATCGTGAACGTCGCCGAGCGCCGTGCAGCGGCGTCACACACTTCCATGTTTCTGCGCATGCTGTTTCGTGCCGCCACTCTCCGCCGAAGCCGCGCGATAACCGCGCTCGTGGCCATGATTGTCGCCGCTGGCGTTTCCACGGCCATGTTGACTCTCTACGTAGACGTGCAGGCCAAGCTGCGCAAAGAATTCCGCAACTACGGCGCGAATGTCGTAGTCGTTGCGAAAGACGGTCAATCTCTGCCACCGGAAGCCTTGTCCACCGTGCAATCGGTGCTCGGCTCCAAATCGCAGGCGGTTCCCTTCTCCTATCTGATCGCACGACTTCCAGACGGCCGCCCGGTGGTCGTGGTTGGAACCGATTTTCAGCAGGTTCGCGAACTCGACCGCTGGTGGTCAGTTACCCAGTGGCCCGCCGCGACCGGCGAAGCGCTCGTAGGGTCGCGTGCCGCCGCCGTCGTCTCTTCCCAATCAAGCAGCCTTTCGATCTAGTTTTCCAAGGACGCACCATTCACCTGGCGCCAGCCGGAATTCTCCACACTGGAGCCGCCGAAGATAGCCGCATTTATATTTCACTCGGCGACTTTGAAAGCTGGACCCACATCGCGCCTTCCACAATCGAAGTTGCGGCTGCGGGCACGCCGGACGAAATCAACTCCGCCATTCAAACCCTGAGCGCCGCTCTGCCATCAGCGGAAGTCCGTCCAATTCGCCAGATCACCGAGGGTGAAGCGAACGTTCTTGGTAAAACCCGCTCCACGCTTTATGTAGCGTCCGCGCTGATCGTTTTGACCGCAGCCCTCTGCGTCCTCGCGACTTTAATCGGATGGGTCTTCGACCGCCGCGCTGACTTTGCCATCATGAAGGCGCTGGGTGCATCCGAACGCACCATTGCCGCTTTCTTCGCCGCCGAAGCCGGCATCCTTGGGGCAACCGGGGCAATATTTGGCTTCGCCGTCGGAATCGCGGTCGCCGTCTGGATAGGTCGCGCAAATTTTCATGCGCCAGTCACCCCGCGCCTCAGCCTTTTCCCCGCAATTTTCGTCGGAAGCATCGCCGTGGCTTTGCTCGCAGCTGTCGTCCCTCTTTCTTTGCTCCGCCGCGTGCAGCCAGCTATCATCTTGAGGGGCGAATAAATGAGGGGCGAATAATGCACACCACCCGGCATCAACACGCGCATGCGCTTTCCTTCGTGTCTCTTCGTGTCCTTGGTGTTTATGGCCGTAGTTTTTCGCCGTCCTCGGCGGTGCAACGTTGATCAAGCTGAAACAAGTCAGCCGCGTTTATCCCGCCCGCACCGATGTCGCCGGAGAAATTCGCGCGCTCGACAATTTTTCGCTCGAAGTCGCTCCCGGCGAATGGATTGCCGTCATGGGTCCATCCGGCTCCGGCAAATCCACACTCGTCAATCTAATCGGATGCCTCGACCGTCCCAGCTCCGGTGAAATCTGGCTCGACAATCTGAACGTCGCCGCCATTTCGCGTGGCGAGCTGAATCGCGTTCGTGCTGACAAGATCGGCTTCATCTTTCAGCAATTTCATCTGATTCCCTATCTCACCGCCGTTGAGAACATCATGCTGGCGCAATATTTTCACAGCATGACCGACGAGCAGGAAGCCCTCGACGCCCTCGACCGCGTCGGCCTCAAAGACCGCGCCCATCACACGCCTTCGCAACTCTCTGGCGGAGAGCAGCAGCGCGTCTGCATTGCTCGCGCCCTCATCAACGATCCCAAAATCATTCTCGCCGACGAGCCCACCGGCAACCTCGACGCTGTCAATGAAGAAATCGTCCTGCGCCTGCTCCGTCAATTGCACCAGCAGGGCCGAACCATCGTGATGGTCACGCACGATCCGGTCGTCGCCCGCCTTGCCGACCGCCGCATCGAACTGCATCACGGCAAAATCGCAGCCAGCGAAGTTTTCTCCATGGCCGACGACGAGCAATTCGACGAAGTCCTCGAAGAGCTCTGGGCCCTCGCGGAAAATAACCAGATCGCCGAGCTCGAACACATGGAAGTCCATGGCGCGCTGCCCGTCAGCATCGCGGTCGAAAAAATGGTTGCGCTCGGATTGGTCACCGCCCGCCCTCATCCGCCCGAACCCCATCATCACAAGCCCTTCATCAATCCCTGTCATGATGCGCTCAAGCCCACCGCCTCTTCTCTCGGCGATGGCAGTCAGATCATTGAACTCACCAGCCGGGGCCGCGAACGCGCTGTTAGCATCATCCGTCGCCATCGCCTCGCGGAGCGCCTCTTCACCGACAGCCTCGCCATGGACAGTGAAAGCGAAATCGAACAGCAAGCCTGCAAGTTCGAACACATCCTCAGCCCGGAAGCAACGGACAAGATATGCACGTTCCTGGGGCATCCGACGACTTGCCCGCACGGCTCGGCTATCCCGCCAGGGCCGTGTTGTCCGGCAGACAGAGAGAAAGAAGCGAATCACGCAGTGTCGGCCTTGCCTCGCCATCAACACTAACCACCTTGTCATTCCGAGAAGCCGGAGTTTAGCGACGGCGAAACGAGGAATCTGCTTTTCGTTTTATGCTTGAGTTACTATCTATACTTCATGCCCTCACCCTGCATAGGCGTATTTGATTCCGGCTTTGGCGGACTCACCGTCCTTAAAGCTTTACTTGAACTCGTTCCCGGCGCCGATTACCTCTACTTCGGTGATACCGCGCGTCTTCCCTACGGCTCGAAATCTGCTGAAACGGTTGCCAAATACGCCGTCGAAGCCTCGCACTTTTTGCAGCGGCAAGGCGCGCACATGCTGGTCATCGCCTGCAACACCGCAACAGCGTTGGCCTTCGACGAAATTCAATCCTCTACGCGCATTCCCGTGGTCGGCGTGGTCGAACCCGGAGCCCAAGCCGCCGCCGCAGCCAGCGAAAACGAATCCGTCGTCGTCATCGCCACCGAAGCCACAGTCAACAGTCACGCCTACCAGAAAGCTCTCGAAGCCCACGGCATGGACGCCCGCGAAACCGCTTGCCCGCTGCTCGTCCCCCTTGTCGAAGAAGGATGGGTTGACCATCCTGTGACCGAAGAGGTTGCCCGCATCTATCTCGAAAAGGCGTTCTCTGACGGATTTCAAGCCGCCGACACCCTTCTCCTCGGCTGCACTCACTATCCGCTCATCACGCCTGTGCTGCGGCGCATTGTGCCCGAGCGCGTGACCATCGTAGATTCCGCCGAGAGCACGGCCCGCGTGGTGCAGCAGGATATGCAAACCCATCCCTACTTCGCCGCCGGCCATCCCACGCACCCCAGTCGGTTAAAGTTTTACGCCACCGATAGCACGGAGAAGTTTAAGCGCCTCGGCGCCCAGTTCCTTGGCCAGCCGATTGAAGAAGTCGAGCACGTGGATTTGAAAGAGTGAAACCATTCACCGCAGAGAACGCAGAGAAAATTTGCAAGATTCGGATATCCATATTGTTAGATGAAACGAGCACGTGGATTCGAAAGAGTAGAATCTCCCCACTTGTCATTCCGAATCCGCTTTCGTGGTGAGGAATCTGCTTTTTTGCATGAAAAGTAGATTCCTCGTCACTACGCTCATCGGCACGACAAGGTTGCTGGTGAGTTGCTTGCCCCGCAAGCTTCTGATAGCCCTGCCCCTTCGCATCCATTTAGGCTGACCGCTCATCTCATGCAAACAGCATGTCTCCACTCGACAACATTACCTGGCACGCATTGACCACTTCGCAGGCGCATTTTTCCGAAGGCAACGGCTCGGCGAGACGCTTTCATCCCTCGATTGGGCCGTTGGCCGGAGTTTCCGCCCCTGACGCCGAGGGCTTCGCGGCTTTGGGTCAACTGATGGGCCCGCAAGAGCCAGCCGCGTTATTCCTCGAAAAAGCCGTCGAAGCGCCGCCGGACTTCAAAGTGCTGCGCTCCATCCCCTTATTGCAGATGCTGCATGACGGCACCCGCCCGGCGCAGCCGAAGCATGAGCATATTGTTTTGAACGCGTCCGATGTTCCCGAGATGATTGCTCTCGCCCGCCTCACCGAGCCGGGGCCATTTGAGCAACGCACCATCGAACTTGGCGGATATATTGGCATCCGCAAAAATGGCGAGCTTGCGTCTATGGCCGGCGAGCGGCTGCGCATTCCCGGCTACACCGAAATCAGCGCGGTGTGCACGCATCCCGATCATCTCGGCCACGGCTACGCGGCGTCGCTGATGACGGATATCATTCATCGCTTGCTCGACCGCGGTGATGTCCCGTTTCTCCATTCGCGGCATGACAACGACCGCGCCATCGCGATTTACGAGCGCCTGGGCTTCCGGAAGCACGCTATGCTGCATTTGCTGGTCGTGGCGGCAAGACAGTGACCGAACCTCGCCGCCGCAACCCGAGTTACTACCCATGCGGCCGCTCTTGCGGCGATTGTCTGAACCGGCAGAAGCCTGGTGCCCCAGGTTCGCCGTACTTTGGCTAACCTGGGATGAAGAATCCCCGTGTGTCAAAGCAGAATCAGATGCTTCGCGCTTCTAGCGTGCCGACGACTCAGTTCCCAATCCGCCCATCATATAAACTTTGGGCTGTCGAAATTGGGATTTGACGCGGCAGCGTGGCATAATACTCGTCCGTGTGAGTCGTGAGGAACCCATAAACCGGATTCGCCCCTCGCGCTTAACTGGTCTCAGCTTGCCAGTTCGCTTTTTGCCGTTGAATGATGTCGTAGCAATCGCAAGCCACTTGCGCCAGCTTTGCTTTGTTCAATAGCGTCACGTTGCCTCGCGTGTACGTAATCATTCCGGCCTTTTGCAGGACGCCGGCTGCAATGCTGACGCTCGCCCTCCGCGCTCCAAGCATTTGTCCCAGAAACTCCTGCGTCAAGGGCATGGTCGCGCCCCCAATTCGATCATGGCTCATGATCAGCCATCTCGCCAGTCGCTCCACCACGTCATGCAGGCGGTTGCAGGCCGCGATTTGAGTTGACTGCATGGCCAGCACCATCGCAAACCGCTGAATCTGTATCTCCAGTTGCGGACATCGCGGCAATAATTTTCGCAGAGTCGCCACATCCACCCGGTAGCCCGTTGCATCTGCTTGAATCACTACCCTCAGCGGACTCGTCTTAAACCCAAACACCACCGGCAGCCCCACGAATCCCTCTTTCCCGATGAGGCCAACCTCAACACTTTTCCCATCGGGCAGCACTGTCAGCACCGAAGCCATCCCGTTGTTCAGGAAATAAGCCGATTTAATAACTTCACCCGCTTCATGCATCACATGATGAAGGTTCAGGCGGACGAATTCGAGTACGGGAAAGATCTGCGCAGCTTCTTTTTGAGGAAGAGCCAGCAAAATAAGATTTCCCATTTGTTGCCCGTCGCCATCTTTCCTTGCGGGCGGCGGAATGGCTTTGGTAGAGACACGGCGATCCTTCGCCATAGGGTGCTCCTTTGCGAGTCGAAATTCCGTCTGATTTTGCAAGGAACCGACGCCCGAAGGGCACGGCGGAAAGATGCTAGAGAAGACACCCTCACTCTAGCACCTTTTGAGGCAGATGTATGTGCGATACCGGACTTAGGTTAGTACAGCCGGAAGTCCACTTCCACGCTGATTTCGACGGCAACGGGTTTGCCATCTTTTACGGCGGGTTCGAAGCGCCAGGTGCTAAGCTTTTCGACGACTTTTTCGTCGAGTCCCAGGCCCAACGTCCGCGTAACTTTAATGTCGCGGGGACGACCATCGGGGCCAACGATCATCGAAACCACTGACGTTCCCTGATATTTGGCTTTGCGCGCTTCTTCTGAATAATCAGGATCGGGATCATAAATCGGCTTTGGCGCAGAAACGCCGCCACCCACGCGGAACACGCCTCCGCCAATTCCACCGCCGCGGCCATTGCCCACGCCGGGGCCGGAACCCACGCCCACGCCGCCGCCCGAGCCCGAGCCAATGCCCGCGCCCGAACCGGTGCCATTCGAAGGCACCATGGTCGGTATGGAGGTTGGATCGCCGATGTTCGGCATGTTCGACGAAATCTTGATTTGTGGCGGCACTACGACCGTCGGCTCGACAGCCAATTTCGGCTGCTCGTTGCGGACCACGACCGCCGGCGGAGTAATCTGCTCCATGGAAAACTTGGGTAGTTTGCCTTTGGTAGCTTGGAATTTGTCGCGATCGCCGCCTCCACCACCGCCGCCGGAAACATCCTTCGACGGCTTCATCACAATGTCAGTCGGATCGATGAGCTCGACGCTCGGCTTGGCCTCAATCTGCTTGACCACCCGGCGCCCCAGGATCGTTAACCCGATGATTGCTGCAATCAACAAAAGATGCGCGATGGTCGAACCCAACACGCCATTTTTCTTGTAGTTATAGAATCCCCAGATGTCGGTGACAGGAATCGGCTTCGAAGTCAGGACGAGCGGTGGCAACTTCTTGGGAAAGAAAAACTCATCCAGGTTCCGGAACAGGGATTTCCATAAGGGTTCTTCAAACGTCGAGTTCGGCATCAGCAGATTCAGCTCTGGAGGAGCCGATTCTACGTCCGTCTCGGGCTTGGGATTGACTTCGACGCTCGACATATTAGATCTAACGACAACCCGCGCCAGTTACACGCGTACTTACCATAACTGGATGAACATCTCCGCCGCGAAGTTGCTTGCGGCCCCTTCTTATGTCGCCTAATAGCAGCAAACTGAGTTAGTTGGATGCAAAACCGGCATCTGCGGCTACGTAAAAAATTGTACACCTGATTTTTTGCTTTCCAGCCCGAATTCGGTCGCCCGCACATGCAATTGCACCTCTGCAACCACTCTCAGGTTTTGCGCCAAAATCCCGGAGTGCTTGTAGCGCGAATAGACGCACCGCGCAATGCTCCCTATAATTGAAAGAACTCCATTATTTTGAGGAAACTACGCGCGTGCCGCTTGATCTGAAATCGACCGTAAACCTGCCCAAAACACCCTTTCCCATGAAGGCCTCCCTCCCTCAGAAGGAGCCGCAAATTTTGGCGCGATGGGAGGAAATGGACATATATGGGCAGATTCGAGCGGCGCGCGCAGGCGCGCCGCTCTATGTGCTGCATGACGGGCCTCCGTATGCCAATGGGCCGTTGCATTTGGGGCATGCGCTGAATAAGTGCCTAAAAGACTTCATCGTGAAGTCGAAGACCATGGCCGGATTCGATTCGCCTTACGTCCCAGGGTGGGATTGCCACGGCTTGCCGATTGAAATCAAAGTCGATCAGAAGCTGGGTGGCAAGAAGCTGCAAATGAATCCCAGCGACGTGCGGCTGGAGTGTCGCAAGTACGCGCAGAAGTTCCTCGATTTGCAGCGGGAGCAATTCAAGCGCATCGGGGTTTTCGGGCAATGGGACAATCCCTACTCGACGATGAATCCATCGTATGAAGCGGCGGTGATTGAGACCTTCTTCGCTTTCTTTGAGAACAGTTTTATCTACAAGGGATTGCGCTCGGTTTATTGGTGCATACATGACCGAACCGCTCTGGCGGAAGCGGAAGTGGAGTACGAAAACCATAAGAGTCCCAGCATCTATGTGCGCTACAAGATGCTTTCGCCTGCGGAAAAGATTGACGCACGGCTGGCGGGCAAAGAGGTTTACACGATTATCTGGACGACGACGCCGTGGACGCTGCCGGCGTCGCGAGCCGTCGCTTTCAATAAGGATTTTCTTTACGTTGCGCTTCAAAATCCGGAGGACGGCAAAGTTTATATCGTTGCCCGTGACTTAGCGGAAGCGACAAAAGCTGCGTGCAAGCTGGAGGATGCGAAAGAGATCGCGGAATTTCCGGGAAGCGTGCTCGAACATACCGTCTTTCTGCATCCGTTTCTCGATAGACAAATTGCGGGCGTGTTGGCGAATTACGTCACCACGGAACAAGGCACAGGCGCAGTCCATACAGCTCCGGCGCATGGCGCGGACGACTTTGCGACGGGCGTGAAATATCAAATTGAACTGACTTGCGATGTGGATGCTGCGGGACGGATTCACAATGGGTTGCCGGAGTACGACGGCTTGCAGGTGTTCAAAGCGAATGAACCGATTGTGGAGTTGGTCAACGCTCGCGGCGCGCTGATGGGACGGCGCGACATTGAACACTCGTATCCGCATTGCTGGCGCTGCCACAATCCGATTATTTTCCGGGCGACGGAGCAGTGGTTTATCTCCATGGAGACGCCCATGCCCGATGCGAAGGACGAAACGCTGCGTCAACGCGCACTTGCAGAAGTCAAGAAGGCGAAGTGGGACCCAGCGTGGGGCGAAGAGCGAATCTCGAACATGATCGCGACGCGCCCCGATTGGTGCATTTCGCGGCAGCGAATTTGGGGTGTGCCGATTGCCGTGTTTCTGTGCCAAGGTTGCGGCAAGCCGTTGAACGATAAGAACGTGAATCGCGCGGTGGTTGGGCTATTTGCGAAATCGGGCGCCGATGCGTGGTACACGCCCGAAGCCGATACGGTGCTGCCTTCGGGAACGAAGTGTCCGCATTGCGAAGGCGCGGAATTCAAGAAAGAAACCGACATTCTCGACGTGTGGTTTGAGTCAGGATCGAGTCAGGCGGCGGTGCTGGGACATGATGGCTTGCCCTGGCCCGCGGATTTGTATCTTGAAGGCGGCGACCAATACCGGGGATGGTTCCTTTCGTCTCTGTTTTGTGCCCTACCCACGCGCGGACACACGCCGTTTCGCATGACCGTGACGCCGGGATGGACGCTCGATGAGCAAGGCCATGCCATGTCGAAGTCGAAGGGCAATGACGTGGATCCGGTGGACATTGCCAACCGATTGGGCGGAGAAATTGTCCGGCTATGGGTTTCGTCGGTGGACTTCCGCGACGACGTTGCGGGTTCAGAAAACCT
This sequence comes from Terriglobia bacterium, assembly GCA_963702965.1. Lineage (GTDB taxonomy): Bacteria > Acidobacteriota > Terriglobia > Terriglobales > Acidobacteriaceae > JAJPHW01. Next base: position 2,453,796 of record OY969776.1, read on the forward strand.
GATGCAGCGCGTGGCGGAGAATTACCGTAAGATTCGGAATACGTTCCGCTACATTCTGGGGAATCTGGATGGATTCGATCCAGCGCAGCATGCGGTGCCGTTCGATAAACTCGACGCCATTGATCAATACATGCTGTGGCTGACGGCGGACATGGCGGTGGATGTGCAGCAGCACTATGCGGATTTTGCCTTTCACCGCATTTACCAGCGGGTGAATCATTTCTGTGTGGTGGAATTGAGCGCGTTTTACTTCGACGTATTAAAAGACCGGCTGTACATTTCTGCGCCGAATTCGCCGAAACGGCGGGCGGCGCAAACGGCCATCTGGCAAATTGGTGAGACGCTGGTGCGGCTGCTGGCGCCGATCATGAGCTTTACCTGCGAAGAAATCTGGGGATATTTGCCGGCGGCTGGACGCGGAGCGAGCGTGGCGCTGGCGAAGTTTCCCGCGAAGGCGGAGATTGCGGGCGCGGATGATGCCAAAGCACGGGAAGATTGGACGCTGTTGCGCAGCGTCCGCGAGGAAGTTTTGAAAGCGCTGGAAGAAGCGCGTGGGGCAAAACTAATTGGCACGGGATTAGAAGCGCAGGTTGTGCTTACGGCAGCGGAGCCGACGTTTTCTGTTTTGGCGCGGCATCAAGAGCAATTGCGGTATTTGTTCATTGTGTCTGCGGTGACGGTGCAGCGGGGTGAGGCGAGTAATGGCGGGTCGGCCTTGCGGATTGAGATCAAGAAGGCGGATGGGCAGAAGTGCGAGCGCTGCTGGAATTATTCGACGCGAGTTGGAGAGGATGCGGAGTATCCGACGGTGTGCGAACGGTGCAGCGCGGTGCTGAAGGAGATTGAGCGGGTCGGCTAGAGCGAAGAAGATGCGCGCGAGATTCCCTTCGACTTCGCTCAGGCAGGCTCTCGCCCTGCTGGTGAAAGCGCGGGGCTTCGGAACGACAATATTTATAGGGTGGTTGTAGGTTGTCGAGCTGCGCTCGACTGGACGGAAAAAGCAGATTCCTCGCACTTGCTCGCCGCGTAAACGCGGCTGCGCACGGCTCGGAATGACAAGGTAATAAGGATGTGTGCAAGTAATGACTGCAAGCGGACAATCCGGGGTGCATGGAAAGCATTTCATCATTGCTATTTTGGTGGTCGCTCTTGATCGGCTGACCAAATGGCTGGTGGCGCGGGACATTGCGTTACATGACGGCATCCAGATAATTCCGGGATTTTTCCGGCTGACGCATGTGGAGAACCGCGGAGCGGCATTTTCTCTTTTCGCCGACTCGGCTTCGCCGTGGCGGACATGGCTGCTGGTGACGTTTTCGGTGGTCGCGCTGGTGATTGTGGTCACTCTTCTTTGGAAAAACAGCCACGCGATGAACAGCACGGGCATCGGGTTATCGCTGATATTGGGCGGGGCGCTGGGTAATTTGTGGGACCGGCTGGCGACCGGCAAAGTCGTGGATTTTCTTCTTTTCTATGTTGGGCGCTATGAATGGCCGGCGTTTAATGTCGCCGACAGCGCAATTGTGATTGGCGCGGGATTGCTGGCCGTGGAAATACTCTTCAGTAAAAGGACCGAAAAAGAGTTGGCGTAGTACCCACCCTTTCGCAAAGGGCGCGAAATGGTGGGGCAGCGGGGCGGTTCTTCCCAGGTTTTTCATTCATTTATAAAAACCAGATTGCATAGGTCCTTCGCTGCGCTCAGGATGACAAGTCAGTGTGGGTATTAACGGAAAGCAGATTCCTCGCACGCTCTCGCCGCGCAAGCGCGGCTATGCACGGCTCGGAATGAAAATATTTATAGAGTGCTGTTGAGCTGCGCTCGACTGGACGGACGAGGGCGTCCGTCCCCACACGCTTTGCGGCAATTCCAGAGGCTACTGCGACAAGATTTGGAGGATGCGGAAATACTCTTCAGTAAAAGCACAGAAAAAAGATTGGCGTAGTTTTCCCACCCTTTCGCAAAAGACACGAAATGGTGGGGCAGCCTCGCCGTTCCCACACGAGCATCGCTAGATGATCACACCTGCCCCTACATGCGCTGTGAGTGTCCGCGCGAGATTCCTGCCCTGCTAGTGAAAACGCAGGGACTTCGGAATGACAGAAAGTGGTGGTGAAGCTACTGCGACAAGATCTGGAGGATACGGGCGATTGCGGTGCGGAAGGTCTCAGGTGGGACTATAAGACTCAAAATCAAGTGGCCGTCGGATTGGAAATCGTAAAAGTGGCCGGGATGGACGAGCACGGAGGCTTCGAGAAGAAGCTGAATGGCGAGCTCTTCGTCGGTTTGCGTGACCGGGACGCGGAGCACGGCGTACCATCCGCCATCGACGATTAAGCGCTCGCAATGCCGCTGGTGAGCGAGTTGGCGGTCGAGTTCCTCGAGATTACCGCGAACGCGAGACAACAATTGCGGCTGAATGGAGAGACGCTGGTGAAGTAGCGTGGGCGCCGCGTATTGGATGGGCGCGTTCATGGAGAGATAAGTATCGGCGATGACCTCGAGGCGTTCGAGCGCGGGCTGCACGAGCGCGTAGGGCCCGGAAGCGACGAGCCATGCGAGCTTCATTTGCGGAAGCGCTGAAATTTTGGAGATGCCGCTAAGGGTGAAGGTCAGGTTCTGCTGGTTGGTGGCGAAGGTCGCCTGCGGATGAGTGTCGAGGCTGTAGTCGAGAAAGACTTCATCCACGATGAGCGCGAGGCCGTGCTGGCGGCAAAAATCGTTGATGGCGCTGCGTTCGGGGCCGCGAACGTAAGAGCCGGTCGGATTGTTGGGATTGACGAGCACGACGGCGCGAGTTTTTTCAGTGACAGATTTGTGCAAGGACGGGAAATCGATTTGCCATCCGTGATCGTAGAGGAGGGGAAAAGGGACGAGTTTGACGTCTTGGAGATCGGCGAGAAAATCGAAGAGAGGATAGCTCGGTTTGGGCACCAGAACTTCGTCGCCGGGATTGCAGAGAAGGCGGAAGGCGTAGGAGTAGGCCTCGCTGGTGCTGGTGGTGAGCAGAATGGACTCGGGCGAGACGGGCGGTGTTGTCGGCGGCTGGGTGTGATACTGGGCGCAGAAGCGGGCGTAGTAATCGGCGTAATAGTCGGCGACGGATTGGCGCGCGGCGAGCAAGCCTTTGGCCTGCGGGTCATAGTCGAGCGAGGCGGGATGGGCCAGCGAGGCCAGGATGGTTTCGGCGTCAAACGGGAGTTCGGCCCGCGTGGGATTGGATAAAGTGAGATCGAGGACTTCCCTGCCTTGCCGGAGCACTTCGCGGTGCACTTCCGTGAAGCGGTTGGGAGTGAAATTCCATTGCGTGCGCTGAGAAAACATCACGGGACATGATACGCGAGAGAGGGCGGAGTTGAGAGGGGTTAGGCGAAATGGGTAGGGCGGAATGTTTTGGTGAGCGCGGATGGACTCGAACCATCGACCCATGCCTTAAAAGGGCATTGCTCTGCCAACTGAGCTACGCGCCCGCTCGTGAAAACGGCTGAAGGGAAAAACGCAGAGGATGAAAATCTGCATAAACATCATATCAGTTTCGCGGGTGGTTATCGCAAGGCGCTGAGGGATTGTTCTTTGCTAATTGCGGGGGCGTTTTCGCGCGCGGCGAGCGGCGGCAATTGATCCCGCAGTAAAGTTTCGACTTGCGACCAGACTTGGGGGTCGCTTTCGATTTCGATGTGGCCTTTCATGAAGCGGCGGGCCATCCAGGGATAAGCGCGGAACGCGGCGGGCTCATGTTTGTAGTCGAAGCGGAAGTTGCCGAGAATTTTCGTATGGGCGGGATCAGCGGCGATTATTTTTGAGCGGCCGTGAATCCAGCCGTGAGTTTGATAAAAATTCGCGGCCTGACCGACGTTGGCGGGAATGAGGCTGTCGTTGTGGAAAGGCTTGGCGACGCTATCCACTTGGACGGTGAGCGCGACGGGAATGCCTTCGCGATTGAGGCGGCGGGCGAGGGCGACGACGGCGGAGGCTCCCCAACTGTGGCCGAAGAGAAGAATGTGGGCGCGGCTTTTCTCGTCGGCGGAAAGCCGGCCGTCGTGATTGAGGTCGAGATGCTCGCGAATCATGGCGTAAGCTTCGCGCTGGCGGCGATTCTCGTACATGCTGAAGAAAACGTTGCTGGAATATTGCTCGCGCAGGCTTTGCAGGAGCTGGACTTCGGCGTGATGGTCAGCATTCCGGCTGACGAAGCCGCCCATAAAGCCGATGACGAGGGATTCGGAGGGCGGCGCAGAAATGGGCGGCGATGGCCGTTCGTAGCGGCTGCGTTTGCAGCCTGGGCGAAATAGGAAAGAGCGGCGAGTGAGACCGCCAGCATGCCCGCCGCAATACGCGTCTCGCGGCCAGATGGCATTGGCGCCCCACGCTCGACATGATGGCACAAAAGTGACTGTGGTTGCGGAATTTGTTACAGGTTTTGTAATTTTGCCTCTCGCCGCTGCAAGAGTTTGCAGCAAATCGGTAAAGCAGGACGCTTTTGATTGCATAAGCGGCCCCAACGCTGCTGCGCGCCCCTTAAATGGCAAATTGCGAGCGAATTCGGGTGACAGCGTCCGCGGGCGATGAGGCTATCTCGACAACGAGGGCATCTTGTGGTTCTTCCAACGTCGCGAGTTGGCTGGCGAGCATGGATTCGCTCATGTAATGGCCATGACGCGCCCGCATTCGTTCATGCAAAAGTTCTGGCGTGCCGCGCAAATAGACGAGTTTAACTTCGGGGCTGACACGCAATTTGTCGCGATACGATTGCTTGAGCGCGGAGCAGGCGAGGACGGCGTTCTTTCGTTCGGCGAGCCATCCCGCGATCAAGTTGTGGAGTCCGTCGAGCCACGGCGCGCGGTCGGCGTCAGTCAGCGGGATGCCGGTACGCATATTTTCGATGTTGACGGCGGAATGGCAGTCGTCGGCGTCGGCGTATTGCCATCCGAGCTGCGAGGCAAGGAGTTGGCCGACGGTGGTTTTGCCGGAGCCGGAGACTCCCATGAGGAGGATTACCACGGATTTATTGTGACGCTGTCGGAATTTTCACGGGGATGTCCTTGCAGATGGCACAATGCTGGCCTCTGCGGGACTGATAGATGCGACCGACGGTGAAAATCGTGGCCGAGAGTGCGGCCCAGAATAGCGTCTCTAAATATGAAACCGGGTGATGGCGTAAGAACTGCGCCGCGCCGATGACAAGAAATGCGCCGGCAAAGACTGTAAAAAATCGACGAATCCAGAATGCTGTGGTCATTCGCTTAGCTCGAATCACATTTTACTTGTAGATCAAGTATTTTGCTCGCACCCGCATAAACCCATCCAGGGCGTCTTGCCAATCCTGGGCGATGCGGCGCGGGTCTTCTTCGTTCATGATCGCGTCGAACACGGATTGGTTCACCAGCAAGTCGTTCATCTTCTCCAGCTTGAAATCCTGCGGATAGAGTTTATGCAGTGCAGATGCAAGCTCAACGCCGAGTTCGGGCGCGTCGAGACTGTTGCGCGCGGTGACGATGATGTTCACACCTTCGCATTTCTGATTAGCATAGGTGCTGGCAGTGGGAAAGAATGTTGTGGGAACGAAGCGCACGCCGCTGAGTTCGCGCGCGTTGAGATATTGCGCGAAGTCGCGGGCGTTGATCCAAGGCGCGCCGAGCACCTCAAAAGGCGCGTCGGTGCCGCGGCCGACGGAAACATTGGTTCCTTCGACCATGGCCACGCCGGGATAGAGCGTCGCTTCGGTGAGACTGCGTAGATTCGGCGAAGGATTCACCCACGCAAGACCTGTCGAGTCGTACCAGTCGCCTCGCATCCATCCCTGCATTGGAAGTACGGTCAGCTTTGCATTGATATGGCGTTCCTCGTTGAACATCTTCGCCAGTTCGCCCAAAGTCATGCCGTGGCGAATGGGAATTAGAGAGTAATTCGTAAAACTTTCGCGTCCCGCGTCGGAAACGGGGCCTTGGACGAACGATCCGGTAATCGGATTGGGACGGTCGAGCACGATGATGGCGATGCCGGCTTTCGCAGCCGCTTCGAGGAAATATCCGAGCGTAGTTTCGTAGGTGTAAAAGCGTGCGCCTGCATCTTGAACATCAAAAACAACGGCATCGAGTTGCTTGAGAATATCGAGCGACGGGCGTCGAGCGGCATCTGTGGCGCCATAGACGCTGTAAACCGGAATGCCGGTTGAGGCATCTTTGGAGTTGCCGATTTCGGTGGTATCCACGGAGCCAGTCACGCCATGCTCAGGGCTGAAGATCGCATTGAGAGTAATGCCGGGAAGGTGAGCGAGTACATCAATGGTTCGCCGTCCTTGTGAATCGACTCCAGTTTGATTGGTGAGCAGGCCGATCTTCTTATAGGCGCGAAGAGGCTCGAAGTTTTGCTGCTCAAGAACGTCGAGGCCGGTGAGAACCGTTCCGTTTCGTACGGCGACGCGGCGGGCGGCGGTTTGGGTTTCGTTGTATCCGGTAATGCTTTGCCAGCGCAGCTTTTCCTGTTCGCTGGGCGTGAGTTGGAGATTGGCTGCGACTGCGGTTGCGATTTTGGAACGAAGAGCGATGGCGCTTCCCTGCCCGCGAGGATGAACAGCGTTGGTAAGAATGATGATGTAAGTCTGCGTTGTGGGATCAATCCAGAGCGATGTGCCAGTAAATCCGGTGTGACCGAAGGATCCGACAGGGAGAAATTCGCCGCGATTGCTAGAGAAAGGCGAATCGATGTCCCAACCGAGGCCGCGGAGTTCTTCGGCAGTGGGCGGCTGTTGCGGGGTGGTCATCTTTTTTATGGAACTCGGAGTCAATATGGAGCGCAGAGTCAACATGGAAGTCGAAGTTAGCCCAGAACTTCCCGCAAGCAAGGCCTGCGCGAATCTCGCGAGATCGTCGGCGGTGGAAAAAACTCCGGCGTGTCCGGCGACTCCGCCCATACGGCGCGCGGTGGGGTCTTGCACAACGCCGCGAAGCATTTTGTTGTGCTCGTCGTACTCTGTAGGCGCGATGCGTGGCGTCCACGAGGACGGCGGCAGATAGCGGGTGTGCAGCATGCCCAGAGGTGTGAAAATATGCTGCGTGCAGTATTCCTCGAGAGGCATGCCGGAGACGCGCTCGACCAGCGCTCCGAGAACAACGAAGTTGATATCGCTGTAGCGAAAGCGCGCGCCGGCGGGGTCAACGAGTTTTTGCTCGAAGGCCATGCGATAGGCGGTTTCGCGGCCCTCCCACGGTTGGGAGAGATCGAGATCTTCGGTGAGTCCGGAATAGTGCGTGAGCAGTTCGCGAACGGTGACGTCATCTTTTCCGCTTTGCGCAAACTCCGGTAAGTATTTTGCTACTGGATCATTGAGGCGGAGTTTGCCCTGCTCGACGAGTTGCATGACGGCAGTGGTGGTCGCCACTACTTTTGTCAGCGACGCGATATCGAAAATCGTGTCGAGCGTCATGGGCTCGCGATGCGGTTCCAGCGCACGCTCACCGAAGGCCTTTCGATAAATAATCTGCCCGTTGTGCCCTACGAGCACGACCGCCCCCGGAATCTGGTTGTCGTGGATGGCGTCGAGGACGATGGGATCCAGGACTTTGAGACGAGGCTCCGACGGATGAGATTGCGCGACGACGGGTGCCACTGCCGCAAACATCAGCAGCAGGCACAGAAGATTTTGTCTTCCTCTCAAGTTAGCGTGAGTTTATCAGCCAGAGCTGTGGGTTGCCGAGTGACGAGTCAGGGGCGGCTCTGCTATAAACCAAAGGGAATCTTCACCACGTTGCCCATCGCGCCCAATCCGCTGCTTCATGCATTTGATAAGCAAGATGAAGAGTTTGCTCCGGCCTTTTTGATTCTGCAAGAGGCCATTGTGGACGGCGCGTTTCCTGGCGCGTCAGTGGCGATTACAAATAGCGGCAAGCTCGTTGGGTTGAAATCATTGGGGCGGTTTACTTATGAGCCGGATTCTGCGCCAGTCGCCGTTGATACGCTTTTCGACCTGGCCTCCCTCACCAAGGTTATCGCGACGACCACGATGGCGATGATTCTTTACGAGCGCGGCGCGTTGTATTTGGATGCGCCGGTTGTGCAAATTGTGCCGGAGTTCCGTGGTGCGGATTCGCGTCGGGCAGAAATTACTTTGCGTATGCTGCTGGCTCATACCTCCGGCTTGCCCGCGTACGAAAGACTGTTTTTACGGGCCCACACGAAAGATGCGCTCCTAGCTGCCGTTTTCGGCATCTCCGTTGACGGCGGATCCCAGCGTACGAGCGGTTTACAGCGACATCGGTTTTATGCTGCTGGGAGTCGCGTTAGAGCGGATCGCCGGCGAGCCGCTTGACCATTTCGTACAACGGGAAATTTTTGGCCCTTGCGCGATGACAAGAGCCGCGTTTAACCCGCCTGCGGCTCAACGAAGTGCGATTTCCCCGACGGTGGATGACCGGGTATTTCGGCATCGGGTGATCCAAGGGGAAGTCAACGACGAAAATGCAAGCGTGATGGGCGGGGTAGCAGCGCAGGCCGGAGTTTTCTCAACTGCGGTGGACGTCGCCATCTTTGCGCATTGTCTTATGCACGGCACGGCACTGCGTTTGCGCGCGGAGACTGTCTCACTATTTACTCGGCGCGAAACAGCGCCTGCGGGCACTTCACGCGCTCTGGGTTGGGATACGCCATCACAGCCTTCGCAATCTGGACAATATTTTTCTCACAATTCTTTTGGGCATCTTGGATACACCGGTACTTCCTTATGGATTGACGCCGAGCGCGACATTTCGATAACGCTGCTCACGAATCGGACGTGGCCCGATGGCACGAGACAAGAAATTAAAAGAGTACGTCCGGAATTTTATGATGCGGTGATGCAAGTTCTGGTTAATAAGGGATAACGTCTTCAGATAACGTTAAGGTTCACTTCAGGTTGCCTTACGTAGAACTGGGCATATCTTGAAAAGGAGAGTTTTCATGCGGCAGCTTAAGGTCTTGGCATTTGTGGCGGTGATCGGGCTTTCCATTTCCAGCTTTGCGCAAAAATACAAAGTAACCGGTTCCATTCCGGTGGCAGGTGAAGGCGGGTGGGATTATCTCTACGCTGATTCCGGCAGCCGGATGCTCTATGTGTCACACAACACACAAGTGGATGTGATTGACATGGACGCAGGCAAACCGGTGTTCGCCATTACGGGCATGAAGCATATTCATGGCATTGCGGTTGCGCACGATCTGGGCCGAGGCTTCATCAGCGACGGTGGAGACAATGTGATCGTGGTCTTCGATCTGGTGTCGCGTGCGGTTTTGCAGAAAGTGCCTGCGGGCACAAACCCCGATGGAATTGTTTACGATCCAGCGACCAAACGGTTGTTTGCATTCAACGGGCGCAGCAAGAACGTCACCGTGATTGAAGGTGCGACCGGACAAGTGGCAGGCACGATTGCGCTCGATGGCAAGCCGGAGTTTCCCGTGACCGACGGAGCGGGCAACATTTATGACAACATCGAAGACAAGAGTGAAATTGTCCGCATTGATCCGCACACGTTGAAAGTTACCGCGACATGGCCGCTGGCGCCGTGTGATGAGCCTTCTGGATTGGCCTACGACGGCGCTTCGAAACGCTTGTTCTCCGTGTGCGATAACCAGAAAATGGCCGTTGTGAATACTGATACTGGCAAAGTCGTGGCTACCGTGGCAATTGGCAACGGCCCCGATGCGACGTTTTATTACGGCGAAAAGAAGCTGGTGTTTTCGCCGAACGGCGAAGACGGGACATTGACGATCGTGAAGCAACACGGCGCGGACAAATATTCAGTGGCCGAGATAGTCCAAACAGAAAAGAGCGGCCGAACCATGGCGTTGGATACGAAGACGGGCAAGATTTATATTGCGGCGGCACAGTTTGGGCTGCGGCCTGCACCGACTGCCGAGGATCCGCGTCCGCGCCCAAAAATTGTTGAGGGCAGTTTCCATTTGATTGTGGTTTCCCCGAAATAAACACGGCGACGAACTGACGGTTAAGGAAAGAGCGGCCGCTCGGGTTATGGGTCGCAGCCAGCGTGCGCCGCACAAGGTCTTACCTTTGCGAACTTTCTCCTCCCCCGCGTCTGTGTTCTAATCGGATTTTCTCTGATGACATGACAACGGTTTCCACAGTCGAAATCCTGCTCTGGCTGCTCATAGCTGCTTCCGCGATAACGGTAATGGCGCAGCGGCTAAAAATCCCCTATACAGTCGCTCTCGTCCTGGGTGGACTCGTTCTAAGTTCACTACATTTTGTTGCCCTTGCCTCCTTAAAGCCGCTATTGCGACCCCACTGGCTTACTCCCGACGTCATTCTTATCCTCTTTTTGCCCGCTTTGGTATTTGAAGGCAGTCTGAAACTAAGTTTGCTCGATCTCATGCACGATTGGGTACCGCTTTTGCTTCTCGCGAATGCCGGAGTTGTGCTGGCGACGGTAGTGACCGGTTACATCGTGCATTGGAGTGTGGGCATTCCGTTAATGCTGGCATTGATTTTCGGTTCACTAATCTCGGCCACAGATCCCATTTCTGTGCTCGCCTTATTCGAAACATTGCGTACTGATAAGCGACTCTCCGTGCTGGTTGAAGGAGAGAGTTTATTGAATGATGGCACGGCCGTCGTGCTGTTTCAGGTCCTGCTGGCGGGTTTCTTGAGCGGCGGCTTGAACTGGGGGAAAGGCATCGGCCAATTTGTTCTCGCGGTCGTGGGTGGCGCGGGAATTGGCTTCGCGACCGCCTATGTGGTTACGAAGATCAACCGCGCGGTCGACGACCCGCAGATCGAAATTACATTGACGACGGTCGCCGCCTATGGGAGTTATTTATTGGCATATCATTTCGGGCTCTCAGGGGTGATTGCCTCCGGGGCCGCCGGCTTATTTATCGGCAATTATTGCGTCGAACGTGGCATTAGCCGCCAAACGCGAAGCGCGCTGGAATCCTTCTGGGAATACGTCGCGTTTGTGATGAATTCTCTCGTGTTCCTGTTGATCGGGTTGGAGGTGCGGATCAAAACCCTGGCGGAGGCCTGGCTACCTATTCTGCTCGCCATCGTCGCCGTCTTACTGGGTAGGGCGCTGACAATCTACCTGCTAGTTCCGGCCGGCAATATATTCGCGAAAAAAATTTCCTTGTCCTGGCAACACGTGATGATGTGGGGAGGATTGCGCGGCGCCTTGGCACTCGCGCTTGCACTTAGCCTCGACCAGGGATTTCCCTACCGCGAACTCATCCTCAATATGACATTCGGGGTCGTCATATTTTCCATCTTGGTACAGGGTCTGACCATGAAGCCGCTGATGAAGAGACTCGGTCTGTCTAGTTAGACACCACGAGCATAATTTATTTCATACCTTCGAGAATCGAGCCGACGATTCCACCGACTACGCCGCCTTGCGCCGCTTCGGAGGATGGCTTCGGCATGTATTCCATCAGTTTGTGCGCCAGTTTGGCGATGGGAAGCGTCTGGAGCCAGACTCGGCCCGGGCCGGTCAACGAGGCGAGGAAGATACCGTCGCCTCCAAAGATCATGTTCTTGATTCCCGGAACGGTTGTGATTTGAAATCCGACGCCGGATTGAAATGCACCAACATGACCGGGATGGACGCGCAAGGTCTCCCCGGGCTGAAGATCTTTGATGACGAGTTCGCCGGAAAGTTCGAGCCATGCGGTCCCCTGACCATTGAGCTTTTGCAGCAGAAAGCCATCGCCGCCGAAGATGCCTGCGCCGAGTGATTGCTGAAATCCGACACTGATGTTTACCTGCGGCGTCGCGCAGAGAAAGCCATGGCGGTGAATCATGTACTCATGGCCGGGGCCGACTTCGACGGGCACGATGTGGCCGGGAAGTTTTGTCGCGAAAGCAATTGCCCCGCGCGCTCCCGTGGCACGATATTCGGTCATAAATAGAGTTCCGCCGCCGGCTACGCGTTTCAGGACGCCAAAAATTCCTCCCCCGCCGCCCATTTGAGTATGGGTCGTCATCTGGATGGCGCTGTTCATCCAGGAAAGCTCGCCAGCTTCAGAAATTACGGATTCATTCGGTTCCAGCGTAAATTCGAGAACCGGCATGGTCGTGCCGATGATGTTGCTTTGCATGAGAGTCTCCCGTAGTAAGCGATTTCAGGTAGCTAAGTGCGACCTCAAAGTATATCTGATGAAGTTTTTGATCGAATACCCAGTTCGTGCGCCTCCCGCGTTTTACAATGGTACGGTTAATCACATTACTCATGGCCAACCGTCCGACACACTCTGAACCTGCTTCCAGCGAATCTCCGGCAGTCCCACTCACCATTGAAGGCTACAGCGTGCTGCATCAGATGATGCGTTTTCGCTGGGCCGATTGGCGTCTGTCACGTTCAACACAAAAGACCGAGATTGTGCATGAGGCCGTCGGCGTTATTGGAAAGATGGAGCAAGGCGCGGCAGGACAATCTGCGCTGTATTCCCTCCTCGGTCACAAGGGCGACTTGATGTTCATTCATTTTCGCAAGTCGTTCGATGAACTAAACCGGGCGGAGTTGCAACTCGCGAAGTTGAAATTGAACGATTACCTCGAGCCGACAACATCGTATCTTTCTGTCATCGAATTGGGGTTGTACGAGTCGTCCACCAAGACTTATAGCGAGCTTATGCACCGCGGATTGCAGCCACATTCGGAAGAGTGGAAGAAAGCGATTACGGAGACGCTCGACCGGCAACGCGAGGCGATGCATCCCCGGTTGTTTCCTGCCATACCCCCGAACCGATATGCGTGCTTCTATCCCATGAACCGGTTGCGCGGCGAGGAGAAAAATTGGTACTCCCTGCCAATCGAAGAACGGGCGCGTCAGATGAACGAGCACGGACTCGTGGGCCGCCGCTATGCAGGCGAGGTGAAGCAGATCATTACCGGCTCGATCGGCTTCGATGACTGGGAGTGGGGAGTGGATTTGTTCGCTGACGATCCGCTCGTCTTTAAGAAGCTGATTTATGAAATGCGCTTCGACCACGTAAGCGCGGTTTATGCCTTGTTCGGAGCATTTTATGTGGGCTTGCGAGTCCCCGCGGCTGGTTTGGGCAAGTTGCTGAACGGCGAATTGCCGGGTCTGTAGCGCAGGAGTTTCATCAGCAAATACGGAGAAATGATGGCGATTTTCGGACTTATCGAATATAAAGACGCGAGCCCCGAAGTGCGGGCCGTTTATGACGACATCATGGCCACGCGCAAAACCGACTGGATCAATAATTTCTGGAAGGCGCTGGCGCACGATCCCGTCGCGCTAAAACGCACATGGGAAGACATCAAGCAAATCATGGCACCCGGCGCGATCGATCCGCTGATGAAAGAATTGATTTATGTTGCCGTCAGCGTGAGCAACCAGTGCGATTACTGCATCGCATCGCACACGGCCGCCGCGAAAAAGAAAGGGATGACCGACGCTATGTTCAAGGAATTGATGTCGGTCGTCGGCATGGCCAACGAAACCAATCGCCTTTCGGCGGGATATCAAGTGGAGGTTGACGAGCAGTTCAAAGTCTAATCTGAAAATGCAGGTGGAAAATGGCACACAAATTCTTGACTTCTTATATCGAAGATTCGACGGCACTCCTTGAGCACTATAAAAAGCTGGCAGAAGGCGCGATGGCGCAGGTCAGCGACGAACAGCTGTTCATCGCCCTGGATGACGAAATGAACTCGATTGCCATTGTCGTGAAACACATGGCCGGAAATATGCGTTCGCGCTGGGTCAACTTTCTCACCAGCGACGGGGAGAAGCCCGACCGCGACCGGGATACTGAATTTGTGAGCCCACCTTCGACACGAGACGGCGTAATGAAGGTCTGGAACGACGGATGGGGATACATTTTTGACGCACTGAAGCCTCTTCGCGACACTGATCTGGAACGGACAGTAACCATCCGGGGCGAGCCGCATTCCGTGATGCAGGCCATCAACCGTCAGATTGCACATTACCCGTATCACATTGGTCAGATTGTCTTTCTGGCGAAGCACTTTAAGGGAAGTGGTTGGAAGTCGCTGACTGTGCCACGCAACAAATCGGCGGAATTCAATCAAAAAGTGCTCGCAGGCGTGGCCAGCCAGCATTAGAGCTTCGTCTTCTTCATTTTCCGCGCCCCGAACCTGTGTTCGTGTCGTTTCATGTCAACTTTCCGGCCGCGAAAGGTCACGCCTTCCGCTTGCAGGCGAAAGCATTGCTCCAGAGCCGAGTCCCCACGCAGCTTAATTTCTCCACCCGCGCCTAACACTCGCTGCCAGGGCAGATCGTAGGCTCCATGCAACGCGCGTGCGACCATCCGTGCGCCGTTCGGCAATCCGGCCGCACGGGCCACCGCGCCATAAGTTGAAACTTTGCCGCGAGGAATCTTGCGGATGGCAGCAATGATGCGGGCGTTCGGAGTCATGATTCGACTAAATGCTAATCCAGCCGTGGCGAATCAGCCACAGCGATCCGACGGCCACCAGAAACCACAGTAGGATCCCTTGCAACAAAGGCCGAGGCCCGACTTTCTTGAGCGTGGCCACCGAAATACCACTGCCTATCAAATAGAGTGTTGCGGTCAGGCCAATTTTCGCAATCGCTGAAAGCAGATGGTAAGCTCGCGCTCCCGCTGGTAGATAAGTGTTACAGACCGCCGCGAGCACAAAAAACGCGATAAACCAGGGCCATTGGATTTTTGCTTTTGCTCCGCGCACAACAGCCGTGCCAAGAGCCATAGGCACAATCCAGAGGGCCCGCGCCAATTTCACCGTCGTACCTACGGCCAGCGCGATGGCTCCATATTTTGCCGCCGCTCCCACAACCGAACTGGTGTCATGAATGGCGAGTGCGGCCCATAATCCAAATTGGTTCTGCGTCAATTTCAGCGCCGACCCGATCTGGGGGAATGTCAGCAGCGCCACAGAATTCAGCATGAATACCGTTCCCAGCGAAACTGCCATTTGTTCGTCGCTGGCATTGGTGATGGGACCGACTGCGGCGATGGCGCTCCCGCCGCAGATAGCCGTGCCAACAGAAATAAGAAATGCCGAAATTCGTTCCACCCGCAGCAACATTCCGAGAGCAGTTCCGGCCAGCATCGCGAAGCTGATTCCAAGCATAGTGTAGAGAAAGCCGCTGCGTCCGGCGTGGATCACCTGTTGCAGATTCATGCCAAAGCCGAGGCCCACAACCGACGCCTGCAATAAATATTTCGACCACTTGCGGCTCAGCCCGTGGTATGGATGGGGCAACGTCAACCCAAAGACCAGCCCCATGACGAGGGCAATTGGCGGCGAGACAAAGCCGCTGCAAGCCAGGACCAGCCCGGCGATAAAGACTATTTTAGATAGCATTCGTCAGAATCTAAGCGCCTCGGCAGCCTCCCACAGACTGGATGAAACCTAAGCAGCGCCGCTCTTGCGGAACGAGCTAATCGCCTTCTCCTCACTATCGTAAACTTCAAAAACCGTGACCAGCTTCGTAATCTGCAATACATCGTCGACGCGAGGCGTAAGATTGGCGAGTTTGATCACCCCGCCGTTGGTGCGAGCGCTGGTGTAGAGCGCAACCAGCGTACCCAACCCTCCGCTGTCAATGTAGGTGACGCCGGCCAGATTGAAGATGATGCGGTTATTGTTGGGCAGCAGTTTTTTAACATACTCGCGGAGAAGCGATGACTCGTCTCCGAAGACGATGCGTCCGACCATATCCACGGTAACAATGCCGTCATTGGTGGTGCGAGTGCTAAGAGTAAGCAGCACAGTAAACTCTCCTAAGCAAATGGATAACGCACAGATTACCGTGCCCGCGCCAAGTCCGCAAGTTCACGCGACGGACTCCCAAAAATAGCAGAGCACGACCGCGAGTAAACTCGCAGGCATCACGT
The DNA here is from genome assembly GCA_963702965.1 of Terriglobia bacterium. GTDB lineage: Bacteria > Acidobacteriota > Terriglobia > Terriglobales > Acidobacteriaceae > JAJPHW01. The sequence goes on from OY969776.1 coordinate 2,469,646, forward strand.
ATAATTTTGTCAGGCTACATGAGCTATCAAGTCCTCGCCCGCAAATACCGTCCGCAGAAGTTCTCCGAGGTCATTGGGCAGGACCACGTCACCCGCACGCTCAAAAACGCGCTGCAGCAAGGCCGCACCGCGCACGGCTACATTTTTAGTGGCCATCGCGGCATCGGAAAAACCACAATTGCGCGCATTCTGGCGATGGCCCTCAACTGCCGATCTTCGGACAAGCCCGTCACCGAACCGTGCGGTGTGTGCGAATCCTGCACCGAGATTCGCGCGGGCAATTCCGTTGATGTAATTGAGATTGACGCTGCCACCAACCGTGGCATAGACGAGATTCGCGAACTGCGCGAAGCCGCGCGTTACCGCCCCGCCCGCGACCGCTTCAAAATCTACATTCTCGATGAAGCGCACCAGATTACCGATGCGGCGTTCAATGCCCTTTTGAAGACGCTGGAGGAACCGCCCGCGCATATTGTTTTCATGCTTGCCACGACCCAGCCAGAGGATATTCCGCAAACTATCCGGTCGCGCTGCCAGCATTTCAGTTTTCGGGCGGTGCGCTTTGAAGAAATTCTGGGTCAGCTAAGACAGATTGCATCGCAGGAAAAAATCTCCGCTGACGAAGACGCGCTGGCGATGCTGGCCGAGGTTGGAGACGGCTCCATGCGAGACGCACTTTCGATTATGGATCAGGCGATCGCATCCACCAATGGCAAACTTAGCGCCGAAGAAGTGCGCCAACTCGTGGGTACCGTGCCATCAGGAGTCATGGAAGAAGTCATGCAAGCCGTCGCCCAAGACTCGAGCGAGACTATTTTGCAACTGATTGACCGCCTTATCAGCGATGGTCAAAGCCCGACGCACTTCGCCCGGCAGATGGTGCGCTTTCTGCGCAACGCAATTGTCGCGAAAGTCACGGGCGGCGAGTCTTCCCTGCTGCAAATCTCAAGCGATGAGCGACACCGCGTCTCTCGCGTAGCCGAACTGTTCAGCGAGGAAGACCTGACTCGCCATTTGCAGATCATGTTGCGGACCCACGCCGAACTTGGCTATCGCCAGGAACAGCGCTTTCATCTGGAATTAGGCCTGCTCAAGATGGCCCATGCGCAGCGGTTGCTTCCTCTCGAGCAACTTCTTAGCGATGCGGGCATGCCCCCGGTACAACCTGGAAGACCAACAGCGGTAGCCGACATTCGACGTAGTGAGACGCCTGCAAGCAGCCGAACCGCAGCGGTCTCGCCTTTCGCCGCAGATTCTGCAAGAAAAACCGGTAGCAAGCCGCAGATGCAGGCTGAACCAAATGCGTTTTCAGAATCAAAGGCGTATTCGGAGTCGATGCCCGCAAATCCTCGTTCAGTATCCGCGGGAAGCTCGTCGCCTGTAGTGATGGGCGCAACTGCTTTGGCCGAGGCCCTTCCTCAGGAACCGGCGCCGCGGCCTTCACAAGTGCAAGCCCCAACGCCTGAGAAGGTCGCATCCGTCGCAATCGAAGCGCTGAACAATGCGGGCCAGCGTGTATTGGCCTCAATGCTCCAGGCAGGCGAATGGCAAATCGCGGGAAGCGAAGTGATCGTCCGAGTGACTGAGTCTCCAACGTTGATCGATATGTCGCTGGGCGCTGATTCCAGACGCCTGCTCGTCGCCACTGCTAGCGGACTTCTGGGACTGCCGGCCAAATTAAAAGTCGTCTCCAGCGCAAATATTAAGACGACCCAAACGCGTCATATCTCTGGAAACTCGAATGGCGGCGTCAACGGCCGCGGTCGTGCCGAGCAAGAGCCCGTCGTGCAAAAGATGAAGGAACTCTTCGGCGCCGAAATTCGCACTACGATCGATTACAAGGAGAAGCGGTAACGGGCCGCAATCATGGGTGGTTTTAACCTCCAGGAACTGATGTCGCAAGCGAAGAAGCAGTACGAAACCCTCCAAAAGAGAATGCAGGAGACCGTGGTAGAAGGCTCGTCCGGCGGAGGAGCTGTCACTGTAAAAATGGACGGACGCAAGCAGGTGCTGGGCATGAAGATTGATCCCGAAGCGGTGAAGTCCGGCGATATTGAAATGTTGCAAGATCTCATTACCGCCGCCATTAACAATGCTGGGCAGAAAATAGACGAAGCCATGAAATCCACCATGGGCGGCATGCTTGGTGGCATGGGGATTCCTGGGTTGTAAGAATCTGAGTCTGACTCGAGAACTAGCTCTTCCCTTCTATGTCTAAATTTGCAGAGCCGATGACCCGGCTGATCGACGAGCTTAAGAAGCTGCCAGGCATCGGCAGCAAGACCGCGCAGCGGTTGGCGTTTCACATCTTGCGATCGGATGATAATGACGCCGAAGCCCTAGCCGCCGCCGTGCGCGACGTAAAGGCCAATCTTCGCTTGTGCTCGATCTGTAACAACATCACCGACGTCGACCCCTGCGTTTATTGCAGCAGCGCCACGCGGAATCAACGTTTAGTATGTGTTGTCGAAGAGCCGACCAACATCGCCTCGATTGAGAAGACCAAGCACTTCAACGGCGTCTACCATGTGTTGCACGGTTCGATTTCGCCGCTGCATGGCATAGGGCCGGAGCAACTGCGCATCGCCAATTTGCTGAAGCGTATCGAGCACGGTCAGGTGGATGAAGTTATTCTTGCCACCAATCCCACCGTGGAAGGCGAGGCCACCGCGACTTATCTTTCGGGGCAGATGCGGCGCAATGGAATGAAAGTTACGCGGATCGCGATGGGAATTCCGGTCGGCAGCGATATTGAGTACACCGACGAAATCACCATGCAGAAAGCTCTCGAAGGGCGGCGAGAGCTTTAGCTCGTTAACGTGGCTTCGGGCTCAAGAAACAAATTGGCCTCATCTTCGCCAGCCACCAGACCTTCCGGAACGCTTCCCCGGTTATACCCTGTCATGCGGTTCTTCCACTTCAAAAATTCGGTAATCGACTGCGGCTCAATCCGCACTTCGACTCTTCGCAGGCTCGCGAGCAACAGATTCATTTCGTAGCTAAAGCCACGCGCCGAGCGCAGGTTCTTCTCCGAGGGTCGAAGCATTTCGACTTTGCGCGCGCGATACTCGAGCAGTCCCCACCCCGCCGGAATTTCCGCGGCTTTGATCATCTCAGTAGGCGCCAAGTAGAAGCGCTCGCATCCCATGGCCAGCTTGGGATTGCGACGAAATGGCTTCTCCATGTCCGCCAGAAAATCGGCCCGCGAGACTTTGCACTCCACAACGACGGAGTGGTGAGCGCGCTTCCATCCAATAGCATCTGGCGCTTCCCCGCTCGCGCAAATTTGTTCAGACAGGACAACACCGCAGCGATAGCGGCGCAGCCATTGCACGGCAATTTCGACAAGTTGGACGTGAGTCATGCGAACTTTGAGTTTCGCTCAAATCGGAAGAAAGAAAAAGTGCCAGAGTAGTTTCGTTGCTTGGCCGTGGTTTCGTCTAGGCGGCGTGCAGTCGTGCGGGAGTCTTGGGGGTAGCTTTCGCACGTACTGCCTTCTTCCGCGCGGTTTTGTTATGCACGGTTTTGGCCACGCGTAACGCCTTCACCAAAATCGGTCGGCGATAGACCGTTTCCAATAAATAGCGCGCTCCGGCCAAGGCTTGTGCCATTCGGTCGCGAGGAGAATATCCTTCGGCTTCAATAGTAATGACCGGGAGATTTTTATCAGCGCTGACCCGTAAACGCCCTATCCGGGAGTCATGGTTTCGATCAAATGCGTCCGCCAAACGGAGAATTCCCGCAAGTTGCGCAACGATTTGCCGTTCAGGCGCGGTCAGTCCGGCCATTGATTTTTGGCTTGCGATCGGTAATCCTTTGCGCCGATTGCGCACGACGGCACCAACTAGGCGCATGTCCTCGGAGCTCCATCCGAAAGGCGGCTTTAGCTTTTGAATCCCAGGCGCGGCCTTGCAATGCTTCGGCTTCTTGTTTGGATTCTTGTCGCAACTTGTATTGTGCAGGAGGGCCGCGACCTCAAGAATTTCCCGCGGCGTGTGGCCTGCAATCGGATGGTTCCCGTTTTTCGGTGGCAGCTGCTCATAGAACTGAAGCGCCAAGCGAGTCACCTGTGCAGTGTGGTGTTGGTCTTGATCAAGAAACGCCGCCCACAGCTTGAAGCGCAGCATAGCGCCTCTTTCAGCGACCTCGCCGGCAGGTAGCGCGGCACGCCACACCTGCCACAGCGATTGCGGCCCGAGCATCTTTGCCCGGTATTTCGCGATGCGAGACTGCCGTTCGCTGCTGATTTTTTCATGCCAGCGCGAACGCGACTCCGGCTCTGCAAAGGCACCAATTCGCAGCCCCGTCGCCCCAAATACGTCCAAATCATGGATTTCCCCAAGAATGTCTTGCATCTCCTTGAGATCGTCTTTCCAGGCCGCGTATTCATTCGGCAAAAAGTTTTCCACCGTGTAGCGAAAGCGCTTGATGCCGATGCGGAGACTGTGCAGTGCCACTTTCGATCCGTTGCGCAACGCGCGCCGGTGCAGTTGGTACGCTTCCATCCAGCGCTCCAGCGCGAGATGTTTGAATACCAAGCTCCCGGGGCGCATTTTGCCTGCGCGCCGTGGCAGTGTGATTCCCCATCGCTTCCATTGTTTGCGGTCGAAGTCGTGCAATGCAGTCGCGGCATGAAGTTTGAGTTCGTTCTGGCGATCCGACAGATACTGCGTCATCCGTGCGCTCGCCGGATCGCTCGCACCGCCGAGACGGCTAACCCACTCTTCCATCACTTGCACATCGCGCAATTCGCCCAAACTCTGAAAGACTTTTTTGCCCGCGCGCTTCATCGCTTTCCATTCCGGGCTCGGGTCAACGGACATCAGGCCATCCGCGAGTGAACGGCACCGGCGCAAGGCTACACGAAGGTCATGCACCGGGTCGGCGGCGAAACTCGCTTCGGCCCGGTCACATTCCAACAGAACACGGTCAATCCACAGGGCGAATCCCGTCTTTTTCGGAACTGCTGGCCGCGGTGACGTAAGTGATGAAGCAGCAGACATATGGGCGGCTTATCCAAACTAGAAATCGAGTCTTATTGTGCCTTGAAACCCTACATTATTCTAGTGCTCGTGCGAATAAACCTATTGTCAGCCGCCAGCTTGGGAAAACTGGCACGGCGGAGCATGACCCTAAGCCCTATATGGCAATTACCTCGGTAATATAGGCCTACTTACTTCCGCGGGTTACCCTGACCATGCATAGAGAGAAGCGCCAGGGAGACTCCTATTCTAACGTCCGACACAATTCGGGGCAGCCGCAATGCCTCGGCGCGGGCCTTTATTCACAGCCTCAATATTCTTGTGAAGTACGTCCGCCTCTATGGCATGGAGCATCGCCGTACTGAAGCCCAGTTTTCCACCGCGTGGAAGGAATTGCAGAATGGCTTGCCTCGCGGCTCCGAAGGCGCCTTCTTGCTAGGCGTCTCCGGAAATGTATTGCTGCTCGATGGCGTCCCATTGGAGACCGGTCAGGCAGAGCGCAGCTTCGCAACTCTCCTCAACACCGCCGGACTAGCGAGCATTCATTTCACGAACCAGGTCACGCCCGAAGATTTCGAACGCCTGGTGCGGGCTTTTTCCAGCAGCGGAGCCAAGGCGCAAGATATCGCTAAACAGATCAAAGAGATTTTTGGCGATGACAAGAAAGCTGCCATCCGTATCAACGAAGTCAAGTTTGTCGCCGCGGATCCGGCGACCGGCGAAATCTCAATGGCAGCGCAGCTGGCCGCCCAGGCCCTGGGTCCAGAATTTAAACATTGGCTGAATGATCCTAATAAATTGCTGCAATTGATCGCGGCCGCAGAGGGCGCCAAGAACGGTGGAAGTGGTGGCACGGGTGCAGCGTCAGGAAACGAATCGGGCCCCCAGGAATCGAACGGACCGATGGTTCCGGCAGCAGTTGCCCCTCTCGAAGAACAGGAAGTGATTCAAGCCATCCGCCTGCTAACGAAGTTTGGTGAAGCGGGGAGTAATCCGGAGTCGAAATCTGAAGCGCTACAAGCCGAAATCAGCCAGGTCGGCGCCAATACCAGAGTGAACTTGCAACAGCTGCTCGCCGGACTTACTTCTAAGCTCCCTGAGCAGCAGTCCGATACGCCACTGCTCATGAAGGCGGCAGAACACATTGCCATTAAGTTTGCTCTCGAGCGTTATAAGAAGGGCGACGTAAAGGTCAACACCGTCCACGAAATGCTCGAAGAGATGAGCGAGCGCATGGAATCGCTCCGCAAAATCCTGCGTGTGCAGGAAGAAAAGATGAACAAGGCGGGAATACTCGTGGAGTCCCACACCGACATCCTCGACCGCATGTTCTGGGCCGAAGTCCCTGAAGAAGAGAAAAAGCGGGTTCTGCTTTCTGACGAAGCCCATTGCGTGCCGCCGCGCAACCTGCGGCAGTTTGTGGAGCTATTGCTTGATCGCGAGGATGAAGAGAATGCCATCGCCGTCCTGCGCAGCTACTGCAATTGCCTTGGCGTAAAAGAATTCGAGCCGCGCCGCAAAGTTGCCACTGGATTGACCCAGTTAGCCGATCTCTATGCCGATTTGGGACCTGAGCTGCTCAGCGCCGCCATCTCCCGCTTGGGCGAATCGCTCGCCAACGAGCGTGATCCGGAAATGCAAGCCCTTCTGAGCGCGTCGTTCGTACGGTTGAGCATGGAAGCCGGCAATCAGCAGGAATACGCCGCCTTAAATCAGGTTTGCGAATCAATGGAGCAGCTCGCCAAGACGCGTACTTCCTTGGCTAATGAGATGCGTCCGCGGATCGGCGTCGAAAATCGCTTGCTCGAGTTCATCGAAGAAGCACTGAAGCTGCCGGAATTTCCGCCCGCACTGATTGCATTGCTGCGTCGAAATACGAAAGTCTCCGCCGAGCACCTCGCCGAGCGTTTCTTCCGTTGTATGCGCCGCGAAGAATGTGATCGCATGGTCGAACTGGCCCGCGAACTGGGCAAGGCAGGAATGAACCATCTCGCCGAGATCTTGCGCGAAGCTCAGCCCCGTCAGGCGGCTTCGGTCATAGGCATCATGAGCCGGCTCGATGTGGCGGCATTGCTTGAACTATTGCCCACCCGTCTGCGCGACTGGAACCGCTTTTATCATGACGTGGCCGTACGGCAAATCGCTTATGGCGCGGCCCACGACCGCGGCCGCACTTTGCTCGAACTCGTGGAATATCTGGATCCTCTCGTCTTGCCCCAGGCGCTCGATGAAATTGGCATGAGCGGGGACCGCAGCGTCGTGCCTCCGTTGATTGTGATGGCGGAAGCAGGCGAAGCCAGCGGCCGGCCTCCCTTGCTGCAACTCAAAGCCATCGAATCGCTGGGCCGGCTACGCGATCCGGACGCGGTTCCGGTCTTGCGCAACTTGCTCGAAGCCAAGAAAGTTTGGAAGTGGGTCCATCACCGCGAGCTCCGCATCGCCGCGGCCCAGGCCTTGACCAGAATTGAACCGTCCTACGCGCCCCAAGTCATGGCCGAAAGCGGCCTGGAACCCGGAGACCTCGCGGTCGCACCGCTCGACTCCGCGCCCGCCTCACCCTGGGTTCGGCAACGGCGCTACGAGCGCATCGTGCTGCGCAAAACCGTCAGTGCAACTTTGACCAGTTCCTGGGGTAAATCCACCCTGGCCGTGCGTGAACTCAGCCTCGGCGGCGGCATGGGCACAAAAGACGATAATTTGCGCCTGGGTTCAGAAGCCGACATTGATATTTCCGCCGGCGTTCGCCACATCAAAGCCCAAGTGCTCCTGCGCCGTACCCGCGTGAACGAAATCGGATTCGAAATCGTCAACATCGACATGGAAAGCCGCTACCGCCTCCGCCGCATACTCGCCGAAACCGTCGAACAGAACGCCGCTATGAAAGGCCGCAACTGGAGCGGCGAGCGCAAGAGCTAACCACGATCTCACAAGCAAATAAAAAGGCCTCCACTAAGGAGGCCTTTTCGTTGCAAGAAAAAATTACTTCACTTTGGCGAAAATGATCACGAACGTGTACAGCGCCAGCGACTCAATCAGCGCCAGACCCAGAATCAAGGCCAGCTGAATACCGGCGCGGGCTCCGGGATTGCGGGCCAACGCTTCGCAAGCGTGCGCCGTGGCTTTGCCCTGACCCAAAGCGCACAGGCCGGAAGCGATCGCCATGGAAAATCCGGCCGCCAGAGGAACGATGTCAAAGCTGCCTGTCGCTCCGCCCTGCGCCAACAACGGCGTGGCAACCGACAAAACCGACAGCGCCATAAACACATACTTCATGGTACCCAAAATACGCATGGTGTTTCTCCTATATGAATTGCCGCCAGTGGGTGGTTGACGCGCATCTTGGGAGATGCCGTCCTCACGCTGAACGACGCGAAAGCCGTTTCCAGCTTCCAGGTTCAGGTTCCGCATTTAAGAAACCCGAAACTCGAGGCTTGAAATTGAAACTCGTGATCTCTGACTCTAGTGTTCTTCGGCCACCGCTCCCGCCAGATACACAGTCGCGAGCAGCACGAAAATATATGCCTGAAGAAGCGATACAAAAATGTGCAACGAAAGAAACGCCACCGGTAACAAAATCGGAACCAGTGAAAAGAATGCAAGCGTCACCATATCGCCGGCAAACATGTTGGCGTAAAGACGAATAGTGAGCGACATCACGCGCGCCAGATGGCTGATGATTTCTATCGGAACCATTAGCGGAGCAAGCACCGGCATGGGCCCGGCAAAATGCTTGAAATAGGCGATTCCGGAGTGTTTGATGCCCTGCCAGTGATAATAGAAAAAAACGCATATTGCGCAGCCCAGGGGAACCACGCCCGCCGCGGTCGGCGACTCAAATCCAGGAATCAAACCAATCAGGTTTCCAATCAAAATGAACAAACCCAGCGCCATCAAAAACGGTGTGTAGCCCTCGCTGTGCGCGCCGATAATTTCGTTGCTCTGCCCTTCCACGAATCCCTGCAAACTCTCAAACACATGCTGCATTCCGCCGGGAGAATCCACCGACAAACGAGTCCGCAGAATGGCGAAAACAAAAATCAGGAACGCAAACACCAGCAATTCCATGGCAAATGCGTTCGCGATCGGGGCCTGTGGATGGTGCGGTTCAACGTGAATGCTGCGCAGAAAAGCCGTCACCGGCCCGCCCAGCAGATTATTCAGGAATTGTGTAAACCAGAGTTGTTCCGGCATAGCTTATTTAAATAAAACTCGTTCAGATAAAGCTCGTACAGATAAAGCCCAGTATTTCGCCTTCGCTTACTAGCAAACCTTTAAGAATCGCCAAAAATTTAAGACAGGGATTTAGAACTCATCGCTCGCGGGTGAAGGAAAAAGCCAGCTCTTGCACCGCCTCCACCATCACGGCCAGCACCGGAAGGAACAGCCCCGCGAGGAGCGCGTTCAGACTTTCCGGCCAACGCTTGATCATAACATAGGCCACTACGGCCATCAGGAGGTAGCGTAGCAAGAAGCGCAACACCACCCCCGCGCTCGATTGCTTGGTCGCGGTCTGCGTCGTTCGGTCCGCAATCGCTGAAACCACTCGCTTCAGCCGATAGAAATTAAAGTAGGCAATCGCGCATCCTATCGCGAAGCCGAGCGCCACTCGCCCGCCAAAGCGCAACCATGCCGCTATCGCCAGTATGAGACCGCCAACGAGCATGGTCCGCGAAATCCGTCGCAACGCGCCTGAGTAGAATTGTTCGCCGTGGCCGTCAATGCCTTGCTCTAATCCTGGCTCAGGAATGGAAGGGTCGTCAGGCATGATTCATTTCGAATCCGCAGTTACCGTGCGAATCAAATCTACAAAGCCTGCCACAATCCCCAAAAACAAACCGGCTATATAAAGCCATGTCGTGTGCAACCATCGGTCAAGCCCAGCGCCCAGGAGCCATCCCGCAACCGTGGCCGCGGGCAACACAAATGCCAACTGGCTGTATTTCGCGATTTGGACAAGAAATCCGCGCTTCGGAGAGTCCGTTTCCTGCGGCTCGTCTTTTCGAGACTCGTCTCTTTGAAACTCGTTCGCCATTGCGCCTCATGTTTATTTAGCAGTTAAGAGTATGGCGAATGTTCGCGTCGAATGCCAATGCGGCTTACTGCAAATGCGCCGCCCAATTCGCCAAATGAATCAAGAACTGCGGGTGCACGCCGGTGACAATCGTCGCGCCCACTCCCAAAATCAGCGCCGCCCATGCGCCCGAGGCCTCCATCGCGGGACGTGATTGCTCGTAAGGGACGCGGCTGAAAAGCTTCTTCGCCATGCGGATAACGCACCATACGCCCAACACGGCGCAGACCACGCCGAAAATTGCCAGTCTGTGATGTCCCGACCCGGCCACGCTCATGTATGCGTAGTATTTTCCGTAGAAGCCGGCTAGTGGCGGAATGCCGATTATCGAAAGAAACGCAATCAGCAACAACTCCGCTTGCAAAGGCGCGCGGAAGCCCAACCCGCGCAGGTCGCCGATCTCGCCCCCAATTCCCTGTTGCCGCTGAATTGCGACCGCCGCCAGCGCGCCGATATTCATGAAGATCATCGCCGGCAGGTAAACCAGAATCGCACGCAAGCCGGCAGTCAGCGCCGTACTAAACGCGTCGCCCTGCGCCACCGCCGCCATGGCCGCCAGCATATATCCCGCTGCCGGCAACGCGGCGTATGCCACCAATCGCCGCAAATCCGACTGAAGAAGAATTGCCAGGGTGCCTACTCCGAGCAGCGCTACTGCCGCCCAGATGAGCCACGGCCCATAGATATCGCGCAGCGGATACATCCCCCACAAAAACACATGCAGCGCCATTGCCCACGCGGCTGCCGGATAGATAGCGGAGAGGATCCCCGTCACACAATTCTGTGCGCCCACGTTCACTGGTTCGCCATCGCGCCTCGCGTGGTTCCACTGGTGAAACGGCATCGCCGCCAGCCGCAAGATGATTCCGATGGCAGTCAATGCCAGACCGATGCGAAACTCGCGATGCGCCGGCAATTGGCCGCTTGCGAAACGCGTCGCCGCCTGCCGTATTTCGTGCAGTCCAGCCGCGCCCGCGCTCTTCCACAACAGAACAAACCCCGCGCCCAGTATCGCGACTGAAAAAACTCTCCAGATAAGAAACCGCCGCCACGCGCTCCGCGCCGGATCTTCCCTCGCCAGAACTCGCACCATCGTGCAACCCGCAGCCTCGGAAAGCGCCACGCCCGCGAACATAAATCCAAGGTGAAAGCCCGAAACCATGGCCATCAATCCAACCACGCCGCAGAGCAATATCGCGTAAAATCCGCCGCTGGGGGCTGAATCAGACGGCGCTTCGGCCGATTGCGCTTGTCCCCTAGCAGGCCGGCGCAACGCGATCAGGATGGCAAGCAGCGCGCCCACCAGGATCAGGTAATAGAAATAAACAGCAAGTTCGTCCACGACCATCGTGTGCTGAAAGCCCACTTGCAGCCGAATGCCGGATACCTCCAGTTGCGCCTGCGTCAATTGCACTTTCACGAGTCCGGCGATGCTGAAGAGTATCCCGACAATCGCCGTGGTCCCGTTCAGCCAGCGCCACTCCGGCGGATACATGCGGCCCATGACCAGGCATCCGATGGCGAACAGAATCAGTAAAAGAGCAGGAAGCGAAAGCACGTAGTCAGCGATATTCGTCATAGGGAAATTATGCGGCTAAATCAGTTATAACGCGTCTTATCCCGTCTCACGCCAACCGCGCTGTTTATAATCGGTATTCATCAATTACTGGGCTAACGACTGGATTAAAGGAACCCTTTGGCACTCGACGAGAAAATTCACGAACTACGGCGCGAAAAACTCAAGCAGATTGAAGCTCTGGGCCAGAAGTCGTATCCCAGCATCTATGAGTTCACTCATACCATCCCTGCGATTCTAGCGGAAAATTCAGCCAAGACCGGCGAAGAACTCGAAGCCAATCACATTCCCGTCCGCGTCGCCGGTCGCATCATGGCCATTCGCCTCATGGGCAAAGCTGGTTTCGCGCACCTCCAACAAAATGGCCAGCGCCTGCAGATTTACGTGAAAAAAGACGCGGTCGGCGAACACGGATTCGGTTTATACAAGCTACTCGACATCGGCGACCACATCGGCGTCGCCGGATATCTCTTCCGCACCCGAACCGGCGAGCTTTCCATTCACGTGGATGAACTTACATTCCTCAGCAAAGACTTATTACCGTTGCCCATTGGCAAAAGCGTCGAGGCAGACGACGGCGAGGAAGGTAAAAAATGGAACGAATTAAGTGACGTCGAACTGCGCTACCGCCAGCGCTACGTGGATCTCGTGGTGAATCCCGACGTCCGCGAAGTCTTCCTGAAGCGCAGCAAGCTCGTCCAATCTTTGCGTCGCTCGCTCGATGCCCGCGGATTCGTCGAAGTCGAAACTCCCATGATGCAGCCCATCGCCGGAGGAGCCGTCGCCCGCCCCTTCAAAACACATCACAACACGCTCGACATTGATCTTTATCTCCGCATCGCGCCCGAGCTTTATCTCAAACGCCTTGTTGTGGGCGGGTTTGACCGCGTCTATGAAATCAACCGCAATTTCCGCAACGAAGGCATCGGCTGGCGCTGGAACCCCGAGTTCACCATGCTCGAGTTCTATCAGGCATACACCAATTACCAGGGCGTGATGGATTTAACTCAGGAATTGATTACCCAGGCCGCGAAAGATACCGCTGGGGGGACACGAACCAATTGGACCGTGAAGCAAGGAGAAAAAGAACACGTCCACGAACTCGACTGGGCCAATTGGCAGCGCATGACCATGCGCGAAGCGATTATCCATTTCTGGCCCGAAGCTGCTGGCGCAAAGCCCGAAATGTCAGACTTCGCTTCGGCTGATTCCGTGAAGAATCTCGTGCAGCGCTTTAACAAAGGCCACGCGCACGTCGCCTACGATCCCAAAGAGCCGGCAGGCAAAACTATCGCCGCGTTATTTGAAGCTGCCGCGGAAGAGCATCTCATGCAGCCAACCGTCATCTATGAATTCCCCACGGCTGTCTCGCCACTATCTAAGCAGAAACCCGACGAGCCCGACTGGACCGAGCGCTGGGAAATCTACGCCGGCAGCATGGAAATCGCCAACGGCTTCAGCGAACTCAACGATCCCGAAGATCAGCGCCAGCGCTTCGAGGCGCAATTAAAAGAACGCGAGCGCGGCGATGACGAAGCCCATCAGATGGACGAAGACTACATCCGCGCCCTGTCCTACGGCATGCCGCCCGCAGGCGGCGTCGGCGTTGGCGTGGACCGCTTGGCCATGCTCCTCACCGACTCCCACACCATCCGCGACGTGATCTTGTTCCCAGTGCTCCGGCCGGAAGAAAAGAAAGAAGAAAAATAGCTCGCGTAGGTGGCGGACGCCTCGTCCGCCCGTGAAACCTTGCTCGATAATCTCACTACCTTGTCATTCCGAACCCGCCTTGGCGGTGAGGAATCTGCTTTTATTCCCAGCCGTACCACACTTAGGCCAGAATCGCTTGAAAGTCCATCCGCCCTCAATCCTTATTCCGTTTATCGTGGCAGTTGTGGATGCAGAAGATCGGCTCGCCGTCTTCCTCAAACAATCCTGCACACTTAAGGCAGTCGCCCACTCTGCATGGCTCGGAGACCGAGATTAGGACGGGCTCCTGTATCGCGGCGAGGATTTGGCGAGTGAGCACTGAGTAAATCTACCCCTATGTACGCGGCCTATATACCAACTTCTCCGACGAACGCAAATCTGGGTCACGCAAATCTGGAGCACGCAAACTGACTTTGTTCCCACTCTTATTGACCTGAGTCAGTACGCGATTTTCCTCGATGATTCGGCCCAAGATCGCGGGGGTACGGAGCGGGGTAGATTCGAGCATCCGCTGGAAATAATCTTGGTAGGGTTTGTCGGGGTTCATGCAGTAAGTTAAACGCGCAGCTTGGTCCATATCTGTTCAAAATTGCACACTTTCATCAAAATTTGACGAATTTCTACTTTAGTCCTGACGTGGTAAATGCCCGGAATCCGCATCTGTCCTGAGTCTAAGAACAAACGAGGATGTCTCACCGTTTGCTGGAATTCGCGAAGCGTGGGCGCCACGAACCTCAACCGCATGATTGCTCATGTAACTTTCAAGAGCTCAGCTGAATCATTCCCGCCACGGTAAGGGGAAAAGCCCGCAGAAAAACCGCTGCGAAGCGAGAATTTCGGTGTTATCCTTTGCAACAAATCCGGGCACCAAAAATTGAAATTCGTTAGGAAAGGAATCCGCCATGAAGCGACAAACCCAGCTCACAATTGCGACCGCCGCGGTAGCGCTCGCGGGCCTCTGCGCTGCGGTACTCTACGCGCAAAACCAAAACCCAAACAGCGACAAGTACTCGCTCAAATCGCCGGGCGGAATCGCATTCTCCGACTTCCGGGGCTACGAAGACTGGTCTGTCGTCTCGTCCGCTCACACCGACGAAGTCCTCAAGGTCATCGTCGCCGATCCGAAAATGATCAATGCGTACAAGTCCGGCGTTCCCGGCAACGGCCAGCCCTTTCCGGAAGGCTCCATGATCGTGAAGCTCCAGTGGAAGCCCAAAAAAAGCACCGAAGCGCCTTTTGACGTCGATGTGCCCGACGTCTTTAAGCAGGCGTTTGTGATGGAGAAGGACACCAAGCGATTTCCAAAAACCGGCGGTTGGGGATATGCCGTGTTCAACTACGATGCTGCATCGGATACGTACTCCGCCGATCCCAAAGCCCTTCAAGACTGCGGACAGTCGTGCCATGTGGCCGTGAAGGCAAAGGACTACATCTTCCACCCCTACCAGAAGCGCTGAATTCCGCGAATCACGGTGGGCAGGCGTGCGCTGCGCTCGCCTTGGCGTATTAGATCGACGTTCGATTGATCCCAGCCTGTTTTGTCATTCCGTCTCAACGACGGGCCGCCCTGTCAAGAGTTTTGCGGCGACACTCCGGCGTCGATCGCCTCGCCATGCTCCTCACCGACTCCCACACCATCCGCGACGTCATTCTGTTCGCTGTGCTTCGGCCTGAAGAAAAGTAAGCAACTCGCTTCGCCACATTATTCGACTCTGTCATCCCGACGCCTCGCGCTTGCTCCAGCGAGGCGAGGGATCTCGCGCAACTCTCTGCATCGACCACCTCGTCCCTTACTCCCCTGCTTTCAACCACTTACAACCATGTACTTCTGTGTTAAAAATTGGCGCCTAATTCACTGATTTTAAAGCACTTACATATGGCCATTAAACCGATTTAATTTTGCGCAGGAGCGCGATGGATTGAGCGCGACCTCTGATTCGGCCCCAGCTACCTTTTCGCCTCCTGAGGCCGCTAGCGTCCAAAGCGAGGCATTCCTGCGAAGCGTTCGCCCCAGCAACAGCCGACCAACCCATCTGCGGTGCTCCGAGAAAGCCGCCATCTCACGAGGCCACGAAAAAAAGCCCGGACGATTTCCGTCCGGGCCCTTACCAGTATTACTCGAGCTCAGTTGCAAGTCGGCAGTTTGAAGTTTGCGATTCTCGTCTGCCAGGTTGGGTTCGTAAACTGCGTCGTGTCGAAGTATTGGTTGACGTACCAGAACGTGCAGTCGTCCGTCGGATCGACGGTCATGCTCGTGTAAACCCCCCAGTGGAAGGTGTTCTCTTCATCCGCTGTGCCTGAGAACAGATTGATCTCCGTGGGCGATCCGCTCTGAAAGTTAAAGTAGGAAGCATCGATCGCCGGATGCAGGCTGTATCCCGAAGCGCTATACCCGACCGCGACGTTGCCCGCTTTATCCATCGCCGCGCTGGGCATGAAGCGATAATTTGAATCTCCCGGATTGATGATGCCGCTATGCCGGACTCCCGCCTGATTAAACACATACCAACTCACGCCGGTTTGTGACTCGACGCCCGTACCCACCTGCACGGTGTTCGCGAAGGTGTAGAGATAAGTCGGATGCGCTCCGCCGGTGCTTCGGAAACTGAGCCGCTGCATCAAGCGGTCGCCTACAGAATCGATGAAGTTGTTGGTTCCGGAGGTGCTCGGCTCGGGCACACAAACCGTGTTGGTTGGCAGGTCCGGGGTATAACAGCCTTGCGTGTACGTCGGCACGCCGACGGATTTTGGGCCGGTAAATGTCGAAAGCGAAGGATTGCTCCAGTTAACGTGGAACTCCCAGAGATTGAGGGAGCTTGATGTGTTGCCCGTCGTCGGGTTTTCAAGGCTGGCAAATACTTCGACCATCCCTTTTGGCGGCGCGAGAGTTCCATCGGCGTCCGCGGGCAACAAGCTATGTGCATAAAAGAGCTGATTAAATGTGCTCGGATTTTTGAAACAGATCGGCGCAAGCATGGTCCCGCCCTTCAGCATATCGGCGCGATCGAAAGCGCACGCGATGACGCCGACTTCCGGATAGCCTTGATCCGGATCTTCGACGTCGATCGTGACGTAGTATGCATCGCCCCACGTCGAAATACGCGGGTAGTCGGGGTAGTAGGTGTCGCCTTCCGCATTTTTTCCGAGAATTTGCGTCAGATCGAAGCCATAGGGGTACCAGGTCATATTGGGTGAAAGCTGATCCGTCGAGGAGACCGCGATGCAGTAGTAATACGGCTGCCCGGCAAGAGCCTGGCGGCGGCCGATGACCCAGCGCTTAGCCAGTTTGTCGAAGTTGACGACAACGTTGCCGCTCGGCCCGACGCAATCCGGCAATCCGTGATACCGCCAGGGTGTGCTCCCATCCACGGGCGCGGACCAGACCGCCGTGTAGGGATAAGTTTTCGAATAGCCCTGATAAACCGGGTCAGTCCATTCCAAGTACTGCGAAGTTCCAATGGCGCCATTGGGATCGACGTTGTAACCCACGCCTTGAATTTGCGAAGCATCAATGCCTTCAAACGTGCACACGTTGATGTTGTTTTCCAGATTACAAGCCGGCGGCGCCTGGGCGCGCAGGGGAATCGTCCACAGTGAGAGGGCAAACAATGAAATTAAAACCGTTCGCATAATCAGAAACCTCGCTTGAAGGAGTCTCAACTTTACAGGGCCGCCATCTTTCCCCATACGGCACTGTTATAAGCTTATTGTGGTTGAGCGGGATTGGGCAGCGGAAGAAAGTCTCTAAAAGGTCTGCCCGAAGCGGGAAAATAGTACCTACAGGGTAACCTGTACTATTTTCAATCAGATAGCTTCGACGTCGTACCCTTCCAAATCGACGGACAGCGAGCGTTGAATGGGTTCGATCATGATCAACAATTTGCGCTGGCTGCGCTTGCCTACCAGCACGCCTTCCACACCATCCAGCGAACCGCCTTTCACGCGGACTTTCTGACCCACCTTCAGCGAAATCGAATTCTTGAAGGGAATTTTATGGTCGAGCAGCACCCGGATGTCTTCAATTTGTTTATCCGGAATGGGCGTGCCTTTGCCGTGCGCGGAACCGACAAAACCGGCCACTCCGTGGGAGCGCAGAACACGCACGCGCTGGTCCGGCGAATATACGACGCGGACGAATACATAGCCGGGAAACAAGGGCACATCCACCTGTTTAGGGCCGGTGACCCAGCGGTGCACCTGCGTCATAAGCGGCAGAAACGTCTCCACGCCCACGCCATCGAGCTGTTTGGCCGCCACTTTTTCATGCCTCGAACGTGTACGCACCGCGTACCAGCAGGCGTCATCGATCCGCGTCGACGACACGGATTTCTCCGCGATTTCGGGACTACCAGTCGTTATAAGTTGCGAAGCCACTTCCGCGCCCTGCTTTCTATCCACTGAAACTCATGCACTGAAGGACGCGCGCATATTGCGCGCCCGCGCATCAGTATAACGCAGCCCCGCGGGAGTACGAGAAACCAGGTTGCAAGGATCCGGGTTGCAAGAATCCAGGAATGAAATCAGGCGCTAGAGGCTGGAATCGCCGTCATAGTGACACGGGTCCCACGCGTCAGGATTTGTCAGCAGGGCCGCGAGCTCCTTGTTCCTCGTCCAATAAAAGTAAAACCAGTTAGGGAGTTGGCGGCGATGGGGATTAAAACTCTCAATTACTTCCTCTTTCTCCGGGCGAAAGCCGGAAGCTTCGAGCATATGGATGCCTTCGCGCTTGCAGCGATCGTGGGCCCACGCCAGCATGGGCCCAAGCATCTTCACGTCTCCATCGAGAGTCTGGAAATCGACTAAACGCATGCGTTTTAATCCGATGCGGGGATTGTCAATGCGGCAGAAAACGGCGTACGACGACATGGCAGGCTTTCTGCCCGTTGTCACAATCCACACCCGGTCTTGCAGCAACGGATATTTGAAGTGCCACAAGAGCACCTCGCGCGAGCGATTCGCGAGCAGGCGGCGGGGATAAGTCCTTTTGAGGTCTTCCCAGAAAGCGTCGAAGCGCTCATCGAACGTCGAGCATTCCTCCAATTGACTCAACCTACTCTCGGAGTGGAAGCGGTCCCGGCGAAGCGCTTCTCTCACCCTCATCGCCCATCCTGCCGGATAGGACGCCATCTGGGGCAGGTTCTTCATGGCCAGAGCGCTGGCGGCAAAACCGTGAGAATTCGTGATCCAGTAAACCGAGTGCTGCCAATCGCCGGCCGGCACTTTCGATCCTGTCATTGGCCCTTGCGCCATGGCAAACGATTTGGAATTGGCGCTGGTGATAATGTGCATCTCTGCATTGGCTTGGTTTCGACAGCGGCGCCCAATGAAGCCCGCCAGACGGCGATAAGGCGGGTCCACAGCCAGCGCGTAACTGGATATGCAGGTCACCGATTCACCTTGAATGGAAAACCCAGTGACGACGTTTCCCAGGTATCCGACAATGCGTTCGTCGGGCATGACCGCGACCCACCCGATGGGGCAGTCCTGCAATCGCTGGTAAACGGGGTTGTCCAGCCAAAGATGCCGCCATTGCTCCTCGGGCTTGAATCCCAAGCCGTTGCGCTGCACTACGGAAGCGATCTGGTTATAGTCTTCGACGCGAGCTTCACGAATCTTAGGCTGCACCGCAGTCGGCACGCCGGCCGGCACTGCGGCTTCGGCAGCAGTCGCGAGGGTCTGGTTGGCTTCGCTCACAGTATCTTTCCACCAAAACAATAACTACTGGGCCGCCACAGCCTTAAATTTGTGTGCACAGTGATCACGCCCGTGGCCGGAGGGAGGTCTTTCGGCAAGCCTAGCGGCGTTCGTCGGCTCCGTCAAGTATTTTCGGACATCGCAGTCACGGTCAAGCCAGAGTGCTCATACGAATAATGAACAAGGCTGCCGATCATTGAATTTGGTCAAGAAATCGCGCTTTCTACGGAAATTACCCGGATTTTTCCCTCCTGTGCATAATCCTGCACAGGGCGCGTATAATCGCTTTCGCTCAACCGGCGATTCTCAGAAATATCAATTGGTTACGGAGTTTACGGATTGGGCAACGACCTGCATCGTATTTAACGGGAGCGAACTGTGCCGCGAGAATTTGATCATCCCTTTGCCAGCATCGAAAGCGCCCAGGAGTTCTTCGGGCTTGTGATTGAGGCTGTGGTGGATACGCGGGAAGCGACGGCGGCGGATTTGCAGGCCGAAGCCGAATCGCGGCGCGCCGACGCCATGCGCCTGGTCCTCTACAAACTCGAAAAATTGGAAAAGCATTTGACCACGAGCCGGCGACTGTTGAACGACTTGCGCACGTTGCGGCGTTTGTTGCTCGAAGAACGGGCTGCGGCCGCGGCCCCGGATCGCGCCAAAGCCAGCTAGGCTCACTTCCCGGTTTTCTCGGCATTTCATCCGTTTCTTTCCCCATGTTCTCGCTGTTTTTTATGCCTTTCTCCGGATCTCCGCGCGAGTGGAGTATCCATTCATGGAGTCCTTTTCCCCTCAGTTTCAGAGTCCGAACACTCATTGCCGACTCCACCGCGGGCCGATAAAGTTTGAACATTGCGAATGACCCGGTAGGCGCTTGACCTCTCCCATTTGATTTTCCTGATCTTGACTTTGCTGATCTTGATTTTGTGATGACGTTTAGAACGCAAGGATCCCAACTTATGAAACTGCTTTCTCTTCGGCAAGCGGCCGGAAGGCCGGGTATCTATTCTTTGGTGATGCTGGCTGCGCTCGGAACAGCAAGCGCGCAAAACACCATCACTACGGTGGCGGGCGGTGCGAACGCAAGCGGCAATGTGAACACCCAGAGCCAAGCGCCGTCACAAAAAGTTCGCCGTACGATTCCCCCGCCGAACATCAGCAAACTAGGGCTGACGTTTCTTAGCCGCACACTGAACGAATCAGCGCTTGGCCGCATAGGAGCAATCAGCGTCGCGCGTCCTCCGGCAGTGCGCCCACCGTCCGTGCATTCTTTCATCGTGAACCACAACTACGCCGACGTGCCCGGACCGAGCGCGGTAGTAACAGATGGGATGGGCACGACGTATTTTGCGTCTCCCGATGCGCAGATGGTTTACAAAATCGACTCGAGCAATGCCATCAGCGTGGTCGCAGGTATCGGTTACTCGACCGAAGACGCGCTGAAGTTTGACGGCGGGCTTGCCAGCAGCGCGAGTTTGAACGAACCCACCGGACTCGCCTTGGACAACAAGGGCGATCTCTTCATCGCCGACATGACGAATTACTTGATCCGGCGTGTGGATGCGAACGGCATTATCACGACGATCGCGGGCAACACACATCTTTGCAACGACCCCACTACACTTTGCGGCGACGGGCAGATTGCGACGGCGGCGCAGATGAGCTATCCCACCGGAATTGCAACCGATGCGCGGGGCAATGTTTATATCGCCGACACGGTGGATAACCGAGTGCGCGTGGTGAACTTACAATCGACGGCTATCACAGTCGCAGGAGTTCACATTAATCCCGGAGCCATCAATACAATCGCGGGAAACGGCACGCCGTGCGCAACTTCCACGAACGCTTGCGGTGATGGTGGCAGCGCGAAAGCTGCCAACCTCAATAATCCTCAGGGCGTCGCGGTAGATGGCGCGGGCAATATATACATCGCCGATTCTGGCGATCGGCGGATTCGCGTGGTTTCGAAGCAGGGCGTTATCACCACTTACGCGGGCAATGGCCGCGGATGCTTCACTCCCTTGCAGGGCTGCGGCGACGGCGGTTCCGCGCTGGCGGCGCAGATCACCAATCCATGGCAGATTTCGCTGGATGCATCCGGCAATCTTTACGTCACGGATCCTCCCGAGAACCGCGTCCGCATGGTGTCAGCCGCAGACGGCACGATTAGCACGGTCGCCGGAACCGGCGCTCCCGGCTATAACGGCGATTACCAAGCGCCGACGACGGCAGAACTCAACGCCGCCCGTGGAGTCTGGATTGATGCAACTGGCACTTTGACCATTGGCGACACCGGAAATGGACTGATACGCAGCGTTTCTTCCGGAACCATCACTCCAGTTGCCGGAGGCGGCAACGGCGGCGACAGCGGGACCGGCAACGAGCGCTGTACTGGCGGCAGACCACGATGTAGCCCTTGATGCGGCGGGAAATCTTTATATCGCAGACACTTCCAACAATCGCATCCGCATGATGACGACCGACGGCAACATTTACACCGTCGCTGGAAACGGCAAAGCCGGCTACCAGGGCGATGATGGCCCGGCCCTGAACGCAAGTTTGAGCGCGCCTTTTGGATTGACCGTGGACAATTCCGGAAACATCTACATTGCCGATACGTACAATTACGCCATTCGTTTTGTGAACCAGGCGAATGGAATGATTTCGACCGTCGCGGGAAATGGCCGCGTTTGCACGAAAGCGACATCGCCCTGCGGTGACGGAGGGCCCGCCACCAGCGCGAGCTTCATTCGCCCGACCACAGTAGCACTTGATGCCAATGGCAATCTCTACATCGCCGATGCGGGCGCTAACAAGATCCGCGTGGTGAACTCTGCGGGCATGATAAGCACATTCGCTGGAACAGGCGCGGTCTGCGGCAATCCTCTCGCCGGCAACTGTGGCGACAATGGCCCGGCGACTAGCGCTCAACTTTATGGCCCGATGGGCGTTGCCGTCGATGCAGAAGGAAATGTTTATATCTCCGATACCAACGACAACCGCATTCGCAAAGTGGATACCACTGGCACGATTACCGCCTATGCGTTCACGGGCAAAAATGCATTTGGCCCGGACAAGGTAAGCGCGATGGCATCCGCCTATAACACGCCACAGTACATTGCTGTTGATCCGCGCGGAAACCTGTATGTCAGCGGCAGTGATTTCTTCTATGTCATCCAGCGTATCTCGGCGCTCACTGGAACCGTGATGAGTGTCGCAGGACCCGCGGGCGACCCGAAGTATTACGGACTCGAAGGCGACGGTGGTCCCGCGGCCAATGCCGACCTTAACAACTTCGGCGTGGCCATTAACGGCATTGGCGATTTGTACGTCGCTGATGGCGGCAATAACCGTGTGCGGCATGTGGCGTTGACCCCGATTGCCACGGCGACTTCGACCAAGCTCACGTTTGCTCCCGAGCAAGTCGGCCAAACCAGCCCGCCGCAAAGCTTTGGTTTGATTAACCAGGGAACCGATGATCTCGTGATCACGGGTACGCCCGTAGTGGCTGGAGATTTCGCTTTGACAGCTGTCAACGGAACGACCTGCGCCCAAAATCTGGTCGCACCGCTGGACCGCTGTACATACACGCTCACATTTACACCCACGGGATACGGCGTGCGCACGGGTAGCATTACGATTTCGGATAACGCCTATGGGCATCCCACACAAGTCATTGCGCTAGTCGGACAGGCGCCGGATTTCACGATCTCGGCGGCGCCGAACGCGATTACACTCAATCCGGGCGGGGTCGGGTATTCCACGGTGACGTTCGCTCCGATCGCGGGATTCAATCAGACCATCGCAGTGAGCTGCGGTGCGCCCAATGGGATTACGTGTGCGGTGTCTCCCAATTCCCTCACCCTCGATGGCAGCGACGCTGCGACTTCGACCTTCACGATTACCGTGGGCGCGAAAACAGCCCCGGGGACTTACACGCTACGCCCCACAGGAACGAGTGTGGTGAAGCACGAGAGTGTGATCACGCTGACCGTGGCGCAGAACGCCACCGCCATAACGCCGGCCCCGCGGTTGGCGCAAGCGCGCGTCTTGCGCCGTGTTCAATTCTAATATCGAATCACTCCGATTTTTGCTGTTCGCGCTGGCTGAAGGCGTAGAGCACCATCTCGACACGGGTGGAGACGCCGAGCTTGTCGAAAATGCGGAAGATGTAGTTCTTCACGGTGTGCTCGCTTAACTTGAGGCGTTCGGCGATCTCGCGGTTGGAAAGGCCTTCGGTGATGCAGCGAACAATGTCCTGCTGCCGCTTGGAGAGAAGTACGGCACCTTGGGCATCGGTTAGACGGGGTGGAGCGGAGTCGGCAAAGGCGTCGAGCAAAAATAGGATTTCGTTGTTATTCGCCCACACCTGCCCAACATGAACCGCGCTAATGCATTTGCGCAGCGTTTCCACGGATTCAGTACGGCAGAAAACGCCACGGGCGCCGGCGCCGAAGGCACCCAGAACGCCTTCCCGCTTAGAGCTCTCGAGCAGGAGCACCGGTTTGCAGTCGGCGAGCAAGAGCCGCGCTTGGCGGCAAACGTCGAGACCCTTGGTGGGCTGTTCATCGAGCTTTAAGCTGATAACGGCTACATCGGGGTTAGCTTCGGGCAGCGCGGCCAGCGTTTCTTCGGCCGTGGCGCATACCGCGACAATTTCGAATTGGGCGTGACGGCGGAGGGCATCGGCCAACAATTGGCTACCCATGCGGGTGCTGTCGGTAATGAGGACTCGAATCGCCGGGGGGCGATTCTGAGCGCTGGCGTTGGCCGTCGAAGGCATAAATTCCCTATTGGGCGATGAAAATCGTAGTCTGATCCGGTTGCTGTCGGACAACCCTCACCTATGGTGGGATGAACGCACCTAGTTAGTCAAGTATGGAACCTCAAATATAGGGTACTTTTGTGCCCTATGCGTATGGTGACCGATGCGACCTTTAGACATGGATGCATATACTCTATACATATAAGTCCTTTATAATCTATTATGTTATATAAAGTATGCACACTTTACAGGAGACGTTTAGGTAGGAGTAATTAAGGCTCCCGTACTCCGAGCCAAACAGTCCCACCCCACCTAAACCTTTCGCCTCTTCGCGAGATACTGCTATTTCTTATATTGTTAGTCCACGATTTGGTTTTGTCGCAAGCTGTCTCGACTTAAGACCAAGCCCTTCCCACCGAGAAACGCTCACCTAACGTGCGGCGTAGCTGCTGGAAAATTTGGGGATCGCAAACGATACGGATGCAAACAGATACCAAGATTCGTGGTGCGGAATCCGAATCAACAAGCTCGTCCTGCTTGAACTCTACACCTGACGGTTTTGCGAAGGTAATCGCAAGTGGGAACGAGTCGGCGCGAAATGGACTGCATGCAATACGGAAAAACGGCTAACGATTCTGAAGTGGTTGCATTTGGAACAACTTACTGGACTTCCCAAAAAAACTGACGGGGCGAAGCTGTGTCTGGCGACCAAGCTTGCGAGGTAAAAATATTTTGATGGAGGCTGTGTTATGAAAAAAGTATTTGCAATCATGATAGGAATGGTGGTGCTGTTGTCTCTGCCGGGGTTCGCCTGGCAGGAATCACCCGCGCCCCAGGCAGCATCAGCCACTGCGGTTCCTGTGAGCACGAGCACGACTTCCGGCCCGGCGTTTTCCGAGCGGCACACGCGCTATAGGCTGCAGCCCAGCGACACGATGGACATCGTGTTTGATTACACGCCTGAGTACAACCAGACGGTGAGCCTGCAGCCCGACGGCTACATCACCTTGCGCAGTGTTGGCGACATGAACGTGCGAGACCTCACGGTTGAACAAGCAACCACGAAAATTACCGAAGCCTACTCGAAGATTCTGAACAAGCCGAAGGTTTCGCTGGTGCTGAAGGATTTTCAGAAACCTTATTTCATCGCGGACGGGCAGGTACGGCAACCGGGCAAATACGAGTTGCGCGGAGACACCACAGTCCTGCAGGCGTTGGCCATGGCGGGAGGGTTCCAGAGCCAGTATGCCAAGCATTCGCAAGTTGTGCTCTACCGGCGGGTGAATGACACCTGGGCGGAAGCGCGTTTGATCGATGTAAAGAAAATGCAGTCCAAGCATGACCTGTCGGAAGACGTCCTGCTCCAGCCCGGGGACCTGATTTTCGTGCCGAAAAATGCGGCCTCGAAAATCCAGCAGTGGCTTCCGATTTACAGCGTCAACGCGATGGGCGCGCAAACCAAGACTTTCTAAGCAGAATTCCCTGAGGAGAGTTGCAATGGAGAACCAAGAGTTAGTTGTTTATTCCGGCCAGCAGGGCATCTCCCTGACGGCCCGTGACGTGGCGGCGATGGGATTTCGCCATCGGAAAGCGGTCATCATCTGCTTCTTCGCCGTGTTGCTGGGAACCGCGCTGGTCACAGCCATGCTTCCGTTGTATGAAGCCCACACCGAGATCCTCGTGCACATCAACCGCATGGATCCGGTAGTCACGGGGGCCGCGATCAACCCGTCGCTGTCGACAACTATTGTCACGGAAGAACAGCTGAATAGTGAAGTGGAACTCATCAAGAGCGACGATGTCTTGCGCGAAGTTGTGGTGAAGACCGGCCTCGACAAGAAAGAAACATCGAAATGGATCTTCTGGAAACGCACGCCGGCGGAGGCCGTGGCCAAGGCGCTATCGAAGCTAAAGGGCTCTCTACGCGTTGACCCGGTACCGAAAGCCAACGTATTTAAAGTGTCATACAACTCGAGCGACCCGAAGCTGGCTGCTCTGGTGCTAACCACGCTCGACAGCGTTTATTTAGAGCACCACAAAGAAGTGAACCACCCGGCCGGCGAGTATGCGTTTTTCGACAGGCAGGTGCAGACGGCGCAGGCAGTGTTGAACGATGCAGAGGCCAAACTGAAGGCGTTTCCCGGCAACAATGGCACGCCGAACTCGATGATGGCGAGGGACATTGCCCTGCAAAAAGTGAATGATTTCAACTTCCAACTGGGGCAAACCCGCACTGACATTGCAGAGGCGCAACGCCGTATCACCGCGCTTGACCAGCTCAAGACAAGCACGAACGCCCGACTGACCACCCAAGTCCACACCAATGACGACGAGGGAACCATCGAGCAGATGAAAAACACGCTGCTGAATTTGCAATTGAAGCAGAGCGATATGGCTTCCAAATATCAGCCGGATTATCCTCCGCTGGTTGAAGTGAACAAGGAAATTACGGAAACGCAGGCGGCCCTCGCGGCACAAACCCCGTTAAAGGACGTCACAACCGATCAGAACCCGACCTATAGCTGGATCGACGATGAACTGGCCAAGGACAAAACGCAGGTAGAAGGCGCACGGGCCAAGGCTACGGAACTGGAAGCAGTCATTAACCAAAACATGGACTCCATCCGTAAGCTGGAAACCGAGGGCGTGGAGGAAGGCGACCTAGCGCGCAACGCGAAAGCAGCGGAGAATAATTACCTTCTCTACTTGCAGAAACGCGAGGAAGCCCGCATCACCGAAGCCCTCGACACGACTCAACTGGTGAATGTCGCGGTCCAGGAAAAGCCGACGGTTCCAGTGTATCCAGCACAGTCCCCGTGGTTGTTTGCGCTGGTCGGCTTGTTGTTGGCAGTCACCATGAGCGCGGCAGTGGTATTCGTGAGGGAACGCATGGACGCATCCTTCCGCACACCGGCCGAAATCGAGTCAATTCTGAATCTTCCGGTGCTGGCCGCCGTGCCGGCAACGGGCAACGGTTTTTCTTTGAATGGCAACGGCGCATCTTCCCGGCATTTGCCGGTGGATGTGTTGCGTGAAACTCGTAACTAAAAATAGAACGGTTGGGTTAGTAGCTCCCTTCCCCAAGAAAAGGACACCAGGGCTATGAGCAGAAATTTTGAACTGCTGCAAAAGGCGGCGGAAGAAGAACGAGAACGCCAACGCGTGGAACCTGCCGTTGTGGCTCCCGCAGGCGCGACGAACGCATGGACCCCTGCCGCCGAGGGTACGGTGGAAAACGCCATCCTACCCCAGGCGCTCGAAGGTCTTTCGCGCGAGGAATTGAACAAGCTCACGCAGCGCTTATTCCAGCCTGACGGAGCTCGCGTTGTAGTCTTCACCAGCGTGGAACGCGGGGCCGGTTGCACCTGGCTCGCGGCGCAGGTAGCGCAGACGCTCGCGTCCCAGGGCCGGAACTCGGTTTGCGTGGTGGACGGAAACTTCCGCGCGCCGGCTTTGCACGAAGTCTTTGCCCTGAATAATCAACAAGGGCTGGCGGACGCGGTCCTCGACGGCGGGCGGACGCAGGACTATCTGCGCAATACCGCGCAACCCAATCTTTGGGTACTGACCAACGGCACGCCCGAGAAGGCTGTGCAGGCGGCTGGCTCAACCCAGATGTTACTGGAAAATATTCGCCAGCTGCGGGCCCAGTTCGAATACGTGGTGATTGATAGCGCTCCGATGAACCTCTTCCACGATGCGCTGACTCTGGGCTCGGCCGGCGATGGCCTCGCCTTAATCCTGAAAGCAAATTCGTCGCGCCGGGAAATCGCTCAGAAGATGCTGCAGGACGCGAAGAACGCCAACGTGCGCGTGCTGGGTGCGGTGCTGAACCAACGTCAATTCCCTGTGCCCGAATCCGTTTACCGCAGACTGTAACGCGGCTTTGTTTTTGCTTTAGTGAATCTCCGTAAACAACTCCCCCGGTAACGAGCAAGCGAGAAACCACAATGGTCACGGCCCGACGGCAACTACTGACAACGGCGCTCAAGCTGTTCGATGTAATGGTGATGGTGGGTTGCTTCCTCCTGGCATCCTATGTGGAACTGCGCTTCAGTCATTCCCCACACTCCTTCTCGGAACTGTTCGCCATGCGGGTCAAGCTGGGGAACATTCTGCTTTTTGTCGGACTCCTTTTCATCTGGCACATGATTTTTGCGGCTTACGGCATGTACGGCTCCCGCCGTATGGGCCGCCGCCGCTACGACATCATCGACATCACCAAGGCCACCTCGACGGCCACGGTCCTGATTTTGCTGGTGTCGGTCGCTTTTCAGATCAAGATGGTTACGCCGCTGTTTCTGGCGGTATTCTGGGTCTATGCCACAACGATCTCCGTAGGAGTGCGCTTCGCGCTTCGCGCGGCCCTGGGCCGTGTACGCGTGCACGGCCACAATCTGCGGCACATGCTGATTGTCGGCACCAATCCCCGGGCGCTTGAGTTCGCCAACCGGATCGCGTGCAAGCCGGGGTTGGGATATCACATTTTGGGTTTTGTCGATCATGATTGGCCGGGATTGCCTGATTTCAAACAGAGCGGGTTCACCCTCGTCAGCGATCTCGACCATCTCACCGAGTATCTGCGCATTCATGCCGTGGATGAAGTCATTGTGACGTTGCCCCTGGCCTCACTACATTCGCGCAACGCCGACATTCGCGGGATTTGCGACGAGCAAGGCATCACCATCCGGGTGCTCAACGATTATTTCGATGTGGATGGACGGCGGGCCAAAACTGAGGAAATCGAAGGCGCAACTTTGTTGACCCATTATGCGGGCATGACGGAAGGCTGGCCGGTATATGTCAAGCGCTTGGTGGATGTGCTCGCGTCTTCCCTGGTCCTGTTGATTTTGTCGCCGGCCCTGTTGATCGTTGCCCTGCTGGTGAAGCTGACCTCGCCCGGCCCGGTATTTTTTGTACAGACGCGCATGGGCTTGAATAAGCGGCGGTTCAATATCTATAAATTCCGCACGATGGTGGCGGATGCCGAAAAAAGAATGCGTGAAGTCGAACACTTGAATGAGGTTTCGGGCCCGGTGTTTAAAATCAAGAACGATCCGCGCATCACGGCGATGGGAAGCTTCCTGCGCAAGACCAGCATTGATGAACTGCCGCAACTGATTAACGTGCTTAGGGGAGACATGAGTCTTGTGGGCCCGCGTCCTCTGCCGGTGCGCGACTACGAGGGATTTGACAAAGACTGGCAGCGACGCCGTTTCAGTGTTCGCCCGGGCATTACCTGTCTGTGGCAGATTGCGGGCCGAAGTTCCATCCCTTTTGAAAAGTGGATGCAGATGGACTTGCAATACATCGACAAGTGGTCGCTACGTTTGGATTTCGAAATTCTGCTGCGGACCATTCCTGCCGTAATTCGCGGTTCGGGAGCAGCATAACCCAGGCTGCGCCTTGCATCCGGCAGTCTCCTCTGCCTCTACCCGTTATCCGCCCCGTTGAATTCCCATACTACAAGCCGCGTCGAAGCCCCCATGAGTAATACAACGACGGAAGCTACGCGTGTGCGCCCCGACGCCGAAATCATCGCGATGTGGAATCAAACCCACACATCCTACCCTTCTTCTGCGTGCTTGCATGAGCTTTTCGAAGAAGCGGCCAGGCGGGATCCCAGCGCGAATGCGGTCGTCCACGGGCGAGACGCATTGACGTACGCCGAATTGAACGGCCGGGCCAACCATCTCGCGCGTCATCTGCAATCGATGGGAGTAAATAAAAATGTGCCAGTCGCGATTGGCCTTCCATCTTCCCTCGAATTTGCGGTTTCTCTGCTGGGCGTATTGAAAGCGGGAGGCGCATGTGTGCCGCTGGATCCGGCGTATCCGCAAGAACGTCTGCGGTTGATGCTTGAGGACGTGCAGGCTCCAGTTCTGCTGACACGAGGTAATTTTTATTCGCAAGCCGCTCCGCGCGGTACGAAGATCGTTGATTTTGATTCCTCCGCGTTTTTCGCGCAAGGGTGGGAGGCCGAGGGCAACGTTCCGCGCCAGACGACGTCACATAGCGCAGCCTACATCATCTACACTTCGGGATCCACGGGCACCCCTAAAGGCGTGCTTTTAGGACATCGCGGCCTGGTCAATCACAGCATTGCGTCCTTGAGTTTGTATGGCCTGAGCTGTAGTGACCGTATGCTTCAGTTTTCGTCCATCAGCTTCGACATCGCCATCGAAGAAATTTTCCCCACCTGGGCGGCAGGCGGCACGGTCGTGCTGAAGCCAGAAGATTTCTCGCTGGGTTTTTCGGAATTCGTGAGCTTTCTGCGCGAGTATTCGATTACCGCTCTGGATCTGCCGACGGCTTACTGGCATGAGTGGACAAACTATCTTCACGAAAATCCGCGCCTCACGTTGCCAGCGAGTTTACGCCTGGTGATCGTGGGCGGCGAAAAAGTTTCGGCGGCCGGGCTGGCGCGGTGGCAGGAACGAGTGGCGGGGCAAATCCGATGGATCAATACTTATGGCCCCAGCGAAGCCAGCGTAATTGCGACGGCATTCGAGCCCGCAGCCGCGGAAACGCCCACATCCGTCCCCATCGGGCGGCCGATCGCTAATACGCAAATTCACCTGCTGGATGCCGACCGGCAACCGGTTGGAATCGGGACTCCCGGCGAAATTTATATTGCCGGGGATGGTGTAGCGCTGGGATATCTGAATCGGCCGGAGCTCACGGCAGAGAAATTTGTGCAAGATCCCTTCAGCAGTGACAGTGCTGCTCGCATGTATCGTACCGGCGATATGGCCCGCTATCGCGATGATGGGGAGATTGAGTTTTTGGGACGGCAGGACAATCAGATTAAGATCCGTGGCTTTCGCGTTGAGCCGGGAGAGATAGAGGAAGTCTTGGCCCGGCATGAAGCCGTGCGGGAAGCGGCCGTGATTGCACAAGAATCAAGCCCCGGGCAAAAGCGGTTGCTCGCCTACGTAGTGATGTCGCGCTCGTTGGGAGCGGCAGGCGGCGAACGCTTGCGAGCATATTTGAAAGAGCGGCTCCCAGACTACATGGTGCCATCGCTTGTCTTCTTATTGGAGGCCTTGCCGCTCACGCCGAACGGGAAGATAGACCGCCGTGCGCTTGGCCAGATGAATCCTGCGGCGACGGTCGAGAATGTTGAGACTGTAAATGATGGCAGCCTCTCCGGCAAGATTGCGGCCATTTGGACAGAAGTGCTGGATCGTCCCGTCGGCCTGAACGACAATTTCTTCGAATTAGGCGGACACTCGCTGCTGGCGGCACGCATGATGCACCGCCTTGGGCAGATGATGGGGCGTCCCTTGCCCTTGGCAATGTTGCTCCAGGCGCCCACAGTCGAGCAATTGAGCGCTGCGCTCCAGGGTAACAGCCTGGTGCGCTATTGGTCGTCTATTGTTGCGATTCAGCCTGAAGGCGCGAAGGCACCATTCTTCTGCATTCATGGAGTTGGCGGCAATGTTGTCGGTTTTCGCGATCTAGGCCGGCACATGGGGCCGACCCATCCCTTTTACGGATTACAAGCTCGCGGCCTTGATGGGACGCATCCTTGCCTGACGAAGGTTGAAGACATGGCGGCGCAATATCTTCAAGACATTCGTAGCGTGCAGCCCGAGGGCCCGTATTTTTTGGGTGGATATTCCTTTGGCGGCCTGGTGGCATATGAAATCGCTCAACAGCTTACGGAGCGCGGTGAAAACGTCGCATTCCTTGCGCTGTTTGATACCGCCCCGGGGCATGTAAAGCCGCAAACCTCGTCTTTGCTTAAATCGCTCCGACAGCCGACCCGCAAGTTTATTTTTTCCGATTTGCCGCGCGGCGTTTACAAAGGCATTCGCCGGCGCTGGCGCGGATTGCGCGTACCGTATTCCCTAAAAAAGGTTTTCTTCGCCAACACTCGCGCCGCCGAAGAGTATGCCTTGCGGCCGTACAAGGGAAAAATCACGCTGTTTCGCGCGACCGAGAAATCTCTGCGGGCCGCGAGCAATCCGTATGCGGCGTGGCGCGATCTCGCGATGGGCGGACTGGAATTTCAAGATATTCCGGGCGATCACTACGGCGTACTGGTCGAACCGCAGGTCGCCGTTTTCGCTAAACGACTGAAGGCTTGTATTGATGAAGCGGGCACTTGTGTGGACGCGCATTCGACATTTAAGCAGGCCGTCAGCTAGGCGCATCAGCTAGACACATTGGAGAACATCGACTTGCCGGAATTGAATTCAACCGAAATTAGCCGCGAGGCCGAACTCGACGAGGAGATGCGGGCCAGCATCGAGGCGTCGCTCGAAGCCAGCGAAAATGCGGGAGAACCGGCGACCCTGGGCTGGCCGTGGACCGTGCTGCCGCGGCAGGTGTTCGGCGTGCATCGCGAAACTGTGCGCAAGAGGCTGCTGCCGCTGGCGAGCAAGGGCGGACTGGCCATAATTGACCAGGGGCTGATTTCCGGATCCAATTTTGCGCTTAGCATCCTCCTGGCCCGCTGGTTGGGCGCCGACCAATACGGCGCCTACGCGGTCGCTTTCGGTATTTTTGTTTTACTGTCACTGGTGTATCAGGCGCTGGTACTCGAGCCGATGGCAGTATTTGGCGGGTCCTCCTATCATCACTGCCTCAAGCAATATTTGGGCACATTGCTTCGGATTCATCTCGTCATTTCGGTTTCACTGTGCGTGGTTCTCGGAGTTTCAGCCTTTGTCTTACACGGAATCAGCCATACGGGAGGGCTGGCCGGGGCGATGGCCGGCGTCACCATTGCGTCTCCGTGCGTGCTGGTTTTTGGGTTGGCACGCCGGATGTTTTATTTGGAATTGTCCCCGGCCGAGGCCGCAGCTGGGTCTTTCATGTACTGCTGCCTGATCATGGCAGCACTGTTCATCGCTTTTCATCGCGGACTTCTGTCGCCTTTTACCGCGTTTCTCTTCATCGCGATTGGCGCCTTCGGGACGGGCGTGGCAATGTGGATACGCATGCGCGCGAAGTTGCCGCCGGGTGATCCGGGCCCTTCGCTGAGCGAAACCTGGAGCCGCCATTGGAGCTACGGCCGTTGGGCGTTGGCCAGCAGCGTAGCCGGATGGATTCCAGCAAACATTTACTATCCGCTGATCAGCAGCTTTCATGGCATGGCTGCCTCCGGCCAGCTCAAAGCGTTGATGAACCTGACCCTTCCCCTCGAACAGGTCAAAGCGGCATTGTCTATGCTGTTTTTGCCTTACGCGGCCAGGGTGGCTGCAAGAAAAGGCGCATCCGGACCGACCGCCTTGACCGCCCAAATGACCTTTCTCGCCTTTGCCGGAGCGCTGGTGTATTGGGCCTTGATTCTTCCCTTTCCGAAACGGGTGTTCCACTTGATGTACTCAGGGAAATACATGGACGTGGTCGGTCTGCTACCGATCGTGGCCGTTGGTTCTATCGTTTGGAGCGCGGCCTATGGACCGGCGATTGCCTTGCGTGGAATGGAGGCGCCCGATTTGGTCTTTAAAGCATTCGCCGTCGCCACCGCGGGATCCCTGGTAATCGGCGTGCCTGCCACGTGGTATTTCGGGTTGAAGGGTGCAATTTGGGGCGGCAATATTGCCGATTTCAGTTCGCTGATCATGGTGTTCGTTGTCCTGCGCCGAAGACTTCGTCAACGAGCTGCCCAATCTATTTCGAACGAAACGTTAGTCAGCGAGAGCGGGCGACCGTCCTAGCTTGGTTGGATCACGTTTTCGACACTTCAGGAGCAAATAAGCCGATGAGCACGCAAAAGCAAGAGCAGGCCAAACGACCAGAAAACCGAAAAGCGAAGTTGCGTTTCCTTCTGTCGAAAACTCCCATACGGCGCCCAGTCATGTGGCTACGACATCGTGGCCTTCGTCCTGCCGATATTTTCTTCTCTACCTATCCCCGATCCGGCACGACCTGGACCCGGTTCACCATGTTTGAGATTCTGACCGGGCAGAATGCCACGTTTGAGTCTGTCAACTCATTGATGCTGGGTGTGGGAATGCAGGAGCGGGCCAAGAGTGTGTTGCCCAACGGCGGTCGTCTGATTGGCACGCACGAAGCTTTCCGCAAAGAATATAAGCGTTCCATTTACCTGCTGCGCGATGTGCGCGATGTCATTCTTTCTGAATTCGCCTTCATGACCGCGCTGGCGCGTTTTGATGGCGATATGGACCAATTCCTTAAGGCGTTTTTTAAAGGCAAGGTCACGGGCTATGGGTCATGGCCAAGGCATGTGGCTTCCTGGTTGGATTGTCCTTACTACGGCACTGATCAATTGCTTGTGCTGCGCTATGAAGATCTGCGCAGCGACCCGGAAGCGGGCTTCACACGGATGCTGCAATTTGGCGGGTTGGAGCGTGATCCGGAGCAGATCCGGCGCGCGGTCGCCAACAACTCCGTCGAGCAGATGCGGGCCAAGGAATTGCAATCTCCACGCAAAGCATCGGTCCGGGGACAATTCATTCGCGCTGGAAAAGTGGGAGGATGGGAAGGAAAGTATAGTCAAGAACAGCTTGAGATGATCGACTACTACGCGGGTGACGTGATGGATCGAGTGGGCTACGAACGGAGCCGCACGATCGCAGCCGCACCCCAAGGCGAACCACTGTTGGCGGCGAAACGCGGATAAACAGGCTGCTGGCACGTGCATTGCACCTCTCTTCGGATCCATTAGTCCCCCCAAATTTTGATTGAAGCTTATTCGTTCGTGCTTCCGGCATGAAGATCCTGCTTGCACACAACACGTATCAGCTGCCCGGCGGCGAAGATGTTGTTTGTGCGCGGGAGCGCGATTTGTTGCGGGCGCACGGGCACACGGTGGAGGAATACGAGCGCAGCAATCACGAAATCGAGCAACTCTCCACTCTACAGAAGTTACAGATGCCGGCAAGGGTGGTGTGGAACGGTGCGTCGCGGAATGATTTTGAAAGCCGCTTGAGTAAGTTTCGCCCCGACGTTGTCCACGTCCACAACACTTTCATGATGATTTCGCCGTCCATTTATTCGGCCTGCCGGCAGTTTGGAGTGCCTGTCGTGCAGACGTTGCATAATTACCGCCTGCTCTGCCCTTCGGCCGTCTTTTTTCGCGAAGGAAAACCCTGTCACGACTGTGAGTCACACTTGGGGCACAGCATCGTGCATGGCTGCTATCGCGATTCACGTTTGGCCACCCTCCCCGTAGCTGCAATGCTGGCGTGGCATCGCGCCGCCGGGACGTACCATGACTTAGTCGATCGCTACATCACCTTGACGGCATTTTCACGAAATAATTTTTTGCGCGCAGGTTTTGCCCCTGAGCGTATTATGGTGAAGTCTAATTTCGTAGATCCCGATCCGGGAGAGCGCTCCTCGGACGGGGCTTACGCTTTATATGTTGGCCGTATATCCCCGGAGAAGGGATTGCGTACTATTTTAGCTGCTTGGCGAACTCTCCCGGAGTCGATTCCGTTGCGTCTGGCAGGTACTGGGCCCCTGGTAGAGGAAGTTCAAAAGGAGGCGTCGGAAACCGGATCCCATATACAGTATCTTGGGCAAATTTCCGGTGCGCGCGTGATGGAGGAAATGAAAGGCGCGCGCTTCCTGGTTTTCTCCAGTGAATTGTATGAGAACTTTCCTCTCACGCTATGCGAAGCCTTTGCTTGCGGCGTTCCGGTCCTAGCGTCAGATATCGGAGCCACCAAGGAAATCGTGACGCATGGTCAAACTGGGTTGCATTTCCGTGCGGGTGATGCAAGAGATTTGGCCGACAAAGTGGTATATGCCTGGCGCCAACGCGAGCAAATGAGCCAGTTGGGAAGACTGGCTCGCGCCGAGTTTGAAGCTAAGTACACGGCCGACCTCAACTATCGACGGTTGATGGAAATTTATTCATCGGTGCTTCCTGCGGGCACCGGAGAGAAGATAAACGATGTATCGGCGATGCCCGAAATAGTCTGTGCGCAAACAGTGAACGCATGAATTGCGACGATCAAGCCGTTCAGGTAAAAGACCCGCTGGAGTCGGCCATGACTAAAGCACCGGCCAACGGGGAGGCAAGCTACGTAACCATCAGTGTCGATGACGGGCATCCCCTCGACGTGCGCACGGCGGAACTACTCTCGCAATATGGATTGGCCGCTACTTTCTACGCGCCTGCGCGAAATCCTGAGCGGCGCGTGTTGACGCCGCCACAATTGCGGGAAATCGCGCAGCATTTCGAAATAGGCAGCCACACACTGAACCACCTGCCATTGACGACGGTCACCGGGGAGCGTGCGTGGCTGGAGATTTACGAAGGCAAGGCATGGCTTCAGGACGCGCTCGGCAAGCCGGTGACTTCCTTCTGTTATCCACGCGGGAAGTACACCCGCCGTATTATCGAGATGGTAGAGCGGGCAGGTTTCGTCGGGGCCCGCACATGTGCATTCAACCGCACCGATTTACCCGACAATCCTTTTCGCTTTGGCGTGAGCACACAAGCGCACAATCACGGCCGCGGCATCCAGATGCGCCACGCGCTGCTTGAACGAAACTTTCAGGGAGCGATGAACTTCATGCGTGTTTATCACGCCGAAACCCGCTGGGAGAATCATTTTCGGATAGCGCTCGACGAGGTCGAAGCCAAGGGTGGTGTCGCGCATCTGACCATGCACAGTTGGGAAATCGATGAAAACGGCGATTGGGAAAAATTTGAAGAAGCCTTGAAAATGGTTGCGCAAAGACCGAAGCTCACCCGCGTTACAAACGGTGAACTGTATGCGCAATGGGCCACGCAACATCCTGAGTATGTCGCAGCACACGCATCGACGCATTCTCCAGCGTAGACGCGCACGGATCCTAGGTAACAGATTTCTGCCGGATCTCCCCCGGGTTCATTAAGGCCTGATTTTCTATGTCCAGCCAAGAAAGATCTGCGCGTATGCCCACGGCAGATGTTGTTCCTTTCTCGCCCCTCACGGGGGAGGCGACGGTCGCAGGCACGGGTTCGCTTGTGGAGATGATTCGCGTTCATACGCGAAATACGCCTCAAGCGCACGCTCTGATTGCCGGCGCCGAGACCATGAGCTATGAAGAGTTGGAAACCCAGTCCAACCAACTGGCTCATTATTTGCGCACGTTGGGCGTAGGACGCGATGTGCTCGTGGGTTTGTGTCTGGAGCGCTCGGCCAGCACGGTGGTCGCGGCGCTTGCCGTTATCAAGGCGGGTGGCGCATACTTGCCACTTGATCCGGCCTATCCTGTCGAGCGCCTCGCCTTCATGCTGCAGGATTCGCGCGTTCCGGTTCTCATCACGCGAAGCGCTATCAGCCGTGGCTTACCGGCGGCAAAGCGGTTGACGGTAGAACTTGATCTACAAGCTACGGACATCGCAAACTGCCCCGCAACAGCCGTAGGCTCGGCACCATCCGAGGACGACCTTGCATATGTCATCTACACTTCAGGATCTGATGGGCATCCCAAGGGAGCGCAGATTACCCATGGCGCTCTACTCAATTTAATCTCCTGGCATCATCGAGCATTTTCTGTGACAGCGGACGATCGCGCCAGTCAATTAGCCAGCATGAGTTTCGATGCGGCAGTATGGGAACTGTGGCCTTATCTCGCAGCTGGCGCAAGCGTCACCTTCTGCGATGAGATGACCCGACTGACGCATCAATCGCTGCACGATTGGCTGCTACAAAAACACATTACGATCGGCTTTGTCCCGACTGCGCTTGCGGAGCGCCTGATGGTTATGGAGTGGCCTGCGCAGTGCGCGTTACGCACGCTGCTGACAGGGGCCGATACTTTGCATCGTCATCCTCCGTCCACGCTGCCCTTTCGAGTCGTGAACAATTACGGTCCAACGGAGTGCACAGTTGTAGCAACCTCAGGCACGGTTCCGCCACAGGCAAGTAACGGCAGCCAGCCTTCTATTGGCCGCCCTATTGATAACGTCGAAATCCGCATACTCGATGAAGAACTGCGACCGGTTGCGACCGGGGCAAGCGGTGAACTATGCATCGGAGGCGTAGGCGTGGCACGGGGTTATTTGAATCGGCCCGATCTCGATCTCGAAAAATTTGTGGTGCTCGCAGGACAACGCTTCTACCGGACCGGCGATTTAGGCCGAATGCTGCCCACCGGTGAGATCGAATTCATCGGACGCCGCGACGGCCAAATTAAAATCCGTGGATACCGCGTGGAACTAAACGAAATCGTTGGCGCGCTCGACCAACATCTATCGGTACAAGCAAGCATGGTCATTGCCCGGGAGGATGTGGGAGACAGCAAGCAGCTCATTGCTTACGTCGTACCAGCACCGGAGGCGGCGCTCTCCCACACCGTCCTGCTAGGATTCTTGCGGGAACGTCTGCCCGATTACATGCTGCCCGCGATTTTTGTACGCATGGACGCGCTGCCCCTCAATCATAACGGTAAAGTGGACCGCACCTTGCTTCCCTTGCCCAACGCCAGCAACATTGTCGGGGATGATGCACGCAATGCTCCACAAAATGCTCCGCAAAACCCCGTGGAAGCGCGCATTGTTGCCATCCTCGCCGAATTGCTTGGAGTCCCGGGCATTGGTACTCGCGACAACTTCTTTTTTCTCGGAGGTCATTCCTTGCTTGGTACGCAATTGATTGCGCGCCTGCGGGACAGCTTTGGCGTCGAACTTTCCTTGCGCCGGATTTTCGATTCTCCCACGGCTGCGGAACTTGCGGTGGAAATCCAAACCATCCTCGGCAAGGCAAATCCAGCAGCCGACTAATAAGTCGCTTTTCATGTCAACTCTATCGCCAGGTAGTTCGGCCGTTTCCGCACCCCTCAGCCTGTACCGGCTGTTGGAGCCGGAAGTTCTGGCTGACCCTTATCCGCTTTATCATCAGCTGCGCAGCGAAGATCCGGTCCACTGGGATCCGTTTCTCCATGCCTGGGTAGTGACGCGATACGCCGACGTTGTGCAGGTATTATCCAGTTTCTCTGCAAACCGTACGCCGACGCCGGAGCAATTGACCGCGATGGGATTAGCCAATTTGAGCGCGATTGCGACCGTCATGGTCCAACAAATGCTTTTCATGGACGCTCCCATGCACACGCGCTTACGCGGTTTGTGCGCGGTCGCCTTCACGCCGCAACGAGTCGAAGTCATGCGTGCACATATACAAGGGATTGCCGATCGGCTTCTCGATCAGGTGCAGGAATCGGGACGGATGGATTTGCTGGCCGATTTCGCCGCCCCACTCCCAGCCATCGTTACCGCAGAAATGTTGGGTGTGCCTTCCTCGGACCACGTGCAGCTTAAGAATTGGTCGGCCGATTTTGCCGAGATGTTGGGCAATTTCCAGCATAATCCTAACCGTGTACACGGGGTGCAGCGCAGTCTGGAAAATTTGATTGAATATTTCCGCCGTATGCTGGCCGAGTTACGCCGCCAGCCGCGTCCGGGCTTGGTCTGCGCTCTGCTTGAAGCTCAAGTGGACGGTGATCGTCTCAGCGAAGAAGAAATCATCGCGAACTCCATCTTGACGATGGTGGGAGGACAAGAGACGACGACCAATCTCATCGGCAACGGTATTCTGACCTTGCTCCGGAACCCTGATCAGATGGAGCAGTTGCGCAACGATCCTTCTATTATTCAGATCGCAGTTGAGGAATTGCTGCGGTATGAGAGCCCCAGTCAGTACACAGGACGGCTGGCGCCCGAAGATGTGGAACTCGGCGGCAAGAAAATTGGCAAACGCCAGGCAGTCCTGGCGGTCATGGGCGCGGCCAACCGCGACCCCGAGCGCTTCCCGGACCCCGACCGGCTCGATTTGACGCGCAAGGACAATCGGCATGTCGCCTTCGGGTGGGGAGCTCATTTTTGTTTCGGCGCGCCGCTCGCGCGTATTGAAGGCCAGATTGCGTTTGCGACCATCTTGCGCCGTTTGCCCGGATTGCGACTTGAGCCCGGCCCCATCGTCTGGCGAGATAATCTCGGCTTACGTGGGTTGACTGCGCTTCCCGTGTCATTCGCGGCGTCACATTTGAACTAGCCGTTTTGAACAAGCCCTCCAAGCAATGAGCACGTTGATCACAGAATTACGGCAGCATTCGACGGCGGTCGAAATTGGACCGCGATCCGGCAACGCGGTCGTGCCGCTGTCGTATGGCCAGGAACAGATTTGGTTGCATTCGCAACTCGTGCCCCATCTCGCGCTTTACAACGAGCCCGTAACGATTTGCAAAGCCGGTGATCTGGATGTCGCGGTGCTAGCGCGGGCGTTGAGCGAAATTGTCCGCCGTCATGAAGCGTGGCGCACCATCTTCCGCATGGTGGACGGACAACCGGTCCAGATTATTCAGCCTGCCAGTCCGTTTGAAATTGCAGTCAAGGACTTGCGTTCCCTGCCACAGGAAGAGCGCGAAGCCGAAGCTTTGCGCCTGGCCACGCAGGATGCGCTGCGGCCCTTTAATTTTGCGCAAGGCCCCCTTTATCGCGCTTTGCTGATTCACCTGAGCGATGACGAGCACCGGCTCTATCTGACGTTGCACCACATTATTTTCGACGGCACATCGATTTATCGCGTTCTGCTTCCCGAACTGGAAGCGCTCTATGCCGCATACGAACGAGGCGAGAGTTCGCCGCTCGCCGAGCTGTCTTTGCAATTTTCAGATTTCACGGTGTGGCAACGGCAGTGGTTGAGTCAAAGTGGGGCGCTGGCAGAACAACTAAAGTATTGGCGAGAGCACATTCCGGGCATCACCATGCCTCCTCTGCCGGCGGACCATCCGCGACCAGCGGTGCAGAGTTTCCGCGGGGCCATTCAACGGTTCGCTTTGGACGCCTCGCTTAGCCGCGAACTTAAAGACCTCGCTCGGCGCAATGGATGTACGCTGTTCATGACTCTGCTTGCGGGATTAGCGGTGCTTTTACAGCGCTATTCCGGTTCCGATGACATCGCGATCGGCACCGTCGGATCCAGTCGAAAACGTTCTCAAGTGGAGGGATTACTCGGCTACTTTCTTAATCCTTTGGTGCTGCGTAACGATCTCTCAGGCGATCCGAGTTTCCGTAATGTTTTGAAGCGCGTGCGCAATTCCACCCTCGATGCCCTCGCCAATGATGACGCACCGTTTACGCGCGTCGTCAATGAGACGCATCCAGCGCGAACCCTTAGCTGCAATCCGCTGATCCAGGTCCTGTTTACACTAGAGCCGCCCTTGCCTGTCAGCAAGAATGGCTGGAGCGTGGCGTTGACGCAATCCACGGTTGATACAGGTTTGGTGAAGTTCGATCTGGTTCTCGAACTGGATGACACAGCAGCAGGACTGGCCGGACGCTTCAAGTACAACACCGATTTGTTCGATTCTCCGACGGTGGCCCGCATGGCGGAGCACTTTCAGGTTCTGCTGGGCGCCCTCGTTACGAATCCAGATGCTCCTATCTCGCAGGCCGAAATTATGACGGCTGCGGAGCGCCAGAAAGTCCTCGTCGAGTGGAACGAGACTACGGCGGAATTCGACCGAGAGATATGTATTCACGCTTTGTTCGAGGCCCAGGCCGAGAAGTCTCCTTCGGCTGTAGCAGTGGAGCAGGGATCGCGTCGTGTGACCTATGGCGAACTGAACGAGCGCGCCAACGGACTGGCTAAAGTTCTGCGCGGGCGCGGCGTTCAGCCGGAAACCAGAGTCGGGATTTGCCTGCACCCTTCGCCGGAGATGCTGATAGCGATTATGGCGGTGTTGAAGGCGGGCGGCGCTTATGTGCCGCTCGACCCATCGTACCCCGCACAGCGGCTCCAAGCTGTCGTCGAAGACGCAAAACTTCGGCTGGTGGTGAGTGACCGCGTCAGCAGCCAGGATATTCGCCTTTGGGATGGGGTTGAGCTTTTGCTGGCGGATGATGTTGTCCCGGAAGAAAATGTGGTCGCAGATATCACGCCAGCGTCCACCAGTCTTGCGTACGTAATTTACACCTCCGGTAGCACTGGCGAACCACGAGGAGTAGAAGTCACTCACCGAAATTTGGTGAATTCGACGCAGGCGCGTCTCGCATACTACCAGCCGGGTCAAAACCACTTCTTGCTGCTTTCCTCATTCGCCTTTGATAGCTCTCTGGCAGGAATCTTCGGGACGCTTTGCGGTGGTGGAACTCTGGTAATCCCTTCTGGAGCCTTACCGGCGAACCTACCCAATCTGGCAAAGCTCGTGGCGGCGCACGAGATTACTGATCTGCTATGTGTCCCGTCGCTCTATCGCCTGATGCTCGAGCAGGCAACCCGCGGAGAGGTTAAATCGTTGCGCCGTGTGATCGTTGCAGGAGAATCCTGCCCGCCAGACCTGTTGGAGCGCCACTACAAACTCTTGCCCACCGCCACGCTCTACAACGAATACGGTCCAACTGAAGCGACTGTATGGGCCACAGTTCATCCGTGCGAGACCCGCCCCAAACGTGTCACGGTTTCCATCGGCAAACCCATTGCGAACACGCAGATTTACGTGCTTGACCAGCGGCTACGCCCCGTGCCATCTGGCGTGCAAGGGGAACTTTGTATTGCCGGCGAGAGCGTCGCCCGGGGATATTGGAACCAGCCGGAGCTTACGGCGGCGAAATTTGTTACCAACCCTTTCGGAAAAGGAAAACTCTACCGCACCGGCGATCTTGGGCGCCATCTGCCCGACGGTTCCCTCGAGTTGCTGGGCAGGCTGGACGCGCAAATAAAAATTCGCGGCTTCCGCATTGAGTTGGAGGAGATTTCCTCGCATATTGCTGCATTTCCGGGAGTCCTCCAAGCTGCCGCGACAGTTTTTGAGACGCAGGCCGGACAACCGGAAATTATCGCCTACATCGTTCCCGAATCACCCCAAGCCAATGTGACCTATAAGGCACTGCGGCGCTATTTGAAAGACCGCTTGCCGGAATACATGTTGCCTTCCGCAGCGCTCATCCTGGATGCTTTGCCGCTTCTGCCGAATGGAAAGTTAGACCGGAACGCGCTTCCTATGCCGGAACGTTCTTTGGCAGGCGTGAAAGACAAACCGGCAAACCTCACCGAAGAGAAACTCGTGGCCGTCTTCGAAAAAGTACTGGAAAAACAACCT
Organism: Terriglobia bacterium; assembly: GCA_963702965.1. Taxonomy (GTDB): domain Bacteria; phylum Acidobacteriota; class Terriglobia; order Terriglobales; family Acidobacteriaceae; genus JAJPHW01. Next base: position 2,512,455 of record OY969776.1, read on the forward strand.
GTCGGAACCGGGCAGAGTTTTTTTGAGTTGGGTGGTCACTCGCTTTTGCTGGCGCGGCTGCTATTACTTATCGAAGAGAATTTCGCTGTGCAATTGTCGTGGGCCGAGGTCTTCCGTTTTCCCACAGTTCGGGAATTGGCGACCTTACTAAATGGGCAATCACGCGAAGTTGGAAGCAACGCCATCATCCCGATTCAGCCTTCGGGAAGCAAATTGCCTCTGTTTTGGGTTCGCGGTGGTCCATTGTTCCTCGGCTTATCCCGCGGCTTGGGATTGGATCAACCATTGCTCGGTCTGGATTTACCTCCGGCTGATGCCGTACATCTGCCTGTTCCCTACCGGTTGGAGGATATCGCAGCAGCGCTCATCGAAAAAATGCGCAGCGTTCAACCCGAAGGTCCATACAACATTGCCGGACTCTGCGTGAATGGCGTGATTGCTTATGAGATGGCGCGCCAACTGGAGGAATCCGGCCAGACAATTGGCGTACTGGCTCTATTCGACGCGCAAAATCCGGAGTTCTACCACAATTTCGGTGAGCAGAGCACCCAGCGTGCGGCATGGAACAAGATTGGTTTCCATTTGAACAAATTTCTTTCCGCGTCACCGGCGGGCTTCTCCCAAATTGTGCGTGAGCGGCTAAAGCGCGCTGGCCAGCGATTGAATGTACTCCGTTGGCGGATTTATCATCACTTCGCATGGCGGGTGCAAGAACGGCACCTCCGCAATCTCGATATCATCATTCACCCATCATCTTACAGTTATCACCCTAAGCCATTGTCATGCAATGCTTTATTCTTCCAATCAAGCGACTGGCCAAAAGGCAGCTACTGGGACTTCTACGCCAGCTGGAAAGATATGATTCGTGATCTACGGGTCTATCGAGTTCGGGGCGGGCATGAGTCAATGTTTGCCGAAAAGAACGTAGCCCCAATCATCGAAGGGCTGCGTCAGGGTCTGGAGGAAATCTACCGCCCAGTACTCTCGCATGCTCCTGCCGAAACACCACCGTTACTGGACAGTCTGTAAGGCATGTGCATAAAGTTTGAAGAGGCACAAAGAACCAGGGAAGTCTTCGCAAGATGCTGAAAAATCTACTATCTAAACTACTGTTGATTGTTTGTAGCATAGTCCTGACGCTGGGTATCGCGGAAGTTGGGCTACGCATCGCTCATGTCGGCTATCCCGGACTCGGCGGTAAACTCCACATCTTCACCTGGAATCCTTATACGGGTATATCGCTTCGGCCAGGCGCCGAGGGTATGGGGCATTCCGAGAATGATGTTTATGTGAAAGTGAACAGCGCCGGTTTTCATGATCGCGAACATACTAAAACAAAGCCTCCCAACACCTACCGCATTGCCGTCCTCGGAGATTCCTTCACCGAAGCCATGCAGGTGCCGATTGACGAATCGTTCACTTCGGTGATGGAACATGATCTTGCCGGCTGCCAGGGGTTGGGCGGGAAGAACGTGGAAGCCATCAATTTCGGTGTATCCGGTTACGGGACCGCACAAGAGTTACTGGTCCTACAGCATTATGTTTGGGATTACTCACCAGACATGGTGATTCTCGCCTTCTTTACCGGCAACGACGTGCAGAATAATAACCGCATCCTTCAAGATGATCCTTTCCGTCCCTACTTTGTGCACCAGGACGGCAAACTCGTATTGGACAATTCGTTTCAGCACGCGCCGGGATGGAAGCAGCAGTTTAGCTGGCCGCACCTAGCCCTTTCCTGGGCGGTTGCCCACTCCAACGTGCTGCAGGTTATGGCTGCCGCCGCGAACTACATTACCCGGAAGAATGCGGACGGCATTAAGCCCACCGAGATGGGATTGAACGACGCAATCTATCACGCACCCACTGACCCTGTGTGGCAGGACGCCTGGAATGTGACCGATGAACTCATCGGCACCATGAACGATGAAGTCAATGCGCATAACGCAAAGTTCCTGGTGACGACGTTGAGCAGCAGCATCCAGGTTGATCCGGACGGAACGGCGCGAGAGCAATTGGAAAAGCGCCTGGGCGTTCCCGATCTGTTTTATCCCGACGAGCGGGTTCAACACGTTAGCCAGCAAGACGGCATTCCGGTGTTGACTCTGGCACCCGAGTTTCTGGCATACGCGCAACAACATCAAGTGCAACTACACGGATTTCACGGCAGCAATCAGGGGCATTGGAATGAGGCCGGCCACAAACTTGGCGGTGAACTGATGGCCCAGAAGGTCTGCGAGATGCTTTCTCAGCCAAGCCTTCCCCCGACCAAGTCCGCGGTAAGGCCATAGTGCGCGCAAAGAGTGGTGCTATTCATAGATGCAAGCCCCACAATGCACTACTTGGCGATGCAGGCTCGGCGCGATTTCTGAAGTTTGAAGTTGGAGTCACAAAATGAAGCAACTCGAAATGGAAACCACATATAGCCGTCCTGCCGGGCAGCATGCCGATCCCTGGCGAAGCAAAATGCGTGCTGTGGCCGCCTTTTGTGCTATTACGGTTGGCACGTTCCTCGTCATTTCTGCCTTGACTACCTTGAAGTATGGGATCTGGAACGCCTTACTCATTGTGGCGGGCATACTCGGTCTGGGCGCCGTCGCCGCGGCCTTGCCCGGAATCCGCGAAAATGCGCGCTATCTCTGGCCTCTGCTCAACCGCTGGCACCTCATGTGGTATGGCCTGTACGTCAGCTCCTTGGTCTTTCGTATCCGCGCGCTCGCCGACTTCCGCGAACAACCCGTGGATGCGTGGGCCTTACTTCGCATCGGCCCTGAAGGTCTCATCGGTCTTTATCTTTTGATGCTGCTCGCTACCCGGCGTCTGAGGTGGGTTGGGTCGATGTTCACAGGCTTGCCCCTCGTTCTAACCATGTACACCGCATTTTGCCTGGCCTCCACCTTGTGGTCGGTCTTCCCGCCGTGGACGGCCTATAAGGCTCTTGAGTATTCGCTCGATGTCGCTGTCCTTGCAGCCATCTTGTGCGTGGTCACCGACGCAGAACACTACAAGACCCTGCTCGACTTCACCTGGACTATCTATGCGATTGAGGCTGTGTGGTGCTGGTGCCAGATTGGCATCTGGCCGAGTGAAGTATTGCAGGAGGGCCGACTGAAGGGCGTGTGGCCTCTGACCGGCTATAACGCGCTCGGCGAATATGGCGCTCTGCTCTGCGTTGTCGCGTTTTGCCGGCTGGTGCCAGTGGCCAAGTTTGACTTTAAGCGCTCCTGGTATCTGGCTGTTTTTGCCTTTGGAACCCTCACGCTGCTTGCGGCGAATACGCGAAACACCATCGGCGGCCTGGCGCTGGCGCTTGTCCTTGTTCTGATGATCTCGCGAGGCCTCTCGGGTCCTGTGCTTTTCGGGCTCGCGAGCGCCGGAGCTCTCTTCGCTGGCTTTGGGACCCTTGTTGTCACATTTTTGAAACGCGGCCAAAGCGACGCCGCTTTCGACAGCTTGAGCGGCCGCATGGCTTGGTGGCAGTATGCCTGGTCGGTCTGGCTCGAACACCCAATCGCGGGATTGGGCGCTTATGCGGCGGGCAAATTCGCCGTCATGAAGGCGCTCAATGCCAATACTGGCTCGACCCACAGTGACTACATCGAGTTGCTTGTGGGGACCGGCATCGTCGGATTTGTACTGTTCGTCACTGCAATTCTATGGGCGTGGTACTTGCTATGGAAGTATTGCCGCGATCTCACCTGTACGCCGCTCGAACGGCAACTCTCTCTTGAATGTTTCGGCGTCATGACTGTTCTTGTCGTCCACTCCGTTTTTCAACGTGGAACTTACGTGGCACGTGCCCTTGTTCTATTTTGTGGCCCTTGGATACGCCGAAATGATCCGTCGGCGAAAGCGCGCCGCCGCCTTGGCCGCAATCCGGTACTCGCAAAGCTCGATATGAAATCTACGCTTACGCAATCACTCAAGCCGGCCGCTGGTTCGCAACCAGTTACCAACCGCTTCCCGGTGCTAGGCGTGGGCGTCAACGCAGTCCAGATTCCTGAGGTTATTCAGATCCTTGAGAACTGGATAGACGAACCGGCCACGCTTGAAGGAAGACCGTCGCGCTATGTGGCCGTGACCGGCATGCACGGGGTAAGTGAAGCACAGCACGACAACTATTTCCTCTCCATCCTGCAGTCGGCGGACCTGGTTGTACCCGATGGCATGCCGCTAGTCTGGCTTGGCCGCTGGCGCGGATTTAAGCTCAAACGTCGAGTCTATGGCCCGGAATTGATGGCGACATTTTTTGAGCAAACTGGGGCACGCTATCGTCACTTCTTTTATGGTGGCGCACCGGGCGTAGCTGAAAAACTCGCCGATGTAATGCGGAACAAGTTTGGCATTAATGTGGTCGGCATTCATTGCCCGCCGTTTCGCCCGCTTACGCCAGATGAAGATGCGGCGGTCATGCAGCAAATTGCCGATTCGAGAGCCGACGTAGTTTGGGTGGGGCTCAGCACTCCAAAACAAGAACGTTGGATGTATGAACATCGCGAAAAGATTTCCGCGCCGGTCATGCTGGGCGTGGGCGCAGCGTTTGATCTGAACGCCGGGACGCTCTCGCAAGCTCCACGCTTCATGCGGGAGAACGGTCTGGAATGGCTCTATCGCCTCTTAGCAGAACCGAAGCGCTTGTGGCGCCGCTACATCATTAATGGCGGAAAGTTTGTGTGGAATGTCTGTCTCGAACTGCTCGGTTTGAAAGTTTTTAACGGAAAAGCAAATGCAGCACCGAAAAGTTAGCGGTTAAAAACCTTTAGGAGAGGAAACTCTAGTTATGAATCGCAAACGAATACTGGTAACGGGCGCGGGCGGCTTCATCGGCCACCACCTCGTCACCCGCTTAAAGAAGGAAGGCCACTGGGTTCGTGGCGTAGACATTAAATCTCCGGAGTACGAAGCATCGCATGGCGACGAATTCGAACTCCGCGATCTTCGCAAGTGGGATGAATGTCTTCTCGCCACGCGTGGCGGCCTCGACGAGGTCTTCACCCTCGCAGCAGACATGGGCGGCATCGGCTACATCACCGGAAACCATGCCGACATTGCCCGCAACAACATCCTCATCAATGCACACATGTTAGAAGCCGCGCGGCAAAATGCAGCCGTCAAGTTCCTCTATTCATCCTCAGCTTGCGTTTACCCGCACGGCAAGCAGACGGATGCAAACGTCACCCCGCTGAAGGAAGAAGATGCCATTCCCGCGGAGCCCGAGCCGGGTTATGGATGGGAAAAGCTCTATACCGAAGAACTCTGCCGCTATTATCAGCACGATTATAAGTTTGAAACGCATATCGTTCGCTTCCACAACGTCTATGGACCGCTTGGTACCTATGACGGCGGAAAAGAAAAGGCGCCCGCAGCCATGTGCCGCAAGATCGCATTGCAGCCTGATGGCGGCGAGATCGAAGTCTGGGGAGACGGCGAGCAGACGCGGTCATTCATGTACGTCGACGATTGCGTGGAAGGCATGATCCGGATGATGGCGTCGAGCTACTACGATGCCCTCAACCTCGGAACCGACGAACTGGTCACCATCAATCAGCTGGTGGATCTGGTCGCTGAAACTGCCGGCAAGAAAATCGGCAAGCGCCACAACCTCACCGGGCCTCAGGGCGTTCGCGGACGCAATAGCGACAACAGTCGCCTGCGCAAGACTCTGGGCTGGGAACCGAAAATTTTCCTCCGCGAGGGATTGAAGAAAACTTATCCCTGGATCGAGGAAGAACTGCGCAAGCATGGACGCGTAGCTCCGCAACCGGCTTTGGTCTAGAAACACAAGTTGGCTGTGTTACAGCCGTCTCAAGAGTTGGCCGGCTCGCTCAATTCCCTCTCCAGTTGAGCAGCCGGTGACAGCTCAGCAAATTCTAACTCCCAGGAAAAATCGGCAATCATGAGCACTAAAAAAGGTGGTTTCTGGCGCGGATTAGGCTGGTTCCTCGGCATTTGCCTCGCGCTCGAACTGGTTCTTCGCTTGTTTGGCTATGGGAATTTTGTAGAGTACAAGCCCGATGCGCGCTTGCTCTGGCTGCCCGAAGCTGGGCACGACAAACGCACTCCGATTAACAAAGAACTCATTACAATCGACGATCAGAATTTTCGCTATCCTACCGATATTGACCCTAAGCAACCCAATCAATTCCGTATTTTTACCTTCGGTGATTCGGTCACCATGGGATGGGGCGTGAACGATAAATCCACTTACAGCGCGGTGCTTGAGCAGCAATTAAACGCATCCGGATGCCGCAAACAATTTCAAGTCATTGATGCCGGCGTGAACGCGTACCCCAATTCTCTGGTGCGGGAGCGCCTGAAAACCGTTCTCGAAAGCAATTATCAACCAGACCTGGTTGTTCTCGCGTACAGCTTTAATACTGGCATGGAAAGCATGGTCCATCTGCAAGGCGCGGCTAAAGAGAAAATTCTTAGGGGCGTAAGAATGAAATCCATGCTTCGCCACAGTGCCATCTACGATTACTTGGTAGAAGATCTGCTTCGCAATCTCGCGTACTACCGCTTCCGCGAATTAATGACTCATGGGACATGGGACACGCAGAAAGACAAACCGGACGATCCCGTGGACCAGTTCACTGCTGGGTTACAAGAGACTTATGACGACGCGATAGCGCATCACGTGCCTGTGGTTCTGCTGGACCTCGGTTCCGATGATGAGTCTTCCGACCTGCATCCTTATCAACGGGCAATGATCGATTTCGCGAAGAAAAACAATGTTCCCATCGTGAACATGATTGACGCGTGGAAGACAGTAGATCGCAAGCCGTTATTTATGGATCACGTTCATCCGACCGCTGCTGGGCACGCATTGATTGGGGCCGCCCTCACCCAGATGGTGCGGACAACGCCGGCCTATGAGGCCGCGTGTGCCCCTGCCACAGCTTCAGCGGAAAAGAGCGTACCGGTTCAATGACCGCATCCTCGCAGGTTAAATTTGCCGCGCGCTCAAATGGCGGCGGCCAGCCCGACTCTTTCGAACAGAAACGCGGGCCTCTATTTGTCGTCGGCATGTGGCGCTCAGGAACTTCCCTGTTCTACCGCCTCCTAAATCATCACCCACAAATCTCGTTGATGTATGAGGGTGACCTGGGTTTGTTCCGTCCCTTGTTTTATCCTGCCAGCCAGAAGGCGCGTTGGACTGAGCATTGGGATTTCTGGAGCGGGGCGTTGCGCCGGCATCGGATCGATCCGGATTCGATTCCCGCAGGCATTCGCGACATGAAGACCGCCATTGAGACCGTTTACCGCGCATATGCTGGACCGAACACGATTTGGGGCTGTAAATCGCCCAATTACTATGACCGCATGGATATGTTGCACGACATGTTCCCGGACGCACGCTTCATTGTCATCTGGCGCGACCCTCGCGACGTCTGCCGGAGTGTCGCCCGCGCGGGGCAAACAGCGTATTCCTGGTTTGCCCGCCGCTGGATGTTTGAACGCGCGCTATTCGGCTGCCGCCTCCTGCGCCACCAATACGACGAACTTGTCCGTCGCGGAGCTCACGTCTATCAGGTGACTTATGAAGAACTTGTTACCGATCCAGCGGGAGTAATGCAAGGGGTTACGGATTTCCTGAATCTGCCCTTTGATCCAGCAACCGCGTCGCTCTCTGGCGGAGACCATTCCGCGATCGAGAATGCTGAGCATCACGCCAAAGTGAAGAGCGACCGCATCAGCCAACGGGAAGATCGTGAGGAAGTTCTGCCGCCGGACCATCTCCGCAAAGTCGAGTCGTATATCAGGCTCTGGCAGGATGAATTTCGCGGAGTCTGGCCAAGAATCTATAAGCCGCTTAGCGCAGGAGTGAAGGAACCTTCTGCGTTGGAACAAGTCGCTGATCGTATTAATTACCATAGAATTCTAGGTTGGGACCGGCTCCGTCTCGGCATCTACTGTTACGCTCCCATGTGGTTGCTCAAGCAGTACAGAAAAATGGCAAAGAAACCGATTCCCCTTTCGCGCAATGCCACGCCGCAGACTGAGGCCGAAACGGCCACGCGCGCTTCTTAATCTGGACACAAACATGAATATCCTGGGATTGTCATCATTCAAGCTGAATCCCGCTGCTGTAATTTTTCGCGACGGCAAGGTCGCGGCCGGTATCGAAGATCAAAAGCTCTTGCGCTCGCGCACTCGCGGCATGCCGATTACTGCAATTGAAAGCTGCCTCGAAAACACGCATCTCGCTTGGACGGACTTGGACAAAATTGCGGTTGCGAGCCGGCCGTTGCAGGGCTGGCGCAGGCGCTCTTGGACACGCGCCAAGCAATCTGCCTTTTCCCCACTGGCCAATGCCTATTACGAAGCTGACGACAGCGGCCTGGCAGCGCAACAACTCAATCACATCCGGCGCTTGCGCAAACGAGTCGGGGATGACCGGAAAGTCATTACGCTTGACCACCATCTTTGCCACGCAGCCTCAGCTTTTTATTGTTCACCCTACGACCAGGCGCTAATCCTCACGCTCGACGAGGAAGGCGATGGCCGCTCAGGAACCGTGGCAATCGGCGAAGGAAACAAGATTCGCGTGCTTGAAACTATCGCCTTCCCACACTCCATTGCATGGATTTACACGCTCGTCACAGATCTCATCGGCTTCCATCCCCACGAAGAAGAGCACAAGACCCAGTGGCTCAGTCTCGAAGGTGAGCCCGAATACAAGAAACTATTTTTAAAACTGATGCGCAGTTCGGACGGTGTGATGCCAGTCCTCGATTTCACTTACTTCACGCGCGGTCTGGCGGGAGGTTTGCCATTCTCAGCCAAGTTTTACAGAGAGATCGGTTTGTCCGACCCCGCTCAAATTACGACGGACCACAAGAAGACCCTCGCTGCGAGCGTGCAAGCGGCAGCGACCGAGATTATATCCGGGCTTGTTGCTTCCTTCGCTAAAAAGCAGAATTTGAAAAACGTTTGTTTCGGCGGCGGCATTTTTCAGAATGCCCTTCTCGTCGCGGATTTGGAGAAAAGTCTGGACGGTTTTTCTCTGTTCGTCCCGCCTGCTCCTGGAAATACAGGCACCGCCTTGGGCGCGGCCTTGACCGTCTGGCATGACGCCGGCCATCCCCGAACGGATGTTGTGAATCATGTTTACTGGGGACCTTCTTTCCGCAGCCAGGACATTAAAGACGTGCTCGATAATTGCAAGACGCGCTATGCCATCAGTGTCACCGACGAGCGCAAGATGGAAACGACTACGCACTTGCTCACTTCGGGCAAGATTGTCGGTTGGTATCAGGGTGCGGCGGAATTTGGGCCGAGAGCACTCGGTAATCGCAGCGTGCTCGCGTCGCCGTGGGGTGGCTACGTTAAGGAAAATCTCAACGACTACATCAAACATCGGGAGTGGTTCCGGCCGTTTGCTCTCGCCGTTCCTGCGGAAGATTGTGCCCGCTATTTCCACGCATCGTCCCTTTGCGAGCACATGAATTCGCTGGCTTGGGAACGCGCAGATAATAAGATTCTTCCCGAAGGCCTGGCTTTCGCCGGGGGCCGCGTTCGGTTGCAAGTCGTGAAACAGGAAACCAATCCCTTATTCTGGCGGCTGCTAAAACAATTTGGCGAGTCTGCGCCCGCCCCCATTCTGGTAAACACTTCGTTCAATCTTTTCGGCGAGCCGCTCGTGGTGAATCCGCGGGACGCCGTGCGCAGCTACTTCTGCTCGGGTCTGGATGCGATGGTGATCGGCAACTTCGTCCTCGCCAAAGCCGGCTTGTCGCAGCTCCAGAGTAAACCAGCAACTTCGGCGTTGCGTGCGCCGGCAAACGTCTAACTTCATATCCACTCGCAATGTTAGCTGCCGCCCAATCATCCCTGCACCACATGAAAGTTAAGTCTGAACCCGGCACGCGCTGTCATATCCGTCAGGCGACACCAGCCGACTACCCGCAGATAGCAGCCTTGGAATCCCGTTATGGGATGGTGCCGAAGCCCTATGAAGAGTGGATTCACTTGTGGGAAGGAAATCCCGCCTACGGCGGCCTCACGGATTGGTGCATCGGCTGGGTCGTCGAAACGTCTTCGGGGCAGATTGTTGGCCACATTGCCAACATCCCTACGCACCTTGAGTTTAAAGGACATCGCCTTCTCGCTGCCAGCGGCAGCGGCCTTGTTGTCGACGAGCGATTTCGCAGTTATGCTCTGCCCTTGTTCGGCGAATATTGCAGCCAGTCTCAACCCGATCTCTTTTTGAACACATCGGTGAATGCAAACGGCACACCGTTGCATCAGTTGTTTCATTTTCTGCCCGTGCCCTCGGGCGCATGGAACCGTTCATCTTTTTGGGTGACGGACTACCCCAGCTTCGCTTCGCGCATGTTGCGGCAAAAGCAATGGCCAAGCTTATTGCGCTATCCCGTGGCAGTTGCGCTTGCCGCAAAAGACGCAATTCGACCCGGCCTTAGGGTCAAAGTTTCCCACGGCCAGCAAATCGAGGCCTTCAATTCGTTTGGTGACGGTTTTGAAGAATTCTGGAAGACGCTCAGCAATAGTTCCTCCGTGTTGCTGGGTGTACGTACCCGCACGACGCTGGAATGGCACTTTAAGCGGGCGTTGGATCAAGGAAACGCCTTCATCATTACCCTCCGGCAGGGCGCCACGCTCCTCGCCTATGCTGTTTTCCTCCGCCAAGATAACCGCGAAGTTGGTTTGAACCGCATGCGTCTCGTCGACTTTCAATCGCTTGATCGCGATCCTGAACACCTCGCGCCGATGATTGCGTTGGCGCTGAAGAAATGTCGCGTTAAAGAAATTCACATGCTCGAAGCCATCGGATTTGCTCCCGACAAACAACATCTGCTCTCCCAGATCGCCCCCCACCAGCGGGAATTGCCTTGCTGGCTGTATTTCTATAAAGCCAACAAAAAAGACCCGCAACTGGCGGAACAATTGAAAGACCCTGCCGCATGGGACCCCTCTTCCTTCGACGGTGACGGCAGCCTATAACTACTATCAGATTTTCCAGAAAACTATGTGTGGCATCGCAGGGATGATCAGTTTTCGCGGCAGTAACGCGAGTCCCGATCTCCTCAAGAAAATGTCGGATGCGCTTACCCATCGCGGTCCTGATGCGAGCGGGTTGCACTTGGACCGCGAAGCAGGTCTGGCCCATAGACGCCTGAGTATTCTTGATCTACAGGGCGGCGGGCAGCCCATGTCCAATTCTGATGGGTCGCTCTGGATTACTTATAACGGCGAAATATTCAACTACGTCGAACTACGCGACGAACTTATAGCCAAGGGCCACCGCTTTCTAACCCGCTCCGATACGGAAGTAATTCTGCACCTCTACCAGGCAGAAGGCGAGAACTGCGTGCACCGGCTGAATGGGCAATGGGCCTTCGCGATTTGGGATGCGCGACAGCGCAAACTGTTCGCTTCCCGCGACCGCATGGGCATTCAACCATTCTTTTACACAATCGCGGATCGGACATTCCTATTCGCCTCGGAGATCAAGGCTTTGTTTGCGCACCCGGCAGTCACTCGCGAGCTCGACCTCAAAGCGCTCGACCAGATATTCACCTTCTGGGTCACGCTGCCCCCGAGAACAGCTTTTCGGGGGGTTAATCAATTGCCTGCGGGGCACAATCTTACTGTCCAGGACGGCATAGTTCGCGTGACTGAATATTGGAGTCCGGATTTTTCGCAAATCGAGCCAGCCGACGCCTGGGATGAAGCGCAAGTACAAACTAAATCAGAAGAGCTGCTCGCATTGCTTTGCGATGCGACGCGGCTCCGGCTGCGAGCCGATATTCCCGTCGGCGCATATTTAAGTGGTGGCCTCGACTCGAGCGTCATCGCCGCGCTCGCCAAACGCGTCGCACCCGATACTTTGCGGACATTTTCCGTCACGTTCGAAGATGCCCATCTGGACGAAAGCCGGCATCAGCAAATCGTCAGTGAACATTTACACGCTGCGCATTCGCAAATCCGTTGCTCAACCCGTGATATTGCAGACGTTTTTTCCCACGTTGTCTTCCATACCGAGCAACCTATTTTACGAACAGCTCCCGCACCGCTACTTCTTCTCTCAAAACTGGTCCATGAACGCGGATATAAAGTCGTTCTCACGGGGGAAGGCGCTGACGAACTTTTGGGCGGTTACGACATCTTCAAGGAGGCCAAGATCCGCCGCTTCTGGGCCCGTCAGCCTCGCTCGCGGATGCGGTCTGGCTTGCTACGGCGCCTTTACCCGTATATGGAAAACATTCAGAAGCAGCCCTCAGCCTACCTTGCCAGCTTCTTCCGGGTCGAAGGCCGCGACCATGCCAGCCCCTACTTCTCACACCTACCCCGCTGGCAGCTTACGGCCAAATTGAAATCGTTATATTCTCGGGAAGTTAAAGATTCTTTAGAGACTTATGACGCCTACGACGAACTTGGGCAGTCGCTCCCTGCGGCGTATGAAAAGTGGCCCACGTTCTGTCAGGCGCAATACCTGGAGACAAAATATCTACTCCCCGGCTATTTGCTTTCATCCCAAGCAGACCGGATGGCCATGTCCCATTCGGTCGAAGCTCGCTATCCGTTTCTCGACCATCGCGTGGTAGAATTCTGCCAGAAATTGGATCCTGCGCTGAAAATGCGGGTTCTGGATGAGAAGTTTTTGCTCAAGAAAGTCGCGAAAAGCTTACTTCCCGAATCGATACTTCAGCGCCCGAAGCAGCCGTATCGTGCTCCGGATGGGGCCAGTTTCGCAACAGCCACATCCCCAGGGTATGTTGCCGAAGTAGTTGCATCGCAAAACATTTTGCGAGACGGGATCTTCGATCCTTCCCCGGTCCAACATCTCGCGGAAAAATTCAGGAGCGGCCGTGCCATGAGCGTAAAGGACAACATGGCCATGGTGGCAGTGGTTTCGACAGGATTGTTGATCCAGCAATTCGTGACCTCGCACCAGCCCACAACCTATGCCATCCATTGAGCAGGAAATTCGCACCTTCATTGTTGGGCAGTTTCTGCTCGGCGACGAAAGCAGCCTCCGCAACGACGACTCGTTTCTGGAGAAAGGTACTTTTGATTCAACCGGAATACTGGAGCTGGTTTCGTTCCTGGAACAGAAATATCAAATCGAACTTGAACCTGATGAACTGGTTCCCGAGAACCTCGACTCCGTGAATGCTCTGGTAGGGTTCTTGCAGCGCAAAGTGCCTGCGCTCGTCGTCGCCCAAGTGCAAGCCCAGCGATAGCTGAAAGCAATAGTCAAAATTTACACCACCATGCAATCCACATTGTCCATTTCGCCAGATGTACTCCGGATTGATGCGTCCGCAGAAATAGAACGCATTACTGCCTCCATCCGCGAAGCCGTCGGGCAACAACTCCGCTGCAAGGGTGCCGTGGTTGGCGCATCGGGCGGCATTGACAGTTCGGTGGTCGCGTTCCTCTGCGCCCGTGCCCTCGGCAAGGAACGTGTATTGCTTCTATTCACACCCGAAGCGGATTCTTCACCGGATAGCTTGCATCTCGGGCGCCTGGTCGCGGACGAACTGGGCGCAGAATCGCGCCTGGAAGATATTACTTCCATACTTCACGCGGCTGGCTGCTACGAACGCCGTGACGCCGCAATCCGCCGGGTAGTACCAGAATATGGCCCCGGTTGGAAGAGCAAGATGGTTTTGCCAGACCTACTTTCATCCGGTCGTTATCCGATTTTTTCGGTCGTCGTGCAGTCTCCCGCAGGCGTGCAAAAGCAAGTCCGGCTTACAGCCGACGCGTATCTTGGCATTCTCGCGGCGACAAATCTCAAGCAGCGCACCCGCAAGATGATCGAATACTACTACGCGGACTTGAACCACTATGCCGTTGCAGGCACCCCCAACCGTTTGGAATACGATCAAGGCTTCTTCGTGAAATACGGCGACGGAGCGGCGGACTTCAAACCAATAGCTCATCTTTACAAGTCGCAGGTCTTTCAATTGGCAGAGTATTTGGGCGTTCCCCAGGAAATTCAACGCCGGGTTCCCACCACTGACACCTATTCCCTGGCGCAGACGCAGGAGGAATTTTATTTCTCCCTCCCGCTCGAAAAAATGGATTTGTGTCTCTATGGAAAGAACAATCGCATACCGGCGTCTGTAATGGCTCCGGCCGTGGGCATTCCCGAAGCGCAAGTCGAGCGCGTTTATGGCATGATCGAAGCCAAACGAAACGCGACCCGCTATCTGCATCTGGCCCCAGTCTTAATGGCGCCGGTTCCTGAAATCAAATAATTGTTCTCTGAAACATCCTGACAGTGTCCACCGTTCTCGAATCTAAGGCGCCTTCGCTCGCACGTTCCTCGATTCATATGAATGTCGCCGACTATTTGCTCGCCGGCAAAGATGCCGAACAGACAGCCCTGCTCATACAGGAGCAATCCCATAGCTATGGGCAACTGCTTTCCGCGTCAAATGCAGTCGCGCGCTTCCTGATCGAGCACGGCGGGCAAAAGGGCGATCGTGTTCTGTTGCTCGCCGAAAACTCCTTTTTCTGGATTGCCGCTTATCTCGGCACGATGCGCGCGGGCCTTGTGGCAGTTCCCCTCCCGGCTGGGATTGAGCCAGAAGCCTTGCGAGACGTGGCCGAGCGGACACAGCCGCGTTTTGGGTTCGTTCAGAACAAGGCGGTAAATGCCGCCAGCCAAATTCCCGCGATGGTCATCGCCAGCGATACGACCGACTGCGCTTCATCCGGAATCGTCGATTTTAAACGGATGCTCGAGTATTTCGCTGCGAAAGCAGCCGAAGAGATAAGCTTACCGAAGACGGAATCCGCTGACCTCGCGGCCCTGATGTTCACCTCCGGTTCGACCGGAAAACCTCGTGGCGTCATGGTCTCCCACGGCAATATCATCGCCAACACTGAATCCATCATTTCCAGTCTGCGCCTCACCGCGGCGGATCGGATCATGGCCGTGCTCCCCTTCCACTATTGTTTCGGCGCATCTCTCTTACATACGCACTTACGCGTCGGTGGCAGCCTGGTAACGGATTCTCGTTTTATGTACCCGGATAAAGTCCTCCAACGCATGGCCGAAACCGACTGCACCGGATTTGCCGGAGTTCCTAGTCATTTTCAGATTTTGCTGCGTAAGTCGAGCCTTCCTCGTATGAAGTTCCCGCGTCTTCGCTACGTGCAGCAGGCAGGTGGACATCTCGCCCCAGTCTTCGTCCGCGATCTCAAGGCGGCGCTGCCGGACACCGATATCTTCCTAATGTACGGCCAGACCGAAGCGACTGCGCGTCTCACTTGTCTGTCGCCCGACGTCGCCGCGACCAAACCTGACTCGATCGGCAAAGCCATCACGGGCGTGACCATTCGCGTGCTGAACGAAGCAGGCATCGATGCCCTGCCGGGTGAGCCCGGCGAAATCGTTGCCCAAGGTGGAAATGTCGCCCTTGGCTACTGGGACGATCCTGAAGCTACCGCCGCTACGTTTCGCCATGCAGCTTTACACACGGGCGATATCGGCACCGTCGATGCGGAGGGCTTTCTATACGTGCACGACCGTACGCGGGACTTCGTAAAATGCGGCGGCGAAAGAGTCAGTTGCCAGACCATTGAGGAACAACTTCTCGAATTTGAAGGATTGCTCGAAGCAGCTGTGATCGGCATCCCTGACGAGATCCTGGGCGAGGGCATTAAGGCCTTCGTTGTCCCGCGCGACCCCAAAATGTCCGGCTTCGAAGACGAGTTGCGTCAGTTTTGCCGTCAGACCATCCCTTTGAAATGGAATCCTAAAGTGTTCGTGATTCTCCCGGTTCTTCCGAAAAACAACGCAGGCAAAGTTCTCAAACAAGCGTTGCGTCATACGTGAGCTTCAGCCTCGAACTCTGCTGCTCCACGCAACCATAAACCGAAGGCCAGCCGCTGCCGTGCCCGCTTTAGCATCGCGCCTTGAATGGTGATTGAACGTGACTCTATCAACCTCTACTCCTGACAGAATTTTCTCTACCGCGGATCGGGACTTCCTTATGCCACGCCCCGAACGACGCAAGTTCCGCCGCTTCCCGCTGCGCCAGTCCGCGGTCATCCGCCACAAAAACAGCACAGTGGACGTGTCTGCGTTCACTCTCAACGCCAGCGTGAACAGTGTTTTCCTGACTATGGATATGGCAATCGCCGAAGGGCGTGCGGTCCACGTTGCCATCTCTCTGAAGAAGGACGGCATGGAAACCGTTCGTCTTTACGGAACGGGTAATGTCGTGAGGACGGAGACACTCCCTACCGGGCGGTTCGCGCTCGCGATCGCCTTTGACAAGCCCTTGACTTCTGCTAGCGCGTCATAGGTACCCTGAAAAAACACCTCTAAGCCTTACGTTCCATTGCGCCGCCGAACTGCGAGATATCATTCCTCCAGGCCGGCGGCTTTTTTATTGCCTCGATTTCCGGCAACTTTTTTGAGGCCAATGGGTTCATACAATCAATTCTTTGACATCGAGGCTCTTGACTAAAGCGGTTGAAAGGATTCTTTCTTTGCGGAGACCTAACCATGTGTAACCTCCCCCAAGTGAAGGTGTTCGCGCTGTCGACGATGTTTGCGGCTTTGCTCGTTTTCACTGGCTGCGGCGGCGGCTCTGCCAACAGCAATTTGCAATCTCCAGGCGGCGGCACGACCGGCGGCGGGACGCCGCAGGACACTTACTTCGCCTTGAATATCGGGCCGGCAAAGCCCTGGCCCAACAATTTAGGCGTCAAATTTGGCATCTGGAGAACCCTCGGTGCAAGGCTGCGTTGGAATGACTTACAGCCAACGCCGCCATCAGTTCCGACTGCGGACCCCTCCGATCCCTCCTACCAATGGAGCGTTTTGGATAATTACTTTGCCCTGGCTACTGCCAATGGCCAGAAGATCCTTTTTACCGCGTATTACACGCCCGTGAGCATCTCGCAACAACCCTCCGCAACCTGCCAGTCAAATACCGGCAATGGCCAGACCACGGGCGGATGTTATCCACCCATTGACGTAGCGACCGGCGATGCGTATTGGAAGGATTTCGTAACTGCCCTCTACAACCATGTCACGGCCAATGGATGGCACATCGCGACCTGGGAATGCTGGAACGAACCCAATATTGCGAGCGAATACTATGGGTCGGATCCCCAGGCTCTGTCCTATCTCAGCACCATGTGCGCGGACCTTCATTCCACGATTTCTGCACTTGACTCGAGCGCAAAATTTACCACGCCCGCACCAACCCGTCCCGCTGGCTCCGGCGGCAGCAACGTCGTCAGCTGGCTCACCACATGGCTTTCCGTTCCTCAGAACGTCCAAAGCGCCGATATCGTCGCCTTCCATGGCTACGTCTGCCTGAGTCCCAGCAGTTGTACGGCCTCCGACGCTGAAGAAGTGGCCTCAGGCGTCGTCAATCCGCTGAAGAGCGCAATTGCACTCACTCCTGCCGCCGGCATGCCCCTGTGGGACACCGAAGGCAGCGATGATTCCGAAGATCAGGCAATTGCAAATCCTGACCTGCATGCCGCTTTTCTTGCCCGTTACTCCATCCTCCAGCAATCCGCAGGCGTGGCCACGTTCGCGTATTGGGGTTGGGATTTCGGCGACGGCATTAATCTGGTGGACTTTCCGGGCGACGACCAGAACGCAACCGGCACGGCGCTGAATCCGGCGGGCATCGCATGGCAGCAACTCTATGCTTGGACGGTCGGGGCAACCTACACTTCCGGGTGTTCAAACACGACCGGCACAATTTATACCTGCCCGCTCAAAAGCAGCTCAGGTGCGCCCGAGTTGCTGGTTTGGGATGCCGCGAATGTTTCCAGTTGCTCGAACGATGTGTGCGGTACCACATCTTTCGCCATTCCCTCGGGATCGTCTTTCGCTCAATGTACAGATCTTGCAGGCAATGTCTGCTCCAGCGCAATCTCCGGCGGGAGCGTTTTGATCGGAGCCAAGCCGGTACTGCTCCAATAGAGTTCTTGTGGCGCCAGCGTGGTTTGGTTCCGGTGGTGCAGAGGGGCGTTCCGCAGAAACCATTGCGCAAGATAATTCCGGCGAGAAGATGCGCTAGACTTGCTGATGTGAACGGTCCGATGCTGCCTCAATATTATCGGTATTTTCTGGTACTCACGCTTGTTCTCCTGGTGATGGCATCGTACTCCGCCGCTCAGCAGATTACCCGCGACTTCTTCGCCCTCGACATGAACAAGGCATCACACGTCGGTGGGCAACAATCGCCATGGCCCAACGACTGCTGCCGCGGATTTGCGACCTCCGTGGACTTCGGCGTCTGGCGCAGCCTGGGAGCACAAGTGAATTGGGACCAGATCGCCGTCGGATCGAACCTTCGCGGCGCCAACTGCCCACCCCGACATGGAGCGGATCCAAAAGACCCCTGCTATCGATGGGAACGCCTCGATGGTTACCTGCGCCAGGCTGCTGCCCACCATCAGGAAGTCATTTACACGGTTTTCGATACGCCGGATTTTGCCAATGGCAATACCAGCAGCGAATTTCCGCCATCGGACGTGGATGGCACGGACCAATATCTGAAAGATTTTGTTACCGCGGTCTATCGCCATGCCACCGCCAACGGCTGGCACATTAAATACTGGGAGTGCTGGAACGAGCCCGACGTCCGCAACGAATACAAAGGCACGATGCAGCAACTCGTCAACATGTGCCGCGATATTCGCGCCACCATCAAGCCGCTCGACCCTGCCGCGCAATTCATTTCTCCTGCCTTTACTTCGGCGAGTATTCTCGGCTATCGCCGTGTCATCGATTCTGAGCGCTGCACAGACGACGATTGCAGCCTCATGCAGCGCTATCTGGCCGGTGGCGGGGGTCAATATGCCGACATCATCGGCTATCACGGATATGGCTTTCCCGACCCCGTCGATCTGCTCTTTGACAGCAAGCTCCCGCGTGAAGCAATTCGCTACAACGTGCCCAATCTCACTGCCAACGTAAACGCCATCGTGCGCCGCACGGGCAACAGCGGCAAGCCTGTCTGGATGACCGAAGGTGGCGACGGCATTCCCTCCACTAGCGAAGATGCCTTGACCAATGATGATCGCCACGCGGCATTTGTCGCCCGCTATCTGCTTCAATTTATGGGCCGCGGAACTTCGCTGGTCGCGTGGTACGGCTGGGACTTCGGCGCGCCTTTCGCCTTGCTCGCCGGGCATCAGGGCGAACCGGATGACCGCCTTAACAAAGGTGGCATGGCATTCCGCGAGATATACGCTTGGACCGCCGGAAAAGGCGCGAGCATGGTAAAGCCGTGCGCTCCCAGCGGCACGCTCTACACCTGCACTCTGAAGGATGCCCAGGGCAAAACGATGCTCGTGATGTATGACACGTCGAAGGACTGCAGCGGCTCAGCTCCTTGCGAAACCGCGCCGCAAAAAGTGTCCATGGAGTTCACCCAATGGACTGACCTTGAAGCCAGCGTGCATAGCATTTCGAATGGCATGGTGCCAGTGGGACGGAAGCCGATTTTATTGGCAGGCACTCCGAAGAAAAGCCGCTGACCACGAGTGGTTCGTGGTCAACGCGCATCTCCCGCAAGCGTCACACCGCGGAGCTATTTCGGTTGGTCAACTCGTCCTGAGTTCGCCCCGTATCCGCTTTCCGTCAGATCGGGAGACTTGGTGTTTGTGGGAGCAAGCATGGCCACCTTCGCCCCAAAGTATTCAGCAAAGAAAATTGGGCTCGATCCTTGTCCAAGAATGCCCAGCGGCCCGGGCGTCGAAGAAGGAATGGTCCATTCGGTGAAGCCCCCGGTCACCAAGCCCGCGACGTTGGTGACCGTAGGCGTAACATACGTGGTCTTGTGATTCAGCGTTGTCATCATAGGCGACGCCGGGCTGACGATGCGCATTTCCGGTGTAGTGCTCTGCTTTGCAGTTTTCAACGTTCCCGGCTGTTGCGAAGGATCGAGAAAGCCGATTTTGCCGCCCGCCCGCTCAGAGAAATAAAACGTTGTCCCCACAACATATACATCCGGGATGTCGGCGGCGAGCGTCGGCACCGTCCATTCGGTCACGTTATTCGTCGTCACGTTAGGGTTAAGGACACCCACAACGCTGGTGGCCAGGTCTCCGAAGTAGATTTGCCCGTTCGCGTAATGCAGGTGCTCGACCTGGCGGACACCGGGAATTGTCCATTCAGTAATGAGGTCCGTCGAGGTATCAAGCATCCCGATCTTGTGGGTTGCGAGTTCAGCGAAGAACACCTGCGTCCCAGCACCAACGCTGACGCCGCGCGGCGTCGAACTCTGCGTCGGCACATTCCATTCCGTAAACGTCTCCGTCGTAGGATCCAGCAAAGCGATCTTGTTGCCAAGCGCTTCGCTGAGAAAATACTCCGGCGCGCCCACACCGTCAAGCGCAGTATCAATGTGGATAGGGCCTGAAGCGGCCGTGGGCAGCACGTAATACGTAAACGGACTGTTGGGAGGCTGCTGCGAAGTAGTCGGAGTCAGCACACCCACAAAGTTACCGCTATAGGCACAAAAGGCAAGATTACCAAGCGCATCGAACACAATCGAGTGCGGCATGGAACCGGGCGGCAAGAGCCACTCTGTAATGGGATTCTGCCCATTTTGACTCATCAGGTTCAAGCCGCCAATACGGTTCTTGGCGCTTTCGGTGAAATAAAACTGAGTGCCGCTGGCGACGGCAATGTGCAGAGGCTGGCTGCTCGGGGTGGGCGTGGCCCACTCCGTGAAGGTGTAGCTCTGCGCCGCCGCAGAAATGCATAACATGGCGCCCGCCGCCATCATCAAACCACGTACGCCCCACTTTGTAATTTGCAATTTCTTCATTTCTGCCCTCATTGTGTCCATAGTCAACTCATCTTGTAGGGGAAGGGCGTCTGTAAATCCTACTCTTCGCCCCTCGCTAACACAACTATCGCGAAGCCGATTTCTAGGAACAGCCCGGTAGCAAAAAGTGCGCCAGTCGCGTCTTCCAGACATGTGACGTACCCGTCTGGTTGGCGCTGAGATACTCGTTCAGGTACCAGAATGTGCAATCGTCGGTGGGGTCCACAGTCATGCTGGTATAGCCGCCCCAATGCGGAGAATTTTCCTGATCCCCGGTACCTTCAACAATCAGAAACTCCTGCGCTTTTGTGGCCTTTGGGATGTTGAAATACGAAGCCGCGATCGCTGGATGGATGGCCGAGGATGATCCGCTATACCCCACGGCGACATCAGCATTTTTGTCCTGCGCGATACTGGGAACAAAGCGGAAATACAGCGTATCGGGACTGATTGTGCCGGAATTAGCTACGCTGAAGACGCCATTAGACGGCCGCAACTCATACCAGCGCACGCCCGTCTGCAACCGCGCCGAACTTACCTGGATGTCGTGAGAAACCAGATACGACGAATAGGTTGGAAACTGCCGGAAGGCGAATCGGTGCATCAATCGATCGCCTACTGAGTCGATGTGGTTCTTGCTTTGGGAAGTCGTTGACTCGGGCACGCAATAGGTGTCGGTCGGATTATTAAGCGTGTAACAACCTGGCTGATAAGTGGGCACTGCGAGTGTGCTGTGGGTGAATGTCGAGTTCGCCGGATTGTTCCAATCCACGTGAAACTGCCAAAGGTTCAGCGAATTGGAGGTGGTCACACCGGCCGCCGGATTTTGAATACTCACGAATGCTTCAGGCGTACCGACTGCGGGCGGAGTGGTGCCATCTATATCCGCGGGAAGCAGGCTATGCGCCAAGTACCAACCATTCGTGCTTGAATTGCTAAAACATTGCGGCGGACGCATCGCGGCGCCCAGCAATATGTTCGTGCGGTCAAAAGCGCAGGCAACGATGCCGTTCTCCTGGTAGCCCTTGCTCGGGTTCTCCAGATCCATCGTTACGTAATACCCGTCCGGCCAGGTGGCAATCCTCGGATAATCCGGGTAGTAGTTGATTCCGTTTATCGCCAGAATCGGATTGAGTGAGAGCTCGTAGGTGTACCACGCGAACGTCGGGGAGGTCAGATCGTCGGTATTTGAAACCGCAATGCAAAAGAAATAATTCGGACCACCCTGGCGCACTGCAATGATCCAAACCGACGCAAGGTGATCAAAAAGAATAACCCCATTGCCGCCGCCGGTCTCGCAATCCGGCATATTGTTCTGCTTCCACGGTGTAGTCGCAGGTTGCGGAGTCTTATAGACTGTCGCTCCAGTGACCTTATCAAAGCCCTGGTAAGCCTGATCGACCCACTCCAAATATTGCTTCGTCCCGACTGCGCCGTTGGGATCTACGGTAAATCCGGCCACCGGGTCGTTCGAGGCATCAATGCCTTCGAATTGGGTAACTTTGATTTGCGCCCCCGCCAGCGGAGCAATGACCAACGAGAATCCTAGGATGATGGACCCAAACTTCATGGTGGAACCCGGTCTCCGTGGGGGATCACTAATTCAGTCTGCTGGCTGCGTAGGGGAGAAAAGACACTGCTACATTTTTGCAGCGTTTTCCAGCGTGCTTCTAGCCTAGCGAAAGGGAGCGGCTGTGAAAAGTGGAAGAAAGTCTCAGTTAACTAGATAGTACATTTTTATGGCCAAGATGCTATAGCTGCCAACACTCGGATCGCTAATCATTCAGAAATGGATTTTCCGCGCGTTCCTGGCCGATCGTGGTCATAGGCCCATGCCCAGGCACCACGACGGTATCATCGGGGAGGGCCAGCACCTTGTCCCGCAAGGATGAGATGATCTTGGGGAAGGACCCGCCGGGAAGATCGGTACGGCCGATGCTGCCTGCAAACAGGGTGTCTCCCGCAATCAATTTGTGTTCCGTTGGGAAATAAAGGCAAACACTGCCCTCGGTATGCCCTGGCGTGTGTATCACACTGGCTTGCAGGCCCCCTGTGGTTAGCGTCTCCGCATCCACAAGAGTGTGATCAACCTTAATGTCACCGGGCGGGGCCACGCCAATCCAACCCGCCTGAATGTCCATGAGTTTTAGAAGAGCCTGGTCGTTTTGGTTTAGCAGAATCGGTGCGCCCGTCGCGGCCCGCAACTTCATCGCCCCGCCAATGTGGTCGATGTGGGCGTGCGTGATGACGATCTGCTTAATTTTCAGTTTATGTTTGTGAACCAGTGCCAGAACGTTCGCAATGTCGTCGCCGGGATCAACGACCATCCCCTCGCGCGTGGTTTCATCGCCGATGACCGAGCAATTGCACTGCAACGGGCCGACGGCAATGATTTCATGGATCATGATGGATGAATCAGAGAGATATGCTAATTATTTTGACTGCGCGAGGAAATGCGGGCGTTCTTCGCGGGAGACCGCCTCCTCTTACTTCTGCGTGGGCGCTGCCGGAGTCGATGCCGGCGCCGACTTGGCCGGAGTTGTGCTCACGCCGGAAAGTACCGAATGAGCCGCGGGCTTCCGCGATGCCGCAATCGAAAGCGTGATGGAGGTGAGCATAAAAATCACAATCGACCACGTCGTCGCCTTGGACAATGCGTTCGTGGCGCCCCGCGGTCCAAATGCGGTCTGGCTGCCCATACCGCCGAACGCCGCTGCGACATCGCCACTTTGGCCGCTTTGCAGCAATACGACAATAATCAGAAATAAGCTGACAATGACGTGGATAATCGTGACAAGAATAATCATGCGTTATAAATCCTTTGTTTTGGTGCGGAAGGGGGGATTTGAACCCCCACGCCTTTCGGCGCCACCCCCTCAAGATGGTGTGTCTGCCAGTTCCACCACTTCCGCAATAAAAATGAGAAAACGAGGCTCAGTAAGTATAGCAAATGGTGGTTTTGGGCTTGCGTAGGCGGTCTCTACTCTTAAGCCCGCACGATCGCCGTAAAGGTTTCGGGATTTAGACTCGCTCCGCCGACCAAGGCGCCGTCAATTTCTTCTTCCGACATCAAGGCTTTCGCGTTGTCCGGCTTCACGGATCCACCGTAGAGAATACGCATGTTTGCGGCAAATTCTTCGCCAAAAGCCTTCGCAGCTTCGCCTCGAATTAAGCTGTGCGCGTCGGCCGCGATTTGCGGCGTCGCGGTCTTCCCTGTCCCAATCGCCCACACCGGTTCGTAGGCAATCACTAGAGGGCCAGCTTTCTTCGCCGAAATAGTGTTGAAGGCGCGCAGGCACTGCCGCCGCAGTACGTCTTCCGTCAATCCGGCTTCGCGCTCTTCGAGCACTTCGCCGACGCACACAATCGGGGTTAGTCCAGATTCGAGTGCGGTTTTGAGCTTCAAATTAACCGTGTCATCAGTCTCGCAAAAATATTGCCGACGCTCCGAGTGGCCGAGGATCACGTGCGTGCATCCGGCGGCCAGCAACATTCCCGCCGAGATTTCGCCGGTAAATGCGCCTTCTTTTTCCCAGTGCATGTTTTGACCGCCGACGCCGATGTTGCTTTCCCTCACCATTGCAGACACGGCAGCAAGGCTCGTAAAAGGAGGGCAGATAACAATCTCCTTCGAGGTATGCGTTTTAAGGTCGGGCAGGCATTTATACAGGAACTCTTCGGCATGGGCGGGCGTCTTGTACATCTTCCAGTTGGCGGC
This sequence comes from Terriglobia bacterium, assembly GCA_963702965.1. Taxonomy (GTDB): domain Bacteria; phylum Acidobacteriota; class Terriglobia; order Terriglobales; family Acidobacteriaceae; genus JAJPHW01. Next base: position 2,536,962 of record OY969776.1, read on the forward strand.
AATTAATTTTCTGCGGAACATTTGTTCTCCGTTGTTCTCCGTGTGAATTCTAAATTGTACGCGGCACCGGCGTGGCGGGGGCATCCTTTTCGCCGTAGAATCAGCTCATGCCCATCCCCCCGGAAATTCATAATCAGCGCTACATCAGTCTCGTCACATTTCGCAAGAGTGGCGTCGCTGTCCCAACCCCCGTATGGTTCGGCGAGCTGAATGACCGCCTCTACGTCATGTCGCGGACGATCACCGGCAAATACAAACGTATCCGAAATAATCCTCAGGTGAAGATCGCGCCATGCACGATTCGCGGTAAAGTTACGGGCTCTGAGTTTTCGGCCACGGCGCGAATTCTGCCAAAGGAACAATGGGGCATGGCGAAGAAGACGATTACGAGTAAATATTGGCTGGCGCGACTTCCGTTTATGTGGCGCAAGACCGACGCATACTTCGAAATCGACGGCAGCGTGAAATCAAAATAAAGAGCACAATCCGAGCTTTGTACCTGAGTGCCAAACGAATGGCTTAGCTCGGTTTGCCTGCTCAGTTGCACCCTGTTACCATTTTTTATTCCACCAAATACTCAAAGCAAACCGGAGAGATCGCGAATGGCAATTAAAGTCGGCATCAATGGGTTCGGACGCATCGGGCGCAACGTACTGCGCACCGCGCTCAACGATCCCAATCTCGAGTTCGTTGCAGTCAATGACCTGACCAGCCCTAAAACTCTGGCCCACTTGCTTAAGTACGACTCTGTCTTGGGCAATTTGAAGAACACCATTACGGCGGGCGATGACAGCATTAGCATTGACGGCAAAAAGATTAAAGTATTTGCCGAAAAAGATCCCGCCCAGTTGCCTTGGGAATCCGTCGGCGCGCAAATCGTGCTCGAATCCACTGGCCGCTTCACCGACGCCAATGACGCCAAGAAACATATGCGCGGAACCGTGAAAAAAGTCATCATCTCCGCTCCGGCCAAAAACGAGGACGTCACCCTCGTACTGGGCGTGAACCACCAGGTCTATGACCCGGCCAAGCATCACATCATTTCGAACGCATCCTGCACCACTAATTGTCTTGCACCCATCGCGAAAGTGATTCATGAGAATTTCAAGATTCAAAGCGGCACCATGACGACCATCCACTCCTATACGAACGATCAGGTCATTCTCGATTTCCCTCATAAAGATTTGCGGCGCGCCCGGGCAGCCGCGCTTTCCATGATTCCCACGACCACTGGCGCAGCCAAGGCGCTGAAACTGGTTCTGCCCGAACTTGGCGGTAAGCTCGACGGATTCTCCATGCGCGTGCCCACGCCAAACGTTTCGGTGGTTGATCTGGTCGCATTCGTGGAAAAGAAAACCACGAAAGACGAAGTCAACGCGGCATTGAAAGCGGCGTCCGAGTATGGTCCACTCAAGGGCTACCTCGGCTACGAAGAGAACGAACTGGTATCGTCGGATTTCAAAGGCAATCCGCTTTCTTCCATCGTGGATTCGCTTATGACCCTCGTCGTCGGCGGCAATTGCGTGAAGGTGATCTCCTGGTATGACAATGAGTGGGGATATTCCTGCCGCGTCCGCGATTTGATGAATTACTTGGGCAGCAAGGGACTCTAATCTCGATCCTCAAAGTGAGACGGCCGACTTAGCGTTTACAATGTTTCAGCGATGAATAAACTGTCCATTCGCGACCTCGAACTCAACGACCGCCGCATCTTCATGCGAGTGGATTTCAATGTGCCGCTGGATGACGGCCGGGTAATGGATGACACGCGCATCCGCGAGACTCTACCGACGATTGAGTACGCGCTGCGCCGCGGTGCGCGCCTTATTCTCGCTTCGCACCTCGGCCGGCCCAAGGGTAAAGCCAACCCAAAAATGAGCCTGAAGCCGGTAGCCGAACGGCTGCGCATGTTGCTGGATAAAGAATTGGCCCGCGGTGAAAACGTGGGCTTCTGCCCCGACTGCGTCGGGCCAGAAGCGGTTGAAATGGCGGGCAAGCTCGAAAAAGGCCAAAGCCTGCTGCTCGAAAATCTGCGCTTCCACCCGGAAGAAGAAGCCAATGATGATGCCTTCGCGAAGGAGCTCGCTGGCCTTGCGGATTTTTACGTAAACGACGCTTTCGGCGCGGCGCACCGCGCGCACGCATCAACCGTCGGCATCACTCACCACATCAAGAAATCCGTTGCCGGATTGCTCATGGAAAAAGAGCTCGAATATCTCGGCAAAGCACTTTCGCATCCTGAGACCCCGTTCGTCGCGATTATCGGCGGCGCAAAAGTCAGCGACAAGATCGCCGTCATTCAGCACCTGATGACCAAAGTGGACACGATCATCATCGGCGGGGCCATGGCCTACACGTTTCTAAAAGCCCAGGGTCACGAAGTCGGCAAATCGCTGGTGGAAAACGACAAGCTCGAGTTGGCGCTGCAACTCCTCGAACACGCGAAAAACACCAGCGTAAAGTTCCTGTTGCCGGTGGACCACATTGGAGCAGTGAAAATTGATGTGCACTCCGTCGTGCACACCATCGCACCTGGCCAACCGATTCCGCCGGACATGATGGGCCTCGACATCGGTCCCAAATCGATTGCATTGTTTACCGATGAAATTGCCGACGCTCGCACCATCATATGGAATGGCCCCATGGGCGTATTCGAAGTCTCGCCCTTCTCGCGCGGCACCTTCAAAATCGCACAGGCCATCGCCGCCAATGAAGCGGCTACGTCGATCGTCGGCGGAGGAGATTCGGTCGCCGCAGTAGCAGCAGCGGGCGTCTCCGACAAGATCACGCACATTTCAACTGGCGGCGGCGCATCTCTGGAATTTCTTGAGGGCAAGAAACTGCCGGGAGTCGAAGCGTTAGCCGACAAGAAATAACCCCTCCGAAATAAATTAGAACCAGCCTGCGCTCTTCAGTCCGTGCAGTTCAGCACCTGGAGCCATTCCTTTCGCTTTCTGCGCAAGGCTTTTCACACTGTACGAACGGCGCAATCAGGTGTAGGATTGCGCGGTTTGGATCCATAGGGAGGCCACACGATCGAACCAGAATTCTAACGGGAGATTCATTTATGAATTTACGCTCCGCGTGCCAGCCTTTAGGCTTGTTTCTTTCCGCACTCGCCAGTATATTTTTGCTGGCCCTTTTCGCGAACGCATCTACCCTGACAAAATTCAACGCTCCCGGCGCCGGCACTGCCGCCGGCCAGGGCACGTACGCCTCTGCCATCAACTCTTCGGGCACGATTGCCGGCTATTACATTGACGCGAACGGCGTTTATCACGGCTTCGTCCGCAGCGCCGCTGGCGGCTATACCATCATTGACGCGCCGGGCGCAGGCAATACGGCGGGCCTGGGAACGTGGGTGTTCGGCCTCAACAAATCGGGGGTCATTACGGGATACTACATTGACTCCAGCTTCGCCTTGCATGGCTTCGTATTCTCCGGCGGCTCATACCAGGAGTTTCAGGTTTCCGGTGCGCCCACGTTAGGGTTAAGCATCAACAATGCGGGCACGGTCGCCGGTATCTATGGCGACTCGAATAACGTCGACCACGGTTTTGTGCGCACCGCCAATGGAGTCATTACACCCTTCGATGCTCCGGGCGCGGGCACCGGCAGCGGGCAGGGCACAAGCATGCCCTCGGTGGGCGCGATCAATACCGCGGGAACTGTTGCCGGAGACTACATTGACAACAACGGCGTGTATCACGGCTACATTCGCTCGGCGGACGGGAGCACATTCACCTCCTTCGACGCGCCCGGGGCGGGTACAGGAGCGGGACAAGGCACAGCTACTTCGGCGATCAATGACAGCGGAACCATAGCCGGGGCATACGGAGACACGAGCGGCGTCCTTCACGGCTTTGTACGCGCGGTCAATGGCGGGTACAGCGAGTTCAGCGTCAAGGGCGCGGGCACGGCTGCCGGCGAGGGAACCCTGCCCCAGTATATGAATGCGTCAGGCATCGTAGTAGGAGACTATATTGACGTCAACGGAATCTATCACGGCTTCCAGCGTTCGGCAGCAGGCGGCATCGTGACGGGCAATATTCCCGGTGCAGGGACAGCCAGTGGCCAGGGCACGGAGCCCTCCAGCAACAATTCCACCGGATCGATTGATGGGTTTTACATTGACAGTAAAGGAGTCGGCCACGGTTTTCTGCTGGGGCCGTAGGCAGATTGTGGAGCGGACAGGGCGTCCGCATTTCACCTACAGGAAGTTCTGCAATGAACCTTCCCTTCGACAAGAGCAAGGCCGCGTTCTACGGCAAGTTTGTGGATGCGGCCTACACGATGTTCAAGCGTGACCGCTCAAATCTTCAACCCGAGCCTCAGCCTGGCGATATTCCTGTCCCGTTTGAGTTGGTTGCGTGGATCACCATGTCAGACTTCGCTTTCATCAATGGCGAGATCCCGAAATTTTATGGACTTATCGCCCGCGATACTACAGAGAAGCACAGCTTCATTCTCGCCATTCGTGGCACCGAGGGTTGGGTGGAGTGGTTCGACGACTGCATGGTACATTTAGTTCCCTTCGGCCAGGTGCCTGACGCAGGCCGCGTGGCTTTTGGCTTTGACAAAATTTACGACACGCTGCAAGTGAAGCACAGGCCCAAGCCGGGCACGCAGGCCGAAGCCGCTCCGCCGGCCCCGCTCACCGGCTCATTCGCCGAACAGATCGAGCAACTTGCCGATCGCCTCGAAGACCCGCCGACGCAGCAAGCCATCCACGCAGATGCGAGCCAGCGTCCTCTGCGCTCGTTCGTCGTCACAGGACACAGTCTGGGCGCGGCGCTTACCACGCTTTTCGTGATGGAAAATAAAGACAAGAAGAAGTTCGACATCGGTACTTGCTGCACCTTCGGCTCACCGCACGTCGGCAATACCGAATTTGTACATTTCTTCGATCAGCTTTCGCTCACGTCTTCTTTCACTTCTTGGCGCATTGCCAACAATCAAGATATCGTGACCAAGATTCCCTTCAAAGTCCCTCTGCTCTTTGACTACGAGCACGTGGATACGCTCTATCAATTCACCTCGAAGGGCGTAGTCAAATGGGATCCGGTGTGCTGGCACGATATGAAGACGTATCTACACTGGCTGGATCCAACAGTGGCGATTGACCCCGCGTGCGCCTTAGCAGCACTTGGAGCCGAATCGCGCTATCTTACCCCGTCCGCCTTTAGTAACCTGACTCAGCCCCCTAAGCATTGACTCTGGCCTTCCCTGCTCTTTAGTCTGGAGTTTCAACTTCCGGAGATAGGACGAGGTCAGAAATGTCGGTTAAGTCGGTGCAGTTGGGTCAGGTTTGGCGCAAGAACGACAACAATCAGGATTATCTTGTCACTAAGGTGTACAGCGAAGTCTTCACGCAATACGCCATGCTGCGACTCGCGGAAGTCACAGCGCCCGAGGCTCCGACGGTACGCGTGAAGGTCACGAAAGCCACTGAAGGCGTTTCCCTGCCCGGATTCACGTTCACTCAAGACGGGTCGTTTTAGGAGACTCGCAAGCAGACAGTCGGCAGTACAAACATCCTAAGTCCCACCAAAGAATAAGCCAGGAGTGCTCTCTTGCTATGATGGCTAGGACGCACTAATCTCCCTTCCTACACATGACTGAAAAAATCCTGACGGTTCTTTTTGTTTTTATTAAGACTCTAATTGGCTCGACCGGATACGGCGGCGTCGTGATTCTGATGGCCATTGAGTCGGCCTGCATCCCTTTGCCGTCAGAGTTGATCATGCCCTTTGCCGGCTATCTGGTATATACCGGTACTTTCAACTTATGGTGGGCGGCGACGGCAGGAGCGATCGGCTGCAACCTGGGATCGCTGGTGGCTTATGAAATTGGCCGCTACGGCGGCCGTCCGCTGGTGGAGCGCTATGGCCGCTGGATTTTGCTGAGCCAGCGCGAACTCGACGTAGCTGATGGATTTTTCCTTCGGCATGGATTCACAGCGGTGTTTTTTGCCCGGCTGCTTCCGGTGATTCGCACTTTCATTGCCTTGCCAGCCGGCATTGCGCGCATGCCCCGGGGACGGTTTCACATTTACACTTTTCTCGGGTCTTGGCCCTGGTGCTTCGGACTCGCCTATATTGGTATGAAGCTGGGACAGAACTGGCGTGAGATTGGCAAGTATTTTCATAAATTCGATGCTGTCATTGGCGCCGCGATCGTCATCGCGGGAGTCTGGTTTGTATGGACGCACTGGCAGAACCGCATCCGGGCGGCAGAATAGCCTTCCATAAAATCCCTCATCGCTGCGCAACGAACAAACAGCACAGAGTAGAATTTGAACGCTATGAAGAGCAAAGCAAAGAAACGATCGACAAAGACCTCTAAGAGAACGGCTTTCAGTACAAAGAACGCGACCGGAAAGAGCGTCCCTAAGAAATCTGCGCTGAAAAGAGCGTCTTCATCACTCAAAGGCTACAACCCTCTGGCGCCCGAACGAATTCACGAGCTACTGCGACGGCTGGATAAGTTTTATCCCGACGTAACGTGCGCGCTGCATCATCGCAGTGCGTGGGAACTGCTGGTGGCGACCATCCTCTCGGCGCAATCAACCGACGTGAACGTGAATCGGGTAACACCGGCACTGTTTGCGGAATATCCGACGGTCGAGGCTTTTGCGGCGCTAAGACCAGAAGAACTTGAGCCCGACATTCGTTCGACTGGATTCTTCCGCAACAAAGCGAAGTCAGTCGTGGGCGCGGCCAAAATGATCGTTGCCGATTTCGGCGGCAAGGTCCCCGGGGACATGGAAGATTTGCTGAAAATTCCGGGCGTGGCCCGAAAGACAGCCAATGTAGTATTAGGCACCTGGTTCAAGAAAAACATCGGCGTAGTCGTGGACACACACGTCACGCGGATTGCGCGGCGATGGGAACTAACGCAGCATAACGACGCGCCCAAAATCGAGCAGGACTTGATGAAAATTATCCCGCAAGAGCACTGGACCCTGTTTTCCCATCAAGTGATTTGGCATGGGCGAAAGCTGTGCGTTGCCCGCAAGCCGAAATGCTCAGAATGCGGGATCGAAAACATCTGCCACGCCGCGGACAAGACCTGGTCCACCGTGGATATACATCCCAACGCGATTTAGTCGTGCTTGTGAAACGAATCGCTGACTGTGAAGTCACTGGGATTGATCGGGGTTGCGAAGGCGTTGCTGCTTTTCTTCGAGTAAGCGGTCAATTTCCAGGATCAGCTCGTGCAATTTCTCGCCGTCGTATTCAGTGGCAGCCTTTTCGCAGAGTTCCATCCAACGTTCATTCTTTTCGCCCGTCATAGGACACATGACTCTGAAGGATAGAACCCACAATCGGGAAAATAGTTGCTGCCGGCCGCACGAGATAATTGATGGCCAGATGCCCATCGTCACGCCACCAGACTCCGCGCTACAATTGACGCGTCATGAAAATCCGCAAATTTGCCGTCACAATTGCCTGCCTGACGCTGCTTGCAGTCGCCGGTTTCGCGCGCGAAAAGAAACCGCCTGCCCCCACATGCACGGTGAGCTTCCTCATCATCAAGGACTACAACAGCAAACCGATAAGAAACGCCGCGGTCGTACTACATCCGGTGGATTCTGATGGGCGGCAGGGCAAAGGCGATTTGGAGCTAAAAACTGACGCGGAAGGTAAAACCAGCCTGGACGGAATACCCTATGGAAAACTCAGGGTGCAAGTCCTGGCCCATGGATTCCAGAGCTACGGCGAGGATTTTGACGTCGAGAAGCCGGCCATGCAGATCGACATTAAGATGCAATCCCCAAACGGGCAATATTCGATTTATGAAAACCGCACGGTCCCGGAGCAACCGAGCAAAACGCCCACGACCGACGGAAGCAAAACGCCACAATAATTTCGCACGTAATCTCTCGACACTGGACTTCGTTCAAAAGACATGCGAACCGCACTTTCGTTGGCTGTAACTTTCCTTCTCCTCACGAGCATCATGGACACTATGGCTTCGTTCGCGCAAACCCTGACCGCTCGACCGGCCATCACCGACCCCAAGCAAATTCCTATTAAGCCTAATGCGCAGGTCGAACAGGGCCAGCAAAGTCTCTCTCTGGAAAGACTTTATACGACGCGCCAGGTTGGCCGGCCGTCGTGGTCGCCGGATGGGAAATGGATCAGCTTTGTCACTAACATCAGCGGCCGGAACAACTTATGGCTCATGACTGCGGATGGCGGTTGGCCGACGCAACTAACAGTGAGCGAGCAGCGCCAGACGCAGGCCCGGTGGTCGCCGGACGGAAAATGGATCGCCTACATTTCGGATAACGACGGCGATGAGCAGTGGGATATTTTCATCGTTTCACCAAAAGCCGGCCAAGTCGTGAATTTGACCCATACTCCCGAGATTTCCGAGGAAGATCCGACGTGGTCGCCAAGCGGCCGTTATTTGGCTTACACCGTAAAGCCGAAAACGTCGTCGAGTTATGACATCGACGTCTACGACATGGTGATGCGCGATGTAAAACACGTCACCACCAACACAGCACCCGATCTGTCGAACGATGGCCCCATCTGGAGTAAAGACGAAAAGCACATCGTTTACACGCAATCTCAAGCCAAGGGCACCGATTCCAACATCTTCATCGCGGAAGTCGCCACAGGAAAAAGTACGCTGCTGACGCCCCACGAAGGCGAACAACTCTTTACCGCAAGCGACCTCTCCCCGGATGGCAAGACCGTTCTGTTCACCTCGAATGCTGCGAATGGCTATGAAAACGTAGGCTTGCTCGACATTGCCGATAAAAAAATTAAATGGCTCACGCAGGACAAATGGGAGACCAACGCCGGAAATTTCTCACATGATGGGAAGCAGGTGGTTTGGACGGCCAATGTGGATGGAAATACAAACATCTACCTGCATGACTTGAGCAGGAGCAAGACTACTGAACTCCCCCTGCCGCAAGGAGTTAATCAACCGGCGGGAGGCTTATCGCCTTTCTCGCCCGATGGCACGCGAATGCTCTACAACCACTCGGGCGCAAACGCTCCCGGCGACCTCTGGGAATACACGCTGGCGACCGGCAAATCGCGTCAGTTAACGCACTCGCTTTTAGCGGGCACGCGGCCGGAAGACATGGTCGAGCCTTATCTGGTGCATTATCCGAGCAAAGACGGCAAGTGGACGATTTCTGCTCTGCTCTATGTTCCTTACAACATGCAGAAAAACGGACAGAACGCGGCGATTGTTTATGTGCACGGAGGCCCGTCGTCGCAGACGGTCAATTCGTTCAACCGGTTCATTCAGCACATTGTGAATCAGGGTTATATGGTGATTGCACCCAATTACCGCGGGTCTTCAGGTTATGGAAAACAATTTCAAAACGCGAACCTCTTCGATATGGGCGGCGGAGACTTGCAGGATGTGATTTCAGCTGCGGATTGGATTAAGCAGACGGGTTTCGTGGATCCCAAGAAAATTATTCTGATGGGCGGAAGTTACGGCGGCTATCTGACGATGATGGGCGTGACCAAAGCGCCTGACGAATGGGCAGCGGGCGTACCGATCGTGCCCTTTGTGAACTGGTTCACGGAAATGGAAAACGAAGACCCGGTGTTACGCCAATCGGATTTAGCAACCATGGGCGATCCGGTGAAAAACAAGGCGCTGTTTGAAGACCGCTCGCCGATTTTCTTCGTGGACAAGATTAAAGCACCGCTGTTTCTACTGGCGGGCGGGAATGATCCACGCTGTCCGAAAGAAGAAACGCTTCAGGTTGTGGATGCAATCAAGAAGCGCGGCGGGACGGTGGATTACAAGATTTATGACAACGAAGGGCACGGGTTCGCCCGCGTGGAAAATCAGATTGATGCCTATAAACGCGTGGCAGATTTCCTGAAGGCGCATGTTCCGCCAGCGAACTGCGGGTGCTCGCTGCTGGAGTAGTGAATAGAGCATTTCCGGTTATAGTTGAGACAGCATGCTAAACGATCCCGATGGCGAACTCCTCGACAGACTAAGTAAAACCGAAGGGTTTTTTGAGGGTGCAATTCTTCGCGATGATTTTAGGGACTGGACGCTAGCGAAGGACTTCGGCGAATTTATGATACGGATCGCCCCGGACGAGATTCTTGGCCACGCCCTGGTGGCAAGAGCTTGCAGACATTTGGGCGAACAAGATTGTGCGTCGGAGGAAATCCGAAAGACGAAATCCCTCTTCAAGAACGGGACTTTAGCGCCAATGGATGTCGACATCTTTGGCACATTCCTGGACGTAGAAAATCTCTACTTTCACGGCTCGTAAACGGCGCTGCCGAAGCCGGCTTTGCGCGCCGCTTCCTGAAGATCCTGAAGCTTCTGGTTTTCCACCTGGAGCTTCTGCTGCAAATCCTGAATTTCCTGCATCTTGGCTTGCGTACGCTCGTTGGCTTGTCCCGCGTAGTAGGCGGAACTATCCATGGGCACGCGGATGGACGCCTTTACGTTTTCGATATGGGCCTGCAACGAGTCGATTGAGCTCTTCTGGTTGAGAATTTTGGCGCGATAGCCTTGAGCCGCTGAGTCGTTTTTGGATGCGCGCTGTAACTCGGCGCGAGCCTGCTGCCCGGAGTTATCGCGAGTTGTGTGATGTGGCTTCGCATCTTCGTCGGCAAGGCCGTCAGACGGCAGATCGTCATTAGTGATGACGGTAGGATCGGACTGGTTTTGTTTGGTCTGCTGATTTTGGCGAGCGATGTCGCCGAGCGACTGGGCATAGGCTACTGAGCCCAAAATCGCAGTGACGGCGAATAGTTTATGTGCAAAGCGCATGGCGTTGCTCCTCAAATATCTCAACCGCAATTAACGAAGACGGCCAGCATAAATCCTAAGCTCGGCGAGGGTGAGGCGGCGACGTTACGGCGGTACAAGCACGAGTGGCTAAGAGTGGAAGCGGACGACGGCCTCTATTAGGCCTGGAATCGTGTACTTACGGGCCTCGATATGAACGGGCAGGCTCAACTCTCGGAGGGTGGCTGAGGTCACGGGGCCGATAGAGGCAAGGTGCAGATCGGGGTGCAAAACGCCTTTTCCGGCCAGCGCCACGAAATTCCGCGCTGTCGAAGAGCTGGTGAAAGTGACAATATCAGGACGACGGCGGCTGTTTTTCAGCAATGCGCGAAGTCTGGCTCGCGATGATTTCGGGACGACCGTCTCATAGGCATCAACAACATTAACCCGCGCGCCCAGTTTGCGAAGTTCGCGAGGAATAACGTCGCGAGCCACGCTGGCCCGGGCCAGCAGCACCCGCTTCCCTTTCACGCGCGTCCGCAGGCTCTTGACCACCGACTCGGCGATATATTCCTTCGGAACGACCGCGACCTTCAATCCTCGATCTTCGATGGCTTGGCGCGTGGCCGGGCCAATCGCAGCGACCTTGAGATGCGTGAGCCTTTTGGGCAAAAGCTTCAGCTTCCGTAGGCGATCCCACAGAGCGTTCACGCCATTGACGCTGGTCAGAATGAGCCAGTCATATTCATCGATATTTTCGAGCGCGGCATCAAGAGCCCGATAAGACCGTGGCTTGCGGATTTCAATGAAAGGAATCTGAATGACCGTTGCACCCAAGGTACGCAATTCTGACGAGAGTGAATCCGATTGGTGCCGGGCGCGCCCAACGAGGATTCTCATGCCGGAAAGCGGTTTCAATGGAAGCACTTTCACGGCGCAGCCTGCGTCGGGATCACGGCAGAAGGATCGAGATCGCGAATCAATGCCTCGGCACCAGCCCGAAGGAGCGCGTCGCCAACGGACTGTCCGAGGTTCATGGCATCTTCGTTCGATTCGAAAATGCGGGAATTAGATTGGCGAAGAATCTTCTCGCCATCGGGACTGGCAACGATGGCATGAAGATTCAGCTTCCCATTCTGCAATGTTGCCGAAGCTCCGATGGGAACCTGGCACCCGCCGCCAAGGCGATCGAGCAACGCACGTTCACAAGCAGTCGTCGCCCGGGCCGAAGGGTCATCGAGAAAATTCAACTGAGACCGCGTCGCGACGTCGCCGGAACGAATTTCGATAGCCAGCGCACCCTGCCCGGCAGCGGGACACATCACGTCGATAGGCATAAGCTGGCGAATCGAAGCCGCTTGGCCGAGGCGATTGAGTCCGGCAGCCGCGAGGATGATGGCGTCGTAGTCGCCGGTGGCGAGTTTGCGTAAACGTGTATCGACATTGCCCCGCAGCGGAATAGTTTCGACATTCGGCCGCAGGGCTTTGAGTTGGGCCTGACGCCGTAAGCTGCTGGTGCCCACACGGGCATGCTCAGGTAATTCGGCGACGCCGGCAAATTTAACGGAACAGAAGGCATCGCGAACATCTTCGCGCTGGGGAACGGCGGCAATCTCGAATTTGGGAGAAAGTCCAGTGGGCAGGTCTTTGAGACTGTGCACCGCGAGATCTACGCGGCCGGCGGCAAGCGCTTCTTCTATTTCTTTGGTGAATATTCCTTTAGTCACGCCGCTCTGCGCGCCCACTTGAGACAAGGCGACATCGAGCACTTTGTCGCCGGTAGTTTTAATGATTTCAATTTCGATTTCGTGGCCGCGGGCGCGCAACAGTGCCGCGATGTGGTTGGCTTGCCAGAGTGCGAGCGCTGATCCGCGGGAACCGATGCGAAGCAAGGCCATCAGCCCTTGTCTTCTTTCTTTGCGCGTTTATTTTCGATCGCAGCATTCAGAGCCGCGGACTTGGTTTGGAGATTGAACAACCGCCGCACCACATCGACGACCGTTGTTGCCTCGGATTCTCGAGCAGCGGTTTTTAGCGTACTGATGGGCGTGTGCATTATTTTGTTCACTATGCCGCGGGTCAAAGAGTCAAGGGCGAGTTCTTGGTCGGCAGTCAGCACACCAAGGCGTCCACGAGCACGGTCGATTTCTGCCTGCCGGATAGTTTCAAGATGATCCTGCAAAGACACGATGGTTGGAACGACATCGCGCGCCTGCAAACGGGCTTGGAAGCGCTCGACTTCGACATTAATTATGGCTTCAGCCCGGTCTGCTTCCTGGCGGCGGCCGGCCACATGCACGCTTACGGCCTGTTGCAAGTCGTCGATGTCATAGACGAAGATGCCATCGAGCTTGTTCATTTCCGCGTCCACGTCGCGGGGAACGGCAATGTCAATAAAAAACATGGGGCGGCTTTTGCGGCGGCTGAGGAACAGCTCGCCGTGCTCGCGGCGGAAAATCGCATGCGGTGCGCCGGTCGAGGTGATGACGATATCAGCGCGGTCACAGGTTTCGTAGAGTTCTTCAAAGCGAATCGCTTCGCCGCCAAACTTGGCGGCAAGCTGCGCGGCCCGCTCGTGGGTGCGGTTGGCGACGAAAATAGACGCCGCGCCATGCGCCAAGAGGTGCCGTGCGGCGAGCTCGCTCATCTTTCCTGCCCCGACGAGATAGACCTGCTTGCCTTGCAGCGACCCAAATATCTTCTTCGCTAGTTCGACGGCCACCGAGGCGACCGAAACCGCCGTAGAACCGACCGCGGTTTCCGTGCGGACGCGCTTGGCCACAGCAAAAGCACGGGTGAGTAATAAATCGAGCTGCGAATGTACGGCACCCACCGCGCGGGCAGTAGCATAGGCTTCTTTGACCTGGCCGAGAATTTGGGGCTCGCCGACGATCATGGAATCGAGGCTCGAGGCTACGCGAAACAGATGTCGGATTGCATCCTGACCCGCGCGTTCGTATAAATGCGGCGCAAATTCGGCCGGATCCATCTCAAAATAATCGCGCAGAAATGCGCGCAGGTCGGCGCTCCCATTCTTCGTTTGTGTCAGCAGTTCAACCCGATTGCAGGTTGAGAAGATTACGCCCTCTTCGACGCCGGGATGCGAAGCTAACCGCTTCATGGCTTCCGGCAAACGAGAGTCCGGCACTGCAAGTTTTTCGCGCACTTCAACCGGCGCAGTATTGTGATTGACGCCAATGAGCTGAAAGTTCATGAGGCGCCGAACCTGTGAAGCGTATTAGCTGCCCAGGCAATCACGGCCGCGGCGAACGCTCCTGAAGCCAGGTAGGCGGCGCGGCGGCCACGCCAGCCCGAACTCCAGCGGGTGTAGAGCAGGACCATATACACCGCCCACATCATCAGGGAAAGAAAAATCTTCGGATCGAAGAAGTTAATCACGCCAAAGGTCTGTTGCGCCAAAGCCATCCCTACAATCAAGCCCACGGTCATAAAGGGGAAACCGAGAAGCAGCGAGCGCAGGCCGATTTCGTCAATGACTTCGAGCGCCGGCAGGCGGGAAAGCAATCCGCCAAGTCGTTTCGATTTCAATGACCGCTCCTGAATCAGGTAGAGCAAGCTGGCCCCAAAGCTAAGAACGATGGCCGCATAGCCAGCCAGAATGAACGAAATGTGGACGATGAGCCATCCGCGATTGGCTGCCGGGGAAAACAGAAATGGCTGCTGGCCGGTCGCGGCAAGAAATGTCAGCAAGAATACGACTGGAAAGACGACGATACCGGGCGATGTGGTGCGGTAGATGGCATAGACGATCATGAATGCCATCATGATGAGGAGCGCGAGCAGTGCTTCCAGATGGTGCACTGCGAGGAACGTCATTTGAGGTCTAGCAATGGCCGATTCGGCGAGCGAGACGATCTGGAAAATCATTCCCAGGTAGGCGGCGTGCAGGGCGATGCGGGCCAGCAAATCGGTGGCGCGAGTCAGCGCGACCAGCGCGTAAAGCAAACCGACTCCGTAACATACGAGCGCAACGCGCAACCAGAGGATGGGCATAGATGCGGCAAGGCGGCAGATACACCGCTCAACTTCGCATTATAGACGCACCAACCGAGATGCAGAAGGTCGTACGCTCGAAGGTAGCAAGTCTTACTCAACCCGGCAGGTTCGCATCGACGTTGACTTCGCGCAGACGTTTGGCCGCAGTCTCCGAGGTCAGGGGCGAGTAATAGACTTCTTTGAAAGTGTAGGATTTTGCCTTCGCGCTCAGGATGGGCAAGATTTCAATGTGCCAGTGGTAGTCCTCGTCAATAGTTTTCCAATACCCCAGCGTCGAGCTGCGGTGCAGACTGTTCGGCGAAGTATGCAGCACCAAGTGAAATTCCTCGGTCAGGCTGCGAATGCGTTGCAACGTATGTCGCAACAGAGCAGCCATGTCACGTAAGGAACCGTGCCGGTTGCGGCTGTGGCGCTCGAACGCCGCTTCATGCGTGCGAGGGAGAATCCAGGTTTCGTAAGGCACACGCGGGGCGTAGGGGCATGAGGCGACGTAATCGCCGCGCATCTCGACGATGCGTTGCTCCTGGCGGATATCCTGGGCGAGGATGTCGCAAAATACGCAGCGTTCTTTTTGCACGAAATACTCGCGGGCGGCACGCAATTCGTACAGCACGCGGCGAGGAACGAACGTCGTCGCCGTGAGCTGTGAATTGGGATGCGTGAACTCTTGCCCCGCGCTCTTGCCGAAGTTTTTGAAGACACTGACATACTTCAGGCGGGTATCGAGCTTTAAATCCTGGATTCGCTGCGCGGCGAGCAGAAGAAATTGCTCGATCTCCGCATCGCTTGCATTCCAAAGGGCGCGGTCATGACGATAATTTTCGAGCAACACTTCGTGTGCGCCCACGGGCCTCATGCAGTCGTAGATGCCATCGCCGCGTCGCGTAGTCTCGCCTTCAATGTGATAAAGGGGCACGGGATGAACCACGGAACGCGCGGACCAGGGTGCACCTGCAAGTCCCGGCAAGCTGGCCACCACAGTTAAAGACGGAGCAGATACGGCGCAAAACGCACACGTGGCTGAAAGATCGGCGGATGGTTGCGCGGTCGCGTCGAAAGTCACCATGTCATCGCCGGTGATGACCCAGGAGCGCGTAATTGGATCTTTGCGTAGTTCCATAGCTCGAAAAAGTATTGTACGAGAAGTAATCGCTGGAATTTTGCAAAAAGAGCGTGGTGCGCGGTTTGTTATAATCCGCCCATCAACCTCCCCGCAATGAATGAAGCCTCCACGCCGCTGATGCGGCAATACGCCGCCATCAAGAAAGAGCATCCGAGCGCCCTGCTGTTCTTCCGGCTGGGCGACTTCTATGAGCTTTTCTTTGACGATGCCGTGCTCGCGGCGCGCGAATTGCAAATTACTCTGACTTCGCGGAATAAAGAAAAAGGCATCGCAGTTCCCATGTGCGGTGTGCCTTACCACGCTGCCGAAGGCTATATTTCCAAATTGATCCGCAAAGGTTACAAGGTCGCAGTGTGCGACCAGGTGGAAGATGCGCGGCTCGCAAAAAAGTTAGTACGCCGGGAAGTCACGCGCGTAGTCACGCCGGGAACGGCGGCCGATTCGTCGTTAGGGTCGGAAGAGAATAATTTCCTTGGAGCGGTAGCGCAATCCGGCGACCGGGCTGGGTTCGCGGCGCTGGATCTTTCGACCGGCGAGTTTCGGGCAACCGAATTTCAGGGTGAAGATGGGGCCCGGCGAATCCAGGATGAGTTACAGCAGTTGCGGCCGAAAGAAGTCTTGTATGCGTCGTCGATGCCGCTGTTTGAGCGTGAATCCAACCGTCAGCCTTATGCAGAGACGCCGCTGGATGACTGGATCTTTGCTCCAGACCATGCCATCCCGTTGCTCGAAAATCACTTTGGCGTGCTATCGCTCGAAGGTTTTGGATTGGCGGGCAAGCCGGCGGCGGCTGCGGCCGCTGGAGCTATTCTGCACTACGTCCGCTCCACGCAGCGCGGTGCGCTCGAACACATAGATCGCATTGGCTTTTACGAGCGTCAGAATTGTCTCGTGCTCGATGCGGTTACCGTGCGCAATCTCGAATTGATCGAGCCGTTGTTCGCGAGTGGGGACGCCGGCATCACCGTCTTTCGCGCGATTGATGCGACGGTCACCCCCATGGGCAAACGATTATTGCGAGCCTGGCTGCTGCGGCCTTCAATTGATGCTAGCGGAGATCAACGCCAGGCTCGATGCCGTCGAAGCCCAGGTAAAAAGCACGATCGCGTGCGAGGAGTTGCGGCGGGCGCTCGATGGCATTCTAGATCTCGAACGCTTGCTCAGTCGCGTCACTTTGGAAACCGCCAATCCGCGCGACGTGCTCGCACTGGCGGCCTCGCTGGGCAAAATCCCGGCGGTGCGTTCGGCCCTGGAGAAGCTTCCGGTCCCGCGTTTGCGCACGCTGCATGGATTGGTAGATCCGTTGCGCGATTTGTGGGAAAGAATCGAAAAAACACTCGTACCAGAGCCTCCGATTTCGTTGAGCGAGGGCGGCGTTATCCAAGGTGGATTTCACGTTGAACTTGACGAACTGCGTAATCTCAGCCGGAACAGCAAACAATTCGTCGCTCAAATCGAACAGCGCGAGCGCGAGCGAAGCGGGATTAATTCGCTTAAGGTAAAGTTCAACTCGGTCTTTGGGTACTACATCGAAATATCAAAAGCGAATCTTCATCTCGTGCCGGTGGAGTACGAGCGCAAACAAACCCTCGTCAACGCCGAGCGTTTCACTACGCCTGAGTTAAAGGAGTACGAAGCGAAGATTCTCGATGCCGAAGAGAAAATCGTCGAAATCGAGCGCGGCCTTTTTGCCGAATTGCGCTCGGCAATTGCTGCCGAGGCGAAGCGCATCCGGCAGACAGCGCTTGCGTTGGCCGAAGTGGACACGCTAGCGGGGCTTGCGCACCTCGCAGCTCGGGGAAATTATTGCCGTCCGCAGTTTGATGGCGGCGGTAATATCGAAATTATTGAAGGGCGGCATCCCGTCATTGAAATGCAGGAGATGTCAGGCGGCACGGACCGTTTTGTTCCCAATGACTTATACCTGAATGCAACCACGCACGCGGTCCTGATTTTGACCGGCCCGAATATGGGCGGTAAATCTACCTATTTGCGCCAGGCCGCACTGATTGTGATTCTTGCGCAAATGGGATCGTTCGTGCCCTCCCGCTCCGCACGACTTGGCATTACTGATCGCGTGTTCACGCGCATCGGCGCGAGCGACAACCTCGCGCGTGGACGTTCTACTTTTATGGTTGAGATGACGGAAACGGCGGCCATCCTGCATACGGCCACGGCACGCTCGCTGATTCTTCTCGACGAAGTCGGCCGCGGCACATCGACCTACGATGGCCTGGCCATTGCCTGGGCTGCGGTTGAATACATCCACGCGCGTACGCGGGCCAAGACCCTTTTTGCCACGCACTATTTTGAACTGACAGAACTCGCCGAACGGCTCTCCGGGGTGAAGAATTTCCACGTTTCCGTGAAAGAGACTGGCGGAGGCATCGTATTCCTGCGCAAAGTCGAACCGGGCGCAGCCGACCGCAGCTACGGCATTGAAGTGGCCAAGTTGGCTGGCTTGCCTAATGAAGTGATTGAGCGGGCCCGTGAAGTATTGGAAGAACACGAGAACGCCGAAATTCGCGTCACGGATGACTTGGCCGCCGGCGAGATGGCCCGCACACGCTCGTCGCAACTGACGATTTTTACGCCTTTATCGCAACCGGTCGTGGAAAAACTGCGCGAAGTGGATTTGAATCGGCTGACGCCGCTAGAAGCCTTGAATCTGCTGGCTGAACTGAAAAAGCAAATCGATTAGGAGTGCGTTGACGAGAAAAAAAACAAGCAAGGAGCCAGACGATTTGGCGAAACTGGTGGGTCAATTGCTTGTCATCGGCTTTGACGGCACTGAGATGTCGCCAGCCGTTGCTTCCCTGCTGACACGTATTCAGCCGGCTGGCGTAATTTTATTTGGCCGTAATATCGTGGGTGCCGCACAGACGTACAAGTTACTTAAAGCGTGCCAAGACTGCGTCTCCACACCGCTATTTACTTGTGTGGATCTCGAAGGCGGCCGCGTGGATCGCTTTCGAGAGGTTTTCGGGCGAGCTCCTTCCGCGGCTGACGTCTTCGCAACCGGCCGACGCCCGCTTTTTCGCAAACACGGAAAACTCATAGGCCAGTGCTGCCGGACTTTGGGATTCAATACCGATTTCGCCCCCGTAGTAGATTTGGCGCTCGAAGCCTCCCGCACTGTGATGAGTTCACGCGCAGTTTCTGCAGATCCAAAGCAAGTCGTCGTTTATGCCCGCGAATTTCTTGCTGGACTTAAGTCGGCCGGCATCATCGGCTGCATCAAACACTTCCCCGGGTTGGGAGAGGCCAACCTGGACACCCACGAAGACCTGCCCAGCGTAAACAAGCCATTCAAGAAGTTGTGGGCAGAAGATATCTATCCTTACCGCGCATTGCGCCGCGACGCTCCTATGGTTTTAGTCGGACATGTGAACTATCCGCAGGCAACAAAAAACACAGCGCCCGCCTCCCTCTCGAAAAAATGGATCACCGATGTTCTGCGCAAGAGAGTTGGTTACCGCGGCTTGATCGTTTCCGACGATCTGGAAATGGGCGGGGTCTTGAAGGCTGCGCCCATTGAACGCGCAGCCGAAAAGTTCATTCGCGCCGGGGGCGACCTGTGCCTAATCTGCCATAAAGAAGAGTATGTGACGCGATCTTACGAGCATCTAGTCGCTGAAGCGGAATGCGATGGTCGCTTTGCTCGCAGGGTGCGCGAGGCGGCCGCGAAAATAAAAACATTCCAACGAAAAAATACGGCATCCCGCCTCCGGACACTCAAGCCATCGGAAGCGGCAGTTGACAAGCTCAAGCGCAGCCTCTGGGAATTTTCCGAAGAAGTCCGCCTCGCCGGCATCGAGCGGCGGAATATGCAGGCGTCCGCATGATCGTCGCCGGAGTCATGAGCGGCACATCCGCTGACGGAATCAATGTTGCGCTGGTGCGCATTGTTTCTGACAGCAATAGCACGCTGGCATTGGCCCTGCTCGGGCACACGCAAATTGCTTACCCAAGAAACGTCCGCCGGGCAATTCTCCAGGCCATGAATGCGAAGCAGGCGAGCGTGGCCGATCTTGCCCGCCTGAATTTCCTGCTGGGTGAGTTGTACGCGCACGCCGTGCTCGATGCGCAGCAGAAATTCAGCGCACAAATTGACCTCATCGGCTGCCACGGACAAACGCTCTATCATCAGGCTGAACCGGCAAAATTTCTGCGCCGCCTAGTTTCTTCGACCTGGCAAACCGGCGAAGGTTCCGTTATCGCGGCCCGGACCGGCGCTCCGGTGGTCTGCGATTTTCGTCCGGCGGACATGGCAGCTGGCGGCAAAGGCGCGCCGCTTGTGCCGTTTCTCGACTACCTGGTCTATCGCGACTCGAAAATCGGCCGCATCGTGCAGAACATCGGCGGCATTGCCAATCTCACGGCCATACCGGCCAATGCCACCCCGGAACAGGTTATTGCCTTCGATACCGGCCCCGGCAACATGGTGATGGATGCGCTCGCCGAGCGCTTATTCGGAACGTCGTACGATCGCGATGGCAAGATCGCTGCTTCTGGGCAGGTGGTGGAGCGCATTGTGCAAGATTTTCTGAAGCAAAGTTACTTTCGGCGCCAACCTCCAAAAACTGCGGGACGGGAAGAATTCGGGCGCGAGTTCATCGTCGCATTTCGGCGCCGTTGCGGACGAACAAAAAAGAGAGACATCATGGCCACCGCGACTGCTCTGACGGCGGCTTCCATCGCGCGTGCTATTGAGCGATTCGTACTAGCCAAAAATGTGCAATATCAAGAGCTAGTGGTTTCAGGTGGTGGTGCGGCCAACCCCGCGCTTATGGCCATGCTGGCCAATCGGGTCCGCCCACTAGGCCTGGAGATCCGCCTTTCCGACGAATTTGGCATACCTTCGGAAGCCAAGGAAGCCGTCGCATTTGCCGTATTGGCCTATGAGACCTGGCATCGTCGGCCCTCGAACATTCCCTCGGCGACCGGCGCAAAACGTCCCGCGATTCTCGGAAAAATCTGCTATGTGTAATGGCCTACGCTACCTGGCTCTGGCAACATCTGTCGCCTTTGCATGCGTAACACTCTCCTGTTCCCGTCCGCCTGATCCAAATACGCTAGTTATGATGATCGAAAGTAGTCCGACAAACCTTGATCCTCGCGTGGGCCTTGACGGTCAGTCGGAGCGAATCGACGAGCTAATTTTCGATGCGCTACTCACACATGACGATCATTTGAATGTCCAGCCGGGGCTGGCCAACAAATGGGAAAGCCCTGATCCCCTGACATATATTTTTCATTTGCATCCGGGAGTAACTTTTCACGATGGCCGCGCACTCACTTCGCGCGACGTGAAGTGGACGTTTGATTCGCTGCTCCAGGGGAAAGTCCGAAGCACAAAAGGCGCAACCTACCGCTTCGTTGACCACATTGATGTGCCTGACGATCTTACTGTCATCTTTCACCTGAAGCAGCCGGACGCGTCCCTGCTGTGGAACCTTTCCGAAGGGGCGATTGGGATTGTGCCCGACGGCAGCGGACAGGATTTCAACATTCACCCAATTGGTTCGGGACCGTTTCGCTTTGTCAGCGCAGAAGCCGACAAGGAAGTCATCCTCGAGCGCAACGAACACTACTGGGGAGTCCTGCCGCGCATCCAGCGTGTGCGCTTCATGGTTGTGCCTGATGCTACGACCCGCGCCCTCGAACTCCGCAAAGGCAGCGCCGATGCGACCATGAACGCGATCGGTTACGACGCGCTGCCTGTGCTTGCCCGCGAAGCCAATTTGCAGATTCTGCGAGGGCCCGGCACGGTTTTAGCTTACATGGGCTTTAACTTGCGCGACCCGATTTTGAAGGATGTTCGCGTCCGTCAGGCCGTAGCTTATGCGCTCGACCGGCAGACGCTTATTCACAATCTGCTGCGCGATGCGGCCCGACCAGCGGCCAGTGTTCTCCCACCTGAAAGTTGGGCCTACGACGGTGACGTTCCGCGTTACGACTACAATCCGAAGCTGGCCAACCAATTGCTCGATGCGGCGGGTTATCCCGAACGCGACGGCGTGCGCTTTCATTTGACCATGAAAACCTCGACCGACGAGGGTACGCGCCTGCTCGCGGCCGTACTCCAACAGCAACTGCGCGCCGTCGGCATCGCACTCGATATCCGGACGTTTGAGTTCGCCACGTTCTTTTCCGACGTGACGCGCGGCGAATTTCAGGTGTACTCGCTGCGCTGGCTGGGGGGGAATGAAGACCCGGATATTTATGAATACGTTTATCATTCGTCGCGCATTCCACCCAATGGCGCAAACCGCGGTTATTACATCAATCCGCGCGTGGACGTGCTCATCGACCAGGCGCGAATGGCGAGCGATCAGGCTACGCGCAAGCAGCTTTACGATGAATTGCAACGCATCCTCGCGGCTGATGAACCGACCATCAATCTCTGGTATCTCGACAACATTCTGGTCGCCAATAAGCGCGTGCAGAATTTGTCGATCAATCCTTCGGGCAACTATGACTTCCTGAAGACAGCACAGATTTCTGCCTCGCCGTAGCCGCGAAATTCTCGCGTGGTACCATCGAAACGTCTTGAAAATTCTTTTTATTGGCGACATTTTCGGGCGTCCAGGGCGAACAATTGTGAAAGATCGTCTGCCCGCGCTCGTCCGTGAACACGCCGTTGATCTTGTGATTGCCAACGGCGAAAACGCTGCCGCGGGTTTCGGTATTACTCCTGCCCTTGCGGAGGACTTGTTTGAACTCGGGATTGACGTCATCACCACGGGCAACCATGTTTGGGACAAGCGCGAGATCATCGACTACTTCAAAATGGCCGATGGCAATCATCACGCCATGGAGCGGCGCGTGCTTCGTCCGGCAAATTACGCGGCTGGACTTCCCGGGTGGGGCGTGTATGAAGGCGTAAAAAACAAAGTGCCCTATGCCGTCATCAATCTGCAAGGCCGCGTCTTCATGGCATCGAACGATGACCCCTTCCGCGTGGCCGACGAGTTAATTAAGCAAATCGAAGCACGAATCATTTTTGTGGATTTTCACGCCGAAGCGACGTCTGAAAAAATTTCTCTGGGCTGGTATCTGGATGGCCGCGTGACCGCTATCGTTGGCACCCACACGCATGTGCCCACCGCCGACGAGCGCGTACTTCCCGGCGGCACTGCCTATGTTACGGACGTCGGCATGACCGGCCCTTATGATGGCGTTATCGGCGTGAAAAAAGAGTTGGTCATCGGACGCTTCCTCGACAATATGCCCGTCCGTTTTGAACCCGCGACCGGCGATGCCCGCCTGTGCGCTGTCGTCGTAGATGCTGACGAAAGCACGGGCCACGCCCGCAGCATTCGCCGCCTCATGTTGACGGAAAGCGCGGCGTAGCAGACTGCTCAGGCACGCACGACGCTTTTTAGTTTCTTCCTGTTTTCAGCTGGCAGATGTTGCAACGCGGCCTCTGCCAGCGCGATATAAACTTTCTGCGCCGCCGGCAGTTTTTCCAGAGCGGCGATGTGCCGGCGCACAGTTTGCACATCTCCTCGGACGATCGGTCCACTGAAAGAGGCCGCTGCGCCCAGGTTTTCGTAATTTCTCATCGTCTGATTAAGAATCGGGAGCATGCGTTTGCGCGCCACTGCTCGCGACACACCCGCAGCCTCGGCTACTTCTTCGGCGGTTACCAGTAATGCAATTAACAGCGGTGACGTGAATGAACCCCACGCGTGGTAAGCAGTTTTCTTCGCCTTTGGAATCGCAAAAGGAATTCCGCCCAAGTCTCTGACGATGCGACGCGCCAGAGCCAAGGCTGAGCGATCGCCTTCCATTCCAAAGGCTACCCCGCGCAATGAAGTACTCGCCCCATGCACAAAACTCATGAAGGGATGCACGGAAGCCACCTTCGCCCCTTTGCGGCGCAACACGCGGAGTTCATCAGCGGACAGGGCGCCGCTCGAGTGAAATGCGAGTTTCCCCTTACACTGCGTGCTGCCCGCCACAACTCGAGCTGCCTTTGCGATCTCGGCATCGGGAACACAAAACCAAACTAAATTCGCATCCACTCGCGCCGTGCGATATGTTGAAACTGGTATCTTCGCTCCTACGAGCCTGCGCGCCTTGCGCACAGATTCGGGCCGGTCGCGGACGATTACTTCGTTGACTACATAACCGGCTCGCGTGAGTTGGCGGAATAACGCCGAACCCAATCTACCCAAGCCAATGATGGCGACCGACGGCTTTTTCCTCATTTCCGCAGAATAGCAGGCCGCGCATCGGACTTAGAAATCCCATCGCCGCACTTCATTTATAGTTTTTCCATGTCCAAATCTTCGCAATCAAAGAAAAAGCAACTAAAAGCTCGCCTTCTCTCTTCGAAAGTGGTTTACCACGGCCCCGCGTTCTGGGTGACCAGCGATCATGTTCAAGAGCCGCACGGCATTCGCGCCCGCCGCGATATCGTCCATCACACCGGTTCAGTCGTCATTCTTGCGGTCGAAGAACGGGCAGGTGTTCCCTACATTCTGCTCGAACACCAGTATCGCCATGCCGCCCAGCAATTCATGTGGGAGCTGCCTGCTGGACGTATCGACAAGGGCGAGAAAGAGTTGCCCGCCGCGAAGCGCGAATTGCTCGAAGAGACCGGCTATCGCGCCCTTCACTGGAAGCGGATCCTCAAGTTTTACGCCAGCCCAGGCTTCGTCGCAGAAACCATGTCCCTGTTTCTCGCCCGCGGTTTGAAGGCCGGAACTGCCCAACCCGAAGCCGACGAAATGATTGTCTCTCGCTTCTTCTCGCTGGGCGCTGCGCTCAAAATGGTTCGCAGTGGCAAGATTCAGGATGCAAAAACCATCTCCGGCATCCTCTGGCTGGCTGATGACCACGGCCGGTAAAAATAGGCATCTAACCCATTTGCAGGCTTGACAGCCTGCCGCGACAGACGCACAATGTGTGCAAAATCCAGAGAGGCACGGTTTCCGCGCCAAAAATGAGATCGTGCCCGGGGGTGGGTTAGTGGAACGACTGAAAGGCACCGTCAAGTGGTTTAACAACGCGAAAGGATACGGGTTCATAGGACGCGAAGACGGCCCCGATGTCTTTGTACATTACAGCGCTGTGACTGCTGAAGGATATAAAAGTCTGCAAGAAGGGGATGCGGTTGAGTTCGAAATTACCCAGGGCCCGAAAGGCCAGCAGGCTGCCAACGTAAGCAAGGTTTCTTAAAAGCTTTCGCGCAGACGCGAAGACTGTGGCGAAACATTCAGATGTGGGCTCTTCGTTGAGTCGTAAGCCGGCGGTTTGTCGAAACTTCCGCGCTTTCACGGCCAGGTGATAAGTGTTCTCTCCCGCCTTTCGCTTCCGCCCATTCTTGTTTACTCTTACAACGTGGACAACAAAACCATCGCCGCCATTCTCTATGAAACTGCCGACCTCATGGAAATTGACGGCCAGGATTCCTTCCGCATTCGTTCCTACCGCAATGCCGCCGAGGCCCTCGAAGCCCTGCCCCAGCAAATCGCCGACATCATCAGCGAACCGAAGAAAGTGCTGGAGATTCGCGGCATCGGCAAAGGCATGTTGCTGAATCTCCAGGAGCTTTTCAAAGAAGGCCGTCTTGGCCAGCATGCTGAGTTGCTCACGAAATACAGGCCCACGATGTTGGAACTGCTCAAGATTCAGGGACTTGGACCCAAAACCATCGCGCTCATCTGGAGCGCCCATCAAGTCAGCGACCTCGAGGGCGTGGAGAAACTCGCACGCGAAGGCAAAATCCGCGAACTGCCTCGTATGGGCGAAAAGCACGAGCAAAAATTACTCAAAGCGATCGAGGACTATCGCCGCATCGCTGGACGATTTCTCCTTGACGCCGCCGAAATTCAAGCCGAGAAAATCATCGCCCATCTCAAAGATTATCCTGGGGTCGAAAAAATAACGCCTGCCGGCTCCCTGCGCCGCGGTCGCGAAACTGTCGGCGATCTCGACGTACTGGTCACGGGCAAGGCTTGCACCAGCGAAGATGGACGTGCCGCCTTGAGCGATCACATTCTCAAACTGCCGGGTATTCTCGACGTCATCGCCAAGGGCGACAATAAAGTCAGCTTCCGCCTGCGAGGTGGCATGCAGGTGGATGTCCGTTTACTCGCTCCTGCCTCTTTCGGCGCCGCCATGCAATACTTCACTGGCTCGAAAGCCCACAACGTCGCCCTGCGCCAGCGGGCGCTCAAAATGGGGTACACGCTCAACGAATACAGCTTGTCCCGGCTGGACAATGAAAAAGCCATCGCTGCCAAAACCGAAGAAGAGATTTACGAGAAGCTAAAGCTCGATTTCATCCCGCCCGAGCTGCGCGAAAATCTCGGCGAAATCGAAGCCGCGGAAAACCATTCCCTCCCGGAATTAATCACCCAGGCTGACATCCAGGGCGACGTTCACATGCACACCGTCGAAACCGACGGACGCAACACCATCGAAGAGATGGCCGGGGCGGCGGCGAGCAAAGGCTACAAATATATGGCCATCACCGACCATTCCAAGAATCTGGCCTTCGCCAATGGCCTGGATGACACTCGCGCCCTCGCCCATATTCAGCGCATTCATGCCGCCAACGACGCCCAGGACAAAATTAGAATTTTCGCCGGCATCGAAGTCGACATCCTCGCCGATGGCGCGCTCGATCTCTCCGATTCTGTGCTGGAGCAGATGGATCTTGTCATCGCCAGCGTCCACTCCCACTTCAACCAGAGCCCCGCCGAAATGACCGCGCGCTTATTGAAAGCGCTTGAGAACCCCAACACTTCGATTCTCGGGCATCCCACAGGTCGCCTCTTATTGCGCCGCGAAGCCTTTCAGTTTGACGTGGACGCCATCTTCAAAGCGGCGGCGAAAAATAAAGTCGCCATGGAGTTAAATGCCTATCCTGATCGCCTGGACCTTTGTGACCGCCACCTGCGTCTGGCGAAGCAACATGGCGTGAAAATTGTCATCAATACCGATTCTCATCACACTTCGCACCTCGATAAAATTCGATACGGAATCTTGCAAGCCCGCAGGGCTTGGCTCACCAAGGACGACGTCCTCAATACCTTGCCGGTGAAACAATTCGCCAAAGCCATGAAACACGCGTGGCCGCTGGCGGCCTAGATTTGGCTATTGGGCGATTCTTCCTCTGTGGCGATCGCCTATTTGAGGTCCTTGCAGTAGGGCATGGAGATTTCTACAGGATCTTCGGTGGGCTTCACCCTGACTGTGACCGTCATCTTCGAGCCCTTTGCGCCGTCGCCCAGGCCCCAACATACTTGCCTCGTGTCCTGATCGAAGAAAACGAACGGCAAAGCACCGTCCATATCCACATGCGTGAAGCGGGGACTGCTCGAAGATATGGAAGAGCTACAGCCGATGAGGACAGTGGAAACGAGGATGACGACAAAAACCATAGGCGCGAGCGAGAACCGTTTTGTTTGCATGCCTTCGTATTTTTTCTGATGAAAGGCATAAAATCAACCTCATGCCCGATGAAAATCCCTCTCAACCCCGCGCCCATTCCGTTTAATATCGGCGAAGAATTCAGCGCGCCCCCGAAGAAGTTCCGCCCGCGATCTCCGGGACTCGTTTCCTAGTCCCCTTAGCGGCGAGCCGCAGCCACCGCCCGCATCGCGTTCACCTCCAAGGTGGGTGGCCGGCGGCTGGAATGGGGCTTGGGCGTGACGGTGATCTGCACGTCATGGCCGAGTAAGAGCAGGAAGCCAACCAGTCGCTCGATGGAGAAGTCAGTGAGACGGCCACGCTTCAGGGCGGAGACTTTGGGTTGGTCCACACCCAACACCTTCCCGGCTTGTACCTGTGTCAGTTTGCGGACTTCGATGCTATCAACGATCCGGTGAGCCAAGTCAGCCTTCGCCCGCGCCTCTTGGGGATTAACCACACCCAAGTCAGCGTAGACGTTGCCGGTCCCTTCTACGTATCCATGCCTTTTCATCGTGATTTGTTCCTGTTTAGCGTAATTCTTTCTGTCCACCTAAGTTTTCCTGATCGATTGTTCCAGCTCCACCACTTGCGCGAGGCGCTTCTTCACGAGGTCCATTTCACGCCTCGGCGTCGCAATACCCCGTTCCGACTTCTTCTGGAAAACATGCAAAACGTAAACGGCCTTTGGCAGCCGGACAGTATAGACAGCCCTGAACGCATTCCCCCTGAAGTCGGCAAGAATCTCCAGCACGCCGGGTGCAATACCTTTAAGTGGCTTCGCGTTCTCCGGCATTTTCCCCCTCTGGACTCGCTCCAACGCAAACCCGATCTCGTCCTTGACAGCTTCCGCCAGGCCGCGCAACACCTCCAGCGAATCCCCTACCAAGCGTAGCAGCCTCATCGAATTGGCTGCGATATGCCACCGAAATAATATGCTAGTTTTAGCATATCGTCACGAGAGCGGCTTGGGCGCTCCAGGATCTCCGGTTCACCACTACTTACGGGGAGCGACGCGTGACTTCAAGCGGCAAGCACAGCGCAGGATGACACTCTCTCCAAAATAGGCGAAAATCAACCTCATGCCCGACGAAACTCCGTCCCCAACACCCGCGCCCATTCCGTTTAATATCGGCGAAGAGTTCAGCACGCCCTCGAAGAAACTCCCGCCCGCGCGGATCGTCGCCGCATGCATTCTTGTCATCGGAATCGCGATCGCCATTTACTCCTTCATTCACCGCCCCCATTCCTTCGCCAGCGGCTCGATTGACACCATTAACTCGGCAGCAGTTCCGGGACAGAACGCCGTCCTGCTGGCCATGAACGTCACCATCGTCAACAACTCCAGCGTTCCCTACGTCATTCGCGATATTCAGGGAGCCCTCGATACCAGCGCCGGCCATTTCGCTGATGACGCCGCCTCCGCCGCCGATTTCGCGCGTTACTATCAAGCCTTCCCCGATCTCAAGAAAGCCCCTCTGGATCCGCTCATGCCCGAGGCCCGCATCCCGCCCGGCGCCACCCTGCGCGGTACCGTTATGTTCCTGTTCCCCGTGACCGCTGACGCTTTCGCCACCAGAAAATCGCTAAGCGTCACGGTCACTCCTTACGATGAACCTGTCCCGCTGGTGCTAACCAAATGACTACCGACGTTGTCATTCTGAGCCGCCGCACGTAGCGATGTGAACAGGCCAGCGGCTGCGCCCAGACGTGCGCGTTCGGACCACAAGCCTTATCTAACAACAATCATTGGTGTTTTTGCAGGAAGCGCTTACGCATGAGGGGATTCGTCGATTTAGGATTGAGATCGTCATACCTCAGGCAGCTGATCGTCCCATCCACTTCGAGCACCGCCAGCGCTACATCTTTGGCGCTCGAAATCCCGTGCTCGCGGAAGGCGCGATCCAGTTCGTCTTTGCTGACACGCTCTTTGACCATATGCTCGTGAATGATGGAGCCGTCATGAACCAGCAACGTCGGTTGGCCTTCAATGAACTTGCGGAAACGTCGATCCTTGCCCGAGATGGCGCCAACGATGTAGTTAAGCACCAACAACGTCGAAGCGGCCACGGCCCCGCCGGCCAGCGATGTATCCGCCCCGGTCATTGCATTCTGCACAGAGTTGCTCAGCAGGAGTAGAAGCGTGAGATCGAATGGCGTCATCTGGCCCACTTCACGCTTGCCGCTCAAACGCACGCCGACCAATACCAGAATGTAAATGGTCAGCGTGCGGATGGCGATTTGGGCCAGCACATGCGCGCTGGTTGTCATGACTCTGGATACATATTTTACTGGCCGGTTGTAATCGGCACCGGCGCGCTCTTCGGCGTGCTGAGGTAGCCAGTCGCCTGCTTCTTGGTCACCGTCCAAACCACAACTTCATAGAGCAGGTGGTCGCGGCCGCTATAGAACTGAATCGGCTCGCTGGTATTGCGGTCTTTCTTTTCAATCGTCCGGTCGTCCGACGTGACGTTCAGCGTGAATTTGCCCCGCTTCTGGTCGGTCTTTTTTAATTGCAGGCTGATGGTGCCCACGGGCTGCGGCTTGGCCCCTTTGACCAGCGTGAATTCATAATAATTGCGGTCGCCTCTATGCTTGAGGACTTCCAAATCCTGCCGCGTATTCGCGATCAATCCGCTTTGCACGCCCAAATCGCCGACCGTACTTTGCAGTTTCGCTTCGGTCGCAGCCAGCTCCGACTTGGTGGAAGCCACATCGGTCTTTACTCCGCCCACATCGCTTTTCACGTTGGCAATGTCGCCGTTGACCTGGTTTAGACCCTGCTTTTGCGCCTCCGCCAATCGTGCTTGCGCCGCCTTCTCCGCCGCTTGCTCCCGTTGCAGTTCGGCCGCGCGGTCGGACAATTCCTTCTTGGTTAAGCCTAGTTGCTTGGCCAGCGTCTCATCGTCGGCTTCAGCGGATTCCATGCGCTTGCTCAGGTCCGCAATCTGCGAACTGCTTGCCACCTGGTCCTGCCCCATCTTGTTCAGCTTGGAGTTGAGGTTGTAGAGGCCGTAAGCAGACCCCGCCACGTACGCCACCGCCAGAATCAGCAACAACCATTTGCCGCCAGTTCCTTCCGACCCCGTCTGTACCACCGCCCCTTCATCTGCCATCGCATTCTCCTGTGGATATAGTGCACATATTGTTCTGTACACCATCAATTGTGTCAATTGCTCGCATGGTGCAGTGCAAAACCTTGTCTTATAGATGGACGCTTCTCAGCCGCAGCGAGTTCCCAATTACTGACACGGAACTGAAGCTCATCGCGGCCGCCGCCAGAATCGGACTCAAGAGTATCCCGAACCACGGATACAAAATGCCCGCCGCTACCGGCACTCCCAGCAAGTTGTAAACAAAAGCGAAGAACAGATTCTGCCGGATGTTCTGCATCGTCGCCCGGCTCAGCTTCCGGGCCCGCACAATGCCGAGCAGGTCACCTTTCAGCAGTGTGATGCCTGCGCTCTCCATTGCGATGTCTGTTCCCGTGGCCATCGCGATGCCGACCTGGGCCTGCGCCAGCGCCGGAGCATCGTTGATTCCGTCGCCCGCCATGGCCACATGCCGCCCTTGCGCTTGCAGCTTTTTTACAACTTCGGCCTTCTGCCCCGGCAAAACGCCTGCTTCGAATTCTGTGATGCCGAGCTTCGCCGCAACCGCTTTGGCGGTGGCCTGGCTGTCTCCCGTCAGCATCACCACGCGGATGCCTTGTTCCCGAAGCTCTTCGAGAGCCGGCGCCGTATTTGATTTCACCGGATCGGCAACTCCGAGCACGCCGCGCACCCGTCCTTCCACCGCGGCGAAAATCACCGTCTGCGCGTCGTCGCGTAATTTTTGTGCCTGCGGCAAGAGCGCATCCGCGGCAATTCCCTGTTCCGCGAAAAACGCCTCATTCCCCGCTGCTATCTTCCGCCCTTCAACCGACCCGCTCACGCCCCGTCCCGGAAACGCTTTAAACTCGGCCACTGGGAGCAATGCGAGGCCGCTCGCTTTCGCCGCAGCCACAATTGCCGCGCCCACGGGATGCTCGCTTCCCTGCTCCAGGCTCGCCACCATCCGCACCAAATCACTCTCATCTTCCCCTGCGAGTACCTCCACTGATTCAAGCGCGGGCTTACCTTCCGTCAAAGTTCCCGTCTTGTCGAGCACTAGCGTGTCCACTTTTTCGAGCGTCTCAAGAGCTTCCGCATTCTTGATCAGCACACCCGAGCGTGCTCCCCGTCCGGTCGCGACCATAATCGCCATCGGCGTTGCCAGCCCCAGCGCGCAGGGGCAGGCAATAATCAGCACCGCAACCGCATTCACCAGCGCATGCGCCAGACGCGGTTGCGGCCCCAAAATGCTCCACAGCACGAACGTCAGCGCGGCCACGGAAATCACCGCCGGTACAAACCATGCCGCGACTTTGTCCGCCAGCCGTTGAATGGGCGCGCGGCTGCGTTGTGCCTGACTCACCATCTGGATGATCTGCGCCAGCATGGTTTCGCGACCCACCCGCTCCGCCTGCATCACGAACGATCCCGCGCCATTCAGCGTGCCGCCAATCACGTTCGCACCGGGTTCTTTCTCAACCGGCATCGATTCGCCGGTCAACATCGCTTCATCGACCGGGCTGCGTCCTTCAAGCACGATCCCATCCACGGGAACCTTTTCGCCCGGCCGCACTCGCAGACGATCCCCTTTTTGCACCGTATCCAGCGGAATGTCCTGTTCGCCGCCGTCCCGCACAACGCGCGCCGTCTTCGGCGTGAGGTCCATCAACGCCCGAATCGCGGCCCCGGTATGGCTCCTCGCCCGCAACTCCAGGACCTGCCCCAACAAAACCAGCGTTACAATGGCCGCCGCCGCTTCAAAATACACTGCCGGCCGCCCGCTCATGTCCCGGAACGAATCCGGAAAGAGTTGCGGAAACACCGTCGCAACCAAGCTGTAGCTGTAAGCCACGCCTGTGCCCATGGCTATGAGAGTGAACATATTGGCCGATCGGTTGACGACCGAAGCCCATCCCCGTTGAAAAAATGGCCATCCTCCCCACAACACAACCGGCGTCGCCAATAGCAATTCGAGCCATGGAAGCAAGCCGCTCGATCCTGTAGATCGAATCCCGAGCCCCGACCCAACTGCCATACCGCCCATAGCAATCGCCAGCAAGGGCACCGTGAGCGCGAGGCTCACCCAAAAACGCCGCGTCATCTCCCGCAATTCTGGATTGTCTTCCGCCATCGCGACTGTTTTTGGCTCCAGGGCCATGCCGCAGATTGGGCAATGCCCCGGTTGGTCGCGAACAATCTCGGCATGCATCGGGCAAACATATTGCGTGCGCTGTGTAGCTTGCGGCGTCTCCGGCTCCAAAGCCATGCCGCAACTCGGGCACGGCACCGGCTTCGCTTCCCTCACTTCCGGGCACATCGGGCAAACATAGACCTTCCCTGAATTTGCGCCAGCCACGGCTGGTTTCGAGGCCGCAGCAATCATGACGGGCTTGCTCGTTGGCGCCCCCAGTGTGACCAGCCCTCCGGCGGTGCCGCCCTGCGGCTGCTTCAGATACTTATCGGGATCCGCTTTAAATTTCGACGCGCATCCCGCACAGCAGAAGTAATATGTCGTCCCGGCATGTAGGAGCGTGTGCTTTGCCGTCGTTTTGTTGACGGTCATGCCGCAAACCGGGTCTTTGGCTTTGCTCGAATCCGCGGTTTTAGCGCCCGCGTCAACCGCTGCAAGTTTCAGATTGGGTTCCATAATGAGCCGCTAGATTAGATTCCGCAGCAAACCACTTGGATTGTTGTATCTTAAACTTAGAGGTGCTGGAATACCCCATGACCCAGATGGAAGTCGCTTACCGCTACGGCAACGCGCCCACGGAGGCAGAAATGCGCGCCATTGACAGCATGCGCGAGGTCTATGGCGTCCGCCGCATAGCATTCGACGAAAAAGACCGCATGGTCCGCGTGGAATACGACGCGTCGCGCTTCAAGGAGCCGGTGGTCGCTGCCTTGCTTCGTCGCGCGGGCGTGGATTTGCTCGAAAAGATGGTTCTGGCATAGACCCGACTCGAGCCGATGCAGGTTCTCGCCTGAGAACCTTTTTGTAATCATTTGTGTGCTTTAGATTGCGAATCCAGAAATGTGGGGGAGGGCCGTCCTGGGATCCGCCTTGTTACCGAAAAATCTTACCGGAGAAAATGCAAGGGGCGCCTTGGATCAACCTCTGGCCGAAGTCTTTCACAAGGACGCCCCGTTGCGCGCCACTTCGTCTGCCCTTGTTCTTTGCATCTCCTTTGCCACCACAACTCATTGAAACTACAAGCCGCTACCCGCACCTTCTACGTAGATTTTTCACCTAATGCGCAATAACTACACAATTCATAACTAGCTTGATGCGCGGTTCGAATTGTGAAATCCCAGACCAAAATGCGAGAAAAAACCAGAATGACAAGCCTCTCTATACCTCGTGCCTTTTGTCGTCGATTCTCCGGAAATGACGTTGAAGCAGCTCGCGTTGACGTGCTGGCGTCGCTTCGATAGGATAAAACCTGACCCAGCGTGTACATTTTCCCGCGAAGTCTCTGCCTTTTCTTCCCTTTGCGCCCGTAGCTCAGCTGGATAGAGCGAACGGCTACGAACCGTTAGGTCGGGAGTTCGAATCTCTCCGGGCGCACCATCATTCCTCGGGTTTCACTTTACCCTGAGATCCCTCGCTCCACTCGGGATTTCGGCTGGAGGCTCCCGCCTGCGCTTCGCTTGGCTCACGCCTCCAAGACGCCTCAAGTTCGAATCTCTCCGGGCGCACCATATCTTCCCACGTTTTTTCGGGCACTTCCAGATCCCTCGCTCCACTCGGGATTTCGGCTGGAGTCTCCCGCCTGCGCTTCGCTTGGCTCACGCCTCCAAACGCCTCAAGTTCGAATCTCTCCGGGCGCACCATATCCCTCTTCACGTATCGCCATTCCAATCCCTAGCACCGCCTTCACGATTTGCCAGTACTCATTCCGGGTCCGGGAAAACCGCCATCCACCAAAAGTAATCACAGGTAATCGAACGTACGTGACCATTGGGTATCTGGATTATTAAACTCCGCACACTAAACTTCAAATGTACGTCGCAAGCAGATTTTCCCCAGAAACGAAGTATGCTTCCATGTATGCAATTGCTATAACCATTTTGCTGACATTCCTCACCTCACTGGGATTCGTGCCCGAAGCCCAGGCACAAGACAACAACTACCAAGTCATTACCGTCACCAACGGCGGCACCATCCGCGGTACCGTTAAATGGTCAGGTCCCGAGCCGAAAGACCTCACTTTCCCGATCACGAAAGACCCCCAGATTTGTGATCCGGAAAATGCGAAGAAAGCGGACCTGGAGCGCTTAGTCATCGGCTCTGACGGCGGCGTGGCCAACACCATCGTTTTTCTCAAGAACATTCACAGCGGCAAAGCCTTGGATCCGCAAGATAGTCATCCCTTGCTGAACCAGAAGCACTGCCGTTACGAACCGCATGTCATGCTGGTCCCGCGGACGGCGCAATTGCAAATGAAGAGCTCCGACGCCACCCTGCACACCATCCATATGCAAGGTGCGGCCACATACAACTTACCCTTTCCTTTTGTAGACAAAATCAGCGCCCGCCCGCTGAACAATGCCGGACTGGTCAGTCTGCGCTGCAACGGTGGCCACGTCTGGATGAACGCCGAGATTTACGTCATCGACCAGCCCTATTACGCCGTGACCGATACCGACGGACGTTTTGAGCTCACCGATGTTCCGCCGGGGCAGTACGAGATTGAAGCCTGGCACGAAGGCTGGGGCATCGCCGGCCACCAGGAATCTTTTGACGTCCTCACCGAACGTAAAGTCGAACGCCCGGTCTTCACTGATCCCCGCACCTGGGAGAAATCGGTCAGCGTCAACGGTGGCGGCACCTCGGTTGTGAATTTCACCCTATCGGAAAAATAAGTCCGTTGTGGTGTCGAAGCCTTCCCGAAAACCAGCGGGAAGGCTTTATTCTTTTGGGTAGTGTCCAACTTGAATTCTCATTCCGGGCAAGCGTTCCCGGCGCAGCTAGGAATGGGCGGGCCACGAATATGCTCTCTTAATAATTCGGCAGCCTGTCTGAGCCTGTAAGCGAAGGCCGCGTTTGCCCCGCTTCCCTGTCGAAACCACAGCGTTACGAGGTTTGCTCAGAACACGCGGGCGGAAACATTTATGCTAGCCTACGGAGTAGCCGGACCCGTAGCTCAACTGGATAGAGCACTGCGCTTCGAACGCAGGGGTTGGGAGTTCGAGTCTCTCCGGGTCCACCATATCTTCTATTTTCGCCATGAATCCCCAGATCCCTCGCTCCACTCGGGATTTCGGCTGGAGGCTTCCGCTTCGCTCACGCCTCCAAAACGCCTCAAGTTCGAGTCTCTCCGGGTCCACCATATCTTCTATTTTCGCCATGAATCCCCAGATCCCTCGCTCCACTCGGGATTTCGGCTGGAGGCTTCCGCTTCGCTCACGCCTCCAAAACGCCTCAAGTTCGAGTCTCTCCGGGTCCACCATATCTTCTATTTTCGCCATGAATCCCCAGATCCCTCGCTCCACTCGGGATTTCGGCTGGAGGCTTCCGCTTCGCTCACGCCTCCAAAACGCCTCAAGTTCGAGTCTCTCCGGGTCCACCATATCTTCTATTTTCGCCATGAATCCCCAGATCCCTCGCTCCACTCGGGATTTCGGCTGGAGGCTTCCGCTTCGCTCACGCCTCCAAAACGCCTCAAGTTCGAATCTCTCCGGGTCCACCAGCCTTCGCTCTTATGGTAAGATTGTCTTACCATGCTGACCAGAGTTTCCACTAAGGGCCAGGTCGTCGTCCCTAGCAGAATCCGGCGCAAACTCGGACTCCAACCGGGAGATTCGCTGGAGGTACACGTTGAAGGACAGCGCATCGTCCTGACTCCGCGAAGAACTCGTTCGCGAAAGGCGCGCATCATCCGGGATCCGGTCACTGGATTGCCGGTTCTAACCGCCGGACCTAAGACTCCCAACCTGACGAGTGCAGAAGTCCGCGAAATTCTCGCCGATTTTCCATGACATACCTGCTGGATGTAAATACGCTGCTGGCTCTCGTCGTAATGGAGCACGAGTTTCATGCCCGGGTGGCAAGCTGGGTCGAACGCCTTGGCACAGAAGGCGTTCCTGAATTGGCGACGTGTTCGATCACTGAATTGGGCTTTGTCCGTGTGCTCGGACAGGTTCAACAGTACGGTTCCTCCATCGCACAAGCCCGCGAGCTTTTACTCAAGGTGAAGGATAGCAATGGAGTCCGTTGGATTTTCATCGCCGACGACCGCGACATCTCGCATCTCCCAAAGTGGGTGCGAACGTCAAAGCAAACCACTGACGGGCACCTTGCGCAGCTTGCCAAGGCCAACCACGCCATTTTGGCCACACTCGATCGCCAAATCCCCGGCGCATTCGTCATTCCCTAGATAGGCCTTATCAAAAGCGCATAGCCCTCCCCATTACCCCCGTAATCTCTCTTCCGGGATTACCGTTGACCGCGATAAAGGTGAATCCTTACAGTCGTCCATAGGGGGATGTAATGAAAGACATTCACGAGGTCCTGCGCATAAAGCAGGCCAAGTACGCCCAACTCGGCAAACAGATCGAGATTTTGCAACAAGCAGCGGAAAAGCTGCGTGAAGTTGCGCCTTTGCTGGCAGATGTGGATGACGACGACGCCACCATTTTGCCGGAAGCGGACGAGCCTATGGCCTCGAAAGCAGCGGCGTCAGGCGCAGCGTCGGCGGCCAAACCGGCGGCCCGCGCTGTGACACCACGCTGGCCCTAACCAGTTCGCTTTCGCGTTGCGGAGCTGACTCGCGCACTTATGCCATTCCACGCCATTTTGATCTCGAAAGATGAAGAAGCGGCCTCGATACTGACGCCGATTCTTTCGCGCTTTGGCGTGCAAGCCCAAACCTGTAGCTACGCTGAAGCCCTGTGCCTGCTCAACGAACGGCGTTTCGACGCGGTGGTCGTGGATTTTGACGACCCGCACAGCGCCACGCTCGCCCTGCAAGCCTGCGCGCAGGCGGCGGAGGGACAAAAAACCGTCACCATTGCCCTGCTCAGCGATAAAACCCGCCTCCGCAAAGTCTTTGGGGAAGGCGCAAATTTCGTTCTCTATAAACCGATTTCTCCAATTCACGCGGAGGCCGGCCTGCGCGCCGCAACCGCGCTCATCAAACGCGAACGGCGCGGCTCGTATCGTGTGCCGGTGCAGATTCCAGCTCTCGTCAGTATTGACGGCGGCCAACCCGTTGAAAGCATCCTGCTCGATTTGAGCGAGGACGGCATGGACCTGCTCAATGAGCAATCCGCGCGGCCCGGCGCTGCCATTCGCGCCCGATTCGCGCTTCCCGGCAGCAACGATGTCGGCGAGTATTGCGGCGAGGCTGCCTGGGTAAGCAAGAACGGCCAATGCGGCGTCCGCTTCGTCGATCTCTCAGAACAACAACGCGCCGATTTGAAGACCTGGGTGCAGGTGCATGCGGATGAACTGCCGCCCGACCCCGATCCCGTGGCCCATAGCAAGTTAACGGATTTAACTCTCGGCGGATGCTACGTCGAAACCGAATCGCCGTTTCCCGAACAGTCGGGTGTCGTGCTCTGCCTGACCGCCAGCGGCCTGGAAGTCCGCGTCAAGGGGATGGTGCAGGTCATGCACCCCAATTTCGGCATGGGCATTGAATTTGCCGCCCGTACCGCCGAGCAACGGCAGCAAGTTACTGAATTTATCGAGTTCCTCAGCAGCCGCCCCGGCACCATGCCCGAACTGCTGGTTTCACCGGGCCCGCTGCACGCCAATATTTCAAATGACTTGGCAGATGGATCAGGGCATGAAGGACACGAAGTCGAAGACCCTCTGCTCGACCTGCTCCGCAATCACCACGATATAAGCCAGGAGCATTTCCTCGAACAACTCCGGCAGCAGCGCAACTCCCAGGAAGTCTCTTCCACGTAAAATCGGCCGCCTCCTATATCCCCGATTTCTGAATAAAATCCTTTTCCTTCGAGGTTGCCCCACCATTTCGCGTTCTTTGCGAAAGGGTGGGAGACAAGCGCGTACGCCGACTCCGTCAAAAAATACAAAAAGGCTTACACGCCGTCTCTCGTGTAAGCCTTTGAAGCCTTTACGGCTTGTCCCACTTCGTTAGATATCACCTTAGGCTGCCACGGTTACAAATCGGTTTCAGCCAGATGAATCTTTTGTAAACATTTGTCGCCAAAAACAGAAGTTTCCCACATTTTCCGCAGGATTTCCGCTGAAAACAACTTGAAAACTACTGTG
This sequence comes from Terriglobia bacterium, assembly GCA_963702965.1. GTDB lineage: Bacteria > Acidobacteriota > Terriglobia > Terriglobales > Acidobacteriaceae > JAJPHW01. The sequence continues at coordinate 2,575,597 of OY969776.1, forward strand.
TTTACCGTAGGGCGGGCTTCCACTTATTCAAAAATGCCAGCAAATCTGCGGGCGCCAGTGAGCGGGCCTTCTCGAATTCACCATTGGTCTGGCTGTAGATCAGCGTGCCCTTGCCGTCGAGGACAGCCACGCCCGGGACGCCTTTCTTCAGGGGCACATCGTATTGCGCTGCCAGGTCGAGGTTCTTATCGTATTGGCCGACGTCCACGTGGACCACTTCGTAATTTTTTTCGAGGATGGGCGCAAGGTCGGCGCGATGAAAAGCCAGATCAAGCACGTGGCAGTCATAGCACCAATTGGCGCCGAAGACGAGAATGACGCGCTTGTGCTCTTTGCCCGCACGCTCAATGGCTTCTTTGATTTCGGCTTTGGCGTCAACGCCCGCGGGATAGATATCCTTGTCGAGCGAAGCCGGTTGCTGGAGGCGCATGGCATCGGTGCGGTTGACCATGACGATCTTCCATTGCTCGCCCTGCTGCTGCCACGCCTGTGCTTCCGTGACGTACACGGTGTGGCGCGGCGGCCCGGCGGAGTCCACTTCAATCTGCATGACGACCTGGCGCATGCCGCCGGCGAATGCATCCGATTTCAGGACGGAAATTTTCAAGCCCCGAGGCTTGAGGCCCGTCCAGAAAGCAACATCCTGATCGCCAGTAAGTTTGGCCTTGCCCACCGAAACCTGCGTGGGCGGCGTCGTACTGTAAAGCGATTGCAATGCGGTTGAGTTGGCGGCGCGAACCGCATCCTGCCACTGGCCGAGCGGGGCAAAGTCCTGGGCGGCGGCAAACGTGGTTAAGGAAATAAAAAGTGCGAGTGCGGAATTGCGAGTGGCGCGAATGAACTTTGAATTCATGAAATGTCCCTTTTGTTCTTCCGGCTTTTGTTGCTTATGCATTTAATATACAGACGCAAGAGGGACATTTCGGTTGCGCGATGACGCCTCTTACTCCTATGCATTCTCTAACCATGTTGTCATCCCGACGGCCTGCGCTTGTACCAGCAGGCCGAGGGATCTCGCGCGCAGCATCTGGGCACTCCGCGCAATTATCCCGCGCCCCGCCGTAGAACGCGGGAACCAAGAGATGGCATGCTTAACTAGATTATGCAGCGAATTCTGATTGCGACATCGAACCCGGGCAAGTTGCGCGATTTGCAAGGCGCGGCGCGTCCGCTTGGAGTCGACGTCGAATGTATTCCGGATTTTTCTTCTTTGCCTCTGGTTGTCGAGGACGGCCAGACCTTCGAAGAGAACGCCCGCAAGAAAGCCGAAGAGTATAGCTTGCATGTTCCCGGCGAAGTTGTATTGGCCGACGACTCCGGCCTTGAAGTGGACGCGCTCGGTGGAGATCCCGGCGTGCACTCGGCGCGCTACGCCGCCGACGAACCGCACCTAGCCGATGCCAATACCGATGATGACGCCAACAACGCCAAGCTGATTCGCGAGATCAAGAAAGTTGCTCCTGAGAAACGCACCGGCCGGTTCGTCTGCGTCATCGCTGCGGCGCGCGATGGACAAACGCTGGCCACTTTTCGCGGCGAAGCCGCAGGCGTGATTCTTGAAGCTCCGCGAGGAACCAACGGCTTCGGCTATGATCCGCTGTTTTACTTTCCACAGATTGAAAAGACCTTTGCCGAATTGAGCGCGGAAGAGAAGGCAAAGTACAGCCATCGCGGGGCAGCGTTTCGCAAGTTTCTGGAGTGGTGGGCTAAGCAATCCGGGTAAGACGGCCGGCGCTGGACAATTGGCCCTCCAAACCTCGGCAACTCTGGTGTTTTCACTTAAAACCATGTACTTCTCATTTCCCATTTTGGGAAACGTTAATGGATGCGTTCTGGAGCCCTCCTGAGGCAGTCAAACCTCGTGTACGCCCTTTGGGTGACCGGGACGGAGATCGTGCGTCCTAGGGCATTCTAGGGGGCAAAAACGGGGTGCCGACCGAACGGTCGGACGGCGACTTTCCCGTTTGGGAGTCGTCGCAAACATCGCTACGACGAAGAATCAATCACTTGCACGAAGCTTCAACAACTTACGAAAGGATGGTCTCGCAAAGGTGGCCGGCTAGTTGGCTTCATGCTTCTGGACGTGAATTATCCAGCTTGTCATCCTGATGAGGCGTGTTCTTTGACGGCGCTGAGGGCGAAGCCGTCCATAGCTCCAGCGATAAATACGCTTGACGTAACGCGTATTTATTGTTATCTTCAGCGCTGTGATTCTCAGCTACCGCGACCAGCGGACGCGAGCTTTCGCCAACGGGAAATGGGTGAAGGCGTTCTCCGGGTTTGAACGGGCGGCGCGAATGAAACTGGATCGGCTGGAAGCTGCTGTGTCGCCCTGTGATCTTGCCGCGTTGCCGGGCAATCGTTTTGAGTCCTTGCGCGGCGACCGCAAAGGCCAGCACAGTATCCGCATAAATGATCAGTGGCGGATTTGTTTCGAGTGGGCGGACAAGGCGCCTGGGCCGTCAAACGTGGAGATCGTTGATTATCATTAGGAGCACAGCCACTAGGAGCACAGATATGACACTGACGGCGATTCATCCCGGGGAGCATCTGGCAGAAGAACTTGACGCGCTCGATATGAGCGCTGCGGAGCTGGCGCGCAAGATGAACGTGCCCACCAACCGGGTTACGCAAATCCTGAACGGGACGCGGTCGGTCACGGGCGACACGGCCTTGCGCCTCGGCCATTTTTTTGGCACCAGCGCACAATTCTGGCTGAACCTGCAGAGCCTTTATGACCTTCGACTTGCGCAGGAAAAGGCGGGAAGATCGATCCAGTCGCTGCCCCGGCTCAAACATGATGCCGTTCACGCGTGAAATGGTCACGTTTGTCTGCGATAAGTGACCATTGCGCTCCGCGCGAGATCGCTTATTGACTTCTAAAAACACACTTACCCACCTTGTCATCCCGATGGCCTCGCGTTCTAACCAGCGAGGCGAGAGCCTGTCCTGAGCGAAGTCGAAGGAGATCTCGCCTCGCTGGTGAGAACGCGGGGACTTCGGGATGACAGAGTACGGTCATCACAACTCCTCTCCTTGACTTCCCTTCTCTCGCGACAAGATAATAAAAAGTTATCGTTTATCTCGGGAACGCATAAGCGTTCTGCACCACGCGCGAGATTCCTCAGTCCGCCTGGAAAAACGCGGACTTTCGGAATGACAAGTGGTCAAAGCAAAAAATCAACGGAGCAAGACATGGCTGAAACGGCAGGGGCGGAAAAAGTACACAGCGGGGCGCAAGCGCCGCGGGCCTTTACTTCCAATTCCCTGATTACGCTGTGGAGCACGGTCATCGGCAAAAAGATCGTCATGGCTGTGACCGGAGCGGTGCTGGTGGGCTTCGTCATTGCCCACATGGTGGGCAATCTTAAAATCTTTGAAGGCGCCGACGCGATCAACACCTACGCGCATTTTCTTCGCGTAGTCGGCATGCCGGAACTGGGCTACGGGCAACTGTTGTGGATTGTGCGTTCGGTGCTTTTACTGAGCGTCATTCTGCACATCATCGCCGCCTGGCAGCTTACATTGATGAACCGCGCGGCGCGCCCGGTGGATTACAAGATGCTTGCCAAGCAGGAGTCCACCTGGGCTTCGCGCACCATGCGCTGGGGCGGAGTGGTGCTGCTCATCTTCATCGTCTTTCACATCCTGCACTTCACGCTGGGCATGGTCGGATTTCAGCCGGGGCAATGGCAGGACCTGGCGGTTTATCAGAATGTGATTGCAGGATTTTCGCTGTGGCCGGTTTCAATCTTCTACATCATCGCCATGGCTGCGCTCTGCCTGCATCTTGATCACGGCATCTGGAGCGGAATTCAGACGCTGGGCTGGAACACACAGCGGAATCAATCGAAGATTCGCATGGCTTCACGCGTAATTGCAGTCATCATTTTTTTGGGATTCATTTCGGTCCCGGTGAGCGTTATGGCCGGCTGGTTACGATAAAGGCTAAGAAAGGGAAATCTTGCTCGACGCACATATTCCATCTGGCCCGATAGAAAAAAAGTGGGACCAGCGCCGCTTTGAGATGAAGCTGGTGAATCCAGCGAACCGGCGCAAGCACTCGATCATTATTGTCGGCTCCGGACTGGCGGGCGCGTCGGCAGCGGCCACGCTGGGCCAGCAGGGTTACCACGTCCACTGCTTTACTTATCATGATTCGCCGCGGCGGGCGCACTCGATTGCGGCGCAGGGCGGCATCAACGCAGCCAAGAATTACCGCAACGACGGCGACAGCATTCAGCGCCTTTTTTATGACACGGTGAAGGGCGGCGACTTCCGCTCGCGCGAAGCCAATGTTTACCGGCTGGCGCAGATCAGCGTCAACATCATTGACCAGTGCGTGGCCCAGGGAGTTCCCTTCGCCCGCGAGTACGGCGGCCTGCTCGATACGCGGTCTTTTGGTGGAGTTCAAGTGCAAAGAACGTTTTACGCGCGGGGACAGACCGGGCAGCAGCTACTGCTGGGCGCATACCAGGCGTTGGAAGAGCAGATTGCCGCGGGCAACGTCAGCATGCACAACCGCACCGAGATGCTTGACGTGGTCATGGTCGGCGGCCGGGCGCGGGGCATTATCACGCGCAACCTCGTAACTGGAAAGATCGAATCGCATGCAGCCGATGTGGTCGCGCTATGCACGGGCGGATATTCGAACGTATTCTTTCTTTCGACCAACGCCATGGCGTGCAACACATCGGCCATCTGGCGGGCACACCGGCGGGGAGCGTTGTTTGCCAATCCGTGCTTCACGCAGATTCACCCTACGTGCATTCCGCAGAGCAGCGAGCACCAGTCGAAGCTGACGCTGATGTCGGAATCGCTGCGCAATGATGGGCGGGTGTGGGTGCCGAAGACGAAGGGCGATAATCGTCCGCCGAATCAGATTTCTGAAGCTGAGCGCGATTACTATCTCGAACGCCGCTATCCCAGCTTCGGCAATCTCGCGCCCCGTGACATTGCTTCGCGCGCGGCCAAAGAAGTTTGCGATGAAGGCCGCGGCGTCGGGCCGGGCGGCCGCGGCGTCTATCTCGACTTCAGCGACGCGATTCGGCGCTTGGGCGAAGAAAATGTGCGCGAGAAGTATGGCAATCTTTTCGATATCTACGAAGAGATTACGGGCGACGACGCTTACAGGAACCCGATGCGCATTTATCCCGCGCCGCATTACACGATGGGCGGATTGTGGGTGGATTACGATTTGATGTCCACGCTGCCGGGGTTGTTTGTGGGCGGCGAGGCCAACTTCTCCGACCACGGCGCGAACCGGTTGGGCGCGAGCGCGCTGATGCAAGGCCTGGCCGATGGGTATTTTGTGCTGCCCGCGACCATCCCTAACTACCTTGCTAGCACGAAGTTCGACAAAGTGGACACATCGAACCCGGCCTTCGCGCAGACGAAAGCCGAAGTCACGGAACGGTTGCAAAGATTGCTAAGCATTAAAGGCAAGCGCACGCCGGACTCGTTCCACCGTGAATTGGGCACGCTGATGTGGAATAACTGCGGCATGGCGCGGTCGGAACAAAGTTTGAACGAAGCGCTCCAGAGAATTCCGGCGCTGCGCGATGAGTTCTGGAACAACTTAAGCATGGTGGGCACGAACGAAGAGTTGAACCAGTCGCTCGAGAAGGCGAACCGCATTTCGGATTTTATGGAACTCGGGGAGCTCATGTGCCGGGATGCGCTGGAGCGAAAAGAATCGTGCGGCGGGCATTTTCGGGTTGAAAGTCAGACGCCGGATGGCGAAGCGCAGCGCGATGACGAGCACTTTTCCTATGCGGCGGCGTGGGAGTGGACGGGAACCGGCAAGAACTGGGTGGTGCAAAAAGAGCCGCTGACGTTCGAGGAAGTCCATTTGGCGCAAAGGAGTTACAAGTAAGCATGAAACTTACGCTTAATGTCTGGCGGCAGGCCAGCGCGAATCGCGCCGGCTCCTTTGTGACCTATGAGGTTTCCGGCATCACGCCGGATATGTCATTCCTCGAAATGCTCGATGTGCTCAACGAAGATCTTTTGACCAAGGGCGAAGCGCCGGTGGCGTTCGAGCATGATTGCCGCGAAGGAATTTGCGGGTCGTGCGGATTTCTGGTGAACGGCAAAGCGCATGGCGGACACAAAGGCACGACGATTTGCCAGCTTGGCATGCGCTTCTTCAAGGACGGCGACTCGCTCACGCTGGAGCCGTGGAGGGCGAAGGCCTTCCCTGTGCTTCGTGACCTCGTTGTGGACCGGTCTTCGTTTGATCGAATCATCCAGTCTGGTGGATTCATTACGGTACCCACGGGCAGCGCGCCGAATGCGAACGCGATTCTGGTGCCGAAAGAGAATTCTGATACGGCGTTTGATGCGGCGGCCTGCATTGGCTGCGGAGCGTGCGTGGCGGCGTGCCCTAATGCTTCGGCGATGCTGTTTACTTCCGCGAAGATCACTCATTTGAATGTTCTGCCGCAAGGGCAGCCGCAGCGCGACCAGCGATCGTTGAACATGGTCGCGGCGATGAAGGAAGAGATGTTTGGCACGTGCACCAATCACGGCGAGTGCGAAGCAGTGTGCCCGAAAGAGATTCCTCTGGAGTTCATCGGCAAGATGAACCGTGATTTAGCGCGGGCGGTGTTTAAGCGGCGGCGGGAGCCGATTCCGGTGAGCCCGGTCGTGCAAGAGGCAATGCGGAAGTAGGAGTTGGAATGCCTACCACACACGCGCACTACGGTTGATTTTCCTCGCGCACAGGTAAGCAAACAACGGCTGCCTTATCACCCTGGCCATCAATCGAGAATATAGAAAACGGCAGGTCGCCGGTAAGATTGTCCAAAGTCGCCGGCAGAGGTCGCAGCACCCATGCGCCTTTTGTCTTCTCAGCTAGCTCGTTCAGAATCCCCTCGACGGTCTGGTCCTTTGCTTCAAGGCGGTAGATTCGATCATTTGAAGAACTGAGAATGCTCCCACCAGAGCTGGCGTTCGGATAAAGGATGTGTAGAACATGGACCCAAAGCATGGCTTCTAGCCCTTGAAGGTTGTTTTTCACCGGGACAAAGTCCCTGTCGGTTAAACTCAGGAGCTTGGTGGCTGCTGGCCGAGGCTCCGACGGAGCTATTACGAGAATGCCCGGCAATTGTGTCCAGGTATAGCCGTGCACATTGGATAGTATTCCAGCGACAACGGCTGAAGGCGTGACATCCTTGCCGGAATAATTGATCTCGGAGCTGCATAGTTGTTCGTCGTCTTCGACAATTCCGATTGGCACCTTTTCGCTTTGCGCAAGTTTCAGCAAAGCCCGAATCGCCGACGTACCACTCACGGAAAACTGCGAAATTCTTGTGGTTGATGGCGAGGTAACTGCCGCTTCCTGAGCTACTACCGCCGTGGAAACTGCAACTGCCAACAGGAGCAAGACCTTCGTCATTTCGTCACCACAAATGTATGCTAATCCGGCACGAACCGTCAGGGTTGGTTTTCAAAATTGACCAGTAGTTTTCCCCGGAGTCAGCAGCAACCTTATCCAGTAACTGGGATAAAGTCACGGGGCCGGGCGGGATAGAAATGCGGCCATTATGATTCCTGAATTCTTTCCCGTTGAAAAATTCCTGACGCATGCAATGCGCCGATTTAAGCCAGTCAGATATTTCCGGCCGGTTTGCTAAATCTTCCCATATTTCTTCTCTCGTTTTCTTTTCTGCGCCAGGATAAGAAATCGCCAGATTTTTTAGAGCGCTAAGATCGCGATCACCGTTTGAGACATGGACAACCCCTTCGTCGGTTTCATCCCAGCGATAGCCGGGTGCCTGCGACAGAAACATATCGAGAAGGTCGGCCAAAGTGCCGTCCGGGAAATCAAACGCTATGCTGGGTTCCGTTTTGTAGTCAACGACGGCATCGACGCCGATTACGGTGTTGGATTTCGCAGATATCTCCGCTAATGCGTTGTAGCCGCCCGCCTGTTCAATATGGCAGGGCTGTACACGCTTTTCATAGGCGCTCGCAGCGTATGCTCCAGGGTCACAGCCACCAATCAAGACTGCCATTAGCTGCGTAAGGAGTAGGGCAAAGACGTCAATTCGGACCATGAGCGAATCCAGCTTACGGTTACTCTCACTTACTTGGGCTTGGGCGCCACCTCGTCTAGTTCCCCTGTGCATCAGCGCTGCTGATTTGCCGCCCATTCCTGCCAATGCGAAAGGTATTGCTGTTGATTCTCGCGAAATTCTTCGGAACTTGGGCCCCAGTTGGATTGCGCATTAATATCCGCCAAGCCCCGTACTGCATAGAATCTGACCTGTTCGTCTTGATCCTGTAGAGCCCTCACCAAGTCCGGCGTCGCGCTCGCACTCGCCGAGTGCCAGAGCGCCTCCGCCGCAGCGCGCCGCGTCGCGGTGTCTTCCGAATGCAACAGACTGCCCAGCGCTGGCGCAGCCTCGGGGTCTTTGACCTCGTTGGCGATAACGGACAGAAATAGTTCTTTTTGCTCGTGGGTTAACTGGCCCGCTAGCAGGGAGTCTTTGACCACCGTCAATTGCGACAGGTCGTCCCGTGATATGAGCGCCGCTTCGATCCTGCACTTTAGATCGCTGTCATTGTCATTGGCATTTTGCAGACCAAGTCGGAGCGCCGAAGTAAACGACGCGATCTTTGGGATGCCGTACGCCTTTGCTAGAACTTTCCATTTATCGCTCGGAGGCGCGGACTTAGAAGAAATGACGGCACCCAACTCTGCCGTAACTCGCTCCACTGGATTCGTGATAGGAACGATGGGGGCGGCGATTTCGGAAAGCGCCGGGAGGGTGGGAAAATGCCGGTCTGCGAATGTGCAACGATCTTCCTGGCACTTGAGGAAGGCAATTTGCACACCAGGCCCGACGCCCGGGTAGCCGACGAAGACGCCCGGGGTCGTGAACGTCACTATGGCGCGTTCTGGGGAGAGCCCTTTCAATCTACGCAAGACGCGCATGTCTGCTTTGTGCGACTCAGACGTAATGGAGTTGCCATCAATATGCTCGTTCGTCGTTCCGAGGTTCTGGATGTTCGAAAGTTCAACGACAGCGACTACATCCGACTCATTTACCAACTGTTCGAGCTGAAAGCTTTTGCCCGGATAAGCGATTGCCATTTGGGAGGATGCGAAGGCCAGAACGGCCGTCAGTATGAAATCTGTGGTTCGGCTTCTGAGGATGTTCGTCATTAGTATCCCTTATTTCGGTGGCGCAGGTGGGATCACAATGCTTGTGTGGGCACCGTGGTCGATGTAGTAAGTCAGATTGTCAGACTGAACCTCGTCTCCGCCGCTGTCACTACTGCCGACGGAAATCAGCTGGGTCGCAAGCAGATAAATGGTCGTACCAGCGGGCGGGCTGACATACTTTGGAGTTGGTGTGGGGGGTGGGACAGCCTTAAGCTGCGGCGGAGCGAGTTCGTCTAATAGCGGGCCAGTTGATCCCCCGCCGGTCTGAAGCGCGTAAATTCCCCAGTTAGATCCATTTCGGCTTGATGGCGTCCCAACAACTTCGTTCCAGTAAATGTTACCCGATATAACGGAGCCGAGCTGATCGAGAACATTGTAGTAGAGGTCCGTAATATAGCCATATGTGCTGTCCTGGACGGTAGTCGATTGCCCTGCAAGGAAGGATAGCTCGGCGGGAGTTCTGCTGGTAATCGTAAACGGGGCAGAATCCGCTCCATTCGCTGTAGCTGTTATTGAGATATCGCCTGGTGCAGCGCTGAAGTGGGTGCCAGTGCTTGTGACCGAAATCTGCGCGCCTGACGTCGACGATAACGTTACTTTCGCGTCCGGCTGGCTAACCGACCACGTTGTAGTCGAGCCGCCGCTTGATGTGAGCGTAATGGAGGTTGGGTAAGATCCTGCGTTGGGGTCTTGGCCGTGAAACCACCATACAGTATTGGGCCCGCTTATCGTCGGCGGGGGTGGCGCGCACGGCGGAGCGGCATCGTGCCCACCTGCGGTTATCGCGGACACGTTGATATCGGGCGGGAGAAGACCACTCATGGGCCCGACTTCCGTGAAAAACACATCGTAGTCCCAGCGGGCGTCTTTTGACTCCCCGTCGTTCGGGTCGGGGTTGATTGCAGATTTATATCGGAACTGATTGCCGAATTGGTCGGTGCGCGGGGAATCGACATATTTCAGCGCCAAGGAGTACACGCCAAGCTCCGGCAGCGAGTGCAATTCTTCGGGCTGCGACATTCCGTCGTGGTTCTCGTCAATCCACAGAAGCAGGTGAGCGAAGACGGCGTCGCGCTGGTCGATGATGCCGTCGCCGTTCCCGCCATATTCTGGCTTGTCGAAGACTGCCAGCGCAAGGAAGCCGTTGGGGTCATTGGACGGCGGCTGTTGCGTAAAGTTTCCAAACAATTCTTTACCGTTATCGATCTTGCCGTTGCCATTACGGTCGAGGGCCAGAAATGCGTTGCGCGAGGCCGCTGTCGTCCATGCGATGTGGACAGGATGACCGTCTCCCCGAATGTCAAAGACTACCCCTGTCTCGGCGGAAGTCAGGTGAAAGCCTTCGTGCGCGGTGTCAACAATGATTGGCGAGCCGGGGCTGCAGTCACCTCCAACATACACACACTCGCAACCGTTCCACTGATAGCAGGGCTGGCACTGGACGTCGCCAGTTTGGGCGAGGGTCTCTCGGGGCAATATGCAGATAACCGCGGCGAACACTGCTGAGCAGAACGAAAGGAGACACGTCGGGCAAATCGTGGAACTGTCACTGCGTGACCTCCAGCGGCGGAACGATAAGTGTTGCAGGGGCCCAAAATCTACGACGCACAGAATGTAGTTGTTACGCTTAATTATGTAAGGCGGAAAGGATAATCGTGTACTAAACTCGTACTTCATTGCCATTGCACGCGAGATCCCTCGCCCCGCTGGTGAAAGCGCGGGGACTTCGGGATGACAGTGCTTCTTTGATTTTTAGGAAAAGCCATAACATCAACAATTGACATTTTTTGTAAGTGAAGTGCCACTGGGAAAAACAATTCCACTTTTGGTGCCTGAGTCCCAATAGGGGCGTAATGCAATCAACAACTTAGAAGCTGCGCCAGGCCCGCTCAACGGCCCGCCAGATGCACCATTCCACTACGTAACATCGCAGGCAAACGCGAGAGTAATGAGCAGTAATCGCGGACGCGGCGAAACTTTGGTAACCGGGTGTCGAAAATTCTGGACGATGTGCTGGCCGCATGGGTTAGAATCACGGCTCGCCCTTATCCCCGGTTCCGTTTAAGGATTGGTCCCACTTCGTGAAGATTGTAAAACTGGGCTTCAAACAAAATTCTGGCCTGATGGTGGCGGCGCTGGTTTTTGCCGCCTGCAACCCTGCCCTGGCGATGCGCCACGTCACCCGTCATCACCTGCAAATGGTGAGGACGCACCATGGACGTTTTCATCGCATGTTCTGGAACCCGGTGTTTCGGCCTTCGCACGAGTCGCTGCTGCGGCAGAATGAAGAAATCGACCGGATGGAGTTGCCGCGCATCCAGAACGAAGAAGAGCTCGAAGAATACAAAGCCAGCGGCGCACTGGTTCCCATTAATGCCAGCGAGGCGCTACGCTTTGATCCGCGGCTGGCGGAAGACCGGCGCTATTGCCGGCCCTGGACGCGCGATTTTGTTGACGACTTGAGCCAGGCCTACTACAAACAATTCCATGATCAGATTCAGGTGAACTCCGCGGTGCGGACGGTGCAGATCCAGAAAAAGCTGCGCCGGCACAATCGCAATGCGGCGCCGGAAAAGGGTGATACGGCTTCATCGCATCTGGCGGGAATTACCGTTGATCTTCAACGCCGCGGCATGACCAAGGCGCAAGTGAAGTGGATGGAAGCTTATTTAATGCCACTGCGCGACGCCGGATTGGTTGAGCCGGAAGAAGAACGCCATCAGTGGGTGTTTCACATTGCGGTTTCAGGACGGTATGCGGACTGGCGCGACGGCAAGCTGGCGCTGGCGAGTGAAACGGCGACGTCGCAGACAGATTCCGCCACTCAGGACCTTTCAGCCCCGCTGCTCTCGGGATCGTCCTTGCCCAACTCTTCCTTGCCTAACTCGGCCTTGCCCAACTCGGCCTTGCCCTCATTATTGCCGGACCAACCGGGGAACGCCTGGTACCAGGAAGTCAGCACCCCGCGCCAGCCGTAGTCCTTCGCTTAGAATCATTTCATGCTGATTTTGATGGCAGGACTGCCCGGCAGCGGCAAGAGCACGTTGTGCCGGGAACTTGCCTCGCGCCTCTCCGGCGTAGTTTTAAGTAAAGACGACATCCGCGCCGCGCTATTTCCTCCGGAGCTGATTGAGTATTCGACTGAGCAGGATGACTTTTGCCAAAAAGTGATGCTGGAAACGGCGGAATATATTTTGCGCAAGCATCCCGGGCAGCATGTTTTTCTGGATGGGCGAACATTTTCTCGACGCTATCAGGTCGAGCAGGCGATCAGGGCCGCCAAGGCGTTGAAGCAGCCGTGGCAAATTATTGAATGTATATGCTCCGACGAGACGGCGCGACAGCGACTGGCAGAGCAGGCGGGCGAACATCCGGCAGCGAACCGGGATTATGAGCTGTACCTGCGGATGAAGAGCCAGTTTGAGGAGATCTCGCAGCCGAAAGAAGTGATCGATACCGAGCAACCCTATTCTTCGTGCGTGGAGCAAGCATTGCGGTCCATTGGTAGGTAGTGGTGCACTCGAACGAGCAAATTCCCTTCCGCTGTCGTACAATTTTCAGTTCATTCATTTCATTCTGAAGGGCTGCCACGAGCGGTCCCACAAGGAGCATGCATGCGCAATTTTGTCATTGGATTAACGGCGAGTTTTGTTCTCACCGCACTTTCGGGAGCGCAAACTAAGGCGCCGGCCTCGCCTGCCACACCAGCACCGACCACGGCGGTCATTGAGACCAGCGTTGGCAATTTAAACTGCACGCTGTTTCCCGACAAAGCGCCGATCGGGGTGGCGAACTTTATTGGCCTGGCGACGGGAACGAAAGATTGGGTCAGCCCGATCACCCATCAGAAAAAGCATGGCGTGCCACTCTACGATGGCACGATTTTTCACCGCGTGATTCCGAATTTCATGATTCAGGGCGGCGACCCGGCGGGAAATGGCTCGGGTGATCCGGGATACAAATTTGTCAACGAGACTTCTTCTGACCTGCTGTTTGACCGGCCGGGACGCCTTGCCTATGCGAACGCAGGGCCGGACACCAACGGTTCGCAATTTTTCATCACCGAGATGGCGTACCCGAGCTTGAATGGCGGCTACACGATTTTCGGGCAGTGCGATGACGCGAGCGTGACGCTGGTAAAGCAGATTGCGCGGATGGGAAGAGACTCCAACGACCGTCCGTACAACCCGCCCGTGATCAAGCATATTGTGATCTCCGGCCCGGGCGCGCCAAAAGGGACTGCGAAGGCGGCGACTGCGGCCAAAACCAGCAAAACGACAGCGAAAAGCAATTAGCGGTCGTCCCACCCTTTCGCAAAGAACGCGAAATGGCGGGGCAGCCGGAAATTGGCATTTAGCATTTGGCATTTTGTAGGAACAACGCCTATCGTTTGGCGAAATCTGCTACCGGCCAACGACGATAGGCGAACGGCTAACTAAGAAAGGATATTCATGGCAAGGCAACCTGGCACTTATGCGGTATTCGATACATCCGAGGGCACCATTGTGTGCCGCCTGTTTGAAAAAGAAGCTCCGAAGACGGTGGCTAATTTTATTGATTTGGCCGAGGGCAAACGCGAGTGGACGCATCCGGTGAGCCGCAAGAAGAGTAAAGACCGGTTGTATGACGGAACGATTTTTCATCGCGTGATTCCCAGCTTCATGATTCAAGGCGGAGACCCGGCGGGGACGGGCTTTGGCGGCCCCGGATATCAGTTTGAGGACGAGACCAAGGGCTCTCCGCACAAGTTCGACAAGCCGGGCAAGCTGGCCATGGCTAATTCCGGGCCGAACACGAATGGCTCGCAATTCTTCATCACGGTCGCGCCGACAACGTGGCTCACGGGCAATCACACGATTTTCGGAGAAGTCGTGGAAGGCTACGACGTGGTCGAGAAAATCGTGGATACTCCTCGGAGCAAGCAAGATAAGCCGCTGAAGGATGCAGTGGTGAAGTCAGTGGTGATTGAGAGGGTGTAGGGCTGCTACATGTGCAGAGGTCCTTCGTCGGGAGTCGTTCGCAAGCGAACGACTCCACATCCTCAGGATGACAACACAATAGATTATCTACATCCCAATTACGCCGACCAACTCTTTTACCGCGTCGGCGCTCTTGTTCAAAGCGGCTTGCTCTTCAGCAGTCAGTTTGATTTCGATGATCTGCTCAATGCCTTTGGAGCCGAGCTTCACCGGAACGCCGACGAAGAGGCCTTTGATTCCATACTCACCGTCGAGGTAAGCGGCGCAGGGCAGGATTTTCTTCTTGTCTTTCAGAATCGCCTCGACCATTTCAGTCGCGGCTGCTGATGGTGCGTAGTACGCGCTGCCGGTCTTGAGATATTTCACGATCTCGGCGCCACCATCGCGGGTGCGCTGGACGAGAGCTTCGAGCTTCGTTTTTTCGATCAATTCGGTGATAGGAATGCCAGCAACGGTTGAATAGCGCGGAAGAGGAACCATGGTATCGCCGTGCCCTCCGAGGACGAATGCGGTGACGTTCTCCACGCTGACCTTCAGTTCTTCGGCGATAAAGGTACGGAAACGCGAGGAATCGAGCACTCCGGCCATACCGATAACGCGCTCGCGAGGAAATTTACTGAGCTTGAAAGCGGCCTGGGCCATGGCATCCAGAGGATTGGAAACCACGATGATGATGCAGTTCGGCGAGTACTTTACGACCTCGCCAACCACGGCTTTCATGATGTTGGTGTTGGTGTTGAGAAGATCGTCGCGGCTCATGCCGGGCTTGCGGGGGATTCCGGCGGTGATGACGACGATGTCTGAGTTGGCAGTGTCGGCGTAGTTGTTGGTGCCGCTGACGTGAGAGTCGCGCTTCTCGATAGGCATGGCTTCGAGCAAGTCGAGGCCCTTGCCCTGCGGCACACCTTCAACGATATCGATCAAAACAACGTCAGCGAGTTCTTTGGACGCAATCCAGTGAGCGGCAGTTGCGCCCACGTTTCCTGAACCTACAATGGTTACCTTTTTTCGCATGATTCCCTTTCTCGTATAAATTCAAAATCGTTTACCGCAGAGAACGCTGAGTACGCAGAGAAAACCATTTCTTATTAAACTCTGCACTCTTGGTGGTGAACAACCTTATTTCGCCGGTACTGTTGCCGCGCATATTTTTGGTTCAAATCTTTTACCGCAGATAAACGCTGAAAACGCAGATAAGACAAAAAATAAATCTGCGTAAATCTGTGCTTAAAATTGTCTTACTTTGCGGCGAGCATTGCCTGCATATTCTCGATAATGCGATCGCCGAATTCGCTGGTCTTTACTTTGGTCGCGCCCTGCATCAAGCGCTCAAAGTCGTAAGTGACGGTCTTGTTCAGGATGGTCTGCTCCATGCCGCTTTCGATAAGATCGGCAGCTTCGGGCCATCCCAGTAGCCGGAACATCATAACGCCGGACAAAATGACCGAGCCGGGATTGATGACGTCTTTATCGGCGTATTTCGGCGCGGTGCCGTGCGTGGCCTCGAAGATGGCATAGCCATCGCCGACGTTGGCCCCGGGCGCGATGCCCAACCCGCCGACCTGAGCCGCGCAGGCGTCAGAGATGTAATCGCCATTCAAATTCGGGCAAGCGAGAACCGAGTATTCGTCGGCGCGGGTAACAACTTGCTGGAAGATGGAATCGGCGATGCGGTCGTTGATCATGACTTTTTTCTTCCACGCGCCTTTGCCGTGCGTGGCATAGATCGCATCGAGAACGGACTTCACTTCTTTGTAAACGGATTGCGCGAATTCCGGCGGCGCAAACTCCATTCCGGGTTCAACCTGCGCGGCGTTTTCTTCGACAGAGATATTGGGGTTCTTGTCTTTGTTGTCGAGAATCCAGCTTTCGCGCTCGGTCACGACTCTGTCGCGGAATTCATCAACGGCAACTTCGTATCCCCACTTGCGAAATGCGCCTTCAGTAAATTTCTGAATATTGCCTTTGTGTACGAGGGTGACGGTCTTGCGATTCTCGTCAATGGCGCATTGAATCGCCATCCGAACAAGGCGCTTGGTTCCCGTGATCGAAATCGGCTTGATGCCGACGCCGGAGTCAAGACGAACTTGTTTCTTTCCGCCTTTAAGCATGTCTTTGTTGAGGAATTCGATGAGCTTTGCGGCTTCAGCAGTTCCCTCTTCCCATTCGATTCCCGCGTAAACGTCCTCGGTGTTTTCGCGGTAAATCACAACGTCCATGCGCTCGGGATTTTTTACGGGCGAGGGCGTGCCTTTGTAATATTTCACGGGGCGAATACAAGAGTAGAGATCAAGAATCTGACGGAGGGCAACGTTGAGCGAACGAATGCCGCCACCGACAGGGGTTGTGAGCGGGCCTTTAATGGCGACGCGAAATTCGCGGACGGCGGAGATGGTGTCATCCGGAAGCCAGTTGTCGAATTTGGCTTTGGCTTTTTCTCCGGCGAAGACTTCATACCACGCGACTCTACGCTTGCCACCGTAAGCTTTTTCTACCGCTGCGTCGAATACGCGGACAGATGCTTTCCAGATGTCGCGGCCAGTACCATCGCCTTCTATGAAGGGAATGATGGGATTGTCGGGAACCTGATACTTGCCGTTGGCATAATTGATTTTCGCGCCGTTCGATGGTACCGGCACACCATTGTATGAAGCCGCCATTACTTACCTGCCTCCGTTGTCGGATGGAAAACTAATTATTATAAGCGGAAAGGCACTGGGGTAACTGTGCGGTCGTCAAAAGAGCAGATAAACTCTAAGAAGTCCGTACTCTTATTTCACAAACTTGCGAATTCTCTACAGATTAATTCTGGTGGTTGCGTTTCTGGCGGCTACTTCCTGCTCTGCGCAAGAGCAGCAGCGGCTTTGCCTGAGGCGCCGAGCGCGCAACAAGCGAGGCCGATGGCGGACTCCGATCTCCAGGAAAACACGGGATGCGTGATCACGAGGTGCCTGGCGAGCCATCGCTTTTGGGACAAAGAAAACGACTGGCTCTTCGCAGGAGTTTTTGCCAGCCGATTTCTGGATTTTGCCTCGACCAAGAATTTTTTGGCGCGAGGGCGCAGCGAAATCTTACTTCCCGACGATATTGTCTATAACAATGCGGGGTTTGCCGCGCTGGAAGCGGCTGGCGCGGCCACATCCATCGGAATCTCTTATATCTTCCATCGGACAGGCCATCATAAAATGGAGCGCTGGCTATCCATCGGCCATATCGGCATTACGACGTTCGGCGCGACACGCAATTATTGCCTAAAGTCGAAGCATCCGCCGGCGATGTAAATCCAGGCACTGAACCACGAGATTCCTAAACAAATCTCTACGGCACGTGTGAAAGTCCTGCCCTTCCACAAGAGTTTCGCGGGACGAGGCGCCCGCGCCACACACTACCATCTTCGTGTTCCGAAGTATTTCCTAACACCGATGGTCGTAAAGCGACCCCACGGGCCGTTAGGACCCAAGTCGGCGGGACCGAGGTTGCCGGTGCGGGCTCCGAAGCGCTCGAAAAGCGGATGCTGCGTGACGCGAAATTCAAACCCGCGGCCTATGTAAGCACCGCCGCCCCACGAGTATTCGACGCCGATGGCATCCGGCGACCAGGTATAGAGCGCTTGTGGAACGTTTTTGCCAAACAAGAAATGCGGCTCGCTGAAGAGGAAAATACGGCGGAATTGGCCTTTGCCGAAGGGCCGCGCCTCGATCACGCCGGAGAGCATGTAGCGTGCAAACATACTGCATGGCGCGTTGGCTCCGCCAAAGTCGCGCGCCGCGGCATTACACAAATTTGGATCGATCTCGTTGTGCGGCGGCGCAATGTCAAATTGCGCATAGCCCCAAAACGTGTCTTTGGGGAAAAATGTCCGGCCCTCCGTTCCAGTAATGCTTTCAGACTGGGCCCGCGCAAAACCGCACAGCATTACCGTCAGCAAAACTCCGAGCAGTCGCCTTCTCATTGCGCCTCCGCAAGATGTAGATGGATGGAACTAGAGTCAAAGCAGCTTACCCGATTATGCGGTAAAACCCAAGACGGAAGCTTGACAAACCGCGGGCGGCGTCGTGCTAGGATTTCTCTACACAGGAGCGAACAGCAAATGTCATTCTCAAGACTTCTACATCTGGTTTTACTCACGGGATTGGTGACTCTTATGGCGGCTAATGCTTTTGCAGCATCGAATGTTTACGATTTCACGCTTCCTTCCATTGATGGCAAACCGATGCCGCTGGCGGACTTTAAGGGGAAAGTTATTCTTATGGTCAATGTGGCGAGCAAATGCGGATATACGCCGCAGTACGCCGCCCTCGAAGCTCTTTATGAAAAGTACAAAGACCAGGGCTTTGTGATTGTCGGCTTCCCGGCCAACAATTTTGGCGCACAGGAACCGGGGACAAACGCGGAGATTAAGACGTTCTGCTCTCGCAAGTACAACGTAACCTTTCCCATGTACGGCAAAATTTCCGTGAAAGGCGACGATCAGGCCCCGCTTTATCAGTACTTAACCAAAGACACACCGGCACCGATTTCTGGCGAGATTAAATGGAATTTCACGAAATTTCTGGTCGATCGCAACGGCAACGTCGTGCAACGGTTTGAGTCGGCGGTCACGCCGGATTCGCCAGAAGTGACCTCCGCGGTGGAGAAACTGCTCAAGCCGTAGAGCGCGGACGCCGGCTGTCAGAATCGTCGATCAAGGGTCAAGGCCTTGACAAGCAGCGACTTGTCGCTCACTTTAGTTTATGGACTTCGACCAGCTGGAAACTTTTCTTGCTGTCGCCCGTTTGGCGAGTTTCTCCCGCGCAGCGGAAAAGCGTTTCCGCACGCAGCCTGCCATCTCGTCACAAATTCGCCTGATTGAAGAAGAAGTGGGCGCCCGCCTGCTTGACCGCTCGGGTGGCAAGGTTTCCGTCACATCCTCCGGCAAAATCTTCATGAAGTATGCGGAAGAAGTGCTGGAAGCCCGCAAATTCATGATGACCGAAGTGGCCGAGACGGAGCGGGTGCCACGCGGTGAAATCACGATCGGGGCCAACGAGGGCACGTGCCTGCACATCCTTCCCGAGGTTTTCGCGGGATTCAAGAAGAAATATCCGGATGTAGACGTCAACATTAAGCGCTCCGACTATGCCGGCATTCTGGAAAGCGTGAGCGACAACTCCGTGGACTTTGGCGTGGTATCGCTGCCGGTCAAGGACCCGCGCCTGACCGTAATGCCGATTCACAACGACGAACTGGTCATCATCGCGCCCATTCATCACAAGCTGGCGAAATCGAAGTCGCTTACCGTCGCGGAAGTCGCGGGGTATCCGCTGGTGGTGCCGAAAGGTGGCCACACGCGCGATGTTCTCGACCATCTTTTCTACGAGCGGAAACTGAAGCCGCGGTATGCCATGGAACTGGACTCCAGCGAGTTGCTGAAACGGTTTGTGGCGGCCGATGTGGGCGTTGGCTTCATCGCCCGTTCGCACGTGCAGGAGGATATTCGCGCTCGCGTTCTGGCTGTGATCAATATCGCGGATGCGACGATTCGGCGCGATCTCGCGCTGGTGTTCCGGAAAGACAAAGCCTTGAGCCGTGCAGCGCAAGCCTTTATTGACACCGCAGTGAAGCTGAAAACGCCGGGAAGCGAAACTTTCGGTAAGGGATAGGTGTTCTTAGGATTGTTAATTCCCTGCTCTTGGCAGGTCCACGTTTGAGGGAGATTTTGTTATGACCGATCAAAGTAAAACGCTGCCAATCCTCGCGCTGGCCGCGCTGCTCGCGTTCCCTGCGTTTGCCAAGAAGGGCGAAACCTATACAGGCGAGGTCAGCGATAGCATGTGCGGCGCGGAACACATGATGAAGGGCAGCAAAGCCGATTGCACGCGCGCCTGCGTGGCCAAGGGATCGAATTATGCTCTGGTGGTTGGCGACAAGGTTTATACGCTCGAAACCAATGACAAGATCGTGCTCAGTAAACTCAATGATCTTGCCGGTCAGCGTGCGCGCATCAGCGGAAAAGCGGATGGGGCGGACAGTATTGTGGTCAATGGAGTCGCGCCGGCAAAGTAGAGCTGGCTTCGCCGACGTTCCTTAATCCCCGGAAAATAATTTGGTTCCTCGCGTACTTTTCACATTCCCGTCACAATTTGCTGTGGTAGATTTAACGCTGGTCAATCCACGAAAACACTCGGAGGAACACTGCATTGGGAAAGAACATGGTCCCCAAGAAAATTTTCTTCACCAAGGGGGTCGGCAAACATCGTGAGCGCCTCACTTCATTCGAACTCGCCCTGCGCGACGCCGGCATCGCAGCACAAAATTTAGTTCGTGTTTCGTCCATCTTCCCTCCCCAGTGCAAGCTGCTGGCCCGTTCTCAAGGATTAAAATATCTTTCGCCCGGCGAAGTCGTATTTGCGGTTGTTGCGGAAAATTCCACGCACGAGCCGCACCGGCTTCTGGCCTCGAGCATCGGCGTCGCCATTCCGGCCGATCGCAACACCTACGGATATTTGAGCGAGCACCATTCGTTCGGCGAGTCAGAAGATGCTGCCGGTGATTATGCCGAAGAACTCGCCGCCGAAATGTTGGCGACAACGCTAAATGTAGAGTTTGACCCTGACCGTTCATGGGACGAGAAGAAAGAAATCTACCGGATTTCCAATAAAATCGTGCGGACAGCGAATGTTACGCAGTCGGCAGTAGGCGACAAACGCGGGTTGTGGACCACGGTGATTGCTTCCGCTGTGCTGATTTTCGAATAAAAAAGTGTTTTGCAGATAAAATGGCCCGTCCAGAAAGACGGGCCATTTTATTTTGCGGCGAAGTTACTTTTTCGCTGATTTCTTCGCCTTGGTGGTATTCCCGCTCGAAGTCTTGTGCGGTCCGAGCCGTTCGAGCACAGCCGCGACAATCAAGGGCAAGCCAACCGTTGCATCTACAAATACTTCGCCAAACATGCCGCCTTCGGCTGGGGGCACAAATTTGCCCCATGAAATCGCTTCACTATAGGGACTGCCCGACAATCCGCCCCAATAGACGGGCTCCGGGCAAATGCGCAGCCCATAGTGATAGCGCTTGAGCGGCACATTTTCGCCCATGCGCCGGTGGCGCAATTCAATGAACGGCCCAAACTGCTGGGACCAGTTTCGCGGCACGCCGCCGCCAATGGTAAATATTCCCAACCGTTTTTGGCGAAGCAACGTCGCAGCGAAATGCTCCAAATCTTCAAAAGGATCGAAACGCAAACGATGCCGCCCCGTGGATTCGCGCAAGCGATTGCTTAGGGCCACGTCTAAGCCCAGCTCGGAGTCCGTGAACGCCGGCACAAATACCGGTACGCCTTTTTCATACGCTGACCGCAAGATTCCACGCTGATCTTTATCCCGCTTGGCCAAATGCGCGCCAATGGCATGGTTGAGCTTGTAGGAACACATAATCTCGTTGTGGTCCCAGCCTTCGAGAATCTGCGCCATCACTTCCTGTACGTCGTCGAGGTTCTGCTCCGGTTCTAGCGTGTCATATACGCGGTTGTATCCCTGCTCGTAAAGCTCGGTGTCGGGAACATCGGGGTTGTAACGGAAGTGCGAGCGTCCGGTGGCTTCGACGAGTCCATGCGCCATCAATGCGCCAGTGGAAACGATGGCGTTTACGATGCCGCGATCGATGAGTTCCGAAATAATGAGGCCTTGTTTCGCGACCGTCATGGCACCGGCCAGAGTCATAACAACGAAGCAATCCTGGTCGCGGGCCATTGCCTCGAGCACATCGGCGGCTTCGCCCAGTTGCCGTCCAGTAAACGCGGTTTTCGACATGGCGCGAACCAAACCATCGATCGAATGAATTTTGCCTAAATCGAGCGGCTCCAGCGGAATCAATTTGTCGGCCACCGCGTTATGCAGCTTCCGCTCGATACCCGCTCCCTCATGGTTTTCGTGTTTCACAATGCCCCCTAGGATTTCCTGATGAAAATAATGCGTTTTTGTAAGAAGAAGTACGTTATCTCGGAACGACGGCTGCGGTCAAAAGGACAATGTTAATGGCAGATGACAGCCGCAATCGCGTCGTACTAAGCTGCAAGCGCAGCCAACGATTCCAGCTGCCGCAGATGATTCAGATCGTGCCCAGCCATGGTTTCAATGAGCGTGCGGAATGTCATGTCGCCGCGCTCCGGATGGGTGAGAGGCTTCGCGAAAGCCTCCGGATCCAGCGAATTCACTAGAGCACAATTCCACATCCGCGCCGCGGAAAAAAGAGCGAGCGCATCGCTGGCCGAGTACGCGCCATAATTCTTGGCCCAGTCATCCTGCTCGAACGGTTGCACAACGTGACGGTCCTGGGACAAAGTCTGTCGGATGCGGAAGGCAAATACCAATTCGCAATCGGCGAGATGGCACACGATCTGACGAGCGTTCCATTTGCCCGGAGCTGGCGTTCTTTCGGCACCTTGCGGGCCCATGTCCGCGACCAGGCGGTTCAAGCGCGCGGGCGTGGCGGCGATGACCTGCAAAGGGTCCTGATTCCCTAGATGCGATGCGTATGGATTCATGCATTGATGATACCGCTTGCATCGTTGTCGGGCCAGAGCCATCCAATGCTTTGGTATTCTATTGCGGCCCAGGGAGAGTGAAATCGTGAATTCCGCAAATTTTCGCGTCGGGTTGATTCAGATGTCCGCCACGCCCGATCCCGACGAGAATCTGAAGCGCGCCATGCAGCGCGTACGCGATGCCGCAAAAAAGGGCGCGCAGGTCGTTTGCCTGCCTGAACTCTTTCAAACGCAATATTTTTGCCAGCGTGAGGATTCGTCTTTGTTCGATTTGGCGGAGCCAATTCCGGGGCCAACCACGGCTAAATTGTCTGAGCTTGCGAAAGAGCTGAAAATCGTCTTGGTCGCGTCTTTATTTGAGAAGCGCGCTCCCGGCGTCTATCACAATACGGCTGTGACTTTTGAGACTGACGGGGCGCTTAAGAGCATTTACCGCAAAATGCATATTCCCGACGATCCGCTTTACTACGAAAAGTACTACTTCACGCCCGGAGATTTGGGATTTAAAGCCGCGAACACGTCGCAAGGCAACATTGGGACGCTCGTCTGCTGGGACCAGTGGTACCCCGAAGGCGCGCGGCTGACGGCGTTGCAGGGTGCGAATATTCTCTTTTATCCCACGGCGATTGGCTGGCATCCGGCGGAGAAAGCCGAGTTTGGCGAAGCCCAATACGACGCGTGGAAGACGATCCAACGTGCCCACGCAATTGCCAATGGAGTTTATGTCGGCGTGGTCAATCGCGTCGGCAAAGAGCATGGGGACATTCGCGGCAAGGCAGCCCCGGGCGAGGGACTTGAGTTCTGGGGCGGATCGTTTATTGCGGATCCCTTTGGCCGCGTCATCGTGCAAGCCTCGCATGACAAAGAAGAAATTCTTATCGGCGAAGTAGATCTGAAACTCATCGAGGAAACGCGCCGCAACTGGCCGTTTTTGCGCGATCGCCGGATCGACAGCTACGCGCCCATCACTAGCCGGATGATTGACTAAGAATGATTCACTGATATGCTCAAGTCTTCCCTATCCGAAATCGAACCGCCAGATCATTTTGGTTTTCGCATGCCCGCTGAGTGGGAGCCGCACGAGGCGACCTGGCTCGCGTGGCCACACTTCCGCAATGACTGGCCGGGAAAGTTCGAGCCGATTCCCTGGGTCTATGCCGAAATCATTCGCAATCTTTCGCCTCATGAACGCGTCGAAGTCATCGTCAAAGACGCAAAGGCAGAGAAAAACGCCCGCAAAATCCTTAAGCTCGCGAATGCGTTAAATAAAAACGTCCGCTTCCATCGTTGGCCGACAAACCGCGTCTGGACGCGGGACTCGGGTTGTAGTTTTTTGTTAAAAGCAGGTCCCTCGACTTCGCTCGGGATGACACGCAGGGGGGGATTAGCAGCCGTGAAATGGCGCTTTAATGCCTGGGCTAAGTATCCCAACTTTCAGCATGACGATAAAATCGGCAGCCTGATGGCGGATAAAGCCAACGCGCAAAAATTTCGCCCGATGTTTAGTGGCAAGCGTGTCGTTCTCGAAGGCGGGTCGATTGACGTCAACGGCCAGGGGACGCTTCTCACGACCGAAGAGTGCCTGCTCAGTAAAGTGCAGCAGCGCAATCCTGGAATGACGCGCCAAGATTACGAAAAGATTTTCGCCGACTATCTCGGCATCAAGAACGTCGTCTGGCTAGGCAAGGGCATCAAGGGAGACGACACCCACGGCCACGTCGACGACCTCAGCCGCTTCGTCTCTCCCGACACGGTCGTCACCGTAATGGAGTCGAATACGAAAGACCCCAACTACGAGCCGCTACGCGAGAATATGCGGCGCCTGCACGCCTCCACCAATCAGGACGGAAAGCCGCTTTCGACCATTGATCTGCCCATGCCCTCGCCGGTCATTTTCGAAGGCCGGCGTTTGCCGGCAAGCTATGCGAATTTCTACATCGCAAACGCGTGGTGTGCTGGTGCCAGTGTTCAACGACGTGAACGACCGCGTCGCGCTGGATATTCTCGCCGACGTCTTCCCTGATCGCGATGTCATCCCCATCTATTGTGGAGATCTCGTCTGGGGATTCGGCACCATTCACTGCATGACCCAGCAACAACCGAAGGCATCCACGTAGAATTAGTTATTAATGACACCCGATGACGCCACTGGACTGAATTCAGACGAGCTATGGATGGAAGAAGCTCTCCGCGCGGCGCAACGCGCGCTCGACGCTGGAGAAGTACCGGTCGGCGCAGTGGTCGTGTTTGGAGGCAAAATCGTCGGGCGAGGCTGGAACCGCAATCTTAGCGACTCCGACCCAACCGCTCACGCAGAAGTCATGGCGTTGCGCGAAGCCGGTGCGCGCATCGGCAACCATCGCCTCGTTGATTGCGAGCTGTTTGTTACAATTGAACCTTGCGCGATGTGTGCTGGAGCGCTGGTTCATGCGCGTATCAGCCGCTTGGTTTACGGCGCCGATGACGAAAAAGCGGGCGCGGTTTATTCGGCGCTGACGGTGGTAAATCACCACAAGACGAACCATAGAATGAAGGTCCGCAAAGGCGTACTCGCAGGACGTTGCGCCGAAATGCTGCAAGCCTTTTTTCGGGCTAAGCGCGAAGAGGGTCTTTAGTCGTTGGTTGTTGGTGGCCAGTAGTAGGTGGCTAGGTGTTGGTCGTTCGTTGTTAGTCGTTGGCGTAAGTGTCGGCCAACAGCACCAAAGAGGTTCGGCTAACGAGCTAAGTGCTAACGGCCAGTGCACGGCACGGAGAGGTGCGTGAGCGGTTGAAGTCCCGAGCGTAGTCGAGGGATCCGCCGAGAAAGCTCGCTAAGACATTTGTCAGTTAGCACGGCACGGAGAGGTGCGTGAGCGGTTGAAGTCCCGAGCGTAGTCGAGGGATCCGCCGAGAAAAGCTCGCTAAGACATTTGTCAGTTAGCACGGCACGGAGAGGTGCGTGAGCGGTTGAAGTCCCGAGCGTAGTCGAGGGATCCGCCGAGAAAGCTCGCTAAGACATTTATTCAGTTAGCACGGCACGGAGAGGTGCGTGAGCGGTTGAAGTCCCGAGCGTAGTCGAGGGATCCGCCGAGAAAGCTCGCTAAGACATTTGTCAGTTAGCACGGCACGGAGAGGTGCGTGAGCGGTTGAAGTCCCGAGCGTAGTCGAGGGATCCGCCGAGAAAGCTCGCTAAGACATTTATTCAGTTAGCACGGCACGGAGAGGTGCGTGAGCGGTTGAAACGATCCGCCTCGAAAGCGGACATACCTTAACGGGTATCGTGGGTTCAAATCCCACCCTCTCCGCCAGATTTATTTCTTCACGTAATCCTTGAAGTGCTTGGCCACGGCTTCGGCCATGGCCTGCTCGTTCTTGCTTCCGCCCCGCTGTTTGTTCACGGAGTAGGCCCAAACCATCTTGGTCGAACTGGTTTCGATGAGCTGAACAGACACGTTCCCTTTGTCTTCAATACCGACGCAATCCGCGAACAGACAGCGTGCAATCTTGCCGCCGGTTGACTCCGACTTCACTTCCACCGGCGCGGAGCGCAGAACATAAGTCGCCTTGGATTGATCGGTCACGACATCGACCGGCACGCCTTTCTTTGAAATGGCCGCCGCCAGATAGGTCTCAAATCCCTGCTGCGGCTCAATGTAAACCGTAGGACGGACTTGTTGCGCAGCAAAAAGTGCCGCAGTAAACAGTACCAGAACGAACCCTAGTTTCTTCATAAACCTGCACGCCTCCAGCCTTGTTGTTACTACGCCGGGATTGGTGTCACAAGTTACGGACGTACCCAAGGGTATGCCGCGCAAGGCCAATATTTGCAGACCACGAGACTATGCGGTTTTTTGGACTATTCCGCGATTTTACGAGCCGGAACTATCTCGGTTGAGCAGGAGCAATCTGCACTTCAACTGCATGGGGACTGTCGGACTTCGCGGTATCCACGTAGACTACGCCGCCGACATTGCCACTGCCGCCGCCCAATTGAATGGTGCGCGTTGCCTGTGCGCCCGCGGGCCCGAGACGGACGGTGTCATTCATTATCGTATTGACCTGCATGCCTGAACCGGGGTTGCCGGGATTAGGCGCTTCTGCTGTTTGCGTAGTTTGTTGTCCGGCGGAGTCAGTGTGCTGAGTCGTGGTGACGCGCTGAATCTGATGCAGGTTGCCGTCGCGGGTCGTTCCCGGCAGATCAACCGAATAGGCGTCCTCTTCTTTCCTCTTGTCCCCTGAACCAGTTTCGGATTCACGGCTCACGGTTCTGGCGACCTCGCCCAGATTGCCTTCCGAGTCGGGCCGCGAAACATCCACTTGCTGGCTGCTGTTCTTGCCGTCGTTCTTGATTGTCTCTTTCTTTACTTCACCCACTTGCCAATTTCCCGAACCATCAGGCAACAGGGTTGTCTTTTGAATCTCAACCGTATTGCCGTTGCGTTGTTGAAGTTCGTGGGTCCGCATCGTCGGAGCTAGAGTGCCGTCGATGCCCGGCAGCATGACCGTGGTGTTTGTTTCTTGAACGCCCGGGCTCTTTATCGCCGTTTCCTGCACCTCGCGCTGAATCACTTGAAGATTGCCGTTGGCGTCGGGATTCGAGGTGGAGCGCACCACTTTTGACCCGCCATCGGGGAGCGTGTCCTTTTCCTCTTGAGTGATTTGCGATAGCGTTCTTGTGCCATTTCCGTCTTGAACAAAGGTGCGCGTAATGGTGCGCGTGCTCGTGGCGTTGAGGCGGACGGTCTCCGTTTCGATGTCCTGATAAGGAGTCATCGTTCCATCGAGTCCACGAGCCTGGACTGAGCGCACATCAACTGTGCGATTACCTCTTTGGGTCTGACTTTCGGTGGTGCGCGTCGGGTTTCCGTTGTTTTCGTTCGACTCGGTCGTGGCCGTCCAGGACTTGCTCGGATCTGCGCTTTGACTATCCGCCGTCTGTGCCGAGATGGTGCCCAGACCGCAAAGAATCACCCCAATAATCACAAGCACAAATCTAAAGAAACTCCAGGCATGGGCAGTTCTCAGATTATGCCGTCCCGCAAGTGACTGCGCACCCATGGTCCGATTCTCTGCCCTTCGCTCGCCAATGTCTAGAGCACCGGGGTTTGCGAGCACTCGCTGGACGGCCTGGTAAATTGCTTCGCCAGGTCCGGCTCGATTTTCTTTCAATTGGCCGTGATCTCCCAGACGACACCGGAATTCCACTCCCCGCCGCCGCTGGTTACGCCGAAGAGCGCTCCCTCATGAATTACGGGTGTTCCCGTCGGCGAAGAACCATCGCTTGTCCCGCTGAAATTGTGCAACACGGTTTCTTGCCATGTCCCACCTACATCGCGAAGCATGAACGCGACACCATCACTCATGCTTCCGCCTGATGTTGCTGCCCCATAAAAATTTCCCGCAGCGTCAGCTGACAATCCGCCATAAGGATTCTCGCCGCTCGCGCCTCCGAAGCTATAGAGCACATTCTCAATAATTGAATTGTTGTTTTCGCTCAAAGAGAAGACTGTTCCCTGGTTGGAAGTTCCTCCGAAGTTCGTTGTCCCATAAAGAGCGTTATGGCGAATAAGCAAGGAACCCGCGAGCGGCTCCGCTCCATCGGCCCCGCTAAATGCGTACAGGATCGTTTCCGTCCATTTCGATCCAGTCTTGGTTACCTGGTACACGGTGCCAAGATTTTGTGGACCACCAAATACCGTCGTGCCATAGAAAATTCCATTCGCCCCCGGAGTAAGTGCAGATAACGGGGTTGACCCATCGTTGCCTCCGACGAACGTGTAGAGAGTCGATTTTTTCCAATTGCCATTGCTCGGTGAGAGTTCAAATACAGATCCCACCCCATCACCGGTTCCACCCGCCGTCGTGCCGAAAAGGTTCCCTGCTTTATCGAAAACCAGGCCTGCCTGGGGATGCGCGCTATCCGAGGCGCCAGTGAATGCGTAGAGCACCTGAAACTGCCACCCGCCGCTGACTTTTGCCAGCTCGAAGACTGTCCCACATCCCACTCCTTGGCACGCGCCCGTCATATTGCCGCCGTATATCGCTGTGCCATATAAGTTTCCCGCAGAATCGAGGACCAAGGGTGCATAGGGGGATGCGCCACCGACATTGTCGAAGCTATACAGAAGGGTTGCGGCCCAACCCGATTGTGATGGCGATAGCTCATAGATAGTGCCATAGCCGTCGCCACCGCTAATGGCTGTTCCGTATGCATTGCCGGCGGAGTCAAAAACCAGGCCGGCCAACGGATCGCCTGAATACACTCCGCCAGCGAAGGTGTGAATCGTGGTTTCCGTGACCGCCCAGGCTTGCAAACCAATTTGCGTAGCGGCCAGTACTACGAAAAGAAGTAGACGCTGGTATTTCATAAAATCCTCGGCTTGATGTGTCTGAACGTGCGGATTTCGGATGCAGAGATTTGTCGTCCAGTTGGCTGCTGCGTGGAATCTGAAGACAGCGATGTTGATAACCGGATATAGGCGCCTAGTGAGAATCTCGCAGAGTGATATCAGGCACAGGTTAGCTTGGGTAGGCTGGCAGAAAACTATGGGGCTATGCGACGTAATCGAACAATGCCATAAATCCGAAATCCTCTATGGCCGGTAGCGCCCTACTGCGCTAATCGCGGAGAGCGAACTATTCGTCATTATTCGTCAATCCGTAGATCGGTATGACGGCTGACATACCAGCACGGGTTGTCGCCGAGATGGGGAAAAAGCGCGTGGACGCAGGTCACAATCTCCGGATCCGCGGAAACGAACTGCACTTTATTATTCTTTTCCGCGATGGCGTAATAGGGCTGAACTTCGACGCTGCCAAACGCGTTCTGATGGCGCCAAATGCGTACGCGTAGCCAGAGATAATCGGCGGCATACACCATCCCCGCGAGGATCACGAGACTGCCGGCAGCTTGAAGCACTCGTTTCTTCATCAGCCCAAATTCTCCCGTTCGCCTCGGCCGTTCAGCCTTATGCCACTATCGCTCAAACTAATAGTATGCACATGATTTTGATGCGCATTGCAGAGCGCTCAAAACCCTTTCCCTCGTCAAACGCGGATGTTACCATGCCAAATCCATGAATCGCGTCCTGATCTTGTTTGTGCGGCGTCTGGCGCTGCCGGTGGTTGTATTTGTCGGTTTTACGCTGCTGTGCGTACGTGTGTACATGCATCTGGAGGGTCTACGCTGGCAGGACGCATTGTTCTGGATGTTCCATCCCCACGCCATTGAATACACCCGCGTCCACGACGCAACCAAGTTCTTCGCCATTTTTGTTTTTCTTGTCGTATTCGCTTTTCAGGTTTGGGTGGCCGAACGTGTATTAGCCACTATTTTCAGCCGTCACGGTATGGAAGCATGGAGGTCTATGGTGAACGACATCAACATTGAGACAGTGCGCGACCACTTTATTGTCTGCGGCTATGGCCAGGTTGGACGGACGGTTGTGGACCAACTGAAGCGCATGAAGATTCCTTTCGTGCTCATCGAGACGAATGACGGCCTCTACCGCGAGCTGGTCAAAGAGGGGTTCATGGTCATTCAGGGCGACGCCCAGCGTCATGACATTCTTGAAACTGCAGGAATCACGCGAGCACGCGGTGTCTGCGTAGTCATTGATAACGATGCCGCTAATCTTTACATCACGGTAACCGCAAAATCCATGAATCCGAAAGCAAAAATCATCACCCGAGCTGGCCAGCAACGTTATGCCCAGGCTATGCGCAACTCAGGAGCGGACGAAGTAATTATCCCCGAATATGAAGGTGGATTGATGACGGGCCGCATGATTGAGAAGTATTATCCCGCGGCAATGCCCGACCGCTAGCTGCAACTCTTGCTATCCGAACACGGTGGCGGTCGTCCTTTCTACTGGGGGCGACCTTCATGAACCGGTTTTTACGTGCGCACAGCGTGTGTATCGTTTTGTTTCTGTTTTTAGGCGCGATTTCTCCGCTATTTGCGCAAAACCCATCCGATAATCTAAGCGCGGCTGCAAACGCAGCCTATCAAGCAAAAGATTGGGCCAAGGCTCAGCCCCTCTACCTACAGCTTACGCAAAGCCAGCCTGACAATGGCCGCATGTGGTATCGCCTCGGCGTTTGCTACCAGCGCTTGGGCGAGCATAAAGAAGCTCTCGACGCATTCCAGACCGCTCAAACCAAAGGCGTTCCCATAGGAATCGTCGGTTACAACTTGGCTGCCGCGTACGCTACCATGGGGCAAACCGACAAAGCCTTCGATCAACTCTCGGCCGCAATCAAGCAGGGATATAACCAGCCCGACCAAATGGCTACCGACCCAGATCTACAATCTCTGCGATCGAATCCACGTTTCACGGCTTTGGCCGAACAGGCAAAGCACAACCAAGCTCCCTGCGACTACACCGCGGAAAACCGCCAGTTCGATTTCTGGGTCGGCGATTGGGATGTGGTATCCACCCAAGGTTCGACTCCAGCAGGTCTCAGCCATATTGAGCGCACCATCGGCAACTGCGTAATTTGGGAAAACTGGACTTCCATTGGCAACCCCGGCTACAGCGGCAAGAGCTACAACATCTACAACGCGAACTTTAAACGATGGGAGCAGTTTTGGGTGGATAGCCAGGGCGGCATGATCCACTTCTACGGCAACCTGAACAATAGCATTATGGATTTCTACACCGATGAAATTCCGCAGGCCGACGGGACCAAACTAAAGCGTCATCTACAATTCTTCAATCTTGGCCCGGATAAAGTACGGCAATTCAGCCAGGGATCAACTGATGGCGGCAAGACCTGGAACGTCGAGTACGATCTGACCTATAACCGGAAAAAATAGATTCGCCGAGTGCGAAGATGGTTTACCGTAAAAGTGTGACGCGAAGGCCATCCATTTCAGTGCTGCTGATTCTGGGCATCAGCATTTTCGTATTCATCGTGCTCCACGTAATGGGCTACGTGTGGCTGAAGTACCGGTAAAATGGCACCCCCTAAACGGCATCGCTAAACCACAAAATACTTGGCCGCAGGATGGTGCACCACAATCGCTGAGGTTGACTGCTCCGGTTCCAGCAGAAAGCCAGTCGTCAGTTTCACTCCGACGTTTTCCTCCGGCTTTAAAAGCGCGAATAATTTCGTCTGGTCTTCAAGATTCGGACACGCGGGATAGCCAAACGAATAGCGCGATCCGCGATATTTCTGATGGAATAAGTCGCGGATATGCGGCGAGTCTTCGGCCTGAATTCCCAATTCCTCACGCATTTTCTTATGCAGATACTCCGCCAGCGCCTCGGCCGTTTCAACACTCAATCCATGCATGTAGAGATAACGCGTGTATTCCCCGCCCTCGAAAAGTCTTTGCGTCTCAACCGAAGCTTTGTCGCCGATGGTCACGAGCGAAAGTCCAAGCACATCCATAACGCCGGAGTTTTTGCGAGCGAAGAAGTCCGAAATGCATAGCCTGCGTCCTTCGCGTTGACGGGGAAAAGTAAATCGCAAAATTTCTTGTGTGGGGACAGCCGCCCTCGGCTGTCCGTCGGCAGGCGGTTCATAAACGACGATGTCGTTCCCTTCACCCTGCGCCGGAAAATATCCGTACACCACTTTGGGCTCGAAGATGCCGCTCGCGATAACGTCTTCTTCCAATTGCTTCTTAATGGGACGAAACTTCGTCTCAACAATCCGCAGGTAATCTTCCTGCGAGGCAGTCTTTAATTGCCACTGGTTCTTGAACAGGGCCGTATCGTTGATATACGGAAACAACTCGCGCAAATCGAAGTCTTTTCTCACGCGGACACCCCAGAACGGCGGCTGCGGAATGTTCGGCGCATCGGTTACCACCAGACTCCGCTCCGCGAATATCGGTCCGGTTTCTTCATCCACGGCCACTGCCTTTGCGTATTCCTTCACCTTCTGGCCTTCCGCAATGCGTTCCGCGCGTTTGCCGTTCTCCGAAGAAAGGTCTTCCATGATGTGCAGCCCTGCAAAAGCATCGTCGGCGTAGAAAACGCCGTTCGAATATTCTTTGCGCAGGTCGTCTTCAACATATTTGCGTGTCAGTGCGGCTCCGCCACAAATGACGGGAAAAGTCAGCTTCTGCTGGTGCAAATCTTGAATCACGTACTTCATTTCGAGCGTTGATTTCACAAGTAGCCCGCTCAAGCCGATCGCGTCTGCCTTGTGCTCGAGCGCGGATTTAATAATCGTGTCACCGGCCTGCTTGATGCCCAGATTCACAACTTTGTAGCCGTTGTTGGTGAGAATAATATCCACCAGATTCTTGCCAATGTCGTGAACATCGCCCTTCACCGTCGCCAGAACAATAGTTCCCTTCTGCGAACCGGCTTTCTTTTCCATCTTCGGTTCGAGATAGGCAACGGCAGCTTTCATAACGCCTGCCGAGTCGAGCACTGAGGGCAACTGCATCTTGCGAGCGCCAAATAACTCGCCCACGGTTCTCATGCCATCGAGCAAAACGGTATTGATTAATTCCAGCGGCGTGTATTCAACCAGTGCATCTTCAAGCAAATCTTCCAGCGATTTCTTTTGCGTCCCGCTGCCTACAGATTTTTCGCCATTGATGATGGCATACTTCAGCTTGTCATCGACCGATAGGGTTTCTACGTGCGCGGTCGTTTGCGCCTGCGCTTTACCCTTGGTTCCGGCAAAGTGCTGCATGTAAATCTGCAGTGGATCACCCGCCGATTCATCGCGGTAAATTAGCTTGCGCGCTAATTCAACTTCTTCATGAGGAATCTTGTATAACGGATAGATTTTGCTGTAATTAACAATGGCCATATCCAGGCCATTATCAACAGCTTCATGCATGAAGACCGAATTGAGAACTCGCCGGGAATACGTATCCAAGCCGAACGAAATATTGCTGACGCCTAGAATGGTTTTGACCGCAGGTAACTCCTGCTTTATGCGTTTCACCGCATTCAGTGTCTCAATACCGGCGGTGCGGTAATCTTCCTGGCCCGTGGAAATCGGCAGCGTCAACGCGTCAAAGATCAAGTCTTCCGGGTGCAGTCCATACTTCTCGGTGGCCAGCTTATAAATGCGTTTCGCGATGGCGACCTTCTTATCGGCCGTCAGCGCCATGCCATCCTCGTCAATCGTCAGAGCGATAACAGCCGCGCCATAACGCTTGGCCATGGGCAGAACTTTTGAAGTCCGCTTCTCGCCATCTTCTAGATTGATGGAATTGATGATGGCCTTGCCGGGAATGCGCTTGAGTGCCTCTTCTACGACATCCGCTTCTGTCGAATCCACAAGAATTGGCGCGGGTACGCGGGTGGCAACTCTTTCTAAGATCGACGTGATGTAATCCTTCTCGTCCTCACCAACAATCGCGCAGCAGAGGTCGAGCATATGCGAGCCCTCGGCCACAAGCTTCTTGGCCAGCGTGAGAATGTCGTCGTATTTCTTTCCGCGTACTAGATTTCGGAAGTATTCCACGCGGGTCGTCGTGTTCAGTTCCTCGGCGACGATCAGTGGTTTCGGATCCAGATCCAGCGGCACCATCGTGTACGCGCTCGACGCGGCCGCGAGATATTTCGTATCGCGTTTTGCGGGCTCAACGCCGGAGACAGCGTCCACAACGGCTTTCAGGTGCTCAGGCGTGGTGCCGCAGCATCCGCCCACAATGCGCACGCCGTACTCCTCGACAAAGCGCTTGTGATATTGGGCGAGTTCTTCGGGCTTCAGCTTATAAACTGCGTGCCCGCCTTCATTCTGCGGCAGCCCGGCATTGGGAAGAACAGAAATCAGCTTCGTGGAATTGATGCCTAAGTAACGGACAGCATCATTCATTTCCGCCGGGCCAGTGGCGCAGTTCAGACCGATGGCGTCAATTTCAAACGGTTCAAGCGCGGTCAGTGCTGCGCCAATCTCGGTGCCGAGCAGCATGGTTCCCGACTCTTGCAGTGTCACCTGAACTTGCACCGGTAGACGCTTCCCGGCTCGCTTCATGGCTTCAATCACGCCGATGGCGGCGATCTTGGCCTGCAACAAATCCTGCGCAGTCTCGATGAGAAGAACGTCCACTCCGCCTTCAATGAGAGCCAGCGCCTGCTCTTCGTAAGTCGCCACCATCTCGTCAAAACTGATGTGCGCTAAGGACGGCAGCTTGGTAGTAGGCCCTATCGAACCCGCCACAAACCGGGGATGGTTCGGTGTGGAGAATTCCCGTGCTACGTCTTTTGCAAGTTTTACCGCCGCCAGGTTGATCTCTTTTACCCGGTCTTCAAGATCGAACTCGCGCAGCACCAGGCGCGTACCGCCAAAGGTGTTGGTTTCGACCACGTCACAACCCACGCGAAAGAAATCGGCGTGAATGTCGCGAATAATATCCGGACGGCTCAGCGACAGGACTTCACTGCAATTTTCTTTTCCCCAATAATCGTCAAGCGTGGGATTACGCTTCTGGATATTCGTCCCCATAGCGCCGTCATAGATTACGACGCGTTCTTTCGCGAGTTGGAGAAAATCTTTCATTATTTCTAATCGCTATTTGCTAATCGCTACCTATACACGAACGCCGGTCCGTGAGTTCAGGACCGGCGCCAATTCAATTCCTAAATTGAACTTAGACTCCTTGCACCGGCAAGGCTGGAGCGCCTTGATTGACTTCGGCCTGATTGAATACCGCGTTCGCTCCCATATGGGCTGGCATGGGGGCCAGCATTTGCTCTTTGCGGTAAACCAGATTGCTGGCGTTGAACGTGGCAAGTTCAAACCCGTGGCCATGTGTAATCGCGTCCGTCGGGCAGGCTTCTACACAATATCCGCAGAAAATGCAGCGGTTGTAGTCAATGTTGTAAACCTTGGCGTAGCGCTCCGCGCCGCTGACGCGATTTTCTGCCGTATTCTCCGCCGCTTCGATATAGATGCAGTTCGACGGGCAATTGGCCGCGCACAGGAAGCAGGCCACGCACTTTTCCAAACCATTCTCATCCCGTTGCAACACGTGGACGCCGCGGAAGCGCTCCTGAAACTTTGCGCCACGCAAGGGTCCGTCGCCGTCAGGATAGTTCTCAACCTGCGTCGGCTGAAACATCTCCATAAAGGTGATGCTCATGCCCTTGGCAATGGCGGCAATGTTCTTAAGGATAGCCATATTCATAAGTATATACTGCCGGGTTTATGGCGCCGCAGCCGGCGGGCGTAAATGCACATCGAATAGGCCGCTATTGACCCGGAAAAGTTAACGATGACTGAGCGTCGCCTCTTCGGCTTGCAAAAACACGATTCCCGGATGAAACAGCGTTCCCGCAATGCGCGTGGCTATCGCGATGAGATCCTTTTGGTCTCGAAAAACTTTCACCCGCTTCGCGCGGGACAGCTCGGGCAAATTCATGCTGCGTCCGCAACGGATGTGGCCAACAACTTCCTCCGTTACCGTTACAGAAGGCATTTCGGGCAGCAACTTTCTCGGATGA
Source organism: Terriglobia bacterium (assembly GCA_963702965.1). Classification (GTDB taxonomy): domain Bacteria; phylum Acidobacteriota; class Terriglobia; order Terriglobales; family Acidobacteriaceae; genus JAJPHW01. The sequence continues at coordinate 2,611,669 of OY969776.1, forward strand.
ATAAATATCTCTTCGCCCTGCCCTGATTGCAGCGCTGTCTGCACTTGCTCGAGCGTGCGGGCATCTGCGAGCGTGAACTCGTTGACGCTTGTCCGCCGCAGCGCCGCCAGGTGCGCACCACAACTTAAGGCTTTACCCATTTCGTGCGCAATCGAGCGGATATAAGTTCCTGAAGCAACGTGCGCATGAAAACTTGCGCGGTCGTCTTCGAGAGAAAGAATCTCGAATTCTTTAACCTCAACCTGCACCGGCTGAAGTACGACTTCCTGCTTTTTCCGGGCTTTCTTGTAGGCCGGGACACCATCAATTTTTTTGGCTGAAAACGGCGGCGGCGTCTGCTCAATGCATCCAACGAATCTCAGCGCGCACTCCTGCACTTCAGCCAGAGTCGGCCTGATCTCGCTTGGCGCACTGGATGGTTCCCCTTCGGCGTCATACGTGTCGGTCGAGAAGCCGAACCGGATTATGCCTTCATACCTCTTCTCCGAACCCACGTAAAACTGCGCCAGGCGCGTCCAATGGCCTGCGACCAGCGGCAAAACACCAGTGGCCATAGGATCCAGTGTTCCTAGATGTCCAACTGATTTCTCTCCGAGAATACGCCGCACGCGATTGACCACATCGTGCGATGTAAGACCCGCCGGCTTGTCAATAATGAGAACGCCGTTCATCGAGGAGTTATGTTCTTCGAATGGTGAATTTGATATTTTAGAGAGTCGAAACTCTACGTTATCAGAATAGGCGTTCCGGCCGCTTACCCGCATGATTCCGCTTCGCGATGAAACTCCGCGCTATAGCACGCCATATGTGACTTATTTCATTATCGCCCTGAACGTGCTGGTTTTTGTCCTGGAATTGGCCGCAGGCAGTAACGGCCAATTGGATGCCCTTATACGGCAGTTCGGCGTGGTGCCGAAGCGCTTTACCCTGGATTTAGCACCAGGTCATTTTGATGTTGTGGGAGCATTCGTCCCCATTTTCACAGCCATGTTTCTGCACGGATCGTGGCTGCACATCATCGGAAACATGTGGGTGCTTTGGATTTTCGGGGACAACATCGAAGATTACCTGGGCCACTTCCCTTATTTGCTGTTTTATCTGGGCACCGGGGTCATCGCTTTTCTTACGCATATTGCGCTAAATTCAAGCTCACGCGTACCTACGTTGGGCGCGAGCGGCGCAATTGCCGGCGTGATGGGCGCCTATTTCCTGCTCTATCCTCGAGCTCGCGTATTGGTCTGGTTTCCGCCGATTTTTTTCTTCCACTTACCGGCCTGGCTCGTGCTGGGATATTGGTTTCTGATTCAATTCCTCAGCGGAACGGCTACATCCATTGGCAATACGGGTGCGGCCGGTGGAGTCGCCGTTTGGGCCCACGTAGGAGGGTTCCTGGCGGGCATGGCCTTGATCAAACTGCTTCCGGAACGCTCGCGCCGCCGCTATGGAACGTGGTGAATAGAGCACCGGACACGCACGGAAGACGCGACTAGCGCTGCTCTCTTTTGGAAACTTGAGGCAACGCGCCATCGTTTCCGGCAGCCAGCGGAGGTTCCACACGATTTCTGCCCAAGCGCTTGGCTTCGTAAAGCGCTTTGTCGGCAGCCTGAAGCAACGACTCTGCGCCGGAACCAGGCACGCTGGCGACAATTCCCAAACTCAGCGTGACATGACGATCACCCGCCATCGGGATCTCCGTGCAACTCCCGATCGAGTTTCGGATGCGTTCCGCCAATTCAAAGGTCTCCGCCGCGTTACAATCAGGCGCTACAATTAGAAACTCTTCCCCACCATATCTTCCTGCGGAGTCATAGGGCCTTATAGCGCCAGTAATCTGGCGCGCAATGATGCGCAAAGCGCGATCCCCAGCGGCGTGGCCATTCGAATCATTAACGAGCTTGAAGTGATCTGCGTCCGCAAGGATCACGCCCACTGGAGCTTTACTCCGTTCGGCCCGCTGTAATTCGCGCAAGAGGATCTCGAGAATCGCCGATCGATTCCACAGCCCGGTGAGGCCGTCGTGCGAGGCCTCCCGCTTGAGGTCCTCTTGCGCCTTAAGCAAGCGCAAATGCGTTACCAGCAACCTTGCGCTTGAACATAAGAATGACGCCAATACAATGGACGCCGCCAAGGTGAGGTTCAATCTGGCGATGCGCTCGAACATCCCCAGAATCAGCAATGGAAACAAAAGGGGAAACAGTTGCGTGGTCACAATCACGCGCCCCGTGACCACCGCGCTGCTCGTTTCCGTCGGCATTTTCCAGGAAACGGCACGGGCGATCGGAATCAACAGGACCAGGCTCCAAAGTATGTCAAACCATGCGCCCGGTTTTAGGCCGCGTCCAGGCCCGTAGTAATAGAGGCAATCTGCAACTCCCGACACCGCGAGAAACGCACCCATCGGTCCGAACAGCCGTCGCACCACTACCGATTGCGTCAGTAGGGCCCGCAAAAGAAACGCACCGGTAACAATGCCGTATCCCGTGAAATACGGCCCCCAAACTGAGTAGGAAAGATCGGTCGCGGGATCGACTTTGTGCGGCATGTAAAAGAAGTAAAAATACGCCGCAACACAGAAAATAATGCTTTGCGCGAAGTCGAGAATCAGCAGCAGATCTACACGGCCTTCGCTGTCTGGATCCAGAAACAGCGCCATTGCCAGCGGAACCGACCAGAAACAGAACAACAGATTGATGGCCCAGTGAATAAAATTCGAAACTGGAAAGATGTCCGCATAGGTGCCCGAAGCTTGAGCGACCACCCAAATCGAAAACGCGACGGTGGTCAGCAACCAGAAATTACGCGCCAGATTCTGCGAGTTTTGCATGGCCCGCCAGCAGAGCCATACCAGCATGATTCCGAGCGCCAGCTGCACCATGTCGGAACTAAACGCGCCCCATTTGCTGTCGCCAAGCGTCGCCAGCGACAGCCCATGCACCCCCACCAAAGCGGTGGCAGAAATCAGGATTTTGCGCGTTAGCCCCATGAGTTTTTTCAGTGCAACCAGTGTCTCCTAAATCCTGTAAATGCACCAGATTACGCTCTGGTTACGGGTGTGGAGTTACGACACGCAAGTGCTACCCAGCAGGTGCCAGTCATCGGCGGAATTACCCGGAGTGCTTGCAGAGCAAAATGGGCACTTATAATGGATTTGTGAACGAATCCATAAAACAGGTCGCATCGGCCGATTTCCCCACCCGATGGGGGCACTTTCGTATTCTTGGGTTTCGAGGAGATTTCGGCGAAAACGGCCAATCCCGCAGCGAAGAAGCCGTCGCATTGGTTATGGGCGATATACACTCTGCACCGCCGTTGGTGCGCATTCATTCGCAATGCCTGACCGGGGATGTTTTCGGCTCGCTGCGCTGCGACTGCCGCGAGCAACTTGAAATGGCGCTTAAAATGATCGCGGACGCGGGCGCGGGGATTTTGATTTATGAGCAGCAGGAAGGCCGCGGCATCGGCCTCATGCCAAAATTGCAGGCTTACGCGTTGCAGGATGAAGGTTTGGACACCGTGGAAGCCAATGAGCGTTTGGGCTTCAAAGCTGACGAGCGGGGATTCGCCATGCCTGCTGGGATTCTAAAGAGCCTTGGCGTGTCCACAGGTGAAATTGTTGTCGAATAATCCTGATAAAGTCGCGGCGCTGGAGCATGGCGGCGTCAAAGTTGTGGAGCGTGTGCCCTGCGAAGTCGCGCCCACGCTGCACGCGGAAGAGTATCTCAAGACGAAAAAAGAAAAGATGGGGCATTTGCTGAACGAACGTTAATTCGCTATGCAGGCCAGATGCTCAATGCGGTCTGGCTGAGTATCTGCTGCTCGATGGTCTCGCCTAGATTCAAGGCTCGAAAATCATCCAGGTTCTTCTTGATGTCGGGAACGCCGGGCCCTGGCCAATCGGTACCGAACAGCGTCTTATGAGCGATCTCGCTTAAACGCGGAAAATACTTCAACAAAGTCTTTGGCGGAATTCCGCTGATGTCCAAATAAACATTGGGATGCCGCCGAAGCAGGAAGAAAGCCGTTTCCATCCACAGAGGACGACCGCCGTGGGCCATAAGGATTTTTAGCTTGGGGAAATCGACAGCCACATCGTCGAGATATATGGGATCGCCGTATTTGTTGCGTGCGCCTGGAAATATCGATGTTCCGGTATGAAACATGACGGGAATGCCGTTGGCTTCGGCGGCGCGATAGATGATCTCGAGCTCTTTGACGCCTTTCAAATAATCATTCGGATATAAGAGCTGGTGCGGAGGATGAACCTTAATCATGCGAATGCCGAGTCTGAGAAGTTGCTCGACATCCGCCATCACATTGGTCGTGTGCTTGGGATGCAGACTGCCGCAGGAAAGCAAGCCGCTTGGGGTTTTCTTTGCAGTAATCAGCGATGAATTGATTGACCGCGGGCGTAAATCCCATGACTTCGGGTGCAACGTAGTTGATGAGCACAGCCCGGTCCACGCCTGAATCATCGAGATGCTTGAGGAATAATTTGGGCGAACGGCAATACTCTGCGATGAGGTCGTAGTTCGGACGGCGCGCCTTCATCATCTCGAGCGCAGCCGGTTTGACCATCTCCATCGGCTGAATGTGAACGTGGCAGTCGGTAATCACGCTGTCAGTATAGCGGGACTTTCGGGATCAATCTGGCGTGACCACGCGTCAATGCCGCCACGCATGGATTGCGCTTTGTCGAATCCTTGCTGGCGCAGCCAGTTGGTCACGCTGAGTGAACGTACGCCGTGATGGCAAACGACGACAATATGCTCATCGGGATCGAGTTCCTGATGGGCGCGGCTGGGGATGTCCCCCATGGGGATGTGCTTCGATCCTTCGATGTGCGCAGTCTGAACTTCCCACGGTTCGCGGACGTCGAGGAGGGTCAAAGATTCCTTCTCACATAGCAGCGTACGCGCCTCACTTGGCGTAATTTCAAAATCAAGAGTCAATTCTCGTTCGCTTTTCGGCCCCATTACATCGATCAGTCGCTCATTAAAACTTTGAGAAACTGCTTAGAATGCTGGTCCCAGTAGAAGATCGTATCTGAGCTCTCTGTATAAATAAAATCCAGCCCTGCATGCTTCAATACCAAAAAATCGGGCTCACCGTTGGCACAAGCATAATCGCCGTATCCTTTACCGCAAGCAGTTTCATAACGCCCCGGCTTGACTCTGTCGATCGCGAAGCGGTCGATAGCATCGAGATCACCATCGGTAAGTGACTGCCACTGCTCCGTAGCTGCCAATTTAACGAATACTTCAAAACGGCGCGCGGATGCGTCTATCAGTATCTCCGCGATATCAATCTTCCCGTCACCATCAAAATCAGCCTTTACAACTGCAAATCTTGTACTGCTCTTAGCACGCCAAGCACTTCCGATCTCATGTTTTGTAGGCAGTCGCCAGCCATCGGGCAAGGCTGACTCCGCAGGCTTTTGAGCCATCAACGCAGGCATCACAACATTTAAAATAAAGAGTGCGATTATGCCTTTGCAAATAGCGGAGACGTTCGACATCATCTTCCTTTCCACTTCGGCTCACGCTTCTCCAAAAACGCGCTGATTGCTTCTTGCGCGTCTTCAGTTTTCATCAGCTCTTGCAAATAGATTTGCTCCGCTCGCGCCAGGCCTTTGTCGAAATGCACCGCATTCCAGTGATACATGGCTTGCTTGGTAAGGGCAAGCGCAGCTGGACTGAGTTTCGCAAGATGATTGACGCTGTCCTGCACGGCTGCCGCGACCTGCGCGTCGGCGACGGCGCGAGTGGCCAGACCAATCCGCGCGGCTTCTTTGCCGTCGATGGTGCGCCCGGTCAAAATCAAATCGGCCGCCTGCTTATGCCCAATCAGAGCAGCCAGCGCCGTCACTGCGACCGGCGGATAGCATGCCAGCTTAATCTCAGGAAACCCCCACGTGGCCGTTTCTGACGTGATGACCATATCGCAGACCATCGCCAGTTCCGCGCCGCCGCCAAGACAATGGCCCTGCACAGCTGCAATTGTCACTTTGCGGCTGGCGACGAGGCTGTTCACAATAGCGTGGAATTTGGTGAGCATTTCCTGGATTTTTTCCGGGGTGTGCGCGGCAACGTCGACGCCCGCGGAGAAGACGGTGCTCGATCCCTGCAAAACAAGAATAGGCAGATCCGGACGCGCCTCAACTGCCGCCAGCGCGGTCGACAACTCGTCCATCAGGGGAATATCAATGACGTTTAGTGGAGGATGGTGCAACGAGACGTACGCGACCGGAGGCTGAAGATCGAGCGAGATACGCCCGGTTTCAGTAGATGCAACCTGAGTCACCTTAACCCTCCAGCCACCTTGTCATTCCGAATCCGCCTTAGCGGTGAGAAATCTGCTTTTCATTTCGGCTACAGATTAATCGCGGACTTCCGCACTTCGCCAATGCTGGAAAGCGGGTCGCGCGCGCCTTCTTTAGGAGCAATCCACTTCTTTTCCGTGCCGATGATGTCGAGCAGCAGCTTTTTGTCTGCCTCGCTCGGCATGTACTCTTTCAAATGCTCATCGTAGGCCTTGTCATCGAGTGCTTCTCCCGTTTGCGCATGGAACTTCTGCCCTGCCCACTTCCCAATCGCACGATTGAACTTGATATCCGGCGCGTAAAGTTTTGGCTCCCCTTCACGCAACACGGAATTCAACCGCGCCACCAGCGATGCAACTTCATCGCGATACAGCAGGCGATTGTAATCGTTCAAATCGTCGAGCGACGCCACGCTATCGTTCTTGGGTTCGTCGTAACGGCCTTTAATGCCCCAAACATAAGCCCAGTGGGCTGAAGAAGAGTGGTCGGTACCAAAAAGATCGTAGGAACTCGAAATCCACTTGTTGAGATATTTCTGAATCAGCCATGCCGGAATCACGCCGGCTTGCACAATGCGCCGCAGTCCGTCATTGCCGGTACCCATATGGAACGCTTCTTCACGCAGCATGTAGGACATGGACCGTCCCAGCGGAGCAAAGGCCGAATATTTGAGCATCTGCAACTGGAACTTGCCGTCGCGGTCAACGAAGTCGGTGTAGGTGAAGAAATCCATCCAGTTATCCACGTCCACGTTGAACGCGCCCAGCAAGCGTTTATTTTCGAACGCCCGCCGCTCCAGCATTTTTTGCGCTTCCACTTTGCCGGAGTAGCCGAAGTGCTCGACCAGCAAGGCGCACATCTGCCAGCCATGACGCATTTCTTCAATCATGACGCGAGTAAGCGCTCTGCGATCGTAGTCTGTTGGAGCCATCATGAACAGGTTCCGCTGCTGCTCGCAGCTGGCAAACTCGGTGTCGCCCTGATAGACGATCATGTTCATCAGCGCGTCGCGCATCGCCTGGGTCGGAATCTGGCGTAGGTTCTCCCACTTGCGGCGGCCTTTATAGTGGCCGAACTCGATCTCTTCAGTATCAATCGCGCCGAAGAGCGTGTCGAAATGGAAGTCGGCGATATCGCCGTGATTGACGCCGATCTCCTTGCGCCAGTCGTCGAACAGGCCGACCCAGTCGCTGAATGTCCCGATCTTTGCTACTTTTCCCGGCATAAATCCTCGCTAGCTCGTCACGATTCTTAATGGCTGCGGAGCTGCGCTCCGCTCGGACGGCCGGGGGCGGCCGTCCCCACATGAGTTTCTTATTTCGCTTTAAATTCCGCCGGCCGCTTCTCCACGTAAGCCGCCAAGCCTTCTTTCGCGTCTTCGCTCTGGAAGAGAATTTGCTGGTTTTCGCGTTCGACGGCCAGCGCTGACTCCATGGGAATCTCCCATCCAGTCTGCACGGCGCGCTTGATGCGGCCAACGGCTTTCGCGGCTTTATTGGGCGGGCAGAACTGGCGAGCGTACTCCATGATGTTCTCCATGAAGTTCTCGCGCTCAAAAATATCGTTGATGATGCCCAGCTCTTTTGCTTCTTCGAAAGAGAATGTATTGCCGACGACCATCAATTCAATGGCCTTGCTCTTGCCGACCATACGCGAAAGGCGCTGCGTACCGCCAGTACCAGGCAGTACACCAAGATTCACCTCAGGCAGGCCAATTTTCCCGGCGTCTTTGCGGGCGATGCGAATGTCAGCAGCCATGGCGATTTCGAGCCCGCCGCCGACGCAATGGCCGTTGATGGCGGCGATGACCAACTTGGGCGTATGCTCGAGCCGCAAGAGCATTTCGTTGGCATGAAGGCAGAAGTAATACTTGAAAGTCGGATCCACGCTGGAGAGCATCTTGATGTTGGCGCCGGCGGAGAAGAACTTGTCGCCAGCTCCGGTCAGGAGAATGACGTAAACGTCATTGTCCATGCGGGCTTTGAGGATGGCTTCATCCAACTGGCGGTTCATTTCATAGGTATAGGTATTGGCGGGCGGATCGAACATTTCAATCACGGCTACGCCACCATCGGCGCGATAGTTCACCAGGGTTTTGGTTCCGGCTTCGGGTTGCATTGTGGTCGCCATCTTGAAACTCCTTTTTCGTATGTCGAAATTCGTTATTAGTTCAAAATCGCCTTGCCTGTTAGTTCGAACCTGCTTTATGCTTTCGCGGCTGTCCGCGCTGGCCGCTGATGCCATTGAGGAAAATATCGCCCATTTCGCGCGACAAACGCACTGTGCCGGCGTCGTGCCGGGTACTGTGCCAGGTATAAACCCAATTGATCATGCCGAACAAGCTCAACACCGCGGTGCGGCTATTAAATTGTAGTCTGTTGGCGCGCTTGTAGTCGTCAAGAAGCGTGAGGCAGATTTTGTAGTATTCGCGCTTAAGAGCGGCGATCTCGGCCACGAACTCGTCGTCGCTGAGGGCCTCATCTTCGTGGGACAACACTGTCATCGCTTTGCGGTTGGCCAGAAAATAGCCGAGGTGGTTGAAGATGAAAGTACGAATGCGTAACTCAGGGTCTTCGATCGTTTTTAGGCGGCGCTGCAAACGCTCAATGACGGTGGTGAAGGTATCTTTCTGCAACAGATAAAGCAAGCGCTCTTTGGAGTGGAAGTAGTGGTACATGCCGGCGATGGAAATTCCGCTCGCCCGCGAAAGATCGCGCATGGACGCCGCGTCGTATCCCTTTTGATAAAAGACTTCGGTCGCATGTTCAAGGATTTGCGCGAGCCGCCGGTCGAAACGCGCACTCGAAACGTAGGCGCGTTTTAACCGAGGAAGCTCGTTTAGATCAGGCGACGGAATGGAATAAGAGGACGCCATTTTAGTTCGAACGTTCGTTCTAATATTAACACGTATTTGTCTTGGCACTTGGCAGGCAAGAAGGAGGTTTTGGGAAATCTAGTTGCGAATATCGGCCATCAGGCTTTCGACTTCGGCTTTCACATCGGAAGTTATTGGCAGGAGCGGAAGGCGCGCCGTGCCGCCATAATATCCGTTTAAGTCCATAGCATATTTCAGCGCAGGAATGCCCAACTCACCGACGATTCGCTGAGCAGCTTTTGCAATGCGCTCTTGCTTCAACTTTGCCAGCTCCTGATCGCCTTCTTTCGACGCAGCGTAAATTTCATAGCAAGCGGTCGGAGCGGGATCGGCAAAAGCAAGCACTGCGCCAGCCGCGCCGGCTCGAAGCGATAGCTCGAGCGTTTGGGCTGAACCCACGAGGACTTGAAATCCAACTTGTTTTTGGCGCGTCTTTAATTTGCCGATTACGTTGACTGCGGCAGAAGATGGCGCGGGCTTGCCGCCACCGATGGTCACCAGTTCCCCACCTTCCTTCTTCGCTTGTACCTCAGATTCCTTCACCATTCTTTGCGTCACCGCGGCAAACGTGTCCGTTACAGTCGCGGTACGCTTGATGTGTTTCGTCTTCTCCACCATCTCGCGAACTTTATCGACGTTGCCGCTCGATTCTTTAATTCCGATGATATTGGGATGGTCCGCAAGCGCAACGATCAGTTCGACCGGCATGTCGTATCCGGTGAACGGAGGCACGCTGTAAATCAAAATCGGCAAGGGGGAGCGGTCGGCGACCGTTCGGTAAAACGCCAGCATGTTCGCCGGTTGCATTTGCTTTTTGTAGTAAAACGGCGTGCGTACAAGCGCAACGTCATAGCCTAATTCGGCGGCATATTCGGTGAGGTTCAGCGTTTCGACGGCTGACTCCGTGCCTGTTCCGGCGATCAGCACTTTCTCCGGGGCCGTGACGGTCCGCGCTGATTTCAGCACATCGCGCTGCTCCTGGCTCGAAAGCATGATGGCTTCGCCGGTCGAGCCGAGGGCGACAATTCCCGCTACCGGAGTTTTCGAGTAACGGTCAACATTAGCTTCAATCTTCTTGAAATACACTTTGCCGTCGGAATAGAACGGCGTCGTGATGGGAGGGAAAATGCCTTGAAGAAGCATCCGGACCTACCGCCGCACCTGCGCGTTGTGTTCCGCGTGTAGTTTTTGCAGCGCGTTCACATTGACCTTGCCGACTTGGAGCGCGGCGATGCCTTCCGCGGCTGCGCGGGCGGCGGAGAGGGTTGTAATGGAAGCGATGCGCGCATTTACTGCGGCACGGCGAATGGCTTTTTCGTCAAACCAGGGTTCGAGGCCTGTGGGCGTATTGATGATGAGTTGAACGCCTCCGCCTTTGATCAGATCAACGACGTTGGGACGGCCTTCTTTTACTTTGTACACACGATCTACTTCCATGCCGGCATTTTCGATGACGTCGGCGGTGCCAGCAGTGGCAACCAGCTTGAATCCCATGTCGGTAAATTTGCGCGCCAATGACGCGACTTGTGGCTTGTCGTGGTCGGTAACGCTGATAAACACTGCTCCGCTGGTGGGAAGTTTCTGCCCGGCAGCGATCTGGGCTTTGGCAAAAGCTTCGCCAAACGTTTCCGCTACGCCCATGACCTCGCCAGTGGATTTCATCTCCGGCCCGAGGACCGTATCTACACCGGGGAATTTATTCCAGGGAAAGACGGGAGACTTGACGTAGAAGAAGCGCCCAGTATCGAGGTCGGATTTGTTTTTGATGTTCTCCGGCAAAAATTCACGCAGCTTGCGGCCGGTCATCAAGCGGGCGGCGATTTTTGCCATCGGCACACCAGTCGCTTTGGAAACATAGGGCACCGTACGCGACGCCCGCGGATTCACTTCGAGAACGTAAACTGTGTCTCCGCCGCCGCTAGCACTTGCCCGGGGGATGGCGAATTGAATATTCATCAATCCAATCACATTCAAGGCACGAGCCAGTTTGAATGTGTATTCGCGCATGCGATCGAGAAGATGCTTGGGAATATCCACCGTTGGGAGCACACAGGAAGAATCGCCGGAGTGAATTCCTGCTTCTTCGATGTGCTGCATGATGCCGCCGATGACTACGTCTTCGCCGTCAGAGAGAGCGTCCACATCGACTTCAATTGCGTCTTCGAGGAAGTGGTCAATCAGAATCGGGCGGTCCTGCGAATACTGCTGCGCCTCTTTCATGTACTTCACGACGGTTTCTTCGTCGTAAGCGATGACCATGGCGCGTCCACCGAGGACATACGAAGGCCGCACCAGAACTGGATAGTGAACCTTTCGCGCACCGGCAATTGCTTCTTCGACGGAAGCAACCATCACGCCGGGAGCCTGTGGAATTTGCAGATCTTCGAGGAGTTTGTTGAAGCGTTTGCGATCTTCAGCGAGGTCGATCGATTCGGGCGAGGTGCCAATAATCTTCACGCCGCTTGCTTTCAGAGGCAAAGACAGATTCAGAGGCGTCTGTCCGCCGAATTGGACGATGACGCCGACGTCTGCGCCGCCCGAGGCTTCATGCTCGCAGACTTCCATAACGTCTTCATAGGTCAGCGGCTCGAAGTAGAGACGGTCGCTGGTATCGTAATCGGTCGAAACGGTCTCAGGGTTGCAGTTAATCATGATCGTCTCGTAGCCGTCGTCGCGGAGTGCAAACGCCGCATGGCAACAGCAGTAGTCAAATTCAATTCCCTGCCCGATTCGGTTGGGTCCGCTGCCGAGAATAATGACTTTCTTTTTGTCGGTAGGCGTCGCTTCGTCTTCGTCCTCGTAGGTGGAGTAGAGATAGGGCGTGTAACTCTCAAATTCCGCTGAACAAGTATCCACACGTTTATATACGGGCGTTACCCCGTGCTTTTTGCGCAGGTGGCGAACTTGTTCGTGGGCGCCTTTGCCATCGAGGCGCCACGCACCAGCAAGACGGCCGTCCGAGATGCCCATTCGTTTCGCATCGCGCAGAACTTCCGTGGGAATGGAGTTCATCGGATGCTTCTCCAACTCAAGGCCCATATCATTAATTTCTTTGAGTTGGTATAGGAACCACGGATCCATCGAAGTCATCTTCGCAATTTGCTTGACTGTGTGGCCCTGGCGAAGCGCATAGCGAATGTACGAAAGGCGCTCGGGATGGGGAGTGACCAAGCGTTGCGTCAGAATTTTCGGTTCGATTTTTTCTGAGCCGACCTTCTTGCCTGTGTCTAGAGCGCGCACGCCCTTAAGCAATGCTTCTTTAAAGGTGCGTCCGATGGCCATGACTTCGCCGACTGATTTCATCTGCGGACCGAGATTTTCATCGGCTCCAGGAAACTTCTCGAATTGCCACTTGGGAATTTTTACGACAACATAATCGAGCGTCGGCTCGAAACACGCTGGAGTTTTCTTGGTGATGTCATTGCGAATTTCGTCGAGCGTGTATCCGACAGCTAATTTTGCTGCGATCTTGGCAATCGGGAAACCTGTTGCTTTCGAGGCAAGCGCCGACGAGCGCGAGACCCGCGGGTTCATCTCAATCACGACCATGCGTCCGTTGACTGGATCGATACCGAATTGAATATTCGAGCCGCCAGTTTCGACTCCGATCTCGCGAATGATGGCAAGCGAGGCATCGCGCATCATCTGGTATTCGCGGTCGGTCAAAGTCTGCGCCGGCGCAACGGTGATGGAGTCGCCGGTGTGTACGCCCATCGGGTCGAAATTTTCAATCGAGCAGATGATGATGACGTTATCTTTGGTGTCGCGCATCACCTCAAGCTCGTACTCTTTCCAACCGAGAACTGACTCTTCGATAAGGGCTTCGTGGACTGGTGAAAAATCCAGTCCGCGGGAAAGAACTTCCCCCATTTCTTCCCGGTTGTAGGCAATGCCTCCGCCGCTGCCGCCGAGTGTAAACGACGGACGAATAATTACCGGGAAGCCGATTTTGCCTGCAAACTCCAAGCCATCTTTTAGATTGCCAACCAGCGCGGACTTGGGCACATCGAGGCCTATCTTCTGCATTGCGTCTTTGAAGAAGAGGCGATCTTCGGCTTTTTTGATGGCGCTGATCTGCGCGCCAATCAATTGCACGTTGTATTTTTCGAGGATGCCGGAGTCAGCAAGATCAATCGCCAGGTTCAACGCAGTCTGTCCGCCAACCGTGGGAAGAATGGCAAAGCCCGCGTTGGGCGAAAGTTCTCGTTCGACGCGGATAATTTCTTCGAGAAAATCTGGCGTGAGCGGCTCGATGTAAGTGCGGTCGGCGCTTTCGGGATCGGTCATGATCGTGGCCGGATTCGAGTTCGCCAGAATCACTTCGTAGCCCTCCTGCTTGAGAGCTTTGCAGGCTTGCGTGCCGGAGTAGTCGAACTCCGCCGACTGGCCGATGATGATGGGGCCAGAGCCGAGGATCAGAATCTTTTGTATGTCAGTTCGTTTGGGCATTTATGGATTCTATATTTCTCGGGTTACCCTTTCCACTCCTCCATCATCTTCACAAAATCTTTGAAGAGATAATGCGAGTCGTGTGGGCCGGGCGCGGCTTCCGGGTGATACTGCACGCTGAACAGCGGCAGATTTCTGTGCCGCAATCCTTCGAGCGTGTTGTCGTTCAAATTGATGTGCGTGAGTTCGACTTCGCTTTGCGGCAGCGAATCAGGATCCACTGCGAAGTTATGATTGTGCGCTGTGATTTCGATTTTGCCGGTGTTCATCTGCTTCACGGGATGATTTCCGCCGTGGTGGCCAAATTTGAGCTTGTAAGTTTTCCCGCCAAGCGCGAGGCCCGTAAGTTGATGGCCAAGGCAAATTCCGAAGATCGGCATGCGGCCCATCAGTCGTCGAATATTGTCCACCGCGTAAGTGCAAGGCTCAGGATCGCCGGGGCCGTTTGATAAAAAGACTCCGTTTGGTTTCAGCGCGATTACGTCCTCGGCCTTCGTCTGCGCGGGAACGACTGTGACTTTGCAACCTTCGGCGCGCAGTTTGCGCATGATGTTGTGCTTGATGCCGAAGTCGTAAGCGACAACATGGAACCGCGGCGGCTGATCTTTCACGCCGACAACTTCGTCAGGCAAGTGCGAGCGCTCTCCAGTTTCCCAAACATAGGTGTGTTTTGTGCTAACAACTTTGGCGAGATCGGTTCCGTCCATCTTGGGAAACGACCGCGATTTTTTGATCAACTTCTCGGCGTCAGTCTCAATGGTGGAGATGACACCCCGCATCACGCCGTTATCGCGCAGGTGGCGGACGAGGGCGCGGGTGTCAATATCCGCAAGCACAGGGATATTGAACTTGCCTAAGAATTCTTCGGCGACCTCCTGCGAACGCCAGTTGGAACTGACGCGCGAGAATTCGCGCACGATGAGGCCTTCGATATAGGGGCGGTTCGACTCGTTGTCTTCAGGGGTGGTGCCGTAGTTTCCAATTTCGGGGGTGGTGAGAACTACGATTTGCCCGGTGTAGGAAGGATCAGTAAAGATTTCCTGATAGCCGGTGATGGAAGTATTAAAAACTACTTCCCCTTGACATTCGCCCTTTGCTCCGTAGCCTTTGCCTCGGAAGATTTTTCCGTCTTCCAGCGCAAGGATTGCTTGCATTGTGACTCCGGGGAGTGGATTTTATAGATTTTAACAGGGATGCTCCCGCCCGCCAATAGAAACTGATGCCTACAGACGATTTTCTCTAGTTCGGCGCTGACGCTAGCGAACGCGGCCCAACTTGTCCACGGGCCAGTACCCAAAAACGGCTTTTCCGTAGATATATTCAGCCCCAACCGGCCCAAAATCGCGGCTATCGTTGGAGAGGCTGCGGTGGTCGCCAAGCACATAATAGCTGTGCGGCGGCACCACGATCTCCTGGTAGGAGCGCAGATCTTCGTATTCCTGAGGAACATAGTCTTCTTCGACAGGCTTCTCATTGACATAAACACGGCCGCGAATAATATTCACGCGGTCCCCTCCGACCGCAATGACTCGCTTGATAAAACTCTTCGAAGTATCGCGAGGGTAGTGGAAAACGACAATATCGCCGGGTTCGATCGGTTCCCAGCGATAGACGAATTTATTGACGAAGATGCGTTCCTGGTCGTCCAGCGAGGGCATCATGCTGGTGCCTTCGACCTTTACCGGTTGATACAGGAAAATGATGATGAAACAGGAAATCGCGAGGGAAATAATCAAATCACGGAGCCAGGCAGCCAAGAGCGAGGAGCGCGAGCGATTTGCGCTCGGTTTAGCAGTTGCAGCATCGACAGGAGGCTCCACCAAAGCAGGCTTGGGGCGTTCCGCTTCTCCAGGGATCACGGGATCAGCCATTGTGTCGATTCTATACTTTCACGCATCATCGCGCATGGCACGAAGCGGTGTCCCAGTGGAGCCATGCTGTATTTTCAGGTTACAATGGATGCAGGGTCGGGTTTGATTTCATGCGCAAACACTACTTAAAGCTGGTCTTATTGGCATTGGCAACGGTCGTAGTCTCTGCTCCGTGGGCAACTTCGCAGGACGGCGAACGAGTGCCCGCTTACAATCCGCATCCGCCCGCAAAGGGCGAGAAACTGCCCCCGATTCTAGGCAAAGAAGATCTGTGGGGCGGAAATGCCGAGTATCCGTTCCAAACTCACGCCTATGAGTTGGCATCAAAAATCCCCGCGGTCTTGCACCAGGAACCCTGTTATTGCTATTGCGACCGGGGCATGGGGCACAACAGCTTGCACAGCTGTTTCGAAGGAATGCACGGAGCCCAGTGTTCCACATGTCTAAAAGAGTTGTATTACACCTACACTCAATATAAGAAAGGCAAGACTGCGGCCCAGATACGCAAAGGCATCATCAGGGGCGAATGGAAACAGATAGACTTGCAGACCGCAGCTTCCATCAACTAAGACCTGCACTTCTGATCGACGAAGGAGACCTTACGAAGAGCACAGGAAGAATATTACAAATGGCCCAGAAAACAACCCCAAAGAAAGCAGCCGTTGAAGATCCACGCCATGTGCAAGCGGTGCAGAATTATGAGGCCGGCTTGCGCGCGATGCAGGAACATAAGTTTGACAAGGCGAAAGGCAGTCTGCAGAAAGTTCTCGCCGGCCCCAGCCGCGAACTGGCCGACCGTGCTTCCGTGCACTTAAATGCCTGCAATCAGCAATTGGAGCGCACAGTTACGCAATTTAGGAGCGCTGAGGAGCATTACGATTATGCGGTGTCGCTGATTAACCTGGGAGACTATGTCGGTGCCCGCGAACACCTGGATAAGCTGGCCAAACAGGCGCCTGCAGCCGATTATGTCGCTTATGGGCTGGCAGCTCTCGACTGTCTGACGGGCCGGGTGGAAGATTCCTTGCGTCATTTGCAAGCGGCGATCGGTTATAACCCCGCCTTGCGTTTTCAAGCGCGCAACGATTCCGATTTCCAGAATCTTGCGGAAGATCCCCGCTTCACGGAGCTCCTCTACCCCGATCCGGGCGCCGATTTTAACGATTCACGCGAGCTGGACGGCTAGATTTCCATGCCCGATTCCCCGCGACCGGCAATGCCATCACTTGCACCCGGTGCCGATCGGGGACTGCGGGTGGTGGCGATTGGTGGAGGAACCGGTCTCTCCACGCTGCTCAAAGGCTTAAAGAAGTATGTCGCTTCCGCTAGTAAGCGGCTTCCCTTTTCCGAGTTTCAAGCAGATTCATGGCCGACAACGCAACCGGATCGTGCCCCTCGGATAAGCGAACTCAGCGCCGTTGTGACGGTGAGCGATGACGGCGGATCCAGCGGCCGCCTGCGCAAAGATTTCAACATGCTGCCTCCAGGCGACATACGCAATTGCATTGTCGCCTTGTCGGAAGATGACGCCATGCTCTCCCGTTTGTTCCAGCATCGTTTCGAAAAAGGCTCAGGGCTTGAGGGGCATAGCTTCGGCAACCTGTTTCTGGCCGCGCTCACATCCATCACTGGCGATTTTAGTGAAGCTGTACGTTTTTCCTCAGAAATTCTGGCGACGCGTGGGCGGATTTATCCGGCGACCGCATCCAACGTTGAACTCGAAGCCCTCATGGATGATGGCACGCGAGTACGGGGGGAATCCCAAATTACGGCAAGCAAGGGGCGGATTCGTGAGCTATGCCTCGTTCCCAAGAATGTGGATCCGTTGCCGGAGACCCTGGACGCCATTGCGCGGGCTGATGTGATCACAATCGGGCCGGGATCGCTTTTCACCAGCTTGATCCCGAATTTGCTTGTCAGGGGCATTGCGGAAGCAATCGCGAGTTCGCCAGCGAAGAAAGTATATATCTGCAATCTGATGACCCAGGCAAATGAGAGTTTAGGCCGCACGGCGGCAGACCATATACGTGCGTTGAATGAACACGCGGGAAGAAATGTTTTCGACTATGCGCTGATCAACCAGACACCGCCGTCTGAGGCTCTCCGAGCCCGGTACGCACGTGAGGGTGCCAACGAGGTCGTCGCCGACCTGGCGATGCTTGAAGACATGGGCGTTCGCGCAATCTTGGGCGACTATATGATGGAAGAGGAAGTGGCCCGGCACAATACCGATAAGCTGGCAAAGGATTTGCTCGGGCTGACCAAGCTGGAAGGCAGGACGTGTTAGAATTTTGTTTTCTTGCCTTGAACTACTCTTCTAGGGATTTATAGAAAATGGCCAAACGCCTGATAATGTTAGCCTTACTGTGCAAAATAGTGGTCGCGCAGAAGGCGCCAGCGAACCCTCAATCTACTCAGCCTGCCACCACGGCTGCAACTTCACCAGTCGGCAATGTGGCGCCAGATGCGCCCGTGATTATTGTCCACAACGTGTGCAATCATTCACAAAAAGAAAAACCAGGCCCTGATTGCGAGACGGTGATCACGCGGGCGCAGTTTGAAAGCATGGTCCAAACCGTGCAGCCGAATCTGCCGGCAAGCGCGCGACGCGATTTTGCGGAAAAGTACGTAGAAGCTCTGGTAGCCGATCAACAGGCCCGCGATAAGGGCATTACCCAAGGCGCAAAATTCGAACTGCGCTCGCGGATCGCGCGCGCACAAGCAATGTCGCAGGAATTAGGGATTGCTCTCCACGAGGAGGCGTCGAAAGTCTCGGATAAGGAAATTGAAGATTACTATCGGCAAAACCCTGATTTGTTTGTCGAAGCCGATCTTGGCCGTATGCTGGTGCCGGGCATTCAGCAACTGGCGGCACCTGAGCAGACGCTCAGTGCTCCGGAGCAGGAAAAGCGCAACCACGAGTCGGAGGCCCTTATGAAAGACACGGCTGAAAAACTCAGGCTCCGGGCTATTGCCGGGGAAGATCTGGGCAAACTTCAAGCGGAGGCTTTTCAGATTGCCATGGTCACGGGCGAAGCCCCGAGTACGAAGGTTGGCAAGGTGCGCGGGACCGATTTGCCTGCCAGTCAAGTTAAGGTGATGGAACTAAAACCGGGTGAGGTTTCTGACCTTTTTCTTGATAGGCGTGGATACTTGATCTATAAGATGGGTGCGAAGAGTGTCGTTCCCTTCGCTGCGGTCAAGGACGACATACGGAAGCGGATTGCGGATGAAAGGTTTCAGGCTGAAACCGATGCCATTATGAACTCTTCAAAGATCATCCTCGACGAAACATACTTCGGCAAGTAAGCCCGCCCACGTTCTACTGTTGCTGGTTCCATTCGGGCATTACATCATAAGGCGGAGGTTCATCCGCGGTCGGCTGTGATTGAGGCGGAGGGCCAAAATAGCTTTCATTGTACGTAGCAGAGGTTTCAGCAAGCTTCTTCAGATCCGCTTTGTCTTTCGCAACCCGCTCGTCGCGAAATTTGCCACGGATTTCTCGTCTGGTCCGCTCATCGAGCGGCAGTGATACTCTGGCAGTCGCTTTAAAAATATAGAAACCATTGTCTTCGGGGAGCACGCGAGACACTTGGCCGGTCTGCAAGTCCATCATGGGCATGAGAGCAGAATCGAGCATGAAAGCGCGGGTTCGCGGCAGAGTTATGACCTGGCGGCTCACATCGGAACCCACATCCGTAAACTTGTACGCTTCTTTCTGAAGTACGAGGAAATCTTCGCCAGCCACGGCACGGTCGTGCAATTTATCCGCTTCCTCCTTCAGTTTGCGTTTCCACTCCAGATCACGTTTTTCTTTCTCGGCCGCAGGCAAGCTCTTATTTTCATCAGGCTCGAACCAGGGAACAAAGACTCTCTCCGCATCCACTGAAATGAACTGGGCGGGATTATTCCGGTAGTAGTCTTCTATTTCCTTGTCGGAAACATTGTCCCATTCCTGCTTGTCCTGTGCGTCATCGAGGGCCTCGTGGCTAATGAGCAGGCGGTTTACCTCCAGGCGATTCGCGAAATCGGGCGACTTGTCCAATCCCATTTCCTCGGCTTTTTGTTCTTTGACCAGAGACTGGGAATAGCTCAGCGCCAGCATTCTGCGCGCTCCCTGCGGGGCATGAGGCTTGAGGGCGTCAACGATCTTTTCGAATTCCGCGCGGGTGAAGGTCGTTTTGCAATCGCTTAGTGGCTTTGCCCCGGCAGAACGATCGCAAAGTCCCGTAATAGTGACGATAACCGCATCTTGCGGGACTTTATCGGCCGGGAACTCCCCGGATGGAGGCAAAATTGGAGCGACGGTGGGCTGCTGTCCCGCTGGATCCTTATCCGCGAGGGGAGCAGTTTGTGCTACCAAGCCAACTGCCAACGCCAAACAAACCAACGCACAACGCAACATGCAAGGCTCCCGTTAGGAGGTCAAATCCCGTTTCTTTAGCGTAACATCGCCGGCGAGGCAAAAGAAAGAGAGAAGCCGATAATGCTCCCCTCTTTTGAAGACATCAAGATAGCTTAGCGCGTAAGCCCGAAGGAAAGATACTCGCATTGTTGCTGGTTCTGGCCGAGCGAGGCATCGCACCAATTGGCCCAGCTAAAACCAAAATAATTCGAGTTGAAGAAAATCTGGTGTGGAACCTGGGCCCAGCCGTTCACGTTATTGGTTTGCTGCGTCGTGTTGCTCAAATAGTAGAACTCGCCACTGGCACAGCCGGGGTTACTTAAGCATTGCGGCGTTTCATTTACCCAATATATGGTCCCGGGCGTCGCGGTAATCGGCTTGGCGAACTTAACATAGGTGCTGTATTCGATAAGTCCGAAAGGTTCGCGGCCAGTCGGAGTCTCCGTTTCCACCCCTGTGCCGCTTTGCACAACGGTCCCACCATTGCCTTCCGAAACCCCGGTGCGCACATCGTACGTCGCCTGCCCGTCAAAGTATCCGAAGAAGGCAGTATTGTTCCCAAACGTGCCGCCCGCCACTACGCTACCCAGCGGAGGCGCTTGCACTCCTCCATAGGTGCTCGCACCGGGAACGGTTTCTGTGTCTCCATTGGCAAAGCCTTGGGCGTTGGGATCATTAACGTTAACGTCGCCGCCGTAGAAAATGATGGCAACCGGGCACAGAAGGCAGGCCCCATGTCGGGGCCGTCGAGTGCGAGATTGAAGGGTGTCCCGCACGGCTAGCCGTTAATACTCCGACCTTGGCGTCTTGTGCCAGGGCACTCAGGCTGAATGCAAGGATTAGCATCGCCGCAAGACTGAATCTATTCACAAGTCCTCCTGGAATTCTGCACAGTCGGATCAGAGCCAAAGAGAAGAAGCCCAGAGATTTCTCTCTGGGCTTCCACTGCAACAACTTTACAGAAGTTACAACGATGAACCCATGCTTACTTCGTGAGGCCGAAGGAAGCGCGAGCGCACTGTTGCGCGGTCTGTCCGAGCGAAGCATCGCACCAGTTGGTGAAAGTGTATCCGAAGTAATTCGAATTCAGATACAACTGGCTGGCAACCTGTGCCGCACCGTTCACGTTGTTGGTTTCCTGGGTGGTGTTGCTCAGATAATAGAATTCGCCGTTGGCGCAGTTCGGGTTGCTAACGCACTGCGGATTCTCGTTGATCCAGTAGGTGCCCGGAGGAACGGTCGAGGACTTCGGGAAATTGACCGAAGTGGTGTACTCGATCAAACCAAAGGGATCGCGACCGGTGGCAACTTCGGTTTCGGTTGCGGTGCCGTGAGCCAAAGAACGTCCGCCGTTACCATCGGTAACGCCAACACGCACGTCGTAGGTTCCCGTGCCGTCGAAGTATCCAAAGAACGCTGCGTTGTTGCCGAAAGTGCCGCTGACAACAGCGTGAACGCCGGATGGAACTTTTACGGCTGCGTAGGTCTGCGCCGAGCTAACTACTTCGGTGTTACCATTGGCGAAACCCTGAGCGTTTGCATCGTTAACATTGATGTCGCCACCGTAGAACACGACTGTCGAGGGCACGGACGGCAGACCCCATGTAGGAGCCGTCTGGTGCGAACGGGCAGCGCTGCCCGCTTTGCTCGCGGTCAGATGCGCGCCACTGGCGGCCATTGCGGAGAGAGAGAATACTGCAACCAACATTACTGCAAAAAGATTCTTCTTCACTTGTTATTCCTCCTGGGAGTTGACAACATTTTTGGATTGAATCCAGCGAGCTGAAGCGAACAAAAAATAGCACTTCACGCCCGCCGGAGAATCCTATTCCACTTGATAGGAATGTCAAGCGAAATTCGCTCTGGGCGCAGAGTTTGGAAGTTCAGTGATTAACAAGTGCAAAACTTTGCGACTACTATGCAAAGCGATGGATGAAGGTCTTACGCAAGAAGTTTTTATGCATGAATAATGCGAGTGAAATGGATGCCCGGAGGCGTCAAACAGCGCCGCCTTAAGAGGCAAAGGCGTCGGGATTTTGAGTACGCGCGTTATTCGAGGGAGGAACCTGAGCCGGAAGCGGCGAGGGCAATTGTGCACCGCCGGAGTCATTGCCGGTAGGCAGAGTTTCTCCGGGCCGGCGCAGCGTGGGTGCAACGGCAGGACTCGCGCTGGTTGCGCTTTCCGCCGGAGGCTTCGCAATATCGATTTCTTTCGCCGTGCGAACCGTTCGTTGCCCGCTAACCGTCATGGTCTCGACGCGCACAACCTCGTCATTGACAAAGCGCACGAAGTCAACATTCTCTGGGGGCTCGCCGTAAATCCATTCTTCATACTCGGTATCGCCGTCTTTTTCCCGGTCTTTCCTGGGAGGCCGGCCTTTGGCATAGATCACCATGTCGCGGTCCATCCCCACCAACACGTGATGATCAAGGATCGCCTGCTTGACTTTGGGAGCAACCGTATCGAGATACGCCTCTTCGGGAGACCTCGCGTTGAAATCAAATACCGGACGCAGCAATTCCTTGAGACGCTTAGCATCCATCTCGGGAATGTACTGATCGAAGACTAAATTCACGTAAGAGCCGCGCGGATTCGCGGATCCATCCGTGGGAGCGATGGGCGTCTCACCAGCCGTTCCTGAGACCGAAATATGCTGGTACCACTTCTGCTTTCGTATGGGCCCACCATTGATTTCAAAGTGAATCATGTTCCCTTTGAATTCGATGTCGGAGATACGCGCCTGATCGCCGGGCTTGACCGCCGGGCCCCACATGGCAATCATCTGCTGTAAGTCAACTCCGTTGGGCGAGAGTTTGCCATCTTTCAGGATCAAGCCCTTAGTGCCCATAGGAAATAGCGTGCGGATATAGACAAGGTCAGTCTCAAAAAGGCGAATCAATTCGATGCGCGTCTCTTTCGTAATGCGCGGGGGTTTGGGATCATCGGCGAGAGCCGGCCGGGAAGCTGAAAGACAAAAAACGGCGACGCCCAGGAGTACGGCACTCAGCGGGTGACGCGGGACGGAAGCACGCTCGAGACGCGGCATTGGTCACACCAACGCTTTTAGTATATACGCTTTATCAAGTGGTAAGCACGCGCAGCCCGTCGCGTGCGATTTGTAAAGGCAAAACCCGGCCGCCAGCCTCACCGACGGCTGTGGCCACCCGGCTCGCGGTTCCCTTCTCCACCAGAAAAACCACGCATCCCCCGCCACCGGCGCCACAAACTTTCGCCGCCAGGCCACCGTGCTTCCTGGCTACAGCAATCAGCCGGTCAATCAGCGGCGTTGTAATTCCCGGAGCATTCGTCCGCCTAAGTTTCCATTCTTCCTGTAAAAGCCGTGCCACCTCACTCCAATCGGAGGCAAGCATCGCGCGGTGCATTTCGCGAGCGATGCCGGCAATGCGTTCGAAATTTCGAAACACGCGCTTGTCGCCGTCAATGTGCGCTTTGAATACTTCCCAATTATTGATCCCCGATTGTCTTGGGGCGCCGGTATACGCGAGCACGAAGCACGACTCGATCTCTTCCGGCGCAACTGGCACGGCTTCACGATGAATTCCGTCCACGTCCAGATGAATTGCACTGACGCCGCCGTAGAGCGCAGGGTAATAATCCTGGCAGCCGGTTGGAACGTTAATAATTTGCGCTTCAATGTTCTGTGCAATCACGCGCATTTGCTCGAGCGTCAAATGGCGTTCTGTGAATCGGGCCAAGGCCGCGGTTGTGGCTATCATCAAGGCCGACGAACCGGAGATGCCGGCTCCAGCGGGCGACTCGGAGTTGGTCTCCATCAAGAAGCCTTCTTTGGGCGCAAAGAAGCGGATTGCGTGAGCTGCCAAAGGCAGCCGGTAAGTGTGTGCCTGCATCAGAGCATCAAAGCTTGGAAAAGCCTCGCGCCTTTTCGTGTCCAGCGAGCGTAATTCGATTTTCCTGCCGCGCAGTGGGGTGATGCGGCACTCGGTCAAAATGTTAACGGCGAAATTTAGAGTGAGCGCGCCGGGATGAAAAAGATAAAGCGGCCAAAGATCAATTGTGCCTCCGGCCAAATCGACCCGGCAGGGCGCCTGGGTCACGATGGTTGCGCCCGAAGGCGGTGCCGATTTGCTCATGAAATGTTTGTACCACGACCGGCAATGGGGATTGGCAGGCGGAAGCTAACTCGAAAGATTCAATGCGCGCGTGATTGTGCCACGCTCTTTCTGTATCTTCTCCTGGAGAAGAGTGATGGCGTAGATCAACTGCTCGGGCCGAGGCGGACAGCCCGGCACGTAGATATCGACAGGAATCACTTGATTGACGCTCTGCACCAGGGCGTAGTTCTGGAAGACTCCGCCAGAAGTCGCGCAGGCGCCCATCGAAATCACCCATTTCGGCTCCGGCATTTGCTCCCACAACAAGCGAATGACTGGAGCCATTTTATTGGAAACGCGGCCCGCGATGATCATTAGGTCCGATTGCCGAGGTGAAGGCCGGAAGACTTCAGCGCCGAAGCGCGCGATGTCAAAACGCGAAGCGCCCATGGACATCATTTCGATGGCGCAGCACGCCAGGCCGAACGTCATCGGCCAGATGGAATTTTTGCGCATCCAATTCACTGCGCTGTCGAGGGTCGTGAGCACGACTCCTTCCGGTGTGGGGTTACCGAAAGTGAGGTCTTTAACGACCCGCTTGCCGTCTTCCACGCTCACATAAGGACCGAAGTTCTGGCTCATGGCTATATTTTACCTGCATTTCAGTCACGCATCCAAATCTGTTGGAAGCAGCGATTCTAAGAAATGGGCATCGGACGGCAAGCGTCCCCTGCCCATTTCAGAGAAGGCTTAGAACGGCGGGAAACGGTCACGCGATCCCCAGCACTCGATGTCATCGCTCCAATAGACGGCGCCATCTTCATTGGTCTGAAGAATGCGCGCGCCTTGCGCGACCGTAAATTCGACGTACGACCATGTCGGCGAATTAGGAGGACGGTTCTTGATCTCGTTCAGCACAAGCGAGTTCCAAGTTGCGCAGTCTTTTGCGTTATGCGGATTGGGTGCTTTCTGCGGCTGGACGGCTTTGGCGGTGTAGAAGTGGCTGATGATGAGACCCTCCGGCTCCAGATTACCGTCCGAGTTCAACACCTGAAGCTCGATTGAGTACTTCACGACGTCAATCGGGGTACCCGACCCTACCAACGTGTCATGATGGAGTTCCATACCCTTAGGGGTCCCATCCATAATCGAAAAATAGATATAGTCGGGCGCTTTTGGCGAGTCAGGTGAAGCTGCTTCCGCATTGGAGACCGGGCGTCGTTCTTCCCGACTCTGGCCTTGTTGGGCGAGCGTCGAAGTTGCAGTTGCGAAAGTGACCAAAACCAATACCATCAAGCTGGTGCTCTGCATAGTTTCCCTTCCAGAACGTTGTTCGGCCAGCCCATGCAGGGCCGGTCGCTAGTTTCGACGAAATAGCAGGATAAGAGTTATCACGCGGAGCGGAATTTTTCGAGTCAAAACCACCGGGGCGCCGCTTAGCAAAAAACTGCATTCAAGGATTGAGAACTACTTTGCCAAACATCTGACTTTTCTCAAGATACTCGTGCGCCGCGCGAGTCTCTTGCAGAGGAAATGCTCGATCTACAACCGGCTTTAATCGGCCTGCAAAAACATGCCCCATGACTTCATGAAATTCGCCCATCGTCCCCATATAAGACCCAAGAAACGAGAGTTGACGGGCAAATAGGAAGCGCAAATCAAATGACACCGTGGGTCCGGCGGTCGCGCCGCACGTGACAATGGTTCCGCCCTGTTTCAGAGATTTCATGCTTTCATCCCACGTGGCCGCGCCAACGTGCTCGACAACAATATCCACGCCTTCTCTGTTTGTGATGCGGCGAACTTCGACAGAAATTTTCTGTTTGTAGTGGTTGATTCCGTAATCAGCGCCTAGCTCTCGCCCTTTTTCCAACTTTCGCTCGTCGCCCGCGGTTGTAATCACTCGGGCGCGGAACATCTTTGCAATTTGAATGGCAGCGATGCCCACGCCGGAACTTGCGCCCAGGATCAAGACGGTTTGCCCCGGCCGTATCTTCGCCCGCCCTACGAGCATGTGCCACGCGGTGAGAAAAACAAGGGGTACGCTTGCGGCCTGATTAAAATCAAGTTCATCAGGAATGGGAAGCACGTTAGCAACCGGAATTGCGATTAACTCGCCATCGCCGCCGTCCACCGCATTGCCGAGGGCGGTAAATTCCGGGCACTCGTTCTGCAATCCCGCGACGCACTTACCGCAATGCCCACAAAAGTGCATAGGGGCGAGCAATACACGTTGGCCTGCCTTCAGCCCGGTGACGTATTCGCCGGTTTCAGCGATCTCACCAGCGATATCACTGCCGAGAATGTGAGGCAGCTTAACTCCAGGCAACCCCTTCCGCACCCACACGTCGAGATGGTTTAGCGCGCACGCACGTACGCGAACTAGCACATGGTCTTTGCGCAGTACAGGATCAGGCGCATCTTCGTACCGCAAAACTTCCGGGCCACCGAATTCGTGAATGCGAACGGCCTTCATATACGAGCCTCTCATGAAGAATCTACCATCGTGGCAAGCCGGGGGCATCCGTATAATTAGATGGAATGGTCACGACAAGTTCCCCAAAACCTGCTGCGTTTCTCGATTCCGTGCTGCGTGTCAACCCGAAAATCGCAGTTTTTGACTGCGATGGCACTCTTTGGTCCGGCGACGCCGGAGAAGGCTTTTTCCGGTGGGAATTGGAGCGTCGCCTCATAAATGATGACGTTTCACAACGGATCAAAGCCCGGCATCGCGATTATCTCGCCGGAAAAGTGAGCGAAGACGATATGTGTGGCGAGATGGTGACGATCCACTCCGGTTTGGAAGAAGGTGATCTTCGCCGGGCCACGAAAGAATTCTTTGAAGGAAATTTCGTGGCGCGAATCTTTCCAGAAATGCGGGCCCTCATATCGAAGCTGCATGATTCCGATTGTGAAGTGTGGGCCGTGTCTTCCACCAACAATTGGCTCATTGAAGCAGCTATGGAATACTTCGACATTCCGGCAAGCCGTATTCTCGCGACGGCGGTGGAGATAGATAATGGCATCATTACGGACCGCCTGATTCGCATACCCTCGGGCCCCGGGAAGCCGAAAGCAATACGCGAGGTGATCAAACGGATTCCCGAGGCCGTCTTTGGAAATTCCCGCTGGGATGCCGACATGCTGGAAATCGCTCGCCATCCTTTCGTCGTCAACCCGAATCCGGATCTCGAGCAAAAGGCTCACTCACTGGGCTGGCCCATTTACTGGCCCGACGGGACGAAGCAGTGATCGAAGACATAACTTACAGGCCGAGGCGAGTCGTGTCTCTTCAACCCAGCGTGACCGCCATCTTGGCGGAAATTGGCGAACTCGACAAGCTGGTCGCCTGCACAAAGTACTGCCTTGATATTTGTCCGCAACTGAACGATTCGCAATGTCTTATCGTAGCCGACTCATGGACAGCACAGAGTGGCGAAATTCTTGCCGCGCACCCGGATTTAGTGATCGCGTCCGTACCGTATCAGGAGAACGCGGTCGTAGAAATCCTGAAGGCGGGCGTCCGATTTCTTGGGTTTGCGCCGCACACTCTCGCCGAGGTTTACGCGGACATTGCTTGCATCGCTGGCATCATGGGCGCTGAGCGCCGCGGGCAATTAGTCATTGAAAATATGCAGGACGAAATACATGTCACGCGCGAGAAAATCATTGGGAGGCCACGACCGCTTGTTTATTGTGAAGAATGGGGCAAGCCTCTGATTTCATCGCAAGCCTGGGTGGCTGAGCTTGTCGAAACCGCAGGCGGCGAGTTCCTGGGCAAGCCGGGTGCTCACACAACAGCGGAAGCTGTCCTCAATGCAAACCCCGAAGTCGTTATCGCGGCGTGGTGTGGTGCTGGTGACCGTGTCCCCTTGGAGAAGCTCGTGGTTAGCCGTAGATGGGAAGGCATGGACGCGGTCAAGAATAAGAACGTATTTTGTGTGCGCGACGAATTCCTCAACACGCCCGCTCCCACCCTGTTGCACGGTTTGCGCGCGCTCGCGGCGGCAATCCATCCTGAAGTTTTCACCTCAGCCGCTGGGCTGCGACAGATTGCGCACACGTGAGGACCTCGCCCCACGATTCAAGACGCGAGTAAATCCGTCGAGCATGGTATTTTAGATTTCGTATGGCTGACCAGAAAATCGCTGAGGTTCGCCGCGAACTAGGGCAATTAGCCGCAAGGCCTCAATCCTCTGCCGACTTCATGAGCGCGATTGTCAAGCTTTTGCATGAGCGCATGTTGCGTTACAACTGGGTTGGTTTCTACATGCTCGAAGCTCACACAAGCCCGGGCGTCCTTGTGCTGGGAGCGTTTCAAGGCGCCATGACGCCGCATACTCGTATTCCTCTAAATCAAGGAATCTGCGGCGCGGCCGCCTCCATCGGAAAGACCGTGGTGGTTGATGATGTCACCGAGGACTCCCGCTATCTGGCGTGCTCCGTCGAGACCAAGTCAGAGATTGTGGTCCCTATCTTTGTAGGCGGGAAAGTTGTGGGGGAACTGGATATTGACAGCCATTTCCCCGCCGCGTTTTCCGGCGAAGATCGAGAATTGGTGGAGTATTGCGCTCAGTTGGTGGGGCGGCACCTCGAAAAAGTCCGCACATGAAAGTTGACAAGGGCACAGTGCGGGCGCCAGAAATCGGGCGCGTATGGTTCAATTCCTCGCCGCTAAGCCTGCGGCAACTTCGCGGCCGGGTCGTGTTGATCGACTTCTGGGATTACACCTGCCTGAACTGCATCCGTACGCTGCCGTACGTACAGACCTGGCATGAGCACTACCGCGATAAAGGCCTGACGGTTATCGGGGTGCACACACCAGAATTTACATTCGCACAATATGAGTCAAATGTGGAACGAGGCATCCATGAGTTTGGGCTCACCTACCCGATTGTGATTGACAGCGATTATGAACTTTGGAAAGCCTTTGCCAATCGGTGCTGGCCGACAAAATATCTCTTAGATGTGGAAGGCTATTTGCGATGGGCGCATTTCGGTGAAGGCGCCTATCGAGAGTGCGAGGAAACCATTCAAGAACTACTGCGCGAGAACAATCCTTCGGTTAGCCTGCCGCTGCTCATGGAACCGCTACGCGCGGAAGATGAGCCGGAAGCGGTTTGCTACGCCGCCTCGCCAGAACTCTATCTAGGACACAAGCGCGGGCGCATTGGGAATGCAGGCGGGTTCAAAGAAGATGAGATCGCCGATTACGACTTTAACCCTGACCACTATGAAGAAGGCTACTTTTATGCACGGGGGCGTTGGGCTTCGACCGTTGAGTATTTCGAGTCGGTCGGCGAAGGCGAACATCGGGTCGCGCTCAAATATTCGGCTTCCGGCGTGAATTTGGTGATGGCAGCCCCGCGCGGCTCAGTCTGCGAAGTGCTCATCCTTCAGGATGGGAAGCCATTGACTTCGATACAAGCGACCGCCGATACGCGCTTTCGCATATCTAATCAGACCGATGAAAGTTTGGTTGAAGTCCACGCCTCACGGATGTATGGGTTGGTGGACAATCATGACTTTGGCGAGCACATTCTGGAGTTAATCTGCCCAGCTGGCTTGGCTGTTTTTGCCTTCACCTTTAGCAGTTGCGTCGATTTAGCTCGCGGCACGCAATCCCCGGAAGCGCAGGCGGTCTCATGAAGCATGTCGTCGCGGGATTGATTGTCCGCGGGGAGGGCGAAAATGAAGAAATCCTGGTGTGCCAGCGAACGCGGCACCAAACCATGCCGTTGAAGTGGGAATTTCCCGGCGGCAAGATCGAAGAGGGCGAACAACCTCGTGTGGCTCTCCATCGCGAGCTCGACGAAGAACTTGGAATCGACGCAACGATCGGTGAGGAAGTCGAGCGCATGCGCCATGACTATCCCGGTGGGGGCTCAGTAGAACTACGTTTTTTCGTCGTTCGCGAATATAAAGGCGCGCTAGAAAACCGTATATTCCGCGAGATGGAATGGGCCAGGCGCGAAGCATTGCCACGGTACGATTTTCTGGAAGCCGACTTGAAATTGGTGCGCGATCTAGCTCGCGGCAAAGCCTTGTAGCCACCCGCTAGCCAGTGCCGCCTCTGAGCGTCCAAAACCACGCAAGTGAAAGCCCAATCATAACCACAGTCGTGCCCCATGCGACCACATCGAACACTCGCGAATTGACGTATTCTCCCATCAGCGATTTCTTGTTGATCAGCAGAAGCATGAAGATCAAAACAAACGGCAGAACAACACCATTCACAACTTGCGATAAGACTGCAATTTTGACCAAGTGCAGCCCGGGGATGAGAACGACCGCTCCGCCAGCCACAATCAACAGAGTATAGAGCCAGTAGAATACTGGCGCTTCGCCGAATTTCATTCCCACGCCGGATTCAAACCCCAGTCCTTCGCAGACGGTGTAAGCGGTCGAAAGCGGTAAGATCGACGCGGCAAAAAGCGAGGCATTGAACAAACCGACCGCGAAAAGAATGTAAGCGTAATCTCCAGCCAGGGGCCGCAAGGCTTGGGCAGCGTCCGCGGCATAACGGATATCGCGGAATCCGTGAACGTAGAGGGTCGCGGCGCAAGCGACGATAATGAACCAGGCAACGATATCCGTGAAGACGCATCCTGTAATCACGTCGAGCCGGGAGGCGCTGTAACCACGCTTGGTTACGCCCTTCTCGACGATGGAAGATTGAAGATAAAACTGCATCCACGGCGCAATAGTTGTCCCGACGACGCCGATAACCATAAACAGATATGCCTGGTTTCGAAACGCGGCCAAGGCCGGAGGCTTGATCGTGGCAATCGCAGCTTCTTTCCACGCCGGATGAGCGAGGGTACCGGCAAAAATGTAGGTCACATAGAAAAACGAAGCCGCCAGAAATACTTTTTCTACGCTTTTATATTGTCCCTTCACAACGATAAGCCAAACAATCACACCGCAGACCGGCACGGTGAAATAGCGCGATAAGCCGAAAAGCTCCAGGCTAGTGGCAATACCAATGAATTCCGTGACCACGTTGCCGAAATTCGTAATCAGAATCCCGAGCATCATGAAAAATGTGACACGAAATCCAAATTCTTCGCGGATCAAGTCGCTCAAACCTTTGCCAGTAACCGCCCCCATGCGGGCGCACATTTCCTGCACAACAATTAGAGCAACAGTGACCGGAATCATCGTCCACAAAAGAAGATGCCCGAACTGGGCGCCGGCCGAAGAGTATGTCAGGATGCCGCCGGCATCGTTGTCCACATTCGCAGTGATGAACCCGGGGCCTACGACCGCGAGAAAGAGTAGGAGCCGGATTTTCCAGCGTTTAAAGAACTTCATGGGTTTTATCTTGTTTCCACTGAGGCCGGGCAAAAATGCGATTGTTTAGGATAACCGCATCGCTCGCTTCTGAACAGAGCGTGTCAAAAACTTTTGGTCTTATCGCTTGGACAAAGAACTAAAGCTTAGCCCGCAGTACGGCGATAACATCATCCGATGTGATGACGCCGGTGAGGCTTTTGTGCTCGTCCACGACTGGCAACATCAGCAGATTGTATTTATCGAACAGTTCGGCGATGTCCAGATCCTTTGCCTCTTCCGGTGCGGAAATCAAAGGTTCCTGCGTCAGGGCAAGCAGCGGGGTACCGGGGTTGGCGAGGACTAACTTTGCCAGCGGAACCGCGCCCACCAGCGTCCCTTGTGAATCTACGATGTAAATTGTACTTAGGGTTTCGACGCCACCCTCGTATTGACGCAGGGCATCGATGGCATCCTGCATGGTGGCATTGATACCCAACGCTACAAAATCCGTATTCATACGGCCGGCGGCAGTATTGTGGCCGTACTCCAGGAGCTCGGTAATTTCTTGACGATCAGCCGGCTCCATTTCCTGGAGAATCTGCGAAGTCTGTTCTTCGCCCAGATCACCCAACAAATCCGCCGCGGCATCTGGATCCATCTCTTCGACGATTTCTGCGGCACGATCTGAATCCAGCGATTCGACGATGGATTTCTGCACCTTCGGATCCATCTCTTCGAGAGTTTCGGCAGCCACTTCTTCGTTAAGCGTTTCAAACACTGCTTCACGTTCATCCGGAGCCAGTTCTTCGACGATGTCCGCGATGTCGGCTGGATGCAGCTTGGCGAGGCGCTCGTGAGAAATCTTTAATTTCACGCGACGAGCCGGGTCCGTCTCTATGAGATCAACGAATTCCCAGGGAATTGGCCGCTCAGGAATCTGTTGCAATAGCCGGCGAAGGGCTGACATGGGAACAACGCCTTTAAGCAGGCGACGGATTGCTCCGCGAGGTCCCACATCGACCGAGGCCACTTTCAGCGACACATGCCCTTGCATTTTTTCGCGATACAAATCGACGTCGTTGACACGCACGACCTTACGTCCGTGAACGTCAATGATTTGCTGATCAAGCAGGTCGCGTTCAAGCAGGAACAGACCTTCCCCATCACCCGCGGGTAGCCAGGCATTTTCTACGGACGTGGTCTTCACTTCCCCATTAATCTCGGCAAGCGCGGTAAAGGGCAGCAAACGGTCGCCGGCCTTGGTACGCACAATCATGGAAGCTACGTGCAAGGTGTCCTCATGCGGGACCATCGCTAATTCGCGCACACGGCCTCGGCGTGCGCCGCTGGCATCTACAACGGGTAAACCCAGCAATTCTGTGAGCGTGATCTCCGACATGGGATTTCAGAATACTCAACTCATCAACAGCGCGCTAGCTTTCATTCATGAATTTCGCCCAATAAGCCGGTTTGACTGACCTTTATGGCTTTGCTAGGTTGAATAGTTCCCTTCTTATATTCTGTATCTTTAATTTTTGCGATGCCAGACACTTGGGGCGCAGCGCGAATAGAAACGAGATTTCATCATGGCAATCAAATTTAAGAACGTGGACTACATCGAATTCGACGCAATGCTCAATGACGACGAGCGACTCGTGCGAGACACTGCGCGCAAGTTCATCGAAGACAATCTCATTCCCATCATCGAAGAGTGCAACCGCGCTGGGCGATTCCCGCGGGAACTGGTCAAACCCATGGCGGAAATGGGCTTCTTCGGGGCCAGCCTGAAAGGCTATGGCTGCGCTGGGATGTCGAACGTGGAATACGGTTTGGTCACGCAGGAGCTTGAGCGCGGTGACTCTGGAGTGCGTAGTTTTGTGAGCGTGCAGTCCGCGCTGGTCATGTATCCCATCTATGCCTTTGGCAGCGACGAGCAGAAAAACACCTGGCTGCCCGCCATGCAACAGGGCGAAAAACTTGGCTGCTTCGGACTCACCGAGCCGGATTTCGGCTCGAACCCTGGCGGCATGCGAACTCGCGCCCGTAAAGTCGGCAACGAATATGTTCTGAACGGCGAAAAGATGTGGATTACTTCCGGCTCTATCGCTGACGTTGCTGTCATTTGGGCAAAGGTCGAGAACGAGGACAACAAAGTTCGCGGATTTTTGGTCGAGACTGACCGCAAGGGTTTCAAATCCGAAGACATACACGGCAAGTGGTCGCTGCGTGCATCAGTGACTTCGGGATTGTCGTTGCAAGATGTTCATGTCCCCGAATCGAACTTGCTTCCCGGCTCGAACGGCCTGAAGTCTCCGCTGATGTGCCTAAATCAGGCCCGCTACGGCATTTCCTGGGGAGCGATTGGCGCGGCCATGGCCTGCTACGACTGCGCTCTGCAATATTCCCTGCTGCGCAAACAATTCCGCGACCAGCCCATCGCCTCGCACCAAATGGTGCAGGAAAAACTCGCGTGGATGATCACCGAAATCACCAAAGCCCAACTACTTTGCCTGCAAGTCGGCAAATTAAAAGACCTAGGCAAGGCCGAGCACTATCACATCTCCATGGCCAAGCGAAATAACGTCTGGATGGCGTTGGAGTGTGCGCGCCTGTCACGCGATATTCTCGGCGCAAACGGTGTCGCCGACGATTACCCCATCATGCGTCACATGATGAATCTGGAGTCGGTAAAGACGTACGAAGGTACGCAGGACATTCATACGCTGATTATTGGATCGAGGATTACGGGGATCGACGCGTTCTAGATGAAATAAGTTACAGCGTTCCCACGCTCGGCCTGATGACCAACTCATCCACCGAAGTATTCGCCGGAAGCTTGACAGCGTCCACAACTGCCTGAGCCACTGTTTTCGGCGACATCATCTTTTGACGTGGCGCGTCTGCCCAAAAAGAATTCCAGATATCTGTATCGGTCGCGCCGGGCAGCAGCGCGATGACGCGAATTCCACGCGGGCGCAATTCTTCACGCAAAGTATTCGTAAATCCGAGTGCGCCATGTTTTGACGCTACATAGCCTGCTGAGCCTGCAAAGGGCTGCTTTGCCGCGCTCGACAAGTTGTTCACAATCACACCGCCATCGCGCATGAGAGGTAGAGCAGCTTGCGTGATGAGAAACATGCCGCTTAAGTTCGTCTCAAGGACTTCGCGCCAAGCAGCATAAGGCAGTTGAGCCACATCGAGCTTGGCGTGCGCAGCGCCGGCGTTGTTCACCAGAATGTCCAGCCGTTTCGTGTGACCACGCACGACGGCAAACAAAGACTCGACGGCCATCGGGATGCGAACATCGCACGTCATAGGCAGCAAACTTGTCTTGTATTTAGAAAGTTCGCGCACTGCTTCATTGAGAGATTGCTGATTTCTTCCGGTCAGGACGAGCCCGCATCCTTCCGCAGCGAGCGCGTGAGCGATGGCTAGGCCAATGCCGCGGTTTGCGCCCGTAATAAGCGCAGTCTTACCCTGGAAAAGTTTCGAGCGCTTTGCAGGCATGATTCAGCAAGCATACCTGATTGGCGAAAACGAAAACGCTATATCCCGTTTGGCCGGTTGTGAATCAGCGAAAGGAACTCGCTGCGTGTTTCTTGTTCGTTGCGGAAACAGCCGAGCATCGACGATGTGACGGTTGCGGAGTGTTGTTTCTCCACACCGCGCATCATCATACAAAGATGACGCGCTTCGATGACCACACCCACACCTTGTGGTTGAATCGCCTGCTGGATGGTCTCGGCGATCTGCGTGGTCAGGCGCTCTTGAATTTGCAAGCGGCGGGAGAAAATCTCAATCAGCCGTGGAATTTTGCTCAAGCCAATGACTTTGCCATTCGGAATGTATGCGACATGCACCTTGCCGAAAAATGGGAGCATGTGATGTTCACAAAGACTGAACATCTCCACATCTTTCACAATCACCATTTCGTCATAGGTGACGGTAAAAAGCGCCTTTTGCAGCATGGCTTCCGGATCTTCCTTATACCCACGGGTCAGATGTTCAAGAGCCTTATGTACTCGTTCCGGCGTCCGCACCAAACCCTCGCGTTCCGGATCCTCGCCAACTCGCACCAGTATTTCGCGGACAAGTTCCTCGAAACTTGCGCTGGTGACTGTCGGGATTTCAGAAGTTATCGCCATGTTTGGGACTCCTATTCGGTTAGCGGCGCATCTCGCCGCCGCCCGCATACTCAAACGAATTCATCATTGTCTCTTCAAAACGTACTTTCTCTAGATGTGCGTGGCCGAAGCCGCGTTGCAAAATATCAAAGATGACAAGGCAGAGGTTTTCAGTGGTTGGAATGGCTTTCGAGAATTGCGGCAAGCTATTAAGGTTCTGCAAGTCGAACGTTTCAATGATTTCACGATTCACAAGACCATCGAGATCAGCAAGATTGCAGACCATTCCAGTGTCTTCAGCGACCTGCCCACTCACGGTTACTTCCAGCATGTAATTGTGGCCATGCCCATGCGGATTGTTGCACTTTCCGTAGATCTCAAGATTTTCTTCGGCCGTAATGCTGTCGTTTTGCAAACGGTGAGAAGCGCAAAACATGTATCGCCGTGTCAGATATGCTTTCATTCTTCTCCGTAGAAATCGGCGAACAAGTCCGGAGTCTCATATACCCGCACCCGGTGCAACTGTGCCGCTTTCAATTTCGGCGCAAGCCGCTGCCAGATGACGATCGCCAGATTTTCTGTCGTAGGAATTAGATGCGCAAACTCTGGGACCTCTTTGTTCAGAAAACGATGGTCCATAGCCTCGAGTACTTCGCGGCTCATTGTCTCTTTCAAATCTTTCAAATCCACCACAAAACCAGTTTCTGGATTGACGTCGCCTTTCACCGTAACTTCCAGCGTGTAGTTGTGGCCGTGCCCATGCGGATTGTTGCACTTTCCAAAAATCCGCTGATTCCCCTCAGGACTGAACTTCGGATTGTTGTAATAATGCGAGGCGGCGAATTCAGCTTTACGGGTCAAGTAAACCAATGCACTTTTCCTTTTTATGTTGTTTCGCCTTACGGTTGTTCCGCTTTAGGGTTGTTCCAAGGGATTGCAAGGCCGCGCAGACGGATTCGCTGTCTGCTCTTTAATATTAATATTGTAGTCTCTGCCCTTCCAAGTCACGCTCCCCCGCTTATAAAAGAGCTGCGAACGCATGAGCAGGCATGAAAACAGCGGCAGGCCCAGCAATGACACTCCGGTTGCGTCCCATGAAAAATGTGCTTTGCGGATTCTTGCTAAAAGAAAGGCTTCCATGCTCGCGCCAACCGCGGCAAATGCGATTGCCCATAAAATATGATGACTGAGTGCGGCGAGTATCGCCAGCAAAGCGCTCCCCATAATCAAGCCGAATTCTCCGATGCGCAAAAATGCGAGTCGAACGGGGGATGGAAACAAGAGAGCCAGATTCTTGGTCCAACCTTCGTTCAGCTGTCCCAATGTGCGATACATGCGGGTGCGAACCGCATCGCCGCCGTAGCGGAAAAATATTCTTCGATCTGATCGCTTCATCGCACGGGCCAGAGCAACATCTTCAAGCAAGTCGGTAGCGACCGAGGCGTGGCCTCCCACAGTCTCATATGCCGCGCGCCGAACCAGGATGTATTGCCCATTGGCCGCAGCTACTGGAGAATTCGGGTCATTCACATCGTATGGGCGAAATGTGCCAGCTAGTTCGGCGAAGATCACCGGCATGACAGCTTTCTCCCAAAAACTCTTTACTACCTGCTCTGGGGAATAAGAAAGCAGGTCTGCATTCCGTCGTTTTGCCTCCGCCAGGCTGCGAGCCAGAGAGCCGGGCAAATGCACTGTATCCGCGTCGGTGAATAGTAACCATTCGCCGCGTGATACCGCCGCGCCGGCCCAAACGGCATTGTTCTTGCCGCTCCATCCATGGGGCAATGGGCCAGGCGTAATCAGACGAACGCCTGCAAAAGACTTAGCTATCTCCGGAGTATGATCGGTCGATCCGTCGTCCACCACGATGACTTCAAAGCGCACACTACTCTGGGAAACGAGGGATGACAAGCAAGCGTGCAGACTCGCTTCTTCATTGCGTGCAGGCACGATAACGGAAATTTCGGGAACGTTCTGCGCCGCATCCATAGCCTATTTCTGTATTATAGCTAGGTGAGACGCTCGTTCTGGCTGCTTATCCTGCTCGTTCTTCTAAGCGCTTGCTATAGCGGATCACGGCCTCCGCACATCGGCTCAACTGCGCCGGACTTCACCGTGCAAGACTCGGATCGCAAAGTCACGTTGCACGACCTGCGCGGTCAAATTGTCGTCTTGAATTTTTGGGCCACCTGGTGCCCGCCCTGTGTGGAAGAGATGCCGTCACTCGAGCAGTTGCAGGAGCGTTACAAGGGCAAGGGCGTTGTCGTGCTCGGCGTCAGCATCGACGATGACGACGGCGCGTACCACCAATTTCTCAAGGACCACAAAGTCGATTTCCTGACGGTGCGCGATAAGACCAAGCACAGCAGTATTTTGTACGGTACGTTCAAATATCCTGAAACCTACATCATCGATCGCAATGGCGTTGTACGGCGGAAATTCATCGGCGCGGTGGAGTGGGGTCAGCCTGAAATTGTTGAGTATTTGAACCGGCTACAGGGCTAAAGTGACTTTTACCTGGGCGCGGAGACCGAAAGAGCTTCTTGGATCGCAGCTTGTGGATGCTTGCGGACGTTTGCGTCCTGTTCAGGGAGCACGGCTGATTCCTCTTCCTCAGCCGTCACGATTTTAGAGAACTGGTCACCGTTGGTATCTGCTCCGGCCAGTGACTTAGACTTTTCAAGTGACGCATATACCAAGCGCGGCGGCAATGCGGCATGCTTGAGCAGGATGGCATAGTTATACCAGTCGAGGGCTTCTCCCTTGCGATCGTCCAATCCAGCGTCAAGTTTCAGCGCCCTTTGGTAAAGCGGCAATGCCTCCGCGATTCGCCCTTCGTTGGCCTCGAGCGACGCCAGGTTCACGCTCGCAAAGCTATCTAGCTTCTTCTCGTTGTTGCCGGCGGCCATCTTTTCGGCGATCTTGTAGCTCTCTTCTGCGTCCCGCAACTGATGCATGCTCGTCTGGCAATCCGCCAGTTGCAATACGACCGTGGCAATGCTGTTCACAGGCGGGCGATCCGACGCCTGCATTTTTGCCACCCGTTGCAAGTAAGTCATGTAGTAAGGGATAGCCGGTTCGAATTTATTCTCGCGTTGCAGTTCCTGCGCGACATAGAGCAGTGCTTCGGTCTGCGATGGGGCCACGGAAAGCGCACGCTTCCAGCTCTTCAGTGCCACATCATAGTGATGAAGTTGCGCCGCCAGAATCCCATGGTTTACAAGCAAATTGGCGTCCGACGGCGTGCGCTTCACGCACATGGATGTAATCGCATACGCATCTTCGATTCGTTGATGTTGAATGAGAAATGTCAGTAATTGATCGCGTTGTGCCGCATCCGCCGGGTTTGCCTGCACCGCCTGGCGCCATGCGGCTACGGCCGCATCCTGATCACCGGAAGCCAATTCCTGGTCGGCAATATGCGCCTCAAGCGAGCTGTCGTAGCCGTCCAGTTTCGCCGCGATCTTTAGGTCGGCAAGATTTTCCCGGTGCGCTGCGAGAAAATAGCGTGTCTGGTCCACTGTGGCCAATGCGAATAACACACATACTGTTGCAATCCGCAAAGTCCGTGCACCAAACGATGGACCCACAATCCAACGAGCACCGCTCACAGCCCCTGACCGTACATTCGTCAGTTTTGTTTTAGAATTCAAAAGTAGCGATGCGATGCTGCTATCTCGCAGCTTCCAAATCGCGCCGTCGAGAATGAAGTGGTGAATGTTCACGAGAGCCGTGAAAATCAGAAAACTCGTAGTGAAGTCGTAATGAAACAGTTTGCTAGCCAGCCAGGGTCCGGGGATGAATAGTGCAATACCTCCAGCCACGAGGATTGCAAAATACGCCCAAGGCCGCCAGTTCCTCTCTGACTTCGCTTGTGCCTCGCGTCGCGCGTAGTAACTGGTAATCCACAGATATTGTGCCGAATGCATGATTGCAAGCACGCCCGTGCTGTATCTCGATTGCGGAACTTGCAGCCGGTCCGCCAGCGATAATGCAGTCGGCAACAAGAACCAGAGGAATTGCGTGGAGAACAGGGTCAAGGCCGGAAGCAGAGGGCGCCAACCAACTTGACTTGGTAAACGTCGTAATCCATAAACGGCGCAGCCAAGAAATGCCGCTCCCAGAGCGCCCACCAGCACGTCACCGACGTGCGCAGGGATGCCCAAAGAAATAAAGAGCGGATCCTGCGAAACTCCAGTGTGGAAATTCACAAACAGCACGAGATATGACAAGAAAAAGGTTGCGTGTAGACAACGACGCTCCCAGTCGGTCGGCGTGGCCCCGGCGCGGCGCGTAAACATGGCGAACAATCCGTAGTTTTGTCCGCTGTAGTGCCACGGGCTCCAGGTCAAGTACAGGGTGAATATCCAGGGGAGCGCCTTAAACCAAAAATGGGAGACGACAAGGGTTAGCAGGACCAAAAACGTAATGTGGACGGTGAAGATGCGATATTTTTCAAAGTCCTCGCGAGTATGGTAAGCGCGATAGATTGTCGCCATGTAGTGCGGGAAATTGAAAAAGAGTGCCAGTGCGTAGAAAGCCACGGACCAAGCCATCATGCTGGAGCCCGCCGCATAATACGCGACGAGCAGAAGCGGTGCCGACCATGCGCCGCAGCCTACAACAAGATCAAGGGTCGGGCCATAGAGCCAGATACTTTGGCGGGCGGTTTCTCTATGTTCTGTGCGAGTTTCTATGCGAGGCATCGTAGTAAGTCGAGACGTCTATCTCGCTGGATTATAAGGTTCTTGTGTTCGTATATCGGCGAAACGGAAGTGAATGTCTCAAAGTAACTAATACTCTTTTACAATCACAAAAGTGAGAACGTGGGATGCAATCATTGTTGGCGCCGGAATCATTGGGCTGTCGCTGGCCCGCGAATTAAATAAGAACCAGTTGCGTGTTCTGGTTCTTGATCGCGGCCAACCAGGCCACGAGGCATCGCATGCAGCCGCTGGCATGTTGGCCGACTCTGGCGAAATTCCGTCATCGCTTCAGGCTCTCGCGGCCGCCAGCGCCCGTATGTATCCGGAATTTGTGCGCGAAGTACAAGATGAAAGCGGCGCCAATGTTGATCTGCGCGCGCAAGGCACGATTGTTTTGTTTGACCCGGATGATCCCGCGGAATGTGATGGCGAAACTCTCTCGCACGCACAAGTCGCCGAACTCGAACCGGCTCTCTCCCCGAGCGTTCATGAAGCATGCTTCCGCAGTGAGCGCAGCGTTGACCCGCGTGCTTTGACCTCTGCGCTGTGGAATGCCGCTAAACGGCGCGAAATCGATATTTCGTCGGGTGCGGACGCTGTTGAGATATTAGTTGCGGGTGGAAAGGTCAATGGAGTTCGCACCGCCAAGACTAGCTACACCGCACCTGTGGTTGTAAATTGCGCGGGCGCATGGGCAGGCGCAATTCCACCATTCCGCTTCCCCATTCGCCCCGTGAAGGGTCAAATGCTGTGCATGATTGATAAGTCGGTTTTGCAACACGTAGTTCGCGCACCCGAGGTTTACCTCGTACCACGCAGCGATGGCCGAGTGGTGATCGGTTCGACTCTCGAAGAAGCCGGCTTCGACAAGCGAACGGACATCGACACCATCCAACGCCTGCAACATCGAGCAATCGCGTTAATGCCGCATTTGAGTGAGGCGCGACTTCACGAATCCTGGGCAGGACTTCGTCCGGCCACGACGGATGCGTTGCCTCTGATGGGAGAAACGGAAAACCGAGGTTACTTTCTGGCAACGGGCCATTTTCGTGATGGGATCCTGCTGGCGCCAGCGACGGCCCGCGTCATGGCTCAACTCATTATGGGCACCGCGCCTGAAATCGAAATCGCGGCGTTTACGCCGTCGCGCTATTCATAACGCAACGCTTCGATAGGGTCGAGCCTTGCTGCCTTGACTGCTGGCAACATGCCGCTGACGATTCCCACAAAACTTAGGATGGCTGTGGACCAGATGAGTGTCGCACCATCAATGATGAGATGAATATCGCCCTCGCTAGCGTTCTCTTCGAATGCGCTCCACAACGTGAGCGAACCGACAGACCACGAAACCACGTATGCCAATACCACGCCAAGCAACCCGCCCAGCGCAGTGATGACCATTGCCTCTGCCAGGAATTGAAAAAGAATGTGCCAGCGATGTGCCCCTAAAGCCTTTTCGACGCCAATCTCACGTGTACGCTGGGTTACCGAGACCAGCATAATATTCATGAGGCCGACGCCGCCAATCCCAAGCGTCAGCAGACCGATGAATCCGAGCAGAATCTTGATGCCCGTCGTAATCACGTTTAGGTCCGCCAGGTCAGCGAACACATCAAAAACGAAAACCGCGCGGTCGTCTTTCGGATTAAAGCCGTGATGGAATGCCATGGAGTCGCGGATCGCCTTCACGACTTTCGCGTGGTCGCCCTCATACTCCATGACGATGGCGCTCAGATAGTAGGTATCCGCCAGATCATGCATCGCGCTGTAGGGGACATAAACATGCGTGTTGAGGTTGTCGTCGCTATTGTTGATGACGTGCTTTAGAACGCCCACAATTTGATAGGAAATGCCATCGAGGCGAATACTTTCTCCGATGGCGTTCTGCCCCGAAAACAGCTTCTTCTTGATATCCGCGCCGATAAACGCTACTCGGGTATGTGTGTAATCATCCGCTTCGCTGAACGAACTCCCTTCGGCAAATTCCATTTTTCGCATCCGTGGATAGTTGGCATACACGCCGCTCACCGCATAGAGCCCGCTGCGCGTCTCGTAGCTCACATTGCTGTTCTGCTTTTCGACCTCCGGTGAAAGCTGCTTTAAGAGGGGTACCTCGTTCCGAACGTAATCCAAGTCATTGATGGTCAGCTTCACTTCACTGCCGGCTTTTGTCCCGCCGGCTTGCAACGAAGTTCGTCCAGGAAACACAAAGACGAGGTTCGTGCCAAAAGATCGAAAAGCGGCCCATAGCCCGCGTTCAAAACCAGAGCCGTAAGCCAGCAAGAGGACGACAGTGGCGATCCCCCACGCCATGCCCAGCATGGTGAGGGCGGAGCGGCGCTTATTGTAGCGAAGTGCTTCGTACGCCTGCATCCCCAGATCGCGAACCATAATTATTCCTGCCTCAGCGCATCAACCGGCGTCATGAGTGCCGCTTGCCGCGCTGGATAGAGTCCCGCCCCAATACCCGCAATGGCCAGTGACAGAATCGCGATGGCAGCCGACGACGGCACCAACTGAGGAGTATCGAAGCCTTCTGGCGAAGGCAGCATGCCGAGCAGCGTCATGAAGCTGCTGGCGAGCAATAGCCCGATAGCGCCACTGAAAAGCGTTAGAAACATCCCCTCGACAAAAAACTGGGTCAAGATGTTGCGATGGGTCGCGCCCAAGGCTTTGCGCAGTCCAATTTCGCGGGTACGCTCCGTAACCGACACCAGCATGATGTTGACGATGCCAATGGCCCCGAGAGCCAGGGTCACCAGCCCTACCACGCCGAGGAAATAATCCATGGCGTCGAAGATTTTGTCGACGCGCTGCGAATTCTCGACTGTGTCCCAGTCTTCGAAAGCATCTTCCAGCTTGGGATCGAAATTGTGCCGTCGCGCGATAATTTGATGAATTTCTTGGACGGCCGCCAAATGATCAGCCTTGTGGATAGGGCGATAGTTCAGAAAGCTGATGGCATTTTCGGCGCTGTCTTGCTTTAGGCGGAACAGGCTACGCATGGTCTCAATAGGAATGAAGATGCGTGCATTCGTCCCGTTATTTCCATCCTGGCCGACTTTGGAGAGCACACCAATCACGTCGAAGCGAATACCGTTCAATAGGATCGTGGAACCGACCGCCGGGCGACCGGGAAAAACATTCTTCAACAGTTCCCATCCCACGATGGCGACGCGACGCGTTTGCGCATTGTCTGCATCATTGAACCATCGCCCTGGCCCGACCGGGACATTGCGTATCTGGTTATAAGAAGGGGCAACCCCGAAGACTTGCCCGTTGGTCGAACCGTAATCGCTGACCGCGCGAATATCTTCACGATTTAATACCGGCGAAATTGCGCGCAGAGTGCGTGCTTCATCGCGAATAGCAACGTAGTCATCGTATGTGAAGTAATAAGTTTGGCCGGAGAGCGAACTTCCAGCGACCGCCGGAATCCGCCCAGGAAACGTAAACATAATATCCTGGCCGAGATTTGCCAGTTGTTTAGCCTGGCCGCTTCGAAAGCCTTCACCCAACCCTACGAGCAATAGAAGAGAACCGACTCCCCAAGCGATGCCGAACATGGTCAAAAATGAACGCAGCTTGTGCGCCCACAGCGTGGCCAACGATTGACGGACGATTTCCGTGA
The DNA here is from genome assembly GCA_963702965.1 of Terriglobia bacterium. Classification (GTDB taxonomy): domain Bacteria; phylum Acidobacteriota; class Terriglobia; order Terriglobales; family Acidobacteriaceae; genus JAJPHW01. The sequence goes on from OY969776.1 coordinate 2,655,398, forward strand.
GAGTTCTCATATTTATCGCCCCACGCCACCGGGGAGGACAGCGTGGGGCCCATTACCGGTCGCTTCGGGTGGTCTCAAGTCCCCGGCGTCCGTCTCCGGGAGATACGCAAAACCAAAGATTTAAGTTCCTACCTTTGTCTGTACATAGAGACAGTTCAGTTGAAGATGGGATAGGGCAAAGTATGTAAAATCTTTGTTCTTCCCCATACTCGTTAGAGACTTTTTTCCACTCTGTGTCGTCGCAAAAACGACACGAGATATGCGCTTCGCATGCTAAATTTGTGTACAAGCCTTGCGGTGATTCGCTGTTTTAACTCGTGGAGCCACCTGATGACTTTCCCCGCCCGCTATATTGGAGTGATCTTGTTGAATTTGTTACTAGCTTCTGCGTGCTTCGCCGCAGATTCTGCCAGTGTGCCCCCTTTGCCGAAAGTGGTCTCGGTCACCTCGTTGGGCACCGTTCAACAAAACCCAGTCATCTATGGCCGCGATGGTACATTCAGCGCAGTTATTAACGGCAAATCAGTTTGGACCTTTGGGGACACGCCGATGTCGGTCCCTGGCAAACTGGGTAACTATTGGGATGATAATTCCCTCTCATGGACCACGAATCTGGACGCCTCCAAGGGAATCAATCTGAACCACGATCTGCTCGACAATACAGGAGCGCCGGCCGAGTTTTTGCCCTATCTACCATGGGAGGCAAAGTACAACTACGAGCACGACAACAATCACTGCACCGTCAAACCCTGCGGCGCCGAGTTCGCCATGTGGGATGGGCCTGTAGTGAACGATCCGGCACGCAATCGGACACTGTTTTACTATTACGAACTTTATCGCGGCGTTCCGGGCATGCAAGGATGGGACACCGTGGGCGGGGGGATCGCGGTGTACACACCCGGGCAGGGCATCAGGAGGCCAATCGAAAACCGCAACAGCAAAACCTCAACCTTACTGTGGGGCCAGACCGACGAAGAATTTAATTCAGGTGCCCTCGTCGTTGACGACATTCTCTACTCCTACGGATGCATTGGCGGTTTTCTAGTGGATAACTGCCAGGTGGCGCAGGTGCCGTTGGCCGATGCTCTCGACATCACCAAGTGGACGTATTACGCGGGCAACGGCGTGTGGAGTACAAATCCTGCGGACGCCGTGACGATCTTTCAGGGTGGAGCCGCAGCCAACGTCGTTTTCTATAACGCGTACCTCGGCGTTTACATGAATATCTATAACCCGGCCCTAACCAATGACATGTACTACATGGTTTCGTACACGCCGTGGGGTCCTTGGTCAAAAGGCCAGTTTCTCTTTACGGGCGAAACGCCCTATCAAGGCAGCGTGAACTATACGGGCCAAGCGCACGTGGAGTTCGCTCAAGGCAACGGGCAAACGCAATACGTAACTTATGCGCACCCCGATGGGTTCTTGCAGGAAGATCTTCCGCTGACCCAGGTTGTGTTCGGTAAACCCTAAAAGCAAGTAACAGTTCGCAATCCACGGTAACCGTTACTCTTTGGGTTTCGGACTAAAGGTCTGTTCATACGACGCGTGGACGGCTTATACTATTGTCTTGACTCCGAAATACTCCATCGTGGTGCCCCTGCATAACGAGCAGGAAAATGTCCCGGATCTCTACGACCGCCTCAAGGCCGTTATGGAGACGAACGGCGAGACCTTTGAAATCGTCCTGGTCGATGATGGCTCGCGCGATCACACCTTTAACCTGCTCCGCGAAATTGCGGCCATTGACAGTCGTGTAACGGTCGTTCGTCTACGCCGTAATTTTGGTCAGACTTCGGCCTTGGCGGCAGGCTTCGACCATGCTCGTGGCGAATACATCATCGCCATGGATGGGGATTTGCAGCACGACCCAGCTGATATTCCAATATTCCTGGAAAAGATTGCCGAGGGTTACGACATTGTCAGCGGATGGCGTAAAGTCCGCATCGACAATTATTGGCTCCGCCGCTTCCCCTCGCGCTGTGCGAATTGGCTGATGGCAAAGTTGAGCGGTGTGGACATTCACGACTTTGGAACGACGTTTAAGGCGTATCGCCGGGAAATCCTTGAGCAGGTGCCGCTATATGGCGAATTGCACCGGTTTATTCCTGCATTAGCTTCTTGGCACGGGGCCTCTATCTGCGAAGTTCCCATTCGAAACGTCAACCGCGAACGCGGCGTTTCGCATTACGGAATTTCGCGTACATTCCGCGTATTTTTCGACCTCATTACTATTCGCTTCCTGTTGCGCTATCTTTCGCGGCCGTTACACTTCTTCGGCACCGTAGGGATGCTAAGCATTCTCGCTGGGACAGGTGTGACCGCCTGGTTGCTAGTCGAGAAATTCCTGCACAACGCTTCCGTGATGACGGCGCACGGCCCGCTTATGATCTTCGCGGCTGTTCTTTTGCTGGCGGGTCTGAATCTTCTGGCGGTCGGGCTTCTCGGCGAGATGCAAGTGCGGCATTACCACGAACCCACGCGGCGCGCCCCCTACTCTATTGCGCGTGTTCTTCGCGCCCAAAGCAGCGAAGAACACAGCGTGTCCGAATAAATTTCGGCGAATAGTCCGACTGCCGCGTTCAGGCAGAGGTCACTCGCGGAAAGCTTCTTTGTTCACGACATACGGCATTTTGGTCCGGTCCCCGCCGTAATTGCCTTCCAGCACGTCGATCATGCCTTGAACGCACCGTCCGGCCATGCCTTTATTGGGATCGGTGGAAAGACGCGTAATCTTGCCTGCACTGGCAAAATGTGGAAGCAATCGGCAGCGGTCTTCAATCGCTGGGTCGCGCAAAGGTGAGTCCAAGGCCAATGGCTCTTTCTCGTAAACGTCCAGCGCCGCGCCGCCAATCCATTTCTCGCGAAGAGCTTTGGCTAGTGCGGCTTCATCCACAACCGGCCCACGTGAGGTATTGACCAGAAATGCAGTCGGCTTCATTTTGCGCAGATTGGTTTCATTGAAGAGGTGATAAGTAGGGGCATCGCTTTCGCCCTCACGCAATAGGGGCACATGCACGCTTACGAAGTCGGCCTGTGACAGAGCTTCGTCGAGCGAAACATAGTTAATCCAGGTTTTCTCGCGCTGAATGCCACGACTGTGGCGAAGGTCCATCGTTTCCTGAATGGCTTTGACGTAGTCACGGTTTTGATACGCCGGGTCGTAGCAGAGAATGTTCATATCGAATCCGGCGCATTTCTTAATCATGGCCAGACCGATACGTCCGGTACCGATGATGGCAATCGTCTTCCCGGTAACTTCGTCGCCCAGAAATGGCAGATAGGGATGCCAATACCCCCATTTGTTTTCGCGGGTAAGGTGTTCGGCGGTCCAGAGTTTGCGGGCGAGATCGCCGAGGATAAAAAAGGCAAACTCCGCCGTCGCTTCGGTTAGAACATCTGCCGTATTCGTAAACGGAATCTTGTATTTGTTCGCGTCAGCACGGTTGATGTTGTCGAACCCAACGGCAAACTGCGATACAACTTTCAGCTTCCCTTTTCCAGCCTCAAAAACTTCCTCGTCAATCTTGTCGCGAAGTGTTGTGATCAAGCCGTCAATTCCTGATTTCACTTTCTCGATGATCAGGTCTTTCGGCGGGGCTTGCGGCTGAGGATAGATTTCAACTTCGTATCCACGGTCGCGCAGCAGGTTGATCGATTCTCCAATATCACAGGTCGCAAATACGCGAAATTTATTAGGCATGGGCTTTCGTAGGAACTAAAAATCTTAGAACTTCCAGCGTGTGGCCGTTGTCGGAAACTTCTTCTCGAACAGCCCAAAAACCACACCGGGCTGCACACAATAAATCGGCGAGTCCATCGCGGCGATATCTACTTTGTATTTCTTTTTGTACACCTTCACCACGTTCGCCAGCTTCTTTGTATCCGTCATCTCGCTGGCCGTGCCTTCGGCAATCACCGCTTCTTCCGAATCCTCTGAGCAAATCACGCAACGTGGGTTCGTCGACAAATTTTTCGCCTTGCGCGTTTTCCGCCCCGTGCTGAAGTAAAAGGCATTCTGCACCCAAACGCCCCAAACCGGCATTACGTGCGGCCTTCCCTCAGGCCGGACAGTCGCCACCCAGTACTGATGGCTCTTGACCATCCGATCGGCAGCCCACTTCCACGATAGCATTCCCTTTTTGGTCTTGCTGATACCGTATTCAGGAATGTTGGGCCGCGATGCTTTCGGCGATTTCGTGCTACCGGGCATGATCAACTTTACAAAGCTACAGATTCTTTTTCGTCCATTCCTCCACGCGATCAAACGCGGAGGTCAGGTTGTCCAGCGAATTCGCGATGCTAAACCGCAGATAGCCTTCGCCATGATCGCCGAAGGCCGTTCCCGAAAGGCAAGCCACGCCTGCTTCTTCAAGCATGGCATCCGCCAGCTTCTTCGACTTCCACCCAGTTTTTGTGATATTCGGGAAAACATAGAACGCGCCTTTCGGCGTGCGGCAAGAAAATCCCTTAATTCGATTAAGTCGCTCTACGACGACATCGCGGCGGCGATGAAACTCTTCGCGCATGTGGTCAACAGAGCTCTGATCGCCGCGTAGTGCTTCGACTCCGGCAATTTGCGTGAAACTCGCCGTACAAGAGTTTGAGTTCGTCATGAGCCGCGTGATCTGCGTGGCTAGATCGGCACGCATTACGCCATAGCCCATCCGCCATCCGGTCATGGCGTAAGTCTTGGAGAATCCGTCGAGTAGAATCGTCCGTTCCTGGAAGCCCGGCACCGACATGATGGAATAGTGCTCGCCATCAAAAATCAACCGGCCATAAATTTCATCCGACAAAACCATAATATTCCGGTCACCAATCACTTCCGCGATATCGCGAATCTGGCTCGCGATCGAGCACTCCACCGGTCGGGTTGTGCGGTGAGTTCAGGATAATGAGCTTCGTGCGATCCGTGATCAACGAAGCCAACTCGTTCACATCGAACCCAAAATCGCGTTCTTCGCGTAACTTAATGGGCACGGCTTTTGCGCCGACGTAGTTAATCATCGACTCATAAATCGGAAAGCCAGGATTCGGATAAATCACTTCATCGCCAACGTCGGCAAGGGCGAGAATCGTAAAGAAAATAATGGGCTTGCCACCAGGGACGACAACCACTTCCTCGCTTTTAACTTCGACTTTTCGCGTGCGGCTGACTTCTTCCGCTATGGCTTGCCGCAGCTCAGGTAGTCCCGCTGAAGGGCCGTAATGTGTCCATCCACCCTGAAGCGCCTTCACGCCTGCATCTACTACATTCTTGGGGGTATCAAAATCGGGCTCACCGATCTCCAAATGAATGATGTTCTTGCCTTGCCGCTCCAAAGCGCGAGCTTTATTTAGGACCTCAAAGGCTGTTTCCGTACCGAGACGCGACATGCGCTCGGCCAAGCGAAGTTCGTGCTGGATGGCTTTCTGCATAAGAATGACCGGACAAAACGTTTTATTATAACCCTGAAAGATGACCTGGCTCGGCACGGGTGCTTTGAATTGCACCCCGCGAAACTTTTTTGTGGCACGCGGGTTTGAAATGTTAGGGTGAATAACAGCATGCGAATCTACCGTCTGGCCTCAAATTTATTCTTTGCAACTTGCATCTTGAGTTTCGCCGTTTCTTCGTCGCAAGCGACCTTTGCGCAAAATGCGCCTCCGCCAGTTCCGCCGCCGCAAGTTGCTCCGGGCGACACGACCAAGCCCGCGGGAGGTAAGTGGGTTGAGACCGCTGCCGTGGAAGAAAAAATGACCGGCAAGCAACGTATTCGTTTCGAACTCGAAGCGGACAATTTTCTGCGCGGCGCCGACGCGCGGCCTAAAATTATCCTGTTTTGCGTCGGAGGCAAGTTAAAGCTGGGCGATTTTCGCCCCAACGTTCGTCTAGCGCCACCGAATCGCGAGAGTTTTGGTGGTCGGCCACGCCTGAAGGTTATGGTCCGGGTGGACAACACACACTTCAACAAAAATTGGGATTGGGTGAACGGCGATTTTCTCGCCATGGACGAAGACACCGTGCGCAAGTTGATCAAGTCTTCCATCTTTAAGATTCAGATTGATACGCGGCAAGGTATACAGATCGCCGAATTTTCGACGGGCGGGCTCAATCTCGCCCAAGTTAAGCAAGATTGCAGCTTGAAACCGCTGAGTCACGCTTACTGAGTCTTGTCGGAGCGGCTGACCGGGAAATAATCGCGGCAATAAAAATTTCGCATCGGGGATTTTGCTTCTAATCCCTCGATGCTGCCATCTAATTCTCGTTGTTGCTCGCGTTTCGTGCGGACGTGTTCGTTTGAACCTACTGCGCGGGGGCGAGCCAACAAAGAGAATCCCATGCAGACAGCAAACCGCCCCGCAGCCTGGAAGACCCTACTGGCCTTCGGCATCATTTACTTCGTCTGGGGATCGACGTTTTATGCCATCCGCGTCGGAGTCCACGAAGTGCCACCGTTTCTCCTTGCTGCCATGCGGTTTTTTGCTGCTGGGGCGGTCCTTTTTGCCTGGCTGCGCGCTACCGGCACGCCCAATCCCACTCCGCGGCAATGGGCTGGAGCCACGCTACTCGGCGCCGTCATCTTCGTGCTCGATTACGGCTGCCTCTTCTGGGCTGAACAGCGCGTGCCTTCGGGCATCGCCGCGGTCGTGCTGGCCTGCATCCCCGTCTTCATGACTCTGCTGGAGATCATCATTCTCCGCACCCAGCAACTGACGTTTCGCCTCGGCATCGCCCTGCTCATCGGAATTTTAGGTGTGGCCGTTCTGGTAAATCGCTCGTTCAGCCTTGGACAAGCCCCCATTGACCGCGCCGGAACCTTCGCCCTCATCTTCGCGGCGTTCAGCTGGTCAATCGCGTCCATCTATACGAAGCGCGTGACCTTGCCCGAATCGAAGCCGATGAGTTCCGCCGCGCAAATGCTCACCGGAGGAACCCTGCTCTTCGTCTTGACCGCCGTCACCGGCGAGTTCTCCGGTTTTCGCCTGCAAAGTGTTTCCTTTAACGCCTGGTTCGCGCTCGTTTATCTCATCATTTTCGGATCAATTATTGGCTTTACTGCCTACGTCTGGCTGCTGCACCACGAATCGCCTACCAAAGTCGGGACGTATGCCTACGTCAATCCCGTGGTCGCCGTCGCCGTCGGATACTTCATTGGCGCCGAGCCCGTCGGCCTCCGCACGCTTCTGGGGACGTTGTTAGTGCTGGTCAGCGTCATCACCATCACGACGACACCTAAGAAACGCACAGCTCACGATGAGCCGAAGCTTGCGATGATTGTTGATTGAATTTGAAGAGGGTGCCCAAAATCACGTCGATGGGCGCGCATTTACGAAACTGCGATACGACGACTTGCAAAATGGACTTTGTTATATGCTCGTCACCCAAGTGTTTACTTCGACCAGCACAGCAGAGGAGTTCGGGTCAAGCCACACGTACTAACCCATCGGACGCGATTGAGCGTTATTTTAGACGGCTCTACGCCCGCGTCATCTTCTCCGGCTTCATCAAATCATGAAATTCCTCTTCGGTGAGGTATCCCAGCTTCAGCGCGGCTTCGAGCAGGCCGGTCTTATCCACGTGTGCGGTGTGGGCGATCTTGGCCGCTTTGTCGTATCCCACCTTCGGGGCCAGCGCCGTCACCAGCATCAGCGAATTCTTCACGTACCAGTCAACCTTCGCGCGGTCCACTTCAATGCCTTTGATCATGAACTCGACATAGCCGTGGCAGGCGTCGGCGATCAGCGTCACCGAATGGAGAAAGTTATAAATAATCACCGGCTTGAAAACGTTGAGCTCAAAGTTGCCCTGCGACCCGGCGAATCCGATGGCCGCCGTCGCGCCATGCACCTGTGCGCACACCATGGTCATGGCTTCGCACTGCGTCGGATTCACCTTGCCCGGCATAATGGACGACCCCGGTTCGTTCTCCGGAATCGAAAGCTCACCCAAACCGCAGCGCGGCCCTGAAGCCAGCCAGCGGATGTCATTCGAAATTTTCATGAACGATGCTGCTAGCGTCTCCATCGCGCCCTGCGCAAAGACGAGTTCATCGTGCGCCGACAGCGCCGCAAATTTATTGGGATGCGAACGAAACGGCAGACCCGTAAGCTCGGCGATCTTTTTCGCTGCCCGCTCCGCAAACTCGGGATGCGCGTTCAGCCCTGTGCCAACCGCCGTCCCACCAATCGCAAGATCGTAAAGCCCGTCCAATGCTTGTTCCAACCGCTTTGCGTCACGCTCCAGCAGGCTCGCCCATCCGCCAAATTCCTGGCCAAACGTCAGTGGCACCGCGTCCTGCAAATGGGTGCGACCAATCTTGACGATGTCTTTAAATTCTTTCGCCTTCGCCGCAATCGCATCATGCACGCTCTTCACCGCCGGAATCAGCTTGTTCTTCACTCGCTCCGCCGCGGCAATGTGCATGGCCGTGGGAAACGTGTCATTCGACGACTGCGACATGTTCACGTCGTCATTGGGATGAATCGGCTTCTTCGACCCCATCTCCCCGCCGGCAATTTCAATCGCCCGGTTGGAGATGACTTCGTTCACATTCATGTTGGTCTGGGTACCACTGCCCGTCTGCCAAATGCGCAGCGGAAACTGATCGTTCAGCTTGCCCGCAATCACTTCATCCGCCGCCTGCACAATCAGCTTGGCTTTGTCGGCGGGCAGCTTGCCCAAATCCTGATTCACTAGCGCACACGCCTTTTTGAGAATGCCGAACGCGCGGATCAGCTCCGGCGGCATAGTGTCGCGCCCAATGTCAAAGTGATGCAGCGAGCGCTGCGTCTGGGCCCCCCAATAGACGTTGGAAGGGACTTCGATTTTGCCCATGCTGTCAGATTCGGTTCGGGTTCGTGCGTGTTTGATCTGTGCGTCCATGATTGCCCCTATTGCGCAGAAAATGAAAAACAAGCCGAGATTATATCGACAGAAGGACTACTGTCTTTTCGGAGAGCCACGATAAGATCCGCGTCTTCCGTTGAAAAAAATGATCTACCCACGAGCCGACCGCCGCGGTTGACTCTCCATGACCACGCGCAGAATACGGTTAATACGTGTTTGGTAGCCTTTGCCATGACCTTTGAGCCAATCGAGCAGATCGGCATCGAGACGAATGGTCAACTGTTTCTTTGCCGGGGGCCACGACATGGTTGCCTTTTTAACAAATGCCTTATCCAGCGGAGGAATGTCCGAATAATCGATATCCGGATCCTTCATGCGATCAATCCGCGCCAAGTCGCTTTTGATAGATTTTTTGCTCACGCTGATTCCCCTTCCTCATCGAGATGATCCGTGTTCCTTCATCCCGCGGTGCATGGGCGATGACGACCAAGCGTCCAGCCAGCAAGCCCAAGTGACAAGCCGTTCTTCTCCGTAAGGAAAACGGTCATCTTCGAAAGTCACGCATGGCCCGGAAAACACCTGCTCCGCATCTTCAAAGCTGAGGCCGTGCTTGGCGATGTTCTTCCGGTTCTTCGCCGCGTCCCATTCGTACGTCATTCACATTTATCCAATTGTAACTCTTTTTGTAGTTACACACAAAGGTAGAGTCCTTGGACAGGAAGCTATATAGGCTACTCTCCTCAGCCCAACGACAGATATCTAAATCCCCCATGCTAAAATCATTCTCTTTCCACCCGCATCCCCATGACCACCAAGCTCCTGCCCGAGACGCTGGCCCGGCCCCAATTGCACGCGGCGCGCGGCATGAAGATTGACGTGCTCGTCATCGGCGCCGGGCCGACCGGTCTCGCGTGCGGCATTGAAGCCCAGAAAGCCGGATTCAAAGTGCTCGTCGTGGATAAAGGGTGTGTCGTCAATTCGCTGTTCAACTATCCCGCGAACATGACGTTTTTCACCACGCCTGAGCTGCTCGAAATCGGCGACATCCCTTTCAGTACCGCGAACCAAAAACCGACGCGTCCCGAGGCGCTCGAGTATTACCGCAAAGTGGTCGAACACTATAAGCTGCCTATTGCCCAGTACCAGAAAGTCGAGGCTGTTTCCGGAAAAGATGGCGCGTTTCATGTCGTAACCACCGACCGGCTCGGCCGCATCTACGATTACGAGACTCGCAAGCTCATCGTGGCCATCGGATACTATGATCGTCCCAACAAGCTGAGAATCCCCGGCGAAGACCTACCCAAAGTTCTGCACTATTACCACGAACCGCATCCTTATTTTGACAATGACGTCGTCGTGATCGGTGGCAAAAATTCCGCCGCCATCGCTTCGCTCGATTTATGGCGTCACGGCTCCCGCGTGACCCTGATTCATCGCGGCGCCAAAATGCACAATCATGTGAAGTATTGGATTCTTCCCGACATCGAAAATCGCATCAAGAACGGGGAAATCAAGGCATACTTCAACTCGAATGTCATGGAAGTCGCACCCGACGAAGTGATTATTCAAACTCCTGAAGGTGAACGCAGGCTTAAAAACGATTTTGTATTCGCCCTAATCGGCTACCACCCCGACTATGATTTTCTTCGCGCCATGGGATTGGAACTTTCCTCCGAGCAGCTTCGACCTGTTTGCGATCCGCAAACATTGGAATCCAACGTTCCCGGGATTTATGTTGCCGGGGTCATCGTCGCCGGCTCCCGCACCAACGAGATTTTCATCGAAAACGGCCGTTTTCACGGCCAGCAGATTGCCGCCGATTTGAAAAACAAGCTCTCACGAGCAACCGCATAACTAAAACTGCTACACTCCTCAAATCCTATGAAACTCGCCCTCTCGTTACTTATCGCCTGCGCGTCCGCATTGGGTCAATCTTCCGACTTAACGAATCTCGCCACGCCACAAGAAACCCATCTGCGCCATGTGAAGCAGCTCACATTCGGCGGACAAAACGCGGAGGCCTACTTCTCCTCCGACGGCAAGCAACTTATCTATCAAACTTCTCACGGCGACGTGAAGTGTGACCAGATTTTCACCATGAACATCGACGGCGGCGATCAGAAGATGGTCTCGACCGGCAAAGGCCGCACGACCTGTTCATATTTCTATCCCGACGGCAAGAAGATCCTGTTTTCTTCTACACATCTCGCCAGTCCTGATTGCCCGCCACGTCCTGATTTTTCCAAAGGCTACGTCTGGGCGCTTTATCCCGGATACGATATTTTCACCGCGAACCCTGACGGCTCGAACCTCAAGCAGCTTACTAAAACTCCCGGCTATGATGCCGAAGCGACCATCTCAACTGACGGCAAGAAAATCGTCTTCACTTCCCTGCGTAACGGCGACCTCGATATCTATGCGATGGACACCAATGGCAAGCATGTAAAGCAACTCACCCACGAACTTGGCTACGATGGCGGCCCTTTCTATTCGCCCGATGGCAAGTGGATCATCTATCGCGCTTATCATCCCAAGACTGAAAATGAAATTACCGAATACAAAGACCTGCTCGCCAAGAATCTCATCCGCCCCAGCTCGCTCGAAATTTGGATCATGAAAGCGGACGGGAGTGCTAAGCGCCAAATCACCAATCTCGGCGCGGCTAGCTTTGCGCCATCGTTTTATCCTGATGGCAAGCGCATCATCTTTTCATCGAACGTCGGCGCAACTGGCGGCATGGGCAATTTTGAGCTTTACGCCATCAATCTCGATGGCACCAACTTCGAACGCATTACCTACAGCGACGGATTCGACGGTTTCCCCATGTTCAGTCCCGATGGCAAGAAACTCGTCTGGGCCTCAAACCGCAATGCGAAAGCCCCCCATGAAACCAACATCTTCATCGCTGACTGGGTACCGTAACTCTTAGCGCACTGTGCGGAGCCTGCAAGCAGAATCGGCATCCAGCAACCGTATAATGAAAAGCGATCCGCCTATCATGGAAAGCTGGATGAAAACCCGCCAGTGGGTAGTCACACTAACGCTGCTAATTCTTGCCGTGGCTGCCGTCATTGGCATGATGCTTACCTTTCGGCCTGAGCCTACAGCCGCCGGGCCTCAGCCGACCAAAGGGAAACCTCCGCATATTCCGGTGGTAGACGAATCTCCTCTTGATACGGCACGGGCGCTGGCCGCGATTGCTTCCACCCCTGACCAGCAGCAATTGGACCATGAGGCGCAGAAGATTGCCGATCACGAAGTGGACCTGGCCTTTAAAGATGCGCTTAGTTACGCGGCATCGCATCCTGCTCCGCCCACCCCCGAGAATAAAGAGCTCTTTGAACGCAAGAGTAAGGCTGATGCCGCAGTTAAGACAGATCAGGACCTAATTGCGCAGCTCACAAAACGTCTGGCAGCAGCGCCAGAACAGCACAAAGATTCAGTTCAAGATCAGATTGATGTCGCCAAGGCGCAACTCGAACTCGATCAGGATGAGCAAGACGACGCCGAGGAAGACATGCAACGCGCCGGCGCGGATCCCCAAGCAAAAATTCAGAAACTGCTGGATTCGCATGAAGCGTCGCACACCGCTCCACAAGGCGCAGTGGCGCTGACTACTGACAATGCGGCAACTGTAGATTACCAGTCACAGAATCTGCTCGCCCAGTACCGGGCTTGGAGCACACTCAGCACCCGCCAAAGACAACTTGCCCAAGCCCGTCAGGCGGCACTCGAGAAGGCTGACAAACTAACCGCAAAGCATCGCACTCTCGAAGCGAGCGTACAAAACGAACAAACCGCCCGTGCTGCGGCCAAACAGAAGGCGTCGGGGCTGACGCAAGCCGCCAACGGCACGGCAGAGGCCAAGCAGGCCGCTAGCGACGCCCTGACTTCTCTCAGACATTTCAGCGAAGACCAGAGAAGCCTCGCCGACTTCGACAAACGCATCCAAGATGAGCAGCAACTTGCCGATATTTATACCAATTGGTCGACGATTGTGGTCGCGCATAAAATGCAGGCGCTATATGGGATTTTGCGTTCCCTCCTGTTGATTATTCTGATCTGCCTGGTTTTGTATCTGGTGGACGTTGCCGTGAATCGCTTCCTCAGCGATGCCCACAGGGAGCGTACGCGTTTGCATACGCTTCGCGTGGTGATTCGCTTTGCCTTGCAAGCGCTGGCCGTACTCTTCATCGCTTTCGTGATCTTCGGCGCGCCCAGTCAGACCCCCACTGTGCTCGGTCTCGCAGGTGCGGGTCTTACCGTTGCCATGAAAGACTTTATCGTTGCCTTTTTCGGATGGTTTGTCTTGATGGGCCGGAACGGCATGCGGGTGGGCGACTACGTTGAAATCAACGGCGTGGCGGGCGAAGTGGTAGAAATCAATTTGTTGCGCACGGTTCTGCTTGAAACAGGCAATTGGACGGACACCGGGCATCCCACGGGCCGCAAGGTCGCCTTCGTCAACAGTTTCGCTATTGAAGGTCACTTCTTTAACTTCTCGACTACTGGCCAATGGCTTTGGGATGAACTGCAAATCGTGGTGCCATCGACCCAGGATCCCTACCCCATCATTGGCGCCATTCAAAAGCTAGTTCAAGGGGAAACTGAAAAGAACGCCCGGGCGGCAGAGCAGGAATGGTCACAGTCCACCAGCCATTACAAGGTCCACGCGACATCAGCGGCGCCCGCCGTCAATCTGCGTCCCACAAACGATGGGATTGAAGTCCACGTACGCTACATCACTCGCGCCAGCGAACGCTATGCCACGCGCACTCACCTCTATCAGGCGCTGGTCGGACTATTGCACGGGAAGGAGCGTGAAGTTGTGCCAGCGCGCCAATGAAATCGGTTTGTCCTGCCTTGGATATTTTCTATAGAACTGCTACAGTTTTGCCGTCCCGGATTGCGAACGGGGCAACTCTCGTCAGAACTCGACTTTGGAGGGTGTCATGGGCGTGGGAAAACGATCAGCAGCTGAATTTTTTGGAACCTTCTGGCTCGTATTTGGCGGATGCGGCAGCGCCGTTCTTGCCGCTGCATTTCCTTCTTTGGGCATAGGCTTTGGGGGTGTGGCATTGGCCTTTGGCCTCACCGTTCTCACCATGTGTTACGCCATTGGGCATATCTCTGGCGGTCATTTAAATCCCGCGGTTTCCGTGGGGTTGGTCATTGGTAAACGTTTCCCCGCTTCCGACCTCCTGCCTTACATCGTGGCGCAAGTCGCAGGTGCAATCGTTGCCGCAGGCGTCCTCTATGTAATTGCCAGCGGAAAAGCTGGCTTCGATCTCGCCAGCGGCTTCGCCTCCAACGGCTACGCCGAACACTCGCCCGGCGGTTATTCTCTTCTAGCTTGCCTCGTTGCTGAAATCGTTCTCACCATGTTCTTCCTCTTCGTCATCATGGGAGCCACGGATGGCCGTGCTCCCAAGGGTTTCGCGCCGATTGCCATCGGATTCTGTCTCACGCTCATTCACCTGGTTGGCATCCCCATCACCAACACATCGGTTAATCCGGCCCGCAGCACTGGCCCTGCGCTTTTCGTGGGCGGATGGGCCCTGTCGCAGCTCTGGCTTTTTTGGGTCGCCCCAATCGTTGGGGGAGCGCTCGGCGGCGGCATCTATAATGGTCTGTTCGGAGAATCATAACCTCCGAAATCGAGACAATTCGCTGCTTCTCTATAAATCTAATCCGTCAGGAGTCCTTCTATCTTTATGCGTAGTCAATGGCTGTTAATCGCATTGCTTCTTGGCTGCTCTACTCTCCTCTTTGGCGATCAAGTCACTCTGAAAAATGGCGACCACCTCACCGGAACTATCGTTAAATCCGACGCCAAAACATTGACCCTGAAAACCGACGCCCTCGGCTCGGTGGATATTCAAATGGATGCGATTCAGTCTTTCTCCACGGATAAACCTGTCTTTGTGAAAAGCAGCGCCGACAAGAAAACCTACAGCGGCACGGTGACTACTCAGGATGATTCTGTCGTTGTGAACTCGCAACCCCCTGTGACTGTGGCTAAAGCGAATATCGAAACGATGCGCTCACCCGATGAGCAGACTGCCTTTGAAAAGCTTCAGCATCCCGGACTCTTGCAGGGATGGACGGGTGGCGCTAATTTCGGCTTCGCGCTCACCGCAGGCAACAGCGAGACCGAAAACCTTGCCCTCGCTGTTAACGCCGCCCGCACAGGATTAAACGACAAACTCAGCATTTACACTAATTCCGTGTATGCGACGAACAACGCCTCCGGCGCCACTCCCAGCACGACAGCCAACGTCATCCAGGGCGGCGTTCGCTACGACCACAACCTTACTCCTCGCGTATTTGCCTTCGTCGGAGCTGACTTTATGGCCGACCAACTTCAGAGCTTGAACATACGCAGCGTCTTCGGCGGCGGCCTTGGATATCACTTAATTCAAACACCCAAGACTACGCTCGATTTGCTGGCCGGAGCGAACTTCACCCATGAAAATTACGACAACTTCGTGAATGGTATTCACATGGGCACTTACAGCAATAACTTCGCTGCTGGCACGTTCGGCGAAGAATTAACGCGCGCCCTAGGCAAGAGCACGGTTGTGACTGAAAAGGGTTACATCTTCCCCGACTTCAACGACTTCAGCCAATACCGCGCGGCCTTCAACCTCGGCACCGTCACAAAAATCAACAAGTGGTTTGGATGGCAAAACAGCTTCGGGGATATTTACGTGACCAATCCCCCGGTGGGCAAGAAAACCAACGATGTATTGCTCTCGACAGGAATCAACATTTCGTTTAGCCACTAAACTAGAAGACTTGCCATCCTCAGCGAGCGCCGCTTTTGCGCGAGCCGAAGAGCCTGTTGTGAACGAAGTCGAAGGAACCTTAGCGCGCCGCGCGCAAAATCGCGCGTTGGACCCGCATCTTTATAGCATGGCTGAACTACCCTAATCTCGCGCTTCCGCTAAGCGGCGCTCATCCGGCGTCATTTGGCTCCAGAGGACTTGCATCTGTCGTTCGATGCGCCCATTTTCCGGATCTTGCTGCAACGCCTTCGCAAACCAACGATACGCCATGGGGCGACTGGGGCTGACGCAATGTCCCGTAGCGTACATCGTTCCCAGAACGCCTTCCGCCTTCGCATTGGTCCGTTCCGCTGCCAGCGTTAATCCGTGCAGGGCGCTGGAACAATTTTGTGGAACGCCTGCACCATACAGATATTTTTCGCCTTCGGCTTCATAGGCAATCGCATCGGAATCGACAACCGGCACAGATTTTTGCCGGGACTCTTGCTTCGAAGCTTTGCCTACCGGTAGGTCTTCCGAAGGAACATCCAAGGCCGTAGGAGTGGGCGCTGCATTTTTGGTTTCAGGCTGAGTAGCTGAATTCACATTCTTCGGCGTCTGGACCGGAGGACGCGTTACAGTTTGCTGAGAATCTTTGCCGCCGGCAACGGCGTCGGTTGGCGCTGATTCAGTCTGCGTTGGAGTCATCACTTGCGTGTTCGGGTTCGCGCCCGCCACTTCCGATCCTTCCGTCGCAATTGATTGAGCAGAATAGGTCGTCGTTGCTGGCTGCACCGCGGGCGCCTGCTGAATATATCGCGCTTCCAACTTCTTCAACTGCGCTCGCCAGTGCCAGGCGGCGATGCCCACGCCCGCGAGCAGGACGGCAAAAAGGACGACGCGCCGTCCCCAATGCGACGAACTGGCATCATCTTCCAGCAAATAAGCAGTACTGAGACTTGGATCGCTTGCACCCGACAACCCCAGGATGGAGAGGCCGCTTACGGGCGACGCTTCGCGCGAAGCGGCTACAGACGCCGCATCCTTAGCGTCCCGCACGGCGAACAGCGGCTTCCCGCACATGCCGCAAAAGAGATTGTTTGGATCACCCTCGCGTCCGCATTTCGAGCAGATTTTAGGCATGATCATTTACCTCGACTCGTCTTGGATGGTCATTTCGACTCGTCTGTTGCCGTGAATCTCCACTTTTTAGAATCCCGCTAAGTCATTCAACATCCAACACATGGAATGCTTTACAAATTCGTTGCGTCATTGAACGGTACTTTAAAAATATCTTAGACTCCGTCCTGGCCACTTCTCAAAGGAGAATCCGCAATGCCCGAGAACCTTGTAGCCGTCTCCAAACAGCCCCACGCGCCTTTTGAATTCGAAGAGCGCGAGATTGGCTCGCCCGCTGCGGGACAAGTCCGCATTCAAGTCAAAGCCTGCGGCATTTGCCACAGCGACATCCTCACCCGTGAAGGCGCTTGGCCTGGCATAACTTTTCCACGCATCCCCGGACACGAAGTCGCCGGAATCATTGACGAAGTCGGCCCCGGCGTTACCAACTGGCAAAAAGGCCAGCGCGTCGGCGTCGGCTGGCACGGCAAGCAATGTGGACAATGCCTTGCCTGCCGCCGCGGCGACTTCGGCAACTGCGTGCAACTTCAGATTACTGGAATTCATTTCGACGGCGGCTACCAGAAGTACATGCTTGCCCCTATCGAAGGTCTCGCCCACCTGCCCGACGGTCTCTCTTTTGAAGAAGCTGCGCCGCTAATGTGCGCTGGCGTCACCACTTACAACGCTCTTCGCCACGCGGGAGCCTTTCCCGGAGACCTCGTCGCCGTTCAGGGCGTCGGCGGCCTCGGTCACCTCGGGATTCAATACGCAAACAAATTCGGATACAAAGTCGCCGCCATCGGCCGTGGCCCACAGAACGCCGCGCTCGCCAAGAAGTTAGGCGCAGCCGGTTTACATTGACAGCGCGGCCGGCGATGCAGCCGCAGAGTTGCAAAAGCTGGGCGGAGCAAAAGTAATTTTAGCGACTGCGCCTAGTGGAAAATCCATGTCTCCGCTCATCAACGGACTTGGCCCCAACGGCTCGTTGGTCGTGGTCGGTGCAAGTCCCGATTTGATTGAAGTCAGCCCGATTCAGTTGATCCAAGGCAAGAAAAGCATCAAGGGCTGGGCGTCAGGCACTCCGACTGACTCCGAAGACACGGTACGCTTCTCTAGCCTTACCGGTGTGCGCCCCATGATCGAAAAAATGCCTTTGGAAAAAGCCAACGAAGGCTACGACCGCATGATGAGCGGCAAGGCCGAGTTTAGGGTCGTGTTGACGATGGGGTAGTATGCGCTTCCACGCTTGAGTGATGCTTCGTGTTCTAATTGCGTCGGATGCACATCTCCGTCATCTGCGTTCCCTATCAGCTCGACGTTGCCCGATGGGCCTATGCGCTCGGGCCGAAAGCGTTTCTCGATCACGGACTCGAAGCCGTCTGCCGTAAATTCGGCCACAACATTCAAAACACAACCTGGATCGAACTTCCCCGCGCCGAGCGCACCCGCGACATCGTTACGAATCTTGGCCGTATCGCAAAGCGAACTTCTCTTGCCGTCGCCGCCACCCTCCGCGATTCCAACGGCCTTGTGATCGTGTTGCAAGGCGATTGCTCGCATGCCGTCGGCGTTGCCGGAGGCATCGCTCGCGCCGGCATGACGCCGGGCATTGCGTGGTTCGACGCGCACGGCGACCTGCACACTTATGCGACCACAACCACCGGATATGTCGGAGGTATGCCTTTCGCTGTCGCCCTAGGATGGGACTGCGCCGATTGGCAATTCGAAGCAGGGCTCACGCAGGCGGTTCGCTCCGACGCGGCTGCGCTTATCGGAGCGAGCGACTTGGATCCCGAAGAGAGTGCCGCATTAGAGAAACATCCTATCGCGCGACTCGATGCAGAAAATTTCGGCGACGATCCCGCGAAAAGAATCGGAGACTTGCTTATGCCGCGAAACAAAAACGCCGATGCCTGGTATTTGCATCTCGATGTGGATGTCGCGGGGCCACAAGAAGTCCCCGGAGGTATGACGCCATCGTTGAAAGCCCCAAGCCGCAATGCGCTACGCAGCGCAATTCGGTCCGCGGCAAGAACCCTCAAACCGCGCGCACTGTCGCTCGCGACCTATAACCCGACGAGCGATCCAGACGGCCGTGGAGCAAGATTTGGCCTCAATATGCTCGAAGCGATGCTGGAAGGACTCAGCGGATAAGAATCGCACGCTCAGAAATACCGGCCTAACTGAAAGTAAAACTTGCGATGACCCGAATCGCCCACGGCGCCACCGAATACAACCGGGCCGAAGAAGGTTTGCACGAGAAGACCAACATTCACGTCATTTGGCAGCTTTGATTCGTGGAATAGATCATCGTAGGTTTTAGCAATTTCGTAGGTCGCAACCGCGTAAATGTGATTTCCAAACAACGGCGACAATTGCTTCAATTGCCGGATGTATCCCGGTTGGATTAGAAAATACTGATTGGTCAGAATCTCGTTAGTGCCATACGCGCCAAGGCGCAGCGGACCTCCCAACGAAAACGGCGGCACGCCGATATCGTCCCGGCCAAATGTACTTCCTCCAGAGGCTAGAATAAAAACCGAATTCCGGCTCTTAAGCTGCTTGAACAATCCCGTTTCACTCTCAAACAAGGGAAAATGCTCAGTTGCTCCCGGGTTGGCGTCATAGAACTCGAGGCGAGTCTTCGCGCTAAATCCCTGCCGCGGGAGGGTTGGGTCATCGGTGTCGTCGAACGTATAAAGCACGCGCGAAAAACCCTGACGTCCGCTCAGATTGTTAAAATCTGGAGTTCCGATTTGCCGCGTCAAACTCAGGTGTTCCAGTTGGTATCCAAATCGCAACTGGCTGAAGCGGTTGAACGTCACTCCTAAATCTAAGCCGCCACCCTCCTGATCTTCGCGATAGCTAGCCACTCGGCTGTCGTTGTCATAGAGGTCGAAAGGCGCGTCACTGGCAAACAATCTTGGCGCGACGAAGAACGGGTTCGACCACTTCAGGGGATGGTAGTACTCAGACGCGACCGAATACTGCGATCCGATCAGAAAATCGTTCCGCCATTCCGAACCATATCCTCCAATATCCAGAAGCGTGATGCGCGCCCCTAAACCAAACAGCACATTCGTATAATCGGAGCCATCCACGACAATCAGCGGGTTCACAATGGGCGGCCCGTAGTCCTTTTCTTCCGCTTTGACCAGCAAGCCGGAAAGTCCGTTCTGTTGCGTCAATTGGTACCCGGCGAGATCGAAACGGCCCAAGCCGGTGATTTCGTCCATATCGCGGTTGATGCGCGTGTAGTCGATGGGCTTGCCGACGTTGTCTTGCAGTTTCTTCTCGAGTCCACGAGCCACTTCCGGGCTTGGCCCCACAACCTTTACGAATTCCGGCGTCGGCACGGTACGCCTTCGTGATTCCCGTTCCGCCAGATAAGCCTTCCAGCCGGCATCATTAAGCGCAAAGCGCTCCAGAACATTTGCTTTTTCTTCTGCCGCCTTCATTCCCAACTCTTCGAGTTTGTCGGAGGCGTCATAGTCGAGCGTGCCGTAATCTTCGGTCGGTACGGAAATCAGGATGTCCGCCTGCTCCATGCTCTGGAGTTCATTGGCGGCGATGACCACGCTTACTGAACCTTGCAACACGTTGAACGCTGAAAGACCCTGCGCCGGATCCAAGGGCTTGGTCCGCAGGTGTACAGCTATGACGACGTCGGCGCCCGCCTTACGCGCGACATCGACCGGGAGATTGTCCACCAGTCCACCATCTACATACACTTGCCCATTCTGACGCAGGGGATTGAACACCCCGGGGAGCGACATCGTCCCGCGCAGCGCCACGGCCAGAGATCCCTTATCAAAAACCACAGCATTGCCAGAGACCAGGTCCGTGGCCACACAACGAAATGGCGTCGGGAGGTCGTCAAACGTTGTCATGCTGCTATACGGGGCGCCGATGCGATCGAGAATCAGACCGACTTCCTGCCCGGAGTTAAATCCGGCCGGCAGGTGCACGCCACCTTTCAGACCGAATTCCAGATCGGCCGGATATTCGCGTTTATCTTCTTTGCGGCGAAACGCCAGGTCCCGATAAGGAGTCTGATTGCGCAGCGCCTTGTTCCAGTTGATGGTGTCGGCAAAGAGCTTGATCTCACCCGCCTGCATGCCGCTGGCGTAAAAACCGCCGATCAATCCGCCCATGCTGGTACCCGCGATGACATCAACGGGAATGTGGTGCTCGTCGAACCACTCGAGGACGCCGATATGCGCCAACCCCAAGGCGCCTCCACCCTCCAGCGCCAGCGCTATTCTCGGGCGCGTCTCGGACAGCCGCGCCGCTTCTGCCGGCTGGGGTTGGGCCTCGACTTGAGCTAAGGAAATGAGGCTGACCAGGAGAAGAACAAAAGGGCAACACAACTTCACAAACGTCCGCATCAGCGCAGTATATCTGTTCGATCGGCGCTTTGTAGTTGGATCTGCGCCGCGCACTACGCTTACAAGTCGCCACGAGTGGCAGGCATTGCGTCGACGACGCCCACCGCAGTTACGGCCTCATTGCTCTCCATATAAGCATTGGCAATGTACTGGCGCAGCATACGCTGCGTATTAAAGAATGATCCGTTGAGTGC
This sequence comes from Terriglobia bacterium, assembly GCA_963702965.1. Lineage (GTDB taxonomy): Bacteria > Acidobacteriota > Terriglobia > Terriglobales > Acidobacteriaceae > JAJPHW01. The sequence goes on from OY969776.1 coordinate 2,676,702, forward strand.
GATGGCGGAACGCATGATCCCGACAAATCGGTCGGAATCTTTATAAAACATGGGCACAATTTCTTTCTCAAGCTTGTCGTAAAGTGTAGAAATTTCAATGAGCGGATCTTCCGCCACTTCGTTATTCCCAATCGCCCAACCGGTGACGCCTTCAATGTGCCCTTCGGCCCACCAGCCATCTACCACGCTGAAACTGGGCACACCATTTAGCGCAGCCTTCATGCCGCTGGTTCCGGATGCTTCTTGCGGGCGTAAAGGAGTATTGAGCCACACATCCACGCCGCTGGTCAGCAAGCGACCCCAATGCATGTCGTAATTCTCGACATAAACCGTTCGGATAAGGTCTGCAACGGCATTCGCCCCGCTGAACACCTGACGAATCAATTTCTTTCCGCCTTCGTCGTGCGGATGTGCCTTTCCGCCATAGATTATTTGTATCGGGCCTGCCGTGCGTGCGATGTCCCGCAAGCGTTCGACCTCATGAAACAAAAGGTCCGCGCGCTTATACGTGCTTGCGCGACGGGCAAAACCAAGGGTAAAAATAGAGGGATCCAGTTGGATTCCAGTGCGTTCCTGAATCCGGCCAAACAATTCCTTCTTACACTTCGCGTGGGCCTGTCGAATATCTTCGAGCGGCATGCTGACGGCATAGCGCAAATAATTATTATCTGTTCGCCAGCCTGGGATATGCCGATCAAACAATTCGCTGAAGGCTGGTGAAGTCCACGTCATGGCGTGCACTCCATTAGTGATGGCGCTGATCGCGTACTCAGGGAACATTTCGCGTGATACTTCGCCGTGGCGCATGGCCACGCCGTTCACGTATCCGGAAAAACGCAGCGCCAGATACGTCATATTAAGAAAATCGCCCTGCCAGGCTTCGGTTTCGTCAATGAGCGCAACAGCGCTTTCACTCAGAACTGCGCGCGCCAATTGTCGCGAAAACTGATCATGCCCGGCGGGTACGGGCGTGTGGGTGGTGAAGATACAAAGTCTGCGGACACCGTCGATATCGAGTTGTTTCACCCTGCCCGCGAAACTCTGGTCGAGTCGCCGTTCAAGCAGGCCCAAGGCTAGCAATGCCGAGTGGCCTTCGTTCATGTGGTAGCCGTCCAGCTGATTATGACCCAGCTTGTGCACCATACGGAGACCACCTAATCCCAGCACGATCTCTTGCGCAAGGCGATAGCGAGGGTCACCTCCATAAAGCGAATCCGTTAGCGTTCGGTCCCACTCCGAATTTTCCGGGAGATCGGTGTCCAGCAGGTACACAGTAACCGTCTCGCCCGTTACTCCAAGGACGCTGTATTTCCATGCCCGTATCCAAACCGTGCGACCCTCAATCTCGACCTTGACTCGTTCTTTCGCTTCCTTCAGCTTCTGCTCCGGACTCCACGGCTGTGGCTCCTCAGATTGCCGGCCCGCAGCGTCCAACGTTTGCCTGAAATATCCTTTGCGGTAGGCCAGGGTGACTGCCACCATCGGCGCACCCAGATCGGCAGCTGAACGCAAAGTATCGCCTGCCAGAATGCCCAACCCGCCGCTATATGTCGGCAAATCAGGCTCTAACGCAATTTCCATGGAGAAATATGCAATGTGGGGAAGATTCGAAGGCGTTTTCATGTGAGCTCAAGAGAAATCGAGTGCCAGCATCTCTGGCAACGACTCCTAGTTGAGTATATCGTCGCAAAGCGCCTTCTCTAAAACCGCGGCAAAAAATAAGGCAAACCTAAGCGGCGGGCACGAACTTTAGTGCCACGGAATTCATGCAATAGCGTAGATGGGTAGGCTCCGGACCGTCATCAAAAACATGGCCAAGGTGCGCATCGCACTCTGTGCACAGGACTTCCGTCCGTTCCATGCCCAGGCTTGGGTCCACGCGGGTGCGGATATTTTGTTCGGCAATCGGCGCCCAGAAGCTGGGCCAGCCGGTCCCGGAATCGAACTTTGTGGTCGAACTGTATAACGCATTGTCGCAGCATATGCAACGGTACAAACCCTTGGGATTAACTTCGGCATATTTTCCGGTGAAAGCTCGTTCCGTACCCGCCTGGCGCGTAACTTCGTAGGAATCAGGCGACAACTGCTTGCGCCACTCCGCGTCAGTTTTCACGACTTTATCGACTAGCACCGATCCCAGCTTCTTGCCGTTATCGCTAAACTGCACAATCTTGACCTTGCCGCCCGCGGCCGGGACTGCGCCGGCGGCGGTGGCTGCCGGATTCTTCAGCCATGAAATAAGCGCTACACCGCCGAAAGCTGCTGCGGAGCCAGTCAAGAATTGTCTGCGATTTACCATGCATCGTCTCCTAGCGAGCCCGATAGAGGTCCGGAAGCTCTTGCTTGAGATGAGCTACCTTCGGAGCATCATTAATCGCGATATACGGATTATTGGGATGCAACGCCGCGTAATTTTGGTGGTATCCCTCGGCATCGTAAAAAGCATTTAAACGGACCACTTGGGTCACAATCTTTGTCGGGAACACCTTCGCCTGATCGAGTTGTTCAATATATTCGTGGGCAATTTTCTTCTGCTCGTCATTCGTGTAGGAAATCATCGAGCGGTACTGTGTCCCTTCATCCGGCCCCTGGCGGTTCAACTCCGTGGGATCATGAGCCACCGAGAAAAACACTCGCAGCAATTCTCCATAGGTAACTTGAGAGGGGTCATACTTCACTTCCACGGATTCAGCGTGTCCGGTTTCGCCGGTGCTGACGATCTCATAATGCGCCGTGGTCGCATCCCCGCCGGTGTAGCCGGAGGTGGCGCTGATTACCCCCTTCACGTGCTGAAATACTGCTTGTACGCCCCAGAAACATCCTCCCGAAAAAACTGCGGTCTGCACCTTGCCCGGGGCCAGCGGAGCGTCAACCAGCGGTGCGGGAAGCGCCGCTGCCTTGTCCGACGCGTTCGCTCCCGTACGCGAGATTGCCGCCGCCAGCAGCAACGCCAGTCCCACCGGAATCAAGTAACGCGAAGCTCGCAACATAAATTCTCTCCTTAGGTAAACCGCATCAGCTTGTGTTAATTAGAGTCGCCGCACCACCGAAAGTTACATACAATGAACGGTCTATACTGCCTTTCGGATTGCCGATCGGTCACAGATGACTGCTCTTCGATGAAAGCGAACACCCTATCAGACGGTTTTGAGCTACGCGTACGTCGTCTCAATGCAGCCGCAATAAACGAGACCGGCGACTACGTACTCTATTGGATGATTGCAGCGCGCCGAACGTCATTCAATTTTGGCCTTGGACCGGGCGATTTCCTGGGCAAAGAAACTCTCTCGCCCGCTGGTTGTCTTTGAGCCGCTTCGCGTTGATTATCCTTGGGCATCGGACCGTCTGCACCGCTTCGTGATCGACGGAATGAATGACAAGCGCAGTGTATTCAATGATGTACCGGCTTATTACTATCCTTACGTTGAACCTGAAAAAGATGTCGGCCAGAGGATTGCTGCTCACTCTCGCCGAACGCGCCTGCGTCGTCGTATCTGACGATTTCCCCTGTTTTTTTCTTCCCCGGATGTTGGCGGCAGCAGCTTCCTCTCTACCCGTGCTGCTTGAAGCCGTGGACAACAATGGCTTGCTTCCGATGCGCGCCGCCGATCACGCTTTCACCGCAGCTTTTCACTACCGGCGTCATGTACAGCGAACCCTCCCCCTTTTTGCGCAGAGAACGCCTCAGGCCAATCCGCTGCAAGCTCTTGACCTGCCTACGCCGAGAGGGCTGCTGCACGCCATTCAGAAGCGTTGGCCTCCAGCATCCGAAGAGCTGCTGGAACGCGATTCCATGGCCTTGGCAAAGCTTCCGATTGACCACTCTATACCCATCTCGCCCATGGTTGGCGGTGAAGTAGCGGCGCATGCCGCGCTGGCCAAATTCCTCAAGCAGGGTTTGGGCAATTATAAAGACGCGCACAACGAGCCTGAGGTCGAAGGAACCAGTCGTCTTTCTCCTTACTTGCACTTTGGCCACATCGGAGTTCACGAGATTTTCAACGCGGTCATGCGGCGGGAAAAATGGTCGATTTTCAAAGTCGGCCCAAAAGCAACCGGGGCGCGGGAGGGTTGGTGGGGCGTAAGTCCCAGCGCTGAAGCTTTCCTGGACCAGTTCATCACCTGGCGCGAACTGGCCTACAACCAATGCGTATTTCGTCCCAAAGATTATTACCGCTATGATTCGCTTCCTTCATGGGCGCTGGAAACACTCGCTAAACATGCGAGCGATCCCCGTCCGCATGTATATTCGCGGGCGCAGTTCGAGGCCGGGCAGACGCATGATCCCCTGTGGAATGCTGCGATGGGTCAATTGCGGACCGAGGGCTGGTTCCACAATTACATGCGAATGTTGTGGGGCAAGAAAATTCTCGAGTGGTCACGAACGCCACGTGAAGCGCTCGGTCACATGATGGCGATTATGGATCGTTGGTCGCTGGACGGTCGCGATCCGAACGCATATGCGGGGTATTTCTGGACGCTCGGCCGCTATGATCGCCCTTGGCCAGAGCGACCCATATATGGCACGGTCCGCTCAATGAGCTCAAACAACACGGCGCGCAAGTTCCCCGTAAAACGCTATATCGAGCGCTACGCGCCGATCTCATTAGGTCGCCAAATGAGCCTTCTATAAGCATCTTGGCTTAAGACGTCACAACCAAGACGGCCATCTCAGCGACTCCAGTCTTCTCTAAGACTTTAGACTCCTCCACTTACGAGCCATAGACGCTGATGTCGATCCGTCAGACGATATAGGGAAGCAACTGGCCGCAGGCGTTGAGAAGAATCGTCGGCGGCGCTATCCCACCGTCCCGGGGTGCCGTCTCTTGTTGAAGAAGGCTGTCGCGTCCACGATCAGTGTGTTCAGAAACGAAGTTGGCCAGGCAGTCGCCGAATACGCGGCGATGTTGAGTCTCCTCCTCGTTATGCTCTATCTCATGAAGGCAATCGGCCGCGACGCAAACCTTGTCTTTAGTGTCGTGGCACGCATGATCAAATAGTTGCCAGGTCGCCGATGGAATTGGCTATGTCGCCGCTCCTGTAAAATCACGCCATGCAAGACGTCCGCTCGTTTGATCTTCAAACCTCCGCAAAACAGACAATGGTTGCACATGGGTTTCAGCCGGATTTCCCGGCCGAGATTCAAGCCCAACTTGCATCGATCCTATCCAACCCACCAGCTGTCGTCCCCGGCCCCTCCATTCGCGATTTACGCGAACTCCTCTGGTCTTCTATTGACAACGATACGTCACGCGACCTCGACCAAATCGAATACGCTGAACTCCTTCCTGATGGCACGACTAAGGTGCTGATAGGAATCGCAGATGTAGACACTTTCGTGCCCAAAGGCTCCCCCATAGACAACTATGCCGCCGGTGAAACCACAAGCGTTTATACCGGCGTACGAATTTTTCCCATGCTACCGGAGCAGCTTTCAACTGGCTTGACTTCTCTGCTGGAAAATCAAGATCGCCTAAGCGTCATAGTCGAATACAAAATCGATGCGAGCGGAAATGTTATAGCTCCCGACGTGTACCGGGCCGTGGTACGCAATCGCGCGCAACTGGCTTATAACGCCGTTGGAGCATGGCTTGAAGGCAGCGGATCTGCGCCCCCGAAAGTGGCCGGGGCGCCCGAACTTCAAGCACAACTCAAACTGCAAGATCGGGCGGCGCAAGCACTGCGGAATCAACGTTTCCGTGCCGGTGCATTGGACCTGGAAACCAGTGAAAATCGCCCCGTAGTGATGGGTAACCAGATTGTGGATATCGTGGGCCAGCAGAAAAATCACGCCACCGGTCTCATCGAAGACTTCATGATAGCGGCCAACGGCGTGATTGCCAGATTGATGCGCGATAAGCAACGGTCTTCCATCCGACGTGTGGTCAAAACGCCGGAACGATGGGATCGCATCGTGGCCCTGGCCGCAGAATCCGGCGAGAAGCTGCCCGCCAATCCCAATTCAAAGGCCCTGAACGAATTCCTCATCAAGCGCAAGACTGCCGACCCCGACGGCTTCCCTGATTTATCACTCGCAGTCATCAAACTTATGGGACCCGGCGAATATGTACTGGAACGACCGAGCGATCCGGAACAAGGGCACTTCGGCTTGGCCGTCCACGATTACACCCATTCCACCGCCCCCAACCGCCGCTTCGCCGACCTCGTGACGCAACGACTTATTAAAAGTTTGCTGTCGGGCCAGGCCGCGACTTACTCCGATGGAGACCTCGTATCTATCGCACAAAACTGCACGCTCAAAGAAGAGGCAGAACGCAAGGTCGAACGCGAAATGTCAAAACGCATCGCTGCAGTCGCCATGAGCCCAAAGATTGGGCAGGTGTTTGATGCCATCGTCACGGGAGTGACGCCGGGGGGGACATTTGTTCGTGCTTTGCAACCCCATGTAGACGGAATGCTCGTCCACGGGCACCAGGGTCTGGATGTTGGCGACCGGCTGCGCGTAAAGCTGGTAAACACCGATGCGGTGCGGGGATATATAGACTATGCGCGCGTTTGACCCTGTGGTCATGAAACAGACCAGACTCAAACCATCGCCAAGTGGAGGGCGAACCACTTCTTAGGATCGGTCCATGTGCGGTGCAAAAGTAGTCCCGCGCGTGAAAGCATATTCTCAATCGTCGGCAAAGTGTATTTGTAACTATTCTCCGTGTGGATGCGTTCTCCTGCTTTAAAAGAGACGGGCAAATTCAACGATCGCAGGCACGCAATTTGGGCTTTCGTGCTTTCCAAATGCATTTCCACCCGTGAATACTCCGGGTTCCACAAGGCTACATGAGCGAAAGAATCCGGATCGAAATCCCCACCAAGCTCGTGGTTTAAACGATGCAGTATGTTACGGTTGAATTCGGCCGTGATGCCGTGCGCATCATCGTAGGCGGGCAACAGGACCGAAACGTCTTTCACCATATCCGTTCCCAGCAACAGGCTGTCCCCTTCAGATAATTGCTCCCTCACTTGCTGCAACATCGAGACCGCTTCATCCTGATCGAAATTCCCAATGCTTGAACCCAAATACAGCACCAATTTAGGCCCAGGCATGTTCCGCAAAAAACCAAATCCCTCGCTGAAATCTGCAATCACCGGCCGCACGTGGACCAGCGAATATTCAGCTTCGATACGCGCCCGTGCATCGGCCAAAGCAGACCTCGATATATCCACCGGAAAATAATCCACCCGCAACTGCATCGCACACAACGCTTCAAGCAAAGTAGTCGTTTTCGCGGCCGTCCCTGCGCCCAGTTCTACGATCGTGAGTCCCTGGCCGGCTTCGGCAAAAATTTCACGCGCGTGTTCGCGCAAGATAGCGAGTTCCGTTCGCGTCAGATAATATTCCGGCAAACGCGTGATCTCTTCGAATAACTCGGAGCCGCGTTGATCGTAGAAAAGTTTGGGGGGCAATGACCTGGGCGAGCTAGTAAGCCCCTGTTCCACTTCGAATGCAAATGGAGGCAGAGCAAGAACTTCCCGAGCTATCATTTCGCCAGCCTGACGCCCGAAAATTGCCAGCGCGCACGGGGCGGGAAAAAATTACGATAGGTCGCACGAATATGGCTGGCTGGCGTGGCACAAGAACCGCCTCGAAGAACCATCTGGTTGCACATGAACTTACCGTTATACTCGCCGATTAATCCCGCTGCCGGAACAAATCCTGGGTAGGCCATATACGGGCTCGCGGTCCACTCCCACACGTCGCCAAAGAGCTGTTGCATACCATCGCTCTTGGCCGCTTGTGGTTTAAAAGTCATATCTTCAAGCATTGTGCCGCAACCTGGATTCTGGTTCGCCGCAATCTCCCACTCCTGCTCGCTGGGCAGGCGGCAACCGCTCCAGCGTGCATACGCTTCTGCCTCGTAATAGCTGATGTGACACACTGGTTCAGCGGAATCGACCGGCGTCATGCCTTTATTCGTGAATTGCCACCACCTGCCATCTTCGCGCCGTTCCCAATAGAGCGGCGCCGTCCATTGTTCGCCGACAACAGTGTCCCACCCTTCAGACAGCCACAACTCTGGACGGCGATACCCTCCATCTCCCATGAACTGTAGATACTCGCCATTCGTCACCGCCCGCGTGGCCAACGCAAACGGACGCAGGAAAACCTCGTGGCGTGGACACTCGTTGTCGAACGAGAACCCGCCTCCCTTATGGCCGACATTCACAATCCCGCCTTCAAACTCAACCCATTTCAACTTCGAAGCAATTGCACGCGGCCCAGGCTGTTCGGCTGCTTCGGGCCCCAGGGGCCCACTCCACAAACCGTGCTTGATATCGGTAACCATGAGTTCCTGGTGTTGCTGCTCGTGATTCAGCCCCAGCTCCAGGAGCGTGACGGCATCCGGAGCAAGTTCTTCAACATGTCGCGCAACGGCTTCATCAATGTGGGCCCGGTAATCCAAAACTTCGCGCAGGCTGGGACGGGACATGAGTCCACGCGAGGCGCGATGGGGATGCGATCCAAGCTGCTTATAGTAGGAGTTAAACAAATGCTTGAACCGTGGATGGCGCACTTGATAACCGCGCGCGTTCGGTTCCAACACAAAAGTTTCAAAGAACCATGTGGTGTGCGCCAAATGCCACTTGGTAGGGCTGGCATCCGGCATGGATTGCAACATCTGGTCTTCCGCGGACAAACCTTCCGTCAGGCGAAGACTCATTGCGCGAACTTCGCGGTACAGTTCTCGCAGAGCACCAGACGCCGAAATGGGGTTACTTGCGGCCATGACCGATAACCTCCCAAGCTTAGATGAATTTGCGTAAGGAAGGTAGCAGATAATCTTCTGCGGGAACATCCGAGGGCAGCGTATGAAGCCCCTAAGTCCAGTCCTCACATTCGTTTCCTTGCAACTACGGATCCCAAGATTTTTCCAGTCAAAGGTGCATCAAGAGCCAATATTGAGACCGGATGGCGCCGCGAGACCCCCTGTTTCGGCTGTTATGATGGAAACGGCTTGCAATGACTGCCTCTTCCATCGATTACCAGACGAAAGTCGACCCACTTTTGCTTGAGGTCGCGGATGTCGTAAATACCACCCTCGACCTCGACACCTCGCTGCGTCGCGTAGCCGAGCTTGTTCGCAAAGTCATCGACTTTGAAATTCTGGCAATCCTTCTGCTCAACGAAAAGACCCAGGAGCTTTACTTCCGATTTTCAGTTGGGTATCCGCAGGAATTTGTTGAGAAAACGAGAGTTAAGGTGGGTGAGGGAGTCACAGGAATTGCCGCGCAGCGCCGCGAGGCTGTCCTGGTCGGGGATGTTGCGCAGGATCCGCAATATATATCGGCCGTCCCGACCGCCCGCTCCGAACTGGCCATTCCTCTGATCGTGAAAAATCGCGTAATTGGCGTACTTGACCTGGAGTCGCCGCTGCCACATGCCTTTACCGAGGAGCACAAGCGCCTGTTGACGTTAATTGCCTCGCGTATGGCGGTGGGCATAGAGAACGCGCGGCTGTACACGCGCAGCGCACGCCAAGCGAAAACTCTGGTACTACTCAACGAGATTTCCCGTGAGATCTCATCGATTTTAAGTCTGGATGAGCTATTCAGCCGCGTGGCCGAACTCCTGCGCAAACTCATCGATTACCAGATGTTCAGCATTCTTCTACTTGATTCCACGGGAGAAAAGCTGCAACATCGGTTTTCGTTGCGCTTCGAAGAAAATATTCAGATTAAGCACGACCGGCGCGTGGGCGTCGGCGTCATCGGCACCGCAGCTTTGAGCAAGGAGGCCGTCCTCGTCCCAGATGTCACCAAGGATCCCCGCTATATCATGGTCAATCCGGAGACGCGATCGGAATTGGCTGTTCCGCTCATCTACAAGGACAAAGTCATCGGCGTGCTTGACCTGGAACACACGCGGCGGAATTTCTTCTCCGAGGACCATACCCGCACAGTCTCAACTCTCGCAGCACAAGTTGCGATCGCCATTGAGAATGCGAGATTGTACGAGCAGATCGGGTTACAAGAAAGCCGGTTGGAGCGCGATTTATCGCTGGCGCGGGAACTGCAAGTCCGCCTTCTGCCCCCGTCACCTCCGCATCTGGCGCATTTAGAGATTGCCGCCAAGTTTATTCCTGCGCGTGCCATCGGTGGCGATCTCTACGACTTTGTTAACTACTCTCAGGCGCGCATAGCGATCACGGTAGGCGACGTCAGCGGCAAGGGCGCGCCCGCGGCCATCTACGCCGCCCTAGTCAGCGGAATCCTTCGTTCCCACGCTCCCATCGAGCCCGGCCCGGCGGAAATGCTCTCGGCAGTAAATTATTCGCTGGGCGAGCGCCGCATCGAAGGCCAGTTTGTTTCCTTGATTTACGCCGTTTGGGATGACCGCGAACGCACGTTGCAAGTCGCAAATTCGGGCTTGCCGCGACCCATCTTCTGCCGCAACGGAAAGACCCAAGTGGTCGAAGCCACAGGCCTTCCCCTTGGTTTGTTCGATGACGCTGAATACGACGAGTACACCTTCTACACCAAGCCCGGCGACGTCTTTGTTTTCTTCAGCGACGGCATTCTCGACGCAACCAATCGCGCCGGCGAATTGTTCGGGCGTTCGCGCGTGGAAAAGATTGTCGAGCAATGTCACAACGAATCGGTCGATTGCGTAGTCAAGCGAATTTTTGCCGCGGCCGCTGAGCACGCCGCGGGCATGGATGCTTTCGACGACCAGACCGTCGTCGCCATTAAAGTCGTCGAGAAGACCGGTGAGAAAGATAAAAAAGAGAAAGCGGGGCACGGTAAAAAGAAGTGAGCGCCCCGCGTAAGTCCCCGAAAATCTCTGCCGCGTTTTCCTATGTTGCAGATCGAAAACAAGAGTCAAGCCTGCACTGCGATCTCATTCCTCTCTCGCGTCTTGCCGAACGGTTTGGTACACCGCTCTACGTTTATTCCGGGTCTGAGATTCTCCGGCGCATAGCGGCATTCAAAGAGGTATTCCAAGCGGCGCCCCATACGATCTGCTATTCCGTGAAGGCGAACTCCAATCTTGCCATCTTGCGTTTGCTGGCAAAGCAAGGATGCGGCTTCGATATCGTTTCGGGGGGCGAACTGGAGCGGATTCAGCGCGTCAGCCCGGCCAGCGCAGCCAAGGTTGTCTTCTCCGGCGTAGGCAAGACTGCCGAAGAAATTCTGGCTGCGCTGAAAACAGATATTCTTCTTTTTAATGTCGAGAGCGAATCTGAGCTCGCCGTTCTGGTCGCCTGCGCGGCCAAAGTAAGACGCCCCGCTAGGGTCGCTTTTCGCGTAAACCCGGACGTGCCGGCAGAGACGCATCCCTACATCTCCACGGGACTTCGCGAACACAAATTTGGCGTACCCATCCTGGAGGCGACACGCCTGTACACGCAGGCCGCCAAATCGGAATGGTTGGAAGTAGCCGGAGTGAGCGTGCATATCGGTTCCCAGATCACTGAACCGAAACCCTTCGCGGCGGCCATGGAGCGCGTAGCGAATCTGGTGCTCGACCTTCGCGCGCTGGGCCACCGGATCAAGTATGTGGACGCCGGTGGAGGACTCGGCATTTCCTACACGAACCGGAGCAAAGGCGACTTTTGCGCGGAAGTTGGCGCGTACGCGCGAGCTCTCTTGCGTCCTCTCCGCGGATTGAATATCCATTTGTTGCTGGAGCCCGGACGTTCGATTATCGGTCCGGCTGGCGCTCTTCTGACCCGTGTGACCTACCGCAAGAAGAATGGCCAAAAGAATTTTATTGTCGTAGATGCCGGCATGAACGACTTGATTCGCCCATCACTCTATCAGGCACATCACGAGATCGTGCCGGTGGAACGTAAGCCTGAGGCGCACAGCGAAGTTTCCGACATTGTGGGCCCGGTATGCGAAACCGGGGATTTTTTTGCCCGGGATCGCGAATTGCCCGAAGTGGAGGAAGGCGATCTACTGGCGATTCTGGACACGGGCGCCTATGGTATGTCGCTGGCATCCAACTACAATACGCGTCCGCGTCCCGCCGAGGTGCTGGTTCAGGGCAAGACCGCGAAACTAATCCGCAAGCGCGAAACCTTCCGCGATCTCATCCGAGGCGAAGAAGTGCCAGCCTAATGGGCAGAAGCGTCCCACACAATTTTGCCGCCGACAATAGTTTTCAGCACTTTTACATCGCGAATCTGTTCGGGGGGAATCGAGAAGATATCCGCATTTAGCAGCACCATGTCCGCGAGTTTGCCGACAGTAATCGAACCTTTTTCCTTCTCCTGAAATTCCGCATACGCTGAACCCATCGTATAGGCTTCAACGGCTTCTGCCACGGTCAATTTCTGCTCGGGAAACCAGCCTTGCGGATTTTTGCCATCGAGCGTTGCTCGTGTCACCGCTGCATAAAGGCCGAGCATCGGATTTAACGGGGCCACATCCCAATCGGTTCCGAACGCCAACCTCACGCCGTGATCCAAAAACGTGCGGAAGGCATAAGTGCGGCTGGCACGGTCGTGTCCGATGCGAGCCTCGGCCCAGCGGCCGTCGTCGATCGCGTGATAGGGCTGCACCGAAGCAATCACATGCAGTTGCGCGAACCTGTCAAAGTCTTTGGCGGCCATGTGTTGCGCATGTTCGATGCGCCATCGGCGATCCGCCGGACCATGCGCTTCTTCGATCTCAGAATAAATATCGAGGATGGTCGAAATGGCACGATCACCGATAGCGTGAGTGCAGATTTGCAGTCCGGCCGCGTCGGCTTTCATCATGCGATCACGCATTAACGAGATAGGGTGCATTTCGTCGGAAAGCAGCCCGTAGTTCGTGGGCTCATCGGCATACGGCTGAAAGAAGTACGCGGTCCGCGAGCCCAACGACCCGTCAGCAAAGGCCTTTACCGCCCCGATTCGCAGATAGGAGTCGCCGAAAGCATGGCGGATACCGATTTTGGCCTGGTCGTCTGCTCCTTCGGTAATCAATGGCGCGGCGTAAACGCGAGCTGTCAATTCGCCGCGCTCGCGCAATTCGGCGTAAGCGGCGATCTCGGCGTATTCCGGATTCATCACTTGCACGCTTGTGACGCCCAAAGTGGCCGCATGGGCAAGTGCGCGTTTCACGGCAAGCACTATCTGTTCATGGGTATATGGCGGGATCCTCTTGTCCACCAAATCCAGCGCCGCATCTTTCAGGGCCCCAGTAGGATTGCCCTGCGCATCACGGACAATCACACCTCCCGGCGGATCAGGGGTCTTCGCGTTAATTCCGGCGAGCTTTAACGCCAGCGAATTGGCCAACGCCATATGCCCGTCGTAGCGATAAATGAAAACTGGAGTATCTGGGGTGACGGCATCGATCATTTGCCGGGTCGGGATTTTCGCAGGCGTCCATTTGGTTTCATCCCAGTCACCGCCCTGCATCCATTCACCCTTGGGCGTTTTCTTCGCTTGCTCGGCAATCCGGCGAACAAATTCTTCGGGACTGGTGGCGTCAGTGAGCTGCACGCTTTCGAGTTGAAATCCACCACTGGCGAAATGCGTATGAGCATCATTGAAGCCGGGCAAGAGGAGCTTGCCTTCGGCATCAATTACCTCCGTTTTCGGCCCGCGCCACTCTGCAACTTCATCGTTCGAGCCGACGGCGACAATGCGCTCACCGAGCACGGCCACGGCTTGCGCCTTCGGATGGGATGCATCCACAGTCCAGATGTTGGCGTTGGTGATGATTAGATCTGCGGCTGGTTTTGTTTGCCCAACGAGATTCGCCGCCGGCATGAAAAAAAACCCGAGGAAAAGAAAAAAGAAAAATATGCGCAGTCGCATGGATTTTTGAGTTACCGCTGCCCCCACTTGAGTTTTGACCGCAGTACGTCGAAGAAAGTGCCTTTGAAATGGAGCAGCTTAACTTCGTAAGCCGATTTGCGGCAGCGGATGCGGTCGCCATCAAAAATCGGGGTGCCAACCTGGCCGTCCACGCTTAAGTAAGCGTCTTCCTCGCCCGTCGCAACTACGATCTCGATTTCCGATGTGTCGCGCACCACGAGCGCGCGATGCGTCAGCGAATGCGCCGAAACCGGCGTCACCACAAATGCATCGACTTCAGGCATCAGAATCGGACCGCCCGCCGCCAGTGAGTAGGCCGTGGAACCGGTGGGAGTTGAGACAATCAAGCTATCCGCCTGGTAGCTGGAAACGAAGACGCCGTCAATAAACACATCGCAATGGTTCAATCGCGCGATGGTCGCTTTGCCGACAACCACATCGTTCAACGCGTCGTACTCGACCACACATCCGCCTTCGCGGATGACTTCACAGCGAACCATCGAACGCTTCTGAATGCCGGCTTGGTTTGCCTCGAGCGTATCGAGCGCAGGAAAAAGCTCATCAATCGGCACTTCCGTGAGGAAGCCCAATGATCCCAGATTTACGCCGAGCACTGGAATGCCCGCCTTCGCCGTTAAGCGGGCCGCGGCCAGCAGCGTACCGTCTCCACCAAGCACGACGATGAATCTTGGGGCCCGAGCCGCCATTTCGCTTCTCGGCACGACTTCCTGCTCCGACGCTAGAACGGAGGTCTCCGTATCAACGATGATTTTATAGTTATGCGATTTGAGCCAGGCAATAAGCTGCGGCAGAATGGCCGCCAGTTCTGGTTTGCCGGGCTTGGAAACAATCGCGGCCGTCTTGCTCTTTTGCTGCGTATCCATCGAAGGTGAAATTGTACCGGAGTTTGCCGGAAACAATGAAACGCAGATTCAGAACTGCGCGTGCAACAAGAATTCCCGGTTGCCTTCGGCGCCCAAAATAGGCGAGTCAATCACCTCGACATCCTGTCCGCCGAGGTCAATCACGGTACTTCGCACTCGTTCGACCGCACCTTGCTGTGCCGCCTCATCTCGCACGATGCCACCCTTGCCGACTCGTTCCTTCCCCACTTCAAATTGCGGTTTTACGAGAACAACGAGATGGCGGATCGCTTGAGACTGAAAAAACGCTGCGGCAATCACAGCTGGCAGCACCAACGTCGCGGAGATGAATGACACATCCATCGCAATAAACTTTGCGTCTTCACTCCCTAATTGTTCGCGTGTCAGGTAGCGAGCATTGGTTTTTTCAAGAAGCCTAACTCGTGGATCCTGGCGCAACCGAAAATCAATCTGCCCATATCCGGTATCCACTGCAATCACGTGCCCTGCCCCGTGTTGCAGCAGGCAGTCGGTAAAACCCCCCGTGGACGCGCCGACATCGAGGCAGGTCTTATCCCTGACGTCAATCTGCCAATGCTCGAGCGCGCGTTCAAGCTTGAGCCCTCCACGGCCGACATACTTTAAGTCTGCTCCTAACAAACGGAGTTCCGCATTCGTTTCGACGTTGGTTCCGGGCTTCTCGAATTTTTGGCCTTCCACTAAAACTTTGCCCGCAAGGATTAGCGCCTGCGCCCGCTCGCGCGAGGGAGCCAGGCCGCGTTCGAACACCAACTTGTCTAACCTGATTTTCAAAATTTTTTCTTCAATTGCAAAAATGCAGCACTCAAGGTTGTGCAACCAGCTAAAAACTCACCCAGACAGTTACTTACGTGGTTACTGTCCGACTTTTCCACAAACTTTTGCACTGACATGTTGAAAACTTTTCAGCGCCGACCGCAAAAACAAAAGCCGCCCTCTCGGGCGGCCTCGATCCGTTAATCAAAACCTCTATCCAGCCACTTCTTCGAGCAACTTCTGGTCAATATCGAAGTTGGAGTGCACGTTCTGCACGTCGTCATGGTCTTCCAACACTTCCATCAGGCGAATCATCGTGTTGGCCTGCGCGCCTTCCAGTTTGATGTAGTTTTGCGGGATCATGGCCACACTCGCCGAAGCAGGCTCAATGCCAGCTTTCTTCACCGCTTCGAGAACGGCTTCATAAGCGGAAGGTTCGGTGAGAATTTCCCAGTTCTCGCCGTCATCGTTCAAATCCTCGCCCCCCGCTTCGAGAACGATGTTCATGAGATCGTCTTCCTTCGCCGCTGACTTGGAAACGATGATGTCGCCCTTCTTGTGGAACATCCACGACACGGCGCCAGCTTCCGCCATATTGCCGCCGTTCTTGCCGAAAGCATGGCGAATCTCGCTCACCGTGCGGTTGCGGTTGTCGGTATTGATATCGAGGAGAACGGCTGCTCCGCCGGGGCCATAACCTTCGAGGCTAAATTCCTCATAGACCGCGCCGGGCAATTCGCCCGTACCGCGCTGGATGGCCCGCTTGATGTTGTCCTGCGGCATGTTCTCGGCCTTGGCAGCGAGAATCGCAGTCCTCAATCGCGGGTTGGTGTCAGGATCACCGCCGCCATTCTTGGCAGCAATGCCGATTTCTTTAATCAGGCGGGTGAAAATCTTGCCGCGCTTGGCGTCCAGCGCGCCCTTCTTGTGTTTGATTGTCGCCCATTTTGAGTGGCCGGACATGGAAATACCCTCTATCTGTGCAGACTGACTGCCTGTTTACGCTTGGATGCGCGGGATTTTGCCCGAGAGGAGATCACAGGATTTGCCCCGGGATTGCCGCTAACTATCGCGGCTATGAGTATAGCACGCACGGCATTGCGCGAATACGCCACTGCTAGCCCCATAAGCTACGCTTTTTCGGCGTCGGGTTTATGCGATTTGCACTTGGATACAATCGCGCTGCGTAAGCGCGTTCTCAGATCTTCGGGGAGTTCATACAGAGTGGAATCACGGTAAATCTCAATCGTCTTTTTCGTGGTATCGCAGACCACATAGCAGTTGTGGCACCACGAGAGATGCCCCTCGAGTTCCGTCTTTGTCCGGGCATCGAGCGCACCGTCCAGGTAATTAGTTAGCTCTTGCAAAAAATCAGAGCATTTCACGCTTGATCATCCCCAGGCTTTGCATTGTTGTTACCATTCCCGCGTTTCTGAAAATATCTACTTAACCGCTCCCGTAATTGCAACCTTGCCCGCAACAATCTTGACTTCACAGCCGGAATGCTCAAATCAAGCGCCTCGGCGGTTTCCTCCGTTGACAAACCCTCAACATCGCGCAACACAAACACCGTTCGAAACCCTTGCGGCAATCCTTGAATTGTCTTGCTCAGGATCTCCCGCAACTCGGCCTGGTTATATTGCTGCTCGGGATTCGGACTCCAATCTGCAACCTCTCGTGGAACCGAATCTTCTTCAGTCTTGACATCTTCATCCAGCGAAACCATGCGCTCGGGCCGGCGCCGCCTCAACTTCATCAGCGCTTCGTTGACCGCGATGCGCACCAGCCAGGTATAAAACTTTGACTGGCCTTGAAACCCTTTCAGGTTGTTGTAGGCCTTAAGGAAGGCCTCCTGCACCACGTCTTCCGCGTCTTCCCGGTTCTGCGTAATGTGCTGCGCAATCCGGAACACGTTACGATCGTAACGCCGCACAAGCTGCTCAAAGGCGCTCACATCGCCGCCTTTTGCCGCCTGCACCAGCGCCAGCTCGTCGTTCACTGGCTCAGTTACATTTGTTTCGATGGCACTCATGTTCGGTTCGATGCAACAATTTTACTGTTCCCTGTCGCGACCCTTTTATTGTAGCTGGTGACTAAGGTGTTCTGCGAAC
The DNA here is from genome assembly GCA_963702965.1 of Terriglobia bacterium. Lineage (GTDB taxonomy): Bacteria > Acidobacteriota > Terriglobia > Terriglobales > Acidobacteriaceae > JAJPHW01. Next base: position 2,694,240 of record OY969776.1, read on the forward strand.
GCTTTTGGGGTAGTCAGAGTTGGCGAGTTTACGTTAGATTGCAAACTAGGCGCATGCGTCCGGACACGTCCCAAGGTCATTCCAGGTAATGAACTGTAATGGCCCTATAATCAACGATTGAGCCCAGTCCGGTCAAACACCAGCTGATTTGGAACTATGTCAGAACGAACAGGAATCGAGCAGATTGTTACCGCCGCGGTTACTCAGGCCCTGGAGCAACATCTCCCCGGCCTCCGCAAAGACTTGGTGCGCGCAGTATTAGAAGACTTACGCCCCCATTTGTCGGGCAGCGCACCCGCCTCCGAAGGCGGGGCTGGCGAGCTTCTGAAGTCGATGTCGCATATCCAGGCGGGAAATACCCAAAAGGAAATCTTGCGAGCGCTACTGGAGAGCACGGCACCGTACAGTGGGCGCGCGGCGTTATTTGTAGTCAAAGCCGGTACAGCTTCGGGATGGCAGGGACGTGGATTTGCCGACAGTGATGGCATCAAGGACTTTCCGCTGGACGTCACCGGCGGCGTGGCCTACGAATCGCTGCACTCGCGCGTGGCCGCGCGGGGACGCGCGTCGGAAATAGATGCTGAATTCTTCTCCCGATTCGGAGCCGTCGAGGATGATCGGGTACTGGTTCTTCCCTTGCTGCTGAAGGATAAAGTCGCGGCTCTGGTTTATGCTGATGCCGGTACTGGCGGCGCGCTGGATAGTGTTGCCATCGAATTGCTCGTCAAAGCCACCAGCGCCTGGCTGGAAGTCGCATCTTTACGCAAACAAGCTCCGAAAGAGGGGCCAACCGAAACCGCCGAGTCCGAGGCTCCAGCCGTCCAAGCTGTCACATCATATTCAGATCCCTTTGCGGCCCACGCGCCGACGCACGTAGCGTCCGCCGCAGCGCCCGCAAAAGCGATGGCCGCGTCGGCACCGGCTGGTGCTCCGCCCCAAATGTCGGCCGAAGATACTGAAGTCCATCGCAAGGCTCAACGGTTTGCGCGCCTTCTCATGGACGAGATCAAGTTGTATAACCAGGCCAAAGTATCCGACGGCCGGAAGAACAAGGACATATACGACCGGCTAAAAGAGGACATTGAAAAGAGCCGAGCCACCTACCTCAAACGCTACGGCAACACCGTGGCGGCCAATGCCGACTATTTCAGTCATGAAGTTGTGCGGAGCCTCGCCGAAGACGATATTTCCCTGATGGGCGCGAACTTCAAGGGTTAATGAATTTGATAACATTTTCATGACGCAGGGTGATACCTTAAAACCATCCTGTTCAACCGCTTGTCAGTGGAAAGATTTTGCAGTGCGTCGCTCGCATTTATCGCTCGTAATCTTCGCCGCCATTCTCAGTTGCCGCTCCTTCGCTGCGCCGCAATCCTCTTCTGAGTCAACTCATCCCAGGACGACACATGCCCCCTCGAAGCACAAGCCGCATACGCCTAAAAAGCATGCATCTGCACGTTTACAGCGTATGCGACGGGCCTTTGTCGCTTCGACAAGCCTGAAGCCGATGGCGCAGCAGCTAATTCAGGATCGAACTCCGGCAGCCTATTCCGGCGTTGAAACCTATGCCCGGGCTCACGGCGCATCGGATTCTGGCGCGCTGGCCTGGCTCGTAATCGGCTACGCTCGTATTCTTGATCACGACTATAGCGGCGCCATTGCTCCCCTGAACCGCGCCAAGTTACATGCGGGCGAGATCGGTGACTATGTTGCTTACTATCTGGCCACGGCCTACCTGGAAACGGGCCAAGCGGCCGAGGCTGTAGCAACCATCGGCGGATTCGAGAAAGCTTTTCCGGCATCGCTCTTAGTGCGCGATGCCTGCGTGCTGGACGGGAACGCCTTGCTGGCGGATAACCGCGCTTCTGAGGCAGTCCAGATACTCGAAGCCAATCGGCAGCCTACCCGGAGCGATTTGGAACTCGCGCTAGGGCAAGCCTATGAGGCGACGAACCAGCCTGCGAAATCCATTGCGATTTTTCGCAACATCTATTTCGAAATGCCCTTGAGTGCGGAGGCGGCCTCGGCAGAATCTGAACTTAAAAAACTGCAGACATCAGCGTCCCTGCCCACGCCCACTCTTGCCCAACGCCAGACGCGGGCGGACCTGCTTTACAAAGGGAAGCGTTATAGCGACGCCGCTGATGCCTATCGGGATCTACTGCCCGAAGCAACTGATGAGCATCGCCCGGCGCTTGAGTTCACGCTGGCCGAAGCCTTGCGCAAGTCTGGCCAGAGCCGCGAGGCACGCCAAGTCCTCGACTCTCTTTCGCCCGCGACGCCGGAGCTTGCAGGACAACGCCTCTTCGAATTCGGAGAATTGGCCCGGTCAATCGATGATGACGATGCCTTTCTCAGCTATCTGGATCAGCTGCGGCAGACTGCGCCGACGAGCACTTGGCTCGAACAGTCCCTTCTCGCAGCCGGAAATATTTATTTGCTGCGCAAAGACTACGACCGCGCCATTGATTCCTATCGCGAGTTGCAGGCGCGTTTCCCCACGGCAGAGCGCGCCGCTTATGCGCATTGGAAGGTGTCGTGGCTCAGCTTGCGAATGGGCCGCGATGCCGATGCCAAAAAAGGTTTTGAAGACCAGATCGCTCTCTACGCGGATTCGTCCGAGATTCCAGCGGCGCTGTATTGGCGCGGCCGCCTGGCAGAAGAAGATCACGATGTCGCCGTTGCGCGCGCCTACTATCTGAAGACTTCGGCCCGCTACCGCAATTATTATTACGGTGAATTGGCCAGACAACGTCTGGCCCAAATGCCGTCGCAACCCCCCGCTGCGCAAATAACTTTGCTGGATCGCATACCGCCATTGAAATATGCCCCTCAAATCGCGGATCCCCCTCCGGCAGACAATTTGCGGGTACAAAAAGCCCATCTACTGGAGAATGGCGCATTGCTCGACTTCGCCGTGCGGGAACTAAAGGCCGCTGGGCAGGAAGACCCGGGCAATTGGCTGCCGGCAGAAATTGCGCGCATGTACCGCGATGCTGGACGCTACGATCTCGCGATTCAAACGCTCAAGCATGCCCAACCCAATTATTTTGCGGTGGATATTCCCGCGCTTCCGCGCTCCTATTGGGAAGCACTTTTCCCCAAAGCCTACTGGGTTGATCTGAAAAGATTTTCCGACGGCAATGGCTTGGATCCCTATCTCATCGCGTCGCTCATACGGCAGGAATCGGAATTCAATCCTAATGCCGTCTCGAAAAAAGACGCTGTCGGGCTGATGCAGCTGTTGCCGCGAGTCGGTCGCACCGTAGCGCGAGAAGAGAAATTAAGACATTTCTCGGCCGCGGAATTATTTACGCCGGGCACAAATTTGCAAATTGGCACCCGCTATTTCAAGAGCATGATCGATAAGTTCGGCTCGGTTGAATACGCGCTCGCCGCCTACAATGCTGGCACCGATCGTGTGGCAGATTGGATGGCCCAACCCAAGTACCGCGACATCCCTGAGTTTGTTGAATCCATTCCCTTCACCGAAACCCGCGAATACGTCGAAGCCATTGTGCGCAACGCCAACGTATACCGTCAGCTTTACGGCACTCCATAGCCCGCCGGCAAGCCGAACCATACTAAGCACTTATCAGTTTCACGCACCCTTTTGCCTCTCTACCGAATCAAACTTGTAAGATTCGGGTTTTAGAGAAGTGTGATTTAAGGTTTTTCAGGGAGGTTCTGGAGGTAGGCGATGATAGCTAAATTATTTGACGCGGTTTTCGGTTGCTGGCATTCCCGTTACAGTTTTCCCATCACCGCACGGCGCGGCGCCAGCCGTACTCTAGCGGCAGCGCGTACCAGCACGTACGTCGTTTGTCTGGATTGCGGAAAAGAACTGCCTTACGACTGGAAGCAGATGAAGATCGTGGACGCATCCACAAACTCGCGGCGTCAGGCTCCAGCGTTGGCCACCAAAGAAGCTGCGTAATTTTTCTCGACCGCAGGTGCGATGATTTCCTCTCTCTGGTCTTTTCGTTTCTGCCCTATACCCGCTTGATGCGCAAAATCTACCATTACATTCCGCTTACGCTCGTTCGCTCTCGTGCGGTTGCAAATACATGCGCGATACGAGACCATGTTTGTTTGCCTGACATCGCAAAGTTCTCATTTATCCCCTCAGGAGAGGAATCAGCCTGACTATGGCGAAGCGCCAGAAGCACGCAAAAATTGAAGTCTCCCCATCTGCAAGTGAAATTAAGCCAGCCAAGGGAAAACTTGGCATCATGATCCCCGGCATGGGCGCGGTCGCAACGACCTTCGTTGCCGGCGTCGAAGCCGTTCGCAAAGGCTTTGCCAAGCCCATCGGCTCGCTCACGCAAATGGGCACGATCCGCCTCGGCAAGCGTACCGATTCCCGTTCGCCCAAGATCAAAGAATTTCTTCCGCTCGCGGGTCTCGACGACCTCGTATTCACGGGATGGGACATATTCGAAGACGACATGTACTCCGCCGCATCGAAAGCGGGCGTCCTTGAAAAAGAATTGCTCGACAAGGTGAAACCGTTCCTTAGCAAAATCAAGCCGCGCAAAGCCGTATTCGATCGCAATTACGTGAAGCTGATCGACGGCCCGAACGTGAAGAAGGGCAAGACGAAGATGGATCTTGCCGAGCAGGTCCGCGACGACATCCGCGACTTCCGCAAGACGTCCGGCGCGTCGCGATTGGTGACCATGTGGTGCGGATCGACGGAAAGCTACATCGAGCCCACCGCTGCGCATCAGTCGGTAAGAGCCTTCGAGAAAGCACTAACCAAGAACGACCCCAACATCGCACCTTCGATGATCTACGCCTATGCGTCTTTGAAAGAAGGTGTGCCTTTCGCCAATGGCGCACCGAATCTAACTGTTGATCTTCCCGCGATGCGCGAACTTTCACGCGAGAATAATGCGCCCATCAGCGGGAAAGATTTCAAGACAGGCCAGACGCTGATTAAGACCATCCTCGCGCCCGGATTCAAAGCCCGCATGATCGGATTGAACGGATGGTTTTCGACAAACATTCTTGGCAATCGCGACGGCGAAGTGCTGGAAGATCCCGGTTCGTTCAAGACCAAGGAAGAATCGAAGCTTTCGGTTCTTGAGCACATCTTGCAACCAGATCTATATCCCGACCTTTACGGCCATTTTACCCATAAAGTTCGCATTAACTATTACCCGCCACGCGGTGATAACAAAGAGGGTTGGGACAACATCGACATCTTCGGCTGGCTCGGCTATCCCATGCAGATTAAAGTTGATTTCCTCTGCCGCGACTCCATTCTCGCCGCGCCCATCGTTCTTGACCTGGTTCTCTTCATGGACTTGGCCGCACGCAGTTCCGAGCTGAAAGGCATCGGCATCCAGGAGTGGCTGAGCTTCTACTTCAAGTCGCCGATGACTTTGCCGGGGCTTTATCCCGAACACGATCTGTTCATTCAGTTGATGAAGCTGAAGAATACGCTGCGCCATTTGCGCGGAGAAGAACTGATCACGCACCTGGGGTTGGAGTATTACGACTGAGGTTTCGATCAACTAGAAACAGGGCCGCCCATATTGGCGGCCTTGTTGTTTAGAACAGGCCCAACTCTTTCGCCAACGCCTTCCACTTCGCATCCACCAGCGCCTTCGTCTTCTCATCCATCACAATTTCTTCCGGCCAGGGACGAGTAAAGCCTTCCGCGGGCCACTTGCGCGTGGCATCTATACCCATCTTCGACCCGAAGTTTGGCAAACGCGAGGCGTGGTCGAGCGAATCGATCGGGCCCAGCGTGAATTGAATATCGCGCTCGGGATCGATGTTGTTCAGGGTCTTCAGCGTTACGTCCGCGACGTTCTGTACATCAACATCTTCGTCCACGACGATAATGCACTTGGTGAACATGGCCTGCCCCAGCGACCAGACGGCGTTCATCACTTTGCGCGCCTGACCGGCGTAAGACTTCTTGATGGAAACGATCATCAGATTGTGAAAGACGCCTTCGACGGGAAGGTTTACGTCCACAATTTCGGGGATGGTCAGCTTCATCAACGGCAGAAAAATGCGCTCGACAGCTTTGCCCATGTAAGCGTCTTCCATCGGTGGTTTGCCGACAATGGTCGTCGCATAAATCGGATTTTTGCGGTGCGTCACGCAGGTCACGTGGAATACCGGATAGAGATCACTCAGCGAATAAAATCCGGTGTGATCGCCAAACGGGCCTTCCGTGCGAAGTTCGTCGAGATTGACGTAGCCTTCCAGAACAATTTCAGAGTTGGCCGGAACTTCGAGATCTACGGTTTCGCACTTCACCAGATCAACTGGCTTCTGTCGAAGGAATCCCGCGATCATGTACTCTTCGATATCTGGCGGCGCGGGAACGATAGCAGAAAAAGTCATGGCTGGCTCGGTGCCAATGGCAACGGCAACTTCCATGCGTCCTGAAGGCTGGGCGTTTTCGAGGAGAGCCGAACCGCCGCCAGTGCGCGCCATCAGATCAACAGCCCCACCCTGTCGCACAGAACGCGACAAGGATGGGGCACCCGGCGCCTGAACTGCGGCACGCATTCTCTCCCGATAGTGCTCGGCTGCCACTTTCTGCCGCTGCCAGTGCATGCCAGCGGTCTTCTCGTCATAGATCTGAATGCGGTACATGCCGACGTTGCGCTTCCCGGTCTTCGGATCGCGCGTAACCACACATGGAAGCGTAATGAATCGGCCCGCATCGCCCGGCCAGCATTGCAACACCGGAAAATCGAGCAACGAGAAGTTGTCCCGCTTAATCACTTCTTTACACGGCCCACTCGAAACTGTCTTTGGGAAGAACTTTCCCATCTCCGCAAGCATGGGCAGCATTTTTACTTTATCGAGGAACCCTTGCGGTGACTTCACATCCATGAACATGCGGATGCGATCGGCGATTTCAGAAAGCTCATCCACTTCGAGCGCCAGCTTCATTCTTTTTGCCGAACCGAACTGATTAATCAAAACCTGCGAACCGGGATAGCCGTTAACATTTTGGAAAAGCAGCGCCGTGCCACCAGGATTTCCTTTGGCGTCCTTCCCCTTCGACACCCGGTCCGTAACTTCTGCCAATTCCAAAATCGGGTCAACTTCTGTCGTGATTTTCTTGAGTTCGCCAGCGCGTTCGAGCGCGCCAATCCAATCTCGCAGGTCGTCGTAGGCCAAAATTCTTCTCCGTACTTATTTGCGGTTTACTTGTCAGCGGAACGCTTGATTATAAGGCAGATTCCAAATCACGAACGTCATCACATCTCGATCCGACGTTTCCTCCATAGCCGATATTTTCATTCCGACATAAAATTGACATTTCACGTTTCATAAAAGCATTTAGAGTAGGGTTGCAGGTGAGGTGCGGATTGCGAAAACGCGTCGTGATTACGGGAATGGGCGTAGTCAGCCCGAATGGTGCCGGAAATGAGGCGTTTGCTGAGGCCATTCTGGCCGGCAAAAGCGGCGTTCGCCGCATCGGCACCTTCGATGCCTCTGAAATTCCGGTTCAAATTGCCGGCGAAGTGCGTGATTTCGACGAACTCGCCTGGGTTGAGAAGCGCGACCGCAAACACGTTTCACGTGTGTTGCCGCTGGCTATCGCAGCCGCCACCGAAGCGATAAAAGCATCAGGGATTGACATCGCTTCCCTGCCCCTCGAAGAACGGCGCCGCTTCGGCGTAATTATGGGTTCGGGCGGAGGCTCGCAGGAATTCACCGAAGAACAATACCGCCTCTTCTTTCACCAGCAATATTCGAAGATGAGTTTGTTCTGCGTGCCCACCGGCGTTATGGGATCGATTTCGAGCGAACTAAACGTTCGATTCGGGCTGCGTGGTTCCAGCCATCTCATCACTACAGGATGCACGTCGTCCACTGATGCTTTCGCCTATTCCATGCGGCAAATTCAGTCGGGACGTCTGGATATGGTTTTAAGCGGGGGCGCGGATGCGCCCATCGCCCTCGGCATTATGAAAGGCTTCGTGCTGATGAAAATCATGACGGACTCCTGGAACCAGGAACCGGAGCGCGGTTCGCGGCCGTTTTCCGTCAATCGCGATGGCTTCGTTCTCGCCGAAGGCGCATGGATGTTTGTGCTCGAAGAGATGGAACACGCAAAGACACGCGGCGCAAAGATTCTTGCCGAGATCGCTGGGTACGGCTCAACTTGCGAGGCCTTCCATCGTGTCCGTCTGCAAGAGTGCGGCGAAGAACCGGCCCGTGCGATTGGGTTGGCGATGCAAAACGCGGGCATCGTCCCCGAGCAGGTGGACTACGTAAATCTCCACGGAACTTCGACGCAATTAAACGACCGCATCGAAACTCGCGCTTTGAAACTCGCCTTAGGCGATCACGCCTACAAGACTCCTATGTCAGCTCTGAAATCACAAATTGGCCATCCGCAGGGCGCGTGCGGCGCGGCGGGTGTGGCGGCAACCATCGTTGCCATGCATCGCGGCCAAATTGCTCCCACGTTAAATTTGGATTCCCCCGACCCAGAGTGCGATCTGGATTACGTTCCTGAGGTCGGACGAAAAAAGGACATCGAGTTCGCAGTCTGCAACTGCATCGCCTTCGGATCAAAAAACTCCGCGCTCGTGCTACGTAAAGTGGCATAGACAGATGTCGCTGACCGTATGCGCCTGTGATCGGATTGTGCTACTATCGCGGGCATTATTTGACGAAGTGTCTCTGGAGTCCGTTATGCGCAAAGCGATCAGCCTCTGTTTATTCGTATCCCTTTTCTTCTGTCACGCTCAAGGTCAGCAGCCCTCCGCGCCTCCGCAAGTCACTTTTCTTGACCCCGTCCCTCAGCTTTTAACCGGTGCGCAGGTGACAAAGAATGTGAATGCGTTGGCCACCAAAGGCCGCGTGGTGCAAGGCGTGGGCGCTGACGGCGCAACTGAAATGGTGCTGCGCATTCCCGCGGATGGCGCCGGCGAGCAATTTATCTTGACCGTCATCAATGACTCCGGCATGCAAAGCACTTCGGCCGCCGAAGATGGCGGACTGGGCGCCATCGGCACAACAACTTTTACCGCCAGCCAGATGACGGCTACCGCAGTTAATACATCTTCGGGTCCATTTGCGTTTGCCATCTACGGCGCACCCATCGATTTCCCACGGCCCGAGGGACAAGACGCAAGTTCAGCCGACCGCTTTGTGACCATTCAAGCTCTCGCGCTCGATACAAACTTATCTACGAACGCTCCCGTCACTGTCCTTCGGCCACCTTTGGTGCTCGTTCACGGTCTGTGGGGTAGTGCCGCCGATTGGGCCGACTTTACGCCCTTAATCGGCGACGCGCGTTTTGATATCAATGAAGCGAATTACGGCACTGTCATCGGTTCGCAGATCAAGTCTTATAAACCGAATGTCCCTTCCTGGGCCGTCAGCAGCATCAAGAACGCGCCCGCGAGCGCTCTCGGTTTTTCCTATAACGCGGCCGCGGTGCTGCAACAGATCAACGCCTTCATCAATAATTTCAAGGGTGGGGCCAATCCAGCCAATGTACCAGTGGCGGCCATTCAGGCGGACATTCTCGCGCATAGCATGGGTGGCGACATCACGCGCACGCTCCCATCGGTGAAACCTTTCTACGGTCCGACGACTTTTACCCTCGGCTTCGTTCACAAAGTCATAACCATCGCGACACCCTATTGGGGTTCGCCTTTGGCGATTCACTTATTGGACAAGAACAATCTGTGCGTCCGCGGCGTGCTCGCTTTGTCCGGAAGCCCGAGCTTCACGAGTGTCACTTTCAAGAATGGAACCACCGTGTCCGGCGGCGTCGGCGATTTGCAAGGCGACGGCTTCGATGGCAGTCTAAGCCCGGCGTTACAGGCCTTACAGAATCCGATTCTGCATCCCATGCCGACAGCCTTGATTCAAGGGCTCGAATCGCAAAGCCAGCTCGATGGCCTGGACAGCTCGAGCGTCGCGGCATCTATTCGGTTGCTCTGTGTCGGTGACTACCTGGCGGGACATCTGACATCCAAGGGCTGGCCGCAAATTTTCAATCAAGAAAGTGACTCCATTGTGCCGGCCCTTAGCGAAGTCGCAGGCCTGAGTCCTTCGCAGATCGTTCAAGGCGTCATTCACTCAACAAGCTCCGAAGAGCTGGGCTTCGGGCCTCCGGCCGAACTCGACGCGGCAGGAGATATCCCTACGGTCGCCATCGATCTGCTGAATACGCCGGTGACCGATTCGACTTATATTCCACTGCCGCAACCAGTAGCAATCACTGATTTTTCTGCGCCCATCGCCACGCGGTAGAGACCATCTCATCATGGGAGTATTTCGCTTCCCATCCGAGCGTTTCTTTCGCCAAAGCTGGATCGGCAACGAGCACCGGGGGATCGCCCGGTCGTCGTGGAGAAGTTCGCACCGGCACTTTCTTTCCGCAAATACGTTCTACCGTCGCCAGTACTTCCTTTACTGAATATCCTCTACCGCTCGCAAGATTCACCGCCAGTGATTCATGGCTATCCAAATACTTCAGCGCCAGCACATGTGCTTCGGCTAAATCGCTGACGTGGACGTAATCGCGAACGCAAGTGCCATCCGGAGTGGGATAGTCGTTACCCAAAATTTCCAGCGCCTCACGCTTGCCCTGAACGGCTGCAAGCGCTAACGGAATCAAGTGTGGCTCGGGATCATGCATTTCCCCAACGCGCCCCTGCGGATCTGCGCCGGCCGCATTGAAATACCGAAGCGCCACAAATCGTAGTCCGTAGGCGCGGTCGTAGGCATGAAGCGCCTGTTCGAAGATCAGCTTGGTCACACCGTAGGGATTCATCGGCCGCTTTGGTGCATCCTCGGTGAGCGGCAAGCGCTCTGGCATGCCATAAATTGCGCAGGTCGACGAAAACACAAACTTCCGCACGCTAGACTTAATAACGGCATCCAGAAACTGCAATCCTTTGACGACGTTGTTCTGAAAATATTTTTGCGGATTCGCAACCGATTCCCCGACATAAGCGTGTGCGGCAAAGTGCATCACCGCGTCTACTCTGGCCAATATCGGACCCAGTTTCTCCGTATCCGCGACATCGCCTTCAATCAACTCAAAGCCGTCCGCCAGTTTTCGGAATCCCGTCGAAAGATTGTCGTAAATAATCGGAGTGTAGCCATGCTCCGCCAAAGCATGCGCTGCGTGGCTGCCAATGTAGCCCGCGCCGCCTGTGACCAGAATTCTTTTGTGATTGTCTGCCAAGCAAGCAGTGTAGCAAGAGCTCTCCATCCGTATGCCAAGAAATTAATTCTTCGGTTTCAAATCGGGAATTTGCACATAGCCCGGGCACGACAACACCGGCAAGCGAGGATATTTCGCAAAGCGCGAATCCGTCAGAGCTAACTCACACCGGTAGAACACCGAACCGCGATCGGAAATGATTTTGTTCGAATGACCGCAGTCAGCACAAAGCCCGACGGAAGAACGTAAGTCGTCGGGCTTCTTCATTGCGGAATATTACCGCTGATTCATGGGCACATACGGGCTGGGATATGTAGGCCCAATGTAATCCGCCCGCGGACGAATCAAGCGATTGTCATCGAGTTGTTCAATCACGTGTGCCGCCCAGCCGCTAATGCGGGACACTGCAAAGATCGGCGTGAACAAATCGACGTCAATTCCCAGCGTGTGATAAGTCGAAGCCGAGTAGAAATCTACGTTGGCGTTGAGCTTTTTGTCCGCCTTGATGAACTCTTCAATCGCATGTGACATGTCGTACCACTTGTTTTGGCCGCTGGAGTAGCACAGATCCTTCGACATTTTGCGCAGGTGCGTCGCTCGCGGATCTTCCGTGTGATAGACGCGATGGCCAAATCCCGGCACTTTTTTCTTCTGCGCCAGCATGTTCTTGATGTAATCCACCGGGTTGGCGCCGGCTTTATTGATCGCTTCCAGAATGTGAAACACGGCTTCGTTCGCCCCGCCATGCAAAGGCCCTTTGAGCGCGCCAATCGCCGAAGTGACCGCCGAATGCATATCGGACAAAGTCGCCGCGGTCACGCGGGCGGCAAAAGTCGAAGCATTGAGTTCATGATCAGCATGAAGAATCAGCGCGATATCAAGAGCGCGCTCCGCGGTTTGCGACGGCTTTTCCCCGCTCAATAGAAGTAGGAAGTTCGCCGAATGGGAGAGCGTCTTATCCGGCTCGACAACGTTTTTACCCTTGCGGATCCGGTCATACGCCGCCACTATCATCGCGATCTGCGAGGTCAGACGGATGGCCTTATTGACGTTCGCCTCATGGTCGTTCTTTTTGTCTTCGGGATCGTAAAACGACAGCGCCGAAACCGCGGTTCGCAGCACATCCATGGGAACTGCTTCTTTAGGCGCATTCTTTAGAAGCGAGATGATGGCCGGATCAATTTTTCGCTCGGCAGCGAGACGCGCCCGCAAATCATTAAGCTCGGCGGCCTTGGGCAGGTGTCCGAACCATAGCAGATAACAAGTCTCTTCAAAATTGGAATGATCGGCTAACTCATGGATGTCAATGCCACGATAGGCTAGAACCCCTGCATCGCCGTCGATATAACAAATCTTCGAAGTTGTTGCGACAATTCCCTCAAGGCCTTTCGGGGCCAGAGCCGTGCTGGACGTACTTGGGCTGGACATGAATCCTCGCTGACAGTATCAATTCGTCAATTATTAGTTCGTGATTGCCGCACGGGGGAGCGTACGCGTGACAACGGAACCCTATGTTATACGCCAATTAGCGCCAACTTTCCAACTTACCATGGGACATGGGTCGATCGTCCCGCAATCTCTGTACTTTGCATTTCCACAAGCGCTGTCCGCCGGCATACCAGCGCAATAAAGGCGCAATGTTCCTCACTCGCCACGTTCTACTGGTAGCGCAGACCCTGTTTCCTCGTGCAGGGACGTTCTACAATGAAATCAATGCCGTGGGTGTCCGTATCTTCGCTACGCTATGCGTTCGCCGCGGGTCTGTTAGCGGCAATATTTCCGGTGGGCCGGGCTTTCTCTGCCGACAAAACCGCTGACCAGCCTGCTCAGGTGCTTGCTCCTTGCCCTCCCGGTAATCCAGGAGCTGCAAATTGCAATCCCTCCCGCAAAGACTTGAAGCAGGCCGAAAAAGCCTTCAAACAGGGCATGCGCCTGCTCCAGAACCAAAACAATGAAGAGGCTTTAGCCGAGTTCACCGAAGCCGTGCATTATTTCCCTCGCAACGTGACCTACGCCACCGCTGAAGCCGCTACCCAACAACGCGTGGTTTACGACTATCTGCAAAAAGGCAATCAGGCTCTTCTCAATCATCAACTGGTAGAAGCGCAGGCGGATTTTCGCAACGCCCTGCATTTGGATCCACAAAATGAATTCGCCAAACAGCGCCTCAAGGACTTGCTGGCCAGCGATCTGGCGGGAAACCAGAGCACCGCCGCACCTCCACCTGCCGAAATCGTTGCCGATAGCCCAATCATCGAACTCGCTCCCGACCCATCCCTTCACGAGTTCCACTTTCGCGGTGACAGCCGTGTTTTGCTTGCGCAGGTCGCAAGCGCTTATGGCATATCCGCCGTAATCGACGATAGCGTCGTCTCCCGCCACGTCTGGTTTGATCTGGGAAGCTCCAACTTTCCAACCGCGATGACGGCCGCCGGCATTGTCACAAAAGCTTTCTGGAGTCCTGTCGATTCCAAGCAGGTCATCGTTGCCGCCGACACCCCCGACAATCATCGCCAATTCGACCGCATGGCGATGCGCACTTTCTACTTCCCTGGGGAGTACCAACCGACGGCCCTGAACGACATCAACAACTCCCTGCGTAACGTATTCGACGTGCGGTTCTTGTCCCAGGGGCAGCAAGAGGGCACTATCGTTGTACGCGCTCCCCAGCGCATCCTCGACGCAGCCACTCAATACATTCAAAAACTCGATCAAGCCCGCCCTCAGGTCATGCTGGATATCGAAGTGTACGAAGTTTCGCACTCCCTGGTCCGCGAAATCGGCATGCATATTCCGAACGACTTCAATCTCTACAACATTCCCGCGGCTGCGCTCGCCGCCTTGGGCGGCCAGAGCATTCAATCTCTCATCAATGGGCTCCAATCCGGCGGACTCTCCGCGGCCGGCGCTGGGGGACTCTCCGCCCTGCTCGCGCAATTGCAGAGCGGCCAGGGCATCTTCAGCCAGCCTCTCGCCACCTTCGGCGGAGGGTTAAGCTTCTCAGGCGTCAGCCTCGACCACTTGACCGCCACGCTTTCCCTGAACCAAAGCTCAGTTCATGACCTGCAGCATGCCATCTTGCGCGCCGGCGACAATTCTGATGCCGTGTTCAAGATCGGCGAGCGCTATCCCATTCTCACCGCCAGCTTTTCCACTTCTTTCAGCAGTTCGGCAATCTCGCAACTTCTCGGATCGCAGGCTGGGGCCGCCGCCGGCGCAGGGGCCTTGGGAACTCCCTTCCCCTCGTTTAACTATGAAGATATCGGCCTGAATCTGAAGGCAAAGCCCTCGATTTTTTCCGACTCCAGTGTGGCCCTTGCTCTCGAATTATCCCTTCGCTCCATCGGCACACAATCCGTCAATGGAATTCCCGTGATCTCCAATCGGGAATATAAGGGCAGCATCGTTTTGCAGGATGGCGAACCAGCTGTCATCGCGGGTGCGGTCAGCCATACCGAACAGCTCAGCATGAACGGCATACCCGGGCTTGGTGCGGTGCCGTTGCTTAATAAAGCCATGGTGGACAACAGCAAAACCACTCAAGACGACGAATTACTCGTCGTCATCACTCCGCACATCGTGCGAGACGCACTGCGTCAGGCCGACAATGAAATCTGGATGACTCCGTAACTTCGGTGTCGCAGCAACCAACGCAACTCGCCGGGATTATCCGCCTCAGTTATTTACTTGGATTGTTCGCCGCAAAATCCACCAGTTTCTGCAGAACTTCCTCCGGCAACGACATAAAGCTGGTCACTTCGCGGCCATTGATAAAAATCGTCGGCGTGGAGTTCACCCCCAGCTCCATCCCCAAGCCAACCGAAGCATCCACGTGCGCCGCCGTCTCGGGTTTCGCGGCGCATGTTGCGATGTCCGCGCCCTTCACCCCAGCGGCAGTGGCAATGGCGGTCAGTTTTTCGTCCGCGTTGGCCGCCGTAATGTCGCTCTGCGCGTCGAATGTGCCTTCTTCAAATTTCCAGAACGCGTCGTTTGAACTACGTGCTACGCAATCGCCGTAGGCCGCCGCCTTTGCCGCCCAATCGTGCATGGGCAAAGGGTAATTTTGATAAACCAGCCGCACATTCTTCGCCGTGGACATGAACTTGTCCAGCTTCGGCTGCGCCTCCTTGCAATGCGGACATTGCAAGTCGCTGAACTCCACCAGCGTGACCGGCGCATCCACAGGCCCGCGCGTGGGCCCCTTCGCCGACTCCCGGAGCCGCTTATTGTCAGCGGCAAAGGGATGCGCTCCAAACGGAATCATTTCGCCCACCAGTGCGTGCTTGCCATCCGCCGTGATGTATAGCTTGTTCGCCGATTGCCCCTGGGCGCTGCTCAGAACCACCGTCACTTCCGCCACCCCCGCCGCAGCGGCAGGCTTGATCGACCCTACTTTATAGGACAGCGACGAGTCGTATCCGAACATCTCGTGCAAGAACGAATTGACCGTATCTTCGCTCGGCAAGTTCGGCTCGGCGGCAGCCGTGGCTGCGGAGGATGTCTTGTTAATCTCCGCCGTTTTGTGTTGCGCGGCACATAGCGTCGAAATTGCGATTATTACAACCGGCAAACCTTTGGCCCAGCGTTGCATTGAGTTCCTTTCGAGATGCTTTGAATCCAGGATGCTTAAATTGGTAATCAATAAAACCTAATTCCTACAGTTCCGGCTTCGCGGCGATGGGAAACCGGCGCCCGTAGCCAAAAGCCTTGGCAGAAACTTTTAACCCCGGCGCTGCCTGCTGGCGCTTGTATTCGCTCCGCTCCACCATGCGCACCACGCGCCGCACCAGTGCAATATCGAATCCGCGCGCGGCCGCAATCTGCTCCGCTGGATGCAAATCTTCCACGTAGTCCTCAAGAATAGCATCGAGAACTTCGTAGGGCGGCAACGAATCGCTGTCCAATTGATTGGGGCGCAACTCCGCCGATGGCGGCTTTTCCATCGTTGATTGCGGAATCACGGCGCGTTGTGAATTTACATAATGGCTGAGCCGATAGACCATCGTCTTCGAGAGATCCGAAATCACAGCCAAGCCGCCAGCCATGTCGCCATACAGCGTGCAATAGCCAACCGCCATTTCGCTCTTGTTGCCCGTGCTTAGCACAATTCCGCCGAATTTATTCGATAGCGCCATCAGCAGCATGCCGCGGGCCCGGGATTGCAAATTCTCTTCGGTCGCGTCTTCCGGAAAACCCGTAAAAATTGATTTCAAAACGTAACGGTAGGCGATGAAAATCTCGGTGATGGGCAAAATCTCAAACCGGATCTTCAAATTCTCGGCCAGCACGCGCGCATCTTCAATCGAACCCGGCGAAGAATACGGCCCCGGCATCGCCACACCAATCACATTTTCCGGTCCAACCGCATCCGTCGCTATCGCCGCCGTCAGCGCCGAATCAATTCCCCCGCTTAGCCCCACAATCACCTGCCGAAATCCGCATTTGCGAACGTAATCACGCGTTCCCAAAACTAATGCCGCATAAACGCTGGCTTCTTCGCTATGCGCCGGCCCCACGTCTTGCGGATGAATCTCGCCCGTTAGGCTTTTCGAGTCAAAGTAAACAACGTCTTCTTCAAACGATTTACCCCGCGCAATGATGTTGCCGTCGGGGCCGACCACCAGGCTGGATCCATCGAATACCAGGCTGTCGTTGCCGCCCACCTGATTCACCATGGCGAACGGGACTTTATGCCGCCGCGCGATGGCCGCCATCATGTCATGCCGCAGCTGGCGTTTGCCGTACCAGAACGGCGAAGCAGAAATATTCAGCAGAAAGTTGCCGCCCGCGCCAATGAGCGACTCGACCGGATCGACCGTGTACAACCGCTTCTCCCAGAAATTCTTGTCGTTCCAGTAATCTTCGCAAATGGTCAGCGCCATCTGCTTGCCGCAAAACGAAAACAGTTGCTGGCTCTTCGCAGGAGCGAAGTTGCGCGCTTCATCAAAAACGTCATACGTCGGCAGCAGCATCTTCGATTGCAGGAAGGCAATTTTGCCCTCTTGCAGCAACGCCGCCGAATTCATCACCGATTTTCCCGTGTCCGCGTGTGCCGGCGTCACCAGCCCGCAAATCACAGAAATGCCGCGGGTTTCGGCGGCAATCTGCTCCGCCGTCTCTTGGTTTTTCCGAACAAACGACGCCTTCTCTACCAGATCGCGCGGCGGATAGCCGCACACCGAAAGCTCCGGAAATAGAATGAGCCCGGCCCCGGCGGCTTGCGCCTTCCGGGAAAAATGAATGATTTTGGCTGCGTTGCCGCTGAAATCCCCAACCGTGGGGTTGATTTGTCCTAAGGCTATTTTCACGTTGTCTGCGTATTAGTGTAATCGGGAGAAGCGGATAGCGGCAAAGCCCGGGCACGATTAGCAATTCCTCAGGGTATTTGTCATCCTGAGCGAAGCGAAGGACCTGTGTACTCTTCGCGGTCGTACCAACTCTCGCTCAGATCACGCCACGCGGGATTCTTTAATACGATTAGCGCGATCTTCCTCAGACGCAACCACCTTTGAGCTGCTTCTCGCGCGTGATCGCATTGGAGACGTACCGGAAGTTCTCGAAATAGACCAGACGATCCAGCTTGTAATGCCTACAAAACTCTGAGTCTTCGCCATTCTTGTGCTCCCAGACGCGACGCCGAAGATTATTCGTGACGCCAAGGTAGAGCGTCTTTGAACGATTGCTCATCATAGTAAACCGCAAAAGAATGCCCAGGCTCGCGCACCTGCCAAGTTTCACCCTTGGAGCCGTCGATGTCTGTGACGAACGAACATGGTTTCAAAAATACACAGGTCCTTCGCTGCGCTCAGGATGACAATGCTTAGGGGCTTGCCAGATTCGCGTAAGCACAAACTTGCCTTACACGGTATTCGGGCCATTGCTGTCCCCTCACCGCTCTTTGTACTCTCGTGGCGCCAAAATTTCGCTCAGATAGTCATGGCTGCCGGGGATTTTTTCCAGATGCGGGTAACGCACCCCGCCGCCATATTGAATTTCGTGGGTTTCGACGGCATCAAAGTTTTTAATAATTAAAGTAATCTTGCCGTTGCGGGGATGCGCAATCGCCTCGTTCATCGCATCCGACGAATAGACGCGGCCATCCACAGCGAGAATGGTCATATGCGGCCCCAGGCCAGCCGCATACGCTGGCGACCCTTGCAAGACATCGCCGATGGCCCCGTCTTTCCTCGTGTACAGGCCAATCGAATGCCACGCATTGTAAAGACCGCCTCCAAGCAATTCCGAATAGAAGGGATCATGGTTTGGCGTTGCGTTATATACCATTCGCCAGCCCGCTGCCTCAAGCCCATCTGTGGGCGGCTTGCTGTTCACTTGATAGATTCGCGTCTCGAAGAAACTGTGCCAATCATAAGGACAGACCGCCGCGAGCGCTGCTTCAACATCTTCCCGGGTGTAGCCAACGACAATTGGCCCCGTGTCGCGCTGCCCCAGAAAGCTGCGCAGGAAGTCATCGAGCGATTTCGCGTCTTTCGTTTGCTCGCGAATAATCGTGTCCGCACGCAGCCATATCAGGGCGCCTTCGTCGTAGTAGTCCTGTCCCCGGCGCAGCGAGTACCAGCCGGGGTCCGTCGTACGCAACACCCAGTCCTCCGTCGCCGTATCCACCAGCGGGGTCGCTGCGCGAGCCGGCTCAGCGGCAAAATTCGCCGCGGTTTGCGCTAAATAGTCCTGCATGTATTCGGCATCGTTGAAGCCGGCGCGAGTGGCCAGCAGCATCCCGATGTATTCGTTCAAGCCTTCATACACCCAGAGCAATGACGTCCGCTCCGGCCCCTGATAATCGGGCTTCGAGTAGAGTTCCGCCGGACGCCGGTACTTGCCGTCCCAGGAATGAGACTGTTCGTGCGCCAGCAACGGCCAACCAAACTTCTCCAGCACGTCTTTCTTTGATAACCCAGCATCGCCGACAGCATCCCATGGCGAGTCCTCGTGCTCCAGGCCGTCAAACGGGACCGCTTCGCTTTGCGAAATAAGCAAATGCAAAGTTTGCCAATGCCGGTAGCCGAACATAGCCCGGTCCTGATCGATGAGCTTGCCAAACAGCGTAAAGGCGTGCGCGTCATCTGCTTTATCGACCGCGGCCTGGCTGTCGCCTGTGATCTCCATTTGCGCGGGCCACGCTGCCTTCAGCGGCACCGACCGGAAGAACTCGCCCGCCAGCACCGGGGAATCAATCAACCGTTCGAGCGATGTGGCAGCAAAATTCACCCTGTCGCCGGTCTGACTTGTCACTTGCAGCGAACTGCCCTGCTTCCAATTCGCAGGCAAAACAAGTGACGGCGCGATCATGAGCTCACGCTTGTCAATGCCGCGCGGGTAGAGCACGACCGTATTCCACGGCAGCAGCAGTTGGTGCTCGGAGATGGTGTTGACCAGCAGCGCGTCAAAATCCACTGTGATTTTCTCGACGTTGGCTGGAATGTCAACGTGGATCGTGAATATCTCTTCCGGATCGCGCGTCCAGGGCAAGGTTGTATCGCCGGCATGGATTCGGAGCATGGCAAACTCCTGAATCGGCCCCGTCGGGCCATGTTCGCCGGGGATCCACTTCGGATACGCCAGCGCGAGCGCTCCCGGCTTAACGCCGATTTCCTCGTGCACAAACGCGATTCGCCGCGGAGCCTGCGACTCGTCCACCACAAGCGTCATTGGGCTCGCAGCGTTCTGCGCCGGCGAGGTTGACGTCAGGGCAGCGATGGCTGCCAGCATAAACACAAAATATTTAAGAGTTAGGCGCGTCACGCATCGTCCTCCAGAAGTGATTTGCTGACAAGATGACAGGAATCAAGATAAATGGAGACAGTGCGTAGTCTGCCATAGGGTAGCGGGGAGAGCAAATTTCCAATCAGACGCCACTCGCCCGAATACTTTATAGTTGAGGGTCATGGTCAAAGCCTCCAGCGAACCCAAACGCACGGCCATCGCCATTATGGCGGCGGGAAAAGGCACGCGCCTCAAATCGAAATTACCGAAAGTTTTGCATGAAGTCGGCGGCAGGCCGCAGTTGGCGCACGTGATTGCGGCCGCCGCGCAGGTTGTCGCAAAAAAAGACATTTACGTCATCATCGGCCACGAAGCCGAGAAAGTCCGCGAGGCTCTTGCCAGCACCGGCGTTCGCTTTATAGTGCAAGCCCCGCAGCGTGGCACCGGCCACGCGCTCATGGTGGCCCGCAAAGAGTTAGAAAGATACGACCAGATCATCGTTCTATCCGGCGACGCCCCCCTGATTACCCCCGCGACCATCCGGAACATGGACGATTTCCATCGCAAGCAAAAAGCCGCGATGACGATTTTGACCGCCGAGGTGGAAAATCCCTTCGGCTACGGGCGCGTCATCCGAAAGTCCGCCAAGAGTCCTGATGTTAAAGCCATCGTCGAGCAAAAGGCCCTTGGTGCATCACAAAAAAAGCTACGCGAAATCAACTCCAGCATTTACGCCTTCGACAGCAAAGCGCTTTATGGAAACATTGACAAGCTCAGCAACGACAACGCCCATCGCGAGTATTACCTGACCGACATGGCTGCATTACTAGTGAAGGCCAAAAAACGAGTGGTCGCGGTTCAGGCCGACGATGCGAAAGAAGTTTTAGGCAGCAACACCCGCGCCGAGTTGGTCGAACTCGACCGCTTCATGCGCATGGCAACTTGCCGGCGGTTGATGAACGAGGGCGTGACGATTTTCTATCCCGAAACTAGCGTGATCGATAACGACGTGCAAATCGGCGCGGACACGGTAATCGAACCGTATGTCCAGCTTTTGGGGCATACGAAAATTGGTGAGGACTGCCGCATCCGGTCATATTCCGTCATTCGCGATTCGCAAGTAGGCAACCGCGTGACGATTCGCCACGGCAGCATCCTCGATGAAGCCGTCGTTGCTGATGGAGCGCTGATTGGGCCTTACTCGCATTTGCGCCCCGGAAGCGAGATCGGCGAAGGCGCTCACGTCGGCAACTTCGTCGAAACCAAGAAGATCAAGCTCGGCAAAGGCTCCAAGGCCAACCATCTCACGTACTTGGGCGACGCCGAAATCGGCTCCGGCGTAAATATCGGCGCGGGTACCATCACCTGCAACTACGACGGCGTCAACAAAAACAAGACGATTATCGGCGACGGCGTCTTTGTGGGCAGCGATTCCACGCTGGTCGCGCCAGTAAAAATCAGCAAGGGCGCATACATCGCCGCCGGTTCCTGCATCACCGACGATGTCCCCGAAGATGCTCTGGCATTAGGCCGCTCCCGCCAGACGACCAAGCCGGGCTGGGCAAAGGCAAAACGGGCGGCCAAGGCGTAGTCTGGGACTAAGCGCTCTCGCGTTTTCAACGACTTACAACGCTTCGTTGTACATACACAGAAGTACATCACTTTCTATGATTTATGGAAGCCATTTTTCCCATTTTGGGAAAACGTCAGGGATGCGTTCTGGAGCCACAGGACGGCGCCTAAGCGGCCAAAGCCACTTAGGTACTCCGAGGGAAAGATCGTGCAACCTGGGGCATTCTAGGGGGCAAATCGGGGCATCTGGCGAGGCCATTCAATCGCCTTTTGCGCTGCCCAAAACGGGCCGAAAACGAAAATCAACAACTTACACTCAAACGCAATGACTTACGACCCGGCCAATGGGAAGCTAAGCCTCCAGCCTAACCCGTTCGGGCTATCAGTTTGGAGTCTCGCTTGAGCCGGAAGACTCCTTGACAGCTAAATGCTTACGAAATGTAAAATCGCCGCACACGCTCGCACCTCGCACTTTGCAGTATAGAGAATTAAGAAAGGCCCACCATGCTCCTCCGAAGAACCATCAGCTTGAAATTTTCAAAGGCAACGCTGGCCCTCGCCATCGCACTTATCGCTTTCGCCATTTCGCCAGCGGCGCTGGCCCAAACTTTCACCGTTCTCTATAACTTCACCGGGGGAACTGACGGCGGCAATCCGCAATCCGCCTTAACTCTTGATATCAGCGGAAACATTTACGGAACTACAGTTAACGGTGGCGACCCGGCATGTCTTGGGTATAACGGCAGTTGCGGCGTCGTCTTCAAACTTGATACGACCGGACATGAAAGCGTCCTGCACAGTTTTGAAAATGGCGGCGACGGCTTGAACCCTTCGAGCGGCGTGGTCTTTGACTCTGCCGGCAATCTTTATGGGGCGACGGAATACGGTGGCGTCGGCACCAGCAGCGGCGCGGGCGTGGTTTACAAGCTCGACCCGAGTGGGCACGAAACCATCCTGCACGTGTTCAACGACACGATTGGGGCGTTTGCGGGCGGCATAAACCCGATCGGAGAACTAGTCATCGACGGTGACGGATATGTTTACGGCGCGACCCGGAAAGGAGGCGATCCGCATTGCGCGACTCTGGGCTGCGGCCTGATCTACCGGATCACCCCGGCAGGAGTAGAGAATGTCTTGCATGCTTTTGCGGGCGGCGCATCGGACGGCGAGTTCCCGATTGCCGGTCCTATTTTTGGTCCAGACGACGACCTCTACTTCACATCTTCGTATGGGGCCAACCATGGCTCCGGGGCAGTCTTTCGCTTAGGTCGTCGCCCCGGCAGGGGACATGGACTTATCGTTCTTGAGCTCGCCAGCGGCAGCGGCCAGCTGAGCTATCCTGGCGGTGGAATTTTTGATTCCCATGGGCGCCTTTATCTGCCGGCGCAAAAGGGCGGAAACGGCGGCGGCGATAACAACGCAGGCGGCATCATACGCTTTGCGCAACGCGGGACTGCCGTTCGCTCCGTCAGTTGCGACGCGACCAATTGTTACGAGCCGAACACGGGACTCGTCCTGGACGCCGCCGGCAACCTCTACGGCACGTCACAGGTGGATGGCACCGGCAGCGGCGGCACCGTATTCAAACTTGATACTGCTGGAAATTTAACCGGCATCTATGATTTTTCTATCTCAGCTCCGGTGAACGGCTACTATCCGATGGCGGGCCTGGTCAGGGATTCAGCCGGCAATCTCTACGGAACAACGAGTGCGGGCGGGGCTAACGGCTGGGGCGTGATCTTCAAAATCACCCCGTAATTTCGAGCGGACATCAAAAAGCCGGACGCTCGGGCGTCCGGCTTTTTGATTGCCTCGCCTTCACTTACTTCGACACCGCCGCGAACAGTTGCGAGTGCATCAGGTTCTGGAATTCCTTGTCATCGGCCTTGAAGTGCATTTGCAGGTCGGAGCCGTCTGAGTTCACCGTCATGTTTTCGAGGGCAATTTTTTCGGTCGGCGTGGCCGTCATTTTCTTGTAGAGCACTCCCGCTTTCACCAGGGATGAAAGCGTACCCGCAACCACTGAATCGGAGGTCACCACATCCATGTCGAACTTAACGCCGCTGTCGAAATTCATCTGATAGCGCGAGCCGAGCACATGCTTTTTCACCGTGTCAAAATCCGCCAGCTTGCCGGCGTCGCCCAAGGCCGAGAGCAGCATGTTCTGCGTTCCCTGCTGGTCAAGCACGCTCCACACCGTGCCCGCCTCCACCGAAGAAATCATGTCAGCCAGTTGCTCATCTGAATCCATGGTGGTCGAGTAGCCGTCGCGCGCGTTCAAGGCCGCCTGCAAAGCGCTGTTATCGCCAAACAGCAAAGTGCTGTCGTCCAGAAACGTCATATCCATCCCGCCCGACATGGGATAGATGTTGGAGTCGTGATACTTCATCGGCTTTACTTTTTGCGCCGTCATTTTCTTGAGCACGGTCTTGGCCGAAAACGAGCCTGAGGCCACGCCGATCATCTTGAGGCCCTGCTTGGGTGTGCGGAAGGCGGCGAAGGTCAGCCCATCCAGGTCCTTGTCGGGATTGATGCCGATGCCGCGCAGCGCGCTTTCAAACTCCTTCAAATTGTCGGGCAGCACCTGCGCCTTGAGGGCCATGGCCGTGTCCGAGTTCTTCAGCGTGCGATAGTCCACGGAAATAATCTGCTGCACGCCGCTCGGAATCACGTTCCGGGCGGCGGAAACCATGGGCGACGCCAGCAACGGCGCGGTCGCCACGGTTAGGGTCAATGTCACGGCGAAAAGCTTGTTCATAAACTGCGTCATACTTTGCCTCTTGGCCTCTTAAGAATATGAAAAATGGCGTGCGATAGATTATGAATATTATCGATATTGATTCGATGCGTCCCCACGTCTTAATGCTGTCAGGAACAAGATAATTCTATGTCAAACCGCTGTAAAGATGTTGAAACCAAAGTGTTAGTAGGAACCCGTCCAGTAAGCAGAAGTTGCGAAGAGTGCTTCCCGATTGATGCCTTACTAACTCTGAGCTAAGAACGCAACGCGGACGCGCTCTTGCGGGTTTCCGCGGCAAAAGCTGCGTCCTTTATGCCTTCAAGGTTGATTTCCACATTGGCCAGCGCTCCTTGAATGGCTGCCTGCGCCAGCGCGATTGAAGTGGTAAGGTCTGATTTCATATTGGGATTTGTAATCGGCCCGAGTTTTTTAGCGAATTCCATGACTTCTTTCGATTTCTGGGCCACGCTGAGCGGAACGCTGGTCGCTTCTTTGAGCGCGCCCTCAATAATGGCATCGCCATTCGCCGCAGTTTTGGCTTCTTTATAAGCTTTCATGACGGCGCTGTAGGATTCAGCGTCAGCGTCGATGGCCGATTTTAATTCCTCGCGCAACGGCGTCAGACGGGCAATCGCTGCGCTGAGTTCCGCTTCGTGTTGCACGTAGGCTTTCTTTCCCCGCGACATTGATGCCACCATGGCCGCGAGGCCTGCGGCCATCGCTCCGCTCGCCGCGGCCGCGCTGCCTCCGCCGGGAGTCGCCGTCGGCGCTGCCAGTTGCTCGATAAAAGGCTCGACTCCGGCTCTTAACCCGCCTATAGCAGCCTTGCCCGACATAACCGCACTCAAGCGGTTCTCCAAAATTAACGACGAATCGAAGTTTTCGACTTGCAGGAACCACTCGGCAGCAGATTCAAGCGCTTTCTTCGGAATCAGACCCACAATTTCGCTGGAAGTCGGCATCACTCCGTAGCGCGCCGCCTCCCTCTTCACAAACTCGAACACGCGATGCACTGGCGTCTGCTCGAAGTCGGTCAGGTTCATGGAAACTTGCGCCTGCCCGCGTACCAAAAATCCTGCGCCTTTGACGAAACGCAATCCACCGGTTGAGAAGCGCACAGCTTTAGCTATCTTTTTCGCGATCTCGACATCAGCCGTGTTTAAGAACACGTTGTACGCAACCAGCGCCTTGCGCGCGCCCACGACCGTTGCGCCCGCCGTCGGATGTACTTTGAGTTCGCCGAAATCCGGTTTCCTTGCGGGATTGGTAGCGATGTCAGCGCGAATGCCTTCAAATTGTCCGCGGCGGATATTTTCGAGGTTCTGTCGCTCCGGAGAAGTCGCTGCCGCTTCATACAGATACACAGGAATCTGAAAGCGCCTCCATATCTCCGCGCCGACGTGCCTGGCCATGGCTACACAGTCTTCAATCGTCACGCCATCGATTGGAATAAAGGGAATGACGTCAGCTGCACCCATGCGCGGGTGCGCCCCCTGATGCGTGGTCAAGTCAATCAATTCGCTGGCCTTGCCGACTCCGCGAATGGCAGCCTCCTGAATGGCCTCGCGCTCACCGACCAGAGTGATAACGCAGCGGTTGTGGTCGCTATCCATTTCGCGGTCGAGGAGATAGACGCCCTCCACTTTCATGGCGGTAACAATGGCATCGACTTTGGCTTTATCGCGGCCCTCGGAAAAGTTCGGAACACATTCGACGAGAGTTGACATAAGGGAAAAGAATAGCGGGGAAAGTCAACCATAAGCAATTGCCTACCTTGGGCAGTAGTGGGCTACTTTGAATTGTTGGGCCATTTTGTGAAAGCAAAGTAATAAAGCGCGAAGATACCCACCACTGGAATCATAATCAAGAGGGATAGCCAAGGCCTGAAGCCGCCCTTTTTAAAAATTGCCCAGTACGGGGGTAACATCGCGAAACCTATAAACGCAATCAGCATCATGTGAAGCGGTTGAAATAGACTTTCAAGCAATAACGCCACGGTCTCTCCGCCCTCGTTGCTAATAGGCTTCCCAGAGGGCTAGCAAGTCCGCAACTTCCCAGAGCCTGTCTCTCACAGCAGCAGCGGTTGCCGGACTCGTGCGAAGTGTGCGGTGAATCTTGATGAAATTGTACGCGAAGTAGTCTAGCGCAGTCGCAGCCGCGTGGTTTTCCAACTTGCGCGAGATTTATTGGACAGTCGTGTATAGCGGCGCATGATTCAAAGTAGCCCACTACCCCTTGGGCCGATAGATATCCTTTCTACCCTTTCGCCTATGTATCCCTATTAATTTCTATCGCTTGAAGAATCTCCCGATCCCGACCCTGACTTGCACGGTGTTAATACCGGGATTGGGTACGCTCAAGCCGGCATTCGAAATATGCAGATAGCGCAACTCCAACGTCCAGTGATATTTCTCGCCGAGAATGTGCGTGCCGATGGCAATCGAAGGCATGAAGTTGACATCATTCGTTCCCGTGGGGACGTCGTGGTTGGTGTAGAGCACACCGCCGCTCAGCTCGGCGTACGGAGCAAAAGACCCGTGGGTGGCGAGCGTCCAATTCAGATTGACGGGATTGAAGCCGACGCCATAAGACGTGTTCGCGGGCTGAAAAATCAGAAACATCGGGATTGCGTCCACGGCATATTCGAAGCGGCCTTTCAGAAAGCGGGGGCCGTGCGGGTTAGTGAGGATCCATGCATAACGCAGGCCGAGGTTGAATGCGCCCGCGTCACCGCGTCCGCCTGGTACAGAGTGGCCGCCGCCAGTCCAGATGGCAACGTCGTGGCCACCGGCTTCGGGCCCGGTTTCAGGGGCGTTTTTAGTCTGCTGCGCCGCGAGCAAGGCCGCACTCACGCAGAGGAAAAGCAATATGAGAGAGAATTTCTTCACGATGGCATCAGTTGAAACAGGAATGGCACACCATACAGGAAAAAACGCGCGGAAACAAATTGCGGGTCAGTGTCGCCGCCGCGTGCGTGGGTTGGTGAACATGCGCGGATCGTAGTTGAGCGCTTCGAGAGGACGCACCGTGATTTTCTTAAATTCCGGATGCGCGGGGTTCAGCAGACAATTGTGCTCGTGACGGTGCGAGCGCCGAGGGAACGAAGAGCAGACAATGTTCTAGCTTCGTGGCGAATTCATCCCCGAAGCGGGCCAGCTCCGGCGGAGCGACGGCATCGCGCCAATTCGAAGGCAGATCGTCGGCGGGCAGAATTTTTTTCGACAAAGATTCCGGAAGCTCCGCAATGGCGAGCACCAAGTCATCCGGCGGATTGTCTTTATCCAAGTGAATGAAATATTCGAGCATGGCCAGCGATTGATGCTCGGAAGTGTAACTCAAGCGGGTTCCGGCGCTCGACCACCGGCCGCCGAAGCGGTAAGCGCCCTCGCCGTCAAATGGGTTTTGCGCGAAGGGTTTGCGGAGAACGCGATAGATTCGAGTGACGCCCTGGCTCAACTAATCCCGCCGTAGGCGATGCGGCCGAGAATGTTCTCCACTTGACGGGCGCCAAGCTCGGTATCCATCGCCGAGACAGGCGCGATGCCACCAAGAGCGCGATTTGGATGCTTCAGCCAATGCGTGGCCCGTTCATGGCCGCCAAGATACTCATTGGCCAAGGCCACGAGCCGCGCCAGGCGATAAAGCCGGTCGGATTCGTACTGGGCCAGCCGTCCGCTGCGGCGTCGGCGTTGCAAGCTGCGCGGAGAGAGATCCAGCGCTCCGGCCAATTCTTTCAGGGTCAGACCGGAGGCATGCATCAGCTCTTCGACCACGGCCGGGGGAAATCCCTCGCGAATGGCTTCGCGCATTTGCCCATCATTGGAAAAAGCCCGGCCCAGGGCTTTCTTGCCGCCCAACTGCTGCGCGACAGCGCGTAATTCGTTCACCATGATTCATTTACCATTCTGTCGCCTATTGTAGCGACAAATGGCGCGTGGGGGCAATAGCTAAAAAGTGGTCCAATAAATTCGAAAAGCAGATTCCTACGCTCATTCTCGCCGCTACGCGGTTACGAATGGCTTGGAATGACAAGGGTTTGAGCGTGGTTACAGCCCTATGCCGCCATCGACAGCCAGAATCTGGCCGGTAATGAAGTGCGGCGCAGTAACAAAGAAAAGCACCGCCGTGGCGATTTCTTCACCGGTGCCATTGCGCAGCATCGGCGTCTGCTTAGCCATTTTTCGAAAGAACGAAGCCGCGGCTTTTTCACCTAAATCGATCATCCCCGGTGCGACGCAGTTGACGGCGATCTCGGGCGCGAGGGCTTTCGCCATCACTTTCGTCAGCATGTGCACAGCGGCTTTGGAGGAACAATAATGGGCGTGCGTCGCCCAGGGACGCAGCCCGCCCAGCGAACCCATATTGACGATTTTTCCTTTTCGTTTTCGAAGCAGCGGCAGCGCCTCGCGCGATACCAGAAACGGGCCGCGCGTATTGGAAGCGAAAATCGCGTCCCACTGCTTCACAGTGATGTCTTCGAAGTTTGCGGTCTCATAGTTGCCGGCATTATTGACCAGAATGTCGAGGCCGCCGAGTTCCCTTTTCACTTCTTTAATGGCCAATTTCACGCTCTTTTCTTCGGTAATATCGCAGCGCAGGGCCAGGGCGCGCACCCCGAAAGCGGCCAAATCGATGACAGTGGCTTGCGCCTCCTGGGCAGAATTGCGGAAGGTGATGGCGACATCGGCCCCGGCCTCGGCCAACGCCAGCGCCGATGCTCGTCCGAGACGCTTCGCGCCGCCGGTGATGAGGGCGGTTTTCCCGTGCAGAGGTTTGTAAGGAAGTGAAGGCATGGCAAATTGTACCTCGCTGCGCCGTTCGACTACTGCGCCTCATAGTTGTATCTACGATAAAAAACTGATTGGAACCATTCGGCAGTCTTGCTAGACTGTGCCCATGTCGGAGCCCCGCGAAGTCATCGTCTACTCGCGCAAAGGGTGTCATCTCTGCGAGATCGTCAAAGAGACGATCGGCAAAGTGCATCGCCGCGGCGGGTTCACCTGGCGCGAAGTGGATGTGGACGGCGACGACCAGCTTCGCCGTGAGTTCACTGATGAAGTTCCTGTGGTCTTCATCGATGGCCGCAAAGCCTTCAAATACCGCATGACCGAGCAGGAATTTCTGCGTAAATTGGCCAGCTAGCCAGCCTTTAAACTTTCTACCTAAGCCTTTTCTTCTCTTTGCCTTTCGGAAAATGCTTCCCGTTTATTTTGTTGCAGGCGCCGGAGTTGGCGGCGCTGGCGTTGCGGGCAGCGGCGTCGCCGGTGGCGGGGCGTCGCCTTGTCCCATCAACACGGCTGTCACCGAAGGTGGAAGCTTGTCTGCATTGGCCAGCGTCACAGAAATCTGCCACATTTGGGTTTCCGACAGGCTGTCTTTGAATCCCGGCATCCCGGTGAGGCGGATGCCATTGGCCACCTTCCAATAAGTCTCTCCGGCGGGATCGTCGGTCACGCCTTTGCCTTCCATAAGCTTCGGCGGATGAGGAAACATTCCCCGCGCAATCGCCGTGGGTTGTTTCGCGGGCGCGCCGTGGCAAACGGCGCAGTTGTCGAGATAAGCGTGCGCTCCCGCCAGATAATTCGCTTCATTGAGCTGAATGGGAACGCTCTTGGGGGCTTCTTTATCGATGTGCGATTCCAGTGCCATGTTTGCGAACTGCTTTTCGAACGGCATCATAGGAGCGCTCGTGGCTACGGGGGCAAAACCCGCCGCGAAATAGATATACACGGCCAGAAATATTCCGACGACGGCAACGATCACGCCAACCCAAAAACCTCTCATGCTTGCTCCTGTCTAACGCGATGGCTGGGATGCTGGATTTGTGAACAGTAGGGATTGATATTACTGAATTGTCTCGTCCGGCTCAATCGCAAATTCTCGTCGCTGGCATTTCTTTGGAATTAGATTGCATCTTCGCATCTTTCCGTCTTTACTAAAACGATTCAATAAAGGTAAACTCGCAACGGCGTCGGCGTAGCCATGCTTCGTGCCGCCGCGATTTCCTGCGCCGATCTATGCTTAGAGAACGAATCGGGAGAACAACCTTGCCTCGTCTTTTGCCAACGATTTTTTTCGCCATCGCCGTCAGTGCCTCGTCATTCGGCCAGAGTGTTGTGGTGGACATTACCGCTGCCCACGCCACTAATCATTTTGTTCCGAACCAAACTCTGGGCGCGGGCGTGGACCGCATTCCTGCCGCGGCTTTCGATGTTGATCTCGTGCAGCCAAATCTCGGCCGTACGCTGGAATCGGGCTGGCAGCCGATTACATATCGGCAGAACACCGAGCTTGCCGTCGAAGCCTGGCACTGGAATCCGACTGGCACATGGAGCGATCCGGCGGGCAAGGGCTACTTCACAGGCTCGACAAACTTGGGCGATCCCATCCGCTATTCCTATGGTTATGGCCTTCCCCGCCGCGGATTCACCCGCAACGACGGCACTGATAACTCTGGCTACTCGCGCCTGACCGATGGCGATACCAATACTTTCTGGAAAAGCAATCCTTATTTGACGCAGCATTTTACAGGCGAGAACGATGCAACCCATGCGCAATGGATTGTGATTGACCTCGCGCAAGTCCAGCAACTGAATGCGATTCGCATTGCCTGGGCCGAACCTTACGCAACCAATTACACGATTCAATATTGGACTGGCGAAGACCCGATCCGGGCGCAGACCAAGGGCGTCTGGCAGAGCTTTCCCCAAGGCATCGTGAAAGATGGCAAGGGTGGAATTGCGACCGTCGTTCTTAACCCCAGCGGCCTACCAGTGCGCTATTTGCGCATTCTCATGACCGCATCTTCGAACACGTGCGACGCCGACGGCCCGTCGGATCCGCGCAATTGCGTGGGTTATGCCATCCGCGAAATCTATGCGGGAACCGTAACGGGCACGGAATTTCACGACATCATGCGCCACACGCCCGATCAGGAACAAACCACAACTTATTGCTCTTCGGTCGATCCGTGGCACGAGCCTTCTAATATTGGTTCAACGAAACAAACGCAAGTTGGATTCGACTTCTTCTATTCGAGCGGCGTCACCCGCGGATTGCCCGCCATGATTCCCATCGCGCTGCTCTACGACACTCCCGACAACGCCGCAGCCGAAATCTCCTACATCGAAAAGCGTGGCTATCCCATCTCCTACGTCGAAATGGGCGAAGAAGCCGACGGCCAGTACATGCTTCCCGAAGATTATGCGGAGCTATACATCCAATGGGCGACGGCGCTGCATAAAGTGGACCCAAATCTAAAGCTCGGCGGACCATCCTTTCAGGGAGTCAACAAAGATATTGAAGTCTGGCCTGACGCCACTGGCAAAGTTTCGTGGCTGGGACGCTTTCTCGATTATCTCCGCGCGCACGGCCGCATGAACGACCTCGCGTTCTTTTCTTTCGAGCACTATCCCTATGACCCGTGCCGCATTCCCTGGGGCAGTCTCTATGATGAGCCCGAACTGATGCACCACATCATGCAAGCCTGGCGCGAGGACGGCCTGCCTTCGAATCTTCCCATCTTTATCACCGAAGGCAATCTCTCTTCGGCGACGAGCGAAACTTACATGGATTTATTTTCCGCCGTGTGGCTCGCCGATTACGTCGGGGCTTTTCTGAACGAGGGTGGCAACGCGCTCTACTTCTTTCATTATTTGCCGCTCCAAATGGAGCACGGCTGCAACGACTCGCCGGGAACATTCGGGCTGTTCACAGTCGATGCCCACTACCAGATTCAGCAGGAACTCGGCCAGTTCTTCACTTCGCAACTCATTAATCTTGACTGGGTACAGCCGGGCAAAGGCGAGCATGTCATGTTCCCGGCCGAAAGCGACGTCGAAGACGGCGCCGGACATTCTCTCATCACCGCCTACGCGCTCAAGCGCCCCGACGGTCAGTGGTCGGTGATGCTGGTCAATCGCGACCAGGAAACTCCGCACAGCCTCAAGATTTCTTTTGATGACGACGTGACCGATAGCTCAAAGTGGTTTACCGGGCCGGTTTCGATTTCGACCTTCGGCAGTGGGCAATATGCCTGGCATCCGGCGAAGACACGTTTTATGCAACATGCGGAAAATGCCGCCGAGCTGCCCGTCGTCGTCACTTCGGAAGGCAATGCCGACCCCGACGGCCCTATAGCTCGCTCGCAGCAAAAAGCCGATAAGAATACGAGTTTCAATATTCCCGCGGCATCGGTCGTCGTCATTCGAGGCAAGATCGCCGGGGACTAGCGACCCTCACCACTTGTCATTCGAGGCAAAATCGCCGGAGATTAGCTCACCCTCACCACTTGTCATTCGAGGCAAAATCGCCGGAGATTAGCTCACCCTCACCACTTGTCATTCGAGGCAAAATCGCCGGAGATTAGCTCACCCTCACCACTTGTCATTCGAGGCAAAATCGCCGGAGATTAGCTCACCCTCACCACTTGTCATTCCGAGCCATCCGTAGCCGCGCCAGCGGCGAGGATGCGCGTAGGAATCTGCTTTTCACAGATTCCGGAGATTAGCCTATCCCACACTCTTGTCATCCTGAGAGCCCGCGCTTTTCATCGCGGGCCGAAGGATCTCGCGCGTAGCGGCGATACTTAAGCCATTCGCAAGATTCCTCAGTCCGCTGGAGAAAACGCGGACTTTCGGAATGACACCGAACGGAAATTAATCGGCTTTTATTCCGGAACTTTCCCCTCCCACCCTCCGTACCTCTTACCACGGGCGCAACGAACGCCCACGGGAGGGCACCATGTTCGAGGACTTCACAGGATTAGCAGCAGTGGTCATGTTTTTCTCGGTTCCCCTGTCTGCGCTGAGTTTCTACACGTTCTACCGCGTCCGCAAGCTGCGCAGCGAAGAGCGCATGGCTGCGCTCGCCCGCGGCGTCAATGTTCCCATGGAACCGGATCTTTCAGAGATCGCGCGTTCGCGGCGCTCCGGCATTTTGCTGGTGTCCGGCGCCATCGGCTATATGGCGACGTTCGCCTTGATCGCCCGCGTCCAACCAGATATGTGGGTCGCGGCCAGCTTCGGCATCATTCCGCTGGCTCTCGGCGCAGGATTCTTTGTCGATTCTGCGCTGGTTCGGAAAGATCTGCACGGATAAGAAATTGCTTGTGTGGGGCGGACATTCCTGTCCGCCCCACACATTTCCGGTTATACTCTCGCCCATGAAAAAACTGGGCATTTTTCTTGCCGCAATATTTTGCGCGCAGTTGGCATTCGCTTCATCCCGCGCCGCCGCTGTGCTCGATTCCCTGCCTCAAGCCAAGAAAATCGACCAGGTCGCGATATCCCCCGATGGAACCCGCGTCGCCTATATCGTCGATGGCGCATTGACGATCGCGGCTATCGACTCCGGCGAATCACATGCCATCTCTCTCGAAAGCAAGCTTCCCTTGCGCGAACCGGCCTGGTCGCGTGACAGCAAGCAAATTGCCGCGATTGCCGATTTACCCGGTGATGTTCCCGCAGCCCAGCTTTGGACCGTCAACGCCGACGGCACCCAACTCGCCAAGCATGCCGACCTTAAAGGCTTCGTGCAATCGCCGCAGTTTTCTCCCGATGGTTCTACGCTGGCAGTTCTCTTCATCGAAAATATGCCGCGCATGGCCGGCCCGCTCCAACCGATGACGCCGCTCGCCGGAGAAATTTCCAAAGCTGTCTATGAAGAACGCCTCACGACGATCGATCTTACGAAGAGCGACCTCAAGACGAATCAGGTGAAGCAAGTCACGCCCGCCGACATGTACATCTACGAATATGACTGGACACCCGACGGCAAATCCTGGGCAGCCATCGCCGCGCGGGGCAATGGCGACGCCGAGTGGTGGGTGGCGCGGTTATATTCCATTTCCACCGACAACGGCGCCATGCGGGAGATCTACAAGCCCAAGTGGCAAATCGCCGATCCCCACGTCTCGCCGGATGGCCAGCAAATCGCCTTCATCGAAGGCCTGATGAGCGATGCGGGATTCACCGGCGGCGAAGTCTATGTGGTTCCAGCGGCAGGCGGATCTGCAAAAAATCTCACTCCCGGCATCGAATCTTCGCCATCGGCTATCGCCTGGCAAAACGACGCCATCATCTTCGCCCAGAACATTGACGGCAATTCCGGCTTCGGCATTGTCGCGCCCAGTAGCAAGCCCCGCACGCTCTGGGACAGCGAAGAACTCACTGGAAAAGCGACCGACGCGTGGGTCCCCAGCGCGTCTTTCGCTCACGATGCCATGACCACCGCCGTCATTCGCCAATCGGCCAGCACGCCGCCCGAAGTCTGGGCCGGACAAATCGGCAAATGGAAGCAAATCACGCATCTCAATGACGGGGTCAGACCCGCCTGGGGACAGATGAAAAATGTCCACTGGATGAACCCCAATACCGGCAGCGGCGGCACGCTGGTGCAGGGCTGGCTCATGTTCCCCAAAGATTACGATCCGACGAAAAAATATCCGCTGGTTGTTAACGTTCATGGCGGGCCTTCCTGGGCCTGTACATCGCTTTGGGACCAGGGCATGATCGAACCGATGAACGCATTGTCCGCGATGGGCTGGTTCACGCTCTGCCCCAACCCTCGTGGAAGTTACGGCCAGGGCGAGAAATTCACGCAAGCCAACATCAAAGATTTCGGCGGCGGCGACTTCACCGACATCATGACCGGAATATTCGCGCTGGAGAAGAAATATCCGATTAATCCTAAGCGCATCGGTATTCGCGGACACAGCTATGGCGGCTACATGACCATGTGGGCAGAGACCCAAACAAATATCTTCGCCGCGGCTGTGCCGGGCGCCGGACTCTCGAATTGGCTCAGCTACACCGGCACCAACGACATTGACGAATGGATGCTTCCCTTCTTCGGCGCATCCATCTATGACGATCTCGTCGCCTACGCGAAAAGCGATCCCATTTACTTCGTGAAAGAAGTAAAAACGCCGACGCTGATTCTGGTCGGCGACAGCGACGGCGAGTGCCCCATGGAGCAATCTGTCGAGTGGTGGCATGCGCTTGATACCCTGCACGTTCCCACCAAGCTGGTCGTCTATCCCCATGAAGGGCACTTGTTCGTCAAAGCCGAAGACCAGCGCGATTATGTGCTGCGCACAATGGAATGGTTCGATGAGTGGTTCGCAAAGGCGGAGAGCAAGTAGAATTTGTTTCAATGAAGACCCTGCTCAACTCCGCTGACCGCGAAGAAATTTTTCGCCGGGTTTCGAATCTTCAAGTGGATAGCCGGCGCCATTGGGGCAAAATGCTGGCCGGACAGATGATCTGCCATTTGAACGATTCTTTTCGCTCGGCTCTCGGCGAAAAGTATGCCAGCCCAAACACAAACTGGTTCAAGCGTTCTGTCTATAAACGGATCGCTCTTTACATGCCCTTCCCCTGGCCGCATGGAGTGAAAACTCGCCCTGAGATGGACCAGGAAATCGGCGGGACAAAGCCATGTGAATTCCCCAATGACGTCGCCGATTTTCGGAAGCTTTTCGACCGCTTCTGCACCAGCACCGGTAACTTCGCGCCCCATCCCATGTTTGGCCAGATGACGCACAATGAACGCATGCGCTGGGCCTATCTCCATATTGATCACCACTTCCGCCAGTTTGGCGTGTGACGCTTTCCAGAACGATGATTCCCGGATTGACCCCAGTACCTGAATGAACCCGCAGACTGCCCGACGATTCGAATTTCAGCGTTCTTCCTCCTCGTAAACCCCCGCTTCGCCGACGTTACTTATTAAGTCGCGCACAAGTACTCGACTGCCCGCGCGGCGTTGCCACGCATGACTACTTCATTCGCCTCGCTGCCCCAGACTTACGACCCTGGCTTCGTCGTGCTTTCCATTTTGATTGCCATCTGCGCCTCCTATGCCGCGCTGGATCTGGCGGGCCGCACTAGCGCAACTCGCGGACGGGCGCATTATGCTTGGATCGCGGGCGGGGCTGCCGCCATGGGCCTGGGAATTTGGTCCATGCACTACATCGGGATGCTGGCCCTCACGCTTCCCGTGCCCGTTCTTTACGACGTGCCTACGGTCGTTATCTCCTTGCTCGCGGCAATTCTCTCTTCCGCGATTGCGCTTCAGGTGGTTAGTGGAAAACAGTTGCGGCCTCTACCCCTGGCGGCTGCCAGCCTCTCCATGGGCGCGGGGATTTCCGCCATGCACTACATCGGTATGGCCGCCATGCGCATGCCCGCAACCTGCCACTACAACCCGTGGGTCGTGGCCACATCGATCGTTATTGCGATTGTCGTTTCCCTGGTTGCACTTGTTTTGACCTTTCATTTCCGCCTGACCAGTGGCTGGAATCCGGGAAAATTGGTCAGCGCAGCCATCATGGGATTGGCCGTAGCAGGCATGCACTACACCGGCATGGCAGCGGTATCGTTCGCCCCTTGGGACAAAAGCGGCGATGTTGCACACTCGATTCAGGTCTCGTCGCTGGGCGCTATCGGCATCACTGTGGTTGCGCTCGTCGTTCTGGTAGTGGTCACATTCGCGGCCATGATGGACCGCAAACTCACCGCCCAGAGCCAGCAACTCGCGGTCAGTGAACAGCGTTATCGATTGCTGTTCGAACGCTCTCCCGCCGCCGTTGGCCGTAGCTCACTCGACGGCCAAATACTTGCAGTGCAATGCAGCCTGCGCTCGCATGATGGGATATCAATCGGTCGCCGAACTGCTGGCCGACCGAGCCGAGTAGTTTTTTTTGAGCCGAGCCGCGAATCTTTCATCCAACTGCTCCGCGATCAGGGCCAGGTAAGCAATCTCGAAGTCTGCATCCGGGGCAAGAACGACCGCCGGGTGTGGATTCTGGAGAATGCCAGCCTCGCAGAAGACCCCATAACGCGCGTTCCCGTCGTGGAAGCCATGTTCCTCGACATCTCCGACCGGAAGGTCATGGAGTTGGAACTCAAGAGAGCAAAAGACGCCGCCGAAGCTGCCAACGCCGCCAAGAGCGATTTTGTCGCCAACATGAGCCATGAAATTCGCACGCCCATGAACGGCGTTCTCGGCATGGCCGATCTGTTGGCGGAAACTACTCTGGATAAAGAGCAGCGCGAGTACGTCGAAACCATTCGCCACTCGGGCGAAGCGTTGCTGACCATCCTCAACGACATTCTCGATTTTTCAAAAATCGAAGCCGGCAAAATGACCATCGAGCCTTTTCCCTTCGACCTGGCGCTCGCAATTGACGAGCTATCGGCCCTGCTTCGGCCCAAAATGCGGGAGAAAAAACTGGAGTTCGAGGTGAATTACGCGCCCTGCTTGCCGCGCAGGGTCATCGGGGACTCAGGGCGGATCCGCCAAATTCTCATCAATCTTCTTGGGAACGCCGCAAAATTTACCTCGCAAGGTCACGTGCGTCTCAAGGTGGACTGCGTTTACCAGCAAGGGGACGACATCACTATCGGGTTCTACGTCGAAGACAGCGGCATCGGCATCCCTCAGGAAAAACTCCCGGCCGTGTTCGAAAAATTCATTCAGGCCGACGCCTCAACCACACGCCGCTTTGGCGGCACTGGCCTGGGGCTTTCTATTTGTGCCCGTCTGGTAGAACTAATGGGCGGCGAAATTGGCGTGGATAGCAGCGCCGGAAAGGGCTCGACCTTCTGGTTCACCTTGACTCTTGCCGTCGACCGCGAAGCGGCGCAAGCGAGTGATGCTCGCATCTCGAAGCCGGCAAATGCTTTGCCGGATATTCCGGCGGTCGATTCGACGAGTCCTCCCCGCGTGCTAGTCGTTGACGATAACCCCGTCAATCGCCGCGTGGCGTTGCGCACCCTGGAAACGCTCGGCTGCATTGTCGATGTCGCGAACGATGGCGCCCAAGCCGTGGAGCTGATAAAGGCTCGTCCCTACGACGTCGTCTTCATGGATTGCCACATGCCCGTGATGGATGGATTCGAGGCGACCGCAGCCATCCGCGAGCAAGAATCAGAAGACGTCCACTTGCCGATCATCGCCATGACTGCGAGCACCATGCCTGCCGACCGCGAGTGTTGCCTCAAAGCGGGCATGGACGATTTTGTCGCGAAACCCATCAGCCGCGTCGAAGTCCTCACTGTTCTGCGCCGTCATATTCGATCGTTTTCTCCTGCCGCCAAAGCTGCAGCCGCGGCTCACAGCATTTAACGCTTCGCTGGAAACGCGATGCATCGCTTAATTGTCCATGAATTAGTGCTTTATAATCATAAGCTTATAAATTTATTCTGTGCGACTTGACAAGATCGCACTCACATTTGATACACTGTTAGCACTCGACGACATACATTGCTAACATGAAATTGGTCGGGTAAGTTCCAAGCTCTCAAACCAAAGAATCTTAACTGAGAAGAACAATTGAAAGGAGCACCAAATATGGCTACTAAATTTACCCCACTGCATGACCGGATTCTAGTCCGCCGTGTAGAAGAAGCAGGAACCACGCGGGGCGGCATCATCATCCCTGACAGCGCAAAAGACAAACCGCAGGAGGGCGAAGTCGTCTCCGTCGGCAAAGGCAAAAGCAACGAAGAAGGCAAAGTTCATCCTCTCGACGTAAAAGAGGGCGACCGCATTCTGTTCGGCAAGTACTCCGGAACCGAAATCAAGCTGGATGGCGAAGACTTCATCATCATGCGTGAAGAGGAAGTTCTGGGCGTCATCAGCGGCGCAGCCAAGAAAGAATTGGCGGGATCGCGCAAGTAACTAAAAAATTTGTCATCCTGAACGAGCGCCGCTTTTGCGCGAGTGAAGGACCTGAGCGAGTTGCGGCGCGTGGTCACGGAACGCGATCACAATAAAGCGCCAAACGAGCTACCAGATAAAGAATTCTTAACTCTTAGGAGATTAAACGTATGGCAAAGCAAATTGTGCATGGAGAAGAGTCGCGACAGGCGATCCTGCGCGGCGTGAATGTTCTAGCGGACGCCGTAAAGGTGACGCTCGGCCCCAAAGGCCGCAACGTTGTAATTGAAAAGAAATTCGGTTCGCCGACCATTACCAAGGACGGCGTGACCGTGGCCAAAGAAATCGAGCTGAAAGATTCGCTCGAGAACATGGGCGCGCAGATGGTGCGTGAAGTGGCTTCCAAGACTTCGGACGTTGCCGGCGACGGCACCACCACCGCGACCGTTCTGGCGCAGGCAATCTTCCGCGAAGGCGTGAAGACCGTGGCTGCCGGCGCGAACCCGATGGCGCTCAAGCGCGGCATCGAAAAAGCAATCGGTGTGGTTTGCGGCGAAATCGACAAGAAGACAGGCGAGCGCGGCAAGGGCGAACTGGACAAGCTGTCAAAGCCGGTCCAGGGCGACCACATCGCGCAGGTGGGCACGATCTCGGCGAACAACGACGAGACCATCGGCAAGATCATTGCCGAAGCCATGAAGAAGGTCGGCAAGGACGGCGTCATCACGGTGGAAGAGTCGAAGACGCTCGAGACCCAGCTGGAAGTCGTCGAAGGCATGCAGTTCGACCGCGGCTACCTCTCCCCTTACTTCGTCACCGATCCGGAGCGCATGGAAGTGGCTTTGGAGAACGCCTACATCCTGATTCACGAAAAGAAAATCAGCTCGATGAAAGACCTGATTCCATTGCTCGAGAGCATTGCGAAGAGCGGCAAGCCGCTGCTCATCATCGCCGAAGACGTTGACGGCGAAGCGCTCGCGACCCTGGTCGTGAACAAGCTGCGGGGCACGTTGCAAGTCGCGGCCGTAAAGGCCCCGGGCTTCGGCGACCGCCGCAAGGCCATGCTGGATGACATCGCCAAGCTGACCGGCGGGACTTCCATCACGGAAGACCTCGGCTTCAAACTGGAGAAGGTGGAAATCAGCCATCTCGGACAGGCCAAGAAAATCACCATCGACAAGGACAACACCACGATCATCGAAGGCAAAGGCAAGCCGGCGGAGATCAAGGGCCGGGTCGAGGAGATTCGTGGCCAGATTGACAAGACCACCAGCGACTACGACCGCGAGAAGCTGCAAGAGCGGCTGGCGAAACTGGTCGGTGGCGTTGCCGTGATTAAAGTCGGCGCCGCAACCGAAACCGAAATGAAAGAGAAGAAAGCCCGCGTGGAAGATGCGATGCATGCGACGCGCGCAGCCGTGGAAGAAGGCGTAGTCCCCGGCGGCGGCGTGGCCCTGGCCCGCAGCGCGGCGGCACTGGACAAGTTGAAGCTGGAAGGCGACGAGCAGATCGGTGTCAACATCGTGAAGCGCGCCATCCAGGAACCCTTGCGCATGATCGCCGAGAATGCCGGCGAAGAAGGCGCGGTGGTTCTGGGCAAAGTGCTGGATTCAAAAGACGGCAACTTTGGCTACAACGCGTTCAGCAACGAGTACGAAGACCTGGTTAAGGCCGGCGTGCTCGATCCCACCAAGGTTGTGCGCACCGCGCTGCAGAATGCCGGTTCGATTGCGTCCTTGATGCTGACCACCGAAGCGCTGGTCGCGGAGATCCCGGAAGAGAAAAAGGGAGCTCCGATGGGCGGCGGTCACGGCGGCGGCATGGAAGGCATGTACTAAGTGATCGCGCATGGCGGGGCGTCTGAGCCCCGCCGCGATCATCCTGAGCGAGCGCGTTATTTGCGCGAGTCGAAGGAACCAGCCGTTAGCAGTTAGTCGTTAGCAGAGGCCCCGCGCGAAAGCGCGGGGCTTTTTTGTGTTCGAACTTGGCATTCGCACGTAACCGACGGGCTACGCCCTACCTCGGGAGGCAAACCTGATTGATATCAATCGGTTAGAGCGCATCCACGGATGCCGTGAACGTCTTTGCGGAAATTCGTCCGGCGATTCAAGTTTCCATCGAACGAAATGGCGCCCAACCTATGTCCATTATTATCATGAACTTAACTGTCATGACACTTCCGTCTATACGCTTCTGACATGACAATGTGTTCCGCAAGGAACATTAGGGGCTATTGCCGCTCTGCTCCCTACATCGACCCGACAGCCGATCCAACTTCAAATTCGATGCCGCCGATCCATTTGGCCAGCAGGTTGTAGAGAAGTGCGCCGATGGCGCCGAAGATGAATCCGAGGACGCCGTAGAGGACAGGCATGATGACGGCCATGGCGACGCCGCCGATGGCGCCGAAGGGGTTGGGCCGCTGGCCGGCGAGGGAGCCGACCACTCCCATCAAGAGGAAAATGGGGGCGAAGAGCAATCCGAAGATGGCCTGAATCACGCCCATGATTTTGGCTACCGACATCACACCCACTGACTTAACGGTTTTCATGTCCACTCGCTTTCTTGTCGTTTCTTGAACTCATTTGCCGAGCGTATTTCTCGAGCGATGGAATTGTACAGCGGGGAAGGTCAAGGGTAATTTTGCTAGGAAGGCAAAGGCGGCGGACAGGAATGTCCGCCCCACACAGGCAGAACCCGAGATTGGGCTACGGAAGCGGTGTTCAGGGAAATCTGTTCACAACTTTTCACACTTCTTCTTCACAACTCCGCCCGCGAATTGTGGAATAATGCGTCTCGGCTTGTTGTCGAGATTTAATCCCAGGGGGGCTTTATGCAAAATCGCAAGTGGTGGCAGGCAATTTTTTCGTTTTCGTTCAATGCACTCTTGATTACTCTTCTGAGCGGCGCGGCGCTGGCGCAGTCGAACAAAAATATCGTTACGCTCAATGGCGGACGGACGGTTGTGAATTTGGGCGTCAAGCCGAGGACGGTGGTTCCGGCGGAAACTCTGCCTTCCACGCTGGTGACAATCTACAGCAATCTGGGAACGAAAAACTCGCGGTATAACGGGAATTCCGGTAATGGCATTGTGGGTCAGAATGCAGGACAACTTTTCCCAGAGGCGGTGGCGAATGCTTTCACGCCGACAGCGGATCACGTGGTGCAAGCGATTCAGGTGGCTCTGACATATGTGAGCGGAGCGAACGCGGTAAGTGTCTTTCTTGCTGAAGACGTGAATGGAAACCCCGGAAAGCCGCTACACGCCTGGCGTCTGACGAATCTTCCGCCGTTTGGCGGATGTTGCGTGTTGCAGACACTGATCGACAAAGCGGGAATACCGGTGAAGGCGAGCACGCAGTACTGGGTGGCTGTGGCTCCGGAGCTGGATAGCGATACTTATGCGGTGTGGGACAACAACATTAAGAATCTGAGCGGGACGTGGGATAACGACAACGGCGCAGGATGGAATGGCCAGAGCTATCAATTGCTGAACGCATACGCGGTGTACGGGAAATAAATTTGATTTAAATTAACGAGGATG
Organism: Terriglobia bacterium; assembly: GCA_963702965.1. GTDB lineage: Bacteria > Acidobacteriota > Terriglobia > Terriglobales > Acidobacteriaceae > JAJPHW01. Next base: position 2,736,654 of record OY969776.1, read on the forward strand.
CCCCATCATTTTCGTGTTCTTGACGAAAAGGGTGGGGAGACACACACGTTTTCGTAACCCACCCTTTTGCACAAAACGCAAAATGGTGGGGCAGCCGGGGAGGGATAGGTAAAGAGGATGGCCCACCATTTTCGTGTTCTTGACGAAAAGGGTGGGGAGACACACACGTTTTCGTAACCCACCCTTTTGCACAGTACGCAAAATGGTGGGGCAGCCGCGAGGAAGAATAGGTAAAGAGGATGGCCCACCATTTTCGTGTTCGACGAAAAGGGTGGGAATACACACACGTTTTCGAACCACCCTTTTGCACAGTACGCAAAATGGTGGGGCAGCCGCGAGGATGGTGGAGGGGGATAGGTAAAGAGGATGGCCCACCATTTTCGTGTTCGTTACGAAAAGGGTGGGGAGACACACACGTTTTCGTAACCCACCCTTTTGCACAAAACGCAAAATGGTGGGGCAGCCGCGAGGATGGTGGGGCAGCCGCGGGGGATAGGTAAAGAGGATGGCCCACCATTTTCGTGTTCTTGACGAAAAGGGTGGGAATACACACACGTTTTCGTAACCCACCCTTTTGCACAAAACGCAAAATGGTGGGGCAGCCTCGATGTCAATTATCAGTTGGATTAATTTAATTCTAGTTATTGTCGTCGCGGCGTTTCAGCGTCGGACGATCGTCGTCCGTGCTGTCAGTGCTCTTGCCGTTGCTGTCGGTGGCTGAAGTCCGGCGCAGGCTGGGCTTGTTCATATCTTTCTGGTCGGTCATCTTGCGGCGGTTTTCAAGGGCGGCGAGGCGCGCCTTGACATCCTGAAATTCTGAAGTGTCCACAACATATTCTGGCCGCGCGGGGAGAATGGTGGCAATTTCTTTCTGCGAAGCTTCAATGCGCTCCGGCGTTTGCGGATGGGTGGAGAAAGCTTTGGCCAGCGTGCCGGGCTTCTTCTTTTCCTGCGCTTCGATCTTCTCAAAGAAGGCTACGAAGGATTGCGGATCGTACCCTGTCTTATACATGTATTGCAGGCCGAGGTAATCGGCTTCGGCTTCAAAACCACGCGAGAAGGTGAGGAAGGTCATGGGCAGACCGATGCTGGCGACGGAACGCACAGCATACCCGATACCGCCGCCGACAAAAATCAGAGGGATGGTGCCGATGTTGGCGAGCTCGCCGCGCGTCATTTGGCGGGTCGCGTGGCGGGCGGCGACGTGGGCGATTTCGTGCGCCATCACGCCGGCGAGTTCAGATTCATTGTCGGCGGCGAGAATGAGGCCGGAGTTGACGTAGAAAAATCCGCCGGGCAAAGCGAAGGCGTTGATTTCGTCAGCGTCAATGACTTTTATGGTGAATGGAACTTTCGCGTCGGAATTGCGCACCAGATTTTGCCCGATGCGGTTCACGTATTCGGTTACGACCGGATCCGTCACCAGCTTCGAACTGGACTCGACCATCTGGGCATACTGACGGCCCATGCGAATTTCGCTCTCCAGCGAGTACCAGTTACCCAATCCGCGCCCACCAATTTTGCGGTTGCCGATGGCATCAACGTCGTCTTCGCCGCCGTCGTGCTTGACTTTGTCAGGCGGCGGCTCATCGATGACCGGAGGGTTGGGCAGGCTCGCGTTCTGCGGAGTCGCCTGCGGAGTCGACTGGGTCCCGCCGGAGACGCCGGGATCGGAGGTGCCGGGCACTTGCGCTGTGGGGTTCTGATTAACAGGGGAGTTTTGCGCAAACATAAGCGCGCAACTCAATGCCAGCATCGCCAGCAGCCATCGCAGTCTCATAAACAACTCCACGTGCGGCTTGAGGGAATCTTAACCAGAGTATACGCCTCGCCCTTGCACTCGCGCTCCGAGGGAACCTATAGAGGTTGGACGCAGAATTTTGGGGATTGGTTACCCCGAAAATGTGCAAAGTTTTGCGCTAGGGTAAAAAGACTCTTTTCCGCGCCAGCAGCTTAGTGTAGGGTTATTAGCCAACCAGACGAGCGCCGATTCTCCAGCGGCCTACGATTGGAACCCTAAGGAGGAATTTCACTTGAAGAAGATTTCATCTTTTCTCGCTCTCAGTGCACTGCTAGTGGTAGCGTGCGCGGCGTTCGCAGCGGATGGCCCCATTCATCCGCGCTATGTCGTGTTACCGCAACATGGCACTACCAACGCGTCGGTTCCGCCGGCAACGTTGCAAACCTGGACCGGACACATTTCGGGGAGCAGCTATCCCTATATTCAGGTCGGCACTGATCCTTCATCCACTAACACCACCACGACCGTGAATGTGTTCATCATTCCAGTCAAGATTTGCGTCACGCCTTCCGGCGGAAGCAAGACCTGCTTTGATCCGGCGACGAAACAAGCCAATGGGCAAACGGTCACGCAGGACGTAGTGAATTCCCCGATTTTCAAGAACCTTGATTACACGATTGACGGCACCGATCTGGGCAACACGCAGTACGAAGACGCCTTCCAGCGCAGCAACTACTGGACGGACGTGATGACCAACACCAACTATCACGTTATCCTCAAGCCGGTACTCATTCCGGAGCAGACCCTGAATGTTCCAGCCGCCGACGGAAGCGTGGGAAGCGGCTACTTCGGAATTCCGCAAGTCGCGCTCGTGGACATCAACTACCTTGATCAGGTCATCAACAACGGCCTGCCGAAGATCAAAGCCTTGACCCCCGCCAGCTTTGCATTGATCCTCACCTACAACACCTACCTCACCGAAGGTGGATGCTGCATCGGCGGCTACCACAGCGCCACCGGAGCACAATCCTACGGCGAGTTCACGTACACCACGCCCAGCAGCGGCACATCGTTCTCGCAGGACGTTTCTGCTATGTCGCATGAAATTGGCGAATGGATGGATGATCCGTTGACCAACGGCGGCAACAACACTCCTTGCGGCATCCTCGAAGTGGGTGATCCGATCGAAGGTGAGACCGGTGCGCATCCGTACGGCGACTACACCTATTCGCTGAACGGCATGACTTACCACCTCCAGGACTTGGCCACGATGCAGTACTTCGGACAGACCCCGTCTCTTGTCAATAACGGCAATTGGACCTTCCAAGGTCAGACGGGCACTTTGCCGGGTTACAGCAGGCCAATCGGCGAGTGCAGCTACGGTTCGTAGTTTTAGTAAATCTTGCATAATTAAAACCCGCTCCTTCACCGGAGCGGGTTTTAGCGTGTGTTTCCAGTTTTGATCGGCAGTCAGTTATTAAAGCGCTCGATTTTGTAACAAATCCCCAGGAGGAATTACCTTGAAGAAACTTCTCGCTCTCAGTGCAATGCTAGTGGTAGCATGCGCGGCGTTCGCAGCGGATGGCGGACCGGTTCGTCCCCGTTACGTTGTGCTTCCCCCGCATGGCGGCAATAACAATTCAGCTCCGGCCGCAAGCCTGCAAGAATGGACCGGCACGCTGCTTAGCGGCTACACCTTCCACATGGTAGGAACTGACCCTTCGACTACGAACACAACCACAACCATCAACGTGTACGTCATTCCCGTTAACATCTGCGTAACGGTCAGCGGCAAAAAGACCTGCTTTGACCCGAAGACCAAGCAATCCAACGGCGCATCGGCGATTACCAACGTGGCCAATTCGCCCATCTTCAAAAACCTTGATTACGTGCAAACGGGCACCGATATCGGGAACACGCAATACGAAGATGCGTTCCAGCGTTCGAACTTCTGGAGCGACGTGATGACCAACACCAACTATCACGTTCTGCTCAAGCCCATCCTGCTGCCGGAAGTTACGCTCAACGTTCCGACCGCATATGGCACCATTTCGACGGACTTCGGCGTGACCGCCGCGAACGTGGATATTAACTATCTCGATGGCCAAATCGGGATTGGATTGCCCAAGCTGAAACAGATTACGCCAGCGAGCCTGGCGCTGATCATGACCTACGACACCTACCTCACCTCAGGTGGATGCTGCATCGGCGGCTACCACAGCGCCAATGGCTCCCAGACCTACTCGGAGTTCACGTATGCGGCTCCGGGCAGCGGCGGCATTATTCCCTTCTCGGCCGACGTCTCGGCTCTGTCTCACGAGCTTGGCGAATGGCTGGACGATCCGCTGACGCCGACGCAGAACAACTCACCCTGCGGCATTCTCGAAGTGGGCGACCCCATCGAGAATGAAAAAGGCACCCACAACTACGGCGACTACACCTACACTCTGAATGGATTTACCTACCACTTGCAGGATTTGGCGGCGATGACTTACTTCGGCCAGTCGCCCAATACTGTTAATGGCGGTAACTTCACGTTCCAAGGCCAGAACGGCGTACTGCCAGGAGAAGGTCAGATCAGCGAGTGCTCGTTCGGCTCGTAGTTTGGTTCTGTTGTTATTAAAACCCGCTCCGCAAGGAGCGGGTCTTTTTGTTTGCGTGGGTTCAAGTAAAAGAGGATGGCCCACCATTTTCGTGTTCTTTACGAAAAGGGTGGGAAGAGACAAGCTTCGTCATCCCACCCTTTTGCACAGTACGCAAAATGGTGGGGCAGCTGCGAGGATGGTGGGGCAGCCAAGTAGATAAAAGAAGCGAGGATGGCCCACCATTTTCGTGTTCTTTACGAAAAGGGTGGGAAGAGACAAGCTTCGTCATCCCACCCTTTTGCACAGTACGCAAAATGGTGGGGCAGCCTCAGGGGGATGGTGGGGCAGCCAAGTAGATAAAAGAAGCGAGGATGGCCCACCATTTTCGTGTTCTTTACGAAAAGGGTGGGAAGAGACACGCTTCGTCATCCCACCCTTTTGGATCTTAAGTAGCGAGGATGGCCCACCATTTTCGTGTTCTTTACGAAAAGGGTGGGAAGAGACAAGCTTCGTCGTCCCACGCTTTTGGATCTTAAGTAGTGAGGATGGCCCACCATTTTCGTGTTTTTTTACGAAAAGGGTGGGAAGAGACGCGCTTCGTCATCCCACCCTTTTGCACAGTGCGCAAAATGGTGGGGCAGCCGTGGAGGATGGTGGGGCAGCCAAGTAGATAAAAGAAGCGAGGATGGCCCACCATTTTCGTGTTCTTTACGAAAAGGGTGGGAAGAGACACGCTTCGTCATCCCACCCTTTTGCACAGTACGCAAAATGGTGGGGCAGCCTCGGGGGATGGTGGGGTAGCCAAGTAGATAAAAGAAGCGAGGATGGCCCACCATTTTCGTGTTCTTTACGAAAAGGGTGGGAAGAGACAAGCTTCGTCATCCCACCCTTTTGCACAGTGCGCAAAATGGTGGGGCAGCCGTGGAGGATGGTGGGGCAGCCTCGAGGAATGGGCGGGGATTTTAGATCAAGCGCTCTCGTCTTTCCAGATTTGTCCCACCCACTTCTTTTCGTCGATCACCACTGGCCCGCTCTCGCCGTATGTGTAGAACCGCGCACTGCTCCATCGCCACTGCTCCCGCATCTTTCACCAATCCTCGACGCACCGGATTCTCGTGAATGTAGTTAAGCTTTTCTGCGCGTTTCTCAGGAGTCGAAACGACAAAATCGTAAAAGCGTTTTTGCCAAATGTGGGGCGTGTTGATATGCAGATCGCGAATCAGGGCGATGGCGCTGCGATGCTTCAGCACTTGCATGATGAGCGAGGGATTGCCGGTTTCAGGTTCGCTGATGAGCAGATGAAAGTGTTCGGGCATGACCACGTAACCCTTGACGATGAACTGGTAGCGTTGACGAACTTGCTCAAAGATGTAGAGGAATAGGTCTCTGCTTTGAGGCGAGCGCAGAAATGGTTTTCGCCGGTAACAGCTCGATGTGATGAAGTGGAGGTAGCCTGCTCCGTAGTATCGTTTCAAACCGGTCGTCATTCGGTGAGGTTAGTGGAATGGGGTGAGGATGTCTGTGAAAATTCTTTGCCCAGTGCGCAAAATGGTGGGGCAGCCTCAGGGGGATGGTGGGGCAGCCTCGAGGGATGAGGAAAGAGGATGGCCCACCATTTTCGTGTTCTTTACGAAAAGGGTTGGGAATGAACATTCGTCATCCCACCCTTTTGCACAGTACGCAAAATGGTGGGGCAGCCTCAGTGGGGATGGTGGGGCAGCCTCGGGGGATAGGTAAAGAGGATGGCCCACCATTTTCGTGTTCTTTACGAAAAGGGTGGGAAGAGACACGCTTCGTCGTCCCACCCTTTTGCACAGTACGCAAAATGGTGGGGCAGCCATCGTGGGACGGGTGGCAGCCTCGGGGGATAGGTAAAGAGGATGGCCCACGATTTTCGTGTTCTTTACGAAAAGGGTGGGAAGAGACACGCTTCGTCATCCCACCCTTTTGCACAGTACGCAAAATGGTGGGGCAGCCGTGGAGGATGGTGGGGCAGCCAAGTAGATAAAAGAAGTGAGGATGGCCCACCATTTTCGTGTTCTTTACGAAAAGGGTGGGAAGAGACAAGCTTCGTCATCCCACCCTTTTGCACAGTACGCAAAATGGTGGGGCAGCCGTGGAGGATGGTGGGGCAGCCTCGAGGGATGAGTAAAGAGGATGGCCCACCATTTTAGTGTTCTTTACGAAAAGGGGTGGGAAGAGACAAGCTTTGTCATCCCACCCTTTTGCACAGTGCGCAAAATGGTGGGGCAGCCTCAGGGGGATGGTGGGGCAGCGTCGGTGGTCCCTATTGTTGGGCGCTACACGCGAGATCCCTCGCCCCGCTGGATAGAACGCGGGGACTTCGGGATGACAAGGTAAATGAAAAAACCTGCCGGAATTCCCAGGAGGCGGGAGGCAATCCGGCAGGCGTCACGAACAACTTTTACATGCCTTCGGTGCCGTGAAGGACGCGGAAGGTGTTGCCGCCGCCGGACCAAACGAGCACCAGCGCGTCTTGTCCTTTGGTGATTTTCTTCAGTGCGTCCTGGGCTTCGGCCGCGGAGTGAACATCATGCCGGTCGACCTGCGTGATGATGTCGCCGCGTTGCAGACCGGCATCATCTGCGGGACTGCCCGGCAGCACGCGATCGACGACCGCACCCTGCAAGTCAGACGGAGCCTGGAGTTGGTCGCGCATATCCGGCGTGAGATCAGAAAGCCCAACACCCCAGCGGGGCTTCTCGTTGCTGTTGGTGGAACTTTCCGTGCCGTTCTTGTCGCGCGCGCCCATGGCTTCAAGCGTCACTGGGACGGTGGTGGTCTTGCCCGCACGTTCCACGCCCAGCTTGATGACTGTTCCCGGAGAAGTCTGGCCGACCACGACTTGCAGTTCGCCGGCGTCTTCTACTTTTTTGCCATTCATTTCGGTAATGACGTCGCCGGTTTTCAATCCAGCCTTGTCACCGGGCGAGCCGGGTTCGACCTGGGTGACAATGGCGCCGGTGTTGTCTTTGCGGTCGAAGAACTTCGACTTGTCGGGAGTGACATCGCTGATGCCGACGCCGATATAGCCGTGCTGACTTTACCATCGTGGATGAGGGTTCCACGATGGGTTTAGCGATCTGAGTGGGAATGGCAAAACCCATACCGGAAAAAGCGCCGGATGGCGAAATAGAAATGTGTTGATGCCGATGACTGCCGCGTGCGTCGACGAGAGCGCCACCGGAGTTACCGGGGTTAATGGCCGCGTCGGTCTGGATAAATTCGCCGGGCTTGCGGCGGTCTGCTCCGAAGGGATTGGGGCGGTTGAGCGCGCTGACAATGCCGCGCGTGACGCTGAAGCGGAAGCCGTAGGGATTGCCGAAGGCGAGGACTGTTTCGCCGGGACGAAGTTGCGTGGAGTCGCCCCAGGGGATGCTGGTGAAGTTGGAGCCTTCGATTTTGATGACAGCGAGATCGGTCAAGGGATCAGCGCCAACGAGCTTGGCTTTGAGAATGCCGCGGTTGCTCATGGTCACGCGAATATCAGTTGCGCCGTCAATGACGTGATTATTGGTGACGATGTATCCGTCGGGGGAAATGATGACGCCGCTGCCGATGCCGTGCTCAATCTGCGGCTGGGCGGGCCCTTGATGCATGAACGGGCCAAAGAATTGCTGCATTCCCGGAGGAAGGTTCTGCATCTCGTTGCCCATGTCGCCTTGCGGCGGGGTGTGGCGCGAGGTGACGGCCACGTTCACGATGGCGGGCGTGACGCGGGCTGCCAGGGTTTCCATGGCTTTGTCGAGTTCGAGCAATGCATTGACGCTGCTGTCGTCGAGAGGGGCCGCTGGAGGAGCGGGCTCGGCGGCGTGGGCGCGTGAGGGCCGCGAAACATCGTAGGCGACGAGCGAACCCACGATGCCCACAGTTAATACCGGAATGAGAAACCGGCGCTTGAGGATTTCTTTTGTGTGCTGCATCCAGGTTTTTGGCTGGGCAGCCTGGTTGTGCTCTTGCATGTGATTCTCCTTTGCAACTAAATATTTAGTTTTTATAGCCGAACAAATTCTGTTTTTCTTCCGTCATAGCTAAATCTGCTTTGCGCGATTTTCCTTTTGCGCCGTTGGAACGGCTGGATGGAATACCGTGAGCTGATAAATCTGCATGCTCCAGAAGAACTCGCCGCCGGGGCCGAACTGCACGCTGCGCATGACGACCAGCATGGGCGGCGGAAGAACGATGTTGTTCATTTCGAGACTAGCCAGAATCGGCACGGCCTCGGGTTTCACATGCAGCACGCGCATCCTCGCGGGCCTTGGCTTGGCCGTAAAAAACTTAGCATTGCCTTTGGGCACGGAATAGGAAGCCAGCGTGGGCATTGCGTGGAACGCGGAGGCTTTCAAGTTCAGAGCGGACGGGACAATAGCCGCGACTTGCGGCGCGGCGTCATGAAACGCCACCAGCTCCGGCATCCGGGAAATCCCTCCGGCGGAGGCCATGGTCAACACGGCCACCACGGCAAATCCCGGCTTCCAACTGCGAGAAGCGGCGGGACGTTGCACTTGCAGGATCTCGGCCACGCGCTGCGAAGTCTGGCGGACACGGCCGACCATGGCCTGGGCCAAGGCCAAGCCGCGACGAAGAAAACTTTTTTCCGCCATCGCAACCAGACATTCAGCGTAGGCTTGCGGATTGCCGGTTTGGCTCAACACAAAATGGTCGCAGGCCATTTCACGCTCGAGCGTGAGGCGGCGCTCAATCCACCACACTGCGGGATGAAAAAAGAAAACAGATTTCAATATCTGTTGGGCGAGATTGGTCCAGTCGTCCCAACGCCGCAGATGCGCAAGCTCATGGAGCAAAACAGAATTCTGTTCCGTGGGGGAAAGGTCGGCGAGCGTCCACGCCGGGAAAATCACAGCAGGACGGAAAAATCCGACTGCCGTAGGTACGCGCAAAGTGGGCGATACCAGCAGCTCGATGTTTCTGCGAGAGCCGAATTGCTGCATGGTGTCGCATAAAACCGCCGACTCAATCGCATTAGCCGGCCTGGATGAGCGGCGAATGCGGCGCAGCTCAAATAAACCCACGGCCACTCTTGCCAACAGGATGCAGGACACGCCCATCCAAATTGAGATTGCGATAAGCGCCCATGAGGCTGGCAGGGCCACTCGGGGCGATCCTGCCGCGGCGGAGGCAGTGAACAATCCGGCGAAGGGCAAGAGCGCAACGCCCATAAGAGTTGAAAACCATAAGGCAAACCGCGCCCGCGAATTTTGATGACCCGCGAGCCGCAACAAGGTCCAGGTCACTAAGGCAAGCGCAAGACCCGCGATGGCGCCATTGAGCATGCGGGTGGCGAAAATCGTCGTCCAGGTTTGCATCAACGGCGGGGTCATGGCTTGCCGCCTCCCGTTGCCGATTTCACTTGCATCAGCTGGCGCAAACGCCGTAGTTCAGCTTGGTCGAGGCTCTCGTCTTCCAACAAATTCAAGACCAGCAATTCGCGCGAATTCTGGAAGAAGCGGCCGAGCAAATGGGTAATTTCTGAACGCGTAGCTTCCTGGCGCGCGACCAGTGGCCGGTAAACGTGGGCTCGACCGTCTTTGTTGTGGGCCAGATATTTCTTCTTTTCGAGGATGCGGATGGTGGTCAGCACAGAGTTATAGGCGAGAGGCGAGCTCTCGGGCAGCGACTCCTGAATCTGCTGGACGGTCGAGGGGCCTTTACTCCAGATGACGTCCATCAACCGGAGCTCGGCTTCCGTCAATACCAATGAGGCTTTACGCGGCAAACATCCTCCATAACCATAAACGAGGAGTGTGGCGCGGGCCGATGCCCGCGTCCCCCCACATCTCCCCTATTAGACGACCCCTCGGCCAAAAGGTCAACTAATATCTTAGTTGCTTGTAAGAAGCGATTGGTTGCAGCGCTTCTACCTGGTATCGGCTCGGGCAGGGTGGCAAGGCGTACCGCCTAGCGAAGGCAGTATGAATGACGCTGATTGCGGCATGCGGAACTACTATGGCTTCGGTCTCGTATTAGTAAAAGTGTCACAAACGCGTTGCATCTGCGCTATTATTCTCTGCTGCCTTCATTTAGCTATCGCTGAAAGGTTCAAATGATGACTTTGCGACCACTCGCCGTTCTGAGTTTGCTTGCCTGCTTCTCGCCTGCCCTGGTTCATGCGCAACCGGCGGCGGCTCCTGCGCTCTCGATTCCCAATACAGTTTCCGCGATCAATTCGCCGACGCCGATGTCGCAGCGCGTGGTGCATTATGAGATTGACGCGAAGTATGATCCGAAAACGCACCAACTCGAGGGCACGGAGACCCTGACTTACCATAATCTGACCGGCCAACCGCTTGATACCTTTCCTTTTCATCTTTATCTCAATGCCTTCCAGCCGAAAGCTACGTGGATCCGGGAGACGAAGCGGGAGGGCACGCGCGACACTTCGTTCGAGAAATGGGACGACAAGGACTACGGCGCCGACGACATTAAGAGCTTTGAAGCGGTGGGACAGGGCGATCTGACGTCGCAACTGCAATTCATCCAGCCTGACGACAACAACAAAGACGACAAGACCGTAGTTCAAGTTAAGCTGCCCAAGCCGATTCCGCCCGATGGCTACGTTCAATTCAAAATCAAATTTCACGACCAATTTCCAGAGACGCTTGAGCGTACAGGTTATAAACGGGACTTTCTTCTTGCCGGACAATGGTTCCCCAAAGTTGGCGTCTGGATTCATGGCGGATGGAATTGCCACCAGTTCCATGGCTCGACGGAATTCTTTGCCGATTTCGGCGTTTATGACGTGAACATTACGGTGCCGCAGAAAGAAGTGGTCGGAGCAAGCGGAGTGCGCGTGAGCGATACGAAGAACTCCGACGGCACGGAGACTTACGCATATCACGGCGACGACATCCACGATTTTGCCTGGACTGCGAGTCCGCGCTACATGATTAAGGACGATGTGTATCAAGGCACAATGGGACCGGTCGCGCTGCACATCATGATGCAGCCCGGGCATTGGAGCCAGGTGGAGCGGCATGACGAAATTCTCCAGAACACACTGAAACGATTTGAAGCGTGGTATGGGCCATATCCCTACAAGACGCTGACACTGGTGGATCCCGAGCCGGGCTCGGCGGCCGAGGGGATGGAGTATCCGACATTCATCACCGGCGGAACGACATGGTGGATGCCGAAAGGCATCTATTTGCCGGAACTCGTGATTGAGCACGAATTCGGACACCAGTACTGGTACGGAATGGTGGCGACGAATGAATTTGAGGATGCCTGGATGGACGAAGGCATCAACAGCTACACCGAAGTCAAAGTGCTCGATGACATGTTGGGACAGAACCGATCAGTGTTCAACATCATGCGGATAAAGATGAGCGAGCGCGAGAACCAGCGGCTCAGCTATATCCGCGCGGCCGATCTGGATCCGATGACGCGCAAGGGATGGCTCTTTGCCAATTACGGCTCCTACGCCGGCGTGACCTACGGCAAGACCGCGAGCGTACTCATCACCCTCGAGAGCGTAATTGGCGAGGACACCATGCGCAAGGCCATGCATGAATACTTCATGAAGTACCGCTTCACTCATCCGGTGCCCGAAGATTTTCTGAAAACGATTGAAGAAGTTTCCGGAAAAGACTTGCGTTGGTACTTCAACCAGGCGGTTTATGGCACCAACGTCATGGATTACTCGGTGATGAAAATCGACTCGTCGCCGACGGATTGGTGGAAGCCCAATTTCAAAGAAAGCAAGAAGCCCGGAGAAACAGAATACGAATCCGAGGTCATCATTCATCGCAAGGGCGATTTTGTGATGCCGGTAGACATCCTGGTGAAATTTGATAACGGAGATTCAGTTCGCGAACACTGGGACGGCCAGGACCGCTGGATTCGCTATGCGTATGACAAGAAAGCGAAGGTCGTCTCGGCCGAAGTGGATCCCGACCACAAGAACTGGCTGGATCGCAATTTCTTCAATAACAGCAAGACCGCCGAGCCCGATGGCACGGCGACGCGCAAATTGGCGAACTATTGGACGTTCGTCAGCGAGTTCTTTGGACAATTCCTCGCCGGATGGCTGATCTAGGAGAAGGCATACAGATGAATGCAAACAAGAGTCTGCTGTTCGCGGGATTGGGCGTCTTGCGCCGCACCAAGCGCTACGTGATCTGGTTCTTTCTTCTTAACCTGACGCTGGCCTCCATGGGCGCAGCCGTCTTCCGGTTGAACGCGGGCGCGGTCTTGAACAATAGCCTGGAGTCCGCAAAACTGACGCAAGGCTTCGACCTAGCCACTTTCGTTGAATTACTGGCCCGCCCCGAGGTGGGCTCAATGCAGGCGTTGAACGCGTCTTCGTTTGATTTTGCCTTTTTGTTTTTTCTGTTGACGCTGTTTTTTCTGCCTGGCGTTTTCCTTGGTTATGCTTCCGACCATCGCCTGCCCCGGACGGAGTTCTTCCGCGCCTGCGGCCAGAATTTCTGGCGATTCATCAGGATTTTGATTTTCTATTTGTTCATCGCCGGCATTCCGATCGGAATTCTGTTCGCCATTCAGAAAGGCATCGATAAGGCCGCCGATCATAGCACGAACGAACTGCTTCCCTTCACCCTTGAGATGATTTGTCTCGCCGTAATCTTTCTGGTGGCGATGTTCTTCCGCGCCTGGTTCGATCAGGCGGAAGTCGAGATCGTGCTTCGCGACCAGAATGCGGTGCGGAAAACCATTGGCCCCGCACGTCGCCGAACTTCCTACGGGCTGTGGGCGACTTATTTGTTTATTGCCGTGCTGGCGGGCGTTTTCCTGATCATCGGTTTGTGGCTATGGCATTCGATCGTGCCTCCAAGCAGCGTACTGGGAGCCTTTATAGTCGGCCAATTGACCATGTTCGTCTGGCTGAAGATGCGCTTCTGGCAGCGGGCCTGCGCCGTGGTTTATTACGAACGCCAGCAGGATATGCCGGTGGCGGAGGCCTATACCGCGCCAGTGATGCCAGCGGGAGCGGTGCAGGCGTAACGCAAAACTTAAACCTGAGCGGCAGTGCGGGCGAGGCGCCCGCGCCACACACTTGTGCAAATCCGGTTGCTCCAGCGATGGAACTGCGCTAGGCTCGAAATGCTCTCGCGATTCTTCCGCTTCCTTCAGACCTCACCCTCGAAAACTGCACAAGTGCTACATGGCCTGTGCAAAATGAGGTAGTAATGCGAAGGGTCACACCATATATGGTGTTTTACCTCTTGACCCCGGCTGGCCTTGGCGGATACAGTTACATCAATTTGTTCCCGCCCTCCCCAGCCACGGACGGAGTTTTGCCCAGTTTCTCGAGCGAAGGCATCAGAGTGGTTAATAGAGGTTTTCGATTTAAAAGCAGATTCCTCGCCGGTTCTTGTCGGGTGAACGCGACTGGGCCAACCGTTCGAATGACAATTTGCTTGGGGTTGTTGGAAATTAAAAGGAGTTGCAGTTGCTCAAACTAAAAAGGCTTCAGATTCTCGGATTCAAGTCGTTTTGTGATCGCACCGAACTCAAGTTTCACGGGGACGGCGTCGCCGCCATCATTGGACCGAACGGCTGCGGTAAGTCCAACATTTCGGACGCGATTTCATGGGTGCTGGGCGAGCAGTCGGCCAAGACGCTGCGCGGGGCGCGTATGGAAGACGTAATTTTCGCTGGCACGCGCGACCGCAAGCCGACGGGCATGGCCGAAGTGGCGCTGACGCTGATTGATCCGGAAGTGTATGACGGGCCGGATGCGGGCAATCCCACGGAAATCGATATTCAGGATGAGTTGCCGCGGGAAGCCGCCGAGTCTGACTTTGCGGACTGGAATGAAGCCGAACTGCGGGCGAAAGCAGCCGAAGAAACTGAGAGTCTGACTGAAGAGGCGAGACCGGGAAAAGTAGAGGAAGTTGAAGGGAAAGGTTCACCCACCCTTTTGCAGAGAACGCAAAATGGTGGGGCAGCCGCGGGGTTATCGGATGGGGCAGCCCGGCGGTTATCGGATGGGGCAGCCGCGGAGTTATCAGATGGGGCAGCCGCGGAGTTATCAGATGGGGCAGCCGCGGGGTTATCAGATGGGGCAGCCGCGGAGTTATCAGATGGAGCAGCCGCGGGGTTATCAGATGGGGCAGCCGCGGGGTTATCAGATGGAGCAGCCGCGGGGTTATCGGATGGGGCAGCCGAAGTCGGAGCCGGTGCGGCCGCCGTGCAGACGGGACCGCAAGTGGTGCTGAAAATTCGGCGACGCAAATTTCAGCAGAGTTTTCGCGCGGGAGAAATTGTGGTGACACGGCGTCTCTTCCGTTCTGGAGAAAGCGAGTATCTTCTCAACGGAAAACTATGCCGCTTGCGCGACATTCAAGAACTGTTCATGGGTACAGGCTTGGGGCCGGAGTCATACGCGCTGATTGAACAGGGACGCATCGGGCAAATTCTCAGCAGCCGTCCGACCGATCGCCGCGCGATTATCGAAGAAGCTGCGGGCATCACGAAATTCAAAACCAAGAAGCGTCTGGCCGAAGCGCGTCTCGAAGATGCAAAGCAAAATCTGGCGCGCATTAACGATATTTTCGATGAAGTCACGCGGCAGATGAACTCGCTCAAGCGGCAGGCGTCGAAGGCCGAGCGGTATGCGAAGCTGCGCGACGAAATGCGGGCAAAACTGCGGGTGGTTCTGGCCAGCAAGTTCGTCCAGCTTGATGGTGAAAGCGCGGGGATCAACGCGCAGATCAATACCTTGGGCGAAGATATTCATCACCATGCGGAGAGCGTGCAATTGCTTGAGACCGAACACGCCGACCGCACGCAGCGCGGCTATGCAGTGGAGAGTGAAATACGGGAGAACCGCGAGCGCATCAATGAAATCAAGCTCGAAGCGGATCGTGCTGCGGCGCAGCGGCGGCACAACGAAGAACGCTGCACGGAATTCACGGTTCGCGCCGCTTCTTCTGATTCTGAGTTGTCACAAGCGCGCCATAAGCTGACCGCACTCGAAGCTGAGCGCGACTCCAATCGCGAGATTCTCGATTCCACAGCTTCAGAAGTTGCCGTTGCTGAACAAGAACTCGCGAGTGCGCAACAACGCGCGACTGAAGCAGCCAATGCGCTGACCGAGATGGAGGGCCGCCAGGAACAATCGCGGGTTGCGATTATTGAAGCCGTTGCCGCGACCGCAAACTTGCGCAATCAGCTCACTCAATCGGAAGAGCGGGTTGCGGCCATGGACCGTGAAGCGCATCGCTTGCAGACCGAGGCTGCGACGGCGAATTCGCAGGTCGAAGCCTTTGGCGGACAACGCGGCCAAATTGCCATTGAGTTTGAGACGGTCTCGCAACGTCTCAATGGATTAACCGCGGAAATTTCTGCTTCACGCGAGTCACTCGTGAGTAAACGCAGCGACGAGGCCACGGCCAAGCACCACCTGGATGGTCTGCGCGCGGAATATGCGACCGCACTGGGGAAAAAGGGCTCGCTCGAGGCCGTCATCGCGGAACACGGTTACTCAACCGAGTCCGTGCGCCGCCTGTTCCAGTCGGGAGTCATGGCCAGCGGCCACGCGCCGGTGGGAGTTCTGGCTGATTTTCTTGAAGTTGAGAATCGCTACGAAGGCGTCGTGGAAGATTTTCTGCGCGACGAGTTGAACTACATAGTCGTGAAGTCGTGGGACGCCGCCGATGAAGGCTTACGTTTGCTGCGTTCTGATGTAGATGGGCGCGCGACGTTCCTGGTCCACCCCGAGGACTCACAAGCGAAGTTCTCTTTTGTGCTGGATGAAAGCCTGCATCATGCGCCCCCAAGCCATCCCGTGGTTCCATTGAAAAGCACGATTCGGGTGCTGGACGGCTTCGGCAAGTCGCTGGAAGTGATTCTGCCGAAGCTCCGCGACGGTTACATCGTGCCTGATTCCGGCATTGGCCGCGAATTGGCGCTGGAAAATCCAGATGCATTCTTTCTGTCGCCTTCCGGCGAGTGTTTCCATAACGTCACGGTAACCGGAGGCAAACAGCGCAGCGAAGGGCCACTGTCGATGAAGCGTGAGCTTCGCGAAGTGGCGAGGCAGATGAATGATCTTGAAGGCGCGCTACGCGAGGAAGAGACCCGCGTGCTGCGGCTTGGACATGAAATCAAAGACCTCACTTCCCTGCTCGACCGGCTGGAAAGCGAAAAGCGGGAAGCGGAAAAACAGGCCATGACGGCGGGGCATTTACTCGGTCAACTTGATACTGAAATGACCCGGGTGCGCGAGCGGGCGGAAACATGCCAGCGCGAATTGACACGCCTCGCCGCAGATCGAAGTGAGCAAACCACTTTGATTTCGGCTCGCATGGCGGAGGTTGCCGCGCTTGAACAGATGCGAGTGGAGCGCGAGCAGCAAGCCCTTCAAATGCAGGCGGAGTTAAGCAGCTTGCGTGAAGGCCGTGACCTTGCCTCGCAAAATGCGACCGAACGCCGCGCTCACATGGCCACGATGGAAGAGCGTCGCCGCGCCGCCGCAGCCGTAGTGGAGCGCATCGAGTCGCTGGTGGCCGAATTGCGTGAGCGCGTTCAATCGCTGGCCGCGCAGATCGAATCCGCAAATGCGGAAAGAATTCGGCGGGAAACTGAAAACCAGCAGATCGCTGTTCGACTCGAAGATCTCGAGGCGGAACGGAACGCTACGCAGGCGCGAGACGGCCTGCTGCAAGTGGAGTCCGATCAACTCCGTGCCCGACTCGCGGAGATCGACGAGACGCTTCGCACCGCCCGCACTCTGCTTGATCAGGCTCGTGACCGTCGCGGCGAACTGCAAGCAGCCGCTGCAAAATTGCAAGCCGACGCGGAGTACATGGCGCAGACCTGCTTGAATGAACTGGGCATCGAACGTCCGGAGCTTATGGCCGATGGCACGATTATTGCCGTTGCAGGTGACGAGCTTATCCAGGAAGACGAGGCCTATCGCGATATGCGCGGCCGCCTCGACGCCATGGGTCCGGTAAACATGATGGCGCTCGATGAGTACAAAGAAACAGCCGAGCGCCATGGTTTTCTTGAAGCTCAACGCAAAGACCTGCTCGATTCAATCGAAAACACTCAAGCAACAATCAAAGAAATCGACGTTTTCTCACGCCGGAAGTTCGAGGAGGCGTTCCATAAGATCAACGAAAACTTTGGCGTGACTTTCCGCAAACTCTTTGGCGGCGGCCATGGGTTCATGCGCCTCACTGACGAAGAGAACAGCGCAGAAAGCGGCATTGACGTGGTCGCGTCGCCTCCGGGCAAGAAGCTGCAAAATGTCCTCTTGCTATCGGGCGGCGAAAAGGCCCTCACTGCACTGGCGTTGCTCGTCGGCATCTTCCAATACGCGCCCAGCCCGTTCTGCATTCTCGACGAAGTGGACGCGCCGCTCGACGAGGCCAACATTGGCCGCTTCACCGAATTGGTGAAGGAGATGAGCGTACAGACACAATTCGTCCTCATCACCCATAGCAAGAAAACGATGAGCATCGCGCCTGTGCTGTACGGCGTGACCATGCAAGAGCCGGGCGTTTCGAAGCTGGTGTCGGTGAGGTTCGGCGCGGCGTAATTTTGGATGAGTCGGGGAGCGGGTATGTTTTCAGGAGTAGCCGGTGGAGCGCGCTGAGATTTTAGCGCTACGATATCCACTTCCCTCCTCAGCTTTTCCACAATGCGACTTGCCTGAATCCCTTGTCCGTAGCGGCTTCCACCGAAGCCGCTTGCTGTCAACTTTTTCCCATCGGGCAGAAGAGAAACTTCTTGCATATCTTCCTGCATATCCGGCACAGAAATCATTGACAAAATATTTTGAGACGCTAGAATACCCCTCTGATTCCTGCCTGTAGAATTCCAATATGAGCACAGACACTCTCGACACCGTCCTGCTTCGCACAGATTTTCCCGATCTCAATCTGCACGCCAGCGGCAAGGTACGCGATGTTTATGAAATTGACCGCGACCACCTGCTGTTCGTTGCCACTGACCGCATTTCTGCGTTCGACTACGTTCTGGCCACCGGCATTCCGCACAAAGGCCAGGTTCTCACGCAGATTTCACTGTTCTGGTTCGAGTTCCTCAAAGATGTCATCGCCAACCACGTGGTCACCGCTGACGTGAATCAGTATCCCGCGCCGATTCGCAAGTACGCCGATCAATTGCGCGGACGCTCGATGCTTGTCAACCGCGCCGAAATGTTCCCCGTCGAATGTGTGGTCCGCGGTTATATTTCCGGTTCTGCCTGGAAGGAATACAAAACCACGGGACGGGTTTGCGGCATCGAGTTGCCCAAGGGATTGAAAGAGTCCGACAAGCTGCCCGAGCCGATCTTTACTCCGGCAACTAAAGCCACCACTGGGCACGACGAAAACATTCCATTCAGCGAGATGTGCCGCATTGTTGGCGAAGAGTTGAGCCGTCAATTGCGCGATGCCACGCTGAAGATTTACACCAAGGCAGCCGATTATGCCCGCACTCGCGGCATTATCATCGCCGATACGAAGTTTGAATTTGGCATGACCGGCAAAGGCATCACCCTGGCGGATGAAGTCCTCACGCCAGATTCCTCCCGTTTCTGGCCCGCTGACAAATACCAGCCGGGCAAGGCGCAGGAGTCGTACGACAAGCAGTTCGTTCGCGATTACCTTGAAGAAATTCACTGGAACAAACAGCCTCCGGCACCGGCCCTCCCCGCCGAAGTCGCTCGCCGTACCAGCGAAAAGTACGTCGAGGCTTACGAGCAGTTGACCGGGCGCAAGCTGAATGTTTAGAGAACTGCCTCAGGGGTCGCACGCGAGGCAGACATGAATTGGGCGGCATTCAATCTGACCGACTGGGTCATCCTGGCGGCCATCTTGGCTTTTGTTGTTTCGGCGATCATCGCGGGCTTTTTTCAAGAGGCCTTCGGCATAGCCGGTTTGGTTTGCGGTTATTTATTGGCCGCGTGGCAGTACCATCACGTGGCCGCGTGGCTGGCCCGCTTCGTGAAGGCGGAGTGGGTGGCGGAAATTGTCGCATTTCTGGCAATTTTCATTGCGGTGATGGTGGTGGCAGGAATTGCCGGGCGCATGGCCCACTGGGCCATGAAGAAAGCCGGTCTGAGTACGCTTGATCGCGTGCTTGGCGGTTTTCTTGGCCTCCTGCGAGGCGGCTTGACGGTGGCAATCGTATTGGTGGCGATGGCGGCGTTTACGCCTTCGTCGCAGTGGCTGGAGGGGTCGCAACTGGCTCCCTACTTCCTGGTGGTTGGACGTGCGGCAACCTGGGTCGCGCCTTCGGATTTGCGGGCGCGGTTTTATCAGGGGCTAGATTTGCTGCGGCATCAGGCGGAAAAGGTGGAGTCGGGAGCGCATGCCGCCTCTGGCAAATAGGCCGGATAGATTCCGGCCGGTTCACACTACATTTTTAGGAAAAGAGATCCTGTGAGAGACCAGCTTGAAGCGCTCATCATGCAGATGTACAAGAGCAATATTCTTTACTCCGAAGCCGTACGGGAATTCAAAAAACGTTTCATATTGACCGTGCTTCAGGAGAACAAAGGCAACCAGTGCCGCGCGGCCAAGCAGCTCGACATGCACCGCAACACGCTCAGCCGTACCATCCACGAGCTCAAGATTGACATCCGGCAACTGCGCGACGGCGGTAAGCGTCCGCCTCGCAGCGCTCGCCCGATGGGATATGAGAAGAAAGCCGTGCGCTAGTCGTTACTCAGGAAGCAAGGAATACAAAGGGCAAAAAAAGGCAGCCTTCGCAGGCTGCCTTTTACTTGTGTTTTACAAGACTCTATTTGCGCGTCGGACGGTGATGCACTGGGGCTTTCTTCGGTTCTGCTTTGGTCAACAACGCCCCCTTTTCCATCACCATCACGAAGGGATCTGGCGTGTAGGAAGTTGGCGTACCCTGGAAGTCCAGCAGGCTGCCTTCCTTGGGCATCAGCTTCGCGGGAATCGGGCCGTCCATAGTCAGCATGATGTCCACACGTTTGGCATCAATGTCATCTGAACTTCCCGCCAGCTGAACTTTTTCGGTCTCAGCCGTGATGACTTGCGCCGCCATCTGCAACGGCACGCCCTTGATCGCGCTCCAAACCTTGTCGGCATCTTCCGGCTTGCCCTTGGAAAGCACCAGCTCCCACTCCGCAAAACTCATGTCCTTGGGGGCCTTGTTCTTGACTAGGTCCGCAGCCTGCTCAGCCGGCGTTGGTGGCACGTATTTCTGCACCGTAAAGTTCGCGGGCGGAAGCGGATTCGCCTTGGCAGCGGCCATAACATCGTCCCAACCCGTATCCGATCCGTGATATTTGGTGTAGACGCTCTTCCCGTAATTCGTAATCTGGGTCTGGCCCGCGCCTTGGGCAAGGTTCGCCGCCCGCGCGATGAAGAACAAGCCGTTCACCGTATCCGGAGGGTTCGCAGTGAGATAAGAAAGCGCCAAAGGATAAACGTCTTCGAGATTGTTTGGGTTGGCAGTCACGGCAGCCAACAGATCCTTCTGCGCCGTGGCCGTGTCTTTCATCTGCAAGGCCGAGAAGCCTGCGACGCTATTAAGCAATCCACCCAGCTCGGTTTTCTGCTTCTGGAAATCGGCATCAGAAACGCCATCAGGGCGGGACATCTGCGGCAGCGCCTGGAGGCCTTTTTCAGCGTACTGGCGCGCGTCGGGCCACTTTTGGGCGGCACGGTTGCTATAAGCTAGTAAGGCCAAGGCCCGCACGTTGTTCGGGTCGACTTGTAACAGGCGATTGGCGGTATCGTTCATTTTTGCGGCGTTGCCTGTTTTCTGATAGGAACTCATCAAAAGTTCAAGAGCGTCCGGCTTCATGACGCTATTCGGATACTGCACCAGAAAGGCTTCCAATCCGCTGATCTTGGCCGCGGGGTCAGCCTGTTGCACGGCACCCACATAGGCGTTGTATTCCGCAGGGTCTTTGATTTCTTTCTTTTGCGGGGCGGCGGCGGGCTGGCCTTGGGGCGCGGCGGCTGGCGTGCTGGATTGCTGCCCGAACGCGGTTCCTGCCACTGCGAGCACCAACGCCACTAGGGTCTTATTCATTCGACTGGCTCCTTGAAGGTATCGGGAAAATCCAAATATCAGAAAACAGCTGAAAGCTCATCTTACCAAAACGACTGCAAATACGGCACTTGCGTGCGGTCCCAGAGGGCGTCGGCATTGCAGAACGGTATTGCCCCGGGTACGCTTGCTTGATATCTGGTGAACGGATTATAAGGATGTCGTGTGGTGAAGGCAAGCTTTTCCCGTGTCCCCGATGCTTACCAGAACATCGTAGGTAAGATGCGGTCTATAGCCATAAGGTGACGCGAGCGATAGCACAGATTAGAACAAATTCACGGGGTGCGGGGATGCCAGTCGAGATTTTAGAGCCGTTAAGAGGCAAATGCGCAGTTATCACTGGGGCCGGACGTGGCATTGGGGCCGCGATCGCGCAAAATTTGGCCCGGCGCGGCGCCTCCGTCGTGCTGGGAGGCAGAAGTAGAGGCCCCCTCGATGCGACCGCCCAGAGCATTCGTCAGGCTGGAGGCAAAGCCGAGGTTTGCATTTGCGACGTGGCCAGTCTGGAATCTACAAACGCGGCGGCAGAATTTGTTGGCCGTGAATTCGGCCGCGTTGATATTTTGGTAAACAATGCCGGCGTACGGGGCATCGTGGGCCCACTCCACCAAATGCCGCCCGATTCCTGGGACGAAGTCATGAACGCCAATCTCCGCGGGGTGTTCTATTGCATCCGGAGTTTTACGCCGCTACTGATTCGCTCCGGCGGCGGCCATATTATCAACATCTCATCGCTGGCTGGAAAAAACGCGCTGCCGAATGGGGCAGCCTACTCCGCGTCTAAGTGGGGCCTCAACGGATTGAGCTACTCCATCGCTGAGGAGCTTCGACCGCATAATATACGCGTGTCGGTCATATGCCCCGGTTCGGTGCACACAGAGTTCAGTCCACACGAAGGCAAAGACCCGGGGAAAATGCTCCAACCCGCAGATATCGCGCACACCGTGGAAATGCTGGTCACACAAGCGCCGCAATCCTTTGTTAGCGAGATCTTAATTCGCCCGGCGCAGAAGCCATAGCTTTAGAATGCAAAATTGATTCAGTAGTAGTCGCTAGGGAATAATCACGAGGCGTTTGCCGGGTTCGTTTCTCTGCCACGCGCTTTCAATCTCCGCCAGAGGTACTCGTTCGGCGTCAACACGCAAATTGCCCTTCGCGCCGTGGGTCATAACTTGTTGAATGGCGTCCAGCAGTACTTCACTAGGCGGGATCCCGGCGGTCCCCATGATCGAGATGGCTGTGCTCCGCAAAACAGCGGCTGGCAGCGAAATCGTGGCACCGGCGCTCTCACCAACCTGAACCAAGCGTATCTCCGAGGTGATGGCGGCAAATTCATTGCGCGTAACGGAAGAAAGAAAGACTTCGACTGGGTGGCCCCAGACATAATCAATCACAACCTGAAAACCGGCATCGCCAGCTGCACGGACGAATGCTTCGCGCAGTTCCTCATCAGATGTATCGAGACGGATTGTGGCGTCCGCGCCTTGTTTGAGCAACTCGCTGAGAACTTGCGCATTCCGGCCAGCGGCGACCACTCGCTGTGCGCCGAGAATTTTGGCGATCTTCACTGCCAGCCCTCCCGTAACGCCAGTGGCCCCGAGAATCAATGCATTTTCGCCCGGCTTGAGGTTGGCACGATGGGCAAGCGTCAGCCAGGCAGAAACCCCCGGATTGGGAAGGGCCGCGGCATTTATATCGTCCAGACCTTCAGGAATGGGAAAACAGAACGCGCGCTTCACCACAGTCCGTTCTGCCATAGATCCGTAGGGAGGTCTCGCTCCAAAATAAACGCGCTCGCCGTTGGGGAGGACTCCCACACCATCAGAGCCGCAAACTACCGGAAGCGCACGCGGACTGGCATAGTGCGCACCCTGCGCCATCTGCCGGTCAACCGGCTTCAGGGCCGCAGCGTGGACTTGCACAACAACATCGCCCTCCCCGGCGGCAGGATCGGAAAATTCCTCGCAGCGTGGCGATTGGCCCAGCTTGTGGAGTACGGCAGCGCGCATCGGGGTTCTCTCCGGATTCAAACTGCGGTGGAAGTTTAACAGAACACAATCGCCGCAAACCTAGCGCGCCGGCGCTACGCGAATGACGGTGGCCTTGCAATCGCGCACTGCGCCACATGCCTGCGGAGTGAGCGTGTCTTTGTTCAAGCAGAACTCGACCGCAGTCAGATAATTGTTTCCGCAACTGACCGCCATATCTTTGCCGCGCAATCCCGGATTAGCATCCACAAAGGCCCGTTTGATCTCAGACGGAGCCATCGATAGTTGCTTAGATGGTTTCGCCAGTTGGTCAGGAATTTTAATCGAGGCGTGGGCCCGGCGAATCAACTCGAAATAAGCGTCCGCGCCGAGCCCGCTGCATGTGCCATGCGTCGTCCACTCGTGGCGCAGGAGCCAGGTCGTTGGCATGAAATCAAGATACTTGGAAGGATCCGACGGGCCAGGCGCATTGGAACAATGTTCTGGATACCCATCAGTAAACTGCGGCCATAAGCCGTGCACCACAAAGCCGCGACCACCAGCCTGACATTCCTCCGAAGTTGCATTACGTTCGGAGTGGCAGAATTCCGGTTCCCACGACAGATTCAGCAAGTAATAATCGAAAACGCCGGGCTGGCTCGGCCGCCCGCGCTGCGCCAGCGCCGCCGGTAGGAGCGCCAAAAAAAGGAAAACCGCCGACCCATGCTTTATAAAGCGATTCAATCGATCCTCACGCCAGCTATAAGTCGGTGGCCTATGCAAGCGACCGCCTTCTAAATCTTCTTGAACAAATTTTCAAACGCCTGCCGCGCATCGCTGGGCTTGCTCGCCGGAGGCAAAGGTGTCGACGTTTCTTTCTCCAGACGCATGCTGATGGAGAAAAACGTGCAGTTGTTCTTCTCATCTTTGCGGGCAACTCTTTCGGCAATCGGTTGCATGCACTCGAAGCGCTTGGACGTATCGAAGTAATTGCATTGCCGGCAGGAATGTAGCGCGATCCCGCATTTAGGACAGGCTTCGGGCACGTCATCCGTTATGGGCAGCACCGTGCCACACTGCGCACACCGGGACACGCGATGCGTGCCCGGCATCTGGAGCTTACGCGGCCCGAAAGTGTCGTCCTTCTTCTTGGCGGGCGCTGCGCCCGTTTTCTGTTTTGGAGTTTCGTTCTGGTCCTGATATCCGTGTTGACGATATTTTCGATCTGACAAAGTCACACCCCAGTGTTGCCCGCCATTGTCTCGCGGAAGGGCAAACTCTACAAGTGGCGTTGATCGCAAAGCTTAACTCTGGAGGCCAGCTTCCGTCCAATGCGGGATGAAGAAGGGATGGATGGAGGAAGATCGCCGAATTGTATTTCGCAATCCGCGATGCTACCATCGCTTTAGTTTGCATCGAATAAAACGCTTGGAGGCTTTTATGTCGAACCGTGATTCTGCCGGCGGGATTTTGTGGTTTGTTGCGGGATTGGGTGTTGGGGCTGCCGTCGCCCTCTTGTATGCTCCGCAATCGGGCAACGAGACCCGCGAATTGCTGATGTCCAAAGCGGAAGAGAGCCGCGAGAAAATGAAAGAGCAGGCGCGGCGCGCGCGTGAAAGCGCTGGCGAGTGGATGGATCGCGGCAAGGAAGCTTATGGCCAGCAAAAAGAGCAGTTCCGCTCGGCGTACGAAGCCGGACGTCAGGCCTACAAAGAGGCAACGACCGGCAATGAAGGCGGCGTCTAAGACGTGGCAGTTGGAATCGCTATGAACTATCTACCCATTTTTGTTGCGATCACTTCGGCGGCGGTTGTGATTCAAGCGGGCATCCTGATCGGCATGTTTCTGAGTCTCCGCAAAACCAGCAGCCGCTTGGAAACCCTGGCCAGCGAAGTCAGCAGCAAAGTGCTGCCGACTGCCGCGCTGGCGCATGACATGCTTTCCGAATTGCGTCCGCGGATTGAGAACATTGCCGCGAATCTGAGCGAGTCCACGAATATTGTGCGGGCCCAAATTGAGGGCATCGACTCCACCATGACCGAACTCCTGGATCGCGCTCGTTTGCAGGTGATTCGGACGGATGAGCTGGTGGGCCGCGCCATCGACAAAGTGGAAAACGCGACTGACTCGGTGCAGAAAACCGTTTCCATCCCAGTCAAGCAATTCTCCGGCATCATGCGCGGAGTCAGCGCCGGGCTGGAATATCTCGTCACGCAGAAGCGCCGCCAGGCGACGCAACGCGACGAAATGTTCATCTAGAAGAAAATCGCCCGGGGGGTATCATCCCTCGCGCTCGGTTCAGCCGCGATACCGGCCGCCAGACGCATCATTTCACCGACAACTTATAGATCGTCCCGCAGCCTGTATCACAGGGCCCGTTGCCGCCATAGATTGTCACGCCGTAGAGCGTTCCACGACCGTCAGAAATCTGTCCCCCCGCGGGCGTGTCCCCTTGCGTGCTATTGAAGGTATGCAACACCACAAGGTGGCCAGACGGGGTCAGCTTAAAGATGTTTC
This sequence comes from Terriglobia bacterium, assembly GCA_963702965.1. Classification (GTDB taxonomy): domain Bacteria; phylum Acidobacteriota; class Terriglobia; order Terriglobales; family Acidobacteriaceae; genus JAJPHW01. The sequence goes on from OY969776.1 coordinate 2,762,510, forward strand.
CGCAGCCATAGGGGCATGTTGTGTTCCCACCTCCGCTAGCCGTCCCGTAAAAGTTGCCGTGAGCATCCAGCAATAAATTTCCATCTGGACCGGCCCCGTCCGCTCCGCCAGTAAAGGTGTAAAGCACGCTGAACTGACCCGCCTTCGATATCTTGAAGATCGTGCCGCAACCCCCGTCTGCGCATCTGCTGAGGTCGCCGCCAGCATTGGTGGTTCCATAGACGTTCCCCTCGGCGTCAATAGTGAGGGCAGAACTAGGAAACTCTCCGTCGGTGCCTCCTGTAAACCGATGAAGGACAGTTTCGTTCCAGGTTCCATCCCCGGCTGGGGTGAGTTTAAACACAACGCCGCAGCCGAAGGGGTCGCTCCCGCAAGCGGATTGACCGCCATAGTACGTGGTGCCATACAACGCGCCCGAGGCATCGAGGGTGAGAGGTTGCATCGGCTCCTGGCCATCAGGCGCGCCCGTAAAGGAATGCAAAACCGTTTCCTTTCCGTTGGGAGCAACCATGTACACCAGGCCGCAGGAAACCACCCCGCCATCGCAAGAGCCCTCCCCTCCAACCGCAGTGGTGCCGTAGATGTTTCTTGACTTGTCGAGAATCACTGAGCTCTCCGCAAATTCGCCGTCGGCGGGAGGGCCGGTAAAACGGTAGAGTATTTTTTCGCCAGCCTTGCTTAGCTTGAAGACCGTCCCATAATTGGTATAACCACCGAAAGCCGTGGCGCCATAGAGCGCGTTGCCGGCGAGCACGACGCCGCTCGGGCCGTCGCCGTCGCCGCCGGCACCCGTGAAGTCGTAGAGCACCGTAAGTACACCATGGTTACTAAACTCGTAGACGTCTCCCGGCTCGACACCGCCGTAATTCTCGCTGCCTGAGCCATATAGGTTCCCTGCTGCGTCCCGAGCCAGGGGGCCATCAGGGAAGCACCCATCCTGGGCGCACTGAAACTGATAGAGCATCGTGAACTGCTGGGCTTGGGCAAGGCGAGGAGTGGCCACAAAGACGGCAATGATCGCCGCGACGAGCGAAAGACACAGGCGCAGGGCGATCGCGAGCCGCGAGGAATTCCTACAACGCATGCCGACTCGTATGTTCAGAAACTCGCTTGGCGCAAAAGGGACTTTTGCACTCACATGGCGCTCCTCATTTCAGATTTAGGGGGCCCGTGCCGGTTTCTTCCTGGGAAAGCGCCGCCCTACGTCGAGGACGCCTGGCGCTCGCGAATCAGGCCACCGGCAAGGGATGTCGCCGATGTCCGCAAAACCCGACGCGCTCGATTTTACGTACGCAGCAAAAGCGGTGTCAATCGAAAATTCCGCAAAAAATATGGCTCTCTACAGGTTCGTTACGCGATCCAGCCCCCGCCCACGACCACATCGCCGTCGTAGAAAACGGCTGCCTGGCCGGGCGTGATGGCACGCTGCGGTTCGTCGAAGGTGGCAACAATATCATTCCCATCGCGGATAATCGTCGCCGGCGCGCCCTCGTGCCGGTGCCGGATTTTTACCGTTACCCGCATCGCTTCGGTCACGTCTTCCACTGAAATCAGATTGACGCGCCGAGCCCGCAACGTCTTCGAATACAAGTTCTCTGAATTTCCCACCACGACCTGCCGCGCATCGCCTTTAATCTGGATCACATAGAGGGGCGACCCAGTGGCCACCCCCAGCCCCTTGCGCTGGCCCACGGTAAACTTATGGATGCCCTCGTGCTCGCCAATGACCGTGCCGTCGGTGGTGACCAGTTCGCCCGCTGTATCCGGTAAAGACTGGCCCTGCTCGGCGAGATAAGCATCAAGAAATGCCTTGTAATCGCCACCCGGCACGAAACAGATTTCCTGGGAATCCGGCTTCTCGGCGAGAGCCAGTCCGTGTTGCCGCGCACGCTCACGGACTTCCGGCTTGGTCATGCCTCCTAGAGGAAAAATCGTGCGGCTCAATTGCTCCTGCGTGAGGCCGAAGAGAAAATATGTCTGATCTTTTGAAGCGTCTTTGGGCCGCATCAGCAACCAGCGCTGGCTGCTCTCATCAAAATGCACGCGCGCATAATGCCCGGTCGCGAGTTTATCGGCGCCAATCTGGCGTGCGACCACTAGAAGTTCGTCAAACTTCAAATGGTTATTGCACAGGCTGCACGGAATGGGCGTCCGGCCCGACAGATACTCCTCCACAAACGGACGCACGACTTCCCGCTCGAAGCGCTCCTCGTGATTGACGACGTAGTAGGGGATCCCAATCGTCTCCGCCACGCGCCGCGCATCGTACACGTCGTCCAGCGAGCAGCAGCGTCCGGTTACGGCCTCGGGCATGCCGTCCTTGCCCGCCAATCGTCGCTGGTTCCACAGCTGCATAGTGAGCCCGACAATCGTGTGGCCTTCCGCGCGCAGCATGGCCGCAACGGTGGAAGAGTCCACACCGCCCGACATCGCGACGGCGATGGTCGTTTTCGAATTGGACGGACTATTCATGGTCAGCAATGACAGATTAGAAATTCACAGATCGCGTGTGATCTGGGTCACAATCAATTATATCGGAGCCCAGTTTTGCGGCTACTGCCGGCCAAATGCCCTGTTTCCATCGGATTCGTCGTCATGGTTACGCTGCCCCATGTGGAAAACTACTATGTACTTCTGGTAGTCCTAAGGTCTTGACCTTACTTCGACTGCTCCCTATACTTAGCCCAATTACCTTGCTGGACAGCCACTTCGCACGACCGTAAGCCAAACTTTTTCTGTATTGTTCGCCTGCTCCGACGCAGCTGCACGCACTTGTGCCTGTCGCCGGAGACCGGCAACGCGTGTGTCGGGAGCATGAATTGTATGAAGTGGCCAATTGAAATTCCGGTGCTTGTTCTTGTGGCGCTCAGCGCGCTCGGCGCGGCAGCTCAAATCGACGTCTCCCTCAATAAGCCGTCGACACAACCTATTTCGGCGCAATGGTTTGCCATGCACACTCTTAGTCAGAGTGATCCCTGGCCCACCCAGGAAGGCATCGAATTTTCATCGTGGCGCAGCGTCTCCTCCAGCATTCAATGGTCGAACATTAACACTGCTAACGGCGTTTACAACTGGGATTACTTCGACCGGTGGATGGCTATGGCCGCGGAATACGGCCAGACGGTGCTCTACACAGTCTATGCCACACCGACATGGGCTTCTTCCTGCCCGACCTGCACTTGTAATCAGGGCAACGGAGACCCAGGGAGTTGCTATCCGCCGAATGACCTCAATTCGGATGGAACCGGAAGCGACAAACATCTGAAAAATTTCGTCGCCGCCTTGATGCAGCACGTGGGTCCAGGCAAAATTCAGACACTGGAAGTTTGGAACGAACCGAACATTCCCAGCGAATGGGGTGGCACAACCCAGCAACTCGTGAGCATGGCCCGCGACATCCGCAGTGTTGCGCTCTCTTACGACCCCAATATCAAAATCAGCAGCCCCGCTGAAACCGGCGAAGGCAAATCCGATGGGTCGAAGATGACATGGCTGGCGGGTTATTTGCAGGCGGGCGGCGGCGCCTACGTGGACATCATCGGGCTACATGGCTACGTAAACTCACCGGAAGACATCATTGCGCGCGTTGCATCCACTACGGCCGCCATGCAGCAGTATGGGCAATCCTCCAAACCAATTTGGGTCACCGAGGGGAGTTGGTGCTGCGACTATCAATCCCTGCCCACGAACGAACAACAGGGCTTCAGCCTTCGTCTCACACTGGCTATGATGTCCACGCCCACGAGCCGGTTCTATCTCTATGCCTACGATTCGCCGATCGAAGCCAACCTATGGAGTACCTCGACGCAACAACTCACCCCCAATGCAACTACTTATAAGCTCTATTACAACTGGCTGGTGGGCGCTACGATGGTCCAGCCCTGTCAGGCGGGAACGGGCAACATGCAGGCCGTCTGGACCTGCATCTTCACCAAGCCGAGTGGGTACCAGGCCGAGGCTATCTGGAACATCTCGCTGCCTTTTGGCCAGACGAAACGCGTCACGGTGCCCAATCAGTATGTTCAATACACTGATGTCAATGGCGTAGTGCACCAAATCCAGAACAATCAAGTCCCCATCGGATACAACCCCGTCTGGCTGGAAAACTGATTTTCCTGCACTCTTAGTAGAGATAGTAGAGAGCCCCGGCTAACCCCGGGGCTCTTATTGCATGAAATGCCGCGCGTTCTTCTTTTTGGAACCTATCCAAAGCCTGCGCCGTAAGTCTTATACAGGGACATTCCTGTATGTGAATGGGGCCCAAGGCTGTCAGCTATCATGGAAACAGAAGTCACTTCATGCGCGTCCTCTTCGAAATTTTCGGCCAGACCTTAAGCACTCTTTGGGCGCACAAGCTGCGTTCTTTTCTGACGATGTTCGGCATCGCCTGGGGAGTGGGTTCGCTTTTGCTTCTAGTCGGCCTCGGGGAAGGCTTCCGCTCGGGCAATAAAAAGCAGTTCGACGAACTGGGCGAGAACGTCATGTTCATCTGGGGTGGACGAGCACCGGCGGTGAGCGGCGATTTCAACTCCATGCGGCCCTATTACCTCACTTACAAAGATTACTTGGACATTCTTGAATGCCCGCACGTCAAAGACGCGGTACCCATTATTCAGCGCAGCGACATTCGCGCGGTCAGCGATTTTTACCAGAGCAGCGGCCAGATCTTTGGGACCTTGCCCAACTTCAATCAGATTCGCTACGTTCCGGTGGTGGAAGGGCGCTGGTTAAACGACCTCGACAATAGCGAGCGGCGGCGCGTCATTGTGCTGGGCGCGGAGACCAGCCGCCTTCTGTTTCCGGGAAGGCCCGCGATTGGCAGCACGATTATGCTGAATGGAATCGACTTCGCCGTCATCGGAGTTGTCAAGCGCATCGGCCATGGGGACAACAATAATCAGAATCTGAAAAATTTCGTGCCCTACACCACCATGCACGAAAATTTCCCGCCCCTCAACATTGGCGACACTCTTAATCCGATTTCTTTCATCGACTATCAGCCGATTGATCGTGCGTCGCATGAACTCGCCAAGCAAGAGGTGCACCAGGTTCTCGGCCGCAACCACGGCTTCGATTACACCGACGAAGACGCTTTCGACGAGTGGGACACGATCAAAACGGTGGACAGCATCGGCAAAATCTTTGACGCCATGAACATGTTTCTGGGCAGTGTAGGGCTCGTGACGCTCGCTCTCGGAGCCATCGGCATCATCAACATCATGCTGGTTGCGGTCGCGGATCGTACTCGCGAAATTGGCCTGCGTAAAGCTCTGGGCGCTACCAATAACAGCATCATGTTTCAATTTTTTGTGGAAGGGGCATTTCTCACTCTATTCAGCGGCGGCCTCGGCATGGCAGGCGCCGCCGCATTAATGGCAGCTTTATCCACGCTGCCATCGCCGCCGGGATGGGACACGCCGCGCCTGGTGCCAACGACGGCTGCCTTGGCGATTATTTCTTTAGCCATCGCCGGTGTCGCTGCCGGACTCTACCCGGCGCGGCAGGCGGCCTTGCTGCAACCGGTGGAAGCGTTAAGACGCGAGTAATGGCGGAGAATAATAGTTAATGAAGAAAGACTTATTACAACAAGCCTACAGCGCCATGCGGCATGATCTGCGCAAGACCGTGCTCACCATGCTGGGCATGGCCTGGGGGATTGCGACGGTCGTGTTGCTGCTTGCCTACGGCGACGGCTTCGGTGGCGCCATCGAAAATATTTTTCACGCCTTCGGCGCAACGGGTGTAGGCATTTATCCCGGACGCACTTCCGAACAAGCGGGCGGAAACAAAGCCGGGGTTCAGATTCGCCTGACCAACGACGACGTCGAATTGCTGCGCAATGTCGTGCCATTGGCCAAGCACATCTCGCGGGTTTCCGACATGCAGGCGACTGTGCAATACGGCGAGCGCCGCTTCACGCTCTCCATTGAAGGCGCGGATCCCGACGTGCAGCAAATCTGGAACCTGGGCATGAAAAGCGGACGCTTTTTGAATGACGAGGACAACCTCAGTCATGCCTTCGTCGCGGTCATCGGCTCCGAGGCGCAACAAAAATTATTCTCCGGCATTGACCCGCTGGGCGAAACCATCCGCGTGAATGGTGTGAGTTTTCAGGTGGTAGGCACTCTTCTCGCCCGCATGCAGGAAGGCGACGACGATGATAACCGCACCATCTATCTGCCTTACAACACCATGGACTCCTTGCAAGACAACCACTATCTTTCGGGAATCTGGCTCGATTCTTACGGTCTAAACCACGATAAACTCGACACCACCATTCGCCAGTCGCTTGCCATTGCCCACAACTTCAAGCCTACCGACCAGCGCGCAGTCATGGTCTTTGACGCACAGAAGCAATTGCAACAGTTCGGCATCATCATCATGGGATTAAAGATTCTGCTGGCCTTTATCGGTGCGGTGACGCTCGGCATTGGCGGTATCGGGCTAATGAACATCATGCTGGTTTCGGTCACCCAGCGGACTCGCGAAATCGGCGTGGAAAAAGCCCTGGGGGCGCGCAAGCGCGACATTCTTTTTCAGTTCCTCGCCGAAGCTCTGGTCATCACCGCCGTCGGCGGCGTGCTTGGAGTTCTGCTCTCTTACGCCGTCTCCTACAGCGTCGGCACTATTACTTTCTATAGCGCCATCGCACAACACGCCAATGCCGGTGATATACGCCTGATCGTAGCTCCGCATATTCTGATCGTCGCCACCCTGATTTTGGGATTGGTCGGCATCGTCAGCGGCATGGTGCCCGCTTTGCGCGCGGCGAATTTAGACCCAATTGAAGCGCTCAGGTACGAGTAAGTAAGGCTTCATACGGCGGGACAAGCGGAGGCGGCGAGTATGGGTTGGGCGTCGCCTATGAGCTCAGCCCAAACGGCGATGGCACGTGGGCGGAGGGAATACTGCACAGCTTTCCCGCGTTCCCTGGCGACGGCGCGGCGGCGGTGTGGTGTTTGAGATCAGCCCGCAGTAGGGTGCGTGCATGGCTGACTTTTTCGGGACGACATTCCATGCGTTTACGCCGATTCAAGGGGCGAAGTACCCCCCGCCCTGTTTCCATAATCCCTTTCAATCGCAGTGTTGGGGAAAAGGCTTCGCCCCGCAAGACCCAGATAACGATGCGGTGGATGATGACTCGGCCCCGACGGCGGCGGCGTGGTGTTTGAAATCACGCCGTAGATTCGCGCCTACAACATTCATGCAACATCAACGAAAGTCAGCGAGGAAAGCTTCCACGGCTTTCCAATTCTCTGCCTCGCCCGCAGGGTTTCGATCAGCCCGCAGCGTGGACGAGCCGTGAACGCCGGCTACCTTCGGGATGAACTGGGTCTTCTGTTTCGCAGGCGACGCCGCGAGAATGGACTTGGCCGCCTCAATTTCTTCGGGGTCTTTCGCCGAGGTTACAAAGATCGGGACACTCACGTGGGAGGCAGCGTCTCTCACCGCATGTTTATCTTTGAGATATTCGCCGGGAGAAAACGCGAGCAAGCCGGCGATCTCATCGGGATGCTTCGCCGCCAGCAGAAAGACCAAAGAAGCGGAATAACTGCTCCCCCATACTAAGATCTTCGCGTCATGATTCCTGGCTCTCGCCCATGCCAGCGCGGCTTCCATGTCTTTCAGTGCATCGAGATAGTCGCCGTTGTGGCCGATGCGGGCGACCGTTTCATTGGTTTGTCCAAACATGTCTCCGCCGGAGCGTTGGTCGATGGCGAGGCAGTTAAACCCGAGTTTGACCAGGCGGGGCGCGATCGGCGCGTATTCGGCCCGGTTCGACCCCGCTTGATGAAATAGCAGAATGTAGGGCGCGGACTTGCTGTCGGCAGGATAAAAATCTCCATAAACTTTTACGCCATCTCTCGCCGTCAGCGTTACAGGTTCGCTGGCATGAAGCGGCAGTGCCAGCCCGGCGGCCAGCACGATCATTGGAACGATAATCTGAAGCGCAGATACGATTCGCATGATTTGGTCTCCGTCAGAGGGTAAGCTACTGGTTGGATGATCGTCGGCGGGATATGTGATCTGTGAACATTAGGGCTGTGACGGGTGAACATAAACGCCTGTGGAAAATATTGCCTGTATGTTATTGAAAATAATGTACATAAATCCGGAAGGAAAATCGATTTGCCTTTCGATTAGAGCGGGTCTTTTTTCGGCTATACCGTAGCTTGGCCTCGCGCTCCAAAAGGCTGCCACGGGCCTGCAAATCGAAATAAAGGCCATTGCGGGAGAGCATCGCATCCCATTCTTGAACCTTCAGTTCGGGTACTCATACACTCCCCGACCCGACTTCCGACCCAACCGTCCCGCTTTGACATACTGCACGAGCAGGGGCGCAGGGCGGAATTTCTCTCCCAACGATTTGTGAAGATATTCAAGAATGTGCAGGCGAGTATCGAGCCCGACGAGATCGCCCATTTCAAACGGCCCCATGGGGTGGTTCAGGCCAAGCTTAAGCGCTTTATCGATATCTTCGGGCGAAGCAATTCCCTCTTGCAGCATGTAGAACGCCTCGTTGCCGATCATGGCGTTGATGCGACTGGTGATGAATCCCGGCGCTTCTTTGATGATCACGACTTCTTTGCCCATGCGTTTGCCGACTTCAGTCGCAGCGGCAATGGTCGCATCGTCGGTTTCAAGCGCACGCACAATTTCGAGCAGCTTCATCTTGTGCACGGGATTGAAAAAGTGCATGCCCAGGCATTGCTTCGGACGTTTGGTGACGCTGGCAATTTCGGTGACGCTGAGCGAAGAAGTATTTGACGCGAAAATCGTCGTGGGCTTGCACACCTTGTCGCACGTGGTGAAGAGTTCGATCTTCAGCTTGATCTCTTCCGGCGCAGCTTCAATGACCAGGTCGGCTTCCCGCCCGGCGTGTTCGACCGCTCCTGAATATTCCAGCCGCTGAAACGCAGCATTGGCATCGGCGGCCGAAACTTTGCCCAACTCAACCGCTTTGTCGAGATTGGCGCGAATCTCGATCTTCGCTTTCTGGAGTACTTGCGGGAGCGGGTCTTCCAGAATGGTTCTGTATCCGCCGAGCGCGGCCACGTGCGCAATGCCGCGACCCATGATGCCGGCGCCAATCACGGCGACAGTCTTGATTTCCGCCACGGACTACGCCCCTTTTTCCAGCGTGCTGATCAGCGTGTTCAGATTGCCGGAAGCGCCGCGCAGGCTTTCTGCAATGCGTTTGCGTTCGTCGGCTTCCATGCCGGAAACCGACGCGGTGATGCGCCGCAAAGTGGTGTTAATGTCGTCAACGTAATTGATGATGCGAATCAGTTCGCCGGTGGACATGAATGAAGCTCCTTTATCTGTGGAACCTTCTCATTCTCGACTCTGCCCCGTGTTTTAGTAAAGGCGTCCTCACCAAAGTAACCAATGCATGCACAGTTCTCTTACGGACGAGTAATCGCTATGTGAATGAAACATAAAAACTTATGTGTTGTCCCGGGAGGTTCGTAATAGGCCCCATCAATGTTTTTAATTTGTCTTTTGGGCGGCCAGTGAATCTAATGGCTCTATGACGCAAAAGCCTCACAGGCACTACATATTTGCCAGCGACTTCGACCAGACCCTGACTTTTAATGACACGGGCTATGTTTTAAGCGAACTGGTTGGCATTCCGATCGAGGAGTTCGAGCGCAAAGCCAAGGGCATGGCCAAGCTGAACCTCGTCCAGCAGGGGGCGGAGCTCGCGTATTTGTTATTGCACGACCCTGAGTTCCAATCGCGCGTGCGTAAGGAGCACCTGCACCAGGTCGGCAAGATCATCCGCCTGAAAGAAAATATTGACTTGCTCTACAAGATTCTCGACCGCGGCATGGATGGCTATCACTTCGACTTTTTCGTATTGTCCGCCGCGCCCAACGAAGTCATTTATTCCGCACTCGAAGGCATCGTTCCCCGCGACCATATCTTCGGTACAGAATTTCGCTATCGCGCGACCGGAGAAATCGAATCCATCGTGCGCGCGACGGCTGGATATGGCAAAGTGGCCATGCTCGATCAGTTGCAGACGAAGCAGCAAGTCGGCCCGGATCAAGTGGTTTATGTCGGCGACGGAAGTTCTGACGTTCACGTAATGCTGCACGTCAATTCGCGCGAAGGATTGACGATTGCGGTATCCGAAGCAAAGCTGATTTCGCAGATTGCCGCGCGAACGGTATTGAGCACCAATGCACTCGCTGTTCTCGTGCCCATCCTCGAAGAAGTCGTCGGATGGGATCGTCTTCGCATTCGTGAATTCTTCGAAGCCAACGGCCTCGTTGTACAAGAGTGGGACCGCGTCCGTACCGACTGGCTCACGCTGCGCATGGCGTCGGAAAAATCCGCAGCCGCGGTTTCGTAAATGCTCACGTAGGGGCGGGTGTCCTCACCTGCCCCGCACTCAATTTAAAGCATTGTCATCCTGAGCGAGCGCCGTCCTTGCGCGAGTCGAAGGACCTGGGCGGGCCGCGCGAAGCGTTGCGTCCTTTGCAACGCATATCTCGCGCGTTCGGCCCGCTTCCCTATCTCAGCCCTGAATCCTGCACATTCGCTGCTTCATCTATCTCTCATGCAAGACGTTAACGTTTCCCCTGTTTCAGATTTCTCAGGTTCGCCCTTGCAGTCGGTCGCCGAACCAAATCATGATGCCGTGCTCCTCGACGCTTACTCGCGCGCGGTGGTGACGGCCGCTGAACGCATCAGCCCTTCGGTGGCAAAGATCGAGGTCACGCAAACCGCGAAAAATCGCCGCGGCGAAGCGCAGGAACGTCAGGGCGGAGGCTCAGGATTCATCTTCACTCCCGACGGCCTGATTCTCACCAATAGCCACGTCGTGCACGACGCCACGCGCATCGGCGTGTCCTTGCCCGATGGACGCCATTTCGCCGCTCACACCGTCGGCGACGACGCCGCGACCGATCTCGCCGTGATTCGCGTTGACATTCCCGACAATGAAACTGCAAGCCTCGTCACTGCACCTCTGGGCGACTCGCAAAAGCTTCGGGTCGGGCAGGTGGCCATCGCCATCGGCAACCCGTATGGGTTCCAGTACACCGTGACCGCCGGCGTGGTCAGCGCACTGGGCCGCTCGCTACGCTCTTATTCCGGACGCATGATTGATGATGTCATTCAAACCGATGCTTCGCTGAATCCCGGCAACTCGGGCGGGCCGCTGGTGAATTCCGAAGGCCAAGTCATCGGCGTGAACACCGCGACCATTATGGGTGCGCAAGGATTGTGCTTCGCCATCGGCATCAATACCGCGAAATTTGTCGCTGGACGACTGCTCCGCGATGGGCGTATTCGCCGAAGCTATATCGGCGTGGAAGCGCAGACCGTGCCGCTGCACCGCCGCATGGTTCGTTTCTATGATCTGCCGCGTGAAACCGGCGTCGTCGTTATGGCCGTCACTCCGCGCGGCGCTGCCCAGCGCGCCGGCGTCAAAGAAGGCGACGTCATCATTGCCCTCGACAGTAAGGCTATCGCCGGCGTGGACGATCTCCATCGCCTGCTCACGGATGCGCACGTCGGGATGAGCAGCAAGCTGACCGTGCTACGCCGCACCGAGAAGCTCGATCTGTACGTTCTGCCGGAAGAAGCAAAGTAAGCTCGTGTGGGGACGGCCGCCCTCGGGCCGTCCGTCCGAGCAAAGCACACAGCAAATTGCACCCTGGGAGCAATTGCACCCACCTCTGCACTGTGTTAATTTCAACAAACAGAAGAGGTTAGCTTTGCGAGCCACAATTCCTGCCGGGCTGGATCGCCATGAAGCGGAAATTTACGCGCAACTGGATCCAAAACGGCTTCCGAAACATATCGCCATCATCATGGACGGAAACGGCCGCTGGGCGCGCAAACGACACTTGCCGCGCATCGCCGGGCACCGCGCCGGCGTCACTTCGGTGCGATCGACCATGGAGACGGCGTCCAACATCAAACTGCCCGCACTGACCCTCTACGCTTTCTCCGAAGAAAACTGGAAGAAGCGCCCCAAAGCCGAAGTGGATTTTCTTATGGGACTGCTCGGCCGTTATCTCAAAGCGGAAGTTCCCACTCTCAACAAGAAAAACGTCCGCCTCGAATATATTGGCAGGTTGAACGAACTGCCCGACTCTGTGCAGCAAAAAATGGATTGGGCGCGCGAAGCGACCGCGAAGAACACGGGCACGGTCATGACTCTGGCCTTGAACTATAGCGCCCGCACCGAAATCGTGGACGCGATGCGCGGCATCCTCGACGCCGCCTCGCGCAATGGCGGTTTGCAGCACGTGAAAATTGATGAGGAATCGGTCTCGCGCCATCTCTACACGCGTCATCTGCCCGACCCGGATCTCGTCATTCGTACCAGCGGCGAGATGCGCCTAAGCAACTTTCTGCTCTGGCAGCTCGCTTACGCCGAAATCAACATCATGCCTACACTGTGGCCGGAGTTCCGCGGAGTGCATTTACTTGAAGCCATCGCCGATTACCAGAAGCGCGATCGCCGCTTCGGCGGACTTAACGATGCCGCGGCACACGTGACTGAGTCTCGCCATGCTTTCGGCAAGGCGCGGGGCTGATTCGCTTGCAACTGCTCAAGCGCATCCTCACCGCTGTTGTGCTGATTCCCCTCGTTCTGGTTCTGGTGCTACGCGCGCCCGTGCCGGTGTTGGCCGTAGTCGCGGCGGTTGTGGCGCTGCTCACGGTCCACGAATTGCTAAAACTGGCGGAAGGCTATGGCATCCGCCCTTTGCGCATGCCGACTTACATTTTCGTCGGATTGTTTTTTCTTCTGCTCATTCTCAGCCATGACGCCACGCCGCTCCTCTCCACTTCGACGTTTGCGACTTCGGGACTATTCGCGGCTGCCTTTGCGCCATTTGCTTTTCTCACAATTGCGATGCGCCGGCAGAATCTGGCGACGGCGTTTCCGGCCGCGCTGGTTTCGGCCTTCGCATTTGCTTACATCGCATTGCCTTTGGGATTTCTGGTGCAACTGCGCGAGCAATGGGCGGGAGCATTTCTGATTCTGTATCTGCTGCTGCTGGTCTGGGCGGGAGATATTTTTGCTTATTTCGTGGGCAAGTCGATTGGCCGGCATTTGATGTCGCCGCGCATCAGCCCCAAGAAAACATGGGAGGGCGCCATCGCTTCGCTGCTCTCAAGCCTCGCCATCGGCGCTCTGCTTTGGACGCATGCTACAGCTATCAGCACCTGGCTTATGCGCTGGCACCTCATCACGCAGCGCGACGGATACTTCGCCTTACAGCAGCCCGACCTCGGCCCGATTTTGCTGCTCTCGGCGGCCATCAATCTCGCGGCGCAATTCGGCGATCTGGTTGAGTCTTTGATTAAGCGCGGCGCAAACGTAAAAGACTCCGGCGCGCTCCTGCCCGGCCACGGTGGCATGCTCGATAGGATTGATGCGCTGCTCTTCGCCGCTCCCGTGCTCTGGTACTTCGCCGCGTGGCGGGTGATGCAGTAGGGCGGCCTCTTACTTCACCACCGTCGAGTAGATCACTCCGGTCAACGAGCCGTTGTAGCCCGCGCACCAAACCTGCGCTCCACCGGTGACTTTGTGGGCGGAGCAGGCATCCATTTCGGCGTTGGTGGTTGAATCCACGGTCCAGGTTTGGCCGCCGTCTTTGGTCAGGTACATGCCGCCGACGTTGGTATAGAGATTCCCTCCCGTGGCCCAGCCGTAATTCTTGGTAAGAAACAGAAACTGCCGAATTGGCCAGGGCCCGTCGAGGGTGCGCCCTGACCATGTTTGGCCGCCGTCGGTGGTCACGTGCACCCAGCCTTCGACGTTCGGGGAAATCTCTCCACCGCCGACCCAGCCATAGGTGTCATTCAAGAATGACGTCGGGCCGTCGAAAACGGAATCGACGGAATTGCCGCAGGTCCACGTCTGGCCGCCATCGGGGCTAGTGCAGTAATTAATTCCCGAAGCCCGCGCATGCAGATCTAGGCAGGAGGCTGAACTGTAGGCCAAACCAATTTCCTTCAGGATTGTCCACGACCGTCGTCCAATCGCTGAGCCGGCGCCACCGCCATCGGTGGTGTATTGCGCGCAGTTGCCCGCCGGAGCCGCCGATGAAATCCATAATCAGGCCATCGATTGTGGTCGGCATAGCGCACGCGTTGACCCCATCCGGTGGTAATCTGCTCCGGCCCTGACCAGGTCGTTCCGCCGTCATGGCTGATGTCAATCACGCCATACACCGACGACGAATCATAAAAGCCTGAGACAATCACGTCGCTGCCCGCGGCTTCCACACCATAGAAGTAATAAGAGCCACCGGCAGCGAGCACTTCCGTCCAGTTCTTGCCGCCATTCGTCGTCTTCCAGACCTGGCCCAGTTCCGCAGCGGCATATCCGGTTGTCGCCGTCGTAAAGATCATGTCGTGAATTACAGTGCCGGGAAGGGTTGCGAGGAGCGTCCACGTATTTTGCGAGGTCTTGCCGATTGTGCGGTTTCATTTGCGTGGGCGAAGTCACTCACGCGCTCGGCGGACAACTCCATCGTCGGATTGGCGACTGGCACGCGCTGGGAAACGTGACGGGCAGATTCCTGCGCGAACGCACAAACAGATAACGTAAGCAGAAAGGCAGAACAGGCGAATACTCGATTTTTCATGGGGAAGGCTCCTTCGCTTCAGGCAGGCATAATATCACGCAAATGGCATTAAAATTCGGCATCTCCGGCATCTGGCGCGCCATTCACCGGCGAATGCGCCCACAGGTACAATAGAAGTACTCGATGAAACGCATCGCCATTCTGGGCTCGACCGGATCGATCGGCCAGAGCACATTCAAGATTGTTGAAGCCTATCCCGACCGCTTTCAGGTGGTGACGCTGGCCGCCGGACGCAATCTTGACGCCGCCTTCGAACAGGCCAAACGCTGGCGTCCGCGCGTTCTCTCCGTCGCGCGTGAGCAAGATGCGGGCACGCTGAAAGCGCGCCTAAAATCCGCGGGAATTACGGGTGTCGAAGTTGTCCAAGGGACAGCTGGCACGGTGCAAGTTGCGACCCATCCAGAAGTAGATTTCGTGGTCAGCGCCATCGTCGGCGTTGCCGGATTGCAAGCGACTTACGAGGCCGTTCGCGCGGGAAAAACCGTGGGCCTTGCCAACAAAGAATGTTTAGTCGCAGCTGGCGAATTAATTACCGCCGAAGCGCGCAAGCAGGGTAAGCCGCTATTACCCATCGACAGCGAGCACAATGCCATCCACCAGTGCTTGCGCGGCGGACGCGCCGAGGAAGTCGAGCGCATCTGGCTCACTGCTTCGGGTGGGCCATTTCTGCACACTCCGCGGGAACAATTTGCATCTATCACTGTAGAGCAGGCACTGAATCACCCTACGTGGAAAATGGGCCAGCGCATAACGATTGATTCGGCTACATTGATGAACAAAGGCTTCGAAGTGATTGAAGCCTGCCGTTTGTTCAACTTACCAGCGGCAAAAGTTAAAGTAATCGTTCATCCCCAATCGACCATCCATTCTATGGTGGAATTTATAGATGGCAGCTTACTTGCACAAATCTCGGTGACCGACATGCGCCTGCCGATCCTCTACGCCTTAACTTATCCCGAGCGAGTTTCGTCGGATTTGCGCTTTCCGGTCAGTGACTTACGGCACCTCGACTTCTTCCCTCCGGACATGGAAAAATTCCCTTGTTTGCGTCTGGCTTATGAAGCGGCGGAGTCCGGTGGTGCGCAAACTATTGCACTCAACGCCGCCGATGAGATAGCCGTCGCAGCGTTTCTGGAGGGAGCGATCGGTTTTGCCGATATTCCCGTACTGATTGAAGAAACCATGAGCGCAACCAAGCAGCGGCCTTTGGAATCAATGCAGCAGGTGCTCGCTGTAGATGAGGAAGCAAGAAACACCGCTCGAGCGAAGATTAAAAGTTACACGCGGGGCGCATTGGCATAGGCAACGTTTTTGGCTTAGTTAACACCAGGGGAATCATAAATTTATGTCGGATTTTATAACTGCTGTTTTAGCTGTTGGCGTGGTTCTGGGGTTCATGATTCTGATTCATGAATTCGGCCACTATGCCGCGGCAAAGTTGTTGGGCGTACGGGTTGAGGTTTTCTCCATCGGCTTCGGCAAGCGCCTGCTCGGTTTCACGCGCGGCGGAACCGATTACCGCATCGCGGCCATCCCGCTGGGCGGCTATGTGAAGATGTCGGGCGAAAACCCGATGGATGAACGCTCAGACGATCCTGCCGAGTTCATGAATCATCCCCGCTGGCATCGCTTCATCATCGCCATTGCCGGCCCGGCCATGAACATTCTGCTCGCGATTGGTCTGCTGACCGTGGTTTATATGGTGCATTACGAAACGGCTGTCTATCTCGATAAGCCAGCCGTTGTGGATGGCGTTCGCGCTGATTCTGCTGCAGCGCGCGCAGGGATTCTCCCCGGGGACCGCATCGTAAAGGTGGACGACATTGAAAATCCTACATGGGAGCAGTTGCAACCCCGTGTCTGGCTGAGCCCGAATCAGCCCTTGACCGTAACCATCCAGCGCGGCGATCAACTGCTGCAAAAGACAGTCGTGCCCACGCCAGTCACCTCATCCGAAGTGGGCTCCGCTGGTTGGTATCCGAAAGAGGCAGTGATTGTCGGCAAGTTGGATCCAAGCATGCCCGCGGCGCAAGCCGGCATTAAAGAAGGCGACCGCATCGTCGCGCTCAATGGTGTACAGCTGCTTTCCATCGAAAACATGATTGAGCAATTGCAGGAATTAAAAGAGCAGCCGCTCGACTTAACGGTGGTGCGTGACGGCGCGACCCTGAATTTTAAGACTCACGCGGTGCTTTCCACCACTGATGATCCGAAAGAACATCGCTATCGTCTGGGATTCGTGAATAAAGGCGAGACCAAAGTGACGCGGCTTCCCTTTGCGCAGGCACTGGGTCTTTCGTTGAGTGAAAACCGGCGCGATTCGCTCATGATTCTTGAGCTGGCGAAAAAGATCTTCGAACGCAAGATCTCGATGAAGGCGGTTTCGGGTCCCATCGGCATTGCGCAGGATGCGGGTTATGCGGCCCAGCAAAAAGGCTGGACGCCTCTCATGGAACTGACGGCGGCCATCAGCTTAAACCTTGGCATTTTCAACCTGCTGCCGATTCCGATTCTTGACGGCGGCGTAATTATGCTGCTGTTCGTGGAGGGGCTGATGCGGCGCGACATTAACATCCGGGTGAAAGAACGGATATACCAGACCGCATTTGTCTTTCTGGTGTTGTTTGCGGTGATGGTCATCTTCAACGATTTGGTGAAGACGATTCCAGGGCTGGCGCAAAGAATGCCGTAAACAGAGTTTACGGTTGATTAGGAGAGCCCGCCGGTAACGGCGGGCTTTTTATTGGCGTATTGCTTGGCATTGTCCTAGCGGAAACCCTCACTGTGTTCGAAAATGGCGCTTCCGCCTACATTCTTATTGGTATTACTTTATTATATAGTATTACTAATCATTGGAGTTTTACACTTATGGCTTCCAGAAATGAGCTCGCCCAGGTAGTCAGCACAAAGGGTCAAGTCGTGATCCCTGTGGAATTGCGGGAGGAATTGGGCATTGAGCCGGGAACGCAGGTTCGCTTTGAGAAACACAAAGACGGCATTCTCTTGCGGCCCATCACCAAGGAATTCATTCAGAAGATGCGCGGCTACTTCGGTAAGGGCGCGCCATCCCTTGAAGACATTCGCGAGCACGAGCACCGAAGAAAAGATCGCCCGTGAAGAACATCGTTCTCGATGCCAGCGCGCTATTGCGCTTTGTGGACAACGAAACCGGATCGGAGCGGGTCGCCGAGTATCTGCAAAAGGCACTCGGCGCTGAGCTTGCCGTTTTGATTTCCTGTGTGAACTGGGGCGAGGTGGTCTATTCGGTCCTAAAGGCGCATGGCGAAAAAGCTTCTTCTTTTCTTTCTGAGCTCAAGGCGCTGCCGATTGAGATTGTTCCTAGTTCGATTGAGCGAGCTGAAGACGCAGCGCGATTCAAGCATGTTCACGGAATTCCTTACCCGGATGCCTTCGCTGGTAGCCTGGCGATGGAAATGCGGGCTCGTTTAGTCACCGCCGATTATGATTTCCATGGAATTTCGCCGACGGGGATGCAGATCGAGCTGCTGCCGGCGAGGCGGCGGGATTAGTCCGCTCATCTGAACTAGACTGCGCGAACGGGACGTTCACGCCTTACATGATGCAACGAACTCCTTGCAGATACTGATAAAATATAGAGAATCTCATGGCTACTATTCAACGCAGAAAAGCGATTACAGCTTCGATTCAAGGTGTACGGGTTGGGTCGGATGCACCTGTCGTGGTGCAGTCGATGACCAACACCGACACCGCCGATATTGCAGGCACGGTCAAGCAGGTTGCTGCGCTGGCTCGCGCCGGTTCGGAACTGGTTCGCGTTACAGTCAACAACGAAGACGCGGCGCAGGCGGTTGCGCCGATTGTCGAGCAGTTGAACGAGATGGGCGTTCGCGTGCCCATCATAGGCGACTTCCACTACAACGGGCATTTGCTGCTCAAGAAATTTCCCGCGTGCGCGCGGGCGCTGGCGAAATATCGCATTAATCCCGGCAATGTAAGCGTGGGCCGCAAGAACGACGACAACTTCCGGACGATGATTGAAGTTGCGGTCGAGAATCAGAAGCCAGTGCGCATCGGCGTGAATTGGGGTTCGCTCGATCAAGCATTGCTCACACGCATGATGGATGAAAATTCCAAGCTGGTCGAACCCAAAGAAGCGCGCGACGTGATGATGGAAGCGATGGTAGTCAGCGCGTTGAACTCTGCCGAATTAGCTGAAAAGTACGGCATGCGGAAAGACCAGATTATTTTGAGCGCGAAAGTCAGTGGCGTGCAGGATTTGATTGACGTTTATCGTTCGCTAGCGGCGCGGTGTGATTATCCCCTGCATTTGGGATTGACCGAAGCGGGTATGGGCGCGAAAGGCGTTGTGGCTTCGAGCGCAGCTTTGGGCGTGCTCTTGCAGGAAGGCATTGGCGATACGATTCGAGTTTCGCTGACCCCTGCCCCTAGCGGAGACCGCTCAGAAGAAGTTCGCGTGGCGCAGCAGATTTTGCAATCGCTGGGGATTCGCAGCTTTACTCCACAGGTGACGGCTTGCCCCGGATGCGGGCGGACGACGAGCACGTTCTTCCAAGAGATGGCCGAGCAGATTCAGACTTATCTCCGCGAACAAATGCCGTCATGGAAAGAACGCTACAACGGCGTCGAAGAAATGAAAGTCGCCGTGATGGGATGCGTGGTCAATGGGCCCGGCGAATCGAAGCACGCGAACTTAGGTATTTCCCTTCCCGGCACGTTTGAAGAGCCGAAAGCGCCTGTCTATGTCGATGGCCGATTGTTCACCACATTAAAGGGCGACCACATTGTGGCGGAGTTCCGCAAAATTCTCGACGATTATGTCGAGTCGCACTACGCGGCGCGAGAAGCGGTGACGGTCTGATTATTTTTCAGGCAACGGCTTGGCAACGTGCGCAAAATCCTGCGTGACATAAACCAGGCGGCCGGTGCGAACTATTCCGAATCCCACAATATTAAAATTGCCATCGAGCAGATTCGCGCGATGGTGTGGCGACCCCATGAACGCCTGCTGTGAACCATCTACCGTGGGCGCGTAGCCGACGTTTTCGCCCTCTGCCGTGAGCGGTGCCGCCACTTTACCCGCTAGGCGCACTGGCAACGCGGGTTCGCCGGGAAAGTCATGCGTGAGCTTCTGTTGCGCAGCCATGCGGGCGGAGTGTTGACGGGCGGCAGCGGTCAGGCCGGGATCAAGCCTTAGAGCCGGCAACCCAGCCCGGGCCCGGGCTTGATTGGCGAGATCGAGAATATGTTGCTCGCCAGCTGCGTCATAGGTTAGCTGGGCCATGGTGGGCGACGGAGCCAACAGAGTCACGCCGAACACGACGCTTGAGGCCACAACGCACCACATTCTCGAGCTGATTTTGCGGGATGGCATCCTGATCCGCGAAAGCAATTCCGCCGCTCGCGAGTTTGCGTAGAATAGCTGCTAGGCCTCGGAGATACACGATTACGATGGGCACATTCCTGTTGTTACTTCTGGTCGCGAGCAATGTCGTACTGCTGGGGCTGGTTGTGGTACTGCTGCGCCGAATGAACGGCGGCGGGCAAGCCGATGCGATTGCCCAGCTGGCCAGTCAGAATGCTAGCCTCCAGCAACATCTGACGACTCAGCTGTCTTCAGCCACCGCCGACATCGCCATGCGGTTGGAGCAGACCAAAGGCGATTTGCGGCAGCAGTTTACTGATCGGTTGACCGACGGATTCGAGGCAGTCCGTGGCGCTGTGGATGCCCAGATGGTTTCGGGGCGAAAAGAACAGTCGGAGGGATTGGCTCAGGCCCGCGCCGAGTTGACGTCTTCCCTTTCGATGACGACTTCGCAATTGAAAAGCGAATTTGATGGATTGAATCAGAAGACGACGCAGAATTTAGAGGCCATTCGCGATCGCGTGGATGCAAGGCTCATGGCGATTACCGATCAGGTGCAGATTAAACTTGATCAGAATATTAAAGAAGGCTTCGCTCAGTTTGAAAAAGTCCAGCAGCACCTGAAGGCCGCGGAAGAACAGTTGCGCGAAGTAGGCGCACTGGGCCATTCCATTAACGACCTGAATAATCTATTAAAGCTGCCGCATCTGCGCGGAACGTTCGGCGAGGCGAGCCTGGAGCGACTTTTGGCCGACTTTCTTCCGGCGCACATGTTTGAGATCCAAGCGCAACTGCCGAACGGCGGCGGGCGTCCGGATGCGCTGATTCAGTTCCCCGACCGGCGACTGCCAATTGATGCAAAGTTTCCGCGAGAGCAAGTTCTGGCGTTGTTTGAAAGCAACGTGGCATCCGAAATTGAAGAAGCGCGAGTCGAGTTTGTCCGGGTAATGAAAGCGCAGGCGAAACGTATTCAGGCGTACATTCAGCCGGAAAATGGGACGACGGAAATAGCGCTGATGTATTTGCCCAGCGAAACTCTGTATATGGAAGCGGTACGCAATCGCGATTTGGCCGATTGGCTGAACCAGTTGCATGTATTTCCGGTCTCTCCGAATACCCTGTTGATGACTTTGCAGACCATCGCGCTGGTGCACAAGTGGTACGAAGTTGCCAGCCGGTTTGAGAAGAGCCGGCAGGAATTGGGCAAAGCGCAAAAGTCATTCGATTTTTTCCAGAACCAGTTCGACAAAGTCGGCAAAAGCCTGAGCAACGCGCAGGAAGCGTTCGATACGGCGCAGAAACACTTGAAATCTTACCGTGGCAAGGTGAGCGTGTTGAGTGGTCAGGAGCAGTTAGAGTTGGATTCCCCGTTAAAAGAGGCATCTTCCAAAGAGGAGAGCGGCGATTTGCCATTGTTGGATAAGGCAAGCGCGTAAGTCATTGATCGACGCAGATTTGGCAGAAGGCGGGCGCCTGTAGATATATAGCTTGATATATGCGCGGACGGACTATATCATGGTATATATCATCCATTTGGAGGTTCCCATGCCACGCACCGCCAAACTCTTTCGCAATGGACGCAGCCAGGCGGTTCGCTTGCCTTCCGAATATCGCTTTCAAGAGGCTGAGGTTTTTATCCGCCGTGACGATACCACCGGCGACATTGTGCTCTCCCGTCGGCCGGAATCCTGGGATGAATTCTTCCATTTGATTGATTCGCTCGGCCTTCCTGAGGACTTTATGGCTAAGCGCGAAGACACTCCTCCGCAGAAGCGAAAGATATTTTGACGGCAATTCGCTACCTCCTAGACACCAACACCGTCAGCTACATCATCAAAGGCAATTTTCCACGGGTACGAGAAAGACTTCTAAGAGTGCCGATGGCCGAAGTTGGAATTTCGGTTATCACCGAGGCTGAGTTGCGCTACGGCGCGGCCAAAAAGCCGGAAGCAACCAAACTTAAATCTATTGTGGAAGAGTTTCTGTTGCGCGTTGAGATCTTGCCTTGGGATTCTGCAGCAGCGCGCCATTACGCACAGATTCGGGCAAGTCTGGAGAGCAGCGGCCAACCTATGGGAAATCTCGACATGATGATTGCAGCACAGGCGCTTGCAGTCGAATCTGTGCTAGTCAGCAGCGATCGTGTCTTTAAAAGGATCAAGCATTTGAAAATCGAAGACTGGAGCAGTTCTGCTCGGCGACCGTAGCACAGCCTACAATCCTGCCTCGATCCGCGAACGCGGATCGAGATAGTCGCGCAGGGCGTCACCGATAAAATTAAACGAGAGCACGGCCAACATCACCGCGAGCGCGGGGAACAGCACGAGATGCGGCGCGTCAAAGAGGTGCGCACGGCCATCGTTGAGCATGGCTCCCCAACTGGCAGTCGGAGGCGGGACGCCCAATCCCAGAAAACTCATGGTGGCTTCGGCGAGAATAGCTCCGGCCATGCCGATGGCGGCCTGCACAATCACCGGCTGAATGATGTTCGGCAGAATATGGCGCACGATGATGCGCAGATCGCTCGCGCCCAGTGCCCGGGCCGCTTCGACGAATTCACGTTCGCGCGCTGCCAGAACCTGACCGCGAACCAGCCGAGCATAGCCAACCCATCCGCCGAGAGATAAAGCCAAAACAAGGTTGAAGATTCCCGGACCACGAAAAGCGACAAAGGCGATGGCCAGCAAAATTCCGGGGAACGACATAAATGCGTTCATCACGACGATATTCACGAAGCGATCGATGAATCCGCCATAATATCCGGCAAGCGACCCGATGATGAGGCCAAGAGTAAGCGAGCACACAACTACGCTGGTGCCGACCAGCATGGAGATGCGCGCGCCGAAGATGATGCGGGAAAGAATGTCGCGACCCAGTTCATCGGCGCCGAACCAATGGGCCGACGACGGCCCGGTGAGGCGAATCGGCAAATTGATATAAGCGGGGTCTTGCGGCGCAATCCAAGGCGCGAATATTGCGAAGACTACGAACACAACCACCATCACCACGCCGAATGCCGCCAACGGATTATGGCGGGCTGCCGCTCTTGCATTTCGCAAATAGGTGGGTTCTGATATTCCAGTCGAGACGGCAGCGGTGGACATTTACACCATGTTAAACCACTGCCATCTCGAACAGTCACCGCACTACTTCTTGGGCCTTGACTCCGGCGGCACCAGGCCGGCTACGCGGTAGTAAACGACGAGTTGGCCGTAGTGTTCGCCGGAATGCTCAACGAACCCATAGGCCATATCGCCAAATCTGTATTGGCCGTTGCCGAATGGGTCCTTAATGGCATCGTCCAAACCCTTGTCTCCGCGTTGCTTGATGAGTTCGGCTCCATCCGCAAAAGACTTCTTCACGAACGCCACGACGTCCGCCTTTGTTTTGTAGTCAGCGCGCTTGGGGTCGCCTTCGGGCTGTTTCGCTCCAGTGGCCGCGTTGATGAAGTAATAATTGGCCCCGGCGGCGTGAAGCAGGCCTTCGGCGAAAGTGCGTTGGGCGGGAGTCGGCTTGAAATCATATTTGTCTTCGGGGAAATCTTCGGCCATCGCGATGAGCTTCCGGCCAATGTCATTCCAAGTTTCGAGTAGGGCTTGCGAAGCTGGAGTGAGCGGTTTGAGGTCTTTCTTTGCGTCCTGCGCGATGGCTGAAGGGGTTAAGGTTGCAAGCAGTAGAAATGGGAGCAATGACTTAAATCCTGACATAGCACTCTCCTGGGATCGGGTGAGACAACAGAAATCTTAGACTGGAGGGCGCGGAAAAGTTAGCGGAGCTGCCAAGAAAATTAGAAGAGCGGTCACCATAGTTCGAGCTTGATCTGGCGATAACTATTGATGAGTTCAAAATCCGCCCTGTTGGACGTTATCAGACGCGCACCCTGAGAGCGGACGGTAAGAGCGATGAGCACGTCAAAATGGAGGTCGCGCAATTTGGCAGGCGTGAAGGCATGATCGGCGCGCATGACTGCGAGTATCTCGCCCGATTCCAGCCAGTTCTTTTGTGTGGGAGTCAGGACCGGATGGTTTCGCGCCAGTGCGCGGAGAAATTTACGTTCTGCGGAGCTGATTACGCCACGCGCCAGTTCTGCGAGCACCACCGATGAATTGCGAACCAACCCTTCAACCGATTCGATCTTCGTGCCATGGCGCCCGGTGCGGAGTTCGTCGACCAGGACAGAGGTGTCGAAGATGACGAAATCACTCATCCAGTCCGGAGAATTTCAGTTTGCCGGAGTTTTTCTTCATCAGTGACTTGAATCGCTTGAGTGCCACGATTTCGCGCAACGCAATGTGAACCGCGTCGGTTCGGGACTTCGCCCCAAGGACTTTCACGGCCTCGTCGGCCAGATGTGTATCCAGGCGAATTGACGTCATGGTCATGGCCATCTATGCATCCTCCACCATGTATATACACTTTAAAGTAATTGTATATACGCGTCAAGCGCGTTTGTGGAACCTGGAAATGTCACCTCCCCCGATTTTCCTATTGCCTTATCCTCGGGTTCGCCACTGAGTATAGAAAATCCGTCAGGAAATTTACGGCAACATACGTCAGTCCAATCGCCAGGATGCAGCCTTGCACAAGGTAGTAATCGCGATTGCCGATAGCGGTGATGGTGAGGCGTCCAATGCCGGGCCAGGAAAAAATGGTTTCGGTGACGATGGCTCCCGCGAGCAGCGCGCCGAATTGCAGGCCGAGCACGGTGATGATGGGAATCATGGCGTTACGCAGGGCGTGGCGATAGACGACGGTGCTCTCGGGCAGGCCTTTGGCGCGGGCAGTGCGAATGTAGTCCTGGCTTAATTCTTCGAGCATCGAAGTGCGTACCATGCGCGTGAGAATCGCGGCTAATGCTCCGCCCATGGTGATGGCGGGCAAAACGAGATTGGCGAAGCTGCCCGCCCCGGAAACAGGGTAGCCATCCCAGCTTAATCGCGAATATCAAAATTAAAATCGGGCCCAACGCAAAATTAGGGAATGACAGGCCGAACAGGCTGATAACGCTGATGGTGCGGTCGTCCCATTGGTTGCGGCGCTGGGCAGAACGCACTCCAGCAGGAACAGAAAGAAGTACGGCGACCAATAACGCGGCTAGTGTGAGTTGCAGCGTGTAGGGATAGCGTTGCAAGACCAGCTTACTCACGCTTTGATTCAAGCGGACGGATTGGCCAAGATCGCCGTGCAAAACACCTTTCCAGTACTGAATGTATTGCCGGCTGAGGGGCTGATCGAATCCGTAGGCGTGGCGGGCGGCTTGAACGTCGGCTGCGGGAGCGCCTTCACCCAGCATTTGCAAGATGGGATCGCCGGGAACGAGATGAATTAGCAGAAATACGAGAGAGACGACCAGCCAGACGACCGGCAGAGTATAGAGGACGCGTTGAAAAATATAGCGGAACATTAGTTGTGGGCTGTCAGTTGTCAGTTGCCAGTTTCCAGAAACCTCTACTCTAACTTCCGGCTTGGCCCAAAGCTGCCGCAGCTTCCAGCTTTTCAATCCTCACTTTAGCGATGCGATGGCCGTCCATTTCTTCCACGGTGAAGCGATGGCCTTCGTAGTCGAATCCGTCGCCTTGGGTTGGAATTTTCTGCAAACGCGCAAGAATAAATCCGGCAAGAGTTTCAAACCCAGCGTCGCGCGGCAGAGCTAGATCGTATTGCGTTTCGAGGTCGCGAATTCCGGCCGCGCCTTCAAGCACAACGGCGATTTTGCCTTCGAGAATGGGCTGCTCCGGCGCCGCGGTATCGAATTCGTCTTCGATTTCACCTACCAATTGCTCAAGAATATCTTCCGCTGTAATCATCCCAGCGGTTGAACCGAATTCGTCCACAACGACCGCGAGATGACGTTTGCGCTCTTTGAATTCTTCGAGCAATTCGCTGAGCACTTTGGTCTCAGGAACCACCAGCACATCGTGCATGATCTGGTTGATTTTCATGGCGGCGATGCGCTGGGCAATCGCGGGATTGGCGTTGAGCCGCATGCGGGTCCAGCGCATGAGATCTTTGGCGTAGAGCACGCCTATGATGTGCTCCGGACCACTTTGCGGATCATAAACCGGAATGCGGGAATGTTGCTCCTCAACTGCGCGGCTATGGGCTTCGTCGAGCGAGAGATCGCCAGGGAGCGAAAATATTCTTGGCCGGGGCACCATGACTTCACGGACCGCGATGTTTTCCAGTTCCAGCGCGTTGTGAATCATCTGCTCCTGGAAAGCGGGAATTTCACCGAACTGGCGGCTGGCGGTGGCAATTAGTTTCAACTCATCCGGCGAATGAATGCTTCCTTGTCGCGACCGGGGCGAACCAAAAATTCGCAGCACTTTGGCGGCCGCGCGGCTCATCAGGAATAACACCGGACGAGTAAGGGTCAAAAACGCGTCCATGGGCGCAGCCACAGCCAAGGCCACTTGCTCACCGCGCTGCAATGCTAGGGACTTGGGGACGAGTTCCCCCAAAATCACGTGCATGCAGGTAATCAGAGTAAAAGCCAGAACAATGGCGATACCGTGGGCGTAGACGAGCGCATGCGGGACGTCAGAAATGAATCCCATTCCCTCGACAATGTGGGCCACGATCGGCTCACCGATCCATCCCAGCGTGAGGCTGACGATGGTGATGCCGAGTTGGACTCCGTTGACCACTTCGTCCAGATTGCGGCGGAGTTTCTGTACGGTTCGGGCGCCCGTACGGCCGGCGTCGATCAGTTGCTGGATACGGGTGTCGCGCACACTCACAAGGGCGAATTCGGCCGCAGCGAAGAAGGCGTTGGCCGCCACCAGCAACAAGACCAGGAACACCCGCAGCAGCACAAAGGCGATCATGGATGGGTAATTCTAACATTCCAAAGGATTAGACACAGGGCGAATCGGCAGCCCCGATGGTAAAATTAATCAGGCTCAGGGGTTGGCATCTAAAGAGTTATAAGCGTTCTGGTTCCTGGTGGGCGGGCGCGAAATCTCCTTGCTTCGGTTGCTTCCCTTTCCACATTTGGATGGTCTAATGCAATGATCTCGGGCGCGCTGGGGCAGGCGATGCTGAATCTCAGGAACAAATTTAAGGCCGCTTCCGTAACAAGAGAAGACGGCCATACAAGAATTAAGCCAGGAGGCAGCAGTGAACGGCAACAATCAGGCAAAGAAACGGCGCAAACGGCTTCTCATCGTGGGAATTGTCGTGGCCATCGTGCTCGTATTCGCGGGCGTAGTGTTCGCATTTACCCGCGGCGGTACCAAGATTGACCCGACGAAACTAGCCAAGGTGGAGCGTGGAGACTTGGCCAAGAGCGTCGTGGCGACGGGCAAGGTTGAGCCGATCACGAAAGTGGAAATCAAGAGCAAAGCCAGCGGCTTGGTGAAAAAGCTCTACGTGGAGTATGGAGATCGCGTCCACCAAGGCGAACTTCTGGCCCAACTCGACAAGGCCGAGATTCAAGCGGGCGTGGACCAATCCAAGGCAGCCTTGGAAGCGGCGCAGGCGAGCTTGACCAGCTCACAAGCCGACTACGAGCGCGCCAAAGTGGATGCGGAAGGCCCAGATGTTCCGCTGCTCAAGCGGGCCTACGATCGCGCCGAGGGCATGGCGAAAGATGGGGTGGTTTCGCAATCAGCCCTGGACGATGCCGAAAAGAACTATGAAATGTCGTTGAACAAGCAGAACGTGGCCAAGGCGCAGGTACAGGTCTTGAAGGCGAAGATTGCGCAGGCGCAAGCGACCGTAGCGCAGGACGATGCGAACTTGAAACAGTTGGAAGAGCAGTTGAGCTATACCGACATTACATCTCCGATTGACGGCATCGTGCTCTCCCGTGACGTAGAAATCGGCGATGCCGTGAGCTCGATTCTGGTCTTGGGTTCTTCAGCAACCCTGGTCATGACGCTCGGCGACACCAGCCAGGTCTATGTGAAGGGCAAGGTGGACGAAAGCGATATCGGCAAGGTTTATCTCGGCCAGCCAGCGAGAATCAAAGTCGAGTCGTTCAAAGACAAGACCTTCAATGGCGTGGTCACAAAGATTTCGCCGATGGGCGTGGAGAAAGACAACGTCACGACCTTCGAAGTGCGTGTGTCCAT
The DNA here is from genome assembly GCA_963702965.1 of Terriglobia bacterium. Classification (GTDB taxonomy): domain Bacteria; phylum Acidobacteriota; class Terriglobia; order Terriglobales; family Acidobacteriaceae; genus JAJPHW01. The sequence continues at coordinate 2,790,568 of OY969776.1, forward strand.
CAACAACCCCGGTGGCGAGCTCAAAGCAGAGATGACCGCCAATGCGGAGATCATTCTGGATGAGCACAAGAATGTGCTTCAGATTCCCGAAGGCGCGATTCTTTATGACAAAGACAAGAAAGCATCGGTCGAGATTCCCGATCCCAAGCAAAAGGACGGTAAGCGCAAGATCGCCGTCAACATCGGTATCTCCAATGGCGCCAAGACCGAAGTTCTGAGCGGATTGAGAGAGGGCGATCAGGTGGTGTTGCAGTAGGCCGCTTGTGAATTGAACACAAGGGGCACGGACGAGAAACCGTGCCCCTTCACTCTTCACTCCTACGAACAACTTTTCACCGGACAAAGACCCGGACAAAAATAGAGAGGACTTATGAAATCTCAGAGATGGATAGGTTCTGTGCTCGCTATAGCAACGGCTATGGGTCTTGCCTGTCTCGCGTCTCCGGCAGCGCAGGCGTCCGCGGAAGGCGGCTTTCAAAAGACTCTTGCCGTCACGGGTTCGGTTGATTTGGATCTGACGACCGGGTCGGGCGATGTTCACATTGGCAGTGGCCCGGCCGGGCAGGTACAAGTCACCGCGCGCATCAAAGTCAACAACTGGTTCGGAGGAAATGAAGAAGATCGCATTCGGCAAATCGAATCCAATCCTCCAATCCAGCAGACTGGAAACACGATTCACATCGGCCACTTGGATAATGAACTGGGACACAACATCTCCATCTCCTATAACGTGATCGTGCCTCCAGATACGCGTTTACACGCGCATACCGGCTCGGGCGATCAGGAAATTACGGGATTGCAGGGACCCATCGAAGTTGAATCGGGTTCGGGAAACTTGCGCATATCGCAGATTGGCAGCACCGTCCATGCCGAAACGGGGTCGGGCGACGTGAACATCACGCAGGTAAAAGGTGATTTGCGAGCGAAAACCGGCAGTGGCACCATACACGCCATGGATGTCGCGGGCGGGTTGGAAGCCCACTCCGGCAGCGGCGATATTGAATTTACCCAGACTGCGCCTGGGGCGGTGCGCGTAACCACTGGATCCGGCGAGGTGGAATTACGCGGTGTCAAAGGAACGGTTGACGCCGAAGCGGGCAGCGGCGGTATTCATGTGGAAGGCGCGCCGACAGGTTCCTGGAGTTTGCACACCGGTTCCGGCGAGGTCCGGCTCAAACTCGTGGCTGATGCAGCTTTCGATCTCGATGCCCGCACCAGCTCCGGTTCAATTACAGTGGATGCGCCCGTGACCGTGCAGGGTACGATGGGACGGAAAGAGCTTAGCGGAAAGGTCCGTGGCGGAGGCGTCCCGATGGTGGTACGCACCGGCTCCGGAGACATCGACATCGAATAGCCGAAGTGTTGGTTGCCCCCCAGGGATTCGAACCCCGATAGGCAGATCCAGAATCTGCTGTCCTACCATTGAACGAGGGGGCAACACTCAGGTTGGAACCGACTTCTCGATTCTATGGGCAGCGCTGCGTAGCGGTCAACCAGCTTTGCAGCCTGATAAACTCATCGAATGGACTCTGCCTTGGGCCACGTTGTACAAATCACACCAGATTCGTCCGATATCGCCCGCCAGCCACTGCTCGCCGAAAACTGCGCCCTGATCGTCATTGATATTCAGGAAAAACTTCTGCCCCCGATTTTTGAGAAAGCCAGGTTGCTGAAGAATTCCCAACTGCTCCTACGTACCGCGAATCTGCTCGGTGTTCCTGCAATCGTAACCACACAATATGCCAAAGCGCTTGGGAACACGGTGCCGGAAATTGCTTCCCTGCTGCCCGATGTCCAGCCGTTTGATAAGCAGATTTTTTCGTGTTTCGGCAGCGAGGCATTTTGTGCCAGCCTGAAACGGCTGCCGGGGCAGCGCAACACCATGCTGCTGTGTGGAATGGAATCTCATATCTGCGTCATGCAGACGGCTTTGTCCGCTTTGCGCCAGGGCTACCTCGTACACGTCGCGTCAGATGCCGTAAGTTCGCGCACGGAATGGAACTGGAAAATCGGACTCGACCGCATGAAGACAGCGGGAGCAGTAATTTCTTCGACCGAGATGATGATGTATGAATTAATGCGAAGCTCGGGCGCGCCCGCATTTAAGGAATTGCTGCCTTACCTCAAAGACTAGCGTCCGAAAATCTTGGCTACGTTACTCTTTTTGTTTCACGCGTACAAGAGTAATCTTTGAAAAGCCTTCGCCAAACTCCGGCGCTTTGAGTTTGGCGGCCATGCGGCGCATAACATCTTCAGGTACGACGCGCTGGCGCTTGGCATTGCGCTCCAGGCAGATTTCCAAAGGCACATCGAAATAGACCGCCTGGACTTCGTACCCGTAATCGCGCGCCAGTTTGATCCAGTTTTGCCGTTCCTGCGGGGTGAGGTTGGTCGTATCCACATAGCTCACGGGCCGCTTCGCGATAAGCCGCGCCTTGAGCATGGAGCGGAGGTTCGAGAAAACCAGGTCCTGAAAGCGTTGCTCGACCGGATCGTCGAAGAGCAGAGAACGCAGCATATCGCTCGAGAGCGGCGTAATGTCGTTGCGTTTGAACCACGAACTCTTGCCCGACCCAGGCAAGCCAATGGCCAGCACAACACTTCCCTTCGGAGACGCCGGAGCAGGCGCGCCGATGGCGGCCGGAACAACTGGAGCCGCGCTGCTTCGCTCGGAACTTGTGTACGCGCGGCTTCCGCACGTGACCCAGAACGCCCGCGACCGCGACCTCCACGGCTTCGGCGACGAGAAGGCCCATCGTTATCACTCCTACCAGGCTTGGGCCGGGATGAGGGCGTCGCAACTGACAAATCATCATCGGCCTGAGAATGCGACTCCCCCTGCGCTTCGACTGGGGCCGGGCTGTTCGGGCTTGGCTTCGGGCTTGGAACGTCGAGGCTGCGGCGGGTCGGGCTCGGCTCGATTTCCGTCAATCTCTCGCGGAGCAGACTCGCCTGCCGGTGCGGCATCGAAGTAGGCGGGTTGCAACGGCGCTTGCGTGGACTCCGGTTTTGCTTCTTCTTTCGGTTTACGGCGGCGCATGACGCGCTCGCGCATCCATTTACGCATGTTTGGCTTATACATCACCGAGGTAGTCGCAAGCAATGCGACGTACCAAAGGCGGCAGCTATAACTACGAAAAAAAGAAGAAGCGCTCCGCAGGTTTACGAAGCGCCCCCGGTTTCGACCTGTTATTGCACGTTCAAGGCGACAGTTTGCGTAACCGATATCGTTCCTGAGGTCCCGGTCACGGTAAATTGCGTGGCGCCGATCGGCGTCCCACCGCCTCCGCCACCGCTACTGCCACTTGGACCGCCGCCACAGGCTCCCATCCACAGCGTGGAAAGACCCAGAATCACAAGCAACGTCATTATCCGCGCGCCCCGATACGACCGCTTGCGGCTGAATAGAATCACGCCGAATATGCCCGGCAACAGCATCGCATAGAACATCCCGCTGCTCTTGCCCGGGGTCACGAGATTGGAAGATGCGGCTGTCGTCGTTACCATCACGGTCACGCCGGTCGAGGTAGCTTGCGTGGAGCATGCAGCTCCGGCAAGAACCAGCGTGCAGGAGTAAGAGATAGTTCCGTTGAATCCGGCAATCGGCGTCGCCGTGAGCGTGCCCATGCCGCCTTGTCCGGGAGCTGAAATGCCAATTGTCACTCCGGAGGACAAGGTAAAGCTCTGCACAGCTAGGGCGCTCGGAGACGAGACCGAAGCCGTGTAATTGGTGTCACCCGGATAGTTCGCGGTCACGGTGAAGGTTCCGGCTTTCAAAGTGCTCGTTGAGAACGTCGCGGTCCCGCTGGACAACGTACCGGAGCCAAGCGAGGCCGAACCATTCATGAAAGTTACGCTTCCCGATGGCGCCAATCCGCCTCCCGGCTGGGGAATGGTGGCTGTGAAGGTGACCGTCGAACCGGCATCGACGGTGGACGAAGAGAGCATCAACCCTGTGGCAGTGGAAGCTTTGCTGATGGTCGCCGCCGTCGTACCGTTCGAAAACCCGTAATTCGGGTCACCGTTGTATGAGGCGGTTATTGTATTGCTTCCAGTTGGAATGAACGTGGTCTGCACGCTGCCCGAGGCGGATGTGCCCGACCCGCTCAAAACCGCCGTCCCCAGCGTTGTGGCGCCGACGGTAAAGGTTACGGTGCCCGTGGGAGTATTCGAGTTCGATGTTGCTGTCACCGTCGCCGATAATGTGACAGGAGTGCCGTAAGCGCCGCTGGCAGGCGCAGCCATCGCCACGGTTGTGTTGGGTTCGTCCAGTGTAACCAGAACCGTTGTCGGTGACGAAGTCGAGCCAGGGAACGTTGAGTCGCCGCCGTAGATTGCTGTAATGCTGTGGCTTCCGCCGATGAGTATGACATTCGACAAGCTCGCACTGCCGCTGGCGAGGGTGCCATTACCCAAATTATTCGATCCATCCATGAAGGTAACCGTGCCAGTCGGCGTTCCTGTGCCGCCGGATGCGGTCACGGTCGCCGTGAGCGTGACACTCTGAGTGGTTCCCACGTAAATTCCTCCGGATGGAGGCGGGCTAAGCGCCAGCGTAGTCGTGGTGAACAGTGGCGCAAACGCGCGTGCCAGTTCGTTCGCATCCACCGAGCCCAGGCCGGTGACGAGATCGTAACCAGCGCCCGCGGTAAAGCCGAATTGACCGCTGCCGGGGCAACCCGTGGACCCCGATTGGCAGGGCACAATGTTGTTGCCGGTAGTCACATCATGAAACGCCGGAGAGGAGGCATACTGATAAAGCTTCTGATTGATGTTGCCCAATCCGACGGTACCGCCGTTGGCCGCGACATACTGATTCATCAGGCTCACAATGCCGGCGAAAGCCGGCGCCGATGCCGAAGTGCCGCCTACGATCGAATTATTGTTGACGGCATTCGCTATACCACTGGCGCAACTTCCGCCGCTGCAGAAAATGTAGCCGTCATGGTTGGCAGATGCAGATAACGAAACATCCGGAACATCGCGCACGTGGTCGGCCGGGACTCCCGTCCCAACTTGCCATGAAGGCTTGGCGAAACCTCCGGTGCAGGTGCCATTCGACTCCACGCCACAACTGCTCTTTCCGCCGCCGCTAGCGGAGAGATAAGGCCCGTTCACCCCGCCCGTGCCCGTTGTGTCGGAATCATTCCATCCCATTTCCGGGATGTATCCGCAGGCGGTACCCAGATTGCCGGGATTGCAATTCCAATAAGAAGTTCCGCCAGCCTCATTAAACTCGGTCCCGCCCACGCCCGTGACTTCTGGGCTGCTCGCCGGGTAATTTACCGATGGTCCGTAAGTGGCCACGCTCACCGGATTTAGGGGGTACGTACCATCGCACGCCGCGGCACCATCATCCCCGGAAGAGGCAAGAAATGTCTGGCCTTGGGCGCTAGCTTGCACGAGGAAACTTTCGAAATACGGGATAAAAGTGACGTTCGCGGCTTCGCAGCCGCCATAGCTCATGCTGATGACGGGCGCAAGGTTGCTGTCAATCGCGTATTGCGCCGCATCGAACACGCCACCCTGATTGCCGGCAACTCCGCCAATCACAAACAGGATGCTCGCGTCCTGCGCCACGGCACCCGACCATTCCAAGTCGAGATCGGCTTCCGGCAGGTCGTTGGGCTGTTGTCCGGGATCGGTATCTCCCGGAACGAGCATGCTCGTCGGCAGGTTTGCAGAAAGGCCGAAGCCAGAACGAAATTGGGATATATCCGTTGTGTCTATATCGGTCTGCCCAACCACAACCAGTTTCTGCCCGGTACCGCTGTAGCCGGCGTTATAGAGCGACTGTACGTCGTAGATAGCGGCTATATCGGCCGGGGCCAGATTGTTGAATCCGCCCGAGCTATAGAAAGGATTGGCCACGCCACGCTGTGAACGCGTCCTGATGTTCATGGGCTTGAGGCGGAAGTCATCCAGCCCGTGAAAGCCCATAACGATTCCAGCCAGGGCTTGGGGGATCGTAGGATTGGTAGCATTCGCGAAATGTTTTACGCCATCCACGTTGTAGTAGTGAATTTCGGTGTGGAAGGCCTCTTCGACCAATTCCGCAGTGCCCGAGAACGCGATCCAGTTGCGTCCACGCGCCGGTTGGACAATCTCAAAGCCTTGCGCCGTCAACCAGTTTTCTATTTTGGCGACGTCGTTACGCGATAGGCCAAATCTCGCGGCATATTGTTCGGGCGTCAGCCATTTGTGGTAGCTGGGGGACGACGGGTTCTGCAAATTCTGGAGAAACTGTTTCAGGTCCGCCTGTTGTGCGGGCGTGGACTGGAAAAATATGACGATGCGGTCAAGCTTCATGCCGGGATCGACCGGTCCCGCGTCATTTTGCGGCTGGGCCATCGGATGAACGTTGCTCTTCAACGCAAGCGTGGGAGCGTTCGGAATCACACCGTGAATGCGATCGGGTTGATTGATGGCGGCAAGACTCGGTACCACACAAACCGCGAGCGACAAGAGCATCCCATAGATTTTGCGCTTCATTGCAACAATTCCTCCACAACAGGCATTTTGTGTCAGTTTCTCATCGAACGGAAAGTTACCTCTGTAATTCGCAATTACTGTTTTGGTGCATGCTCCCAGCAGTTTTGTGGTTGTGCCCCATTGTGCCCTCAACGAAACCGCTCGACGAACCGTGGTGCAAATCCATTATGATGTTTCTATCGTCTTCAATTGAAGGAGCAACGCAGCCATGGCCGAACCAACTTATGATGAACTCAAAGCTCGCCTCGCCGAACTCGAAAAACAGCCGCGCCGTACGGGAAGCCTCGAATTTCGCGTAGGCGAAAAGGGTGGCGTCAGCGTTTATGGCCTCGGGCGTTTTCCAGTCACGCTTTACTACGAGCAGTGGAACCGCCTCCTGGAGGCCGGCCCGCAGCTCCGCCAATTTCTGGAAGATAACAAGTCCCGGCTCAAACTTAAGGAATAACAACCCGCGCGGCTAAAATTAGTTTCGTGGCAATTTAAGCCTTTCGCTCAAGGCCGATATGTCAGCAGAAGACATTCTCACCATCCCTCCGCCACCGGCGGATGCCCGCGCGGCTTACGGCAAAGGTCCGAACCAATTTGGCGACCTTCGCTTTCCTAAAACCGGCGGTCCGTTTCCGGTCGTAATGAACATTCATGGCGGCTTCTGGCGTTCGCAATACGGCCTTGCCCACGCCGGCCATCTATGCGCTGCTTTCACCGCCAAGGGCTATGCCACCTGGAACGTGGAATACCGGAGGGTTGGCAACGCCGGCGGAGGCTGGCCGGGCACGTTCGAGGACATTGCCGGCAGCTATCGCTTTATTCCGCAAATCGCAAAGCAGTATAAGCTCGATGCCTCGCGGATTCTGGTGATGGGCCATTCCGCCGGCGGTCAACTAGCTTTGTGCCTGGCGGCCCACGAGCTCTCAGTGACGCGCGTTGTTTCTCTTGCGGGCGTGGTCGATTTGCAGCTCGCCTATCAACAACACTTGAGCAACGATGCTGTAGTTGAGTTTCTGGGCGGCAAGCCGAGCGAAGTGCCCGAGCATTACAAGGAAGCCGATCCCATGGAGCTTTCCATCAAAGCCAAACAATGGCTGATTCATGGCGCCGCGGACGAGGTGGTTCCTCCCATGTACAGCCGCAATTACGTGCTGGCGAAACAGCAACGCCACGAGGACGCACACTACCTGGAAATTGGGCCAGCGGGACATTATGACCTCATCGACCCGCGCTCGCGGGCGTGGAGCAAAGTGCTTGATACCGTACTGCACATGCTCCCCGTATGAGAGCACACCAAGCGCTAACACCCGTTGCCTTCAGAAGTGATACGATTTCAGCCTGAATAGCGGGCAGTGTATGCCCAAATCTCAAGGAGCCATTGTTATGTCAAAATTGCGCATCCTGCTTTGCGGTCTCGCCGTTACCTGTTCGCTTGCCATCGCCGCAACCGCGCAATCCGCGCTGAATGTGAAAACAGGATTGTGGGAAAACACGATCTCCATGAAAATGAGCGGGTATGCCCGCGATGCCGCAGATCCCACCGGATGCTCTTGCCCGCATGACGCCCGATCAGCGTGCCCGAGTTGAGGCAGCGATGGGCTCGGGAATGGGCAGCGGCCAGCCGCATACCTACAAGTCTTGCCTGACCAAAGAGAAACTCGCCCAGGGCTTCCGCCCCGACGACCAGGAAAAGCCCAACTGCAAGCGCACCCTGGTCAGCACTTCTTCTACATCCATGGACTTTAAGGAAGAATGCTCCGAGCAAGGCGGAACCGTCGTGGGAACCTTCCATGTCGAAGCGCATGGCTCCGACGAAACGGCAGGCACAATGCACATGGTCATCAACCATCAGGGACATACGATGACTTCGGACGGAACTTTCCATGGAAAATATCTGGGTCCGGATTGCGGCGACGTGAAATAACTGAAAAATTTGGAGCGGGAGACGGGGATCGAACCCGTGACATCCAGCTTGGGAAGCTGGCGTTCTACCGCTGAACTACTCCCGCACGAATCCAATTTTACTACGACTTAACCGACGTTACTGAGCAGACAGCAGCAAACTCGTGCCACAACGCAATCACCGTCTTTGACTAAGCAAACTTTGGATGACGGTATCCAAATCTCTAATCTCCCTATCGAGGCTGTCAATCTCCTGTTGAATTTTCTCTTTCCGTTCCGGGGCAGCAGCTTGCTTGTCGCCTTGTAGTTTTCTGAGGCGCTCAACCTGGGCTTCCTGGGTCTTGCGGGCTTGTTCGATTGTGGTCGGGGTCGTCATCACACACAACAATACAGGAGGATAGGCAAGGGTGAACATATATACTGTCGTTGCTCGGTGTAGAGTTCCGCTAGGAAGCCCAAACGTACGTCACCCATGAAAAAAAAGAAGAAGACATCGCCCGCCATCCTGGCCCGACGACGGCTCAGACAACTGCATTGCAACGGCAACTCCAGAAATTTGCCGCTCATTCTGAAGCAATCATCCATTCACGCCTTCGGTTGTTACACGACGAAACCGATTCGGCGGGGAGCGGATATCGTCGAGTACACCGGAACCCGGCTGACCGTGAAGGATGCCGACGAAATATATGAGAAGTCCGCCAAGACCTATCTATTTGGCCTTACCGATGGCAAACACGTAATCGACGGCGAGAGCGAAGCGGCATTCATCAACCATTCGTGCGCTCCAAATTGTGAAGCCGACGAGATTAAAGGCAAAGTCATTATCACCGCCGTCAGAGACATTAAAGCCGGCGAAGAATTGACCTACGATTACAACCTGTACGATGGCGAATTGGATGACCGCTCGCTTTGCCATTGCGGGGCCGCGGATTGCCGCGGGAGTATGTATTCCGAGAAAGAATTGGCGCGGCGCGCGCGACTGGAGAAAAAGAAGAACAAGAAGAGATAAACTGATATGTGTCAGATCTAGGCTTTTCCGGGCTTGCAGGAACCCATGAACTTTTCCGGCTACATCTTCCGCCGTGGCTTTACTTGACGATGCTCCCTCCTAAAACGCCCGTGTGTCGTTTCGCATTGAAATAAAAAATCATAATAAAACTCAGGAGGGTGTTATGCGCCAAAATTCCCCACGATTGTTTTTAGCCGTTCTGCTCGCCTGGGCTGCGTGCGCGCCCGCGCAGGATTCACGTCACTTCACTTTTCACTATGGATTGACCGTCAAAGAAGTCTCGCCGGGACAAAAGATCAAGATTTGGTTTCCTCTCGCCCATTCCGATGCCTATCAGGAGGTAAAAGTAATCTCAGCGGACGGCGACTTGCCGCTCAAGAAAACTCACGAATCGAAGTACGGCAACGAAATGTATTACGCGGAAACCTCAAAAGCAAAGAAGACAGAATTGCATTTTGAAGTGGTTTACGACGCGGTGCGTCATGAGCGTTTGACCTTTGGAATTCCGACCCCACATCTGGCGCTGGTCCAACTCAGCAATAAAGAGCGTACGCAGGATCTTGCCCCCGACGTACTCGTGCCTACAACGGGTTTGCCTGCAGAACTCGCGGTAAAAGTCACTGCCGGCAAGGACACGCAACTCGAGAAGGCCCGGGCCATCTACGACTACGTGTTCACGACCATGCGCTATGACAAAACCGGCACCGGATGGGGCCATGGCGACGTCCTTTATGCCTGCGACGCGAAAAAAGGAAATTGCACTGACTTCCATTCCTTGTTTATCGCCATGGCGCGTTCGCAAGGAATCCCGTCACGCTTCGAAATTGGATTTCCTCTCCCGCCGGATAAGCGTGCCGGCGAAATCGCCGGCTACCATTGCTGGGCGGAATTCTTTAACCCGGAACACGGTTGGATTCCTGTTGATATTTCGGAGGCCTGGAAACATCCGGAAAAGCGCGATTATTTCTTTGGGGCGCACGACGACAAGCGGTTTCAATTCACCATGGGGCGCGATCTGGAGTTGAATCCGAAGCAAACAGGCAAGCCGCTGAATTATTTTGTTTATCCCTATGTTGAAGTGAATGGCAAGCCATACGAGAACGTCTCGACTGCGTTTTCGTTTGCGGATGCTGAGGGCACGAAGACCGCGATGCGCTAAATCGCGCCATCAATCGCGATCTGCATCGTCGGCTTTCGGGAACACATTATGCTGCGACGCCGGCATCGCCGCATTGCCTTTGCGGTCGTGCCAGAGAATCGTATTCAACGCGTGGGCATTATTCGCGTCGGGATGCGTGAAGTCCATTGTCGCGGACTCTTTTGCGCCGGGCGCTTTGGCAGAATTCACCTGGTAGATAAATCCGTTGTCGCGATTGGCGTAATCCGCCGTGAACGCCGGTTGGTTACCTGCGCCCGTAAACAGCGGCGCCATCAATGGCGCATACCCGTCGTTCTGGTTCATGGGCGGCAGGCCAAGTAGAGCCTCGATGGTGTGCAACATATTCACTGTGGTATAGAAACGCGAATCTACGAATGGTTTCGCCGAAGAACCGGGCGAGTACTTGCTGACAACAAAAGCAATGGAGCGGTGAGCGTCCACATGGTCCGCGCCATCCTGGGCATCGTCCTCGACGATAAAAATGGCCGTGTCATCCCAATAAGAGCTGTGCGAAACGGCGTCCACCACGCGCCCTACCGCAAGGTCATTATCAGCCACTGAGGCCGCCGGACGAGGCTTGCCCACGCGCGTGCCTCCCGTATGATCGTCCGGAAGATAGAGCAGCACAAACTGCGGCAATTCTCCAGGTTGCCGCCCATCATCTTGGCCGGGATTTTTCTTCCTTGCCGCAACGAATCCGGCGAACTCGTTGAGAAATTCGTCCGCCCGCAATTGGTCAGGATACGAAGTCTCAAAATCAGGATAGTTCGGATCAAAGTGGTCGCGCAGTGCTGCCTTCGCCGCTCTTGCATGATGCAGGACCGGCACGGCCCACGGCCACGGGCTCGCTGAACCGCGAGGATCGCCTAGCGTTCCGGGTAATGTCGTGCCCCGCGTGAACATGGATTGCGCACACCTGGCTTCCAATGGCGACGGCGTTCCTTGTTTCGGTGAAGACACTGATTCGGGCTTGCACCAGACTCCATCCACAAATTCGCCATAGTCCCGATAGGTCAGATGGTGGGCAGCGAGATTGTCCCACAGAAAACCGGTGCCGGGCGCGTCAATGTCTGGACGGTTCTGCTCGAGCGGACTTTCGCCGGCCACGTTGCCCTGAAAGTCGTAAGTCCGCTCATGACCTCGGTAGTTGATTTGCCACGTATTTTCGTTGTAGTCCGAAGTCGTCGCGGCAGTGGACCAGACATGCCCATCGCCGGAAACCTCGCCGCTATCGTAGAAGTTATCGATCACTCCAAATTGCAATGCCAGTTTATGCAAGTTCGGGGTAACGTCGGCGCCGTAGAGGGTAAGAGATGGGTCGCCATTGCCGATTGGTTTGTTGCCCGCTTGCAGATCTCCCAGAATCTGATCGTAGGTCCGGTTTTCCTTGAGTATGTAAATCACATGATGAATCGGATTTGTCCCGCCGGCAAAAACTCGACCGACATCGGCGTTCATCAAGTTTGCGTCTTGCACCGCCCGCGTAAGCTCGGGCAAGCGTTTGTCGATCTCGTCTTCATGCAGCCGTGCCAACGAGCCATAGAGCAAATTCGCGATGTAGATATGACCGTGGTGACGGCCATTACTATTTCCGGAATCCCCCTGAATGTTTGGGCCAGTTCCCTTCCCCTTCGATGTTGCGATCAATAAGTCTGAACCCACCACAGCCAGCGCACTCGGATACCATTCGGTGGGAATCATTCCCGCTGGCGAAAGCTGCTGAGTGGATGCATCCGAGGGATGATCGAAGACAGCAACGGCGTTCAAAGATGCATCGGCCACATAAAGTCGCATACCATCGTGCGACAGTGCAAGTGCGACCGGGCTGGAACCCGCATAATGTTGACCGGGACTTTCCGTGTCCAGTGTACTAACGACTTCGCCCGATTCGGTAGATACCACGGCAACCCTGCTCGCATTCGAAAGCGCAACATAAAGATATTTCTCATCGGGGCTGAGCAGCATACCCGTGGGATGACTGCCCGGGATGGACGGATCCTCGGGCGCCAGCAGCGGAATCATGCGCTGAATCTTACCCGGCCAGAGATCCAGTTCGGCAACCCGCGATGCGTTCCACAAGCTACACCAGGCGCGACGCCCATCACGGCTCACAACTACCGAATGCGGATAAGAGTTGGGAATGATTCTGTCCGTGCTGACATCAAACGATTTCACGACCTCGCCATCGGCCGTATTCAGTAGAACCACGGAATCTGAAAGGTTGTTCGCGACCAGCAACTTGTCGGGGTTCCCCGGCACAATCGCCAGCCCGGCTGGATATGGAATGGCCTCGCGTTGCCCTGCCAGCGATGTCTTATTCAGATCTATCGCTATTCGTTTGCCAGCTGCGATGGACTGTGGAGGCATCTTGAGAAAGCGCTCCGGAGTGATCTTGCCATCCTGAAAATGGTAAACGGCGATGCCGTTACCCAAATCGCCGGATTTCGTACCGACAGGATCGGTTATCGAACCTACCGACGCATACAGTTCACTGCCATCGGAACCCTCGCTTCCCTTCGAACCGAAGACCAGCCCGATGAAGTAGCTTTGCCGGGCCTCTTCTCCGAAACGATCGTCAGGAAAGGTCGTTAGCTGATTGCTCTGCAAATCTAGAACGGCGATCGACTGTCGTCCATGCTCGGAAACACTCCCGTAGCCGTCGTTGAGCAATGCCGCGTAGCGGCCGTCCGGGCTTACTGCGATAGTCGGAGTGAAGCCGTTGAGGGACGACAAATATCCGGGTGACGGAAGATTGAGAACTTTGCTCGTGGGCAAGTTCACCCGGCGAGGGCCGGAGGAATTCTGCGCGAACAGTAAAGGAACCAGAACAAGAACCAGTGCCTGCCGCAAAGCCCCTCCTGCACGCTCGTCAGCAAATTACGCTGTTTTATTTCGTTTCGGAAATTTCCTGCGGAGCCGGAAACTCCGGGCTGGCATTGTGGCGCACATCAGCGCCGCGCACCCAAAAGATAACATCTTCCGCGATGTTGGTCGTGTGGTCCGCAACTCGTTCCAGGTTTCGCGCAACCAGCAGCGCATCCAACGCCTGGCGCGTGACGGCGGGGTTGTCATTCATCGCTTTCACGAGATTGATGAATGCTTCATCGCGCATCCTATCCACAACGTTATCCATTTCCAGTACGGCTTGAGCTAGTTCGGCTTTACCTTCAATGAACGACTCGAGAGAGCGCCTCACCATGGCAGAAACCGCGGCCGCCATGCGCGGGATGTCCACCGGCAAATCCACTTTGGGCAGTTCCACCATGTCAATCACGCGTTCAACAATGTTAACCGCCTGGTCGCCGACCCGCTCCAGGTCAGAATTGATCTTGGTGACCGCCAGAATAAAGCGCAAATCCACTGCGATCGGCTGCTGCAATGCCAGCAGATCAAACGCAAGTTCATCAATCTCCCGCTCAATGATGTTGATTTGCGATTCGCCTTCGAGCACGGCATGGCAACGCGCGAGGTCGCGGTCAATGTAGGCCTGGCAGGCGCGGTCCACGGCCTGCTCCGCCAATCCGCCCATGCGGAGTAAGCGGGCGCGAAGCTCGTCGAGGCCTTGCTGAAATCGTGTACGCATTATCCGAACCTGCCTGTAATGTAGTCTTCCGTCCGTTTATCGGACGGGGTGGTAAAGATTTTTTCCGTCTTGTCGAACTCAATCAACCGGCCCAGCAGGAAAAATCCCGTAAACTCCGCCACCCGCGAGGCCTGTTGCATATTGTGCGTCACAATCACAATAGTATATTTCTCTTTCAACTCAAAAATCAGCTCTTCGATCTTACCAGTAGAAATTGGATCCAGCGCCGAGCAAGGCTCGTCCATCAACAGAACTTCTGGCTCTACTGCCAGCGCCCTGGCAATGCAGAGCCGCTGCTGCTGTCCGCCCGAAAGGCTGGCTCCCGATTTCTTCCGGACCGTGTCTTTCACTTCGTTCCACAAAGCCGCATGGGTCAGCGAGCGCTCGACAATTTCATCCAGGCGACCATGATCGCGGAAACCATTGAGTTTCAGCCCGGCCGCCACGTTGTCATAAATAGACATGGTCGGAAACGGATTCGGCTTCTGAAACACCATGCCGATGCGGCGGCGGATTTGTACCGCAGTGGTTCCGTTGTAGACGCTGAGATCTCCGACCATTACGGTCCCATCCGCTCGGGCCTCGGGAACCGTCTCATGCATGCGATTCAGGCAGCGCACGAATGTGGATTTGCCACATCCCGACGGCCCAATCAAGGCCGTGGCGTGGTTGGCCTCCGCCTTCATCGTAATCTCATAAAGAGCCTGAGACTTGCCGTACCAGGCGTTCAGCTTTTCTACTTTAATTCCCACGCCCATCGCTAGTTTGCTCCCTTCATCATGCCGCGGCTGGCGACAAACCGCACCGCACTGATGGAAACCACAATCAGAATAATCAGAATCAGCGCTCCCGCCCACGCTTGCCGGTGCCAATCGTCATAGGGCGAAATCGCGTAGGAAAAAATCTGGAGCGGCAGCGCGGCCGTCGGTTGATTGATTTTCCAATTCCAGAACTGATTGCCAAATGCCGTAAACAGCAAAGGCGCTGTTTCACCGGCGACGCGCGCAAACGCCAGCATCACTCCCGTAATCACGCCCGAAGTCGCCGTACGCAACGTGACCGAAAGAACCGTCCGCCAGCGCGGTACACCCAATCCATACGCCGCTTCCCGTACGGCATTGGGAACCAGCAACAGCATTTCTTCCGTGGTGCGCGTAATGGTCGGAACCATCATGATCGCCAATGCCACGCCGCCTGCCAGTGCACTGAAATGACCCTGCGTAAGCACAACCAGCCCATACGCCACGATGCCGACGATGATCGAAGGCACGCCATTCAGCACATCCGCGGTGAACCGGATCAAATTGCCCAGCCGGTTGCGGCCATATTCCGCGAGATAGATGCCCGCGCCAATGCCAACAGGAACACCCACCAGGCTTCCCAGGAAAAGAATCAATGAAGATCCCGCGATGGCGTTGGCCATGCCTCCGCCAACCTCCCCCGGCGGCTTCGGCGTCTTGGTCAGAAACGCGAGGTTGATGGAACCGAATCCCTTATATAAGAGGTAGCCAAAAACCGCGCCCAATGGCAGCAGAACAAGAATCACGGCTGTCACCGCCGCCGCGGTCGCGAGATGATCCGTTCCCCGCCGCCACAAACTAACCTTCGGCGCAATCACCGTGTGGTTGTTCGCCTGATTAACCATGGGACCTCGCCGGCGTGCCGCGCGTCACGGTCCAGACCAGGATTTGCGCGAGGATATTCACAATAATCGTCACAATAAACAACGCCAGACCTACCTCGATAAGCGCGCTCAGATACTTGTCACTGGTAGCTTCGCTGAATTCATTGGCGATCACGCTCGCCATCGTATAACCAGGCGCGAACAACGACTTCGATATCTCCGGGCGATTGCCGATTACCATGGTCACGGCCATGGTTTCTCCCAGGGCGCGACCCAAGCCCAGTATCACGCCACCCATGATCCCCGCGCGCGCGTTTCGTAGAACTCCCATGCTGATCATTTCCCAACGCGTCGCGCCCAGAGCAAGCACGGCCTCGCGTTGCTGCTGCGGCACCGCCGTCATGACTTCCCGCGTGATCGAGGAAATAATCGGCACCACCATGATCGCCAGAATGATTCCAGCGGCCAACATGCCGATGCCGTAAGGCGCGCCCGAGAAAAATCCCGTCCAACCGAGGTATTTGCCCAGCCACGGTTCAACGTCTTGCCGCAAAATAGGAACCAGGACGAAAATAGCCCACAGCCCGTAAATCACGCTCGGGATGGCCGCCAGTAATTCCGTCGTAAAGGCCAGCGGCGACCGCAGCCATGTCGGTGACATTTCCGTAATAAAAACGGCAACCCCAACGCCCAGTGGGACCGCGATGAGCAGCGCGAGAAATGAAGAAACCAGGGTGCCGTAGACGAACGGCCACGCGCCGTAGAGCTCGTTGACCGGGTCCCAATCGCTATCGAAGAAGAACTTCCAGCCGAAGGCATGCCATGTCAGCGCGGATTTCGTGGCCAGTTGGTAGATGATGACGCCTACCAAAGCCAGCACGCTCAATCCGCAGGCCAGCATGGCAAAATAGAAGGCACGATCGGCCAGCGCGCCGGAGCCGACGCCTTCCAAAGGCCGCGAGTGCGCCACCGCGTCGATCTTCTCAACTTTACTCGGAACAGGTTGCGGTCCCGGCAAAAGGGGCGCTCCTAGGGCCTGATTCGACATCCATCTTACGCTAGCAGATTGTTGTTACAGGACTGTTAAAACACCTGACCGCCTCATCCCAACTCAGCAGCGACACCGCGCGTTTTTGATGCGGTGATCTTGCTGCGCGCAAAGAGCGCGTCTGTCTAGCCCAATCTTCCTGACCAGCATGCAACGCAAACCATCCACTTCGGCTTCATTCCGCGTTACACTACGTCATTCCAGTCATGCCGACTTTTGCCGCTGTTGACATTGGCTCCAACTCCGTTCGCCTGAAGATTGCCCGTTCCACGGCCCGCGGGCTCGTCGCCGTTCATGAAGATCGTGAAGTCACCCGCCTAGGCGAATCCGTATTCCACTCCGGTTTTCTTTCTCCGGATGCCATCGCCAACACCGTCAAAGTGCTGCGCCGCTTTCACCGCGCCGTGCAGGAGGCGGGCGCCGATGCTATCCGCGTCGTCGGTACCAGCGCGTTGCGCGATGCCCGCAATTCGCGCGCTTTTTATGAATGGGTACGCTCGGCGACCGGTTGGACCGTCGAAATAATTTCCGGCATTGAAGAGGCCCGCCTTATTCACCTCGGCCTGGTCTCGGCAATGCGCATGGGTTCTTCGCCGATGCTGATGATTGACCTCGGCGGCGGCAGTTGCGAATTAACGCTCTCGGTGAAGGGCCACATTCGCAACACGGTGAGCTTGCCCATTGGCGCGGTGCGACTGACCAGCGAATTTCTCCATCATGATCCCGCCCGCAAACCTGAAATGCGGCAATTGCTCGGCTTCGTTTCGCGGGAAATCAATCGCACGGCCGACCGAATCCTGCGGGCCAAGCCCACCAGCGTTGTCGCCACCTCAGGCACGGCTGAATCGCTGGCTGCGGTCTGCCACGGCCTCTATAAGACGAAAGGTTCGCGCGCCGCCGTGGTCTCCCGAACCCAGATGCGACGTATCGCCAAAATGCTGGCCCGCTTGCCCTTGGAAAAGCGCGCCCAGCTCTCCGGCATCGGGCCCCGCCGCGCCGAAATCATTGTCGCCGGCGCAGCCGTTTATGCGGAATTGATGGACCGCTGCAAGCTTGCCACCTTTCGCTACTCCCCTCTGGGATTGCGCGACGGATTGCTCGCGCAAATGGCTGCCGACTCCAATCACCAGACCCGCTCCGGTCGGCAGGTTGAGTCCGAACGCTGGGATTCGATCCTCGCCGCTGTGGAGCACTACCATGTCGATCTCGCGCACGCGTTGCAAGTCCGCGCCGCCGCAGTCATGATGTTTACGAAACTGAAATCATTGCACCGCCTGCCGCCCGATTATTTGGAGTGGCTGTCGGCCGCGGCCATGCTCTACGAGGTCGGTGACTATGTGAACCGCAATGGCCGCCATCGTCACACCTACTACATCATTGCGCAGTCAGAAATTCTCGGCTACACGCCAGAGCAGCGTCGTATCATCGCGGCCATCGCGCGCTTTCTCGGCAAGTCACGCCCGGTGCCGGGTGCGGGTCCGATGGAAGCATTATCCGCCGCCGACCAGCAATCGGTTCCGAAAGCCTCGCTCTTGTTGCGACTGGCTCGCGCCCTGAATTTAAGCCGCAGCCATGCCGTGCAGCGAACCGATCTGCAACTCCGCGCGGGTGAACTGAAAGTGTTGCTGCACCCCAAATCCCGGGCAAGCGTCGATCTTGAATTGTGGGCCGTCGAAAAGGAGAAGTCTTATTTTCGGGAAGTTTTCGGTCGCGAGCTCTCCGTGGCGGCCGTATAAAGAGCCCGCAGAATCCTCGGTGTGATCATCCAGTGCAACACGCCGGAGTTGCGTCCCATCTCCACCCTCGCCACCGCACCCTTTTTGAGATCTACATCCCCTTCGCATCCCGCTCCGCTGATGATGCGTCCTAGAAACTCGCTGAGGTTGGGATTGTGGCCCACCACGAGGACCGACTCCAGCTTCACATATTTTTCCAGCATGCGGCGAAAATCTACAAACGAGGCTTGCGGCCGCAGACCGTCTTCGAAATGCACTTTGCCTTCGTAACTCAGTTCATTGCCTACCAGGGACGCGGTCTGTGCCGAGCGCTTCAGCGGGCTGGTAAGAATCGCATCCACTTGCACATCCAAAGCCACCAGGGCCCGCCCCGCCATGCCGCATTGCAAAATGCCTTCCTTGTCGAGCGCGCGCTTTTCGTCTTTCTTCTGGTTGGCCACGCTCTGTCCAGCGCTGGCGTGCCGTAAAAAATAAATCACCATGCCTTAACGTCCTTTCCCGGTGGGGACTCTAGCTGCTTTTCGCCGCGGCGCCCGCTGGAGCGGAATCGCCTCCATCGTGGTTTTGCCTTCAGCCAGCGCCGCCATGAATTCCTGTGCATTAAAGGCAGCATCTCCCGCCGGTGGCTTGCGCTTGCCTTGGGCTCGCCAGGCGCGAATGTAACTCCCATCTTTTTGCAGGATTCGCGCCTTCAGATTGTCCATCAGCAAGCTGCCGAGAATTTCGATCTTTATCCGCTCACGCAGAAGCGGATCGTACACCGGAAAGATTACTTCGACGCGGTCGTAAAGATTGCGCGGCATCCAGTCCGGACTGCCAAGGTAGATTTCTTCTTCACCCGCGTTGGCAAATTGAAAGATCCGGCTGTGCTCCAGAAAACGGCCTACGATGCTGCGCACACGGATGTTATCGCTCACCCCCCGTATCCCCGGTCGCAAGGCGCACATGCCGCGTATGATCAGGTCGATTTCCACTCCCGCCTGCGACGCCCGGTACAGCGCCATAATCACATTCTTGTCGAGCAGCGCATTCATCTTGGCGATGATGCGCGCCGGGCGCCCCTGGCTGGCATGCTCGGCCTCGCGATTGATGAGCTGCACGCACCGCTCCGCCAGATTGACTGGCGCCACAAACAACGGATCGTAATTCGGATGCTCCGCATACGCCGTGAGAAAACTGAAAACGTCGTGCACCGCGTGCGTGATGGAAGGATCGGCGGTAAACAAACTCAAGTCCGTGTAAAACCGCGCCGTGCTCGGGTTGTAATTGCCTGTGCCCAAATGGGCGTAGCTCCGAGTCACGCCATCCGAGTCGTGCCGGACGATCAACGACAGTTTGCAGTGTGTCTTTAGTCCGACCAGGCCGTAAAAAATCTGCACTCCCGCGTCTTCCAGATCACGCGCCCATCGAATGTTGGAGGCTTCATCAAAACGCGCCTTCAGTTCCACGACCGCCGTGACTTCCTTGTTTTCTGCGGCCGCAATCAAGGCCGGCACAATGGAGGAATGTTCGCTCGTGCGATAGAGCGTCTGCTTGATGGAAACCACGCGCGCATCCTCAGCCGCTGATTCAATAAACGAAACCACCGCGTCATACGAATCGTAGGGATGGTGGAGCAGCACATCATGGTTCCGCAATTCCTCATAAAAATCCTGCGACTTGGATGTGAGCCGCAGTTCGCGCGGCGTAAAGGGCTTAAACTTCAGGTTCGCGTGGTCCGTCTGTTCGTAAATGTTGAACAACCGGGACAAGTTGACCGGCCCGTTTACTGAAAACACCTGCCACGGCTCCAGGTCAAAATTCTTACGCAGCCGTTCTATGATCTCCCCGTCGGCGTCGGAATCAATCTCCAGCCGTACGGCGTCGCCTTTGCGCCGGTTATGGAGCTCCGCCCTCACCGATTCCAGCAAATTCCGCGACTCTTCCTCGGCCACATACAAATTGCTGTTGCGCGTCACCCGAAACGCCGCTGAGGAGACAATGTCGTACCCGTGGTACATGCGGGACGCGTGAAAGGTCACCAGGTCCGCCAGAAATATAAAATCGTCGGTGCCTTGCGACGAGGGCAAGCGCACCAGCCGCGGCAACGACCTCGGCACCGTCACCACGCCCGTATAAGTCGTGGACGATCGCCGGCGGCGGCGTAACAGGAACGCCACGCACAGCGCCTTATTGATCACCCGCGGAAAAGGATGCGCCGGATCCACGGTGACCGGCGTCAGCAGCAGGTCTAGTTCTCGCTCGCAGTATTGCTCGACGAAGGCCAAGGCCGTCGCGTCCAGTTCGTCGATACCCAGAACCCGGATTCCATTGCTTGCCAGTTGCCCGCGCAAATCATTGTTCCAGCAGCGGTACTGATCGCGCACAAATTCGTGCGCTTCTTTTGAAACTGCGTCCCGCTCTTGCAGCAGCGTAAGCCCTTCCGGCCCGGTCTCGCTGTATCCGTCTTCAATTTGCTGCACCAGTCCCGCTACCCGCACTTCAAAAAATTCGTCGAGGTTGCTGGCCGTAATGGAAAGAAATTTAAGCCGTTCCAGCAGCGGATTCGACTCATCTTCCGCTTCTTCTAAGACGCGGCGATTGAAGGCCAGCCAGGACGACTCGCGATTGATGTAATAGCTGGGATGATCGAGCGAGATGCGCGCCATACGTCCTCTTTGAGAAAGCTTCGGATCGGGTAAGACTTACCGAATATTTACTGTTTGACGACAGGAACAGATGCAGGTACCTGGGTTGTGCTCTTTCTTCGCGCGGCAATTGCCGTTTCTATTTCGTTCCCCACGGGCGTTAACAACGTCATTCGCCGTCCTTCAATTTTCACTTTCACATCGGCTCCGGGTATCCATTCCGCGGGTAATAAATCCTTCGGATGTCGCGGCGTATAGACTCCGGTATACGTTGTGTCTTTCAATTGCACCGTGATCTCGTAATAGGGATCATCGCGCGTCACCGGCGTGTCCACTTGATAATAAAGAACCGTTGTCTTCGCCTTGTCCTGCACCTTGACGATTTTTCCGTCTATGTAGGCGCTTTGCGCCGCCGGGAGGTCGGGCGCAAGGGTTAAGGTTAAAGCCAAGGCAAGCAAACACAGCCATTTCATAAGACACATTCAGTATAAGCCATCCCAAATCCGCGGTGCCGCGCGCAAAACAAAACTCCAAACCTGTTCGGGCTTGGAGTTTCATTCATGGGGAAGTCCCAATATATTGATTTCAATGTACTTGCTTGATCGCCTCTTTTACCTTCGCCGCCACGTTCGTTGGCAAAGGAGCATAGGTAAGCGCCGCCGTCTCCTTCTGGCCTTCATCCACCATCCAATTCAGGAAATCACGCAGAATCTTGCCTTTGGCCGGATCCTTCGAAACTTCCGGAATTAGCAGCCAGGTAAAGCTGCAAATCGGATATGCATCTTTGCCCGGAGCATTCGTAATCGAAACCCGGAAATCGGCAGGCATGCTCTTCATGGAACCAGCTGCCGCGGTCACGCTTTCGAGACTCGCCTTCACGTAAACTCCAGCCGCGTTGCGGACCACGCCGTACGGAATTTTATTTTGCACGGCGTAAATTAACTCCACATAACCAATCGAACCCGGCAATTGACGAATCTGGCCTGCAACACCTTCATTGCCTTTGCCGCCCAGTCCCACCGGCCACTTCACGCTGGTGCCTTTGCCCGGGCCGCTTGCCCACTCCGGACTCACTTTGGAAAGGTAATCGGTGAAAATATAGGTCGTACCGCTTCCATCGGAACGATGCACAACAATGATGTCGGTGCTGGGGAAATTAATTCCCGGGTTGGCCGAGGTAATCGCCGAATCATTCCACTTGCTGATCTTGCCCAGAAAAATTCCAGCCAAGGCCTCAGGGGTGAACTTTATTTCTCCCGTGACGCCGGGAATGTTATAAGCCGGTACGACTGCGCCTAGCACGGTGGGAATGTGCAGAATCTTGAACTTCGCTTCGGCCAACTGCTGGTCGGTCATGGGGCCGTCGCTGGCCCCGAAGTCCACGGTTTGCGCCAGAACCTGCCGGATGCCGCCGCCGCTGCCGATGGATTGATAATTAATTTCTACGTCCGGATGAAGGGTGTGGTAGTCGCTGAACCACTTGGAGTACATGGGATAGGGAAACGTCGCGCCGGCGCCATTTAAAGTGGTCTGGGCCACCGCTGGCAACGCCAATCCCAACGCCAAACATGCCCACAGGATGCGTCGAATCAAGGGAATTCCTCCTAATCTCACAGAAATGGAATGATTTACGGATGTTCAGGTCGAGTATGTTCCAGATATGTTAAAGAAAGGTTACAGCGCGATAAATTTCACGTGAACGCGGCGCCGAGCGCGTCGGCGTTGTTCCAACCACTTGTCATTCTGAGCGAAGTCGCGTTCATTCGCTCGCGAATGAGCGCACGCAGTCGAAGAACCACGCCTGCATCCCGCGATTCCGGCTCCTTAGGGAGTTTCTACTTCTGCTCGCACCTTGCGCGGCTCCGAACGATCATTGGCGGGGCAATTAGTTACCAACACGCTAACAGCCTCTGTAAGTCGCTGAAAATCGTGTCACCCGAAAGTAGACATTATGCACCAATAACGGTGCAATGGGGTCACAACCTGCTGATTCGATGAGCGATCCGGGGCTTCATGCGTTGTGTATAACCTTCCTCCTAACCCATTAACAACAAGCGACTTACCTATACCCATTAAAACGATTGAATTCTTTGTAGGCGGGGTCGATTTTCTCGCCTTACTCAGGGTCGATCGCATGTTCGAAAATGCGTCCTAGGGCGTCTTACGCGAAAAAGCGAGGCATTCCCCTCGGCGATGGCATCGGTCAAAAACGTAACCAGCAGATTCCTCCTCGCTGCGCTCGTCGGAATGACAATCGGTCAGGGGGTCTCGGGCTGAACCGGTCGGCAGCAGCTGCATCCTCGCTCCGCGAGATCCCTCGGCCGCTCGAGAAAGCGCGGGCCATCGGGGTGACATGGCGGATGCGCCAGACGAGAGGAATGTCTATGAACCCGTCTGTCGCAGAAAATCGGGCTTGGGCGGAGAGCAGGCCGCGTCGAACCAACGGCTGATGTAAACCTGCGCATGGGCCTCGCCGCAGAAGTGGCGCGCGCCGGGTGCATTGGCAACTTCGGTCTTCCAGCGAAGGACAGTGAGATCGGCGTCCCCGCATTGAATGATGAACCAGTGCATGGGGTGACTCGTGATGGTCCCGCAAATCTCGCAGCGAAATTCCTGAAGGGTGGTCATGTTCGCTCCAGCTCGCCGTTATCTGCCAGCGAAAAGGTATTTTACAGGGTTAATCAATTTCCGTGCCTGTCATCCTGAGCGTCGGGAGCGATTCGCCAAGTGAATCGCGAGCAAAGTCGAAAGCCTGCCCTGAGCGGAGTCGAAGGGACCCCCGGGCCCGATGGCAGCAAGGTGGCGTGGCAAGGAATTCTCACGATGCTCGGTGGGGACGGCCAGACGGGCCGCTTGCTTTAGCGCGATCAGGATGACACACAAGCCCAGCGGTACAATATCACCATGTCTGATTCTTTAATCATCGCCGGGCGCGAGTTTCGTTCGCGGCTCATTGTGGGCACGGGCAAGTACAAATCTTTTCAGGAAACCGCGCGGGCGCTTGAAGCCAGCGGCGCGGAGATGGTGACGGTCGCGGTGCGGCGGGTGAATCTCGACCGCAGTAAAGAGTCGCTGCTCGACTTTATCGATCCCAAGAAATATTTCCTCCTACCCAACACCGCGGGGTGTTACACCGCTGACGAAGCCATCCGCGCGGCGCGTTTGGGACGCGAGGTCGGCATATCAGATTGGGTGAAGATTGAAGTCATCGGCGACCAGTCAACGCTGTATCCGGATGTACAGGCGACGGTGGAAGCGACGCGGGTGCTGGTGAAAGAAGGATTTACTGTGCTTCCCTACACTTCTGACGATATTGTCTTTGCCAAGCGGCTGCTCGACGCGGGCGCGAGCGCCATCATGCCGCTGGGCGCGCCGATTGGAACGGGCCTCGGGATGCAGAACGTCGCCAGCTTCCGCATATTGCGCGAGATGATTACAGGCGTGCCGTTGATTGTGGATGCGGGCGTAGGAACGGCGTCCGATGCAGCGATCGCAATGGAGCTGGGCGCAGACGCGGTGCTGATGAATACAGGAATCGCCGCGGCGCAGGAGCCGGTGCTCATGGCGGAAGCGATGAAGAATGCCGTGATCGCGGGACGGCAGGCTTATCTCGCCGGAAGAATGGAAAAGAAGTTGTACGCGACCGCGAGCTCTCCGCTTGAAGGCGTCGTCCGCTAACGGCCATCCCAAGAAAAGCAGGTTTCTCGACTGTGCAGAATTGCCCCAAGGGACAATTCCGCTTCGCTCGAAATGACAAGTTTTTATAACCAGATTTTCATAAAGCGACAAAAAGGGACGGCATCGGCCGTCCCTAATTTTTTGGCGGGATAATCTTCTACAGCATCTTCATGCTGTCAACGTGAATCGTCTCTCCCGTAACGGTTCCGGTCACGGCAACATGATGGCCCTCATGGCCTTTGAGCGTTTCCGGATTGTCCACGGTCAGAACTTTCTGGTCGCCGTCGGTCACAATGGCGACTTTTGCGCCTTTGGCCAGACATTTGTTCATGCAGGCAGCATGGGATTCAGACGCACCCTTCGCGCCGCATTGGGTGTCGCTGACATAGCCCTTCACGGTTGACGTTTCGGCCGAGGCTAAGACGACCATCAAAGAAAAAGCCAGCATCGCAACAGCAGCAAGAATTTTTTTCATGGAAAGCTCCTTTACGCGGAATATAACATAGGCGCGGCAAGGAATTTGTCAAAAAGCTCTTACTTTTGCGCGCTGCGCGTGGCGGGCGGAACAAGCGGCTGCGCGGGCGGCGGGGTCACAAAAACAATCTCTCCCGGCTTAGTGTAGTGCAACGCTTCGCGGGCCTGCTTTTCAATGGCTTTTGGGTCGGTCTTTAAGGCATTAATCTGCTGCGAAGCCTGCTCGTTTTCGATCTGCAAATGATCTATCTCTTTTTGCAGGCTCACGTAGTCAGATTTCTTCTGCCGGTACTCGGCCATGCCATTGGAGCCGAACACGATGTGGACGAAGAGCCAGGCGGTAAACACAATCACCGCTGTGGTCGCGAAGCGGCGGCGAAATTCGTAAAGCCATGACAATTGCGGCCGCATCTTCTCGAGCGTGCGATCCGCGAAGGCTTCCGCTTCGGGCGCGCGATCTACGAGCGAACGCAGGCCTTCCTCAGGACTCGGAAACGTTCGTATTTTCGACTTGCTGACTACTCGAAGATCCACCGCTGAGCCGCCTCGCTTAACTTCTTTAAATCCGATTGACTGCACGCTTCCGAATACACGCGAACCACCGGTTCAGTCCCGGATAAGCGGTAGCAAACCCAGGAACCGTCGTCAAATAAAAGCTTTAGGCCGTCTTTCCTCACGATTTGCTTGACCGCACGGCCACAGAAATCGTGGGGATCTACACCCAACTTACTAGTGAACTTCGCCTTCACCTCCGCGGTCAAGCGGAAGTTGTCGCGTTGAGGATAAAGGGAACCAACTTTGACAAATAGGTCGCTCAATTGTTGCGCGAGCGACTTGCGGCGAACCGCTACCATCTCGCACATGAGCAGGCCGGCCACGATGCCATCTTTTTCAGCGACGTGGTGGCGAATGGAGAGCCCAGCGCTTTCTTCGCCGCCGAGAACTATTTTGTCGGCTTTGATGAGTTCGCCGATGTATTTGAAACCGACTGGAGTTTCGTGAAGTTCGATGTCGTAGTATTTCGCGAGCGAGTTGACGAGATTCGTGGTCGCGACGGATTTGGCGACGCCGTTTTTCCATCCCCGGCTCTCGACGAGGTAGTCGAAGAGCAATGCAATGATGAAGTTCGGCTGAAAGTATGTGCCATCTTCATCCACAATGCCGAAGCGGTCGGCGTCGCCGTCGGTGGCGATGCCAATGTTGGCGCCGGTTTCTTTCATCTTGGCGCGAAGATCGCCGAGAAGATGGTCGTCGGGTTCGGGGGCATGGCCGCCGAAAAGTACGTCGCGATAGTCATGGACGGTCGCTACGGAGACTCCCGCTTCGCGGAGCAAAGAATCGGAATAGCCGCGGCCGGCACCCCAGAAAGGATCGAAGACAACTTTTAGTCCGGCTTTTTTTATGGCGGCGAAGTCAACGATTTCGCGAAGACGCTTAAGATACATTTCTCGCGGGTCGAGGGATTGCGCGGGCGCGGGCTTGGCGGAAGTCGTTCCCTTGCCGCTTTTCGAGATGGCGGCGGCGGCGGCAATTTCGGCTTCGATGGCTTCGGTAAATTCTGGCAATGCGGGCGCGCCGTCTGCCGTGGAAAATTTAATGCCGTTGTACTCCGGCGGATTGTGCGACGCGGTTATGTTGATGGAGCCGTCGGCGTGTTCATGCGTGACCGCGTAAGAAATGGCAGGCGTAGGCGCGGGATCGGGAATCACTAATGGCGTGACCCCATGCGCGGAGAGCGCATCGGCGGCAATTTTGCAGAAAGCCTCGCCCATAAAGCGGGGATCGCGACCGACAATGACTTTGCCTTGGGGATTGCGAGAAGCGATAAAGCGAGCGATGCCGGTGGAGGCTCGGCGGACGTTGGCGCAGGTAAATTCCTCGGCGACGATGGCACGCCAGCCGGACGTGCCGAATTTGATCTGGGTGAGCATGAGAATTCCAGTTACCACGATAGAGCATTAGCCACGCTTTGGGGAGGGCCGACTTCAGTTTGCCCTGTCATCTCTCCGACAGACGACGAAATTTTCGTGCCCATGCGGGGCGAGTTCAAGATTCCGGCCACGCCGGACTTTAGACTTGCCTTGGCAGGCGATTTGATGCAATTGTGAGTTGGGCAGTTTGAGCATGGGAGCGAAGAATTCATATGACGGACAAGCGCCTTATTATGACTACGGCAAGTTCGGAAGAAGAAGCCCGCCGCATCGCCAATACGCTGGTGGAAAAGAAGCTGGCGGCGTGCGTCAGCATCGTTGCGAGAATGGAATCGGTTTACACGTGGAAGGGGAACACACAGGAGTCGCAGGAATTATTGGTGCTCATCAAGACCACGGCGGCGGCGTTTGAGCGGGTGCGGGATGCGATCAAGCAGATGCATTCCTACGAGGTCCCGGAAGTGTTGAGTTTCGCGATTGATGATGGGAACGCGGAGTATTTGGATTGGATCGGCGAATCGGTAAAGTAGGGATTGGGCGGATGGGGATCCGCCCTAGACGAGCGGATCAAATCGCCGCCAGCGCGGCATCCAAGTCTTTCACAATATCTTCTACATTTTCGATGCCAACGGAGATTCGCACCAATCCGTCGGTAAGGCCGATGGCTTTTCGGCCAGCTGGCCCGAGCGCAGCATGAGTCATGGTCGCGGGATGAGAAATCAGTGTCTCTACGCCGCCAAGTGATTCGGCCAGAGAGCATAGTCGCACGCGCTTCAATACTTTTTTGGCGTTGGCGAGTGAGCCGGTCTCGAATGAGATCATGGCGCCGAAACCCGTCATCTGGCGCTTGGCAAGTTCGTACTGGGGATGGCTGCGCAGTCCCGGATAATAAACTTTCTTCACTTTCTTGTGGCGGGAGAGAAATTCGGCGACGAAGCGTCCGCTGCGGTCGTGCTGCTCCATGCGAACGGCGAGGGTCTTCACGCCGCGAAGAATCAGCCAGCACTCGAAGGGCGAGAGAATCGCGCCGGCGCACTTTTGCAGAAACGCGAGTTCATCCAGTTGCTTTTGCTTTGTGCACACCACCACGCCGCCAATGCCGTCACTGTGGCCATTTAAGTATTTCGTGGTCGAGTGTAAGACCATATCCGCGCCCAGCCAGATGGGCTGCTGGAAGTATGGGGACATGAAGGTGTTGTCAACCACGAGTTCGACATTCTTGTCGCGGCAAATGCCCGAGATGGCGCGGATATCGCACAAAGTCATCAGCGGATTGGTCGGGGTCTCGACATAGACCATGCGGGTCGCAGGGCGGATGGCGCGTTCGACATTTTTCGGGTTGGTCGTGTCAACATAAGTGAACTCGAAGCCGTAGCGCGTAAGCACCTGATTAAAAAGGCGAGGCACGCCGCCGTAGAGATCGTGTCCGGCAACAATGTGGTCGCCGGATTTGAACATGGAGCAGAGCGCGTTGACCGCGGCCATGCCGCTCGAAAATACTTTCGCGCCCAAACCGCCTTCGAGGGCGGCGAGATTCGCTTCCAGGCGGTCGCGCGTCGGGTTCGAAACGCGCGCGTATTCGTAACCCTTGTTTTTGCCCAGTTCTTGTTGAAGATAAGTGGATGTCGGATAAATCGGAGGAGCGACCGCGCCAGTTTCGGCGTCGGCTTCCTGCCCGACGTGAATGGCGCGAGTGGCGAAGCCGGGCGTATATTTCTGATTCTTTTTCATGAGATGTAGTCCAGAACGATAGAGCGGATTAGATGCCGCCCTCAAAAATCTTTTTCGACAGATAGCGTTCCGCCGAATCGGGAATAATAGTTACAACCCGCTTGCCCGTTCCCAACTTACGGGCGATTTGCAGGGACGCAAAAACATTGGCGCCGGCGCTCGAGCCACCCAGCACGCCCTCTTTCGCGGCCAATTCTTTTACGGTGGCAAACGCGTCAGCGTCGGTGACCATAATAACTTCGTCGCAAACCGAAGAATCGAAGTTCTTGGGAATGAAACTCGAACCAATGCCTTCCACTTTATGCGGTCCGGGCTGGCCTCCACCCAGCACCGAACCTTGCGTCTCCACGGCGAACGCGAGCACGCGAGGAATGCGCTCTTTGAAGTAGCGGGCGACGCCGGTAAAGGTGCCGGCGGTGCCGGAACCGATAACGACCGCATCCACCGCGCCTTCCATTTGTTCAAACATCTCGGCGGCAGTGGTTTCGTAGTGGTAATCAGGATTGGCGGAGTTTTCGAATTGCGCCGCCATGAAGGCGTTGGGATTGGATGCGGCCAGCGCTTTGGCGCGGTTGATGGCTCCGGTCATGCCCTCGGACTCCGGAGTGCGCGTCACCTCCGCTCCGAGGGCCCGCATGATCATAACTTTTTCTTCAGAGAAACGTTCCGGAACGAAGAGCGCGACTTTGTAGCCGCGGTTGACGCCGATGAGCGCGAGGCCAATGCCGGTGTTGCCGGCAGTCGCTTCGACAATGGTGGAACCGGGTTTGAGCTTGCCTTGCTCTTCAGCGCGGCGAATCATGCCGATGGCGGCGCGGTCTTTAACGCTGCCGCCGGGGTTCAGGTATTCGAGTTTGGCGAAGACTTCGGCGGAACCGGATGGAACCAGCCTCTTGAGCTGAAGAATCGGAGTTTCACCAACCAGCTTGGTGATGTCGTCGGAGACGCGCAGATGGGAGCGTTCAATAGACTTCGTGAGCACCTTACAGGGTACGAGACGCGGAGCGGAAGCGTCAACGTACGATGGTGCACTCAATTTCCCGAGGCGTCTTTCTCCTGGCCCGGATAGTAGCCACTGCGGGTGCGAACCGTGAGTTTACCGTGCTTCTTGGCCTTCGCCTCGACGCGAATGGTGCGATAACCGCCCGCGCTCTTGGGAGTGGTCGGCTTATAGCCGATGGTGTACTGGCTGCGAATGTCGTGCGCTACGGTGCGGCTAATCGCGTCCACTTCTGGCAACGTTTTAGGGAAGAAGGCGATGCCACCGGTACGTTCGGCGATGGTTTGCAGGGCACGGCGGGCGCGGCGCTCTCTCTCCTCGCCGAGAATGCCGATGGCGTAGACCGTGGGGCCGTTCTCTTCCTGCAAGCGGCGAACCGTCTGCTCGAGGGTCTCGCGGCTGGCGTTGTCTTCGCCGTCGGTCACCACGAAGATGACTTTCTTCTGGAGCTTCGAGAACTTCTTCAGATGATCGGACGATGCCACTAGAGCGTCGTATAAAGCAGTTCCCCCGCGGGCTTCGACCTTGTTCAGCGCATCGTTCAGCTTTGAGATGTTATTGGTATAGTCCTGATCGAGGTAAAACTCGTCATTGAAATTGACGATGAAGACCTGGTCCTGGGGATTGCTGGAGCGCACCAGATTCAGCGCAGCTTTGTTGACTTCATCGCGCTTCTCGCGCATGGAACCGGAATTATCAATCACGATGCCCATCGCTACGGGGATGTCTTCGTGCCGGAAAGAGATGATGGTCTGCGGTTTATTGTCTTCAAAGACGCGAAAGGCGGACTTGTCGAGGTCGGTAATCAAGCGGCCCTTGTCGTCCGCCACGGTCGCGTGGAGAAGGACTTCATCCACTTCTTTTTTGAAAACAAACACGCCGTTGTCTTCACTGGAACTCTGCACCGGCGAGGTGGCCTGCGGCGGCACTGGTGGAGGCGATGTGACTTGATCCTGCGCTGGCGACACGACCGCGCCAAAGAGTGAAATTAATAAGACGAAAGGCAGGACGAGGTTATTCCGATGGGGTGTAGTAACCGGTCTTGGCATAAATGCGGAGCGGCGGTAATCCTCTGGGGGGATTAAGTTTCACTCTGATTTTACGCCATTTGCCATCGTGGCCGGGATTATTCGGACGATAACCGATCACATACTGGTTCCGCAATTCGATGCCAATTTTGGTCGCGACATCAGCCAGATCATTCGGATTGTCAACGGTGAAGGCGCGGCCGCCCGTAATATCGGTGACGTCACTCAGCAATTCGGGGCCAAGTTTCTCTTCTTCCGTGGGAAAGTAATGGTCGTAAATGCCGATGGCATAGATCATGACATCGGATTCCCGGACCATGGATTTAATTTCCGATTCGGTATAGCGGCTGTGATTGTCGCCGCCATCGGAAATAATCAACAGCGCCTTCTTGGGATATTTCGCCTGGCGCATTTTATTCACGCCCAGATAGATGGCATCCAGCAACGCCGTGCGGCCTTTGGGGATGGTGTAAACAAGCTTCTGTTCAATATCGTCCACCGATGAGGTAAAGTCGGAAACCTGCTCCGGCCTATCGGAGAAGGTAATCATGAAAAACTCATCCTGGGGATTGGCCGTCTTGAAGAACTCGACGGCGGCTTCGCGGGCGCGCTCGATCTTCGTGCCCATGCTGCCGCTCATATCGAAAATCACACCCAACGAAACGGGGGCATCTTCGCTGGAGAAATCGCGGATGACCTGCTCGTCTTTGCCTTCGTAAATCGTAAAATTTTCTTTGTCGAGACCGGTGACTAGGCGGTTCATCGGGTCAGTAACGGTGACGGGCACGAGAACCAGATTGACATCCACCTTCATGGGGCGCGAAAGCGGGCCAAGACTGGGATCCATGGTGACGCTGGCACTGCGCACTGGCGCTTCTTTCGGCTGGGTTGTTTCGGGGCGAATATGTACGTCGTTATCCAGGGAAGACTGCGCCGCTACAGGCTTAGCAGCTATCACGAGCAGAAAAGCAGCCAGCGCAGCGAGGGCGGTTAAGCGCACAAAAATTGAAGTAGGAGTCCGGAGAACCTCTCGGCCGACCTTCCGGGCTGCGAGAACTAGGCGGGATGACCCTGGCAAGCGGGCCATAAGTACCTTCTAAAGCCGATGCTATCACAGGGCGGCGAAATAGTGGCGAGGCGATTCAAGAAATATTTGTAAAATCGAATTGCACACCGCAAACATTTGCGCATTTCCCGAAACTTCCTCTTGCTACAATCGAAGTTCAAGAAATGGCCAACGTCTTCCCCTTTCGCGGATTCCGTTACAACCCGGGGAAA
The DNA here is from genome assembly GCA_963702965.1 of Terriglobia bacterium. GTDB lineage: Bacteria > Acidobacteriota > Terriglobia > Terriglobales > Acidobacteriaceae > JAJPHW01. Next base: position 2,822,856 of record OY969776.1, read on the forward strand.
GTCCGCCTTGACCAAGCGGTCACGCAACCTTACGACAAAATCACGCTTGCAATGCAGGAGGCGTACTATGCGGCCAGCCCCTACAACCTGGTGCGGATTATTCTCGGTAAAGGTGAGGTTTCCGACCACGATGGAGCGAACAAATATAGCCGTGCCGCCGGGTATTTTCGCGATTGGCGGAAAGAGCAAGTCCTACAGCAGGATGCGGAACCATCGATTTACTTTTACGCCGAGCAGTTCACAATTGCCGGCGCTTCGCAGGAAGTAGAACGACGCGGCTTTATTGCCTTGGGCCAGCTGGAAGATTACGCGGCAGGAATCGTTTTCCGGCACGAACAGACACTGGCCAAACCTAAGGCAGACCGGCTCGATTTACTGCGAGCGACGCGGGCCCATTTTGGACAGCTTTTCATGCTGTATAACGACCCGGAAAATGCGATTGCAGGCGCCTTCGAAGACTCAACCGCAAAGCTGCAACCGGACATTGAAGTACGCGACGAAAATGGCGTGCGCCACAGAGTATGGAAAGTATCCGACCCAGAAGTGATCGAGCGGGTGCAACGGGGGATGCGCGAAAAGAAGTTGATCATCGCCGATGGCCACCACCGGTATGAGACCGCGTTGAGTTACCGCAACGAACGGCGGAAGGCGAATGGCGGGAGCGAGAACCGTGGCGCGCCGGCGGCCTATGATCTGGCGATGATGACGTTTGTAAACATGGACGCTCCCGGGTTGGCGATTCTGCCCACCCATCGCGTGGTGCATGGATTGAGCAACTTTTCCGCGGATGTTTTCCGGGCAAAGACTTGCAAGCATTTCAGCGTGGAAGAAGTCGATCCTGCGGTGGACGCCGCTCGGGCGCGGATCATTTTGCGTGAGGCGGGACGCACCGGAACGGCGTTGCTGGCGGTCACCGCGACGCGTACGTTCCTGCTCGACCGGGCCAAGAATTCTGATCTCAACTTGTTTCAGGGCTTGTCGTTGCGTCAGCAAGCTTTGGACGTAATTCAGTTGCACCGCTGCATCCTTGAAGATGCGCTGGGGTTATCTGAGGAATCCATTCGCAATCAGGAAAACATTCGCTATTTGCGTGATGGCCAGGAAGCAATGCAGCAAGTCCGCTATGGTTCAGCGGACATTGCGTTCCTCATGAATCCCGTCACCATGAAGCAGGTGCGCGACATCGCGTTCAGCGGAGAGGTGTTGCCGCAAAAATCCACTGATTTCTACCCGAAATTATTAAGCGGCCTCGCGATTTATGCTTTGGAGTAGGGTGCTTGTCGGCCAACGTCTCCAGTTCTTGAGGAGGCGACTCTTCTGGCGGCAGCGCGCGTATTGCGTCGCCCTCCTGAGTTGCGTGTTCCTTTCGGTCACCGTCACCGGAGCGCCCGCAGAGCCGCATATTTCCATTTACTCATCGCTGGCGAATTACAGCCTGCCGGTGATTGAACGGAACGGTTTGGGCTACGTGGGCCTGCTGGAATTATTGGACCCCTTGGGCAGCGTAACGGTGAAAGTGGACGGCGCGCATTGGAAATTGCGCTACAACGTGACGGATGTTGAATTCACTGCGGGCAAGACGCGAGTAAAGATGAAGGCCGGCGATTTGGAACTGCCGGCAAATTTCATATTGGAGAGCGAGCGCGGGCTCGTTCCCGTGTCATCATTGGCGTCGCTTTTGCCCCGCATCCTGGGCGGGCCCGTAAGTTTTCGTGAAGCGTCACGCCGCCTTTTTATCGGGAACACGGGAATTCATTTCACCGCGCAGGTGGTTTCCGCCAATCCCGTGCTCCTGGTAATGAATTTCAGTTCTTCGGTGAGCCCTTCCATTCACCAGGAGGGGGACAAGCTGCGCTTAATTTTTGAGCATGATCCCATCATGCCGCCAGGCTCGCCGCTGCTAACGTTCGGCAACCCGACGATTCCTTCGGCGGCTTACCAGGAAGAAAATGGCGCCGCCGAGATTAGCGTCGCCGGGACGGTGCCCTTATTTGCCACGTTCAGCAACGAAGGGCGAACAATCACCATCACCACCACGCCTGGGGTTGTGGCATCTGCGCCGCAGCCCCCAGCATCGAGCATGCCGCCGCATGCACCGACTGGACATCGCTTTCTAGTTGCGGTCGATGCCAGTCATGGGGGCAGCGAGCGGGGAGCCGCGCTCAACGACCGGATCGCGGAGAAGGATGTGACCCTAGCTTTTGCGCTCACGTTGCGGCATGAACTCGAGGTGCGCGGCATAAGTACGCTCATGCTTCGCGACACCGACGCGACCTTGAGCGTGGATCAGCGCGCCAGCATGGTCAATTCGTCCCACGCCGCGATTTATATATGTTTGCACGCGGCCGGCCCGGGCGGAGGAGTGCGTTTGTACACAGCCCTGCTTCCCCCTGCCGCGAATAATCACGGGCCTTTCATGGACTGGAATACAGCGCAAGCGGCTTATTTGAGCGGAAGCCGGGCGGCGGCCAATCGCCTTGCTTTCGAGCTTCGCAAAGATCAGATCTCCACGCGCACGCTGCCCGCGGACCTGCAGCCGCTCAACAATGTTGCCGCGACAGCGATCGCGGTTGAGATTGCGCCGCCGAACAACATAGATGAACTGCTGTCTCCTGCCTATCAGCAGGGGGTGGCCGCATCGCTGGCTGATGGCATCGTCGCGGTGCGAGCTGGAGAGGACGCCGCAGCAAAATGATTCCTCGACACTTAATTATTACCGCGGCCGCTCTGCTGGTGCTGGCGATGGGCATGGCGTTTTATGTGCGATCCATGCGTTCGCGGGCAACTTACACCGCGCGAGGAGCATTGACCACGCAGCCCGTCGCGGCGCCGGTTTCCGGTCCGGTGGAACAAGTGACGCTTTATGTGGCTTACGACGATGAAGGCATCCTCCAAGCCCAGGGATTCCGCATCCCTCTGCCTTCAGGACGGCAACAACGAGCGGAAGAATTGTTGCGTGCGCTGATCGGCGTTTATCTTGACAAGTCGTCGCCTCATCCTCTGCCACCCGGCTCGGATTTGCGCGGAGTGTATTTAGTGGATGCGGCGCAAATGGGCCCTAACTCTAATCCTGGACTGGCGGTAATCGATTTGAACGCGGCGTTCGCCGATGGCCACCGCTCCGGGGTGCTGGTCGAAAACCTGACCATCGCATCCCTGGTTCGCACGCTTACGGCAAATATTGAGGGCATCAACCGGGTAAAGATTCTCATCGATGGCCAGCCGCGCCAAACTCTGGCAGGACATGCCGACCTTAGCGGTTTCATTGATGTGGCGGCGATGAATCAAATGGCGGCGGAGTTGGCAAATCCATAAACACAGGCAGGCGAAATAAGCGTTCATTTACAATGCACATCTATGTATCGCTCGGATAATCGCTCCCCGGAACAGCTGCGTCCGGTAAACATCATTCCCGAATTCATTTCAACCGCCGAAGGCTCGGTCCTGATCGAAGTCGGCAACACGCGCGTCATCTGTACCGCCTCCATCGAGGAGAGCGTGCCCCAGTTCATGCGGAACAGCGGCAAGGGCTGGATCAGCTCCGAATATGCAATGCTGCCCCGCGCGACCCTGACCCGAACTCCACGGGAAGTGGGTAAAGGGAGGCCGAGCGGGCGCACCCACGAAATTCAGCGCCTGATCGGGCGGTCGCTGCGCGCTGTTGTGGATCTCGCGCGTCTTGGAGAACGCACCGTGTGGATTGACTGCGACGTCATCCAGGCCGATGGCGGAACCCGCACCGCTTCGATTACCGGGGCTTTTGTGGCACTGGCGATGGCACTCGAAAAACTGGTGGAAGCGGGAACTCTAACTTCGGTTCCACTCCGCGATTTTGTCGCCGCGATAAGCGTCGGTATCGTGGACGGGGAGATTCTGCTGGATCTCTGCTATGAAGAAGATTCGCGGGCCGATGTCGATATGAATTTTGTGATGACGGCGGGACGCAAACTGGTGGAAGTGCAGGCGACTGCCGAACATCAGGTGTTCGACGAGCAACATCTGGCGAAAATGATCGCCCTGGCCGGGCAAGGTGTGCAATCACTAATCGCCAAGCAACAAGCGATTCTTCCTCGATTGACGCTTCGGCAGTAAATCGGCAGCGAGTGATCTATTCAGGCATGATTCGAGCTAGGGCGTAATCTGAAACACCGTTCCGTGATTGAACGAACCGCCTTGAAGGGTCGTACCATAGCCATTGCCCTTCGAATCGCCGATTAAGCCCGCGTAAGGTTGCGCACCGTCCGGCATACCGGCGAAATTATAGATCACCGTTTCGACGACTTTCTTATTCACCCTTGCCAACTTGAAAATTGTCCCGTCGTTGAATGTGCCGCCTTGTGAAGTCGTGCTATAGAAATTCCCGTGGGAATCGCGCAGTAATCCAGCCAGCGGGAAGCCGCCATCGGCGCCGCCCGTAAAGGTGTAAACAATGGTCTCTTTTCCCGCCGGACTCAGGGCGAAGACTTCGCCAAAATTGCCCGTCGCGGTACCGTAAAGATTGCCCCTATTGTCGCGGCTGACGGCAGCCCAGGGGTAGGCATCGGCGCCACCGCTAAAGGTGTGAAGAATTGTTTCTGCTCCGGCCGATGCAAGTTCAAAAACAGTGCCTACGCCGTATTTGCCGCCAGCTTCGGTCGTGCCATAAAGATTGCCCTGAGCATCAAGGGTGACGCCGGCAAAGGGAAACGCGCCATCGCTTGGGTATCCGCCGAAGCGATATAAAACGGTTTCAGCGCCTGATGGAGAGATTTTGAACACGGTCCCGAAACTGCCGGGGGCGCCACCATATTGGGTGGTGCCATACAGATTGCCCTGGCTGTCGATAATCAATGTTCCGCGCGGGTAGAAGCCGTCGCTTCCGCCGGCAAACGCGTACACCACGCTTTCCTGTCCCGCAGGAGTGACTTTGAAGACCACACCGCACCCCGTGGCTCCGCAAGCTGTAGAGCCGCCATACAAAGTTGTTCCATAGAGGTTGCCTTGCGTATCAAAAACGACGCCTGCATAGGGGGTGTCGCCGTCTTTGCCACCCGTGAACGCGTAAAGTACGGTCTCAGCGCCACTGGGCGCCACTTCAAAAACTGTACCGGCGCCGGATGCGCCTGCTGTTTGCGCGGTGCCGTAAAGATTGCCCTGCGTATCCATGACTAGAGTGGAGGTGGGCTGCGACCCGTCAAGGCCGCCGTGAAAATCGTACAAAATATTTAAGGTCTGCCCCTGAGCGCCTGGAGCTAAGGCAATTAGGAACAAAGAAAAAGCAAGGAATAACGCCAAACCATGATTAGCTAGAGGGCGTGATGCGCGGTGCATGGAATCCTCTGTGGAAACGGCAAAACAAATGAATTTGGTTCGAACGTTCGAAATAATTGCGTGATGCAACGGGGATCCGACGGTACGCAGCCCTGCTTAGAACACCATTGAGGTCAATGTACGGCGGGCTTTGCCGGGTGTCAAGAGTGAGTAGTGCCTGGCTGAGTTTGGGCCATGGTCGTGGCTTTTACCGGTCTGAGTGTTCCTGGTGCGGCTCCTAGTGCCTCCGTGCGAACGCGCACAGCGGACTTTGATTTACAATAAGCGTTTTCGTGCAACCATCTTTGAGTGTTGGAGTGGAGGAATTATGCAAATTACTCCCGGGAAACTGGCGGGGCTGAAGAAAGTATCCAATGCGCGGGGCGTGATCGCTGCTGCGGCGATGGACCAGCGCGGATCGCTGCAGAAATCATTGGCCAAGGAAAAAGGCAGCGACGTTACCGACCAGATGATGGAGGAATTTAAGACGCTGGTAACAGAGGTACTTACGCCCCATGCCAGCGCCATTTTGCTGGATCCAGAGTGGGGCTTGCCGGCGTCAAGAAAACGCGCCAAGAATTCGGGGTTGTTGCTGGCGTACGAGAAAACAGGCTACGACAAGACAGGCCCGGGCCGGTTGGGCGATCTGCTGGATCATTGGTCCGTACGGCGCTTACAAGAGGCAGGCGCGGACTGCATCAAAATTCTGCTCTATTACACGCCTTATGATTCGAAAGATGTTAATGACAAGAAACATGCATGGGTGGAGCGGATCGGCGACGAATGCCGCGCGCACGATATTCCCTTCTTTTTGGAATTTGTCGGTTACGAAGACGGTGCGGACGAAAAAGGCGTCGAGTACGCGCGGAAAAAGCCGCACATCGTCACCGAAAGCATGCGCGAGTTCACCAAAGATCGTTATGGCGTGGACGTCCTGAAAGTCGAAGTGCCGGTGAACATGAAATTTGTCGAAGGCGTGAAATGTTTTGCCGGAAAAGCCGCTTACAGCAAGAAAGAAGCGGTGGATTTGTTCCACAAAGCTGCGGCGGCCGCGACCAAGCCGTTTATTTATCTTTCTGCTGGCGTGAGCAACGCCGAGTTCACCGAGACTCTGGAGCTAGCCGCTGAAACTGGAGTGAAGTTCAACGGCGTGCTCTGCGGGCGTGCGACATGGAAAGACGGCATTCCGATTTATGCCAAGCAGGGCGCGGCGGCGTTCCGCAAGTGGTTGGAGTCGGAAGGCGTGAAGAACATCAATAACGTAAATGACCGATTGAAGGCGGCGACGTCCTGGTATTCGATTTACGGCGTGGAGGCTGTGCCGGCGTAGTTCGGAATTGAGGTTACGGAAAAAGTCGGGCGAAAGCCCGCTTTTTTGTGCAAGTTGACCGATACACATAAATTTGATATTTATACACATAGAGAGTATGCGTACAAACATTGAAATTGACGACCACTTGATGCGCCAGGCCATGAAAGCCAGCGGCATGCGCACGAAGAGAGCCACGGTGGAAGCTGGCTCGCGCGCTCGAAATTATTCGCTGACACCTACGCCCAAGCAGGCTTTCGCAAATCGAGGGAAAATGGCATGGGAAGGCGATCTCGAAAAGTCCCGCCTAAATGGCATCCGACCAAGCGAATGGTAATCGTAGACACTACCGTCTGGATCGACTTCCTCCGAGGTATCCAGACGCAGGAGAGCGATTGGCTGAATCGCAAATGCACGCCCGCCGGATCGGACTCACTGACTTGATTTTTGCGAGAGTGTTCAAGGAATTCGCGAAACCAGGAAATTTGAGGAGATTCGCGACGAATTCTTAGTTGCATTCATGTATTTAACGGGCAAGGTCGAGTTATCGAATTTTGGCGGCAAGGAACTATCGTAAGCTGCGAGAGATTGGTTATACGGTCGTAATACGATTGACTGCATGATTGCGACGTTTTGCATCGAAGCCGGACATGAGCTGTTCACCACGATCGGGATTTTGACGCGTTTGAAAAGGCGTTAGACTTGCGCGTCATTCATGCGCAATAGCTTGCGACGTTCAAATTCGGCAGTACGAGGTTCAAATTTCCTACTCCCACTCAATCGTCCCGGGCGGCTTGGACGTGATGTCGTACACCACGCGATTTACGCCTTTGACTTCGTTGACAATCCGGCTCGACATGGTCTTGAGGACTTCGTGTGGAAGGTCAACCCAGTCGGCGGTCATGCCATCTTCGGAATGAACAGCACGAACGGCGCAGGTATAAGCGTAAGTGCGCTGGTCGCCCATCACGCCGACCGACATAACTGGAAGAAGCACGGCGAACGATTGCCAGATTTTCGTGTAGAGTCCAGCTTTTTTGATTTCGTCCACGACGATTTCGTCACAGTCGCGAAGAATATCGGCGCGTTCTTTGGTGACTTCGCCGACGATGCGAACCGCAAGGCCGGGGCCGGGAAACGGCTGGCGCTGCAAGATCTCTTCCGGCATGCCGAGATCGCGTCCAATCTTGCGGACTTCGTCTTTGAATAATTCTTTCAACGGCTCGATGAGCTTGAGTTTCATCTTCTCCGGCAAGCCGCCGACATTGTGATGAGATTTGATGACCTGCGAAGGGCCGCGCACGGAGCGTGATTCGATGACGTCGGGATAGAGCGTGCCCTGCACCAGCCAGTCCACACTTCCCTGCTCTTTTTCGATCTTGTGCGCTTCTTCGTCGAACACTGCGATGAATTCATTGCCGATAATCTTGCGCTTTTTCTCCGGATCGGTCACGCCCGCCAGCTTGCTCATGAAGCGGTCGGTTGCGTCCACAGCGATGAGATGAAGGCCGAGTTTGTCGCGTAAGTTCTGCTGAACTTTCTGAAATTCATTTTTTCGCAGCACGCCGTTGTTGACGAAGACGCAGGTTAAATTTGACTTCCCCGAGGCATCGCGCATGGCGCGATCAACTAGAACCGCAGCGACCGCCGAATCCACGCCGCCAGAAAGAGCGCAAATGGCTCGCCCATTGCCGACAGTTTTGCGAACGCTGGCAACGGTTTCATCAATGAAGCGCTGCGCCGTCCAATTCGGCTTTCGCGCCACAAATTTTAATGGCGAAGGTGCGAAGAATTTCCGTTCCGAGCGGGGTGTGATGGACTTCGGGATGAAATTGCACCGCCCACATTTTTCTCTCAAGATTTTCAATCGCGGCAACCGCGTTGGGAGACTTCGCGGTCAATACGAACCCAGCGGGAAGTTCATCGGCTTCGTCGCCGTGCGACATCCAGACGGAGAGAACGTTCGGCAGGCCTTCAAACAAGCAAGATTTTTGCTGAAGATCAACCTTGGCGTGGCCGTATTCGCGTTTCTCCGCGGGACGAACTTTGCCGCCAAGCGCATGCACCATGTACTGCAAACCATAGCAAATGCCTAAAATCGGCAGCCCTAGATCGAAAATTCCTTTCTCTGTGACGGGAGCGTCTTTGTCATAAACCGACGACGGGCCGCCGGAAAGAATGATGCCAACAGGCGAATAACTACGAATTTCATCCAAAGAGGCGTTGCAGGGAAGAACGACGGAAAAGATGCTTTGTTCGCGGATGCGGCGCGCTATGAGTTGCGAATATTGAGCGCCGAAGTCGAGGACAACGATTGATTGGGTATCCACGGATGAGTGTCTCAAATTCGAGCTTCGAGTGTAAAGCCCTGAAAGTCTAAAGCCTTAGACGGGAACGTCGCTGAGGATCAGTTCATCTGGATCAATGCGGCTCGCCGGCGAGAACGGAGATCTTGCCGCATCGTTCACGAGAACGTTCTCGGCTTCTGGTAGTTCCAGGATGGCGACGTAACCAGCCAACCGGCCGATGTATAGATAATCGACCACCGCGAAATAAAGCAACGTCACAAAAAGAACACCACCAAGTACCATGCCTATGGGTAAGACCGAAGCAAATCCCAGCGGGAACGCGATAATCGAACTGGCCGCGAACCACGCAACAATATGGGCAATCCCGAACCATGTGCTGACCGCAGTGACGGGACCAAACCTTGCCCCGACCAGATTAGTTGCCGCGACAATCGCGGCAAAAGTGTCACAGCCGTCAGCGGCGGCAAAAATCACCGCCAGCGACAAAATCCAGCTCAGCCACGACCATACGAGGGCAACGAGAAATAACACGGCGAAGAATGCAATGAACGCCGTGCCGGGTGATGGATCGGCGGGCGGTGTGACCGCCCTTGCCGCGAGCATGGCCGTCGCGATGCCAACGAGTGCCGCCAGCATTAGCCCTGCGCGTAAAAAATGAATGCCTAACAAGGAACGCAAGCGTATCGCAACGTTTTTGCCCGGGCGAAAATGGCCATAGATTTCCCGAAGAGACACCGCGCGTCCGAGCGCGGCTACAACCACCCAGGCAGCAGACAGAGCAATAAACAATATGCACGCGCTTAGGGTTATGCGCACTGAGCTGCCACGTAAGATGTGCGCAATCGCCTTGGAAACCAGCACAGGCTGGCGGGTTTGCAGCAGGAACGCATCTCTTGCGCTGACCGCCAAAGAGGCGAAATACTCACGGGCTGCAAACAGAACCAGAAACCACACAGCGGCCCAGAAACTCCAGCGCCAGGCAATTTCGGCCACACCTAGCGACGGGCGAGACCACATCAAGCGAAAGCCTTCGAGCGTGGGCGAGCGACGGTTCATGCCATCAGCATAAATCATAGGCGTTGGGGTGAACTAAAGATTGACCATAGTCCTGCCGATGAATGTCTGCATGAACGTACAAAGGGGGGCGTCTTGAGTACGACCATCCTCTTGGTGGAAGACAACAAGGCGCAAAAAATGGTGTGTGAGCGAATCCTTCAGCGGGCAGGATTTTCGGTCATATGCGCGATGGATGGCGATGCGGCGGTGACCGTGGCCCGTGAGAAGCGGCCGGACATTATTTTGCTCGACATGCTGCTGCCAAAAATGAGCGGTATCCAAGTGTTGCAGTCACTCCAGCAAGATGGAGGGACCGCGCGCATTCCAGTCATCGTCCTGAGCGCGCTCCCCCAAGCCAACGAGGCCAAGCTGCGCGCGTTGGGCGCTGTAGCTTACTTTGTGAAATCCCGACTCTTTGAAAGCAAAACTGGAGAGAGCGAACTTCTGGAACTGCTGCAACGGACTGCGCGCGAAATGCGCGAGCAGAATACAGCCATCCCCGATCAACAAATCGTCTAGCGCACGACCATATTAATCAGCTTGCCGGCGACAACAATCACTTTTACGATTTGCTTCCCTTCGACGGCTCTTGCAACTTTCTCATCCGCCAATGCTGCCGCCTTGATCTGGTCCTCGGTCGCGTCTACGGGCACGACGACTACGCTGCGCAATTTGCCGCTGATCTGCACTGGAATTTCAATCTCATCTTCTTTCGCCAACTCGGGATCGAATTTCGGCCACGCGGCTTTTAAGAGATTGCCGTCTTCGCCCAGCGTTTCCCAGAGTTCATGCGCAAGGTAAGGAGCAAACGGGGCGAGCATGACGACCAACTTGCGCTGCACATCGGCCAGTAGCGAAACAGATCCGCGTGCGGACGCATTCTCCTCAAATCCATAAAGCTCATTCACCAATTCCATGATGGCCGCAATGCACGTATTAAAGTGCCAGCGGCCCTGAAAGTCGTCACTGACGCGCTTGATCGTTTTGTGAAGCTTGCGTTGAATAGCGCGCTCGGGTGCGGCGAGCTCAGAAGGCACAGGCTTCCGCCAATCCGGATGATTCGGCTGCGCGTTGCGCTGCACGAAGCGGTACACGCGGCTGAGGAATCTTTGAATGCCTTCGATGCCCTTGTCTTGCCAATCCAGATCGCGGTCGGGCGGCGCAGCGAACAAGCTATACATCCGCGCGCTGTCTGCGCCGTAGCGGGCAATCATCTCGTCCGGGCTGACGACGTTGCCGAGGCTCTTGGACATCTTCGCGCCGTCTTTGATGACCATGCCCTGGGTGAACAGCCGCTCGACAGGTTCATCGTTCTGGACTAAACCCATATCGCGCATGAATTTCGTCCAGAAGCGCGAATAGATGAGATGTAAGATCGCGTGCTCGACGCCCCCGATGTACTGATCAATGGGGAACCAGTAATTCGCAGTTTTTGAATCGAATGGCGCGCGATCATTGTGCGCGTCGGTATAGCGGTAGAAGTACCACGACGAATCGACAAAGGTATCCATCGTGTCAGTCTCGCGCCGCGCCGGGCCGCCACACTTCGGGCAGGTCGCGTTGACAAACTCTGGCACGTGACTGAGCGGAGAACCACCCGTCAAGGAAACATCGATTTTCTCCGGCAAAATTACCGGCAAATCTTTTTCGGGCACGGGCACGATGCCGTCTTTCTCGCAATAAAGCATGGGGATGGGAGTGCCCCAATAGCGCTGGCGGGAGACGCCCCAATCCTTCAGACGATAAGTAACGGTGGCTTTGCCGAAGCCGTTTTCCTCGGCATAGGCAGCCATATTCTTCAACGCCTCGTCGCAACTCAACCCCGTAAACGAGCCAGAATTCACGAGCATTCCGTTCGTCGTGGTGAGCGGCAGAGTGAGTTCCGCGGTTTCGTCTGAATCGGACGTGCGGGGAACAATTACACGGCGAATATTCAATCCAAATTTCTTGGCGAATTCATAATCGCGCTCGTCGTGGCCGGGAACGCTCATGATTGCGCCAGTGCCGTAATCCATGAGGATGTAATTCGCGACCCAGATGGGGATTTTCTCGCCATTGTAGGGATTGATCGCGACCCGGCCCGTGGCCACGCCATGCTTCTCGATGGCTCCGATGTCGCCGATTTCTTTGGCTTTGCGCTGCTCGGCCATCATTTCGTCGACTTTGGTGCGAAGCGCGGGATCGGTGGACGCGAGCTCCTGGACCAGCGGATGTTGTGGCGCGAGTTGCACCGAAGTGGCGCCAAAAATCGTATCCACTCGTGTGGTGAACACAGTGATGGTCGAGTTCGGCGAAGCTCCGGGGTTGTCGAGCTTGAAATCCACCAGCGTCCCTTCGCTGCGCCCAATCCAGTTGCGCTGCATGGTCTTGACTTTTTCCGGCCAGTGTTCCAGCTTGTCGAGATCGCGAAGCAATTCGTCGGCGTAATTGGTAATCCGCAGGAACCATTGCTCGAGTTCGCGCTGCTCGACGACCGTATCTTCATGGCGCCAGCAGCGGCCGTTGACGACTTGCTCGTTTGCCAGCACGGTGCAGCATTTCGGGCACCAGTTGACGCGGCTTTTCTTGCGGTAGGCCAGCCCTTTTTCGTAAAGCTTCAGAAAGAACCACTGGTTCCAGCGATAGTAGTCGGGCAAACAGGTCGTCACTTCACGCGACCAGTCGTAGGCGAAGCCGAGGCGCTTCATTTGCGCCTTCATGTTGGCGATGTTGCGCAGCGTCCAATCGCGGGGCGGTGTGTTGTTCTGAATGGCCGCGTTTTCTGCCGGCAAGCCGAACGAATCCCAGCCCATGGGATGAAGCACGTTGTAACCGTTCATCCACATGTAGCGGGCCAGCGCATCGCCGATGGCATAATTGCGCACGTGACCCATGTGCAGGACGCCCGAGGGATAGGGCAACATCTCTAAAACGTAGAATTTCTTCTTGGTGGAGTCAGGCTCAGCGGCATAGAGCGATGCATCCGCCTGCCAGCGGTCGTACCACTTGGACTCGATGCGTTGGGCATCGTAACGGTCTTTTGCTGGAGCATCGACCGCCGCCGTTGGGGTGTGCTCCGCCTGTGCAGCCGATTTGTCGTTAGGTTCCATCCTGGGATTCTGCCGCTGGGTAATCTTGTTATTTTACAACGTTGCCTGAGAGCACGCGGGTATAGAGCTACCGGTAGATATCTTTACGATGTCCGACTTCGAGCAACAAAACGGTGATCTTGACATCCCGAATCTCGCAAATGAGCCGGTAGTCGCCCACTCGATAGCGCCATAGCCCCGCTCTGTCTCCATGCAGGGCCTTGCCGATTCTGCGAGGATCTTCACTGCCCTCTATGCGCTCGCGCAAGAAAGTGATGACAGTACGACGTGCCTGGTGATCCAGTTTTGTGATTTGTTTTTCTGCTGTTCGCGTGATTTCGAGCGACCAAAGTTTACCGGTCGAGGCCAAGCCGGCGCTCCAATTCGTCCAGTGTGATGGTCGGTTCTCGGCGCTCTAACGCGGCAATTGCCCTTAGATAATCCTCACGATCTTCGAGATATTGCCGAATCGCCTCGCGGGCGTAAAAACTTTTGCTGCGCCCCGTCTCGCGGGCGAGCGATTCAAGCTTCTTCTCGAGTTCGGATTCCAAGCGAATGCCTAGCATTTGTTTAACATGTTTAACATATCAAAAAAGAGGCGGTAAATCAAGACTTGGGCGCCATCACGAGGCTTTTCAGGGTGTGTACGGTTCTCGCGTCATCGCCTTCCTCGTAAATCGGCACTTCCGCAATAAATGCCGCATGGGCCAGCCGGGGATGATTCAATAACCGGCGGAACGGCTCCAGTCCAATAGTGCCTTTTCCGATCTGCTCATGCCGATCAAGCTTTGATCCGCGGGCGGCTTTGGCGTCATTGCTGTGCCAGACGTGGACATTCTTCAGCCCGACCGTCTGCTCAAGCTTCTTGAGGGTCTGTTTCAATCCCTTTTCGCTCACAATGTCATACCCGGCCACGTGGGTATGGCAGGTATCAATGCAGGCGCCCACCGGCACCAAGCCCTTTAATCGATCGAGAATTTCAGCCACCTGCTCAAAGCTTGCGCCCAGCGAATATTCGGCGCCGGCCGTATTTTCGATCAGAATCCTGAGGTTGCTCTTTTCCAGCTTGAGATCTTTCGTGGCCGCTGCGATCGCCGCCGCAGTTTGCAAAAGCCCGGCTTCGCGGTCGGCCCCTCGAAACGAACCGGGATGAAGCACCAAATATTCCGCCTCCAGCGCCAGCGCACGTTCCACTTCGCCGCGAAATGCCTCAATCGATTTCTTCAAGAATAACGGAGTCGTGCTGGCCAGATTGACCAGATAGTTGGTATGGATGACCAGCGGATTCAGATCGTATTTCTTCCGGAGGCCTACTATCTTCTGACAGGCAAGCGGGTCAATCACATTCGCCTTCCACTGCCGCGGACTGGAGGAAAAAATCTGCAGAGAACTGCAGCCCAGCCGGTGAGCGCGTTCGACTGCGTTCTGCACTCCGCCCGCGCTTGACGTGTGGATGCCTATCCGGCGGGATGTAAGGCGTGATCGAGTCTTTGAAGCGGCGGGATGTTGAATATCTTGTCCGCGGACGTTCGAACGAGGCACATAAGCAGTATAACTTTGTAGGCAGAGTTACCTGAACTTCCCCAACAAGTCACTATGGCGGCTATTTTTGTTTTCTTCTTAATCTCGGGGTTCTGCAGCCTCCTCTACGAAGTAGTCTGGCTCCGGCTGGCCATGGCGCAATTCGGCGTGACCACGCCGCTTACATCGATCGTCATTTCCTCATTCATGGCGGGGTTGGGAATCGGTTCGTGGGCCGCCGGCAAAGTTGTGCAGCGCAGAATCTTGAGCCCGGGCAGCGCACTGCGGCTCTACGGGCTCAGTGAATTGCTTATCGGCATTGCCGCCGTCGTTGTTCCTCACGAGATGTTGTGGGGCCGGCTGCTTTTGGAGCGCACGGGTTGGTCGTCTTCGAGCGCATACTACGCCGGCTCGGGAGTCTGGCTTGCCCTGACGCTCGCGCCCTGGTGCGCCTGTATGGGAGCGACCATCCCACTGGCAATGAAGGGTATGAAGGGCCTTCGGTCGGGAACAGCCGGAGGTTCCCGGCAAGCCGCATTTAGCTATTTATACCTGGCCAACGTGTTAGGCGCGTTGGCGGGCGCGGTTGGCGCGCTCGCAATGGTCGAGCTATACGGCTTCCACGGTACGCTGGCAAGAGGGGCCGGATTGAATTTTCTGTTAGCAGCGTCCGCGATGACGCTGAGTTTTTTCCTCTCGTCGCACACGAGCGAGGAAGCGCGCGTTCATCGGGAACCTTTCACCTCCATGACGGCGCGCTGGCCGTTGGTCTTGTTGTTCGGCACCGGACTGACCAGCATGGGCATGGAAGTTGTTTGGATTCGCGAACTAACGCCCTATGTCAACACCTTGGTTTATTCCTTTGCCTGCATTTTGGCAATTTATCTCGGGGCGACGTATATCGGCTCGACTCTTTACCGTGGATGGCTGCGGCGAAGGGGGAATCAAAATATCCAAGTTGCATTTTGGATCTGGCCTCTGCTGGGACTCCTCGGAGTTTTATCCCTGTGGAGTTGCGATCCCCTGGTTTCCATTTCCGTCGTCTCGCGCGTCTTAATCGGAATAGCTCCTTTCTCAGCCTTGCTCGGCTTCGTGACTCCCCTCCTGGTCGATCGCTGGGCGGGAAATGATCCGGGCCGCGCGGGGCGTGCCTATGCTGTAAACGTGGCGGGCTGTATTATCGGTCCCCTCCTTGCAGGTTTTGTTTTGTTGCCGTTTTTCGGGGAACGCTGGTCGGTTTTGCTGTTCTCGATGCCTTGGCTTGTCGGCGCTATCATGCCTGCTCGATTTTTGCAGGAAGCCGCGAACAGAAAAGTTACATGGCATCGGATAGCTGCACTCGTGGCCCTGGCCATGTCCGCGGCATTGGCCTTGATGACCCATGGCTTTGCCGATCTCTTCGCTCAGCGAGTAGTTTTGCGCGACAGCACCGCCACGGTCATCGCCACCGAGAACGCCATGGCGAGAAAACGGCTCTTCGTGAACGGCATCGGCATCACCGTCCTAACGCCGATCACAAAACTGATGGCGCACTTGCCGCTGGCATTTCTTGGCCGGCCGCCAAAAAACGCGCTCGACATATGTTTCGGTATGGGAACCACTTACCGCTCCATGCTCTCCTGGGGCATTCCGACGACCGCCGTCGAACTGGTACCCAGCGTGCCCAAACTCTTCTGGTTCTACCACCAAGACGGGCCCGCGCTGCTGAGCTCACCCCTCTCGCACGTGGTGATTGACGACGGAAGGCGCTATTTGGAACGGACGAACCAACAATTCGACGTCATTGCTATAGACCCGCCGCCGCCAGTGGAGGCTGCCGGCTCGAGCCTGCTTTATTCGAAGGAATTCTATGCCACCGCTCGCACGAGGCTCCGGCCCGACGGCATATTACAACAGTGGCTGCCCGGCGGCGATCCGATCGTGAAGTCGGCCGTTACCAAGGCGCTGATGGAGTCATTTCCCTATGTACGCGCGTTCAGCTCCATCGAAGGGTGGGGCACGCATTTTCTGGCGAGCAACCGTCCTCTGCCGCGGTGGAGCGCCAAAGAATTGTTGCGGCAAATGCCTCCATCAGCAGTGAAAGACATGATGGAGTGGGGACCAGAAGCAACGCCCGAAGGCGAATTAGGCGCAGTTTTAGGAAATGAGATTTCGCCGGCTCATTTAATTGCGGAAGATCCAACCGCTCCGGCCCTTACCGATGACCGGCCAGTGAACGAGTACTACGCTCTACGGCGGCGCGCGTTCTAATTTCCTCCATTTGCCCGTCGTGCGACTGAAACGATAAGCTAGTGACCGAGGTCCGGACCATGCTGGTCGTCATGCAGGCCCACGCCACCGAAGAACAGGTGCGCGCGGTTTGCCAGAAAATTGAAGCCTTGGGCTATCGCGCTCATTCCATTCCCGGCGCGGAGCGGACGGCAATTGGCATTACCGGGAACCAGGGTGAAATCGAACCCGCCGCACTCGATGAAATGCCGGGTGTACAGGAAGTCATCCGCGTCACCAAGCCCTACAAGTTGGTCAGCCGCGACATCAAGCCAGACAACACGGTTGTTCGATTCGCGGGAACAGACGCGACGATTGGCGGGCCATCTCTGGCGATCATCGCAGGGCCATGCGGAATTGAGAGCCGAGAACAGGCATTTGCTGTCGCCGAGCGCGTGGCTCGCGCCGGCGCGCAGTTTTTTCGCGGAGGAGCTTACAAGCCGCGAACTTCGCCTTATTCGTTTCAGGGGTTGGGCGAAAAAGGCCTACAGATTATGGCAGAGGTGCGCGAAGCGTTCGGACTGCGAATCGTTACTGAAGCGGTTGATAACGAATCGCTTGAACTGGTGGACGAATACGCGGACATCATCCAGATCGGCGCCCGTAACATGCAGAATTTTTCATTGCTCAAGCGGGCCGGGCGCGCACGTAAACCTGTGCTGTTAAAGCGCGGCATGTCGGCTACGCTGGAAGAATTGCTCATGGCAGCCGAGTACATCATGAGCGAAGGCAACTACAATGTGATTCTGTGCGAACGCGGCGTCCGGACTTTTGCCGACCATACGCGCAATACGCTCGACCTGAGCCTGATTCCCGCCGTACAGCGGCTAAGCCATTTGCCGATAGTGGTTGATCCCAGTCATGGCACAGGCAAACGCAATAAAGTCACGCCTATGTCTCGTGCAGCCGTCGCCGTCGGTGCCGATGGATTGATCGTTGAAGTGCATCATCAGCCCGACAAAGCATTGTCGGATGGAATGCAGTCGCTTTATCCCGATCAGTTTGACGAGTTGATGGCGCAAGTGAGGCAGATTGCGCCCGTGGTGGGGAGAAGCGTGGAGCCAGCCTTAGCAAAGAATTCTGCCTCTTTGACTGTTTCGTAACGCATCGATAGGGAATTGATCAAATGGCTAAGTCGAGCAAAATTTGCACGGGCCGGAAGCTTGCTGAGGTTCTTCGCGCCATACGCCTGACGGACAACGAAGCGACAGCTTGGCGCCGCGATCTGCGTTCCGCTCGCAAAATCCTGAAGCCTGCGGCCCGTCTAATCGTGATAAAGCCCAAATAACTAGGCTTGCTTTCCATTTCTGTTAACCTTTTTACTTCGGTCTCTGCTTGAAAAAGCTCCTCCTCATCGTGGTTTTGCTTCCCATCCTCGCCGGCGCGGGGTGGTGGTATTTCCGCGAACAGCAGATTACCGACTACGGGCCGTATTACCGCGAATACGCCTACATCACCAACAATGCGAGCAACAGCGTCAGCGTAATTGACCTGCGGACGTTTGAACCGGCAAGAACCATAAAAGTAGGCGGCGGGCCTTCGGGCATCGCCGCCAACCCGAAGAGAAACGAAATTTACGCCGTCAACACCGCCTCGAACAACATCAGCGTGATTAACGCCGAGACGCAATCGGTCGTAGCGACCATCGGAGTTCACGGCCACCCCTATTTCATTGACGTGTCCGCAGATGGGAAGCGGGCTTACGTCGCCAATTCCGGCTCAGCCAATGTTTCTGTGATTGATCTCGTAAAGCGAATCGTAGTCGGCACGATTCGCGTGGGCAACGCGCCGGGGCTGGCTAAAGTTTCGCCTGACGACAACACCGTCGTCGTCAGCAACCGCGCCGATAACACCGTTTCACTCCTTGACGCCGTAAACCTCCGCGTTAAAGCCACGATCGCCGTATGCCAGCAACCCGAGGACATTGCGATCCTCCCCGACGGCAGCAAAGCGTATATTTCCTGTTCGGGCTCGGCCCAAGTGGCATCGGTTGATCTAAAACAAGACAAGCTGATTGCGCTCATTGACGTCGGCAAGACGCCGGTCAAGCTCGCGCTCAAGCCTGATGGCGGCGAGCTCATAGTAAGCAACTTCGACGCGGACAGCATTTCAATCATCGAAACCGGCACCGATGAAGTCGGCGGCACTTATTTAATCGGCGTCCATCCTTCCGGAGAACTGGTGACCACCGATAATTCGCGGCTCTACGTCAGCAATTTCGGGGCGAACACGATTTCGGTTTACGACATTGATATGGGAAAAATCGTCGCCAACCTGCCAGTGGGGGCTGAGCCTGACGCCTTAGCGCTGTCGCAGAGCCAGAATTATTTGCTGGTGCTGAATTCAGGATCGGGTGATGTGACCGTGATTCAGAAGCGCATTCCGCGGAAGAAATTCGAACCCGGTGAGTATTCCCTGCTGACGATGATTCCAGTGGGCAACAAGCCGGCGAACATTGTGGTCAAGTCCTTCAACCTGGCACCGAAGCAGTAATCCACGCAGCCGACTTTCGTCGGACGTCCCCTCTCGCGCCAGATTGTCATTCCGAACGCCCCTCAGGGCTGAGGAAGCTGGTGTTGGCACGGCGAGCATGCCGGATTTCCATGATCGAGGCCGCGATTAGTAATGCCCTTTCTTGCGCTTGTAAGGCCCAAGGTGGCGTTTTACGGACGGATGCCGTAGTGGAGTATGCCCCAAAATTTGACGCAGCCACGGGCAAGCTAAATCGATTTAGCTTCCGGATTTATGTCCATTATTTGCAACGACTTACGGGAAGTATTTTCCACAGGATTTCCGGTTCATCCGTCACACGCAGAATGTTCACAGATCACAACTTTTCCAAAATAGAAAACGATGGAAAACGTCTCGCGCGGGCGGCACGCGTACAAATCGCTACGCGTTCGCGCCGTGGCACTTCTTGTACTTTCTTGCCGGAGCCGCAATGGCAGGGATCGTTGCGTCCGATCTTCTCTCCGCGTACGACTTGTTGCACGGTTTGCATTTCGCCGGAACCGGCCATGCGCGCTTGCTCCAGTTCACGCTTCTTTCGGCGCTGGAAGGCTTCTTCAATATCATCTACGGAGGTGGCTACGTTTCTGGGCGGGCGATTGCCATTTCCGCCCAACTGGGGCGTGCCTTCTGGATGTGCCGCAGCGGTCTGGCCTTCGGTTGGCCGTTCGATCACCTGCATCAGGTAGAGATACCGGACCGTATCTTCCCGGAAGCGCAGCATCATGGCTTCGAACATATCGAAGGACTCGCGCTTGTACTCAACGAGCGGATCATGCTGGCCATAACCGCGCAGACCAATGCCTTCTTTCAAGTGATCCATATCGCGCAGGTGGTCTTTCCACTGCGCGTCCAGCACGCTCAACATAATCATGCGCTCGTGGTAGCGCATGGCGTCTGGGCCGATGAGCGTTTCTTTGGCGTCGTAGCGGGCCTTGAGCTTGTCGAAAATAGCATCGCCCAGTTCCTGACGATTCAGGGTTTCGGGCTGCAAACCTTCAGCGAGAATATCCACTCCGAAGCGGGTGAATACCGCGTCCTTCAGACCTTTCAGGTTCCAGTCGGCGGGGTGGGCCTTGAGGGGGCAAAATTCATCCATCAAATCGCCCAGAATTGCGGAAACATAATCCTCGAGAATGAGGTCTTTCTGATCCAACCCTTTGAGTAACTGACGCCGTAGTCCGTAAACCGCCACGCGCTGCTTGTTCATCACGTCGTCATATTCGAGCAAGTGTTTGCGGGCTTCAAAGTTCTGGCCTTCTACGGTCTCCTGCGATTTTTCGATCTGGCGGCTGATAAGCCGCGACTCAATGGGCACGCCTTCTTCCATGCCCAAACGCTGCAAGAGATTCGACACCCACTCTTTCGCGAAGATGCGCATGAGGTCGTCTTCGAGCGAAAGATAAAAGCGGGACGATCCCGGATCGCCCTGGCGTCCGGCGCGTCCACGGAGCTGGTTATCAATACGCCGCGATTCGTGGCGCTCGGTGCCGAAAATGTGCAATCCGCCGGCGGAGATGACTTCGTCGTGCTCTTTGTCGGTTTCCAGCTTGTAGCGATTGAAGATTTCGGTCCACTTGTCGGTCGGGACCGTGTATTCATTGCCCGCGTAGTACCAGACGGTAGTGGTGGCCGTATCCACATCGGCCTGAATTTTGCCCTGCGCGGCGCGGCGAGGCTGCGCAATTCCCTTCTTCACGCACTCCTGCTTGCCCATGAATTCTGGATTGCCGCCCAGCAGAATGTCGGTGCCGCGGCCCGCCATGTTGGTGGCGATGGTGACCATGCCTTTGCGTCCGGCCTGAGCGACGATCTCCGCTTCACGCTCGTGATATTTCGCGTTGAGCACGACGTGCTTGATGCCTTTTTTCTTGAGCAGTTCGGAAAGCCGCTCGGATTTCTCAATCGAAGTGGTTCCCACCAGAACTGGTTGTTCGGTGGCATAGAGCTTCTGAATCTCGTCCGCGGCTGCGAAGTACTTCTCTTTCTCGGTGCGATAAACAACGTCGGGATTCTCCAGCCGTCGCAGCGTTTTGTTGGTGGGGATAACGAGGACATCGAGATTGTATATATTGCCGAATTCCGAAGCTTCCGTTTCTGCCGTTCCCGTCATGCCTGCCAGCTTGTTGTACATGCGGAAGTAGTTCTGGAAGGTAATGGTCGCCAGCGTCTGATTTTCCCGCTCGATCTTCACGCCTTCTTTAGCTTCAACCGATTGGTGCAGACCATCGGACCAGCGGCGACCCGGCATCAAGCGGCCAGTAAATTCGTCCACGATGATGACTTCGCCGTCTTTCACCACGTATTCCACGTCACGGTGATAAAGCGCGTGGGCTTTCACGGCAGTTTCCACGTGATGCTTCAGATCCCAGTTTTCGGGATCGGCGATGTTGCCGATACCTAAAAGCTGCTCGACCTTTTCCCATCCCTCATCGGTGACCGTGATGTTGCGGCGCTTTTCATCCACGACAAAGTCGCCGGTGTACTGCGGGGGCTCGCCCGGCGCCACGTCAATCTCCTCGCCTTTTTCAAGCTTGGGGATGATGCGGTTGACGCGGGCATACTTGTCAGTCGATTCTTCACTGGCTCCCGAAATAATGAGCGGGGTGCGGGCTTCATCAATCAGAATCGAATCGACTTCGTCCACTATGGCGAAGTTGTGCTCACGCTGCACACAATCTTTAAGATCGAACTTCATGTTGTCGCGCAGATAGTCGAAGCCGAACTCATTGTTCGTACCGTAAGTTACGTCGGCGGCGTAGGCGTCGCGGCGTTCTTGATCATCCAGATCGTGCACAATTACGCCGACGGTAAGGCCGAGGAACTGGTAGAGCTTGCCCATCCACTCCGAGTCGCGTTTCGCCAGATAATCGTTGACGGTGACGACGTGGACGCCTCGTCCGCCAAGTGCATTGAGATAGACGGGGAGCGTAGCGACCAGCGTTTTTCCTTCGCCGGTCTTCATTTCGGAAATCTTGCCCTGATGCAGAACCATGCCGCCAATTAACTGGACGTCAAAGTGACGCATGTTCAGAACGCGGCGGCCGCCCTCGCGGACGACGGCAAAGGCCTCTTCGAGAATTTCGTCGAGAACTTCTTTCAACGCGGCCTTGCGTTCGTCGTCCAGCTGCTTGCGACGATCATCATCAGCTTCAGGATCGTCGGGGATGCGGCTCATGCGCTCTTGAATGAGCGCGCGGAATTCATCAGTTTTGGCGCGAAGTTGTTCATCCGAAAGCCTTTGCATTTCGGGCTCAAGAGCGCTGATGGCCGCAACCCGCGGCATAAGGCGCTTCACTTCACGTTCGTTTTTGGTGCCAAAAACTTTGGCGATGGCTTTGTTAATCAAATCGTGATTCCTTGCAGGCGCATGGCCGGAATGCGCATCAGGGCGCAAATTCCCTTATTAAGAGCCTAGCATATTCGATGCCTTTCGACTGCGATTCGACGCGATGGCTAACAGCCTGAAACAACGGCAAATGTAAGCACGGCATCGAAAAATTACGCCATCGTGTAAGATTTTGCGAACCTATGCCAACGTTCTACGATCTCTTTCGAAAGTGCGCCGAGCGCTGGCCAAACAATCCCTGCCTGGAAATTCAAAAGCGCGAGCAGGTGGAGAGTTATACCTACGGCGAAGTCCGCCAGATGGCGGAGAGCGTCGGGCGATGGTTGACCGGGCAATCGCTCGAGACTGGGGCGCGGGCAGCGATTCTGGCAGACAATCACCCGCGGTGGGTCGCGTCATATTTGGGAATTCTGGCGGCGGGTTTTACGGCCGTTCCTCTCGACACGGCATTTCATGCCGATCAGGTCGCCAAGTTGCTCAAAGACAGCGGCACGAGCCTGATTTTCAGCGATGAAAAGCACCTGAAGGTTACGCAGGAAGCGATCAACGGATTGCAGGTGCGGATTGTGCGCTCAAGCAAAGACGCGGCCGCGGAAAATGGCGAGGCGACGCTGGATGCGATTTTTGCCGACGGGCCGGGAAATTTTGCGCCAATCGAACCGAGTGAGGGAGCGGTTGCGTCGTTGCTTTACACGTCAGGCACGACCGCCGATCCGAAGGGCGTTATGCTGACGCATGGCAATCTTTTTGCGGAAGCAGATTCCGTATTCCAAGTCATCAAGATCGGCCCAGAAGATTCCATTCTTGGCTTGCTCCCGCTGTTTCACGTTCTTTCGCAAATGGCGAACTTGTTGCTGCCCCTGGTCAGTGGAACCCGCGTAGTTTACCTCGAGACTCTAAACACAACTGAATTATTGCGTGCTCTCCAAGAACGCGAAATCACAATTTTTTGTGTCGTGCCCCAGTTCTTCAACCTGATTCATGACCGCATCTTCAAAGAAGCCGCAAAAAAAGGTGCGCTTGCTTCGCGGATTCTACGCTTGCTGATGAAGATCAATCTGGCCTCGCGCAAGGTCGGCATCAATCTCGGCAAGACGTTTTTCGGCAAAGTCCACAAAATCTTCGGCCCCAGAATGCGCTATCTCATCACCGGCGGGTCGCGCTTCAGTCCTGAAATCGCGACTGACTTTTATGCCCTTGGAATCGATGTGCTCCAAGCCTATGGACTCACCGAAACTTCGGGCGGCGCGTTCGTCACGCCTCCGGACGATCTGGTAATTGGCTCGGTGGGCAAGGCTTTGCCGGGACTCGAAGCGAGAATCGATAATCCGCAAGCGGCGGAGGCGGGCGGGCCGGCGTCGGGGGAAATCGTGTTACGCGGGCCGATCGTGATGAAGGGCTACTGGCATCGCCAGGACGCAACGGAGGCGGTGATGAAAGACGGCTGGTTCCATACCGGCGACCTCGGACGCTTCGATTCCCGTGGAAACTTGTTCATCACCGGACGACAGAAAGATGTAATCGTCCTGAGCAATGGCAAGAATGTGTATCCGGAAGAGATCGAAGCGCATTATTTGAAATCGCCAGTCATCAAGGAAATTTGTGTTCTCGGTTTGGAGGGCGCGCCCGGTGCAAGTTCCGACAAACTCTATGCGGTGATTGTGCCCAACTTTGAAGTCCTGAAAGAACGAAAAATCGTAAACGCAAAAGAAGTGATCCGCTTCGACGTCGAGAGTCTGTCGGCTCAGCTCGCTTCGACCAAGCGGATTGCCAATTATGAAATTTCGCAGGAAGATTTGCCGCGCACCACCACTCGAAAACTGAAGCGCTTCGAGATTGAAAAGCGCGTGCGCGCGAACCTGGCAAAGGGAAAATCGGGCGAAGCGGACGTTCCGGCTGAAAAGCCACTCACTGACGAAGACACGGCGTGGCTGGAGCAGGAAGATGTGCAGCGGGCCGTTGCCGTAATTCGAGAGGCCGCAAGCAACCCGTCCGAACAAATTCGCCCAGATTCAAACCTCGAACTCGATCTCGGCTTCGACTCCATGGGCCGTGTCGAATTGCTTGTGGCTATTGAACAGGCGATCGGCGGAAATTTGGACGAGTCGCGGCTCGCGGAAATTTACAACGTCAAGGAATTAGTCGATGCCATCCGCGAGAGCGCAGCTTCTGGCGCGAAGCCGGCACAGCAGCCGGGATGGAAAGACATTCTCGCCGAGGACCCTACGGACCCCACTGTTCTTGCTTTAGGCAAGCCTTTATCGGTGCGGGGATATTTCTGGCAATTTGTCGCCTCGGCAATTCGGCTCGTCGCTAAAACAGCATTCCGTTTGCAACTCACCGGCGCCGAAAAACTTCCGCAGGAGGGAGCCTACATTATTTGTTCCAATCACCAAAGCTACATTGATCCGGCATTTCTTGCGGCAATTGTGCCGGGTAAGATTTTGCGCCGCAGTTTCGCCGTAGGAACCAGCGAGATTTTCGGCGGCAAAATCATGCGCAAGGTAGCCGCGTCAATGAATGTCGTGGTTGTCGATCCCGATGCCAACCTGATTCCTGCTATGCGGGCTGGAGCATATGGTCTGCGCCATGGGCGTGTGCTCGTTCTTTATCCTGAGGGCGAACGGTCGATTGATGGCACGCCCAAAACCTTCAAGAAAGGCGCGGCCATTCTTTCCATCAATCTACAGGTGCCGATTGTGCCCGTGGCCATTGAAGGCTTCTATGATGTTTGGCCGCGCGGAAAAGGCCCTCAGAAATTTACCCAATTGAAAATAAAAGTCGGCGACCCAATCGTTCCTCCGCCGGAATCGGCTGCGTCCGAGGAAGCTTATGCAAAACTAACTGCCGACCTGAGAGCCCGTGTCGTCGAAATGTGGGAGACTCTGAAGTAGTGTGGTGCGGGCGCCTCGCCCGCGATTGTCTTAACTTTGCTCCGATCACTTAGCTCTCGGATGGGTTCTGTCGTAAACCTCAAGCACGTGCCGTGTGGAAAGCTGCGTGTATCTCTGCGTCGTGGCCAACCGTTCATGACCGAGCATCTCTTGAATCGCTCGCAAATCCGCACCCTCTTCCAGCATGTGTGTCCCAAATGCATGGCGCAGCGTGTGAGGATGAATGTCGGCTGATAAGCCTTTGGCGACCGCAATCTTCTTAACGATGCGGCCAACGCTGCGCGTCGTGAGCCTGCCGCCACGCTGATTGATGAGCAACGCATTCACATTCTTACGTCGAGCCGTCAATACTTTCTGCCGTTGCGGCAGATACATCGCCAACGCTGATTTCACCGATTCACCAAAGGGCACGAAACGTTCTTTCTTCCCTTTGCCGCGAATCAGAATGACTTCCGCGCTCATGCCAATATCGTCAAGATTGATGCCAATCAATTCGGAATTGCGAATACCGCATCCGTAGAGCAATTCGAACATAAGCGCATCGCGCTCCGGGAACGCCGCCACTTCGGGCATTGCTCCATCAAGCACGCCATTCATTTCCTCCATCGTCGGCACGCGCGGCAATTTCTTCGGCAGCTTGGGCGTCGCGACGAGCGATGCCGGATTCTGCTCGACCACGCCCTCCTGCGCCAGCCAGCGGTAAAGCGACCGCACGGCAGCCAAAGACCGGGCGACTGAAGTCTTGCTCAAACCTTTCTCGTAGAGATGGGCAAGGAATCCGCGAACCACGATGTGATCGATACTCTTCCATCCGCGAGGGCCGACGTAGGCGGCGAAGTTATCCAGATCGCCGGCATACGCTTTTATGGTATGCGGAGAAGAATTTCTTTCCCGCAATACGCGCAGGAATTGATCAACTGATTTCTCAACCACAGTTCGTGTGTTTTTTTGCGTCATACTGCGGAAAATCCGATATCAGGATGCGTTCTTGCTTTTCGCCCGAGGATGGTGCTTCTGATACACGCTCTTCAGACGGTCGAGCGCAACGTGGGTATAAATCTGCGTCGTGGAAATATCGGCGTGCCCGAGAATTGTTTGCACCGTGCGCAAGTCAGCGCCGTTTTCCACCATATGCGTCGCACAGCTATGACGCAGCATATGTGGACTCGCGTGGCGCCCGAGGCCCGCCGACGCAGCACGCACCAGTTGCCACACGCGTTGCCGAGTCAAGCCATGTGCTCCCCGCGCCAAAAATAGCGCCGCCGCGCTCCGCCCATCTGCCAGCACTGGCCGGGCCAATTCCAAGTATTGCGAGATCGCCTCTTGCGCAGATTTTCCCAGTGGAACAATGCGCTCTTTATCTCCTTTGCCCCGAACCAGTAAATATCCCTGCTCCAGCTTCAAGTCTTCCAGCCGGACATTCACAATCTCAGAAACTCGCAACGCCGCCGCATAAAAAACTTCCAGCATGGCGTGATCGCGAAGAGCAATCGCTTCCCCTTCCTTGCTCGTAGAAGCACCCGCGCGCGGCGACTGGAGAACGGTTTCCATTTCATCTCGAGCCAGCGCCTTGGGCAATACTTTCCATTGCCGGGGTGAATCAATGTTCAACGTCGGATCACGATCAATGTGCTTGTCGAGCAAAAGATATTTATAGAAATGCCTCAGTGCGGAAAGTTTGCGAGCCACAGAACGCCCATCCACCGAGTTCGCAAAAAGCTCCTGCATAAAATCGCCAACATCGGCGCGCGAAGCGCCAACCATGGTTCGGCGGCGTTTTTCGAGGAACGTGGCGAATTGCGCAAGATCCGTCGCGTACGCTGTGACGGTGAGCGACGCCAATCCCCGCTCGACTTTCAAGTAGTCGAGAAAACGGGCCACCACCTGAAGATTGGCCTTGAGCAGCATTTCATGATTTTGCGCGTTATCAGACGCGGGAAGTAGTGGCGACTTTGGCTCTGCCCGCCCTCACGCGGGATTCACGCTGTCCGGATTTAAGCTATGCAGCAAATCGACCGCGTACATCGCGCCTTGCGGCGTCTCTTCGTGCTTGAAGTATGCAAAGGTATCGCGCCCGGCCGCGCGATGCTCCGCTAAGCGCTCGACCATCGCATGACGCTCTTCACTGCTATACGTCGGCTTGCGGTAACGGTAGTAGCAGAAGTCCGCGGTCACAACATCAGGAGTGGTACGCTCTTCGTTCTCCGCAACGCACAAGGCGCGGTTGTTTTTCTTAAGCAGGTCGTAAATGTCGTCCGCAAACCACGACACATGCCGAAATTCGAATGCTGATCTAGCGCCCCGCGGCAGGATGGCGAGAAATTCCTCGAGCAAAGCAACATCTGCCTTCATGTTGGGCGGAAGTTGAAAAAGCACGGGCGCGAGCTTACCCGCGCGCGCCAAAGGCTCAATGGTTGCGAAGAATCTGGGCAGAAAATCTCCGGCGTTTTTCAGCCGCTTGATGTGCGTAATGACCTGGTGGGCCTTGATGGTAAAGCGGAAATGCGCGGGCGTCTGCTCAATCCATTTCTGCGCGGTGGTTTCTTTCAGCAGTTGGCGAAAAGTAAAATTCACTTCGACCGCGTTGAGCTTCGTCGCATAGTAGCCGAGAAATTTGGCTTGGGCGAGCTTTGCAGGATAAAAATCGGGCTTCCATGTGGGATACGCCCATCCCGATGTGCCGACATAAATTTGCGCCATGGTCGTTCTAGTAAATGATAAATCCGTTCTCATTCCAAGCCGTCCGCAGTCGCACCGCGACGAGTACGTGCTGCGAGCAATCTGCTTTTCTCACTTTTTCTTCGCAGACTTCCGTTTCGGCACCGCTTTCTTCACTGGGCTCTTTGCCGGCGCTTCTTCATCCCCTGCCTCAACTCCATCTAAGTTCGGCAACTTCTGCTTCAACGTCTCCAGCGGCGCAAACAAATCGCCCTGCCTCTCCACGCGCTTGAGCACTTGCCCCGCTTCAAACACCAGCAGCTCCGCGTCTTTCTTCTTCAGGCAGCGCTCGACTTCTTCCCACGTCAGCGGAGTCGAAACCGTCGGATGCTCCCGCGCCCGCAGCGAATAAACGCCAATCGTCGTCTTGTGCTCGTCGTTCTGGCTCCAGTCCACCAGCACCTTGCCCGTGCGCAGCGCTTTCTTCATGTCCGAAACAACAAGATTGCGATGCTGGTCCTCCAGCAAATGCGCCAGCGCCCGAGCGAACGATTTCGTCTCTTCGTAATTGGTTTTCGTGTTTAGCGGAACGTAAATCTGCAATCCCTTCGAACCCGAAGTCTTGGGAAAACTTTGCAGCTTGAAGTGATCGAAGATTTCCTTCAGCCAAACTCCAACCTGGCAACACTGCACCATATCTGCCGGCGCTCCGGGATCAAGATCAAACACCAGCGACCTTGGGCAACTCAGGTCTTTCGCCAGCGAAAGCGACGGGTGCAGTTCGATGCCAGCGAGATTGGCAATCCAAACTACGGTGGGCAGGTCGTTGACAAGGAGATAATTGATTTCCCGCTTGTTATGCTCGCTCCACACCGGCGTCGTCTTCACCCAATCGGGTCGATGCTGCGTGGCATTCTTCTCGAAGAAAAACTGCTGATCGACACCGTTGGGATAACGCTTCAGCGTGCACGGATGCTCTTTGAAATGCGGCACCAGCACCGGCGCAATGCGCGCGTAGTAATCAATCACCTGCCCCTTGGTGAATCCAGTTTTCGGATAGAGAACTTTATCGAGGTTAGTGAGCGAAAGATGCTTGCCATCAATTTCAACTACCGAAGCAGTAGTGGGCACAGACAGAATTCTAAATCTTCATCGACAAAACGGCGACTCCAAGTTTGACAACCTTCCCTTCCGCCACGTAATTTCAAAACTTCTGCACTCTTCGTTCGTCCAAGCTCATGGAGGCACCATGAAATCCCGCCGACTGGCGTTTTTAGCAGTCCTCATTGCCGTAGCGACTCTTTGTACCGCGCAAGACCTCACATCGTTCGAGAAGCGCACTACCGTCAAAAAGCTGCCCAATGGCCTGACCCTCGTCATCTCCGAGCGCCCCGAAGCGCCGGTGTTTTCGTTCTTCACGCAAGTGGACGTCGGCTCGGTGCAGGACCCGCAAGGCGAAACCGGACTCGCGCACATGTTCGAACACATGGCCTTCAAGGGGACGGACACGATCGGCACGAAAAATTATCCCGCCGAGAAAATCGCGCTCGCAAAAGTGGAGAAAATCTACGCTCAATATATTTATGAGCGCGACAAACGGGTCGGCCGCAACAACGCCAAAGTAAAAGCGCTCGAAGCGGCATGGCAGGCGGCCACGAAAGACGCAAACCAATACGTGATTCCCAATCAGTTTCCGCAGATCATCGAGAGCAACGGCGGCGAAGGCATGAACGCCAGCACCAGCTACGACCAGACCGAATATTTTTATTCCTTCCCAGAAAATCGCCTGGAACTGTGGGCCTATCTCGAGTCCGAGCGCTTTCTGCACCCGGTCATGCGCGAGTTCTATAAAGAGCGTAACGTCGTCATCGAAGAGCGCCGCATGCGTGTGGATAGCAACCCCGTCGGCCAGTTGCTTGAGCAGTTCGTCACCGCGGCTTTCCAGGCGCACCCGTACCATCGCCCAACCATCGGCTGGCCCTCCGACCTCAACACTTTTTCAGCGACCGATGCCGCGGAGTTCTTTCATAAGTACTACATCCCATCCAATATGGTCGTTGCCGTGGTCGGCGATTTGAAAGCGTCCACTGCGCTGCCGATTCTGGAAAAATATTTCGGACGCCTTCCCGCGAGCGAGGCTCCCGACGAGCGCACTACCACCGAACCGCCGCAAAGCGCGGAGCGCCGCGTGGTTTTGCATGAGCAATCGCAGCCGCTTTACCTCGAGGGCTACCACCGGCCCGACTATCGCAGTCCCGATGATGCCGTCTATGACGCCATCGCCGACTTGATGTCCGATGGCCGCACCTCGCGCCTCTATCGTTCGCTCGTCCGCGACAAGAAAATCGCCTCCGACTCAGCGGGATTCACCGGGCTGCCGGGCAACAAGTATCCGCACCTCTTCGCTTTCTACGCCTTTCCCATGCCCGGTCACACCACGCAGGAAGTGGCGGACGCTATTCACGACGAAATCGAAAAACTGAAGACCGAAGACATCAGCGATGCCGAATTGAAAATGATCAAGACGCGGGCGAAAGCCAACTTGCTCCGCAGCCTGGCCAACAATGAAGGGTTGGCGTCAGAGTTGGCGCTATTTCAGACGCGCTATGGCGACTGGCGGGAATTGTTCCACTCGGTCGATCGCATCGACAAAGTCACCAAGGCGGACATTCGCCGCGTGGCCAACGAAACTTTCGTCGCCACCAACCGCACGGTAGGCATCATCGAGACCGCCGCGCCTTCCAAACAAGCTGATTCGCAGGCGTCAGCACAAGGCGGTGCGCAATGAAGAAGCTCAGCTTCGCATTTCTAGCTTGCCTGCTGGTCGCGCTTTCCACGATTCCATCCGCAT
This sequence comes from Terriglobia bacterium, assembly GCA_963702965.1. GTDB lineage: Bacteria > Acidobacteriota > Terriglobia > Terriglobales > Acidobacteriaceae > JAJPHW01. Next base: position 2,853,936 of record OY969776.1, read on the forward strand.
TCTCCCAGGCCGCGAATTCGCAGAAAGCGAATTCGCCAAGAGCCGATTGGCAAAAAATCGCCATCCCGCCGCTGCCCGCTTTTCATCCGCAGGAGCCAAAGCGCATCGATCTGCCCAACGGCATGATCATCTTCCTTCAGGAAGATCACGAACTGCCCTTGATTAATGGCAGCCTGCGCATCCGTGGTGGCTCCATCAGCGAACCCGCCGGCAAAACTGGCATGCTCGATATTTACGGTGAAGTCTGGCGTACCGGCGGAACGAAATCGCAAACCGGCGACCAGCTCGATGATTTCCTCGAAGCCCGCGCCGCCAAAGTCGAAACCAACGACACGCCCGATTCCACCACCATTTCTTTTTCCTGCCTGAAAGACGATTTTGACGACGTCTTCAAAGTATTCAACGACGTGCTGCGCGAGCCCCAGTTTCGCGCCGATAAGCTCGACCTCGCCCAGAAGGAAATGAATGACGCCATCTCGCGCCGCAACGACGACGCCAGCGGCATCGCCCAGCGCGAGTCCGCCAAACTCGCTTATGGCGCGAATAATCCCTACGTGCGGCAGGCGGAATATGCCACCGTCGCCGCGGTCACGCGTCAGGACTTAATCGACTGGCACGATTCCCATGTTTTTCCCAACCGCATCATTCTCGGAATCGTCGGCGACTTTGATTCCGCCGCCATGGAAGCCAAGCTGCGCGCCGCTTTTGGCGATTGGGTCAAAGGTCCGGAGTGGCACCAACCGGAAATCCAATTTGATCCTGCCAAACCCGGCTATTACCTCATTCCCAAAGACGACGTTAATCAAAGCAACATTGACATGGTTGAATTGGGCATCAAGCGCGAAAATCCCGATTACTATGCAGCCCAAGTTTTCAATCAAGCCTTCGGTGGAGGCTTCTCTTCCCGTCTCTTCAAGAGCATTCGGACCGCGCAAGGCCTGGCTTACGGCGTGGGTGGCGGCATCGGCAGCGCCTTCGACCATCCCGGCGTTGTGCGCTTTGAAATGGCTACCAAGAGCATGAGCACCATTCAGGCGATTCAGGCCATCTACAAAGAGATCGACGAACTGCCTAGCCGTCCCATTACCGACGAGGAAATCAAGACTGCGAAAGATGCCATTCTCAACACTTTCGTTTTCCGCTTCGATTCACCCGCGAAAATTCTTCTGGAGCAGATGACCTACGCTTTCTATGGTTATCCCGCCGATTATCTCGAGCGCTACCGTTCCGCCATAGAGAAGGTCACCAAAGAACAAGTCGCCCAAGCCGCCGCCAAATACGTGCACAAGAATCAACTCGCCGTCCTCGTTGTCGGCAATACCGCCGATTTCGACAAGCCGCTCTCGACTCTCGGCCCCGTGACCAACGTGGATATCGCCATCCCTCCGCCTGCGACGCCTCCCGGCGAGAAAGCGCCGAACGCTTCCAATCCTGAAGGCAAAGCGCTCGCGCTCAAAGTGGCGCAAGCTCTTGGCGGTCTCGACAAAATAAAAACCGTCAAATCCATGCACACAGTTTTCGCGGAGAGCGAACCCAACGGCGCAGCCCTTCCCATTGATGTCACCATCGTTTATCCCGACAAGATGCACGTCAGCATCCCCATCACGACTGGCACGATCACCGTAATCGTCACGCCAACCATGGCAATCATGTCGGCTGTGAATGGCGGGACGAAAGACTTGGACCAATCGCAGAAGGAGGAAAACTCCCAGCAGATTCGGCGCGACTTGCTCTTCCTCGCCCAGCACGCCGACGATCCATCATTCATCTTCGCTGCCAACGGAACCGAAAAAATCGGCGATGTCGATGCCGCCATTGTTGATGTCAGTGGCGCTGGCGTAACCATGCGCTGGTATGTCGATCCGGCAACCGGGCGCGTTCTGCGCGAGACTTACGAAGGCATGGGACAATCCGGCCCCTTCCAGGGTGAGACCGATCTCTCTGACTGGACGACCACCGACGGCATCACCCTGCCCGCGACCCACTCCAACAAGCAGGATGGAATGAATCGAGTACTGGTAAAGAGAACTTCCATTCAGTTCAATCCACCCATCGATCCCAAATTGTTCGAGAGGCCGGCTCCAAGTAATAAACCAGCGCAATGACTCAATCACGTTTCTTCGCCCATACGACGTTGTCATTCCCTCAGCCCGCGCTTTAGCCAGCGGCTGAGTGCCTGCCCTGAGCGGAGTCGAAGGGGATCTTGCGCGTAGTAAAAATGCGGTCAGCGCGGGCGCACTCGTCCTTCGCCCAATCCGCCTATAATGGCAATTCGCATGAGTTCACCCGCCCCATCTTTTTTGGATCGTGTTGATCGCGCTTGGCAGCGCGTCACCGACGGTCTCGAAATTGGCCAATTGTGGAAGCAGTTCCACACCGACGCGAAAGCCAGTTTTCGCCTCTATCAGCGCGATTCGCAAATCCAGGCCGCACAGGAGACCCGGCCTCGCGGCGGATGGCAAATCGCCAAGGAATTCTGTTGGGCTATCCTCGAAAAGCTCAGCCCCGCGCGCCGCGTCTTGTTGCTGCTCGCCCTCATCCTGCTCTTCTTTGGCGGCGGCGATTACACTCACAAGAACGAAGACGGCCGAGTCACGGTCGTCACCATGCCCTTTCAGTTTTACGGCGGAGCGCTGCTTTTCATCCTGCTCATGCTTGAGGTGTCCGATCGCGTGGTCATGAAACGCGACCTGGAGATCGCCCGCGATATTCAAGGCTGGCTGCTTCCTGCGAATCCGCCCGCCATCCCCGGACTTTCTATCGCTTTCGCCACGCGCCCCGCCAACACCGTTGCCGGCGATTACTACGATGTTTTCGCCCGCGCCTCCGCCGACTCGCCAGATCCGCAAGAACCTAAAGACGCGCAATTTCTTTTCGCGGTCGCGGACGTCGCTGGCAAAAGCATCCCCGCGGCCCTGCTCATGGCCACTTTTCAGGCGAGTTTGAAAACGCTTTCGGCCACACCGACGTCCCTCACCGATCTCGTCTTGGGCATGAACCGCTACGCATGCACCAATAGCCAGAACGGCCGCCGCTTCACCACGGCATTTCTTGCCCAGTACACGCCTCAAACCCGCCGCCTGACTTTCGTCAATGCGGGACACAACGCTCCCATGCTTCTACGCGCTAGTGGTACGCAAATAATGGAACGTCTTACCGATGGCGGCTTGCCGCTCGGCATCATGCCCGACGCTGCTTATGTGTCGCGCGAAATCGAATTGCATCCCGGCGACTGGCTGCTGATTTTTACCGATGGATTGGTCGAAGCTGAAAATCAGCGCCAGGAAGAGTACGGAGAAGTTCGTCTCGCCCAACTTCTGCAAACCAACGCCAACACCAACCCGCAAGACCTTCTCCGCCGCATCATGGTTGACTTGGATTCCTTCGTCGGCACCACACCGCAGCACGACGACGTCACGTGCCTGCTGGTAAAGGCAGTGTGAGGACGGCAATTAAACTCTTGAATTAAGGTAACATTTGTGTTACCATCTACAAAGATTGGTGTCCGAGAATATCTCGATGCCGACAGCAAGTGGACATCGTCAACGCCATCGACAGGTGGCGGGACTACAAGAACCGGGCAAAATAGGAGGAACCGCAATATGGCCTTGACCCGTGATTTCAGAGAAACCATCCAGGCACGGGCGCAGCATGACCCGGCTTTCCGCAAAGAACTGCTTCGCGAGGGCATCGAGAGCTTTCTCGCCGGAGACACTGAAACCGGCAAGACCGTACTACGTGATTACATCAATGCCACGGTTGGGTTCACAGAACTGGCCGGCGCACTCGACCACTCGCCGAAAAGTCTCATGCGCATGCTCGGACCCTCCGGAAATCCTCACGCACGCAATCTATTTAAAATCTTCGCTTACCTCCAAAAGAAGGAACGGGTTTACTTCAAGGTGCGCGCCGCATCCGCGGTCTGATGCCCCTACGCGGGCTCTGGCACTACGCGTACCATATTGTCATTCCGAATGCCCTTCAGGGCTGAGGAATCTGCTGTTTGACTTACTCTGTGTGACAAAGCAGTTTCCTCACCGCTAAGCGGTTCGGAATGACAAAGTGGATGGATTCGGCGAGAAAGCGAGCCGGCTACTTCATCGCCTCCGCATACATCCTGTGAAATGCATGCACGCCCGTCTCCTGCTTCACGCTGTAGCGCCCACGCTCATAGCTGCGTGAATGAAGGTTCTTCTGCACAATTTCGCAAATCGCAACGTCCTCTTTCTGAATCTGCATGCTGAAATCAACCGACTCCCTCGCCGCGGCGCTGCCTAAATCTTTTTCCGGCAAATACCACTCGAAAATCGCCAGTGTCCGCTCCGGCGCGAGCGGCACAATAATATTCAGCGAAATATTATCGGGATAGCAGTTCAGCATCCAGTTGGGAAAAATCCAAAAATAATCCGTGGTTAAACCCTCGCGCGCTTCCTGATATCGTCGTGGCGTGGCGTCTCCCGCTTGCGCACCCCGAATCGGGCTGAACTGGCGAACGTATCTCGCGTGCGGCTCGACCGTATACGCGTTGTAGTCCAACTCGCGATTCAGCCCCGGATGCACGCTGGGCAGATGATATCCCTCTAAATAATTGTCCACATAAGTCTTCCAGTTGCACTTCATGTCATCGATCTTGCGTTCGAACAGCTTCAGCCCGTCGGACGAAAATTTCTGCGCCTGCCGCGGAAGCTCGCCCAGAGCCTGCATCAACGGCTGAGCCTCGGGATCAAGGTTCACGAAAATAAATCCGAACCACTCTTCTGCCCGCACCGGGGCGAGAGAAAAATGCCCGCGGTCAAATTCCTGTAACCCCTCAAATTCAGGCGCCGAAATCAGCTTGCCTTCCAGATCGTATGTCCAGCCGTGATAGCCGCAGCGGAAGAGCTTGCGCGACCCGCAACCCTCCGCGGGAGGGCCCGCCCGATGCCGGCAGACGTTATAGAACCCGCGCAGCTCGCCGCCAGTTCCCCGTACTAGCAACAGTGGTTCGCCCGCCAGCTCAGTCGTAAAGTAGTCGCCGGGCTTGGCCAATTGCTCGCGCTGCCCCACCACCTGCCACGTCCGGCGAAAGATCTTCTCCTGTTCCACCCCAAAAACACCGGGATCGGTGTAATAGCTGGACGGCAGCGACCACGCTTTGCCGACGTCTGCCGCGATATCCAAGTCGTCCGTCATACGCCGCGATTGTACTGTACCGCTGTACTCGACTCCGTCGACAGGGCCTCCGACCCTATGAGCTCTAACCACATTGTCATTCTGAGCGAGCGCCGCTTTTGCGCGAGTCGAAGGACCTGGGCGTGCCGATTCGCGCCGGTGCGCGAAAGGCACGCATCCCTATTGGGTTGCGAAGACCGCCTCGCTCAACCCCAACCACCACCCAGTTCCAAACTGACACGCTCTGTTACCGGACTGACAAAATCTGGCAATCTTCGCGCGTTTTTGTCGGCCCATCACGCCCGCCAATGGTTACTCATGGCACCGCAAATGCCGAGAATGCAATCACATACAGCCGCCTCGCTGGTGACCTTGGTTACTGGCAGGATTGGCGCGTCAAGTGCGAACATACTGCCCATTCAGCCCTGCTGCTGAGACTAAATCTGATTCACGGAGAAAAGGGATACCACACATGCGGAAACAAAAGGGTTTTTCACTCATCGAGTTGCTCATCGTGGTCGCGATTATTCTGATTATCGCTGCCATCGCCATTCCGAACTTGCTGCGCGCACGTATTGCAGCTAACGAGTCTTCTGCCGCGGCTTCGCTGCGCACCATCGGCACCGCCCAGGTCTCGTACCAAACTTCGTTCCCGACCACCGGCTACGCTGCCGCCTTGGCTAATCTCGGCCCTGGCCTCGGTAACACCACTTGCCCTGCGGCTGGCCCGGTTGTGGCTGGCGCTTGCATCATCGACTCCACGCTGGCGGCCGGCACCAAGAGCGGCTTCACCATCTCGTCCGTTGGCGCGGGTGGTCCTCCGGCTACCACGTTCGTGTCGAACGCTTTCCCTGTGACCTTCAACGTCACCGGCGTGAAGCAGTTCTGCGCGATTGAAGACAACGTCATCCGCTACCTCAGCCCCTCCACCGGCGCGGTTGAGACCTACGCGAACTGCACCGCCCTGACGGCCCTGCAGTAAACACAACTTGGCAAGTACCTCGGGGAGGGTACAAGCCTACAAACGAAGCGGCGCCGGATGGCAACATCCGGCGCTCTTTGTTTTTTGGGAGGGAGCAACAGCAGATTATCTTCGACTTTGCTCAGGGCAGATCCTCATCGCTTCGCTCACGCGGAATGACAACCTGGGTAGTTCGAGCGGGAAGAAAGCTGCCTTTCTTTCATACCCTAACCACTTCTCGCATACCCTAACCACTTCTCGCATACCCTAACCACTTCTCGCATACCCTAACCACTTCTCGCATACCCTAACCACTTCTCGCATACCCTAACCACTTGTCATTCCGAGCGCTTCGTAGTCGCATAGCGACGAGAACGCGTAGGAATCTGCTTTTGCCGGACCCAAAGACTGCCCTAACCACTTGTCATTCCGAGCGCTTCGTAGTCGCGTAGCGACGAGAACGCGTAGGAATCTGCTTTTCCCGGACCCAAAGACTGCCCTAACCACCTTGTCATTCCGAGCGCTTCGCAGTCGCATAGCGACGAGAACGCGTAGGAATCTGCTTTTCCCGGACCCAAAGACTTCGGCGGCTATGCTGGACGACTCCCCTGCCCTAACCACTTGTCATTCCGAGCCTTCGCAGTCGCATGGCGACGAGAGCGCGTAGGAATCTGCTTTTCCCGGACCCAAAGACTGCCCTAACCACTTGTCATTCCGAGCGCTTCGCAGTCGCGTAGCGACGAGAGCGCGTAGGAATCTGCTTTTCCCGGACCCAAAGACTGCCCTAACCACTTGTCATTCCGAGCGCTTCGCAGTCGCATAGCGACGAGAACGCGTAGGAATCTGCTGTTTTGCACAAGCGCTATGTGATCGAAATCACTGCAATGCGCTTGATCCATCGATGAAACTACTGCCATGCCCGCCAAGCGCTACTACGTGTACATTCTCGCCAGCAAGAGCCGCGCGCTCTACATAGGCATGACCGGATTTCTAACTGCCCGCATACTCCAACACAAAGCGGGAGAAACCGACGGCTTCACCCGCCGTTACAATATCAATCGCCTTGTTTATTTTGAACCATTTCGATACGTCAACAATGCGCTCTCGCGCGAAACATACCTCAAAACCTGGTCACGTAAGAGAAAAGTGGCATTGATTGAAGCTTCCAATCCCCTTTGGGATGATCTTGCAGAAGGATGGGGTGAGCTTGCCACCGCGGAAAAGCAGATTCCTACGCACGCGCCCGCTATCGCTCAGCGCGGCTCGGAATGACAAGGGTTTTAGGATTGCGGCATAGCGACGAGAACGCGTAGGAATCTGCTTTTCCCGGACCCAAAGACTGCCCTAACCACTTGTCATTCCGAGCGCTTCGCAGTCGCGTAGCGACGAGAACGCGTAGGAATCTGCTTTTCCCGGACCCAAAGACTCGGCGCCTATCTGGACGACTTCCCTGCCCTAACCACTTGTCATTCCGAGCGCTTCGCAGTCGCGTAGCGACGAGAACGCGTAGGAATCTGCTTTTCCGGACCCAAAGACTGCCCTAACCACTTGTCATTCCGAGCGCTTCGCAGTCGCGTAGCGACGAGAACGCGTAGGAATCTGCTGTTAGCACCTGACAATTTTTGTCATCGCACCTTGCCAAAAAACCGAACAAATATCGAGCCGCGTCGTTTCGATTATCGATAAGTGCATGAAAACACGCCGCCAACCCAAAGGCATTAGAAATGCACTATTTGTAAAGTTATGCAAACTCCCATAAAGGACCGCCATCGCGCAATGAAAATGAAAAGAAACAAGGGCTTTTCACTGATCGAGTTGCTCATCGTGGTCGCGATTATTCTGATTATCGCTGCCATCGCCATTCCGAACTTGCTGCGCGCACGTATCGCAGCCAACGAGTCTTCTGCCGCGGCTTCGCTGCGCACCATCGGCACCGCCCAGGTTTCGTACCAGACTTCGTTCCCGACTACCGGTTATGCGGCCCTGCTCGTTAACCTGGGTCCTGGCCTCGGTAACACCACTTGCCCCGCGGCTGGTCCGGTTGTGGCTGGCGCTTGCATCATCGACTCCACGCTGGCTAGCGGCACCAAGAGCGGCTTCAAAATGGCGTCAACCAACGCGGGTGGCCCTCCAGCGACCACGTTCGTCTCCAATGCTTATCCTGTGACCTTCAACGTCACCGGCGTGAAGCAGTTCTGTGCTGTGGAAGACAATGTCATCCGCTACCTGAGCCCGTCCACGGGCGCGAACGAAACTTACGCGAACTGCACAACTCTGACTGCGTTGCAGTAGATTTTTGCAGGAGTATAGCAAGCGCCGGATGCGTGTATCCGGCGCTTTTGCTTTGGGGAGATTTTCGTAGGGCGGACGCGCATAGCCTGCGCTGAGCGAAGTCGAAGGGCATACGCCCCTGCGCGCTCTAACACATTGTCATCCTGAGCGAGCGCCGTTTTTGCGCGAGTCGAGGGACCTGGGCGTGCCGATTCGCGCCGACGCGCGAAAGGCACGCATCCCTAGTGGCATAGCAAAAGAGGCGTCCGCCCCTGCGCAGGCCCGCCATCCGCACTTTTCCTGCAATAACTCCCACGTGGAACGATCCTGCTACTTAGGGTATCCTGTTGCCTGTTGCAAAGAATCCCGTCGAAGATATTCAAGAGGGGCCAGGTTTTACATGCACATCCGTCTGAACATGAAGCGGGAAAAGGGTTTTTCTCTCATCGAATTATTGATTGTCGTCGCCATTATTCTCATCATTGCGGCCATTGCTATTCCTAACCTTTTACGGGCCAAGATTCAGGCCAACGAGAGTTCGGCCGCGGCGTCGGTCCGTACGATTGGCACGATGCAGGTCTCTTATCAGACGTCTTTTCCTACGCAGGGCTACGCCCCGGCGTTGATTAACCTTGGCCCCGGCGCCGGCAACACGTCGTGTCCAGCGGCCGGCCCCACCGCGCTGGGCGCTTGCCTGCTCGACAGCTCGCTCGCCAACGGCAATAAAAGCGGCTATCTCTTCACCAGCACCGGCGGAAATCCAGTTGGCGGCGCGAACACGCAATACGTCACTACTGCCGTCGCGGCGAGCTTTAACATCACGGGCGTAAAGGGCTTCTGCGCCGTGGACGACAACGTCGTCCGCTATCAGACCCCGGATAACGGCGTCGTCCCTACTTACGCCAACTGCCAGACCTGGGTCGCGATGCAGTAGGGCAGCTCAAAAATAGGGGCGCCTTTCCGAGGTGCCCCAAACACTGCTACTTAAGGCGCCAGCGTAACGTTTACGGACGTGCCGTCGACGAATTGTGTGGCCCCCGCCAAATTGAGGACGGGAGTCACAATTGCGGTGTAGTCCTGCGTGAGACCGGTGGCAGCCGTCGCGGTGATGTTGGCGCTCTGGCCGGTGATGAGCACAGGGCCCTCTGAGAAGGTTAGGAGGCTCTCCCCGGATCCCGCAAGCCCGAGGGCTACCTCCAGGCCCCCTGAGGGCGCAGGAGCAAGCAGCGAAACAACGGCGGGAACCGTGTGGCCCGACTCGATGGTCGGCGGCTGGCTGAGAGTATCGAAGTGGATGGAAGGATAGTTGGGGTCGAGGGCGAGGCCGGCATAGGCCTGACCGGTCGTTTGACCCACCACCGCTGCGGTCACATCATCGTCGATAAGCGATGTCACGCAGACCGACGAGCTGTTGCATCCAGGGATCGATAGCGGAGCCGAAGTGCCGCTGCTATCCCCCGCATCGATAGTAATGCCCGTGGCAAAAAATTGGGCCGAGTCGTACACGCTGATAGTGACGCCGCCCGCTCCCGCCTCAGGGCTGATCGCAGCCGTGAAATAGACTGTCCCGTTGCTGGGGACGACGATCGCCGTGGGCGTCGGACCAAAGCTAGTGATTGTGTACGTCGTCTGCGCGTTGAGCAAGCCTGGCGTGAGCCAGAGCACGAGGAACGTTGCTGCTGTTGCGAAACCTAGTTTTTTCATACGAGCTACCTTTCCGCCGCACGGCCGTGGTCGTGGAGCGCACCTAGCATAAAACCCTCCCTCCCTCCGCAAAAGGGAAAAATGGCAAAACCTTCACTAGTTAGTGCATCTCGATTCCCCAACACGGCCCGATGAACACGGCGTCGTGCCCCACCTACGCGAACTGCCAGACTTGGGTGGCAATGCAGTAGGGCGCAGGTCATATAACCACGCCGCTGAGCTTGACGAAAAAATACAAAATTCTGCCAAATTTTGTCGCTTTTCGGGACAGCTACTGTCCCAAATCGGCACGGGTTCGCCTCGTAGCGACCTAACCCCTTATCTGTCAATCCCTTATCGTTTGTAACCAAGTGACGGCCAACGGCCCGTGAAGTGTTGTACACATAGTGCCTTCGCGAGTGCGAGGGCCTACTTATGAAACGACAAACCGGATTCTCGCTTATCGAATTGCTGATCGTCGTCGCGATTATTCTCATCATCGCCGCGATTGCCATTCCGAATTTGTTGCGGGCGAGAATTGCGGCCAATGAATCGTCGGCGGCCGCCTCCGTGCGCCACATTGGCACGGCGGAAGTCGCCTATAACACAGCCTTTCCGGCAACGGGTTTCTCGGTTCTGGTAAATCTTGGTCCTGGACTAGGCAATACGACTTGTCCAGCAGCTGGCCCGGTGACGACCGGAGCCTGCATCATTGACAACGTTCTCGCCGGCGGCACGAAGAGCGGCTACAGCCTGAATGCGAATGGTTTTGGCGCGGCTCCGGCCACGACTTTTGAGACCGCAGCGGTTCCGGTGACGTTTAACGTAACCGGCGTCCGTGATTTCTGCGTCGCAACAGATGGCGTTCTGCGCATCAACTTAGGCTCGGCAGGCGCCGCTCTGCCCGCCACCGAAGCGGCCTGCCTGGCTTACCCCATCGCCCAATAACACCGCGCAATAACATCGCGCAATAGGCTTCGTCACTCAATTTCCCTTTACTTTCGTAACCTGCGGCATCGTTCACACTATCGCCCCGCCCGATTCAGTTGCATATAATTTTCCTTAGGTCGTTCATTTACTGCGGGAGACGTTCTGTTTAACCATGCTGGCCATTGAAATTCTCGGTCTCGAAAAAACTTACAGCGTCGGCTTCTGGCGAAAGCGGCCCAAGCGCGCCTTGCAACCACTGCATTTGAGCGTGGAGCAGGGCGAGGTTTTCGGCTTTCTGGGCCCCAATGGAGCAGGCAAGAGCACAACCCTCAAGCTGCTGATGGGACTCGTTTTCCCGACCAGCGGCTCGGCGAAAATTCTGGGAATGGACCTCGACGATCCTAAGATGAAAGCGCAGATCGGCTTTCTCCCCGAGCAGCCCTACTTTTACGACTACCTCACCGGGCGCGAACTGCTGACTTACTACGCCCAGCTCTCGGGTGTGGCGGCGAAAGAGCGCTCGCGCAAAGTCGATGCCATGCTGCAACGCGTAGGTTTGGGCGATGCGGGCAATGTCCAGCTGCGCAAATTCTCGAAGGGCATGTTGCAGCGCGTGGGCATCGCGCAGGCCATCTTGCATGATCCGCAAATCGTATTTCTGGATGAGCCCATGTCCGGCCTTGACCCCATGGGCCGCCGCGAAGTCCGCGACCTGATGGAGCAGTTAAAGCACGAAGGCAAGACCGTATTTTTCTCGACGCACATTCTTTCGGACGCCGAGGCGCTCTGCGACCGCGTGGCCGTGATTCATCAAGGTGAGTTACGTGGCGTGGGCGCGGTTGGCGATTTGACCGCCAGCGTAAAAGGCAAAGTTGAAATCGTTTGGCGAGGCACGGCGATTCCCGCGGCGTTGAAAGCGTTAGGCGCGGAGTGCCGGTCAACGACGGATACCGTGCGCGCGATATTGCCCGAACAAAATCAGGAGGCCGCTGTCGAAGCCTTGCAGCGCGAGCGCTTGCGCCTGGTTTCGCTGACTCCGGTCCGGACTTCGCTCGAAGAATATTACATGCAGAAGCTGCGCCCGGCTGAATCCTCGCAAAGCGCGGCGGGAGGACGGGCATGAGCTCACGCATAGTTCACATTGCGTCGAACACTTTTCGCGAGGCGGTACGCGATCGCGTGCTTTATAACCTGATTGCCTTCGCCTTGCTCATGTCGGGCGCGGCAATTTTTGTCGGCCAGGTTTCATTCGGAATTGAGCGCTTGGTCGTGGTCAATCTGGGTTTGACCGCGGTTTCGTTATTTGGCATTGTGATCGCGATTTTCATCGGCATCGGGCTGGTTTCCAAAGAAATCGAAAAGCGCACGCTCTACACGGTGCTTTCGCGGCCGGTGCAGCGCTGGGAGTTCATTGTCGGCAAGTTTTTTGGCCTGGCGGGCACGCTGGTCGTGAATACGGTGCTGATGGCGATTGGCGTTTTCGCCGCGCTGCTTTACGTTTCGCGGAGCTTTCATGGTCCCGATGGCTGGATTGCGGTCGCACTTTATTTTATTGTTCTGCAATTTCTCATCATGACGGCGCTGGCGTTGTTTTTCTCCTCGTTCGCTTCGCCGCTGATGGCGGCCGTTTTCGCCTTTGCGCTCTTCGTGATCGGCAATTTCGCCGAAGACCTGCGTGGTTTTGCCTCCATGACGCACGGCGTGCAACGCTGGCTGGCGACGGGCATGGCTTATCTGTTGCCGAATTTTTCCGCGTTCAATGTGATTACGTCGGTCGCACATGAGCAACCAGTGGGCGGCTCGCTGATTTTTTACAACACTCTCTATGCGCTGGTTTATACGGCCATGGCTTTGAGCGCCGGCGTGCTGATTTTCCAGCGGAGAAATTTAAAGTAAGTTTTTCGTGGTTTATCGTTTTTGGGCTTACCTAATAATGCCGCGCGCGCAAAAAGTTACGGTGGTCGCCAGCCTCGCGCTGATCGCGTGCATGAGCGCGTCTGTCTTGCTGCTTGGGCGTGTTGATCGCGCCCGTCCGCAGGCCACTCTCGATGAAGTCTTATATTTGCCTTCGCCGAAAGTCCTGAAGGACATGAGTCTCGGCTATGAGGGCCTGCTCGCCGATATCTACTGGACGCGCGCCGTGCAATACTTCGGCGGCCATCTTACGATGGACGCTCCTACTTTTAAGCTGCTCGCGCCCCTGCTCAATATCGCCACGCAGCTCGATCCGCATCTGGTCGTCGCTTATGATTTTGGCGCCAACTTTCTGGCCCCGCCGCCGCCCAATGGCGCAGGCGATCCGAAGGAAGCTATTCGGCTCACGAATTTCGGTATCCAGAATAATCCGCAGGAGTGGCGGCTTTATTACAACCTCGGCTTCGTTTACTACATCGAGTTGAAAGATTATGCGGCCGCGGCAGATGCTTTTTCACGCGGCGCCAATATTCCCGGAGCGCATCCGTTCATGCGCGTTCTGGCCGCCCGCTGCGCCGAACACGCAGGCGAGCTCGACACCGCCCGCATGTTGTGGATTGCCACCTACCAGTCGTCGAAGAACAAGGAAATTCGCGCCAATGCCATGGCCCATCTGCGCGCACTGAAGGTGGATGATGATATCGGTCATCTCGACGTGCTCATCGCGCAATTCCATAATCGCACGGGCCGCTTCCCTTCGAGCTTTGCGGAGTTGCAAATTCCGGGACTAGACGGCCGTACCCCCGTCGATCCCATTGGAGATCCCTACAAGCTCACGCAGGATGGCCGGGTCGAGCTTGAGCATCCTGAGGATTTCACTTTCGCCGAGAAAGGGCTTCCCCTCGGTTACAAACCCTCGGCGCTTGCCAAGTTCCTGCCCAGCGATTACAACTAGCTACGATTGACGGCGCACGTAAGATAGCTTGTTGAATAATAGCAATCAAGTGCCGAGCCTTACACCTCCTGGACTTACAACGACCATTCGCGATTGGTGGCGAAACGAATTGTCGCAACGTGGCGCGTTACGCACGTTCATACAATTCTTTGCCATCGTGGCCGAATTCGTCCGCGACTCCACCCCCGCGCGCCGTCGTTCCCGCTACGGCGATATGGACTTCGACTGGGAGCGCCGCGTGGACACCACCGGCGCAACCGTGAGCAATCGCGATCGCCTGCTCGGCATGTTTCATTCACCCTACCAGCCGACCGAGCCCGCGCTCTTTCACGAAATGATGGCAACGCTCGCGCGCGATTTCGCCTTCGACTTTTCTGAGTTCACTTTTATTGACATCGGCTCGGGAAAGGGACGCGCTTTATTGCTGGCATCAGATTATCCCTTTAGGCAGATCATCGGAATCGAGTTGCTGCCGGCATTGCATCGCATCGCGCAGGAGAACATTTCGAGGTACAAATCAGAGTCGCAAAAGTGCTCCCAGCTACTCTCGATTTGCGGCGACGCAACTCAATATGCTTTCACGCCAAGCGCAATTTTGCTGTATCTCTTTAACCCATTGCCGGAAAAGGGCTTACGCGAACTCCTGACACACTTGGAGTCCAATTTGCATCAAAATTCGCAAAAAAGCACCCGCGCGCTCCGCATTATTTACCACAACCCATTGCTGGCAAACGTTTTAGACGAATTTTCATTTCTGCGAAAAGTGACGCGCACCCACCAGTACGCGATCTACAAGGCATAAGCGACCGATGGGTCCGGCATTGGCCTTTTCGATATGATCCCGGAGATGCCGCTCGTTAACCATTTGATACATATCTTCGAAGATGCGCAGCGGATTTTCGAAGGTCCCCGGTCGAAAAAACCGACGACCGGTTCGATTACGGCGATACCCAGATTTATGCAATCGGCTGGTGAACGGGTTGGAAATTACAGTGATTTATACGGATGAGACTGAAAATGAAGACGAACGGCGCATCATCTCAGCGTGGCGCTCCGAACCACGCGAACGGCGTTTCTACTGGAAAAACATCGAAAGCTAAGCGCCGCGCCGGCACCGACTGGGACAAACTGGGCGGCATGAGCGCCGCCCAGATACGCCGCGGCATTACATCCGACCCTGAAGTGCATGCCACCGATGAAGCGTTCTGGAAAGATGCCAAGGTAGTCTGGCCCACACGCAAGGCCGTAGTGACGATGCGCCTCGATGCCGATTTGCTGGCTTGGTTCCGGCAACGGCGCGGCTACCAAACCCGCATCAACGCCATCCTGCGTAGCTACATGAAGGCGCAGGAGTCTGAGCGCAGCGGGCCCGCGTAACGACACAAACTCTATTGTCAGTGCTTGAGCGGTTGGCGGCGGCCGTGACGGATATGCAGAACAAACACAGTGTCGTCCTCAGTCGTGAACAAAATTCTATACACGTGCCGCGGGTCGCCATAGAGCAGATGGCGCACTTCAAATGGGAAGGCCGCGCTCTCCGGGGCCAGTGGGCATCGCTTCGGAAATTCTGCGAGCGATGCAATCGCATCCTGCAATGCCAGAAACCACCGGATACCGGCGGCGCCAGCATGCTGAGACAGCAGCCATTCGAGGATTGCGTCCGCGTCCTGCTCGGCGGTTAAGGTTGTTTCAACGTGGAAGGTCATGCTTGCGGCGCAAGTCCGCGAGAACTTCGGCGGCGGGCCGGGTACGCCCAGCTTTTACATCTTCGTAGCCCTGGCGGACTCCCTCGACCGCGTCGGCGAAGTCCTGACGCTCCCATTCCAGATACGTCGCCAAGGCATCATCGAGAGCCGCGGCAGGTTCCTGGCCATGCCGTTTGGCGTACTCTTCCAATTGGGCTTTGCGTTCGGGCTTGAGTGGGATCATGTCCATGTTCGGCCTCAGCTTCCCTTCAAACTATCGTAAGAGGTTCTGAGGCCGACGTCAAAACTATCTGCTAGCTTGGTTCCGGCGTGCGTCCCGTAAACTAGTCCTGTGAGATACAGACTACTTTTCCGCCGTTGGCTATTACTTACCTTGGTGGCGACCTCGGTAATCGCGACTTCCGCCTCCAACGTCCACACCCTCGCCCAGGCCGTTGACGACCATTACAACCATCTCCGCTCGTTGCGAGCTGACTTCACGGAAACCTATCGCGGAAATGGAGCAAGCCGAAGTGAATCCGGCGTGTTATGGCTGAAAAAACCCGGCAAGATGCGCTGGGAATATCGTTCTAATCCAGGGCAGGCTAATGACGAACGGGCCGGTTATGGGCAAGGGTACGCCAAGTTGTTTGTGAGCGATGGCAAGGATGCATGGTTTTATGTTCCCGGGGACCGACAGGCGAGGCGGTCTCCGGTGAAGCAGTTGGATGATTTGCGTTCTCCGTTGGGTTTGTTGCTAGGCAAGACCAAGCTGGAGAAAGAGTTACAAGGATTAGCTCTTGCTCCGGATGTAAAGCCGACGGAGCCGGGCGACGTAGTGTTGCGGGGCGTTCCCAAGAACATGCAAGACCGGGTTAGTGAAGTGCTGCTCGAGATCACGC
The DNA here is from genome assembly GCA_963702965.1 of Terriglobia bacterium. Classification (GTDB taxonomy): domain Bacteria; phylum Acidobacteriota; class Terriglobia; order Terriglobales; family Acidobacteriaceae; genus JAJPHW01. Next base: position 2,870,388 of record OY969776.1, read on the forward strand.
CATCAAGCCAGCTTGCCCGCATCGTGATTGAGGAAGTGGATGGAGCGACCACGGAGTATCGCTTCAGCAATCAGAAAGAGAACGTGGAAGTTGGCGATGGGATGTTCCACTTTGTGCCGCCTCCCGGTGTCGAAGTGATTAGCGGAGAGTTTGGCCAGTAGGCGGGCGAGTCCGAGCGAGTAGATGAACAGAAGTGCTGAAATTTACCGGAATCTAACAACTTTCGCCATTGCAGCAATTTACGATTGGATTTAAAGCGGAAAACTGGCGTTACCGGAGTCATGCGGAGAGTGATCGGCAAACCAGCTTAGTCGTTTTGGAATGTTAGACTTGAGAGGGTCAAGCGGTAATTTCCCAGTCGTTTAATCATGGCCGAATTTGTCATAAAACTCGCCGACGAACAGGGTCACCTGTCGGAGCAAGTGGAGAACGGCTATTCGGAAGGCGAAGTGCGTGATCGCTTCGCTTCTCAGGGCTTTCATGTCTATTGGGTCAAGCCACGGGGTGTGCTCACCGGCGGCGGAATCAGCTTGCGGCGGCGGGGCAAAGTCAAACAGAGCTCGTTCGTCATTTTCAACCAGCAGTTTCTGACGCTTATCAAAGCTGGGCTTCCCGTTCTTAGTTCCCTGGACCTGCTGATTAAGCGCCAGAAAGATGCGCAACTGCGCTCGGTCTTGCAGAACGTGCGCGACCGAGTAAAAGGCGGGGCGTTGCTCTCCGATGCCTTTGCCGCACAGAAGTCTTTTCCCAAGATTTACACCACCACTCTGATGGCCGGCGAGAAGAGCGGCAACATGGAAGAAGTGCTGGCGCGCTACATCAGCTTTCAGCGCCTGGCGCTGACCTTCAAGAAAAAGCTGGCGGTATCGTTGGTTTATCCGGCGTTGCTAGTCACAGTCGTTTTCTTCATGCTGATTTTCCTGGTGACTTATGTCGTGCCGCAATTCGCCAAGCTCTACCAGGACATGGACGCGCAACTGCCCGCCATCACGCTCTTCATGCTGGAAATCGGAACGCACGCGCAGGCTTATCTGCCGATTTTGCTGATCGCGCTGGCGCTCGTAATTTTTCTCTTTTTCCAGTGGAAGAAAACCGACCGCGGCGCTGAGCAATTTGATCGCGCCATCCTCAAGTTACCTCTGCTGGGGGACATCTGGCTTAAGTATCAAGTGGCCAACTTTTCTCGCATGCTCTCGACGCTGCTGACCGGCGGCCTGCCGCTGGTGCCGTCGCTCGAAACCGCGGGCGCGTCCATGAGCAGCCGCAGAATATTGAACGGGGTTTCGGAAGCTGCCATCCGCGTGCGCGAAGGCGCATCGCTTGCCAAGAGTCTGGAAGAGCAGGAGATGTTTCCCGACCTATCGGTGGAAATGATTGAAGTGGGCGAGTCCACGGGCGCGCTGCCTGCGATGTTGAATTCTGTCGCCGAGTTTTACGAGGAAGACGTGCAAACGGCTTTGGGCGCGGTGATGGCGTTGATTGAGCCGCTAATCTTAGTATTCATGGCGATTGTGGTCGGCGGAATTTTGATTTCGTTGTATTTGCCGATCTTTACCCTGGGTTCCACGATTCATTGAGCGTGATTCATTAAGAACGTTTTAACCGTAGTTGCTGGTTGCAAGAGCTAGATTTAGAAAGAGCGGACGGGAAAGAGAAAGCATTATGGAAAAGAAATCGGTTTTCGTAAATGGGGAAAATGGCGGCCGGGTCGCAACGCTTTCGCACGCCGATGAACTGGAGCGCGCACAGGATATTGCCCGCCGCTACCGCTGCGAGTTCGTGGACCTGCACAATTTCCAACTGCACCACGATCTATTCAAGACCATCCCCGTCCACCTGATGTTCTCGCACAATTTTGTTCCGCTCGAAGAGACCGCGGACGGACGTCTTGCCATCGCCATCGCCGACCCCAGCCAGCTGATGATGATCGACGAAATCGGGATGCTGCTGCGCAAGCGCATCATCACCAAAGTTGCGACCCTGGCGCAGATCAGCGAGATTCTCAAGAAGACTGAGCAGTCGAAGCGCGTCCTCGAAGACGCCAGTGAAGGTTTCACGCTCGACGTCATCCGCGAAGACGAAGGCGCGGCGGACGAAAGCATTTCGATGGACCGCCTCGCGGCCAAAGACGACATGAGCCCGATCATCCGGCTCGTGGATACGACCATCTTCACCGCGCTTCAACGCCGGGCCAGCGATATTCATATCGAAACTCAGGACGACGCGGTTTGCATTAAGTTCCGCATTGACGGCGTGCTTACACAAGCCATGCCACCGATCGCGAAGGAGCATCATTCGACGATCATTTCGCGTATCAAGATTATGAGCGAGCTCGATATCTCCGAGCGTCGCGTGCCACAGGACGGACGCTTCCGTGTGAAATACGGCCAGCCCGAGCGTCCCATCGATTTCCGTGTTTCCATCATGCCTTCAATTCACGGCGAAGACGCCGTGCTCCGCGTGCTCGATAAAGAATCGATGAGCGAGAAGTTTCGCAAACTGACATTAGATGTTGTTGGTTTTGCCGAAGACGATCTCAAGCGCTTCCGCCGATTCATTCACGAGCCGTACGGCATGGTGCTGGTCACCGGGCCGACGGGCAGCGGGAAGACGACAACACTGTATGGCGCCATCAATGAAATCAAGACCGATGAAGACAAGATCATCACGATTGAAGACCCGGTCGAATATCAGTTGCGAGGCATTACGCAGATTCCCGTCAACGAAAAGAAGGGCCTGACGTTCGCTCGCGGCTTGCGTTCAATCTTGCGCCACGACCCCGACAAAATCATGGTCGGTGAAATCCGCGACGCGGAAACCGCTCAGATCGCCATCAACTCGGCACTGACCGGCCACCTCGTATTCACCACCGTTCACGCTAACAATGTCGTCGACGTCCTCGGCCGGTTCCTTAACATGGGCGTTGAAGCCTACAACTTTGTATCCGCATTGAATTGCATTCTGGCGCAGCGGCTGGTGCGCTTGATTTGCGAATCCTGCAAAGCTCCAGTCACCTACGACGCCGCCACATTCGAATCCAGCGGTCTGAGCGCGCAGGAATGGAAGGGCGTCACTTTCTATGAAGGCGTGGGATGTATCGAGTGTGCCGGCTCCGGATTTAAGGGCCGCACCGCTATCCACGAACTGCTCGAACTGAGCGACCGCATTCGCGAGTTGATTCTGGCGAAGAAGCCCACCTCGGAAATCCGGCGCGCGGCGCGCGAAGAAGGCATGCGCTTCCTGCGCGAATCGGCTCTGAATAAAGTCCGCATCGGCCTGACCACGCTGAAGGAAATCAACAAAGTTACCTTCATTGAAAGTTCGCGGTAAGTGCCGAAAGAACGCCTGTAGTATGGAAGAGTAGAAACAAGATTGAAGTCATGAGCACAAAATACAATCCCGGGACCAAACCCAAGCTGGCGTGCGAAGTAACGCCCGCTGGGGTGGTGGCAGGCCGTGTAGCTGAAAAAGGCGGCGTGGTGGAAGCTTGCGCTATCCGCGACTTCGCCGCCGGCAGTGTGGTTCCCGACCTTATGGAAAACAACCTGCGCGAGCGCGGCAAGGTGCTGGAAGCGATTCGCGATGCGCTCGAGCGTGTCGGCGGGCGCTCGCGAGAACTGATAGCGGTTTTGCCCGACGCCGCAGTGCGCGTGGTCCTGCTCGATTTCGAAACTCTGCCCTCGAAGACCGATGAAGCCGAAGCCGTGGTGCGCTTTCGCCTCAAGAAATCGTTGCCCTTCGACGTGGACAAAGCCAAAGTCTCGTACCATGCCCAGACTTCGGGTAGCGGAGTGCGTGTAATCGCCGCAGTCTCCCTGCTCAGCGTGATTGAAGACTACGAATCGATCTTCCGCGAAGCCGGTTACAGCCCCGGTATCGTACTGCCTTCCATGCTGGCAGCGCTGGGCGCGGCGACAACCGATCGCCCCACCATGGTCGCGAAGGTGGACGACCGCACCGTAAGTCTTGCCATTCTTGATCAGCAGCAGTTGTTGCTGTTCCGGACGATTGAAAATCCTTATGGCGCCGACATGAGCGGAGAGCAACTGGCCGAGGAGATTTATCCTTCCGTCGTCTTCTTCCAGGACACTTATCAGCTCAATCTGGAACAAATCTTCGTTGCTGGATTAGGCGAAGCCGTGGCCGCCCCAGCCTTAAAAGCGCAAACGGGGGCGCAGGTGGCAGATTTAGTCAGCAGTTCGCAGTTGGGCGCGAGCGTCGGCATGATTCCCCGCTGGAAGCTGGGCGGGGTGGCGGGGGCGCTACTGGCCTAACTCATGCGCGTCAATATCAATCTCGCGACCCAGCCGTACGAAGATGCGCGGCAATTTTGGTTCCGTTGGGGCGGAGCCGTGGTGGGGTTAAGCGTCGTCACCCTCGGGCTACTATTCATCACGGTCAGCGGCTGGTTGAGTGCGCGCAAAGATCGCGATCTCATCGCGCAGCGCCAAGCCCAGATTGCGGTGCGCGACAATGAAAAAGCGGAGGCCGCTGCCCTGATGAACCTGCCGCAAAACCGCAGTGTGCGCGACCGCTCTGAATTTTTAAACGACCTCTTCCTGCGCAAAGCTTTCTCCTGGACTCAGGCGTTCGAGGCGCTCGAACAACTCATGCCGCCGCAGTTGCACGTAGTTTCCATTCATCCCGCCATGTCGCCGGACAACCAGCTGGAAATCAAATTGACGGTTTCGGGAGCATCCCGCGACCGTGCGCTCGAATTGGTGCGCAAGATGGAAGGGTCGCAAAAATTCCACCAGACTGAAATCGACGAAGAGAAATTCTCCACCACGCAAAGCGGGAACGAAGTCGTGTTTAACATTACGGCGCTTTATGTCCCGGCACCGGATCCGGCTGCTTCCCCAGCGCCGGCCACGGTAAAGCCGGTCAACGCCAGGCAAGGGGCCCTGTAGATGGCTGACCTGCGCGAAACCCGGCGGAAATTGAAAATCGGGATGGCGACCCTTCTGGCTGTGGACATCATCGCCCTGGGCATTCTGTTTTCGCCCATCGTCGGCTCGGAAGCCTCGCGCCGTGATCAACTCTCCACGCTGTGGAAGGAATTGCAAATCAAAACCCGCGAAGTTGAGCCGCTCAAAGGCCTCGACAAGAAAATTCCCGTGGCCCGCGAGCAGATCAACGACTTCTACAAAACCCGTTTCACCTCGCAGCAATCCGATATTTCCGGCGACCTCGGCAAGCTGGCGCAGGAGAGCGGCGTAAAGATTTCCGAAATCAAGTACAAGGAAAAACTCGAAGACGAGAATGGGCCGAATAAGCAGTCGCAGGGTGTGGATCCTGCCCAAGTCGGGCTGCGGAAAATTCAAATCGATGCCGGGTTCGAGGGCAACTATCTCCAGTTGATACGCTTTGTAAACTCCCTGGAACGTAACCACCTCTTCTTTCTCGTGGATAGCGTTGAGTTGGGCGGGCGGGAAAACGGCATGGTGCAACTCAAGATGACGCTGGAAACTTATTTGAAAGCAGGCGCAGCCTAAGTGAACCGAGGACGGAAATAGTGAAGATGGGAGCCGAAGACCGCAAGAAACTCATCGCCGCCGTGGTGTTGTTGGCGGGGGGTGGGGGACTCATGCTGCGCGGCATTTACAGCTCGCACACCAGCGACGCTCCGACGCCGATAACGACCGCCGCAGTGGACACTACGTTCGCTCCCGCGTCTCATCTCGGTCAGGGGAAGAAGTCTAAAGTTGCTCACGCACATTCGATTGATCCTTCATTGCGTTTCGATTGGCTCAAGACCAGTGAAGACACAAAATATGCGGGCACCGGCAGAAATATTTTTGAGGACCAGGCCGAAATTCCCACGCCTGTGGCGTCGGCGCTGGTGAAGAAAGGCCCTGTCACACCACCGCCTCCTCCGCCACCGCCCCCGATCGACTTGAAGTTCTTTGGCTATGCGAATAATCCGAGCGAAGGCAAGCGGATTTTTCTCTCGCAAGGGGAAAACGTGTTCATCGCCCACGAAGGCGACATCGTGGATCGCCGCTACAAGATCGTCCACATCATGCCCACGTCGGTTGAAATTGAAGATGTACTCAACAACAACACACAGAGTATTCCGCTGACGCTGGGTTAACGGAATATATGAATTTCTGAAGTATGCCGGCCCAATCGCCAAATCGCATTCCACATAGAACGCAGCGGCGTAGTGAGCGCGGCTACATCCTGATTACGCTTGTCTTTGCCTTCGCGGTAATGGCCATTGTGGCCACCATGGTCGCGCCCGCCATGATTTTCGAACTGAAGCGCGACCGCGAAGAGGAGATGATTCACCGCGGGGTGCAATACTCGCGCGCTGTCCGTAACTTCGTCAAGAAAAACGGACGCTATCCCATGAGCCTGGCGGAACTGGACAACACCGGCCAGATCCGCTATCTAAGGCGTCACTACAAAGACCCGATCACTGGAAAAGATTTCAAACTGCTTCACCAGAGCGACGTGCCGACTTTGTCCTCCGGCGGGGGCATTGCCGGCGCGATTCCTGCCGGCGGATTAAACGGAGTAGCCGGGGCGCAGGGAGTGCAGCAGCAGGCTGCGGCCCAAATTGCACAAGGCTTGGCCGCCGCGCAGGGGTCGCAAACTTTCGGAAATTCAGGGGCGAGCAATTCCGGCAATGAGAATAACGATCAAGGTTTTGGCCCGCAAACTTCACAAGCCGGTGCCGGACAAACCGGCGGCGGAGACAACTCGAACGGCTCGAATGGCTCGAACGGCTCTACGACGACGCCCGCGAATGGCCAGCCTGGGCAAGCGGGACAGAATCAGGCTGGAGGCCCCACAAGTCTGTTTGGGAATAGCAATGGCAATCAGACTTTCGGCGGAGGGCCGATTGTCGGCGTGGCCAGCATCAGCAAAGATAAGAGCATTCGCATCTTCAACAAGAAGGACCACTACAAGGATTGGCAGTTCATTTACGATCCCTCGACCGATCGTGGCGGGTTGATCAACGGCCCGGCGCAACCCGCGCTCCAGTCGAGCCAGGGAAATTTGAATGGCCAGCAGCCCAATGGGCAAAACGGCAATTCGCAAAACACGTTCGGCTCGAGCCCCAGCGGATCCGGCTTTAATGGACCTGGGGTCGGATCAGGACCGGGCACGAACTCGCCCTCCGGCTTCCAGCCGCCGCCACCGGGAAATTTGCCGGAACAATAGATTTGCGAGAACAATAGATTTGGGGGAACAATAGATTTGGGGGAACAATAGAGGCGCAGTTTCGCCGCAAACAAAAAGCCTCGCCGGAAACGGGCGAGGCTTAATTTCTTTGGGCGTCTAATCGTACGCGCTGAATATCAGACGTTAAACCTTACACGCTAAAAGACGATCCGCAGCCACAGGTGCTCTTCACGTTCGGGTTCTCGAACTTGAAGCCCGCGCCTTCGAGCGTCTCAACATAATCCACGATGCAGCCATTCAGATACATGATCGAGGTCGCATCCACATAGACTTTCAGGCCGTCCATGTCGAAGACTTTGTCCATCATTCCTGGCGCATTTTCGAAGGCCATGGAATAGGAGAATCCCGAGCATCCGCCGCCCACCACGCCCACGCGCAGTCCGGTCGGGACGGGGTTCTGTTGCGTCATAATTTCTTTCACTTTCACAACCGCGTTCGGGGTCAGGCTAATCGGCGCAACTTTCGCTGCCGGCTTCACTTCTGGTGTCGCAGTCGGAGTCATCGTTGTGGACATTGGCAATCTCTCCTTAAGAACTTATGAACCTAGTATAACAAACTGGTCAACATATTGATGCTACGAAGGATGCCCGCGTCGCAAGGGTTAGAAATGCCGCGCCCCAGGGCGCGACTCGTCATTCCGTGCTCTTCCCATGCCAAATAATCCCTGCCAGTATTGACATACGGGCCTATAATCCTGGGCATAAGCATTTCCCGGGTTCTTAACCTCGGGCGAAATCCGTAAGCGAGGTGGATCTATGTCCCCGTCTCTGCTCGGACTGGTAATTTCGTGGGGAGTTCTCACTGTAGTTCTGGTGGTCCTCCTCATCTACCGAAGCACCCTTACCCGGCAGGAGGACGATCAGCTCTTCCTTGACCCCGCCGAAGCCCATATGCAGCAAGAACAAGCGGAGCTCATGCACAAGGTCGAGAAGATTAATCCCTATGTCATGTGGCTGGGTGCGGCATCGGGTCTGCTCATCGTGGCCATCGCCAGTTTGGCGGCCTACGAGCGGCTGACGCAGGTGCAGTAGGACCAGCCTTCCTGCCGCCACTCGGCAAATCACAGGATGCTCGCGCATCCTGAGTGATTCTTGTTTTCTTTGCCCGCGCAGGCCCCCGCAAAAAATTTCCTCGTACGGGTGCGTGCGTGAGTCCCTCTCGACAATAAGTCCTAACTTCAGCTTCGCTTAATGTGGTCCATGCGAGAGTGTGCGCACTCACCCGGAAATCGATTACATGCGCCTTATCGGCAAAGTCTTTGTGGTCATTCTTGCGGTCAGCAGTTGGGTGTGGATTGCGCCCCGTGTTTGGCCCGCTCATCCCCTGCTCTTTACGCTCATTGTCACGGCGGTCGCCGCCGTTATCGCCTTTTTCATTTGGCCGGCGGAAACTTTCCCTAAGACCTGAACCCAAAAAGAAACGGCCCGCTGCACAATTTTCATGCGAACGGGCCGGGATTCTAAGTATGCTTTCGACTACTGATTCATCACGTACATGAGCAGGTGTGGAACCCCGGTATTGTTGCCACGCGGGATAAAGTCGCCGACGACGAGCCGCGAGCGGTCGCCGACCACGTCAGATCCGGTCATGCTGCTCGTCGGAAATGCTTGTTTTGCCACGCCGAGCAGGTTGTTATTGGAATCGTCTGTGAAATAGACGACGAAGTAGTAATCGTTCAGCGGCGAAAGCGCCAGTTGCAGAGTATCCAGCGGCACAACGCAGGGCGCATTGGGGCCAATCGAACGTCCCGGGCAGGCATCAGCAAGGGAGATGGTCGGGCTCGATGAGCTGTTCAAAGTCACAGGCGTAACCGCGGTGATCACCGGCAATCCGCGCGCGGTCGTATAGATGACCATGTTGTTGATATCGGCCTCTGTGCCGCCAGTGAATCCCAAATACAAGCGCGTGGTTGCGCTGGAAGCGAGCAAAGAACTGCCGGAAATGCGGTTCATTGCCGTCCAGTTTTGCCAGCCGAAGTTGGCCACCACCGGGCCCAGACCGGTCACCAAATTCTGAGGATTTTGCGCCGAGGCCGAGTTGCCCAGGCATGCGACAAAGAAGGCGAGAGCTAAGAAAGCGGTTGCGAAGGTATTACGAGTTCTCATTGAGGAGTCTCCTAGCGGGCTCCAGAACAGAGAGCGCCGTATATAAGACGGATTGTCGTGCGATTTTCCGTCGAGCGCTAGAATACCTTCCGCCATGGCAGAGCGCAATAGCCGAGCAGTGGTGGAAGCAGCGCGAATCGAAATATTGCAAACCGTGGTGAGTATTCGAAGTGCGCAAAGTTTTTCAGCTCTGGCGCAAGGTTCGTCTGGTGAACTTCCTGCACACGCTACTTTTTCGCCGCAACGGGTACGCGTTCGGTAAGAACATAGTGAATATGTGAAAGAGGAATGAAGTAGACGCCATTTTGCAGGGCGGCAATCCTGGTCTTAACGGCTTTCGGCAAGTCAAGCGAATACTCAGAGGGGGAGACGCCTGCTTCCATCGTAAGCCAAAGCCCTTCTTCTTCGGCGGCCACAACCGTACCAATCGTTGGCAGGGTATACCACGACGGTTTGATGACGACTTTCTTGCCTTTAAGCTCTTCGTATTTCGACATAATCCTTCTCCGCAGGCTGGCGAAGCTTGCCCTGGGTAGCGCATGTTGTGTTGTAGCGCTGGTGCCGGGAACAGGACTTGAACCTGCACGCCTTTAGGGCACTGGATCCTAAGTCCAGCGCGTCTGCCAATTCCGCCATCCCGGCACTGCATAAATCATAATACTTGCGGCAACACCGTGGCGTCGCGCCTCCCGCTCAGTAATCTGTCAGAGATTCCAGGGGAAGCACCACGCGTACGGCGTTGAGGACAGCGGCGAGGTCGATGACCTCCTGGGCGATAGCTCCGCCGACGGGCGGCAAGTATCCGGTGGCGGCCGCAATCATGCCGAAAATACTGAGAACCATTCCGCCAATGGCGGACTGAAGCGCAATGCGACGCATCCGCCGGGCAATGTGAATGAGTTCGTCCACCCGCCCCAGGGACGTCTCCAGGATGACGGCATCGGCGGCCTCTGCGGTAATGTCACTTTGGATCCCGAAAGCCACACTTACCGTCGCTGCCTGCATCGCCGGCGCGTCATTTATCCCGTCACCAAGAAACAGCGTGGGGGCCCGGCTGGCTTCGCGTCGAACAATCGCAACTTTTTCCTCTGGACTTTTTGCGGAATACACTTCGTTGATTCCTACTTGCTCCGCCAAGCGGCGGACTTCCTGCTCCCGGTCGCCTGACACAATCAACACGCGGCCCACCAGATGGCGCGGCTTTAGATGGGAGATAAATGTGCGGCTGTCCTTGCGCGGATTATCTTGAAAACGCAGCGTCGCGGCATAGACGTCATCCAGGAATACGACACATTCCAAACCGGAGCCGCCTGCAGGCAGCGCCACATTTCTGTCCGCAATTTTTTTGCGGCTCGTAATCCAGATGGTCTGTTCGTGGACCGTTCCTCGAAGCCCTTCCCCGGGTCGCTCGCTAATGTCAGAGACCGGGTCCGTGGTTACATGTTCAGCGTCCGCTGCGTCCAGGGTCGCGCGGGCAAGAGGATGCTTTGAGTAGCGTTCAAGACTGGCGACGGCATGCAAGATTTGCATTCTTGTGAAGCCCGGTGCGCACACGATCTCGGAGAGTGCGGGTTTTCCATAGGTCAGCGTGCCAGTCTTATCGAAGATCAAGGTGCGGCAGCGGTCAATCTGTTCGAGGGCTGCCGGATTTTTGATGATGATGCCGCGCCTCGCCGAAAGCGAGATCGCCCCAATGACCGCGACCGGAATGGCAATAATCAGAGGGCACGGCGTGGCCACGACCACCACGGCGAGAAAGCGCTGCGCTTCACCGGTAATGGCCCATGCCAGTCCAGCGGCTCCAAGGGCGATAGGAGTGTACCAGGCTCCCAATTTATCTCCCAGGCGGCGGATGCTGGGGCGCTCTTGTTCAGCATCCCGCATCACTTTCATGATGTTTGCGTAGCGCGAGTCAATCGCCAGCTTTTCTGAGCGAATCGACAGCGCGGTGTCTCCATTGATGGCGCCCGAAATCACTTGCGAGCCGCGTATTTTCTCGATCTCAAACGGTTCGCCCGTGAGGTAGGCTTCATTCATTTTTCCGCGGCCGTCCACGACAACGCCATCCACGGGACAAATCTCGTATGGAAACACCGTGAGCACATCCCCAATCACAATCGCATCCAGCTTTATATCTTCGAGTTTGCCGCCCACACTGCGATGCGCCATCTGCGGCATTCGCCGGGCAAGAGCATCGAGGACCGAGGAAGCTTTGCGGCTCGCAAATTGCTCCAAAGTTGTCCCGCCGGAAAGCATGAGAATCACAATCGCCGCCACCAGATACTCGTGGAGAATTACGGCGGTGACAATGGAAATACCGGCCAGATGATCCGAGCCAAATTCCCTGGCCAGAAGCTTTCGCGTAAGCGGCACCATCAGCGGGAGGCCGCCGCCAATCACGGCGAGCAGCAGAGGAGCTTGCCACACCACGCGCGGCGCATGCGCGACATATCGCAGAACCAGATGAGCAACGATGCTCACTATCGCTAAAAGCGCCACAATACTGGACACGGTCCAATAAGAAGGCCCCTCGCGATGTGGCGACGCGGCTTGCGGGCCAAAGAAAAAGGTCCGCGCAGTTGGATGAGTTTGCAGCATGGCAACGTGCTCATCTCCAACATACATGGCCAGGCGGCGATAGCTCATACTCTTGGTCACAACGCAGGGTGATCTGAATCACTGCTACTATTCGGGGAGGAGCGCTCGCTGACACGCGCCAAAAGGCTTGTCCATCGGCCTCTTAAGCCCTGTCCCAACAACGGCGCTAGGGCCGTTCGACTCTATTCGGTGACCGCATACTGATTTATGATCTTTTTCGTCTCGACCTGATTCGTCTTGACCTGGTCGTCATCACCTAAGGAGTAGTGGAGGACCCATGCCCTGCCTAACCATCGCCCGACGCAATCTTCTTGATGCAAGCCTTGCATGCACCAAAACGCTAGGCGTATTGCTCTTTCTCTGCGCCGCCACGGCAATCGGTTCGTCCGCACAGGCGTTCAAGACGCTGGCCAACTTCAACAGCGCGAACGGGTCCTCGCCGGTCGCCCCCGTCATTCAAGGGGAAGATGGAAATTTCTACGGAACCACCGTCACTGGAGGCGCTCGCAATAGCGTTTGCGGGGGAAGCTGCGGCGTTGCGTTTGAAATGTCTTCTGCTGGTGCGCTCACCACGCTTTACGATTTTTGCCAACAACCCAATTGCGCCGACGGCTTTGAGCCCTTGGCCGGACTGACGCTTGCCTCCGACGGCAACCTCTACGGAACCACCGCCCAAGGCGGGCTCGCCGTGAGCAATGCGGGCACGATATTCCGCATCTCCGGCGCCTCCCTTTCACCAAATTTCTACAACTTCGCCGATCCCAGCCTTCCCGCCACCACACTCGTTCCGTACATTGACGGCAATCTATATGGAACAACTCTCCTCGGCGGAGCCAACGCCTACGGCAGCGCCTTTAAGATTTCCGCATCTGGTGCGTTCAATACGCTTTCCAGTTTTGACAAAATTAACGGCGAATCTCCCAGCAGCCTGGTTCTCGCCCGTGACGGTAACTTCTACGGCGCTACGACGGCTGGAGGCTCCGGCAACGGCTGCAATCAAAATGGATGTGGCACGGTTTTCCGTCTCACGCCTGGCGGCGCAATCACAGTTCTGTACAACTTCTGTTCCGGTAAATGCCGTGACGGCGCGGCGCCCGCCAGCCTGTTCCAAGCCAGCGACGGCAATCTCTACGGGGTCACCACTCAGGGAGGCCATTCGCTCGGCGATGGCACCCTTTTCCAGATTTCTCTCAAAGGCCGCCTGACCACCATTTACCGCTTCTGCTCGCAAACCAATTGCACCGACGGACTAGCGCCTCAATCGCTGATGGAAGGCAGCGATGGCAATCTCTACGGCACAACCCTCGGCGGCGGCGATCTCAATTGCGTCGCCAGCCGGGGCGGTTGCGGAATCGTATTTGAGATGAGCCGCAGCGGGGTCTTCACCACACTGCACACCTTCGAAGCGACCGACGGCGCTTTTCCCTACGGACTGAGTCAGGGCACGAATGGGAAGTTTTATGGCGTGACCAGCAACGGGGGCTCGAGCTCGGCATGCGATCTCGGTTGTGGCACCGTATATAGCTTGGACGCGAGCCTGGCGCCCTTCGCCAGCTTCGTCTTCCCTGCCGCCAAAGCCGGACAAACCGTCGGCCTTCTCGGCCAGGGATTCACCGGAACATCCGCCGTGACTTTCAACGGCACTGCCGCGACGTTCACCGTCGTCTCCGATACGTTCCTGCAAGCAACCGTCCCCGCTGGCGCAAAATCAGGATACGTTTCGGTCGCCACTCCCGGCGGCACGCTGCAAAGCAACGTAACGTTCGTCGTCATCCCATAAGATCGAACACGAGAGAGACGCCATCCGCTTCGTGCTCCTTAGTGCCCTTGGTGGTTGACTTCGGGACAGCGCCGCAGATTCACTACCTCCATGAAAGAACTCGAAAGTTGCTAAACTAATTCCATGTCCATGCCCACCCAACCCAATGTCAAGCTTGTGAACCGCCCCGACTACCGCGAAACCTACGCCAACAGCGTGCAAGTCCGCGTCAACGTCTGGGATTTCTTCCTCAACTTCGGCACCATGCAGCCCACCAGCGAGACCCAAGTTGAAATCCATAATTTCCAGGGAATTTACCTGAGCCCGCAACAGGCCAAAGCTTTGTCCGCCGTCCTGAATCAGAATGTCTCGAATTACGAAAGCGCCTTCGGCGAAATCAAGCTTGACCCGCGCATGACGCCCTCCGGCCCGGTACACTAACCGGCAGTGACGCAGCCTCACCCCGAATCCACCGCCGCGACCTCGCTTGGCGTTTTTGTTTTTGCATTCCTGGCGCTTCTGGCCTTGCACTTCCCGCTCTTGCGCCTTCCCTATTTTTGGGACGAAGCCGGCTACTACGTTCCTGCCGCGCGCGATCTTCTTCTAACCGGCTCGTTCATTCCCCACACCACGCCTTCGAACGCGCATCCGCCGCTGGTCATGGCGTGGCTCGCGCTGTGGTGGAAGATTTTCGGATACGCGCCCATCGTCACTCGCACCGCGATGCTCGCCATCTCCGCTTTTGCGCTAACGGGGTTGTTCCGCCTTGCGCGCCGTCTCGCGAATATCAATGTCGCCGTCGCATCAGTCATTTGCACCGCGCTCTATCCGGTATTTTTCGCGCAAAGCTCCATGGCCCACGTGGATATGGCCGCCGCCGCATTCACCTTCTGGGCCCTCGACGCGTATTTCGCCGAGAATTGGGGCGCGATGGCTTTCTGGTTTTCGCTCGCCGTACTCTCGAAAGAAACCGCCATCCTCGCGCCGGCAGCATTGTTCGCCTGGGAGATTGTTCCGTCGTTTTTCGTCCCATCTTTTCGTCGTGTCATTCCGAGCGAAGCGGGATTGCCCGCGCGCGGGCAATCCCACGCAGTCGAGGAACCTGCTTTTTCTGTCCCCAAACTTCTCGCGCTCATAAGCCCCATCGTCCCCCTCGCGCTCTGGTACGCCTACCACTACGCGCACACCGGATTCGTCTTCGGCAATCCAGAATTTTTCCGCTACAACGTCGCCGCCACCACCAACCCGCTTCGGATTTTTCTCGCGCTCCTCATGCGTCTCTACCAAACTCTGGGATACATGAATCTTTTCGTTCTCACACTTCTGGCGGCATACGCCATGCGCCGTCCTGCTCTCAAAGATGGCGCTGAAACCCGCCCGCGCATTGCCATCCCCCGCCAACTCGCTCTGCTCGCCGTTATCGTTGCTTATGTTTTCGCGCTCTCTGTCATCGGCGGCGCAGTGCTGGCGCGCTACATGCTTCCTGTCGTTCCTCTGGTCATCATCATTTTTGTTTCCACGCTCTGGCGCAGATTATCGTGGTGGCGCGTGGCCGTCGCCTGCGTCGCCATTGCCTTTGTTGCGGGATGGTTCATTAACCCTCCGCACGGTTTCTCGCCCGAAGACAATCTTGCCTACAGCGACTTCATCCGCATCCATCAACATGCGGCCAAATTTATAGAAGCCCATGATCCACGAGCGCGCATCCTGACCGCGTGGCCCGCGAACGACGAACTCTCGCAACCTTTTCTCGGATACGTGTCGCAACCTATGAGAACGCTGCGCATTGAAGATTTCACTGCCGAAGAATTGCTCGCCGCTCGCACTCAAGCGCAACAAGACCAAACCGAGCGCTTCGACGCCGCTTTCGTCTTTTCGACGAAATACGATCCGCCGCATAGTTGGTTCGAGCGCTGGCATTCGTGGCAAAGATGGAAGATGCGCTTTTTCGGCTATCACCGCGACGTCCCTCCCGAAGCCGCGGCCCAAATCCTTGGCGGCCGCCTGGTTTACATCGAACGTCGCCACGGAGAATGGGGTGCGGTCATTGAGATGGTAGAAACGGATTCAATCCAAGAAGCGAAGCGCTAACCCTCCAACTACTGCGGGCTTGCCCCCGACGGCGGAACCGTGCTCGGCGGCGTTGTTCCTCCCGGGTTCGACGTGTCCGGCGGCGTCTGTCCCGGTTGATTCGGATTAGGCACACCATTATTCGGATTCGCTTGGCCTGGGTCAGACTCCGGATTGGCTCCCGGAACGGTGGAACCCTGCGGCGCATTTCCCGGCGCCGGCACAGTTGCGCCCGGACGGGGTGCAGCTGTGCCAGGCGTCGGAGCTGCGGTTCCCGGTGCTGGAGCGACAGTACCCGGTGCAGGGTTCACCGTTCCCGGAATGGTTTGGCCAGGCGTGGATCGTGCGCCTCCGGGGGCGGATGGCGGCGCCGATCCAGACTGGCCAAGAGCGAAAGGAAGACTGTAAGAAATCGAAAACACTGAAATCGCCGTGAGCAGCAATGCATTTCGGATGGAACCTTGAATTCTCATAAATGCCAACTCCACGATTCTGCGATGACGAGTGCGCGATTACCTCATTAAACGATTACCTCTTTGGACGTTTTCAGGCTACGGCTCGCCCGCGGAAATCAGAATCCGGTGGACACTCTATTGTCGTTTCAGGATTTCAGGTAAGAGCGGCTCAGGCTGAATGGGTAGAGGGTGGGGTTGCAACACGTGTCGCCCCGTCTTTGACAAGACGAAACCATTACGGCCCAGTGGGGGCTTCACTATTCAACAGTGCCACCGTGGCGGCTTCAACCTTTTCGAAAGGCTGGTCCGGCCCGGGGTCGGCCCGAAGAAGCATCCCCTGGGGTGAAACCCGCACCTATCGCAAAGAATCCGCCCATATCCGACCTCTGTCAAGGAAAAAGGAAGTTGGGCGGGGGCAAAACACCCGCCCAAACTGCTATCCACCAGCGTCTCACCCCTGCATCAAATGGCAGGAGTGCGTCTTCACCACCAGCCAGACTTCGCGGCCGGGTTCGAGGGCGAGCGAATCGCGCGCCGCCAGCGTGAGATGCGCTTCCATTTCGACGCCGCAATTTACTTTGGCGGCCACAATCACATCGCGCCTTTCCAGGCTGACCACGTCGCCGGGCAGAATGTTGCGCGCGCTCAATCCCATGGGCAGGATGGTTGAAATCAAAATATCTCCGGCGCGAATACCAACACGCAGAGTCTCTCCAATCGCCGCTCGCACCAGTGGCGTCTCCAGAAGAATCGCCGGCCTTCCCTGGCATGGCCCGATCTGGCAAGTCATGGTGCCTCTGTCTTCGTTAAGCGCGAGCACCGTGGCGTCGAGAATATTTTCAAAGCCCGCCAGCTGCGCGACCGTTTCCCGTCGCGGCGCGGAGAGCACTTGATGCGGCGTCCCCTGCGCGGTAATTTTTCCGTTTTCCAGAATCAGCGCCCGCTCACCCAGCGCAAACACCTCTTCGCGGCTGTGCGTAACGTACACAATCGGAATGTGATGGGCGTTATTCCACTGGCGTAAGTCTTCAATGATTTTTGATTTTGTGGCGGCATCAAGCGCGGCCAGCGGTTCGTCCAGTAAAAGACGCGCGGATTTGTCACCAATGCTCGCGCGACGGCAACGCGCTGCTTTTCGCCGCCAGAAAGCTCTTGGGGTTTCCTGGACGAAAGTTGCGCAATGCGGAACGACTCCAGAATCGCGTGAACTCTTTCGCGCTTCTCGTCGGCGGGCAGGTGGCTGATTCCGAATGCGATATTCTCGTCCGCACTCAAATGCGGAAACAGCGCCAAATCCTGAAACACATAGCCGGTATTGCGTTTTTGCGGCGAAACATTAATCTCGCGGGTAGTGTCAACGAAGACATTGTCGCCGATCGCTATGCGCCCCGCATCTGGCGCAGTCAATCCAGCGATGCAATCCAGCAGCGTGGTCTTCCCCGCTCCCGATGGCCCAAACAAAATCGTGATGCCGGGAGCAATCGATGTATTCACGTCCAGAACGAAACCGCCGTGAAAGGCTTTGCGGACATTCAAATGCAAAATCTGCGCGTCGGACTTCGCTGTCTCGGATTTGATTTTGGAAGGCTTTACAGTCAACCCGCTCGCGCTCATCGCCCCACCATTCCCACGCGCCGATTCGATCCACGATGGTTCAATCCATACACAACCGCCAGCATCACGAACGAAAGCAGCAACAACACGAGCGCAGTTGAATTCGCAGAAGCGTAATCGAGCGCCTGCACTTTGTCGTAGATATCAATCGAAACCGTCGTCGTCGCGCCGGGGATATCGCCGCCCACCATGAGAACCACGCCAAATTCGCCCAGCGTATGCGCGAAACTAAGCACGACTCCGGTGATTACGCTGGGAATCGAAAGCGGCAGAATGACCCGCCAGAATGTTTTCGCCCTTGACGCGCCCAGCGTCGCGGATGCGGCCAGCAATCGCGGATTCACCGCGGCAAATCCCGACGCAAATGGCTGCACCGCAAACGGCAAGCTGTAAAGCACTGAGCCGATGACCAATCCTTGAAAAGTAAAGGCCAGCGGATGTCCTGTGAAATGCGCCCACGCGCGCCCGACAGGGCTGCGCGACCCCAGCGCAATCAGCACATAAAAACCAAGAACAGTCGGCGGGAGAACAATCGGCAGCGCGACCAGCGCTTCGACTAAAAATTTTCCGCGCCAATGCGAGAACGCGATCCAGTGCGCAATGGGCAGGCCAATCACCAATAAAATGCCCGCGACCAGCGTCGCCAGCTGAAAAGTAATCCATAGAGCCTGCCAGTTCATATTCGCAACAGTGTAAATGCTTTCATGCGAGTGCGTTACAGACGTTCCCAATTTCGGGATATCCACAGGCACAATGTTCATCCGTCACAGCCAAATCAGCGCGGAATTTCTAAGATGAGGAGATTTCGAGAATACGCGGACGCAACCACGCAAACGCAAATCAGCGGACGTAAGTATGCGGAAAAGAGAAAACTTATGGACATCGCAGAAGCTCTCAAGACCATTCGCGCGCTCGCGGAGGGTCTCGATCCGGAAAGCGGCCATATGCTGCCCGGCGACTCCGTTTGTCGCAAGCCATTGAGTGTCAAGGCTCTCAATCGCGCGGTGGGCGCGCTCATCGCAGAACAGCAGCGCGAGAAAAGCCGCGCGGGCAACTCCGGCAAATATTGGACAGGCAAAGAAGACGCGGAAGTGTGCGAGCAAGTTCGCAACGGCATGGATTTCCACGACATCGCCAAACAGCACAACCGCAGCGTGGCCTCCATCGTTGCGCGGCTAATCAAGCTGGGAAAGATAACTCCCCAAAAAACCGCAGCCGCCAAAATGGAAAAGGCTGCCTGAGGATTTATCGCGTGCGCTCTGTGGCCATCACGTCGTTGCTGATCGGTTTGAGCGCGATTGTGTTCGCCCAATCGCCGCTTTACCCGAACGCGCGCGAATCATCTCGCGCCCGCGAAGTCCGCAAAAACGACGAATGGTTTCGACATGGCCGCACGATCCAGGGCAAATCTGTCGCGGCGCTTCACTATCGCGCATATTTGCAAAAGCTCGCGTTGCGCAAAAACCATCCATCCAATCCGTCCAATCCGCCTGCCACGTGGACGCCGCTGGGGCCCGCGCCACTCGCATCCGACGCGACCGGGCTAGGCGAACAGGACTACGGCTGGGTATCCGGACGAGCGACAGCAATTGCAGTTGATCCGTCCGACGCGAGCGGCAACACGGTTTTCATCGGCGGCGCATATGGCGGCGTTTGGAAATCAACCAACGCCGGTCCCGCGAGTGCAAATCCGACGAACGTTGTGTGGACGCCGCTTACCGACAATCAGGCAACGCTCGCAGTGGGCGCGATCGCCGTGCAGCCGTGGTCGAGCGGGGTGCAGTCGTGCATCAATAATCCGCCGCAAAGCATTGTGCTGGTTGGGACTGGAGAAACCGACAGCTCGCAGGATTCGTACTACGGCCTGGGCATTCTGCATTCCGCCGACGGCGGGCAAACGTGGAACCTGGTTACGAACGACTCGACCGGCACACGTTCATTCGCCGGATTGGGTTTCAGCAAGATCGCCTTCAGCACGGCCACGCCTAATCTCGTGGTCGCGGCGGCGGCCGCAACGTCGCAAGGCGTTCTCGACGGGCTCGAAAATCCAGTTGGCGTGAATCGTGGAATCTATTACGCGCTAGATTGCGGCGAGACCTGGACTTACGCAAACATCGCCGATAATAGCGTCACAATCAGCCCGAGTTCTGTGACCAGCGTGATTTATAACCCGGGCATGGGATTATTCTTCGCGGCGGTGCGTTATCACGGATATTATTCTTCCCCCGATGGCATCAACTGGACGCGATTGCTCAATCAACCTGGCGCGGGTTTGACCGCGCTGGCCTGTCCTCCACAAACCGCATCGCCTAGCGTTTGCCCCATCTATCGAGGTGAGATGGCCGTCGTCCCCGGACGTAGCGAGATGTATGTCTGGTATGTCGATGCGAACGACGTGGACCAGGGCATATGGCAAAGCTTCGACGGTGGTGTGACGTGGGCGCAGATTGACGAAACCGGAATTCTCGACTGCGGCGATCTGTTCGGCGGATGCGGCGCAGGAAGACGGCACTTACAACCTGGAATTGGCGGCTGTGCCGAATTGCGCGCAATCGGATCCGAATTGCGGGGTGACGGATCTATACGCGGGCGCGGTAAATATTTTTAAATGCGAGCTTTCGCCGGAATTTCCGACATGCAATCCCAACGTGAACCCACCTCCACCGCCGAATGCGGTTTTTCTGAATCTCACGCATGTCTATGGCTGTCCGCCGGATTTCGGCTCGACCGCGCATGTTCATGCGTCACAACACGCGATCGGGTTTGAGTTGGTGCAGAACAATCAGCAAGCGGTCATGTACTTCGCCAATGACGGCGGAATCTACCGCGCGGTGAATGGATTTAACGATCTCGATACCGGAACTTGCGGAGAAACCAACGACTTCGACAGCCTGAATCAGACGCTCGGTTCGATGACGCAGTTAGTCGGATTCGCACAATCGCCGAATGATCCCAACACGCTGCTGGCGGGCGCGCAGGCCAATGGTTCCCCGGCAACGGGGTCGGCGGAAGGTGGAACCACGTGGCAGAACGTGAACGAACCGGATGGCGGATACACGCTCATCAATCCTGCCAATGCGCTCGAATGGTTCACAGAAAACACGGGCGTAAGCATTGAGAAGTGCGAATTGGGATTGAGTTGCACGTCAGAAGACTTCAACAACGGCTTGATTGTGAGCAATGCGACGCTGGGCGGAGACATGGGGCCGTTCTTCACACCGTTTATTTTCGACCCGCAAAGCGATGCGACTTTGCTGGTGGGTACGTGCCGGGTGTGGCGTGGGTCGACCGACGGTACAGGCTTTGTCGCGGTCAGCGATGGTTTCGACACGGGCGCTCCGGGCGCATGCACTGGCGATGAAGTGAATCAAGTACGCGCACTCGCGACGGGCGGTCCGATACAAGGCGGATTTTCCAATGTGATCTACGCCGGCACGGATGGTTACGGGCCGAACGCAACCCAGAGCCCGACGGGCGGGCACGTGCTGGTGACCACGAATGCATTGCTGGGCCCGAACTCGTGGTCGAACCAGACGGACGATATCAATCCAGAGTTCTTTTCAATTTCTGCGATTGCGCTGGATCCGAAAGATCCGACGGGAAACACGGCGTATGTGAGCATCATGGGATTTGGGGTTTCGCATATTTGGCAAACGACAAACGCGGGCGTGAGTTGGAATGATTTCACAGGCAATGGCGTGAACGCATTGCCCGATGCGCCAGCGAATGCCATTGCGCTGGATACGACGACCGACACGCTGTACGTAGGAACTGATGTGGGAGTTTTTTCGACGAGTACATCCGCACCAAGTTGGAGTGAAGTCGGGCCGGCAGCGGGAAGCGGGCAAAGCGGATTCTTGCCGAACGTGGCCGTGACGTCGTTGGCAATTTTCAAGGCGCAGGGAGAAAAACTCTTGCGAGCTTCGACCTACGGGCGAGGCATGTGGGAGACCCCACTGGTTGCGACAGCAGATTTTCAAATCACGGTATCGAACAATCCGCTGACCGCGTTCACGGGAACACAGGGAGCATTTCAAATTACTGTGAACGCGTTGAACGGCTATAGCGGCAATGTTCAGTTCACGTGCCTGAGCGGACTGACTGCGCCGCCCTCGACTTGCAGCGCGTCCGGCAAAGCACAACTGGGAGGGGGAACGAACACGGCTAACGTTACCGTGACCGTTGGAGGAACACCGACAACATACAATTTCTACCTCAAAGGCGCGGACCAGAGCGGATTGAGTCATGAAATTGCGCTGACGTTCAGCGTCGAGGGATTCAGTCTGGGTGCACCGGTGCCTCCGAGCATCACGCTGGGTTCGGGAGCGACGTCGGGGCCGATTTCAATTTTAGTTTCTGCGATGGGACCGTTTGATGCGGCGGTTAATCTTACATGCACGCCTCCGCCAAATCTTGGGGTGAGTTGCAGCGCTTCGCCGGCAACGGTTTTTCCGACGGCTACAAATTCGGCACAGTCCGTCTTGACGGTGAGCACCAATGCGACGAGTCCGGCGGGACATTACACGATCACAATCGCAGCGGCGAGTGATCCTGCAATTCCGGGCGAACCGATGATTACCCAGCCATTGGGACTCATCATCTCGCCGGACTTTGCGGTGACGATGAACAATACATCGGCCAATGCCACGCAGGGCTTTCCGGCGACGTTCACAGGAAATCTGAGCACGCAAGATGGCTACAACAACCTGGTGAATTTGAGTTGCGGCAGCGGCGCACCGCCGACGTGTACACCGAGTCCGGCGAGCGTAGTGCCGACGCAAAATGGCAGCGCTTTTGTGGTTACGGTGGAGAGCGGTTCGGTAGCTAATTACAACTTCAACCTCGTGGCGCAAGGCACAGACCAAAATCAAACGACGCATCAGGTTGCCTTGATTTTCGCGTCGACAAAGAGCACCGGCAGCCCTGATTTTGCAATGACGATTGCAACGCCGCTATTAACCGTGCCGGTAAACACGCCCGCCGTATTCACGGGCACGCTCAGTGCGCTGGACGGCTACAGCAGTCCAGTGAATTTGAGCTGCGGAGCAGGATCGCCGCCAAGTTGTACACCATCGCCACTCACGCTAATCCCGACCGCGACTGGCGCGCCTTTTACCGTTACTGCGGACAGCAAGACTGCGGCGACGTATGACTTCAACATCGTGGCCCAGGGTACGGATGGATCTCAGATCACGCACAGCACGGCGGTCGTGTTTGAAAGTTCAGCGACGCTTTCGTTTGTGAACAACACCGGGCAGCAAACTATCGCGCCGGGGCAGGCGGCGCAATACAGCTTGAGCGTGGCGCCTGTCGGCGGAAGCTTGCAGAACGCGGCGGATTTTTCCTGCGACGTGTCAAGTCTCCCTGCTGGTACAAGCTGCCGGTTCAAGCCAGCATCCGTGGCGGCAGGCAGTGGAACGACGACGGTGGCATTGACTGTAAACACTGCCGCGACAACGCCAGTGGGCACAAGCCATATCACGGTGGGGGCGACATCCGGATCAGTCACGACGGATGCCGCGCCGTCGCCAATTTTGACGGTGGTGGGCAATGGCCAGGGGACGACCCCATTTGTCATCAATAACACGACGGGCACGCAAACGGTCGCGCCGGGAGAACCGATAACCTACATGTTGCAGGTGAGCAGCGGCGATAGCTTTACCAACCAAATCAGCTTCGCGTGTTCGGGATTGCCAGCGGCGGCGAGTTGTGCGTTCAGTCCGGCGCAAGTGGCGCCGGGGACGATCGACGAGCCCAGCATTACGACGCTGACAATTACGACGACGGCGCAAGTGGTGGCATTTGTGCCGGGTTGGGGCTATGGGCTCGCGCTGCTGTTTCCCGCGATGCTTGCGGCATTTCGGACTCGGCGGTCGAAACACCGGTGGGCATCGGTTTTGCTGATATGCGCCGCGATCGGCGTCTTTCCATCCTGCGGCGGTGGAACGGGGATATCGGGTGGGCAGCCAGGAACTCCGACGGGAACATACACCATTACCGTGACGGGCAGTGCTGGCGTGATTTCAGAGACGGCAGCGCCGCCGGTGGTGCTGGTGGTGCAGTGAGCATCGATTTCCGCTTCATCTCCTTTACTTCTTTATTTCTCCTTAACTCTCACCGTGGTGGCAAAAGCGTGCGACTACGGGCTCGAAAATGGAAAGTTCCCCCCATAACGCTTCCCTAACTTCCGCACTACGTGAGATAACACGAGAATTTGGCCTTGTTTCGGCCGATTGTTCAGCGAAATTTTGGGTAGTTTGCGGCCGCCGCTCTGGAGTCTCGATGGCTCTAAGGTTTTATCCCGAGTTGAGCCTACAGTAATTACCGGAGATTGCAGGTAAGCACCTGCCAAACAAGGCTTTAGTAGCCCGCTTTGGCGGAAGTTGGCGGTGTTTACCAAATGGGGAAATGATGCACTAATGGCACGGAGGTGCTATTTACATCCAAATGTTATGAGACTAAAGTTTTAGCAGAATGCAGTCATTGGGTGACTGTTGGGCAGGGGTACTACCTGGTTGTACCCTTTAGCGTCTCCTCGCTGAGCGGTCCGACAGTTGACTCGAATTTGTAGCTTTGGTTCTACGATCCCCCCAAATGCTACGCGCAGCGAACCTTAATGAGCGCAAGGAAACTTGTGTCTCTAGACCGAATGGGGACTCGCCAAAATGGCCTACGCAATTGCCTTACCTGAGATCACCGAAGTAATTCGTGTTTTAGCCGCAGACAGCACGCGAATGAACAGCCAGTTGTTGACCTCAGCATTGGAGCGCGACAAGCGCTTTGAAGTACTGGAACCAGTTTCGGACACAAGGGCAATCATCGCGGCGGTGATGGAAGAAAAACCGGCCGTGGTAATGATCAGCGCGCATCTGGATGACGACCCGCGCAAGGGATTTGAAGTAGCGCGCGAATTGCGCGCCCTGCGCCCGGAGGCACGGGTGGTGATGTTGCTGGATCACTCCGACCGCAGCCTGGTAGTGGAAGCGTTTCGAGTGGGCGCGCGAGGAGTGTTTTGCCGCAGTGAGTCGATGAAGGCGCTGGCTAAATGCATTCAGCGGGTGAGCGAAGGACAAGTTTGGGCGAACAGCAAAGAGTTGCGTTTTCTGCTGGAGGCGCTGGGCGAAGCGCTGCCGATGCGCATCGTGGATACGCGCGGGGCGGGCTTGCTGTCGCGGCGCGAACAAGAAGTCGTCCGCTGCGTAGCCGAGGGACTGTCCAATCGCGAGATTGCGCAACGGCTCGGACTCACGGAACATACGGTCAAGAATTACTTGTTCCGCATCTTCGACAAGCTCGGGGTTTCGAAGCGCGTGGAAGTCGTGCTGTATGCCTACAGCATGGGGAACACGCCCGAGGCGATGCCTTTGCCGGAAGTGACGACACAGCCGCAGGCGATGCAGGCGGTATAGGGATCTAGATAGGTAGGTAAAACCGGCCTCTGCCTTCGGGCAGAGGCTTTTGTCTTTCAGGGGATGGGCGTGTCCGGCCCTTAGATTTAGATTAATTTGGTTTCTCGCTGCCAGGATGTTTGACGACGCGATTGAGTGATTCCTGCCAGTCTTTCAAACGATCGGAAATCTGCTGCATGTAGGCTTTGGCTTCGGCCGGACTGAGGTGCTCGCCGTTTTTGCCGCGAGGCGGGATAGGGGGCGGCACGGGCGCTACCAACGGCTTTGGAATGTAGACCGGTTCTGGAGGCGGCGGAGTGCTGAGAGAGCCGAGCTTGGAGATGTCGAGGTCGGAAATGACTTCTCTGACAATGGCGGAATCGACCGGCTTCTGTTGTAAAGCGCACGCGAGCGAGAGCGCGTTGAAACAGAAATTATTGATGTTGCGGGGAATGCCTTCAGTAAATTCACTGATTTCCGTCAAGGCATCGGGAGTAAACAAGGGATCGCCACGGTAGCCTGCGACGGCCAAGCGGTAGTCGACGTAGTTTTTGACTTCCTCGATGGATAGAGGCTCCAGGCGGTTGAGCATGGAAATGCGCTGGCGAAGCTGGGACAAGCCGGCGCTTGCGAGTTTATCGGCTAATTCGGGCTGACCGGCAAGGATGATCTGCAAAAGCTTGGCGCGCGGGGTTTCGAAGTCGGAGAGCAAGCGAACGGTTTCGAGGACCGGCGGTTTCAGGTTCTGGGCTTCGTCGACGACCACGATGAACTTACGGCCGGCGCGGGCTTCATGAAGAAGGCGCTTGTTGAATTCGTCGTTCATTTTGACGAAGTCGGTGGTGTCGCCCTCGTAGCCGAGTTCAACGAGCAGGAAGCGCATGAATTCGCGCGACGTGCATTGGGTTTGGAACAAGAAGGCGGTGCGGGCCGAGCTGCGATATTTTTCGAGGAGGTGGAACAAAAGCGTGGTCTTACCCATGCCGGGACGCGCGATCAGGCCGAGAAAGCCGCGATTGGCTTCGATCCCGTAGTCGAGCGAGGCCATCGCCTCGCGATGCGATGGACTCAGATATAAAAAGCGTGGATCGGGAGTGACCCCGAACGGCTGTTCGCGAAATCCAAAAAACTTCAAGTACATGGCATCTCCCGGCCGGAGGCACCCGCGCACTCGCAAAAAAGCTGGGGAAGAGTGGTAGAGCTTTCAGGCGTGGCGGGAGGATAAAAGCCCCAAATCTCCCAGGCCGACTGCCAAAATACTAACAAACTTGAGCGAAAGTTTGTGAAAAACCTCTGTTTTCGGGGTGGTCAAGGGTTATAGAGACGTATGACTCCTTGTAGGGGTTGGCGACTACCCGTTAGGATTAGTTAGCACAAGATTACGTGATAGTTACCCCCGGGATTCGGTGGCTTAGGCAGGATGACCTCGGAACTTACCCCAATTACAAAGATCAGGGTGTTGGTGGCAGACTTGGCAGAGATGAGTTGCGAGTTTCTAGCCGGCACGCTGACGCGAGACCGCCGTTATGAGACCGTGGCGGCGACGACACCCATGGAAATGGCCGAGAGCCTGGCGCAGGAGTCGTTCCACGTGCTGATTATCAGCGTGCGTTTGGGGGGAATTACCGACCGTCCCTTCGGACTGTTGCAGGAAGTGAAGAGCGCATACCCGGAAATCAATATCATTGCCTTGCTCGATTCTATCGACAAGGGACAAGTGGTGGAGGCATTCCGCGCAGGGGCGCAGGGCGTGTTCTGCCGGTCTGAGTCGTTCCAAACGCTGTGCAAGTGCATTGCCTGCGTGCATGCGGGACAAACGTGGGCAACGTCGGAACAGGTGCTGTATTTAATTGACGCGTTGTCAACGCAGGCACCGATCCAAGAAGCGGTGCTGCCCAACCCGCGCCTGCTGAGTCCACGGGAAGAAGAGATTGCGCGGCTGGCTGCACATGGGTTGAGCAACCGGCAAATCTCTGAGCGTTTGGACCTGAGCGAACATACCGTAAAGAATTATATGTTTCGCGTGTTTGAAAAGCTGGGAGTTTCCACGCGTGTGGAACTTACCCTTTATGCGCTGAAGCTAACCGCTCCGCACCGGCCGAAGGTCAGGTTTGCACTGCCTCCGCTCAAGGAAAAATGGTACGGAACAAGCTAAATACCGCTGCCGGCTTTGTTACCAGGGTGAGTCGAGCGGATGAAAAAAGAGATTAAAGTGACTACACTAAATTGAAGTGCGGGCGTAGTCGTTCTACGTTTTATTTTTAGATTTCATTTGAACAGTAAGGGGCTTTTTCATGCGAATCGCGGTCGTAGGATCGGGGTATGTGGGACTGGTGGCAGGAGCGTGCTTTGCGGATTTGGGGCATGACGTGGTCGTCGTCGACAACGACCAGCAGAAGCTCGCGGCGCTGAAGAACGGCCAGGTGCCTATCCATGAAAATTTTCTGCCGGAACTGCTGGAACGACATCGCGGGAAAAAACTAACTTTCTCGGACGACTTGCAAGGCGCGGTGCGAGTCAGTAGCGCCATCTTCATTGCCGTCGGAACGCCGCCTACGGAACAGGGCGAGGCAGATTTATCCTACGTTGAATCGGTCGCGCGCAGTATTTCTGGCGCGATTGACGGCTACAAGGTGCTGGTGGAGAAGAGCACAGTACCGGTCTATACGAGCGACTGGGTACGGAAAATAATTCTGCGTAATGGGGTGCCGCCTGACTCTTTTGATGTGGCGTCGAACCCCGAATTTTTGCGGGAAGGTACGGCGGTCACGGACTTTCTCTATCCTGACCGCATTGTCGTCGGGGCGGACAGCGAGCGCGCGGCGGCGCTACTGCGCGAGGTCTATGCGCCGCTTACCGAAGGCAGCTATTATCAGAAGAAAGACGCCATTCCAGGGCCGGACAGCGCACAGATTCCTCCGCCGATTATCGTGACCAGCGCGAAGAGCGCGGAACTGATCAAGCATGCCTCCAACGCATTTCTGGCGATGAAGATTTCATTCATAAATGCGGTCGCCTCGATTTGCGAATCGGTAGGGGCGAATGTGCAGCAAGTCTGCCAGGGGATTGGATCGGACAACCGGATTGGCTCGCGATTCCTCAATCCCGGCATCGGATACGGCGGATCGTGCTTTCCCAAGGACCTCATGGCGTTCCGTTCGGTAGCGCGCGAATGCGGCTACGACTTCCGCCTGCTCGACGAAGTCATGCGCATCAATGAAGAGCAGCGGGCGCGCTTCCTGCGCAAGATACGAAGCGCGTTGTGGACGCTGCGGGGCAAGCGGATTGGGGTGCTGGGCCTGGCGTTCAAAGGCGGGACGGACGACATTCGTGAATCGCCGGCGATTGAACTGGTGAAGTCGTTGTTGCAGGAGGGTTGCGAAGTCGCTGCCTTTGATCCCGCGGCGCAAGAGCGCGCACGCAATGAGGAATTCGGGACGAGGGTGAAATTTGTCTCCGACCCCTACGAAGCAGCGCGGGATGCTGATGCCTTGCTGATCTTGACGGAGTGGGAAGAGTTCGGCTGCCTCGATTTAAAGCGTCTGCACGATGAACTGAAATATCCGATCGTCATTGACGGACGCAATCTCTACGATCCGCACATCATGGCAGAGCACGGATTGACATACTACAGCGTGGGCAGACCGGCAGCGATTTCCGACGGAATGGGGTCTATGAGAAGCGTGCCGGCTCCTCAAGTTCAAAAGTCATGAGTGTATCTTTATCTGGATCTGGATCTGCCGCGCCCTCCTCGGGCGCGTCTTCGTCGGGCAAATCGTCAAATGTTCGGCGCGCGCTGGTCACAGGCGGCGCGGGCTTTCTAGGTTCGCATCTGTGCGATGCGCTGATTGGCGAAGGCTATTCAGTTGTTGTTGCCGACAACCTTCTAACGGGAAGGTTGTCGAACCTGAAACACCTGCGGAACGATGGCCGATTCGAGTTCCGCGAAATTGACATCAATCAGCCGTTCGATTGCGGCAAGGTTGACTATGTATTCCATTTCGCCTGCCCGGCGAGTCCGGTCGACTACACAATTCACGGAGTGGAAACGCTACAGGTGGGTTCGCTCGGAACCTTTCATGCGCTGGATATC
This sequence comes from Terriglobia bacterium, assembly GCA_963702965.1. Classification (GTDB taxonomy): domain Bacteria; phylum Acidobacteriota; class Terriglobia; order Terriglobales; family Acidobacteriaceae; genus JAJPHW01. The sequence continues at coordinate 2,899,661 of OY969776.1, forward strand.
GCACGGAAATATGGCGCGAAGTATCTGGTATCTTCGACGTCCGAATGTTATGGGGACCCGCTCGAGCATCCACAAAAAGAAACTTACTGGGGCCATGTGAATCCCATCGGGCCGCGGTCGGTCTATGACGAGGCCAAGCGCTTCACGGAAGCAGTCACGATGGCGTATCACAGGTACTACAAAGTCGATACGCGGATCGTTCGCATCTTCAATACTTACGGACCACGCATGCAGCTCAATGATGGGCGCGTTGTGCCTAACTTCATGAAGCAGGCGTTATGCGGCGAAGCGCTCACCGTATATGGAGACGGCGGGCAAACGCGCAGCTTTTGCTACGTGAGCGACGAAATTGACGGCTTCCTGCGGCTGGCCCGATCCGACGAGCATCTGCCGGTCAACATCGGCAATCCATCGGAGTTTACGATCCTGGAATGCGCCAAGCGCGTGTTGGCCGTGACGGACTCCAAGAGCGCGATCAAATACGAACCATTGCCACCCGATGATCCCAAACAGCGGCGACCGGATATCACGAAAGCCCGCACTCTACTGGGCTGGGAACCCAAGATCGATTTAGAAAGCGGCTTAAAGCTTTCTCTCGACTACTTCCGGCAGGCGGTAGTCGAGGATACCGTAGCCAAGGCCTGAGTGCGGTAGCGAGGCGGAAACGGGCCCCGCAAGCCAATCCGGAGTAATCGCTTGGCGGTTACTCACGGTGGCATGTCACATCCTGATCTCTCGCGAACCGAGGGGCTTGCCTTACCTTCAAGCAGGCCCGCCCAGAATTGCAGATTGCCTTTGCGTGCGCATCGCGCATTCGCATGAATACACAGGCGATCCGCGCGGCGGCATGGCCCGCACAAGCCAGAACTTCGCGCTGCCAAAATGACCTCCGTCACCCAGGCAAAGTTACATTACGCAAGGCCAGTTTAGGTTCCTGTCTTTGGTGTTTTGACGCTGCCTAACCCCGTCCATACGATTGATTCACAGCGGGAAGTCCCGCGACTTAGAGATATTTAACACTCCCCCGATTCAGGGCGGAGCTGGCGTGTTTGTTGTTACGGAATTGTCACCAAACGGCAACGTGGAAACGGCGAGATAGCCGAAGAAAGCAGCAGGATGAAAAAGAAACAACAGCAACGAGGGTTTTCGCTCATCGAAATGCTGATCGTCATCACGATCCTGATGATCATGGTCTGGATGGGCACCATGGTGATGATGCCGATGTTGCAGCAGTCGCATGTAGCAAACGCGTACAACACGACGCTGGCGACGATGCGGCTGGGACGGCAGGTTGCGATTGCAAAACGTACGGTAGTTTCAGTGACGCTTAGCAACGCCGCGATTCCCAATACGATCACGGTGAAGGATACGAACCCGACGAATCCTACGACTATCGAAACGATTCAGCTGCCAAACGATGTGTCGTTCGACGCCGAACCGGGTCTGCCAAATACAGTGGCCACGACGCCAGACAATTTCGGGACCGGAACACCGGCAATCAGCTTCGACCAGGGCGTAGCGCCGGGCGTACCAAACGTTGTGTATTTCTATCCCGATGGCTCGGCGCAAGACATTGCCAACAACATCAACAACGGCGTGGTTTACATTGCGCGTCCCGGGGTGGTGATGAGTTCGAAAGCGATTACGTTGTGGGGAGCGACCGGGCGATTGCGGGGATGGACACTCATCACGGTGGGGGCAACGAAGACATGGGTACAACAATGAAATTGCCGAGGCAAAAACTTAGCGACAAGCGTGAACGTGGTTTCACGCTTATTGAAGTGCTGATCTCGATTTGCGTACTAACCATCGGACTGGTCTCGCTGCTGGGTGTGTTTGGCATCGCGATGGCGACGACACAGACTTCGGAGCTCGATCTTTTCGCCAAACAAATCGCGACCGAGACGATGGAAAGCATTTACAGTGCGCGCGACACGGCCAACATCCAATGGGAAGGAATTCAAAACGTGACGGTCGTAAATCCAGACGGGACGACCGGCATTTTTCTCACAGGTTTTCAGCCAGTGTACAACCCGGGTGTGGACGGAATCTTCGGCACGGCTGATGATGCCGCGGCAGGAGCCCAGACGCTCACGCCGCCGGGCCCCGATGGAACTTTCGGCAATGCTGATGACGCGAACGCAGCATTTACCCTGACGAATTTCCAAAGGCAGATTGTGATCAGCGATATCGACCCGTACACAGGAGCAGCATTGTCGGGAAATTTACGGTCTTACACAATCACGGTTCAATACACGACTCCCCAGTTTAAGTTGCCCAAGCAGTATGTGCTTGCGGGATACATTTCGGAGTACCGATAAACGAGGGATGATGCGACGCACAAGTAAACAATCCGCTTCGGGTTTCAGCTTGATCGAAATGCTGATCGCCATGGCCGTTGGTCTAATCGTACTGGGTGGCGCGGTCAGCATGTACTCAGGAGGAACGAGCGCGACCTGGACAGTGACACAGCGAGCCGAGATGCAGCAGGACTCGCGGGCAGCGTACGACCTGTTGACACAGGACGTCAGCCTGGCGGGAGCTGGGTTGCCTTCAGGCGGACTGGCGGTCGCCACGGGCGGTGCCTCGATTCCCAAGTACGGTTGTGACGTGGTCTCACTTACGTGCCACTTAGGTGCGAACAACAATGCGGCGATTGCATTTCCACAGACGCCCGCACCGGTTGTCAACCAAATGTATTGGCTTATCCCGGGCTATCAGGCGGGGCCTACACTCAACGCGGCCATCGGACCGACTGACGTAATCACGACGGTTTATACAGACAACGTCCTGCTGCTACAAGACTATTACGTGCAGTTCAACGACAAATATGGAAACTCAGTGAACCTGATCTATCCGGCCCCTGTGCCTCTGCCCGCGCCGCAGCAATTGAGCGCGACAGGAACAGCGTTGCAGGTGGGAGATCTGGTTTTGTTTCAATACGGCACCTACTCGGCTATCGCCGAAGTCACTGCAGCACCGGGAGCGGCCAGCGTTAGTCCCTATAACGTGTCCTTCGCGGCCGGCGACTTGTTGGGACTGAATCAAAATGCGGCAACAGACAACTTGCCGTACCTGGTCAGCCAATGTCTCGCAGCGGGAGTCTGCGTCCTGAACACGAAGCCTACGGGAGCGAATTTGAACTCCATCACCGCGACCCGGTTGTGGATGGTCACTTATTACATTGACAACACGGGAACGAACCCGAAACTAATGCGCCTGGTGAATGCACGCCAGCCAGTACCAGTAGCCGACAACGTCGAAAATATGCAGTTCACGTATGACACGTTCACCAGCGCGGGAACGTTGCTGACACAATCGGGCAATGCCGGGGGCAGCGCGAACTACAACCTGATTCGCACCATCAACCTGGCGCATTTGAGTTTGCGCAGCCAGGGCAACGGAGTGCAAGCATATCAGGGCACGGCGAAAGGGTATCAGGGCATTGACATGCAATCCTCCATCAGCGCCCGCAATTTAAGTTTCTCGGAACGGTATTGAGCGAAGATGCGGCAGACGTGATCGCCGCACGCGCCACAGCTGTGCACGAACGACGCACAAGAGAATTTGGATGTACGGGGAATAAGCCATGAATAGAACAAAACGAAACGCTCGGGGCTTCACATTGATCGCTTCGCTGTTGCTGCTTGCATTGATGAGCTGCATGGCGATCGCCTTGTTCATGATGGTCACGACCGAAGGCAAGGCTGGAGGCGGCGATCTGCAAAATACGCTGGCTTTCCGCAATGCCGAGGGCGGCATTGAACACATGACGGCGGACCTCGCAAACACCCTTGAGTCCATCCAAAACCCAAAGGTCTCAGACATTACCTCGCTGAGCGCGGACAACCCCAGCCCTACGACTTGGGTGCAATATTCCTTGACGCCGGCGACGAAAAACAATGACGGGGTCACGCCACTGACCAGTTTTCAATTGATCACGTCCGGAACCTTCGCGGGATTGTATGCGCAGACGTGGAACGTGAACCTGCTGTCCACGGCGCAGACAGTTCTGAATGATCAGGTCAGCATGACGCGGCAAGTGCAGATCGCCTTGATTCCGGTGTTTCAATTCGGCGCGTTTTCGCAGGTGGATTTGTCATACTTCCCTGGCCCGAACATGGACTTCCAAGGCCGCGTGCATACGAATGGCGATTTGTATCTGGCGGCGGGCGGGACGGTCACGTTTCACGATAAGGTTTCAGCGTACGGCAACGTAATTCGTGAACAGTTGGCGAACGGCCAATTAACCAACGTGAGCCACAACGGTGTGGTTGACGTTTTGACGGCCAGCGGCGGCTGCGACGGGGCCAAACCGGCGTGCCGGGCTTTGGCTCTGACCGAAGGCAGCGTGGTGGGTGCGGCAAACTCCGCGTATAACGGTGGCCCGCCTTCGTGGGCAACGATTTCGAAGAGTTCTTACAATGGATGGCTGGTGGATGGAAACTACGGCAATCCGACAAACACAGGTGTACAGCCTCTGAATTTACCTTTCATTGGCGGCGGCGCCAATATCGGGCAGTATGAAATCATCCGGCGTCCTCCGAACGCGGGATCCAGCATTGACTCATCGCGACTGTACACGCAGTCTGAAATTCGTATTCTTATCTCCGACGATCCGGCGGAACTGCCCGGCGGAGCAGCAGACTCGGGAAACATCCGCTTGGCAAACTATGACAATTCGGGGGTTGGCGGGCCGAACTATAGCAATTGCGTGCCGGCGACTCCGAAAGCAGGACTGCCGGTGTTGGCCTCTGGCGGGACTTACAATACTTGCTTCGCACAGGGCTCAACGGCTGTGCCTGATACTTACGTGTGGACTGCAACAGCGCAGAGCGCTGCGTATCAGTTGCCGGCGGACTGGACGCATGCCCCTTCCACGGCAAACCTTCTATTGCAGCCTGTCGGAACAGCACCTCTGTTAGGGGCGCAGGGAGCGGCAAATCCGCCGGCACCATTCACCATGCCCCCATGCACGATCACGGGCGGAGGCGCCGGTTATACCTGCGCCGCTGTGACCTACCCGTATTACACGCCTACGCCGGCGGCCACGACCAGTAACTGGAACTTGATTGACGGCTATATTCGCGTGGATGTTGAGGTGGGGGGCGCATGGGTGAACGTCACCCAGAACTGGCTGGAACAGGGTTTCTCGCGCGGCACCACTCCTCCGACAGCACCGGGAACGAATCCGATCAATCCGAACGCAATCTTGATCTTCCAGCAACCAGCGGACCGCAATGCGGATGGCGCGCTCGACACGACGGGTACAGCGCCGACTTGCGTGAAGTCCGGCGGAACATACTCTCTCGCACATTGCACTTACGGCAAGCCACCGGAAGCCATCCCGGACGCTTCCACTAACTTGTGGGACTACGGCGATTCCAAATCGGCCACGAGCAACTCGAGAAACAACTGGTACCCGATCAACTTCTACGATCAGCGCGAAGGGGAAATCCGCGATAACGTCGCGCAGGCGGCCGCAAGCTGCTCCACCAATGGCGTGATGAACGCCGTCGAGTTAGATGTGGGCAATCTGAACAACTGGTTGCAGACTGACGCAATCGGCAAAACTGTGGATAACGTCACCTACAACGGTTACATTCTCTATTTCTCGGATCGCCGTGGCATGCGCCCGGCAGTGAATATAATTTCTACGCACCCCGTGGGCGAAAAATCCGGAGACTCTCAGCTTGAGGACTCGGTGAATGCAATGGTCGGCGCGGCGGGCACACCTGATCAGCGGCTTGATACTGACTACATGCCGGGAAAACCGGCCGTGCCTACCAGTTCGCCGGAAGATGCAAACGGCAACGGACTACCGGATATCGGCGGCGCCATCGATCTCGCCAATGGGTTCTGGAACCCTGGAAGTCCGGCGACGACCAAACCCAGCACGGCGATTAACACCAGTGTGCCGCTGGATCCGTACACTAACCGCATCAACAGTTGTGTAACGACGGGCCGACGCAACTTTGTGGCGGGCGCGCGCCATGTACTGCGATTGGTTGACGGCTCGCTGGGTAATTTGCCGACGGCCGCAGGCGGAACTGGCGGCTTCACGGTCGCCTCGGAAAATCCGGTTTACGTATGGGGCAATTACAATAGCAACGCGGGTGACACGACCTGGAACAGTCCGTCGGTTGACGTGGCCCACTCTGCCGCGTCGATCATCGCGGATGCGGTTACCGTGTTGTCGAACCAATGGTCCGACCTCACGGACATGTTGAATCCGGTCAATTCGGGCGCCAGGGCTGCCACCGCGCCAGCGTATTACCGCATGGGCGTGTGCGCCGGTAAGAACCCGACGTTCCCCACCGCGCAATATGCATGGGCGACGGGTGACTTCGGTTCCGACGGCGGAGTTCACAATTTCCTGCGATTGCTGGAATCATGGGGCACAACGCTTAACTACAAGGGATCGATGGCAAACCTTTATTATGCGACGTATGCGACTGGGGCCGACAAAACCAATCCGTACGGCGCACCGACACGTAACTTTATTTTCGACAGTGATTTCACCAACCCAGCCGGTCTGCCGCCGGGCACGCCAATGTTCCGCGACATTGACAACCTGAGTTACCGGCAGATGCTGACCCAAAGAACGAACGCCGATTAATCGGATAACAAGGAACCCATCGCCGGCCCTGAGCTAGGGCCGGTTTTTTATTGGGCGAACAAATATGCAGGCGAGCTTCAATACTACAAAGATAGAGCGAGATGACACTTCGCGGGAGCCGCGGAAGCTAATTCCACGGGTATTATGGATTGACAACAGGTGACGGAGAGCGAGTTTGCTAGATTCTCAAGAGATTCGAACAATTTTCTGGGACGTCGGCGGCGTATTGCTGAGCAACGCGTGGGACCACACCGAGCGCCGTGAAGCGCTCGATCGCTTCGGCTTGGATGAAGCTGAATTCAATTTGAGGCACGAGAACTTAGTGGATGCGTTTGAGCGTGGCGAATTGTCATTGAACGCGTATCTCGATCAGACCGTATTTTATGCCCCGCGGAGTTTCAGTAAAGAGGAGTTTAAGAAGGTAATGTTTCGGCTGTCGCAGCCCAGGGCGGCTGCGTTGAAATTGGCGGAAGAGCTGGCCTCGACCGGCAAATATTTTATGGCGACGCTGAACAATGAATCGCGCGAGCTGAACGAGTACCGCATTCAGACTTTTAAGTTGCGGGACATCTTTCGCATTTTTATCAGTTCATGCTACGTCGGGAAACGCAAGCCGGACGAGGCCATCTACAGGCTCGCGTTGGACATCACCCAAACGCCGCCCGCGCAATGTTGTTTCATTGACGATCGTGCAGAGAACCTGGAATCGCCGTCGCGACTAGGAATGAGAACCATTCAAATGGAAGGACCCGAGCGACTGCGCGAACGCCTTGCGGCTTTAGGCGTTAATGCTTAGGCGCTATTTACGAGCGGGACGACCACCCGCGGGAGAAGCGATTGCTTCGGCATCCAGGCTGAGGTCGCTCGACCAGCAATCGGTGGCAATTCCCCATTCGCCGGCCTGTTTGGTTGCAACAAGAAGATACTTGCCGCGCTCCTCGCGCCGCTTGCCCATTGCCGTAGGTACCAGCATTTTGCAGCGACCAGCCTCGTAAGCCACATCGCCAAATATCTCGACCCGGACAACTTCCATCTCAACCTCGCCCAGTCCTGCGTCGAGAACGCTAAACAGAAATTCTCGGATGGCGGCAGTTCCGCGGACGGGCGGAACGTTAGGACGCAACACGAGCGCGTCTGTCGCGTAGAGTTCTACCAGATCGTCGAGGTGTTTCGTGTTACAAGCCTGCGCCCAGTCCTGGGACAACCTTCTAACCGCAGCTTCGGCTTTGCTTAATCCGGATCCGGAAGGAGCCACGCGCGGCGCGGCAGAATCGCGGGCGGCTGGCGCGGAGATTGGCGCTCGTTCCTGCTGGGCGGATGTTTCTTGCCCAAAATAATGATGATGGTAATGATGATGGTAGTGATGTTGCCCGGAGTGGGGCGCCTCCCAAGGTGCAGATTTTCGCGGGGCGGCATCAAGCGGAACTCCGCAGGCAGCGCAAAAGCGGGTTCCGGGAGGATTGTTCTTGCCACAGGCGCGGCAAGCATCGGAGAATTCCAGTTCGTCATCGCCGCCGATTTGCTCGGTATCCGTTTCGAGGTCGAAATGCTCTGCGGCACGCAGAGCCGCGGCAATGGGATCTTTGGCTAAGCCTTGCTCGGCCTCTTTGGCGAGCTTGGCCCGCAGAGCATAGTCAATGCGAGGGACAAAGGCATCGCCGACGGTTTTGCGGCCAGCGACAGCATCCTTCGCCGCAGGTTCCTTGGGCGAACCTGGATCTGAAGTATTTTTCATTTTCTTTTCGTATCCACAGCGCTTGATTCTAGCTTAAACGAGAACTATCGGCGCGAAAACTCTACTGTCCCGTCGCTTTCCGCGGGCATCCCGTTGCAGGTGGCTGGACGGAACTTCCAGGAGCGAACTGCGGTCAATAAGATTGAATCGTGAACTTCATCGGAGGTTTGCAAAATCAACGGACTGTGTACCTGGCCGTCGATCCCGATAATGAAACTGATGACGATTCTAGCGCCGGATTCACCATCGGCCAGCAGAGGCTCAGGCGTTGCCAAAGGCTCGGGGACAGCCGTGTTTTCGCAGGTTACCCGCGGTTGGGCGTCGGTAATGGAAGAAAAACGGGCATCACGAAAGGCTGCCGCCCAAAGCTGATCCTCTTGCTTCTCCAGCGTAGTCACGGAGGCAAGCCGGGTCGTAGAGGATTCATGCATCCCCAAAGCCATGCTCGCGCAACTGAGGACGAGGCAGATTACACCAATCGCTTTAAGCGCCATGTTTCGCCTGGAGGACGTGCGGCAGAAACGGTGTATATGCCGCTTGGATTCAGGTTGCCCCCGCACTCGTGCAACTTAAAGACCAGAGTGAGCCTGCATGCAAATGCTATATTTTGCAATGCTTGAGCCGTGCGATTCCGTTCTGATGGACATCTGACAGTGCAAGGTTTTGCGGAAGAAGGGTGAACCATTGCACACCTCAAATAGACTTTAGATGACCCGCCGCACCATTGGAATACGACGCAAGACTGCCGTTGATCCCCAACTCAATAAGACCGCACCAAAGAATACGATTGCGGCTTTGGCCACGGCCGGCAGCGAGGCAGGAAGCAGTTCATATTGCAACCAACTCACGAAAGCGTAGTGAACGAGGTAAATCCCGTAGGCATTCGCTGTGAGGCTATCCAGGATTGCTACGCGATGCCTCGCAAACCGCACAAAGACTGCGAGGAAGGCAAAGCTTGATACAGCGCATGATACGACAAATGCGAAATCTCCAACGACTTCCCAGAAGCGCGTTCGAGTGGTTATGGCGACGATGATGACGATAATCGCGCCGGCGAAAGTGAGCAGGGCAGCCGAAAGCCAGCGAAACCATCGCCCGGCCAAGGCGCCATCTGACGCCAGCAATCCGCGTTCAATGCCATACGCGCCCAAGCCCACACCCGCCATAAAATACACTGCGAAGTGCAGCAGGCGGCTGGTTTGGAATGTAAAAGGACCGAACGATGACCAGGCGAATGGATTGAAGGCCAACTCCATAGGCAAGTAGGCAATGGTCGAAACGCCGACGAGCATCCACACGAATGCGAATGGGCGATACCACGCCTGACGAGACAATCGACCAATAACCTCTCCCCACCTTGGCGTCAGCCGATAAAGAAAGGCCGCGACGCAATCAAACGCTAGAAGCAGCCAGAGGAACCACGCGGGTCCAGCCGGCCAGGTGCCCAGAGAATGCCATTGCTGCCAGAATCCAGCGAAACCTGAGGTCGCGCCGGTTTGAAGATACGTCGGGTAATAAGCGAGCGGCGCGACCAATGCAGCGGCCACCAGAAATGGCAATCCCAGCCTCAGCGCGCGGTCCCGAAGAAAAATCGCGCTTCCCTTCCGCGTGAGACTCGGCCACACAAATAATCCTGACAGCAAGAACATTAGCGACATGAAAAAGATGTCGTTGAACGAGACGAAAATGCTGAAGGGACTCCAGCGGTGGCTATCTACAATGGGAAAGGCCTGCCACAGGCGCGGTTGCTCAACCAATGATGCGGGCGGGGCGGGCGCATAAGGATGATAGGCCAAAACGGCATGGTGGGCCACCACCAGCAACACGATGAACATCCGAAGATAGCCGATCGCGACATTGTAGCCACCGGCGGTCGATGGAGCCATCTCTGCTGTTCCGATTCGCGGCGAACGGGATGGGGTTTGCATCGCGTTCATAGTTGCCCTCCCATGGTGCGATTCCTCGCTACGCAGGCTAACGCGTTGCTCCAAGGAGAGAGTGGCTGTCGTCCCATGGCGCGCCGAGCATCCTGCACCAAACCAACGAAATACCCGATCTCAACCCAAAGCAGAAGCAATAGCACCCATGCCCAAGTGAACCATTTCTGGGTGCCCAAAATATCTTCGGCCGAGAGTTGCGGCGAATTCACTGTCACGAAGGTCCCTCCCGTGAAGCAGATCGCCAACAGAGCCCCGACGAGAATTAGTCCCAAGGAATCCAAAGCGGCCCGAAACAGCGCACGTCTCGCTGTCCACCAGGGAAGAAAGGCATTCACGAGCGCGATCGCCGCGTGGCCGACCACCAGAAAGAGCACCGGCCAAAAGAAGAATCGTGAGACTGCGGCGGACGGTCCAACGGCGAGGCCCGAAAGGGACGGCAAATGAAATGCTCCGACCCACCACAACGAAATCATCCCATACCACACCAGTTCTGTGACGGACGAGCTGAGCGGTATGCGGTTCGCGTCACGGACTTTCGGCAGCTTGTGCGGATTCCAGTTTTGCCAAACACCTTCCGGTTGATAGCGTTCGATCATCAGAAAGATGATAGTGACAACAAAAAAATTGATTAACGCCGCAAGCCAAAAATGGTCGAGCACAGCGGTCAACGCCGGATAGTGGCCGGAATGATTGGCAACGACGAAAATATCCAGCGCAACCCCAATCACGAACCACGGACCGAAAAAACACACCCAAACCAGCTTCAGGACAAAGAGATACATGGGGAAAACCTGCGGGCCGATAAGATAGCGTGGCGGCTGGTAACGCAGAGCCACCTGCATAGGAGAGCCAAATTTCTTCAAGATGGCTGCAACCTCATCCTGGCTCAACTGGCGCCCCAGTGCGGCTTCTTGTTCCTGAATTTGGGCGTGTAGGTCTTCTGATAGCTCGGCGACGATGTCCTGCTTTTGGTTCTTCGGGAGCCCGAATTTGACGGCCTGTAAGTAGCGATCTACAAGTTCCATAGGTTCAATCCTCGGCGACCATTTTTTCCAGTGACTTATTAATCCCCCGCCATTCTTCCAGCAATCGTGTGAGGAGCCGCACTCCCTCCGGCGAAAGACGATAAAAGCGCTTATTTCTTTTGTCCTCTTCGCGCCATTCGCTGGTTAGCAGGCCCTGGCTCTCGAGACGCCGCAACAATGGATAAAGCGTGCCTTCATCGATCTCCAGCCCATCCTCAGCGAGGGCTTTGCGTAGCGTGTAGCCGTAACGTTCCGTGCGTAGTTGCGCGAGGACCGCCACAATGAGCGATCCACGCCGTAGTTCCCCACGCAGGTTCTCAAATAAGTCGATGCCGTTATTGCTGTTTGACATACAGTGTACTTAACATACTATGTATTACATAGTATAAATTGTCAAGGAAAATCTACCTTCGGCCCCATCTATGAGCATGGGCTAACAGATAACCCATATTCTGTCTTTGCCTTACCTCCGTAACTGGAGGGAACGTCCGCGCTATGCCAACATCAGCAGACTCACTCTGATCTGATGATGGGAGCCCTTCCATGCGAAGACTAGCGGCATTCGCCTTATTGATTGTTTCTGGATCTAATTTGTGGGCCACAAACTCCACGCAGGCAACTCCGCAGACCGCGCGGCAGGCACTCCTGGAAATGTTCTTCAGCAAGCAGGCGGGAACCTTTGTGAATCATTTACCGACAGCCACGCGCGCCATGCTGGAACAGTCGGGAGCATTAGCCAACTTGCAGCAGTACTCTCTACTCGCTTCGCAAATGCAGACGCAAAACAACGACTTGCAGACTTTTGATGCGGGGCGCGTTCTTCTAACGACGCGGAATCCCCAGACTGGGCAGAAAGTTGACATTGTGGTGGAGGACGACCGCTTGCACGGCGACCAGGACGACATTGAATTGTCTTTCGAGGCATATAAAGAAGGCCAGGCACAGAAGTCGGCTCTGATGCCACGGTTGACATTCTCGATGGCGACAGAAGCGGGCGTGTGGAAGCTGAACGAAATTTCTCTTACGATTCATTTGCCGTTAAACGACCCGGAGCTTCTGAAAAGCTTTGCAGCCGGCATAAAAGCACACGCTATGGCGGGCCAAGCTGCCGTTGGCGCTTCGAATGTCACGTTCACGCAAAATCAAATGCCCACACGGACCTTCGCGAACGATTCCGGCGTGCCGGCGGCGATGCGAACGATATTGGCGGCGGAAACGACTTACGCAGCCACTTATCCCAACGTTGGGTACACATGCACACTGTCTGATCTCGACGGTTTCGGCGAGGGACAACCAAACGAGCATCAAGCAATGCTCATCAACAGCGGCCTAGCTGGCGGGAGATGGCATGGCTATACGCTCCAACTGTCGGGATGCGCGGGTGCTCCGGCAACGAGTTTCCGCCTGACTGCCACTCCGATTGGCGAAAGTTATGGACGGCGGGCATTCTGCGCAGATCATGCGGGCGCGATCCGATCTTCGGCCGACGGCAATGCAAGCACTTGCGAAAGCAACGGCACACCGATTCAGTAAGACAGCAATTGCGATACAGTAAGCAGAGCCATGTTGCGCCAGGCGGCTCGTGCAATACTTTGCGGCGTCGTATTTCTTTCCCACTCCGCTTCTGGGGCGATCCCCACGCCGCGGAAAAAACCCAATCTCGCACTGACGACTTTCTACCAGACCGCTACCCCTCTGCCGGCGGGCAAACCTGGTGAACTGATCCGCTACCAGCGCTTCGACGACTACGACTTACCTTATGACATTACGACGTTGCGAATTCTCTATCATTCGCGATCGGCAAATGGGAAAGACACCGCGGCATCGGGAGTTGTATTACTCCCTTCGGGCAAACCACCGGCCCATGGGTGGCCAGTCATCGCGTTCGCTCATCGTTTTACGGGCGTGGGGCGAGAGTGTGCCCCGTCACTGATGAGAAATCTGCACAGTGGGCCGTTCCTGGCGATGTACGTCGAACTGGGCTATGCGGTGGTTGCGACCGACTATGCCGGACTGGGAACGGATTTTCCCAATGCCTATCTCGATATCGAAGCAAATGCCTCGGACGTCATCAACTCCGTGACAGCCGCGCACGAGGCGCTTACGCAATTAAGCCCGGACTGGATCGCGCTTGGCGACGCGGAGGGTAGCCTCGCCGTAATCGCAGTCGGAGAACTAGACAATGACCATCACTTTTTAGGCAGCGTAGCTGTAGCAGGGATCGGTGATGTGCAGGAACTTCTAGAGCACAGTGCCGAAGCGACGCCAAGTCCGACAGGCGGTTTGTTGGCCCACGGCATGAAGTCTATTTTCCCCGCATTTCAGCCGGGAGCAATTCTTACAGCAGAATCGCTTCCCGCTTATTCGCAGATTTCAAACGCGTGCATACCCGAAGCGGCGACGCTCAAAGGAAATTGGCAGAAAGATCCTTCCGTTGTAACTTTCTTCGCACGAAACCGTCTAGCAGACAGGCCTGCTAACGCACCCCTGCTTTTAATCGATAGTGACAGCGATACGACAACAACGCCCGTCATCACGCGGCATCTGGTGGCAAAGCTGTGCGAAAAGAAAGACCGCGCGCAATATTCACAATACCCCAACCTTGAGAGCGGGCAACTGCTCAGCGGCTCCGTGCGTGAACAAATGGCATGGATCCAAGACCGTTTCAGCGGTCGGTCGGCCCCCACCACTTGCCCGTAGCGGGCCGATTTCTATGAGGGCCAAGAGCCGAGAATACGCCGCAACAGTACCAGTTCGCCCACGTGGTAAGCGTTGTGGTCTGCTACGAGCAACACTTCGCGCAACACAGTCTTGTCGGCAGCATGGGGCAATCTCTCCAGCAGGTCGGTCGTCGGATTGGCAACGATTTCAGTGATGGCGCCAAGGTCGGCGCGAAACGCCTTCACGCTCTTATCCCATGCCTTCGCGTTGGGCGGCTCCGGTAAACTGGGCCAGTATTCGTCCGGCCATTTTGGTGAAATGTGTTTCGGGTTGCGCGTGAACTCGAGAATGTCCCACTGGGCGATGCGCATGTGCTCCAGCAACTGCCATGCTGAGTGGGGGCAGCCCTTGGGCTTCTTCCCGCGCAAGTTGGCGGACAATTTCTTAACGGCGGATTCGAAGCTGGCGTGCGCACCTTCTTCGTTGAGCAAAAACAATAGATGTTTGCGGAGTGATTGGTCGGAATTCATGTTGAATTTCGATGCAAAAAGTCACGCAGGGATGTAAAACTTTATTTTCGGATAATTAGCTCTCATCGCTCTCCCGCAACTTCGCGATAACACTCAGGTCCTCCAGTGTGGTCGTGTCGCCTTTCACTTCGCCATTAGTGGCGAGCTCGCGCAGCAGGCGGCGCATAATCTTTCCGCTGCGCGTTTTAGGAAGCGAGTCAGTAAAACGAATATCATCTGGACGAGCCAGGGCTCCGATTTCTTTAGCCACCCATTTGCGGAGTTCATCTTTCAATTCGTCGGTGGCAGCTCTTCCCTGCTGGAGCGTGACAAACGCCGAGATGGCTTGGCCCTTTAGTTCGTCGGGACGGCCAACGACGGCAGCCTCTGCCACCGATTCATGGGCAACCAGCGCTGACTCTACTTCCATGGTGCTTAACCGATGTCCGCTGACGTTGATGACGTCGTCCACACGGCCCATAATCCAGAAATATCCGTCTTTGTCTTTACGAGCGCCATCGCCGGTGAAATAGACACCGGGAATTTGCGACCAGTAGTTTTTCACGTAGCGGTCGGGATCACCCCACACGGTCCGCAACATGCCGGGCCAGGGCTGGCGGATGATGAGGAATCCGCCGGAGCCGTCGGGCACCGGTTTGCCATCCATCGTGACGATCTCCGGCACGATGCCGGGAATCGGGCGAGTCGCGGAGCCAGGTTTGGTCGCAATGGCACCAGGAATCGGCGCGATCATGATGTGGCCGGTTTCTGTCTGCCACCAGGTATCCACGATCGGGCAGCGATCATGTCCGATGACCTCGCGGTACCACATCCAGGCTTCGGGATTGATCGGTTCGCCGACGGTGCCAAGCAGACGCAGGCTGTCGAGCTTGTGTTTACGCGGCCATTGCTCTCCCCAGCGAATGAAAGTACGAATAGCAGTTGGCGCGGTATAGAAAACGTTGACTTGATGACGGTCAATAATCCGCCAGAAACGATCTGGCTCGGGCGTGTTGGGCGCACCTTCGTACATTAGCGTGGTTGCGCCATTTTGCAACGGTCCATAGACGATGTAGCTGTGGCCGGTAACCCACCCAATATCGGCAGTGCACCAGTAAGTGTCTTCTTCTTTGAGATCGAAAACCCATTTGGTAGTCAGATACGTGCCAACAGAATACCCGCCAGTCGTGTGCACCACGCCTTTGGGCTTACCCGTGGTACCGGACGTATAAAGGATATACAAGGGATGTTCCGCATCGAGCGGTTCTGCCGGACAATTTGATGACACGGATTCCATCAATTCATGCCACCAGTGGTCGCGTCCGACATGAAAATTGATAGGCGTTCCCGTACGCTTATAAACCACGACGTTCTTGACTGTCGGGCAAGATTTCAGGGCTTCTTCGACAGCGGGAAACAGCTTTACTTCAGCTCCACGACGATAAGCGCCGTCCTGCGTTATCACTGCAACGGCTTCTGAATCGTGGATGCGATCAATCAATGCATTAGAGGAAAACCCGCCGAAGACGACCGTGTGCGGAGTGCCTATGCGTGCGCAGGCAAGCATGGCGATTGCTAGCTCGGGAGTCATGCCCATGTAGATGGCGATGCGGTCACCTTTCCTCACTCCGAGCGATTTGAGGACGTTCGCGAACTTGCACACTTCCCGGTGCAGTTGCTGATACGTTAGTGTACGAACTTCGCCGGACTCGCTTTCCCAGATAATCGCGGCTTTGTTCTTGCGCCACGTCTGCACATGCCGATCAAGACAGTTGTAGCTTAAATTTAATTGTCCTCCGACAAACCATTGTGCCCATGGGACTTTCCAATCGAGCACTCGATCCCATTTTTTAAACCAATACAGCTCTTCAGCAATCTGGCCCCAGAACTTCTCGGGATCGGTCACGGACTCGTGGTAGAGGCTTTCATATTCCTGAAGGCTCTTGATGTGGGCGCGTTCACGAAAATGGTCGGGCGGCTCGAACCGGCGTTGTTCCTGAAGAACGGAGTCAATATTCTGGCTGGCGTTGTCGGGCATAAAGTCCTCGATGGAAAGTTGTGCAAACGGATTCTACAAGGGAGTACGGTGGGTTGTCTCGCGGGCCCCTCGTCCGGACGGCTGAAGACTTAGCAAATCTAACTCAAGAATCGGTGCGCATCTTTGGGATCGGGTAGCGGGCAAGCTTCATGCCTGCCAAATACTCGATAACGGCGGCGAGCGATGAAGTGGTATCCCAAATCGCGAAAAGGTCCCGGAATGATTTGCAGTAAAAATGAGGCCATCTGCCACATTCCACCCAGCCGAGCCATGACTTCGACCACAGCGTCGGATTGTGTGAACAGTTTTTCGTCCGGCAAGCCCGGATTCCCGATCACGCAAACCGTGCTCAACTCAGAAAGATCGAAACGATATGATTCTAACAGGCGATGCGCCAGGTCGCTCTGCAACGCAGCAAATTGAAAACGGTCCCGGTGATCATGCTTGATCACAAAACGGATGAAGCGATTGCAAAGTCCGCAAACGCCGTCATAAAAGATAATGGAATTTTCGCTGTTGACGACGCCCACAATCTGATTCTATATGCCGTCCCGCGCGAGTTTCACATCCTTATGTTCATCCATCACAGGCGTCGCGCGCGGTTTCTGGTATAGTGAGCAACACATCAAGCAAAAACAGGCTGAAGGAGTAGATTTATGGCAGGCAAAAGCGTCAACAAGGTGATCCTTATCGGCAATCTTGGTAAAGATCCAGAAGTCAAATACACGCCGCAAGGCACACCAGTAGCAAAATTCAGTCTCGCCACCAACGATCGGTTCAAAGACAAAGAGGGCAACTGGCAGGACCGCACCGAGTGGCACAACATCACTGCCTGGGCACGCACTGCCGAAATTGTCGGCGAATACGTCAAGAAGGGTAGCAAGGTCTATATCGAAGGCAGCCTGCGCACCCATTCGTGGGACGACAAGCAAACCGGGCAGAAGAAGTACATGACCGAAATCATCGTCAACGACTTGGTCCTGCTTGGCGGCCGCGGCGAAGGTGGCGGAGATTTTGGCGGCGGTTCGCGCGGGGCAGCCTCTGGCGGCAACAATTTCGACCAGCGCACGCCCGAGCCTGAGACTGTGCCCTCAAGTCCGATCAGCGACGAAGATATACCGTTTTAGCAACCTTCCTTAGTAGGCGGGGCGAAGGCGGATGCGATTACACGCGCCATCGATTACTCGCCTATTGGCGCGGCGAAAAACGAAGGACGAATATTTTTCTAAAATCGCCTATTCCGGTCATTTAGTGTGTCATCTCGACAAACCCATGTTGGGCAAGCCATGCCCCGAGTAAGGCAAAATAAGCCGGCGAGTCCGGCGCCTCAGTGGGAAAGAACTTCGGATTGATCTGGTCTTTTGGATCGACACCTTGCATCATGGTATGGTCCGCGCCGTCGATAACTTTAATTTCTACATGTGTGTGTTTCGCTGCAAATGCTTCAATCCGCTCCACTGACAGGCCCACGGGGATCCAGGGGTCGGCTTGCCCATATACCATCAACACCGGTGCTTTTACCCGGTCGAGTAATGGCATCGGGTCAAACTGCATCTGTCGAAGCCAAGAAGAGTCACGTGGATCGACCAACGTATCGTCCATATAAATCAAAGGAAACCACGGTTGGCCGCGAACTGCGTCCAACGCATGTTGCGCGGTTGTCTGGTCCACATTACCACGCAAGTAACTGTCAACCGTTTTACGCGCATTGACGGCTTTCTCGATGACGGCATCGGAATAATCGTGAATACGGAGAATATTCGCCACTGCAAAGTTCATTTGTACATCCGGGGTGGTCATCGGGGCTGATACGACAATGGCGAAAGCTGCTTTGGCATCTTTGCTTGCGGCAAGCAGAGCCAGCCAGCCGCCCTGGCTAATCCCCCAGTAACCGATGCGGTTTGGATCAACATGTTCGTCTGTGGCTAAAGCGGCGCTCGCTGCCCTGCCATCGTCCGCGAGAACATCGAAGTTATATGAATCTTGGCCTCCACCCTGTGAGGCGCCGCTGCCACGGCGGTCGAAGACGAAGACGTTGATCCCGATGGGTGGCAACATCTCCTCAAGATGCCGATAAAGCGGCAAATTGCTGGAGGGTGACGACGCGCCATGGAGAACGACGACTGCCGGCCTATGTCGTGCGCTGGGAGCAAAATACAAGGTTCCGGTTAGCCGCGCGCCCTGGCTGACAAACGTAATCCTCTCACGTTCGATGGTTACATTACTTGGCACAGTCCATGCCTGCGGACTGTTAGTCTGAGCGACGGCAGTCGTGGCAGTCACAGACTGTGCTTCGCAGGCGAGACATGCATGGAGCATTACAACGACTATAGGCAGAAGTAAGAATTCACGAAATCGCATAGGACATACTCCCAGCCTTGGGACGTTTTATCACGGATGCGTGGAGGCCCCGGGCGGAGTCGAACCGCCGACCAACGGTTTAGGAAACCGCTGCTCTATCCAACTGAGCTACGGGGCCGCTGCTCATTATTGTACGCACAAACGAATTCTGATTTCGCGTAGAGCTTAGACCAATCCGCGGCGTAATTCTTCCAGGGGATATTTCGTCCCGCGCCAGACCACACCTCCCTGCCCAAGGGTTAAGTACATCGAGCGCAGCATAGCGTATACAAAGAGGATCGAACTGACAGGATGGAGCAGAAAATAATAGGGCCGAACGTCAGAGCGACTGGACATGCCGACATAAATGGCAAACATACAGAGCAGTGCCAGTGCAAAAGGCAAACGGGCCCACCCATGTGCGACAAAAATCCCGATGAAAGGCATCAGATTCAGGAAAGCGACCGCAAAACTGGACGCCAACATCCGCCACGACTGAAACGACATCACCGCAAAAAAATTCTTGGTGACGTTGTTCACAATGCCCATGGCACCGTGGCCCCAGCGCAGGGAGATGAGGTCATGGCCGAAGACGTTGCGCTGCGCGAACCCAGCCGTTTTCACGACTTTGCCCAGCTTCATGTCATCGAGCACTTCGAAACGCAGGGCTTCGTATGTGCCTATTGCGTTGTATGTCGATTTGCGAATCAGATTAAAAGCGCCGACGCCCATGTGATCTTTCGTTTTAGGATCGGAAACTTTCCAGGGGCGATGGCCAAAGACAAACATTGTCTGAAAAAAAGAAATCATCATGCGCTCGCCCACGCTTTTCATGATCATCCGCGGGAACAACACGACGTGGTCGGCGGATTCAGCCTCGGCATAGGCTAACGCGCGACGAAGCACATCCGGCTTAAAGAATACGTCTGCATCCGTAAACAGGAGCCAATCGCCGTCGGCGGCATTGGCTGCGGTCCACATGGCATGGGCCTTGCCCATCCAGTACACAGGAAGGTTTTCGACATGGATAATTTTCAGCCGCCCACGAGCCTCGCTGGAAGAAGCTACCCGATCCATCGCCACACCAGTGCGATCAGCGGATCTGTCATCGACAGCGATAACCTCATAGTTCTCATAATCGAGTTTGAGTAGTTGCTCGAGAACCTGTGCGATGGTCTCTTCTTCGTTGCGGGCGGGAACGATGATGCTAACGCGAGGCGAAATCGTAGGATAGCGGTCCCATTCTGTAAGAGAAATGTCGGCAACTGTGGGCATGCCACGCGCCGCATCCAGGATTCGGCTCAACCATGCCAGCCCGAGCAAACAGCCGGCAATCCAATAAAAAACATTCATCCCGCCGAAACTCCGGCCGGCGAATCATTAAGTCGAATCGGTGTGGCAAACCTCATCCCGTAAAACAGTATGACAGATGAAACCACCATTGCGATGACCGGCAGGATGAACGCTGCTTGCAAAGAATGGCGGTCAGCCACAATGCCCATCAAGGTGGGAGAAGGCACATCGCCAAGCAAGTGGAATATAAAAATATTCATCGCAATTGCCGTCGCCCGCACGTGCGACCCGACAGAATTCACCAGAGCGGTGTTTAGCGGCGACGTATTAAGTAGAAGCATGAACGCGGCGACCGCAATTGCGGGAATCATGATGGGTCCGGGATTAAACAATGCAACAATCATGATCGGGACGCCCAACCCCATACTGATGGCCGAGACAAAGTAATACGAACCTTTCATGCGCGGCAGCAGCTTGTCGCCCAGCCATCCACCAATCAGGGAAGCCAAAATGCCGTCAACAACAATAATCAGCCCAAACATTCTGTTTGCGGCTGCGAGCGAATAACCACGAGCTTGGGAAAGGAATGTCGGCATCCACACCTGGATTCCGCCGAGCGAAAACGTGCTCGCGGCCATACCGAGCGTTACGCACAAAAACGCTGGATTCCTCCAAAGGCCGCGCACACTCGCACGCTCCGGAGTCTCCTTGGCCGAATCGAACTGCCCACGGGGTGGTTCCGGCAAAAACCAGATGGCCACTGCGAGAAGGAACCCGGGAATCCCAGCAATGTAGAAAGGAAAACGCCAGCCATGTGTTGGACCAAGGCTTCCGCCAAGCAGATAGCCCGCAGCCGTGCCCACCGGAATCGCAAGATAAAAAATACCGAAAATGCGGCCGCGCAAACGTTCAGGAAAAGAATCAGCCACAAATGTTGGCGCGATGGTAACGAAGGTGGCCTCGCCGATCCCCACAAGTGTGTGACGGATGAGCAGTTCCCAATAAGTATGCGTAACCGCAGTGAGGAGTGTTAGCGCGCTCCAGAAGATCGCTCCGAAAACGATGAGTCGTTTGCGTGAAAATCGATCTGCGAGTGGGCCCGTAAATGGGGCCGCGACCATATAAAATCCAAGAAACGCGCTGGTCAGGTAACCGACTTCCGTGTTGCTAAGGTGAAATTCCTTCTGCACCAACGGCTGCACGGCAAACAATACCGAACGATCCACATAATTGAGCAGGTTGAGTGTCGTAAGGAGTGCAAGCGCAGTTCGGGGATAGAGTTTACCTTCGATGTTGGACACGGAAAGCCGAATATAGCACGGGAGGAGAAACTAGAGGTTAATCCAGGTCGAAGTCGCGAATGGGGCGGCCGGTATCTGGGGTCTCTTTGGCCTTTTTGATTGCTTCCTGAAACTTCTTTTCGAGCAGATCCGAGGCATGTTTCTGGTTCTCAACCGACTGGCGGAAAATGGAATCGCGACGGTTATCCTGCTCTTTCATGGCCCGCGCGGCCTCTTCAATGTCGTTAAAAGTCTTGGGTTTGACCGCAGCCGTGTGGGCTATCACCGCTTGGGATTCCGCATCAACTTTCAGTACTGCATTGCAGCAGGGACAGGTCACTTCAAACGCCGTCTTCTTTACAGGCTTTGCCATGGCTTGCTCATGATACCGCAGCGCGCGCAACCAAGCTATCGCGATGCATGGCAGATATGCGAAGGGTCATAGCTGCAATCTGAGAGGAAATACGTGAAAGAGATTGAGCATTTCCCAAGCCAGCAATCCGACCGCGACAAAAAGTATGATAATCGCCAGTAGTTCGCCAAAATTAAGCCTTCTGCGCGTGTTTTCGTGTTGGCGAACAGCCATACTCAGAATGTTGAGAGTGGCAAACCCGAAAACCAATGCCCACACGATGCTGAAAATGTCTTCTTGATGGGCCCTAAGCAGAAGGAGGGCGAAGCCAGGGGCCAAACGGACCATTCCCAGCCATAAGAAGCGGGGTAGCGGAGTTTTGACAAGCAACGTCATCGTCTCCAGATAATTGAATCATATGATGGCAGATTTAGGCACTATGGAAGTGCATTGCTAACAAAGGCTGGGTTCTCACAATGAAACTCTAATCAACTGGTGATCCAGGCAATCCGTGCGTAAGCTGTCATGCAGATAAGGCAGCAAACCCATGCCGTATCGGGCCAGAAAATAGACGCCTGCGATCTCGCGCTCTTGCAGATTTTTGCCCGGATAGAGTGTATTAGCAAGGAGTTCCGCGTGCCTGCCAACTAGTTCGTTACGTGCCAATTCAGCCCGCGCCGCCTTGCCGCGTAGGCGGTCGATCTGGTGATGCATTTTTGAGGCCGCGGTCGTACTTGCCACCACCAGCGTCTGGTCCAGTTTGGCAATTGCTGCTCGAATATGTTTTAGTGAACGATCCAAATCCTGCGATGCCGAATCGAAGGCAGCCTGCAAATCAGGCGGTATGGTACGTGCGGCACATCGTTCTCGTATGGCCTCGACCCCCTCGAAAAGATCCGGAAAGGCCAAGCCATACTTATCAAGTAAAACCTGAGCTTTATCGGTTATGAGCGTGGCGGAGAGACGAGGTACGACCGGCGTAATCTTCCCAATCAGCGTTTGATAAACCACTCCGCATTGTGCAAAATATGCCACTTCTGCCGGACCGCCCGCGTAGGACAATGTCGGCAACAGATAATCCTGCACAACCGGCCGCAACAATACATTGGGGCTAAAATTCTCTGGAGTCTTATCAATCCGCGAAAGTAATTCACTTGCGTCAAGTTTTTCTTCGCCGATGGTAAATCCAGTTCCGGATCCGCCGTTCAATCTACGATGGATGGGAAGCCGCGCCCCGTCCTGGATCGCGAACAACAAAGTCGAAGAAGTTGAAACTTTTACCTGCTGGTGGTAGCCAGCCGTCTCGAGTGCTCGCCCGCGGCCAAGAAGCGCGTCATCCAGTTCTCCTGCGCGCTCAATTGCAGCGCGGAATATTGGTCTGGCAATTTTACGAAGCTCGGC
Source organism: Terriglobia bacterium (assembly GCA_963702965.1). Lineage (GTDB taxonomy): Bacteria > Acidobacteriota > Terriglobia > Terriglobales > Acidobacteriaceae > JAJPHW01. Next base: position 2,922,854 of record OY969776.1, read on the forward strand.
ATCAGAGCCATCGAGCAGAACCAATCCCCAATTCGCAAAGAGTCGTGCAAACAACCGCGCGAAGGCGCGCCCAAACGTTTCCCCCGGACGATATGCCTCGCGGAGCATTTGCGTAATTTCAGACTCACCAAGTAGTTGTGCCGCTTGCTCTAATGCGGGACCGACCTCTTGCCCAAACGCAATCGATCCTACCTGGGCATCATTGCTCCCATGCGTTGGCGTGGCAAGGGGTTGCAAAGCTGAATCAGAGGAGGGGATGGAAATGTGATTAACTTCAGCCAAATCGTGGTCTTCATTGGCGAGCCAGAAAACCGGAACGCAATCAATCCCGGCACGACATGCTTCATCCGCGAACTTAATCGCGGTCAACGCTTTCAAAATCGTGAACAGAGGGCCGCCAAATAGCCCCACCTGCTGGCCGGTCACAAACGCGCAAGCCCCGTTTCGAAAACGCGCCAGATTTGCCAAAGTCTGCGGCGATGCACCCCAAGACCGGTTTTGCCTTTCCAGAATCGCCGCGACCTGTTTGCGGCGGACGGAATCATATTTCAATTCTCCCGCTGCATCACGAAACCACGTCGAAAACTGAGCTGATCGAGGATAGAATTGTTTTGTCTTCGGGGCCCCTGCAAGAAAATCAGAGAACAACTGCGTAGTGTGTGGAATCTGACTGAAGGGCAAACACTGCGCTTTCACCGGCGGTTCTCCTGAGCGCATTGGACGAGACGAGGCATGTTCAGTCAACAGATGTTCATTCTACAGGCGAAGTTGCAGAGTTTACTCGTTCGAGGCTGGGGTATATAAAAGGCATGGCCCTAGCGCAACATTTTGACGGAGAGACCTAATGGACTTTTCACAGGCTGTCGAGTTTATCTTCTTCGCAATCCTGGCGTTCTTTTTGATTGGCACTATTCTAAAAGGCTTCTTTCAGGTGCAAACCGCCGAGGCTGTCGTAGTGCAACGCATGGGAAAATTCTTGTGCGTCGCCAATGCCGGTATCAATTTCAAATTGCCCTGGCTTGACCAGATTGCCGGACGCATCGATCTTCGCGTACAGCAACTGGCCCTCGACGTTGAGACCAAAACGAAAGACAACGTTTTCGTGAAAATTCCCGTCTCCGTGCAATATCACGTAATTCCCGATCACGTGTACGAGGCGTTTTACAAGCTCGCCAACCCGAAGCAACAGATTTCTTCCTATGTATTTAACGTCATTCTCGGTCACGTGCCAAAAATGATTCTCGACGACGCCTTCTTGCAGCAATCCGACATTGCCATTGCGATTAAAGACAGCTTGAGTGATGTGATGAAGACTTACGGCTATGCCATTGATCAGGCGCTCGTGACCGACATCGAACCCGACGATAAAGTAAAAAGCGCCATGAACGACATCAATGCCGCGCAGCGTGAACAGGTGGCTGCGGCAGCCCGTGGCGAAGCGGAAAAAATTCTAAAAGTAAAACAGGCCGAAGCCGAAGCAGAAAGTAAAGCTTTGCAAGGCCAGGGCATCGCCAACCAGCGCAAAGCCATCATCGAAGGATTAAAGGAATCAGTGGAGTCTTTCTCAAAAGCTGTGGAGGGTTCTACTCCTCAAGATGTCATGATGCTGGTTCTCGTGACACAGTACCTCGACACCATGAAAGAAATTGGAGCGAGCGACAGAAGCAATACCATTCTGATGTCGCACTCGCCATCAGCTATGGGCGATCTGTTCCGCCAGATGCAGGAAGCAGTTATGATTGGCCAAAAAGCCGCGAACGCAAGTTCATAGGTTTCAATATCCCGACGCGAATGATTGCCGGATCTGGGTCGTTAGGTGTGAGTCTTGGCACATTCCGCGTCTGCCCCGCGAGTCATTAAGATATACTTATGTTTTCGCTTTTTGTTCTCCTATAGTGTAGGCTGTTTCTTGTCATGAATGGCAGCTTGCCGGCATATTCCGAGGGCCAATATCCCACCGTCGATTGGTTGTTTCTCGATCTCAACTCCTACTTCGCCACGGTGGAACAGCAGGACCGTCCAGAACTTCGTGGACGGCCGGTAGGAATCGTGGCGGTGAATACGGATTCCACCTGCTGCCTCGCCGCCAGCTATGAAGCCAAAGCCTACGGCGTGAAAACGGGCACCGGAGTGAAAGACGCCAAGCTTCTTTGCCCTCATATCCAAATCGTCGAGGCCCGGCCCAAAGTGTATGTGGAATATCAAAAGAAAATCCTTCATGCCATCGAAGAGCAGATCCCCATTCACAAAGTCTGGTCAGTGGACGAAGTCGCCTGCCAACTCATGGGCCGTGAGCGCTTTCTGCCCAATGCGACGACGCTGAGTTATCGAATCAAACAGGCGCTGCGCAATTTAGGGGCGGCATTACGTTGTTCGATTGGGCTTGCCCCAAACAGTTATCTCGCGAAAACCGCAGCTGATCTTTGTAAACCAGACGGATTGACCATTTTATTGAAGCAAGATTTGCCCTATGCCCTGCATTGCCTGAAATTGCAGGACATTGTGGGCATCAGCAATGCCATGGAGCGACGGCTGAATCAGCGTGGCGTTACGACGGTCGAACAACTTTATAAACTTACCGCTGAGCAGATGCGGACAATTTGGGGCAGCGTACTGGGCGAAACCATGTGGTATTGGCTGCACGGCGAGGACTGGGAAGAAAAACCTGACTCCGCCCGCAAGACTCTGGGCAAGCAACATGTGCTGGCGCCGAAATACCGCACTCGCGACGCCGCCTATCAGGTCGCACTCAAACTGCTCAACGCCGCCGCTGCCAAATTGCGCCGCTTGGATATGTGGGCCCGAGGCATTGGGGCCACAGTTGCCTTTACGCATTGGGGACAATCCACCAATCACACACAGCCTGCTGGATGGAATGCAAGCCGGCGCATACAAGCCTGCCGTGACACCATGACCTTGCAAGACCATCTTCGCCAACTATGGCAGGATTGCCCCGAGTGCACTCCGGTCCACGTCGGGGTTTGGCTTTTCGACCTGATCTCAGACAAACTTCTTACACTTAGGTTTTTCGAAGATACCAAGCGCGAAACCATAAGCCACACGATGGATGCGATCAACAAACACTATAAGCGGCAAAACCTCGTCCACTTGGGTGGAATGCTTGGGCTGGAAGATGCTGCGCCGACGCGAATCCCATTTTTTAGCGTTCCCGAGTTAGAGGATTTTTGATCCGGAAGCAAAAAGCTATTCGCAGGATGAACAAATCAGCGGGTGGCGTCCAGCCTGGCGATTTCTTTGGCAAATAGTGGATTGTTAGGAAAGTCTGCCTCCAGCGTGGCCAGTATCAAGCGCGCACGAGATGTCTCCTTTTCACGCACGTATGCAATCGCGAGAAGGATGCGGGCGAATGGCGCCAGGTATTCGCCGTGGTCTGCCGTTAGTTTCAATTCTGTGATGCCCTGCTCTTTATCTCCCGCAATTCCGCCCATGCGCAGCAGCCACCGCATCGGAGTGCTCATGCTGCCCACAATATATTTCGCAAATCCTCCCGCCAAATGAGCGTCGTAGCAGTTTGGATCAACAGCTAGCAACTGCTCAGACCAGTGCGCCGATTCACGCGTGAAATGTAATGAAGTCAGGTTACTTTTCTCAATCAGGGCGGCATAGTCGGCTTTCAGTCCAGAAGACATGGTCATGGCGAATAAAGCATCGCGGTCGTTTGGATTCTTTGCCAGTCGCGCCTTGGCCCGCAGCTCTGCCTGGTCGAGAACTTTGGCAAAACGGTCGCGGACGGCCGGATCTGGAGTTACCTTATTCCGCGCATCGAATTGCTTGTCAGATTCGTAAAATTGGCCTTCCAGAACACCGAGGCGATTAAGTTCGGAAAAAAGATAACCGGCCGCATCTGAGACGAGGCCCAGCGGATCATCAGGATGCTCTTGTGTCCACGCGGCAAAAACGTCATGGGCGCGATCAAAGCGCAGGTCGTAGAGCAGCTTGTATCCATTGTCCAGCGGCGCAGGCATAGGCGGGTTAGCCGCCCCAAGGGAAATTCTGACAGAAGTCAGAATCAGGAACGTGACCACGCTTATTTTTCCGGCAATGTTGAGTCGGCTTGCCATCGTCAAAAAGCCCTCAAAATCGATGATGTTCCCATTTGCGGCTGATTATGTCACGAATTTAAGGGGCAATTGTTAATTTATACCCCCATATTGACTTTCAAGGCGCTGACACACGCATCTTAAGCGTGGCAACCAGTTTTATGCCGTTCTGCAAGGAGTGCGTTGACATTTCCACAGCGAACAAGGCAAACTACCGATTCCGCAATTCGCGGTTTTTTCTTGCGCTCTGGCGCCTGAATCCGCACTAACATGGGAGCACGAATTACTGCGACTTAGCTATGACCGAGCAACGGGTCTCCTACACGCTGGATTCGACGTTGGAAACGGTGGATAGCGCCGAACAGGCGGCGAGTCGTATTGCTGCGGAAAATGGCTTCGACGAAGAAGAAATCATGCGCATTTCGATGGCGGTACGCGAAGCCGCGGTAAACGCGGTGCTTCACGGAAACGCCTACGATCCGGGGAAAAAGGTAAAATTGGACTTTGAACGTACTGGCCAGGATCTGGTGATTACCATTTGCGATGAGGGGAAGGGACTTGATCCGGCTGCCATCCCCGACCCGTTGGCCCCCGAAAACCTGATGAAAACGTCCGGTCGCGGGATTTTTTTGATTCGGTCTTTCATGGACGAGGTTGATATACAGCCTTCGCCCACAGGCACACAAATTAAATTAGTTAAACATGTCCACGGACCAACCGCGGGCACTTAGGAGGCTTCTCAAGTGACCATGAAAACTAACGTGCGCCAGGTTAACGGCGTAACCATTCTGGATTGCAGTGGCCGCATCACGCTGGGCGAAGGCAGCGTTATTTTGCGCGATGCTGTGCGCGATCTTCTGGCCAAAGGCAACAAGAAAATTCTGCTGAACCTTGGCGACGTAACTTACATTGACAGCTCGGGCATCGGCGAAATGGTGAGCGCCTATACCACAGTGCGCAATCAGGGCGGCGAACTCAAACTGCTGAACCTGACTAAGAAAGTCCACGACCTCTTGCAAATCACCAAACTCTACACGGTTTTCGACGTCAAAGACGACGAAGCTGCCGCGGTTAAAGCCTTCAGCTAGATTTTCGACGTGTCGCGCATGTTGGAGCAGGCACATGCCTGCCCCAACTTCGTTTGTGGCGTATGTGATGCCGCGAGCTTTTAACCTCTTTCCCGTTTCGGCACTAATCTCAAACTATTTTTCGAGTATGGCACTCCATGCCCTGCCATTCCGCCTAGGATGAGCATGTGCGTTTCTTTCTTGCCATGATCCTTCTCGCTGCGTCGATATCAATTTGTAGAGGTCAATGCCTTGATCACGCCGATGCAGGACAGCATATTGGCGAGGTTCGTTGTGTGAGCGGAAAAATCTATCACGTCAATCAACTGGAGCATGGAGTTACAGTTCTGAGCTTTTGCCCTGACTCCCCCGTCTGCCCGTTCTCTGCGGTCGTCTTTGCAAGAAATTTAAAGAATGTCGGAGACGTTCGTCAATTGCAAGGCCGCAGCGTCGAAGTACACGGAAAAGTGACCCAATACCAGGGCCGTGCGGAAATCATAATCGATCATGCGCGTCAACTCGGCGGCGATGGAGCACGCTTACCCCCCTTGCCGAAGGAGTACGACGTCGAAAAGAAGGGCCATTACAGCGCGGGCACGTTCAGCCTGCCCCACGCGAGCCATCCTGCCGCCGCGAAAAAGCAAACGCCTACTTATCCCGTCGAAATCCCTGACGATCCGGACTGATTTTGCAGGAGACCCCCGGTTACCACCTTGGGCAGCCGTTCAGACAGAATCATCCTCACAATCACGTGCCCAACGAGCGCGCACTGCATCAATAAGTTTCTGTTTGTCTTTGCGCATCTCGCGCACCAGCGCTTGGTTCTCCGTTTTTTCATGCGCGGCCGCCCATAGCACCATTTCTGTCAAAACCGGCGCCAAATCAATTCCCTTCTCTGTGAGGCGATAAATGCTCTTGCGTCCGTCAGACGGATCGGCGTGCGAAGCGATGATCCCGTAAGCTTCTAGCCGCTTCAGTCTTTCTGCGAGGATATTGGTGGCGGGTCTTTCGTATGAGTCGAGAAATTCTTTGAATGTCTTCGACCCGCGCAGCATCATGTCGCGAATAATCAGAAGGGACCATCGGTCCCCCAGCATCTCGACGGATGCATTCAAAGGACAACCAGAGCGGCGTTTTATTGCAGGATCAGGTGGGTGGCGCATTTTTACAATTTTTCACTTGCATTTTGCAAGTTACATTAATATAGTCTCACAGTGCACGATACAAAATCAATCGCGGGGTGAAATATGCAACTTAATCCTTATTTGCTTTTCAATGGCGACTGCGAAGCCGCATTCAAGTTTTACGAGAAGGTCCTCGGCGCCAAGATCGAAAACATGATTACGAACGCGGGCAGCCCTGCCGAGAACCAGGTTCCGGCCGAGTGGCGCTCCAAGATCCTGCACGCGTCCTTGACTCTTAATGGGCAGTTGATTATGGCGTCAGACGCGCCTCCGGGACGCTATTCCAAGCCCGGAGGCTTCTCAGTGAACATTTCCGTCACCGACCCGAAGGAAGCCGACCGCATTTTTAATGCACTTTCAGAGGGTGGAAGCGTTCACATGCCGATCGCGGAGACTTTCTGGGCGGTGCGGTTTGGAATGTTTACCGATCGCTTCGGTATCCCCTGGATGGTCAACTGCGAAAAGACGGCGGAAAAGGCGGCGTAAGACAAGAAATATTTTGTGGCGCCTGTCGATTTCAGGCGTAACCGCTCGACAATCCGTAGAAGGCGAGCCCGGGCCGTTGAAACGCCGGGGCTCGTTTTTCGATTTCCAGAAGGAATAGAGAGATGCATAAGATCAATCCGTTCTTGTGGTTCGATGGCAACGCAGAAGAGGCAGTGAATTATTACGTTTCGACTTTCAAGAACTCGAGAATCTCGCACATTGAACGCTATGGCGACGCGGGGCCTGGACCGAAAGGGTCGGTGATGATCGTCAACTTCGAACTTGATGGGCAACCGTTCATTGCGCTGAATGGAGGCCCGGACTTCAAGTTCACCCCCGCGATTTCGTTTCTGGTGAACTGCGACGATCAGGCGGAAGTTGACCGCCTATGGAGCCGGTTGACGGATGGCGGAAAAGAAGTGCAGTGCGGCTGGCTGCAAGATAAATTTGGCGTCTCCTGGCAGATCGTACCCAAAGTATTCTTCGAGCTCATGAAAGATAAAGACCCGGCGAAGTCGCAGCGCGTCTTCAAAGCCATGATGCAGATGGTAAAGATGGACATCGAGACCCTGAAGCGTGCATACGATGGCAAATCGTGAAACAAACCGCTCTTTTTTTTGCACGTCTAACTGCATAGCAGTATTATTGGCGTCGATTTCTATCGTATGTGGGGCGTGTCGGAGCGCACCTCATAACAATGCATTCGCGAATTTAGATATGAACCAAATCATCGAAGCCCTTCGTAATGCCTACGCCGCCTTCAACCGCGGTGATATGGACGCCGCTGTCGCGCCGATGGCCGCAAACATCGAATGGGTAGAACCAATTGAGTTTCCGGGTGGCGGAGCGCGGCAGGGCCGCGAAGCCGTAAAGCAATATCTGACGCAGTCGCGCGCCAACTGGGCAGAAGGAAGCAGCGAACCCGAGGGATTTGTTATCTCGAATGACAAGATCGTGGTCTTCGTTCATGCCCGATTTCGCTTGAAGAATTCCGATGCCTGGCAGGAAGTAAAGTTGGCGGACGTATATACGGTGAGCGGTAACAAGATCGTAGCCATGCACGCATTTACAGATAGAAAAGATGCGTTAAGGTGGGCTGGAGCAATGAGCCAGCTGTATAAGGAGGCATCATGAGCGGAGTTCGAGTTCTTGTTGGCACGCGCAAAGGCGCGTTCATTCTCACTTCTGACGGCAAGCGCGACAACTGGACGGTCTCTGGCCCGCATTTTGCCGGGTGGGAGATCTACCACATGAAAGGTTCGCCGGTGGACCCCAACCGCATCTACGTTTCGCAAACCAGTGGTTGGTTCGGACAAATCATTCAGCGCTCCGACGATGGAGGCAAGACCTGGCACCAGCCCGGCACGCCTGCGGGACAAGAGCCTCCGGCTGGGCCGCCGAAAGCGGAGAGCAACAAATTTGTGTACGACTCCGCCGCCGCGCCACTCACCACGCACCAATGGTACGACGGCACGCAGCATCCCTGGGAGTTCAAGCGCGTCTGGCACATCGAGCCCTCCCTTTCCGATCCTGAGACCGTTTATGCGGGCATCGAAGACGCCGCGCTTTTCCGCTCCACCGACGGCGGACAAAATTGGAAAGAACTTCCCGGGCTTCGCGGTCACGGCACTGGCCCCAAATGGCAACCTGGCGCGGGAGGCATGTGCCTGCATACTGTAATTCTTGATCCCAGCAATCCGAAGAGAATCTACATCGCTATTTCCGCGGCGGGCGCGTTTCGCACCGATGATGGCGGGGAGACCTGGAAGCCCATCAATAAGGGGCTGTATTCCAAATACATTCCAAATCCAACTGCTGAAGTTGGCCACTGCGTTCACCACATTGCGATGAACCCAGCTCGCCCCGGGGTGCTCTTCATGCAAAAACATTGGGACGTGATGCGCAGCGACAACGCCGGCGACAAGTGGACCAAAGTCAGCGGCAATCTGCCCACCGATTTCGGCTTCGTGATCGACATACACTCGCACGAACCCGAGACGATTTATGTTGTCCCGATCAAGAGCGACAGCGAGCACTTCCCTCTCCATGGTCAACTTCGTGCTTACCGCAGCCGTTCCGGCGGCAACGAGTGGGAGCCTCTGACTAAGGGCTTGCCGCAAAAAGATTGCTACGTGAACGTCCTGCGCGATGCGATGGCCGTGGATACGCTCGACGAGTGCGGCGTCTATTTCGGCACCACTGGAGGCCAGGTGTATGTCTCCGCCGATGCTGGCGATAGCTGGAACCCGATTGTGCGGGATCTGCCAGCGGTGTTGTCAGTGGAAGTGCAGACCCTTACATGATCCGCATCATTCTTCCCTTTCATCTCCGCACCCTCGCCCATGCTGACAGCGAGATCACGCTCGACGTGCCGCCTCCCGTTACCCCGCGTTCAATTCTCGAGGCACTCGAAACCCGTTATCCCATGCTGCGTGGCACCATCCGCGACCATGAAACGCAACAGCGCCGCGCATTTTTGCGTTTTTTTGCCTGTGAAGAAGATTTATCTCACGAATCTCCCGACACGCCCCTTCCCGATGACATAGCCTCCGGCAAAGAGCCATTCGTCATCATAGGCGCCATTGCCGGAGGCTAGCGCAGCGATTACGCGGGCGTCGCTTCCTTGTCTGGCGGTCAACATACGCCTTCCGCATCCAGCAGGTAGGGAGTTATCCTAACTAGGCCATGTGTCGAAACATCAAAACTTTGTTCAATTTTGAGCCACCGGTTACAGACGATGAAATCCGCGCGGCCTCGCTCCAGTTCGTAAGAAAAATCAGCGGATTCAATAAGCCTTCGAAATCTAACGAAGCTGCCTTTCAAGCAGCGATTGACGAGGTGGCCGCCGCGTCTTCACGCTTTTTGCATTCGCTTGAAACTGCCGCGCCGCCGAAAAATCGGGAGGAAGAGGCCGCCAAAGCGCGTGCGCGCGCCGCCGAGCGTTTCGGCGACTAGGTGCTGGAAGTTTTTCAATAGGGATCTAGGTCCAGCGGAACCACTTCAGCGCCAGAAGAAATGAAATCCCACCCCATACCCCCAACACGAGCAATTGGGGCCACAAATGGAAAAGGGACGTGCCCTGCAAAATGTTGGCGCGCAAGGCGTCGTTCAGGGCGGTGAGTGGGAGAGCCTTGATCAGCGGCAGGATCGCAGCGGGAAAGCGTTCATACGAAAAGAACACGCCAGAGAAAATCCACATGGGCATCATTACCAGGTTCATCAGCCCGCTTACGCTCTCAATTTTTTGCGCACGGCTCGCGGTTAGCAACCCGATTCCACCAAAAGACACAGCCCCCGCGGTTCCTAAGAGAAGAATTGCAAGAATCGAGCCCAAAACTCTCATGTGAAACATGAGTACTCCCAGGGTCAACAGCAATGCAATTTCTATGAGCATCAACACCAGTCGGCTGGAAAGCAATGCGAGCAAAAAATCTCCTCGCCGCATGGGCGTGCCCACGTACCGTTTCAGCAGCTTACGTTGCCGCATATCCACGAGCGCGAATCCAATGCCCCACATACCCGAGTTCATCAGATTCATACCCAGTAGACCGGGAATCAAAAAGTCAATGTACCGCGAACCCGGCTCTGAGGAAGCGACGTCTGTTGTGGACAGCACATCCTTTCGCCCGGCCGCAGTTTGCAGCGCATCATTGGCCGCAGATCGCGCCAGCACACTCTCGGGTCGCGCCGGATCGTAGAGATAAACGTATTTAAACGCGTCTTGAGTCGCCGGCTCGATCACAAGATCGAATTTGCCCAACCGGAACCCCTGCTTGGCAGCTTCTTCGCCGAGGACTTTAATTTTGAATGATTCGTGTTGGGCCGACCTTTGCAACAAGTCAGCCGCAGACTGCGCTCCCTCGACCACCGCCACAGATGATGCCTCATGCGGCTTTTCGCGGAAGGCAATGCCCAGGCCCGCGGCTAATAACAATGGAAATACAAATACCCAGAACACAACTTCCGGCTCGCGCTGCAATTCGCGCATGCGTGCGCCCAACAAGTGCCAGTAGCCTGCCCATCGGCCATTACGGCGAGCCGACTGTCGTCGAGCCTTCTCTGCGTTCGGAATTTCTTGCATCGTACTCATTTGTTTATTCTTCTCGTAAATGCCGTCCTGTCAGCCTTACGAACACGTCCTCTAAGCTCGCCTGCCGCGTAGTTAGATGTTGCAGTGTGGTTCCCTGCATGCGAATGGCATCCAATAACGCCGGAATCGTTAAGTGCGCCTCCTTCACGGTCAGTGCGAACAAACCATCGGACTCATGCACGGATTCAACTCCCGGCAGTTCCCGCCATACCTGTAGAAATGCGCCATCGGTTCCGCCGCTGACGGCAAATTCGACCACATGATGACCGCCCAATCGCTCGATCAACTCTTCCGGCGATCCCTCCGCGATGATTTGCCCGTGGTCAACGATCGCCAATCGGTTACATAGACGCTCGGCTTCGTCCATGTAGTGCGTCGTCAGCAGCACCGTGCCGCCGTCGCCTTGAAATTTGCGAATGATCTCCCACAACTGCCGCCGGCTTTGTGGATCAAGTCCCGTGGTGGGCTCATCCAGAAACAATATCTTCGGGTTGCACACTAGTGCCGTGGCCACTGCCAAGCGCTGGCGCTGTCCGCCCGAAAGCTTCCCGACCCAGCTATCGGCTTTTTCAGTCAACTGCAATTCATCCAGCACTTCATCCGATGAGCGCGGCTCGCGATAGAAGCTGGCGAAAAGATTCACCGTCTCTCGCACCGTTAATTTCTCCGAAAGCCGGGTCTCTTGCAGTGAAATACCGAGCCACTCCCGCATCTCACGCTCGTTTTGCTTCCACTTGTAACCAAGAATGGAGACATCGCCCGATGTGGGATCGAGAAGTCCTTCGAGAATCTCGATGGTCGTCGTCTTGCCAGCGCCGTTCGGCCCGAGAAGGCCAAAACACTCGCCGCGCTGAATCTCCAGATTCAGGCCACGTACGGCTTCGACCTTTCCATCGTAGGTCTTGCGCAAATCGCGACAAAGAATAGCGGGAGTCACAAGGAGATTGTAACCGAGAGAAAAATGGGTTCGTGTGCACAGGGTCCCGATATTCTCGATAACGGACACAAAAGGACCCGTGTTCAGCAATCGCTCTGCTATACTTCACCGCAGTAAATTTTGGGGTTGAAATCGAACGCTGCTGATGGGCGAAGTACTCCCTGTGTTTCCCTCCCCCTTTTGGGAATGACGCTGGCCAACTGAACCATAAATGCTGCTTGAGAATGTAGGACAACTCGTCTTTTGGCTCGTCGTGCTCGTAATGAGCCTGAATCTCGTATTTTTCCTCTTCTTGATTCGGCGGAGGCTGAGTCGGAAGCGATTTTTTATTCAAAAGGATGCGGCCCGCGAACGATACCGCGATCCCGTGGATGCCTTCGCTCTAGGCCAAGTTGGCACCGAACAATCCACCGCGGCGCTCGGCGATGCCAAATCTCCCGCGGAACGAGAAGCTTTGGCGGAAATGCTGTTCGCCGCTTCCAATGCCGCTAACGCAGAACGTATTTCAGAACTGATGTTTTTGTTGGGCATGGTGGATGAATGGGCCCGCTCGGCTTTCGGCAAGAAAACGGCCAAAATTTTGCTGGGAACATTTGTGGGCAAAACAACAATGGCCCAGACTACCGGCAGGCCCAAGCCCCTACGTCCCTACTATCGCACCCGTGTCGCAACGGTCCCCCGCGCACTGGCTGTAAACTTTCTCGGACGATTGAGTGCGAGATATGCGCGGCCATTTCTAATCGCTGCCTTGCGAGATCCGTCGGCGCAAGTTCGAAGGGTCGCAGTGGAAGGTCTGGGTCGCGCTCATGCGCCGGAAACGGCTCCGCTGCTATTGGAAGAACTCCGCAAGGCAATAGAAGAGCGCAGTGATCTCTCGCTACGTACTGTAAAGGCCGCTTTGCTTGGCTATCACTTGGAAGAAGTTGATGTGCTTTTACCTGGCTTGGCCCACAAGAATCGTCGCTGCCGCTTTTTTGTTGCCGATACCATCCGCCAGATTTGCGAACGCTCCGCAGTAAAATCGCGCCTTACAAAGAACGACTTTTCTCCTGCGCTGTATCACGCGGTCCTCGAGAAGTGCCAGTTTGACGAATTCGAAGATGTCCGCGCTCGTAGTAGCTATATCGCGCGCTACTTTCGTGATCAAAATGCAATCGCCATGCTGCGCCATCTCATGCAGGATCCCAACGAATTTGTCCGCCTGCACAGCGTTCGCGCCGCAGCAGACAGCTTCTACGCCGACTTAATCCCTGATGTCGTGGCCCGCCTTACCGATGAACGCTGGCTTATACGTGAAGCCGCCGTGCAGACTTTGCGCGCCGTTGGCCCCAAAGGCCGCGAAGCCCTGTTCCAATTCTTCATCGACACTTCAGACCAGTTCGCTATGGAGCAGACCTGTGACGAATTTCAACGGCGCGGCGTCATCGCCGAACTGCTCGCCGCGATGGCCGCTGGCGGCGACCAGGGACTCATGGCAGAAAACGTGGCCCGCAAAATGGCATCCATGGGTAAGACTTCGCTCATGCTCTCCCAACTTACCAGCAACGATTCTTTCGCGGTACAAGTCGCCCTAATGGACACTTTGGCGGTCAATCCCACCAATGAGTTCGTCTCTGTGCTGAATGTATTGAGCCAACAGGATTCCGGCCAGATCAGTTCCAAAGCCAAGCAGGTTCTGGGCCGCATTCAGTCCGGCAGCAATATCCGATTCGGTAGTGGCACCAGCAAACCCGGCAGTTCGAGCAAGTTGGGCAGCGGCACCACCAGAAAGGACAATCCTTCCGGTGCATAGAATCCTGCTGCGGTCGCTTGATTACGCCAACCTCATTATTCTGATTTACTTTGTCGTCGCCAATGGCGTGTACACGATGCTGATGGCGATTTCACTCTACGCGGTTACACTGCATTCACGTTTCGCAGCCCACACCGGCTACTCCGACATCGCCGACTCGCCAGCTACGCCACCCATCACCCTGATTGTGCCTGCTTACAACGAAGAAGGCGTCATTACCACGACCATCAACGCTTTGCTTCGCCTCGAATATCCAGAAAAAGAAATTATCGTTGTCGATGATGGATCCACCGACGGAACGCTGCGCCGTCTGATTACGGAATTCAACTTAAAACGAATGGATCTAATCTACCGCGAGCGCATACCTTCCAAAGCGCCTTGGGGATATTTCCTCAATCCCGAAATCCCTGGCCTCGTAGTACTCGCGAAAGAAAATGGCGGCAAAGCGGAAGCGCTCAATACGGGCCTGAACATGTGCCGCAGCCCGTTCTTCTGCACCGTGGATGCCGATTCCATCGTGGAACGCAAAGCTCTACTCCGCCTGATGGCGCCCATCATGCACGCCAACGTCAACACAGTCGTGAGCGGCGGCCTCGTGCGCATCGCCAACGGATGCACTATGGTCAACGGTGAAGTCACTGAAATCGGCCTGCCCGCGACGTGGCTTGAACGGTGCCAGGTCGTCGAATATATCCGCACTTTTCTCTTTGGGCGTCCCGCTTGGAATTTCCTGAAAGGCAACTTCATTACCTCGGGTGCATTTTGTCTCATCCATCGCGAATCAGCCATCTTGGCGGGCGGTTTTGGTAAAGACACCGTCACCGAAGACATTGATATGATCGCCGCCCTGCACACTTTCTACGAGAAAAAAGGCTGGGCGTCGCAGATGGTCTTCACCACCGACCCAGTTTGCTGGACCGAGTGCCCGCGCAAATTCTCCATGCTCGCTCGCCAGCGCCGGCGTTGGCAGCTCGGCCTCGTGCAGACGGCGTTCAAGCACGATCGTCTCATTTTCAATTGGAAACAAGGCCGCCTCGGTCTTCTGAGCATGCCTTTTCACGCGTACATTGAAGCCTTCGGCTCGGTCGTCGAAACCCTGGGATTATTCATTCTTCCCTTATCGCTCATCGTCGGGGCAATGCCGTTATCTTTATTTCTCCTCATCATGTTCCTGGCCATCGGATACGGCACGCTGCTATCGGTAATTTCGGTACTCCTTGCGGAAGCGACCATCCGCCGTTATCCCAAGCCTTCTGAAATGTTCACGCTGGTGCTCTATGCCTTCCTCGAAAACTTCGGCTACCGCCAGATCGTAAGTGCCATCCGCGCACAAGGCGTGTTTCAATTCCTGTTCGGCAAGAAGCGCTGGGAAGTAGTGACCCACAAGGGAGTCGAAGCGTAACATGGCCCGCCGCAAATTTTGGTTGACCAATCGGGTGGTGCTGGGCGTCATCGCCTTCATCGTCATCACGGCTCTTTGGGAGTTCAAGTGGAAGCCGCAATACCATGACTTCTACGAAGAAGGCGTTCGCCTTTACAAGAATGGCAATTATCAACTCGCGCAAAAAGCCCTCGATAAGGCCTATGAGATCGCGCCCAATGCCCTCGACGTCATCATCATGGAGGGTTGGAACAATCTCAAGCAGAACCAGCTTGAACAGGCGCGTTTTTACTTCACGCGCGCGGTTCGCATCGACCCGACCGCGGAAGAAGCTCAAATGGGCATATCATTCGTGGCCCTTGAAACCGGCCATGGCGATCTTGACCCCGCCTTGCTCACGCGCATCCTTCAGGGCCGCAAGAACGATGCCAATGTCATGATTCTCCTCGCGGGCGCCGAAGAGCGCCAAGGCGATTATTTTTCCGCAGCGCAGATTTATACCCGCCTGCTGAATGACAAAGACTATGGCGAAGCTGCTCGTCTGGCGCTCGACAACATTTTCGGCCTGCACGGCACCACGGACAACCCGATTTCAGCCTTTCCTGCCCTTCAACGTCCCGCAGAAACTCAACTTAGCTACCGCGCGAATAATGGAGCTCTGTGGCAAAAAACAAATGGCAACTGGTCGAAGACTTATCTGCAAGGCGTCGACTTGGGCGCTGCCCCACCCGGTTATCGTCCAACTTCATTACCCAACGACGCTACCCTATACACAGCATGGCTGCATGATGCTTCTCAGCTCAGCGGAAACACGTTGCGCCTGTACACTCTTTTACCCCCATCCTTTTATCGCGCCTTCCACCATTATGTGGACGATGGTGGCAAGGTGTCGCTCATCCAGCAAATCTGGACAGACGAGCCCGACCATCAGGATTTATTTGAACCGGGATTCGAAGACGCGACCAAAGCTGAAATCCGCCAGGTCATAGACGCCATCCACGGTCGTGGCCAGGTACTTCCCAAACGCAACCGCGGCAGCGGCATCTACGAGTTCGATATTTCCGGCCACATCAGCGGTTACATACTCGGCCGTGATCTCGATCCCGCTGTCGTCTCTCAAACCAACCTTCTGAATGCGGGCAAGCATAGCTACGCCGGGAAATATCTTTCGATTAACAACGCATCCGCGACGGAGATGTGGCTCGTCGAAATGTCCGATTATCTTCTCGACTACGAGGCTTCCACTTACAACTGGCAACATCCCATAGCGATGGTGAGCGGCCCCGCGCCGGATCCATCATCCAGCGTGCTGCTGGAAACGAAAATCAAAACTACGCCGGCATATCTCTCCGGCATCTTCGCCGCCTATCCCGCCTATCCCTTTTACCCGGCATACATGCAACGAAATCCACGCTATGCCAACGCCCGCGACAAAATGGGGCTGGATCCAGTCTTTGGCTTCGTTCGCGAGTTGCGCACTCGCTTGCCTGTTCCCTTGCTCGTAAGCGAGTACGGCGCTTCCACCTCCATGGAACCTCGCTTGACGCTGTCATCAGGCTGGAATCAAGGTGGCTATAACGAAAAAAGTCAGGGAGATGCGCTCGTTCGCCTCAGCCGAGCCCTGCGGGACGCGGGCGTCGCCGGTGGCTTGGCGTTCGAACTAACGGATGAATGGTATCGCGAAGGCTGGATCACAGAAGGATTCCAGAATGCCGGCGAGAAGGTCGCGCTATCTCTCAACGACCTCGATCCTGCCAAACGTTATGGCCTTATCGGCTACCACACCAGCAAGTGGCAACTCTTCACTGGCGATCCCGCAGCATGGGAACACGAAACGAAAGTGGATTCGTCCGCTACCGTTTCGCATGTCGGCGATGGCTATGACGGCGAGCGCACGCTTCGCTCTCTCCAGATTGCCTCCGACGAAGGTTACGTTTATCTTCGCCTACAAGTTGCCTGCCTCGACTGCCAGGGCTCGACCCACACCGGCAAAACACACTTCCCCCAAGCCAGCTATGCCATCGCCTTGAGCACCTTGCCAAGCGTCGTGGGCATCAAGAATCTGCCTTTCGGAAATATCACTCTCCCGAACGGCGCCAATTTTCTTCTGCTCTTGCGCGATCCGGAACGCAGCTCATTCCTGATCGCTGACAGCTACAACCCATTCCAGTATGTCCCGTCCGACGATGGCGTGCACAGGCAACTCGCCTACAAGGCCAACTTCAGTCCCAGCCTCGTGTCCACTGGCACATTTCAGCCGTTCCCTTCGCCAAGCAATCCGGGATCTCTGCCCTATGGTCACGGTGATCCGACTGCGTCCGATTATGATTCCCGTGCCCAGTGGTACGCCGATATTAAGCACAGCGCCATTCTGGTTCGTATCCCGTGGGCCAAATTGTTGGTTACGGATCCTTCGAGCATGCAGGTCTTGGCGACTTACGACCCTAAATCAGGTGTGCGCAGCATGGGAACGGGAGGGCTCCAGGTCAGCGTCTATGCCTTGCGTCCAAAAGCTGTATCAGATTTAAAAGACGCGAGCGTGATTTCCGCGCTACCCGCTGACGGCGCGACCATCAAATTCACCTCGACAAAGTGGAACTCAATCACGCTTGATCCTTATCGCAAGAAGGCATTCGACATGCTTGCTCAAGACTTCGCCCGCTCGTATGCTGCTCAGGAACCGGCAAGGCCTGCCCGTCGAGCATCGCCTGCGAAGAAGCTAGGTGCGCATTTACATTCAAATTGAAATTGATGCAAATACTGACAATGAATAGAACTTTCAACATCTCGCGGCGTGGCCATATCGCGACATCGTTATTGCTCTTGCTTCTGGCCTCACTCGTCCTCGCGACGACTGCATTCGCTGAGGATGAAGTCGCTCACGCCCGCCAGCTCGCCTTCAGCGGTCCTCAACATCGCGCTGAAGCTCTTGCTCTCTTGCAAGCTCGTCTCGCCACCGTGCCTGACGATAGCGATGCTCTTACCCTTTACGGCACCATCCTCTCCTGGGATGGCCGCTATGACGAGGCCCGCCAGGCGCTTCAAAAAGTCCTGGACAAAAATCCCGACCATTCCGACGCCCTACCCGCCATGATTAATGTAGAGTTGTGGTCCGATCATCCTCATGCGGCCGAACCACTCGCGCAAGCCTCATTGCAGCGCCATCCCGGCAATCCCGCGATGATGCTGCTCCTTGCCCGCGCCCAGCGGAACGAAAATCATACCCAGGACGCAGCTCAGACCCTCGACGAGTTGCTCACGTTCGACCCCTCCAATCAGGAAGCGAAGGAAATGCGCCGGCGAATGCTGTATCAAGCCCGCCAGTGGGAAGCCTCCTACACCTTCGAAGACGACTTCTTCAGCAGCGTCTTCAACTCACAGCAGGAGCATACGCTCAGCCTTCGCGGCCCCACTCCCTACGGATCGTTCATCGGGCGTGTCAGCCGCGCCGACCGCTTCGACGCTCACAGCAATCAATTGAGCGTCGAAATGTACCCTCACATCCGTCCTGGCACCTACGCGTTCGTCACGGTCGGCGGCTCTCCCGACGCCGTTCTCTATCCGCAATATTTCGTCGGGGCCGATTTGTATCAGAGCCTTGGTCACGGCTTTGAAGGCAGCGCCGGATACCGCCGCTTGCAATTTTCCGACGACGTCAACATATTCACGACCGCCATCTACAAATACCGCGGCGATTGGCTCTACTCCGCCCGGCTCTTTCTCACTCCGGACGATCTCGGAGTCAGCAAGACCGGCGTATTCGCCGCTCGCTGGTTGTTCGGTGACGAAGGCATCCACGACTATCTCGAATTCCGCTTCAGTTACGGCGCTTCGAAAGCTTTGGCCACCACAACACTCGATCTCATCTCCCTCGACTCCACACGCTACTCGGTGGAATACGATAAAGGCGTTGGCAACTGGCATCTCGACGGCAAACTCGGCGCGGGTAGCGAAGATCAGCCCTTCGGCGGCAAAGTAAATCGCTATACGGTGGAAGGAACGGTTTACTATCGCTTTGCGATTAGAAAATAATGACTGAGCCGGAAAAATCGAAGGAGCAGGGCGAAACCACAGAAATGCCGGACGGCAGATCGTCAAGCACGTCGCACACGAAGCGCCTGCTCACGGCTGCCATCCCGTTCGTCTTTCTCGCCTTCGCTTATGTCGCCCTATTTTCGCGTTATCGTCTCTTCGCTCCGCGTGATCAAAGAATCGTTCTGACACAGGAACAGTCCCAGCGTCTTGCCGACCAAAGCAAATTACTCATGGACGAGGGCCGATATGCCGATGCCCTCACGCCCACCCTGACTCTCTCGCAAGCCTATCCCGACAATCATATTTATCTCGGCCACCTGGCCGACATCTACGACCATCTCGGCCGCTACGCCGACGAAGCAAGCTCCTGGGAAAAATATATGAATCGCGCTCCCGTGCCCGTCGAAGCCTGCCCCAAAATCGGCCAGGCTTACTGGAGACAAGGCGATAAGTTCGAAGCCCAGGCCGTCGCTGCTTATCAACGCTGCCTCGCACTCGATCCCTCGAATACCGACTCGATCTTCTATCTCGCGCATGCCCTCGAAATGTCCAATCAGTGGCCGCAAGCAGCGGACTATTACCAGAAAGGCCTGGCGATCTCGCCCGATTACACTGACCTTGCGCTCGGCCTCGCCCGCTGCTGGGTCCGCCTCGACAAGCTCGACGACGCACAAAAACTGGCGCTACAAGTTTTAAGCAAACATCCCGATAGCTCGGGCGCGTTTCTGGTGTTGGGCATGGTCGATCTTCATCAGGAAAATTATGCTGGCGCGAAGAAGCAGCTGACCCACGGCGTTGAGCTCTCCGACTCAGATCCTGATTTCCATTTCCTTCTCGCACGCGTCGCCGAGGACACGAATGACACCGCCGAAGAACTACGGCAGTACAACCGCCTCGTGGAGCTGCGCCCCGATGACGCTCAGATACGCTCGCGACGTGACGCCCTCGCCGCCCAGACCGCGAGCAAATAAATGCAGATTAATCGCTGGCAATTTGTTCTCGCCCGCTTATTATTTCTCGCTTACGTCCTCTTCACGTCCACTTATTGCCTTCTCGCCTACATTCCCTTCACTTTCCAGCAAGTTCACCTCGGCGGATTATTGCCCTGGCTCACGCGTCTCGTCCATCTTCACGCCGCGCTCTACTGGCCGTTTACGCTCGTCGCTTTACTAACGATTTTTCCGGACGTGAAATCCGGCGTCGCGCGCCATCTTTCGCGGGCCTTTACCGTCGCCAGCCTGTTCGTCGGCATCGCGTTATGGATTCATCCTCTGCTGCCTTCGCTCTCGAACGACGTCTCTAGCTTGTCCTGGTGCTTGCTCTCGCTCCTGCCACTCCTTTGGCTCGCCGCCATCGACTGGATGCATACCCGCAACAATTTGTCCTGGCCCGGCATTCCTGATGACGACAGCTCAAGGGCATTTGTCGCTTCTTTATGTTCAGCCGCTTATCTCAGCATCATTTACTTTTCGCTCGCTGGCATTTCTGGCGATAAACAATTTCCGCTCCATACATTGCCTTCGCTCTTCCTTTGGAGCTTGCTTTCGTTCCTGCTGCTCTTCTTCCTGCTCTTCGTGCTTTTGGATCTTATTTCCGCTCTCGCGTCCCTAATTTCTTCCCGCTCTTCGCAAAGCAAAATCTCTTTTTGTGGATCGCTCTTGCTTTTCATCGCCCTCGCGGGCTTAGCTCTGCGCTATGTGATTCTGCCTTCGCTCTCAATCGAAGGACTTGCCGCTGCCATCATCTCCGCGGCATTCGCTTTTGCTCTCATCATTTATTTCACCGCAACCAGCATCCGAGCTTCAAATCCCACGCAGAATTCTGCCCCACGAAACACGCTCGATCTTTTTCTCGGCCCCTTCCAATCCCTTCGACGTGCCGCCAAAACCAACAAATCGATCACCCTCGCAATCCTCGCCTGCGCCGCATGGTTCCTCTCCATCCATCTCTCCCGCCTCGACTGGGATTTCACCCTGCAAAAAATCGCCGTATTACTTATCTGGATAATCACCTTCGCAATCTTCTACACCATCACGCCATCGAATAATCGCATCACGCGCTTATGGGCTTATGGCGCCGGCATTTTCCTGCTCGCGGCCTATCTTGGCCTCATCGCCGCGCAGCCCCGCTGGTCCGTCGAAGAAAATTCTCCCACCGCAATCGGACAAGCCCTCGACGAATTCCAGGGCTACGACATTTCTTTTCGCCTCGCAGATTCCCTCCTACGCGGCCGCTTCGCCCCGCACGGTAACGCCAGCTTCTATTCTTTTCTCTCCGACAATACCAACATCCCCCGCTCCACCCACGTCACACCCCCGGAAATAAATCTCGTCGCCCACCTGCGTCCCGCCGCTGGCCGCAAACCCAACATTTTCGTCTTCGTCATTGACAGCCTGCGTCGCGACTACGTTTCTCCCTACAACCCCGCCGTCACCTTCACCCCCGCGCTCGAAGCGCTCGGCAAAGACAGCGTTGTCTTTCAGAACGCCTTCACCCGCTACGGCGGCACCGGACTCTCCGAGCCTTCCATCTGGGTTGGTGGCATGATGCTTCACCAGCAATACGTCTCGCCCTTCGCTCCGCTGAACTCGTTGCAGAAACTTCTCGACGCCAACCACTATGCCGAGTGGATTAGCAAAGACAATATCCTCCAGCAAATCGTTCCGCCTTCGCCCAACATCAACGAACTCGACGCCAACATCGGCGCCATGCACTACGACTTCTGTCAGACCTTGCAGGAGTTGAATCAAAGATTGCTGACCACATCGCCATCCGCCAACCCAATTTTCGTGTACACCCAGCCGCAGAATATTCACGTCTCCGTCATTGATCGCGAAGGCCGCTCCGTACCCGATGGAGCTCGTTTCCCTGCTCAGTTCGACGCCGCCTACGCCTCGCGCGTGCAGAGGCTCGACGCCTGCCTCGGCGAATTCGTTGCGACCCTCAAAACCGATCACCTCTACGACAACAGCATCATCATCGTCACCAGCGACCATGGTGATTCCCTCGGCGAGCATGGCCGTTGGGGCCACGCCTACACCCTCTTCCCGGAAATCGTCCGCATCCCGCTCATCGTTCACCTTCCTCCATGGATGCTCAACACCGTCAAATACGACGACAAAGCCATCGCCTTTCTCACCGATCTAACGCCTTCGCTCTACTACCTCCTCGGCCAGCAAACCGTCGTCAACAATCCGCTCTTAGGTCGGCCTCTTTTCACCGCGAATTTGGATGAACAGCAGCCCTATCTCCGCGAGTCATATCTCCTTGCCTCCAGCTACGCTCCCGTGTATGGCCTTCTAAGTGATGGTGGCCGTGCGCTTTACATCGCCGATGGCGTCAACTATCGCGACTATGCGTATCAACTCAACTCAGACGGCAGCAGCCGCGAAGCTCCACTCACTGACGCCGAACGAACCGCCGCGCAGGACGAAATTCGCCGCCAAATCAACGCCATCGCCCAGTTCTACGGCCTGCACCGCTAAGCGGGAAGGCGACCACAACCAAGACGGCCCAGGCTGCAAACTTTTTCCACTCCTGGCTATGCATTAACGCGGCCTTAGGCCAGAGAAAAACCGGGTTGGAGGCGTAAAATACTTCGTAGAGTTGTCTGGCAAACGGCTAAAATGTCGCGAAGCCGTTTGGGGATTGCCACTTTGATCGGGAAGAACTTCGGCGCGTACAAAATCGAGGCCAAGCTGGGCGAAGGCGGGATGGGCGTGGTCTATCGCGCCCGCGATATAGATCTTGACCGCCCCGTCGCCATCAAGATGATGCTCGATTCCGCCGTTCCCGGCATCAAGCCCAGCGCCGACGCCATCGCCCGCTTCCTCCGCGAAGCCAAAGCCGCTTCGCGCTTGCAGCATCCAGCCATCGTTCACATCTACAAGTACGGCGTTGAAGACTCCACGCGTTACCTCGCGATGGAGTACATCGAGGGCCGCAACCTGCGCGTCATCCTCAACCGCCAATCCATGCCCATCGAGCGCATCTGCGAAATCGGTGCGCAAATCGGTGACGGTCTGGTCGTCGCCCACGAAATGGGCGTTGTCCATCGCGATCTCAAGCTCGAAAACATCATGGTCACTGCCCGGGGACAGGTAAAGATCCTCGACTTCGGTCTGGCCAAAGTCAGCGAACCCATCAATGCCTCCGCCGATGCCACGCTCGACGATAATTGCAAAACCCAATTAGGCACGATTCTGGGGACCGCCAGTTCCATGTCGCCCGAGCAGGCCATGGGCCGCGAAGTTGACGCCAAAGCCGATATTTTTTCTGTCGGCGTCGTTCTCTACGAAATGGCCTCTGGACAGAATCCTTTTGCCGCGCAAACTGCGCAAGCCACTCTTGCCAGAATTCTGAATCATCAGCCGGAGCTGGTCAGCCTCATCAATCCCGCCGTTCCTCCTGAGCTTGAGCGCCTCATCCATCTCTGTCTCCGCAAAGAACCAAAGGAACGACCTAGCGCGCAGGAAGTCACGAACACCTGCAAGCGCCTCATGGCTAACATGAGCAAGTGGGCCGCGTCGGACGCCGAAGCCCCTTCCGTTTCACTAGGCCCGTCTCTCGTCAATTCGCAAGCCGCGCCCGCCGCGCAGCGCATTTCCGGGGTCAAGCCCCCATCCGCATCCAAAGTCGCATTCACGCAGCCGGTTGCAATCACGCCCGCGACTTTGCTCCGCCTCAACGCAACCTATCGCGCTATCACGGTTTTCCGCTTCTTGTTCCGGCTCGCCACGCTCACCGTCCCATTGAGCTTTTTCTTCTACATGCTGGTCGGCGCCGAAGTTATACGGCCAGCGATTGTCGAAGGCACTTGGCTTTGGAAGTACGTGCAGGCCATCGTCGTTCCTGTGCTCACCGAGTCTGAAAAAATCTTTACCTTCCGTCCTGTCGTGAACGGCTGGAACCTCATGCTCGCCGGCTTGGGCATCGTCCTCTTCATCGTCCGCCATCTTGTGCTCTTGCCCGTTGAGCGCATGGAATTTTCCGCCAAAGCCAAATGGATCAAGGCCCGCAATGCCGGTCCGCAACAGGTCGTGGCGCCCATCAGCGATCGCGGGGTCAATAATCGCCTTGCCCTGCTGCGCCAATATAGCGAAGGGAAAAAGGAATCCGGCAGCGGCAAACGCGTCGCCTTCCTCTCTGTAGATGTCGTGGGCTGGCCGCGGATGATCGCCAGCGAAGATCCTCTCGTTGCCGAACACGCCCACGCCGAATACAAGAAGTTCGTGGATCGCGTGCTCCGCACCTGCGGCGCCCTTAAGACTTCCTTCACTTCTGAAGGCGTCATCAGCGCCTTGCCTACGGCCGACGCGGCCGTTTCTGCGGCCCAATCCATTCTCAAAGAGTTGAATTGGTTCAACGACGGCATTCACAAGCTACGCTCGTCATTTCACGTGCGCTGCGGCATCAATGCGGGCGAAGTCACCCTCCCCGACGACAAACGCCTCGAAGAATTTCACAACGACGTTCTCGACATCGCCGCGCACATGCAGAAAGCCGCCCCACCCGATGTTCTATGGCTTTCCGGCGAAGTCCTCGCGCTCGTCACCGACAGCAACGGATTCGATATGGTTACCGGCTGCGAAGTCGATGGCCGCACCACCTACGAATGGCGCGCTCCGGCCAGCAACCCCTCCATACCGAAATCAGGCTCCGCCGTCGGCGCCGATTAGCTTCGCGTTAGGGCTTAGAACTGCACCTTCACCGTCTTGATTTCATACGGATTGGTCGGAACCGTCACCACATCGCGGGTAGTTCCTAAATCAACCGGCCCCTGCACGGCTTCCATCGAATTGGTCTCCCACGCCGCCGTCGTCTTCTGCGGTAGGCGAAGATGAACGTCGCCCTTCTTGCCGGCCCACTCGTAGTAACGAACGATGATCGCATTGTCATCCGCGTCTTTTTTGACCGCCGTAATCACGATGTTGTCTTCGCTCGCTCCGAAAAATGACTTCGTCGCCGGCAACGGCCCGCCATGCTGCGTAGTCGCAACCGCAAACATCGGATAATTCAACTCATATCCTTGCCGCACCGTCATCGCCTCGCGCCACGTGCCCCTGTGGGGATAAAGCGAATACGTAAATTCGTGCATTCCCTGGTCTGTCTCCGGATCAGGCCACGTCGGCGACCGCAACAACGAAAGCCTCAACACGTTGTCCTTCGCGTCATAACCGTATTTGCTGTCGTTCAGCAGGCTGAATCCGTGCGTCGCATCGGAAATGTCCGCCCATCGCAGCGCTGGAACTTCAAATTGCGCTTGCTCCGCTGGTGTACGCCGCGTCGTCGGCCGCTCCACGGTGCCATACGGAATTTCAAACGTCGCTTTTTCATTCCGCGCCGCCAGCGGAAATGCGACTTTCAACAGAATGTGCCGCTCATGCCAATCCACCTGCATATGCACATCAACTCGCGGAACTCCAGCCTCCAGTGTGATGTCCTGCACAAACGTCGAATCGTTGAGATGATGTTTCACTCGGATAACCGCCCGCATCGGCGTATGCTCAATAAGTTTCACTTCATCTGCTTGCAGCAAGTCCGTGTGCTGCTTCACAAAATCGGCGTCCACGTTCCACGCATCCCATCTTTTCGGCTTGTCCACAAAGGCTTGCAGCAAATCGCCGCAGGGCAATCCATCTGGTGATGCGGCCGGCGAGCCTTCGCTCTGCACCGGCAGATCCAACGCTTCTTTCTTGCTGACTTTGTCTATCAGGCTGGTAATGCAACCCGTTTTCGCGTCAACCTTCACCCGGACGAATTCGTTTTCGAGAGAATCATTTGCAGCTACCACGGCAGGGTGCCCCGCCCTTGTCGCGTCTTTTGCGACTGGGTGGGGATTTCCGCCCGCCACCAATCGAATCAATTTGTAACCCGTCGCCGGAATGTTCTCCGCCAGAATGCGCACCTTCACCCGATTGGTTTGCGCATCTCGGCTAAGCACTTGAGCCAGCAATGGTTTTCCGTCCGGGTCGAGAGCTGTCACTTGCCGCACCGGCCCGGAAAATTGCGCTTCCACATCAATCTGATCCGTTCTTGCCCACGACAGCGGGTTAAACACCAGCACGCCCATTCCCGGCGAATTCACTTGCGCCGCCAAATCCGCGAGCGAAGCGTTGATCACATCCCGGTTGATGCGCTCCGACACGGCGTACCGTCGCGCCGCATCCACGTAGTTGATGTGAATTCCCGAACCCGGCAGAATGTCATGAAATTGATTGAAAAGAATGTTCTTCCACGCATCATCAAGATTTTTCTGCGGATACTCGTTGCCGAACAGCATCCCGATCGACGCAATTTTTTCCGCGTCCAGCATCAAAACTTCATTTTTGCGATTAAGTTTCTTTTCTTCCGATTGCGTCGTCTGCACCCCGCGATGGTATTGAAAATAAAGCTCCCCATCCCAGGTGGGAATCTTCAATTCGCTTTTATTTTTCTCCAAATCGGCAAAATATTCCGTCGCCGTCGAGAAATTTATCTTGGGATATACCAGATCACTCTTCTGCCAGCGCATCGCAGTGTCCAAATCCACTCGCGTCGGTCCACCGCCATGATCGCCAACTCCATACAAATACATCGTGTTCAAGCCGTTAGCCGGAGCGGAATTCGTGCCCGCGTCGTACTTCCACATCATCGGCCCGTAAACCGCCGCATCGCGCGCCATCTTCTGCGGATCGATGGCATTCGCGTAGTCGCTCGGAAAATATGTCAGCAAGCGGCTGCCGTCGGGCGCCTGCCACCAGAAAAGTCGGTAAGGAAACTTCGTAAACTCTGACGCCCAAAGGAGTTTCTGGGTTACGAAATAATCAATGCCGGCGCGTTTGTAAATCTGCGGCAGTTGCGCGTTGTAGCCGAATGAGTCCGGGTTCCACCCGATGTTGATGTCAATGCCGAATTTCTCTTGAAAATATCGCTTGCCGTAAAAAATCTGCCGCGTGAGCGACTCCCCATCCGGCATGTTGAGATCCGGCTCAACCCACATGCCGCCAATCACTTCCCAGCGGCCTTCTTTCACCCGCTGCTGAATTTCCTTGAACATCGCCGGATATTTTTCTTCCATCCACACATACGCTTGCGCCGCGCTGGCGGTAAATTTGAAGTCGGGATACTCGCGCATGAGTTGCAGCGCCGTGCCGAACGTATTGCGCACGACTTCCACGGTTTCGGTCCACGGCCACAACCAGGCCATGTCAATATGGCTGTTTCCGACAGCTGAGATCTGAAACTGCTGCATGTATGGCCGCAGCGCTTCCAACTTCACTTGCGCATCATGCAATGACGCATCGAATGCAGCCTGATCATTTCCGTCTAAAGCCTTGATGTTGATGGCGTTGACCGCGGCATCGAGCTCCTGCTGGCGCTGGGCTTTGCCGTCTTCATAGGCCGCGATCAAGGGCATGGCCGACAAAATTTGCAAGCGCATCAAGGCTGCATCCGGACGTCCACTAGCCGGTTCAATGCGTAGTTCCGCGTGCTCGAGACGACTGGCATTGCCGCCGCAACAACCGCCACCGCCAGAATCGACGACGCGTACCGCGATGAACAGTTCTTGTCCAGGTTGGGCGTTCTCGATGAGCGGAATGGGCACCTGCCCATCTTCGTCGGTACGCGCTACCATGGAGCCGTTGAAAAATACACTCACCTGGATCGCGTCCGCGCTGCCCACGTGCAAATCGAGGATGATGTGAGCGCCTTGCAAGCGATAACCCTCGAGCTGCTCGGGAAGCTTGATCTTGCGCGCCAGCCAGCGTGAACCCTCCCAGTCGTCGTGAGTTTTTATGGTTTGCCACCCGCCGAGATCCTGCGCAGGATCTTCGCCATGCGCCAGATTCGCATCATGAACCTGCCATTCGTCGAGCGAAATCGTTGTAATGGCATGTAGACGATCAAGCACCGGCTTATAGGGATCACTTGAAGCCGCGGACGATTGCGCCCGGAGCATCGCACAGGCAAACAACGCTGCCACCAAAATCAACCCATACCGGAGATGCCTCTGAGTCTTCATACGAACGCGCCCCCAAAGAAGATTTCGGTGTATTCGCGGCTGATGTCCTCGCCGCTGAGCCTGCCATCGGGCTTATACCACTGGTAAATCCAGTTGATCATGCCGAGGAGCGCAAAAGCCGCGGCGCGTGGGCTGACCACGCCTTTGGAGCCACGCGTGCGCTGCACCAGTGCAATCAGGTCCTCGAGGAAATGCACGTATTCCTTCTTGCGCTTGTTGATGCGTCGGCGCAGCGCCGGCGGCAGGGGATGGTTCTCGTGCAGCATGACCGTAATTTCGCGATCGCGCGCGCTCAACACGACATCGATATGCAGCTTGATCAGCGTCCGTAGAGCTGTTTCCGGGTCGAGAATCTTGCGCACTTGGTCCACGACGCGTTGTTGGGTGATATCCAGAGCGCCATCCATGAGGTCGAAGAGAATGTGGTCTTTGCTCTCAAAGTGATGGTAAAGGCCGCCTTTGCTGAGGTTTAGAGCAGCGGCGACATCGTTCATGGAAGTTGCGTCATAGCCGCGCTGCTGAAACAGCCGCGCCGCTGTGCGAAGAATTTCCTGCTTGGAGCTGAGCGTCGTCTCTCGAATCATTTCGGGGTTCCGGAGAACCTCGCATTTTAACAGGGTCGAGAAGTAATGCTTGACAAACTGTTGGGCAAATCGCTAGGATTTAGACATACCGACCGGTCGGTTTGTGGTGCCGATTGGAGAGCGAGCTAAAGGGAACTTCTGGGACGTTCCCTTTTTTCAAATTTCAGGAGAGCTTATGGCCAAAATCTTCTACGAACGCGACGCCAATCCTATTGCACTGCATGGCAAGACCATCGCCGTTCTGGGTTATGGCAGCCAGGGACATGCCCAGGCGCAAAATCTGCGCGATAGTGGTTACACCGTAATCATAGGGCTAGACCCAACTCGCCCTAGCGCCCGCCAGGCACGAAGCGACGGCTTCGACGTTTACTCACCGGCAGAAGCGGCGAAGCGAGCTGACTGGATTCAAGTGCTTACACCCGATGAAACGCAGGGCGAACTTTACGCTTCCTCGATTGAGCCGCACCTGACCGCGGGCAAAATCCTGGGCGTTTCGCATGGTTTCAGCCTTCATTTCAAAACCATCACGCCACCGAAAGACGTGGACGTGGTCATGATCGCGCCCAAGAGTCCGGGACACCTGGTGCGGCGGATCTATACCGAAGGCCGCGGCGTGCCTTCCCTGCTGGCGGTCAAACAGAATGCCAGTGGCCGCGCACAGGAATATGCGCTGTGCTACGCATACGGAATCGGATCCACGCGGGCCGGTGTTCTCGAAACCACGTTTCAGGAAGAAACGGAAACCGACCTTTTCGGCGAGCAAGCAGTTTTGTGCGGCGGTTTGACTTCCCTCATCAAGAAAGGCTTTGAGACCCTCGTGGCGGCAGGCTATCAACCAGAAATTGCTTACTTTGAATGCCTGCATGAAGTGAAACTGATCGTAGATCTCATCTACGAGGGCGGCTTGAGCAGGATGAGACATTCGATATCCAACACCGCTGAGTATGGCGACTTGACGCGGGGCGAGCGAGTGGTCGGCGATACGACTCGCGCGGCAATGCAACAAATTCTGGCGCGCATTCAGGATGGCAGCTTTGCCAAGGAGTGGATCGAAGAAAACCGCAGCGGAGGGAAGAATTTTGCAGCGCTGCGCGAGGCGGAAGGGCAACATCCGATTGAGGAAGTGGGAGCGCGGCTGCGCGGCATGATGTCGTGGCTGCCGAAAGAACCAAGAAAACAAGAAGCGAAGAAAGCCGAAGCGATGGCAACTCCTGAGCCGCAGGTCGTGAATGCTTAAGGGAGCCGACATCGTCTTGCGTTGTTTGCGCGCCGAAGGCGTGGACCTGGTATTTGGGTATCCCGGCGGCGCGATCATGCCGCTGTACGATGCGCTGAATGGAAGCGGAGTGCGGCACATTCTCACGCGGCATGAGCAAGGCGCGGTATTTGCCGCGGAGGGGTACGCGCGGGCTACGGGAAAGACCGGTGTAGCGATTGCGACCAGCGGGCCGGGAGCAACGAACCTGGTCACAGGCATTGCGGACGCGAAGATGGATTCGGTTCCGCTCGTCTGCATCACAGGACAAGTGCGGAGCGCATTGATTGGCACTGATGCATTTCAGGAAACCGATGTTTTCGGTTTGACGCTGTCACTCACGAAGTGGAGCCGGCTGGTGCAATCGGCAGAAGAAATACCGGAAGTGATAGCGCAAGCATTTTATTGGGCGCGCTGCGGGCGGCCGGGGCCGGTGGTTCTGGATATTCCGGTGGATTTGCTGAAAGCGACAACTGAATTTCGCGGGCCCGTCAAGTTCACGCCGCAAATCGTGCCTACAGATTTTCACGCGGAGTTCGGTTTCTGCGAACCGCTGCTGTCGCGGCTGAAGAAAGCGAAGAAACCGGTAGCCCTGGTAGGAGCCGGGGCCAAATTATCGGGCGCGGTTACGGAGTTGCGCAGTCTGCTCGACGACCTGAATATTCCCGCTTTTGCGACGGTGCATGGATTGGGCGCGGTGAATCAAGAGGCTCCCTATTATTTGGGAATGGTGGGCATGCATGGCACGCGGGCGGCGAACATGGCGCTGCATGAGACGGACCTGCTTCTCGTATTTGGGGCCCGTCTGGATGACAGGGTTACGGGAGACCCGACGCGTTTCGCACCGCATGCGCGCATCGTGCATTTTGAAATCGATCCGGCGCAACTGGACCGGGTGCGGCCGTGTGAATTGGCAATTGTCGGCGATTTAGCAGCAACGATACCGGCATTTCATGCGGCGCTTCGGCGAGAACAAGTGCCGGACTGGCAAGAATGGCGTGCGGTCGCATGTGGTGAGGAGCGAAGTGAACCGGATCCGAAAGGACTGTCGCAACCGACAATTCGCTTTCTCGATGAACTCTTCGCCCGCCTGCCGGAAGACAGCGTGGTCGTCGCCGATGTGGGACAACACCAGATGTGGGCGGCGCAGCGCTACCGCGCGTCTACGTCGTCTTCGCACAGCGCGCGCGGATTTATTACTTCTGGAGGATTGGGCGCGATGGGCTTTGCGCTTCCAGCTGCCATCGGCGTGCAACTCGCAAAACCCGAAACGACCGTGCTCTGCGTTTCCGGCGACGGCGGAATTCAGATGAATATTCAGGAGCTGGCGACGGTGCGGCGGCTTGGCTTGCCAATCAAGATAGTGATCGTGGACAACAAATATCTGGGCATGGTGCGGCAGTGGCAGCAACTTTTTTATTCGCGCAATTATGCGGAGACGGACTTGAGCGACAATCCGGATTTCGTAGAAATTGCAAAGGCGTATCGCATCGGGGCGCGGCGCGTGGAAGAGAGTGCGATGAGCGTGAATCCCATTGCGCCGAATACGGGCGATTTGCTGCATGCGTTTCTAAACTCTTCCGAGCCGGAATTGCTGGTGTTTGATTGTGCCCCGGAGGCGAACGTTTTTCCGATGGTGCCGTCGGGCGCGGCGTTGTCAGAGATGATGCTGGAGGAAGAGTGAGAACGGTGAGCTGGACGGTCAGGGTGCGCGCGAGATCCCCTTCGACTTCGCTCAGGGCAGGCTCTCGCCTCGCTGGAGAAACCGCGAGGCTTTGGGATGACAAATCGTAAGAAGTGAGCGAAGAGCCTATTGCACAATTCGCCGGCGGATTGAATTATTCCGCCCGGGATGACAGAACTTTAGGGAGAGAAATCATGCACGTATTTCACATTCGTTATCGCAACACCCAGGGCACGCTGATGCGCATTCTGAATGCGGCGTCGCGGCGCGGCATTGACATGCCCTACGTTCAGGCGGAGCCTGCCGAGCACACGCACAAAGTAACGCTGCTGCTTAACGTCAATGCCAAACAAGTGGGTCAACTGTGCCGCGACTGGCATGCGATCGTGGATGTGATGGACCTGCATGCGGGTACGCCACTCAAAGAAATGACGCATCCTTCGGGAATCTGGCAGACGCCGCATCCTCCGGCCAGCGTAGGTCCGGAAGCTGCCAGATCAGCGATGGCATAGGGGATTACAATATTGCTCCCGCAGAGGCGCTAAAGGGCGGGAATATACTTTGCTAGATATACGGCACGGGCACATAGCGTTCTGGGGAGGATTAGCCCGTTGGCCGCTCAGACATACGTAGTACTATAGTCTCGCTTCCCCGACGGTCTCCCCCAAGCGGTTACTTAAGGAGTTCCTATGAAATGCTTATCGTTAGCTTTGCTGCTGTTTTCTTTGATAGGCGGTTTCCACTGCGCAGCCGTTGCGGCAACAGAATATGTAATTACAAACGACAATGTAGCATCGAGCAATACTGCCACGGTTTTTGAGCTCAACACCGGCACGGGGAACTTGAAGGAGGTCGCCATTTTGCAGACCGGGGGAAAAGGGGCGGGGGATTTCGCGGACATTGGGAACATCGAAGAGGCTATCACAGCTAACGGCTCATGCGTATTTGTCGTAGACGCAGACTCCGAAGATATCGCTTCCTTTTCTAAAGCGACCTCCTATTCAAAGGTTGGGAATTACACGAACGGCTCGGTAGGGTTCAACGCTACAGGCGGCAGTGTCACGCTGAGCCCGAACGGAAAGCTGCTTTACGTTAGTTATGGGGCAAGCGAGAACATTGGTGCGTGGCACATTAATGCGGATTGTTCCCTCACTTTCATTGCCGCGTATGTGCCCTCTGGGGGCGCATACCCATTCACGGCTATAAAGGTGGCGCCTAACGGTGAATATTTGGTCGTACCGCTGCCTAACGATGGAGCGGAGCTGTTTAGTATTGGACAATCAGGGGCCCTTGTAGATATCGGATACCTGCAATTTTGTGCCGGGAGATCCTGCACACCGGTGGGCGTGGACATTACGAGAGACAGCAAACTTGCCGTTTTTGGCGGTAGCGTTGGTGGCGCACCCGCAGCGTTTACCGCGAAAATCACTCCGCAAGGGCTTACAGGGTTCAAAGCGTTTTCTCTTGCCAACCCTAACGGTTTGAAGCAAAACACAGCTCCTTTCTTAAGTGCGGCGGCTTACGCTGGTTCCGGGAATCTGTATTTTGGGTTTTCTCATCCGGCAGGCGCGATGACCGCGAATTTTACGGAAAACCCTGCAACCGTAGCTCCGATCAATTCAACTTCGATTAGCCCGCCTGGAGGTTACGATGGCTCAATTGCCGTCACAGGGAACATTATGGTAGTTGCAGAGTATCCAAACGTCGTTGGAGTGTTTCGGATAAATTCGGATGGAACCCTGAGCCCTTTGAGCACCAATACCGTCGCGGGAGCAACCGGGCTGATCTCGATTTCCTTGTTTCCCGCTACCCGGTAACCACGGCCCTAGTTGTTCTAACGATACGTTTAACAGTAAACTCGCGCCCTTCCCAATGGGTTTGATTTTGTTTCAATTGTCGTAATCTATCCCTGCTATGGATCTCAAACACCGCAGTCGTGGCATCACTGATGGACGCGATCGCGCGCCATCGCGGGCGATGTTCAAAGCCATCGGCTTCACTGACGCCGACCTCCAGCGGCCGCTGATTGGCGTGGCCAACACATGGATTGAAACCATGCCCTGCAATTTTCACTTGCGGCGACTCTCCGCCAAGGTGAAAGAAGGCATTCGCGCCGCGGGCGGCACTCCGATGGAGTTCAACACAATTGCCATCAGTGACGGCGAAACCATGGGCACAGAGGGCATGCGAGCTTCGCTGGTGAGCCGCGAGGTCATTGCCGATTCGATCGAACTCGTCTGTCGAGGACAAATGTTTGACGCAGTGGTTTGCGTGGTGGGATGCGACAAGACAATTCCGGCCGCGGCGATGGCCTTGGCGCGGCTCGATGTGCCGGGATTGGTTTTGTACGGAGGCACGATAGCGGCCGGGGTTTATCGCGGAAAAGATGTGACGATTCAAGATGTGTTTGAGGCCGTTGGCGCGAACGCTGCGGGAAAGATGAGCGATAGTGAATTGCTGGAACTAGAAAATGTGGCGTGCCCAGGGGCAGGCGCGTGCGGCGGGCAGTACACAGCCAATACGATGTCCACGGTGATGGAATTGATTGGCTTGTCGCCGATGGGATTCAACAGCGTGCCGGCGATGGACTCACGGAAAGATGAAATCGCCTTCCGTTGCGGCGATGTGATCATGAATGCGCTCAAGAGCGACATCCGGCCAAAAAAGATTCTCGCGCTTCCGGCATTTCGCAACGCGATTGCGGGCGTAGCGTGCACGGGCGGTTCCACTAATGCGGTGTTGCATCTTTTGGCCATTGCACGGGAAGCTGCGATTCCGCTGGAGATAGATGATTTTCAGACAATCAGCGAGCGTACTCCCCTGCTTGCCGACCTTAAGCCCGCTGGGCGATTTGTGGCTGCCGATGTTGACAAGGCCGGCGGCATTCCTGTGATTGCGAAACGACTGCTGGATGGCGGGCTCGCCGACGGATCCACACACACGGTGACGGGAAAGAGCTTTGCGGAAGAAGCGAATGCGGCAAGAGAAACGCCGGGCCAACAAGTGATTGCGCCGCTAAGTCATCCCTTAAAGAAAAGTGGCGGGCTGGTGATTCTTCACGGAAATCTTGCGCCGGAAGGGTGCGTGGTGAAGGTGAGCGGACACGAGCGCACCAGTCATCGTGGGCCAGCAAGAATTTTCGAATCGGAAGAAGATGCGATGGCCGCAGTGACCGGCAAGCAAATTCGGCCGGGCGATGTGGTGGTAATCCGAAACGAGGGCCCAAAGGGCGGTCCGGGCATGCGCGAAATGCTGAGCGTGACAGCAGCGATTGTGGGCGAGGGCCTGGGCGAATCGGTCGCGCTATTAACGGATGGGCGCTTCAGTGGCGCTACGCGCGGGCTGATGGTGGGACATGTTTCGCCGGAAGCGGCGCTGGGTGGGCCGATTGCCGCGCTGCGAGAAGGCGACACGATCCGCGTCGATATTAACGAGCGGGTGCTGGAAGTTGAAATCAGCGATGCCGAAATCCGGGAGCGGTTGGCGCGGACCAAGCCCAGACCGCCGCGGTATGCGAGCGGCGTGTTCGCGAAATATGCCGCACTGGTGTCTTCAGCGTCGGAGGGCGCGATCACGCGACCTCCGAGTGAGTGAGCGCGCTTAGCGTTGAGGATGAGGATGATACTTCTGGACAGCGAGAAATCCTAGAACGATGAAGATCACCATCAGGATCACTTGCGCAATCAGGAATGGCGGTTCTTTCTGGGTCGGCGCGAGCGCGTGCAGCGCGGGAGATTTCTCGAAGCTCTGCACGACGAACACAAAGCAATTCAAGTAAAGTGCGAAGGTGCAGGTAACGACAAATATCCAACGCCAAGCGCCTCCGGAACTTGCCTTGTAGCGTGCGGGCAAGGCGATGGCGAGCGCCACAAGCGAAATAATTCCGACGATGTGGGAAGGCATGAGGTGGGCGACGGGAAAACCATATCCCGTGAGGCTGGTCAGGATTGTGGTCACGAGAAAAAGCGTGATCCACTTTTCGGAGAGTTTGCCGAGGACCCATCCCAGCAGCATGATGAGGCCAGAAACTATTCCGATCAAACTAATGACGACGTGAATCGCGGTGTAGGTGGACAGCGACATACCGAAAACCATACGGCGCCTTTCCGGGAGAGTAAGGAATACTCTGGCTCCCTGTACGCGAGTAGCTTGTAAATACAGATTCGCAACTATATCAAAGGCGAACGGAATATGCAGAAAGATTTAAGGGAAGTCACAGCGGCGCAACATTACGACAGCCGGTAGTTTGTTAACGCTGTACTCGGCCTGAGCCATCGCCTTTAAGGAGAGCTTCGACTTCGGCGAGCGTGGAACGCGAAAAATCTCCCAGGATCGAGTGCTTGAGGCAACTGGCGGCGACGGCGAATTCGAGTGCGTCGCGATGGGACGATAATTTTTGCATGCCGTAAATGAGACCGGCGGCAAAACTGTCGCCGGTACCGACGCGGTCCACGATGTGGGTGATGTCGTAGTGGCGGCTGACGAGAAATTCCTTCCGGTCGTTCAAACACGCGGACCAGCCATTGCGGGATGCGCTCTTCGATTCGCGGAGGGTAACGGCAATGGCTTTCAGATTTGGATATTCCTGCAACACGCGGCCGGTGAGCTTTTCATACTGATCATGGTCGAGATTGCCGGAATGCAGGTTAACATCGGCGGCGATGCCAAGCGATTTCTGGACATCTTCTTCGTTGGCGATGGCGATATCTACATACTTGAGCAGTTCGGGCATGACTTCGTCGGCGCGCTTTCCCCACTTCCAAAGGTTCTTGCGGAAGTTGAGATCACAAGAAACGGTAAGGCCCTGTTCTTTTGCCTTCGTGAGGGATTCGGCGGCGAGGGTGGCAGCAGAAGAACTGATGGCGGGCGTGATGCCAGTTACGTGATACCAACCGGCATTTTGAAAAATTGCGTTCCAGGCGAAATTGCCGGGTTGGGCGAGAGCGATGGCGCTGTATTCGCGATCGTAGATGACTTTGGAGGGGCGCTGATTGGCACCAGCCTCGACGTAGTAAGCGCCCATGCGTCCCTTTGCACGAAGGATGTGCGAGGTATCCACGGCGAATCCGCGGAGTTGCGCTATGGCCGCGTCGGCAATGGCAGTTTCGGGCAAGGCGGTGACGAAGGCCGCAGGCAATCCGAATTGCGCGAGCGCGACGGCGACGTTGGCTTCGCCGCCGCCGAATGACGCGAAAAATTGTGGCGTTTGCAGAAAGCGCTCAAAGCCCGGGGGCGCGAGCCGCAACATTAATTCGCCAAAGGTTACGGTTTGTTTGACTGTCATGATTTGGACTTGGGTAAAGCTGTGTCGGTCGTGGTGTCCGTGCCCGGTTTCAAGGGAGCGTATGCAAGGCTCGAAAAGCGCTCGGGGTTGGTGTAGCGCAGCCGGAGATGGGAGATCATTGCGCCTTCGGCAGTTTGCGAAGATTTGCCGAGGATGACGTCCAAGAGTTGCCGGTGATGATTTAAGGGCCACAATCTTTCGTTGTGGCTGGTGTATTCCAGGGCCTGGTGGGCGAACAGAACCGGCACGAGGGAGTTCAAAATCTTTTCGAGATAAGGATTGCCGCTCATGCTCCAAATCGCGCGATGAAATTCGAGGTCCAGGGCGGCGGCGTCGATCTCAGAGCCTTCGCGCCAATTTTCCATCTGCTCGACCAGAGCGGACAGCTTTTTCTCCGACGCGGCGGTCAGGCGAGCGTGGCACAATTTCAGTGCCTCGGCTTCTAATACGACACGAAGACTATTGATTTTCTGGCAGTCTTCATCGCTGAGAGTATTCACGAACATGCCGCGACGGGGATGATTCATCACCAAGCCTTGCTCCTGCAACTGCTGCAAAGCTTCGCGAACGGGGATGCGGCTCACGCCATATTCGCGGGCCAATTTGCTCTCGTTAAGACGATCGCCGGGCTTGAATTTGCGGGAAATAATGGCTTGGCGCAGCGCAGCAACGAGATGAGATTTGATGGTGGCGGCGGAGCGCAATTCTGTGGGGATTAAGTCAGTCGAGGACATCCGGGCTACTCCTGTATGCACTTTACAGCCTTTTTTGCTTGACTTGCAATGGATTCCTGTCAATAATTGCATACAGTATGCAGTTATCCCCGTCGCCACATAGGCACCCTTGGGTGACCTGAACAGCCGCAGCGGCAGCTTGGGAGCTACTGAATCCACTGCCGCCGCGGTTGCAACTAGATTCTCCTCCCCCGAAAATTTGATAGAACCTTAAGTGTAGGAACGCCGACGGCGGTTGCCTCGCATACCGCTTCGACCGAGACGAGAAAGTGTGGGCGGTTGAAAATTGTCCGATTGAAGACAGCGGTGGTCGAAGGCAACTTCGATTGGACGTTTGTCCGCATTGAGACGGATGAAGGCATTCGCGGATTAGGCGAATGCTTCTTTGCACCGGGGCTGACGGCAATTTTGCATTCGTTAGAGCCGTTGTTAATCGGTGAAGATCCGCGCGATGTTAGTCGCTTGTTCCGCAAACTGCAGCTGGCGACCTCGGGCGCAGGCTCCGTGGCCGGAATAATCTATAACGCCATTAGCGGCGTTGACGCGGCGCTGTGGGACATTCTCGGGCAATCGCTAGGTGTTCCGATTTACCGTTTGCTGGGCGGAAAGTTTCGCGACCAGGTTCGCATTTATGCCGACTGCCATGGCGGCGAAGCGCTAGAGAGTCTGGACGAAGTGCTGCGGTCGCGGCGGCCGTCGTGGCTTCCAGCGAATGGTGGTCATGCCACGAAAGACTATTACGCGAGCCACACGGACGATCCCGCGGAATTGCCCGAGCAATATGGGAAACGGGCGCTGGCGATGCAAGCACAGGGTTATACCGCGCTGAAATTCGATCTCGATGTGCCGGGCACGGAGGGTTTTGATCCCTACAATCGATGTTTGAGCAACAAGGCCATCGACCACATGGTGGCATTGATCGGCGCGGTGCGAGACGCCGTCGGATACGAAATAGATGTCGCCGTGGATTGCCATTGGCGGTACAGCGTGAGCGATGTCATAAAAGTGGGACACGCGCTCGAACCCTTTCGCCTGCTGTGGCTCGAAGACCCGGTGCCACCGGAGAGTGTCGCGGCGCTGCACGCCGTAAGCGCGAAAGTTCGCATTCCGATTGCTACGGGAGAAAACCTGTTTTTGTTTCAGGGGTTCCAGGATATCGTGCAGTCGCATGCTATTGGAATTGCGACACCCGACCTGCAAAAAGTTGGCGGGCTCGGCGTTGCCAATCAAATTGCGCAGCTCGCCGACACGCATACGATTCCCATCGCGCCGCACAACATTAGTAGCCCGGTGGGGACGTTGCTCTCCGCGCAGTATTGCGCGGCGATTCCGAATTTTCTAGTGCTGGAGTTTCACGCGTCAGATGTTCCCTTCTGGAATGATCTGGTCGAGGGCGTGCCAAAGCCAATCATTCAGAATGGGTTTATTCGAGTGCCGGAAAAACCTGGCTTGGGAGTGACATTAAATGAAGAAGTCGCGCGAAAATACGCGCGCAAGAGCGAGCCATTCTTTGCATAGGGCATTAGCATGGCGCTTGAGAAGCTAAAGACGCTCGAAAAGATTACCAGCGCTGGTGTAGTGGCTGTGGTGCGGGCCGAAAACGAAGAACAGGCCTGCCGAATCGCTGACGCCTGCGCCGAGGGAGGAATTATCGCGATTGAGATCACATTCACCGTCCCGGGCGCGGTTGAAGTGATAGAGACGTTGACGCGGCGCGATCACGACGGGGAGATGCTGGTCGGAGCGGGAACCGTTCTCGACGCGGAAACGGCCGACAAAGCGATCGCGGCCGGCGCGCGGTTCGTTGTCAGCCCATGCCTGCGACCGGAGGTCGCACGCTTCTGCAACGACCGGCAGATTCCACATATGCCCGGGGCGGGAACTGTGACGGAAATTGTGGAAGCTATGGAATCGGGCGCAGAGATCATAAAGATTTTTCCGGGCGAAATTCTCGGGCCGAAATTCGTAAAAGCAGTGAAAGGCCCATTGCCGAATGCCTCGCTCATGCCGACCGGCGGCGTGACCCTGGAAAATGTGGCGGAATGGATTCATGCAGGATGTGTCGCGGTTGGCGTGGGCGGAAGCCTGACCGCGAGCGCGAAACACGGCGATTTTGCGGCGATCACTGCGCAAGCCAAACAATTTGTTTCGAAAGTCCGTGAGGCACGTGCAATCCATGAGTAAATTGTGCCGATGATGACAACGTCTATGAAACTCTGGCAAAACGACGACGAACTCTATGCCCTCATCCGCAAGGAATTATTTACTTGCGTGGTGGGCGATGTGATGGACAAGATGGGGTTGCAGCATCAATTCCTGCCGCCGCAAATACGCGCCCTTCGCCCTGAGATGGTCATGATTGGCCGCGCTATGCCCGTGATCTCGGTGGATGTATTTGAAGAGAGAGTTTCCGGTGCCCACAACAAACTGATGGAAAAGTCGTTCGGCTTGATGCTCGAGGCGCTCGATGAGTTGAAGCCGAACGAAATTTATGTGAACACAGGCTCTTCGCCGCGCAATGCGCTTTGGGGAGAAATGATGACTATCCGCGCCCGCAAACTGGGTGCGGCTGGAGCTGTCTTGAACGGCTATCTCCGTGACACGAAAGCTGTGTTGAAACTCGACTTCCCTGCTTTCTCTTTTGGGTCTTATGCGCAGGATTCAGCGCCGCGCTACAAAGTTGTGGACTACCGCGTGGCCATCGAGATCGGCGCAGTACGGATCAGGCCAGGAGATTTTTTGTTTGGCGATATTGACGGCGTATGCATGGTGCCAGTTGAAGCGGCTACCGAAGTCTTCACGAAAGCGATCGAGAAAGCTCGCGGCGAAAAGCTGGTGAGAAAAGCGCTGGAAGAAGGCAGTAGCGCAGTTGCAGCATTTGAAAAGCACGGAATCATGTAACTTGCGCTCTTGCGGACGCGGCTATGATCCAAATCGATTTGTCTGGAAAAGTCATTCTGATTACGGGTGCCATCGGCGCTATCGCCGAGCACATGGTGAAGCGACTTACCGAAGCGGGCGCCACGCTAGTGTTGCTCGATCTGAAATCGCAATCCGAAGCCACGGAAGCGCTTAACAACTGGAAGATTCCGGCCAATCAATACGTCTATCACTCGCTAGACATCACAGATTCAGCGCGCCTTACCGAAATCGTAGATGAATCATTCAACCGCTTTCCTCATTTAGATACCGTGTTGGGGCATGCCGGAGGCTGCGGCCTTCATCCCTTCGCATCGACGCCGGAAGCGGCGTTTGAACACATATTCCGCTTTAACTTTCTCGCGCAGGTCGTGTTGACTCGTGCCGCGTTCGCGCAATGGATGAAACGTAAGATCGCGGGGCACATAATCTACACGTCGTCTTATGTCGCCCGTATCCCGCACACGCACATTCCTTCCTACGCTTCAGCCAAAGCCGCACTCGAAAACTTTGCCCGCTGCATGGCCCTCGAATATGCAGGCACTGGCATCCGCGTCAATGTCGTTTCACCCGGTAATGTCGCCGCCGGCAGTTCGTTGAAAGTTTTCGACGAGGATCCCGCGTATCGCGAATTCGTTCTTCGGGTTTCTCTGGGGCACCGCAACAGCCCGGAATCCATTGCGGATGCATTTGTATTTTTGTGTTCATCACTGGCCGCCGAAATTAATGGACAAGTTCTCAGCGCCGATTACGGCTCTGGTATCGGGAACCGGTTATGAAAGTCGGACTCGGGCTCTATCGCCACATGCTGACGCGCGATTATTACGATTTTGCGCGCCAAGCAGGCTGCACGCACGTAGTCGTGCATCTCGTCGATTATTTCAATCGGGGCAAAACGAATCCACGGGACAATCAGCCCTCGGGAGGAAAGTACGAAGCGTGGGGTTTTGCCGGCGATCCTGAAAAACTCTGGACGGTCGCAGAACTCAAACAGCTTCGGCGAGAAATTGAAGATGCGGGACTTGTGCTTGCGGCTATCGAAAATCTAGATCCAGCACATTGGCATGACATTCTTCTCGATGGCCCCCTGCGCGGCAAACACATCGAGAATGTGAAGACGATTGTTCATCGAATGGGCGAAGCAGACATCCCCGTGCTTGGCTACAACTTCAGTATCGCCGGAGTTTGTGGGCGCGTGACCACTCCATCAGCTCGCGGCAATGCGCCTGCGCTGGGCATGGATGGGCCTGCGGAAAATGAACCGGTGCCGAACGGCGTGGTATGGAACATGGTTTACGATCAAACCGCCCAGACAGGCACGCTGCCACCGATTACTCACGAGGAACTCTGGGGCCGGCTGCAACGATTCCTGGAAGAAGTCGTTCCTGTTGCCGAGCAGGCGGGCGTGAGGCTTGCGGCACATCCGGACGATCCGCCGATGCCGACCATGCGCGGGCAGCCTAGACTCGTCTATCAACCGCAGATGTATCAACGTTTGCTCGATATTGCTCCGAGCCGTAACAACTCACTGGAATTCTGCGTGGGGACGGTCGCTGAAATGACCGAAGGCAGCGTATATGACGCAGTGGACACTTACAGCAAGCAAGGAAAGATTGCCTACATCCATTTGCGCAACGTGGTCGGAAAAGTGCCATATTACCGCGAGACCTTCATTGACGAAGGCGATGTGGATATGACGCGTATTCTGGCGATTCTTCAAGGAAATAATTTTGACGGCATTATTATTCCGGACCACACGCCCCAAATGTCGTGCTCTGCGCCGTGGCACGCGGGCATGGCGCACACGATCGGCTTCATCCTCGGCATAAAAGCCATGCTCAATAAATCTGCGGTACGAGGCTGATCTTCTGAACTCTTCTTCGGCGACATCCAACTCGCGAAGGCCGTTGATTATCGCAGCAACCGTCTCTACGTTGGGCGGTCTTCTTTTTGGTTACGACAACATCGTTATCAGCGGCGCCATCGGGTATCTGAGCCAGTTGTTTCATCTCGACGCAGCGGGCATCGGATGGGCCGCGGGCTGCGCTCTCATTGGCTGCATCGTCGGTTGCGCGGCCGCCGGGACAATCGCCGATTATCTGGGCAAGAAGAAGGGCCTTGCACTCTGCGCGATTTGCTTCGCATTGTCCTCTGGTGGAATCTTTTTTGCGGCGGACCTTCATCAATTTGTGATTTGGCGCTTAATTGGAGGGCTCGGAATCGGCGCGGCGTCGGTAATTTCGCCGAACTACATTGCAGAGATTGCACCCACGCGAGTACGAGGACGTTGTGTAACGCTCTACCAATTGGGCATTGTTGTGGGCATTCTCGCAGCCGTCTTTGTGAATATGCTCATTCAACGGATGGGCGATGAAATGTGGAACATCGCCTCCGGTTGGCGGTGGATGTTTCTTGCCGGAATTGTCCCGGCGTTGTTGTTCGGCTTGATGATACTTCCGGCTGTCGAAAGCCCTCGCTGGCTCTTCAAGATGGGTCGCCGTAGCGATGCCATTCGTGTGTTGACTGAACTCAACGGGAGTCAGGAAGCGACGATTGAGGCGGCCGAAATTGAAGCTTCTTTGGCCAGTGAAGAAGGCCATATTTCGGAACTGTTCACGACGTTTCGGCGGCCTCTGCTTCTGGGCATCATGCTCGCCGGTTTACAACAAATCAGCGGAATCACTCCGATATTTTCTTTTCTCCCTGAAATATTTCGCTCGGCAGGCACTGCCTCCGGCGACGCGTTTTTTCAGTCCGTGCTGGTAAGTCTGGTTAATTTGTTCTTCACCTTGTTTGCGCTTTGGCTGGTAGACCGCGCGGGCAGAAAAACTCTCATCCTCGCCGGAACCGGCCTGCAATTTGTTTCTCTGGCGCTGGTCGGCTGGTTTTATCACGTTCACGCAAGCGGCCTGGCAATTTTGGTGTTTGTAATGAGCTTTGTGGCTGGCCACGCCTTCGGCAATGGCGTAGCGTGCTGGGTCATTATTTCTGAGATTTATCCCACAAAAGTTCGCGGCCGTGGCATGTCGATCGCGACCACTGCGTTATGGCTGGTGGGCTACTTGGGCAACCAACTCTTCCCCACCATGCAAAAGAATCTTGGCTCCGATGGCACATTCTGGTGCTTCGCTGCCGGTGCATTCCTGACGATCGTTCTCGTTGGCTGGCTTGTCCCGGAGACCAAAGGACGATCTCTGGAAGAAATAACAAGATTCTGGACTTCTGAGCGCGCACCTGCAAGCAACTGATGGCGATTTCATGGTCGAACGGAGAAGATGATATGAATAGCGATTTGAAGGTGGATCGTCGTACAGCGATAAAGACAATTGGCCTCACCGCGGCGGCCATGATGTTGCCATCGGAGCTCGCGAGTTGGACGGGCGGTTTCACGAACTTGCAAGCCGCAACCACGCCTTCGCCGCGGCGTGCTCCAGCCAAGAACCCCAAATGGTACGGGTTCAACCTGCTCGAATATTTCTCTACCGATCCCGACTGGATGAAATATTTCCCTTACAAAAATGACGGTATGTTTCAGGAAGACGATTTCCGCTGGATGCGCGATTGGGGCTTTAACTGGGTGCGTCTACCCATGGACTACCGCTTCTGGACTGATCCGCGAGATCTGCACAAGATTTACGAAGATAAAGTCGCGCCAATTGATCGGGCCGTCAAACTTGGCGACAAGTATGGCATTCATGTCAATATATCGTTGCATCGGGCACCGGGTTATTGCATTCTCGATACGATGGATGAATCCCTCACCGGCATTCACATCACGAAAGAGAAAGCTAGCGTCTATGCCGATCCAGCGATGCTCGATGCGTTCGTATATCAGTGGACCTATTTCGCGCAACGATATAAGGGTATTTCGAGCGATAAACTGAGCTTCAATCTGGTCAACGAACCTATCGTGCCGCCAACCGCAGCGGAAAACGTGGAATTGAAGAACGCGGGCAAAGGTGAAGGGGCCCTCCGGTTGATGATGCAAATCGCAGGCCGCCATGCTGAGGACTACACTCGCGTGGCGCGTACGGCGATCGATGCCATCGCAAAGAATGATCCGAAGCGCCTCGTAATCACGGACGGCTACATCGCGGGAACAGCCGTCATTCCAGGGCTGTTTGATACGGGCGCGTTGCAGAGCTGTCACACCTATCATCCAGTAGAACTCACACACTATCAGTGCGAGTGGGCTCGCGGCATGTTAACCGGAAAAGAGCCGCTACCCACCTGGCCGCTTAAGGACAGTCACGGAACGCTGATCGATCGAGCCGAACTAGCGCATACATTCGAATCTTGGGGCACG
Organism: Terriglobia bacterium; assembly: GCA_963702965.1. Taxonomy (GTDB): domain Bacteria; phylum Acidobacteriota; class Terriglobia; order Terriglobales; family Acidobacteriaceae; genus JAJPHW01. The sequence goes on from OY969776.1 coordinate 2,967,657, forward strand.
CTCGCCGCGCAAGGCGTCCCCATTCATTTCGGCGAGATGGGCTGCTACAAGCACACACCGCCGAATGTGGTGGAGGCGTGGTTTGACGACACTTTGAGCGTACTGAATGATTTGCACAGCGGCTGGGCATTGTGGAATTTTCGCGGACCCTTCGGCGTGCTTGATACTGAGCGAGACGGGACCAAGTATGAGGATTGGCACGGCCACAAGCTCGATCGCGGTTTGCTCACACTGCTCCAGAAGAAGATGGCATAAATCATTTTTCGCCGAATATCCGGAATCGATTCTCCGGTTGCCCGGCGACGTCGCACTTCATCGCGAATAAACTTCCGGCGAGGCGATCTCTCGCTGGAGCTTCAGCTCTTGCAGTCGTGATGTAAAGGGTTTTTAGATCCGGTCCGCCGAAGGTGCAGGTCGTAATATTTTTCACCGGCATTTCGATGATGCGATCAATCGTTCCCTCAGGCGCGACGCGAACAACGCAACCACCGAAGAAGCGGCAATTCCACAAGTAGCCTTCGGAATCCATGGTTGAGCCGTCAGGCAAGCCCCGAACGAAGCCTTGAAGAAAGGGTCGTTCGTTCGCGATTGTGCCCTCGTCTGCGTCATAGTCGTACACCCAGATTGCGTTGGCTAGAGAATCTCCGAAATAGAAATGTTTCTTATCCGGACTCCAAGTGAGTGTGTTCGCGATGCCTATTCCTTGGCGCCACACCTTATTTCTGCGATCAGGATCAATACAAATCAACTCGCCATCGAGACCGCCCGCTTCTCCTGAAGAGCCGTCCGGATTTACATTGTTGCGCATCGACCCCACCCACAGATTGCCCAGCGGATCGGCGCGCGCGTCATTCAAACGAACATGGGGCCATCCTTTCAGTTTGAAGACAGGGTCATGACGCGTGTCGGTTTGCGGCTTCCACAGAATCACCGAAGATCCGAGAATAACGGCCAGCACGTCGGATCGGTCTGTAAGCGTAATCGCCGTGACCGGTTCGTCAAATATCCAGGTACGGACGCAGCTATCTGCCGGCCGATATCGGTGAATGAGAAAGCGATTGATATCGGTCCAGTAAATGGATTCGTGTTCTGCATGCCAGACGGCACCCTCCCCGCAAACATCCCCGGTAGGCGCGACACACACCGGAGACGCGGTTATCGGCGTAGTCATTGCACGCCAATCCCGGCGAGCAATCCGCCATCTACCAGATAGTCACCGCCAGTGCAGAACCCTGCTTTGTCCGACGCGAGAAAAGCCGCCAACTCCGCGACTTCTTCGGGCGTGCCAATACGTCCCATGGGATGTGCCGCTCCAAAACGCTCGAATACTTTTTCCTCCGGCAAATCGGGTGCGAAATGCGCCGCCGATCGCGCCAGCATGGGCGTCCGAATCGATCCCGGACTAATGGAATTCACGCGGATATTATCCGCCGCGTGGTCAAGTGCGAGCGCGCGGGTCATGCTGTGCACCGCTCCCTTGGACGCAGCATAGGCAACAACGCCTCGTTGGCAGGCGTGTCCTTGCACCGAAGAGAGGTTAATGATGGCGCCCCCGCCACTCTTTTTCATCTCCGGAATTCCAAAATGCGCCATCAGAAAGATGCTGCCGACGTTAATCGCAAGGCAACGTTTCCAGGTCTCCGGATCAGTTTCTATCACTGTCCCAAATGGGTGAATTGCAGCCGCATTGGCAATGATATCGAGCCTGTGGTGACGGCCAACCGCTTTCGCCACAACGCCCTGAACTTTTTCAGGGATGCTGACATCGCAAAGTTCAACCGTAATGGCCAACCCCTCGTTCGCTGCTTCCTGCTGGAGTTCGACATTAGCCGCGGCTTCGATCCCGCATGCGACAACATTACATCCCCCGCTGGCAAAGCGCTTCGCTATCGCCCGGGCTATGCCCGTCGTGCCTGCTTACGATTGCAACGCGATTTTCAAATTCTTTCATTTTCTGTGGCCTCTTAGTTCCTGATGGCGAACCGGATACAGTTTACATTTCCAGTTCAATTGTTGCCGTTGACACTTGCTCTCAGGCGGGCATATCAAGAATAATCCTCGTCTCCAGTCTGACGCCCGTGCAAGCTGCTCTCCCAACCCGCGCTCCCGCTCGCCGCTGGAGAATCGCATTCCTGCTTTCGCTGGGCGTGCTGGTTGCATTTCTCGATCGCGTGAACCTTTCCGTTTCCGAGAACGCTCTTCACGAAGCTTTTGGCATTTCATTGGTAGCGTTTGGCTATCTTTCCAGCGCGTATAGCTGGACCTATGCCTTGATGCAGGTTCCAGCCGGCGCTTTGCTTGACCGGTGGGGAGTTCGTCGCATCGGCCGCATGGGCAGCGCTCTGTGGAGCCTGGCTTCCTTCGCGGCGGCAGCATCCGCCGGTGTCACCAGCTTTTTATTCGCACGTTTTCTTCTGGGGATCGCAGAGTCTCCGGTTTTTCCCGGCAACGCGAAAGCTCTTGGTTACTGGTTTCCTGAGAACGAGCGCAGCCTGGCAACAGCAATCACGGATTCCGCAGCAAAATTCTCCACGGCTATCGGCATCCCCTTTCTGGGTTTATTGTTGTTGCGTTTCGGCTGGCGCTGGAGTTTTGTAGCTACCGGAGTCATCAGCTTCGGCTATTTTCTCGTCTTTTATGTCGTCTATCGCAATCCTAGCGAAGATAGTGAACTCTCTGGCGAGGAAGCTGAACTTCTCGCCGCCGGCCATGCGCAATCAGAACTTGTCTCGCAGCACCATAGCCACGCTTCGTTAGGTTATCTGCTCAAACAACCCAAAGTGCTCGGCTTAGCGCTTGGGTGGGCCGCCTACAACTACAGTTTCTTTCTCCTGCTCACGTGGCTGCCGAGTTATCTTTCGCTGGCCATGCACATTGATTTGTTTCATTCGGTGCTTTACACAAGCGTCCCCTGGCTGTTTGCCACTGCGACTGACCTTATCGTGGGTGGCTGGCTCGTGGACGCGCTCATCCGGCGTGGCCACTCTGCAAATCGCGTACGCCAATCTGTTCTGATTGGAGGGACTGCGCTAGGTCTCGGCATTCTCGGGGCCGCACACGCGCACTCGAGCGCAGTAGCAATCTTTTGGATCAGCATTTCCCTCGGCGGATTGGCCGCGGCCGCGCCCGTGGCTTGGACTGTGCCATCTCTGATTGCCCCCCAAGGAAGCGTAGGTCGAGTGGCAGGTATCGCTAATTTTTGCGGCCAAGTGGCGGCAATTTTGGCGCCGGTCGTGACGGGCTACATCGCAACCATCACTCGATCTTTCTCTTCTGCTTTTGTGGCAGCTACCGTTATTTTGCTGCTCGGCATTGTGGGCTATTCGTTTCTTCTGGGCCGTATAGAACTCATCGCCGAACCTGCCGACAGCATAAAATGAGCACATCATGATCCAAACTTGGCGATGGTTCGGACCGCAGGATCCGGTCACGTTGCAAGACGTGAAGCAGGCCGGCGCGACCGGCATCGTGACAGCCCTTCATCATCTTTACCGTGGAGAAGCGTGGCCGGTGGAAGATGTACTCCGGCGCAAGGAGGAAATCGAGGCTGCCGGATTTATCTGGTCGGTCGTCGAAAGCATCCCTGTGCACGACGCCATCAAATTGCACACTACCAAACGTTCCCAATACATCGACGCTTGGAAAGATTCCCTTCGCGCCATCGCAAAAGCTGGCGTGCGAATCGTATGCTACAACTTCATGCCGGTCGTGGATTGGACGCGCACCGACTTGATGTGGGCCCTACCTAGTACTGCTTTCGCTTTGCGCTTTGACCTGATTGATTTCGCCGTCTATGACATCTTTATTTTGCAGCGTCAGAGCGCAGAGGCCGATTACAGCGCAGAACAAATCGCAACCGCCAAACTCCGTTTTGAGGCCATGCCAGAAGAGCGTCACAGGAGTCTCGAGCGAACCATCATTGCAGGCCTCCCCGGCGCTGAAGCTTCATATAATCGCGAAAGCCTGCGCTGCAAGATCGCAGAATACGAAGGCCTTAGACCAGCCGATCTGCGGTCAAATTTGATTTCATTTCTCCAGGAAGTCGCGCCCGTCGCGGAAGAACTCGGCATCCGCCTGGCAATTCACCCGGATGATCCTCCCTGGTCGCTCTTTGGCCTGCCGCGTGTACTCTCGACTGCGTCCGATGTGCGAAGCATTCTGCAAGGCGTTGACACACTGGCGAACGGCCTTACTTTCTGCGTGGGCTCCTATGGCGCTCGTGCCGACAACGATCTGCTCGCGATGATCCGCGAATTCGGCCCTCATATTCACTTCGCGCATCTTCGGCAGGTCACCCGCGAAAATGAAAGATCGTTCCACGAAGCTGAGCATCTCGCTGGTAGTTCCGACATGGTCGGAGTGGTGCGCGCGCTGCTCGAAGAAGAAGCACGACGGGGGAATGAAGGTCGTGCCCACCACGAAATACCGATGCGGCCTGACCACGGGCATCTGCTGTCTTCTGATTTGCGCACAAAGTCCAATCCCGGCTATTCACTCGTGGGACGACTTAAAGGCCTGGCAGAGCTGCGCGGAGTCATGCACGCCTTGCGATAGTTGAAATTATTCCACCATAGCCGATAAATTTAACTCGCTTATTCAGGCAACCAACAAAATCTTCCCCACTCCGCCCTTCTCTGCCGCTGCTTGAGCCTCGGCCGCGTCACTGAGCGGCAGTTTCTGGGCAATCGGGATGACAAGCTTGCCATCTCGCACCGCTTCGGCCATGCATTCGAGCGTTTTCCTGTCGAATTTTGAGAATACGTGCACCACCTTTACAGATGGGTACTTCGCCGCGTTCAGCGGCGCATCGACCACCGATGCATATACTCCTCCCGGCTTGACCTTCGCGATCAGCTTCTCGGCGGTCCGCCCGCCGACCGTGTCCGCCACCGCGTCAACTGGCGCAAGATTAGTGATCGCGCTGTCATCGTCGGTCGCGACGACCTCATGCGCGCCGATCGTCTTCGCCTGCTCCGTCTGACTCTTCAAAATCCCCGCGATCACAGTCGCCCCGCGCGCCTTTGCAGTAAATACTGCCGAGCGCCCGACATTTCCAGCAGCGCCAACGACGAGGACCGTCTGACCCGCTTTGATTCCCGTAGCGGCGAGGAGCTGGTTGCCAGTTATAGTCACCAGCGGCAGCGCGGCCGCCTGAATCAAATCGAGTCCTTTCGGAACCTTCGCCAGAACGTTAACTTTCACAACGCAAAGCTCGGCGTAAGTATTGTCCGCCATAGCGAACACCTGATCACCAATAGAAAAATCTTCCACTCCCGGCCCAATCTTGGCCACGGTCCCCGCAACATCGACCCCTATGAGCCCCGGAAACTGCATGGGATAAAAATCTTTGGTTAATCCAGCACGCCTTTTGTAGTCGATCGGATTTACGCTCGACGCGGCAACCCGCACTAGCACCTCGCCCGGCCCCGGGACAGGATCAGGGTACTCTTCGAATTTCAGCACTTCTGGCCCGCCATATTGGTGGACAACAATTGCTTTCATAATTCATCTCCTCATACGTCGGCCGATTCACTGCTCAGTTGATTTTAGCTCTTTCGCGCCGCGCTCGCGCGATGCAGCGCCTTTGGCGGCCAACTCCTCTTCTATTATTTGTTCTTTTGAGGATGTACGCTCAAGTCGTGCCCCGACGCGTCCGTGAGGCTGACGCCATAGTAGTTTGCAGCTTGCTCTATATTCGCAAATGCCAGTGCACGGTCGGCATCGGAGACGTAGAACTTGATCGAACCGCGCGACCGCGTTACGGCTCATCCGTGGCCGCGGGACGGGCAACGGCAGGCGAGATCACGCTGGCGCGCGACATCCACAAGCAGGGTCTAAGTACCCCTCGACGGAAAGCTGATGCCTCATAAACACCCGGAGGATTGAGTGGATACCCTGATTTCGGGATCTTTTATATCGGACTGGGTGACGAATCGACGCGACTAACTTGCTGGCATATCCGCAGGGCGTCGTCGTCATTCGTCCTGGCGGCACTTTACATTTCCATTGGGCGAAGTCCAGCGAGTACATCGCGCAACCGCTATCGGACCACTCGGACTGGAATATCTCAGCGCGAAAGATGATCCGCGAAACCACAATTTGTAGGGATGGCCCTACCATTTTTTGCGGCGCAAAGCTTCACTTCTTGAACTCCGGGATTCAGGGGCAACAGGGTTACGCGGGAAACACAATCCCGGTAGTGGGCGACTTTCAAAGTAGCCCACTACCCACAATCTCGTATTTTGGTCAATGGGTCGACAGATAGGTACATAATCTCAAGGGGCGAGAATGGAGGGACAAGATATGGATTGGAAAAGGTTAGTCGAGTTTGCCCTACAGGGCAGCGGTGATTTGGAACAATATGCCATCCTGCTGGTGCGCGTTTCGATTGGGCTGTTCTTCGCCATCTCCGGGGCAAACAAGTTGTTTGTCCCCGGCGGGACGAAGCCTGTTTACGACACCCTTGTTAAAGCTAAAATCCCGTTTCCCCGCCAGACGGCTTATTTCGTGTCGGGTGTCGAGTTCGTTTGCGGATCCATGGTGGCCATCGGCTTTCTTTCGACTCCGGCCTGCGTGGCTTTGTTGGTCGATATGATTGTTGCCACCCTGACCAGCGCGATTTCCACCCTGCCTAAAGGGCTTTCGCGCATCAACTGGCTTGACGATTTCCTCTACCTTCCGGAAGTCTTGTATGTGCTCTTCTTTATCTGGCTGCTCTGCTCCGGTCCGGGAAAGTACAGTGTCGATTACTGCCTCGCCGGCAAGTTATTGAGTTGATCGATCGACGGAGCAGCAGCCGACCGTTATCGCGTACCGCCCCCAGCGAGACTTCCGCGTTCAACTGGAACGACGCCAAGCTAAGTCGCCACGGTCGCGGCGGTGCCGTGGTTATTTATGGCAACTTCGCGGGCTTTGCGGTGAAGATTCCCGTGAAACTTTCGTGGTACTGAAGGAAGACCAACACCCATAGTACTGAGGCCACGAGAGCCGGAGGAATCGTCGCCGGGGAAAGGGTCAGGTGAAACGCAAGGATGTTGTAGAGTTCCGCCGCCAAAATTGTCAGCGCGAGGGGCACGAAGTAGCCCGAAAGCAAAAAAAGTCCACCCAGTACCTGCAAGGCGAAAAAGAACGCTGCAAAATGCGACGCACTGACGGCAATGAAGAACTGCAGCGCCAGTGGATTCGCCGGAGGCGGCTGGTGGATGAAATTGAGAAATCCATTTAACCCAAAAACCGTAAAGATAATACCGAGCAAATAGCGAGCAACAATTGAAGTAGTTTTCATGCGTGATCTCCCTGAGAAGTTTGCGCGTGCGTCTGCACGGCTTGAAGATGCGGTGCAAGAAACGCATTCCGGTCTTGTCCCTGGTTCAATACAGCGGTCCCGCCTGCAGTCAGGAAGGTCGCATCCGTCACGCCCAGGAAGGCAAACACTGAACGAAGATACGGCTCCACAAAATTGAACGAGGCCATCTGCGTCTGGGCGCCGTAGATCCCGCCGGTCGCGATGATGAAGGTCACCTTCTTACCGGTAAGCAGCCCTTTCGGCCCTTTCTCCCCGTACGCAAAGGTGCGCCCGACGCGCGCAATCTGGTCGATCCATAGCTTGAGCGCGGAAGGCACGCCAAAGTTATGCATCGGCGTTCCGATGACGTACTCATCGGCCTGCTCCAGTTCGGCGACCAGGGAGTCGGACATCGCCAGCAGTTTTTTCTGCTCAGGTGTGCGGGCCTGTTCCGGCGTATAAACGGCGCCGACCCACTCCGCATTGACTGGCGGGATTGCGGTCGCGTTGAGGTCGCGCTCTATAACCCTTCCATCCAGGTGCGATGCTTTCCATTGAGTGACGAAGGCAGCAATGAGCTCACGAGAAACTGATCTGCCGTAGAGCGGACTCGAGTCGATATGTAGCAAAGTTGACATTGAGAATTCCTCCTACACGACAATTGATGAGTACACAACATATGTCGATTCAAATAAAATAAACAAGTGTCGTTTAACTGTTAGCAGTACTCTTATATTTAGGAATGGATCAGCTTCTCCAACCCGAGACCGGAACGACGGACCCGCGCATCGTTCGCAGCCGCCGCATGCTCATGGACGCTCTTGTCACGTTATTGAGGAAGAAGGAGTTTGAAGATATTTCGGTTCAGGAAATCGCGGACGAGGCCACGCTGAACCGGGCCACATTTTACCTGCATTATCCGGACAAGAATGCGCTGCTCCAAGCCATGACAGAATCGCGCTTTCGCGACCTGATTAGAGCGCCGCGGCATCACCTTTAGCGACTGCCATGGGGCACTCCGTGCCATTGCACTCGGCGTTTGCGATTATCTTGCTGAGAGCACAAGCTGTCCCAACCAGTTGGCTCGGATGTCGCTCGAAGGCTCGATCATCCCAGTCGTCGAGAATATGTTCAAGGAAGGTCTTGCTCATCATGGCGTGGCACCTGGTGCCGATGCGGGACTACTGGTCACCACCGCAGCTTGGGCCGTTTTCGGGGCAGCGCGCCGCTGGTTTCAAACTCCAAACCGGATCCCTGCCGAGGACATGGCAACCATGATCGAAATAATGGTGAGTCCGGTCCTTTTCGGCGCCCCTCGATAACTATTTCTCAATAGCTGCTACTCAATAGCTGAACAATGGCAGCACTACGGCTTCCCAACCGAGTTGGTTAATCACCGCCGCCCCCGCCTTGCTCACCACTTCGTCCTGGGAATCCGTCCCTCCGGAAACACCGATTGCGCCGATAATGTCGCCCTGATCGATCAGCGGAACGCCGCCTCGAGACGCAATGACTCCATCGAACGCGAGCAGGTAATTGAGATGCATAAGATTAACGCCATCCTCGAAAACCTTCGTTGGTCGCCGGAAGGTCACCGCTGCTCGCGCCTTGTGTTGCGCAATCTGAATGGAGGCAAGCATCGCGCCGTCCATTCGCTGGAAAGCAACCAGGTTCCCGCCGGAATCGGCTACCGCTATGTTCATTTTCCAATCCCGTTTCTTGGCCTCTCCCATCGCAGCTTGAATAACATCGGGGAGGCGTGGAAAGACAATCGCGGTTGGTACGCGCTCACGCTTGCATTCCTGCCGGAGTGATTCGCAGAGATCGCTTCCAAGAGACGCTTTAGTCTTGAACTTTGAGAGAGCTAACCAGGCTCATGCCTTCAAACATCAGTCGGACTTCCAGCGCGTCGAAGTCCGCAGGAGAGTGCAAACTGTAATCATTGCCCGTAATAACGGCGGGCACCGAAAGAACACACCCATCGCCGAGGCCCGAAATCTTGTTCTTGAAGTTCCCAGCCACCATATTGCAGATTTCCCCAAAAGCATCACACATTTCGGGCCCAACTTGCTCCGGCTGGATGCTTAGCATTTTCGAAGCCATCAGCCTCGCTGCCTGTTGGCTGCATTGAATGCTGAGCACTCCACACAATTGTCCCGCCAATCCAACCATGGAGGTCATACCCATCGGTCCATCCGGTGCTGCATCCGGTGCTTTCAGTTCCGAACTGAGCATGAGCTCGAAGACCTCTCGCAGGGATACCTCCAAAATCGGCACCCACGCCTGGTGGTGGCCGGCGGCAGAAACCTCTCTTGCGGTGTTCATGCCTTCACCGCCAACAGCGGCACGATGTGCTCCCTCACTTGGTCAGGTGTGAATGGCTTACGGATGTACCCTCGTGCGCCTAGCGAGATGGCTTGCACCACATGCGATTCGCTTCCCTCGGTCGTAATCATCACCACTGCAGCCTGCTTGGCATTAGCCACACTGCTGAGCTGTTTCACGAACTCCAGACCATCCATCACCGGCATATTGATGTCGCAAAGAATGAGGTCCACGGCGTTGTCTGCCAGTACCGCCAGGGCCTCAACTCCGTTCCCCGCTTCGAACACTCTACTGAGCTCGATCCCTGCCTGCCGGATGGCCCGCTCCACAATTTTTCTCATCACCGCCGAATCGTCGACGATAAGCGCTTGTATGCTATTCATCGGTTCCGTTTTCACATAGATAGGAATTTTCGGCGCATTCCTCGCGCCATGCTTCAAATCGGCAAACAATGCGACGAACTTTAACCAAACCCTGGCGTGCGGCCGTCATTCGGGGACCGAATCACGGGCTCACTAACACGAGGCCACTGCTGGCTTAAAGACCGTCGGAATGGATGTGAACGACGCTGGGGAATCGGTCGGGGCACCATTGCCGGACTAGCGCCTTAGAACAGGCGATCTACAGCAGTCTGTTCCAAGTTGTTCCACAACACAGCAACAGCAGCACGGCACCGAGCTTGCCTTGTCAATGACAATGGCTCGGGTCGCAACTCTAACTTAGAAAACCACTTGGAAGACTAACTGGTGGGAAGGGTTTGGTTGCGGGGGCTGGATTTGAACCAGCGACCTTTGGGTTATGAGCCCAACGAGCTACCAGACTGCTCCACCCCGCATTTCGATGATAACAACGGGGTTTCCCAGCGTCAAACTTGCGTTGCCTGAGCGCGCGAAAAACAGTAGAGTGCAAACATCTTTATATTTGTTTGATTTCCTTGCATTCTTAGCGCGAGCATGAGCCTAAATACTCTTAACGACATCTTTTATTCGATTGTGGAGCGCGACGAACGCGTGGTGATGATGCACCGCGAGTCGGGGCATTGGGCTTCGATTTCGTCGAGCGAACTTTACCGGAATGTCGTGGGAGTGGCTCTGTGGCTGCGTGAACAGGGCATCGTCAAGGGAGATCGGGTTGCCATTCTGAGCGAGAACCGGCCGGAGTGGACGATCGCCGACTTCGCCTGCCAGCTTCTCGGCGTGGTTTCCGTTCCCATCTATGCGACGCTGACGGCGGAGCAGTCGGCCTACATTCTCAACGATTCGGGCGCGAAAATTATTTTTGTGTCTTCCGACGCACAGCTGCAAAAAGCGCTGGCGATTAAGCATGAGACGAAGGTGGAGCGAATCGTAGTGATGGACGAAGCGCCGTCGGCCCCAGGACATCAGGATGTGACGCCGATGTCGGCATTGATGATGGCAGGCCCCAACCCACGAGACATTCGGTTCGATGCGGCCACCCAAAATATTCAATCCGAGGACTTGGCGACGATTATCTATACGTCGGGGACAACAGGCACGCCGAAAGGCGTGATGCTCACGCACCACAACCTGGCGAGCAACATTGCCTGTTCGTTAAAACCCTTTGGGGTGAAGAGCGGAGACATTGCGCTATCATTTCTGCCGCTATCACACGTCACGGCGCGGCATGTGGACTTCGCCATGCTCTACAACCACGTCGCGCTGGCCTACGTCCCGTTTCTTGAGCAACTGGCGACGGCACTAACGGAAATCCGGCCGACGATTTTTGTAGGAGTACCCCGCGTGTATGAAAAAATCCACGCGCAAGCGGAACTCAAAACGCGCAGCTTTCCCAAGAGTGCGATTTACCGGTGGGCTCTATCGGTGGGAAAGGCACACCGGCGCGGCATTCTGGCGGGACAGGAGCCGTCGTCGTTTTCATGGAAAATTGCAAATCACCTGGTGTATTCGAAAATCCGCGCGGGGATGGGCGGGCGAGCATGGCTGTATATTTCCGGCGGCGCGCCGCTGGGCAAAGAACTGGCAGAGTGGTATGCCGATATTGGCATTCGAGTACTAGAAGGATATGGTTTGACCGAGACCTCGCCGGTGATTGCGGTGAATAATCCCGCGCAAAACAAGCTGGGCACGGTGGGGCGGCCGATTGAAAACGTGCAAGTGCGAATTGCGGATGATGGCGAGGTGCTGGTGCGTGGACCGTCGGTTTTTGGCGGTTATTGGAACATGGCGGAAGAAACCAAGAACGCGTTCACCGACGGATGGTTCAAAACCGGCGACATTGGCAACCTCGACGCGGATGGATTTCTCTCCATCACCGACCGTAAGAAAGATCTGATTAAGACTTCCGGGGGGAAATTTATTGCGCCGCAACCGATTGAAAATTCGCTGAAACACAATCCCCTGGTGGCGGAAGCCGTGGTTCTGGGGGACAAGCGGAAGTTCCCTGCCGTCCTTATTGCGCCGAACTTTGCGGCGTTAGAACAATGGGCGCGAGAAAATGGCGTGACTTTTAATTCGCATAAAGATCTAGTGAAAAATCCGCGGGTGCAACGCTTGTACGAACATGTGGTTGGCGGACTCAATGAAAATCTGGCGCGGTTTGAACAGTTGAAAAAAGTCTTGCTGGTCGAAGATGAGTTCTCCTCGGCGAACGGGACGCTGACGGCAAGCCTGAAGTTAAGACGGCGCGCAGTGACCGACCGATATCAGCGGGAAATTGATGAGTTATATGAGATGGCAGAGAGAGAAAAGAGAGAGTAAGCTGCTGCCCCACACAAGCCAAAGTAAGGCTTGTATGGGCCACCCGCCCCGCGTCTTTAATTGCAGGCTCGCCCGATTGCCGGGCCTTTTCTATTTTGCCGTTACCTCTGCGTTCGCCTTCGACTTCGACATCGACTTCATCATAAGACTGTGAACCAGGACGGTCTGGTATTCGGGGTTACCGCAGCACTGACCGGTGTTGATCACAAACGCGAGTCCCTCTGTGCCCCAGGAAATGAAAGTAGGTGTAATGGTGCCGCTGAACTGCGACAAATTGATGATCGCGTTTGGCGTGAATTGCGACAGGTTGTAGCTGGTGATTCCGAACGAACTAAAGAACGGGGTGATTCCAACTACGAATGTCGAATTATTCGCGGATTCGGGCAGCAGATCACTCGACGACCCGCAACATCCCCCGCCGACGTCGTAACTGCCGGCCAACTCCCCGGTTGCAGTGTTAAACACCTGCCCCAAATCGTCGTAAATCAGGCCGGCATCGTAGACGATCCCTCCGTAGCCGGACAAAACGTCGTCCCATTGCGTCGTCAATGTTCCGCCGCTGGAATTTACCGCGACTTGAATGAGCGTGTTACTCCCATAGCCATAAAGCGCGCTGGAGTTGGCAAACTGGATGGAATTGACGGTTGGAGAGCTAATCGAGTCGGGAAGCAGCGTGGTATCGGTAAAGAATTCCAACGGTCCGCCAAAGTATTCCGAGCCAAGCGCTACCGCGAAGGTATGTGGGTCGCCGGGCGAAACCTGGAGCCCACTCGCGATATTCAACCCCCCATATTCGCTAGTTCCGAGGCTGACATTAATGTCCAAGGCGAAACTAGGTAGAATCATTCGCTGCACCGAACCGTCGCCGTTCAATCCCACGTACAGATAGCTGCTATCGGCCGAAAGCGCTAACTGGGTTGGCTCGCTTCCAACGAAGTGATACGCAAGAATCTTGCCGCTAAGCGGGTTAATAACGGCGATGCTGTTTCCGTTTGTTCCGTAACTACTGGGCAGCGAAGCATAGATGAGCTGAGCCTTTGGATCCCAAACGAGATCGTTGGCAGGGATGTTCAAAGTCCTTACCTGCGCAGGATAAGACACATTGAAATCTAGAATAGGCGACAATCCGCCGGGAGCGGGGTTCTGCACGGCAACCTGCACGATCTGCGGTTTGGTAAGGCGAGACTTCGGAATTTGGACTTGCAGTTCTCCGGTATTAACGAACGTCGTAGGCGCCTTTTGATTGTTAAATAGGACGGATGCTCCGTCCATGAAGTTAGAGCCGTTAATCGTAAGAGTGGTGGCTGGACTGCCGGCCACCACTGCCGCGGGAACAAGTGAGGAAAGCAAAGGATCAGGGGCGATCACAGCATATTGAACGCTTTGCGAGTCGCCTCCGCCCGGCGGAGGGTTATAAGCGTATATATAGGTCGTGGTCGGATATGTGATGTAGTCGGCTGGAACTATGGCCGTGACCTCGGTAGCATTCACGTAGGTTGTGGTCAACGGCGCATCGAACGAAGTCCAGTAAATAACCGTGGAAGAAATAAATCCGGTGCCTTTGACGGTCAACGTAAAGGTGGGGCCTCCGGCGTAGACAGCGGGGGGAGAGAAAGAATTAATCGATGGCACCGGGTTTTGAGCCTGCGCAATCACGCAGCAGAAAATCAGCAAAACGGCTATAAGCGCAAAGTTCGTTCTAGGATTCATTTTAGGACTCCGGATGTCGAGTTCTCTCACAACCTACTACCGCTAGCAAAACTAGACGAGTTTACCTTACTTGCGAGCCTTGTCTACTCTTTTGTGGACAGGGTTTCCTGCGGATTGGAAGCCTTTACGTCAAGGAGAAATATTTTGCAATTTTATGCGCATTTGTTTGCCACATAGAAACTGATTGGAGAGAAAGGGTGACTCTTGCCGCAAGTTACAGCCTGTTCTAAAACGCGGCCTCTGGCCTCTGTGTAATCTGCAAATGGCGGGTGCGAACTTGCTTGGGTCAGCGTGGCCAATTCGAGGCCCACTCAAGCGAAAGAACGACTTGAATGGGCCCCCCGCGGACGCAGCCGCAGGCCCGGATTTCCCGCGTGCTATGCGGCCGGAGCGTGCTTTCTTCTTGCCTCAAGTGCCGGCAGAAGCAGGTTGAGAAGCGCTTGATCAGAGAATGGGTTCTGACCGGAAATCAGCTCGCGATCTTGAATGACGTAGCTCTTCCATGGCGCGAGCACGCTTACGTCACCGCCTGCCGTAGCCAGAGCAAAGTCCGGGTAGAAGAGAACCTTACCACCAATTTCAAGCGGTTCCCGTTGCTGCTCTTCCGCTGTCGAAAAGATAGTCATCTTATATCCGGCATAGATCCAGCCTTGAGCCTTTGCCCGCGCTCCAGCGGTATCGCCGGCGGTCAGCGCCGCGACAAATTCGACTGAATTCGGAAGAGCTGAGAGAAGTGAAATCGGCCCATGGCAGAGCACTGCCGTGGGCTTGGACGTTTCGTGAAAGTGTCTCATCACGGTGCCCGCGTCGGGATCATCGAGAAGATCGATCATGGGGCCATGGCCGCCGGGGACAAAAACCGCGTCATATTGGTCGAGGCCCGATGCGATGACATCCGCGATGCGGCTTGGATCTCTGAGACCAGTCAGGCCGTCGCGGAATAACATATAGTCCTGAAGCTTGGCCGAGTCTCCGCCGAAGAAATCGGCGACCTCTGAATGCACATCCACTTGCGGCGTATTGCCCTTGGGGTTGGCGAAAGTGATTTCGTAGCCCTCTTTCATCAGGGCGCGAACCGGAACCGTCAGCTCGTTGAGATAGTAGCCGGCGCCGGTATAAACCCCGCCATCCTTCAGGGGCAAACCGCGACCGCTCGAGACCAGTACTAAGATTTTTCCTTTAGTTGTCATTGTTGTTCTCCTTTGTGAAATTGAATCTATTCTCTGGGAAGACGCCATAAAGTTTCTCATCGAGGAAGCAATCTCGTCGGCAGCCGTATCCAGGGCGAAATGGGGGCCGTCAACAATATGGACCTCGGCGTTCGGAACATCCTCGCGGTAGCTCTCCGGCTCGCTCGGGTCAAACGATGTTTCGTATTTGCCCCAGATCACGAGCAGCCGTGGTTGGTTCTCGCGCATCCACTCCTGCCATTTCGGATAGGAATCGACGTTGGTTCGGTAGTCGTAGAAAAGATCGCTTTGTATCTCAGCCTGGCCGGGCCGATTCAGAAAATAAAATTCGTCGGTCCAGAGGTCGGGATCGTGGCGCTCCACGTCGGGATCATTTCCGACGTGTCGCGCACGCGCGGCCTCGAGCGACAAGAGATTGGTGCGCAATGCGCTCTCATTGGCAGCGCGATCAGCCCAGAACGCCCGGCGCGTTTTCCAATTTGCTCCCAAGCCCCGGTTGTGCGCGACGGCATCCTGCACGATCAGCGCTTCGATTCGCTCCGGATGCTCCAGTGCCATGCGAAAGCCGACAGGGCCACCGTAATCCTGCATGTAAAGGGTATAGCGCGAGAGCCCGAGCGCCTCGGTGAAGTGGTTCATGGTCTCAGCCAAATGGTCGAAGGTGTATGCGAATTTCTTCGGGTCTGGCCAGTCACTATGTCCGAAACCAGGATAATCAGGCGCTATCAGGTGGTAGCGATCGGAAAGCCTTGCGAAGAGCGGTTCGAACATCCGTGACGACGATGGAAGGCCGTGGAGCAGGAGAATCGTTTCCGCATTTGTCGGCCCAGCCTCCCGGTAGAAGATCGACAGGCCGTCAATCTGTATTGTGCGATAAGACGTAGGATTCATCGGTGATTGTTTTCCCTTCATCATGCGCGAGGAAATATTCGCCTCAGCGGTCAACTTGGGTTATGCCTCCGGAAATCCAAACATTAACCAGGACTGATTAGCGACCCAATGCGGGTACAGCTCTGTCATCTGATCGAACAGTTCCTGGTCGGACGTCGCGGTTTTCTGCAACCGATCGAAGTCCTGCAGGTAACGCTTGGTGTCCTGGATTGCCGAGGGAGAGTCGGGCGCGCCCGGCTTCTTGTGGCCGGCGACAACCGTCGTTGGATTCAGCGCGGCTAACCGGTCTAGCGCTGCGATCCAATTTTTTCGGCTCTCGGGCGTTGTGTCGCCGACGTACATGTGGCATTGGTTGTATACGACGTCGCCAGCGACGATAAGACCGATCGATGGAACATATAGAGACGTCGAATCGGGACTATCAGTCCGGCCCTGCTCGATAATGCGCAAATCGTGGCCTTCAAGAGTAAACGTGTCCTTCTCATAAGCCACAGGTGGAACCAGCCTGGTGGGCACTTGCCCCGGAAACATGCTGCGTGCTAACCGCTCCACTGTGGGAGTGAAAGACATCTGCATCGCGTTGAGCGCCTTGGGCGTTACGATTGCCCGCGCGCCCGGGAAATGGTCGAGCAGAATGCCCAGACCATAGAAGTGGTCGAAATGGGCGTGCGTTATATAAATGGTCTCTAAGTTGCGGTTGTGCAGAGCGACCCAAGCCGCGAGAGCCTCGGCCTCAGCCACCGTCCCCATCGCGTCCACCAGCACCGCGTCGTATTCGCCGAAGATTAAAGTCGAGGTGATGGGGTCAAAGCCCAGCGCTTCGCCAAAGGGCTTCGGCCGCTCGCCGACCATAGCCTTTCCGGGGGCGGTAAAAACGTTGACACTAAGGGTGTTCAACGCAACAGGCGCGGTCTCTTTGGGTCCATTTATGCCGTCCATTTTGGTACCCCTTTCGATGTCAGAACGAGCGACCGTTCAAGCCAAGATTGGCAGAATCGCGGCCACAGTCGGCATCCCTTCCGGACCGAGCGTTAACCGTAGATTCGATCGGTGCTCTGTCCAACCTCAATAATGTAGCCGTCAGGATCGCGAATGTAGCAGCGTATCTCGCCGTACTTGGGGATCGGCGGCGTGATGAACTCGGCGCCTCGACTTTTCCATAGCTCATAGCAGGCTTGAATATCCGCGACACGGAAATTCATAAAGCTGGTGATGTGATTCGGGTCGGGAACGCTGAGCGTGACCGTCGGCTTATCCGGGGTCGGCCCGCCGCCGACGTTCAGAATCATCCAGATATTCGCAAGCTGAAGGTACGGAGGCGCGTTGCCGTCACCCATGGTCAGAATGCGGGCGCCAAAAACCTTTTCGTAGTAATGAGCCGACCGGTTCACGTCGGCCACGGTGAGAAAATGCGCTATGCTGATCCCCTCTTTCGGGGGCATCTCATAGCTCTTCTGGTCAATTTGTACGCTGTTCATAGCTGCCTCCAATCTCGCTGCTCCTATTTTGACGACTCCAATTTCAATAGGGCCTCATTTTGAATACGGTGTACCGTTGCGGTTTCCGCTGGCGATGAGGTACGTTAGCCGCAGTGCTCATAAGTTCTCCGGCCAGTGGTTAAGTTGATTAAGCCTGAACGGCAACGATGAATATATTAGACGAACGTATCGACCAATACAAAAGCATGGGAAGGACAATTTGGGTGGGGATCTGCCCCATTCCGCACGTCATAGCGTTTGCTATTGCGCCGAGGGCAGACGATTTTGAAAGCGAGGCAAGTTTCTTTTGCGCGGAACGCGGCTTCGGAGATTTCCCCGCGATGCTTGGGGGCGAGCGCTGGAAACGTAAGAACAGCGTGCGAGACGGATCGGCGCGAAGGGAGCGGCATTCTAGTTCCTCCCTCTTTATTTGTTATGACGAAATGAAATCGAGGGGTCAACAAAACTGGAGGCCGATTCCCAAAATGGGCATTAGTTAGTGCATGCGTCAAATAAAATAAAGAGGGAGGACTAGAAAAAATCGGAGTCTATGCCGGCGATGAATTGAATTCCAGGGATCACGTGGCGCGTGAGGTTTTTGTCATTGGTTAGAAATAGATCTGTGCCAACGGTTGCCGCGCAAGCCAGATGGATGGCGTCAGCAGGTGGTATCTTTGATAAACCCTTGATTTGCCCAAATAGATCTGCGGTTTCGGCAGTGAATGGTACGACTATTGAGATCAAATTTTGTAATTCCCGCTTCACCGATTGAATGCGTTCTTTATCTGCTCCTCTTCTATAGGCGCCCGCGAACACTTCACCCAAGGTCAAAGCTCCAGTGACGAGTTGGTCGTTGCGTTCTTGCATTCGCGACCAGATAGCATCCACCCGTTTCCCAAATATTGGTCTCATGATTCTACGGTCATTTCAAACCCTTCCTCCGAGCGGCTAAAGATTCATCCGCACCCCAAGGGCATGTAATCGCATCAAATGATTGACTTCGCTGGGGTTAACCCCTAGTCTGTAAGTGGATCTTTATAGGCCAAATCCCACAAGTGGGGGCGTCACGGCTTCGACGGAGATGCTTGCGGCCAAGAGGCATGCCGGGGTGCACACACCCGTAATCGTGTGCAAAATGATAATTGCCAATCAACAAATGGCATACGCAGCCTAATTTATTAGGCAGCCGTTCTCCGCAGCTTTGCCCTTGGGCTGCGAGCGAACGTCACACAGAGGGCTGCTCTTTTCAGCTACGTCTGGGCTGAGAGGCTAAGATCACAGGCTAGCGGTAGCGTTTCTTGTCCGTTCTGAGCGACGGCCGCGAACGTCCTGGGGTAATGCCCAGGGCATGAACCGGAATAAGCATGTAGTCTCTTGACCAGTAACATTTTCGGACGCGGGTTCGACTCCCGCCGCCTCCACCAATCACTTCTCCCCTCTCAGTTTCTTTAGCCAGTCTTTGCCATTCTGATTGTTCGGATCAAGTTTCACCGAATTTTCGTAGTTCTGGATGGCCAAATCTTTCTTGCCTGCATCGGCATAGGCCTCACCCAGGCTGTCATACACATTCGAAGAATTCGGAAAAGCCAGCACGTTTTTCTGAAAGATCTTTATTGCGTCGTCTGTTTTGCCGCCTTGCAGGTATTTATATCCCAGCAAATTCAGGACGTACTCCGGCGGCCGTTTCTTCGGATCGCCGTTACTGTTCAAGTCGTCGAATTTATGCAGCGCTGCGTCCACGCCTTTGAGGTTATCGATCAGTATGATCTGGTCTGCATCTGATCGCCCGTCCGGCAAATACTTCCAGTGATACTCCTTGGCAACGCTCAGCAGAAGCTCAGAACCGACCAGAACCCCGTTGTCGGAGTTCGCCATGATCACCGCACCCTGCCCTGTATCCGCATTCATCACCAAAAGCGCCTGAAATCCCTCGTCCGCCCCATTGTGCCCGAATTCACCCGGATGGTTCGGCGGAACCGCAAACCCGATGCCGGTTCCCGCAGTCGGAGGCTGCGCTGTTAGCATCTGCTGCGTCATTTTCTGCGATAGCACTTTGTTCGATTTGCCTTGCTTGGAGAGCGCGATCTCAATCGCAAAATTCGCCAGATCGGTCGGCGTGGTCCACAATCCTGCCGCCGCCATCTCCGGATAGATGTGCCACCTGCCATGAATCTCCTTGCCGTCGGCCCGCGCCCCCGCTGCTGTGCGGGCCGCCCATGCCCCTGTCAAAGGCTGTTCAAAGCTGCTGTCGGCCATGCCGATTTTATCCAGCACAGTTTGCTTCATCAGCTCCGGGAACGGTTTGCCCGTCACATCCATCATCACCAATTGCTCAATCGTCACTCCACCGCCCGAGTAGCGCTCCTGCGAACCGGGAACAAAATCCACTCGGATCGGCGCCGTATTGGCCGGCTTTTCTCCATTCAGAATCTGGACCAGCGTCGGCAGCTTCTCATCCACCTCATATCCGGGGAATCCATGCACGGTCAGTCCAGCAGTATGGCTGGCGATCCTTCGCAGCGTGACTTTCTGTTCTTTGGTGAACTCGTTTTCGGGCACCTTCCACGTCTTCAGCTTCAGATTCACATCTTCATCGAGCGAAAGCTTGCCCTGCTCAACCAGCGCAAGCATTCCAGTTGCGCTGACCGGCTTACTGATGGAACCAGCCTGAAAAAGCGTTTTGCTGGTGATGGGCGTTTGCCCCTGCGGCTCGGTAACGCCATACGCTTTCACGAAGGCGATCTTGAAGTTGTCGATTACAGCGATAGATAGACCGGGATCGTTATAAACCTGCATCAGGCGGGTGAGGTCAAGCGGAATAGGCGGATCGCTGGGACCGGTGATTACCGGTGCAATTCCCCGCTCGATGCGAGTGATCCTCCCGGAGAGCGCGTCATCGTTATTCTGCGCTCGCACGGATGTTGAAAAACGGAAACTAACCACTAGCATCACAACAGCAAGCAGAGTTCTGCGGCTCGCGATGAACGGTCCCATAAGTGCGCTCCGACGGCCAGATTAGTATGCCCGAAGAGTATATTGACACCACGGAGCGAAATGTTGGCTATTTTTCTTTCCTTGAATGATGCGCTGATGCCGAGGAGCACATTGTGACGTTCTCAGAGTTTCAAGCTTCTCTGGGCGCGAAGAACCCGCCTGAAGGCCTGGACTCTGCTCTCATGGGCCTCTGGTGGGATGCTAAGAACAATTGGGCGAGAGCTCACGAGTCCGCGCAGGAAGATGAAGGCCCTCGTGGTGCTTGGGCCCATGCCTATCTTCATCGCAAAGAAGGCGACAATTCCAACGCAGCGTATTGGTATGGTCGGGCCGGCAAAACTCCGTTTCGCGGACCGTTTGACGAGGAATGGAAACAAATCGCTTCGGCCCTGCTGCAATAGTCTGCGCCGCGCACGACTATAATTTGCTCATGCGAGTTCTAGCGCGGTATTCCTACCTGGGAATTCTGGTTTTCAGCCTTTGCCTTTCACCAGCCGTCGGACAGAATAGCAACGTCCCAAAAGATAAAGAAGGACACGCCTGGTGGCAGCACGCGGTGTTTTATGAGGTCTATCCGCGGAGTTTTGCCGATAGTAACGGCGACGGCATTGGCGATCTGACGGGCATTACATCGAAGCTCGACTACCTGCACAAGCTGGGTGTGGATGCGATTTGGATTACACCGTGCTTCCCTTCTCCTCAGGTAGATTTTGGCTACGACGTTTCCGACTACGAAAATATTGACCCGATGTATGGAACGCTGGCCGACTATGACAAATTGGTCAAGGAGGCGCATAAGCGCCATATTCGCGTGATTTTGGATTTCGTTGTAAATCACACGTCCGACCAACATCCCTGGTTCCTGGATTCAGAGTCCTCTCGCAGTTCGGCCCACCGCGATTGGTACATCTGGCGCGACGGCAAGGGCCCGGGGCAACCACCAAACAATTGGGAGTCGTTGTTTGGGGGAAGTGCGTGGAAGTTCGACCCAACCACGGGGCAGTACTATTATCACTATTTCTATCCGCAGCAGCCCGATTTGAATTGGCGCAACCCTGCCGTCGAGTCGGCGATGTTTGACGTCACCCGCTTCTGGTACAAGCGCGGGACCGCGGGCTTCCGCCTCGATGCCGTGGACATTCTCTTCGAAGACGAGAAGTTACACGACAACACCTTCATTCCCGGCAGCGATAAGTTCGGTCGCCCGAATATGGATGAAAAGTACAATCGCCGCCTGCCCGAAGTGCACAGCGAACTCCAAAAATTACGCAAAGTAGCCGACGAGTACGATGCAGTGCTGATCGGCGAAACCTGGACTCCAGATGTGAATGAGCTCAAGCAATATTATGGCGAACACAATAACGAATTGCAGCTGCCGATGGACCTATTACTGACTTCCCTGCCCTTGTCGCCTCCGGTGCTGCGCAATCACATCGCCATCGTCGATTCTGCCGGGGGCTGGCCGACTTACGTAATCAGTAATCACGATATCATTCGCTCTTACACGCGCTACGGGGACGGCGTTCACAATGACGACATCGCCAAAATGATGGCGGCGTTTTATCTGACGCTGCGCGGAACGCCAATTATGTACTACGGCGAAGAAATCGGCATGGAGAATAACGATCCTAAAACGAAAGACGAAGTGAAAGATCCGATCGGCAAAGTAAATTGGCCTATTGAAAAAGGCCGCGACGGCGAGCGGACACCGATGCAGTGGACCTCGGGAACAAACGCGGGATTTACCACCGGTACGCCCTGGCTTCCTGTTCCCGCAAGCGCGCAAACCCACAACGTGAAAACGGAAGAGAAAGATCAAACGTCAATTTTGAACTTCTATAAAAAGCTGCTGGAATTGCGAAAAGAGGAAGCTGCCTTGGTTGAAGGCAATTACACCCCGCTGAATACTGCTGATCCGAATGTGCTTTCGTATTTGCGCAAATACAAGACTGAAACTGTGCTGGTTGCGATTAACATGAGTACACAAAAACAGGACCCGAGTTTCGATTTATCGGCTGAAAACTTGCGAAATCCGCGGGCCCGAACGCTTTTGGAGAATGGCGCCGCTGTCTCTGCGGGCGCATTCAAGACTATCGAGTTAGAGCCACATGGCGTGTATATCGGCAAGATACGTTGATTGCAACCGCAACAATGATTGCAACCGCAACAATTTCACGCGCTAGACGGGTACAACCCTGGTTTTGTGATTGACATCGCGGAGGAACAGTTTATGCGTGTCATTGCATTTTATTGTTGTCGGCGATTTTTCCCATGATTGCAATTGCTCAATCTGCTCCTGCGTGAGCCGCCACCAGCAACCAATACGCGCATCAACTCTTGGCGATCGAGATGAAGCACGACCCGGAGAGTGGATCGAGTCATCCTAGTGCCTATTGCATTTTGTAAGAAGGGGTTGGTCCATGTCGGACAGCACGAAGAACTCAAATCGCAACGCACCCGCCGATCCGCGGATGCATATTGGACACGTGCATCTGAAAGTGGCCGACCTGAAGCGGTCATTAGAGTTTTATTCCGGGGTGCTCGGCCTGGAAATTATGCAGCGCATGGGCGACAGTGCGGCATTTCTTTCTGCTGGCGGCTACCATCACCACATTGCTATCAATACCTGGGAAAGCCTGGGAGGGTCGCCGCCTCCGCCGGGAACAACGGGGCTTTACCACACGGCGATTGTCTATCCCACGAGAGCCGCGTTAGCCGATGCGCTTCATCGTGTTTTGAAGGCTAGGATACCGCTCGAAGGCGCTGCCGATCACGGCGTGAGTGAATCCATTTATCTGCGCGACCCAGACGACAACGGCGTCGAGCTATACCGCGACAAACCGCGCGAAGCCTGGCCACGCGATAAAGATGGCAAACTCGCGATGTACACGCGCCATCTGGATCTGAAGAGTCTATTGGCCGAAGCGCAAGACGAACTCGCCACCGGGCCTACGGACCTATGAGAGAACCTATTTCCGCCTTAGACGAACGCGCCCGTGGAGTATGGCGGAGAAGAAGGGTTGCCCCCACGCGCCGATTGCGAGCAGTGAACCAAAGAGAATGATGGCATCGAAACTGGAGCGGCCTTCTTTCACGAAATAGACGTCTTTCAGGTTCAGCCAGAGGGCAAATTCGTCCAGCGTGAGCGCGGCGCCGATTCCATAAAGAAGAGACATCAGGCTGCTGGCGAAAATGGACGAAGTATCGCTGCCATTGCCCACTTCGCAGAGCCATCCGTAACCCACGCCCAGCAAAATGAAAATGCCGAATACAAGATGGTGAACGTGCGTGCCTTTGACGATTACGTAGTGGAAAGGCGGGATATCGTGCGTAATGCAATAGACCATGCCGCGCACAATGGCGAATGTCAGGAAAAAACTGACGGAAGCCAGAAATAACCGCCGACGCGGGCGATCTGCGATTTGATCGCGGATCATGGCCCCGAGCGGGGTCCAGTGCAAAGCCAGCAGCATGACTGCCAGCATGACGATAAGAACGGCGAGAAGAATCCAGTGCATTCCGAACACTAGACGCGAAAGCATAGGCTTACGTCAAGTGGCGAGACGGCCCCAATTTTGCCGGGGCCTTTTTGAAGTGGTCATGCTATAATGACCATAATCATATTGAGGTGACCATGAGGAAGATGCCCGCCGGGGAATTCAAAGCACGCTGTCTCAACCTAATGGAGCAGGTCAGCCGTACCAAGGAATCAATTCTAATCACCAAGAGAGGCCGACCCGTTGCCAAACTGGTCGCAGTTGAGAACGATAAAGCGAGCTTAATCGGGCGCTTGGAGGGCGTTCTGCAAATATCCGGCGACGTTGAATCGCCAATCGTTCCGCCGGAAACGTGGGATGCACTGCGGTGATTCTCCTCGACACGCATGTATTGATTTGGATGACCGGCGAACCGAAGCGCCTCTCACGTGCAGCTTTGCGGGCGATACGCACAGCTGAAAAAAGCGACGGCCTGGCGATTTCCGCAATTTCTCTTTGGGAACTAGCTGCATTATTCGCTAAGGGGCGAATTCGCGCCTACGGAACCGTTGAAGCCTCGGTTCAGTTGGTCACGCAGGATGTAATTATCAAACCCATCACGGCAGAAATCGCTGCACTGGCCACGCAGTTCCCGGATGGGTACCCGCACGATCCAGCAGATCGGCTTATTGGAGCTACCGCGCGGGCGCATGGATTGGGCCTGGTGACGCGCGATTCCGGGATATCCGCCAGTCCTCTCTTACGGGCTATTTGGTAGCTTGAAGTAGGGCGCTAGCGGCGTAGCCGACGGCAAAGGTCGCGGTGCTTCCGAGGGCCACATACCAGGTAAAGGGCACGCGCGTGAATTGCCACAGGTAAAGGTTCAGCGCGAAGCCAACAACCATCCCCACCATTGCGCCTGTTTCATGGGCCCGTCGCGTGAGTACTCCAAGAAGGAACACGCCCAGCAAGGCGCCGTAGGCTACGGACGCGATGGAAAGACCGACTTCGACCACTTTTCCGCCATGACGCGCCAATAAAGCGAGGGCAAATAGCGCCACGCCCCATCCGATTGTGATCCGGCGGGAGATTTTCAACTGCGTTTGTTCTGGGGTGCCGGGCCGCCAGCGCACGTAGAAATCCACAATAGAAGTGGACGAAAGGGAGTTAAGAGCCGCGCTCAAATTCGACATCGCCGCCGCGAGGATGGCAGAGATCAGCAAACCCCGAATTCCAAGCGGCATGAAGCTGACGATGAACGACGGGAAAATTTCATCGGTACGCACGAATGTGGCGTTAGGCGGATACATGCGATAGAAGACGAACAGCATCGCTCCAATTAGCAGAAACAATGAAAATTGAAACAATACGACCACGCCGCTTGCGAGCAACGCCAGTTTGGATTGGCGCTCGCCCCGCGCGGCCAATAGCCGCTGGACAATGAGCTGATCCGTACCGTGGCTTGCGGTGGTTAAGAACGCCCCGCCTACAAGGCCCGACCAGAAGGTGTAAGTCTTAAAGAAATCCCAGGAGAAGTCGAATACATGAAACTTGCCGGCTGCCGCGGCGGTGGCGTAGACGGTCGCCCAGCCCCCGGGGACAAGATGCAGAATGATGAAGAAGCCTACGAGCGTCCCCGCGAGATAAATGCCCAACTGAACCACATCGGTCCAAATGACGGCAGACATTCCGCCTTCAAAGGTGTAAATCAAGGTTAGCAGCATGACGATGCCGATTGCGGTTAAGTCACTTTCAAAGCTGCTCATTCCCTTGAGCATGCTCCCCAAAGCCAGCCGCACGACAATTGCGACGGCAAACACACGAACGCCTTCCGCAGCGGCCCGGGTCACGAGAAATAACCCAGCCGTAAGCGCCCGCAGTCGCTGGCCAAACCGCCGTTCAATCAGTTGATAGGCAGTAAAGAGGTCGCCGCGAAAATAATGGGGCAGAAACAGCCAGCAAATGATCACCCGCCCCACGAGATATCCCAGCACAAGCTGTAGAAAACTAAAGTCCTTAGCGTAGGCGAGACCGGGCACGCTGATGATGGTCAATGTGCTTGTTTCCGCAGCCACGATGGAAAGAGAAATGGCCCACCACGGAATATTGCGGTCGGCGAGGAAGTAGTCCTTTAAGGTTCGTTGACCTTTACTAAAGCGTAAGCCGAACGCGGTAACGACAATCAGATAGGCAAGGATGACGAGGATGTCGAGTGGGCCCATGGCAACGTAGCTTTATTTCTCTTAATCCCTGGTATACAGCGGCAAAGGGTGGCGGCAGAATAGGCGTCTAGGTACCCTCGGCAAGGCTTAGAATGCTGGTGATCCGTGTGGGTGAATGGTATGGAGTCTTTTTTACCTAGCACTAATCTTTCCAATAGCTTGCACGCACCCCAAGCGCGGGGTATGCTTCTTGCAATCGGATGGAAATCCGCGGGCAACGCGTCTCCCCCTTGCATCTACAATATCTGTACCAATAAAGGTGTAACCGAATGAAATCCTCTCACTCCCAAGCGTTCTGCAAGCCATTGAATTTTCTGATGACCCTTCTTCTCTGTTTCGTGTGGACGATGGCTGCGTCCGCGCAGAATACCATCAACACAATTGCTGGCGGGGGCAGTGTAAATGGCCCGGCAACGGGCCCGATGGCGGACATCGCAGGCCCCAGCTCGGTTGCCCAAGACGCGAACGGCAACACCTACATAACGGCGCCATCGCAGAACCAAATTTTCAAAGTCGATACGTCCGGGAACCTCACGGTATTCGCAGGCACTGGTTATCCCACGGAAGATCCCCAAAAGCTTGATGGCGGCCCGGCGACGAGCGGAACTTTGAATAATCCAGTTGGGGTCGCTACCGATTCCAAAGGCAATGTCTATATTGCCGATACCACGGATTACCTCATTCGGGGAGTCTCTTATAACGCCACCAAGGGCGCCTATCTAATCAGCAACCTGGCGGGCAATGCACACCAGTGCGCGAACCCCACCGCACCCGCTCCGGCCTGCGGAGATACCGGCGCGCCATACAATGCTACACTCGGCGCTCCGACCGCAGTGGCAGCAGATAAAGCAGGGAATTTATACATCGCCGATACTAACGACAACCGCATCCGCGTCGTCAACCGCACCAACTCGACCATCACTATTGCCAATGTGCAGATCGCGCCCGGAACGATCAATACGATTGCGGGAACTGGCCATAAGTGCACATCGCCCACGTCGGCTTGCGGTGATGGTGGTCAGGCGCTTTTAGCCACCATGAATGGCCCCAACGGAATCGCGCTGGACAGCCAGGGCAACATCTACTTTTCTGACACCGGTGATCGACGGATTCGCATGATCGTCGCCACTGGCAGCAATGCCGGTCTTATCAGCACTTACGCTGGAACCGGAAACCCGTGCGCGCCTGCACAGGGATGCGGCAACAACGGGGCCGCGACGAGCGCGAATATATCCGCACCGTGGCAGATTTCGTTCGACTCTTCTAACAATCTCTATATCACCGAGCCACCGGTTAACGACATTCGTGAAGTCATTGCAAGCAGCGGAATTATTAAGATCGCCGCTGGGAACAATACCAAGGGCTACACTGGCGACGGCGGCGCGGCAACGGCAGCGGGACTAAATGGTCCACGCGGCGTGTGGGCAAGTCCAGGCGGCGGCTTCATTATCGGCGACAGCGGCGATCAAGTCGCGCGCACAGTCGATACGAGCGGAATTATCAATACGCTAGCAGGTGGCAACGGCACGACCGTGGCAAATGGCGGCGACGGCGGACCGGCCACGTCGGCAATTCTGGCGGGAAATCGCGCGACCGCTGTCGACAGCATGGGCAATGTCTATATCGCGGACACGGCCAACAACCGTATCCGCAAGCTCAGCGGATGCAGTGGCACCGCGGGTACGGGGTTCTGCACGAGTAATATCACGACGTTCGCGGGTACAGGCATCGCGAACTACAGCGGCGATGGCGGCCCGGCTACTTCGGCAACGCTTAGTGGGCCCGAGGGCGTTGGCGTAGATGCTTCAGGCAATGTTTATATCGCCGATAGCAATAACCTTGTGGTGCGCGAAGTGAACGCCTCGACCGGCGTGATTACCACCATCGCGGGAAACGGCAAAGCGTGCGCTCCCAGCTGCGGAGATAATGGGCAGGCCACCAAGGCTTCGTTCGCCTTTCCGACAACAGTTGAGGTGGATGCGAGCGGCAATATTTACATCGCCGACCAGCGCGCCAATCAGATTCGCATTGTATACCCCGGTGGCATTATCGGAACCTTCGCGGGCACCGGCGCTCCAGCCAACTCATGCATGACCACGGGCAACTACGGACAAGCAACCTCAGCACTATTGAACGGCCCATTTAGCGTTGCCCCGGATCCTTTTGGCAATGTTTATATCGCCAACACAAACGAAAACCAAATCACAGTCGTTACGTCCGGCATCATGTACCCGTATGCGTTCGATTGCAACGGCATCCTGTTCGGGCCTGAGAAGGGACCCGCGCTCAACGCGGCCTACCAAACCCCGCAAGACGTTGTGATTGACCCGCACGGAAACATGTATGTCTCCGGCAGTGGGCTGTACTATGTGATTCAACGGATCGACTATAGCGATCCCACACACGAGGTCATCGGCGTTTCCGGCAAGGTTGGAGATCCGAAGTATTACGGGTTCACGGGTGATGGTGGCCTTGCTTTGGGCGCTGAGCTTGATAATTACGGCGCATCTGTTGATGGTGGCGGCCATTTGTTCGTGGCTGACGGCGTCAATAACCGGGTGCGGGAGATCCTGCTGACGCCGACGGCGAACCTTGCGCCCTCGTCATTGAAATTCTCGCCGCAACCGCTGAATGTAACCAGCCCTCCCATGTATTTCAAGATCACCAACACGGGAAGCGATGACCTCTATATCAGCTCCATCAACGTTACTGGAGATTTCCAGTTGACCAATCAAACTCCGTGCTTGAACAGCCAAGTGGAACCGCAGGGTTCTTGCACCATCGGGGTAACTTTCACGCCGACGGTTTACGGAGTACGAACGGGCCAGGTAGTGATTAATGACAATGCTTATCAAGACCCCTCGCAAACGGTTTATCTAACAGGGTACGGGCCTGACTTCAGCATCAGTGCCGCACCGAGTTCACTCACGGTCACGCGTGGAAACCAAGGTATCTCAACAATTACTTTGGCGCCGAGCGCCGGCTTCAATCAGACGGTGAACTTGACCTGTACCGGCCAGCCGCCCATGTCCACTTGCAAGATCGTTCCGAATTCATGGACGTTGGACGGGACCGATATGGAGAGTTCGACGCTGACATTGAGCACGAGCGCAAACACGCCGACCGGCTCTTACACGCTGCATGCCAAAGGGACAAGCGTAACCACCCACACCGTGAACATTGCGCTCGTCGTGCAGTAACCTTTGTTCGTAAAGAAATGGCTTCGTCATCTCAGACCGACGAGCCATTCTTGCTGCACATGTTCTAGTGCAATAGGCCGATGGCCTTTTCTACGCTCTCGCGCAATCGACCCGAGGCCAGCAGTTCTTTCACTGCCGCCAAATCGCCGGTCATAATGCGGTCCGTATCTGCAAACTTGACCCTTTCGCGAATGGTTAGCCAAGCAGCCTTGACGCCTGGACCTGCCTCCAATGGCTTGTGGAACTCCAATGCTTGCGCAGCGTTCAGTAATTCAATGGCGACAACCGTCTTCGCATTTTCCAGAATCATGGCGGATTGACGGGCCGCGATCGTGCCCATGGAAACATGATCTTCCTGATTGGCGCTGGTGGGAATGCTGTCGGCGCTCGCGGGATGAGCTAACACTTTGTTCTCGCTCACTAGACTCGCCGCTGTGTACTGCGTAATCATCAATCCCGAGTGCAGGCCGCCGCTTTGCGCAAGGAATGGAGGCAGTCCGGAGAGCGACGAATCCTGTAGAAACGCCGTGCGGCGTTCGCTGATGTTGGCAAATTCGGAAATCGCGAGCTTGGAGTAGTCCATGGCCAGCGCGACGGGTTGGCCATGGAAATTGCCTGCGGAAATCACTTCCTGTTCGTTCGGAAAGATCAGTGGGTTGTCGGTCACGCTGTTGATTTCACGTTCCAGAACTTCGCTAACGTGCTTCAGCGCATCGCGGCTAGCGCCGTGCACTTGGGGAATGCAACGCAGAGAATACGGGTCCTGAACTTTGTCGCAATTCACATGGGATTTATGAATTGGGCTATTGGCGCCAATGCGCCGGACGTTGTCAGAAACTTGTATCGCACCAAGGTGTGGACGCACCTGACTAACTTTTGGATCAAAGGCTCGCAAGGTCCCCTTGAGAGCCTCGATTGTCATTGCGCCGGCAATGTCAGCAGCCGTTGCCAGGATGTGGGCATCGTGCACTACGAGGCATCCAATTCCGGTCATAGCCTGGGTGCCATTGATGAGAGCCAAACCTTCTTTAGCTTCGAGAACAATTGGCTTTAGTCCGGCGCGGCGCAGCGCTTCGTGAGCATCCAGCCATTGGCCTTCATATTCGGCTTTGCCCTCTCCAATCAGAAGCAAGCTCATATGCGCAAGAGGAGCAAGATCGCCGCTGGCTCCGACCGAACCCTGAGAAGGCACGTTTGGATGAACGCCCTTATTGAGGCAGGAAATCAACAAATTGATGACGGTCTGACGCACGCCGCTGAAACCTAAAGCCAGGCTTTGCGCACGCAATAACAGCATCGCCCGGACAACTTCCGTGGAAAGAAGTTCTCCCGTGCCAAATGCATGGGAAAGAAGTAAATTGCGTTGCAGCGCCTGCAAGTCACGGGGCTCGATGCGGATGTTGGCGAGCTTACCGAATCCCGTGGTCAGGCCATAGACCGTTTGATTTCCAGCGACGAGTTGCTCCACGTGAGCACGGCTGGCGGCGATCTTAGGCTTCGCTGTCTCTGCCAATGTAACGGGAGCGCGTTCGCGCGCGATACGGACCACGTCGCGAATTTCTAATTTGCCGC
The DNA here is from genome assembly GCA_963702965.1 of Terriglobia bacterium. GTDB lineage: Bacteria > Acidobacteriota > Terriglobia > Terriglobales > Acidobacteriaceae > JAJPHW01. The sequence continues at coordinate 2,998,738 of OY969776.1, forward strand.
CTATTTCCACTTCGTTTTTCATGAATTCAACCGATACTAACTTGAGAAATTAGAGCGCACTCGCATAATACACGCGCTCAACGCTTGGTTGGGCGGCGGCGCTGGCGAATGGCGACTTGGTCAGCCGGCCTCCCTAGCGCCCGGCGTTTGACGGGAGACGACAGCACCACTGATGTTGACGTCGTTCCAAAAGGCGTAAGTTTGTCGATGACGGATTCCATGTGCTGCACCGACCTTACTTGCACTTTTAAGATGAACGAATCGGCACCCGTGCTGCGATGGCACTCGAGAACTTCCGGAAGTTCCTGTACGACTTTAGTGACCTTTGTGAAATCGCCGATGATGCTGATCCGAATGAAGGCCGTGATGGGCATGCCAATGCGGGCAGGATTAATCTCAGCACGGTAACCCTCGATAATCCCAGCATCTTCCATCTTGTGAATGCGTTCTGCGACTGCGGGAAGGCTAAGAGAAACGCGGCGGCCAAGCTCGGCATAAGTAAGGCGAGCGTCTTGTTGCAGCTCGTGGAGCAGCTGCCAGCTCTTCTCGTCGATTACTTTCGAATCTAAAGTCATATCTAGAGTTTACCTTATCTTCTTAATAACAAATTGGTTTGTGCCTTGTCTATACTATTTACGTTGCAGCGGTTACTGAGCTATTTATAAAGAATAGCGAGGTACGCGTCATGCCATTTGAGAGTACACATTGGGCGTGGATTAACGGCGAAATAATTCCCTGGAAAGATAGCAAGGTTCACATTTCTTCTCATGCGCTGCACTATGGAACCGGCGTTTTCGAAGGCATGCGTAGTTATATGACGGCGCAGGGCCCATCGGTTTTCCGGCTCGATGCGCACATGAAGCGATTTTTTGCGTCTGCGGCGGTGTATGGCTTGGAAATCCCCTACACGCAGGCACAATTAGAGGATGCAGTTTGCGAAGTGATTCGATGCAATGACTTCCAGGAATGCTACATCCGCCCGCTTTGTTATTACGGGTCGGAATCGCTGGGGCTGCGCGGGCACAACCCTACCGAGACGGCCATTCTCGCCTGGAGCGGGATTAAACACGTGCCGAAAGGCAGCGTTGAAAAAGGGGCCCGTATGACCCTTTCGCCCTATGTAAAATTTGACGCGCGCATGATGCCGCCGACTGCTAAAGCCTGTGGTCAATATGTCAATTCATTTCTGGCGACGCGTGATGCAGTTTCACGGGGCTTTGACGAAGCTGTGCTTCTCAATGTCGATGGGAATGTGGCCGAAGCCGCGGTCGCGAATGTATTTATTGTGAAAGACGGAGTCGTTCGTACAAATGACGAGAAGTCGTCGATTCTTTTGGGCATCACGCGGGATTCAGTCATTCAACTGGCGCGCTCGCTTGGGTATAAGATGGAAATCGGCATCTTAAAGCTCGAAGATTTGAAGGGCGCCGACGAACTTTTTGTGACCGGGACGGCGGCTGAGATTGTGCCTTTTGCCGAATTGGACGGCACAAAGATTGGTGGCGGAAAACCTGGGCCGGTGGTGGCCAAGTTGATTGAAGCGTTCAATCGCGCAAAGACTGGCCAAGATCCGGCATGGAAACATTGGTTGCATCACGTAAAGCCGGCGGCGGTTGCGGTTTAATTGAGGAACGACATGGAAAATCCCCTGAAGTTAAAACGCATTCACCACGTTGAGTTCTGGGTCGGCAATGCGCGGCAAGCCGCTTATTACTACCGCAAAGGTTTCGGATTTTCTCAGCTCGCCTACAGCGGTCTCGAGACGGGGCATCGCGAGCAAACGTCGTATGCGCTGACGCAAGGCAAAGCCAACATCGTGCTAACTACGCCGATGAATGCCAGCCATCCGGCGGCGGAGCATATTAAGAAGCATGGCGACGGCGTTCGCGATATTGCACTCGAAGTGGATGACGCTGACAAAGCCTTTGCCGATGCTGTCAAACGCGGCGCCACGCCTGCGATGGAACCTCGTGACGAAACAGATTCACACGGGACGATCCGGCGCGCGGCGGTGCATACTTACGGTGATACCATCCATTCGCTGATTTCCTACAAAGATTACAAAGGGCCGTTTTTGCCGGGGTTTACTCATTCGCACATCGCGGGCGACGACTGCGGGATCTTGCGGATTGACCACATCGTTGGCAACGTTGAACTCGGCAAGATGCAGCTCTGGGCTGACTACTACACAAACGTTTTCGGCTTTCATCGTTACATCACCTTTGACGACAAGGACATTTCGACGGAGTACAGCGCGCTGATGAGCATTGTTATGTCGGACGATTCTCATTCGGTGAAATTTCCGATTAATGAACCGGCGCAGGCACGGAAGAAGAGCCAGATTGAGGAATATATCGAGGCCTACCATGGCGCGGGCGTTCAGCACATAGCGTTGCAGACGAAAGATGTGATTTCCACGGTGGACAAACTGCAAAGCAACGGCTTGGATTTTCTGCGCGTACCAAACTCCTACTATGAAGAACTGCCTGCACGTGTGGGTCCGATTGATGAGGACATCCCGGCGCTGCAAAAGCTGGGCGTGCTTGTAGACCGTGACCAGGAAGGTTACCTACTGCAAATTTTTTCGAAGCCGGTGGAAGATCGCCCGACAGTATTTTTTGAAATTATCCAACGCAAGGGTAGCCGGGGTTTTGGCAAAGGTAACTTCAAGGCGTTGTTCACCGCGATTGAGCATGAGCAGGCGCTGCGCGGGAATCTGTAGAACTTCATTCACAGGAATTTCAAGATGATGAAATCTTCGGGAACCGCCGCTTCCCTGGTCTATCAATCCGGCTTTGGAAATGAATTCGCGACGGAGGCTGTCGCTGGCGCCTTGCCGCAGGGCCAGAACTCTCCACAAAAAGCGCCCTTTGGACTTTACACGGAGCAGATCAGCGGAACGCCTTTTACGGCGCCACGATCGGCGAACCGAAGGTCTTGGCTCTATCGTTTGCGCCCTGCGGTCGCGCACAAACCGTTCAAGCAAATCAGCAACGGCAATTGGCGGAGTACGCCATTTGATGAGGTACCAACACCGCCGAATCAAATGCGCTGGAAACCGATTCCGGTTCCCAGCGAACCGACCGATTTCGTCGAAGGCATCACGACCATGGCTGGCAACGGCGACGCGTTAGTTCATTCCGGTGTCGCCATTCATATCTATACAGCGAACAAATCCATGACTGATCGTTTCTTCTTCAATGCTGATGGAGAAATGCTGATCGTTCCGCAACTGGGAAAGCTCCTTCTGCATACCGAGTTTGGGAAAATCGAAGCGACGCCGGGCGAGATCGCCGTGATCCAGCGCGGCGTGAAGTTTCGCGTCGAGCTTGTCGAAAAAGAGGCTCGCGGATATGTTTGCGAGAACTACGGTTCGCTTCTTCGGCTGCCCGATCTTGGTCCGATTGGCGCCAATGGCTTGGCAAATCCGCGTGATTTTCTCACGCCGGTGGCTTCGTTTGAAGAACGCGATGGAGATTTTCGCCTGATCTGCAAATTTCAGGGCAATTTGTGGGAGGCGGAGATTGATCACTCCCCCCTAGCGGTAGTGGCCTGGCATGGGAATTATGCGCCGTACAAATATGATCTGGCCAACTTCATGTGCATCAATACGGTGAGTTTTGACCACCCTGATCCATCGATCTATACCGTGCTGACTTCGCCATCGGAAATACCCGGGACGGCGAATTTTGATTTCGTGATCTTCCCTCCGCGGTGGATGGTCGCCGAGCACACTTTCCGTCCGCCATGGTTCCATCGCAACTTCATGAACGAATTCATGGGCCTGATTCGCGGACAATACGATGCCAAAGCTGAAGGTTTTGTTCCCGGCGGATCAAGTCTGCACAACTGCATGGCCGGACACGGCCCTGACAGTGAGACGTTCGAGAAAGCGACGGCGGCGGAGTTAAAGCCGGTCTATCTCTCCGATACTCTAGCTTTCATGTTTGAGACTCGTTTTGTCTGCCGCCCGACGAAGGTTGCCCTTGAATCGTCTGAACTCGACGAACAATATTTCGAGTGCTGGCAGAATCTGCCCAAGCATTTTGGGCAATCGAAATAGCAATGCCGCAGGCTTCGCCTACAATCCGCAGTTCTGCGCTCACTGCACTCCTGCGAAGGTTAGTGGACTATGCCGGACTGTTCCCGCCCGCGAAGTTAATGATGCAAACAGCCGTAGAGAATTATGCTGCGTATGCCAGCGGTGAATTCAGCTGGATGCTTGGGAGGTTTATTGTTCCAGCTGCGCGGTTAGCGGAATTCGAAGGCGCAGCCGCGGGTTTGGACGGGCGGCATTCGAAGTGGTCGTTATCTGTGCTCCTTGGCTCGGACATCGCAGGAGATATGAAGCAAGTTCTCGAGTTCAATCGCCAGCATGCTCCCGACATGGCAATTTCAAGCGTCGAATTAAAAATTGGAACGCCGGCCGATATCTTTCAGGCAGACACGCTGATTCCAAAAGATTTGGCGGCATTCTTTGAAATTTCTCTTACTGCGGATGTTCAGAGTTGTATCTCTGCGGTGAAAACATGTGGGCGCAGCGCCAAGATACGCACCGGCGGGGAAACTCCCGAGCTGATTCCAACACCGGCAAGTATCGCTGAATTTATTCTTCAATGTGCGCGTGCGGGCGTCGCGTTCAAAGCCACCGCGGGATTGCATCATCCTATTCGCTCCGTGCAGCGGCTGACTTACGCTTCTGATAGCCCATCTGCCACGACGCATGGATTTCTCAATGTGTTTCTTGCAGCCGCGTTTTTGTGCAGCAATGTGATTGGCGTTTCTGAAGCCACAGAATTGTTGGATGAGACATCGCAGGATAAATTCATCGCAAACTCCGATTCGATTGGCTGGCGAAATCACTCTTTAACTTGCGAACAAATCGCCGGGGCACGAAAGAATTTATCGTTGTCTTTCGGCTCTTGCTCTTTTGTTGAGCCAGTCGAAGATTTGCGCAGGTTGTCCCTTCTATGACGGTCTCGCTCGATCACACGCACGATCCGGATGCGCGAAGCTGGGTGGAATCCGCAAATTTTCCTGAGACCGATTTTCCGATTCAAAATCTGCCTTTCGGGATTTTTCGACGGGCTGAAACCCGCGAGCGGCCACGCGTTGGTATCGCTATTGGCGATTTGATTCTCGATGTTGCCGGATGCTCTGAAGGCGGCCTTTTGCATTGCGAAGCAGTGGACGCGTGCATGGCGGATTCGCTTAATCACCTAATGGCGCTCGGCGTGGAGAGGCACGTTCAATTGCGCCACGAAATCTTCAACGCTCTGAACGTTAAAACATCTGATCAACGATCGCACTTCTCGACTTTTCTGACGAAGCAAGCTGATGCCGAACTTTTTCTGCCGGCACGGATCGGCAACTATACCGATTTTTACGCTTCGATTTTTCACGCGACCAATGTCGGAAGCATGTTTCGACCGGACAATCCGCTGCTGCCGAATTACAAGTATGTCCCGATCGGCTACCACGGCCGCGCATCTTCTTTGATTGTCAGCGGGACACCTGTAAGGCGTCCGCATGGCCAAAGCAGCGATGGCGACGCGGCCCCTACTTTTAGACCAAGCAAGCGACTCGACTATGAACTTGAGCTCGGGATGTTTGTCGGTTCCGGAAATATTCTCGGCAAGACGATCCCCATTGCTGACGCTCCTAAACATATCTTCGGCGTTTGCCTAGTCAATGACTGGTCGGCGCGAGATATTCAAGCTTGGGAGTACCAACCGCTTGGCCCATTTCTAGCAAAGAATTTCGCCACGTCGCTTTCTCCGTGGGTCGTGACGATGGAAGCATTGGCGCCGTTTCGTACGAATGCCTTTACCCGTCCAGCAGGAGATCCTGCTCCGTTGGCTTATCTTTCTGATGTAGGCGATCAAACAACTGGCGGTCTTGATCTCCATCTGGAAGTGCTTCTTCAATCGCAGAAAATGCGGAATGCAAACATAGCACCGGTTCGCCTCAGTCGGAGCAACTTCGCCGATATGTATTGGACGCTCGGGCAAATTCTCACTCATCACGCGAGCAATGGATGCAATCTTCTCCCCGGTGATTTGCTAGCCAGCGGCACAGTTTCCGGCAAGGAGAAATCTTCGCGCGGCTGCCTGCTCGAACTCGCGTGGCGAGGACAAGAACCGATCGGCCTTCCCAATGGCGAGACACGCAAATTCCTCGAAGATGGGGATGAAGTGATTTTTCGTGGTTACTGCAAGAAACCGGGGTTTCGCCGGATTGGTTTCGGCGAATGCAGAGGAACCATCGTACCCGCGTAGTAGAGCGTTGCGAGATATCTGCATGCATGTCTATTGCTGGTCATTACCTGGCTTATACTGACGCGATAAAATTGCCACCACATGAGATATTGCCGATTTCTGCGTGACCATGTCGCGCAATGTGGATTAGTCGAGTCCGTCGCAGGGCGCGAAGAGATTACTCGAGTCTTCTCGACTCCACCGGAGCACTCTGGCTCGTTGGAAGACACGCCCACGAAGCGCATCGCTCACATGCTTCTCTCTGAGGCAACTCTGCTTGTGCCGGTTACTCCATCGAAAATTGTCTGCGTAGGACGAAACTATCGAGCTCACGCCGCCGAACTTGGCAACGAAGTACCAACCGAACCTCTCATCTTTCTCAAACCGCCATCTTCTCTGCTTGATCCCGGCTGCGTGATCGTTCGTCCCCGCGCTTCGGAGCGAGTGGATTTCGAGGGGGAACTAGGGGTTGTGATGGGCAAACGGTGTTTTCGACCGGCTGCAGATTTCGACGTGAGCTCCTGCGTTCTCGGCTATACCATCGTCAACGATGTCACCGCACGCGATCTCCAAAAAAAAGACGCGCAATGGACTCGCGGCAAAGGATTCGATACATTTTGCCCTGTCGGCCCAGTCGTTGTAAGCCGGGATGAAATTGACCCGTCTGTTGGCGTTTCCCTGGAGACGCGAGTCAATGGGCAGATTCGACAATTCGGAAACACGCGTGATTTCATCTTTTCGCTGGACGTTGTGATCCGCTATATCGCCGACTTCATGACGCTGCTGCCGGGAGATTTAATTGCAACCGGAACTCCAGAAGGAGTCGGACCACTTGCTGATGGCGATATCGTCGAAGTTTCGGCGGAAGGAATCGGTACACTGCGCAATTCGGTCCGCAATCAGGAGAGTACAAATTGAAATCGAGAAACAAAGAGAATTTGCGAAAACTCTCGACCGAGAAGATGAATATTGCTTCAGAAGATCTTGACCGCAAATCTGCGCTGCAAATTGTACGCATCATCAATGCAGAAGACGGTAAAGTGGCGGCCGCGGTCAAACGCGCACTGCCGCAAATTGCGAAAGCCATTGACCTGATTGCAGGAGCGCTAAAAAATGGTGGACGGCTCATTTACGTGGGAGCGGGAACGAGTGGACGCATTGCTGCGCTCGATGCTGCCGAGTGTCCGCCAACCTTCAATACCGATCCTAAGACTGTTCAATTTGTGATTGCGGGAGGTGAAAAAGCCCTCAGCTCTGCGGTCGAAGCCAACGAAGATTCGGGAAAACTCGGCGAGCGCGCAATAGCGAAAAGAGGGCCCGGCAAGAACGACGTGGTGGTCGGCATCGCGGCTAGTGGGCGAACCCCTTTTACCATCGCCGCCGTGGAATACGCCCGTAAATGCGGTGCAAAGACCATCGCCGTTACTTGCAATCGCAATTCGCCGCTGGGCAGAGCCGCGTATATCGAAATTGTTGCGGACGTTGGTCCGGAGGTTGTTGCCGGATCGACCCGGATGAAAGCTGGCACGGCGCAAAAGATGATCCTGAATATGCTCTCAACCGGCGCAATGATGCGCCTCGGCTATGTTTATGGCAACTTAATGGTGAATGTGCACGTCAAGAACGCAAAGCTCAAAGAACGCGGCATCTCCATCCTCGAACAGGCCGCGGGCGTAACACGCAAAGAGGCTGAATCTGCGCTCAAAGCTGCAAAGCACGCAGTTCCCGTGGCGTTGGTCATGCTGAAGGCCCAAATTGGACGTGTTCAGGCCATTAGGTCGCTGGCCGCGACGCATGGAAATGCGCGCGCGGCGATTGAGCGATGAGCATTTAATTTCGCAATCATTTAAGCTTGTCCACACGTTCCGGAAGTGCCTGCACCGCAGTTCCCTTCCGGTTACCCTGACGCCGCCTCGTCCTCGCTACAATAGATATGTCGCTACTTATTGGACGGGCGCTATTAGCCTCACTAAATCACCACAGGATTCATCTCGTCATGGATAAACTCGTCATTCGCGGCGGTAACCCGCTGCTGGGCACTATCCGCGTGAGCGGGGCAAAAAATGCCGCCCTGCCTTGCATGGCTGCGGCGTTGCTCACTGAAGATCCGGTCATCCTGGAAAATATCCCGCAGGTGCGGGATATTCAGACCACACGTAACCTGCTGGCTGCCATGGGAGCGGAAGTCGAATTGGGCTATGGACGGGCGCAACACCGGACGACCATTCAGTGCAAAAATCTCGCGTCTCCGGAAGCTTCGTACGAACTTGTGAAGACCATGCGCGCGTCCACGCTGGTGCTTGGACCTCTAGTCGCGCGGTGCGGAACAGCGCGAGTTTCCCTTCCTGGTGGCTGCGCCATCGGCGCTCGGCCAATCGATCTCCATATCAAAGGGCTCGAACGTCTTGGCGCGAAGATTACGCAAGACCACGGCTACGTCGAAGCCAGCGCTACGCGCTTGAAGGGCGCGGAAATTGTATTCGACAAAATCACGGTCACGGGGACGGAAGATCTGCTCATGGCGGCCACGCTCGCGGAAGGCGAAACGCTCATGCAAAATTGCGCCCGTGAGCCGGAAGTCGTGGACCTCGCCGATCTGCTCAACAAGATGGGCGCGAAGATTCAAGGCGCGGGTACGCCAACCATTCGCGTGCAAGGCGTCACGAAACTGCATGGTGCCAAGCATAAGGTTATCCCTGATCGCATTGAAGCGGGAACCTTCATCATTGCGGGAGCCATGACAGGCGGCGACCTTAACATCGCCAACTGCGAACCGACTCACTTGGGTGCGCTCCTGCGCAAGTTGGAAGAGACTGGAGTCAAGACCATCGCCTCCGGCGATTCCATTCGCGTAATGGGCGATGTTCCTTTCCGCGCGGCAGATATGGTCACGGAAGAATATCCCGGGTTCCCCACCGATATGCAGGCGCAATATATGGCGCTGGCTACACAGGCAGACGGCACATCCGTTGTCACGGAAAATATTTTTGAGAATCGATTCATGCACGCGCAAGAGCTCGTGCGCATGGGCGCGAACATCAAGATCGAGGGGCGCAGGGCGATCGTCCGTGGCAAAACTCCGCTGAGCGCAGCGGCGGTTCTGGCTTCGGATTTGCGTGCGTCGGCTTCGCTTGTCTTGGCCGCATTGGTCGCGGATGGCGAAACCATTATTGACCGCGTGTATCACCTAGATCGCGGATACGAAAATATTGAGGAGAAATTGCGCGGCGTGGGTGCGCAGATTCGCCGCATTGGTGAGATCATCCCTCCACGGAACCGGCGCGCCGCGGATCGGACGCAGAGCCAAACTGTTTAGAAACTGCGCCTCTCTGGATGGCGAGCCGTCCCGCCCCAGTCCACCCGGGGCAGGGGACAGGGCGGGACGTTGCTAGCTTACTTCAAGCAACGTTACTGACCGAACGAGCAAACGCCAATCTGACCTAGGCCGGGCAGGTTTCCGTTCTGGCCCTCGAACGTCCAGTTGCCATTATTTGAGGTTGAAGGGGTCTGGCCGAAGTACTGCAGGTTCACCAGATCCTGTATGTGATAGGTAAAGCCGCCCAGAGTATAAGTGTAGTCGCCATACTTTGGACTCGTCTCATTCTCGATGGGGTCGCCGACCTCTAGAATTCCACCACAAGCTCCCTGGGTATTGTTTACGTACGGGTCATCGATCCATTCCCCGAGTTCGTGCGATAGAGCGGAGACGTCCGCGGCGAACGCGGTGCTTACGCTGGTATAGCCATAAACAGAATACGTCTGGGGCGTGTTCGCGTTGCCATAAGCATTGTGCCAACCGCCGATGCAACAGATGAGTCCGCCCAACTCGGTCCAGTAGGTGTCGTAAGCCATAATCAGAGGCAATACGTTGGGACCGACTTGCTTCAATTTAGGCAGGCCCGCTTGCACCTTGTTATCGAACCAGGTGTAATCTACTTCCGCTACGCTCGCGCCGAACTGGGTACCGGTCTTGCCCTTGTTCGAAGGAACTACCACCGTCACTTCCGGAAGAACGGTCGGTTTCAGGAGAATGTGATAGTTCGAATTGGTCATCACATCCGTCCAGAAGTTACCGCGCTGATAGGCATCTTCGAATTGCGTGTTGCCCAGGTCAGTGCCGCCGATGTTGTAATCAAGGCTTTGAAAAATCGGCGATGAAATCATGTTCTGAATTGCGGTTTGGCCGTTAGACACTTTTGTCATGGGGTCAAAATACGTAACTTGCCCGCTCTTGCTCGTGATTCCAATCTTGACCGGGATCACGTAGACCTGAAAGGTAGTGGTCGTGTTTGTGGCTGAAGGATCGGTGCCGGCCATGGTGAAGTTATTGGTCGAACCGTTATACATAAAGGTGCCGTTCCATGTTTGCAATGCCGCGGGGGCTTGCGCGAAGTGGGAATCGTCGTAAACAGGTTTGGGGTGTGCATACATCGGTGTAGATACTTGCGACTGTTGCGCGATTGAGCTACCAACCAGTGCGGCGAGCAGAGCCACACCATTGAGCAAATGGAGTGCTTTCACAGAACAACCTCCTCAAGGGGAAATGTCCACAAGCAACGGAATTCAGAGCTGCCAGCGGTAAATTGTAACCTAGAGACGAATCTGCCCGAGAAATTGCTAACACAGCATTGCCCGAGTGCGTGGCTTTGCGGGTACGGTGCGTGATTTTACAAATTCAAGGCACTAATCCCTTATGGGTAGGCTGTCGTGGCTGACGACGCAGCGCCAAGATCCGTTGGCCTTAATCCAAGTGTCGGTAAACCGGCCACGGCGGTCGTACTGTTTGCCCTTATATTTAGATTTTTCGTGGTACGTGCCTGTGACCACGCCGACGTCGCCATATACCTTGATGCGGAAATCTTCGGAAACGAGCAGATCGTAATGGTAGGACTTGTCTTTCATGAAATCAAAATGCTGTTGCCTGTTTTGCATGGTGCCATCAGGCTCCGTGATAACAAAATCGTCAGCCAGAATGAGTTTGAGAGCTGCGGGATCGTGCTGCAACTCCGCCTGATTCCAAGCATTTTCCAGGGCGAGGATCTGTCCTTCATCCGCTCGTGACCCAGAATCCTGGGCCAGGGCCGAAAACGACAAAGTCAGAAATACTGCCGCCCACACCGTCCTCGCAATTTGCATGTATGCTCCTGCCAATGATTTCTTTGCATCTTAAGGAGCTGCAACGGCCGGGGTCAATGACGACTAAGTTTCCGGTTAAAACAAAAGGCTGCGATTTGCATCGCAGCCTGGAAAGTTTACGAGACTGAAAGTTTAGTGCCGACCACCGCCACCACCGCCGGGGCGTCCGCCGCGGCCAGGGCCGCCACGTCCGCGACCACGTCCACCACCGCCACCCCCTCCGGGACGTCCGCCGCGGCCACCACGTCCACCGCGGTCGCCGCCGCGATCATGCCGTTCGCCCGGTGCGGCCGCTTGTGTAGGTGCACCGTCACGATTGAAATTTGGTTCGTCATCGGCGAAGTCCGCACCACCTTCAATGGTGAGCGTACCGCCTTGCGTTGGAGCTGCATGAACAACCTCACCCGCGCCGTTGTCGCCGTCAGGCGGAGCTTCACCGCCACCCATCTTCGCGCGCTGCTCTTTTAAGATCGCCTTGCGCGAAAGGCGGATGCGGTTGCCTTCGACTGCCAGCACTTTGACCAGCACCTGGTCTCCTTCTTTAAGCTCATCGCGAACATCGGCGATGCGGTGTTCCGCAACTTCGCTAATGTGCAAAAGTCCGTCGGTGCCGGGAATGATTTCGACAAATGCCCCAAAATCCGCCAACCGAGTCACAGTGCCGAGGTAGGTCTTGCCGACTTCGGCGGTCGCGGTCAAATCGCGAATGATCTGCAGAGCTTTATTTGCCGCCGCCTCGTCGTTCGATGAAACATTCACCTTGCCCGAGTCTTCGACGTCAATCTTTACACCCGTCTGTTCGATGATGGAACGTATCATCTTGCCTCCGGGCCCGATGACGTCACGGATCTTGTCCACCGGAATTTGCAGCGTATAGATGCGTGGCGCGAACGACGAGACCGTGTCGCGATGTCCCGAGATCGCGTCGGCCATCTTGTCCAGAATGAACAAGCGTCCGCGTTTGGCCTGGGCCAACGCTTCCCGCATGATCTGGGCAGTAATGCCGCCAACCTTGATGTCCATCTGCAAGGCTGTGATGCCATCTTTGGTGCCGGCCACTTTAAAGTCCATATCGCCGTAGTGATCTTCCGCGCCTGCGATATCGGTAAGAATGGCATATTGCTCACCCTCCTTTACCAATCCCATGGCAACACCAGCAACCGGAGCTTTGATGGGGACGCCCGCATCCATCAGCGACAGAGACGCGCCGCAGATAGACGCCATGGACGAGGAACCGTTCGATTCCAAAATGTCGGAAACCACACGCATCGCGTAAGGCCAGTTTTCCTGGGTCGGCAAGACGGCTGAGACGGCGCGTTCCGCCAACGCTCCGTGTCCAATTTCACGGCGACCCGCGCCGCGCAGAAAGCTCACTTCGCCCACGCTGAACGGAGGGAAGTTGTAGTGCAGCATGAAGTGCTTCTTGGCTTCGCCCTGGAAGGTTTCCAGTCGCTGCATGTCGTCGGTCGTCCCTAGCGTGCACGTGACCAATGCCTGGGTTTCGCCACGGGTGAATACAGAAGAACCGTGGGTACGAGGTAAGACGCCAACTTCAATCCAGATTTCACGGATTTCGTCGAAGGCACGGCCGTCGGGACGGCGTTTGCGGCTGATGACCTCTTCGCGGAAAATACGCTCGCGCAGCGTGTCAAAGTAGGTTTTCAATTTCGCGCGACCAGCTTCGTCTTCTTCTGGAATCGCCTCGAGAAGACGCTTCTTCAATTCTTTAATGAGCGTGTAACTTTCAGCCTTGGGGTGCTTCTGCGTGTCGCAGGCGTCGGTAAGTTCTGCGCCAACTTTGGCTTTGAGCTGATCGTAATAAGCCTGATCGAATTCCGGCGGAGTAACGGTCCGCTTTGGCTTCCCTGCCTTGGCGCGGAGTTCATTGATGGCAAAGCAAATCTTCTTGATCTCGTTGTGACCGAATTCAATTGCGTCAACTACATTGTCTTCGCTCACGCCCTTGGCGCCGGACTCAATCATCACAATGCCGTCGGCTGTGCCTACCACCATGATGTTAAGAGTGCTTTCGCTCATCTCTGCGTAGGTGGGGTTTACAACAAACTGACCATTTACATGTCCGACGCGCACGGCGCCTATGGGCCCATTGAATGGAATGTCGGAAATCGTGAGTGAGGCAGAAGCGCCGTTGATGCCAAGGACATCCGGATCATTCTCCGAGTCAGCGGAAAGCACGAATGCAATGACTTGGGTTTCGCAACGGAATCCATCGGGAAACAATGGACGAATAGGACGGTCAATCTGGCGACTGGTGAGAATTTCACGCTCGCTGGGACGGCCCTCGCGCTTGATAAATCCGCCGGGAAAACGTCCGCCGGCATATGTGTATTCGCGGTAATCCACGGTGAGAGGAAAGAAATCTATGCCTTCGCGGGGATCGGCGTTCGATGTCGCGGTGGCGAGAACGACGTTATCGCCGCTGCGCACTACGGTGGAACCGTGAGCTTGCTTGGCCAGTTTTCCGGTTTCGAAGGAAATTCTTTTTCCGCCCGCCAGTTCAACTGTAACTTCTGTTGCGTTAGGTTTCATTGATTCATCCTTAATTTTTTAAGAGGAGAGTGCGGCGCATGAGAGCACGGATTCCCGGCACGAGCGAAGATTTCGACGGATTGATCCGCGAAAAGAACCGCCGTCGCAGGGACAAAAACACCCGGAAACACAACATGGTGGGGATTCCTCATTGAATCCAGCAAATTACGATTTCCATGAGCCGCAAAGGACAGACTGGCCGCAACTTAATGGCGCAGGCCGAGCTTTTGCACAACATTCTTGTAACGGTCGGAATCGTACGTCTTGAGGTAATCCAGCAGGCTACGGCGCTTGCTGACCAGCATGAGAAGGCCCCGGCGCGAACCGTGGTCCTTTTGGTGCGATTTGAAGTGCTCCGTCAAATGGCCAATGCGCTCGCTCAATAGGGCAATCTGCACTTCCGGGCTGCCGGTATCGTTAGTATGCGTGGCGTACTGGTCGATGAGGGACTTTTTTTGCTCTCTAGCTAACACGTGCGCGATGGACTCCTGTCTCTATTCGGTTGTCTTTAAATGACTTTATTAGGTTACCACAACCGTCAGATTCAGCCTAGAGGTGGCCCTAGCTGTGGCGGGCCCAGTAGCTAAATGCGCTACGGCTGAGTGCTTTGCCGCGCCCGGTACGCGTAAATCACCGCTAGAAGTGGCGGGGCAAGAAGGAATCCCCAGAATGGAATCAAGGTACCTAAGATGATGGGCATGATGATGGATGCCCACATCGGTACCTTGGCTGTTCGTTTCATGAGGTAGGGCTGGAGAAGGAAGCCGTCGATCATAACGACGGCCGCATAAAGCATGAGAACGTATAGCGGGTGCTCCCAATCACTCCAACGTACAGCGGCCGATAGCACCGGTCCGAGGAGTCCCAAAATCGGGCCAAAATGGGGAACGATCTGCATAGCCGCAGCTAGAATTGCCCAAAGTGGAGCCCACGGCACGTGCAACAACGCGAGCCCTACCCACCAAAGCAGACCGACGACGAGTGAATCCAGAGCCTGGGCGATCGCCCAATTTTTGAGAGCAGCGCCCGTCAAGGACAGATGATCGCGAATCGTCATAAAATTCGTGCGGGCAATCGAGCCCACGACGTATTACATACATTTCCCACATGCTAAACTTTTTATATCCCCTCGGCGAGGCATGAACATGAAATTTGGAGTGCTCGTCTTTCCCGGCTCAAACTGCGATCACGACGCGTACTGGACGATTCAGCATGTCGCCAAACAGCCGGTAACGTTCCTTTGGCATGAGTCGCACGACTTGGAGAATTGCGACGCCATCATCGTGCCCGGCGGGTTCGCTTATGGGGACTATCTGCGCACTGGCGCAATTGCGAAGTTCTCTCCGGTCATGGAATCGGTCAGCAAATTTGCCGCGCGCGGCGGCTTCGTTCTTGGTATCTGTAATGGATTCCAGATCTTATGCGAATCCGGCCTGCTTCCCGGGGCTTTGACCCGTAATGCCGGCTTAAAATACGTATGTAAGCCGGTACAAGTACGCGTGGAAAACACCGAGACGCCGTTCACCAACGCTTGCCACCAAGGCGAAGTTCTTACGATTCCAATCGGTCACATGGATGGAAACTACTTTTGCGACGAAGCTACATTGGCTGAGTTGCAGCGCAATAACCGTATCGTGTTTCGCTATTGCTCGACGGATGGTGAGATAACGACCGCAGCTAATCCCAATGGGTCGCTTGACAACATTGCGGGAGTTTGCAATGAGGGACGCAACGTTCTCGGCATGATGCCTCATCCCGAGCGTCTCAGTGAACCAGAGTTGGGCGGAATCGATGGCGTGAAGATATTTGACTCACTTGTGGGTTCTTTGGCTGCTCGATAGATTCCTTTGAGTTTCGACCGTGTTTTCCTCAGGTTTTTTCTTCTGAAGTAAATTTATGTGCAGAAGAATATCGTTATTGTGCTAAGTTTTAGTCCCCGTTGCGCACCGGTTTTCGCCGGCTGCTGACTCCTATAATGACGTCTCAACCAGTGACACAACAGTTGCCAGGAGGTATTTGTTATGAAGGCAGGTGATGGGGTAAGCCATTTGGCAGAAGGACTGACAGCGGATGAGAGGATTTTGAGCGCTGGCGAAAAAGAGTTATTGACCAGATTATTGAGGCACGCAAAGTCCGCGAATGGGTGCGGAGAGATGGTGGAAACGGTCATCGCCCGTGCAGTAGGTGAAGTCGTAAGTGAACGTACACAACTTGTGCTGGGCAAGAGCGTGCTTCAACTGTTGATGGGAAACGCTTATCGTCTGGGGTCGCCGCCGATGACGCCACCAGGCCCGAGCGACCCGAATCCACCCAAACCCCCAGGACCAAATCCGCCGGGCATGACTAGCAGAGCCTCTTTAACTCGGGCAGGTAGTCCGCCGATGACGCCGCCCAGCCCCAGCGACCCCAACCCACCCAAACCCCCAGGCCCGAATCCACCGGGCATGGCCAGCAGAATCTCATCGACCCAGGCGGGCAGTCCGCCGATGACGCCGCCCGGCCCCAGCGACCCCAACCCACCCAAACCTCCCGGGCCAAACCCGCCCGGCACGCGGCTGCGCGAGACCACGTCAGTGGCCGTCGTGGAAGGCAACCAGCCTGAATTCTTGGCGGCAGATTTTGTTATTTTGAACGAATTCCTTGCCCCCGCTGAATTGCGAGCGCTCACCCAATACGCTTTGCAGAAAGAAATGGAATTCCAGATTAGTGAAGTCGTTTCGCCTGGCATTCCAGGCGGGACCGTGGATTTTGAAAGCAGGCGGTCCCGCGTGTTGATGGAGTTAGGACCGCACTACAACATTCTCCTGAGCCGTTTTCGCGCAGCGCTGCCGGGTGTATTGCGAAAGTTAGGGCATCCTGGCTTCGAAGTCACGCGCGTGGAAGCGCAAATCACAGCGAGCAATGACGGAGATTATTTTCACTGGCACTGTGACAATGGCTTAGATGAAATTGCCGGGCGAGAAATTACGTTCGTCTATTTCTTTCACCGCGAACCAAAACCGTTTCGCGGAGGCGAATTACGGATCTATGACTCGCGCCTGCTAAATGGCGATTACCGGCCCACGGAACGTTATCGCACCGTTGTGCCGGAGCAAAACCAGGCTGTAATGTTCCTAAGTTCCTTGACCCATGAAATCACGCCGGTCGAAACACCGTCCCATGTTTTCGCCGACAGCCGATTTACCGTCAACGGGTGGTTCCATAAATAAATGGCGTCAC
Organism: Terriglobia bacterium; assembly: GCA_963702965.1. GTDB lineage: Bacteria > Acidobacteriota > Terriglobia > Terriglobales > Acidobacteriaceae > JAJPHW01. The sequence continues at coordinate 3,015,900 of OY969776.1, forward strand.
GTACTGAGAACAGCGATTGGGTGCAATGGATAGAGGCTTTAGTAGGTGCTTCGGCGGTCCCTGCACGTCCGCCGGAGCACGGTTGTGCATTATTGGACGCACGCTACTATTGCGGTATTGATGATCAGCCGGACTCTTTAGTACCCAGCAGGCTTGCCTTTCACGCGCTTGATGTCTCGTCGGGATGTAAGCGAATTTTCAATCCAGAATGCTCATTCGGAACCCCGGATTCGATCGAACTCAGTAAGCAGCATTTCGCCTGCGAGAACCCGTCGAGCAACATGATTTGGGTAACAGAGCCTGCAACGCGCTCGGCGATGCCATATTGGCTTAGCACTCAGACATACAACCTGTTGCGTCGCGCCCAACCGGGTAAGATGCTTCCAGATAGAATTCCTGGTGCAAGACTGTGTGCGCTGACAGCTGCGAAAATTATTGTTGAACAAGATCACAATCACACTGCCACGGAAAAGTGGTCCCGGGATGCGGAAAACTGTCGCAACCAGTTTCGCCGTAACGGCTATGCTCCGGTCGGCCAACTGATCCCACCCTTCCATCTGGCGGCGCTCCGCCGCTACTACCGTTATCATTTGCGCCGGGGCGATTTCCGCCTCGGTGATTCCCAAAGCGCCTTGCGCTACGTGGCGTTAAATGAGCCGGTGGCCACGTTTTTCCATCACCAGCTAACCGCGAGGGTCTCCGATATTGTGGGCGAGCCGGTGAAGCCCTCGTACTGCTATTTTTCTTCATACGCAGAGGGATCCGTGCTCGAGAAACATACCGACCGGGAACAATGCGAATTCAGCGTATCGATGTGCATAGATTATTCTCCCGAACCAGAAGTAGCCACGCCTTGGCCATTGCGGCTTGATATCGAGGGTGGGCAAGTCCTGGTTTTCCAGGCGCTGGGCGATGCTCTGTTATATCGCGGACGTGACATACCGCACTCCCGAAATAGGTTGCGTGCCGGGCACTCGTCAACTTCAATATTTTTTCATTTCGTGCGGCAGGACTTCGCCGGTCCGCTGTGCTAAGTGGGCTAGCTGAGACCGGAAATGATATAAAGAACCGAAAGTACGTGGTAATAGCTATACGCGAATTCGGTTCCATCGCGGCTAGCGACTGCGGGACCGATAGACACCACGCCCGCCCGATCTTCGGGTACCAACTGTTGTACAGGACTCAACTTGCCCGTTGCAAAGTCGAGCCGTTGCACCCGTAGAGGAACCTCGCCGTAGCGATAAACGTAAATAGCTTTGCCGTCGGATGTCCAACGCATTGTATCCACGCCTGGCCCAAGCTTGGTAATCACACGCAATGGACCGCCGTTCACAGGAATTAAAGTAAGTTTGAATTCTTTATCCACTCCGGCTAAGTATTTCCCGTCCGGCGATGGCATGACCGCACTCAACCCTTCCGGCGTAATTGGACGCATGCTGCCAGTCGTAAGATCGACGAGATACGTTCGCACGAGGCGGCCTGGTTCATTGCCATTTACCAGGACATGTTGCCCGTCGGGCATGAAGTTTGCGCCGGCTTGCAAGGTTTCGAGGGCAGGCAGCGGAATGAATCGAGGTTGCCCAGTTCCGACCGGGAATAATGCAATTTTCGGTGGATTGGCAAAGGTCGAAAATACCCATTTGCCGTCTGGAGAGAAATTGTGGGCAATCCCATCGCCCAGTTGAATGGGAGGCGAGGCATCCACATTGCGTAGCGCAACGGCATCCGTAGTACCGGTGGCGACGTCGCTCTCCTGAAACAGCACAGACTTACCATCAGGCGAAATGTCCGTCGCGACGCTCCAGTCAAACCAGGATAGATCTTGATCTCTTGGGTTGCCATGGTTTTGGGCGAGCCACTCCATCGCGACACGCTCCGATTCGGCGGCGACCAGCACCTTTCCATCGGCAGCGATGTCTTGCACGGTGAAGCTTCCGGGAATGCTCAATATCCGGCGCACCTTGCCGGACAAGGTCACGGCTTGTAAGGCTCTCTCCGTAGCTCCGCGCTGGGTCGCGGTAAACCAAATTGCATCGCCGCTGGGACGCCACGCAAGCCCGGTGACCGAAGTCCAGCCTTCGGACAACGTCTTATGATCGCCGTTGAGATCCGTAACGCAAAGCGATCCAGCCTCGTCATAACGGAGAGGGTGGTCTAAATAGGCAATGCGCTGACCATCTGGGGCAAACCGGGGGTTGCTGATCGTGCCTAACGTCTCGTAGAGAACTTTGCCGATCGGATATTCAAGACGATCATGGCCCGAGACACGGCGGACTACTGCGAGATCGCCACTTGGGCTCCAATCGGCCCAAGTCACATCCTGCAATAACTGACGCGGCGTTCCACCGGCAATGGGCGCTTGCGCCAATGTACCGCTCTCGAATTCAAGACGCGAACCATGCACACCTCCGAGCACCATCGCCAATTCGTTTGACCGCGACAAAGCGAGGAGATGCCCGGTAAGGCCTACTGGGTTAGCTAGCACCGAGTTAGGCGCAGTGGAGAAAATCTCAACAGGACCGCCATTCCAGGCCGCGCCATAAAGTACGCTGCGGCCATCGGGAGTAAATCGCGCAGAATAGACAGTTCCCCGGCCAAACGTAAGACGTTGATATTGCACCTCGGCAGATGGCTCAAGCGCCCTCCCGATGAAAATTCCCGCCAACGCGAAGAGCGTCGCGCCTAATAGCCACGGGGCCCATTTTAGCGCTCGCGATTTTGCGCGCTGAAACTGAACCCCTCGCGCTCCGGAATAAAGCTCAGCTTCCTTCAAGGCAAAGGCAAGATCGCGAGCGCTTTGGAAGCGATTTGCAGGCTCCTTTTCCAAACAGTGCCTTACAATGCCGGCGAATGCAGGGTGCAGCCCCGTCGAGTCTTCCGCGACCTCTTTCGGCTCGTCTTTCAGTACCGCAGTCATGGTGTCGGCGTTCGTCTCACCGGAAAACGCTCGTTTACCGGTCAACATTTCCAGAAAAATTGCGCCGAAACTGAAAATGTCGCTGCGGACGTCCACCGTTTTGCCGCGCAATTGCTCGGGCGACATATAGGCCACTGTGCCCAACACAAAACCCGTACGGGTTTGCGTGGTCATCGTCGTAACCGAGCGATCTTCCGCGTCGGGTTGCACTAGCTTGGCAATGCCAAAATCGAGGATCTTTACGCGCTCATCTTCGGTGATGAAAATGTTTTCAGGTTTTAGGTCACGATGAATTATTCCTTTGTCATGTGCGGCGACCAAACCTTGGGCAAGTTGCCGGGCGTAATCACCAGCCCGATGCATAGGAATTGGGCCTTCGAGCAAGCGCATGCGGAGAGTTTTACCTTGGAGCAGCTCTGAAACGATGTAAGGCGCGCCGTCATGAACGCCCATGTCGTAAACGGCCAAGATGTTAGGGTGATTCAAGGCGGCGGCGGCGCGCGCTTCGAGTTCGAAGCGCCGAAGACGATCTTGATCGTCGGCTAATCCCGGTTGCAGTACTTTAATGGCAACCTGGCGCCCTAGCCGGTCATCAAGCGCGCGATAGACTTCGCCCATTCCCCCAGACCCTATCTTTTCCTGCATCCGATAGTGTCCGAGGACTTCGCCCTTCATGATGGATATACCTTCTGCGTCAGCATCTTAGGACGGCATATATCCCAAGTCAATGCAGATATAGCCGAACTTCAAGCTGTCGGGGGTGGAACGTAATCATTCCGGGGGAGAATTGCAATATTGTGCCATTGTTGCGAACAGCCTGCTATTGACTCTTACGATGCGGAAATAGCCGTCCCCAGCTGGGCGGTAAACAGTAATTAGCCTGAAGGCGCGCAAATCGCCGACTTTACGGGTAAAATCAAAGCTTCACCAAATCACAGGAGATTTCCACTCAAACCTTCCTCAATGAATATTGGGCATCCCGTGACAACTGCAAGGCGCATCCAATTGAAAATCATGAAAATTTCAGGGGCTCTAGGAGCCGTTACGGCGCTGGTGGTGACTCTCATGGCCGCGCAACCAATGGTCGCGCAAAACACAACGCGCTATGACGTATTCGGTGGCTACTCGTTTCTGCGGCTCGACTCCAAGAGCTACGGCTATGCCGACTACTCCAATTTGAACGGCGCCAATTTGGCCGGACAGTACAACATTACGCATTACCTGGCCGGAGTGGCGGATTTAAGCGCAACTTTTGCCCAAAACCAGCATTTTTACACGTTTATGGCGGGCCCAGAAATTTCTACGAAAAGATATGGTGGTCGCTGGTTCGCCCATGCATTGTTTGGTAAGGCGCGTAATGGCAATGAGATCCCCGGCGTTGGCAGCTCTCTCGGACGATCCATCGACCTTGGTGGGGGTTACGATTATCCGTTCCGGCATCGCTTCTCCATCAGGGTGTTTCAGGCTGATTATTTGAACACTTCAACCTACGGATTCACCCAGAACAACGTACGCGTTTCAGCAGGTGTCGTGATTCACCTCGGCAAGACTTTGAAGTAACTCTAAGCATGTTCAATCGAAGTATGTTCACTCGAGGATTTGGAATGCAGCTAAGAATAATTACCTTGCTGGCGTGTGCGATTTGGCTGGCTGGATTGACGGCCTGCGGCGGAAGCAGCATTTTCGGCGGAAGTGGCAGTCCGACCCATAACGCCTACGTCACCGTCACCGAGAGTGGAGTTTACGCGTATCGGATCGAGAGCAATACCGGAAAATTCACTCCGGTCCTGGGTTCACCCTTTCCAGGGGGCAATTCCCCGACCTCGATACAATCACTGCCCAGCCGGAACTTACTGTACGTTGCCAATACGGCGGACAGCACAATCTCGTTGTTCAATGTCAATTCCACGTCGGGCGCTTTGACCGAAGTTTTGCCGCGCACCAGTACTGGCCTCACACCGGTTTCGATCCTCGTGAATTCTGCGGGTACGCTCCTGTTCTCCGTCAACCAGATTTCGTCCAATATTTCGGTTTTCGCGATCGATTCCGGTACGGGTACGCTCAAGCCTGTCTCCCGGTCGCCATTTGCGGTCAATCCCAGACCTGTGTCGGCGGCGCTCACACCATCGGGCAGCTTTCTCTATGTCAACAACCCCAACCTGTCGCTTATTTATGCTTACTCGATCTCGAGTTCTGGCGCCTTGCAGAGTGTGAGTGGATCTCCATTTGCGGCAATAACCGGAACTCTCGGCATGACTATCGATCCGGCGGGAAAGTTTCTTTTTGCCGCAAACAGCAGTGCCAACACGGTGTCGGTATTTTCCATCAATGGCTCAACCGGCGCTTTGATCCCCGCTCCTGAATCCCCGTTCACAGTGGGTACGAGCCCCATTTCAGTCGCGGTTTCAGTGGACAGCAATTATCTTTATGTAGCCAATCAGGGATCGAGCAATATTTACGCCTTCTCAATTGCGAGCAATGGCGTGCTTACGCAGCTCACTGGTTCCCCTTATAGCGCAGGCACAGAGCCTGTCTTCGTAACAACTGATCCGAGCGGGAAATTCATCTACGCTGGCAATCAGAGCGGTAACACAATCACCGAGTTGTCCGTGGATACGGGCAGCGGTGAACTAACCAATACAGGCTACACTGCTACCATGGCGGCATCACCCTCTTCGATGAGCGTCTGGCCGCAGTGAATGTATGACTAAGGACGGCTCGTCTCCAGTTGGGCCGGCCTCTGATTTAGACTCCTAACCATGGTCAAATTTGGCATCGTAGGTTTTGGACTCCACGCCGTGAAGCGCCTCATGCCAGGATTTCTTGAGGCCAAACACTGCCAGGTCACAGCGTTATCGCGTCGCAGCATGGAAAAGGCGCAAGCTTCCGCAAAACAATTTGATATTCCTCTGGCATTCGATTCTGTTGAAGCATTATGTCAATCCTCGGAAGTTGATGCCGTGCTCGTCACCACACCCAACGCGATGCATTTGCAAGATGTACTGACGGCGGCCCGCCATGGCAAACACGTTCTTTGTGAGAAGCCGATGGGCGTCAATGCAGATGAATGCCGGCAAATGGTGGAGGCCGCGAGTAAAGCCGGCGTTCTGCTGGGCGTCGCACAGGTCTTTCGGTTTGAAGACAGCACGCGACGGTTGCGCGAGCGCCTGGCTGCGGGGCAGATCGGTAAACCCATTTTTGCCCGCGCCGAATTTTCGTTTCCAGGAAAGACCGGGCACGCCCGGCAGTGGCTCTACGATCCTGCCGTCGCTGGCGGTGGCCCGATTGCCGACGTGGGCGTCCACTGCATCGATGGCCTTCGCTACATCCTGCAAGATGAAGTCATATCGGTAAGCGCTCGTGCCTCGCGCGATGAGGTTTCGGGGACGCTCGAAGCGGCGGCGGCCATTATTCTCGAATTTGCAAAAGGAACCTTGGCAACTGTGCAGGTATCCTTTCGCGCCGACTATCGCACTCCCCTTGAGATTGTTGGCGAACACGGCGCCCTGCGTGCCGAAAATGGTTTCAATGTTGAACATCCTGTAAATGTCGAGCGCCGCGACGTATGGGAAACCGTAGAGACCGAAACGGTCTCCAATGCACCTGCCTATACGCGGCAGGTGGATGCCTTTGCACAGGCTGTCGAGGGGGGCGAGCCGTTCCCCGTATCCGGAGAAGAGGGCTGGCAAAATCAGGAAATTATCGATGCGGCTTACCGCAGCATCAACTCAGGTAAGAGCGAAGCAGTGCCGCGCCGCGTTTAATGCCCGATTCGCGTTGATCGCAACTTGGTGAGCGGCGGCTTGATTTCCGGTAGAGGTAGTTCAGGCAAAGCAGACATCGGCAAGTGGATAGCCTGGGATGGAATGGAAAGTACTGCGACGGGTTTTGGCGGCGCACCTTTCGCTTGCACGATTGCCCAATGCCACTCGGTTCCCGGCTCTAACGCCGATGCCATTACTTCCCGGAACGTCGTGGTTTTCAACGGTGCCGCCATGCCTTTTAAGTGGTAAAGAACTGTTGTATCCGAACGCTTCGCCATCCCTTCGCCGTTGGCTGAATTCTCTGAAGGCTCATCATCCGCCTCGCGCAGCGTTGCCGGTACTAACTTCGCCGAGCGCGCAAACGCACCTTCAGGTTCCCCCGCAGTATTGTGGCGAATCACGGTCAAACCTATCGTCACATCTGTCAGATTCCAGGCCGTCCCGTTGTAAATGGAGACTTCGAGCGTGTTGTTGTTGATGACAGCTGGGCCATCCAGTTTGGCCAGTTCACTGGACGGCAATTCACGATTCACAACTGGATCGGTGATCAATGCGGTCGCATTGGCGGTAAATGAAAGGCTGCACGTGCCATCTGGCGATGACATATCAAACTTATTACCCCCGTGAATCGAGAACACGGGTGTGCTATCCGCCGCCGGCTTTAATTCCTTCAGGGTCTGCGAAAGATTGTCGTTATCGATGACGGGCTGCTGAGAGGGTTTATCCGATGCGCGCATGGCCCGTGCCAGGTCTCCCAGTGGAGCGTCTCCATCATCCGATTGCGCGGCGGCGGCCGGCAGCAACCCAACCAAAAACAGGAGCGGGATGAGATAGCGAGCGGTCATTGCCAAGACCTGACATTTCGCGGAGCACGCCCGCAAAACGAGGAGTCCTGACAAAAATTGTAACTATAAATGAAGTGTAGGAGAGGTCACCGAAGGTAATCGGTGGTCGTAGTACCTTCGCGTATCGGAGGGTTCGAATGGGCGTGCCAGACGAAGGCACGCAACGGGACGCACGCCCATTCTGTGGAATACCGCTTACAGCAAACCAGAGGTACGAAGACGCGTGACCGGATCGGCCAGTGCAACCGATTCACGCTTGAAAATCCAACGAGCCACCGCAATCCCCAGAGCCGCGTAACATAGATGAACCAGCTTCATAAGCCCACCTCGTGTAATTCCACTTGGTCCTGGGGGATTTCTAGCGTCAAGGTATCAGGAGCTAAAATTTCGTACAAGGCTCGGACGTGCCAGAGGCGTGGCACGAAAGTGCGGGCAGTAACCAGCGGTGGTAACTGATTACTGGCCACAAATGGCAGAAAGCACTCGGTACAGCTATTTCTGCTCACCCTCGATGCTGGACGTGGACCCTGCTTGGGGAACCACGACGGCCTGAATGTTCTGCCCCGTCATCATTTTCTGGAATTCGGCGAGATCCGTGCGCTGGAGCTCCGTCCACTGCTCCAGAGCGGCCTCGGACTCCTGCTTTAGCTTGTTGAAGACTTCGTATTCGCCCGCCGTGGGCGCGGAGTCGCTGCCGATGCCGGCCGCCATGGCTAGGGCTGCCAACTTGGCATCCGGTCGCTGCGGATAAGACAGCGAATCCTCATTGGATTTCACTTTCACCTGCACAAAATCGTCCCGCAGACCAAGCAGCTTCGCATCCAGCGTGGCGGCGGCGGTTAGCACCGACTTGGTGCTCGCATTCTCGGGTAGGCGCTTCTTCAGCCCGTCGACCTGCTCGCGGACGTCCTGAATCTGATTGACCGCGTCGTATACGCGCGTGAGCTCGTCGCGGATTTGCAACAGCAAGTCAAACTGTTTCTCCAAGTCAGCTTGTAACACTTTTACCCGAGGATCCAGCTTAACTTCAAGCGGTGCAGTGAGAGTCTTATCGTCCACCGTCAAGCGCACTTGATACGTGCCGGGAACGGCGAGCGGTCCCCTGCGTCCGTCTTTATAGGAATAGAGATAGTAATCGGGAACTTTGGCCGCTTCCTGGTAGCGCAGGTCCCAGACGAAACGGTTTAGCCCGGCTTCCGCCTTAAGCTCCTTTTCGGGCTTTTTGTCGTCGGGATTGGGTGGTTCGTCCAATTCCTGGGTTCTGCCGCTGGAATATTTCCGCACGATATTGCCCGAGGCGTCAGCTATCTCGATTGTCGTCTCGCCCTTGGGAGCATCCTTCAGATAGAAGTAAATAATCGCGCCCGCGGGCGGATTCTGACCAACCAAAATTGGTTTGGGAGGCTCCTCACTCGAGGTTTGCACGCGATAGGCGGTGTCAGGTGCATACAGATATGCATCCGGTTTGGCAACCGCGTCACTGAATTGGCGCAACGGTGAGACATCGTCCAAAATCCAGAACGAGCGCCCATGTGTGGCCAGGACGAGATCGTTATCTTTTACAACCAGATCATGAACAGGCACGGTAGGAAGATTAAGCTGAAGCGAACGCCAATTCGCTCCATCATCGAATGACACGAATACGCCACGTTCCGTTCCCGCATAAAGTAGTCCCCGTTTTTTGGGATCCTCGCGGACAACCCGAACAAAGGTATCTTGGGGAATCCCGTTTACAATTGCGCTCCAGGTCTTGCCATAATCACGGGTCTTGTAGATGTAGGGACGAAGATCGTCGTTCTGATGGCGATCTACGGCGACATATGCCGTGCCCGCGTCGAATGACGAAGCATCAATCTGGCTGATTCGGCTCCAGTCTGGCATGTTCTTCGGCGTGATATTGCTCCAATGTTCGCCGCCGTCGCGCGTGAGCTGTATAAGTCCATCGTCCGTACCGATCCAGATCAAGCCTTTTGCCAGGGGCGACTCAGCAATCGCAAAAATCGTGTCGTAATACTCGGTGCCCGTATCGTCTATATCTATATCTCCGCCCGAAGGCTGCTGCTTGCTCTTATCATTGCGGGTTAGATCGGGACTGATCGCATCCCAGTGCATACCGCCATCAGCAGTCTTGAAAAGACGTTCCCCGCCTTGATATAGCACATCGGGATCATGCGGTGAAATCAGCAAAGGGGCCGTCCACTGGAAACGGTGCTCCAACTTGGCCGCGCCCTGCCCATCGCTGATCTCCGGATGTATGGCAATGTTTTTCATTTGACCGGTGCGCTTGTCGAAACGTGTGACCAAGCCCTGATAATCGCCGGCATAAACGATATTGGGATCCGGCGGATACGGCTGAACGTATCCCGCTTCCCCGCCACCTACTTGATACCAGTCAGGCCGATCAATGGAATCAGAATCGCTGCGACTGGCGATGGCGATGGTCGTGTTGTCCTGCTGCGCCCCATATACAAAGTAGGGCGTACGCGTATCCGTGGCGACGTGATAGAACTGCGCCGTCGGTTGATTGTTCTGGGGCGTCCAATTCTTACCGCCATCCAAACTCACGGTCACACCGCCGTCATTTGAGACGATCATGCGTTGCGGATTCTGAGGATCAATCCACATGCCGTGGTTATCGCCATGCGGAACTTTTACTTTGTTGAAACTACGTCCGCCGTCGGTGGATTTGTAGAAGTCTACGTTGGCGATATACACCACATCGGCGTCCTGCGGATCCGCAAACACGTGCATGTAGTACCATGCCCGTTGCCAGTTGGCGCGGTCATTGTCCACAAGTTGCCAGGTATTGCCGCCGTCGTCGGAGCGGAACAACCCTCCCTCTTTAGCTTCAATCAGCGCGTACACGCGTTCTGAGTTAGCGCCTACGGCCACGCCAATCTTCCCGTAAGGGCCTGCGGGGAGTCCGTGCCCAGTCAGTTCCTTCCAAGTCGTTCCATCGTCGCTCGAGCGGTAAAGGCCGCTGCCGGGACCGCCGCTAGTGAGACTCCATGGTGTGCGCCTTGCCTCCCAGAGCGCTGCAAACAGAATGTGCGGATTGTGTGGATCGAAAGCAACGTCGATGCCACCTGTGTTTTCGTCCTTATAGAGAACCTTTTCCCAGGTCTTGCCGCCGTCCATGGTGCGGAAAATGCCGCGTTCCGCGTTCGGGCCATAAGGATGGCCGAGCGCCGCCACATAAGCAATGTCAGGGTTGGTCGGATTGATAATCACTTTGCCAATCGCGCGGCTATCGCGCAGTCCTGCATTTTTCCAGGTCTTTCCACCATCGAGAGTTTTGTAAATTCCGTCGCCGTGAGAAATGTTGCCGCGAATACATGCCTCTCCGGTGCCGACATAGAGCACATTGGGATCTGAAGGCGCGACGGCCAGGCTCCCGATGGCGGAGACGTCCTCCTTATCGAAAACCGGGAGCCAGGTCATAGCGCCGTCGGTGGACTTCCAAACTCCACCACCGGTCGACCCGAAATAGTAAGTCAGCGGATCGCCAGGCACACCTGACGCCGTCAACGACCGCCCTCCGCGGAACGGTCCAATCAAGCGGTATTGCATGCCTTTGAACTGCGGGTCATTCACCAGCCGCGTCCGGCACGGTAGTGTTGGTAGTCGATGCCGCACTCGATGTGGATGCAGCCGCTACGGGGTTGTTTGGCTTCTTGCTCTGATTGACTGCGAAAGAAACGTTGGCGACGAGCGCCAGCGCGACAATGATGGCTATTTTTTCTACAGTGAAGATTCGGGGGCCCATAGATGGAGTTGCTCCAGTAGCATGATAACTGCTTCTGGTGAGACGAAGAAAACGATTCGGCGGTTAGATTTACCGCTGTGCGAATGTGACCAAAAGTCGCCTTGATCGAAGACTCTTTTGAGGACGATCTACTTCTTGTGTGACTCCGAGCCTTCTTTTCCTTCAATTTGACGGCGCGCTTCCTGCAATTGTTTCTGCTTCTCGGCATCTACCTTCGGGTATTCAAGACTAAGGCTTTCTAGAGTCTCGACAATCGCCGCCGCTACGGTTACGCGCGTGAACCACTTGTTGTCCGCTGGAACTACATACCATGGCGCGTGCTTGCTCGCCGTGTGAGTAATCATGTCCTCATAGGCGTGCATATAGTCATCCCAATAGTGGCGTTCGAACACATCGCCGGCGGAAAACTTCCAGTTCTTATCGGGATGATCCAGGCGCTCGAGAAAACGGCGCTTCTGCTCTTTTTGCGAGAGGTTGAGAAAAAATTTGCGCACGACGAATCCATTGCGCGCCAAGCGCCGCTCGAAAGCGTTGATGTCTTCAAAGCGCTCTTTCCAGATATTCTTGGTTACGAGTTCGGGCGGGAGCCTCTGGCCTTCTAATACTTTGGGATGCACGCGCACGATCAACACTTCCTCGTAATAGGACCGGTTGAAAATCCCAATGCGTCCGCGTTCGGGCAATCGCACGCCGCATCGCCACAGAAAATCGTGATCGAGTTCTTCGGCCGAAGGTTGCTTAAACGAATAGACCTGGCATCCCTGCGGATTCACTCCCGACATCACATGCTTGATCGCGCCATCTTTGCCGGCCGCATCCATTGCCTGAAAAATGAGCAGTAAACCCCAGCGGTTCTGCGCATAGAGCTTGTCTTGAAGCTCGGCCATATCGGCGATGCCCTGCTGTAAAAGCTCTTTCGCATGTTTCTTAGAATGTCTTCCACCCGTATCGGCCGGGTCAAAATCCTTCAGCCGAAACTTCTTCCCATTCGCCACTCGATACGGATCAATCAGTTTGCTCGCCCAGGACATGTCCGCACCTCAACCTTCAATTTTCGCAGAAAAGCGTCTTTCGGCTCAAATCCTGCACCAAAGAAAAGGCGCCCCCGCAGGTGCGCCTTCTTCAATCGTATCCTCGCAATTACTTAATGATCAAAGTCAGTGGCAACTTTTGACTGATCTTTGGGCCTAGTTGCGCTGTAATAGTCAGCGTGTAGGTTCCCGGAGGCGTGGGTCCTGATCCTGATCCTCCACTGCTGCCACCTGAGCTACTGCCCCCGCATCCTCCTAGAAGCAGCAACAATAGCAACCACGGCACAGTCCTGAATTTCCGTCGGCCTTTCCGCGTCTCACTTCTGTTTGAAACCGGCAGGAACACGATCCCTACCATGCCCAACGCCCACATCCAGCCGTGCGAAGAATACAACTCCCTAGGATGCAACTCGGCACTTGCTGCTGTGGTTGTCACGGTTACATTGAATGGCGTGGAGCTATTCCCGAGCACGATTGTCGAGGGAACGGAACAATTCGCGCCCGCTGGCGCCCCACTACAACTTAGCGTGCCGTTGCCCGTATCACCACCATAAACCCCAATGGTGAGATTGTACGTCGCGGTACTCCCTGCTTGCACCGTCACAGTGTTGGATCCACCTAGAGCGATCCCGAGCGCGAGTGGGGGGGCATTCACTTGTTGCACAAACACCGGTGAAACACTTGGGTTCACGTATGCCGTACCGCTATAGTTCGCAGTTATCGAGTGAGATCCAACGCTGAGCGTGCTTAAAGGAATTGATGCGGAGAACGCGAAGTAACGAGGATCCTCTCCCACGGGAACCGTTTGCAGAGGCGTGCCGCCATCATAAAAAATTACCGTGCCGTATGTTGGTCCTGCTTGGCAGCCGGGAGGATCTATATCCGCAAAAATATAGCCTGCGCCTCCAAATATTGACGGATTGTAGTCCGAACCTAAACTGGTAGAAGAATTATCGCCGGCAAACGTCACCATATTTGATGCGGTGCTGCCTTGCGTGTTCAAGTCGCCAACATACACCGCCTGCAATATATGTGTTCCACGGGCAAGTATGTTGGTTTGTCCGGTTGCCATGCCGGGATTTGGTGGCCCTAGATAGGAAGCGAACTGCCCATCCGTCTGAAGGGTTATCCCACCTTTCGGAAAGGGGCCCAATGTATTTTGTACAGTTACAGTGACATCGGCGTTACAGCTGTACACATTCGGCAATGACAGCGTAGTCGTTGTTGGAAATCGGCTTGTGCTCCCAGCATTCATGATAATAAGTGCGCCGGCAACGTCGATATGCCCATCCTGATTAAAATCACCCGCAACCAGCGGTCCTGCAACCGGGACTATTTCCCCGGGTGGACCGTACTCATAAAAAATTCCAGCTTGCAATGTTCCATCCCCATTCCCTAAAAATTCAGTAGCCCCGTTCATTACATCGGGGATTCCGTCGCCGTTAAAGTCAGAAACAACAAAAGAAGTATTGCCGTTCGCTGGTGCAGCCGAAAAAGTTCCAGCCAAATACGTTTCAGAAGATTTGAAAGTACCGTCTCCATTTCCAAGTAAGACACTCAATGTATTGTCGGTATTGAATGGGTTGTAATACCACCCATTTGTCAACAGGAGATCGGCTTTGCCGTCCTGATTAAGATCAGCAACGCCTACCTGATAGGGAGATATATCCAGCGAAACTGTGGTCTGACTTTGAAACGTTCCATCTCCATTCCCCAATAAGATACTCAAAGTTGTAACCAACGGCCCATCCGTGCAGACAAATGCACTCGGCTGCAGACCCGATGCATTAGCAACATTGCAGTAATCCCCCACCACCAAATCCGTCTTGCCATCTCCATTAAAATCCCCGGTGGCTAGCGAGTACGGCCCGGTTCCCACGGCATAGCTTTGTGCCGCCTGAAAGGTTCCGTCGCCATTGTTTAGGAATACAAGAACTACGGCTGACCCATTGTCCGTAACCGCCAAATCGGGATTGCCATCGCCATTAAAATCTGCGGCAACCACGGTAATCGGATGACTTCCCGCGGCGTAATCCACCTCCGGCTGAAATGTACCGTCGCCGTTCCCCAGTAGAACGCTGATTTTGCCGCCATTCTGATCCACAAAATTAAAACTCGTGACGATTAAATCCAGTTTACCGTCGCCATTCACATCACTAGCCGTCACCCACAATGTATTGTTTCTGCCCAACGCCAGTTGATAGCTCGCGCCGACCGTGAAGGTGCCGTCCCCGTTGCCGGTAAAGATAGTCACCTTGGATTCGCTGGGATTGGTGGTGGCAATATCCAGCTTGGCATCGCCGTTAAAATCGCCAACAGCGACTCCCCATGTATCATTCCCCGCACCCAGGCTTGTGGGCGGCAGAAAGTCGCCCAGGAATGGCGCCTGCGCCACGCAAGGCATACTGGAAATAAATAGCAAAAAGCACACAATGAACAAACCGTTGCCGCTCATCTATGCGTCTCCTTCAAATCGTTCCCGTCTAGCTTGCGTCGATTACTGGACAACCAATGTCACTGACGCGCTATGCGCGAGCGTGACAGAGCCACCCGTATAAGTCCCCGTTACAGTTATGGTATAGGTCCCCGGTACAGTTCCGGAGCCGCCACCGCTCGATCCACCCCCGCCACATCCCGCCATCTCCATACCGAGCGAAATCATGCAGACGAACAAAATTTCGTATGTTGAAAAAGAACGCAGTCCTTTCTGCCTTTGCCCAGCTAGCAGTACTAAGCCCATCATGCCGGGAAGAACCAACCAAGCGGCGAGTACTCCGCTTCCCTTTCGATGATCTGGCGCCGCCAACCCGGCCGATGTCGCTGTCGTCACCACCGCTACGCGAGGTTCGTGTAGTTCATGGGAAATTTGGCGGACGCAGTACTGTCCACTACAAGATCGGGCTTGCCGTCGTCAGTTGATAACTGGCGCCAGCCGTAAATGCACCGTCCCCATTGCCAGTAAAGATGGTCACCTTAGATTCGCCGGGATTGGTGGTGGCGATATCCGGTTTGGTGTCGCCGTTGAAATCGCCGACGGCGACTCCCCATGTATCATTGCCCGCACCCAGGCTGGTAGGCGGCAGAAAGTCGCCTTGGAAAGGCGCTTGGGCGGCACAGACGACACTCAAAAGAAATAGAACAGAGAAGCTTTGGACGAAGAAGCTGCGGCGTGGCATTTGCACCTCGATTAGAGAAACGACTAAAACAATAGACAGATGTCAGAAACACTTATGTGTGTCTAAAGTTGCGCAAAGATATTTTCCTTTTTTTGCGAGGCACATGCCTAATCGCCTTGAACTAACACATCAGCAATTCGTTCAGCAGCCTGGCCATCCCAAAGAGGAGGAACGGTGCCTTGTTTTGCCTTCCCTTGCAAAATATTAAGTAGCTCGGAACGCAGTTTGGCGGCGTCTTGGCCTACTAAAATGTTGGTACCTAAAGAGACAGTGACCGGACGTTCGGTGTTTTCCCGCAAAGTGAGACAAGGCACACGCAAATAGGTAGTCTCTTCCTGGATGCCTCCGGAATCCGTGATCACGACCGTGGCATTGCGTTGCAATCCAAGAAACTGAACGTATGGCACAGGATCCAATAACCGCAGTTGTTCTGTCTTCAAACTGAAAGCCTCCAGGCGCTGGCGAGTGCGGGGATGAGCAGGAAATAGCACCGTGAGGTCTTTGCTAACGTCCAACAAAGATTTCAATATTCCACTTAACGTTTCTCCGTTATCAACATTGGAAGGACGGTGTAGTGTTACCAATGCATAGCGTTCTGGAAAACCGTTGCGTCCATGCCGTTGCGCTTCGGGCAGCAGGCGCACCAGCGAATCAATCATGACATTGCCAACGAGATGGATTTTTGGTTTGCTCACGCCTTCTTTCGCGAGATTTATGTCTCCATCTTCCGATGGAGTAAATAAAATGTCAGCCAGTGCATCAGTTACCAGCCGGTTGATCTCTTCCGGCATGGTGCGATCAAAAGAACGCAATCCTGCCTCAACGTGTCCGACTCGAATTTGTAATTTTGCGCACACTAATGTCGCTGCAACGGTTGAATTAACGTCTCCATAAACCAGAACGATATCTGGTTTGTGTTCGAGGACGACCGGTTCAAAACGCATCATGATTTCAGCTGTTTGCTGCGCATGTGTCCCGGATCCGACAGCTAAATTCACGTCGGGCGCGGGAATGCCTAGTTGCTGAAAGAATACGTCCGACATATTTGCGTCATAGTGCTGCCCAGTGTGAACCAGTGTCTGACGCACATTCTTGCGCTCAAGCGCGCGCTGTACAGGCGCCACTTTCATGAAATTTGGACGTGCGCCTACTACGTGAATAATATGCACAAATTCTCCAATTTTATGTCCAGGGCGGTTTCATCAAGGTCGTCTTGGGAATGGCCGGGAGAGCCTCTTTTCCTCACCGCCTGTGATAATCTTACAGGAAACTTTTCCAAACTTCGTCCTACATGAGCCTATCTGTTCTTTTAGCCAAAAAATACTTGTCCCTCGCGCCCGTTAAGCCACCGAGCGAATGGACGAATCCTGAATTCTTGCGACGTCCACAAGTGGAATATGAAGATGAAGTTGCCGGTGGTTTTCTGAAATGGTTCCCTGCTCTTTCTCCGGCCGGGAAGGAAATTTTCGACATCGGATGCGGTTTTGGCGGGCGAGCCGTGCGTTTTGCTGAGCTGGGGGCCAAACGGATTGTAGGGCTGGAACCTTTCTCTGAACCATGTATCGAAGGTGCGGCCTTCGCCGCAAAACGTGGGATGCCAAACGTTGAGTTTCTCGTGGGTGCCGGAGAGCGAGTTCCTCTTGATGACAATACGTTTGATCTCGTTACTTCTTACGATGTGTTCGAGCATGTAGAAGATTTAGCGAAGGTTTTCGCTGAATGCGTACGCGTTTTGAAACCGAACGGATCTCTCTACGCAGTATTCCCCCCCTTCCATCACCCCACTGGGTCCCACCTTGACGGCTGGGTTTCGAAGATGCCATGGCCCAATGTGTTTTTTAGTTGTCCAACCTTGATTCAATCCGTGGATCAAATCATGAGGGAACGCAATGACGGTTTTGCTCCAAAGCCGCTTCGCCCCAACGACCCCTTGTGGACTTTAAATGGCGCGACCATACGCAGCGTCCGCACTCTTCTTGCGCACAGCGGATTTTCTAAAGTTGAATTAAGCCTTTGCCCACTGTTCTCCGAGTTGAATGGCAAATGGCATAGCTGGAAGATGAAATACTATGCTTCTGTCTTCAAACCTCTGCGCTTCGTACCCTATTTAAATGAGATGTTTGTGCATCGTATGGTCCTCACTGCCACGAAATAACAGCAGACTCTACTTCGTAAGATACACAAACATATACCAGCCCATCCGCCTGGCAATCCTGGTTTCTATCGACAAGGGAACCCATCTCGCAACCGAATACTTTTGTAAAGGAAAGTGTGCCACGACACAATGCACGTTGCCGAACTGCGAAAAAATGCGGCGTACGTCACCTCTTGTGTAGACGAACGCAAACGGGCACTCGGGACCATCGGTCGCATGATGAACAAAATTGGTTGCCTTGAGATAAGACCGGCCGTACCTAAGAAAATTTTCGTAGTGAACTTGCCAAACGGAATCACCCACGTTCCCACGAACACCTTTAATATCTGCATCCAGCAATTTGCGATCGCTTGAAAAACGTCCGGCACGCGAAGCAATTTTCAATAAGACGCGTAGTCTCATATAAATCAAGATGCGCGCATAATAATTAAAACTGTGTTTGTGGTAGAGCATCAACACAGCTTTCCCCCCCGGCTTTAAAACACGCCACACTTCAGAAAACGCTTGTAATGGATTGGCTGTATGGTGCAACACACCATGGGAGTACACAAAATCGAAGCTTTCATCCGGAAAAGAAAGACGTTCCGCATTTTCGATCTGGAAACGGCCTTTGAGTCCCAACACATCAAAATGTGCACGAGTAGCCTGAATCGCAGCTTCCGTCAGATCGACTCCCGTATATTCGGCGCCTGCTTTTGCGAACATGACGCCATCTGCGCCATTTCCACAGCCGATTTCTAGGATTTTTCTGCCCTGCGTCTCGGAAAACGGAACAAGCAAAGGAATATGCCACTCTACGGCATAACGGAGTGCGCGGTACCGTTCATAGAACTCAGCAGTCCCCTTCTCTGCCTCCACAAAACTGGTTCCACAAGCCTCAGTATCCCAAAATGCCCGGACGTTCTGGACTGAGGGATTTATTTCTGCCAGCGCGCGATCTTCTGGAGATTCAAACATAGTTTTCTCCTGTTTGCACCGATCAAAATGTTTACTAGCAGGTCAACGGCCTCTATATTTCCTTGAAAATGATAAGAGCAAAACAACAAACGCGCATCCTAGATGCGCGTTTCTCAATCTTCTTGAGTATAACTGGGTAACTGCGATTGCAGCTTGGTGGCCTTATGGGCGACCGTGCGCAATCGCTTTGCAATTGCATAAAAGCAAGATAGACTCTTTTAAAATTCTTGCGAAATCAACAACCACGGAGCCCCTCATGAGCCGCACTCTGACGATCGTTTTGCTTGCTTTTTATTGCTTGATCCTTGTGTCCTGCGATTCGGCAGTCGCCAGTGGACCAACCAATACAGGCAGTCCCAGCATTAAAGCCAGCGCCTATCCAACGCTTCAAGCCGCAATCGATGCCATCCCTGCGACAGGAGGCACACTGGTCATCGACGGCCAGTTTGAGGCCACCGCCACCACCTCCTGCTTAAGCATCAGCGGGGAAGTTGGACCATGTATTTACAACCGTTCAAAAATCAGCATAGTGGGCGACGGCGTTACGGCGAAAATCTTCACCACAGAACCGACCACCACGGCTCTGCAAATCGTGGCATCTGATCTGGTCACCCTTAGTGGAATCGAATTTTCCGGTCCTTGGACCAAAGGGATGGCTTCAGACCGCGGTGTTGCCGTTCGAGCTGACGTTCACCTCGACCAAGCAAGCACTCGTATAACTGTCCAAAATTGCACCGTGCACAATTTCCCGTTTGATGGGCTCTGGGCTCGGAACGGTACGTCGCAAATCCACTTTCTCCACAATGAAAGCTACGACAATCAGTGGAACGGCATTGAAATCGAAGCCCAGGATTCGTCTGTGATCGACAACGATTCGCATGACAACGGCGGTCAAGGAATCGAGATCTATAGCGCTGCTCAACGCCTCCGCGTTGCAGAGAACCGAACGGACAAGGACCTCGTTGGAATTAAACTCATTAATGACCCCACCTTCGGTGTGCTCACCTCAATCGCCGTCGTCGGTAATGTGGCGAGCGGAAACCGGCACACTGGCATCCTCTATCAAGCGACCGCCCCGGGGCAGGCATTGGCTGGCCAAATTACGATCAGCGGTAACACGACGCTGGATAATCTCTTTGACGGGATCGCCGTTCAGTTCGCCGCGTCGAGCATAGTCGTTTCCGACAATGTTACTGCGAGCAACGCGTCGTCAGACATCGATATTGACCAATCTAGCGACATAGTGGTTGCGAATAATGTTTTAACGGCTTTACCAGGTTCGCCACATGCCATCAACGCCATTTCAATCGATCCATCGAGTATGCGGATCCACCTATCAAATAACGCCACGGACGGATCATAAAGACTTCGTTTCAAGTTTCAGCCGGTATGCTACGGTTTTTTCCCGGTCGCGATTAAGAACCAGCCCAGCCATGGCTCCAAAAAACGAAACCAGCGATGAATTTCGCGCTTCTGGAAGGAGAGCTCCGCATTTGGAAATAGCTTCAATAAACGCCGTTTGGTATAGAGGTCGATATGCACAGGGTCAGTGGAGTTTTCTATATGGCGTTTCCAATCACGCCCGTAGATCCTGATGTAATCCAGCGTGGCGAAGGAGACGAGTGCATAGACATGAATATTCAGCCTTCCCCCAGGCTTCAAAATCCTCATGATTTCCCGTGCCACAAGATCAGGCCGATCGCTATGGTGAACCACCCCGTGGGAATATACATAGTCGAAGCAATTGTCGGGAAAAGGCAACGATGTCGCGTCGGCTCGCAGGATCTCGGCCGCACCCTGGACACGAGCATGAGCTAATTCAAGATGACGCGTGGTGATATCAACACCCGTTGCGACGGCACCATTCTTGGCGAACTGGAGCAAGTCCGCGCCGGTTCCACAGCCAACCTCCAACACGCGTTCCCCCGAATGATCCGCAAATTCTGCTGCTCCATAGAGCCAGGGATAAGCGGCATAGCGCGATTCTTCTGCCAGGAACAGAGGTGTCGCGTTCCAATGATCTTGGGCTAATCGCGCAGCTGATTTCATATAAACGGTGCTCACGTGCCCTCCGGCAACAAAAAAGATGAGCCGAACGACATCGCGGCGACTCTAGTTTAGAATGTCTTGCAATTCGGCTACGGAAAACCCGGCAAAATCTTTAATTACGTAGTCGGCACCAGCTAACCTCAACTTGGCCTCGGCACCGGCGGCCGCAAATCCTAGGCACTTCAGACCGGCACTTTTGGCCGCCCGGACACCAGACTCCGCGTCTTCGATCGCCACCGAGTTCGAAGCCTCCACTTTCAAGCGCTCGCATGCCAACCGGTAAATGGCGGAATTGGGTTTTCCCTCGGCGACGTCGTCTCCCGTAACGACCGTCTGAAAAACCCGCAACAACCCTAACCGGCGCAAGGTGGTCATAGTGCGTGCGGCCCCAGCAGAAGTTGCCAACGCTAGTAGAACGTCCTGCCGACGCAATCTGACGATGAACTCTAGTACGCCTTGCTGCGGCTTTACTTCGAGTGCAACCCGCTGGAAGAAATCATCCTTCTTTCTGCCATATGTGGCGAGTTGCTCTTCAGAAACATTGCCCAGAAAATGCGTCAAAATCTCATGACGCTTACGTCCGTCCAGTACAAAATCCAGTTCGTCTTCAGAAACGCGTTTGTCTATCGACAGGAGAAACTCTCGCCATGCCTTGCGATGCGCAGGATGGCTGTCAATAATGACGCCATCCATATCGAAAATGACGCTTTGCAGGGTCTTAAGGGAAGCTATTTTCTCGGCAGCACTGGCCATCAAGCTTTCACCTCAACCGGGAATCCCGGCCACGTATCTTGTGCATACTGGTAATTCTCCATCGTACCAATATCGATCAGATAATCAGATATCGGAACCCCTGCCATCCGATTCACCAGCTTCGGCAGGATACTATATCCTAAGTCTAGCGGGACTTGGGGAGGAATTGCCTTCAACATCTCTGGTGTACCAACCAAAACACCTGAAAATGCCCAGTTGCCTTTCGGATGTCTTGGCTTTTCTTCAAACTCCACCACGGTTCCTTTCTCGTCGCATTGAACGATTCCACAGCACGACGGCTCTTTCACCTGATACAGTCCCAAAGTCGCAGCCAGGCCCAAACGACGGTGATGCGACAGCATTTGTCGTAAATCGATATTGGTAAGTACATCCGCATATAAAACCCAGAACTCTTGTTCTCCTTTTACCCAATCCTGATTGCGACGTAAGGTCCCTGCCGACCCCAGTAACACGTCCTCTTGAATCAAATTCACTTGGGGCTTTCCTCGGTGGCCCCTGAGCACCTCGCAGACTGCATCCGCATGCATATGCAGGTTTATTGAAACCTCATCAATAGCCGCACGCCTACACACTTCGAGCCAGATTGTGAGTATAGGAACCCCCCGAATGGGCACCAAACACTTGGGCAGTCGGTCCGTCAAGGGACGCAAGCGTGTACCGAGACCAGCCGCCAGGAGAAAAGCTTTCATAGGCGTAATTACACTTTCGGAGGAAATTCAGGCATGCGTGAGAGCGTTAGGTACGAAAAACCAACGTGATCCCCCTCGTTCATCGTCATCAATAAAGGGGTCATTGACCAATACTTGTGCTCCTTGGAAATCGAAATCAAAAGTCATTTCCTGAATTCCCTCGGTTGCCATCGCCTGGCGAACGGCATCGCGATGCGCAAGGTCACAGCAAAGCAAGAGGAACCCTCCTCCTCCTGCACCGGTGATCTTTCCGCCAAGTGCACCGTGTTCACGGGCGACTGCGTACAAATGGTCGATTCTGGCGGTCGATATGTCAGCCGAGATGCGTTTCTTGGCCTGCCACGCTTCGTCCAGCAACGTGCCGAATTTCGTAATCTTGCCTTCCTCCAAGACCTTGCGCATTTGAACCGCGAGGGAACGAACCTCGTGCAGAGAATCGACGGTGAGCCCTGTACGCGAACGCGTAGACTTTTCTTGCTGCTCCAGAATGCTCCATGAATGATGCGATGAGCCCGTAAAAAAAAGCATAAGGCTGTGTTGCAAATCTTGTAAAGTCTGGGGCGCAAGTTCCAATGGTTCAACTTCTGTATCGCCATCGGGATGAAAAGTGATAAAGTTCAGACCGCCAAAAGCGGCCGCATACTCGTCTTGTTTCCCTACGTGACGTTTCAAGACATTTCTCGCTATATCGAAAGAGCGCTCGGCTAAATCATATTTAGACAATGGCTTTTGTAAGTATGCGCTTACGGTTTTCAACAGATTCACACATACGCTGGCGGAGGATCCCAGTCCGGTACCGGGAGGGATCTCAGAGGCCAAGAATAGATCTAGGGAGATTTCGCGCTGAAACTGCTTGAGGACTGCCACCGGAATTTCGAGGCTTGTCCCATCAATCTTCATGGCGGCAATGTCATGCCACGTCTCAAAAATTCGTAGATCCGAAGAAATGACTTGTACGCGTCCGTCCGTGCGCTTGCCAAGGATCGTATAAAAATACTTATTGATAGCGACGTTCAATACAGCTCCGCCGAATTGCTCGTAGTACCCCGGCAAATCGGTCCCTCCTCCCGCGAAGCTAATCCGCACTGGACTGCGTCCGATGAGCATCCACTACCTCCCTAAAAATTATGGGATCCACGCCCCGCACCGGTACCGAGATTTCATAGTTTGTAGGATTTAAGTGAAGAGCACGCGTCACCAACGTCCAAATGGTTTGTAATAATAAAGACAGGTCTAAAAGAGGCGAGCTATCAAGTATGTACTGTAGGTCGAACCGACACTTTTCTTCGGAAGAATTTCTCTCCCGCAAACCGTGAACTTGCGCCAGTCCTGTTATACCAGGCTTCACCGTCAAACGTTGCCGTTCCCACTCGGTATAGCCCTTCGCGCGCTGAGGAGACTCCGGACGGGGGCCAACTAAGCTCATATCTCCCGTCACCACATTCCACAACTGTGGTAACTCCGTAATACTCAGTTGTTGGAAAACCCGTTCCAAAAACCTCGCTTCTGGCGCGTCGCGCTCAACGTTTAGACGTAACATCCAAAAGTGGCGGCCGTTCTTGCCGCAGCGAACCTCCCAGCGGAAAATCCTGCCTTTACGGATTCTCAAGTAAATTCCCGCAAGCAAGAGAATCAAACTAGCTGGCAACGCCAAGAGCGGAACCACTGCAAGATCCATCGCCCGCTTAACTCCGCCGCTAAGAAGTGGCGCCGTTTGAGGTAACTGTAGAACGGGCAAGCCATCAAGATCCATCAGCCGCGGCTTCGAAAGATATAACTCGTATAACTCTGGAACCAGGCTGACATGAATACCTTCGCATCGACATTTGGCAGCAAGGTTCAGCATTTCCACACGGGGAAAACTTTGCCCAACCAAGATGAGTTCCTCAACGTTTTGCACTTTTAGTAGATCCACTATGCCTAGCGTCTGCACGGGTAGGATCCCTGGCGTCTTTACTCCGGAACTTTCGGCATCTTGGTCGGCCGGCCTCAAGTAGCCAACCACCTGACAAAGAATTTCCGGGTGACGTTCTATCTTCGCGCCCAACTCTCGCGCCGTCCGTCCTGCTCCAGCAATCACTACTCGACGACGCCCAGCACTTATTAGTCTGGATTCAAGAATGCTTTGAACGATCCACCGAATCGAAACAAACCCTAAGAACAAGAATGTGCCAAAATAGGCTAGGACGAGCCGCGATACGAGGGTACGGGCCATAAAAGCCCCTGCGAGCATGACCGCCATGAGCGTAAGAACACCCAGAAGGATACGCGAAAAAATGGCCGGGAAATACCAACCCCCTCGGAAACCATCGAGCCCCATCCTCTCATGCAGTACACTCCAAAGAACCAGCGCTGCGAGAAACTCAAAACCAAACGTGGCAAAGGGCCTCCAAACCGCTTGCCCATACCCGCCCCAGCCGTAACGTAAGCTGTATGCAAGGATCAGCGCGGGGAAGGACCACAGCAGATCAGCAACGAGTATCCAATTGCGTAACTTATAAGATTCCATGATTATAGCGTGACAACAGCCTGCATCTTAGATCACCTCGACAGTGCTCTCTCTCACGCGTCCCAGATGCGTAGAACTTAAGTCGCGTCACTTAGTGTGATTTATAACGCGGCCGCAACCATCTTCGTATCGGCGCCAAGTAGACCGAGTTCGAGTCTTCTGCGAATCGTTGTAAAGAGGGAATGTGTGACACTGAGGTGTACATCTTCAATCAACTGCATATTATCCGACGGTACAACCAGGCACGCGCTGCACAGAGTCTTCATCTTCCCTCCTCCGAAGCCAGTAAGACCTACGCATTGTGCCCCAGCGTCCTTGGCATAGCTGAGTGCTTTAACGACATTGGCAGAGTTACCGCTTCCGCTAATAGCGAACGCCACATCCCTAGCTTCAATCAAATTTCTCAATTGTCTGGCAAATATCTCGTCATAGCTCAAGTCATTTGCCCAAGCTGTGATCAAGGGGATGTTGTCAGTGAGCGCAATCACACGGAAGTGTCGAGTGTGTTCGCCGCATAGGGTTGCTCCTTTACCCAAGTCGCAGGCGAAATGCGAAGCCAGAGATGCGCTGCCTCCGTTACCAAAAAGAAAAATCTTTCGGCCTTCAGTATAGGCACGGAGCAAGATAGACGCGATATCATCGGCGACTTCATAAGGAACTCTTCGGATCAACTCAGAAAGATGCTCGAAGTAGTCTTTTGTGGTCACAATAGTCGCTCTCGCGTGAGGCTGGGTCTCTTTCCCGGATGACAACCTGCTCTCTAGAACCATGCTGCTCCTTTCCCCGGACGTCGCAATTCAATCGGTGGCGCTGCTAACCACACTGGCCGCTCGCAAGACACCCCTCGTTCTCATCAACTCCTCGGCCTTGGGGATCGCATCGGGCAGATCCCCCAATTCCTCGATCCACGCCAAAAAATCCTCCATGATATCGTCTAAAGTCCGGCGCGGCGCCCAGCCCAAAGCCCGCAGTTTCTCCACACTCGAAACGCTATGTCGGTTGTCTCCTTCGCGGAACTCCGCTGTGATATGCAACTCGCTATCGGCTGCCATCTTTGCCACCAAACGACGAGCGTATGCCAACACCGTAGTTCGTTCTCCGCTGCCTACATTGTAAGCTTCGTAGTCGCTACGTGAGTCGCGGAGCACGTGGAGGTTCGCGTTTACAACGTCTTGGACGTGAACAAAATCCCTCGTCTGCAGACCGTCTTCATAAATAGTTAGGGGTTGATTCGCCTTGATCTGGCGCAAAAAGATGCGTAGCACCCCAGAGTACTGATTCAAAAGGGATTGGCGCGGCCCTTGGGTGATCGAATAACGCAACGCAACCGTGGGAACGCCGAGCAGCCGTCCTAGCCTCAAAGCGAGCATCTCTTGCGAATACTTGGACAGCGCGTATTGATTATAAGGATTGGGGTAGTCCTCCCGCAGGAGGCAAGCTCGAAGAGCTAGCCCACAGACAGGACACTTGAGCTCCCATTCTGCGCGCCGCATCTGCTCATGGCCGCGCGCCGGCGGTAGCATCCTACCGTGAGCATCGCACTCGTACTGTCCTTCACCATAGACTGCTTGCGAGGAGGCTACAACCACTTTCTGGATATCCAAATTCTGCTCTCGAATCACTTCATACAACAAAGCTGTACTGACGACATTCGAGTGAAAGAAGGTACTGTAGTCGGCCATGTAATCCTGGTAGGCGGCCTCATGAAAAACTATGTCGACACCCTTGAGTGCCTTCTCCCATGCGCTTTTGTCTCGCACATCAGCTTGCAAAAAACGAACCCCCGGGGGCAGATTCGGCTTTCCAGCTGCACCGTGCACTCTGGGTACAAGACTATCCAGTACTACTACGTCGTAGCCGCGGTCTAGCAAGGCGGACACCAAGTGCGACCCAATGAAGCCAGCCCCTCCAGTCACCAATGTTCTCATTCTTACATTTACTCCATTCCGCCATTTTCGTTCATCTGATTTACCGCGCGAGTTAGCGGAGAATCAACCTACTAATATGCCCCTCGTCCGCTTAGAATAACCTTAGCGGTGCGGGCCATAATCTTAAAATCCTCGCGAAGCGACCATTTCTGGATATAGGCAATATCCATACGTACCCATTCATCAAAGTCTTTGATGTCGCTTCGTCCGCTAACCTGCCATAGGCAGGTCAGCCCTGGAATGACACTCATCTTCTGTCGTTGCCATTCGTTAAAACGCGCGTATTCCTCGACCAGAGGCGGACGGGGGCCGACAAGACTCATATCCCCCTTTAACACCGACCACAATTGCGGGAGCTCGTCGAGGCTAGACCGCCTCAGTCGTCGCCCTAATGGCGTTACCCTGGGGTCATTGGGAATTTTAAATACGGGCCCACTCATCTCGTTCAAGTCCTGAAGCAAGTGCTTCTTAGAGTCAGCATCTCGCGTCATGGTTCTGAACTTCCAACTGCGAAACGGAACGCCGTCCTTGCCAATAACTCGCCACTGATAGAGCACAGGAGACCCATCCACCCACCAGATAGCCACCGCTATGAAGAGCAACACCGGCGCCAAGAGTATCAACCCCACCGCAGAACCGACAACATCCACAATACGCTTAACCCGCCTCTGCCAGGCCCTTGGGTCGTGTTCGCGCACGCCAGCATTTGTTATCAGACTTGGGACGTCTTTGACATCTTGCATGACATAAATCTCTCGCGCAGAACCTGCCAGACAAACCACGGATTCGTTGTTAGATATCTTTTCCAAAGGTTGCGAGGATCTTGCATAAGTCTATACAACCATTCGCCGCCGTGCCTCACCCATGGCGGAGCATCTTTCTTAGCGCCTGAGAGCACATCAAAACTGCCCCCAACACCGATCGCTACACGCACTTGTAGGCTTGGGCGTTGTTGTTCGATCCACATTTCCTGCCGCGGACTACCCAGCGCAACAAAGAGTAACCTCGCACCCGAGTCGTTGATGGATTGGACAATCTCCGGAATCTGATCTTCACTGAAATATCCAGAGCGAGCACCCGCTATTTGCAAACCGGCATACTGCTCCCGTAAGCGAGCCACCATGGCCTTAACTATATTATCTTGTGCACCTAGGAAATACACTGAAATATGCTCCGAGGCCAAGACCGGAAGCAACGCCTTCAGCAACATAATGCCCCCAATATGTGCCTTCAACGGCGTTCCCAAAATCTTACATCCCCAGACGACGGCGTATTCCGGAATTACCAGGTCTGCATGACGCATAATGTCGCGCAGCCTCTGATTCTGGTCGGCAAGCCAAAGCTTATTGGCATTCAACACCGCAACGTGGCGAAATCGCGTCTCGCGTACGGCGTCTCGCACCCAGTCGACGGCCTCCGCCATCGTCAGGCTATCCACAAGATACCCAAGAAACTCGACTCTCGTCTGATGGTCGCAAGCTCTTAACGAATTCGTGGCCGTAGTCGAACTCATTGACTAATTTGTGTCTTCCCTCTTCCATATTTCATTCGCGTAAGGGCACGAAACATCCATGCTTGCCCCCACCGCATGTAAGCAAGTTTGTTCACCCAGAATAAGTGACGCTGATAGTAAAACGATCCGTCCGGAGCTTGCATTTTTTCCAGTGTCCAACGCAATACCTTCCAGCCATTCTCATGCGCATCTGATTGCACCGCGGAGAAGTCACAGAATACAACCAAAGCTTGGGCACACGCATGGATGTCCACGGGATAGGTTCTATCGCTGTAATAACGGGGAGCACCATCTCTCGTAAACATGACTTGTCGATAAAAATTGTACCCACGATCGAGGGTTTTCCTGAATGATGCGTCACCCGAAGCCTCTTCGTAATCCCGCAAGGCACAGAGGTTATATCCAGTATGAAAGTTGTCGACCCATGCCTGCCTGCGTTGCACGCCGTAGGTCCAACTACCATCCGCTCGCTGCTGATCAGACACGTATTGCATGGCGCGACCTGCGAGTTGCTGATATCCCGCATTGACTTCGAACTTGGCAAGGCGCGCCAGGAATGCGCCCACTAATGCGCTGGTGTTGAAAATACGGGTTCGATTTTGCGGAGTATAGCTGAAACAAAGAGATTGCGGTGTGTCCACAGATCTCTTCAAGCGGCTCACAAAAAACCGGCCCACCGAACTGGCCATCTCCCCTGCTTCCCCATCCCCAAAAACCTCCGCCATGTCCAATAGCGCTTGGCCGCAAAACACGCTGGCGACAGCGTTGGGGCTGTACGCTGCCATGGAACTTCCGCGAAGTGATACATAATCCCAATCATATCCCCAACAAAAATTGGACTCTTCAGGACAGCGCGAGCGTTTCAGTACATCTTTCAAACCGAGCGCATACGCGCGCGTGTCTTCCCCTCCCCGCGCCAAATCGCAATATCCCGATAAGAAGAGGCCCAGCGCCTTCGGATTTTTACTACGCGGCACCGCAAAGAATCTCCTTAAGAGATGATTGGGGAGATGCTTGTTAATTTGAATCAACGTCCAATTGAGAGGTTTCCGCCGGAACCATAAAGGTATCCTGCGCCCGTTGAGAACGTCGTATGGTTCGTAACCCGCATAATCCCGTACCTCAACCCAGCGCCGCAACTTGGCAAGCGCACTGCTGACGGGATCAGCGGACTCGATCGAAATCACGGGTTGTAAGGTTTGTAGGCTGAACAAACAAGTATCCATAAGTACGATTCATGTTAGGGGCAAGCGGCAAGCTGCGGTCGGTTAAATATGGTGAACGCTGACACTTGCTCGGCAAAGTTAGAATCGGCTAACACAAGCTTAATGGATCGAGTTGATGAACCAGTGTGAAACCGCACATCCATCATGCGTGGCTTGTTGTCTGGAACCCAGGAAGCGTAAACCACTCGGTCTACCATTTTGCCAGTAACGCTATCCAAGGCGAACACTGCGGCGGAGCCTTTCTCCAGCATCATCTCAAAGTGCACGATCTGGCAACTATCGGGCGGCACCTCCATTACCGGTGAAGTCAGTTGATATCCGTATTTCGCGGGGAGACTCTGCACGCGCAGACCTCCGGTCACCGTTGTGCACGATGTGCCGCGTGTACACGTCCAGTTCCCCACCGGAGCGAACGTCCTCCATGCGGGGGCAGTGACTTGCCGAAGCACACGCAGGCTGGGTGCGGGCCCCGCTCCTTTGAAATACATCGGTGCCTGCGAAATATGTACACTCATGGGGTTCCATGAAACTCCATTGCCATACATATCTGTCAGCATATCGGTATGGCTTGACACGGCGA
The DNA here is from genome assembly GCA_963702965.1 of Terriglobia bacterium. Lineage (GTDB taxonomy): Bacteria > Acidobacteriota > Terriglobia > Terriglobales > Acidobacteriaceae > JAJPHW01. The sequence continues at coordinate 3,045,779 of OY969776.1, forward strand.
TCTCGGCATCCTTCCCTACACTCCACACCGCCTCCACGTGCCCTCCCGAGCGGGTGGATGCTGCGACGGCGAAAACCTGTGGGCCATTTAGTACCAGAGCGGGGGTACCTGACTCGGAAAACAGGGAAGCCATCTGCGCATAAGCCGCCCACGTCGACAAATGCGGTTCCGGACGCAATCGATGCCCGAATGGAGCATGCACGAAGTATTTCACTCCCATTGCCGCCGAGAGTAAATTCACTCGTACGACGTATTCGGCTTGCTCCTGTTCTGTAAGCTTGAGTACTCTCGGGTCCTCTGCGGACGGCGGTTTAATGATCCAGTTTGCCTCCGTAGACCAGATGGGCTTATGCAAATTGTAAGACCGAGCGAGTGCGTCGATCGCATCGATTCTCTCCCTATAATTGAACGGCCCATCTTTGATCTCGGGAGCGGCAGGCTGGTAAGGGTGAAGTGAGATTACGTCGACCATCGAGAGCACCCCTGCGTCCAGCAGTTTTTTATCGTAGATCAACCACTGCGTACTACCGGTCGAACAACAGACGACGGTGCTATGAGGATCGGCGGCATGTACGGCCTGGATGGCCGACTTTAAGATCTTGACATCCCAATCGACCGGTGCAGTCTTGGCCAGCAAACCCACGTACTTAACGTCCACTTCGTTGAAGATATCCCAAGCCGAAACATTGCCCGCAAGATGCTGAACTACATGGAAGACATAATCCCGCCATGCGGCTTCATAATCGGGGCCTGGGTTGCCCGCCCAAGCTGGAGTATCCTCGCCGATCGCCACCAAGAGTTTCATATGCTGCATTTGGTAGAGATTTACCAAAGTGTCAACTTGCGCATAGTTAAACTCTCCCTTCTGCGGCTCAATCAGGGACCAGTGCAGAAAAATCCGCCCCCACTTCGCTCCCCAAAGGCCAGCAAACTCGTCATATACGAGCGGATAGCTGCTGGTAGATGTATGAATGCCGAAACTACTATCCACAACATTGGAGAGATCGAGAATTGGTTCGATAGCGATTCGGAGCTCTTGTACAAATACCTTTTGCCCAGCAACTGTTTCCTCAATTGTAAGTTTTCCTGGGCCCAGTGAAAGTGGCACCTTCCATTGCGCCGTCCCTTGCGAGAGGGCTCCGCCCCGACTCGCCAGAGGGATGCTCAAGTCAATCGCCGAAGCGGCGACACCGGATTGTTCTGGGATGAAACGCAAACTGACAGCGGCTGGAACCGCACCACCACCGTAATACGCGTCCACCGGGACACTCTCGCCGGGTTGGAAAATGCCGTAAATCCGTTGCCGCGGCAGGGGTGCGCAATCGACATAACCATGCTGTGGGAGAGGTAAAAAAAACTGCGTCGCAGATACCTTGGCGGCACTGAAGTGCGCATCCGCTAAGTAGAACTGATATCCGACGTATGCTGTCTTGGACAAGATTGTGATTTCGGAAACACCAGCTAATGGCAGCGAAAACTGTAGAGGCGGCGTTGTCTCATTCAGACCTTGGGAGAGAATTGTCTTGCCGTCTGCGACAATTTCTACGAGCACGGGCGTGTAATAGGGTGGCTCTCCCTCAGGTAAGGCGAGCTGCGGTGGATGATAGACGAGGATGCCTGCAAGCGAAGTCTGGTTTGGGGGTACCGCATATGTCACTTCCGAGTCGGCCTTAAATGCAAGCAGCGATTCAGCGCCTTCCCGTCCCGGCACCGCAAGGCTCACGATTTGAGGGGTGGCATCTTCATTGGGAAAATAAGTAAATACGCGTATAGGCTTCAGGGCCGCGAGCCCGACATTTTGGCCAAGAGCTCGCCCGCAGATGGACAAACTTAAAAGGGCGAGCAATAGCTTCAGTAGCTTGGTATGCATATGAACATCGTATGGTCGACGCAGCAATTCATCCAGCAGTATTTGAGTTAAGAACCGGCGGGTGCCAACTCTCTCGTATCGTTGCTGATAGGAACGGCCTGACTGCGGACCGTTGCCTCTGCAACCGAAAACGTGGCCTCCATGACTTCGAAAATTTGTTCGCTGGGAATCGGTGCAGACTGTCCTGCGGCCATGCGTTCCAAGGTGAGTCGTAATTCTTCGTTGTGTCCTTTATCCCGAACCGAGGTGTATTTTTGAGTCTTGCGTCCCTGGATCAGTTCAAGGGTCGTAAAATCTTCCATCCGCGCCACGCCCCCTTCACAAAACACCTCGAAGTATTCTTTCGGCAAACCAGGGTCACCATTTGCAAGATAGAGTATGTTCGCTATTGAACCATCCGCAAAACTGATCGTCGTCACAACATTATCACCATGATACCGGCTCCCATCGGGGACCGCGGACGCGGTCACGGAGCGAATGGTTGCGCCGATGAGGTTACGAGCCCAATCGACAAAGTGGCAGACCTCCCCCACAACACGGCCGCCTTCATCCGGCTGTTGCGTCCAATGCTCGCGGGGTATGAACCCAGCGTTAATCCGCGCATGCACCAACATCGGCTCCCGCCGACCTTCAAAGAAGCGGCGGATCCGATCACTAAAGGGAGCAAACCTGCGATTGAACCCGACCATCAGGAACGGATGTGAGCCAGAGGTCTCAGCTGTTTCGTAAACCTGACGGACAGACTCGAGTTCCGCTCGACTCGTGGCCAGTGGTTTTTCAACGAAAACCGCCTTCCCGGATTGCAGCGCATGGGTTACGTAGCGTCCATGACTGCCGTGCCTAGAAGCGATAAATACAGCATCTAAATTGGGATCTTGCAGCAACTCCAGTGGGGTTTGGGCACGGAGAAATTTGTAATTTCGACGAGCGGATTCCGCCGTTACACCGGAAGCCGTCGCTACAGATTCCAGGCTGACCAAGGTTGACTTGCGCAGAACCGGAAATATGAAACTCTGGGCGAACCCTCCAGCCCCGATACACCCCAAACGAACTCGCCCCGGGGGCCGCCGCGGGGTGGGCACAGATGGCGCTTCTGTGAGGATCCTATTTCGGACGGCTTCTTGCGACTCGGGGTATTCCAATATGGCTGTATAGGAGTTTCCGGTCAGTAAATCCTGATACGCGCGCGCGGCTTCCCTGGCTGGGTACCGATTCTTGACAAGCGTCGAAACATCCAGCATGCCGGACGAAAGTAAATCAAGTATCGCTTCCATATTGCGTCGCTCAGTCCAGCGCACATAGCCAACGGGATAGTCATTCCCCCTTTCTTCGTAGGCCGGATCATATCGGCCCGGGCCATAAGAGCGAGACATCGCCAGCGTAAGCTCTTTGTGATACATATTTGGGCGCGAAACATCCATACCCACATCTCCAACCACGACAATTCTTCCACGATCGCGTGCGATTTTAGCGGCGAGTTCCATCGGCTCAGATGATCGCGTAGCGGCGGTAATGATCACAGCATCCGCACCATATCGTGAAAAGTTTTCTACGGCCGAACAAAACCTAGGATCTGTGGTAACCATCGCCATGTGCGCGCCCATCGCCAAGGCATGATCGATTCTTGATTGATCAATGTCGGCGGCAATCACACGGCAACCGGCAGACTTTGCAAGTTGCATGGCCAAGATACCCAAAAGTCCGGATCCAATCACGACCACCGTCTCACCAAAGCTGATTTGCGACTGGCGAAGACCCTGCATTGCAATCGCGCCGATAGTAGTGAGCGAAGCCGCCTCCAACGAAACGGAGTCAGGCACCTTAACCGCCAAATTGCGCGGAATCCAATTGATTTCGCAGTGGTTTGCATAACCGGCCCCACCGCACGCCACGCGGTCGCCTATTTGGAACTCGCCGACATCGTTCGCGACGCTTATGACCGTGCCCGCGCAGCTGTACCCCATCGTGGAAAGAGTGTCCAGCTTGGTTTGGACTTTTTCATAGGCCGCTTTGAGCCCTTGCGTACGAGCGAAATCGACCACTTGCTTTACCAAATCTGGGCGAGCCATTGCTTTACCGAGAAGGGACTTCTCAGAGGCCTGCACTTTGGCTCGTTCAGTGCCCGAACTTATCGCAGAGAATGCGGTACGAACCAGAATTCCGCCAGGACGCATTTCGGGCTCGGGTACTTGACTGGTCTGGATCACACCGGATCGCAAATCCTCGACTACTGCCTGCATCACCGCCTGTCGCTCTTGGTCACACATATTTTTCTAGTCTGCTTTTGATCCTATTGAGGCTGATACCATGCTTTCTCTCTCGGAGGAAGTTGCATCTCCAAATTCATGTCCGCGCAACAAAAGAGCGACCATGTTTCCCAGTTCATGGGCACGAATGTCCCAGGTGCAATTACGGACAAAATCCTGGCGTCGTTTGCGATCGCGCTCGGTATCGTACTCTAAGGCGTCTTCGACCGCCGCGATAAATTGATCTGTCGTTTGAAAAAAACGGATGCCCGGAGCATCGCGATACTCATAAATTGGGGTGATGACTACAGGCTTGCCTGTCGCCATATACTCCCTGACTTTGATGGCGCTCCCGTAATTGGTAAATATATGGTTCTGTTGCCAAGGAAGGACACAAACATCGAACTCTCGCAGATAAGCCGGCAGATCCGCGTATCGCTTAGATCCCAGGAAATGCACGTTAGGCGCATGGATCTGCACAAGATTCGAGCGCAGTCCGATGAACACCCAGTGCCAAGCAGGCCTTCGCGCCGCCACTTCTTTGATTAGAGCCACATCCATGATGTAGTCAAGCGCGCCCATATATCCGAGGATGGGATGAGGTATATCCGCTATCTCCTTTGCGGAATGCTCGGCGATGCCGGCAAAATGGTCGAAATCCACGGCTTGCTCCAGAAAATAGCGGTTGGGAGCGTCGGATTCTTCGAACAGTTTACGGCCCGAAAACATTATGACATCCGCGGCCTTCTTAAGCTTTGCATCAAAAGCACGGATCACCGTTTTCGAGACCGCGCTGTCCTCGTTCGCATCATACTTATCGGAAACGTGATACAAAATCAGCTTGGCATTGAGTTTATCGACGACATCCGCGGCCGAGGGTATCGCCACCCACAAAATAGGGGTTCGCATTCCGCAAAGAGTCATCGCCAGTCTGACTTGCACCACTAACAAGAATTGGTTGATAAGCCTAGCCAGCTTCGATCCAAAAAAAGGCAGCGTGATAGGGCTCATTACGAATAAGCCTTCGGGCACTCTCTTGAGCCAACGGGCGTAGCTTCTCAATTTACGTCGAATTTTCAAGAAAAAATCCGGGTTCGAAACCGCTGGCAACCCTAAACTCAACGAATTGATAAACAGTACTCGGTTATTCCGCGCCAGGCGCTTAAGGATGTGATTTTTGGAGTGGGGATGGTGGTACCACCAGTCTTCTCCCGCGAAGCAAACAATGTCTTCACTCACTAGCTGGGGATCCACGGTTAGTTTCGCTCCCAAGACAGGTTCGTAATCAATCGCATAGGCAGCAAGGACCTTCCTTGAATCGCTGCCGTAACTCCGGCAGATTCGTAACCGTACGTATGGGAAAGACGGTTCGGTTTGATCTTTAATTGTAATTCACTGTCGGAGCGAATCGCGATAGCCACCGAGATTTGCGAGAGAGCTCGACAAGTCACCTCGTGGCCCCGGTCGCACAATACTTCGAGTCGCCAGTCCGAGGGAAAATGCCAGTTAGCCACGACCTCGTGCTCTCCATTTCCGGTCAACGCATCTTCGATTATGATCTGCGCATCCTCAAGGTAAACAATGCGTTTGTGGGTCACACCAAGTCGTTCATACCCTTGGTGCTCAGCCTGCATCCGTGTCGAACTGATGGTTTCATGCACATCGATGGGGCTGACAACAGCATCATTTTCCATACGGAATAACATCTCATCGGCAGCTGAAAACCGGTTCTGTTCCTCCCCATCCACGACGACGGTGTTGTGCGACGCGGTCGAGCGGAAAAGATTGCGGCTGATGGGATCCCGCGTGTAACAGAACGTTCCAGCATCCGTTAAAAGTTCCATCCCTTGCAGTTGTACGACTACACTCAACTTGTCATTATGCGTGTGACTTCCTTTGCCGCTAATTCCGTTCGGAAGCGCGAAAAACCACACCCGCGTAGCACCTCGGCGCGCGATTGCCACGCCGCCCGCATCAAACACGTGGACGGAGGGTCCGTCGCCCCCAGCCTTCGCATTCGTTTCGCGCGGCGCCTCGTACCAATTAGCTTCACTGTCCCGTCCGCCGAAGCGCCCTCTCAGCAAACGACTTCCGATTCCCAGTTGGCCCGGGATCCGCAATGAATTTTGTTCCTCTGGGGACAGATCTACCATTTGATCGAGATCGCCATCCAACAATTCGACGCGGCCATCGTCGCAATCTCCAACCTGAGGTAACTGGCCGGAGTCGTCGGCGATCCCCGCAAGAAACGTGTACATCTTGCCCAAACGTTCCGCAAACTCCGCCGTGGGACTTGTTTCTTTACTTTGCATTATGCGCAATGACGTCGTAAACATTTGCAGAACAAAGAAGTGGTAGCCGATAGATGCCTCATAATCCATTCCGTCTCTTAATACTTGGTGGCTGATCTCTCGCTCAACCAAACGGCGATTTTGCTGGAAACGCCGCTGCATCTCCGGCCCAGACAAGTGCGCGGAAAGACACAACAACCCCACAATGTTACTCAGGTAGTGATTGCTCCGTGCGAAGTAAGAAAATTCATTGTGTGCCTCGATGAAGTAGAAGTGCTCCCGCAAAGACCGGGTTGCCATCAAGAGCCATGCCTCCTCCTCCTCGCTAAAGGGAGCCAGCAAATCCAGAAACAAGCATATGCTGATACCTCTCAGAGCCGCTTCCATCGCGATTGTCCAATTGACCCCTACGTTTACAGGATTCTTTTCAATCCAATCCGCGAGTAGCATCATCCCGTATTGACGAAGGGCGTGTTCTCCGGTCAAAAACCATCCTTTCCCCAAAACGGGGAGAAATTGAAGTCGCGAAAGGTCCCAAGGGATTTTGACGTCCGAACCATCGAAGCAGACTACTCTCAGGGTCTGGCTTCTCTCCAAAGACCATCGCTTCCCGGATACAAAATCCGTATGCCAGTCCGGAGGACTACCTAGGGGCGTCGGTCGATAACCAAAACGGGGAAAGCGCCCGGCTAAAATCTGCTCGCAGTACTTCCGAACCACCCGCCTGCTGTCGGCCGTTATGAATTCGAGCTTCGGGCGGTAATATTCACAGGGAACAAAATCGATTTCTTCGCCTTGTTGTTCAAGCAGTGCTGGCAATCGCTTCTGCTTGCATCGTTTCCGCGCTCGCCAGAGCATCTCCCGTATTAGGGTCACCGGGGATTCGCGTCGAAGGAGGGGCAGTAGACCAGTCATCGTAATACATTTAATGTCGCTTCGCGTGAGCGGCAAACCGATCCCGAATTTTACGCGCCGGATTGCCGGCCCAAACTTCGCGAATTCCAACATCCCGCGTCACCACTGCTCCCGCTCCTACCACGGATCCATCGCCGATATGGACGCCTTTTAGAATGGTCGCTCCAGCACCGATCCAAACGTCATTCCCAACCCGGATTCCAGCCTTCTCCGCATAACCAGACTCGCGAATAGTGTGATCGGGATCATCGAACCGATGATCGTTGGCGATTAAGCGAACCTGCGGGCCGAACATAACCTGATCGCCGATATGGATCTCAGCCCCACGGTCGGCCAGCAAGAGCACTTGCGGCCCAATATATACATTTCTGCCAATAAAGACATGTTTCGCGACCCGAATGTCCCAGGGGGCCGAGATTTGCAGATCTTGCGCACAATGCCCCAGATTGATCATCAGGCGGCGACGTTCGGCAAAATCCAGAATTTCTTTTATGTAACCGTGAACCCACAACAGAGGAAACCCACAAGCTAACTTGACCCACCCTTTCATTTTTCTCATGGGACTTAGGATGCTAGGGCAAAGCTTTCAAGAGTACGACCTTCACGATAAATCACACACGCCACAAAGAAGAAAACCAGAAAATACGAAATAGACGAGACGACGGATGCGCCGACAATGCCGAAACGGGGGATCGCCCATAAGTTAACGACAACGTTGAAAAGACTACCGAAGCCCCAAATGATGACAATACTCTTGGGATACCCTATGCTGTTCAGAAATTGCACCGAGACCGCGTGTATGCCCAGAAACAACATTCCTGGCATCAAGGAGACGAAACTCAGCGATGCCGGCAGAAAAGCGGCTCCGAAGAGCAGCCGCACTACGGATTTAGCGAAGAGGCTCGCGATCCCTAGAAAGGGTATCAAGACTAGCCCCGTGCCAATCGTTGCCCGTTTAGTGAGATCATATTTCCTGCGTATATCGTTAAGCGAAGAAAGCTTAGGAAACAAGATAGTGCCTACCACCGAAGCGAAAATGGACACGTAATCGGCCATGGTTGCGGCGATCGAATAATAGCCGGCTTGTTCGGCACCTAGCATGTGTTGCACCATGAATAAATCGGCCCGCAACACCAAGAAGCAAAACGTCGCCGCCCAATAGGCTTTAAATGCATATGACATGCCGCCCATGAAAGCTGTCAGAGAAGCGCGGGGAGGACCATCAAATTGACACTTGAGGCGCAGGCCTTCCCACAGACATGCCGCGCTCAACCCCAACAATGCCGCAATCAAAAACGCATTTACGCTCGCGCGGCGCGTCAAAATAAAGATGCCTAGAAGTGCAATGCCAATTACCTTGCTGCCGATTTCGGCGAGATTATAACCACGTATGTCCTGCGTTCCCAATAGCAAGCTTTGCAGTAGCATGTAGGCCAACCCAATCGGAATCCAAAGAACGCCGAGGACCAGCGTCATACCATGAATGCCCAACAATCGAGGGTGCGTTTGGAGCGCCCAACCCAGCCCGCCCGCAACGGATATCCCGACTCCAAGACTCACCAGCAGCGCATTCCCCATCAACTGGGGCAGGGCTTCGGGTTGCTTTGCCGCGAAGTACCCATTGGCAGTATGCATGCCTAGCGTTGCGAACTGGACACCCAGCGCCCCGGTGGCGAGGGCCACCGCATAATACCCCCGCCCCTGTGGGCCCAGAAAGCGAGAAATGATCACAGTTGATGCCAGCGCCAGCGCCATGATCGCGATTCGAGTGATATAGGTCTCCGCAACCTTGCCGCCGAAATCGGAGCCGATTGCCAGCCTGTATTGCTGAATGACCGACCCTCGAAATGTGGTGGGGTGGGATGTACCTTCCATGGAGATAGTCACTGCGGACGCTCGCGGTCACTCCGGCCGCGCCTCGGATTCTTGCCGCCGGAAAAATAGCTCATGACCTGGGCAACATTGCCTTGCCAGCTGTGCTCAGCGACAGCGGCGGCGCGCGCATTTTGTCCCAATACGCAACGCAGTTGCGGTTCTTGCGCTAGAAACAATATCGCTTGCGTTAGTTCTGCCGCGTTTCCTGGTTCAACCAACCACCCTGATTCCCCATGTCGAAGAACTTCTGATAATTGTTCGAGTCGACTCGCCACGATTGCCTTGCTCATCGCCATATATTCGAATAGTTTCGTAGGCGAGCCGAAGAACGGGCGACCATCGGGCATGGGTACGTGAGGGGATAACAAGATATCTGCCGCATCCAAGTACGCCGGGATCTGCTCGTGCGGTACCATGCCTGTAAACCGAACGCACTCGCCACTAACAGCATTAAGGCTCTTGCGCATCTCCGAACACAGCGGTCCATCTCCGACTAACAGGAATCGAACGCGTTTCGAAGCCTCCCCGCATGCATCCTGGTCGAACATCCGCAAGATGGCCGCCTCCAATGTCTTGATCCCGTGCCAATAGCTGAATGTGCCAACGAAGCCCGCGACAATATCTGATTCCGCAAAACCCAATCGGCGACGGACTTCGGTCCCGCCACAATTTGGATGAAACACATCTGCGTCAACCGCATTCGGTCTAACAAGAATTTTGTCGCTGGGAACACCTCGCTCCAGTAACTCTAGCCTTAGGGCGAGGGAGACGACCACAACTAGATTTGCCTGAGACAGCGATATATTCTCGCATAATCGTAGCCAACTTCGAAAACGCACCGGATCGCCGTAGTCAGCCATACGCAGCTCTGAACTGTTATATTCCAGAATGAACGGCGATCGAGATAATCGCGCCAAGATGGCTCCCGCCACCACGAATCGGCCGTGCCTCTGATAAAAAGCCAAAGGCCTTCGCCCTCGCAACAACCTGAACACAAGGGTCACAAAACGCACGTTATAGGACAACATGAGCGATTCGCGAAAGATGAATCTCCTTCGCTTCTTTTCAATCACCCTTGGCGTGTAATCGCAAGCTGGAAGCGCCCGCCCGGAAAAGACTTCAACTTTCTTGCGCAAGGCATAGGCACCGGACAGGAAGCCCCTCACATGGCTCATGGCTCCGCCGGCGACGGCGGTATCTAAAGGATAAGGATACAGATACGCGAGATCTAAACTGGCGTCGTTATTCACTCTCGGACAAGCAGGTTCGTCGCCCATCAAACGAAGCAACAATAGTGCAACCCATGCCCACGCAAAAGTCAGCACATCGCATATGGCACTCAACATCAGGCTTGGCAGCAAAGCTACCCGTGCCATCCTGTCATACTCGCGAATCCAGCCGCTCGAGTCGGCGAGCACAGTCAACCTACAATCGTGCATGAAGCTTGACATCAAAATCAGATTTGGTTCCTGCAATTGCGCGAGCGAATCCACAAAGAAAACAAGCGCATCGCCCCTCAATTTACGGAATATCTTGAACTGCCCGTATAGTCCCTGCTCACGCAGTTCGCGCTTCTCCAGGATTACGCAAGCACTTTCGGGATACTGCCGCTCTGCCAAATTCTTCGCGCGGGCTACGTCGCCGGTGATGGCAACCACGTACACTTTTTTCGTAGCGGAAGGTACCTTCGCCTCATGCATCTTACAATCTACCAACGTAGTGCTAGGCATTGGAGGGGTTTGCGGGATGTGCGATGCTACCGGCCTCTGGCCCCTTGCTCGTTGCGGCAAATTTATAAAGAATGGCCAACGCCAACATATACCAAAGATTTAAATCGGAATAATAGGCGCTTGCGAGCGACATCCCATTGATCCAATAAGCGAGGAATATGAATAAGAAAAACTTCCAAGCAAGCGTTTGGGAACGGTCATGGCATAGGCGCCGGAATGCCAAAACGAGAAAAAATTGAGAAGCAATAAACGGTACGACGCCGCTCAGACCCGTCTCGACCAAGATTGCGCCCAAATTGTTGTGCGGGTAGTCTACCGACTCTACCCCCTGGTAGTATGCGACGTACTTACCCTTTTGAGCAGCATCGTGGAAGTTGTTTAAGCCCACACCGCCAATGGGGTTATCCATAAACATGCTGACAATCTGTCGTTGTTCGGCAATCCTCCCAAAGACGTTTTCCGGATCAGTGCGGTCTTCAAGAATTTGGGGAAGCGCCAGCTGCATTAGCAGGACTACCAAGAAAAAGCTGCACAACGCACCCACGCGCAACAGGCGGCGAATACCTTTGTTGTAGAACGCATCGATCACTCCAATCACGATCAACGAAGTGAGAACCGAACGAAAGAGTGGAAGGAAAGAGGTCAGTAGTGCTGCGGCCACTCCAAGACGATGTAAGCACCATTGCCATCTAGGCAAGTGACCTTGCAAGGCGTTTCGTAGAAAGAGAAGAAGCAGAACGCTCACAAGTCCGATGAGCGCGTAGGAGTTCGTGGTGGCAAAAGGCCCGTTAGGACGAACCCATATCTGAGCGGCGTCCTCGTTCACGTTCCCCGCCAAAATCACGGCACTCTCGGGCAGCACCAACAAGTCGCGCTGCATCACAACCTCTGCCAAACCAATGCCGGCAATATAAATCGACATCAAACAGGCTACGACATGCAATGCGGACAAATGCTTGCGAACGTCAATCCACCGCAAGACAAACCATGCCAATATACCCGGTAGGCAAAAACCATCTACAATGACACGCAGCCCTCCCAGTGGGGACTTCGTGCGCGGAAGCGTGATACCCGCTACCACAAGAAATGCAACCCACCAAATCGCTGCTTTATGGATGTCCTTGTGGATGTGCAGTACCCCTTGTGAGCCCGCGAACGCGGCTGCCACCAACAAAACCACTATAAATGCTCGATCCAAAGTGAAAATCGGCTGCGCCTTAGGGAAAGAAGCGTAATAATACCCAAGAGGAAAGATCAGCATCCAAGACAAGAGGACTCCACTGGCTCGGGCGTAAATCACGGAACACACAAGCATGAAGGCGATGCCGACACATGATAGAGCTAGTCCCACATACATCCACCAGACTGCAGGAAGGCAAAGAACCATGGCCTCAATCCCAAGGATGAGTGCCAACACTTGCAGTCGCCCCTGCGACTTAGGAGGCAAAAGAGTAGTGAATGTTTGGGACATTGTTAAATTGATTTCGAAGGGTTTCTCATTAAAGAGGGTCGCCGGACTCTTTCTTCTCGCCCCATTTGGCAAAGCGTGTAAGGAGCTGAACTACTGGCCCCGGCGTATGGCTGCGGACCCACCCAAGATCTGATTGCGCACCATCAAGAATTTCCATACTCAACAACTTAAGAGGATGGGAGAGTCTTAAGCTCCGCCACTGAGAGCACATGATCACATATATTGCCGCCAATAGCGCTGCAAAAAACCCACCAAACACGGTTATGAGGGTGCGCTGCGGACTCGATTTTTTCTCTGGCAACTGCGCTATGTCCAGAATCTTAATGGTCGGTACGGATTTGGCTTCCTCGATTTTCGCCAATTCGTATTGCTTGGTCAAAGTCTCAAACACCGCCTCTTGGATCTTCGCTGTGCGGTAAAGGTCGGTGAAGGTGAGTCCAACCTCTGGCAAATGAGCAATCGACACCCCAAATTCGCCTCCTCCTTCCTGTTCGGGAATATCTATATTGCCCCTGATTTCCGCCAGCTTCTTCTTCAGTTCGTTCACACGCGCCCGCATACCTAGTACTCGCACGTTATCCGGAGCATAAATCTGTTCCAGCCCACTTAATTCCGTCTCTAGGCCGATCAACTCACCTTCCAGAGACACGGCCCCTGTGACCATGGCTTTCCCCTGCTCCTTCACGTCCAATGTGAGGTTCTTGCTCGAATAATCGCTTAGAGCCTTGGAATCGGCGTCCAGACCTTCCTTAACTTGTTGGAGCCGGCCTTCCAGAAAGACTCTTTCACGATGCGCCGCCGAGGTATCAAGCGTCGCCATCAACCGGCCTAAATCGTCGGCATACGCCTGCGCCATTTGCATCGCCCTCTGCGGAGAGCGGTCGCGAACGGAAATGCTGATGATTCCGCTCTTGCGATCCTCGTCGAAATCGGAACGATCCAGAAGCTCCTCTCGCGCATCCGTTTCGTAGCGCTTGCCATAAACCTGACGCAAGTTGAAACGATTGATGATTTCGTCTTGCAAAGTATCGCTTTTCAGAATGCCGATGGACAGAGCCCCGGAACTCTTCAACCCAGCCGCACTTGACACTAAACCACCGACCAGCGAACTGGCCTTATCGTCGCCACCTGAAGCCAACATCGCTGCCAGACCACCCAAGCCTTGCTTCTCGGGCGGCATAATGCGCGTTGTAGATTGATACTCGGGACGGATCAGAAGCGAGATAGACGCCGCCAGAATCGCACCGGCCAGCAACGCTTTTAGAATGAAGCGCCGCTCGTGCCATAGAGCCGACACCAGCTCAATAGACCGACCCGATGTCGACTCCTCCCTTTCCAACGATAAGTTGCCCGCAGGCAGGGCCGGATAATCGGTACTAGTCAAGTCCGCTCCCTGGGTCGCGGTCTCGCGTTCTGGATAGATCGGATTCAAATGTAACTCTCGCACATAATTCTAAAGTACGGGCTTAAAGACCTTTCGATCCCGATAACGCAGCGCACTCGTTCTGGCAACCCCTGTCTTTTTTCAAACCATTGCCGCTGCTAGTGTTTCCATCGATGACACCCCGATGTTCTGCCGCCACCATAGGGCAAAATTCAGCAGGTACCATGCGCTCTTACTATCCGTTTTTAGCAGCGCTTGCACTTCCACTGGGTCCAAAAAATCGGTTTCTCTGCAAAACCGATCCATTTCGCTGCGCGCAAACGCACCCAGCCGCCCGGCAAACCATTCGTGAACGGGCACGCCGAATCCCTGTTTCTTGCGATCGATTAAGTCGTCAGGAATGAGGCCGCGGACAGCTTTTTTCAAAATGTATTTGAGGTTGCCGTCGCGCGTCTTCACCGCTTCCGGAATACTCATGGCCAATTCCACGAACTTGTGATCCAGAAACGGAACCCGAGCTTCCAAGCTCACGCCCATGCTCATCTTATCCACGCGCATGAGCAAAAGCTCGGGCAAACGCATATTGAGATCCAGATAAGTCATCCACGGCAAAGTGGATTTTTCCCAGGCATGATTTAGAAAGCGGTCGCGGATTGGCGAAATCGCGTCCCACGAACTAAGACCGCGCAACTCTTTCCTGAGCCGTGGCGAAAGCAGCTTTTGCTTTTCCGCCTCCGTGAACGATTCCGCGCCGCCCCAAAATACCGGCACGCCTTCGGCGCTGCGGCGGAGCCACTCGTAGGGGTGAATCGTTCCCCTGCCGCAAGCTCCCATCGCTGCCAATCCCAGTTTCTTCAGCACAGTGGGCGCCATATCTCCATACTTTTGCAGTTGGAGCTTCAGGCGCCACATCGGATAACCGCAAAACAGTTCGTCCGAACCTTCCCCGACCTGGCAAACAATAACGCCGTGCTCCCGCGCCAGCTTCGAGACGTAGTAAACCGGCACGCAAACTGGATCAGCAATCGGCTCGTCCTGCAGTCGCACCATCTCCGGCAGAAAATCGATTAAGTCTTGCTGCGTTAGCAAGCGTTCGTAATGGTCGGCACCCACGAGATTCGCCATCTTCCGTGCATAGGGCAATTCGCTCGGATAGCTTTGGTAGTCGGCATCATAGCCAATCGAAAAAGTCTGCACCGGCGACGAAGCGCCTTCAGAAAACAGTGCCGCATTGACGCTCGAATCAATGCCTCCGGATAAGAAAACTCCAACAGGTACGTCGCTGACTTTGCGAAGCTGAACCGCCGTCCGCAACTCCGCGCGAATCCGATCGGCAATGTCTTCTTCGGAATGGCCCACAAGTGGTTCCGTACGCGTCACTGCATCCCAGTAGCGTCTCTCTTCGATACTGCCGTCGAAACGAACGCGCAACCACGTACCACCCGGTAATTTCTTGATTCCGCGAAAGAGTGTCTGCGGAGCGGGCGTTGTAAGGAATGAGAGGTAGTGGTAGAAGCTTTCTTCATCCACAGCTCGTTCCTGCTCCGGATCTTGCAATAGAGCCTTGATTTCCGAGGCGAATGTAATGCGTCCATGGTGAACGCTGTAATAGAGCGGCTTGATGCCGATTCTGTCCCGGATTAGCCATAGCTCGCGACGACGGGCATCCCATAGCCCGATCGCGAACATCCCGCGGAACTTCTCCACGCAATCCACACCCCACTGGGCGAATGCGTGCAGAATGACTTCGGTATCAGAGTGGTCGGTTTTCCAGCGATAACCGCCAATTTGTTCGAGTTCTTTGCGGATGTCGGCGTGGTTATAGATTTCGCCATTGAAGACAATCGTAAGAGAACCATCCGTGTTGCTCATGGGCTGGTCTGCGGCTGAAGATAGATCAATGATCGACAGGCGCCTATGCCCCAGCGCCACCCGTCCATCCTCTGACAGCCACACGCCCGCGCCATCTGGCCCACGGTGCACCATGGTGTCACGCATCTGCGTGATGTAGGCCCGCGTCAGCTTGCGAGTGCTGCGTTCAAAAGCCAGAGCGCCTACGATGCCGCACATACAAATCCTTTCGGCTGTAAATTGTCAGCAACGGTTAAAATCTTCTCCATCCGCCACAAGCTCGATATCATTTGCGCAATCCCCAACAAGGGCGATATGTAAATTGTATCGAAGCCGTATAGTTCGCTTGAGGCGTCGCAGATAGTATGGGAAAATTCCAACGTTCGTATTGAAACAATGTCGACGTCGTCAACTCATTGCGAAAAGTGTAGTCGCCACGAAGCGACACATCCTGGAGGTCTCCCCCGCCAATGAAATTATGGTCCACCCGTTGCTCGCGGTAACTTGCTTGTATTGTGGTTCGAGGGGAAAAATGGTATGTTGCCCATCCTTGGCCTCCCCACCCGGCACGCCCAATCCAACTTCCCATCAGATTGCCATCGTTCGTGAAACCGGATATATAGCGCAGATCGAAATAGACGAACCCCGGATTGCAGCAGGCACCGCTGGCGTGTGACGTATTCAAGCCTTCGGCACGCAACTCGAGCTTCGAGAGTTTCGGCACTTGAGGCATATAGAGGCCGGCATTAATGGACGCTCTGCTTGACCCGATCGGTGAGTATTCGTCGACAACCAAACTATCCAGGTAACCTGTGAGCCATTTGCGCACTCCCGGCAGGCGATAGGTTGCGTCCGCAGCAGAAAACCTCTTGCCTGGGTTTGTGGCGAGATTTGAGTTATGCGCATAGTACGAACGGAAAAACTCCTTAAATGTGAAAGGGAGGCCCGGTCCGCCAAACATTGCTACAATCCCCATGCCGAATTCCAAATTCGCGGTTGGTTTGAAACTTATCTTATCGCCATGAATAAAGGGTTGCGGGTTAATGTTATTGGGCCCATATAACGTTGGGGGTTGATACACCCAAGTTGCGCCCGACAGCTGTCCAAGAAAGAATTCCGAGTGGACAGGACCCAGCAATTTTGATACGAGAGGTATCTCGTAGGATTTGACATTGTCGATCCGGAACATGGGAATTGGCGCCGCGTTGTTGCTGAACAAGAGTGGGCCGGATTCGCCCGGGCCTAACCAAACGCTTTGCTTTCCGAAGGAGAACTGCACATTGTGAAATGCAAAACTCCCATATCCTTCCAGGAGCGTAAATCGATTATACGATCCCGTGTTGAAGGAACCACCGTATCCGGCGGGCATATAGTTGGGACCGAAGTCAGACAGAAAATCCGCGTTGCTCATAGCCTGCAGGGTAGAGGAAGATAATGGGGATACAGCCGGTGCCTGCTGGTATTCCGCGCGGGCATAAAAAGCAAATGGGCCAGCGACAGCGCTAGCGGAGGCCCCAGTCACCAGATTTATGCCGTTCCCAAAAGGACGCCCGTAATCGTTCACAATCGTCTGGCCGAAATGATAGCCATCGCGAAGGGCAGGGCCAGAAATTCCAAGGATCCGCGCATATACGGAATCAGCCTGGATTCCAAGGTTTCTCCCCCCACCGAGACGTGCAATTTCAACGGAAAACTCCTCCGCGAGGGCCTTATAAAGAACTCCGGCCTGACTGTTTGTATCCTCATCGGCCAGTTGATCCCCAGCCTCCTCCACCATGCCAGCACAGGCCATCCGTGTCCAGGGTCTTATATCAAGATTCGCGCTCTGCACATATCCCATGGCGATCAGCCGTTCGAGCGCCGGATAGATCCAACTATCAAGTGGCACGTAGGGCGACGCCATGTTTTGGGGGTTCCGCACACGGTTGCTAGCCTGCTCCCCGCCGAATGAACCCCAGCCGGTTCCTCCTACTTCTGGGTCATGATGGGCACGATAAACTTGCCGCCCGAAGTACCACCCTAAGGCACTCCCGACCAGCACATCTGCAGGAAAATGCTGCCGCGCGGTGACGCGCGTGATGCTCACCGCGGTCGCGGCACCGTACGCCGCGATTTGACTCAGAGTACCCGGGTACTCATGCGCCATCACACTAGCAATGGACCATGCAATGGCGGAGTGCTCCGAAGGAAACGAAGCTCCCCCTGTAAAAAAATCCCCGTTGCCATTACCTTCCATTGGTCGCTGGCGCTGTGTGATCTCCTTAAACAAATAAGCAACGCCCGTGCTGTTGAGGGCCGCCTCGCCGCTGAGCAAGCCCGCTTCCTGCATATGATCATTATTTTTAATCAAACCCAACAGATAGGCCCCACCCGTAAGGCCGATTAGGGAATAGGTCGTATAGTCAGAGATGTTGAGGCTTCGGTTGATTTGGCTCGAAGACGACGGCACTTGCTTTGACCACCACTCATCACTGGCGATGAAACCGGCAGTTACACCCACGAAGGGAATGGCCCACTTCAAGTCTTTAATTTGAAGATGGACGGGTTTGGACCAGAATTGTTCTTGGTCCCCGACGACGTGCTTCAGGAATGGCATGACTGGCCGATTCTGCGGATCCTCGCCAGGTGGCAACCACTCTCCGCGGTTCGCTTGCGGGTCCGGCGGGACGAGGATGCCACCCCGGCCGGCGGCGTCGGTTTGCGCATGGCAAGCGCTTATACACAACGCCACGATGAGCAGTAGAGGCTTCACGGGACTTTTACGGTGGAACCTTACGGGCACGCCAGCGTCAGAAAGTTCTCGCCGCCTCCACAGCAATGCCAATCGCAGTGGCAATCTGCGCCGCGATTGCGGTGTTCTCCCATGCCCGGCTAATCTTGAATGGTTTTTCAGGAACCACGACCATGTCTCCAGGCTGCAAGTCCGCGCTTTCCACTCCTCCAGTGAACAGCCCTCGAGATCCCCCGATGACTGAACCATCTGCCCGAATCACGAAAACACCCTTCTTGTCCGCGGTTTCGTTTGGCCCCCCGGCTTGTTTCAAGTACCAACCTGCACTCTTGCCTGGTTTAAACGTAATCCCAGTCGGGTTATAGACCGCGCCATCCACTAGCACAACACCAGGCTTTTTGGGGATATGCAAAGTATCGCCAGCTCGCGGCTGAATATCCGAGGCCGTATTGGCCCAATGTTTGATGTTGCTACTGATGTGTAGCACCATTCTTCCTTGTGGAGGCACCGTCTGCAACTTGTGCAAAGTTGCCTGATATTGTTCGACAGCGGCTTGTTTGGCATACATATCTGAACTGCTCTGCTCGGGAATACTTTTGATATCTCCCGCTTCACTCATGACCCGGTCTATGAGATCCGAGCGATTCTTGGCTTCGATTTGACGGATTTGGTCGCGTTCAAACACCGCGCCATAAGGGTAGGCATCCTTACGGAAACCGCCAGCACGGGCGATGATGGAACTGAGTCGTTCTCCTTCTTGAATGCCATAGGTTCCGGGATGGACCACTTCTCCTGTAACCTCGATGGTCGCGCCCACGTCTTTCCATCCCGGGAGTTGACGAATGGCAAGTACATCACCGTCGCGCAACCGCACATCCGCTTCAGGTAAATTCGCCAGAGCATCGCCGATCCGCACCGTCATCTGATCGCTTACCAACTTGCTGCCTTGCTCGACTTCATAGCGCGTAAGATCTGCCTCCTGGGTGTAGGCGCCACGCTTGAATCCGCCCGCCAGCTTCACCAGCGTGGCTGCAGTCATGTTTTCGCCCAATGCATAAGTGCCGGGTCGCGCGACTTCGCCCGAAATGATTACGACAGGGGGATCCGTGCGCGCGAGATTCTTATGCACGAATAGTCGATCCTTGGATTGTAGAACTAGATTTTGTGCGGGATCGCCAGCAAGAGCTTCTGCGAGATTGACACTCACAACTTCCATCTTGCCATCACTAGTCCTACGAAACACTTGTGCATCATCCATCAAGGCATTGGGAGTGACTCCACCCGCCAAGTAAATCGCATCCCGCAGCGTAGTCGATCCGTTGGTAATGTGATCTCCGGGATCGCGTACCTCGCCGGTCACGGTCACTACCGGCTGGTCTTCGAAATCAAATCTCCCGAAAATCCGGACCGTGTCGAAAGGCTTCAGCACCAAATCCTGGTCGGTCCCAGCCATCGCTTCGCCAAGATTGAACGCCAAGATTTCTGGGGCGTAGTCGGGCTCACGTAAACGAACCACCTCAGCATGCGCTTCGTAGGGCTCGGGCAACAGATCTTTGTAGGACCGAATAAGGTCGGTCACGCGCATACCATCGCGATAAGCAAACTTGCCTGGTCGAGAAACATGCCCATCCAGATACACGGTCTTCTCCGAGAATGGCAAAATCGGCGTAATCTTGATTTTGTCACCGTCTTGTATCCCGAAATTTTCTAACGTCTCATTTACCGATGCCTGGTTATTACTCTCCGGAAGGTCGAGGCGTAACATGGTCCGCGACTCATGCGCCTGCAACCTGTCCACGTCAATGTGACGGAAGGTACCGGTCGGCAAAACGCCGCCAGCGAGTTGCAACACCTCGGCTAGATTTTTCTCTCCATCGAGTTCATAAATCGCGGGCCGACGCACCATGCCCTCAACCGTCACTTCTGCACCCAGCGGCGGTACCTGTACAGTGTCACCCGCTTCAAGTCGCAAAATATCGCCGTGAACGCCATGCAGCAAGAGATCATAGACGTCGACCTGCTGCAGCAATTGCTTGCCGCGATAATGTCGGAGCAGTCGCAACGAACCTTGCGAAGTAGGGCCTCCGGCGAGATATACGGCGTTGAGCGGCGTGGACAACGCGCTCACGTCATACGCTCCCGGGCGCTCAACATCACCCACGACGTAGACGCGTACGGTGCGCAGCCGACCCAGAGATACGTCGGCGTTAATGTAGTGATATTGCGTACGCAAGTCGGTCTGAACCAGTTGTTGCAAGTCACCTAGCGTCTTTCCGGCTACCTCGACTGCGCCGACTTCGGGCAAGGCTATTCTCCCTTCACGATCCACCAAGACGCGAAGTTGGCGTGAGATGGAGCCGGTCAGTTGTATTTTCAGACCGTCTCCCGGCCCGACCACGTAGTCGGGGCCTACTGGCAGATCCATTGGGAGTAAATTGAAATTTCCGACCCCGTTGTGAAAAATGTCTTCCCCGAAACGTTCCAGTGTGGGCTGATGCTTCTGATATTGTGCGTACAAGTCATAGAGTGCCGGCACGTCAGCGTAGGGGTTGGGTCGATGCCGCAACTGTGGCTGGTCGGACGGCCGTGGGCTATAGGGCGGATAGTAATAAGGCGGCCATTGTGACGGCATTCGGTTGTCTAAACTGGCATCGAGCGAAGACGGTAGACCCGTCGCTCCCTGTCCACCCATAGCGCCCAAGGCTGAGAGGTCGGATGATCCCGACATGCCTAGCCCCGTGCCCAATCCGCTGAGTCCGCTAGTGTTACTGTTGTCGCTCGTTGAACTCTGACCTAGCGCGCCCAAGCCTGCCGCGGAGCCGTTTGCGTTGAGCAATCCTGGCAGGCCGTCGGCTGAAAATGAAGGCACATCGCCACTCTGCATACTGTCGAACTCGTCTCGTTGCATCTGTGCAGACTGCAGCTCCCGGCGCGGGTCAACATAATAAGGGTTAGGAGGCACTTGCGGGCTGGGTGAGGACTCGGAAGGAGGGTAGACGTATGGAGGATAGGCAGGGAGGGGCGATCCAGTTCCGTTGGAATTTTGCGCGTTTGTGCCACTATCACTCTTCGGCGTTGGCAAATTCAGGTAGTAGTAACAATCAAAATCTTCGGCATGCCTGCCCCAGTAAAGATCCTCTTCCGTCGGCGTGCTCTTTCTATCGGTATTGGGAGCCGCAGCGGTTGCGGCTGCGTCTTTCGCGGGAGGACAAGGCGGTGTACGCAGCAGATCCTCAATGGTGGGCTTGGCTCGCACGTATCCTCGATCCACTATTTCTCTTGTAGCTAATACGCGAACACCATCGTCGTCGCGAATCAAACGGAAAACATTGTCGTCCGTAAGATCTTTAGCATCAAGCAGACGTCCCTGCTCAAAAGCCCGACGCACCAAGGCTTTCTTCACTTGAAACATCAGGCCAGTCTCTCGCCGCAGAGTCGCGATGACAATATCGGCGGACAAGGAAACTATCTGCTCGGCTTCCTTTTCCGCGCGAGAATCCGCAACATTTACTGCGCTTTTGCGATCGTAGTAGGGGGATGGTTGCTGCCCCCAAGCCAAGCTCGCCGCTGATACGAGAATGAACGCAAATAAGAAGGCGAGAAGAATTCGCAAACAGATATTAGAAGGTTGATACATTGAACGTCGTTTATCGACAATCGGCTCCGCAGATCGTGGTGTCATGATGCAAATTTGGACATCCAGGAAACCAGGAGGCGCTATACCTGCCTACGGGACATTCCTGATAGCTTCGCCCTCTCACTTAGGTAATTTTGTGAGCTAACCCGTGATGATTCAATCACTAAGGCCAAACTCGCGCTATCGGCTATACGAGCAAACTTCGGCAACAGTCCTACTGCTAAACCCGATAGGCAGCACAAAGTCTCGTGGCTTCTTGAGAACGTCTCCTCTAGTCGGCACGATTCACGCTTGGTTCTCTGAAGCGCCGAGGACCGTAATGCAGAGAGATGGCTCAAGCCGGGTACCCATTCGACGCACTTGCAGTTCGGAAACATTTGCCATCTAGCACTAGAATCCTTCGGTCAAGTCGGCGCATCGGCAGTTAGCGCTATGCATCGCCGCAAGGATAGACTATAGGTTTTGTGGCTACGAGTCTCATGATATCAGCGAAGTCATACCCAGTAAAGCTGTCGTAGCGGCTCGGCTGAGGCCTTGGAGTGTAAATAAATCCGAGCTGAAAGTTGTCGTATTCTTACGTGAACGAAAATTGGGGACAGGTCACGTTTACACACAACTCATAAGTAAGGTAGCTGCACCTTACCTTCTCCAAAATGGCCTCTCAATCTCGGGGAAGAGATCGCACGTGCAGTCTTGGTAGGAAAATATGATCAGACTTCTCTAGAGCGTTGCCGCAGGATATGGTAAATTCAATGCGACTCATTGGTCATTTGAACCTTCCAATTGAAATTCACGAGGGAACCTACATGAATTACAAAAGCTCGTTGAGGCTCGCCCTTCTTCTCAGCGCAGTCGCGATCACATTCTGGTCGTTGGGTTGCGGCTCTGGCTCATCATCCGGCACGCCCTACACAGCGGTGGTTCAAACCCAGCACCCTTTGGTTGCCAACTACCAGGTAATTGAGTATGGAGCCGCAAATGTATGGGTCGAGTTCGGCCCGGATACTACATATGGCCGGAAAACATCCGTTTACTCCGGCACCACGAAGACGGGCAACAATGTACTTACGATCCTTGTTGCCGGGATGAAGGCGACTACGCAATATCATATGCGAGCGCACGTCGATTTTTTGAACGGAAACAGCTGGGTCGACCAAGATCGAGTCTTCACTACTGGACCACTTCCAGCCAATAACAAGCTAGGCATCAGCGTCACGAGACCGAACCCTGGCTTGGGTGTGAAGCAAACCGGTGTTGAACTCCTGGATGTAGTAGCGAGCGGAACCTACAACCTGCAGGGATTGGTTTCCGACCTCGATGGAAACGTCATTTGGTATTACGATTTTGGTTCATCAACGCCGACCACTTGGCCATTTCCAATTAAGCAATTGGCAAATGGCGATATGTTGATGATGGTCAACTCAACAGCCACCGATACGGTAGAGGAAATTGACCTGTCCGGCGCCGTTGTCCGCTCCATCGGCCTCAGCGATCTTAACTCCAGACTGGAAGCAGCCGGAATTCCTCAAGTGACCAATCTTCACCACGACGTCCTAGTGCTACCCAACGGGCACTGGATTTTGCTGGGTCAGTTGACGAGAACCTACGACGACTTGCAAGGATACACCGGCCCTACTCAAGTGACGGGCGATGAATTGATTGATTTAGATACTAATTTCAACCCGGTTTGGCACTGGCTTTCTTTTGATCACCTCGATGTCAATCGTCACTTGCAAGGCTTGCCAGATTGGACCCATTCCAATGCTTTGGTTTACACCCCCAACGATGGAAACGTTCTATTGTCAATGCGCAACCAGAGCTGGATTTTGAAGATCGACTACGAGAATGGAACTGGGGGAGGAGACATCTTATGGCGTCTCGGGGAAGGCGGAGACATGACGCTCGCTGAAGACCATCCCGCGGACTGGTTCTATGCTCAACATTACCCGAATCTTTTGAGTGTGAGCGGTTCGACATTGACACTAGCCGTATTCGACGATGGGAATCAGCGACTGAATGATGAAGACGTGCCATGCGAAGGATATGTCTATCCAGATTGCTACAGCCGGGCAACGATCTTCCAAATAGACGAGGACACGAAAGTCGCCACTTTGGAATGGGCGTATGAACCTGGATATTTCACATTCTGGGGAGGTAGTATTGGTGTAATGGACAACGGAGACGTGGAATTCGATGCAAGCCAACCGCTTGGCCTGAATGTGCTTGAATCGATTGTCATGGAAGTCACCCACACCTCTGATCCGCAAGTCGTTTGGCAAATGGACGTCACCGGGGGCAGTGCCTACCGCGGTTTGCGCATACCGAGCCTGTACCCAGGCGTTGTGTGGACAAAATGACCACTCGATTCCCTTAGCGGCGTAACATGGTGGCGGCGTGACTAACAGGAAAATATCCGCCGGGAAAAGTGCTCATCACGGTGACGAGCCCAATTTTTTATGGGCGCATTCATCCCGCCCGGGTGGCGAAACTGGCAGACGCACGGGACTTAAAATCCCGGGTCCTTAACAGGACGTACCGGTTCAATTCCGGTCCCGGGCACCACTTTCTCGTCGCTTCACTCATCGTTATCGGTTGGGCCGGGATTCGGGCGAATTCATCTTTGAAATCTTTCTAGACTGCGCAGAATTCGCTCGAGACCTTTCGACAACCCGTTCACCGGTCGTTTCTCTTCCGTACGTAGAGAATTTTTTGTACTTCAGCGACGACCAGACCTTCCTCATTGAACACCTGCACAGTAAATTCCGGCTCTACGCTCTTTCCCTGGTCTGCTTCGCGCTTAATTTCGTCCAACTTGTCTTTCGCCAAGCAGAACTTGGCAAAGACGCGCCCGCGGCCGGGGCGGACAAATCGGATGGTCGCTGTCTTATCCCAGACGATATAGTTTGGACCGAGATTTTCGATTAGCATCACAGCGTAAAATGGGTCGGTCATCGAATAAAGCGACCCGCCATAGTGCGTACCGACGTAGTTGCGGTTGTAGAAACGCAGCGGCATGCTCACGTCAATTTCGCGGTAATCAGGGGAAACGCGGTCCATGCGAATGCCTGCCCCTAGCAGCGGCCCCCAGTAGTTGAATAGCCTCCACTTAATCTCTGACAATCTATCCCCGATCAAATGCATCGCTGAAATTAATAGCTGCTCCGGCGAGTTCTAAAGACTCGCATCGCCATCGTACTGCGAAGGATCCCAGACATTCGAATCACGCAGCTCGGCCATCAGGGGTTGCGATCTCGCCTGATAAAAATAAAGCCATCCCGGAAGTCTGCGCTTGTGCGGCGCTAAATGATTAATTATTTTTTGCTTTTCCGGGCGGAAGCCGAATGCTTCCAACATATGTATGCCTTCGGCTCGTCCTCTTCGCAATCCCCAACTCAGCAGGGACGGCAAATCCCGGCACTCATTGTCTAGCGTTTGAAAATCCACCAGGCGAATTCGCTTCAGGCGAATGTCAGGATTGTCGTGGCGAAAAAATATTGCGTAAGAACGAATTCGTTCGTCATCCCCACAAACAGCGACCCAAGCTTTACCTTCGGACAGCGCGGGTTGAAAGTGCCATTGAAGGACCTCACGTGATCGTGTGGACAAAAAACGTCGCGGATAAGCGCGCTTCAGCTCATCCCAGAAGACATCGAAGCGTTCGTCGAAGCTCGAGCATTCCCGGAGTTCCCGCTCCTGCTTGGGCCACGGTTTCCTCAGTAACTTGTCGCGCGTGGCCAGTACCGCCGAACCCGAAGGCGCCAGCATCTTCGGCCACCCTTTCGCGGCGGCGGTGCTGCGAAGAAAGCCCGGATAGTTTGTAATCCAGAACGCTGTATTCACCCAGTCGCCGCTGGGCACACGCGCAACCCCAGCCCGGTCCAGCACTTTGGAGGAATTTGCATTGGCAGTGCTTCCGATCATGAACTCGATTCTAGGATCCGATTCGAGGAGACATTCTAATAAGAGCAGGCCAGCGCCGCGTTGAGCGGCGTCCAGAGAAAACGCGTGAATACTTGAGCCAACGATTTCGCGCCCATCAAAATGGCTGCTCATTGGGATGTTGCCGAGAAACCCGACAATTCCCGATCCATTTTCAACTACCCAGCCAATCGGCCAGCCGGGAAGTCTTCTGTAAACCGGGTTGTCCACCCAAAGATGTTCCCACTCGGTGCGGTTCTTTACAGCCAACCCGTTGCGCGCCGTCAAAGCTGCAATAGATTCGTAGTCGGCCAGCTTCGCTTCTCGAATATTTGAATGGCTCTGTGATTTCTTAGTCGAGGGTGCTTGAGGACTCGATGGCTTGGACGCGTCGCTATTGTTCTCGATTGCACTTCTTACAACCTGCTCCAGCTCGTGTACGCTGGCAATCTTGACCAAGGTCTCAGCCGTCAGGCTGATTCCAAATTTCTCTTTTAGTTCGTCCTGGAGTTCCAACGTCATGAGCGAATCGATTCCCAAATCCGCCGGAGACGAATCGGCGCGAATTTCAGCGGCGGCGACGCCCGTAACGCGTACCAGCAACGCTGCGAGTTCTACATGCGAGAATTGTTGAGCCGTGGACGAGTCCCCAGTTGTCTTCGCTCGTGGAAGCTGCGACTGCGAAGCCGCTGTGGTGGGTAAGCCAAGCGAGTCCACCCAGCAGGTCTGATGTTGCCAGCGATACCTAGGAAGACTCAGCTGTTGCACTGCACCGGGATAGATATTCTGCCAATTCAACGAATAGCCTCGTGTGTAAAGCTCGGAGGCGATTCGTAGAATTGTCAACTTCGGATCTTCCTCAGCCGAGAAGCCCGCAACCAGTGCGCTCTGCGGTAAGACCGGGCAACCCGATATTGGCGACATCCAGAAAATCATTGCCCCATTCCGGCAAAACTTGTGACCCACAGTTCGCCGAAGTGTCGCTCAAATCGGGGTTGCCGAACTCGGAATCTACGGAAACGCGCTCATTGCTTACTCGAACTACTTGCTGATTCTGCACGCCCCAGTGGCGCAGCAGATTAAGAAGTGCTCCGTATCCGTTCCCAGTCGAGCCAAGATCAAGTGCAGCTTGCGACATTCGACCTTCTAGATCTCCTTCGCCTTCCTCGCGAGGAAGAATTACTACCAATCGGCGCTGAGGACCAATCTTTCCCACATCGGATTTCTTCAACCACCACTCCATCGCCAAAGCGATTTCTGCGGCCGACAATCCAGCGAACGCAACTCGATGGTTATGATGGGTTCGACGCCGCGCAGCTGCACGGCAGATTTCCCTAGCGCTGGGCGCGTCCGCTTCATCTAGAAGGTCTGCAGTCTCACGAACTAAGCTGCGAAGCGATTCCGGATGTCGGGCCGACAACGGTATAAGCATACCCATTGCATCAGCGACGCTCGGCATCGAATCCAGAGCTGGTGCGCTCGTTGCGCAGACATGCGCATACGTTCCACCCAGGCCAAAGCTGCTAACGCCGCCGATGCGATTGTTGCCTGGGCTCGCGGGCCAGACTTCCCTGCGCATTTGCACTGTAAGGCCAAGGGTCGCGAGATCTACATGCGGGTTCGGCTTCTGCGGATACAAGCTAGGTACAAATTCGCCGTGCCAAATCATCAATGCCAATTTGATTAATCCAGCAATACCCGCCGCGGTTTCCAAATGTCCAAAGTTTGTCTTCACAGAGCCTATACGGCAAAGACCGTTGCCGTTCCTATCGCCGAAAACTCTCCCGAGCGCCCGGGCTTCGATGGCGTCGCCCAGCACCGTTCCCGTCCCATGCGCTTCTACATAGCCGGCTTTCGATGGCGCAATGCGGCTCGCGTTCCACGCGGTGAGCATAACGCTTTCTTCACCCCAACTACCCGGCGCGGTAAGACCATTGCGGCGTCCGCTTTGATTGATTGCGCTGCCCGCAATCACCGCATAGATGCGGTCTCTGTCGCTGAGCGCAGAGGCCAAATCCTTGAGCACCACAAAGCCTGAGCCCTCCCCGCGAACGTAGCCATCGGCGTCGGCGTCAAAGGCGCGGCAACGGCCTGTCGGAGACAACGCGCCCGCTTTGCCTAAGGAAATGCTCAGCGGTGGAGAGAGTAGTGCATTCACGCCGCCCGCAAGGGCAACAGCACATTCACCGTTCTCGATGCTGCGACAAGCAAGATGGACTGCCACCAGCGAAGATGAGCACGCCGTATCGATGGCCATGCTGGGCCCGCGCAGATCGAAAAAATACGGGATACGATCCGCTGCAATCGAAAGAAAATTTCCGGTGGCATAATGTGCGCCGATCTGGGCCCACGCCTGAGCGCACATGCGTCCGTAATCTCCGGGGCCGATGCCCACATAAACGCCCGTCTGGGAACCGGCAAGCGTCTCCATCGGCAAGCCCGCATCCTCAAATGCTTCATATGCAGTTTCGAGCAGGAGGCGTTGTTGCGGATCCATGGTCGCGGCTTCACGAGGAGAGATTCCAAAGAATCCGCAGTCAAATTCTTTAATTCCAGGAATAAATGCGCCGTGACGCGTGGTGATTTTACCCGGAGCATCGGGGTCCGATGAATACAACGCGTCCGGGTCCCAGCGATCTAACGGAACGGTTCCCACCGCGTTGCGCCCTTCGCGAAGCAGTTGCCAAAATTCCTCAAGACCATTCGCGCCGGGAAATCGGCAGGAAGCTCCGATAATGGCAATCGGACGCACTCAAAACTCCATGCAATACGGGGGAAAGATAACTGATTCTAGACCAAACATGATGCGCCTAAGCCGCCTTGCGCAGCTTGGCGACGGCTTCTCCAGTGGGATGATAGGTGTTCCAGACCAGCCCCATTCGCGAGAGCAAGCCGATCACAGTGCCGCTGAAATCTGGCTCCCACCAGGCAATTCCGTGGCGGGCCGCGCTGGGAAAGGCATGATGATTGTTTTGTAACCCCTCGCCAAATGTCAGCAACGCAACGATGTAATTGTTGGCGCTATGGTCACGGGTTTCGAAGCGCTTCGAACCAAAATAATGGCAGACTGAGCCCACGCACCAGCTTGCCTGGTTCACCATGAAGCAACGCACCAAGCCACCCCACAGAAATCCAAGAGCGGCACCGCTCCAGCTGCGGGTGACAATTCCGGCAACCACCGCGGGCAAAATAAAAGCAGTCGCAACCCAGTACAAGTAAGTGCGGTGTACCCAGAAAAGCCCGCGATCGCCCATCAGGTCGCGAGAGAAACTCCAATCGGCCGCGTTCTCGGTGAACATCCAGCCGATGTGCGCGTGCCACAAACCGTTGACCATGCCGAGTAGCGTATTTCCATAGATGTGCGGCGAGTGGGGATCGCCTGGACGATCACTAAAGGCATGATGTTTCCGATGAATTGTCACCCAGGAAAGCAGCGGTCCCTGCGTCGCCATTGATCCGAGAATCGCAAGCGTCATACGCATGCGCGGGCCCGCTTCAAAACAACGATGAGCAAAATAACGATGCAGACCGATAGTCATGCCGCCCATAGTCAGCAAATACATGCCGAGAAAGCTGAGGATCTCGACTCTTCCGATACCCCTGTGAAATATAAGATAGAGCGCAACGAAGGTTCCGAGAATCGGCAACACCATGACGCTAAAGGCGAGCGCACGCTGCAAGCGCATTGGATCCGATGCGCTGGCGATGGGACGAACTTTCAAAGCTCCGGGCTCGTTCATACTTTATCCCGTATCCTGACCTCAACGCTGTCAGAATCGAGTGACCCTACCAATTGCTTTCGCCCTGCGGGACCAGGGTGGCGCTTGCGGGAATTTCTGAACCGGGGGAACTCAAATAGCGGGACAATTTTGCGACCGTCGGATAATCCCAGGCAATAATTTCCGAAATATTTTGCCCCAGGAATTTTTGCAGGTCCCCGGAAATTTCGAAGAGTTGAATGGAGTCGAGACCGAACTCCGCGAATGGAAGGTCTAGATCCACTTGTTCCGCAGGAATCTGAGCAATTCCGGCAATACGATTGACCAACCACTGTTGAATCGCCGATTCCGTCAATGGGCCGGTGTGAGGGGTAACTTGTGCCTGCTTCTTGCCGATCAGTTTGTCGAATAATTTCACTGAAATTGCTCCTTAAAAATGGTTATGCCTAACTTGCTAAGGGAAGACGCTCCGGATTCGCCATAGATTTCTGTTTAAGCGCTGCTGCGGACGGTCGTTTCACGTCCCAAGCCCAGGTGAACAGTGCCAGGGTGCGGATAACATAGGCGTGGAAGTCCACCTGCCACCAGCGGAGCCCGTGAAATGCCGAACTCGGAAACGCGTGGTGATTGTTGTGCCAACCGTCGCCGAAAACAAGGATCCCCATTATCGGATTGTTGCGGCTGTAGTCATTGCTTCGATATGGCCTCTTTCCAAAGAGGTGGCAAATCGAGTTCACACTCCATGTGGAGTGATGACCCAGCGCGATGCGAATCAAACCACCCCAAAGAAATCCATCGACAGCGCCACGCCAGCCTCCAATCAGCCAGTAGCCGAGCGCCGTGGGAATTGCCAGTCCAAGCAGCACCCAAACGAAGTAGAGGCGGTTCAGTTTCATGAGCATGCGGTCTTTCACAAGCTCAGGAACGTAAAGCACCCAATCGTAAACTTCGGTCTCGAACATCCACCCGGTGTGTGCATGCCAGACCCCACGCATCGTATTTATGAAACCGGGCTCGTGTAGATGTGGGGAGTGGGGATCGCCTTCGTGATCGCTAAAGTTATGATGTCGGCGATGGGTCGCGGCCCATTGCACCACGGGTCCCTGTGCTGCCATGGATCCCATAATGGCAAAAATAGCTTTGATTGGCCGCGTGGTTTGAAAAGATCGGTGCGAGAAATGGCGGTGGTAGCCGAGTCCAATCCCGATGTGGCTGACCCAGTACATACCGAATAGGAGTAGAAGCTCAATTCGACCAACGGCGGAGCGGAGCAGCAGAAAAGCGCCGAAAAGCAATGCGAGAAAAGGTATTACGACCACCCAAAAGGCAATGCGCCGTTCCATAACTTGCGCGTCACGGCTGGCGCGGGCTGCGCCCCTTAAGGAGCGCGGTTGCACAGCTTCAGTTGCGGTTGCCACGAGATCACCTCCGCTCGGACTCACTTCTCAACTTGATTTTTGAGTGCCCCATCCAACAACGAAGGCTCGGAGAAGTGGGTTCCTAAGCCAACCTTCTAGTGCCAGCAATTATACCGAGCCTGTCAAGAGCCAGTTGGGCGCTGCATTTGGGCATTTGCACCCTACCCCGGATTTCTATTGCAATCTCGAGCAGAGTCGAATATCTCTTCATTGGTGATTTCGAGTTCCTACGCCGAGACTCGCCTTTGACGAAGCCGACTACTACCGCATCCGTAATTAGCGGTCGGCCCGGCAACGCTAATTGAGATACTGCGCGACCGCGTAAAGACCCGGCCCAATGATCGCATCTACACGTTCCTGCAAGGAGATGCCGAACGGTCCCTTACCCATCAACAACTTGACGAGCAGGCTCGAGCCCTGGGCGCAAGGCTGCAGCAAATCTGCCACCCGGGTGATCGGGCGCTACTTTTGCACCCTCCCGGTCTCGATTACATCGTCGCTCTATTCGCATGTATGTATGCCGGCGTGATTGCCGTGCCATCCTATTTGCCGCGCCCTAATCGTCCTTTGAGCCGGCTGGAATCAATTGTGGCGAATGCAGAGCCATCCGTCGCGTTAACCACCGGCGAAATCGCCCGCTCGCCGCGCAGCGTTTTCGGCCAAACCGAGAGTGCCCTCTCACGACTGCATGTGCTTATTACAGACGAGATTATGGTGGAGTCACGCGGAGATGTCTCGCTTTCTCAAACGAACTCCGAAACGCCAATCTTGCTGCAATACACCTCGGGTTCCACGGCATCTCCAAAAGGAGTGATTCTGTCGCATGCCAATATCATCCACAATACGGCCATGATCGAGAGGAATTTCCCTCTCTCCACCGAGAGCTCCACGGTCTTTTGGTTGCCCCCGTATCACGATATGGGCCTCATCGGCGGGATTTTGCAACCGCTTTGCACCGGGTTTCCGGTTTATCTCATGTCTCCGGTGGCTTTTCTGCAACGGCCTGCGCGATGGTTGGAGGCGATTTCGCAATTCCGCGCGACGTGCAGCGGCGGCCCGAATTTTGCTTATGACCTTTGCGTGCGCCGCATCAGCGAAGAGGAAATGTCTTCCCTGGATCTCAGCAGTTGGGCGGTCGCGTTCAACGGCGCCGAACCAATCCGCAAACAAACGCTCGAGGATTTCTCCGACAGATTTCAGCGTCGTGGATTTCGCGCGAAGGCTCTGCATCCCTGTTATGGCTTGGCCGAAGCCTCATTAATGGTTACGGGCACGGCCCCCGGTCAAGACATAAATTACGCCGCCGTTTCGCGCCAGGCATTGGAAGTGAATCTGGTTGAACCTCCGCGAGCAAAAGATGATGCGTGTGTCCTGGTCTCTTGCGGAGAAGTTGCGGGCGGCCAAGACGTCCGCATTGTTGATCCGGCAACATGTCAAGCATGCGGAACCAATCAAATTGGCGAAGTCTGGGTCTCGGGGCCAAGTGTAGCGCAGGGATATTGGGGCAAAGCAGAAGAAACGCAAGAAGTATTTCGCGCCCGTATTGATGGTGAATCCAAGAACTTTCTTAGGACCGGCGACCTCGGCTTTCTTCGGGATGGCGAACTATACATCACTGGACGGATGAAGGACCTCATTATCATCCATGGCCAGAATCATTACCCGTCGGACATCGAATTCACTGTCACCCGCAGCCACGCTTCTTTGCCGCCCTCAGGAACCGCCGCGTTTTCTGTGCTTCGCGATGGAGTAGAACGGCTGATTATTGTGCAGGAGTTTGAAGGTCGCCACGCCCCGCCGGACTTGGCCGAAATCATCGCGGCCATCCGCCGCGCAGTCAACCAGACGCACGACCTTCAAGTACATGACATCGTGCCCGTACGCGCATGGACAATCCCCCGGACCACGAGCGGCAAAATTCAGCGCTATCTTTGCCGCGCCGCTTATGTGGAGGAAACGCTTTCTACGCTGGCGTAGGAAGCACGCTTGGGAGGAAGGGATCAGACCGCAGCTGCGGATTCGCTCTGTGCGCCGCGCTGCTTGATCAATTCTCCACGGAATTCTTCGGCGGTTAAATCGTCCCGCCTAAATAGCGTTAACAAAAGATCTTCGCTTCCGTCTGGAGAAAGTTCTTTGCCCGGATCTTCTTCGTAGAGAAGCCCCTCTGGCTCGACGCGCAATTCCGGCAACGCGCCGCGATCGCTGGCCAGTTCCTGAATGAAGGCTTCAACTTTTTCGCGCTGCGCTGCGCTCTTCCTTGAGAATTCAATACCCATGCCGATCTCCGGATGCATGACCCTGACAACACCTTGCGCCCGGAAGTCCGTCAGGCCCGCCTGCATGGAAAGTGTGACCACCGTGCGGTGCGGGAAGGGTGCGCTCATTTCCAAGTAGCAGCCGCCGACGCTGAGATCAGTCAACTTGCATGGCACCGGCGGATCGTCCGGCTCCAGTTCCGGCGTATGCCGCGCCAGCCATGTCTTGATGTGGTATGCAGCGTCCGATGGCAGGTCCTTGAAGCGAATGCCCGTTTGCCGTAGCGCGTTCTCCCACGCTATTTCTCCACTGCACTCGATCTTCTTTTCTGTGCCCGGCAGAACAAACGAAACCCGTACGTTGCGTACATTGCCAATCCGGTGCTTCAATTTCACGGCGATGCCGCCTTCACCTAAATCCGATGTCACCGTATGAACAGCGCCTTGATCCAGATGCGGATTCAGCGTCACTGAAATCTCTACAGGCACACGCGCATTGCGTCGCCGTTCGCGTTTCATCAAGGCCCGGGCAGCGCGGAAACTCGACTTCGCTCTCTCCATGGAAATGGGTTTGTAAAGAACGAAATGCGCCCCCTGATCGAAGGCCATACGAACCGGTTGCTTGGGATCAAGTATGGCGATGGTGACCGAGTTCTTGTTGCCTGGCGCTGAACGTGCGCTTCGCAGCACTTGTGAGGCTACTTTTTCGTCGACATAATCCACGATCACCGCTTCAAACCGGTTGCGCGTGAGTTGCCGCACGGCGAAATCCGGCCCAGCGCAGTGATGAACTTCGATCTCCAGTTCGCTCAACACTCGACGCATTACCCGGACGATTCGTTCGTCAGCACACAAAACCAATGATTTTAAACTCATTTGCGCGATTCCCGTCCCTACAACCCCTGCCAAAATAACCTCGGATTTCACCGTACAAAATCCCGTATTTCAACTGTAGGAGCCGCTATCGGCCAACGTCAATCCAATCGGGCCGCGTCTGATTACGAGCGTAATCGGCACCTCCCGAACAGGTTACGAAACATCCCGTTTCGACCTGATGTCGCAGGATTAGCCGAAGGGCTCAGTTGACAACCGAAGGAAACCCTGTATAATCATAGCTTTACCGATATATAGTCAGACATCCAAGAAGCAGCCAAAGCAAATTGCACAGAAGGCTATGAATCCAGCTGGGATGCCGATAAATCTAAATGGTTAGGGTTAGCTGGAGTGCGTTGACTATCTCAGAAAATATGGAATGAGGACACTGTTTCATGGCAAAACGACGAGGAAATCCGAACTGGGGTAAACCCGAGCCGATTGGCCCGGTCGTCCCCACCGTCACTGAGTTTGAGCAGGTCGTAAAGGAGTATAAGCTTTCTCCTGACCAGTACTTACGTTCGACACGGTTGCGGGAATGGGCGCGCCGGAATAAGAATTCGAAGTATATTCCTGAACCGTTGCTCGAAGCTTGGGGATTCGAAATCGAATCAACGTTGTAATTGCAATTTAAGGAATGAAAGGGCCGCCGTTTGGCGGCCTTTTTCCATTGTGGAGCGCGGATGCATTTGCCCACGGACGAAATCGTTGCGTTGCTCATCGCCGTTAGCTTCGCGGCCGGCCTGAACGTCTATGCGACCGTCGCTATGCTAGGGTTGCTCCAACACACCCATCTCGTCGCCTTGCCCGCGGGACTTACTCTCCTTTCGAGTTGGTACATCGTCGTCGCGAGCGCGGTTTTGTTTTGCGTGGAATTCTTCGGCGATAAGATTCCTGCCTTTGACTTGCTGTGGAATGCGCTGCATACGTTTATTCGTGTGCCGGTCGCGGCGTTGCTGGCGTACCGGGCTACGGCGGCGCTCTCGCCCGGCGAGCAACTTGCGGCAACGCTCGCCGGCGGATTGATCGCGCTATTGGCCCACGGCGGAAAAACAGCGGCGCGCGCCGCCGTGACACCTTCACCCGAGCCGCTTTCAAATATCGGATTGAGCCTCGGTGAAGATGCACTGGCGGTTTTTCTGACATGGATGGCGGTAAAGCATCCCTACATGGGGGCGGCGATAGCGATCGTGCTGTGCTTGCTCGTCGTTCTGGTGGTGCGCCGCGCGATTCGCGCCCTTAGGGCTCTATTCGCAGGCGCGGAAAATGAGTTGGCGGACACCACCAGTTCGAGTTGACTCTGTCCTTCGCTATCCCTAACATTCTTGGTCACGAGAATTGGCATTGATCGGCGAGACCATATCGCACTACCGAATCGTGGAAAAACTGGGCGGCGGCGGTATGGGCGTCGTCTATAAGGCCGAAGACTTTAAGCTGCGCCGTTTTGTGGCCTTGAAATTTCTGCCGGAAGACTTGGCCCGCGACCGCCACTCTCTGGAACGTTTTGAACGCGAGGCTCAAACTGCTTCCGCGCTCGACCATCCCAACATCTGCACAATTTACGAGATTGGCGAACATAACGGCCAGCCCTTCATCGCTATGCAATATCTGGAGGGGAGCACACTGCGCCATTTGATTGGGGCGCGGCCGCTGCCGCTCGACCGAATTCTGCAACTGGGCATTGAAATCACCGATGCATTGGAAGCATCACACACGAAAGGAATCATCCATCGCGACTTAAAACCCGCAAATGTTTTTGTCAGCCAGCGCGGTCATGCCGTGATTTTGGATTTCGGCTTGGCGAAGTTGACCCATGCGGAAGGCCAGGCTGGAGTTCTGCCAAGCGGCGACTCCCGCACTCTTTCCAAAGCGGATCGTGAACTCCTGACAAGTTCCGGCCAGGCTTTGGGAACGATTGCGTACATGTCGCCGGAGCAGGCACAAGGAAAAGAGCTAGATGCGCGAAGCGACCTGTTTTCGTTGGGCGTGGTTTTTTATGAGATGGCAACCGGCACACTGGCGTTCCGTGGCGACACTTCTGCCGTGATATTCGATGGGATTTTGAACAAAACCCCTGTGCCGCCTATACGACTGAATCCCGATCTTCCCGCCAAGCTTGAGGAACTCATCAACAAGTCTCTTGAAAAAGACCCGAAGCTGCGCTGCCAAAGCGCAGCCGAGATGCGGGCGGACCTGGAACGACTCAAGCGGGATAGCAGTTCGGCGCGAACCGTTTCTGCTGGACTGCCAGACGCCAGCGCAACTGTGAGTTCAGGCGCTACTCCGAGGGCACCCACACCGGGGGGGAATGTTGTCAACCAGCCTAGCAACAGAAAGCTTTGGTATGCAGCAATAGCATTGGTTTTGATCGCAGGGATTCTGACGTTCGTCTTTCGCAATCGCCTATGGAACAATGGCCTCGCCGAGACAGGTTTTGAAACATTCGAGATTTCGAGCATTACGTCGAGTGGCGACGTGAGCCTCGCACGCATCTCTCCGGATGGACGTTATCTTGCCTAGTGGAGCAGAGCAAGGGGCGCTACAGCGTTCGGGTACGACAACTCGCGTCCAGCATCGCGGTGCAGGTCGTATCGCCAACGCTAGACCCGATTCTTGATTTGACCTTCACGCACGATGGCGACTTTATCTACTACTTTTCCAGTCCCAGCGCTGCGCAGCATGGCACGGTTTATCGCGTGGCATCGCTGGGCGGGGCGGCACGCACCGTGGTCGCCAGCGCTGACTCGGATGTGTCTTTTTCCCCGGATGGCAATCGCATGGTGTACGCGCTGATCGCCAAGACTGACCTAGTCGAACTGGAGATGGCCGATGCGGAGGGCGGTGGTATTCGGGCTTTAGCCTCGTATAGGCAGGATCTGGCGGGCAACCTTATATGCCCCAGCCGTAGCGTGGTCTCCCGATGGACGGAGTATCGCATTTCCGAAGATAGACCCAAGCCCTGACGGCAAGTCCACGGGCCTTTATATTGTCGATGCCGTTACCGGGCAAGGAATGGCGCCGGTCGGGCCGCGGTGGCGGCAAATTAACGATTTCCAGTGGTTATCCGACAGCAGCGGGTTATTGCTCGCCGCCCAGGACAAGAGTGGATTTCCCGCTCAAATTTGGATGGTAAGCAAGTCGAACGACGCAGCCCGCCGGATTTCGAGCGACCTGAATGAATATCTGTCCGTGAGCATTTCTTCGGATGGAAAGAAGATCGCCAGCGCACAGCAAAATCAATCCGCTCAAGTATGGGCCGGACCGGCAAACACGCCAGACCGTCTGACGCAAATCACAAATAATCGCAAAGATATTCGGGTCGCGTTCACGCCCGACGATCGAATCGTTTATTTGAGCAATACGCCGGCCGGATGGGATTTGTTCTTAACGGACACAACTGGAGCCCACGTCCGACAGATCACCTATGACGGCCAGTATCGTGACACACCTACAGTCTGCGAAAAGGGTGCAAGTATTTTTTATAGCTCCGATGTCGATGGTACCGAACACATCTGGCGAACCGACCTGCAAAGCGGGGTTGCCAAAAAGGTTACGAACGGGCCCGGTGAAATCGGCCCAAAATGTGCAGCTTCGTCGGATTGGATCTACTACACGGGGCAGGTTCCGGGCGAAGGAACTTACGTCTTCAAGATGCGACCCAATGGAGAAAACGCGACGCGATTGAGCGATCGCTTATCGATCAGCCCGCCGTTCCTGTCACTGGACGGGCGGTGGGTCGCTTTCGCCGGGCCGGACAAAAAAGGCGTAATCGTGGTGACAACGATTTCGACCGAGGATGGGTCGGTAAAAGCGGTCGGCGACGTCGGCAACACCATGGATCCAAATGCAAGGACTGGCGCATGGATGCCTGACAGCCGGGTTTGCTATGGTTGACATTCGTACCGGCGTACCGAATCTATGGGCAATTTCGATTTTCAAGAAAGCGCCGGATGAGCAGTTGACTCACTTCACCTCCGGCTAATTGTTTCAGTGGCCTATTCCCCGGATGGCAAGTGGCTGGCGATAAATCGGGGAACGCAACAAAGCGACGCGGTCTTGTTTACGGGCGGGAAGTAATTGGAAGCCTTAGCCATAACTACTCTAAGCTTCACCCGAGGCTTGATTGCCTCAATCAACCGATCTTTCTTGCTAGAATCGCCTCATGAGCCCCGATTCCCCTTTTACTGACGTTCCCAGCGCGATTGAGGAAATCCGCGCCGGACGCATGGTCGTCGTGGTGGACGACGAAGACCGCGAGAATGAAGGCGACCTCACCCTCGCCGCTGAAAAAGTTACGCCCGAAGCCATCAACTTTATGGCGAAGTTCGGCCGCGGATTGATTTGCCTAGCCATGACCGAGGAGCGGCTCGATCACTTGCGCATCGGTCCCATGTCGGCCGAAAATACTTCGAACTACGGCACGGCATTTTGCGAAGCGATTGACGCGCGCGAGGGCGTTACGACTGGCATCTCGGCGCAAGATCGTGCGCGAACAATTCAAGTGGCGATTGATCCGACAACGCGGCCGAATGATTTGGCACGTCCCGGCCATATGTTTCCTTTGCGCGCACAAAAAGGCGGCGTGCTCGTACGGGCTGGACAGACCGAAGCCTCGGTCGATTTGGCACGGCTCGCGGGCATGGTTCCTGCAGGCGTGATCTGCGAAATCATGCGCGACGACGGCACCATGGCACGCGTCCCCGACTTGATTGCATTCTGCCGTGAGCACGACATGAAAATGCTCACCGTTGCCGAACTCATCCGCTATCGGATGCAGAATGAGCGCTACGTTCATCGCGTCGGCGAGGCGCTCATCGATACGAAACACGGCGAGTTTCGCGTGATCGCCTATGAAAGCGACATTCGCAACAACGAAAGCTCAGGTGGCGAAGCGCACATTGCTCTGGTGAAAGGGGACGTTGAGAGCGGTCGCGAGCCAGTGCTTGTTCGTATGCACGCTCATTGCGTGGTGGGCGATGTTTTCGGATCCACAAGCTGTGATTGCCATGGCACGATTGAAGGCTCCATGCAGGCGATTGCCAGGGAGGGTCGCGGCGCTCTTATTTATTTGCACCAGACTGCCAAGGGATTTTCCGTGGACCGCACCGGCGAACGTAATTTCTTGAGTTTTCACCGGGATCGCGCGGCAGCTACACAACCAGAAGCGGAGCGCAAAATACAGCGCGAAATCGGCCTGGGAGCGCAGATACTTTCCGACCTAAACCTGCGACGCATTCGATTATTGACGAATCATCCCCGGCGCGTCGCGGCCCTGGAAGGTTTTGGAATTGAGATAGTCGAGCAGGTGCCGGTGAAACTTCAAACTACTGCACAACGAAACTAACCTGCGTGGCGACATGCAGCGTCGTCGGCGCCTCGATAAATTAAAACGGCTTGCGTATTTCGATGTCGTTGTCGCGGATGAAAAATTGCGCTGAACACTGGCTTGATCCGCAAATCACCGTGAGCAATCCTGCGATCTGCTTACGCGTAATCAGGCCGAGGGTACCGCAATCAGGGCAGGAGAGTACCGCCCAATACGGGTCCGCTTCTTCGCCGACGCGGCCAGCGTTTTCGAGCACAAAAATCGTGCCGGGTTGCATCTGCTCCGGAATCCACTCGCTCAGGACGTCAATCTCTCCGACCATGTTGTCTTCTCCCGCGTAAGGATGGACCGCCGACTACGATGCTTTTCTCGCTCTTTCCTGCCCACGAATGCTTTCCGATGCATTAGCTTTTTTTTCACGGCGAATTTCGGCACGCACGCGCCTCACCGTATCGCTTAGGCAAATGGTGAACATAGGCTGTGCAGAGTTCTTCAAAATGTCCACAATCTGCTGCGGCGAAGTTTCGAGATAGAGTGATTTTCCATCCGTCAGCAAGTGATAATTGCAAGCGCCGCCAACCGTCTGCGCTAGCCTCTTGCCGAACTCCTTTAGCAGAAAACGCATGACCTTACGAACGCTTTGCAGAGCAAAGCCCCGGCGCCGCAGTTCGCAGATAACAGCCACTTCGGTCAAATCTTCCAATGAATAGATCCGGCGATGCCCTTGTCGCTGCGGCACGACTATGCCGCGCTCATCCCACCATTGCAATTGGCGCGGAGTGATTCCCGTCAGATGGATCACTTCACGTGATGTAAAGCTCTGCGGCATTTAAAGGGCGAAATGTTTAAAACATTTCTAACTGCTAATGTTTCAAACATTTTAGGCGTGATCTGTGCGCTGTCAACAAAAGATTCGGTGCAAAAACAGTGACTAGAAGAGTTCCTGGCAGATCG
This sequence comes from Terriglobia bacterium, assembly GCA_963702965.1. Classification (GTDB taxonomy): domain Bacteria; phylum Acidobacteriota; class Terriglobia; order Terriglobales; family Acidobacteriaceae; genus JAJPHW01. Next base: position 3,086,243 of record OY969776.1, read on the forward strand.
TCAGCAACCGCCGCCGACAAAGTGGACAATTTCCAGGCGATCGCCGTCTTTGAGATTAACGGTGGCCCATTCATCGCGCGCAGCGATTTGGCGATTCAACTCAACCGCGACGCGATCGGCTTTCATGCCGAGTTGTTCGACCAGAGAAGCTAGTGTGAGCGGAGAGCCAAACTCGCGGTCGTCTCCATTAATTTGAAGGCGCATAAATCCGTTGAGTTGCGTCGCCGGCTAGGCTTCGACTTTCTTAAGTTGAAACTTTCGTGTGGCGGTTCGGCCGGCGACATTGGCCTGGACCAGAATGGAAGAATCGGGCAACGACGCTTCCTCCGCATCAATCTTCATTTCAACGTCGCCCGTGGCATCGGTCACCACTTGGGTGTAGAACGGCGCACCATCCGCCCGGGCGAAACGAATGGTAATGCGGGCGTTCGGGGTCGCCACGCCGCCATCCGTAACGCGCAAGCGCAAGACCAGCGTCTGGTTCGCATGTACGGAATCGGCATTCAGCCATTGGACATCTAGCTCCTTAATAGCAGCGAGGGTCTCAGGGGCGTCACGTTTATCGAGCGCATCATCCATCCGGTTGTCGCGGATTGCGTCGAGCACCATGCGATGCTGTTCGCGCAGGATCTGTTCTTTGTTCTGGTCAGTGAAACCGCTGCTTCCCGCTTGTTCGGCATAGGAGGTCGCACGCTTGCCAACGCAACGGCCGCGTACGAATACCTGCGTCTGTAGCAGGAGCTCATTTTCGCGAGCCTCACTCTGTACGTGATAGACCGTATCGCCGTGTTTTATGTCGGTGTTAAAACCAAAAATCATGCGTTCCACTCAATGGTTGACCAGAAAATAAAATTCTGGTTAAAAGTTCATCATAAATGTGACGGCTGCGCTTGACACTCACTCCGACCAACTCTAGTCTAGAGTGTTTCCTAAACTCTGTCGCCGAATTATATAGACCAGCGCCCATGCCTGATAACTATTTCGTCCGCTACCTGCCTCTTTTAATTCATTTTATGGTAGCCGTCGGTTTCGCCTGCGCCGTGGTCACGCTTTCATGGATTATTGGCTACCGACGACCTTCCCGGGCCAAACTTTCTCCTTATGAGTGCGGCATGACCCCCATTGGAGACACGCAGGGCCGATTTTCGGTCAAGTTCTATTTGGTGGGCATGCTATTCATCCTCTTCGACGTGGAAGCCGTATTCCTTTATCCGTGGGCCGTTATCCTGCGCAAACTAAAGATGTTCGGATTCTGGGAAATGTTCGTGTATATCGCCATTTTTCTTGTGGGATTCTTCTACGTCTGGAAAAAGGGCGCACTCGATTGGGGCACTCCCTCGGCTAAGCGAGGTGAGGTCTAATGGCCATCGCACCCGCTATTACAGATATCGAGCAACTCAAGTCTCATCCTGCCCTCGCGTCCCTCCTCGCTTGGAACTCAGCTTCGATCGAAGGAGCGAAGTTTGATCGCGAGGAAATGACGATTTATGTCGGCCGCGCCTATTTGCGCGAAACCTGCATGCTGCTCAAGAGCGACCCGACCTGCGACTTCAACTATTTGTCGGATGTTACCTGTGTCGATTGGCTCCCGGAAGAGCCCCGCTTTGAGGTGATTTACCACCTGTTCTCGATCGCAAAAAAGGAACGTGTGCGGTTAAAAGTTCGCCTTTCGGGCGACAGCCCCGTGGTCGAGTCCGTAACTTCGATTTGGCCCGGCGCCAACTACGCCGAGCGCGAAGTCTATGACCTTTTTGGAGTGCGTTTCAGCGGCCATCCCTATTTGCGGCGCCTGCTGATGCCCGAGGATTGGGAAGGCCATCCGTTGCGCAAGGATTACCCGGTGGAGGGTTATCGCTGATGGGCCACCTGACAGCCATGCCCGACATTGAGTTCGCTCAGGACAAAACAATGATCCTGAACATGGGTCCGCAGCACCCATCGACCCATGGCGTTTTGCGCGTCATTCTCGAAATCGACGGCGAAAACATCGTGCGCATCATGCCCGACATTGGATACCTCCACACGGGCATTGAGAAGACCTGCGAAGCCAAGTTTTATCACCAGGTAGTTCCGCTTACCGACCGCATCGATTATCTCTGCCCCATGACCAACAACCTTTGCTATGTGTTGGCTGTAGAGAAATTGTTGGGGCTGGAAATCCCCCCAAAGGCGCAGTGGCTGCGCGTCCTGATGAATGAACTCACGCGGATTAACTCCCACCTTGTCTGGCTGGGTACGCATGCCATGGACATCGGTGCGATGACGGTGTTTCTCTATTGCTTCCGCGAGCGTGAAGAAATTCTGCGGCTGTTTGAAGCCATCAGCGGGCAACGCATGATGACCTCGTATTTCCGCATCGGTGGCGTTGCTCTCGAACCACCGCTGGATTTCTTTGACCGGGTGCGCAAATTCGCCGATATATTCCCCTCGAAAGTAGATGAGTACGAAAATCTGCTCACGGGAAACCCGATTTGGGTGATGCGCACGAAGGGCGTAGCCAAACTCACGGCGGAAGATGCTCTCGCGCTAGGCGCGAGTGGCCCCACTCTTCGCGGAAGCGGCGTGGATATTGATTTGCGCCGCGATAATCCTTACACCGGCTACGAGAATTTCAAATTCAAAGTGCCTACCGCGACAGAGGGCGATGTTTTCGCGCGTTATATGTGCCGCGTGGCCGAACTGCGCGAATCCATTGGCATCGTGAGGCAAGCGCTGGACGGGATGCCGAACGGTCCGGTAAAGGCCGACGCGCCCAAAGTGGTGCTTCCAGATCGCGAAAAGATGAAGACGCAGATGGAAGCGCTCATCTATCACTTCAAGATTGTGTCAGAAGGATTTACTGTCCCTGAAGGCGAGGTTTATCAAGCGGTCGAATCGCCGCGCGGCGAAATGGGCTATTACATCGTGAGCGATGGCTCGGCGAAGCCTTATCGCGTACATATGCGTTCCGCTTGCTTCGCAAATCTGCAAACACTGCCCAAACTTTGTGAAGGACGATTGCTGGCGGACGTCGTCGCCGCCATCGGATCCATCGACATCGTGCTGGGAGAGATCGATCGATGAAGTTTTCCGCTGAGTTCGAAAAGCGGTTCGCGGAAATGCTCACGCATTACCCGACGAAGCGATCTGTGCTCGTTCCGACGCTGCTCTATGCTCAAGACGAAGTTGGTTATCTCTCTGAGGAAGTGATTACAGACATTGCGCAGCGCTTGGAACTCACTCCGCTCGAAGTGACCAACGTGGCAAGTTATTACTCCATGCTGGTCACCAAGCCTCGCGGCAAATACAACGTGCAGGTTTGCACCAACATCGCCTGCATGTTACGCGGTGGCGAAGAGTTATTGGAACATTGCAAAGATCGCTTGAAAATCGGCCACAAGGGCACAACGCCGGACGGTGTGTTTTCTCTAGAGGAAGTCGAATGCATTGGCGCATGTAGTTGGGCGCCGGCGATCCAGGTCAATTACGATTTCCACGAAAATTTGGACGAACGCAAGATGGACGCCGTCCTCGAAAACTATCGAAAGAAAGTACGTTAATGGCGGATCTGGTTTCACATCCCGACGAGGTAAAAGTCGTTTCCAAGCGCTTTGGCAAGGGCGCGACGAACATCGACCGCTACATTGAGCTCGATGGCTATAAGGCTGTGCGCAAAGCCCTGACCATGGAGCCCGACGCCATCATCAATGAAGTCAAGAACTCCGGCCTTCGCGGCCGTGGCGGCGCTGGATTCAGCACGGGGCTGAAATGGTCGTTCGTTCCCAAGCAAGCGAGCAAACCGAAATATATTTTGTGCAACGGGGATGAAAGCGAACCCGGCACCTGCAAAGACCGCCTGATTTTTGAGCACGATCCTCACGCTGTCATTGAAGGGACCATGATCGCCGCGCTCGCGGTAGGAGCCCAAAAGGGATACATCTACATACGTGGCGAATATCGCTATCTATCGGTGATCATGCAGAAGGCCATCGCCGACGTTTATGCGAAAGGCTTTGCGGGCAAAAACATCTTTGGTAGCGGCAAAAATCTTGATATTTACTGGCACGGCGGCGCCGGAGCTTACGAAGTCGGCGAAGAATCTGCGCTGATGGAGTCGCTCGAAGGCAAGCGAGGTATTCCCCGGATCAAGCCTCCATTTCCTGCCGTGGTTGGTTTGTGGGGCGGCCCGACAGTAATCAACAACGCGGAGACCCTCGCGAGTGTTCCGCACATTCTTCTTGGCGGCGCAGAATGGTACGCCAATCTTGGTCCCCCAAAAAATGGCGGCACCCGCTTGTTCTGCCTTGCCGGAGATTTGGAGAAGCCCGGAGTCTATGAACTGCCCATGGGTTACAACCTCAAGAAGATGATTTATGAGGTTGGCGGCGGGATTCCCAATGGACGAAAATTGAAAGCCGTCGTTCCTGGTGGTTCGAGCACACCGATTCTGCTTCCGGAAGAGTGTGATGTTGCCATGGACTTCGACTCCGTCGCAAAAACAGGCTCCATGCTTGGTTCTGGCGGCGTGGTCGTCCTCGACGACACGGTTTGCATCGTAAAATTTGCGCTCCGAACCATCAAGTTCTACCAGCACGAAAGCTGTGGATGGTGCATACCCTGTCGCGAAGGCACCGATTGGCTAAAAAAGACGCTAATCCGCTTCCATAATGGCGCAGGGTTGAATAAAGACATTGATAACATGTATTACCTGTCGGAAAACATGTTGGGCCGCACATTCTGTCCGCTTGGCGACGCGGCGGCGATGCCGATGATGGCGTTTGTGAAGAAGTTCCGCAAAGAATTTGAAGATCATTTGGACGGCAAGCCTTGTCCTTACGAAAAGGCAGCAGAGCCCGCGCTGGTATAAGACGAATTTCATGGCTGACGCACCCAAACTCGTTAACCTCACGGTGGATGGCAAGAAGGTCACCGCGCCGTCGGGATCTCTGCTGATCGAAGCCTGCAAGAACGTGGGCATCGAAGTCCCATCGTTCTGTTATTACCCGAATTTGTCTCTGCAGGGCGCATGCCGCATGTGCCTCGTCCGCGTGGAGAAGATGCCCAAGCTGCAAACCGCCTGCACCACGGTAGTGGGCGAAGGCATGGCGGTGGTTACCGATAGCGACGAAATCAAGCAGGCGCGTAAAGGCATGGTCGAGCTGCTGCTCGGCAACCATCCGCTCGATTGCCCAGTTTGCGACGCCGGTGGCGAGTGCGAATTGCAGGATATGACTTTTAGCTACGGCGCCGCTGAATCGAAATACATGGAGCCGAAGAACCACAAAGACGAGCAGCAATGGTCGCCCGTGGTTTACTTCGACCGTCCGCGTTGCATTTTGTGTTATCGCTGTGTCCGCGTCTGCGGCGAAGGCATGGACGTTTGGGCGTTGGGCGTGCAGAACCGAGGTGTCAGTTCTGTCATCGCGCCCAACAAAGAAGACCACCTCGAGTGTGAAGAATGCGGCATGTGCATCGACATCTGCCCGGTCGGCGCACTCACTTCGGGCGCGTATCGGTACAAGACCCGTCCATGGGAAATGAACCATGTAGGGACGACCTGTACCCATTGCGCTGACGGCTGTAAGACCACTTTAGGTGTGCGTCGCGCCGACGATGGTTCGGAAATCGTGCGAGGCGACAATCGCGACAAGAGCGGCATCAATAACGACTTCCTTTGCATGAAGGGCCGCTACGCATTTGATTTCGCGAACAGCGAAGACCGCCTCGCGCAGCCTCTCATTCGCAAGAATGGCAAGCTTACGCCATCCACGTGGGAAGAAGCATTCGAACTGGTGGGCAAGAAACTGAATGAAGTCCGCATGCAACATGGCGGCTCCGCAATTGGCGTGATCGGCTCGACCCGCACAACGAATGAAGAGAATTATCTCTTGCAGAAGTTTGCGCGCGTAGTGCTAGAGACCAACAACATCGACCATCACCGTACCGCCGACTTCCCTGCCCTCGCTGCTGCCCTCAGCGGTAAACCGGAAATCACCGCCAGCATGCGTCACGTTTACAACGCGCCCGCGATTTTATTGATTGGTAATGATCCAACCGAGCAGCATCCGTTACTGGCGTGGCAGATTCGCAATAACATTCGGCTGCATGGCGCGAAGCTGTATGTAGTCAACTCGCGCGAGATCAAGCTGAGGCGCCAGGCAACAACCTTCGGCCTGATTCCATCTGGTGCCGAGCCAAAAATCGCAGCTTATCTAGCCGGAGACGACTCCGTCCTCGACTCACTTGGTACTGACACCGGCTGGTCTGCGCTACGAGACAAGTTACGCAGTGAGAAAAATCTAGTCATAATCTTCGGCTCTGAAATCCGTGGTAAGGCGGTTGCTTCGCTCGCTAATTTTGCTGCCAGCATTTCCGGCGCAAAAATAATCGCTCTCGCCGACTATTCGAATTCGCGTGGCGCCGCCGACATGGGCCTTTACCCAGATCTACTTCCGGGATACGTGCCGGCTTCCAACGCACAAAGTGAATGGCCCTTGCCGGCTTCTGCCGGACTCACAATCCCACAAATGGTTGATAGCGCCAAAGCTGGTAAGTTGAAAGCGCTTTACGTCGTCGGGTCGAATCCGCTGGCTCGTTATGGGTTGCGTCCCGATACGTTCTCGGGCAGCTTTGTCGTGGTGCAAGACATGTTCCTGACCGAAACCGCGACTATCGCAGACGTTGTTCTGCCAGCCGCGAACCTTTACGAAAAGTCCGGCACAGTGACCAACACCTGCGGCGACTTGCAGATCGTTAAGAAAGCCAGCGAAGTCAACGGTCCTGAAATCAGATTTCGAAATGATCGTCCGCATCGCCGACGCTATGGGTTTCGATGTCCGCGGTCTCGTTCCGTTTGGGCGAGGCGAATCGGCCGACATGGGCCAGTCGCGGGGCGCGCAATCTGGCGAAGCCGACCGCCATAGCGTGTGGCTCGAGGCTAACGGGCTTGAATCGAAAATGAGTCCATTCGATCCCATGGCGATTTTCGACGAAATTCAGCGTCTCGTTCCGGCCTATCGCGTATCTCGTCTGAATTTGCTGGCTGGCAACGACGAGCACACGCAACTGTCGCAAAGCGGACCGGGCGCGCAGCAAGATCCGGATTTGATTGTTCCAGCAAACGATAATTTATTCAGCTCAGGAACCATGGGGCGGTATTCCCGGGCATTAAATTCCGTCATGGAAAACCGCAGCCGTACTCCAGAGGAAGTGGCAGCCGACTGAAGTCAGGTTAAGGGAAGAGAAATCTTGAGCGTAGGACTATTCATTCTCGTTTCGGTGATCAAGATCGCACTGGTGTTCTTTATCCTGCTGACCGCGGTCGCCTATACCGTCTGGTTGGAACGCAAAGTTGTCGGCCACATGCAGAACCGTTGGGGCCCCACGCGCGTTGGGCCGTTCGGCCTGCTGCAACCCGCCGCCGACGGCGTGAAATTCCTTTTCAAAGAAGATCTAACGCCGCCGCATGTCCACAAGACCTTATACATCGCCGCGCCGATGATTGCGGTGGCCTTCGCGCTTACGTCCATCGCCGTCATTCCGTTCGGCAATTGGGTCTCGGTCAGCGATACGATCTACACGCCATTGCAGATCACTGACGTCAACATCGGCCTCCTCATCATTCTCGGCCTTACGTCGCTTGGCGTTTATGGCATCGCCCTCTCGGGCTGGTCATCGAACAACAAATATTCTCTGCTCGGCGGACTCCGCGCCAGCGCCCAGATGATCAGCTATGAAATCGCCCTCGGCCTCTCCCTCGTGGGCGTCTTGATTCTTTCCGGCAGCTTCAGCCTGCGCGACATCGTGCAAGCACAATCGGGGCACTTCTGGGGGATCATCCCCAAGTGGAATATCTTCTACGGCGGGCAGTTTGTGGCGTTCTTCATCTATTTGATGGCAGCCTATGCGGAAACCAATCGCATTCCGTTCGATTTACCTGAAGCGGAAACCGAACTCGTAGCCGGCTACCATACCGAATACAGCGCGATGAAATTTGCCATGTTCTTCATGGCGGAGTACGCCAATATGATCACGGTCGGCTGCCTGGCCACGATCCTGTTCCTCGGGGGATGGAATGGGCCTATTTTCGGGCCCTACATTCTGCAGGTCCTTCTCCCGGTCTTTTACTTTGTGGCCAAAGTTTTTGTATTCCTGTTCATTTACATTTGGGTTCGCGGCACGCTGCCGCGTTTCCGCTATGACCAGTTGATGGCATTCGGATGGAAGTTTCTCTTGCCGCTGGCCATTGCGAATCTGGTCGTTACAGCGTTCATTGTTGCGCTAAAGTCGTAAACAAAATAAATCATGCACCTGATCTTGTTTCTCATTTTCGGAGCGGTCTGCGTCGCCGGGGCGGTGAATCTGCTCTTGCAGCATCACCCCATTGACAGCGCACTGTCTCTCGTCGTCGTCATGGGAGCTTTGGCGGCCGAATATCTCCTGCTCGGCGCGGAGTTCGTCGCCGCTGTGCAAGTAATCGTCTATGCCGGCGCCATCATGGTCCTATTTGTATTCGTCATCATGCTGCTCAACGCCGGCGAAGAAGCCCGCTCAGGCGGCAGCCGCGTGGCCTGGATTTTTGGCGTCCCCGGCATGTTGATCGGCAGCATTTTGATGGCTTGGATTCTGCTCAAACATTCTGGCACCAGCCACGTTGAGATCGGCGCTCTGCCCGGCTCTCCGCAGGACATCGGTTGGCTTCTGTTCCATGATTACCTGCTGCCTTTCGAAGTCACATCCATCCTCGTGCTGATTGCCATCATGGGAGCCGTGGTGCTCGCCAGCCATGCTCAATCGCAAACTCGCGCGATAGAAAAGAAGGAGGGCTGATGGTCCCGCTTTCCTATTACCTGATTCTTAGCGGCATTCTGTTCGCTTGCGGCGTGACGGGATTTCTCATCAAGCGCAACCTCATCACGATTTTTATGTCCATTGAGCTCATGCTCAACGGAGTGAATCTCTCCTTTGTCGCCTTTGCCGCACAATGGCACGCGCTGAGCGGACAGATTTTCGTTTTCTTTGTGATGGTCGTCGCGGCCGCGGAAGCAGCAGTCGGCTTAGCGATCATCATCGCCATTTTCCGTACGCGCGAAACCTTGAATGTGGACCAGGTGAACCTGCTCAAATTATGACGCCGAATCTACATCTCTGGCTGATTCCGCTGCTGCCACTCGCTGGCGCAGCCATTAACGGCTTTTTCGGTAAGCGCTCTTCGCGGCAGGCTGTCTCTACGGTCGCACTGGTCTTTTCGGGCGCGGCATTCGCCATGGGCCTATGGGTCGTGAGCCAGTTCTCATCGCTCACGCTGCCCTATATCGAAACCCTTGCGCCCTGGATTCGCGCCGGTTCCTTTCAGGTCGACTTCGCCTTTTATCTCGATCAGCTTTCGCTCATCATGTTGCTGGTGGTCACCGGCGTCGGCTTCCTGATCCATATTTACTCCGTCGGCTACATGTGGGAAGAAGGCGGTTTTTACCGCTTCTTCACCTATCTGAATCTCTTCATGTTCTTCATGCTGACGCTCATTCTCGCCAGCAACTACCTACTGATGTTTATCGGGTGGGAGGGCGTCGGTCTCGCGTCATACCTGCTAATCGGTTTCTACTTCCTTAGGGATTCGGCAGCCTCTGCGGGTAAGAAAGCATTTATCGTCAACCGCATTGGCGACTTCGGCTTCCTCATTGCTTTGTTTCTTCTCGTTAAGCACTTTGGCTCGCTAAATTACGCGGAGTTGGCGCACGCCATTGCGCCTTTGCATATTGAAACCCATGCTGGATTATTCACGGCCATCGGTATTCTTCTGATGGTTGGCGCTGCTGGCAAATCTGCACAGATTCCGCTTTACGTTTGGTTGCCAGACGCGATGGAAGGCCCGACGCCGGTTTCAGCCCTAATTCACGCGGCCACCATGGTCACTGCCGGTGTTTACATGGTTTCGCGCTCGCACGTGATTTTTGACCGTGCACCCTCTGCCTTGACCGTAGTTGCCATCATCGGGACTTTGACCGCATTCTTCGCCGCCACGATCGGCATTACGCAGACTGACATCAAGAAAGTTCTGGCTTACTCTACCGTTTCGCAGTTGGGCTATATGTTCCTGGGCTGTGGCGTGGGCGCGTTCTCCGCCGGAATCTTCCACCTGATGACGCACGCGTTCTTTAAAGGTCTGTTATTCCTTGCTGCTGGCTCCGTGATTCATGCCGTCGGCGGCGAGCAGGACATGCGCAAGATGGGCGGCCTGCGCACAAAGATTCCCTGGACTTTCTGGACCATGACCGCTGGAACGTTTGCCATCGCTGGCATCCCACCCCTTGCCGGATTCTTCAGTAAAGACGAAATTCTCTGGCAAGCTTCGCGCGTCAGCCTCATTTACTGGGGTGTTGGCGTATTCACCGCTTTCTTAACTTCGTTCTACATGTTCCGCCAATGGTTCATTACTTTCTTCGGCGAATATCGCGGAGAAGAGCATAATTCGCACGATCATGGCGGGCATGGTCACGATTCACATGGACATGACTCGCATGGACACGGTACGGTTCACGAAAGCCCCGGCGTCATGCTAGGGCCGCTTGTTGTCCTTGCCATTCTTTCGGTCGTTGGAGGATGGGTCGGCATCGGCAACCGCTTTGAGAATTTTCTTGCGCCTGTCTTTCATTCGACGGCGACGATCAGCGCGGACAGCTTCGACGCCCCGGCGGCGCCCGCGGAATCAATGTCAGCTGCAACACTGGCGGCCGAATCTTCGAACCCTGCGCCGAAGAGCGAAGAATCCGAAAAGAGCACTGAACTTCTGTTTACCGGAATTTCTGTGGGAGCCGGCCTACTAGGCTTCCTGCTGGCGTGGCAGTTGTATTACCGCCGCCCCGAGCTTCCCGCAGAGATCGCTGCCAAACTTGGCGGCCTCTATTACACCGTCCTCAATAAATATTACATAGACGAAATCTATGCCGCCGGCATCGTCAGGCCGCTGATCGCCTTTTCTTCCGCCGTACTGTGGCAAGGCATCGATCGCGGAATCATTGACGCCACGCTGGACGGCTCTGCCGAAGGCGCGCGCGAAGTCTCCGACTCGATGCGCCATATGCAATCTGGCAACATTCGTTCGTACGCGGGTTGGGTCGCCGCCGGCGCGGCGTGCGTCATCGTCTTCATGGCTTGGCTGGCGGTGGGAACGCGATGAACATGGACACCTGGAATCCCATCATTCTGACGCTGGTCACTTTCGTTCCGCTCGCCGGCGCGCTATTGCTCGTCGTTCTTCCTCGCCGCGATCGCGAAATCCGCGGGTTCGCGCTGTTCATTTCGTTGGTGGACTTCTTCCTGTCCTTGCACTTGCCGGCGCACTTCCATCGCAACGTCGTCGGCTTCCAGTACGAAATCGACAAGGTCTGGATTAACCACCCCAACATCCATTACCACCTCGGCATGGATGGCATCTCCATGTGGCTGGTCGTGCTGACCACATTCCTTACGCCGCTGTGCGTGCTGATTTCCTGGCACTCCATCCACGACCGGGTGAAAGAATTCTTCATCCTGCTCTTGGTTTTGGAAACGGCGATGATCGGCGTCTTTGTTGCGCTCGACCTCTTCGCCTTTTACTTCTTCTGGGAAGCGACGCTCATTCCGATGGCGCTTCTCATCGGCATGTATGGCCATGGGCGCAAGGTTTATGCTGCTGTCAAATTCTTCCTCTATACCATGGTCGCTTCGGTGTTTATGCTCGCGGCGATTCTCTGGCTCTATGCCCGCGTCGGAAGCTTTGATTTCGTGACCATCCAGAATGCCATTCGCAGCGGGCAGGTGCCTGGTTTCCAGGCTGCTTCCCTGTGGCTGTTCCTGGGCTTTTTTGTTGCGTTCGCTGTGAAGGTTCCGTTGTTCCCGTTCCACACTTGGCTGCCGGACGCTCACGTGGAAGCGCCGACTGCCGGCTCGGTTCTACTGGCTGGAGTGCTGCTCAAGATGGGTACTTACGGCTTGCTGCGTTTCAATCTCGGCCTTTTCCCGGAACAAGCGCGGGCCAATGCCCCCTGGATCATGGTTCTCGCGCTCATTGGCATTATCTATGGCGCTCTGGTCGCCATGGTGCAGCCGAACATGAAGAAGCTGATCGCCTATTCGTCCATTAGCCATCTGGGTTTTGTGGTACTCGGCATCTTCAGCTTCACTCAGGCCGGCCTCGACGGTGCCATGTTCGTGATGCTGGCGCATGGCATTTCGACCGGCGGATTGTTTATGCTCGCCGGCATTCTCTACGAGCGTCGGCACACGTACGAAATCTCCGAATTCGGTGGCCTCGCCACACCCATGCCGGTCTATTCCACATTGTTCTGTTTCGTTATGCTCGCCTCGGTCGGCTTACCACTGCTCAATGGTTTCGTCGGCGAGTTTCTGGTTTTGAGCGGCGCGTTTCAGGCTCGCCCCATTTACGGCATTCTGGGTGCCACAGGCGTGATTTGGAGCGCCTGCTACCTTCTCTGGATGTACCAGCGCGTCTTCTTCGGACAAATCACGCACAAGGTCAACGCATCGCTCCCTGACATGAATCTGCGCGAAAAGCTCGCCGTTGTGTCTGCCTGCATGGTCGCTCTCGTCATGGGCGTCGCGCCTTTGCTTTGGTTGAATGCGATTGACCCCGCCGTGCATGCTGCGCTCATACCGTACGCTAACTTTGCCGCGCAGGTTGCCAGCAGGGTGGTGGGCCAGTGAACTCGACTTTGATGATTCCGCAATACGCCGACTACATCCGCATTCTGCCTGAGCTGGTCCTATCGATCTTCGGCATGGTTATCATGCTGCTCGACCCGCTTTTGGATGATCGCCGCAGCCGCACTCTTTCGGGAGCGCTGGCTTTAGTCGGCTCGTTCGCCGCTTTCGCCGCCACATTAGTTCAGGCCCAATCACCCGGTTACGCCTTCGCAAACATGGTGCGTGTAGATTCCTTCAGTACGTTTTTTCACATCCTCATCATCGCCATCACCGCCATCGTGATTTTGTCGTCATATGAATACCTGAACGTGCAGGAAATCCGCGGCGGCGAATACTACGGCCTGATGTTGTTCGGCGCGGTCGGCATGTGCCTCATGACTTCCGCCGTCGAATTGGTACTCATCTTCATCGCCCTTGAAATTTCTTCCATTTCTACCTATGTGCTGGCTGGATTCCGCCGCCGCGCCGCGATTAGTGCTGAATCCTCCGTTAAGTATTTCCTGCTCGGCTCGTTCGCCACTGCATTTTTTCTTTATGGCGTCGCCTTGGTGTTCGGTGCGACGGGTTCAACCACCATTGATGTCATCGGCAATGTGCTGCGCTCGGGCAATATTCCTGTGCTTGCCTATATGGGCGTTGCATTCATGTTTGTTGGTTTGGGATTCAAAGTCGCGGCAGCTCCCTTCCACATCTGGACGCCGGACGTTTACGAAGGAGCGCCGTCGCCGGTCGTGGCGTTCATGTCCACGGCGCCGAAAGCGGCCGTGTTTGCGGTTTTGCTACGTGTGATGTTTGAAGCCAATGCTCCGGGCCGCATCTGGCTGATCTGGGTCACCGCTGCTCTGTCCATGACCCTTGGCAATATCGGAGCCTTGGTCCAGGACAACGTCAAGCGTCTGCTGGCCTACTCCTCCATTGCGCATGCCGGCTATCTGCTCGTTGCCTTTGCCGCGCTGCCGGAGGCCGCCATCCCTGCCGCCATGTTCTACACCGCAGCTTACGCCGTGACCAATATTGGCGCCTTCGCCGTCGTCAGCCACTTCGGAAGCACCGGCGAGCGCCGCGTCACGATGGACGACTATTCCGGCCTCGCGGAGCGCTCGCCCTTACTCGCTGCCACATTGACCTTGTTCTTGCTCTCGTTAATTGGGATTCCGATGACTGGCGGGTTTTTTGCCAAGTTCTATGTATTCAGCGCCGCGATCAAAGCCAACCTCGTAGGGCTCACTATCATCGGCTTCGTCAATAGTGCCATTGCCGCCTATTACTATCTGCGCATCATCGTGGTCATGTACATGCGCCAACCCCGCGATGAGTCGCCAGTCGCACCCGTACCTTTTGGCTTAGGCCTCGCGCTCGCGCTCAGCCTCTTCGCCACGATGTACCTGGGAATATTACCTGGTAGGGTCCTCGACTATGCCTCGCGTTCAACCGCGGATCTGTTGTTCCAGAATAGGCCCTTGGCGCCCACAACACAGCCCAGCGCTCCCGCCCTTCCATCGGCCCACGGAATGGCCGACGTTCGTTAACCGCAGGACCGAATTACAGCATTCCACCAGTCTTGATCGTGAGAAAGCTGAGTGCTGTTTCGAGTTCCACAATAGCTTCTTCAAGTTCAGGATGTTGGCCGATTCGCTCGCGCAGTGACTTTAACAACTCATGCGCTCCAGATACATGTTTTGCGGGCTCGTGCAGAGGCAGAACCTCCGTGGAAGCGTCTTTTTGGTCGGGCATAACTAGATTGTAACTCTCCTTCGCTTTCAGGATCACGCGTTCGGAATCTCCATTACCCGATTTCCTGCCGGATTTGCAGCCTGACTGCCTCCGGTAGATGGGAATCATTCAACGTCTGCCGCGCAACCTGTGGCGGAAGGGCTTTCGCGATGCGTACAGCATGCTCTGCTGGCGTCTTAGCGCTCGATAGCAACGCAATTCGCACTTCCCTCCGCAATTGCCATCTCGGATGGGAGCTGACTGCCTCAATCAGCGTCACCGGGCACGCCGCCGCCGTCAGCGCTTTTACGACCACGCCTTCTGTGACGCGGCCGTTTTCCAAGGCCGTACGCATCACGCGCACATCAGCATCTAGCAGAAGAGCACCGGCAACACGTCCCGAAGCCCGCTTTGCCAGCGTCATTCTTTCGCCCACCGAAATCGTTTCCAGCCGGTGAATCACTTGCTCCTCTGCCGCGATTCGTAAATCTGAGGCAACCGAGGGGGCCAGCGCGACATGCATAAGGTCGAATGTGAATAATTGCCGCAGCATCGGCAGGGCCAGGTGCCGGGTCGTGCGCGGATGCTCCACAATCGCCCTGCGCAGTTTTCGGCTTTTCGCCAGCAATGCCCGATGCTCGCGGCAGAACGATTCAATCGCATCCGCCGGTAAGTCTCTTGATTTAAGCAAATTTAGGAAATTTTCTTCACTGACGCGTACGGCGACGGAATTCGTAGGTTCGTGTAGTTCTGTACATTTGGATTTCGTCGCACTCATGAGACTCTGCTCTTATCCAGCCATGCCTCTTCCAGTTTTTCGTGTGGCATTCTTACGAGCCAAGGCCAGCGCTCCACTTACCGGTTCAACGGTTGCGGACTGAATCAATGTGGCGGGATGATCTTTCTTTAAAACGTCAGAAAACGATTCCCGTACAACATGGCTATGCGTGAATACGCTGCCAGCCATGGCGATCTGCACTTCACTATCTTCCTTAAATAATCGTCGTAAAGCGATGTGGGCCAACACCGCAAGCTCTTCTCCCGCCCGAGCAAGAACCCGGCGCGCTGAAATATCTCCCATGTCTGCCGCCAGACACACCGCCGGACACAAAGCCGCAAAATCCGCCGGCGGCGACAGAGCATTCGCAACGATGACGGTTTGCGCTTGGGTTTCGACTTGCCATGACTTCATCACTGCCTCAAGTAGCAGAGTCGGCTGTCCTTCATCGAAATCGCGTAACGCTGCCGTCACCGCTGCCTTGCCAATCCAATATGCCGAACCTTCGTCTGAAACCGCCGCACCCCAACCACCCACTCGCACTGTTTGCCCATGTGCGTCGCGTCCGTATGCGATGGATCCAGTTCCAGAAATAACCACAATACCCGGACCTTCGCCAAACGCCGCTTCCATGGCGATGACCATGTCGCCGAAAACTTCGACGGGCGCGGGGAGAATGCTCGCCAGTATCCGCTTCACCGCGCCGCTCACTTCAGTCCGAGCCGCGCCTGCGAGTCCTACGCAGGCATAGTCAATTTTGTCGGGAGGGATCTTTGCATCGGCGCATGCCAGTTCGATGGCCCGCGTCAGGGCCTGTTTAGCTTTTGCTTCGCCTACTCGTAGAAGATTGCTTCCCTCTGCGCGTCCGCGTCCCAATACAGAAGACTCGTCGCCAATCCAGCAAGATGTCTTGCTGCCGCCGCCATCCACGCCCAAATAAATCATGACGAACGTAGTTTTATCACAAACGAAAAGTTCTTCGCGGCAGCAGAAGTACAGGTTCTTTCGCGTGTATGCCCCTGGCCATTCAGAGCGTTGGCCCACTCTCCTCGCCCAGCATGGTTTCGCGCACAATTTTTATGGGAGGAAAGCCTTGTTTCAGGAACGTGTCATGAAACTCCTGCAAATTGAATTTATCCCCCATTTTCTTTTGATAATCGGCGCGAAGTTTCATGATTTCCAGCTTGCCCAGCGTGTAGACAAGATAAGTAGGATCGCTGGTGCCGCGCTTGGTCTCAACTTCCGCGACCTCCGCCGTCTGATAACCTTCCTTCTGGAAGAACTGAACCGCTTGCTCAAAGCTCATGCGTCCCGTGTGCATCGAAATTCCGACGATGTAGCGCGCATCTCGCAGCAGCGCATCCTGCAGCTGGCCTAGCCGCAACATGGGATCGCCGTTGCCATAGCCTTCATCGAGCATCATTTGCTCGCTGTAATGAGCCCAACCTTCCGCATTCGAAGAGCAACCCAACAACTTACGCACTTTTGAGGGCGCCGAAGGCACCCACAAGAACTGTACATAGTGCCCCGGATAGACCTCATGCACGGCCACGGAAATCATCGTTGACCGGTTGAATTGCCCCATGAACGATTCGACTTTCTCCTTCGACCAATCGGGCTCGGGCAAGGTAACGTTGAAAAAAGCTTCCGTGGCGACTTTTTCGTATGGTCCCGGAGTATCCATGGAGGCGAAGGTCAAAGCGCGGGCAAAGGGAGGTGTTTCCTCCACAATTGGAAGGATGGGCGAAGGCACGGTCACAATATGCTTATCAATAAGATATTGCTTGATCCCGGTCAGGTCGTCACGGAATGTCTGTAACAACTTGTCCGGCTGCGGATGGTCCGCATCCAGTTCACTTTGAATCTGTTCGGTCGTCTTTTTCGGATCAATCTGGGCAGCCACTTTCTTGAACCACTCCTGGTTGCGATGCAGATCGTCATATCCAACCTGAAGCAGGCGGTCAATCGGAATGTCCACCATCTCGTCGTAGAGTAATTTCTTCTGGTAATTCTCAGCCCCGATGCGGAAATCGCCCTTGGAAATCGGCAGCAGATCTTTTTTCAGAAAATTTTCGTAATCTCTCAGCGCGGCAATCACGCCATCATTGCTGCTCTTGAATTGCGCCAGAAGCGCTGCGTCTTTTACCTCTTGAAAGGCTTCCGGAACATCGTGCTCGAAAAAACTGATATTTCCCGGAAGTTGCTGGATCGCAATCTCAGTGTAAATTTGTGGCGGGTTCCTCAGGTTGACCTTGCCTGCGGCCAGTGCCGCCGGCATTTGTTTTTCGCGCGCGATCAAAGACCTTAGCCGGTCCTCGGGAGGAGCAAATTTGCGCGACATGATGGTGAATGCGCTTTGCGTCAACCCGCTCGAATACTGGTCTGGATTCTTTTCCCATCCACGTATGTTTTCGAGCGCCAGCAGCGTGGACTTCAGGTTGTTAACGACCAACTCATAGTCTTGCCGTTCTTCCAGAGGCAACTGCTTGCTGTCAAGACTGGCGAGCTTCGCCAGAAAGCTTTTCGCAAACGCGATCTGTTCGTCCACCCCTTTGCGCGAATAATCCTCTAATTGCCCATCATATTGATGAAAACCGGAAGCCGTTCCCTGCGTGGGATTGTACTTAAAGTACTGATCAAAAAACTCATCGACCAGTTTGTTCCATTGCGCATTCGCCGGATTGACGGCATCCGCCGAGGCATTCTGGACATTTTGCGCAATCAGCATAGGTGCAATGAGTGTGACTAGAACTAGCGCCAGCAGCAATCTCATGGATCTCCTCAAGACTAGTTTCGTAAACAGAGGATTATAGCCGCGCGGCCGGCGAATTGTGTTAAGACCGCCTGCGCCTCTCCGTTATACTCCCAATTCACGCGCAATCCGATCATGAAAGAGTCATCTCAACCCGAGCTCGCCCGCGATCTCAACCTGCGTCACGCGATCGCCGTCGTGGTCGGCACTATCATCGGCAGCGGCATTTTTCTTGTTCCCACAGAAATGATGCAGGCCGTTGGTTCGACGCGGCTTGTTTATCTGGCGTGGATCGTTGGCGGATTGCTTTCATTCTTCGGCGCACTCACCTACGCCGAACTGGGCGCAATGAAGCCGCAGACAGGCGGCGAATACGTGTACGTCCGCGACGCCTACGGTCCATTGACCGGCTTTCTTTACGCGTGGACCTGGTTTGTCATTGCCAAGCCGGCCTCCATCGCAACCATAACTACCGGCTTGGTCCGGATTCTTGAAACCTTCCCTGTTTTTTCTTTCTTTGGCAACCGCGTTGGCGCGGACATCCCTGTCAACTACGGACAACTCGTCGCCATCGTCGCCACGATCCTCATTTCTTTCGTGAATTATCTCGGAGTCAAGAAGGCCGGCGAATTTCAATTCATCTTCACGCTGCTCAAAGTAGCCATTATCCTCGCCATCGTCATCATCGGATTCGGGTGGTCGTCTGGCTCGTGGTCGCATTTTTCCACCACATTTGTGGGCGCCAAAGGCGGCATTGCAGGGTTCATGGCCGCCCTCGTTGCCGCGTTGTGGGCCTATGACGGCTGGAATGATCTCAACATGGTAGCCGGCGAGATTCGCCGTCCGGAGCGTAATATCCCCATCGCTCTGATTGCTGGTGTTGCCACCGTGGGAGCGCTGTATATTCTCGTAAATGCGTCCGTACAATTCGTCATGCCGGCTGCGGCAATCGCCGCGTCTCCTCGTCCTGCGTCCGACGCCATGGCGCTAGTCATCGGGCAAATTGGCGGTAGCGTCGTAGCTCTGGGCATGGCCATCTCTATGTTGGCCACGCTCAATGGCACAATCCTAAGCGGCGCACGTGTTCCCTACGCGGTCGCACGCGACGGCTACTTTTTCTCCATCTTGGCAGATGTGCATCCGCGCTTCCGTACCCCATCCGCGGCCATTTTTGTGCAGGCCTTGCTCGCCATTTTCCTTCTGCTGCTTGGCGGCACTTTTCGCCAGTTTTTTTCGCTCGCCATCTTCGCCGAGTGGCTCTTTTACATGATCGCGGGAAGCACAATCTTCGTCTTTCGGCACCGTGATCCTCAGGCCTTGCGTCCTTACCGGGTTTGGGGGTATCCTGTAGTTCCTCTCCTGTTTGTGGCGTCCTCCTCCGTACTTTTGTGGTTCACTTTTACTGATAACTTCCCCAATTCTGCTGTTGGTTTGCTTGTGATTCTGGCTGGGATACCGGTTTTTTACGGCTTTTCCCGGCAGCGCATGCACTAACGACTGAAAATAGCCGAACCCTTCCCGTTTTGGATGTGTTTTAGTTTTGGGAAGGTCACGGTTACTTGAGGACACGGGCGGCAGACACTTTTACTCACATGCTGTCGTACCGTAACTTAGACCTCGAACTCCCCGCGCGTTCCCCCAAAAGCCGGGCTAAAACTGGAGTACGCAAGGAATGGCCGCAGTAGCCGAATACCACTTAGGACTTCTTCCGGAACGCAGGTTCAACTGGCGCGCTTTTGCCGGCAGCTATGGCTTTGTCGCGTTCTTGCTGCTGCTGTTGCTGAGCTTTGGTTTGCTTTTCCCCCAACGGATACAAGTCGCTCGTACTTATATGGTTACGGAATTAATTGCACGTCCTGATGCGGAACCAAAACCCGTCGAGATTGAGCAACCAAAAATTAAAGTGAAGCCTCTTCCACCTCCACCGGCATTTGAAGCTCCTAAGCTGGTTGTGCCGCCCGAAGTTCACGCCCAAAAAACACCGCCGCCCGAGATCGCGCCCCCCAAGATCGTGGAAAACTTCAAGCCGCCAGACCTGAAAGAGGTTTCAGCCGCCCGGCCAGTGCAGGCAATTCACACCGGCGATTTCGGAGGGACGAATTCACCAACGCTCAACGCACCCGTACAGAAAGTGCAAACCGGCGGGTTTGGTGATCCCAATGGAATTAAGTCGGATGGTAAGTCCGCACATTCAGTCGCCGCGAACACGGGCGCATTTGATCTTCCCCAAGGAGCAGGCAACGGCAACGGAACCGGCGGCAACAGAGGGCTGAAAGGAACCGTCGCCAGCGTGGCTTTTGGCAGCGGTATCGCTCAAACCAGTGGCGTAACAGGCCACGTGCAAGCCTCCGCTTTCGGCGCTACCGAGGTCGCGCAAAACAATAAGCCACGTGCGTTGGATAACGGGCTCGCGACCACCCCGGTTGAGATTCTTTATAAACCAAATCCGGTTTACACGGATGAGGCCCGGCAATTGCAGTTACAAGGTGAAGTTCTACTGGAAGTTTCTTTCGGTGCGGATGGCAAATTGCAAGTAAATCGCGTGGTGCGCGGACTCGGACACGGCCTCGACGAAGCCGCAATTGCCGCAACCAGCAAAATCAAGTTCAAGCCGGCGTTACGCAGCGGATTGGCCGTGGATTCCACGTCTATCGTGCACGTCACGTTTCAGTTGGCAATGTAGGCGCCCTTTGCGGCGCGAAGAGGAAAGAGGATTCGGATATGCTTTATCGCAAATCAATTTTGACGGCGGCCTTGCTAACCACGCTGTCAGCCGTGGCGCAAAATGCAAACACACCAACACCATCGCAGCCGAACCCTCAGCCGGCAACGGCACCGACCGTGCAAGCGGCAGCTTCGACCACGACCGAAGGACCCAAGCTTCCGGTGGCTGCGCAACTTGCGCCGCCACGGACAATGGATGAAGTCGTTGACCGCGCCATCGCTCGCGAGCACGCATTAATGGCATTTCTGAAGGATCGCACACCCCTGGTGGAAACCTACCTGCAAAACCTCAAGCCGGATAAGGAATTGGGCGCGGTGCCATCCGAAGACCACTATTTCCTCGGCCGCATGGATATGGGGGAGAATGTGGATCGGCGTGACTACCTCGCTAAACAAGCGAGCCTCGAAAGCACCCTGCTCGGCGGCGTCACCAAACTCTTCAAGTTTGAGTACCACCCCATGGGCTTTTCCTGGATGGTGTACGCTGACCGTTGGGATTTCGACCGCCAGCACTATGATTTCAAGTATGTGCGCCGGGACTTTTTGGGCGACGTCCGCTGCATCGTGTTTGACGTTATGCCCAAGAAAGGCACGGGCCGTGGCCGCTTCCAGGGTCGTATTTGGGTCGAAGATCAGGATTACAACATTGTTCGTTTGAACGGCACCTACTCCGAACGCTCCGCTCGTTCCCAGTTCTTCCATATGGATAGCTGGCGCTTGAACCTTGTCCCCGGTTACTGGGTTCCGTCATACATTTACAGCGAAGAAGGCGACTTCAGTTATGGCGCGAAAGACAAGACTGCGTTCAAAGCCCAGTCGCGCATTTGGGGCTATAACGTAAACCGGGACGAAAAGGAAGACGAACTCTCGCAGATCAAAGTCGACGCGGTGAAAGATGAGAGCAGTGCCGCCCAGGACGCCTCGCCGCTCGAAGCGCAGCGGGAATGGCAGCAGCAGGCGGAAGATAACGTCATCGCCCGTCTTGAACAATCGGGCTTGCTGGCTCCGGAGGGCGACGTTGACAAGATTCTGGCCACGGTCATCAACAATCTTGAAGTCACCAACAACATCGACCTGCCGCGTCCTGTTCGCGCACGCGTCATGCTTACCACCCCGCTGGAAACATTCAGCGTTGGCGATACAATTATCATCAGCCGTGGCCTAATCGATGTTCTGCCGGATGAAGGCAGCCTGGCCATGGTTCTGTCGCACGAACTGGCACACATCGTGCTCGGCCACAATCTGGGCAGCCGTTACGCCTTCAATGACCGCCTCCTCTTCTCAGACGAATCTACTTACCAGAATCTTGGATTTCGCCACAACCCCGATGAAGAAGCTGCGGCAGAGAAAAAATCGCTCGAATTGTTGAAGAACTCTCCCTACAACCAGAAGCTCGACACGGCGGAACTCTTCCTTAAACAGCTCCAGGCTCGATCGGGAGCCCTTAGCGCTCTCCTCACCCCGCATCTGGGCAATTCATTTGTCGATCAGAACGGTAAGTTGGTTCGCTTCGCCGAATTGCTGCAATCCGGCCCCGCTCTGGACATCAATAAGCTCAACCAGATTGCGGCTTTACCCCTTGGCGGGCGTGTGAAGATGAATCCCTGGGATGACCGCGTCGAAATGATCAAATCCGCGCCGGTCGCGATCGTTTCAGCTCGCGACAAGATGCCACTCGAAGTTACCCCATTTTTCCCGCATCTTGCCCGCATCAATGCCACAGATAATCCGTCCGGCGCCACAACCGCCGACAACACGGCGCCCACACCCACAAATTAATCTCAGTTTCGTGGACGGATGCAACGTTCCGTCCCATCAAGGTGCAGGAAGCAAAGCCGGAACAGAAGCGATTCTGTTCCGGCCTTTGTCTTTGCATTAATTGCAGCAATCAGCGGCTAAATTTTCCGCCGCGAACTATCGGCCGGTGCCTTCCGTTCTTTCCCCGGCAGGTCAGCAGGATTCTCATGCGCTTTCTCGCGAAAACTGCCTTTGATCCCACCTGCTAGCGAAACACTGGCATCGCCAAACTTTGCCCGCATGCGGTCGACAGCAGAAAACGCCTGCTGCCAACGCTGCCGCCGCCCGTCTTCGAGAAGATCCCCTTGTATTGCATCCTCGTCGAACGACGAGGCCTGCACACCCAGCAACCGCACTTCGGCATGTTTACGCCAGTTCTTGTGGAACAATGTCCGAATCTGCTCATAGATCTCGGTGTCCAATTGTGTCGCTATTGGAAGCGTGTAAGCCCGCGTAATGGTCGTAAAATCCTTGTAACGCAGCTTGAGTTGAATCGTCCGGGCAAACAACCCGGCATTCCGTAAGCGTCGGCCCACCATTTCGGAAAGGCGCATCAACGTCGCTTGCAGCTGGGTGGCATCGGCGGTGTCGTGGTTGTAAGTGTGCTCGTGGCTTATTGATTTCGCTTCGGTATCCGCGCCGACTTCCGCGTCGAACCAGCCACCCGCATCTTCTCCGCGCGCTTTCCCAGCGAGGGCCAGCCCCCATTTGCCGAAATGTTGCTCCAGAAAATCTTCGTCGAACCGCACAAGATCGCCTACACGGGAGATGCCGAGGCCTTGCAGGTTTTTCTCCGTCACCTTGCCTACGCCTGGAATGTCGCGTACATCGAGCGAGGCGAGAAATTTCTGCTCATGACCCGTCAACGCCCACAACACCCCATGTGGCTTGGCTTTAGCAGAAGAAATTTTGGCCATCAAGCGCGAGCCGCCAATGCCGATCGAACAATTCAACTGGGTTTCAGCTTTGATCCGGTCATGCAGCGCGTGAGCTGCCCGCAAAGGAGGACCATGCAGGCGTTCCGTGCCCGTCATGTCCATATAGGCTTCATCGATCGAGGCCATTTCCACGAGTGGCGAAAACGTCTTTAACACCTCGCACACTCTTCCAGAATATTCGAGGTAGCGTTCCCGGTGTCCATCGACAAAAATCGCGTGTGGACATAACTTCTCCGCCGTGCGGAGCGGCATCGCGGAATGCACGCCGAATCTACGCGCCTCGTACGAAGCTGCTGCTACTACGCCGCGCTCACCACGTTGGCCGCCAACAACAACCGCCTTGCCTTTCAGGGTAGGATCAAACAGTTCTTCCACGGAGACGAAGAAGGCGTCCATATCGACGTGAAAGACTGTGCGCGGAAAAGGGCTCATGGTGATACCGGCGCAAGAATGATTCTACTCCGGGTGCATCGTGCTTAAATTGACGCAGCCGCAGTCACGCCGCGCGTTTGCCTCGCCCGCTCGTACGCACGAACATATTCTTTTGCAGACTTCTCCCAGGAGAAATCCTTCTTCATCCCATTGCGCATGATGTTCTGCCACACGGCCTTGTCTTTGTAAGCTTGCAACGCATGCTTGATGGCCAGTAGCAACGATTCCCCGTTGTAGTCGGCAAATTTGAAGCCCGTTCCTTTTCCGCTGCGCGCGTCCCAGGAATCTACCGTATCATCAAGTCCGCCGGTTGCCCGCACCACCGGTACCGTGCCATATTTCAAACTGTAGATTTGATTCAACCCGCAGGGTTCGTATCTTGAGGGCATCAGGAACATATCGCTTCCGGCTTCTACTTTATGCGCCAGCGTATTGTCGTAAGCAACTTTGACAGCAACTTTCGTCGGGAAGTGCCTTTGCATTCGCAAAAACATCTCTTCATAGCGTTTTTCGCCGCTGCCCAGAACTACGAGCTTCACATCTTCCATCACCAACCGATCAATAATCTGCGCGATTAAATCGAACCCTTTCTGACTGGCAAATCGGGAAACAATTCCCAGAATCGGTGTTTCCGCATCGCGTTCCGGCAAACCAAAAGTCGCGAGGAGATCGAGGCGGCATTTCTCCTTTCCTGATAGATCTTTTGCCGAATACTTTTCCGCAATACAACCATCCGTCGCCGGGTTCCACTTTTCGTAGTCCACTCCGTTTAGAATTCCCGTCACCGTGGAAGAACGGTCATGTAGTACACCCTCCAGCCCAAACCCATACTCAGCTGTCTGAATCTCCTTGGCATAGCGTCGGCTCACCGTCGTGACGAAATCGGAAAAAATCAATCCGCCCTTCAAAAAGTTCACATTGCCGAAAAATTCCATTTTTGAGATGGCCAACAAGTCCCACGGCAACTCGATCAGCGGCAGGATATCCGATGGAAAAACGCCCTGATAGCCCATATTGTGAATGGTAAAGACGGTCGCAACTTCGTGAAAGGCAGGATCGTCGGCATACTGCGACCGCAGCAAAACCGGAATCAGCGCCGTCTGCCAGTCATGACAATGAAAAATTTGCGGTACTCCAATAATTTTTGAAGCCTCGAGGACCGCGCGGCAAAACAGTGCAAACCGCTCGGCATTGTCTGGATAATCGCCAACCTGGCTGCCATAAAGTCCATCCCGATCGAAGTATCGTGGGTACTCCACGAAGTAGTGCTCCACACCGGCATGCTGGCCCGCAGCCAGAATCGAGCAGAAACGATAATGATCGTCAAAAGGAATGGTGATGCTACGAATAATCGGGTCGGCCACGTCGAGATGAGTCTCGCGGTACCGGGGCACAAAGACGCTCACTCGATGTCCGGCGGCTGCTAACGCACGCGGCAGTGCTCCAACAACATCAGCCAGACCGCCGGTTTTGGAATACGGGACACACTCTGAAGCGGCAAACGTGATGTGCATGAAAACGGACTCCTCCTGCCCTTACAGTTCGCTCCGCACGCTATGATAGACGGCAGGCGAAATCATCCTTGCGCGGGCGAAATCCGCTGAATGAGATTTCAGTCTAAATCGCAGCAAGAAACGAGGTCAATGTGCCTAAAGTTGCGGCCGCACGCTTGGTCAAGAAACCAAAGCTGGGCCAGCATTTTCTCACCGATGAATCGGTTGCACTCGATATTGTGGACGCTCTCGGCAACATTTCGCAGTGCACCATACTCGAAATTGGGCCCGGCCGCGGCATCCTGACCAATATACTGGCCCGGCGGGCTCGGCGACTCATAGCAGTAGAGACCGATCGCATTCTGGCAGCGCAACTGCGCATGGCGTATGCCCTTGTAGGCAACGTCGAGATCATTGAAGGCGACATACTCGCTGTCGATCTGGATGCCCTGTTTGCGCCGAAGCCGGGTACCACACGCCCTGGCCTCGCCGTTCCGCCTGAGATCGTCCGCGTCATCGGCAACATCCCGTATGCCCTCACATCCGACATCTTGCTGCGTCTTTTCCAATATCGAAGATATTTTCAGAGTTACGTCCTCATGGTGCAACGAGAAGTTGCGGTACGCCTGGTTGCCAAACCTGGCAAGAGCGACTATGGCCTGCTTTCTGCGACCGCACAGCTTTACGCGCGCGTCGAAAAACTATTTGATGTTCCTCCGACAGCATTCGCTCCTCCGCCCAAGGTCTATTCGAGTGTGATTCGTCTCACGATCGCCCCGCAAATTGAGGATCTAGGTGTGGATGAAAGAGGATTTATTCAGTTTTTGAAGCACTCATTTAGTCAAAAGCGGAAGACTTTATGGAACAACCTGAAGGTGGCGTATGCCCCCCCGATATTGAAGGCGGCTTTACAAAAGGCTGGCGTCAAACCGAGCACGCGTGCCGAAGCGTTATCATTGGACACGAGCGCACGTATATTCCGCAATTTAGGCAAAGCGCAGAACGATTAAAATCGTCGCCTGTCCGCCTGCTTCAAGGAGGCGTTACATGCCGGGGATCATTCGCCACCCTGCCGTGGCCGGCCGCTTTTATCCCAGCGAACCGCACGAATTGCTTGAATCGCTGGATTCATTCCTTCATTCGACTCAACCAGCTATCGCTGCCATCGGTTGCGTCGTACCTCATGCCGGCTACGTTTACTCAGGCAGCGTTGCAGGCGCCGTCTTCAGTCGTATTGAGGTCCCGCGCCGCTGCATTATTCTTTGCCCCAATCATACGGGTCGCGGCGCGCCTCTCTCCATTATGAGCGAAGGGCCGTGGCAAACGCCGCTCGGACAGGTCGCGATCGACTCCCAGCTCGCGGCAAGCTTGAAGATCGCTTTCCCACCACTCAGAGAGGATTGGCAAGCCCATCTTGATGAACACGCGATCGAGGTTGAACTCCCTTTCCTGCAAGTTCGCAGAGGTAAAGACCTCACATTCGTCCCAATTGTTGTAGGCACGCACGAGTTCGAAATTCTCGCCGGTTTGGGCAAAGCAATTGCGCACGTCCTAGCCCAGCAACTCGATCATGTTCTCCTCATTGCATCGAGCGACATGAATCACTATGAGTCGGACGCGATTACGCGCGTCAAAGATCACCACGCCATCGAAAGAATTCTGGCTTTCGATGCTCAAGGTCTCTTCGAACTCGCAGAAAAAGAGCATATCTCCATGTGCGGTCTTGGACCCACGGTATCGATGATCACGGCAGCTCAAGCCATGCATGCATCCCACGCAGAGCTGGCCGCTTATGCTACCTCAGCCGACGTCTCCGGCGACTATAACCGCGTCGTCGGCTATGCTGGGATTCTCATTTATTGATAGGCCGCTATCCACGGAATTTGCGCGGTTACGCCGGTAACGTGACTGCGCATAACCAATTATTAATAATGACTTAGGATCATGCCAGCCGTGTCCGTTGCACGACTGGCTGCCTCGCCGCGTTTAGCGGTTGCGCGGGAACTGATATGTCCACAGGAGCCCAGACAAGCCGGGACGAACCAAGTCTGTCGATCGCCGAAACGATGCTCGGCTTGATCAGCGCTCGTGCACCTTTGCCTACGGTCTTGGATGGCCTTTGCCGGAGCATCGAGCGCCAGCACCCGGACTTATTGTGCTCCATTCTTCTTCTGGATGCGGACGGAGCGACTCTTCGCCACTGCGCTGCACCAAGCCTCCCCCAGGAATACTGTCTCGCAATTGACGGCGCAAAGATTGGGCCTTCCGTCGGATCTTGTGGAACGGCAGCATATCTCAAACAGCAGGTATTTGTTTCCGACATTGCGACTGACCCGTTATGGACTGACTACAGACACCTAGCATTGCCTCACCACTTGCGCGCATGCTGGTCAACGCCCATCACTGCTTCGAATGGAAACATCCTCGGTACGTTTGCGATTTATTATCGCGAGCCGCGTAATCCCGAGCCTCACCATCTTGATTTAATCACTAACGCTACGCATCTCGCGGTACTCGCAATTGAACACGAGCGCGCACGCTTCGAACTGAGTGCAGCGGAAGCGCGCTATCAGTCGCTCGTGGAACGGCTGCCGGCAATCACGTACATCGCGGAACTCGGCACCAACGGGCGTTGGCACTACGTCAGCCCGCAAATCGAATCGATCCTGGGATTCAAGCCTGGAGAATGGCTTGCCAATCCAAACAATTGGATCGGCCATGTTCACCCCGAGGATCGCGCCATCGCTATGGCTGCGGAAGACGAGTTTGTTCGCAACCGCAAACTCTTCTTTGCCGAGTACCGCATGTTCGCACGGGATGGCCGTGCCTTGTGGTTCCGCGATGAGGCAGTTCTGCTGGAGCCCAACCCCGACCAGACGACCATGATGCAGGGCGTCCTCTATGACATTACCGAGCACAAGAATCTCGAAGACCAGCTTCGCCATTCTCAAAAAATGGAAGCAGTCGGCCAGCTGGCAGGCGGCATCGCACACGACTTCAACAACCTATTGATGCTTATCCAGGCGCACAACAGCCGTGTGCGTGAGCGCCTGTCGTCAGCTGACGCGGAAGCGCGCCAGGACTCGCAGCAAATCGAGCAAGCTGTCATCCGCGCCGCTTCCTTGACTCGTCAGTTGCTGGCTTTCAGCCGCAAGCAGGTGCTTCGTTCTCTAGTGCTCGACCTGAATGCCATCGTTTCCGAAGCGGCCAAAATGCTGGAGCGCCTGATCGAAAAAGGCGTTGAGATGGAATTGCGGCTTGATCCGGGCTTGCACCGGATCAAAGCGGATCCGGTCCAGATCGAACAGGTCATCTTCAATCTCGCCGTGAATGCCCGCGACGCCATGCCCAATGGAGGCAGACTCACAATTGCGACCAGAAATGCAGAAGTCAATACGGCGCGCGGCCGCGACCGGCGTGGCATGCCTCCCGGCGATTACGTTGTGCTGACCATTTCCGACACTGGGATCGGCATGGATGCCTCGACTCAAGCCCATATCTTCGAACCCTTCTTTACGACCAAGGCTCCCGGAAAAGGCACCGGTTTGGGTTTGGCTACAGTGTACGGCGTCGTCCAGCAATCCGGCGGCTGGGTCTGGGTGACGAGCGAACTCGGCCGCGGCGCGACCTTCGAAATCTACTTTCCGCGAACCCGCGATGCAGTCGAATCCCAGCCGCAGACTCGCGACCTTTCCCTTCCCGCGCCTTTGTCGGAAAACAACGAAACAATCCTTCTAGTCGAAGATCAGGATGGCATTCGCGATATGGCGGGAGAATTTCTCCGCCGCTTCGGCTATCGGGTCCTTGAGGCCGAAGATGGAGCACGGGCGATGGAGATTGCCGCCCAACACAAAGGCCCTATTCATCTACTGATTACCGACATGTCGATGCCGAACATGGGCGGACGTGAACTTGCGGTGGCCCTCACTCAATTGCAGCCCGGCATTCCTATCTTATTCATGTCCGGTCACCCCGATTATGCGTTGCCCAGCGACGCGGCTTCTTCCGGTCTGACGCAAATTTTGCAGAAACCCTTCGCGCTTGACGATATGGCCCAGCGAGTCCGCACCCTGCTCGATTCCCGTCGCGTCTAGCCGCCTGCTATTTTTGGTCGCGCGGGACATCGCTCGACGACTGCGCCGCCGCCACCAGTCGCTGCGCTCGGGCTCGCGCAATATTTACCAGCGAAGTATCCATCTCAATCTTTTTCAGGATGGGCGTCACCGCTGCCAATTCCTCTAGACGCCCACGGTCAGCTTCGTCTTCCATTTCCTTGAGTTCTTCATCGAGCGCCAGCTTTTGGTAACGGTATTCGTAGTCCAAACGCCGCCCAAACTCCAATGTCAACGCCATGCCCTGGAACAGTTGAGTTAGATCCCGTACCGCGGGCCGCGAGGAATAATTGTAGGTCGCTTTCGTACTCCTCTGCGCGTCTTGATAGGTAAGCGTTTTCACGCCCATGCTCGCCAGTTTTTTACCCGAATCCACGCGTCCTGTGAAATAATCCGCCTTCTGCGCCAGTTCGAAAATGCGGGACCGAGTCGCGTCCGCCACTTTGAAATCGACCCGAAAAGAATCATCGTTTTCCGATTGTTCCGTCAGCTTTCCCGTCGAGTCATAGGATGCGCTGCCGTCATTCGCGATGGTAATGAAGTAATGGTCAGGATTCGAACCGGGAAAATCACAACTAAACGTGACCGTGGGACCGTCTTTTGCAGCGGAGGATTCCTGGCTGAATGCCGCGCCATAAAACAACCAGGCAACCAACGCCAGACGCAATACCCGCTGCATCACCCAAACTCCATCACAGTGCAACGGCCCGCTGGCGGGCCAGCGTTGCGGCAGTATGCAGATGACAAATCGCGATCGCTAATGCATCGGCTGCATCCGGCGGCTCTGGAATCTCCGCCAGATTCAGCAATCGTGTCACCATATGTTGCACTTGCTGTTTCTCCGCGCGCCCATAACCGACAACCGCGGATTTGATGGTTAGCGGTGCGTACTCCGCGACCGCCAATCCAGCCGATGAAGCCGCCAACATTGCGACTCCCCTCACTTGCCCGAGTTTGAGCGCGGATTTCGCATTAAGCGCGTGGAAGATATCTTCAATCGCAACATTGTCCGGCTGATGTTCAAGAATGATTCGGCCCAGCCGTTCGAAAATCATCGCCAGCCTTGTTGCCATGGGGTTGCGCGGGGAAACCTGGATCGCGCCACAGGTCAGGTAGACGAGACGGTCGTCGGTATCCAACTCCACGACACCGTAGCCGGTGTATTCCGTTCCGCAGTCAATCCCCAGAACCCGCATCATAGAAAGTCTAGCACCACTTGTTGTCCCCGCCGCGGTGACGTCTGTGGTTAGGCCTAATTGTTCTGGTCGAACAACTCGGAGCGGTCAACCTTCTCGCCTTTAAAGAATACATCGGAGATGCGTTCAATTGCGCTGATGTCGTCAAGCGGATTCCCATCCACCAGCAGCAGATCTGCGTCGTGGCCGGGCGCAATCAACCCAATATGATCGTCCGCACGCAGCAAGCGGGCACCGTTGTACGTCGCCGCTTGCAAGGCGACCGTCGGCGGAATCCCTGCTTTCACCCACAGTTCAACCTCATGTTCGATGGTGGGCCCATGAATAACCAGATAATTCCCGGCATCGCTTCCGGTCACCAGCATAACGCCGTGCTTGTAAGCGCTAAGCAAGTTGTCAGCGCCCGTCTTCAGGTCGAGGGGAAATTTCGCGATTCGCTCGCGCATCTCTTTCGTATCGTTGGACGCAACTTCCTTTTCTGTCTCTTCCAGCAAGGCTGCCGGTCCTACTTGTTGCACGAGAGAGCGTTTCAGTAATTCCGTCGATCCCGCGGCAAAATCGCGGAATGCCTCGCCCACGCTCAGCGTCGGGTCATAAAAAGTCTTCTGCGTCACCATCTTGTCAAAAAGTGCGCCGGGGATCTCGTCGCGGAACGAACCATGCTCAATCGAGTTCGCCCCCGCATCCAGGGCATCGCTTACATCGCGTGCATCGCCGGTATGCACAGCCGCAGGCAATCCGTCCGCATGTGCCTGCTGCACAATGGCGTCTAGCAAACTAACGTCCAAGCGGTTAAATACCGTGGATCCTCCACCTGATTCCATTATCGCCTTCACACAATCCGTGCCGGCTTGCTTCAGATCGTCAACCATGTGCCGCGCCTCGTCCGCGGATTTCGGAATGCGCACAAACTGCGCTTCCGCTTGCGAACGCAGAGCCTGGGGGAGAAATTTAAAATATTCCGTCCCGTGACCGCCCTCGGCCGTAAACAACGGTCCGCAGGTGTACAAGTAGGCTCCCAGTTTTTCGCCGTTATTCTCAATTCCTCTCACTTGCAAAATCGTATTGAGCGGATCTCCCACGCTCCGCACAGTCGTCACGCCGCTGTAAAGATATGCAGCTAGATGCCGTTCCATTTCCGCTTTCGGATCAAACTTATAGTTGTCGGGATAAAATCCACCGGGAGCAGCCAGATGCACATGTACATCGATCAGCCCTGGCAAAATCGTCTTTCCTGCGGCTTCGACGGGGGTTGCGTTGACACTCTTTGGGTCGGGGCCAGCGCCTTCATACACCGCTTCAATTTTGCCGCGGCGAATCAGAACGGCTCCTTCCTCAATGACTTTGCCGTTCCCCACGAATATCCTTGCCCCGCGAATCAGGTAATTCTCATTGCGCGCTAGTTCCCGGGCCAGAATCTTCGTCTTCTCATAGTTCTGCTTCGTATGCGCCTGCCATGCGCCCAGCACAAAGAACGGTAGCAGCACAGCCATGATCCACAACTTGGCCGAGCTCTTGATCTTCTCTTCCTTCTCCCAGCGAAACAACTTGTATGAAATGAACAAGCCGAGCGCAATCGTCAGCACCAAGGCCAATGCCGCCTGATAATTCGCAAAAAAGTTTTCGTCACGCAGCATCATGCCCTGCATGCCGCTCACCAGATAGGTCGCTGGCAGGAACTGCGTCAGCGTCAGCAGCCACGACGGAAATAGCGACGCCGGAAATGTCGCTCCACTCAGCAGGAGCATGGGCAAATAAATCAACTGTACGATGATCTGGCTTTCCTGCATCGAGTTTGCCACTGAAGCCAGAATCATGCCGATGGCGCGAAACGCCATAATGCCAAGCGAAATGAAGAAGAAAATCGAAAAATAACTCCGCGGCCAGGCCATGCCATAGGCAAAATGCGCTATCGCAAACATGAACAACACGAACGGCATGAATAGAATCCAGCCCACCACCGTTGCCGCCACCAGAATCGGCGCTGGCGTGATCGGAGTGACTTTATAACGCCGCAGGACATTCGCTTCACGTTCCTGCACCGCGCGCATGCCCGCGCCAAACAAGCCATTGCCCAGAATGCCGAGGATGGTCACCATGGTGACCACCTGCGTCATTGCGCCTCCGCGGTCGCCGTGTAGGATTTGTCCGAAGGTAATGAGGAAAATCAGCGGAAACAGATAGTTAAAGAAAATGACAGACTTCTGGCGCAATGCCAGCTTCAAATCCATCTCAATAATGGCCAGGTAGCTTTTCATTACGAGGGCTTCAATCTCTCAGTCTTTTCCCTGTCATTTCGATGAACACATCTTCCAGCGTGGGTTTCTTCAGTTGCACATCCACCAGCTCGAGACCAGACTGGTCAATCCATTTGATTAAATCCACGAGCGTCGCCGCCGGCCGTCTCGAAATCACAACCAGCGTGCGCCCACTGTCATCCACGCTACTGTCAATCATCTCCGCCCAGCTCGGGCGGTTTGCCGGAATCGGTTTCTCGCACGTCACGGAAATATGCGAGGCCGCTTTACTCTGTTGTTGCAACTTCTGTGGCGTGTCCAGCGCAATAATTCGCCCCGCGTCCACAATCGCCACACGATCGCACAGCCGCTCGGCTTCCTCAATGTAGTGTGTGGTTAGCAGGACCGTCCTGTTTTCGCCGCGTTGTTCTTCGAGCAGCGCATGGATTTCTGCCCGCACCTGCGGATCGAGCCCGGTCGTCGGCTCATCCAGAAACAACATCGACGGATCGTTCACTAGGGCCAAAGCGAGTGCCAGCCGCTGCTTTTGGCCGCCAGAAAGCGTTTCGTAATAGGCATCCCGCTTTTCTTCCAATTGCAGACGCTTCAGCAAGTCGTTCGAATCCGTTGTCCGGCTGTAAAACGACGAGAAGAGGTGCAGCGCCTCGTACACCCGCATCTTCCCCGGCAAGTTAGTGGCTTGCAAACACACACCAATGCGGTCTTTGAGCTTGAGCGTCTGCTTTTCCGGGTCGAGGCCCAGCACTCGAACATTCCCTGCCGTCCGCGGCCGCAGTCCCTCCAGAATTTCTACCGTACTGGTTTTGCCTGCGCCATTCGGCCCGAGCAACCCGAAAACCTCGCCCGGCTGGATTTCAAAATCGATACCACGGACTGCTTCCACTTCGCCGTACGATTTGCGCAGACCCTGGACTGCGATGGCTGGTTCGCTCATGGGGGGACTTCCCAGCCTACCGAACCAACGCTCCTACGTCAAAACGACAAGCCGGCTTCCGGTGGAAAAATTCTCTTTGGCAAGGCAAAATGCAGACTATTGTGAACAGGGGGTTACATGCGCGTCCTATCGTTTCTCAGCGGCTTGGCGGTTCTCTTTTCTTCCCTTGCGCTGATGCATATCGTTCATCACTTTGCCGATCACTCGCTGGCGAGCGACCGCACACCTGTCTTCTGGACTATGATTACTCTCACTTTGATCATCGATGTCTTCTCCTTCATCGGTGGAATCCTGCTGCTGCGCCGCGCGCGGTAAGCTGTCCTTAGGGCGATCATATGAATTCTGTTGCCAAAACTGCCGTCACAATTAAACAGGTTGTTCCGTTCTTTGCGGTCACCAACATGGACCAATCCGTACGCTACTATGTGGACGGCCTCGGCTTTTCCATGCCAAAGAAGTGGATCGTCGATGGCAAACTGCGCTGGTGCTGGCTCGAACTCGGCGGTTCGGCGCTGATGTTGCAACAATTCTTCCGCGAAGGGCACGATGCCTGGGTGCCATCTGGCAAAGTTGGCGAAGGAGTGTCACTGAATTTCATCTGCAGCGACGCGATTGCTTTCTATCACGACGTCAAGTCTCGCGGGATTGAAGCCTCCGAGCCGCAGGTTGGCAATTCAATGTGGGTAACGTCTCTGACGGATCCCGACGGCTACAAACTCTTCTTCGCGAGCGATACCGACGCACCCGAAGATACGAAATTGTCAGAGATAAAAGGCTAAACCATATGGCTCCAACACTGGCGAACGGAAAAATCTGCTATATCCAAATTCCCGCTACCGATATCGCTCGCTCGGTCGAGTTTTACAAGAAAGTCTTTGGCTGGAACATTCGCCAACGCGACAACGGCGAGTTCGCCTTCGACGATGGAGTCGGTCAAGTCAGCGGGACGTGGGTTCTTAACCGTCCGCCATCCATCCAACCCGGCCTGCTGATTTACGTGATGGTGGATAGCGTGGCCGCGACTATGGAACTCGTGACCGCCAACGGCGGCGAAATCACACAACCCATCGGCGCCGATGCGCCAGAAATCACGGCAAGATTCCGCGATCCAGGAGGCAATGTTCTTGGACTTTATCAAGAGCCGAGATGATGACTATCCCGTTAAAAAGCGCTA
The DNA here is from genome assembly GCA_963702965.1 of Terriglobia bacterium. Classification (GTDB taxonomy): domain Bacteria; phylum Acidobacteriota; class Terriglobia; order Terriglobales; family Acidobacteriaceae; genus JAJPHW01. The sequence goes on from OY969776.1 coordinate 3,121,228, forward strand.
GCAGCACTTCACTTTCCGCGCCGCTTTCGTTTCTCTTTCTCTTAGAAACGCCGCGTAACTCGCCCGCGATGTATGGCCTTCGCGTCCCAAAAAGCGTGCATACGCTGCCTCGTCGAAAATCTCTCGCAATGTAGCGACAAAAATGCGCCACGCGCGCCTCATGCTTCCTCCACGAACGCCGTCATCACAAACGGGACCTCGCTTACCTGCGCTGCTTTCCTGCCGGAGAGCACTCGTACCCACTCCTTCGCCGACTCAAAAAGAATCAGCGACACAAGAAACACCAGAGTCCCCGTCACCCATGCATCCAGCCGGTCATTGAAGACGAGCCTGGGATTCGCAGCTATCAGCGCATGCGCCAGAAATCCAATCCGCGGATTGGGATCAAAGATTTTATGCCAGGACGCTGTAAACGTGACGGCCACCAACCATACGAGAGGTGCCAGTGTGACAAATGCATAGCGCGTCCGACACATTTTGATGACAATCGTCGTCGCCACACACAAAGCAACGGTCGCCAAAAGTTGGTTGGCGATTCCAAATAACGGCCACAGCGAATTAATTCCGCCGAGTGGATCCTTTACCCCCTGCCAAAGAAAGTAACCCCATGCACCCACGATTAACGCACTCGTGCCGAAAATCGACGGATACCAACCCGTTCGCCCCAGCGGCTTCCAAACATGGGCGAGCGCATCTTGCACCATGAAGCGGCCCACGCGTGTGCCCGCATCCAACACCGTCAAAATGAATAGCGCCTCGAACATAATGGCGAAGTGGTACCAGACGGCCATCACGGCATGCCCGCCGAGACTGCTCGAAAAAATATGCGCCATGCCGACGGCAAATGCAGGCGCGCCGCCGGTCCGGTTGTAGAGAGTCTGTTCACCGACAGCTTGGGCTAACGCGTGCATGTCCGCTGCGGAGGTGGGGAAACCCCAATTGGTAATCGTCGTGGCAGCCGCTTCCGGTGTTTGGCCGACAATGCCCGCTGGACTATTGATGGAAAAATAAATTCCCGGCTGCATTACACAAGCCGCGATCATCGCCATGATCGCCACCATGGATTCGGCCATCATAGCCCCGTAGCCGACCATGCGCGCTTCCGTCTCACGGCGAATCAACTTCGGCGTAGTGCCACTCGAAATCAGGGAATGAAATCCACTGATGGCGCCGCAAGCGATGGTAATAAATGCAAACGGAAACACGTTGCCTGCAAACACCGGCCCCGAGCCATCTATAAACCGCGTCAATGGAGGCATATGCAGCACCGGATGCAATGCCAGAATCCCCAGCGCCAGAAACACAATCGTTCCCAGTTTCACGAAGGTGCTCAGATAATCCCGCGGTGCAAGCAGCAACCATACAGGCAGCGCCGATGCCGCGTAGCCATAGACAATAATCACGATAGCCAGCGTGGAAGCGCTGAGCGTGAACCACGGTGCAATATGTGAACTCTGCGAAACCCACCGGCCTCCAAAAATCGCCAGCATCACAAGCAAGAAACCTAACGCGGAAGTTTCGAGCACTTTGCCCGGACGCAATCTTCGCAAATACCACCCCATGAACAACGCAATGGGAATCGTCATCACAATCGTGAATGTTCCCCACGGACTTCCCTTCAACGCATTAACCACGATCAATGCGGCGACGCCGAGCAGGATGACGATAATCGCAAGCACGGACACATAGGCCACCAAACCACCGATTATTCCAATCTCGTCTTTCGCCATAGCTGTAAGCGACTTGCCATTTCGCCGCACCGAAAAAAGCAAAATCACGAAGTCCTGTACACACCCGCCAAAAACTGCGCCCGCTAAAATCCACAACGTCCCGGGCAAATACCCGAACTGCGCCGCCAGCACCGGTCCCACCAACGGCCCCGGGCCCGCGATCGCCGCGAAATGGTGCCCGAAAACAACCCATTTATTCGTCGGAACGAAATCTCGCCCATCTTCAAGACGCTCCGCCGGAGTTGCCCTCCATCCATCGAGTGCAAGCACTTTCGCAGCTATAAACGCGCTATAAAAGCGATACCCCAGCGCATAGCTGCACATGGCTGCTACGACGAGCCATAGTGCACCGATTTCTTCGCCGCGATGCAAAGCGATCCTCGCAAGAGCGATCACTCCGGCCGCAGCCAAAGTCACCCACAGCAACCATCGTAGATACTTAGACATGGGTGCGTTTCATAGAATCTCTGCCCTCACACGCTCGCCCATCAGTTCAGATGTTAACCACGGATTAAATCGTTACACCACCGCTAAAATATCGTTATTTCAACACCGCATTTCGCGCATAACATGGTACGCTTAAGCCTACGAAAAATGTAAAAAACTAGTGCGGAGATTTAAGCTGTGCCGCAGATTTTAACTTCCAACGGTACCACCTTTCCAGGAGCTGGCAATGAAAATTGGAATCCTCACCGGCGGCGGCGATTGTCCCGGACTCAACGCGGTCATTCGTGCGGTTGTTCGCAAAGGCTATTTCCATTACGGTGACACCTTCATCGGTTTTCTTGAAGGCTGGCGTGGAGTGCTCGAAAACAATAGCGTCAATCTCGATCTCGCTGCAGTCGGCGGCATTTTGCCTCGAGGCGGCACCATTCTCCGGACTTCCCGCACCAATCCGGCCAAGCGCGAAAATGGCCTCGATATCTGTATTGCCACGCTGAAGAAAAATAATCTCGACGCCCTCGTCGCTATCGGTGGTGATGACACACTTTCTGTCGCCAAGAAACTTCACGACAAAGGCGTGAATGTTGTCGGCGTGCCCAAAACGATTGACAACGATCTGGCCGGCACCGACTATACTTTCGGCTTCGATACCGCCGTCGAAATCGCCACCGAAGCCATTGACCGTGTTCACACCACCGCCGAAGCGCACAATCGCGTAATGATCGTCGAAGTCATGGGGCGCGATGCAGGTTGGATCGCCATTCACAGCGGCATCGCCGGCGGCGCGGACGTTATTTTGATCCCCGAGCAACCCATCGATCTTGATGATGTCGCAGACACCATCCGCCAGCGTCATGATCGCGGGCGCTATTTCAGCATCGTTGTCGTCGCGGAAGGCGCGAGATTCGCAAGCAATAATCAGTCGTTGATCGCTGACGCGCCGAAAGATGAGTTCGGTCACGCTCGTCTGGGTGGCGTTGCGAACACTTTGGCGATCGAGATTGAAAAGCGCACGGGAATTGAAACTCGCACCGTCATTCTCGGCCACGTCCAGCGCGGCGGTTCGCCCAGCGCCTTCGATCGCGTTCTAGCGACGCGCTACGGTCTGGGCGCCATCGAAATGGTGCATCGCGGCGAGTTTGGCCGCATGGCCGCGCTGCGCGGCAACAAGATAGTTTCTGTGCCGATCGCCGATGCCATCGCCAAGAATCGCACTGTGGATCAGGAAATGATGAATGTCGCCGAGGGCATTCTGGAGAAGCTCCCGGTAGAACGCCAGCCGCAATCAGCATAGCCACGTCTGGAATGCGGGCCTAAGCTAGAGTTGCCGCGGCTAGAATTGCGGCGACATGGATTTGGATTCGCTCGTCCGCAAACCTACTTTGTTGGCATACAACTCCCACGCCAGTATGACCGCAAGGCTTAGGACTGCGGGGAACATCAGGTAGATACGGCTGTTCTGCCAGGAATGCCCCCCTGCTATGACAAGTACAATCGGCAGGATAAATATTGACGGGCAGCCCCACATGCTCGCACCTCGCCGCCAGCCGCTTAGCTGCCCCGTGTTCGCCGCATTCATCGTTAAATAGAGAGGCAGTAGCAGGACGGTCAGATCTTGGAAGTGCGAATAGGGAGAGGCCAGAACCGCAATCATTACAAACAATGCCAGAGCAACGTCTGGTTTTTGGGTAGTCCCACAACGGACAGCCGCGAAAGCTCCCACACCCATCGACACCAGCATTCCCGCGGTTGATAACAGAGCCAGATGCGCAGAAAAGCCAGTACTTCCCAGAAAGCCTCGCCAGTTCACCATCAGAGCCAACTGATGAGCTTCGTACCCACGATGCGCGTTATAGCCTTTCAAGAATTCAAAATACTCGATAAGGCCTGGAATCCCCACAACCCATATACTGATTGCCAGAAGAATCACTGCGCCCAACAGAAACCCCGCAACCACTCTATATCTTCTATTAAACAGCAGAAGCCCCGCGAGGATGAAGGCATACTGAAACTTGATAGTCGCCAGCGACAAAATAAGGCCTGCCGTACCACCGCGTCCCTTTGCGAGAAATACATAACTCAAAATCAAAATGAACGTGAGGACAATGGAACTCTGCCCTAACCCCAAAGTCGTCAGCGTCGGATAAAAAATCATTCCCAGAATTCCAAGATATGGCTTTCGCGCAATGAGGGCAACACTTGCGCGTAGCAGCCAGGGTATGATGCCGAGCAATACTATGTTCAGCAAGGTCCAGCAAAAAAACGCATGTCCATAACTGAGACGAGCAAAGGGTGCCAGAGCTAAAGCGAAGAACGGCGGATGAAGGAAATAATCGAAGTTATTGTGTCCAAGAATCGAAATGATAACCGGTGCCTGCGTTGCTTCCCGGTAGAGGTTGGCGCCGTTGCCTTCCCTGACAATCTTTGCCGCCCCGTAAAAATTGACGAAATCCGTGCGAAGAGATTCATTCGATGTCATCAACGGCCAGAGGCCGGCCAGCAAAGAAGCTTGAACGACGAAAACCAGGGAAAGAGCAATCCACCGGTTGCTAAAGCGCCGGTCAAGCCGGGTTAGACTACCGAGCAATCTATTGCCCAAATAAAAACTCCAGCGCTTCCGGAAATCGCCTCGCCCACTCGCTTTCGCTGTGCCCCGCACCTTCAACGACTCTAACGCGCAATCGGTCTTCACCTAGCCCCGCTCTACGCAACACATATTCCAAGCGCACCACGTCTTCGACAACTTTCTTATCGCGCTCGTCGTTGTCCGCTTCACGAGTTCCTACACCGACAAAGATTTTCTCCGGCCACACTTTCGCAAGCCGGACGTATTTGAAAATTCTTCGGTTCGACACCCACAGCGACGGGCTTTCCACCAGCACCCGCCCAAACACTCCCGGTTGCACCATCGCTGTATAAAGCGAAATCAAGCCGCCCAGCGACGACCCTCCCAAGCCCGTATTCTCCGGCCCACGTGCCACGCGGTATTTCTCGCCAATAAACGGCATCACTTCGCGTAGCAAAAAATCCGGATAACGCTTTCCCATCGGTCGTAGCACCGGCGGACTATACGACCGGTACGGCAAAAACTCGCGGATGCGCTCCCCCTGCGCATTATCGATCCCGACAAGAATCATCGGAGGAATGACTTCCTGCCGGATTAGACGGTCAGCAGCCTCATCTGCTGCCCATTTCACGCCCGCAAAGGCCGTTGCTGTATCAAACAAGTTTTGCCCGTCATTCAGATAAAAAACGGGATAGTGCCGCTCCGCATTGTCAGGTGCGTCATAACGTGGCGGCAGCCACACGCGCAATATCCGTGCATTGCGATACACCGCGCTCGTAAACTCGTGCAGGCGCAAATCACCCGTCACGCCGGCATTGTGGAATTTCGGCGCGTTCTCCTGAGACGTCTCAGGCGCAATCTGCAATGAATCCTCTTCTGCCATGAAATTAGGATGTGATTACGATTCTACCGTCTCAGGCCACCACATTGAGCGCGGAGTGCAACACATCGAGCGTCTGGCAACGCATCGTGATTACTTCTCCGTCCACCATTACATCCACCGGCCAGTCGAGTTCGAAATCTATTCGCTTGACCGCCTGCCTCTCCGCAAGCGGATGATTGACATGTGTACCGTCATACAACGTTGGCAGGTTGCGAATCAGTCCCACCCGTCCAATCGGCCCCCAGCGCACATATTCAATCAGCCCGTCGTTCACGTCAGCTTGCGGCGCAATCATCATTGTCCCGCCGGTAAACTTGCTGTTGCTGAAAGTAAGAAATAAACATGGCCGCCGGTCCACTTCCGCACCACCATCGATTCGCAGTGGAAACGGGCGTCGCCGGAAGCGCACTAGCGTCAACACAATCGCAGTTTGATATCCAATCTCGCCCCAACTGCTGAAACGCCGCGCCCGCAATGTGGCGACATCCGCGCTGAATCCTACGCTGAGAAGATTGATATAAAAAATCGTTCCCGTATCATGCCTTAGCCGCAATACGTCGCATGGCTTGGATCGCGCATCCAGCAACGACTCCATCGCATGCTCGATGCCCCGGTCACTGAAATCTCGAAGAAAAGAATTGCCAGTGCCCAAAGGTAAAAACCCAAGCGTGGGAGGTTCACTGTTTGCGGCTTCGGGAAACAAGCCGTTCACAATCTCGTACGACGTACCATCCCCACCCACGGCGATGAACTTCCGTTGTCCTTGCCGGTATGCCACACGCGCAATTTCTGAAGCCTGTCCCGGTCCCGATGTTTCTTTTATATCAACCTGGACGCCACCGGCCCGCAAGCGCTCAAGCACAGGTGACAATAAACTTCGCGATCGTCCGCCGCCCGCCGCGGGATTCACAATCGCGAGAAATGCGCCGTCGGTCATTCGCCGTTACAACTCCACCACAGCGCCGCGCTCGATGGTTCTTTCCATTTCTCGAGCCAGCTCCTCGCGCTTAATCTTCATCGAAGCCGTCCGTGGAAAATCCTTTTGCCATACAACATATCCGCCGACGCGCTTAAAATTGGGCAATTTTCGGTTCCGCTGGCCAATCTCATTCTTTAGCGCATCGTTGAATTCCTGCTTCTCTTCAAGACGCAACGCCAAGACCAGCATCTCCTTGCCCAGACCTTTCGCCGGCCACACATAGTTCGCGGCAAATATGCAATATTCCTTCACCGGCAAGCCATCAAACGCATTCTCAATATCCTCGGGATAAATATTCTTTCCGCCCTCCGTCACAATCATGTTTTTCTTGCGGCCAAAAAGTTGCAAATGCCCGTCCTCGTCGAACTTACCTAGATCGCCCGTCAGCAGCCACCCATCCACAATCGTCGCCGCCGTCAACTCCGGATCATCCAGATAATGCGACATCACTGTCTTGCTGTGGGCCGCTACTTGCCCTACGCCCTCCGCATCCGGATCTAGAATTCGCAACTCCACGCCCGGCAGCGGCTTTCCCACGGTGTCCGCGCGAAACGGCTTCAGATCATTCAATGTGAGTGCTGTTCCCGCTTCAGTCAGTCCGTAGCCGTTGATCACCGGCACACCCAGATCATAGAAAAACTGCATGGTCGAAGGCTCCATGAACGCACCGCCTGTGATCAGTGCACGCAACTCCCCGCCAAATCCCGCGTGCACCTGTGGCAGCAATTTTCGGCTCAATTCAACATTCGGCTTCGACTTGGTCAAACGCCGGTTCAGCGCAATCATCTGATTCAGAAAAAATCGCTTGAGGCTTGAAAGCTCATCAAATTTCGCGCGTAGCCCGCGCTCCAGGTTCTTTACGATGAGTGGAACCAGCGCCACATACGTAATCTTGTAACGCACGAACGCATCGCGGACGAATTCCGGCCGGAGTGTCCGCAGATGCACCACGCCCGCTCCGCACACGAACGGCCCGATGAAACCGACCATGAAATCAATCGCATGGTTCGTCGGCAGAATGCTCAAATACCGCACTCCCGGCCAGAACGGATACCACGCGGTCAGCGCTTTACACTGTTCAAGATAATTCTCGTGTGTGAGTACGCATCCCTTCGGCGGCCCGCCCGTGCCGGAGGAATACACAACGCAGGCCTCATCCTCCCGCCGCCGCGCATAAAACACTGGCTCCCCCCGCCGCCGGAAGTCTTCCCATCGCAGCGCTCCCGCCAGGTCCGCTTTGAGCGGCGCCTCGGACACCAACACCCGCGCCTTGAGTTCCGTGCATTCCGGCAACTGCGATAGCGCTCGCCACAAGTAGTACTCGATAATCAATACCTGTGCCTGAGAGTGCTTCAGCAACTGCAATTGCTCGGCCGCGGTCAGCTTATAGTCGAGCGGCACCAGCACACCACCGCAATAGAAAGTTGCATACGCAGAAATTAGCCACTTCGACTGGTTCGTCATCAAAATCGCAGCTCGGTTGCCCGGCTCAAATTCCGCATCCTGCAATGCCCGCGCCAGCGGCAGCGCCATTTCTTTGAAATCGGAGTATGTCAACCGTGTCTTTTCGCGCTCGCGGTCGGCTTCAATCAGGCAGGTTTCGTTGGGCCAGCGTTCGATTGCCGCCCTCAGCGCTTCACCCAAGCAGTTGTATTGATCGAGATCAAGCATGAAAGGTATATTCCACCACAAACCCGCGCGCGATGGAGGAAGTCATGTTTATCAGTTCATTTCAAACGTGATGCGCGCGGGAGCTTACAGCCGGGCCTGAATCCGCTCCGCAAGCGTGCGAAAGTCAGAAACACCTTGCAATTCGTAATCCGGCAACTCCACTCGAAAGTGATTTTCCAACTTGGTCAGCAGATCGAGCGCTTGCAGGCTGTCAATTCCCAACGTCTTAAAGAAATCGTCGTCCGGCGTGAGTCTCTCGCGCGGGACCTTAAAATGCGCCGCCGCCAGCCCAAGAATCTCATCCAATGTCTTGTCCGCAGTCTGCATCATTCCTCCAAAACCATCATCTCTGCCAAGCGTTAGGGCAGATACGGCAGAGCATCCGTGCTCTCGACGAATTTCCTCAATCCTGCCTGCACCGCCGGACGCTCAAACAATTCGCAAAACAGATCAATCTCTTGCCGCAATTCCTCGCGTGGAATCGGCTTGATAAATCGTTTCGCAGCCGCCGCCGTAGTTTTATCGAATTTCTTCAGCTGCCCTGCCGTCGCCCTGGCTGCCCGTAATGCCTCCCCTTCCGCTACGACCTGACTCACCAGGCCCACCGCCTGCGCTTTCGTTGTGTTAAAGCTGCGCCCAGTCAGCAAAAGATCCCGGACGACCCCATTCCCCAAATCCCGCCTCAATCGTGGAATCCCGCCGAATCCCGGAATCAATCCCAACCGCAGTTCCGGAAAACAAAATCGCGCCATCTTGTCCGCAATGATCAAATCGCACACCAGCGCCAATTCAAATCCTCCGCCAAATGTCACTCCATGAACTGCGGCGATCGTGGTCAACGGCGCCTCGTCAATCGCATTCATCACCGCATGAATGCGTTCCAGATACTCCCGAACGCCGCGCACTGCCTCGCCACGTGTCATGGGTTGGGACTTCTCGAATAGCTCCCGCAAATCCGCCCCGGCACAAAAACCCGGCTTCATCGCGCTATGAATTATCAACGCATGGGCGTCCTGGCTCAATCCCTCGAGCGCCGTCACGAATCGTTCAAGCTCCTCAAGCGTCAGCGAGCCAATCTCGTTGCATGGCGAACGATGCAACGCGAGTTCAATCACCTCATCGTCCAACTTCCACGAGATCGCCTGCCCTTGATGCTGATTGGCCAAATGAGTTATCCTGCCCGCTTCACCGCGTACATCCCTTCAATTTCCACTTGGAACCGCGCGGCAATTAAATCCCGCTTGAGTTTTCCATTGGCCGTCAGGAGTCCGTTCTCAATCGACAACGCCTCCGGATGCACATAAAACGCCCGCACTTGCTTGTAGTGCGGCTTGCCCTTGTTCAATTCGTCGAGCGTGGCTTGTACGTTATCGTGCGAGACTTTTCCCGTGATGATGGCACTCAGATATCCGCGCCCATTGCCCATTAGCACGACTTGTTGCGCGCCCGCGAGGCTTTGCAGAATCTCATCTTCAATTGGTTCCGGCGCAATATTGTGCCCCGATCCCAAAATCAATAAGTTCTTAATTCGTCCGATGACGCGCCAATTCCCCGTCGCGTCCACTTCACCCTGATCGCCGGTATGGAACCAACCTTCGCGTAGCGCCTTTGCCGTTTCTTGTGGCCGGTTCCAATACCCCGAGAAAATATTCGGTCCCCGCACCACAATCTCATCGCCATCCGCGAGCTTCATCTCGATGCCTTCAATTGCCGGTCCCACGCGCCCGGGAACCGCCCGTCCGGGAATGTCCATCGTACAAATCGCCGTCGTTTCCGTCAGCCCATAGACTTGTAACACCGGAATACCCAGACTCATGAAATAAAGCTGCGTTTCAAGCGCCAACGGCGCCGATCCACAAATCATCGCCCGCAGATTTCCTCCTGCCATCTTGTCCCGGATCGCCGGAAATACAATCGCGTACGCAAGACCAAGCCACAGCGAATCCACAAAAGTTCCCTTGCCCTCCCGTTTGCGCCGCCATCCCGCGAGCGCCTTGTTATATGTTTTTTCCGCGAAGCCGCCTTTCTTCGTAATCTGCTCATTGACCGCCTTACGCATCCGCTCTAACAATTGCGGGACATTCAGAAAATAGTCCGGCTCAACTGTCGCCATTTCAGCCGCGATGCGATTCAAATCTGTATTGAGGGAGAGGTGGCTGCCACGCCGCAAACTAGTGAGGAGCAAAATCCACGATCCCGCGAAGCAAAACGGCAAATAGTGATACACCCGATCCTGCCCAGGCCTTTTCTCCATCAGCGTATCCAACCGCTCCGCCGTGCAGCCAAGCATGTGCGACAAATTGCTCGCATCCAGCATCACACCCTTGGCCTCACCCGAGGTTCCGGACGTATAAATGATCGCAACTGACTCGTTCTTATCAGCGTGTGGGTGCCCCGCTTCTCGCTGCTTTTGCGAGAAGTGGGAAGGAGGCAACTGAAACACATCTTCCAGCAAAACGCGCTCCGGCGCTTCCTCCCAATTTTGCTCAACCGCATCCCGTAAGCCGCCCTCGCCGCAAACAACCAGCGACGGGCCGCAATCCTTCATCATCGCGACCAGTTCTTCGGGAGCTTGCCTCGCGTAGAGCGGAACTACGATCAATCCCTCCGCCATGATTGCCAAATCCATCGCTACCCAGCGGACACTGTTCGCGGCCAGCAGCGCGCATCGATCGCCCTTCCGCAAGTCACGTGTCCCCAGAAACTCCCGTGCCTGGGCTATCATTCGCAGCAAGTCGGCTCCCGTCACTTCGACGTCGCCGCCCTCCCGCAGTTCGCGCAGAATGGTCTTATTCTCAGACGCTTTGAGTTGCGCGAAAATGTCGCTCAAGAAGCTCATACAAATTTCTTGCTGAAAATTCCGCCCTCGCCACCAAGCTCTTAGTTGTACTTCGCTATCAACTGATGCAATCCCGCACCCATCGGCGGCAAATAGTCTTCCCAACTCCACTCGCCCGTACGCGTCTCAAACTCCGGATACCGCCGCTTCACTTCTTCTTCAAAATGCACGCCCATGCGCGCCATCACTTTCAGATTGCGCACCGTAGTCCGCCCGATGCCATCTGCAATCCGCTCACCTTCGCGTCGCAGCGTATCCAGCGCCTTTAACAACTTCCCTTCCAGGTCCGGATCGTCCACCGTCATCAGCAACTCCTCGTGCCCGCGCTCTTTCATCAGATTCCGAATGCGCTCATCCATGGTGATCCCCGCCGACGGCACCAACGCCGGCATCGAAGTCACAATCCCGTGGTATCGCGACGAAACCATCATGTGGCATGCCCGCAGAATGCTCACCAACTCATACATGTTGTAATCGTCGGAGCTGAGCACCGGCACACCACCCAGGCGCTCCGAAATTTTCCGGGCTGGCCGCGCATCCAGTCTCTCGGTTGCCACCATGACGACAAACACATTGTGTTGTGTGCGAAAAGCCTCCTACCGCATTCGCAATCGCTGACAAATAGTGCTCGTACGCCTTGTCCGCGGCCGGCCCCGAATTGTGGAAATAGACCGAACGATAGTGACTCTCTTTATATGCGCCCGCGATCCCATGCAGTGCGAACTTCGCGACCGAAGCCTTCACCGGCCACTCAAACGGATTAATTGGACACACGACCAATATGGGAGTCTCTCCATCCCAACCCACGTCCCGCAACGCTTTTCGCCCATATTCCGCAGGCAAAGGTTCAAACGTCCACGCTGTGTCCGTTCCCAATTCCGTTGGGACTCCCAGTTCACGCAGCACCGTCCGCGACTCTTCATTCCGCGTAATGACAAACGAATCTTTGCAATAGCGCCCGCACATCTCCCGCAGTAGACGGTCCATGTGTCCAGCTTCGGCGCCGTATCCAACCGACAACTTATTCTGCGCCGCGGCGATGCCCAGAGATCCAATCATCATCGTCGTCAGCGCATTCGCGAATTTGCTCTTGAACATTGAGCCTTCGCACGCCACCACCCCATGATGCTTCGGTACTTCGTCGGAAAGAAAAGGAGGAAAAATGTCCGGCAGAAAGACCTGCTTGGTATCGCAGAAGTACCCCTTCGACCGCTGGAAGCTTTGCGACATCACACTGAACTCCACCCGCTCCGGGCCGAGCACATGCCGCAATTGTCGCAGCATCTCCTCGACACGAACGTCTGAGCCGGTGTTTCGCGTGCCGTTGTATCCCGCAAACAGCAGCTTCAATTTCTCGCCCGGATGCCAGGGTTTGCCGTGGCCCAGCATCCAGCCCAATTTTGATTTTTCAATAATGGCGCTGACCCACGCCTCGAGCACCAAATCCATCATGCGGCGGTTCCTCGCTGCGCTGGCCACTCCTGGTAGGGATATTGAAATTTCGTGTCGGAGCTGAATTTCAGCAGTGGGTAGCTATATTGCGAAAACAACGCCGGCTTGCGACCCAATTCCGACGTGATGCGTGTGTTGTCAAAAACCGTGTTCCATATGAGGTAGGGCATAAAAACCTTCAACAACGCCGCACCATGCCCCATGCCGCCACGCTGGTTCGCCAGCAAGTTCACCGTTGCACTGAATGGCTTCTCCAGCATGGGCAGGAATACCGGACCGCGCTTTCTCTGGGCTGCGGCCAGTGCATCCGTCAATTCTTTGAACGTCTGCGAACCCGTTCCCGATGAAAGATGGTAAGTATCGTACTGCGGTTCTGCTTTCTGGTGCAGCGTGGCAATGGCGTCCGCCACGAAATCGACGTTCACAATATCAATCTTGTCCGTCGCTCGAAACGGCAACATCGGCAATCCCGCCAGAAAAACAAACGACCGCACCATATCGAACTGCGTCGTCTCCGCGCGCCTGCTATCTCCCAACACAATACTAGGGCGGAAGAAAGTCAGCGGCACCTCCGGCAACAACTGCCGGATCATGTGCTCATTAAATTTCTTCGTGCGAGCGTAAGGATCATAATCCGACCGTTCCCAATCAATCGACTTATCCTCAGTGACTACTTCATTCGACCGTTTGCCGCACACCGCCACCGTACTCACTTGACTGAAGCGCCGTAAGCCATGGTAGTGATGGCAACGCCGCGCCAATTGCACCACTTCCAGCGCCCCTCGCAGGTTTACATTCAAACAGCTCTTTTCCGATTTCCGGTTCAGCGATGCCGCACAATGAATGATTGAATCCGTGGAATGAATCAAGCGGTCATAATCGTCACGGGCCAGCCCGAAATTCTCGAGCGTAATGTCTCCGCGAAAAACCCGCACCCGCGTCTGCAAATGCTCGTAGAACGTCGGGAAGTCCATGTGCAGTTGCAGCCCTTGCCACAGCCGCACTTCGGCTTCATGAGGCTCGCGCGCTCTCACGAGCAAATTGAGCGCCGCCCCATCTTTGAGCAGGTTCGCGGCAACATGCGCGCCTATGTATCCCGTCGATCCTGTAAGAAAAATTGCCATGATTCTAAAATTTTCGTCTATTAAGAAAACATCTTGTCATTTCGAAGTCCCGCGTTCTCTCCGGCGGGACGAGGAACCTCGCGCGGATCGCCACATGCACTAAACGACCTACCCCGCTTTCACCACTTCCCCGCTCTCAAAACTCCGCGCCTGTCGCGCCTCCAATGGCCGTCCTTCAATCAGCGGATACGTCCACTTCCGCAGCGCTGGTATATGCACATTCACCCAGTAATCCCACCAATCAATCGACCGCGTGTCATACCCGAAGTCCGCACGCTCTTCCGGCACCAGCGCGTACGCCAGCTTCTCTATATTGTCTGCGACGAAATCATGCTCATTCAGAAGAATGAAGGGCTCAAACAACTGGATCAGCTTGCCCACTCTTTCCAAACTTCTTTCCGTCTTCACCAGCGGCGTCTTCTTGAGCGGCAACGGCGACATAATCCGCTGAATCGCTTTAATCATCGCCATCTGTGCCGGGGCTGACATCCGGCGGTATCGTTGCTTCGACACTGGAATCGCATCCAGCCGTAACCGCAACCAATATTCCAATCCCTCCTGCGCCCGGTAATGCTTCCGGTGTGCCAGCGACGTCAATTCAATTGAACGCCGCATATCGCATGGATTCGTCACCGAAGTCGCCAGTTGATACACCTTGTCATTACGCCGTTCAATGATGGCCGCCGCAATCAGCGTCATCCCATCGCAAACCGAATCCACTGGAATAATGTCAAGCCGCTTTCGTTCATTCGATGGCAGTTGCCGGAATGACGTTCCCAACAAATACGACAACGATGCCGAAGTGTTAATGCCCTCATTCCATCCCAAAAACGGCTTGGCTACGGAAGTCTCGGTTATTGCCGGACGCACGACGGCAACCGGCAGTCCCCCCCCGTATTTTTCAATCAACGATTCTGCTAATCCTTTGGTTAGCGTATAAGTATTCGGCCAGCCCAGTTCCGCTGCCCTTTTCGTGCCCGATTCTGTCAGCGTATTTCGCAGCCAACGCACCCGGTTCTTGCGGATCTGATGTTCAAGCGCCGCCCCACCTAGATCTTTCGCCGCATGCTCTTTCGCCAGCGCTTCGCGCCGCAATTCGGCTGTGACTTCTTCGTTCTCCGCCCGCTTCTCGGTCTCCCGGATTAACTCATGCAGCCGTCGCCACTCTGCTTCGGCGTCAAAATTCTTCACGCGCGCCGGAGTGTAATTTGGCCGCAACTTCTCGCTCACCCGTCCATCGCGCGCCCCGGCCGCATAACATGTCGAAAGATGCATCAGCCCCGCATGGTTCGTGCGCCGAACAAAATCGAGCACGTGCATCGCGGCATCCACATTCGACGCCAGCGCGTCCCGCAAATCCGGGTTGAAATCCGTAAGACCCGAGCTGTTAATCACCAAATCCAGCCGCCCGCGCAGCCTCTCGGCAGTCGCCGGATCAATTCCCAGCCCGTCGAGCCCAACATCGCCCTCGACCACTTCCACTCTCTGCTCTAGAAATCGGCCCAGCGCCGCCCCATACACTTCATATAAAGGATCGAACACGGGAGACTCGGCTACCACTTTTTCCCATCGCCGCACCGCCGGATTTGATTTCTGCCGCCGGATCAGCAGATAAATCCTGCCAATCTCCGGCAATTGCATCAGCGCATTTACCAGCCAAACTTTGCCGATGAATCCCGTTACGCCGATCAGCATGATGTGGCGCCCCTTCAATGCCCCTCGCACTGAAAGTGGCTCCGACGGTCGTCCATAAAATCGAACTACAGGAGCTTCCCTAATCTCGCGCTGCCGTTCTGACGGAATCACCGCCGCCCGCAGTTCAGCCTCATCTTTTAATCCCAAGTCGCGGACCAACCGCTCCGAAGTTTGCCGCCCGTTGGCGCTCGCTCCCGTGAATCTCGCAAAAAATCCTCGCGGCCGGATCACCGGGTTCCTCAATCTTCCCGTCGCAATCCCGTCGCGGAACTCCATCCGGTTCGCAATCATCCACTTCACACCAAGATGGCGCGCCAGCGGTCCCATCACCTGCTCTATCCCTTGGCTGACCAATACCACCTTGGCTCCGGAGTTCACCAACTCGGCCAGCGCTTGCACACGCTCAGGCTTCAAGTGCGGCTTTAACTTATAGAGGAAATCTTCTTCACCCAGAGTATCCAAGCGGTCACGGCTGGTTCCACGCAACACGGTATGCACCACCCGCGTCGCGAACTTCCGGTTCAAGGCATACAAAATTGGCCGCAGTGCCGCCATCAACAGCACCAACCCCCGGCGTATCCACCTCTCGCTGAATTTCTGCGCATTCCAGGTAAAAAACGCGATCGGCCGCACCGTCGTCAACTCCAGCAGGCTGCCTTCCACCCGCCAATACACATACTCCGACGGCTTCAAATTGTGGTTGGGATTTTCCAAGTAGTCCTTCTATTTTCGCAGCTTACGGCTCTCCGCTCAACCCTCTGGGCTCATCCTTTGCTATGCGCCATCGACCTGGACGGAGCCATCCATTGTAAACAATTGCCTGAGAGGGCGATAGCTGCCTTTATGTCTCTGCACGATCTCGCTTTATACTCATTCCAATGGCTTATCACCCCGTCGCCCTTACCATGCAACAGGTCCGTAGCGGATCGCTTCTCTTTCAGCGCGTCCTCGCCTCGCTCCTCAAAGAGTCTCGCGACATTAGGGTCTACTCCGCTAGCCCTTTCGATCTCGAAGAACGACGACGCCTCAAAGATCGCTTCGGCGGAGACATCGTTTATTTCTTCAATGACGCCGCCCATTCGGCCAGCCTGGTCCACAACCTCGATCTCCCTTTCGTCGCCGAAATCCCCGAGACCGATCTCCCCAAGCGCCGCACCCTCGTCGTCGGACTGCCCGAATAACAACACCAGCTCATCATTCTTCGATGTCCTTGACAGGCCCACGAATCGCGTCTACACTAGGCGAATAAAAGGCGAATACAAATGGTTCCTCTCCGTGTTCTCTCCCTGTTTCCCTCAGCTCAAGATGCTGCTCAACCGCTCGTCGGCATTGCACGCCTCGCCTCTCAAGGCGAATCGCTGCGCGAAGGCCACAATGTCGAATACTTCACGCTGAAAGCGCGCTCGTTGCTGAATCGGGTGGTCAGCAAGCGTGGCGTGCCCTTTACCTGGGCGATCAATCCGTATCGCGGATGCGAGTTCGGCTGCAAGTATTGTTACGCCCGCTATACCCATGAATTCATGGAGATGCGCGATGGCGTCGCGTTCGAGCAGAAGATTTTCGTGAAGGAACACGCCGCGGCGTTATTGCGTCAGGAGTTGCGGCAAGTAAAGAATGGCGAAAGCATTGCCATTGGCACGGCCACTGACCCTTACCAACCGGCTGAGCGCCGCTACGAAACTACGCGAGGGATTCTGGAAGAGATGGCGAGGCATGACGGATTGGAGATAGGCATAATCACGAAGTCGAACATGATTTTGCGCGACATCGAAGTGTTACGCGAAGTGGCGAAACGCAACCGTCTGTTTATTCACATCACCATTACCACGGTGGACGAAAAGCTGGCGCGGTTGCTTGAGCCACGGGCGCCCCGTCCAGACTTACGACTCGAAGCCGTGGGGAAGCTCTCTCAAGCTGGCTTGAACATCGGGGTGAACTGCTGTCCAGTGATTCCTGGGATCACCGATTCGCCGAAAGACTTGGACAAAGTTGTTCGGGCCGCGGCGGATGCAGGAGCAAAAAGAATATTCTCGAATCCGTTGTTTTTAAAACCGTGCTCGGCGGCCGTGTTTATGCCGTTTCTGGAGAAAGAATTCCCGCACTTGGTGGAGCAATATAAGCAACGCTACGGCAAGAATGCGTTTTTGGGTCCGGCCTATGGCAAGCGTCTAGGCAAAGTGCTGACGACACTGCGGCAGAAATATGGCATGAGCGAGCGGAAGGCGCAGGGGTCAGTGAAGGAAATGCGACCAACAGACGTGGGTGCTTCGAAACAGCTAGCTCTGTTTTAAAAATTACTTTGCCGTTAGCTCATAAACAGCTGACGTCAGATTAGGGATGTTGAACGTGGTACCAAATAGGCTTCCAGGGCCGGCCATAAGTTGATTTGACGGGTTGCCGCCATCGTTCCCGCCGGTGAAGTTATAAATCACATGTTCGTTCCATGTGCCATCAGATTGCGAGCGTAGCTGGAAGACCGTGCCGTATTCGTGAAGGCCACCGAGGAATGTGGTTCCATAAAGATTGTTGCCAGCTTTGAGGAGACCAGCGAATGGTATTCCGCCATCGTTGCCACCGGTGAAGGTGTGAATTACATTGATGTTCCAATTACCGAGTGCGGGAGTTAACTCGAAAATAGTCCCCACGTTAAAATTCCCACCGCTCACAGTTGTGCCATATAGTGCATTCTTATAAACCAAAACGGATAGAGGTGTAGCGCCATCTTCCCCACTGGTGAAATTCCACAGCACGCTTTCCTTCCATCCGGAGGAGAGGTGTTTTAGCATGAAAACAGAGCCGTATCCGTAGGCGCCACCACCCTGAGTCGTTCCATACAAGTTCCCAAAGTTGTCAAAGACGAGCGAGCTTGATGGATAATTGGCATCCGGTTGCTGATTGAAGTTATAAAGAACGGTTTGGATCCAACCATTGTCGGTCGGGCTGAGTTCAAATACAGTACCGCAGCCTTGGTTGCCGCAGTTAGTGCCCCCTTCATAGGTGGTGCCGTACAGATTGCCAGCGCCGTCAAACACTAACCCATTCGGCCCCTGGCCAAGTGTTTCGTTAGGGAAGCTGCCCAGGATGCTCTCAGTCCATCCCTCGGCGGAATGCGCGATTGTAAACACCGTCCCACCATTATTCGGGCCGCCACCTTGCGTCGTTCCATACAGGTTGCCTGTGGCGTCGAGAATGACGCCGGAAATTGGATTCGACCCATCGGAGCCGCCTTGAAATTCGTAAATCGTAGTTTCAATCCAACCACCTTGACCGTTAGGCGACAGTTCGTAAACAATACCGCAGCCCTGGCCACCGTAGCAGGTTGTAATGCCACCTACGAAAGTCGTCCCATAGAGATTTCCTGCCGAATCTCGCACCAAAGGCCCATCAAGACCGCAATTATTTGGACCACAATTGAAGTTGTAGATGACAGTTTCGTTTGCGCTGGCTGACGCCAGCGTTGAAAAGCCTATGACAGAGAAAGCCAGAAGAGTAGCACAGATTAAAAAGGTGGCAAGGGGCGCGGCGGGCTTCTTCATGGCGTACCTCGGAGGCTGGAATACGAAATCAACTGCGCAAGGAGTATAGCGCAATTATGTTACTCAAGATGCGGCCGATTGCCCGTCTGTGGCCTCATCCAGGAGGAAATCAAGAACAGTTTGCGGCGTGGGGTTTTGCCAAACGGGAGCGAACGATTGGCGATGCAGGGGACAGGGACCGTGTTGACGTAGCGCGGCGAGATGAAAGGGTGTGCTGTAGCCTTTGTTGGAGGCAAGTCCGTACGCGGGATAAACGGGATCGAACTCAACCATCATGCGGTCGCGCGCGACTTTGGCAATGATGGATGCGGCAGCAATTGAAGCAGAGAGCGCATCGCCGTGGATGATGGATCGTTGCGCGATTTCACAGTCGAGACGCATGGCGTCAATCAGCAGGTGATCGGCAGCAGGTTGCAATTGCATCACGGCCTGATGCATAGCGACCCGCGAGGCTTGATAGATGTTGATTTCATCAATGCGGGCAGCATCGACCGAAGCGATGGTGATGGCGATTGAGTGTTCGCGAATGCGCTGGGCGAGAATTTCGCGTCGCTCCGCCGGCAGCAGCTTCGAATCGCGTAATCCGCGAATGCGATAGGAGGGTTCGAGAATCACAGCGGCAGCCACGACCGGGCCAAATAAAGAGCCGCGCCCGACTTCGTCAACACCGGCAACGAGCTTTGCTCCTGATTGCCAACCCAGCTTCTCGAATTTCAATGTACAGCGCAACTTCTTAAGCAAGCGCATCTTCGCCGCGGCAGGCGAAAGTGGCTTCTCGGGAGCGAGCTTGAAAGACGTGGCCAAGGCGATGAAGGCATCTTCGCGCATTACGAGGCTGTGGAACAAGAAGGAAAAGTGATACCCATCCCAGTTCTTCGTTCTAACTTATTGCTGGCGGTTGGTTACCGGCGGCATGATGCGAAGTTTTTTATTGATCGCGGGCCAGTACTGGCGGAGGACATTGCCGGCGAATTTCCAGGCGAGATCGGAGCCGTAACGGGTCATGGTGCGTTCAAAGGTGCGATCAGGCTCCGGAAAATACGTGTTGGCAAGAGCTTCGCTGGCGAGCGGGCCGAGGAGGCCAGCTAGATTGACCGTGCGAGCGCCGGAATCGCCGCGGGTAACGGCGACGCGGACAGCGCCGTATTTCAAGGTCTGCGAAAACGTGAGATTGTGCCGCACGTAGAAACGAGGATCCTCATGGAAGGCCGAGGCGACAAGAAAGGTCCCGAACATATTGTCTGAGGCCGAGCGGGCCATGTTAGCCCCGAAACGCTTACCGAAAGCTTCCCCACCTTCACCGTAGCCGTAAGGATGGTCGAGGGCTTGCCCCCAAGCTGCGCTGATGATGGCCACGCCAAACGTCGAAACCGAGACGCTGTTATTGGAGGCAAGCTGAAATTTTTGCCACGGCGTTAAGCGCGCGGAATTGTAAGCGAGATCGGGAAAAACGCGTGATTTCGTGCTCACCAGTTCTACTATGTCGAGTTTACCCTCTGGCGGAGGGGCGGCTTGCGGGGACGGAGTCGCTGGTGACGGGGCAGATGAAGGGCTCTGCTGGGCCGAACAGGCCAAACCTACCAAACCAAGAACGCACACTCCCATCAGGGCGATCGGGAATCGGCAATTCCACAACGGTTGGGATTTAACAGGCACGCGCATTCTCTTGCCTTGGTTTTGCCTTTGGCGTCTGGCTTCGCATGCCTTACAGAGTAACAGGCCGGGCGGAGTAACAGGCTGGGACAGAATCTAAAAAACCATGCCGGTTAGAGCGGCTATATTAAGACCACACCGAACGGGCTGTTGGGCCATTGAAGCTGGCTCCCGCTCGGAGCGCGTCAAATGGGCCGCGTGACGCGGGTCACGGCAGAACGTGCTCGCGATCACGGCGAGGCATTGCGGAAAAATGGATAATGCTGTCGCGGGCGGTTTCGGTTTGATTTCCGCACGGAAGACGCTGTATAAGCGCAAGATCCTGCTGGAGTTAATTCGGCGAGGGTGGGATGGAGTCTTTCTTCTCCGGGGCAAGATACCGTATTGACGGGCCTGTCTATGGCCGTCATACTTTTAAGACGGTATTTCGGCTTTGACTCCCCGGAGTGGCATTTCAGCCTATATGCAGCCAACCTTCAACATTGCGACTACTCGGAGGAATTTTCATGTCAGGTTCTAAGTTGAGCCGCGGGGCTCAGTTGCTCGTCATTCTCGCACTAACACTGTCGGCTTATTCCGCATTTTCGCAGACCCTGGTTTCGATCAGCGTGGCCCAGGTTTATGATCCGAATATTTCACCATTGCTGCCGACCTATCAGACAAGGCAATTCACTGCGACTGGCAACTATTCTGATGGAAGCCAGCAGTACATCACCCAGCAAGTTAACTGGACTTCCGCGGACACCACCATTGCAACGGTGACACCGACGATGGGATTAGTGACAGCTACCGGCGTGGGCACGGTAAACATTTCGGCGGCGTTAGACGGTGTTTCAGGTTCGAGTTCGATTACAACCATTGCATCCACATTAACCGGCGTGGTCATAACTCCAGCGTCGTGGACCATGCAGGTGGGAACCAACCAGCAATTTACAGCCACAGCGACACTCGGGGCCAACGTCATCATGGACGAAACACAGGTCTCCAAATGGGCTAGCTCCAACAAGAACGTGGCAACCGTGAGCGCGACTGGCCTGGTCACAGCAGTGTCGGCGGGATCCGCGACCATCACGGCGGTGTATGGTACGCGCAAGGGCGCCGACGTAATCACCATTACTTCGACTGCTCCGCCGAATCTCGGCCAATGGTCGGCGCCACAGAATCTTGGTATTGCGGCGATCCACATGGCGCTGCTGAACACGGGCAAAGTGTTGACCTTCGAGTATCCCACGGGCCGCAACGGCGGTCCTACGCCGGCGCGATTGCTGGATCCCGTGGCTGGAACTGTAACCGACGTGACGCTGCCCTGGCCGGTGGACATCTTCTGCGCCGGCACGTCGTTTATGTATGACGGACGACTGCTGGTTTCAGGAGGGTTGGACGACTTCCACTATCCTGCGGACTCGGGTATTGCGAACACGACGTTCTACAATCCCACGACGAACACGTGGACTCAGGGTCCGATGATGAATTTGACCCGCTGGTATCCAACCACGGTGCCGATGCCAGATGGAACGATCTTGAGCGCGTCCGGAACGGCAAACGACGGCCAGCACATTCAGTTTCAGATGGAGTCCTACAATCCGCAAACCAACGTATGGACCCTCTTGCCCACCAGCGCAAATATGCCGCAGCCGAATGACACCTATCCGCTGCTTACAGAGTTGCCAAGCGGCAGCCTGTTCTATTCCGCGCCACGAATCGCGAACCTGGGCGGCGAACTCTACAACCCCAAGACGCAATCCTGGTCATTTGTCAGCAATTTGAACTGGGGACCTCGTGGTCACGCTGCCACCCTGCTCTTACCCAAATCGAAGAAAGTCATGATCATAGGCGGGGGTTCAGCCACTAATGGGAATGGCGCGCCCACGGCAACAACGGAGATCATCGATTTCTCGCAAGCCAGCCCCCAGTGGGCATACGGGCCATCGATGAATATCGCCCGGTACAACATGAATGTGCTCTATCTGGCCGACGGGACTTTGATTGCAGTAGGTGGAAACCAGAACTCGGAATACAGCAATCCGGTCTTCCAGCCGGAACTGCTTAATCCCTCCACCGGCGTGTGGACGCTGGGACCACCGCAAGTGGGTACGCGGGCTTACCACTCGACTGCGGTTCTGCTGCCGGATGGACGAGTTCTTTCAGCCGGTTCGGACGCGGGTATCGCATTGGAGAATACGTACGAAATCTACAGCCCGCCTTATATGTTCGCGTCATCGCGGCCGCAGATTACGTTTTCCCCGAAGAGCATCGTCTATGGGAAGACGTTCCACATCACGAGTCCGCAGGCTGCGAAGATTACGCGCGTGGCTCTGATTCGACCCGGTGCAACAACCCACGCGGATCACATGGACGATCAGTACTATGCGGACTTGACATGGACGGTTTCGGGCACCACGCTGACTGTAAATTGCCCCAAGACCTCGAACGCCATCCCGCCGGGGTATTACATGCTGGTAATCCTCGACCAGAACAACATCCCGTCGGTGATGCCATTTATCCAACTGCTGTAAAACGAAGCGCAGACCTATTGCGGCCCGGCGAAATCCGGGCCGTTTTTATTCCCCGCTTCTTTCTGAAGATATACATCCCGGTCGGCATAGAGTTACAATCGCGCATTCACAATCAGACTCTTCCAAATTCTCGTTTCTTCGCAGGAGGTAGGAATGAAGGCATCACGATGGCGATTGCTACTTAGCTTGGTGTTGGGGCTGGGCTTGGGGGCTGGGGCGCAGCAATCCGACCGGGGATCGAATGCGATTATTAATATCAATGTCAGCCGGACGATTGAGACGGTGAATTATTGGGCACGGGGCTCCACGAAAGTGGATTTCAACGGCACAGCGCTGCTGCCGCGGGCATCAGGCAAGGCTGACGTCAGCGCGAAAAACGGATCAATCATGATCGACGCGCAGTTTGATGGATTGAGTGCGCCATCGACTTTCGGACCCGCCTACTTGGTCTATGTGTTATGGGGGATCACGCCGGAGGGACATACGACCAACCTGGGCCAGCTTCCGCTGAAAGATGGCAAGGCCAAGCTGCAGGTGACAACCAAGCTGCAAACGTTTGGAATGATTGTGACGGCGGAGCCATATTTCGCCGTCGCCTTCCCGAGCGAGGATGTGATTTTGGCCAATGCGATCCGCAGCGATACGCGAGGAGCGGTGACCCCAGTAAACGCACAGTTTGAGCTACTGCAGCGGGGTAAGTATTCAACTGCGAACTTGCCGGCATTGCCAGATGACGGGGCGCCGCTGGATTTGCAGCAGGCGAGGAACGCTATCAATGTGGCGAAATGGCAGGGCGCCGACAAGTACGCGGCGGATTCGCTGGCCAAGGCGCAGGCATCGCTAGATCAAGCAGAAGATTATTTCAAGCGGAAGCAGAAGAACTCGGTTCCGACCGTGGCACGGCAGGCTGTACAAGCGGCCGAAGATGCGCGGGCCATTGCCGTAAAGCGGCAAGCCGACGAAAAGGTTGCGCAAGATCAAGCAGCGGCGGATGCGGCAGCAGCTAAGGCAAAGCAAGAGGCTGATGAGGAAGCAGCCGCGCGAGCACAGGCTGATGCACAACGGGCCCATGCCGAACAACAAAAAGCCGCAGCCGACGCGGCCGCGGCGGCATCCGCCGCGCAGGCACAGCAAGAAGCGGCGGCACGGGCTCAGGCTGACCAGCAACGAGCCGCAGCGGATGCAGCGGCGGCAAAGGCAGAGCAGGAAAAACAGGAACTGCGCGCGAAGCTATTGGAGCAGTTCAACCGCGTCTTGCCGACGACGGACACGCCGCGCGGCCTGGTGGTCAATATGGGCGACGTGCTGTTCGACACGGGCAAAGCAGATTTGCGTCAGGGCGCCCGCGAAGCGCTGGCGAAACTCTCGGGCATTGTGCTGAATTATCCTTCACTGCAACTGACTATTGAAGGACATACCGACAGCACTGGGACCGAAGCCTTCAACCAAACACTCTCCGAAAAGCGGGCGGACAATGTAAGGGACTATCTGGTCGCGCAAGGACTGCCGGCTACCTCGATTTCTGCTCAAGGGCTGGGCGAGTCATCACCAGTGGCGGACAACAGCACGGCAGCAGGCCGACAAAAGAACCGGCGAGTTGAGATCGTTGTTTCGGGCGAGGTGATTGGGAGCAAAATCGGCCAGTAGCACAACACGGTGAGGCTGGCATCGAATTTGGGCTGCCTTTTGGGCAGCCTTTTTTGCGTTGTTTGCTCGAATTTTTTTGATCCACGAAATTAACGACCATGTCTCTCCGCGGCCAGTTTCAGGTAAGATATGACGTTCTTAAAATACGGCGTTTTTATGGACTCCTAATAATGAATCGTGAATCGCACAAGGGCTTTAGCCGGGAGATGCAACGGGAAACCGAGTTGCTGGTTTTCGGGCATGCCGGCACGCCCATGATCGTATTCCCCAGCTCGATGGGCAAGTTCTTTGAGTATGAAGACCGGGGCATGATCGACGTGCTGGCATCGAAATTGGACCGGGGTGACTTGCAGATTTTTTGTCCGGACAGCATTGACAGTGAGAGCTGGTACAACAAGCAGGCACATCCGCGCTATCGGGTGCTGCGGCACTTGCAGTTTGAACGGTACATTCTGCATGAGTTGATACCGTACATGAAGGGGCGTAACCATTCGTCGCAATTAGCGGTCACGGGATGTAGTTTTGGGGGTTATCATGCGGCGAATTTTGCCTTTAAGCATCCGGATGTGGTGACGCACTGCGTCAGCATGAGCGGATCGTTCGATATTCACCAATTTCTGGACGGGTATTACGACGACGATTGCTACTTCAATTGCCCCATGGATTATTTGCAGGGTATGTCCGATGAGTGGTTCTTGAGCCGCTACCGGCAAATGCGCATCGTTCTGGGGTCATCAGATTGGGACATGTGTTTGGACGCGAACGTAAAGTTGTCGGCGGTGCTGAACGCGAAAGCGGTGCCGCACTGGCTCGACGTTTTCAACGACAATTCGAAGCACGACTGGCCGCTGTGGCAGAAGATGGCCGCGAAGTATTTTTGATTATTCCCACCCTTTCGCAAAATGCGCGAGAGCGTGGGCACACATAAGTTCCGGAGATGCAATCATGAGCAAAAAAATCGGCATTCTTTTTGGGATGGAAAATACATTTCCGCCCGCGTTCGTGGATAAGGTAAATTCCATGAAGGTGGAGGGAGTTACAGCCGAGTTCGTGAAGCTAGGCGGAGTAAAAATGGCCGAGCCGAGCGGCTATAGGGTCATTGTGGACCGGATTTCGCAGGACATTCCCTTTTATCGGGCGTACTTAAAGAATGCCGCCCTGGGCGGAACAATTGTCATCAATAACCCGTTCTGGTGGACTGCGGACGATAAGTTTTTTAACTATGCGCTGGCGACGAAGCTGGGGGTTGCGATTCCACCGACAGTGATTCTGCCGCACCATGACCATCCTGCGGGAACAACCGAGAAATCCATGCGGAATTTGATGTTCCCGTTGAACTGGGAAGAGATTTTCGATTACGTCGGCTTCCCTGCTTTTCTCAAACCATATGATGGCGGCGGATGGCGCGATGTTTACCACGTTCATTCGCAGGAAGAATTGTTCGACGCGTACAACAAGAGCGGCAAGCTGTGCATGACTCTGCAACGGGGCGTGAAGTTTAAGGAATATTTCCGGTGCTATGTGGTTGGCCAGGAGAAAGTCCACATCATGCAATACGATCCGCGCGCGCCGTTTCATGAACGTTATGTGAAAAATGCGCCGCCCGTAGATTCGAAGCTGCTGGCGCGGGTAGAGAAGGATGCGCTGACGCTGTGCCGGGCATTGGGGTACGACTTGAATACCGTAGAATTCGCGTGTGAGGATGGAATTCCGTATGCGATTGACTTTATGAATCCGGCGCCGGATGCGGACGTAAATTCCGTGGGTCAAGCGAATTTTGATTGGATTGTGAATGCCGTTGCGGAACTGGCAGTAAAGAAAGCGCTGAGCAACGAGAATCCAGCGAGTGAGTTGAGGTGGTCGGCATTTTTATCGGGGCCAAAACCGACTGAGCAGGTAAAGAAGTTGGCGTAAGGCTTGAATACCACATACAGTTTCAATTGAGATCGAAACCTACGGCGGACGTGATGAGCGCAGGATCCCTGCTGTGATTCAAGGCGTGTTCTAGTGACACCTTGCGGTAGGGTTGTAACTCCACAAGAATCAGATACATAGGTCCTTCGCTGCGCTCAGGATGACAGCCTTCTTTGGGATTAGAAGCTGCTCTGAAGAAGTCCGATAATTGCTATACTAGTTCGACCGTCACTACCCGGTCATCCGCCGATGCAAACCACCTACACGCTCGGGATCGAAGAAGAATATCAAACGATAGACCCTGTGAGCCGCGACCTGCGGTCGCACATCCATGCCGAAATGATCGAGAAGGGCAAGTTGATCCTGCAAGAGCGGGTCAAGGCCGAAATGCACCAGTCAGTGGTGGAGGTCGGAACATCGGTTTGCAGCAACATCAAAGATGCGAAAGATGAAGTAAAAAAGCTGCGCCGCAGCATGATTAAGCTGGCGCGGGAGAACGGATTGGGATTGGCGTCGGCGGCGACGCATCCCTTTACCGATTGGCGGACGCAGGAGATTTATCCCGACGAGCGCTACCACCAGGTTGTGCAGGACATGAAGATGGTGGCGCGGGCGAATTTGATTTTCGGTTTGCACGTGCACGTCGGAATAGAAGACAGAGAGACGACCATCCATCTCATGAACCATGCGCGGTATTTTGTGCCGCATATTTTGGCGCTCTCGACGAATTCTCCGTTTTGGATGGGGATGAATACCGGGTTGAAATCCTACCGGTGCAAAGTGTTCGACAAATTTCCGCGGACGAATTTGCCGGACTACTTCCCCAGTTGGGGTGAGTATGAGAACTTCGTCAAGCTGCTGATTAAAACCAACTGCATTGATAACGCAAAGAAAATTTGGTGGGACATCAGGCCGCATCCTTTCTTTAACACGCTGGAATTCCGCGTGTGCGATATTCCGATGCGGGTGGAAGAAACGATCGCGCTGGCGGCGCTGATTCAGGCCACGGTGGCGAAGTTGCACAAGTTGCATGCGGCGAATCAGGGGTTCCGCCTCTACCGGCGGGCGCTATTGATGGAGAACAAGTGGCGGGCGGCGCGGTATGGGCTGGACGGAAAGATGATCGATTTCGGCAAGCAGAAAGAAGTGCCCACTCGCGACCTGATTCTTGAGTATCTCGACTTTGTGGACGATGTAGTGGATGAACTGGGATCGCGCGAGGAACTGAACTACATCCACGAGATTCTAGAAAAAGGTACAGGAGCGGACCGGCAATTGAAAGTTTATGAAGAGACGGGCGATTTGAAAAAAGTTGTGGATTACATTGTGCAGGAAACTGCCGCCGGTCTCGAAGAAGAAGCGGTCGATCATACCCGGAAAGAAGATAAACGGAAAGTTGGGTAATCACAAAAAGCAATGAGTATAAGCCTGAACGCGGGAAAGACAATTCTTAAAGACATGCGGTTTGATGCAGAGCTAACGCCGGGCGCGCGGAATGCGGTGAATGTGTGCCTACGGATCCAACCGACGGAAAAGGTCACCGTAATTACCGATGAAGCCACGAAAGAAATCGCGGCAAGCCTGGTGCATGAACTGGAGTCGCTCGGCTGCCCTTATAACTCGTGGGTCATGGAAGAGCTGGCGCCTAGACCGCTGAAAGATTTCCCGCATGAGATTGCCGAGGACATGGAATCGAGCCAGGTCAGCATTTTTGCGGTGCAGGCGCAGCGGAATGAACTGAAATCGCGGATGCAGATGACGGACATTGTGAACCGGCGGCACATCCGGCACGCGCACATGGTGAACATCAATAAGCGCATCATGATGGAAGGGATGCGGGCGGATTTTATGAAAGTGGACCGCATCAGCGTGAAAGTGATTGAAATGGTGCGGAAGGCAAAGCGGGTGAGGGCCCATACGGATGCGGGAACAGATTTTGTGGCGGATTTGAATCCGAATTACAAATGGGTGAAGACGAGCGGGATTATCAGTCCGGACAAGTGGGGCAATTTACCGGGCGGAGAGATTTTCACGACGCCGGGTGAAGTGAATGGGACGTTTGTGATTGACGGAGTGGTGGGGGATTTTCTGTGCGCGAAGTTTGGGGATCTGGCGCCGAATCCGCTGACCATTCAGGTAAAGGGGAACCGGGTAACCGAAGCGCACTCCGAGAACAAAGAATTGGAGAGCGACTTCTGGAGCTACACGCACACCGACGAAAACAGCGATCGCGTTGGCGAGTTCGCGATTGGTACGAATATCGAATTGAAAGACGTGATCGGCGAGATTTTGCAGGATGAGAAATACCCGGGGATTCACATTGCTTTTGGGAATCCGTACGGCGCGCACACCGGAGCGGAATGGTATTCCGGTACACACATTGACGTGGTCGGACGGAAGTTCGACATCTGGGTGGACGACGAGCAGATCATGCGCGAGGGTCAATTTTTGGTAGAGGCGTAGTTCCTCGCGGTCGCTCGGGTGAGTTGGTTCTAGCTTAGCGGCACGGCTGAAGCCGTGCCCTTCTCTTCACTGCTTCATTATTTATTTCCCCATATAGACGCCGTCCTGGAAAGTGAACTGGCGGGTTTGGCCGCCGGGGAGGGTCACGATGGTCTGCACCACCTGATTTTTGGAATTCCACGAGTAGTTGTATTTGTAGGCCTTACTGTGCGCCAGCTCTTGCTTCACGACCTCGCCTCTGGCATTGAAGATATTTCTTAGGAGCATCCTCCAGTTTGCATCCATGATGGCCGTCATGAGGTAGGGATCGTATCCCGGAGACTTGAGCAGGCGGGTGTACTCGAAGCGATAAAGAACACGCGATCCATCGGAGACGGATTCCAGATGTCCAGTCGAGTTGTAGGTATAGGTGCGGGTGTTGCCGGCGTCGTCTTCCGCCTCGGTGATGCGGGCTGCGCCATCGTACTTAAATTTAATGACGTGGCTGGAGGGGGAGACTAATTCCTGGAGATTGCGGGCTGCATCGCGCTTGAGGTGAATGCTGTGCCCCTGGCCGTCGCGCATTTCCCAGGCAGCGCCCTGGGCATAACTCTTCGCGTAATAGGCCTCAGGAAAAATAATCTGGCGATGATCGCTAAAGTTAAGCGTCCAACCATCACCGTTCCAGGCGATTTGTGCACCGTAAAACTCGGAGGACGTATTGCCGTGGCGGAAGACTGCGTCGGCATAGCCTGTGCCTTTGGAGATGCGGGGAAAGTACATTTGGCGTCCGTCTTCCAGATTGAGGTCCATGTAGGTGTAGGGAAACCGGGTTCCAGTCGGACAAATATCGTAAGGATGGTTGGTTCCGGCTCCAAAAGCGCGGGTGTGGTAATCCCAGGCGCGATAGGTACGGTCGAGGGATAGCGGCATTACATCGGGAACAAAAAGATCGGTCTGCCGGAGTACAAACATTCCACTGTCAAGATTGACGTCAAACTCATTGGCGGGCGCAGGATGAAGAGCGGTGGGCTTTCGCATTACTATAGAGCCGGTGAATGTTATTTGGCCTGAGCTGGACGTTCGCGGAACAATGGCAAGAACCGGGTAAGCACCGTCCCAGGCCGGAACGGTCGAATCGTAAGGCAGCAACTCCACCACAGGTGGTGGTTGATGGTGTTGGCGGTATGCCTTCCAAGCGACGGCGATCCATACCCTACACGCGACCAAGAAGCTGATTCGTATGAGTGTTTTCATGGAGCAGGCTCAGTATTCAGCATTTGATCGCGGGTGACAATGGCGTTTGCAAGACATGCGGGGTGACCAATGCGACACATGATCCCCTTCTAACCGCTTTGCCTGTATCGGTTCCGTTATAATCAACCTCATCCATGATTCCTGCGCTGCGGCAGCACTTTAACGCTCGTTTTACGCCGGAAAAGTACCAGACTTTCCTGAAAGTCATGGATGAACGGTGCGGAACGCCCATCAAGTTCCGCATTGCCGAAACGCCGTGTTTTTTCCCCAGAGACCTGATGGACACGATGGTTTCCTACGGGAAGACGCTCATCCGGCAATTGGAGAGCCTCGAGTACCGCAAAGTCTCGTTCGAGTCCATC
The DNA here is from genome assembly GCA_963702965.1 of Terriglobia bacterium. GTDB lineage: Bacteria > Acidobacteriota > Terriglobia > Terriglobales > Acidobacteriaceae > JAJPHW01. The sequence goes on from OY969776.1 coordinate 3,151,938, forward strand.
CCTGAAAAATTCAACGTGCCCCGCGAGACGTCGCACCCAATGTTTGTCGCCGTAGACTTCGGCTTGGTCAAAGATAAACACGGCAAGCTGCAACCAAAGCTCGTCGAAATGCAGGGCTTCCCATCTTTGTACGCCTACCAAGCTATGCTGTCCCAGGTTTACCAGGAAATTTTCGAGCTCGATGGGAACCTGCAATATCTCTTGGGTGATTTGGACTGGGAGGGGTATAAAGCGTTGCTGAAGAGAGCGGTGCTGGGTGAGCACGATCCTGAGAATGTGATTCTCATGGAGATCGACCCGGTCAACCAGAAGACGCTGCCTGACTTTTTGTTGACAGAGCGCCTGCTCGGTATCCAGACCGTGGCAATCACCGATCTGAAAAAAGTCGGGAAATATTTGTTTTATATGAAGGACGGCAAACGCATTCCGGTGCACCGGATTTATAACCGTGTGATCGTGGATGAGCTGGTACGCAAGAAAGTAAAGATACCGTTCGAGTTTACTGAAGATGTGGAAGTGGAGTGGGCGGGACATCCGAACTGGTATTTCAGGATGAGCAAATTCTCGCTGCCTTTCTTGAAGCACGAGTGCGTGCCGCATACGCGGTTTCTACACCGTGTGGAACACAACCCGAAGGACCTCGCGAACCACGTCATCAAGCCGCTGTTTTCCTTTGCCGGCATTGGGGTCATCATGAACCCGACCAAGGAAGATCTGGCGGCGATTCCCAAGAGCCAGCATGCGCAATACATTTTGCAAGAGAAAATGGAATTCGAGCCGGTGATCGAAACCCCCTCTGGGCCAACAAAGGCAGAAGTACGAATTATGTATATCTGGCTGGATGAACTGACGCCGGTGATGACGATCATCCGCATGGGCCGCGGCCTAATGATGGGTGTGGACCAGAACAAGAACATGGACTGGGTAGGCGCGTCGGCGGGATTCTGGCCGACGGAGTAAGCCTACGCAGTCTTTAAAAACGCAGATTTCTCGGCGCTCCGCTTCTTGGAATGACAATGTGGTTAGGCTGAGGAACACATTTCTTCAAAAAGTTTGCTTCCTATCTCGCGGGAGAATAGTCCCATACACATATGATCTTATCCAACCGTAGAGGGTGGACCAGAGCGGCGACGAAAGGCGCTCCGGCTTTTTGTTTGCGCGATATTTCTCTTGCCTTTGGTCTCGGGCTCAGTGGCAAACGTAAGCTGGGTTGCAGCAGCGGAAGAAGATACACCGCCGCCACGCGTCGAAACTTTACCTGAAGACTCGGGCGCGGTGGGTTTGCAAGAAATGCTTCGCCGTTTAGGAACCACAGCCCGATTGATGCAGACGGTGGCGCATCCTGACGATGAGGATGGAGGGATGCTGACGCTTGAGTCCCGTGGCAAAGGGGTGAGCACCGTTTTGCTCACGCTGAATCGCGGCGAGGGCGGGCAAAATAGGCTGGGCAGCAACTTATTTGATGTCCTCGGCGTCCTGCGGACGCTTGAACTGACCGCCGCGGACCGCTACTACGGCGTGGAGCAGCGGTTCACACGGGTTGCCGATTTTGGATTTTCGAAAACCGCAGAAGAGACCTTGCAGAAGTGGGATGGCGGCGAACCAGCCTTGGCTGACATGGTGCGCGTGATTCGAACTTTTCGGCCGGATGTAATCGCCGCTCGATTCTCGGGAACCGAGCGGGACGGGCACGGACACCATCAGGTCTCGTCATTGCTGGCGCGGACCGCATTTCGAGCGGCGGCTGATCCCACAAAATTTCCGGAGCAGATTAAAGCAGGTTTAGTACCGTGGCAAGCGAAGAAACTTTATATCGGCAACGTGTGCGGGTTCAATGCGCTGACTTGCCCGGCGGCCGATTACACATTGAAGCTTAATACCGGTGTGAAAGACGCGGTGCTGGGGACTTCGTATATTCAGTTTGCGATGAAGGGCCTGCGACACCAGCTTTCGCAAGGCGCAGGCGGATGGACGGTTGACCCTGGCGACCGTTTCACATACTACAAGCTGGTCGATTCCACGTTGCCGCTGCCGAAAGATCATGAAAATAATTTCTTCGACGGCCTCGATACTAGTTTAGTTGGGCTTGCTGTGCGGCTTGGGGTGGAGGAGCGCAAGGTTCCGTATTTGCGGCCGGATCTCAAACGGATGCAAGGGCAGGTGACAAACGCGCAGAACGATCCCACGAACGCGGTGGAACCCCTGCTCACTGGACTAGGTCTAACGCGCCAATTGGCCGCGAAAATAGAGAGTGCTGAGATTTCAGAAGTGGCGAAGGATGATTTACTCCTGAATCTTCGCACCAAAGAAAAACAATTCGCGGAAGCGGCGAACCTGGCCGGTGGGGTGCAGTTAACGGCGGACGTCGTGGCACCCGTTGGAGCAAGTCCGGAGACCGCGTTCATGGCCGTCCGCGGGCAAAGCTTTGAAGTGCGTGCGCGATTTGCGAGCACGGCTGCGGCGAAGAACGTGAGAATCACACTGAATGCACCGCTGGGGTGGAAAATTGAAAAGCTTGGCGAATCCTCGGCGAGTGGAGCAAGATTTAAAGTGACCGTTGCGGCAAATGCTGAATATACACGTCCTTATTGGCATCGGGACAATCCGGAGACGGATGCGCTGAATACAATTGACGATGCCACATATGCGACGCTGCCCTTCCCGCCGATGCCTCTACAAGCGCAAGCGAGATATGACGTTTCGGGCCAGGAGGGCGCAATCGAGGCGAGCGTCAACGCATCGTACAAGGGCGAGCACGGCGAATCATTGGAGCGCGCGCTTGCGGTGGCTCCCGCTTATTCAGTCATGATGGATCCTGGCCAGCAAGTCATTGCCACGGGAACGAAAACGGCGAGACCGGTAACGGTGACGGTGAGCTCGAACTCGCCGCAGGGCACTAAAGGTATGCTGCGATTGGAGGTCCCACAAGGATGGCGGGCGGAGCCAGCGCAGATGGCTGTAGATCTTCCAGCGCGCGGCACAACAAAGAATGTTTCCTTTCACGTTGCTGCGCTCGATACGCGCGAAGGTAAAGCACAGGTCAAAGCCGTTCTTGAGGTTGGACGCGAGAGTTTCAGCGAAGGTTACAGCGTGGTCACGCGCGATGATCTGAATACCTTCTATTATTACCAACCGGCGGTGCAGCGCGTAAGCGTCGTGGATGTAAAGGTCCCGGCAGAATTGCGAGTTGGTTATGTAATGGGAGCGGGTGATGAAATTCCCACTGTGCTCGAGCAAATTGGGATGAGCGTGACTGTGCTCGCCGCTGACAAACTTAAGACTGAAGATCTGAGCAAATACGACACGATTGTGCTGGGCATTCGGGCTTATGACACCCAAAAAGATTTGGCAGCCGCTAATGCTCAATTGCTCGATTGGGTAAAAGGCGGAGGAACGCTCGTAGTGCAGTACAACACGGGCACCAGCGATTTTAACACGGGAAAATTTACTCCTTATCCGGCCACGCTTGGACGGGGACGAGTTTCAGTGGAGGAAGCGCCAGTGAAGATTCTCGCGCCGGATAATCCTGTCTTCCACTCGCCCAATGAAATCACTGCGAAAGACTTTGACGGCTGGATTCAAGAGCGCGGCTTGTACTTCATGAGCCAGTGGGATGCGAAATTCACGCCTCTGCTCGAGTCGCACGATCCGGGCGAAGCTGAACAAAAGGGCGGAATGCTCGAAGTGGAATACGGCAAGGGAATTTACATCTATACGGGTTACGCGTTCTTCCGCGAATTGCCAGCGGGCGTGCCGGGGGCGGTGCGGTTGTATGTGAACTTGCTCAGCGCGAAAGGCAGTGGTCGGCAATCCGCCAGCCAATAGGAATGGCCGACAACGCACAATCGCCCGAGTTGATTCGCGGACTTGGTCTGGGCGGCGCAACGGCCCTGAACATGATTGACATGATCGGGGTGGGGCCGTTTATTACGCTGCCGCTGATCATCGGCGCAATGGGTGGACCGCAAGCCATGCTGGGCTGGATTCTCGGCGGTTTGTTCGCTTTGTGCGACGGCTTGGTCTGGGCGGAGTTGGGAGCAGCGATGCCGCACTCCGGCGGATCATATTTTTACTTGAAAGAAATCTATGGCCCGCAAAAACTTGGGCGACTGATTTCTTTCTTGTTTATTTGGCAGCTTTCGTTTTCGGCACCCCTATCCATTGCGTCGGGAGCCATCGGATTGGCCGGATACGCATCGTACTTTTGGCCTGGGCTGGGGATATGGGGCAGCAGGGCGTTGGCAATGGGTGTAGTTGTAATCGCAACGGCTTTGCTTTACCGCCGGATTACAAGAATCGCAGCGATTTCAAAGTTGCTGTGGGTGGGCGTAATGGGAACGATTGTGTGGGTGATTGTCTCTGGGATTATGCATTTTAATGCCCGGCAAGCGTTCGATTTCCCCCCCGGTGCATTCAACCTCTCACACGGATTCTTTCTCGGATTGGGATCGGCGATGCTGATCGCAACCTACGATTATTGGGGCTACTACAACGTCAGCTTTCTAGGCGGCGAAGTGAAAAATCCTGCAACCACAATCCCGCGGGCTTTGCTGCTATCTATTGCGTTGGTGGGATGTCTATATATTTTGATGAACATTAGCGTGCTTGGCGTAATTCCGTGGCGAGAAATGGGAAACAAATCTGACGGTTTGCACATTATCTCGACTTTCATGCAACGGGCATACGGCGCATGGGCAGCAAGGTTGGTTACGGTGCTTGTGATATGGACCGCCTTCGCCTCGGTCTTTTCGCTCATGCTTGGCTATTCACGTGTTCCCTACGCCGCCGCCCTGGATGGCAATTATTTTCGGGCTTTTGCGCGCGTGCATCCAGAAGGACATTTCCCTTACGTCTCGCTGCTGGCACTCGGTGGCATGGCCTTGCTGTGCTGCCTGCTCTCGCTGGCGGACGTGATTGCCGCGCTGGTGGTGATTCGCATCCTACTGCAATTTCTGGTGCAGGCGATCGGTGTTATTGTGCTGCGCATCAAGCACCCTGACATGCCGCGCCCCTTTAGGATGTGGCTCTACCCCCTACCGGCATTATTAGCAAGCGCCGGGTTCCTGTTCATATTGTTCTCGCGAAAGAATTTTGAGCGGGAAATCCGATATGCCGCCGTGATTCTGGCGGCGGGACTCACGATATATATGTTGCGTGCGTGGCGTAACCGAGAGTGGCCAATGCATCGGCACACACAATTGGTGAAGTAGAACCATGGCGGATTCGATTCAAACCCCGCTGCCTGAAATTCAAGCGCCTTCCCGGCAGCACCGTTCCGCGTGGGCACCCTTGCGGGAGCCCCTGTTTCGCGCGCTTTGGGGCGCAGCAGTGGTTTCCTACACGGGAACGTGGATGCAGAACGTCGGCGCCGGCTGGTTGATGACACAACTCACCATGTCTCCGCTGATGGTGAGTCTTGTGGCTGCGGCGACGACGCTGCCGGTTTTTCTGGTGATTCTACCTGCCGGCGCATTGGCTGACCTGATGGATCGGCGGCGCTTGCTGCTGCTCACGCAAGGCTGGATGGTAGTCGCGTCAGGCTTGCTCGGCATCTTCACTCTGCTGGGCCACGTGACGCCATGGGTTCTGCTGGGATTCACATTCCTACTTGGGCTGGGTGGGGTCATGAACGATCCCGCATGGCAAGCGATTACGCCGGAAGTCGTTTCGGCGGAGAACCATGCACCTGCCGTCGCTTTGAACTCGGTCGGATTTAATGTAGCTCGAGCGGTCGGCCCTGCGCTGGGCGGCATGGTCATCGCGGCCACGAACTCCGGCGTGGCATTTCTGCTTAATTCTCTTTCATTCTTTGGCGTCATCTACTTTCTTTATCGTTGGAAGCGTCAGCCCCCCGAACGAGTCGACAAAGGCCGGATCCGGGACGCGATGGTGGCCGGCTTTCGTGAAGCACGCGGCTCACATAAGGTCCGTTGCGTACTCATCCGCACAGGCGCCTTCAGCATCGGCGCCAGTTCGTTGCTTGCGTTGTTGCCGATTTTGGCGCGACCGCATGGTCCGACTGGATTCGGCCTATCCCTAGGGCATTTCGGCTTGGGCGCATTGGCAGCCGCTGCGCTGCTTCCTCGATTGCGGCGGCGGCTTAGCGTCGATTCGCTGGTGATGCTGGCGACACTTCTTTTCGCCGGCATGACGGCAGCCGCAGGCTACGTTGAAGCTTTTGTCTGGCTCAGCGCAGTGATGTTTGTCGCCGGCGCCGCATGGATTGCGATTGTGGCCTGCCTGAATGTGGCAGCGCAAACCATGCTGCCCTCATGGTTGCGCGCGCGCGGGCTCTCAATGTATCTGCTCGTACTACAGGGCGGCATGGCGATGGGAAGCGCGGTCTGGGGCGGACTCGCCAGCAAGATTGGCGTCCCTCTAGCGTTGCTTTGTTCTGCCCTAACCTTGGTCTTCGCCTGGCTGGCGGTGCGCGGGTTTCCGCTCGAGCACCGCGAGGCGGCCGAAACGATGGGCTGAAACAGAAACGAAGTTCGTGATACAGTCGGTTTCGCGATTCACTCGACAATTAAGGAGGAAGTATGGGGCGTAGGAGACTATGGTTCGGAATTTCTGTGGCTGTGCTGTGTATGGCCGGTGCATGGGCGCAGGCTAATGCGGCAGATAATCGCAGTGTGTCATCGGTGCTGAACGACAGCGTGACGAGAGGCGAAAAGGAATTGATGTCGGCCGCAGATGCAATGCCTGAAGATAAATATTCTTTTGCGCCGACCAGCGGAGAATTCAAGGGAGTAAGAACCTTTGGGGACGAAATCAAGCATGTCGCTGCGGTGAATTATATTCTAGGAGCATCCATCCTTGGCGAGAAGTCGCCGGTGGATGTCGGTGGCGAGTCGGGGCCGGCGGCGATTAAGTCGAAAGCCGAGATCATGAAATTCGCCAAAGAGTCCTACGCCTATCTCCACAAAGCGATTGATTCGATTAATGACAAGAACATGCTGGAGCCGATCAAAAATCCGTTTTGGGATGCTCCGTCTTCGCGTCTCGAGCTAGCCGTACTCGCTGCGCAGCATCAATTCGATCACTACGGGCAAATGGTTGAATATTTGCGCATGAACGGCATCGTGCCTCCCGCCAGCCGATAACCAACTAGGGCCTCACGGGCCGGCGAGAGCCGGCCCATTTTTATTTGTTGTGATTGTAGATGGCCGTAACGATTAGTTCGGCAGGCAAGCAATGGTTGCGCAAATGCGCGGCAACTTTCTCGCGTACGCGTTTCACATTCGCATTGGGGTGCAAAAAAATCAGAACCGACGGGCCCGCACCGCTCAAGGCCACACCGAGGACTTCTTTGGCGCCGGCGAAAAGCTGCATGGCCGGCAATAACGGGCACAAATGCGCGCGGTAGGGTTGGTGCATCCGATCGCCTAAAGCCGTGGCCAGCAGTTCGGGGCGGCCTTGAGAAAATGCGGCCAGCAGCAACATGGAGTTCTGAATGTTATTGACCGTATCGGCACGAGAATATGTATCAGGAAGAATGCTGCGAGCCTCCTGCGTCGACAATGCTTGATCGGGTATGGCGAGCAGCAGCGGCCATTTCCCTTTCGGCTTCACAACAGCAACCTGTGCTTCCGATTCGTCGTTGATGCGCGCAACGGCGAGACCGCCCATCCAACACGCCGCCGCATTATCGGGGTGGTGCTCACGTCTAGCGGCTTCGCCAACAATGCGATTCGCGTTCCAGCGCAAACCCCCAAAATGGTTGGCGAGGGCCACGCCTGCCAGTACGGCTGAGGCTGACGAACCGCAGCCCTTGCCAATTGGAATCTGATTCTGAATCGCCAGAGACAATCGCGGCACCGACTTACCAGCGGATGCAAGCACGTCACGATAAGTCTCGATAATGAGGTTATTTTCGAAACGCCCACAAATTTCTTTATCCCGTCCGCTCGCACGAATGGAGAACTCCTCAGCGGCTCGCGCTCGAACTCTCAAGAACAATTTCATTGCTAGCGCCGCCGCGTCAAACGCCGGACCCAGATTGGCGGACGTTGCTGGAAGCATCAGATCTAGAGGCTTGGGAACGACTGTCGGTTTTTTTACCATGCGAGCGGATTTCGGCATGAAGGAAGCAATAGGTATCTATGATTGCATACTCGCCGACGAATCGATCTCTTTGAGAACCCCGGTCACGGCATCGGCACTGGCTTCGAGAACCATAGGAGCACGACGGCTGGATGCGAGCATGGCGGCGCGGTTGTCGTCAGCGAGCAATTCCCCGCGATGGAAATCGAGTGTGAAGTCGGGATCTTTGAGCAAATGACCTGTCAGTACGAGGACCACTACTTCGTCGGGCTTCACAAATCCAGACGCGACCAGTTTCTTGAGTCCTGCGAGCGTAACCGCAGATGCGGGCTCGCAACCAATGCCTTCTGCGCCGATTTCTGCTTTCGCTACTGCCATTTCGGCCTCGCTCACCTCTTCGACAGCGCCGGCAGTCGCATGCCAGCACTCGCACGGCCTTTTTCCATGAAGCGGGATGACCGATGCGAATGGCTGTAGCGAGCGTTTCTGCATGTACACCGATGAGCTCGCGCCCTCCGTTTTCGCGCATGGTGCGGACCAGCGGATTGGCACCGGCAGCCTGGATGATGGAAATCTTCGGCAGCGTCGAGATGAGACCAAGTGACTTCATCTCCAGAAAGGCTTTACCTAGCGCCGATGAGTTCGCCAGATTCCCCCCGGGAACGATGACGTGGTCTGGGACCTGCCAGTTCATTTGTTCAAGAACTTCGATGGCTGCCGTCTTTTGACCCTCAAGTCGGTAGGGGTTAACCGAATTCAGTAGATAAACCGGCATTCGCCGCACAACTTCATCGAGAACGCGCACACATCCGTCGAAATCCGTCTTGATCTGACACGTGACCGCGCCATAGTCCAGGGATTGCGAAAGCTTGCTCCAGGAAATCTTGCCTTCGGGTATCAGCACCAGGCTATGCATGTTGCCGCGAGCTGCGTAGGCAGCCATCGATGCAGATGTATTTCCCGTAGAAGCACAAGCGACCCAGCGATAGCCCGCGGCGCGGGCAACAGACGCCGCCGTGGTCATGCCAGTATCTTTAAAAGACCCCGTGGGATTCATCCCTTGATGCTTCGCAAACAGATTTTTGACTCCTACGATACGTCCGCAATGCGGCATTTCATAAAGCGGCGTGTTGCCTTCGCGCAGCGTGACAACATGCGCGGCATCGATGGTCGGCAGGACCTCGCGGAAGCGCCACACTCCGCTTTGATCAAGCGGAAGCCGCGAAGAACGCCGCGAGAGCCAGAGTTGCTTGAGCTTCTCTACTTCAGCGGAACTACCTAAAATGGTTTGCAGACTCGGATAAGTCACCTCGAAGAGATCGCCGCACGACGGACAGCGAAAATTTGCGTTTGGAGTATCGCAAATCGCGTCACATTGAATGCAGCGCAATTGGGATGCAGTGGAAGAGGCTATGTTCATGGGCAGAGCTATTTTGCCCCACGAAGATATTTGTCAGTTTTGCCAATCCAGTCGGCGCGAGGTGGAGTAAAGACGTCGAGATCCACGGTGTCTTCGAGCGCTTCAGCTTTGTGGGGCACATGTGCTGGAATCAACAGGACTTCGCCAGCATGCACCACGATAACCCGGCCGTCAATCCAGAACTTGAGCGCACCCTCGAGAACATATGTGACTTGCTCGTTGTGGTGGCTATGTTTGGGCACGATGCAGCCTTTTTTCAGCAATACGCGCGCCAGCATAATTTCCTGACCGACAACAAAATGACGTTGCAAAAGCGGATTGAGGTCTTCGAGAGCAACCGCATCCCACGGCACATATTGCATGGCGAATTTGGGAGACGATCTCTTCGTGGCGACACGAGAGCTTTGCTTCGCCTTCGCTGGTTTCGCGGGCTTGCGTTTCTTTTTAGGCATCTTCCGTCTCAGGCGGCCGCTGCACACCCTCAATGCACGCGCCCCTCATAGAGGGCCACCGCGTTGTCATGCAGAAAACCATGCGCCAACTGCAACGCTTGCGTTTCACTGACTTCACCTTCGGAAATCATTTCGGCCAGAGCCGCGGCCAACGCGGTGCGTGTGGTTTCAACCCCCAGCCAGTAGCTCTCTTCAGACCCCAGTACTTCATTGTACGGGAAGCAGTCGGTGCCAAACGTGATCTTGTCCGGAAACGTCTCGAGCCACTGCTTAAGCGTATCTTTCATACCCGCGGGGTACATCACCATTTCCATCAGCGAAGAATCCATGTAGACATTCTTTGCGGAAGCCAGCCAGATCGCCTGACGCTCGTAAGGATAGCCGCCATGAATCATGACGAACGTCGTGCTCGAATAGCGGGGATCGCGCAGAATATTTTCCAGATTGAAGATGTTGCCTTCAGTCATGTTGAAGTAATCGCCAATGCCCCCGGCGGTGTGGATATGGACCGGCAGATGTAGGCGGCCGCCTTCGCGAATCAAATATCGGAAGATGTAATCTTGAAAAGTGCGGTATTCCGCTTCACCCGGCACCCCACTCCTCACATATTTTCGGTAAATCGCTTCTGCCTCCGCCGGCGACGGATCGCCGAACTTCAGCGTACGAAAATAAGAAACTTCGAACTTCTCCGCAATGCCACCTTTCTTTTTATTGTCTTCAAGCGTACGCGTGATGAATACCAGATAATCAGCAAACGTCGCAGGCATTTTAGCCACGCCTTCCTGTGCCATCCACCTGTGCAACATTTTCTCCTGCAACGGAATATAAACGGCTTCATCGGGATTGCGCGCGGACTCACGCGCATTATTGAATGGCCACATAAAAGAATCGGCAAAGAAGACCCAAACAAATCTCTTGGGGTCAAGGTAATCCGCCATCATCGCCCGGTTTGCAACGCCCTGCTCAATGTTGAGCTTGTCGAGAATATTGTCAAAATAGGCTTGTCCCATCGTCTTCCTGAGTTGAGCTTTCTTGGCCGACAGCCACTTCGCATGCTCAGGGGAGAAATCGTCGTACGGATAGTCGAAAAGCGATTTAGCCGCAGCTACCAGCTCGGGATTTGTATCGCGCTGCCGAAGGGTGGAGCTGCCCCCGGGCGGCGCTGCCATCGCATCCACATCGGGATCGTCGTAAAAGCCGGGATGCGCATGGTGATCGAAGATGGGGATCATCTCAATTTCCGGCAATAGACGCTCGTAGATTTGCGGCACATCCGGACCCGCAAGCGGTCGCGCTTGCGAAAAGGCTATGCGAGACATGGGCATAAACAGCAGGCACAGAACGATCTTGATTTTGAAATTCATAATTTGCCGTTCCGTGCTCGGAACCAGAGCACCCTAAGACATTTAGGCACGTCAATCTTATCTAATCTTCGCGACAAGCGTATCGACCCCGGCGGCACTTCGGCGGCGCACCCACCCTTCGATACCTATCGAATCAGCAGTGGAATAGACGGCTACAATGAAATCATATTGCCGTGCCAGCGCGCGAGCTGTAGGCTATCGGCGTCGCAGCTAACGCGGCATGAGTTAAATGGAGCGCGACAAAACCATGAAATCTCCCAGGCATCGCCAGGAAACCCAAGCGGCACGCGCCGGAGTAAGCCTCGAGAAGAAAACGGGCCCGCTCTCGACCCCGATTTATCAGACATCCACCTTTGAAGCGGCGAATTGCGATGAGCAGGCCCGCCTCATTCCCACCGACATGTTTTATACGCGTTACGGGAACCCGACTTGCACAGCCGCCGAATCAGCCGTATCAACGTTGGAAGCCACCGATGGCGCATTGCTATTCGCCTCGGGCATGGGAGCAATCACTACGTCGATTCTCGCTCTTGTGAAAGCGGGTGACCATATTGTGGCACAGCAGGATATCTACGGCGGTGCCGTCAAATTCTTGAGCTCGTGGCTGCCAAAATTAGGCGTGGAAACCACATTTTTCGCGACCAATAATTTCAAGGAGTGCGAACGCGCCATTCGCCCAAATACAAGGATTTTGTATCTGGAATCTCCGACGAATCCCACGTTGCGGTTGGTGGATCTGCATCATGCCGCGGCGGTCGCCAAGAAGCGCAAGTTGATTTCTATGATTGACAGCACTTTTGCCACGCCCATCAACCAACGGCCGGCAGAGTTCGGTATCGATCTTGTTTTACATTCAGGGACGAAATACTTTGCCGGGCACTCAGATTTGATTTGCGGTATTGCTGCCGGACGAAAAGACCTTATCGAACAAATCCACTCCACTCGAACCGTTATCGGCGGCACCATGGATCCCCACGCCGCCTGGCTTCTGCTTCGCGGCATTAAGACTCTGGTCGTCCGCATGGAACGGCACAACGACAATGCGTTGAGGATTGCAGAACATTTAGCTAAACACGATCGAGTCCGCCAGGTGCATTACCCCCTGCTGAACTCGCATCCGCAGCGGGCATTAGCGAAGGAGCAATTAAAAGGCGGTGGCGGTGTGTTGAGTTTTGAAGTGGATGGCACCGCCGAAGACGCGCGTCGCGTCGCCGAATCTCTTGCCCTATTCACGTTAGCTCCGAGCCTCGGTGGGGTCGATTCTTTAGTGACGCTTCCAGTCATTACGTCACACGGAATGGTCTCACCGGAGCATCGCGCCAAGATGGGTGTTACGGATCAGCTCATTCGCTTGTCGATTGGCATTGAAAACGCGGACGATATGATTGCCGATCTGGATCAGGCCCTGGCCACCGTCGCGACGCGCCAGACAGCGGGCGTAAGTAAATAGAAATAAAAAAATCCCGCCACCGGTGTCTCAAGCCGATGACGGGTAGCCTTGGAGGAATTGCCTGCGAGCAATTAGAAGATAAACTTCGCTCCCAGTTGAAGAATGCGAGCGTTGTGAGCGCTAAGAATCTGCAGGAAGTTCGTTCCGCCGAATCCCGAAGTACCCGAATTAAGATTCGCACTGTTGGAAGCGCCTGAGCCGCCATCGCCATTGATATAGCCCAGTTCCGTGTGGTTGAACACGTTAAAGGCTTCCGCCCGGAACTCGAAGTGCATCGATTCTTTAATCGCAAAGGTCTTAAACAGAGCCATGTCAAAGTTGGTGCGCTTCGGATTCGTCAGTGAGTTCCGACCGGAGTCGCCGAAGGTCAATCCACGCGGAGCAGCGTAGGCGTTCGGGTTGTAGATTTGAATGCCCTGGCCGGGAATCGTGATGTGGCCGCCCGCGTTAGGATCGCCAACGATGTCAGCATAGGCTGCCGTCGTCGTAACACCGTTGGAGACGCCGGCATTGTCGCCGGGGAACGTTACCGTGAATGGTGAACCAGTGCTGAACGACATAATGCCGGAGTATTGCCAGCCGCCAAGCAATTTGCCGCTCAGATTGTTATTGCGCAAAAAGGGAAGGTCGTACACGTAGCTGATGCTGAGATTGTGACGTTGGTCGAAGTTAGAACTCCCACGATTGAGCGCCGGATCGTAACTGTTGACCAAGTTGCCGTCCTGACGGCTGGACGAGTCGTCGATCGAATGGCTGTAGGTGTATGAAAAGCTAAGCGTGAGGCCCTTTGCCGTTCGCCGCGCCCCCAGTTGCAGGGCGTTGTAGTTCGAGGAAGCTGCATCTGCGAGTTTAGTGATGTCTCCATAACCCACATACGGCCGCAAGCCATTTGGATCGTTGCCGCAAGCAGTGCTGAGGTTGTTGGCCCAGCTCCCTGTCGCCGTGTGCCCATTAAACGTCGCAGTAGCAACCCCTGTGGGACTAATATTCGTAATCGCGTTGCAATCGTTTTGGCTGAACGCCTGGTTGATGCCGTAAGGATTCAAGGCCAGCGGCACGGGTTGCAACTGATTCAATTCACTCACCTGCGTTAGGTGTGTACCGACACTCCCTACATACGACATTGTCACGACTGTGCTGCCCGCAATTTGATGTTGCAAATCCAAGTGCCATTGCTGCATGTAAGGCCAAATGGCTTTGGTCGGGATGGATACAACATTCAACGGAAGCTGCCCTTGGCCACCCGTGTTTCCCTTGCCAATGTTCGAATAGCCGTTAATGAACAACTGCGTAAGGGTTGTGGCCAGCGGCGGCGAGTTTTCCAACGATTCGGAATTTCCTTCATTCCCGTTGGTGTGCTCGTAGAAGATCCCGTAACCACCCCGGAGAGCCCATTTGCCGTCGCCGAACGGATCCCATGCGAATCCGATGCGCGGCGCGGGATTGAACAAGTGCCCTTGCATACAACTGTCGGGTACGCCCGGCGTCACCCCGCATTGGACAATTCCGTTGGGAAGATTGGTAACGGTGGGCGTTCCGTTGTTTGTAGTCAAATTCGTTACATTCCCGGTCATAACCGCGTAGGAAGTCTGCCCTTGCACATAAGCCGCTGGATCGAAAGTTAAACGCCTGGTGGTACTTCTCGCGATACGTACCGAACAAACTCACGCGCAGGCCCAAGTTCAGCGTCAGGCGACTGGTTACGTGGAAATCATCCTGGAAATACGGCTCTACGATTTTGTATCGGTTGTAATACTTAATCTTCTGGCTTTGCTGGCCAAAACTGTAAATGTTCTGCGTCAGCAAATCCGCAAACGGATTGCCTGTTGTGTTGGGATTCAAGGTTGCATCGAAGGAAATGTAACCTGGCGTCGAACCGGCGCCCAACTCGCCGCCCAACTCGTTTTTCTGCGCGAACACTAAATACCCGCCGAACTGCAGATTGTGCTTGCCGACCAATTTGCTCATGTTGTCGCGATAGGTGTAGGTCGGGTTCGAGTTGTACGGCCCTTGCGGAATGTAGCCGGGATCCTCGCCAAATCCGCCATTGTAAGCGGAAACCGAGACCAAATTGATACCGGGAATGATCCCGCCGCCGTTGCCTCCGAAAAGATCGCCGAAGGTTGAGTTCGCTGGGCGATTCACGGCGCCGACGTTGGTCAGGCTGATGTGGTCGGTGGTGTAACTGAATACAAATTCGTTTAACAGCGTGGGCGAGAATGTAGAGGTCAACCGCAGTACAGATCCAACGCTTGGCCCGCTGAAGTCAGTCTGGATGGTCGGGAAGCTGCCGGCGTTCGTCCAGAGCGGCGTGGGGTTCACCGTGTCCCACGAGTCGTGGATGTAACGGAACGTCAGCCGTTCATTCGGCGTGATGTTGTGATCGATGCGAACCAATTCTTCGCGCCAGTTCGTGGGCTGAATCGGAGAAGCATTGTAGAACGAATTGACGCCCGAACCTGCATTCGGCGCTGGAATTAACGCCAGTAATGCCTGAATATTGGGATCGTTCGGGTTAAACGGCACCTGATTGTTGGGATAGAGTTTGCCTGTCGCCGGATCAATCGGGCAATCACCACCCTGTGTGCACTGATCCGTAAAGTTTCCCTGCCGTTCCTGCGTTGAGGGAACGTTCACGTTAAAAACCTGTCCGGCCACACGCTCGCGGCGCCACTCTTGCGACCAGAAAAAGAACGTCTTTTCTTTGTTCTTGTTGTAAACCCCGGGAATATAAACCGGGCCGCCGATGGTGTAACCGAAATCGTTTTTCTTGTATGGCGGAACTGATGTCTGGAAATAATTCCGGGCGTTATAAGCGTCGTTACGATTGAATTCGTAGGCGTCGCCATGGAACGCTTTGGTGCCCGACTTGGTTTCCACTTCCACGGTGCCTGAACCATTGCGTCCGTACTGCGCGCCGTAATTGGAGGTTAAGACCGTGAATTCACCGATGGCATCCAAACTGGGATAAACATTTAGCGACGTGTTGCTGCCGTTGTCCATGTTGTCGCCGCCGTCCAGTTCCCAATTGTTGTATTCGGTGCGTCCGCCGTTGATGCTGTAGCTGACGTTGCCGGCCACGCCGACCGTTCCTTCGTCCTGTCCGGTTTGATTGCTGACGCCCGGTACAAGGGTTACGAGTTGAGTAAAGTTGCGCCCGTTCAACTGAAGTTGGCTGATTTCCTTGCCGCTGACGTTGCCCGACAATTCCGAAGATTGGGTTTGTACCTGCGCGATGTTGGCGCCTTGTACAACTACTTCAACGTTCGCTGCGCCCACTTCCATGCTGACATTGGAGCGCGCTTTCTCGCCGACACGAAGCACAATGCCCTGCGCTTCATATTTTTTGAAGCCGCTGGCTGTGACCGCGATGTTGTACGAACCAACAGGAAGCGCGGCAAAAAGGTAGTCGCCGCTGCCGTTGCTCTTGGCGGTTTTATTCGACCCGAGGGCCGGGTTCGTGAGCGTCACCTGCGCGCCGGGAATGGCCGCACCGGTCGAATCTGTGACTGTGCCTGTAATGGACGCCGTGTCCTGTGCAAAGACGGCAGTAGTCGTTCCCAGGATCAATACCACCATCCACAGCCAGCTAAACGGGGCTCTCATCAGATTCTCACTCCCAGTCAGAAGTATCGAAATGAAACGCATTGTTCCGGTACCAAGCCACCGACAAACCTCGCCAAACGAATTCCGGCCAAAGTTTTATTAAAACGTATGAATAGTGCGTTATTTGGCTTTTCCTGTCAAGCAGAAAATCCCGGGATGGCCTTAGCGCGGTTTGGCGGTCGAAGCCCGCGCCACCAGACTCGGTGTGAGTTTGCGGTGCGTGGCGGGCACCGGTTTCTTCTCCAGCAGGGCATTGATGCCGTCCGACACGAGGCCGACCGCAAGCTTGCCCATCTCATCGAGAGGTTGGCTCACCGTACTTAGCGCAGGGGTGTAGAGCGAGGATGCGGCAATGTCGTCGAACCCGATCACTGAGCACTCTTCCGGAACGCGCAAACCAGCCTCGCTTAGCGCTCGAATCGTCCCGAACGCCGTCATGTCGTCGAAAGCCATCACCGCGCTGAACAGCCGCTTGCGTGCGAGCAGTTCCTTTGTCAGGCTGAAACCGGATTCGAAGCTTGACGCCGGATCCCGCGATTCTGGTAGATCTACAATCAACTGCGGATCCAATTCAAGATGATGTGTTTTGGCAAAACGGCGAATGCCCTTCCAGCGTGGCGCACTGTCGCCCAAAGTCTTGGGGCCGCGAATAAACGCGATATGCCGGTGCCCGAGTGCGTACAAATGCTCAATCGCGGATCTGGCGCCGGCTTCGTTGTCCACCGTGACCGAACTGATCGAGTCGTTTTCCAGTTCCTGCCCGATCATCACCGTCGGTATGCTGCTCTTCTCCAAATCACCAAGCACATCAATATTTACGAACAACCAATTGGCCAGCACGATCAACGCTTCTACGCGACGATCCAGAAGCATTTCGAGATAACGCTCAAAGCGCGCGCGATCGTTGTGTACGTCGGTGAGGATGGGCAGATACGAAGCCTCATACAATGCACTCTCAATCCCGCGAAAAATTGGGATGCAGTAGGGGTCGGTCATGTCGAAGACCATCACGCCAACTGTGTGCGTCCGCTTGCTGCGCAGCGAGCGGGCAAAAATGTTGGGGCGGTAACCGAGCTTCTTGGCAGAATTTTCGATTCGCTTTTTCGTCTTAACCGGAATGTAACGGGACAAGGGCGCGTTATTCAGGACAATCGAAACGGTGGTCGAAGAAAAACCGCTGTCCTTGGCTACGTCCCGGATAGTTACCATGGCCTTCCGCTTAGAAAATCGATTTTGGCGTGCAGTTGCGCCACTTGAATTTATCGCACATGCTGGCGGACACTACAGCAGAGAGTTGCGTCCAGTGTCAAGCACGATGAAAAAATGCGCGTGGCGAAATGCGTTGGGCTTATGCCTCTCCGTGGCAGGAGTAAGCATCTTTTTGACCGCGCAAAACGTATCCCCAAAACCCACAGCCAGCTCCGGAACAGTCGCCCAAACCCCCGATCCACAAAGGCTTTTCGAGGAGGGTGAGGCCGCGCTGAACGCCGCGCAATTGGACCAAGCCGAGCATGATTTTCGCGCCGTGCTGGCGATTAATTCTCAGGTTGCCGGAGCGTACGCCAATCTGGGGGTCATCGCCATGCGGAGGAAGCAATGGCCGCAAGCGCTCGACATGTTGCGCAAAGCGGAGCATCTTGCGCCCCAAGTCGCCGGAATCCGCTTGAATATCGGTCTGGTTTATTACCGGCAAAATGAGTTCCAGAAGGCGATTCCGCCGTTTGAATCCGTCGTGCGCGATGTTTCCAACTCTCTGCAACCGCGCTATCTGCTCGGGCTTTGCTATTTTTTTACCGAGCGCTACGCCGATGCCGCCAACACACTCGAGCCATTATGGCCACAGGAATCCGGCCAGCTGAATTATCTCTACGTGCTGGGCATCGCCGCGGGCAAAGCAAAACAGACTGCGCTCGAACAGCGCGCCCTCAGCCAGCTCATCGAGATTGGACAAAATTCCGCGGAGTTCCATCTGCTTATGGGCAAGGCGCATCTGAACCGCGATGAATACGACGAAGCCGTCCAGGAATTGCAGCAGGCCGCAAAGGCAGACCCGAAACTTCCCTATCTGCACTTTAATCTCGGCCTCGCTTATCTCAAGAAGCAGGATTTTGACCGCGCTCGTCAAGAGTTTCTGCAGGACATCGCGATCGAGCCAGGCATCGCCTACGACTATGACGAACTCGGCGTGGTTTATTTCGCGCAACAGAAAGATGTCGATGCAGAAAAAAATCTGTTGACAGCCTTGAAGCTGGACTCGAAGCTCGTGAGCTCGCACTACGAGTTGGCGAAGGTCTATCAGCGAGAGGAGAAATATGCGCAAGCGCTAAAGGAAATCGACGCGGCACAAAAAAGCAGCCCGGACAATTCGAGCATTCATTATGTTCGCGGGCAAATCCTGCAAAAACTCGGCCGCACCCAGGCGGCGCGGGTGGAAATGCAAAAAGTTACTGACTTGGACAAAGCGGCCCGTGATAAACGCGAAAAAGAATTGGAAGCGCCGGTACCAAATCCGGAGGTCACAGTTGAACCACAGTAGGCATAATAAAGTTCCGTTTGGCTCGTTAGTGTAACAGCGTTAATTTAACATCGTTATACTTAACATTATTGCTTTAAGAGCATCGTGATGCCGCACAAATGAATCGAAATCAAGGTGGCCATCGCCGTCGTCCAATAAGGAGCTAAGAATGAGTATCGCAAGAAACAAAATCGCGAGATGGATGTTCCTAAGTATGATTGCCCTCGCTTCGACGGCACAATGGGGATGGTCGCAAGCCACGGCGAGCGAATCAGGCAATACGGCCGGATTCGTAAAACGCGAGGACACGAAGCTGACGCTCAACGGCAACACGTTTCGTTATAGCGGCCCGAACATCGAGTGGCTCGGGCTTGAGGGTTACGGGCCGCATGATGCAATGGGCCCGCGCTATGCCAGCCGCTTCGAGATCGAAGATGCGTTTGCAACAGCCGATGAAATGGGAGCGCGGGTCGTGCGTTCGCAGACTATGGGCGATACGGTCGGGTGCGCAAATTGCATTGAGCCTGCGGATGGCAAGTTCAATGACCTCGCTTTTCAGGACACGGATTACGCGCTCACCGTGGCGCGCGAACGCGGAATGCAAGTCATCATCACGCTTATCGGCGATTGCGCGATGTGTGACGGCGGAGGAATTGGACAGTATCTCGCGTGGAAGGGAAAGAAAAATCCCCAGGACTTCTTCACCGATCCTGCATTGATTGCCGCTTATGAAGAGCACATTGACCACGTGCTCAATCACGTAAACACATTGACGGGCGTGGCTTACAAAGACGATCCCACGATACTCGCCTGGGAGAACTGCAACATGTGCGGACTAATCACCTTGCTCACCGGCGGCGACGCGAACGCGCTGGCTCAGGTTTCAAAATGGGTGGAAACCATAGGCGGGCATATTCACAACCTCGATTCTCATCATCTCTATCTCGACACCTCAGGAATTTTTCGCACCTACCCGCAGGTGATGGACAATCCCAGCATTGATCTAGAGACCTTTGAGTATTACCCGCACTGGGAGATTTTGCTCGGCGGCAAAGAGCATTTAACCGCCGCCACATTCAGCCAGGACGCTGCCGCCGTGACCAGCCACGGCAAAGCCTTCATTGTGAATGAATTCGGGTGGGATCGAACCGATTGGCCCACTCAAAAAGATTTGCAGGACGTTCTCGACACGCTGGCGCACGACCAAAACATTTCTGGCGATGACTTCTGGGCATTGCAAGCCCATCTCGATGGGTTTGGGTTTCAACCCATCCCTGCTGACACGAAAGACGCAAACTTTGCCGAACATGGCGAGAGCGGCGAGTGGTGGGCGCTGTATTATCCGGGAATAAAGACGATGGTGAACTCTGCCGACGACATGGCGGCACGCGCCCAACAATTGCGCGCGCACGCCTACGCCATGGCCGGAATGGACGTTCCCAAACACAAAGTTCCGCCACCACCGGCGATCACGACTGTGATTTTCGGCTTGCTCGCGTGGCGCGGCTCGGCCGGAGCGGTGAAGTATTCGATTGAGCGTAAAGGTGACAGCAAAGATGGTGCTGCGGATTGGAAGACCGTCTGTGATCGTTGCGTAACCGACAGCGACGACCCATGGGTCGATCCTCATCCCGCGTTGTTCGGTGTTCACTATCGCGTGACCGCCTATAACGCCGATGGCGCGGCTAGCGCGCTTTCAAACGTGAGGTAGAGCGATTTGCGGGTAGTTTGGTGGAGCTAGTCGGGATCGAACTTGAGGCGTTTACGCGGCGTTCGAGCCGCGTGCCGAAATCCTGAACGCAGTGAAGGACCTAAGCCTCTTAATTTTGGTGGAGCTGACCGGGATCGAACCGGTGGCCTCGTCGTTGCGAACGACGCGCTCTCCCAGCTGAGCTACAGCCCCACATGACACAGTGCATGGAAGTGCTCATTGATTTTAACAGCGTTTCCGTGCAGTACCAACACGGTCGCTCAAATCATCGTTGCGATCGTGACTGATGTTTGATGGTCTACATGTACTGCCAAGTTTCGCTTGCTTTTTCCTGCAAAGCAGGATAAACCATTGCAATTGGCCGCCATGCGTTCGCCCTCCTTCTGCTTCGTCGTTCTTGCCTTGGTCTCTGCTGTCTGCCTGGGTCAGGCCGTTTCTGGCGGCAAAACACCAAACATTGACTATGCCAGCGAGGCCTACGTAATCGAACACTCGTCCAGCGATCTCAAAATTGAGAATGATGGTTCCTATGTTCGAACCGATTCGGTACGAGTGCGCATTCAGTCGGACGCGGGTGTCCAGCACTACGGCTTACTTACCTTTCCGTACGAGAAGGCAACTGGCAAAGTTGAAATAGATTATGTACGAACTCGCAAGCCGGACGGTTCAGTCGTGAACACCCCCGATGACGACGTGCAAGAAATGGCCTCTGACATTACCCGGCTGGCTCCATTTTATAGCGATTTGTATGAGAAGCACGTCGCCGTCAAGGGTCTCTCCTCCGGCGATATTTTGGAGTACCAGGCGCACTGGACAATTACTAAACCGCTCGCTCCGGGCCAATTTTGGTTCGCATTTTCTTTCGATCACGACGATATTGTTCTGGATCAGGAATTGAAGGTGAGCGTCCCGAAGGCGCGCGCGATCAAGTTCAGCAGTGGATCGAACCAGCCAGAGGTGGCCAGAGCCGGTGAATATCAAACCTACCTCTGGAAGAACGTGAACCTCTCCAGTAAGAATGGGGAACAACGCAAAGAAACCGAGCAGAACCAGCTCATTGATCTGGCGCGCGGGCGAACTCGTCCACCCGACGTTTTATTGAGTAGTTTCCAGAGCTGGGAGCAAGTCGGAAAATGGTTTTCCGATCTTCAGGCCGAGCAACTGAAGCCGACGGCTGAAGTTCGTGCCAAGGCCTTGCAACTCACTAAAGATGCGAAGAGCGAGCGCGGCAAGATTGAAGCCATTTACAACTTCGTGAGTTTGCAAAATCGGTACATCGGAATTGCTCTCGGCATCGGGCGCTATCAACCGCACGGCGCTGCTGATGTTTTGGAAAACGGATATGGAGATTGCAAAGACAAGGAGACGTTGCTTGCCTCGTTGCTCGATGCAGTCGGCGTTAAGGCTTACCCCGCGTTGGTCAACGCCAGCGGCGTGGTTGACCCCAACGTGCCATCGCCCGGTCAGTTTAATCATGTGATAGCGCTGATACCCGAGGCCGACAACCCGATCTGGGCGGATACGACGCCGGAGGTCGCTCCCCTCGGTTATCTCCTGTCGACGCTTCGCGGGAAGCCTGCGCTCGTCATCCCTCAAGCTGGCATTCCTTCATTAGTAGAAATCCCGCGCGAAAGCGGAGAGAAGAGCCTAACAACCTTCAATTTAGTGGGTAAAATCGATCAGGCGGGCACTTTAGATGCCCTGATTAATTGGAAGTACCAAGGCAACGACGACACAGTTGTACTCCGTTCAGCCTTCCGCCTGACGGCGGAGTCCCAGCGTAAGGAAGTGGTACAGCGGTTGTCCTACGCTTCGGGATTTTCCGGGGACGTAAGCGAGGACAAGATCAGCGCCGCCGAAGACCTGGATGATCCCTTCCATCTGAGCTATAAGTACTTGCGCAAAGATTTTCCGCAATGGACATCTGGTCAGATTGACTCTCCACTGCCACCATTCGCGCTGCCGCCGCTCGTTAAAGAGGATGACTATCCGCAGCGTCCAATCTGGCTTCGTTATCCACGAACCGAAGTTCTTCATTCAGAAATTGAAGTGCCGCAAGGTGAGGTTATTACGCCACAGAAGGCCGTGGATATCGTTTATGACTTTGCCGAGTACCACTCTACTTACAAATTTTCAGGCGGGAAAATAGTCAGCGATCGCACACTGCTCGTTAAGCTCAACGAAGTTCCTCTCAAGGAGCGCGAGGATTATAAAAAATTCTATAAAATCATTTCTGACGATTACCAATCCATGGCCGCGGTAGGTTTGCAAGGTAGTACCTCTGCTACGACCGAGCCGGCGGCCAAGGCCTTCGGCCCGAGCACGGCCGCAATAAAGTTTCAGACTGCCATGCAGGCATTGCCCCCCTCCATGAATCCCGAAGCAGTAGATCTGTTCAACGAAGCGCAAGAAGCCTCGACGCAGCACGACCTTCCGGCAGCGATCAATGACTTGAAAAAGGTGGTCGCGGCCGACCCGGGATACGCCCGCGCCTGGATCATGTTAGGCCTCCTGTCTTTTTATGACAAGGATACGGCTGCGGCGGAGCATGCCTTCCGCCAGGCCATCTCGAACAATCCCAAGAGCCCAGACGTGTATCGCGCCACAGCCCTAGCTTTCATCGGAATCAACAAGAGACACGACGCGCTCTCCACCTATCAGGACATGATCAAGATTGCTCCTGACGATTACGACGCTCTCGAGAGTCTAGGGGTAGGTTTGTATATGGAGAAGCGTTATAGCGAGGCCGTCCCAGTTTTGGAGTCCGCCCTACGCATGAAACCAGACGACGTAGGGATAAATCGTACGCTAGGCTCAACCTATCTTGGCCTTAACCAGGACAGCAAAGCGGTCGTCGCCTTTAAGAAGGCGATAGATGCGGATCCCGAGACCGAATCGCTTAATTACGGCGCCTATGACTTGGCGGATGCCAACAAGCAATTGCCGCTGGCCCTCGACTGGGCACAGAAGGCAGTCCACGAAGAGGAATTAAAGTCTTCCACCGTCGATCTGGCCGGGCTCGACAAAAACGATCTCTACCGGGTCAGCACGCTAGCTGCGTATTGGGACACACTTGGTTGGGCCTACTACCGACGCGATGAACTGGAAAGGGCTCAGAAGTACCTTAGATCCGCTTGGTTACTTTCACCAAATGATATCGTCGGCGGCCACGTGGAGGCGGTGTACAAAGCGGAACATAGGACATTCAAGTCGGACCAGGATGCTAAGAATCAGGCCCGGACCGTCTCGTTGAAGGGGTTAAAGGCCACCGAGGGTTCCGCGGAGTTTCTCGTGCTCTTCTCGCGTGATGCCAAAACCGGAGCTGCGACCGTAGAAGACGTTAAATTTATCCACGGACCCGATGCTTTGAAATCGGCGGATAAAATCCTGATGAAGACGAAATATGATGTCGAGTTTCCCGACGACGGTCCCACGAAACTCGTGCGCCGCGGCATCTTAGGATGTTATAAGTACACGGGTTGCTCCTTCGTTATGCTCCTGCCTGACACCGTAAAGTCGGTGAACTAGACTGGCTTTTCTTTTCGCTTGCATTCGCGCTATAGTTTCAAGCCGGAACTTACATAGTTCGCATCCTAAGCACCGCACTTTTAATTTTAAGGAGACGTAGTGGTTACTCAAACCCGTTTGGAAGGCAAGGCCCGCAGTTTTGGCGAAAATCTTGAAGGTGATCTCTCCGCAAAATTCCTGAAAGTAGTCGAGGACGCCGCTATCGCTTCGGCGCGCACCATGGGCCAGGGTGAGCGCAAGCTCTCCGATCAGGTCGCGACCGAAGCGATGCGCCGCGCCATGGACGCAATCCCTATGCGCGGCACCATCGTCATTGGCGAAGGCGAACGCGACGAAGCACCCATGCTCTATATTGGCGAGAACGTGGGGGCTGAATTTCCTGACGGCCGCGAAGTCCCCGAAGTGGATATTGCCGTCGATCCCCTCGAAGGCACGAACCTCTGCGCCACCGGGGCTCCCGGCTCCATCACCGTGCTCGCGGCATCCGAGCGCGCTGGCCTCCTCAACGCCCCCGATTGCTACATGGAGAAAATTGTCGTTGGCCCGAGCTGCAAGAATGCCGTTGATCTCGACGCGCCCGTTGCCGACAATCTGAAAAATATCGCCAAGCGTCTGGAGCGCGATGTCGAAGACCTAGTTGTGATCGTGCTCGACCGGCCGCGCCACGAGAAGCTGATTCATGACATCCGGGCCGCCGGCGCCCGCATCCGCTTAATTGGTGATGGCGATCTCTCTGCCGGCATCGCCGCGGCTGTTATTGGGACAGGAGTGCATGCCGTCATGGGCTCGGGCGGCGCGCCCGAAGGCGTCATCACGGCTGCCGCGATTCGTTGTCTCAACGGTTACATGTTGGGCCGGCTCGTCATCAACCGTCCCGAGCTCGAAGAACGCATCGCCAGGATGGGCATCAAGGACAAAAACAAAATTTACGAAGCTGAAGATCTCGCTCCCGGCACTCAGCTGATTTTCGCAGCCACTGGCGTCACTGATGGTGCGCTGCTCAAAGGCGTCCGCTTCTTCGGCGAAGGCACACGCACGCAGTCGGTCATTATGACCCTGCGCACGGGCAAAGTGCGCTTCATCGACAGCATTCATCTTGAAAAAGGCCCGGACATCAAGGTTCGGTTCTCGTAGTTTTTTACAGGAAAGGGTTTTCTACACGCAAAGTTTCGATCTTCTGGCCATGTTGGAGATCCTCGCTGTAGAAGACTCCGCATTTCGCCGTCAGCGCGGACGCGACCATAAGCGAGTCGTACCAGCGAAAGTTGTACGTTCTCCTGATCTGCAAGGCTTCGAGGTAAAGCGTGTTAGAGGAAAGCACAGCCAGCAAGGGCCGGAATATAGTGCCGAAGAATTCCTCGGCTTCAGCAGAACTTAGCGGCTGAGGGAATTTCTGCAAGGCAACATTAAAGAATTCCTGCACGGTTTGATAGCTCACCACTCCGCGTCCACTCTCGACGCCTTCGCGAATCAGCTCCGCGGCGCGCTTCGCCTTGCGTGGTGCGCTGGTATCGAACGTATAAACGAATACGTTTGTGTCGAGAAAGAATCTAGCGGTCGTTCCTCCGGCTGTCATCGCCCTGGCGCCCAGTATCCAAGGTTCATTGTCTATCGCTCATTCATTTCGTCCCGTGTATAAGGTCCAGCCGCGCGCACATGTTTGAGGCGGTGCAGCAAGCCATCCACGGCTGCTCCTTCGCCCGATTGCACTGCATACTGCTCGAGCCAATCACGAAAAGCCTGGTTTAGTGTCGTACGCCGGGCGCGGGCAATGAGCCGCGCCTGTTCAATAAGGGCCCCATCTGCGCTGAGAGTTACATTTTTCATACTTTATTAGTGCACTCTATTTTAGGGTTATTGGCAATTGGCCCGGCCTGCTATTCTGTAGCCACCCTCCCCTTAGCTAGCTATCTCCGAACATGCATAAAACGCAGCCATATTGGACGTTGGCGGCCTTGGGGAGTGCGGGGCTCATCGCTGGCTGGCACCCGGTCGCGGCGACGCTTACTCTCGCTATGCAGCAGGATGAATACACCCATATCCTGCTGATTCTGCCGATCGTCGCGGCTTTCTTGTATCTGGATCGTCAATCATTCGAGACCGCAAGCCCTGACCACCGGCTGGGGGCCATAATTTTGACGGCATCGCTTTTCTCCGCGATTGCAACCCATTGGCAGCGTTTGGCGCTTGCGCCCGATGTGCAGTTGAGTTTGTACATGTTCGCCTTGGTGAGCTGGTGGATCGGCAGCTTCATTTTCAGCTTCGGAGTGCACTTCGCGCGTCGCGAACGTTTCGCTCTTGGCTTTTTATATTGGCTGGTGCCTTGGCCGAACGATGTTCTCGACATCGCGGTCGGCTGGCTTCAGCGCGAGTCCGCTATTGCCGCTCGCTGGATGTTTACGCTCAGCCATACGCCGGTCACTCTCGATGGCACCGTTCTAGTCCTTCCCGGCCTCACCCTGAATGTCGCGCCCGAATGCAGCAGCCTGCGGTCCAGCCTGTTGCTGGTCATCGTCACGATGATTTTCGCCCATCTCTTCTTGCGCTCGCCCTGGCGCAAGCTCGCCCTAGTTATTGCCGCGATTCTGCTGTCGCCAGTAAAGAACGGCCTGCGGATTTTCGTCATCGGCTATTTAACGCTGCGCGTCGATCCCAGCTACTTGACGGGACATCTTCACCACGACGGCGGCGTGGTTTTTCTCGCAATCGCACAAGTTGTTATTTTTGTGCTGCTCTGGCGCTTGCGGCGCGGCGACATCAGAGATCGACCTTCCGCCGGTGTGCAAGCGGTTGCACACCGCAATGCCTAATCGCTGTCGCCAATTATTTCATCTGCATGAAAATAAAGGCTGTTACACCAGACAAAAGCATCGCTACCGCGAATAGTATTGATAAGAAAATACTTAGATAATGTTGCAAAATCTCTCATCTTGACGCACAGGAAGGCTTTACATTACTTTACACAATGTGGGGAAGTATTACCCATGCTTGAATGGAGGTACTGATGTTTGAACTTACTTGGAAACGGGCTGCCAGATTGGCGCTGGTGTTGGCTGCGTTGTCGCTCCCGGTGTTGGCCATGAACGGGAAACCGGACAGGCATCGCGGTGGCGGAGGCGGCAAAGGTGGCGGCGGCAACAATGTTCCCGAAGGTGGAAGCTCTTTGGCTTACGCTGCTCTTGCGGGATCCATGATTGCTGGCGGCATGCTTTTGGCGCGCAAATCGCGCTAGCTGCAACCCGGCCC
Organism: Terriglobia bacterium; assembly: GCA_963702965.1. Classification (GTDB taxonomy): domain Bacteria; phylum Acidobacteriota; class Terriglobia; order Terriglobales; family Acidobacteriaceae; genus JAJPHW01. The sequence continues at coordinate 3,179,273 of OY969776.1, forward strand.
AAATAGAAAATCGACGACGCCAACCAGCCTCGCCGATTCCGCAATTTAATCACTCAGATTCGCAACCCAAATCTGAAATCAATCCTCCCCCGCCAAATCTTCCCGCCCCGTTTATAGCGTCCGCTCCGGCGGCCACTCCTCCGAAACTCCTTCGAGCAACGCGACCGTCTGTTCCAACCGCCGCTCGCCGTCGTGAACCACAAATTCATGCCGTTTGCTCTTGTCAACATTCGTCCAAAGCGACACCCCAGCGTACGCCCCGTCTTTCCGCAGAATGTAATAAGTCATATCCATGAACTTGATGCGCTCTAAATCTCCGTTGTAATTGCGCACAATCCGCTTGAGCGTGTCCATTCCAGCTTCGAGTGGCGTCATGCCATGCCGCATGTTCTCGACAATGGTGTGCGCGCCCGCGACCTTGATATTCTCTTCTCCGCTGCCCGTCGCGCCCGCGGAACCCACGTCCTGGTCGGTGTAGCATCCTGCGCCGATAATTGCCGAATCACCCACGCGCCCAGGAATCTTCCAGGCCAGGCCGCTGGTGGTTGTGCAGCCGGAAATTTCGCCTTTTTCATTCAGCGCTGAACAATGGATCGTCCCGGTGGGCGGAAAAATCACTTTGCGAATCGCCGCCATGCGCTCTTCTTCAGGAATGCCGATGCGCGCTGCGACTTCCTGCATGCGGTCGATCCGCATCTGCCAGTCGTCTTTTTCGGCCTGCGATTGCAGGCCGCGCTGCAGTCGCCGTCTCCAATTCGGATCGCTCAACCCTGGCCCCCACCAGTCGGAATGAGTCTCTTTATAAAGCAGCCAGATTTGTCTCGCCTTGTCCGTCAGCAGATTTTCGCGTGGGAAACCCTCATCCACGGCAAACTTCTCCGCGCCCTCACCCACCAGCATGATGTGCGCGGTGTGGTCCATCACCGCCTTCGCGACGAGTGAGATGTTCTTGATGTTGTGCACTCCGCCGACCGAACCGGCACGGCGCGTCGGCCCATGCATGCAGCAGGAATCGAGTTCGACCACGCCATCTTCATTGGGCAGGCCGCCGAGGCCTACGCTCGTGTCATTGGGATCATCTTCCGGGCCTTTGACCACGCGCAGTGCGGCGTCCAGCGTATCGCCGCCACTTTTCAGAAAGTCGTATCCGCCTTGAATGTAGTCGAAGCCATTGTGCGCACAAATTAGGATGGGAGCCTTACCGGTTCCAACTGCGCCGTTGCTTGCAGAGCTGTTCGATGGATTTTTTTGCGCTTCGGATTTTTGATTAAAACCAACTGCGAGAGATCCTGCCACTGCCGTGGAAATAAAATCGCGCCGTGATACGGTCATTTTTGCTGGCCTCACTATAAAGATTGTGATTATTAAACGCGGAAAGAATAACAGCTTATCGCCGGGAACGGTCAGAGAGATATGGGATTTACGGCTACACCGCGACCGTAAACGAAGTCTCCGTCCTCATTACGGGACGATAAAGCGTGTCGCGCTCGACGGGTTCGCGGCCAGCCTCTTTGATGAGCCGAATTAAATCCTGCCGCCGCATGCCTTGCGGTGTGGTCGCTCCGGCATCGTGGTAGATTTTTTCTTCAATGACCGTGCCATCAATGTCATCCGCGCCGAAGCGCAGCGCGATCTGCGCGATTTTCGCGGTCATCATCTGCCAGTAGGCTTTGATGTGCGGAAAATTGTCGAGTACGAGCCGGCTCACGGCAATCTGCTTGATATCGAGCATGCCCGACGTCTTGGGCAAATGCTGCAATGCCGTATTGTCGGGATGAAACGCCAGCGGAATAAACGTCTGGAAACCGCCGGTTTCGTCTTGCACGGCGCGCAGCTTCATCAGATGGTCCACGCGGTCTTCATCATTTTCCACATGGCCATAGAGCATGGTGGCGTTCGACTTAAGCCCGGTCTGGTGCGCGAGCCGCGCCGTATCCAGCCACTCGCTGCCGTCAATTTTGTGGTCGCAGATAATGTGGCGCACTCGGTCTGCAAAAATCTCCGCCCCGCCGCCGGGCAGCGAATCGACGCCTGCATCCTTTAATTGCCGGAGCGTTTCCGCGATCGATAGCTTCGCCCGCTTGGCAAGATAGGCGACCTCAACCATGGTGAAGGCTTTCAAATGCACTTGCGGAAAGCGCGACTTCAATCCGGAAACCAGATCCAGAAAATATTGAAAGGGCAAATCGGGATGCAAACCGCCCACGATGTGAAACTCCGTGACCGCTTCACTGTAGCCGGAGGCCGCAGTCTCGAACGCCTCTTCCAGCGCCATGGTGTAAGAGCCGGGCGTGTCTTTCTTGCGACCAAACGCGCATAACCGGCACGCCGCCACGCAGACGTTTGTCGGATTAATGTGGCGGTTGACGTTGAAATACGTCGTATCGCCGTGCATCCGTTCGCGGACTTGATTCGCCATCCAGCCCACGGCAAGAATGTCGCCGGAGCGGTAAAGCGCCAATGCGTCATTGGTGTTCAGCCGTTCGCGGGCAAGGACCTTCTCGGCGATGGGCTTCAGCCGGGCATCATCAGTTTGAAATGGATGGGAATTTGCCACGCGTAATGATGATAGCGCAGTCGGTTGCAGGGCACAAAGCGGAGTCATGACGACTAAGAACACGAAAGACCACGAAGAGACGTGCCGAACTGAGCAGATGTCATCGGCTCAAGGCTTTTCTCAATTGTATTACCGTGGTACATTGGTACACGCATGGCGAACTTAACCATCCAGCGTGTGCAAACCGGGGTCCGCATCGAAAAACGCACCCTCAAAGTGCTGAAGGCCTTCGCTGAATTGAAAGACATGACTCTCGGAGATCTGCTCGAAGGCATCGTGCTGCATGCCTTTGACGGCAAAGCCCCCTTCGGCGAAGCCTCGCTGCGCAGCATTCGTGAATTGAAGAAAATATACGCGCTGGATCTGGACTCGTCCGTGAGCCATCAACTCACGGAAGCAAAGGCAGCGCCGCACAAAACCGCGCCCGCGCGAAGGAGAAAATAGATGGATTTGCATCGTCTGGGAATGAAAGGTCTGAACTGGTCTGTCGGAGTCGTGCTCATCATCGAATCCGCGCGCTTCGCCTTCGGCGCCGGGGCAGCGAAAATTATTACCCATCTTGGCTTGCCGTCTTGGGTACGCCCCGCTATAGGGATCTCTGAAATTGTCGCTGCCGTGCTGTTTCTTATTCCGCCCAGCATGGTCATCGGCGGATGGGCGCTGCTGGTGATCTTCGTCCTCGCCGGGGCCATTCATCTTTTACACGGCCAATATGACGTTGGATGGCTCGTCATCTATTTCATGGCCGTGCTTGTCGTGGTCACAGCCAAATCGGGCAAGCCTTTCAAGCGCGCCAAATAGCGCTGCCGCGACTTGCAGCCGGACGCGTACGCACACGACGCACTATTTCGCCGCCGTTTTTTGCAGCTCATCCAGCGCAGCCAGAACTTCTTCGCTGTGCTTGTTCGGGTCCACCGTCGTGTACACGCGGGCAATTTTTCCGGTCGGATCAATGATGAACGTATGCCGCGCCGCGATCTTCATGACGCCCATATCCATCAACGAACCGTACTCCTTTGAGACTCTCTTGTCCGTGTCCGCCAGCAGCTTGAAATTCAGGCCTTCCTTGGTGCAGAACTGCTTGTGCGAATCAACACTATCCACGCTGACGCCCAGCACCACGGCGCCACGCTGGGCATATTGCGGCTGATCGCGCTGAAAGTTGTGTGCTTCAATCGTGCATCCCGTTGTCATGTCTTTGGGATAGAAATACAGAACCACCCACTTCCCCTGATAATCCTTGAGGCTGACTTGCGTCCCTTCCTGCGAACTTAGGGTAAAGCCGGGCGCGACGGTGCCAACCGCAGGCGTGGAATCGGCGAAAACATTTTTGACGACCAACACCACGACGACAACGGCCACCAGTGCAATCAAGATTCGTGTAAACATAAGCTCCTCCCGACCCTACTAATATACGTCGTAATCGCGCCGCGAATTGTCAAAACTCGGCAATCCCCTTTTCGCTCGACTTGCCGTGTCCGCTCTAGTAGCCTCACCAAAGCGCTTTAAGATTGAAGGCTTTAGCTAACCGTTACGCAAGCGTAGCGTCACAACTGAGGGGGCGCAACGAACACATCCACACATCTCGCTTCGTCGAACGAGGCTCCGCGCCTCGGGTGGATTTTTTTACCCTGGTTCATCCCGCTGACACAGGCCGCCGGATTTCTCATTCTTCCGCAAGGCCCGCAAAGGGATGCGTTCTCTAATGTGCTCCAAATCGCCGCGGCCTTTGCCGCCGCGGCATATTGCGGCATAGTTGCCCGCCGCTGGCAGCACGTCGCTCGCGTGTTTTGGATTTTTTGCGCCACCGCCTTCGCCGCCTACGGCATCTCTGCCATCGAATGGGCTTATTACGAGAGCTGGCTTCACGCTCCCGTGCCCATCTCATCCGTCTCGCAGTTCCTCTATCTGTGTTACGACGCGCCGCTTCTCATGGCCTTGCTGCTCCGCCGCAGGGGGCGCTCTTCTGGTTTGTCCTGGGCGAGGGCGCTCGATTACATACAGATCCTGCTCATTTTTTTCCTGCTCTACTACAACTTTCTATTTCTCCGCGAGCTGCCTCACGGCAGCCACCAGCTCGTCCTGCTCGAGCAATACGTTTCCAACACCTTGAATTTTGTTCTCGCCGCAGCTTTCGTCGCTCGTTCGTTCTGGGCGTCGTCCCCGCTGATTCGCCAGCTTTGCCGCCGCCTGTCGGTGTACATGGTTTTTTATGCGCTGGCCGCCGCCATTGCCGACTATGCGATCGCCACCGCCCACGCCACTTCCGGCAGTTGGACTGCTCTCGCCTGGACGACTCCCTTCGCTCTCGCCGCCAGTTTGGCTGGCAGCTTCCACACAGAATTCGATCCGGAACCGCCCGAATCCACTTTCCCCGTCGCAAAACCCGTGGTCTGGCAACAACTCAGTCTCGCCATCTTGCCCATCACCATCTGGGTACTCGCTCTGCAAGCCGGAGCGCAGGGCAAGGACGTCGCTTATGGCAGCGTCTTTCTCTCTCTCATTTGCTACGGCTCGCGTCTCGCCATTACCCAGCGGGCCTTGTATGAAACCAACGAACTGGAGCGCAAGCAAACCTTCGCTCTCGAAAAATCTCTCTCTCTATTGCACAGCACCCTCGAATCCACGGCCGACGGCATCCTCGTTGTGGATTTGCGCGGCCGCGTCGTCGATTACAACCATCGCTTCCAGACCTTGTGGGGCATTCCCCACGAGTTGCTCAATCAGCGTGATGACGAGCGGCTCCTGGAATACGTCCTTTCCCGCGTGGAAGACGCGGGCCTTTTTCTGGAGCGCGTGCGTTATCTCTACGATCACAAAGAAGAAGATAGCTTCGACGTCGTCCGCTTCCGCGAGGGCAGAATTATCGAGCGCTACTCTCGTCCACAATGGCTGGGCAAGGAAATTGTTGGCCGCGTCTGGAGTTTTCGTGATGTCACCGAGCGCGAGCAGGCGCAGCACGAAATCGCGGCCTGGAAGGAACGGTACGATGCCGCCGTCCAAGCCACTGGCCTCATCATTTACGATTGGGATCCCGCTTCCAACGTCGTACGCTTCGGCGGCGCCTTCGAGCAGATTCTTGGCTATCGCGCTGCCGATTTTGAGGCGCCCACGCAAGGGTGGCGAAAACTTATCCATCCTGACGACCTGTCGGCATATCAGGCAACCATCGCCGCCGCCTTGCACAGCAAAGAATCCTTCGATACTGAATACCGCGTTCGCCGCTACGATGGGCAGTATCGCTGGCTGCGCGAACAGGGCCGCATCGTGCCGGAGAAGGATGCGCAAGCCTCCCACATGGTCGGCTTCCTCACCGATATCACTGAGCACCGCATTCTCGAACTGCAATTGCGCCAGGCGCAGAAAATGGAGGCCGTCGGCCGCCTCGCGGGCGGTGTGGCCCACGATTTTAACAATCTGCTTACCGTCATCGCCGGATATAGCGAACTGCAAATGCGTTCCATCCCCAAAACAGATCCTGCTCACGATCAGGCTGAACAGATACGCGCCGCAACCACGCGCGCGGCTGCGCTTACCCGGCAATTGCTTGCCTTCAGCCGCCAGCAGGTCCTCCTCCCAAGAATCGTCGACCTGAATGTCGTCGTCACCGATGTTGACAAGATGCTGCGCCGCATTGTCGGTGAGGACATTGAAATCACCCCGCAGCTTGCCCCGATCCTGGGCGCCGTTGAAGTCGACCCTGGCCAGATTGAACAAGTGCTCGTGAATCTCGTGGTCAATGCGCGCGACGCCATGCCCAACGGCGGTCAGGTCGTCGTTGAAACTGCCAATATTCAAATCGACCAGAATTATTCGAGCGAACATTTCTACGTAAAAGCCGGGCGGTACGTGCGCCTTTCCATCACCGACACCGGCATCGGCATGGATGCCGTAACCCGCGCCCGCTTGTTTGAGCCCTTCTTTACCACTAAAGAACTGGGCCGCGGCACTGGTCTCGGCCTAGCTACGGTTTACGGCATCGTCAAGCAAAGCGGCGGCCACATCGAGGTCTCCAGCGAACCCGGACATGGCACCACTTTCAAGATTTATTTTCCGCTGGTGAATCGGCCCGTCAGCGCTCCCGCTCCACATCCTCCCGCGGCCGATAATAGCCAAGGCACCGAAGTTATTCTGCTGGTCGAGGACGAGAACTCCCTGCGGCAAATGGTGACGCAGGTCCTCAGTTCGCGCGGTTATCAAGTCATTGCCGTCCGCAGCGCCGAAGAGGTGGAGCAGATCGTTGCCGCCAATCCGCACATTGATATGCTCCTGACCGACGTCATCATGCCCAAAGTCGGCGGCCCCGAACTGGTAAAGCGCATCGCGCCACGTTACCCTAACATGAAGGTACTTTTCATGTCGGGGTACACCGCTAATTCCATGCGCAGGGATGGGGAACACGAGCAATCCAGCTCTTTTCTGGAAAAGCCCTTCACGCCCCAAACCCTCACCGCCAAAGTCCGCGAAATCCTCGACACCGCGAAATCCTAGTCTCCAGTTGCCCGTTCCGAGCGCGCCGCCACCGTTACCTTGGTAACGATAGTAATCAGCTATCCCGGCCATGCTCTACCCGTTCCGAGCCATTGTGAAAGTCCGGCACAGGCCGCATTCTGTACTGGCAGAGTTTCTCGCTCATACTCTGCAGAAGGAACTCCATTATGCGAACGCTACTGAAACGGCTGTGGCACGATGAAGAAGGCCAGGACGTCGCCGAATACGCCGTGATGCTGGCAGTCATCCTCGTCATCGTCGTGGGCACGATTCGTTTGATCGGCGGCAACGCAAACAACGTATTCTCCAGTGTTGCCAGCTCCATAAGCCAGTAAGGCAAGCTGCCGAAAAGAAATAAAATGAAGAACCGCCGCCACAATCGCACCAAAGCTGTCCTGCCCGTGAAGGTCACCGGCAAGGACGTAATGGGCAATCCTTATCAGGATTGGGCCCACACTCTCGACATCACGCCCGGGGGGGCCCGGCTCGGCACCATTCACCGGCAATTTGCACTCGGGGATTCAGTTACCGTGCAATACCGCCAGCGCAAAGCCGAGTTCCGCGTAGTCTGGACCAAATTGCAAAAGGCCCAGGGCGAATATCAAATTGGCCTGGAAATGACCACGCAGGATGGCGACCCCTGGGGAATGCAAGCATCTTCGTCTATGGCTGCCGCCCCTTCGGCCGGCGCGATCCCACAATAGATTCGAGTGGATCGGTCGGCAATCACTGCGGCCGCAGAACCAGCGTTTTCTCCAGCCGGAAGCGCAGCAGGCTTTCCACCGGCACCTGCACCTGCTTGCCGCGCGTAAATACCTGCGTCACCAATCCGCCCCCCGCGCCGGCCAGCGCGCCTATGCCCGCGCCTTTGCCTCCGCCGAAAATTCCACCCATGAGCGCGCCCAACGCGGTTCCGCCGCCCACCGTCTCCGCCGTTCGCGCGTTCGCGCCCACGCCCTTCTTGTTGTTCTCCGTTACGTCCGAGGTAACGACCAGATATTGTTTGCTTCCCACCGTCACCGAATAAAGATCCAGCACTACTTCGGGACTATGCATCATCCCGCCGCCGGAAATCTTCCTCACGATGAGCTGCGCGCTCGCGCCTGCTGGAATCGCCACCTGCCCCGAAATCCCCAGCACATCTTCGGCAACGCTCGCCGAATAGGTCTGCCCATCGTAAGAAGTCTTTGAGTCAATCGTCTCGTTCGTGCGCACCGCGAAATCTGCCCCGATCGGAATCACCAGAGCGTTCGCCGCGATCGTGGGCGGTGCTCCGGCGTGATTGAACACAATCGCGTCAATATCGCTCGACGGAAATTGATACTGAATACCTTCACTATCCTGAAAATTAATTGGCACAATCCCCGTGAAGTGTCCGGTATAACTCTTGCCGCCGCGCAAGGTCACCGTATCGGAAGCCGTCCCAAAAGCCAGCGACTGCACATCCTTCACGGGAAACTCATAGTTCACGCCCTGCAAGTCCGCAAAATCCACGGTCTGAATGCCGCACGCGCCTTTGTAACTATTGCCGTCTTTTAGGATGACGGTGTCGGCCAGGGCGATGCTGCCCACCAAAAATACCGTTGCCAGGGAAAGAAGAATTCTTCTCACGAGATCCTCCAGATAAATTCGTTTGGAAATTTGTTCGTTGGGCGAACGCAGGATTATACCGCCTTCGGTTTGAACAAACTATAGAAAGGGGCAGTCCGGCATTGTCTTAAATAATCCAGAAGTGGATGAATGAATGTGGTTTGCACTGGGCACACTCTTGCGCATGGTCTGTGCGCTCGGCGCAGACCAACAAAGCTCTGATTCCAATCAGAGCTTGTTTCTTATGCAGCAGACCCCAGCGTAATGCCCTCGCGCGTCACGTCGACTTTACCGTCTTTCGAGGCACGTAGATCCGCCCCCAGTTGACGAAGGTCGATTACTACTTGACCTGAAGCGTAGTCATTATCGTAATCGAAGGACACTTCCACCGCGAACGTACGACCCTCCGATGAAAAACGGAGAATCGTTCCCTTCGTGTCAGAGTCAAATCCCTCATCAATATTGACCGGGCCAAAATCCCGCGCGATTGCCTGCTTAATTACTTCTACTCCTGCAGCCATAGACCGATTATCTCACCAAAGCAGGTCTTCCACTTTTCCCTCTGCGTTCTCTGCGTCCTCGGCGGTGATGCTTTTTCGCCGCCTTATTCCTCAAATCCGATATGATATGAAACGCAACTTTTCACAATCATTCGCAACCGAGGCCATCCCATGCTGAAACTCGCCGTTGCTGTCCTCTCGCTCGCAATTTTCTGCTCCGCCCAACAGCAACCTCAAATCGGCTATCAGGCCGCACCCGACGCCGACGCCCACAAGACGCTGCTGCTTAAAGATTTCCATCCCGTGCCCATGCTCCACACGCCCGTCCACAAAATTGACAAAGCAAAGTTCTACGTTATTGACGTCCACAACCACGTCAACGACGCCGCCCGCATTGACGAGCACATGGACCCCAAGCGCGTCGTCGAAGTCATGGACAACACCAACGTCCGCACCATCGTTATCCTCACCGGCATGTGGGGAGACAAGTTGCAGCACGTGATTGACGAGATGGTGAAGCCTTATCCCGGCCGCTTCATCGTTTTCGCGCAAATCGATTACAGCAAAATTGACGATCCGAACTTCAGTCAGGAGGCCGTCGCAAATCTCGATGACGCGGTGAAGCGCGGCGCGCGCGGCCTGAAATGTCTAAAAGACCTCGGCCTCGGCGTGCGCGACAAATCGGGCAAGCTCATCGCCGTGGACGACCCCCGCCTCGACCCCATCTGGGAGGAAGCCGGACGACTGCACATTCCCGTTTCCATTCACACCAGCGACCCCGAGGCGTTCTTTCATCCCACCAACGGAGAAAACGAACGCTACGAAGAGCTGACCGAGCATCCTGATTGGAGTTTTTATTCAGCGCCGGGCGGCCCGCAATTTCCGAGCAAAGAAGAACTCCTCGCGGCGCGCGACCGCGTCTTTGCCCGCCATCCGCATACGCAGTTCGTCGCGCTGCATATGGCCAACTGGCCTGAAAATCTGGACTACGTTGTCTGCTCTCCTAGATCGGCTGCCCAACGTCATGGTCGAGTTTGGCGCGCGCGAAGCCGAACTTGGCCGCCAGCCCCGCCGCGCCCGCGAGTTCTTCCTGAAATATCAGGACCGCATCATGTTCGGCACCGACAACGAAGTCACCGAAGAAATGTATCGCAACCACTTCCGCTGGCTCGAAACCGCCGACGAATATTTCGACTATTGGGGATACCCCGGCCAGGGCCGCTGGGAAATCTACGGCATGGACTTACCCGACCCCGTGCTCGAAAAAATTTACCACGGGAACGCGGAGAAGATGTTTGGGGCGTTTGGGAAGTAATATCCGCAAAGGAATGACACAGATGCAAACGACCACCCCACCCTGTCACAAAAACCGTGACAAGGATGGGGCAGCAATCGCTGTTTACAAGTAAAGCAGTCGACATCGCACTCGGACGCGCGGATAATTGTCAGCGCTGATTTCAGCTAACCTCTCGAAAGGGTATTTCGATGAAACATTTCACGTTTTTCCTGCTTGCCGTTGCAACCATGGCCGGCCTTGTCGCGCTTTTTGCCCCTACACCTGAACACGCGGATGGAGGAACCGCTGCGTCCGCCGCACTCTACGTTACTGAAATGCCGCAGGGATACCGCGACTGGCGCTGGATCTCCTCGGCGCATGAAGCAGGCAACATCAACAGCATCGGCGCGCTGCTGGGCAATGACATTGCGATCGCCGCTTTTCGTTCCGGAAAACTTCCCTATCCTGACGGCACCATGCTGGCCGCGTTGCATTACCGTTACAGCCCGTCCGATGAAAACAACAAGATCTTTGGCAAGGTGCAATCTTTCGTTCCCGGCACTCCGACCAACATTCAGTTCATGGTCAAGGACTCAGTCAAGTACGCGGCCACCGGCGGTTGGGGGTTCGGTCACTTCGCCAACGGCAAAGCCGGCGACGCAGCATTTATGAAAACCTGCTTCCCCTGCCACGAGAAGACCCAAGCGACCGACCTCGTCTTCACTCGTTATGCGCCGTAAGAAACGGGCTGGCAAACTGCCAAATTAGACCTGTTTAGGCTAATCAGAACGGATATGTACAGAAGTTCATCCGCTGCACCAAATATGGTGCAGTGCGGTTCTAAGACACTGATTCGAGCGGGATTACACGCTGCGACTCCTGTGCAAAATATTGCCCGTAACTCATTGATTCTAATACATTTAAATATCGAAGCTAAATCGATTTAGCTTGGCGCTGGTGAGGCCGATTTTGCGGACGTGCTCTGGCTCAGCCACGTCTCTTGAAGCCCGTCAGAGGGCTTCCCAGGCGCTGCACGGGGCATTTGGGGAGAGCAGGGGATCGGGAAAATTGCGCTCGTTTTCCCGGCAATGCGTTCGTCTCCGCTCCGCTCAAGCGATTCAGAATAGCCAAGGCTGGATTACGACTGGACTAAATCGAAAGCCCCATCCCTGTCGCAGACTACGCGACAAGGATGGGGCACCCACGCGAGCTTATTTCGCCCCGGAGCCTTGTACAGTGACCGGCTTCGATTGCGAGCTTGCATACCTTGCGTTTCCGGAATATGTGGCCACGATCTTCTGTGCGCCGCTTCCCGGAACAGCTACATCCGTGAGGACGGCCGTCTCGCCGGTTCCATTCAGCAGCACGCTGAACGAAGTCTGAAGATCGCAATTAATCACGTCGGGAGTGCCATCCCCGTTGAGGTCGGCGAGCGTGAGTTCGTATCCCTGCTTCTGGTCGGTGTTGAATAGATTCACGGAGGCAAACGTACCGTCGCCTTTGCCGATAAGAACGCCGACCTGCGCCGGCTTGAAGTTGGCTGCGGCGATATCCGGAATGCCGTCGCCGTTCAAATCAGCAATGGCAAGGCCGGAAGCGTTGCCGCCGTTGCCATAGGTCACCTGGGTCTGAAACGTGCCATCACCGTTGCCAAGAAAAATGCCAACCGTCTCATCGGCGTAATTGGAGACGATCATATCCTGATTGCCGTCGCGGTTGAGGTCGCCGGTGGTGACGAATTCGACTTGATTACCGGTGCCATAAATTTTTTGGCTTTGGAAAGTTCCATCGCCGTTACCGAGCAGCACACTCACAGTATTGACGTTGTCGTTGACTGCGGCGAGATCAAGATAACCGTCGTTGTTGAAGTCCGCGGTCGCGACAGAGTAGGGGCCGCTGCCGATTTGATAAGGGACGAAGGGCTGGAAGGTGCCATCGCCGTTACCAAGAGAAATCGATGCGGTGTTCCCGAAGTAGTCCACAGTTACATAATCAAGAATGCCATCGCGATTAAAGTCTCCCATTGCGATGGACACCGGCAATCCGCCGACATTGTTGGTGATGGATGTTTGGAAAGTGCCGTCGCCATTGCCGGGGAAAAGTTGAATAGTGCCATCCTGGTTCATGGCGACGAGGTCGAGGATGCCGTCGTTGTTGAAGTCACCGGCGAGAATGCCGCTACAGAAATATCCGGTCGAATAAGAGACACCGGCCTGGAACTCGCCGTTCGCTTTCCCCAGAAATACGAATATATGGCTCGGACCAAAGACCGCGTCAGTGGACGCCACGTCAGGGTATCCGTCTCCGTTAAAGTCGGCGACGACGGAATTCGCAGGCATGCCGGCATTGGTAAGGAGCGCGGGCGCAAAACTGTGGAAAGCCGAAGATGGGCTGAGGGTAACGGAACCGAGGTCTGTGCCGGAAGTCGTGTCAGAGAAGTCCACGCTGCCGGTTGGCTTGGAAAATCCGAAGCCGCCTGCAATGGCTGTGAAATCGTAGTTCTGGGGGTCCTGGCTGTTGGGCTTGGCCGTGAGCAAGCTGAGGCTCCGAGTTTTTCCGCTGACGGTCAGGGCCACGGGAGTCGAGGTGACAATTTCGGGGGCGCTGGCGATGCCCTCATAAACTGCCGTCAATGAGTGCGATCCGGGCGCGAGAATCGTGGTCAGGGTCGCCGTTCCGGTGACGTAGCCTTTGGCTGGCTTGTTCCCAACGACTTGTGCGCTGGCAAGCAGGAGCTTTCCATCAAGAAACGCGACTGTACCTCCAGTTGCAGGAGAACCGTTGGTGGTGACGCTGGCGGTCAGGGTGATCTTCTGCTTTACCTGAGCCGGGTTAGGGTTCACCGCGAGCGTGATGGCATTTGTGCTCACGGGGATCGCTGCGGGTTGCGCCGCAGCGGATGAATTCATCATGGGGGCAATGCAAAAACCAACGGCAAGCATGATTACAAATTTGGGGAAAGATACTTTGAGTTTCATCTCCTACCTCGGGAAAGGGATTTGTATGGACGGAAACCGCACTGGGCCTTGGGTTTCCCCGAAAGGCGGTTCCCATGATAGCGGAGAATGAGCTGGAATCAAAGGAAGAATGAAGCCTCAGGGGTAAATCTTTACCCCCTGCACCACGCGGCTGATGGCGCCATTGGGGCTGGGGTGATCCGGATGAAGATTCCAGCGCAGGGAAAAGAACAATCCAAGCAACTGGCCGAAGATGACGTCGCAAGGCGGGCGATAGACGTCGGGAACCGCAACCGCGGCATCGAGCGAATATTCTACGAGCGATTTTTCTACGCCTGCGCCGATGCCGACGCGGGTGCGCACTAATTTCTTCTCTCCGATTTCGCGAAGCAAGTCGATTTCATACCGTCGAACTAGCGGGTCGCTCGAAAGAAAGCAAACCAGCAGAGTGTCTTGTTTGAGCGCGGACATCGGGCCGTGGCGAAGACCGAGGGCCGACTCAGACATAGTTAATATCTTTCCAGAAGTGAGCTCGAGCGCTTTCAGCGCGCACTCGCTGGCGACAGCGCGTAAAGGGCCGGAGCCGATGAAACACGCAGTCGCAAAGGTTTCACTGGCGAGTTTCGCCGCGAGATCGGGAGCGCCATCAAGAAACGACTTCCCTGCCGCCACGAGATCGGCGATGACTTTCTTGTAATTTGCGGGATCGGTTGCGTGCGCCAGGCATTGTCCGAAAACGACCATGTTGGAAAACGAGCTGGTCATGGCCAGTCCGCGATCGTTGACGGCGTCATCAAGACAGATGCTGAGAACCTTCGGATTGCCCGCAGTCACTTTGACCATCTTTGCCTTGGCGTTGCACGTGACGATCAAGTGATGAATGTCGGGACGCGCGGCGAGAGCTTTCTCGACAGCAGCGACGCTCTCCGGGCTGTCGCCGGAGCGGGAAAATGATATCCAAAGATATTTCTGGTGCGGGAGTATGAGATCGTTGAGGTGCGTGACGATGTCGGTGCTGGGAACCGCAAGCACCTCGCACTGCCAGTGTTCGCGGAGGAGTTGCGCAAGGGCGCGGCCGATATAGTCGGACGTTCCCGCTCCAATGAGAAAAACTGTGGGCCGGTGCGCGGGTTCATTGAAAATTCCAGCCGCATCGAGAAATTCGATAATCTGGGCGCGGCGCTGTTCGAAGAGCGCGAAAGTGTTGGGCCAGGTATCGGGTTGCTGCGCGATTTCGCGGGGCGTGAATTCGAGGCCGCGGGAGGATTTTTCTGCGGCCGAAAGCGCCAAGAGATGGGAAAGCGCGTCCAACTAATTTTCTCCTTGCCCTTGCCGTTGTCCTGGTCCTTGGAAATCCCCATCCTGTCGCAAAGTGCGCGACAAGGATGGGGTACTCGGGTATTTGCGGTCTTCTGATGAGAGTGCCGCGTTCATTTGTGCCCACCCGGTCGCGAAGGGCTGCCTGAAGTGGAAACAGGCGCGGGCTCAATCCAGAACACAGCGCCTTTGGAAATTGGGGGAAGGCTGTAAGCTATGCCGCCGGCGAGCGTGACGCCAGCGACGGGCTGTGTTTCTCCAAGAAACGGCAGGAAATATGCCTTGCCGCCAAGTTGCTGCGGGACGATGATCTTCACGTTTTGCGGCGTCTGCACGGGATTGACGTGACCTTGCAATCCGGCGAAGTTGGCGAGGAAGACGTGCGGCGCACCGTTGACCGACGAAATCGAAGTTGCGATTTGGTTCGAGCCTTCTACGTCGATGGGGTTTGCGCCCAGAGCCGCTAGAAAGTCTTTTTGCGAATCAGGATCGGCTCTCAAGAAGTCAGATTCGAGTTGCGCGCTGTAGGCTTTGCCGGGATCGTCAGGAAAGCGAATAATGTTGGGGTTTGCGGCAAATTGGGTCGCGTCGTTTCCCGCGATCATGAGCTTGCCACCGTTGGCAAGGTAAGTTTTAAGCTGCGATCTTTCGTCGTCGCTCAAGATGCGAACGTCGGGAAGGACCAAAGTCGGGCCATGAAACGCGGCGAGCGTTCGCGGCGTAACCACCTGAAATTCCAAATGCGTTTGCAGTAACAGAATCAAGATTCCGCGATAAGACTTGATGAAATCTTTGGCATAGTAATTTCGCGTCCGCGGAGAAAAATAAACTCCGACCGGATGCATGGGCAGGCGCGGCGAATAGAACGTTTGCTCGTGGGCGTGAATCCAGGAGAAGATTTTCTGCCGCGTGGCTTCATCGTTAGAGCCAGCCATGGAGTGGCCGGGTGCGTCCCAGAAATTGGCCCCCGCCATGACTTGCGACATGGCGAGATTTTCCATCGATTCTTTCTTATCTACTTTTTCGTCGCCATCCCAGGAGTAGTTCAGAATCCACGTGGGCTTGCCTTCGGCGAAGGCGCGGAATGATTCCATGCCCGCGCGATAGGCGAACCAGTCGAAGGGCGTGCGCGATGAGGCCATGTGATCGCCTTCGCCGAATTCATATTCATGCGTGATGGCGTCAACGACGGGGTAGAGGCTATAAACATCCGCGCCGACGCGAACAGCTTCTTCTTCAATGCCAGGGTAAATTTCAGGGATAGTTTTGATTTGCGGGTTGACCGACTTCGCATTTTGATCGATTTCCTGCATGAATTTCGTAAATGTGTCCATGCGGAAATCCACCCACTTGCGGAAGTTGGGATCGGAAAAATCGCCGAGCTTGAAATCTTTTTTGGCATCGAGTCCGGTTTGCTGCTTGAACGCGGCGACGGTGTAATCGTCGAAGCTGGCCCAGGTATTTTCCCAGCCGTCGAAATGAGTCATCCAGTAAGGAATGTCCACGTAGATGCCGTCAATGCCAGTGGCGGCAATCTCGCGAATGTGCTGCATGTAAATCTTTCGCCATTCAGGTGCGTAGGGTGTGACCCAGACATCTTCGTCGCCGGGCGCGATCCAAAACGCCGAGCCGCCGCCGAAAATTGCAGGCTTGCCGTTGATGTCGCGTTGCAGCCAGTCAGGATGTTCTTTAGCTAGCGTGTGCGGAGTCTTGTCGGCGTGGGCGGTAATGCATTCGGTTCCGGCGACGTAAACGAAGGCGCGATTGCCGGCCTGATGGGCTTTCTCAGCAACGGCACGAATGGCTTTGAGTTTTTCTTCAGGATTGAGAAAACTCTCGTAGCGGCCTTCGATGTCGTTATCCACTTCAATACCAAAAACATCGTCGCGCGTGGCGCCGGCGATAATTTTGTCAGCATCGGCCCTGCCCAGTCCCCAAGCGCCGATGCGGACGTAGTTCACCCAGTCAGCGGAATTCGCATGAGCGTCTGGCTGGCTGCCTGCTTGGGCGGCTGCGAACGATGCCGCCAGTAAAGCAGCAGTCAGCAAAATGGGGCTGCGCAGTTTCAGAATTCAAACCTCGCACCGAATTGCATGCGCCGCGGATTCGACCCGGGCGCAGTCGAAGTGATAAGGCCGAAGGTTTGATCACCAGCAGCGTAGGCAGTGTTGGGCGACGCGAAGCGGGGATGGTTGAAGAAATTGAACATATCGGCGCGCACTTCGAGTTTCATGCCTTCGTGCGGAGTGAATTCTTTGTAGAAGGCGGTATCGAAGTTGTGGATGCCATCGGAACGCAAGCCTGAGAAATAGCGGGGAGCATCGCCGGGCATCTGGTCGCCGGGGTCGGCGAAGCAATTTGTATTCAAGTAAGGTTGCTGCGTGACTGCGGCTTTGTCGGAACTGATGCCCATTCCGCCTCCGCACAAAACATTGGGGCGCTGGTTACCGTCCTGCAAGCGAGGGTTGGCCATGAAGACGGGCAACGGCTGACCGGTTTGTTGGGTGACGATACTTGAAATGGCCCATCCTCCGACAAGGGCATTGGAGAAAGCGTTCATGTCGCGGCCAATCCAGCGGTCTTTGCCGACGGGGACATCGAAGATGACGGCGAGAGCGAGTCGATGAGTAGCATCATTGGCGCTAATACCGTGCTCAAGGTTTAGACGATCCAACTGCTGCGGGTTGCCGTTGTTCAATGTGCCGACGAAAGCATTGGCTCCGATGGAAGAATCATCGGTGGACTTCGAAAAGGTGTAGTTGCCTTCAAAGCTGGTGTAGTGCGTGGTGCGTTTTTGAAAGCGCACTTGCAAGGAGTTGTACCAGGAGCTGGCTTCGAGCAGGGGCAGGCCTTCAAAGTTGCCGTCGAACTGGGGATAGGGACGCAGCAGATTGGCCTGGGGGATGGTCGAGTTGCCGTATTGCGAATCAGGCTCGTTGAAAACCGGAGCCGGGCCGGCGATGGTGCAACCCGTACCGCTGAACATGGTGCAGAAAGGGTTGGCGACGGGGTTTGCCAGGTAGTTGCTGACGCAACTATCGGCGTCACAATTGGGATCAAGCGCGTGCTGCTGGGCAGAGATTTGCGCCAGAAGAGTTGAAGAAATGTAGTTGCGATTGCGCGTGCTCGCGTAGCCTCCCCAAGGCAAGTGTGTGCTGCGGTTGGCGGAGTAATCCACGCCGATGACAACCTGGCCAGGGAAGAGGTGCTGCACACCGAGATTCCATTGATAGATGTCAGCGTTCCGCGCGGTGCTGGTGCCGAGGTCGTTCTGGTTGATGAACCCCCAATCGGCGAGCTGGCCGTATTTTTGGTCCTGCGGGCCGGTCAGACCGCTGGGAAAAGGGTTCGCAAGGGAAGCAGCGCGGGTCTGGAAGTTGTCGGTGGTGAAGAACATGGTCGCGGTTTCGCGGAAAGCCGTGCCCGGATATTGGAAGTTTGTGGCTACGCTCATGCCGTAGTAAACGCCGGCGCCCCCGCGGAGAACAGTGTTGGTGCCCAGCTGATAGGCAAAACCGATGCGTGGGCCGAAGTTGTTGCGATCCACGGGGACGCTGCGCTTGTTGCCATTGGCAAAAATGGTTGTGCCCATGAGCGGACCGGTGATGGGAAGGCCGGGAATAGTCACTCCGCTGTTGCCAGTGAAGTCGCTGAACTGGATGCGATTGTCGCGCTCGTCGTAAGGGGTGCTCCATTCATAACGCAAGCCGAGGTTCAGGGTGAGTTTGGGCGTGACCTTCCAATCATCTTGGAAATAAAAGCCGGTCTCTTTCGATTTATTCGCCACCGATGGATAAATGTTGATGACGCTGCTGTTATCGGGATATCCGAAGAGCAGGCTGGCGAAGGGATTGCCCTGGGTCCCGTTGGCCGCGCCGCTGTTGGGGACTTGCGAGGTCACATCGTCAGTGAAGTTGAAAAGTCCGGTGGGGTTCGGCGGCTGGAAGAAGTTGTTATAGAACAGGCGCTGCTCACCGCCAAATTTGAAGATGTGATTGCCATGAACAATTTCGAAATTTGAAGAATATGTGTACAGCGTGTGCGCGAAAGTGGTGTTGATGCAGCACTGATCGTAGAGGCTGGTCCAGGGGGACGCGCCGCTCATCTGAATGGTCGGCATTTGGTCGATGCCGTTGGCGTCGAGCACCGAGGGCAAGCCCACACTTTGCAAAGTGGGCAGATTATCGGTTGCGACCTGCTTGACCCGATCCAGGCCGAAGCGCGAAGTCCAGAGAATTTTCGGGCTCAGGGTCAAAGAGTATTCGAGCGACACATTTTGCGCATTCAAGGGCGCGTTTCCGATGCCGTCGCCACTGGGACCGAATTCGCTGTCGCCGAAGCCGGGAGGCGTTGTCGAGTTCGAATGGAGACGGCTGTAACGCGCGGAGAGGCGCTGGTTCTGGCCCATCTGGTTGTCGACCTTGATGTCGAATTGATAATCCGGATTAAGGGAGACAGCATTGGCACGATAGTTATTGAATTCGCCGGGTAAATTCGGCATCGGGTACTGGTTGATGATGGCTTGACCGATTTTGTCGATTTCGCCGGTGGGAATTTTGTTGCCGGGAACGGGATTGCGTACGCAGGGTTGTCCGCCACCCTGGGGAATGCATTGCAACGGGTCAAAGATGGGGTTAGCGGCTTGGGAGAAATCCCCCATGCGTTCGGCAGCGGTGGGGACCGTGGCGACGTAATTGATGGGCTCGTTGTCGCGGACTTTTTCAAAATCCACGAAGAAAAACGTCTTGTCTTTGCGAATCGGGCCGCCGACCGCGGCGCCGTACTGGTCGCGAACATGGTCAGGCTTTAGGCCGGGGGCGGGATTGAAGAAATCGCGCGCGTCGGTGCCGTTGCGTTGCAGAAACCACCAGCCGCTGCCGTGGTAGTTGTTGGTCCCGCTCTTCAGAACCATGTTGACGACGGTGCCGCCGTTGTTGCCGAACTCGGCGGAGAAGCTGTTGTTCTCGACTTTGAACTCCTGAATAACCTCGACGGAAGGCTCGTAATAGACGTTGGAGTTCGCACCTTCGCCTTGCTCCGGGGCGCTGATCAAAGCGCCATCGATACGGATTTCAGCGGTGGCATTGCGTTGTCCGTTGGAGACGAAATTCGTGCCTGCGGGATAGGAATCGGCGGTGCCGCTGCCGGCGGTCTCAGTGACGCCTCCAGCGAGAAAGGTCAATCCGAAAAAACTGCGATTTAAGAGTGGAATGTCTTTCACGTATTGGTTGGTGACATCGGTGCCGAGTGATGCGCTTTCGGTATCGAGCAGGGGCGCGGTGTCTTTGATCTCCATTTTTATGGTGGCGCTGGCGGGATGGACGGTGAAGTTAAGAGTGGCGTCCTGATCGACGGCGAGGACGACTCCCTTTTGCTCGATAGTCTGAAAGCCCGCGGCTTCAACCGTGACCACGTAATTTGAGGGGCGAAGTTCGCGCAGAGCGTAGGCGCCGGTCGCATTCGTGGTGACGGAACGTGCGATGCTGGTTCCTACGTCGGTGATGGTGACTTTGGCGTTGGGGACGACGGCGCCGCTGGAGTCCGCGACCACACCGCGGAGTTGGGCCTGATAGCTGGCCTGGGCGGCGCAGAATGAACCGCGAAAAGGGTGAGCAGCACAAGCGCGAAGAGCGAAAGACGGTATGCTTTGGGCATCATTTAACCTTTGAGAGCAGGCAATGGGCAAACTTTCGTATTCTTATGCTTTGAATCTTTTAGTTGCGTTTGGAGGAGAAGTCAAGCAAAATCAAACTTCGCAATTTTTTCATTTGGGTTTACAAAGGAAGAGCATCCAGATACAAAAGAAAGCGCAGGCACAGAAACTAAGCGAAAAAGCCCGCGATCGAGAGTCTGAGTGCTAAACGAAGAGCGACGAAGAGCCATAGTAGAGCTGGTGACCCAGGAGGGCCGCGTGCTGGTCGCAGAGCTTTCGGAACGATTCGAAACCTCCCCGGTCACCATTCGCAAGGACCTGGAAATCCTGCACACGCTGGGCCGGTTGCACCGCACACATGGCGGGGCGCTGCCGGCGCAGGAGAGCGCGCTCGAAGATCCCACGCTACGGGAAAAAGAGAAGTTGCACCGCAAGGAAAAGCTGCGAATTGCCGCAGTGGCGGCGCAGCGCGTGAAAGAAGGGCAAGTGGTGATTCTTGATTCCGGCACCACTACGACCGTGATCGCGCGGGCGTTGCGGAATTTCAAGAATCTGACAGTGATTACGAACGCGCTAAACATTGCGGGAGATTTGGCGGGCACGGCGGTCGAAGTGATTCTTACGGGAGGAACGCTGCGAAAAAATTCGTTTTCTTTAGTGGGACCAATTGCGGAAGAAACTTTGCACCGGCTGAATGCCGACATTTTGTTTTTAGGCGTCGACGGTTTCGATGTGCATTACGGGTTAAGCACGCCGAATCTGCTGGAAGCGAAAGTGAACCGCGCGATGATGGATGTGGCCAGGGTGACAATTGCGGCGTGTGATTCGAGCAAGTTCGGGCGGCGGAGCCTGTCGTTGATTGCTCCTCCAACGGGCGTTCAGGAAGTGATTACGGATCGCGGCATTCCGAAATCCGATCTTCACGCGCTTAAGAAAGCGGGAGTCAGAGTCACGCTGGCCTGAGCGCGGCGGTTCATTAAAAACGAAACCATTCGAAATCTGGAGATTTGTGTCCGAAAAGCGCTTCGATGTGACCATTGCCGGGGAGTTGAACCTCGATTTGATTCTCTATGGCTTACCAGAAGAATTGCCGCGTGAGCGGGAATTGCTAGCCGAGAAGATGATGCTGACGCTGGGCGGCTCGTCGGCGATTGTTGCGCACAATTTGTCGGCGCTGGGCAGCGGCGTCGGATTTGTGTCCTGCATGGGTAGCGATTCAATGGGAGAAACGGCGCTCGCCATGCTCACGCGGGGCGGCGTGGATGTCTCCCAAGTGAGGCGCGATGGTTCAGAACAAACGGGGTTGTCGGTGATTCTGCAAGGCGGCGAGTCGCGGACGATTTTGACCTATCCCGGAACGATTTTTGCGCTGACACTGACGGACATTGATATGGACTATCTTTCGTCGGCGAAGCATTTTCATCTTTCTTCATATTACTTGCAGCGCGGGTTGCAACGGGATGTGCCGGAATTATTTAGAACCATGAAGGCGAAGGGATTGACCGTGTCGCTCGACTGCAACGACGATCCCGACGACCGATGGGACGGAGGAATTCGAGAAGCGTTGAAGCATGTGGACATCTTCCTGCCCAATGCGCGTGAGGCCATGCGAATTACTGGAGCGGCGAATTTGGACGACGCGGTGCACCAACTGGCCGAAACGGTTCCGTTGGTGGTGGTAAAAGCGGGCACACAAGGCGCAATTGCGCGAAGAGGCCGCGAGACAATGCGCAGCCCGGCGCTGAAAGTGGATGCGGTCGATGCGGTCGGCGCAGGCGACAGCTTTAACGCGGGATTTCTGCATCAGTATGTAAGGGGCGCAGATCTTGCGACTTGCTTGAGATTTGGAAATTTGACGGGGGCTTTGTCGGTGACACGGGCGGGCGGGACGGAAGCGTTCCGCGAGCGCGAGCATCGCGAGCAGTTCTTACGGGAGCGAACAGGAAAGTGACGATCATGAAGGCAAAGCGTTTTGGCCGGATATGGGCTGCATCTGTATCGCTGCTGTTTGCGATGGCCGTGACTTTTTCTTTGCCAAGCTCGCTCGCGGCGTCGGTTGCGAGTCAAGCCAAGGCCCCGGCGAGGGTTGCGGCGAGCATTGAAAGCCCGAACCTACGGATTGAATTCGACTCCAGCATGCGCAGCCGGATCGTCGCGAAGTTCGGTGGAAAAGACATCGAACTGGGCCCGTTCTCAGAGTCGGAGACCCTCAGCGGAGCCGATCATCCGTGGAGTGATTTTGTGCTGGCATCGCAGAAGAGTGAGCGCGTGAGCGATGGATTTGGAAGCGGGGAGAAAGTGACTCTGACAGGCAAAAGCGGTGATTTGCAAAAGACCGTCGCCATCACGATCTATGACGACTTCCCGACGCTAGCCGCGCTTGACGTCAGCTATACAAATACCGGCAACGCGAATCTCGAACTCCTGCGCTGGACAAACAACGCATACACGATTTACTCGCAGCGCGGAGCTCCGCCGCCTGCGTTCTGGTCGTATCAAAGCGGATCCTACGAAAAACGTCCAAATTGGGTGCTGCCCCTGAAGGCCGGATTTATGCAGTCGAACTATCTCGGCATGAACGCGAGCGATTACGGCGGAGGAACGCCGATTATTGACGTCTGGCGGAGGGATGTGGGCATTGGCATCGGTGATCTTGAGCCGGGGCCGAGGTTGATTTCGCTGCCAGTTTCCATGCCCGATGCGAAACACGTGCACATCGCGGTCACTTATAAACATGAAAGAGAACTCGCTCCCGGCGAGAGTTTCCATACTTTCAGAACATTTGTCACAGTGCATCAAGGCGATTATTTCCAGACCCTAACGACATACCGCAAATTGATGGCGAAGCAAGGATTCCAGATGGCAACTCCGCCGAATGGTGCGTTTGGGGCGATTTGGTGCGCCTGGGGATATGGGCGAACCGTTCAACTGAAGCAAGTGTATGACACGCTGCCCACTGTGAAGAAAATGGGATTCACCTGGGTCACGCTCGATGACGGCTGGCAGAATGATTATGGCGACTGGCAAGTGGATCCGAAGAAGTTTCCACATGGCGACGCCGACATGAAAGCGCTGGTGGACAAGATTCACGCGGAGGGGTTCAAAGCGCAGTTGTGGTGGTCGCCGCTGATGGCCGCACCGAATTCGAAGTTACTGCAAGAGCATCCTGAATTGGCGCTCGAGAACAAAGATGGTTCGCGACGCAAGATTTCATGGTGGAACACGGATTATTTGTGTCCAGCGGATGAGCAAGTGGTCGAGAACCAGGATGCGATCGTACGGAAGATTCTGGTGGATTGGGGATTCGATGGGTTGAAACTTGACGGGCAACACATGAATGGCGTCCCCGAGTGTTATAACCCGGCTCACCATCACAAGAGGCCTGAAGATTCAGTGGAGGCGCTGCCGGATTTCTTTAAGTCGATTTACGACACCGCACAACAAGTTAAGCCGGGAGCATTGGTGGAGTTTTGCCCGTGCGGTACGGCGTATTCATTTTTCACCATGCCGCATTTCAATATGTCGGTGGCATCGGACCCGGAGAGTTCGTTCCAGGTGCGGTCGAAAGCGAAGACGCTGAAGGGTTTAATGGGCGATGACATTCCCTACTTTGGCGATCACGTGGAATTGAGCGATGGAGGCGACGATTTTGCATCCACGATGGGCGTAGGCGGAGTCGTGGGCACGGAATTTGTTTTGCCGTCGCTAGTGACAAAGCATGGAAAGGACGATTTAACCCCGGCGCGGGAAAAAGAATTTACGAAGTGGGTGCAGCTTTATAAAGAAAAAATGATTTCTCGAGGGCAATACTTGGGCGCGCTCTACGATATTGGGTTTGATGTGCCCGAGGCCCACGCCATTCGGAAAGACAATTCAATGTATTACGCGTTCTACGCCAAGAATTGGAACGGCAAAATTGAACTGCGCGGACTCCAAGCCAAGGCGTATCACGTGACTGATTATGTAAATGGAAAAGACTATGGAACCGTGCAAGGGCCAGTGGCGCACATTTCCGCGGCGTTTTCAAAACACCTGCTGCTCGAAGCCGACCCAAAATAATTACTGCGCGTAAAACGCTGACATCGTGCGGTAAAACTCCCAATCATCCACCTTGGATGACATTTCAAAGGGCGAGTGCATAGAGAGCAACGGCACACCCATGTCGATGACTTCCATATCTTCGCGAGACATAAAGCCACCGATTGTGCCTCCGCCGCCGATGCCGACTTTTGGCGTCTGGGTCTGCCAGGGAATGTTATTGCGATCCATCAATCCGCGTATTTTTGCGATGAATTCGGAGGGCGCGTTAAAGCCACCACCATAGAGTTTAATGGTGACACCGTAGCCTACGCGGGCGGAGTTTGTCGGTTCGCTGTTGTAAGGAAAAATGGGATTGATGCCGTCGTTGGCATCCGCAGAGATTACTTCCGCATTGTGCAGAGCACGGCGCAGGTCGAGATCGTTGTACGAAGATCCGCGTTGCGCGCCCAGGAGCTGTGCAAAGGTTGAATTTAGAAATTGCGATTGCGCGCCTGTGTTGTTGACCGAACCGACTTCCTCAAAATTGCTCAGATAGGCCATGGCGGTGCGCTTGGGCGTGCCTTTCAAGTCGATGATTGCGCGAGCGGCGCAAAAAGATGAGAGGCGATCATCCTGGCCATAAGCCCCCACAAGGCCGCGATCGATACCGACATCAGCAGGCGCAGCGGCAGGTACGAGCGCAAGTTCCGAGCTGACCAGATCTTCTTCGTTAATTTTGTAGGTCGCGGTGAGCTGCCTGACGACTTCACCCGCGACGGAATCCTTTTCGCCGGGGATGGTACCGGCCACAGGATCGAGTTCCTCTGGTTTGAGCACTTCAGTGTAAGTACGCGTGCGTAGATCTTTGTCGGAATGGGGGGCGTTGTCGGGAATGACAAACACCGGGTCGCCCGGATGAAGGCCGATGGAGACATCGATGGTGCGGCCGTCAGTCGTATCAATGCGTCCGAGCAAGGCAAGCGGGACATTGGCCCACTGATAAGTCTTAATGCCGCCATAGAAAATGGTTTTGAACAAGGCGATTTCGCCGGCGGAATAGATTGGCCGGCCTTTTAAATCAATGTGCGGGCTGTCGTGGTGGGTGCCAACGACGCGCGAGCCATCCACGATCGGATCCGTGCCGACAACCACGAGAATCAGGGCGCGGTCGCGATCCGGAACAATCAGACGCGCGCCAGCCTTCACCTGTTTCGAGTCGGTAAATTCGGTGAATCCGGCAGCTTTGGCCCGGCGAATGACGTCGCGCGCGGAGGTCTCGGCTGTGCGTGAGACGTTCAAATAGCTCTTGTAGTCCTCGGCGTAATCCGTGACCTGTTGGTGCTCGGAGGATGAGAGTTGGAGCCACGCGGATTTCTTTTTCGCCCATGCGTCGCCGTCGCTTTGAGCGTGAGCAGCCAGGGGGAGGGTCAAGAGGAAGGCAAAAACCGAGAGCCAGATCGAGGTCAGCGCTTTAAACGACATGGGTGTCCTTTAGACGAAGTGGGCCAGCTTAAGTGAGCTATCTTATGGGAGAAGCGGCACTCATATCAAAGGCGAACTGCATGAAACGCCATAAAATTTTATGATTTTCGAGGCGGCGGCTGGTGCTAGACTGCGGCCATGGCCAGTAAAAAGAAGAGCAGCAAGAAAAAACCCAAGAAGGCGGCTCCGGCAAGGAAGCCAGCGAAAAAGAAGGCAGTCAAATCCAGCCGCAAGCCTGCGAAGAAAAAGGCTGCGCGATCCAAGCCATCCCTCAAGAAAAAGGCCCCGCGCAAGAAGAGAGCGTCTGGCAAGAAAAGCCCGACCGTAACGAAGCGCTTGAGACTAGGCAAGCAGGACGATTCAACCTATCCGTTTGGTGCGCCGCTGCGACCCGCCGAAGTGGAAGCCGGAGATCTGCAAGGTTTGTCGGATCGCGAGCGAGCGGATTCGGAAAGCGTGGATGAATTGCTCGAAGAGGGCAACGCCTTCGAAGCCGGGGTGGTCAGGGGCGTCCAGGAAGCGGATGACAACGACGAACGCGAAGTCCACACCCGCGAATTTCCAGAAGACGACGTCCCAGAAGAATATTTGGATGAGGATTAGGGCGAGCCGGCTTGCGATCCGGCATCTCCAGATGGAACGGGAACCTATTCGTGATGGTGGCCGTTAGAAAAAAGGGTTTGTTATGGTACTCTGTTTCGGGCGCCCGTCTACGTTTACCGATGGCATCTGGGCTGGCTCTTTGGGAAGCGCTTATTGTTGTTGGATCATACCGGCCGCCGCAGCGGCCTGCGGCGTCATACGGTACTTGAAGTGGTTGAGTACCGGGCCGCGGGCCCGGAGGTCGTCGTGGCCAACGGATTTGGCCCGAATTCTGATTGGCTGCGTAACATTCAAGAGAAATCTGATGAAGAAGTTACAGTAGGTTCGCGCCATTTCGCTGCACGCCACCGTTTTCTGGGCGAAGAAGAAGCCGAGAATGTGATTGAGAAATACGAGCATCGCAACCGGCTGATTGCCCCAATCGTTCGTGCGGGCTTCACCTGGCTGCTGGGATGGAAGTATCGCGCAACCGACGCCGACCGCAGGCGACTGGTGCATCAGATTCCGCTCATTGCCTTTAGCCCGCGCGGGGAGACGAAATATCCCAGCTAGGTTTGGACGCACTCGGGTAAATTATGGAAAGTTGGCGTCCCCGACGGGATTCGAACCCGTGTTATCGCCGTGAAAGGGCGGTGTCCTAGGCCGGGCTAGACGACGGGGACGCGAAAGGAATGAACCACTTAGAAGTATAACTTATTTTTTCATTACCGCGCTTCCAGCGCTGAGTTGAATCCCGCGCCGCGATTTCCACATCCTACACGCACGCTATTACAATTTTGAATCATTTTGAGGAGCATCGATGGCGGATCCCCTTTACTTAAGTTTGTGGTACCAGAATTTTGACGTGGAGGATATGTTGCCGCGTATGTTGTCGGTGCTGCGCCAGTTCCCTTTCTCGGCACAGGCGCCGGGAGTAGTTCATGTGGCCTTGCATCCGGTGTCGTGGAGCGAGGCTACCGTATTGGAGCGGCGGTTCAGTCCTCCAGCGAGTCCTGAGGCGGCGGTATTGGTGGCGTCAGAGCAACTGCATGAGGACTACGCCTATGTCTTTGAAGGAGCTTGGGATATTTGGGCGCAGGGAGAGGATAGCAGGTGGCAGCAGAAACCCTCCTCGGTGAAGTTTATTGCGCGGGCATTGGACTTTGACGAAGGCGCATGGGAGCAAGAGGGGCACATCGAAGTGGATTTGGGACTTGATTCATCGTTCTTGCAGGAAGGCGTGCAACTGGATCGCGACGCGGAAGAGAGAGTGCGAACCAACGTTCAGCAACTGGTCGATTTCACGAACGCGATTGAAAAGAAGTCCGGCGCAAATGGGAGATTGCTATGGTCGGAGTCAGAAGATAACTTCGCCCAGAAACTGGTTGCGCGCTTGCAGAAAGTGAATTGAGATATGTTCGTTTCGGTCACGCGATTGCGGATGCGGTTTGTCAGACATCTTCCGTTGATTTGGTGGAATACGTTCTTAATGAAGCGGCAGGTGGTGCGCTCGTCGGGATTTGCAGGCGGAAGGCTTTTGATTGACCCACATCGAACATATTGGACCCTGACCGTGTGGCGAGACGAGAAGGCCATGAAGACATTTCGCGGCTCAGGCGCGCATGCGAGTGTGATGCCGCGTCTACCGAAATGGTGCGATGAAGCGGCCTACGCACATTGGGAAACCGTTGATGCTACGGTCCCTGAATGGCTCGAGGCCTATGAGCATCTGGTTAAAGATGGAAGGCTTTCGCGCGTGGAGAATCCGTCGGCAGGCCACCAAGCGCGGCGATTTCCGATGCCGCGATTGCGGCCACTGATTGGGGCAACGCTCAAGCCACGTAAATTGTAAGAATGCTCAAGGCCAGGCAAGCGACCCTTCGACCTGCTCAATATAGGCCTGCCCTGTGCGTTTGGTTACTTTGTTCTTCCGCCTTCGACTTTTAATTGATCGGCGGCCGCTGCTTGCGCCGCTGCCAGACGAGCTGTCAGGACACGGAACGGCGAACAGGAAACGTAGTTTAAGCCGATCTGGTGGCAGAACTCGACGGACGACGGGTCACCACCGTGCTCACCGCAGATGCCGACCTTTAATGTAGGGCGAGTTTTGCGTCCGCGCTCGGTGGCCATCTTCACCAACTGGCCAACACCCTCGCGATCCAGAACGGCGAAAGGATCCTGCTTCAGAATGCCTTCCGCGATGTAAGTTGGCAGAATTTTATTTACGTCGTCGCGGGAGAAGCCGAACGTGGTCTGGGTGAGATCGTTAGTTCCAAAAGAAAAGAATTGCGCTTCCTGCGCAATCTCATCCGCGACCAGCGCTGCGCGGGGCAGCTCGATCATGGTACCGACGAGGTAATCCACTTTCCGGCCCTTTTCCTGGAAGACTTCTTCGGCTACTCGTTTCACGATGGCTGCCTGATTGGCCATTTCCTTGAGCGTCGCCGTCAGCGGAATCATCACTTCGGGAAACACCTTGACGCCGTCTTTGGCGACCGCCACCGCCGCTTCAAAAATGGCACGCGCTTGCATCTCGGTGATTTCGGGATAAGTGATACCCAGACGGCAACCGCGATGACCAAGCATGGGATTGATTTCATGGAGTTCTTCCACACGCCGCAGCAGTTTGCGCAAACCGGGTAGCTTCGACGATTTCGGTTTGGTGGCTTCGAGCACCGCGACCTCGACCATCAAGTCTTCGCGGCGTGGAAGAAACTCGTGCAATGGCGGATCGAGGGTGCGGATGGTCACAGGGAAACCATCCATGGCCTTGAAGACCCCGATGAAGTCCGCGCGCTGGAGCGGCAAGAGCTTCTTGAGCGCGGCGCGGCGGTCTTTTTCGGTGCTCGCCAGAATCATGGCCCGCATGTGGGGAAGTTTTTTTTCGCCGAAGAACATGTGCTCCGTGCGGCAGAGGCCAATGCCTTCGGCTCCGAATGCCCGTGCTTGAATGGCATCGCGCGGAATGTCAGCATTGGCGCGGACGCCGAGTTTGCGAAACGGCTCCGACCAGCTCATGATCTTCACCAACTCGGGATCATCGGGTTTCGCGGCGACAGTATTGAGGCGGCCTTTGATGACGCGGCCGGTGGTGCCATCGAGAGAAATCCAATCGCCGGCTTTGAAGACCTGGCCTTTGGCATGCATTTCGCGGGTTTTCTCATTAACCGTGATATCGCCGGCTCCGGCTACGCAACATTTGCCCATACCGCGCGTAACAACAGCGGCGTGGCTGGTCATGCCGCCACGCGATGTAAGAATGCCTGCAGCAACTTCCATACCATGAATGTCTTCAGGAGTAGTCTCCGCGCGAACGAGAATGACTGGATTCTTGGTCGCACCGTGGCCCGCTTTTACGACGGCTTCGTCGGCGGTGAATACAATTTGGCCGACGGCGGCGCCGGGAGAAGCGGGCAATCCAGTGGCAAGCACTTCAACTTTGCCACTTTTTTCATCAAGGCGCGGGACCAAAAAGTCATAAAGTTGATTCGGTTCGACGCGGAAGATTGCTTCTTCCTTGGTGATGAGGCCTTCATCCACCATCTGAATGGCCAGGCGGACGGCGGCGCGTCCGGTGCGCTTGCCATTGCGCGTTTGCAGCATGTACAGCTTGCCTTCCTGAATGGTGAACTCGAAATCCTGCATGTCGCGATAGTGTTTTTCGAGACGCGTGGTGATTTCGCGAAGCTGCTGATAGACCGCGGGCATGACTTTTTGCAGTTCGAGAATCGGCACCGGCGTGCGAATGCCGGCAACGACGTCTTCGCCCTGCGCATTCATCAAGAACTCGCCATAAAATTCTTTTTCTCCGGTCGCCGGATTGCGCGTGAAACCGACGCCGGTGCCGCTGGTTTCGCCGAGATTGCCGAAGACCATGGCTTGCACGTTCACGGCGGTGCCCAGTTCTTCAGAAATGTTGTTGATGCGGCGGTAATGTTTGGCGCGGTCGTTCATCCATGAGCGAAATACCGCATCACGCGCCATAACAAGTTGTTCGTGCGGATCCTGCGGAAAATCGGCTTTTGTGTGCTTCTTGACGACTTTTTTATATTCGGCAATAACTTCTTTCAGAGCTTTGGCGTCTAGATCGGTGTCTAGTTTTGCTTTCTTCTGTTTTTTCTTGGCGTCGAAGACTTCGTCAAAAGCGTGCTTGGGAATTTCGAGCACGACCGCGCCGAACATCTGAATTAGGCGGCGATAAGAATCGTAAGCAAAGCGGGGATTATTACTGCGTTTTGCGAGTGCTTCGACACTTTGGTCGTTAAGACCGAGGTTGAGAATCGTATCCATCATGCCCGGCATCGAAAACTTTGCGCCGGAGCGAACGCTCACTAGCAATGGGTTCGCGCCTTTCCCCAGCGTTTGTCCCTGTAATTGTTCCAACCGCTTGAGGGCCGCTTCCATCTGACGGTCGACTTCGTGCGAAACGCCGCCGTGACGCATGTACTCGCGGCAAGCTTCGGTCGCAATTGTGAACCCCGGAGGTACGGGCAGACCCGCATTGGTCATTTCCGCGAGGCCTGCGCCCTTGCCGCCAAGATCGTCTTTCATTTTGCCGTGGCCATCGGCTTTACCGCCGCCAAAGGAATAAACGTATTTGATTTGAGTTTGTTTGCTGGTCTCGATTTCAGGGAGGGTTTCGGTCGCCATGGTGCTTTATAGTTCCTTTTCTCTAGAATGTCGTAGTTTTGATGTCTTCAAAGCGGCGGGGTGGACGGGAATTACATCGCTCACAAAATGCTTGTCATCCCGAGCAGAGCGAGGGATCCGTATTTCGATTTTTTTGCTCCAGTCTGCTGCCAAATCTAGCCAAGTCGGATTGGTCGATTTGATCAGAGCAATGCGCTTAGCCCGAGTCCAAGCCTTGATTTGTTTTTCCCGTGCAATTGCGTTGTTAACGTATTGAAACGTTTCAAAGTAAACCAGTCGGTTGATGTTGTATCGTTCGGTAAATCCTTCTACGCGGCCTTCCTTGTGGTCGAGCACGCGATTGTAGATATCTCCCGTAATGCCGGTGTATAGAGTCAGCGACCGGCTCGCCATGATGTAAACGTAATAGCGGTGTTCCTTCAAATGCAGTTCCCTCGCTGCGCTCGGGATGACAATTGCGGACGAAGATGTGTAGCAATCAAGTTCATGCGCCATCCGCAACGATTTCGGAGAAATCGGCGATGGTTGAAAATTGTCGGAGCAACATTTGCAAGAGTACGAGCCGGTTAGCACGAACACGCTCGTCCTCTACCATGACCATGACCTTGTCGAAGAAAGCATCGACGGGCTCTCGTGCCGTGGAAAGCATGATCAACGCCTCGGAATAATTCCTCGTGGCTCGAAGTGCTTCGACTTTTGGGATTGTCCCATCCATATAGGCAGCGAGACGCTTCTCTTCGTTGGATGCGTCCGGTAAATAATCGAATTGCGCAGCGGGCTGAATCTTCTTTTCCTCGGCCTGGCGCAGTATGTTCCGCATGCGCTTGCAGGCCGCGCCAATGGCTTGGAATTCCCGCATATCAGAGACGTTTTTTACGGCCTCAGCGCGGAGTAAAGCATCCACTACATCATCGTCGCCGGCAGCGAGTACGGCATTCACAACGTCATAGCTGAAGCCTTTTACATCCTTTAAATAAAATTCCAGCCGCTCGCGGAAGAACGCTTTTGTGGTCCCTGCAAATTTGTCATCGGCAGAAAACTTCTTTTCTGCATCCGAGCCCTGATACCGGGCACGCGCATCGCGCATTAAATCTGACAAAAGAAATGGCAGCTTGTAGTCGGAGATCGCCTTGACGATGCCATTTGCCTGACGTCGAAGCGCAAAAGGGTCTTTCGATCCGGTGGGTTGCAAACCGAGGGCAAACATACCGGCGATGCTGTCCGCTTTGTCAGCGATGGAGAGGACCGCGCCTTCGATCGAGCGTGGAGACGAATCTTCTATCGATTCAGGTTTGTAATGATCGTAGATTGCATCGCCGATGGCAAAGCGCGTCGCTTGGGGAAGATAAGAATCTATCTCTTGCGCACGCGTGTACAAGCCCCCGACAATTCCCTGCAACTCGGTAAATTCTTTGACGAGTTCGGTAGTGAGATCGGCTTTCGCCATGTATGCGGCTTTGTGGACGATGCCAGGCCGAATAGCAATTTCGTTTTGCCGGACAATTTCCGACAGCCAGCTCGCAGCGCATTGCACGCGGATGGTTTTGCCGTAGTAGCTGCCGAGATCTTTTTGGAAGGTAACTTTTCTCAGCAGCGGAACACGGTCGAGTAGTGAAATTTTCTGGTCGGTTTGCCAGAAGAAGCGAGCATCGTTGAAGCGGGCGCGTAGCACGCGTTCGTGGCCATGCCGTATCACGCCAGAAGCATCGCCGTCAGTGTTGAGCACGGCAAGAAAGTGCGGGAGCAGCTTGCCGTCCGCATCTTCGACTGCGAAATACTTCTGATGGTCACGCATCACCGTAACCAGAACTTCTTCAGGCAGTTCCAGAAACTCGCGTTCGAAGTTGCCGAGAATTGCTGAGGGAAATTCGGTCAGGTTTACCACAGTGTCGAGCAATTCTTTGTCTTCCCGCCAGCGCGCACCAGGAATGGTCCGCGTAGCAGCATCGAGGGCCTTACGCATTTGTTGTTCGCGTGCTTCGCGGCTGAGGACTTTAGCTTCGGCCATGGCCGCAACGTATGCGTTGGCTTGTGAAATTGACACTGCATGATTCGCGAGAATCCGATGTCCGCGAGATTGATTGCCGGCGCGAACGCCATCGAACTCCAGTGGAATCACTTCCCCGTCAATCATCGCCACCAGCCAGCGCACGGGGCGAACGAACAATTCACCGCGCTTCCGCCAGTACATGTTCTTCGGCCAGTAGATCGAGTTGATTGCTTTGGGCAAATCCTGCGCGAGGATTTCTACCGCCTTGCCACCGCTCTTAGTGACCTCAGCATAGACGTATTCGCCCTTCGGGGTTGATCTTGTTTGCAGTTGCGAAACATCCACGCCTGCTTTCTTGGCGAAGGCTTGCGCAGCGGGCGTCGGCTGGCCGTCCTTGTATGCAATGCTCGCGGATGGCCCGTCCACGAGATCAATTTTGTAAGGCTGTTCGGCAGCAACTCCCTTTGCGACTACGGCCAGCCGACGTGGGGTCGCGAAGGCATCAATTTCCCCGCCACCTAATCGCTCGCGAACGATTACGTCTCTAATTCGCTTGCACAAATCCTGCGTCGCCGTATCAATCATCCGCGCGGGAATTTCTTCGCAGCCGATTTCGAGGAGAAAGTCAGGCATTACGAGCCCACCGGCGAGAGTTGCGGTTTGTCTTTCGTTTTCGTGGCGTCTTTGGATGTCTTCGAAAGAGCAGGTTCAGGCTCCGAACCTGCCGCAGCGTCGGCTCGTTGCTGGTCAACGTATGCTTTCGCAATCCCCACCGCTAGTGCGCGAACACGTGCGATCACGCCTACGCGCTCGGTGACAGAAATCGCGCCCCGGGCATCGAGAATGTTGAATAAATGCGAGCATTTCAGGCAAAGATCATAGGCTGCCAGAATCGGAAATCGTGCCCGTTCTTTTTTAGGAGATTTTGCAATGGCGGCATATTGCTCTAGCAATGCTTTACACTCGCTTTCGCACAACGAAAAATGCTGCCAGGCTTTTTCGACATCCGCGGCCTCAAAGTTGTAAACCGAAAATTGCTGCTCATCGGCCAAACGTACATCGCCGTAAGTCACTTCTCGCCCGGTGTGCGGATCCCGTGCCCAAACAATGTCATAAATGGAATCCACATCCTGCAAGAACGCGCAGATGCGCTCGAGTCCATAAGTCAATTCGGCAGAAATCGGGTCGAGATCAACTCCGCCGCACTGCTGAAAGTAAGTAAACTGCGTGATCTCAAGCCCATCGAGCATTACCTGCCATCCGACTCCCCAGGCATTCAGTGTCGGCGACTCCCAGTTGTCTTCCTCAAATTTCAAATCATGCAGGCGCAGATCAATGCCGATCGCGCCCAGCGATTCCAGATACAACTCCTGCACATTCTCCGGCGGCGGTTTGAGAATGACCTGCATCTGCATATGCTTGTACAGACGATTGGGATTTTCCCCGTAACGGCCGTCGGCGGGCCGTCGCGACGGCTGCACATAGGCGACTTTATAGGGATTTGGCCCCAGAACGCGCAAAAACGTCTCCGGTGACATCGTGCCTGCCCCGACCTCGATGTCATAGGGCTGCTGGAGAACACATCCGCGCTCCGCCCAAAAAGTCTGCAAGCGAAGGATAAGCTCCTGAAACGTCAACGATTTGGCCTTGGCTGGAGGCATCACGGGCAACCGTACACAGAAACTAATCAATGATTGTAATGGATGGAAGGGAGTATCGTCAGTTTGATTGCTAGCAGCCGCCGCTGAAAAGCGGGCGAGGGCCCATGAACAAGCAGTCCCCGCCCGTACAAAAGCTACTTCTTTCTCGCCGCATTGGCCGATTCTGCTGCCAACTTAATTTCATTTGCTGCTTCCACCAGATGCTGGCGGGCTCTATCGCCGTGCCCCTGCATGTCATAACGGTTGTCTTTTTGCGCCAATGCGATAGCTGCATTAGCCTCCCTAATGTGACGTTGTGCGCTTGCCAAATTCGGGTGTAATTTGGGGTCAACATTTACCACCGGTTCTTGTGCCAAGGCGACGCCGCTGAACAACGCCAAAGCCATAAGTGTTGCGAACGCGGTTGTTTTCTTGATCATATTTCCCTCCATAGGAATTCTTTCATCAGGAATTCTTTCATCCCGCATGCGGGATGTGCTGGCTGCGGCTAAGAGTTTATCAGGTTGACAGGTGGCGCGCGGTTAACGAAGTTTGCTCATGCCTCTTATATTTTTTCGAGCATGGCCGCCGTAACCAGCTTCTTTTCAAGGTGGCGCTGCAGAATTTGCATAAGGAATTTTCGCAAGTCGGCCGCCAGTTCCTTTGGCCACATCACCCCGGCAAAAGTATCTATCGGCGCCCGTAACATTTTGCCGGCCAGCCCGCGCGATTCAGCGGAAATCTCCGATGACGCGATGCGCTTATCGTCCAGGCACATCAGACCGTCGGCCAAAGCGTGATAAAAAGCGCGGCTGCCGTTCAGGGCGCGTCCGCATACAATGCACTCTGACAAGTCCGGTAGATAGCCCATCAGGCGGGTTATCCAGAGTTGAAAATAGGTAACGGGCATCCAGATTTCGCTGCCTCGCAGTTGGGCGAGCACGGCAAGCGCGAGTCGAAAAACCGCATCGTTGGCCTCTTGGTCCGGCAATAATTCGTCAAGCAGTTCGCCGACGTGCGCCAAGGCTACTGCGCGCGGATAGCTTACTTCCTGAGAGAGTGGGGATTCCAGCACTTCACAAGCATCGAGTCGGGCCAGTTCATGGCGTTCCCGCACATCGTAAAAGGCGCGCACGACCGTCAGTGGCTCAAGCGCGCCACCGAAACGGCGCTTCGACTTTTTCGCCGATCGCGCCACGCCGCGCACTTTGCCTTCCGCGCGGGTAAACAGCGTTACAAGCAAGTCAGCCTCCCGCAGAGGGTAGGTGCGGAGCACAATGGCCTCCGACTCATGCAATGCCATAAGTGTGGTTCAGGTACTCGGCGATTCTATTTGAATTGGGCTACTTCCTGGGATGCGAAACACTGAAAGGCGAAGTGGCGACCAAGTATTTACCCTGGTCGCTATTAATCGGATCCAGATCGAAGGAATAGTCGTAGTGACCGGCGAAAATGCGGGAGCGGAAGTAATAGGTTTTTCCAGCGTCGGCCGTGAAAGTGGCGAAAGCAAAGGTCCGAGATCTGGTTGAAAATACCGATTGCCAATTTAAGCAAACATGGTGTTCACCGGGAGCCGCGACGAAGAAGAAATAAGAACTGCCCTGATTGGCCCCAACCCAAACTCCGTCGAGGCCGACTTTCGTGAGCGCGCAATTGGAGCACTTCTGCTCCCCCATTTCCTGAACAACATAGACTAAGGCTTTATCAGGATCGGGTTGGGGAGTAGGATGCTGCGTCGGATCTTGCTTGGCATCGAACTTCACATTCTTGGGGCCACAGGAGGACTCCGCAGCGGCGATGGCAGCCTGATCCTGGGCAGAGGCCGCGGCGGTAACAAAAAGAATTAAAGCCAGAGTAGCCTTCAATGCTTACCTCCGGACGAGCCAACTTTCTATGGCGCGATCAGATTGTCGGGACGATTAGCGACCAAAATATTTCGCGTTACGCTCGGTGTAGCTCTTCCATTTTTCAGGCAGGTCGTCGGCAGCAAAAATGGCCGAGACCGGGCAGACTGGCACGCAGGCGCCGCAATCAATACATTCCACCGGATCGATGTAGAGCATCTCTTCCGCGGCGTGAGGAGCTTCGTCCTTCTTGGGATGAATGCAGTCAACCGGGCAAGCGTCCACACATGCGGAATCCTTGGTTCCAATGCACGGTTCTGCGATCACATATGCCATAAGCTGCGCTTCTCCTGGGGACTGCGGAAGTGTTAACTCATTAAATTCTAGCAAGAATGCGGCCAGCGGTACAGGCGAGATCGCGGGGACGGTTCTTTCGGCCAGTTACGTGCACCAAACTCTTAAAGAGCAGAGACAATGAATTGGTCGCCATGGTTTGATGGCATAAATTGTCACTTATTAAGCCTTGATAATAGCTCAATCGGGCCACCATCATGGCTTTTAGTTGGGAGTTTTTTGTGGTAAAAAGGGGTACGTTTCTTTGGAGTAACCGAAATGGACAGCGCCGCTCAAGTGGAAAAACCGATCCCCCTGTATGACAGCTATACAACCGTAATACGTCTGGCTTATGCGGTATTCGCAGCCGCCGGTGCCCTTTGCCTGACGCAAGCCTTGCAACCACTTTTCGGCGGCACTCATGCTTACTGGCCTCTATGGCCGGTGGTGATCTTGGCGGCACGGCTATGGGGGCCAGCCTCTGCGGCACTTGCAGCCATCGTCGGCTGGTTGGGAGTGTGGTATTGGTTTATACCTCCCAACAATTCATTCGCAATTGCGGACCGATCGGATTGGGTAGGGATCGTGGGTTTTATCTCGGTAGCAGGTTTGATAATTGTGTCGAATCTGCGCGAGAACCAAATGAAGAGACGAGTCGCTGGCACAGCCCGTATTATCTGTTCAACCATGCAGGCCCTATTGACGGCGTACACGGACGCGAGTTGCTCCTGCAATGAGCGTATCCGCGGCCATAACGTGAGCTGCCCAGCCCATTGGAGCGTTCCCGTTGTCATACGCACTGAACGCTGTATGCAGATGCTAAATGGGCTGGCCGATGACGTCAGTGGCAGGTGATAGGAGAACGCCCAAGCCTAATCTGCCAGCGCAAATTCTTGACGCCAGGCATAAGGATTAAGCCTCTACCAAGCTTGATTGGGATTCATACTCAATAATGTAGCCTCTTACTGCGCTGGCGGCCACTGTGTAAGGACTCGCCAAGTACATTTGGCCCGGCCCGCTGCGCCCGGGAAAGTTTCGGTTCTGGGCGCTGATTACAACTTGCTCAGGTCGCGTGCTCACGCCGGGGCCGGCGTTAATGCAAGCGCCGCAACTGGGCTCAATGACTTTCGCGCCTGCCTTTTCAAAAATTTGTAAATATCCCTTGCGGACGCAGTAGTCACGCGTTTCCTGAGATCCAAACTGAATATAGAACTGGACGCAATCGGCTATACGCTTCCCTTGCTTTAGCGCATCCGCCAGCACTTCCGCGTACATATCCATGTCTTCGTTTTTTCCCGCGGTGCAGGTGCCACCGTAGGCGAGATCAATAGGAACAGGCGTATTTAGATCGCGGACGTATTTGCCGTTGCCCGGATCGCCGGGCGTCGCCACCATGGGCGTGATTTCGGCGGCATCGAGCTCGATGACTTCGGCATACTGTGCGCCCGCATCGCTTTGCAAGCCCGCGATCATCCTCTCAGCCTTGCTGCGATCCATGCCGCGGCGCTCGACCAGGAAATCTACAGCTTTCTTGTCGGGAGCAACAATGCCGGTAAACCCTCCAATTTCCGCCGCCATGTTTGTCATTGTGGCCCGCTCGTCCACGCTCAGAGCTTCGATGGCCCCGCCGGCGTACTCCATGACTTTGGCGAGGGCTTTGCCGCTACGGACGTAATCGAGGCTAAGAATTTTTAGAATGAAATCTTTCGCAGTGACATTGGGATGCTTCTTGCCACGAATGATGATCTTTACTGACTCTGGAACTTTGACGCGCACATCTTTCGTAATCCAGCTATTAAAAACATCGGTCGTGCCGATGCCGAAAGCGACGCAGCCAATCGCGCCGACATGCGGCGTGTGCGAATCGGAGCCAATGTTAAGCTGCCCCGGCAACGCGTAGCTTTCGAGAATGATGGAGTGGCAAATGCCTTCGGAGCCCTTGCGGTCATTGAGCTCACCATGCAACTTAATTTCCTGCTTTTTTGCGAAATCCTGCTGCTTGAGCTTGAGTTGAGTCGCTAAATCGAGCAGGCCCATTTTTTTCTTTTCTTCGGAGATAACATCATCAAGAAAGGTCAGATGATCGCGGAAAAAAATAATGCTCGATGCGTCGTTCACGGGAACATCTTTGCCGACGTAACGCTCATAGAAAATCGCCGCCATCGGCGTGACGTATTCGTGGCTGAAACGCAGATCGGCGCGCGCGAAGCCCGAATCGCCGGGTTTGGCCGCCGGGACGCCGGGCTCGCCCTTTTCGTTCAGCATATGGCGCGCAAAGATTTTTTCGGCCACGGTCATGGGCTGGGGCGTGTTCTCAATCGGCGGCAGAAACACTTTCTTCTGCATCCGCGCGATATTGAACGGAAATAAGCCGCCATATTCAATTACTTGGCGCGTGATCTCGTCTTCCCCTTCGGTGAAAACACTCAGCGGAATTTCTTTTCCCTCGCGAACTTTATCGATCAAAGAAAAATCGCTTGAGGTCAGTAATCCCAGGTTCTGGCAATTCTGCTTGTAAATGCGTTCGATGTTCTCGGCGATCACGAGCTCAATACCAGCGCACATCTCGGCATAGGGCGATTGTTCACGGCTGGACCCTTTGCCGCGGCGCTTTCCACTAACGGCGCAAACGAACCCACCATTCTTCACAGATGAGCGGGTAACCGGAAATTCGCCACCGCACTTCAGGCCGGCGTAGGGAATTTCACCTAGCGTTTCATCAAAATAAAAACAAAAATGCGCCGGAGTGATTTCGTCGGTCGAAATGTCGTCTCGTAGTTTGGGATTGTTGGCTGGATTTTTGGTGTCCCACGGCAAATCTTCGCCCGCCAATTGACGTTTAATGAGGCCTGGATCTTCGGTAAGAAAAAGAATGCGCCCTTGCAGATGGACTTGAGCAGGACGCTTTTCGATTTGACGTTCGAGCAATGATTGAGTCACGGCAATAACCTTGAATGAATACGAATACCCGCTACTCATTCATTGTACTGCCGAATCTTTGCCAACTTAGTGATGTCCATGAGTTCGGTCGTACTTCTCTCCCGCCGGAATGGCGACGGCAAGCCTATTTTCCTTGGGTGCGAGGGGGCAAGTCGCATACGGGGTAACCGAGCATGGCGGATTGTGCGCGCGGTTGAAATCGAGCACGACCGTCCCATTCACAATAGGATCAGTGGTCAGAAACCGTCCACCGGGGTAGGTATCAGTTTTTCCGGTCAGGTCGCTGAAGACGAAAAACAATCCGTTGGCTGCGCTGCCTCCAAGGTCCGTCAGGCGATATTCAACCCCATTCAATTTGAAGACGGCCGTACCCGCGACTGGTGTCGGAGAAACATCGCCCAAAACGTTCGGCACATCGACGGTCTTTTTGCCGTCCGAGGGAATCCAGGTCGCGGTGACTCGATAGGCGAGATCGAGTGGATAAAACTCGGGCCCCTTATAGCGCTCCACCGCCGGGCTGCGCGTGTCTTTGAGTCGAATACCCACGCGCTCGCCCCGCACAATCACATACCAGCTCAGATCGCCCATTTCGACGACTGTGGTGTTGTCGGCTGTATCGGGTTCGAGTTTGGCTTCTTGCGCTAGCTTGCCGGCAATCGTCGCGTTGGCATCAGCTGAAAATTTCACCGTCACCTGTTGCCCCTGCAACGTTAAAACGCCGGCGCGAGCGGGCCCTTTCGGAAATACGACCGCATTGGCAGAATCAGAGCCAAAAGTATTGTCGCCCGGTTTGAGCCACAACAAACCAGCCAGCGTCAGCCAGTTCGCTTTGCGGTCCTGCACCAGACCGCCTTCCCATTGCTCGAACGATTTCCGGTACGCGGCGTCGGGTGCGGACTTCGGCTGATCCGCAGGCGGAAAAGCCATCGCGCTCGTCGCCAAAAACAATCCCAAAACCAGAGACTCTAATCTGCGAATCATACTCATCCCCTCCGCCTTTATTCTGCAATGGCTGGCAGCGGTTCCAAACCGCGTCCGCTGAAGATATCTTCAAACTCGTGCATGATTTCCTCGTGCACCAAACCGTTGGTTGCTAGAGTTTGACGGCTGTCGAGCAAAAACGGCCCACCGCGAAAATCTGTGACTCTTCCGCCCGCTTCTTCCACCAGCAACACGCCCGCCGCGGTATCCCAGGGATTCAGATTGAACTCCCAAAAAGCGTCGAATCGGCCGCTGGCGACACAGCACAAATCAAGGGCCGCTGAACCGGCGCGCCTCACGCCATGGCTGCGCAGCGTTATCTGGTGATAAAAGAAAATATTCGGGTTCTTGTGGCGTTTGTGGCTGGGAAAGCCCGTCGCCACAAGGCTTTCGCCCAACACCTTTGTTTTTGAAACATGAATTCGCTGCTCGTTCAAGAACGCGCCGGCACCACGCTCAGCTGTGAAAAGTTCATCCCGCGTGGGATCGTAAACCACTCCCATGACGAGTTGCCCTTTATGCTCAAGGCCGATGGATACGCAGAAAACCGGAAAGCCATGGGCAAAATTTGTAGTGCCGTCGAGCGGATCCACATACCAGCGGTAATCGCCGCCGCTGCCACGCAGTCCTTGCTCTTCTCCCAGAATTTCGTGCCCAGGCCAGCGGGCAAGAATGCGTTCGCGAATAAGCGTTTCTGATTTTCTGTCGGCTTCGGTTACCAGATTCGCATCGCCCTTGTATTCAATCTTGACGTTCTTATTGAAGAATTCCATCAGGAGCGCGCCGGCCTCGCGCGCAATGGGAGCTACGACAGAAGCAAAGCTGGTCGAGTCAGAGGATTTCATAATTTCGGCGCGTGCCTCACCTGTGGCCTTAATTCTATCGCCGCGACTACACGCCATCGTCCATTCGAAGGCGCTAGCTTACGAGTTTCCTAAAATGACACGTGGAGTGAAAATTCCATGGCGCGTGGCGCTCCTAGTGCGAAGACGCCCGAACCCAGCCCGAGCCGGTTGCCATTTGGTTGCTGTCCCGCCGTGCCGTTCACGGAACCAGGCGTTCCACTCAACGCGCCACTCAGCGAAGAAACCGGTCCATCAAAGTTGGCGAAATTGAACACGTTGAAAAAAGACACTTCGGGCTGAAGCTCCACGCGTTCCCTCACCTTATAGTCCCAGCTCAGCCGCATATCTACATCGCGGAGCCAGCGCTGATTCGGCTGATTGCCGGGAGCCAGTGCGATTGGCTGTTGCACCCCGCCCAAGGCTTGCAATTGCTGCAAGGTGAATAAGCCGTTCTGAAGGAGAACTTGCCCCGCAGGGGTGACTTGTCCGGCATCGTTCTGGTTGTAACTCTGAATAAGCTTATTGATATTTCCGGCATTCACACTACGGCCGAACGATCCAATGTTGGTTCCCGGGAGAAGGTCACCCAATCCGCCGTTGGACGCAAAGCTGCCATCGCCCGTGCCGTCGCCGGTTAGATCAGTTTGGAAAATGCCGCCGGGGTTGCCGGAAGTGGGCAGCGTTAACGTCACAGGCAGTGGGCTGTAAAGGTGGCCAATCATGCCGTATCGGAAATGGTAAGGCAGATCCACGGAACCACCCCACGAGAGCTGGTGGCGGCGGTCAAGACCATTCGGACCGACATAACTTAGAGGATTATTGAAATCCTGCGCGATGGTGACAAAGTCGCTATCTTGCGCTGCGGAAACATATTTCGCGAGCGCGTAGGAAACCTGCAAATCCATGTTCTTTATGTGTTTGTACGGGTTCTGGATGCTCTGCTTCAACGAAAGTTGCAATCCGTTGTACTCCGAACGGCCAATGGGAAACAACATCTGGTTGGCGCCGACGTTCGCATTGATTCCCGGGAAGGCGCAGGTTGGGCATGGGCTGCCACCGGCGTAAGAGTAGCCGGAGTCGAGCCCGTTTCCAGCATAGTCGGCAATGGTGGCTCCCGCGGCAATAGCGCAATTAATTCCTGCTTGGCCACCGCCGCAGCCGAAGGCGCCGTTCGTTGTCGCAATCGCGTTCTGCGCGTTTGCCAGGTTGAAATATCTTGAATCGCCGACGTGGTTGGTATCAATCGCCAGCAGTGTATGAGTTTCAATGTTGCGAAGATAATCCGCCGAGAAGACCATGCCTTTCCGGAGTTCGTGCTGAAGGCCGAAATTCATCTGCACTGACCGCGGGCTAGTGTAGTTCGGAGCGAGGAGCGCAGTCCCAGTCGCGTCGAATCCATCCGAGAGTGCGTTACCAATATATGAGGAGTTGGTAGCCGGACCGGCAGCGAGCGTGGCCGCTTGATATTGCGATTGCACTCCTTTGATCAGATTCTCCACACTGCCAATGGGCTGGCCACAAATATTCGATGGATCGATGACGCTCCCATCTGGAAGCGTAAACGGCTGCCCTTGCCCGTTGTTGCAAATCGTGGGAGTGGCTAGGAACAATCCTTGCGGGAGGCGCGCCGGACGATCATAGAGCAGATTATTCCAGATGGAGTTTTCGTAGAACAAACCGATACCGCCTCGAAAGACGGTCTTGCCGCTACCTTTCGGGTCCCACGCCACACCTAACTGCGGAGCAAAGTTCGAGTTCGGCTGACGCACGCGATTGCCCAGACCGGAGTAAAACTGGTTGTTGAATTGATTCAAGTCCGTAATCGGACCTAAATCACTGTCAGTCCGGCCGGTATCGCGAACGTAACGAAGCCCATAACTAATCGTGAGATTATGTCTCGCCTTCCAGGCATCACCGACGTAGAACGAGATGCGATTGTCCGGGCCGAGTCGTCCCGCAGGCAATCCGAAAGATGGCAGTTCGCTGGAGTATCCAATGCCGTTGCCCAGTTGGATCGTGTTCGCGGGATAATTCAGCGGATTGCTCGCCCCGCCCGGCAGAGACAAACAAACCGTCCCGCAATCGCCGACTCCTGCGCCTAC
The DNA here is from genome assembly GCA_963702965.1 of Terriglobia bacterium. Classification (GTDB taxonomy): domain Bacteria; phylum Acidobacteriota; class Terriglobia; order Terriglobales; family Acidobacteriaceae; genus JAJPHW01. The sequence goes on from OY969776.1 coordinate 3,223,023, forward strand.
GGCAGGTGCAATCGCAAGAAAACTCGCCGTTCCGCCGCCGAGCAAGTGGTTGTACCCCGCTCCATAACGAAGAATGTGCGCGCCGAGTGCCCGGCTCCCGTCGTATTTGAATTGATGGTCCGACTGATATGTGGTCTGCGGGGCGAGAAAGTTGGGGCCTGAGCAGAAGGCATCCGCTCCTCCTGTGAGGCAATCAGGATCGCTGCCAATCGCCAACTCAATTCCGGGCGCAGGATTGTAAATGCTTGTTCCGGTGACCGCATCCTGAATCGCATTACTAAACTTCGTATATCCGAAGCGGATGCTGTGCGTGTAGCTCCCGGTATTGAAGTCAAGGCCCATGGCATGAACCGGAGTATGGTTCGCATTGGTAAATGGCTGGAATGTATTCGGAATATAGGCTTGCGTGCTGCGTGTCACGTCGTAAGAAAAGCGGTAAAAGAATTTGTAGTTATTGTTGATCTGCCAATCCAGGCGGCCGATGCCCTCGGTCTCGCGGAAAGGTGAATCGAACGTCCCGCTCAGCGCTTCAAACGCGCCAAAGGGCAAAACCGGATTCGTCAAATCTTGCTTCGTGTTTTCAACATCGAGAAAGAAGAATAGCTTGTTCTTTATGATCGGGCCGCCGATGCTGGCGCCAGTCTGGTTGCGCTGAAAATAATTATTGCTTGCGCCCGGGAGATCGGCATTAAAGTCCTGCGAGCGGAAGTTGTAATAACCATCGCCATGGAAGCCGTTCGTACCCGATTTCGTGGTCACGTTCACCGAGCCTGACGAAGTCAGTTCCGTCGAGAGATCGAGCGACGATTGTTGCAACTGAAATTCCTGAATCGCGCCTTCTGGGATGTTCTGCGTGGTTGTGCCCACAGTTTCGTCGCTGATGTCGAGGCCATCGACTTCAATGCGCGCTGTGCGTCCGAAGCGGCCACCGAATGAAATGGAAGAGAAGCCAGCCTTGGTGGGGTCAAAGTCGCCGCCATCCTGAATCTGGACACCGGGCTCTAGCTGCGCAAGATCGAGGAAGTTGCGCCCGTTGATAGGCAGCTTTTCAATTTGATCCGCCGTAAGCACACCTTGAATCGTCGCTTGCTCGGTGTTTACCTGAACGTCGGACGCCTGCACTTCGACAACTTGTGTCGATTGCCCGACCTGCATCCGCATACTGCCTGACGCCGTCACACCCACTTGAACGACAATGGGCAATTCCGTCGTCTTAAAACCCTGCGCTTCCACTCTAACCACGTAGCTGCCAGGCGTGAGGGCTCCCGACGTGTACGTGCCTGCGTCGGTGCTCGTTACCGTCAGAGTTCGTCCCGTGGCCTTTTCAGAAATCGTCACTTTCGCGCCACTGATGGCCGCGCCCGTTGGATCGACGATGGTGCCCTGCACACTACCGGTGGAAATCGTGGTTTGGGCAAATGAGAAAAATGCGGCAAATACCGTGACAACTAAACCTGACACACGTGCGGCACGGCATAGTCGTGAAACAGACGGCATATCAGCTATCTCCTGCGGAGTAGGAATTGTTTCAAGCATAGCAGCTTCATGGAGTTACACGGATAAGAACATTCGACTCAACAAAACAGGTCTCCGGTATTTCGTGTCAATGCCCTCTTGTCGCGTAATAGCCGGCGCGATGATGGACGCGAAAGTTGGCGCTTCCGGGCGCTGCGACAACTTTGACCTGAATCCGGCGGAAGTCAGAATCGGCGACGCGGCGCGCAGGATAATACCCGAGCAGATATTGTGTGCGTAGTTCATCGCTGATTTGACGAAAGGCGTCATCCATTTGCGGCACCGTGGTGGCATAAAAGTATCTGCCGCCGGTATCCATGGATATCTGAATCAGCGCATGCTCGCCACCTAAGTCCCGCCCGGCGCTGGCTTCAATGGGCACGTCAATAATGCTGTAAACAATGGCGTCGGCTTCCTGCGCCGCCCGCACCGCCTGCTGATAATCCACCTGGCTCGCTGTATCGCCACCGTCGGTGATGATCACAATGACTTTTCTGCCCTGCCTGCGCTCCAGCGTCTGCGAACTTAGATACAAGGCGTCATAGAGGGCCGTAGCTGCGCCGTGATGCACGTGACTAATCCCCTGGTCGATGGTCTTCAGATCGGCTGTGAACGGCACGACTTCATCGACGACTTCGCTGAACTCGTAGAGGCTAAGCGCATCCACGGGGCGCAAAATATCGTGCACAAAGCGTCGCGCCGAAGTAAGTTCCAAGGGAAGATCCTTGCGCGTGCTCAAGCTGGTGTCAATGTCCATGACGATGGACAGCGGCAGCGCAGATTCCTTATCGAACACTGAAATATTCTGCGCCACGCCATCTTCGAGCAGATTGAAATTATCTTTTGTGAGGCCGCCGATAGGAGCGCCGCGTTCATCCGTCACCGAGACGAAAACGCTTACCAGTTTCACCTGTACCTTAAATGTGGCAACGGGAGAATCCGCGGCTGCTGTTTTGTTCGAACCGCCCGCCCACGGCGGTTTCGGCACCTGGGCCAGAGCGCTGGCTGTTAGTAGAAGAAAAACAAAAGCTCTCATGCTGAGATGTCGGCTGGTCACTTAGATGCAGGCCTTTCGCCACGGCTGCTTGGCATCGGGGAGACTTCCGGCGGAAAAGGCTCGCCATCGGCCCAAACCGCGCCATCCTCGAAATATTCCTTCTTCCAGATAGGCACGGTTCGTTTCAGCGAATCAATAAGCCAGCGGTTCGCCTCGAAGGCCGCCGCGCGGTGGGCCGAACACACGACGAGCAGGACGCTGGTTTCGCCAACTTCAAGCCGGCCGAGGCGATGAATTACCACTGCGTCACGGATTTCATATTTCACCCGAGCTTGCGCAACGAGCTGCTCCATCTGCTTGAGTGCCATTTCTTCATACGCTTCGTAGTCGAGATAAAGCGCGCGGCGGCCTCGTGTGTGATTCCGCACAATTCCTTCGAAAACCACGCATGCGCCATCTTCCGGATGTTTCAAATCGTTTACCACGGTTCGTGTGTCAATAGCCTGGCGCACAATCTGCGCACGCGCTCCGGAACCGCCGCTGACCGGCGGCAGCAGCGCGATTTCGTCACCATTGTGGACGACGGTTTCCGGCCCTGCATATTGCTGATTGACTGCAATCGCAACGGATCCTTTAAATTCTGACAGTGCCGGACTCCTGGAAACGCAGCCTTCCAAAATGCTCGAAACCGTCGCTCCATCGGGGAATTCAAGTGCCATACTGGCACCTTGCGCAACATCTTTGAGCACGCCAAAAAATAGAACCGTCACTCTCATCCTGGTTCGCCAAGTTGCCCTGTAGTTTACCGCAGAACGCAAAAATGCCAGTTCCCTTCGCGAGAACTGGCATGATCGTTACATCAAGCTACTTTACCGGTGTGGTGGACGGGCCGGCTCCGCATGTGTCGGCGCCGGACGTGGTGCAGACCGCGGTGCCGAAGTCTGGCGCTGCTGCTGCCAGGTATTAAACTTCTGCTCTTCATTCTTTTGAAACTCGGGCCGGTTCTGCACCGGAGGCGCTTGGCGCACCTCAGGATTCGGCTCCCGCGCTGGCACTGATCCACGTTGATACCTTGCCGGCGGTTGTGGAACCGAACGCGCCTGAGGTGCAGGTTGTGTCGGCCGCGCTTCAGGTTGCGGACGTTGCTGCGCGCTCGGCTGCTGAGGCCGTTCCGCTGCCGGCGGCCTGCCCTGTTCCTCCAGCGTCGCTGGATGAGGCGTGGAAGCCGGAGCCTCGGCCGTACATTCGAAGTCGGACGGGCATTTTGAGCCGGGGAGCCGTTGAACTCTGGCCGTGGCGGCGTAGGGTTCCGTGTTGCCACCACCTGCCGATTCACGATGGCTGCTGGAGGCTTCACGCGTACCGGAGCGCCCGCTCCCACCACACTGGCGCGCACCGGCCGCACCGGCTCACGATACGTCACCGGCGCGGAGGCCAGTCTTTGCGTATCCACCTGTGCGATGTTGCGATAGACCGGTCGCGCGTTCACAAACGTATCGTGTGAAACCGCGGTAATCGCACTGGGCACCCGCTGGTTGGCATAGTTAACCCGCGTCACCGTCGTGTTGTTGTTGATGATCGTCGTGTTGTAGATGTTTGTCACCTGCGTGACATTCACCCGCGTATTGGTGACGTTCACATTATTCACGTACCCGCGGCTGGTGCGATACCAGGGAACATAGACTTCCCGAGGAGCCAGTGGAAACCACGCCACGCCCACTCCGAAGGCAGGTCCACCGCCGACAAACGCCACCATAGCCGGGGCATACAGAGGACGAATAACCACGGGACCGGGAACCCAGCACCAGCCTCCACCGTAGAAAGCCCAGCGCCCGTAGTGGAAAGGCGCAAAACCCCAAGGTTCATCTTCGACCCAAGTCCATCCCCACGGCCCGACCCATACCCAGTGGCCATAGCGGTAAGGGGCCCATCCAACCGGAACGCTGGCCGGACGCCACACCGGGCCATAATCCGCCGCATAGCTCCAGTTGCCATATTCATCAAGATCTTCGGCGCCTGTCATCTCCGGTGAAATGTAATTCACGGATTGCGACTCGTCCTCCTGCTGATCGCGCGCGAACGCCCAATTATCGAAATCGTCAGCCGCCGGGAGCTGATTGATCTGGTGGTTCAATTGGTCCGTGCCGTCAAACACGGCTTGCTGCCCTGCAACCACCACATAGGACTCGCCGCCGCCCGTGACCTCGCCGCGACCGCGCCAGACGGTAGTCATGGTCTGGTCGCCCGCGGAATTCACGTCCACTCGATATTCGCCAATGCGTTGTATGGTGAAGGCGAGATTCGGCGTGTCCACTTCGAACAAATCCCCGTCGTCGAGGTGCCGCACTTTGAGAATGAGCCCGCCCTGTGAGAGCTTGATTTGCGTGGTCCGGTCGTCGAGGTCGAGAAACGTAATGCTGGTTTCCGAGGACATACGCATGGCCGTCGAACCGACGTGCAATTCGGCGCGGGAGTCTTTGTCGGCCCACAGATTGTCACCAGTAGTCAGCGGACGATTTTGTACCGCTTGCACCCAATCGCCAGTGCCGCCGGGCTGGAAGGAAACGGAGCCTTCAGAGTAATTCAGGCGCGCGACCCGCCCCGGAGGGTCTTGGGCTTGTCCTTGTGCCTGGTCTGGAGCTTGCCCCTGCTCGGGCGGTTGGCCTTGATCTTGATCTTGAGGACCTTGGGGCTGCGCATCAACTTGCCCCTGCGGCGGGCCTTGGTCCTGCGCGAGAGAGACAAGCGGCTGTTGCAACACCAGCAGAGCGGCCGCTATAAAAAATCTAACTGCGAACTTACGCGTTTTCATTGCTTTAGCCTCATGGCGGTCGTAACTTCACCGCCCTATTCCCTGAAAGAGTTGAACCCCGAGATGCCCCGATAGTTGTGTATAGCCTGTCACGCCGGTACCCGCAAGTAACGAAGAAAATGCCGGTTCCCCGAAGCTCGGAAAACCGGCATGGATATTCGACACAGCGATAATTAGCCGACTGGCTGCGCGGTCATAACTCGCTCGGGCTCGGCTTTTACCGACTTAGGAGATGCCGTTCTCAGCTCCGTCGCCTTGGGCAGAGCGAATTGCAACACCTCGAGAATGCCCTTCACGTAGTGAATCTGTACGTTCTCCAGTTGCTCCGGCGTGAGATCTTCCTCCACGTTGGTTTTGTTCTCCGCCGGCAAAATCACGTCCGTGACGCCCGCACGTTTTGCAGCCAGGACTTTCTCTTTCACGCCGCCAATTGGCAATACATCTCCGCTCAGCGTAATTTCACCCGTCATGGCGAGCCGCGGACGTACCGCTTGTCCGGTTAGCAGCGAGACCAGCGCGGTCACGATCGTCACACCCGCAGATGGCCCGTCCTTAGGTATCGCACCCGCGGGCACGTGCACGTGGATGTCGTGATTGGCGAAGAAATCTTCGTCCAATCCCAACTCCTTCGCATTCGACCGCACCCAGCTATGTGCGGCTTGCATGGATTCGCGCATCACGTCCTGAATCTGGCCAGTGATGGTGAATCCGCCCTTGCCTTTCATACGGCTGGCTTCGACAAATAGAACATCGCCGCCGGCTGGAGTCCAGGCAAGACCGACAACCACTCCTGGACGTTTCGTGCGCTCCTCTACTTCGCCCTCGCTGCGGACTTTAATTCCGCCGAGGAACTCCTGAATGATCTGCGGCGTCACTATCAGCTTGTCTTTTTTGCCTTCGGCAAGTCGCCGCGCTTGTTTGCGGCAAACCGTACCAATCGTACGCTCAAGGTTGCGTACACCAGCCTCTCGCGTGTAATGGCGAATGAGATAGCTCATCGCATCGGGCGGAAATTCAATCTGATCCACCGTGATGCCGTTCTCTTCGATCTGCCGGGGCACGAGATATTGATAAGCGATGTGCAGCTTCTCTTCCTCCGTGTAGCCTTGCAGTTCGATGATCTCCATGCGGTCGCGCAAAGGCTCCGCAATCGGGTCCAGCATGTTCGCCGTCGTGATGAACAGAACCTTCGAAAGGTCGAACGTCACGTCGAGATAGTTATCGCGGAAGGTTGAATTCTGCTCCGGATCAAGCGCTTCAAGCAACGCCGACCCCGGATCGCCGCGGAAATCGCGCCCGACCTTGTCAATTTCGTCGAGCATGAAAACCGGATCTTTGGTTTCAGCCCGTCGAATGCCCTGAATGATCTGCCCCGGCAATGCGCCAATGTAAGTCCGGCGATGGCCGCGGATTTCGGCTTCATCGTGCACGCCACCCAGCGAAATACGCACGAACTTGCGTCCCAAAGCGCGGGCAATGGATTTGCCGAGCGAAGTCTTCCCCACGCCCGGAGGTCCTACGAAGCAAAGAATCGGTCCTTTCATTCCTGGCTTCAAGCGACGCACCGACAGATAATCCAGAATGCGATCTTTTACTTTCTTCAAGTCATAGTGATCGGCATCGAGAATTTCTTTTGCCTTCGGAATGTCCACTTCCCCGCCCGAAGTCTTGGTCCACGGCAAAGCCGCGAGCCATTCAACGTAATTCCGGGTCAGCGAATAATCCGCGGCCATCGGTGACATGCGAGCCAGGCGGCCCAATTCCTTGAGCGCTTCTTTCTTCACGTCGTCCGGCATTCCGGCCGCTTCGATTTTTTGGCGAAGCTCTTCGCTGTCGCGAGCCCCTTCATCCTGTTCGCCCAATTCTTTCTGAATCGCCTTCATCTGCTCGCGCAGGTAATATTCACGCTGCGTCTGCTGGACGCGGTCCTGCACCTCCGACTGGATCTTGTTGCGAAGTTGCTGCACTTCCAGCTCTTTCGCCAGATGCTGATTAATTTTTTCCAGACGTATGCGGACGTCGGTGGTTTCGAGCGTGTCTTGCTTATCTGCCGTCGAGAGCGATGGCAACGACGACGCGATGAAGTCCACCAACCGGCCCGGTTCGTCAATATTCGCGGCAACAGTTGATAGTTCATCCGACAATGTCGGCGATCCCGAAACAATCTGCTGGAACAGCGTTAGCACATTGCGCTGTAACGCCTCGACTTCGGAACTAATCACCGGAGCAGACTCCGGCACCGACTCAACTTTCCCCCGCATAAACGGCGCAAGTTGCACGAACTCAGTCAGACGCACGCGCTCCAGGCCTTCGGCAAATACGAAAAGGCTCTGATTGGGCATCTTCACAACTTTATGAACCACCGCTAATGAACCGACCGTATAAAGATCTGCGGGCTGCGGCGCATCAACCCGCGCCTCGCGCTGGGCCACGACCACGATCGTCTTGTCCTCGCCCAATGAATTGATTAGCTGAACTGAGCTTTCCCGACCCACAGTGAGCGGCAAAACCGCATGCGGAAACAGCACGGTATCTCGAACTGGAAGGATCGGAAGAGCTTTGTCTGACGTTGCGGCTTGAGTATCTACTTTATTTTCAGTCATTTCACTCCGAGCTTGTTTTTCCATGATTCACCTTGAGTGCATCTTACTCAAGTTTTGATGACACGCAATCAAAAAGGATGCAAACCGGCATCCGCAACTCTTTCTATCGGACGGAAGGATTCTAAACCCCAATGGGCAAGATTGCACGACACCATCAGTACGTGTACGGTGCGTGTGCTTGCCTCGTCAGCCTTACAGCTCTTTCTCCAACGAATAGGCGTCCAGCCCGGTCTCGTAATATTGCGCAATCCTGCCCTTTACGACATAGCCGTGGCGTTTGTAGAAGGCCAGAGCGGCTTCATTGTCCACAGCCGCTTCTAAGCGGACTTGAAAGCATTTTGCCCCGCGCAGCCAATCTTCAACGGCGGTCAATAATTTCGATCCCGTCCCGGTGCGGCGGGCGACCGGCAACACGTCCACTGTGATGATGTGCCCTACGCCGCGGGCGCTGGCCTCGGCAACGATGAATCCCACTATGCCCGATGGCGCCGCTTCGGGATCGCGTGACCGGCGGTCGCCGCCCGAAGACTCAGCCACAAGCGTGAATGAATTCCTGCGTTGGATGTAGTCCGAAAGTTCATGTTTCGAATAGGCAATGCTCTGCGGAAAGCATTCCTGGTCGATTTTCCAGAGCGTATCGAAGTCGCTACGCCGGAATGGGCGGAAAATGGTTTCCACCCGGCCATTGTATGCGGCTTCGAGAACTCGCCCGCCCAAATAATGTGTGCAAAACGCTTGCCGCGACCGCACCCTAAGAAGTAACATGCGCATCATAGGAGTAAACCCCAATAGACGGGGTACCGTGTGAGTCCGTGCAGAGCCCGCTGCTCATTGACGCCGTGATCGTAACCACCGGATCCTGTCTGTGGTACGGGTGTTTCGCCTATTACAACCGCAAGAAAGCTGCCCAGGCGATGCACTGGTTCGAAACCGCCTGTTCGCATCGCGGCCGTATTACCGAGCTGCATTGGCACGGTTCGAGCAGCTTGCAGGCCCGGCTGGCGTTTGCCGCACACTGGTTTGAGAATGCCCGCGTGACCGTGAGTTTGAAACCGCGGCCGCTACCGCTGCGCTGGCTTTATTCTTTATGGAAGCGCGAACGGGAGACCCTTACATTTGAAGCGGACCTGGACTGCGCACCTGGTTTTCAATTGCAAATCTTTCGTCATCGCTGGCTCACGCACAATCACACCCGAGGGGACGTGCATCATCGGGGATGGGAAGTGCACCACTCGAGCCCGGTGCTACTCACCACGCGCAGCGAATGGACGCAGGAACTTACTCCTGTGGTCAACACCCTCATGACGGCCAAAGGCCACCATTTGTTGAGCGTACGTTTCCGGGGGGAATCGCCGCATCTGGCGGCCACACTGCCGTTATCCGCCTTGAGCGATGAGCAAGCCGCGACCAGCTTCTTGAAAGTTTTGCGAGCACTGGCTGAAGGCGCTTCGCTACATCCGCAGTAAATTCCGCGAATTGTTCGGAAAAACGCGACAATAAAAAAGCCCACTGAGGCTCTACTCCGTGGGCTTTCTAAGTTTTACTTACTAATTCACTGACAGTTCTTGAACTTGAACGACGTCATGCGTGTCGCCCAATTAGTCCCGCCTGTCTTGCCATACTCCTGCGTGTACCAGAAAGTGCAGTCGTCGGTAGGGTCAACGCTCATGCTGCTGTAGTCCCCCCAACGATTGCTGCCCGTCTGAGTTGCGGTTCCCTTCACGATCAAGGCCGGCCGTTCCATGGTGCCCAGCTTGTCTGTCGCCAGACGCCCGGTATACACAATGCTGGGATCATACGTGGAACTGGTGCCGCTGAAGCCCAACGCGATGTTGCCCATCTTGTCCATGGCGACGCTACCCATCCAGAGGCTGATGGTCGGGTGTTGCAAGGTCCCGGATTGATAGAGCGAGAATGTTCCGCCCGGAGTCGCCCGCAGTTCATACCAGCGAACGTCGGAGGCAGCGGTTGAGTTCTTGCTCGGGGCAACTGAGTGCGTAACAACCATGGACTCATGATCGCCGAAGTTACGATACGCCAGCCGATACATAAGGCGGTCGCCGAGGCCATCAAGAAGCGAGCCGCCGCTGGGCTGGGGAATGCAAGCCCCGCCGCCGCCCCCGCATAGCATGGTATAAACCGGCACTTTGATGACGTTCGGGCCGGTGAAGGTGGCGTTCTGCGAATTCACAAAATCCACGTGGAACTCATACTCATTCAAAGTGCTGGTGGTATTGCCAAGTTCAACAAAGTGGTTCGGCTCGCCCGTGGGCGGTGGGGTCGTGCCATCCAAGTCAGAAGGCATAAAGCTGAAGTTGGAAGAATTAGGAGTAAAGCACTCCATCGTCGCCTTGTTTCCAGCCAGCATAGCGCCGCGATCGAGCGCGCAAGGCTCACCGTAACCAAAACCGAATGAGTTGACCGAGAGATAGTAAGCATCCGGCCAGACCGAGAGCTTCGGATAGTCAGGCAGATTGCCTCCAAACTCGAAAACGTAGCGGTTATAACTGCCGGTCGCGTCTGAAGTTGTCGAAACCGCAACGCACACCTCGTTGGTCGTTGTGTATTCAAGCTGCTCGACCAGCCAGCGTTGGGCCAACTTATCCCACAGAACGATGGGATCGCCGCCGTTATAGAGCTGGCATTGCCCGCCGAACCCCGCCCAGATGACGTTAATGCGGGTCGGAGCAAGAATCTGGTTTCCCGTAGATTTATCGTAAACCGCATAGTCGAAGTTCGTGATTTCGACGAATTGCGTCGCGCCGACTGAGCCGTTCGTGTCTGGAGGAATCGCGCCCCCTTCGTTTCCGTCCACGCCATCGAAGCTCAGACCTGTACCGTCGAGACTTCCTAATATAGGTTTCCTGCACCACTGGGTCCGCGCCCGGGGTAATGGTGAAAATATGTTTAGGCGAACGATGCTCGCGCATTTCCACTTGTCCGGCGGCCGGCTGCAGGGGCGTTCTTCGCCATCTCGCGGAGCGGTAATGAAACGTCGTGTTTGACTTCCCGGGTCACTTCGCGCCACGCTGCACTTCTGCCGGAGGCATCAGAACCCAACAGAATACAAGCGGCTGCAAGGCCTGAGAGCACCTTCACATGGAAATACTTTTTCATTGGCATCAGCATCCTCCTGGGACTGGAAAACAACAAAATTTTGTGGGATCACAATAATTCGGCAAACGAACGGCTTGGCATCAGGGCACAACTACTATGCGTAGTTAATAATATCGGTACGGCTCTAAGTTGTCTAGAGTCTTTCTTCTCTACGGCTCTTTTTGTGGTTACGGCTCAGGCACAAAGCGGTAGCCCACGCCGCGGACCGTAAGCAGATATCGCGGATGCGCGGGATCGTCCTCGATATAGCGGCGCAATCGAACCACGAAATTATCGATCGCGCGGGTGTCGGTGTCTTCGCGCAAGCCCCAGACTTCTTCCAAAATCGACTTGCGGGAAACGACACGCCCTTGATTGACAATTAAATGGCGCAGAAATTCAGCCTCCATCAAGGTGAGATGAATGACGTTTTCCTTGACGCGCAATTCGAGCTTGCCAAAATCAATGGTGCGCCCGCCAAAGGTAAACACGCCGTACTCCGCGACTTTGGCTGCCGCGCTCTCGGCATGAGAGGTTGCCCCGTTGGCTTCGACGCCTTGTCGCATCCAAGCACTGCGCCGGAGCAAGCCTTGCAACCGTGCCAATAAAATCGCCAGTTCAAAAGGCTTGGGCAGATAATCGTCTGCGCCGGAAGCGAACCCTTTCAGAACATCTTCGGGGCGGCCGCGCGCGGTCAACATCAGCACCGGCACATAAACCTTGGCTGCCCGCAATTCCCGGGCGACTTCGAAACCGTCTTTACCGGGCAACATGACGTCGAGCACGATGGCGTCGAATTCCCTGCCCTTGTCGCCGTTTTTCGGTTTGAGAAGAAGATTCAGCGCGCTTTCGCCGTCGCCGGCTACAACGACGCTATGGCCCTCGGCTTCGAGGTTGAAGCGCAGTCCTTGCGCGATGTGCGCTTCATCTTCGACGATAAGAACGCGGCTCATACTTATTCTTACTTATTCTTATTCTTAATTCTTACGAAGACCGCTCCGGAGAAAGCCGGCGCGGCAAGTCCATGACCACAGTTGTTCCCCGTCCCACGCCTGGACTCTCGGCGAAGACGCGGCCGCCGTGTTTCTTGGCGATGGAACGGACAATGAATAAGCCGAGGCCCGTACCCTTCACCTGCGCCAGCGCGCGATTAGGCACGCGATAGAAGCGTTTAAATATGCGCTTCAACTCATTGGGAGGAATGCCAACGCCGTGGTCGCGGACACTCAAGATCACGCGCTTATTATCCGGCGTCTCGATCCGCACGGCGATATCCACGTGATCGCCGGAATATTTAATGGCGTTCTCGATCATGTTGGAAACTGCGGTGCGCAATTCTTCCACATCGCCAAGCACGCCGGCGCCTTCACTATCGCTGGCCAGTTCGTAATGCAGATTGTCATTCGACAAGTGATGCCGGGAGCGGGTCACCTCCACGCATTCGCGGACAAGTTTATCGAAATCGAGCAGTACGCGCTCCGGCGGAGTTTTTTTGTGGATCGCCTCCCCTGCCTTGAGGACCTGCTCCACTGTTTTGAGCAGACGATCCGTATCGTCAAGCATGAAACGGTAGAACTCCGCCCGCTGGGCTTCGTCCACTTCGCGGCGTTGCAAGGTTTGAAGATAGAGGCGAATCGACGCAATCGGCGTCTTCAGTTCGTGAGTAACGGCATTGATAAAGCTGTCATGCTGCTCATTGCGCTTGATTTCGCGAACGAGAAAAATCGTATTGAGAATCAGCCCGGCAGAAATGGCCCCGAAAAAAATGATGCCGAGAAAAACTCGAATGCCTTCGCGCCAGTTGAAGATGATCCAGCCAAAGCCGACAGCCACGGCGATGGAAGCGAGCGTCACCCCTAAGACGAGAAAGGTGATGATCGCCTTGCGACGGCTGCTAATGCGCATGGAGTGATTTTAGCTGGGTGCCCTACCCTTGTCGCGTTTCTTGCGACAGAGCCTGCCCTGAGCGAAGCCGAAGGATGGGGATTTTCGGTTATTCCTTCTCATTCTCATTGCGAAGTATCATCTGGGCAAACTGTCATCTGGCGCCAATTAGGCAGTGTCATCTCGAGCAAAGCCGGAGCGCAGCGACGGCGCGTCGAGAGACCTGCTGTTGTCTGGCGGGTTTGGGAAGGGCCCGGCTTCAGCCGAGCCGAAGAGCGCTGACCCGCGAATGCCCGAGCGGGCGGGTTCGGCTTCAACTTCCGGACGGATTCGCCTCGACGGGGGACGGGACGCCAGTCCCGAAGGAGTCCAGAAAGCTCGGTTGGACGGTTCCGAGCTTATTCAGAGATGCCCCGCAAATTGATTCTGAGGCCCCAGGACGGGCGATCGGCAGCGCGTCCATACCACAGCATGGTCGAAAAAAGGCGCGCTCCTGGGGCGAGGCACATCGATTTAGCTTCCGGATTTAAGTTGATGAAAACAAAGCAGTTACTGGCATTAATTTCCACAGGTTTTTGCCCCGAAAATGTTCGTAGATCACAATGCTAAACGACGTTCTGTGGAAAACTTCGCCTGGTCTTGAGCCGCCCACGTTAGCGCCAAAAACAAAGCACGGCGCGAACGTGGGCGCCAGTTATGCTCGATGGAACTCACCTTTTTGGATAAGCGGTAAAGATGAAATCCGTGTTCGCGGCGAGGTTGTGACAGGCGACGCCGCATTTTGCGTCGTGCGCGACAGGAGGATGACTGAGCTCGTTAGCGGGCGAGAATTTTCCCGATGAGGCGTCGTAGTCAAACATGCCATATCCCCATCCGTGGCCGTCCGGGAATTTCTTGCTGTTTTTGATGATGAACTCAACTTCAGCCAGGTCACCCGGAACCGTGTCCGGCGCCTTTGCCGAAAAGGGCGAGTCGGTAATTTTTTTCGGTCGCCACTCAATCTTCACGACCTTCGAGCCCTCGGGGAAGGGCTTGCCGTTGCCGGGAATACCGCTCTGATAAGCCTTAATCATCACGGGATTGGCGAGGATGACGCGAATGACGTTTGCCGCGTCGGTCAAGCTGGGGCCGACGACCTGCCAGGTTTCATATCCCCTGACTTCGGAGAACGAGAGCCCGCCGGGTATCTGCAAGGCGTACTTGTCCTGCTTGTCTTTACCCTTATCCTTATCCTGGGCTCTACTTGTGCGGCCGACAAAGATTACAACAGCGATTGCGATGACTGCCAACCACACGGACAGTATGCTCTTCATGGGTCGCCTCCACGCTGACAATTGTTTATTTTAGATTTGCTTTGATCGGGAGTGCCGAATCAAAACGGGCCAATCATAGGGCACAATTATTGACGGGGTCAAGGTTCGGGCGGGTGGCGCTTCGCGACAGATTCCCCCCCGGCTCGCCGTGCTTTGGCTAACCTGGGTAAGGGCAGCTACTCTATCGCCCACGTTCGCGCCAAAACCAAGAACAGTGCGAACCCTTCGACTTCGCTCAGGGCAGGCTGTTGGGCACCAGCGGCGAAACGGCGGGGCGCAAAAGCAGATTCCTACGCACGCCCTCGCTGGCGCTTCGAGCGGCTCGGAATGACAAGGTGGTTAGGGTGGTCGAGCACCGCGCGAGATTCCCTTCGACAAGCTTAGGGCGGGCTCTCGGCTCGCCCTCGCTTTCGCTTCGAGCGGCTCGGAATGACAAGGTGGTTAGGGTGGTCGAGCACCGCGCGAGATTCCCTTCGACAAGCTTAGGGCGGGCTCTCGCACGCCCTCGCTTTCGCTTCGAGCGGCTCGGAATGACAAGGTGGTTAGGGTGGTCGAGCACCGCGCGAGATTCCCTTCGACAAGCTTAGGGCGGGCTCTCGCACGCCCTCGCTTTCGCTTCGAGCGGCTCGGAATGACAAGGTGGTTAGGGTGGTCGAGCACCGCGCGAGATTCCCTTCGACAAGCTTAGGGCGGGCTCTCGGCTCGCCCTCGCTTTCGCTTCGAGCGGCTCGGAATGACAAGGTGGTTCGCGCGGTTGAGCGCCGCCCGAGGGATTTGTGCTGCGGACGTTTCGGGGAGGGGTTCTGTTGCGAATTCCCTGGAGGGCCGCTGCTGGGCGTCCACAGGCGTTGAGCGCCGCCCGAGGGATTTGTACTGCGGACGTTTCGGGGAGGGGTTCTGTTGCGAATTCCCTGGAGGGCCGCTGCTGGGCGTCCACAGGCATGGGGTCCTTCGACTTCAAAGGAATTTCGCGAAGCGAAATTCCTTCTTCGCTCAGGATGACACCTTTACCGGCGATCAGTCGCCGGAGGCGGAGTACGCTGCCGCCATCTCCGGAGTCGCAGCGGCGGTGAGCTTTTCTTTCAGTTCTTCTTCTTTTTTCTTCAACTCATCGAGCTTTACGCGATAGACCTGTTTGG
The DNA here is from genome assembly GCA_963702965.1 of Terriglobia bacterium. Classification (GTDB taxonomy): domain Bacteria; phylum Acidobacteriota; class Terriglobia; order Terriglobales; family Acidobacteriaceae; genus JAJPHW01. The sequence goes on from OY969776.1 coordinate 3,238,382, forward strand.
CCAATCCGAGCTTGTTTAACGCCCAGATGCCGTACCAGTTCATGTCCACTTCATACCAGCGGAGGCCGTGACGAGCCGAAACAGGGTGAGCGTGATGATTGTTGTGCCAGCCTTCGCCGAAAGTCAGAATCGCGACCCACCAGTTGTTGGTGGAGAGGTCTTTGGTCACGAAACGGCGCGAGCCCCAGGTGTGCGTCGCAGAATTCACCAGCCAGGTGGCGTGCAGGCCGACTACGGTGCGCATGAAGATTCCCCACATCAGGAAGGGCAGGCCGCCAATGGCCAGCAGAATCAGGCCAAGAACGATCATGGGAACGTAGTGATATTTGGTAATCCAAACGTGAAATTTATCTTTGGCGAGATCGGGGACGTACTTGGCCAGCGTAGTCGTGTCATGGTGCATGGACTTGCCCATGAGGATCCAGCCCATGTGCGCCCACCACTTGCCGTCAATCGGGGAGTGCGGGTCGCCGTCGTGATCAGAATATTGGTGATGAATGCGGTGCGTGGCCACCCAGAAAATCGGGCCGCCTTCGAGGGCGAGCGTGGCACAGACGGTCAGGAAGTATTCGACGAATTTGGGGGTTTTGTATCCGCGATGCGTCAGCAGACGGTGATAGCCCATGCCGATGCCGAGGCTGCCCGAGACCCACCACAAAAATGCCGCGACGAAAAGAGCTTTCCAGGTAAAGAAAAACAGGGCGGCGATTGCGCCCACATGAAACAGGCCCATAAAAATGGCAGTGACCCAATTGATTTCGTTGTTGGCGGCAGCTTTGCGATTGAGGGCTTCGAGTTCCATTGCGTCTTCCCCTTGATTTTTCCCTAACAGGTTTTGACTGGCGTTAATTCCAAAATACCAGTCCCTGGGAAGGCCAATTGTAAGAGTTGTGTAATAGCGGGATTACCTGAGTAACAAACGGGCTACCGTTTGGACGTAGAAGCGGATGCAAGAATTGTCATCCTGAGCGAAGTCGAAGGATCCCATATAGTTCTGTATCTTCCGCCGGCCCATCTAGGAATTCGCACGGTGCGGCTGGGTCGTCGTGAGAACTCCCTGCATGGTTCATCTCGATGTCTGCTCTAACGGGGTCCTTCGACTACGTGAATCTATTCGCAAGCGAATAAATTCACTTCGCTCAGGATGACAATTGGGAAAGTTTACTCGCCGGTGACGAAGGCATATTGGGCTTTCGTCAGCGGCACCACGCTGAGACGGCCTATACGCACGAGAGGAGAATCGGCGAACAACTTGTTCGCTTTGATCTCAGCCAGCGATTTGGGATTTACCGGTTTTCCCGCTTGAATCTTGACCAGCGGAACTTTGGGGTCTTTGTCATCGACGGAAACAACGGTCGCGGTGCCGACCGCGCTTTTCTCGTCGCCGGTGTGGTAAATAATCAGGCGATCGCCGGCCTTCATTTCACGGAGATTCTTCACCGCCGTGGGATTGGTGACGCCATCCCAGATCGTGGTCTTATCTTTTTGTAAATTCGCGAAGGAGTAAACGGTCGGTTCAGTTTTGAGCAGGTAGTCCATAAAACCTCGTTAAAAATTATGCCGCATAAATTCAATTGTCATCCTGAGCAAGCGCTTTTTGCGTCGCGAAGGACCTGGGCGGGCCGCGCGCAAAATCGCGCGTTTGGCCCGCATCCTCTTCCAAGAAATAACACTACGCTGCGCCCTTCACTTCTACGCCCGCCCATTTTTCGAGCAGCGTAAGGGTTGCGGCGTAGTCGAGATCACCCTGCCCGTCTTCGGCGGCAATTTCGTAAAGCTCTTCCACGGTTTCAAGGCCGGGTAACTTTACGCGAGCCTGCCTGGCCGCTTCCCGGGCTAGACGCAAGTCTTTGTACATAAGGCGCAAGGGAAAATTGGGCGAAAAATCCCGCTTCAAAACAAACGGTGCCTTATATTCGACAACGCCTGACTTGACCATGGATGCATTGATGAGCGGCAAGAGCGTTTCTGCATCGACGCCGAGCTTTGCGCCCAGGGTGAGGGCCTCGGCAAAACCCTCGTAGATCATGGCGATTTGCAGATTCATCACGAGCTTGGCAGCGTGGCCTTTGCCGGTATCGCCCATGCGGAAAATCTTTTTGCCCATGGCGGCGAAGAGCGGTTTCAACGAATCGATGACGGCCTCATCACCGCCGACCATGAAAATTAGAGTTCCGCCCTCGGCGGCGACTTTGGAGCCGGTGACCGGAGCGTCCACATAATTCGCGCCTTGCGCTTTGACCCGTTCGGCGAACTTTTGTGTGGCCGAGGGCGCGATGGTGCTGGAATCGACGATGGTCATGCCGGCGGCCAAGGATTCAGCCACGCCGTTCTCGCCGAATAATATGCTTTCGACGGCTTTGGTATCAGAAACGCAAATCCATACGACTTCAACGCCGCGGGCCGCGTCCGCCGGAGACGCCGCAGTGCGCGCGCCCTCAACTTCTTTGCCTGCGCTCCGATTCCAAACCGAAACTTCATGGCCGGCCTTGGCCAGGTTTTCGGCCATGGGCCGTCCCATAATGCCTAACCCCAAGAATGCAACTCGCATGCGACTTCCTCCATCACCGCAATCTGTTTTATACACCGTATGCGACGGTTATATCGAGAGCGTTTTGTGAAGGGCCTCGCGCCAGGGTTTGTATAATTCTCTCCATGTCTCTCACCGCGCCCGACCGGAAAACATTGATTCTGGATATGCGCGTGATGGCGCGGCATCTGTTTGATCGGGCCCTCACCGAGTCTTCCATCGACCGTGCATTTGAGCGGCACGTACATTGCGAGCGTGGCGTTTTGCGAATCTGCGAAGATCTCTACGATCTTCAATCTTACGGGCGGGTATTTGTTGTTTCCATCGGCAAGGCGGCGCATAGCATGGTGCAGGCGCTGGAAATGCAGGCTGGAAGCCGGTTTGAAGGCATCGTCGCCGGCTCGACGGATCCGAAATCGCAATTGCACGGCTTTCGCTATTTTCGGGGCGGACACCCTACGCCGAATGCGGAGTCGGTTCGCGCCGCCGAATCGATATTGAAATCCTTGACCGCGCAAACTGCGAGCTCGCTGGTGATTTATTTGCTCAGCGGGGGCGGGTCATCCATTGTGGAAAAGCCGATGGACAGCGAAATTTCGCTGGAGGATTTGATCGCCGCGTATCGTGTGCTACTCCACTCCGGCGCTCCGATTGGAGAGATGAACGCAATCCGTAAACATCTTTCGTCCGTAAAGGGCGGACGCATGGCGCAGGCAGCATCGCCAGCACAACAGGTTTCGATTTTAGTCTCGGATGTGCCGGACGTTTCGCCCGACGCCCTGGCCTCCGGGCCAACTATGCCCGATTCCACTTCCATCGAAGATTGCTACTCCATTGCTTCGAAATACGACTTGAATGCTGCGTTTCCTGAGTCGGTTCGGGAGCTATTCCAGCGCCACGCGCTTGACGAAACGCCGAAATCAGACGATGTCGCATTTCAGCGTTCGCGATGGTGGACAGTTTTATCGAATGCCACACTGCTCGAATCAGCGAAGGCGGAAGCAGAACGAAGCGGTTTTTTTGTGGAAATAGACAACAGTTGCGACGACTGGGAGTACAAGCGCGCGGCGGCATACCTGTTGGATCGCCTGCGGGAGCTTGCGCAAAAACACGAGCGTGTCTGTCTTCTTTCGGGCGGAGAAGTGACAGTGAGAGTGGTCAACGGCGGCGTCGGCGGCCGCAATCAGCAATTTGCCCTGGCTTGTGCCGAACAAATTGCCAGGGAGAACATCACGGTGCTGAGCGCGGGCACGGATGGGATTGATGGCAACAGTCTCGCTGCTGGGGCCGTGGTGGATGGCACGACGGTCTCAAGGGCGAAAGAACGAGGTTTGTCCCCGGAGTCCTATCTCGCCGGGTTCGATGCGAATCGATTTTTTGAAGCGTTGGGCGATGCCGTCATGACCGGCCCCACCGGCAACAATCTGCGCGATTTGCGCATTCTGCTGGCCTACTAGAAATCTAGTAAGGCAACTTGAAGTTCACGGTAATCTGGGTCTGGATTGCGATCGGTTGTCCGTCGAGGAAGTAAGGCTTGTACTTCCACTGCTTGACGGCATCGGTCGCGGCCGCTGCCAGAACTGGATCTCCGCTTAGCACCTTGATGCTGTTGATGCTGCCGTCTTTTGCAATGTGCGCATCCAGTTGCACGGCACCTTGAATTCGACCGTCCATTGCCTGTTTCGGATACACAGGATCGACTTTCTTGATCAGCAACCCCTGCGAAACCCCTTGCGAGACTTTCACAGTTTGCGCCGTGGGCTTGGGAATGCTAATCGGCGCGGAGCCCACGATGCCGGACAAGTCCGGCGTCGAGTTGCTGGCCGAGAGGCTCATGCTTGGCGGCTCGGGCGTTGGCGTTTCGGCAACCGGTGCGGGAGGCGGTTGCGGCGTTTCATTCTTCACGACCAGAGGTTCAGCCTCTTCGGTGGCGTCGGCAGATTTTGCCGCGGTCGTTGATTTGTCGGTTGATTTGTCGGGCGATTTCTCGGGCGATTTGTCGGGCGATTTCTCCAACTGCTTTTCAGCGGCCTTCTCTGTCGTGTTTGATTGCGCCGGCGCTGTCTTCGGTGCGAACTGATTCGTGTTTGTGAAGGAACTATTTCCCGGTTGCCCCGGCACTGGCTTGGCGTTCTCTGTCATCAGAGACACGGCCGTCCCCGACGAACTCGGCGAAAGCGAATTCGAAACTTCGTGGGTTGGCGAGGTTTGCTGGAACTGTTGCCCCGGCTGTGTAGCCGCCTGATGGCCATGCGACTTGCTGTAGGCAAAATAAGCCAAAGCAGCGATGGCAATTACCGCCGCCGCGGCAATGGCAATCTTTTTTCCGCTGCCGTCGTTCGACGCGCCGCTCTCGCTTGCTGGAAACGACGAGAAAACGGGGGCATCGGCATGGACAAGAGCTCCCGCGCTCGGGGCATGGGACGCACTCTCTTCGGCGCGCGCCGCTTCTGAAGGCATACTCACCGAAGGCGAAAGCTCGACCGCTTTCGGCTCTGCGATGATTTCTCTTGCTGGCGCAGCCGCCGCGGCGCTGCCAGAGTGCGAATCGGAATATGAGGCCGCGTGTTTTGCCAGCGTACTCTCGCCACTCACCGGCCACTGGTTCTGCTTTGGCAAAGGATTCGCCGGCGCGGGCATGGATTCGAGCAACGCTGCATCATCTGGAGCAGTAGGCGGAGCCGGCTCTGGATCCAATTCGAGTGCCGATGCGGCGATGGTCGGCACGACTCGCGACGGCGGGGCTGGAGGCGGCGCAAATATGGTTTTGGGTGCGACTGGCGCCGCGGGGCGACTGGCGACTGCGGGGCGCGTAGTTGGTGCTGCGGAATTTTGAGTGGCAGGTGCCGACGCCTTAGCGCCTTCACCTTTTTTCAACAATCCTTTGGCAACGCGCAAAGTGCTCTTGGATTGTTCGACGTTAATTGGTTTAGTGAGCACCAGATTCGCGCCCAGCCGAAAGGCTTTCGCGACACCTGCCTGGTCCCCCACAACGGCGACAGTCAGCGCCGCCTGGTTCGATTCAGAATTGCGCACGCTCTTGAACATGAGAGCGGCGTTTTGGTCGTTGTCACAGTCCACGACGACCGCGTCGAAACGCTGCGCCATCAGTCTCTTAACGGCTGCAAAAGGTTCAGTCGAGGGCTCTACGGCAAACTCAAGATCGGTCAAAACCTGGTTCAGGACGCGGGAGGTCTTGTCGTCCGGGCAGAAAAGGAGCGCAGCATAGTTCATGGGCAAATCGTAAGTACATTCGTTTTGCCCAGCAAGTTACGCAGGTAATTGTACTCAGGAGAATGTGTTGAGCTTGGTATGCCGTTTTTCCGGTTACGGCTTTGATGGCGCCTTCGGCGGGAAAACCACGCTGACCTGCGTCTGAAACGGCACAGGCTGCCCGTTTTGATAATAAGGCTGGTATTGCCACTGCTTGACTGCCTCTGCTGCAGCGAGCTGGAGCATGGCATTACCCCTCACGACGTCAACTGACTGTACTGTTCCGTCCGCCCCAACATTCGCGGTCAGGACGACCTTACCCTTGACGTGCGCATGGCGGGCCTTGGTCGGGTACCACGCAGCGACGCGATGGGTAACGTGTTCATCGGCCAAATCTGCGGGGACGACGACCGGCTCGGCATTTTCTGCTGCTTGCGCAGGAGCAGTTGTTGCGGCCGGCGGATTGTCTTGAAAGCCTTGCGCAAGCGTTGAGGGATCTGGCGCAGCCTCAGGCGCGGGCTCCGGCGCCGGAGGTGACGCCGGGGCAGTTGCTTGTGCATCTGGCGCAGTCGACGCGTCTGGCGCGGGTGCGGCGATGGGATTTGCCGCAACTTTACGGTGCGTTAGCTGGCCGTATTTCCATAAAATCGCGTCTCGGAGCTTCGGTTGCGTTGTCCAAACAGCACCTGCACCAATAGCGATCACGACGATAGCGATTCCAATGAAAAGGCCGCGTTTGCTCCTAGTATGCGAATCGTGGAGCATGCCAAAAGTTGGAACGGGTGCCGCAGCAGCAGTCTGCGGCTTCGATGCTTCGCGAGAAACCAGCGTGATGGGGGGCTTCTCACCGGACTCTGTAGGCGCAGCCGAACGTTTTGGTCCCAGGTACGGCGCTGTCTTATCGGAATGGGCTTTGGCTGAAATCGCCTTTTCCAAGCCTGAGGTTTCGGTCTTCGGCGGCGTTTCCGTTTTGATTTCTCGTGCTGGCGCGGCGGCCGCTCCTTGACTGGATGCCGTCACCGGGCTCGCAGCGGCATCGGCTTGTATATCTGCATTTTGCTTTGCCGGTTCTTCGTCAACCGGCTGCGGTGCAGAACTTTCTGTTGTTGTCGCGGCTACGCTAACCTGCGAGGACGCTGCCGCCGCAGCAAACGTCTTGTTTTCTTGCGCATCCCGGCGTTGCACAGCCAGTGCGTTGCGGAGCGTGGTTCGCGCCTGTTCGAGGGACAACGGCTTACTCAAAACGGTCTTTGCACCCAAACGAAATGCGACGGGAACGCCGGCTTTTCCGTCCACCATTGCAATCGACATCGAACCGTGGTTAAAGGACGAACCGCGCAGAATCCCAAACAAATGGGTTGCCGTTTGAAGGTCGTCACAATCCACGAGCACCGCATCGAACGGCTCAGTGGATATCTTTTTTATCGCCGCGGGAAGATCGTGCGAGTACTCAGCAGTCACCGCGAGTTCTTCAAGAATTTGATTGAGGATCCCGAGCGATTTGGCATCGCCGGAGAGAACGTACGCTCGTTGCATGGCTGATGGTACGAAGTCGCGGGAAAATGCCGCAAGTTACCATGGTGTGTTCGAAGCCGCTGGAAAGCCGATTTCAGCCTTGAGCGACGGCCTCCAGCGATTTCTCCGTAGCAGTCAACAACGCTTCCGCGCCGACCGGCTTGCCAGTGGCCTTCGTCATCCATAAATCGGGAGTGAGCCGGCCCATGGTCGCCATACGCTCGAATTCCGGCCCGATGCTGCCGGCCTTTTCCATCTGTTCTTCGATCTGGAAAGAAATCAAGTGACCGATGGGGTAATCGGGCAGATAAAGAAATGTGTCGATCATGTGGGAATATACAGCCAACAGGATGACGTCGCGAACACCGAAGATGGGCGCGTAAAAGCGATTCCATGTGTCTTTCGCGATTTGAATCACAGCCTCCTTGAGTTCGGCGGGCGTGGCGTCACGGTGATCGTACATCCAGTGCCAGACGGCCATATCCACCAGCGCGACAGCGCTAATTTCGCATGTCGCCCAAAAGTCGTTCAATATCTTCTCAGCTTTGCTTCGCGAATCAGGAGCGGGAAGATCAAGCAGTTCGAGATCGTGGCCCTGAAACAAAAAGGCAAAAGCTTCGGTAAACGAAGTGTTCGGGACGCCGCGCATTAACGTCGAATCGACATCGTTCAGCGAAAAAACCTGCTCTACGTTGTGGCCCATTTCGTGGGCAGCGACGTTGAAACTCTGGTAGTCCATCCCGGTCTTTGCCACACGTGTCCGCAAATGAGCTTTTTCTGAGCGCATGCCAGCGCTCATGGCATGGCCCGATCCGCGGGCCGGGTCCACGCTGATCTTGCTCGCCAGGTAGTGGGCGCGCTGGGCCGAGAAGCCCAGCTTTTGCAAGAGGTTTGGAATATCTTTCTCATACGCAGCCGGATCGGGATACCGCCGCGCGACAATCTGGTTAAGTTCGTCATCAGTGTGCGGGCTCGCCGGACGGAAACCGCTGTACCAGATATCGAAAGGTTCAAGCGGTCTGCCGAGGCGTGATTTGATGAGTTCCGCGACCCGTCCCATCAACGGCGAAGTCAGCACTTGTTCAAGCATTGCCTTCACTCGTGCTTCAGGGATCTCCCGGTCTTCGTCAAAGCGCCGCGCAATGTGAGTGGGCGCCGTTGGAGAGTATGGGTCAGCTTTGGCAGCGGCGTGAAATGTCTTGAGCAGCATGGCATACCGGGTATCCGGTTCCGGTTCATTGCTTATCGGCGAATTTGAGGGCTCTACTTCGTCCCAGTCATGGACGGTGGTCGCGATTACTCCGTTCGTAAATGGATCCCAGTCCACCGCCGGGTTGTTAATCACAGCTCTTGGAATCGTTTGTTGGATAACGTGTTCCATCACACGCTGAATCATGCGTTGTTTACGTAAGCCATTTTCCGCAGCACGGTAATTGGATTTGATTTCATCACGCAATCCCCAATGGCTGAGCAAACGCATTTTCGCTGGAAACAAACGCTTCCCTTTTTCATCTTCATTCAGCAGATGATGCATCCAAATGTTGTATTCGGAAATATAACGGCCTGACACGGCTTCCGCCTGCGTGACTGCCTGATTCACCCAAGCGGGGATGCGCTTGTCGAAGCGTTGTGCGAGCCGAATCTCCGCCCACTCGCGGCGCGAACGTTGGGCTGCACCTTTTGTGCGTTCTTCCAAGAGTGGTTAGGGGGAAATTCAGCAGAACCACGAAGCCAAGCTTGTTATCGAACATATCGTCGGTCATATGCGCGCCGGGATAATACCCGCCGAACATTTCGTCCACCGGCAGGACCGGGCCTAGATCAAGATCGAGTTGCTCGCGAAACGTACGGTATATCTCGTGCATGTGACCATCGAGTTGCTCAAACAGAATCTCGAAACGCTGAAAGAGGGCATCCACCGCAGATGGGCCGGCGGCGAAATGAGCGCGTACAAATTCCTCAAAGACAGATTGATCGCCATCGCTATCGCGCCAGAACTGGGCCACCTGATTGATTCCGCGGCGCGCTCGTTCCCGCGACTGCTCGCCGCGGATAGCCACGATCTCGGCTTCCATCTTTTTTGCGGATGTGTTCATCCACATCGGGACGGTATTTTGTTCGGCCGTTTCGGGAATTGCAGTGGTCGCCATGGAATGCTCCTGAATCTATGTGGGTTCTACTATTTCGGTTTTCGCACGGACGCCTCCGGCCGTGGATAGGCCAGAGAATTGCTAATCTCAAAAATCTCATTGGCGGCAAAATCGGGGAACGGCAACTTGCCCGCCGCGCGCCATTCGCGAACTTTCTTTTCCGCTTCCGCCGCTTTTTCCTTGTTTAAACCTATGTCTCGTCCGAGATAAACAGTTTGCGATGGGAAAGCGAGGCCCGTGCCCGAAGCTTCGACGATGTCCATAATCCAGAGCAGCAGATCTTCCTGAATGGCGACGAACTCTGGCGCTTGGGTCGTGAGAATGAAACAAAATATCTCCAGGGTCAAGGAACTTGCGTCAAAGGCGACAAAACGAATGCGTGCTCCATCCGTCTCGACCTTGGGGTGTTCATATAGAAGACGGCGAATCTCCGCCAGTACGTAGCGAAGCTGGTCCGCGGACGTTTCGCACCGGAGACCAAGCTTCATATTGAAAAGCATCTTGTCACGGCGCGACAGGTTCTCGATATTCATGGTCGCCAGTGCACCGTTGGGAATGGAAAGTTCTGTACGCTCTGGCGTCCTGAGACGCGTAGAACGCAAGCTAATATCTTCCACCACTCCCTGGCGATCACCCACGCGCAGCGTGTCGCCGACGCGGATAACCTCATCCCCTAGTATGGAGACGCCCCCGAAGAGATTTTCGAGCGTCTTCTGCGCCGCAAAGGCCACGGCGATGCCGCCAATACCGAGTCCGGCAAGCGCCGTGCTCATGTTGAAACCAAGTGTGCTGAGAATGGCGAGAATTGCGATTACAAAGATGGCCGCTTTGAGAATGCGCTCTCCTAACAGCATGAGCGACCCAGTGCCAGTGCGGCCTGCATAAATGGCGCGCTGCCGCACACGCCGCAGAATCTGTTGAAGAACGCGCCAAGCCAGCCAACTCACCGCCGTAATGAAGAACACGCCGGCTGTGATGACGTAGTAATGGCGCGGGAGTAAGGGCAAACGCAGCCGAATAATGAACATCCAATGCGTCCAGACGCTGAGCACCATCCACAACGGCTTGACGATGGCCGCCCAAATCGCTGAGCCCTGCTTCTTTCGGATTCGCAGATAAATGTAGCGCGGGATATCCAACAGGCGGGTCAATAACCATCCGATCGCGACCGCCAGAGGAATAGCTAGAAAGATGGCCACCCATTGCCACAAGGCCAGCCCGGCCAATTCGTGGCCGGCAAGAAACTTAGGCAGCTTCGACTCGACTTGGTGAACTTCCAATTGATCGTACAACTCTGGCACCCGCGACAGAGTTTCTTCGGAGAAGAGCCAGACTTTCACTCCATCTGCATCGGTCACGCGCACCAGCGTAAGATTGGCCTCGATGTCGCCCGCCGTGATCGTGCCCAGGTCTTGACGGTCGGGTGTTAGCCCTTCTTGCGGATTTCCACCCGCCGCGTTACTTATGCGTCGCACGCTACCCTTGTACGCTTCGTCCAGCACATCCTTGAGCTGCGTCGCCAGTTCTTCGGATTGAACTTGATGTTTGCTCGGCGCAAGTTGCAGATATTGAACTGCAAGTGTGTAGTTGTGCGACTGTGCTGCCTGGAGGAAGCCGAATACCGTGCCGCTAGGTGTATCCCGACCCAAAGGATCCTGCGGGGCGGCTGGAGTGGCGCTTTGCCCGTTGGTGAGTTGCTGAAGAAGCTGGGCTGAGGCAGAAAGCGACAACGCCAACACTAGGGTGATAAAAAATATCGTCCGAAGTGAACGCGCTTTTTGCCTAAGCGTCTTCATGAATTCTGCCTCGCACAGCCTGCCGTTCGTGCTCAAGCGAGTTATTGTATCGAATGCCCGGCGCTTCAACGCTTTTTGGGCCTATAGATATCCGTCGCTGTGCCGAAGAAAACTTCGGCGGAGAACATGACCGTTTCCGACAATGTGGGGTGCGGATGGATGGTCAAAGCCAGGTCCGTGGCGCATGCGCCCATCTCGATGGCCAGAACGCCTTCCGCGATGAGTTCTCCCGCGCCCACGCCGACAATACCAACGCCGAGAACGCGCTCGGTTTTCGGATCGATGATCAACTTCGTCATACCTTCGTTGCGATCGAGCGTTAGTGCGCGGCCTGAGGCGGCCCATGGAAACCGCGCCACGGTGATTTCGCGATTATCTTTTTGCGCTTGAGTTTCAGTTAGGCCCGCCCATGCGATTTCCGGGTCAGTGAAGACCACCGCAGGAATCGCGTTTGGCTCGAAGGCGACTTTGTGCCCGGCGATGGCTTCGATGGCGGTGCGGCCTTCATGCGAAGCTTTGTGGGCAAGCATCGGTTCTCCGGCAACATCGCCAATGGCATATATGGCCGGATCGTCGGTCTGGCGCTGGGCATTAATCTTGATGAACCCTTTCGCGTCAATTTGCACTTGTGTCTTATCAAGGCCGGGAATTTCGGAATTCGGTTTGCGCCCAACCGACACAAGAACTTTATCGAAGACACGTTCTTTTTCCTTTACGTCGGGCCCGTCGAAGGCGACGCGGATGCCGTTGGCTTCTTCTTTGACTCCGGCGACCGTCGTATTCAGCATGATTGAATCGAAGGCTTTTTCGAGCCGCTTGTGCAACGGAAGCACAAGGTCGCGGTCCGCGCCCGGAAGAAGTCCGGGGAGCATTTCAACCACTGAGACTTTAGAGCCGAGCGCCGCATAAACCGTGCCGAGTTCCAAACCGATGTAGCCGCCGCCGATGACGAGAAGTGTGCCGGGCACATCGCTCAGGTCGAGTGCAGATGTGGAGTCGAGCATCCGAGGCGTATCGAGCTTCAAGCTGGGAATGATTGCTGGACGCGAACCGGTAGCAAGAACGATACGGTCGAAGCTGAGAGATTCCGCGCTGCCGTCTTTTTTTGTGACTCGAAGAGTCGTCGAACTTTCAAATCCAGCGGTGCCTTGAATGTAGGTTACTTTGCGCTGCTTGGAGAGCTGGCCCAAACCACCGGTCAGCTTTTTAACCACGCCTTCTTTCCAGGAACGCAATTGGGCAAGATCAATTTTCGGATCGGCAAATGCGACGCCCCAATTCTTGGCGTGGCGTGACTCGTCGATTAATTTGGCGACGTGAAGTAAGGCTTTGGAAGGGAATGCAGCCGCGATAGAGGCAAACGCCGCCGGGATTGATTTCCGGGTCGATCAATGTAACGTTCATGCCGAGATCAGCGGCGAGAAATGCGGCAGCATAGCCACCCGGCCCCCCGCCTACCACTGCAATGCGCAAGTTAGAAGATTCAGTCATTTTAAAAATCATTCACCACAGAGACACCGAGTCCCGGAGAAATCTTTATCCCTGTACGGAAAGTAAGAACGGCTGCTCGAAGGCTTCGGCGATCCAGCGCAGAAAACGGGCTGCATCGGCGCCATCAATCAAGCGGTGATCGTAAGAGAGCGAAAGCGGCAAGACGCGGCGCGCTTCGAACTTTCCATTCATCCAGACCGGCTCCATGCTGGAACGCGACAGGCCAAGAATTGCGACTTCAGGATGATTCACAATCGGCGAGAAGCCTGTACCCCCGATTCCACCTAGATTTGTAATCGTGAATGTTCCGCCTTCCATGTCCGCTGGCTGGAGTTTTTTCTCTTTGGCTTTCTTCGACATTTGCGTGAGTTCAGCAGCAAGCTCGACGATGTTCTTTTTGTCCACATCGCGAATCACAGGAACGAGCAAGCCGCGGTCGGTATCCACGGCGACGCCAATATTGATGTATTGCTTATAAACGACTTCCTCTTTCGCCATATCAATGCTGGCGTTGAACTGCGGGAAAACTTTGAGGGCAGAAGCACAAACCTTCAAAGCAATAGCCGTGACGGTCATTTTCCCACCGGCTTCTTCGGCTTTGGGCGCGAAGCGGGCGCGAAGCTGTTCAAGTTCGGTGATGTCCGCTTTGTCCTGTTGCGTGACGTGAGGAATTGTGTTCCAGGCCTCGCGCAAGTGCTCGGCAGTCTTGCGGCGCACTCCACGCATGGCGACGCGCTCGATTTTTCCCCACTTGGCGAAATCAGGCAGCACGGGCTCTGCAAAGTGCGGCGCGCCTGACGCTGACGCTGACGCCGCAACGGCAAGCAATGATTTAGCGTGAGCCTTAACGTCGTCTTCGCTGATGCGTCCGTTGGGCCCGGAACCAATCACTTTATTGATATCGACACCGACCTCGCGTGCCAGACGCCTGACTGAAGGAGCTGCGGGTATAGGTTCACCATGTTCCGTGCCAGCGACTTTGCCGAGCTGCGAAGGCATGCTGAAGGACGGGAGAGCGGTCGTTGCCGGGGCGTCAGGTTTGAAAACTTCTTCTTCCGTCTTGCCTTCCGCCTGCACCGCCATCTGATACGCCAGCCTTGCGCTGTGCTGTCCAGAGACGTGTTCCACAGGAAGATGCTTGGCCTTTTCAGGAAGCGCGACGGCTCCGCCCTCGAGTGTGAAAATTACTTGCCCGACTTTTACTTTTTCGCCAACCTTCACCCGGACGTCTTTCACCGTGCCACTCACCGACGAAGGCACTTCGACAACGGCCTTGTCGGTTTCCAGTTCCATCACCGGCTGGCCTTCAGAAACCCGCGTACCCGGTGAGATCATCAGCCGCACCAGGTCGCCTTGGTGGATGTTTTCGCCCAGCTCAGGAAGGCGGAACTCCGAAGGACCTGTAGTTTCGCTGGCAACTGCCGCGCTGGGAGTGGCAACCGGCGCCGGCTTTGCCGCTATATCCGAAGGTGATGGCTTTGTGGCAGGCGCGGCTTTCGGCGGGGCAGCAGCGGGAGCGGTTTTCGCCGTAGCCTCGGTCTTGCCTCCTGCGCCATTCTCTACGGTAAAGATGACCTGCCCAACCTTGACCTTGTCACCCTCTTTCACGCGAATGTCCTTCACCTTGCCGGTAATCGACGACGGCACTTCTACCACGGCCTTGTCGGTCTCCAACTCCATCACGGGCTGACCCTCGGTGATGGTGGCACCGGGAGAAATCAGCAAGCGAACGAGATCTCCCTGATGAATATTCTCGCCAAGTTCTGGCAGCTTAAAATCAGTCACGCGTAATTCCCTTTCGTGTTTGCCCGGCAGATTGCTGACGCCGATGCTAGCTGATCGCGGGGTTCAATTTTTCCGGATTGATTTCGAGTTCCTTGACCGCTTTTTGGACTGCATCCGTAGCAATCTGGTTTTCCCTGGCCAACGCGCTCAGTGTCGCCAGCACAATGTGCTTGGCGTCCACTTCAAAGAAGTCGCGCAACGCGGCCCGGTTTTCACTGCGGCCAAAGCCGTCCGTGCCCAGAGCCGTGAGTCGGCGAGGAACCCACTGCGCAATCGATTCCGGCAGCACTTTCATGTAGTCCGAAGCAGCCACGAACACGCCCGGCGCGTCTTTCAGCGTTTGTGTAACATACGGCACTTTCGGAACCGCACCCGGGTGCAGCATGTTCCAGCGCTCGCAATCGTTGCCGTCACGGTAGAGTTCCTTGTAGCTGGTGACGCTCCAAACATCCACGGCGACGCCGTACTTCTCTTCAAGGATTTGCGCCGCCTTGAGAACCTCGTACATGATGGTCCCGCTGCCAAACAGCTGGGCTCTCAACTTCGAGTCCTTCTTGTTCGAAGCTTTAAAGCGGTACAAGCCCTTAAGAATTCCCTCCCGCACGTTCGCGCCCGCAGGCATTTCCGGCATGGGAAGCGGCTCGTTAGTTACGGTCAGGTAATAGAAGATGGATTCCTGGTCAACATACATCCGCTTGATGCCATCCTGAATGATGACGGCAATTTCGTACGCAAATGAAGGATCATAGGCCATCAAATTCGGGACCGGCAACGCGAGTACATGACTATGCCCGTCCTGATGTTGCAAGCCTTCGCCAGCCAGTGTCGTGCGTCCCGCGGTACCTCCGATCAAGAATCCACGCGTCCGCATGTCGGCTGCGGCCCAAATCAAGTCGCCGATGCGCTGAAAGCCGAACATCGAATAATAAATAAAGAATGGAATCGTATTGATGCCGTGGTTGGCATACGCTGTGCCCGCCGCGATGAACGAACACATGGATCCAGCTTCCGTAATCCCTTCTTCCAGTATCTGTCCGTCTTTTGCCTCTTTGTAATAAAGCAGGGTATCCATATCCACCGGCTCATAAAGCTGGCCGACGCTCGAATAGATACCGACCTGACGGAACAGAGCTTCCATTCCGAACGTACGAGCTTCATCGGGGATGATGGGAACAATGAGCTTGCCGATTTCCGGGTCGCGCAGCAGTTTGGCCAGCAACCGCACGAACACCATGGTCGTCGAAACTTCACGATTTTCAGTCCCTTTGTAAAACTCTTCAAAGTGAGATTCCGGCACCGCAGGCATGGGTTTCGCCCGCAGTTTTCTTTGCGGCATATACCCGCCCAGTTGTTTGCGGCGTTCCTGCATGTAGCGGACCTCGGGGCTGTCATCTGGAGGGCGATAGAACGGCGCGGCGTGCAGTTCTTGATCCGGAATCGGGATGCCGAAGCGCGATCGAAAAACTGCCAGCTCGTCGTCATTCAATTTTTTCTGCTGATGGGTAATGTTCTTGCCTTCTCCAGCTTCACCCAAACCGTAACCCTTGATGGTTTTTGCCAGGATGATCGTGGGCGAACCGGTGTGGTCAACCGCCGCCCGGTATGCCGCATGCACCTTAATGGGATCGTGGCCACCGAGCCGCATCCGAGCCAATTGCTCATCGGAGAGGTGTTCCACCATTTTCAGCAAGCGCGGGTCGGTGCCAAACAGATTGTGACGGAAATAAGCCCCGCTTTCGACAAAATATTTCTGATACTGGCCGTCGCTGATTTCGCCTAAACGCTTGACCAGTAGTCCGTCCCGGTCGTTTTGTATTAGCGTGTCCCAATCGCCGCCCCATACGACTTTGATTACATTCCAGCCCGCCCCCCGGAAAATCGCTTCCAGTTCCTGAATAATTTTCCCATTGCCACGAACCGGGCCGTCGAGCCGCTGGAGATTGCAGTTGACCACGAAAATCAGATTGTCCAGCTTTTCCCGCGAGGCGAGGGTGATGGATCCCAGCGATTCGGGCTCGTCCATTTCGCCGTCGCCCATGAATGCCCAGACTTTTCCGCCCGTGGCTTGCTTGAGTCCCCGATTTTCCAGATAACGAATGAAACGCGCGTGATAAATGGCCTGGATCGGCCCCAGTCCCATCGAAACTGTCGGGAATTCCCAGAAATCCGGCATCAGCCAGGGATGGGGATAAGAGGACAGCCCGCCGCCGGGCTTAAGCTCGCGGCGGAAGTTTTGCAGCTTCTCGATGCTGAGGCGGCCTTCAAGATAAGCCCGCGAATAAATACCGGGCGCGGCATGACCCTTGGAAATAAACGACATCGCGATCGCCGTTTTCCGTTTCAGCCCGGAAAAAGTGATTAAACGCAACTTCATAAAGTGTTGCCGCGGATGCAAACGTCGAGATATGCCCGCCGATACCTTCTTGTAACTTGTTGGCACGAACGACCATCGCCAACGCATTCCAACGGACCAGGCTCTTAATGCGCCGCTCCATGTCCTGGCTGCCGGGAAAAGGTGGCTGCTGGCGGACGGAGATTGTATTTTGATAAGGGGTTGTGGCCGTGAATGGCAGGTTGACCCCGGCCGAAAGGCGTGCATGCAGCGACAATTGCTGGATCAGCCGCCCCGCGCGTTCCGGCCCTCCCTTGGACAGCACATAATCCAAAGAATCCAGCCATTCACGCGTTTCAATAACTTCCAGTCCGTTGGTCTTTTGTGTCTCGGCCACGTCTAAGGGTTTCTCCAAGAGTTAAGGATGGGAACTAATAATCATAATCGAGAGCGCGGATTTCTGCTGGCACGAAGGGCACACAAGGGTTCCAGATTTTCGCGCCGACGCAAAAAATCCGCGGATTTTCTGTCTCCCGGACCGCTCCTCCATCATCAAACCACGCGTGAACATGAAATAATTCTTATTCGAAGCAGTTCCAAAAGGAGAATCGTATGGCAAGTAAGACTGCGTCCAGCAACCACCAAAAAATCTCGGCCCAACCCCGTTTGCATCAAAGCGCCGCCGTGATTCAGGAATATGGAACCGTCACTCATGCGCTGCCGCTCGATTTGGAAGAACCTGTTCGTTTGGAGATGACCGAGCAACTCAATCTCATGCTCGCCGATACCATGACTCTGCGCGATCTCTACAAGAAGTCGCACTGGCAGGTTTCAGGCCCCACGTTTTATCAACTCCATCTTTTATTCGACAAACATTTCAACGAACAATCGGAAATCGTGGACATGATCGCCGAGCGTATTCAGTTGTTGGGAGGTCTGCCTATCGCGATGGCGGCGGATGTTGCCGAGACAACCAGGATCCAGCGCCCACCGCGCGGTCGCGAAGAGGTACCCGTTCAGATTTCGCGGCTGCTCGACGCTCATCAGATCGTCATCGGTAACTGCCGCAAGTTGGCGCGACGGGCATCCACTTTAGGCGATGACGGCACCAACGATCTGGTGGTCAGTGATGTCCTCCGCGCAAACGAACTTCAGGCTTGGTTCCTGAGCGAGCATCTGGTCGATATGCCGCTGGTGCAAGCGGATCGTTTCGAGAAGGTCGGCTAGATTACGGACCGGATGGATTACAGGTGTATGGGTCCGACCGACTGTGCGCAACTACGCCTTTAATACGGCCATTACAATCAGCACGACCGGCAGGTAAAGCACCGAGGCATGCAGCAGTCTGCTGGCCATAACTTTGGTGGCGGATGCCGATAGTTTGAGCGAGTGATAGAGCAGGAATCCGCCTGCCAGCAGCATCCCGATGCTGTACGCGGCGCCCCCACGATCCACTAAAGGAAGCATGGAGGTCACAATGAGGGCGATGGTAAAGATGAGAATCTCTGCACGGGTAAACTTCGAATCCAAATCAAAACGCGGGAGCATGCGGTAGCCGGCGCGTTCGTAGTCATCGCGATACATGAGCGCGATCGCCAGGAAGTGCGGGAACTGCCAGAGAAACAAAATCGCGAATAGATACCAGGCATGCAGGCTAATGCTAGCCGACGCGCCTGCCCACCCAATCAGAGTCGGCATCGCGCCGGGAACGGCGCCGAGCAACGTGCAAAGCGGCGTCTTTCGCTTCAGCGGAGTATAGATCAGAAGATACGAAAGCAATGTGGAAACCGCGAGTGCAGCCGCCAGGGGGTTGACAGTCAATGCCAGGTAAATTCCGCCCGCAAGGCTCATCGAAACGCCGAAGACGAAGGCTTCGAGCGGCGTGACCCGCCCGGAGGGCAATGGGCGATTCGCCGTGCGCCGCATTTGACCATCCCAAACCCGCTCCATCCATTGGTTCAATGTGGCCGTACCGCTCGCGACCAACAAAGTGCCAATCAGCGTGCGAACCAGCCCACCCCAATGAAAACCACCCTCGCTGCCCAGGTAATAGCCAGCGGAGGTTGTCATCAAAATGAGAAGGTTCACTTCCGGCTTGGTCAGGGTGTAGTAGTCCCGCACCTTCGAAGCAAGAAGGGAGGGGGTCGCGTTCGGAGGTGCCGCTGTTTGAGTAGTTGCCATTCGTCGGTACTTACCAGCTACGCTCAGAATCAGCAGCGTCTTTATCGTTATCGTTGGGATTCACAAATTGGTTGCGCTTGCGATAGGCCATCACCGTGATGCCCACCGACAGGAACGCCGGAGGCACAACCAAAACCAGAATTCCGCTGCGCAGAGCTTGGATAACTCGAGCTCCCGCCGACGCGGCTTGCGTGTAGCACAAGGCACAACCCTGGGCATGAGCCATGGGAACGCCCAAGGCCAGAAATGCCAACCCTGCCGCCACGTACCAACCGCTGATAAATCTCTGCATCCGCATCCGTCTCACTCGACCCTCAATGATAACTCGAATAAGGAGCCCCGACTAGGATCCGAAAGGCATCCGGCCAGCTATATTGCATGGTGGCCAGCACAAAAAGAATGAAAATCGAGACAAACACAATCATTGATCGTTTTTCATTCCAAAGGTGCATGAAAAACAAAACTCCCAACGCTGCCTCCAACAAGGCCAGCAGCAGCATGCGAACAAACATGTCTGAGTAGTTCGCAGAGTGGTAGGCGACCACGAATTGCAGCCCGGCGATGGCCAGAATGCAGACGTAAACCACGAGATACTTTCCGAAACCGCTCACTTGTTGATCTGTGCTCATGAACCGGCTCCCTTTCGCCAGAAAATTTAGTGACTCAAATTCAAGAGATAAACAAAGGGCACCACGAACATCCAAACCAGATCCACGAAGTGCCAGTACAAGCCGAGAACTTCGATGTCGTCTGCGTTATAGCGGCCGCCCTGATAGCGGATTCCAACCGTGATCAGAGCGATAACGCCGCAAGTCACGTGGAAAAGATGCAGGCCGGTGATGCTGTAGAAAGCGGAGCCAAATAGCCCGGTTCCCCAGGGGTTCTTGAACAGAGTCATTCCTTCATCCATGAGCCCTGACCATTCCCGCAAGTGCAGCGCGGCGAAGACGATGCCCAGCACCGCAGTAATCATGATCCAGCGAAACGCTCCGCCTTTGTCGCCGCTACGGGCTGCCCGCATGCCGAGCAGCATGGTCAAACTGCTGGTGACCAGAATGAACGTCATGATGGCGACATTGGTAATGCTATGAAACGGCGTCGGCCAATTCGGCGTCGAGTTGCGTAGGAACCCGTAAGCCACCAGGCACGCTGAAAACGTCATGGCGTCAGAAATAATGAACAGCCACATCGCCAGTTTCTTGGAAGGAATGGAAAACGGAGAAGGCTCCATCGCTCCCGCTTGGGGTGCTCCGACGGCTACATTGGCGTGGCTCACAGTGCCTCCTGAAAGGTGTGTTTTGCGTTAAATCTTGGTCCAAAGCACATATAGCAAGTAGACCCAAAGAACGTCCATGAAATGCCAGTAATGCGACGCCGCAGCCAGGGTGCTCTTGCGCAAAATGCCTTTATGAAAGCGGCGAATCACATAAATCAACCCGGCCAAACCGCCCAAAACATGGAGGGCGTGAATGACGGTGAAGACATAAAAGAATGAGCTATTCGGGCTGGTTGCCAGATAAAGACCCTGGGCCCGCAGCTGCAACCAGGCAATATATTGTCCCGCGACAAAAAGGAGTCCGAGGCCAAGGGTAGCGTGAAGCCAAAACGCTGACTTCTGCGATTTTGCGCCCATCATGTAGGCGCCAATCTTTTTCCGTGCGGCCTCGAGCGTAACGCTGCTGGCCAGCAGCACCAGGGTATTCCAATAGAGGATCGGAGGCAGAGTCAAATGCCGCCAATCCGGGGCTCCGCCTTTGCGCACGATGAGCGCGCTGGTGAACGCGATGAAGCTCATCGAGATCGCGGCGATGCCCACCCAAACAGCTGTATTCGCTGGCGGTGGCGAAAAATGGTCCACTTGCCTTGGGGATACCCCAGCAGGCGCCATGCCTCCCCAGCCACCGTTCCCGGAGTTCGTTCTCACCGGCGAACGATCTTTCTCGGGCTTGTCAAGCTGGGGCGGTTCTGGAATCGTGGTTGCCATGGCTTAAAGTTGTCCCTATTTCTCCTTTACTTCTACTTCTCGTCCGGTGTCGTCACTGGCTCTGGCGACGTCTGCATCACATAATCGCCAGCCGAACCCTCCACCCCATATTGATAAGGATCGTGGTACACGACAATGTGCTTACCATTGAAGTTGTTCCATGACGGTGGAGAATCGGTGGACCATTCGAGAGAAGTTCCCTCCCACGGATTGGCTGTCGCTTTTTCTCCCCAGAAGCGGCTATATATCAGGTTGAAGAGGAAGATCATTTGCGCGAAGCCGGTAAACAAAGCGGCCACCGTAATGAATTGGTGAACCGGGATCAACTTCTGCAGATAATCATCGGTAAAAGCCTGGTAACGGCGGATGTTGGCCGCCAAGCCCAGGTAGTGGAAAGGCATGAAGATCGCGTACGCGCCCACGAACGACATCCAGAAGTGGATTTTGCCCAGGGTTTCGTTCATCATGCGCCCAGTCATCTTGGGGAACCAGAAGTAGGTTCCGGCAAAGATGCCAAACATCGCGGCCACGCCCATTACCATGTGGAAGTGTCCGACGACAAAATAGGTAGCATGGAGCAGGATGTCCAACGAAGGTTGTGCCAGGAAGAATCCGCTGACGCCGCCGCTGATGAACATTGAAACGAAGCCCAGGGCAAACAAGGACGCGGAGTTGATGCGCAACCGGGAGCCATAAAGACTACCCAGCCAGATCAGCACGATGATGGTTGCTGGAATCGTAATCACCAAGGTCGGGAACGAGAACACCAGGCCTGAGAACGGATTCATTCCGCTGACGAACATGTGGTGCCCGTAAACCAGGTAGCTGAGGAAGCCAATGCTCATCATGCAGTAAATCAGAACTCGATGGCTGAGCATGGGCCGGCGCATATTCGTAATCAGGATGTGTGAAACCACGCCCATTGCCGGGACGATAGCGATGTAAACCTCCGGGTGGCCGAAGAACCAGAACAGATGCTGCCATAGCAGCGTGGAACCACCTGCGTGAGGCAAGAGCTTGTCGTTGATGACAAGTCCTGAGGCGATGAAGAAGCTCGTGCCTGCCAGATGATCGAGGATCAAGAGGATGCAAGCTGGCAGCAAGACCGCAAAGGCCGTCAGCCCGATGCACGATGTAATGAACCACGCCCAAGCCGAAAGCGGTAGGCGCATGAGTGACATGCCTTTGGTTCGCATATCGAGCGTGGTCGAAATAAAGTTCAACGCGCCCAACAGTTGCCCGATACAGAACAACCCGATGGACACAGCCCAGAGAACTTGACCTGTTCCTTGCCCCGGTCCGGCAGCCTCACCAACTGCGCTCAACGGCGCGTAGGCGGTCCATCCGCTAAGCGGCGGCCCATCACCAACGACGAATGCAGCGACCAAAGCCAGGAAAGCGACAAATGTCACCCAGAACGACATCATGTTGAAGCGGGGGAAGGGCATGTCTTCAGCGCCCACCTGAATCGGCAGGAAGAAATTGCCGAAGGCAGCAAATGGCGCCGTGGTCAAAACAAAGAAGACCATGATAGTGCCGTGCATGGTCATCATTTGCAGGTAGAACTCAGGCGTAATCACGCCGCCGGGCGCACCATTTTTGGAGAGCAACTGGAGCCCAGGGATGGCAGCATTCGTCCAGCCGAGGTGAATTCGCATGAACCAGGAAAGAAACATCCCGAAAAATGCCGCCACCAAGGCCAGCACATAATACTGCTTGCCTATCACCTTGTGATCGGTGCTGAAAATATGCTTCCGGATGAATGTGGTCGGCGGACCATGGTGCGTCGCGTGAGATACATCGTGCATGTTGCTCACCTCGGTGATTTTTCTATGCCGGCGCCTTCACGCCGGCGAAATTCAAACTACTGCAATGCCGCTTCCTGCTTCAGCCAATTGTCGTAGTCGCCCTGGGACATCACTTCCAGGTAGGCTTTCATGTTGTAGTGTCCCAAACCACAAAGCTGCGTGCACACGATTTCATACTTGCCGATCTTGGTTGCCGTGAAGTGCAAGGACAAATCCAAGCCCGGCACGAAGTCCTGATGGACGCGCAACTCCGGAACGAAAAACGAGTGGCCGAGATCTTTGGAGTGCATAAGAAGATGAATTTCCTTGTTCACAGGGATGGCCATTTCGGCGGCGACGATGTCATCCTTCGAAGCCGGATCATTCGTGGTGTCGAGGCCGAAATAATTTTGGGTGCCTTCGTTCACTAACTCCGGGTGAAGCGGGCCAAATTTGCCGTCCGGTCCAGGATAGCGGAAGTAAAAAGCAAACTGCCCGGCCTGTACTTGAATAGGCAAGGCATCGGCTGCCGGGGGCTGGAAATAGACAGCCGCCCACGCTTTGGTTCCAAAGACACCCAACGCGAGCACCTCCGTTCCTACAAGCAAGAAGCCCGCGAGCACCATGGTCTTGGCGCCGCCTGGGAAAGTACCAATCTTTGCGCCCTTGGGACGATTCGAGAAAGACCAAATGAACCACGCGAGCAGAATTTGCGACGCCAAGAACGCGAGACCCGCCTCAATCATCGTTTCGTGCATCTGGTTGTCGATCAGGTAACCGTGCGTTGAGATATCCTGCGGCGCTCTCGTGAACCAGCTGTTGGCAACGATGGGATAAGCCGACGCAAGGGCAATAACGAAAATCGTGACCGCGAAAAACTTGGCCATGACAGAGGTGCCTCCGAGCAAATTTGGCGCTGCCTTTGAGACCAGAACCGGGAGTCTGGATTTTTAAATTTCTCCTGCAAATGTCGCCGGAAAAATTTAAAAACCCAGCCGCCGCAATGTACTAGCGGCGGCAGTAGGTGTCAAGCTCATTCCCAATTTATTTTGCTTTGAACGTGAAATCGACGTTCGTAGCTTTGCCCGCAACAACTGTTACCTTCTGCGTTTGTGTGCCATACGTCTCCTGCCAGGCCGTCAAAGTATAGCTCCCCGGCGCAACATCGGGCACTGTAAATGCGCCATTGTCATCGCTCACGCCATAAGGACCTTTAACCACGGCGATATAACCATGCATCCAGGGATGAATATTGCATTTCACGGGCACGGCGATCTCTTCATTGGCCCAAGTCACGTCAAACGGAGCAGAACCCGGTGGCTGCGACTTATTCCACTCCTGATTCTTCGTTGGCTGCGGATGGATGTTGTGCGAGGTCGAGTCAGCGTTGACGACCTTCATGTGCTGGCCCGCATCAACCGCCGTGACGTGAGGAATGTACTGGCAGCCCTTCTGGGTAAGAGTAACGGCCCCGGACTCGGGAGCCTCGTTGCCGCTCAAACCCTGGCTGATATAAACCACAACGTTGGCCAATCCGCCATTGGCGCCCACTACCACCGCCTCCATTGTGGCTGGCTTGTCCTTGTGGATAGCCGCGCAGCTTGGCTCCTTGGACATATCGATACCCCTTTGGTGAGGTGCCGTCCCATCCAACTTTACGGTACCGGCAATGCTAGACCCCGAGGGAGGCGCGGCACTTACGCTACTGCCCAGCAATAGCGCGCCTGCCGCCACCAAAACTACGGATGATAGTACGACTGATGACTTCTGATACAGGTTCATAAATTCATCCTCCTGACAGCAGAATTTTACGGCTGACCACCGGACGACGCCGGCAAAGGCGCGTTCGGGTCGATCGGTTTCAGCCCAAGCTGCTTGGCAATCGCTCTTTCCTTAACGTTGTAAGCATTCTTGGGTTGCAGAGTACGCAAGTAGAAGACGAGATCCCATGCCTCGTCAGGCTTGACATTGTCGGAAAATGACGGCATAGGTGTGCCATCCAGACCGGTCATGAAAATTTTGTAGATATCCCGGTCGGTGCTGCCGCACTTAGGATGCGCGCCTTCAGTGAAGTTGAAAGGTTTAATCGGACGGTTGAAGTCATCCTGCAAGGTGTCAGCGGACGGGCCATTTGCACGCCCTTCCACACCATGACACTTCCAGCACTCCAGCTTCTGGAACAAGACTTGTCCAGACTTGACGCGATCTGCCGTCACTTCCGGCTCGGGGCCGATTTGTATCGGCGTCCCGGGTTTTTCCGTGACCCATTTTGACGAGAAGTGCTTGACATAAGCCACCAAATCGATGCGGTCCTGATTGGGCAGTTGGTTCCAGATTGGCATTACAGAACGATCCAAGCCGCGCGCAATCGTGTTGTAGAGGTCTTCATCCGTCGGCAGGGTGCCACTTGGAGTGGAACGACACTTGAACTGGCCGAGGGTGAAATTGCGTGGTTGCGGGTCAAGCCAAGGCGTGTTCTCGCCTTCGCCATCGCCCTCCTCGCCGTGGCAACCGACGCAATAGCGTCTGTAATTGGCCTGAGCGTCTTTCGCGTGGCCGGTGTATTTGCCGACATGAGCTTCCATGTTGAGGCGTTGATCTTCCTGGTATTTGGTCATTTGCGCCCAGGAGACCGTAGACATCAGAAGCAGAATTCCCGCTCCCAGCAATAGCGATGACTTCATGATTTTCGTTTTCATCGGTATCTCTCTCCTAGAACGCAAAGTCAAATCCCAGCAACAATTCGCTGCTGGTCAAGTCGCTTCCGTCCGGCGCCGTTTTGGTTTGACGGAGCCAGTTGTACTCGTTATGCCAGGCGAAACCGGCACGGCTGGTCATAATTGGATAGTAACGGTAGCCAATGGTGAAGCTTTGAATATTGCCCAAATCGGAGGGCAGGGTTGATAGCGTCTGTTGGGACATGTTGATCCCTTCATAGCGGCCGATAAAGATCAACTGTGGACTGAAAACGTAGTGCGGTTCGACTAGGAAGCCGTTCCAAGTCGGGTTCTGAGCGCCAGCAGGAAGGGCATTCGAAGCGACATTGCCCGGAATTGGCAGATATGGCGACGTGGCAGTTCCAAAGTACTTATCGTCCGAGCCGTGCTGGGTTACGACTTGGAAATCAAGCTTACCCAGGTAGAACTGGCCAGTGAAACCGTACCGGCTAAAGCTCTTATTGCCAAAGCCCGTACCCGGAATCGGCACGCCACCGGAGTTCAGGAATTGCGTGGGCGCTTCACCGGTCATAGCGTAGAAGCCAAGACGTTGAACTCCGAGGTGACCCGTGTCAAACGCCTGGCTAGCCGTGAAAAATCCCGAATAAGAGTTGCCGGCGACCAAGCCGGGCGTGCCATCGTTCGAACTGATCAACGCAGCCGATACACGTGTGCGGTCGTTATAGGAATGTCCCAACCATTCCACGCCTAACTGGTTGTCACCCATCTGGCCGTAAAAGTTGCTGTCGCCCACGGGCGTAAAGTGATAGAGCTGATAAACGCCACCGTTACCGGTAAGCGTGAGGATACGTTTCTCGGACAGCAGGTTATCCAACTCGAACTTACCGAGCTTCACGTTTAACCAAGTCGAGTTGAATAGGTTGTCCAAACGCGCGAACACCTGCTCAAAGTGAAAAGCGCCGGTGTTGTCAGAAGATGGGAGCAGATAGAAAGAAATGTTCTTGTCGAGGGTGCCGGCGGTGTGGAAATCCAAACCGCTGAGATCAAAGCCGTGAGAGGTGATTTGTACCTGCCCAGCGTTGACTCCAGTCGCATTGTCAACCGCTACTTTATCGGTGCTGACACGATGCCAAATCGGCGTCATACGAAAGGTCACTGGCCAATATGACGGGTTTTGCCAGATCGGAGCGTCCCGGTCATTCATGAGCTGGTAACCATTGTCCTTGAATTTTTGACCAAACTGGTTGAGCATCGGCCACGCTTCGTGGCAGGCAGAACAGCGTAGCCCGTACTTACGTGCAAAGGCTGGAAGCGCATTAGCATCGCCGGCACCTGCGATCACAAAGCAGGCAAGGAAAAGCAGACCCGCGATAACCCTACGGGTGAGATTCATTCGATCCTCCTGAACCGGAAGCATTTTGAGAAGCAACCAAACAGATAGCACGCGCAATGACCGGGAGTTATTTCTGAATGCGCGTGAACGAACTAATTATCATGAGAAAAAAAATTGTGTCAAGCAAAAATACTGATTTGTTTTCGGAAAGAGCAAATTGGCCGTTACATTTATTTACATTCGTATAGGTGCGAACCGAGGCAAACTGGGGTTTCATTGAGCTAAACGAGCAATTATTAACGCGACGACGCGGGTGGGGATAACTCGGGCCGATGGTTGACATTTTGAGTGCGGGAAGAGTAACAATCGCATCACACCCAGTTCAACTACTCAGGAAGAATCGCTTGGTTCAAACCGCTTCGCAGCATAGCCTTTATAAGACACATCAATCACGCTGGCAATTTGCGCTTTCTCCCTTGTTGCTGGTCGCGGCCTTCATCGTAACTTGCTTTTTCACAGCTGATTGCCAGGCCAAGTTTGGAGACAAGAAACCCAAAGAGCAGTTTGGCCTCGGTTTTACCGCCGAGGTTTCTGCTTCTCTGCCTGAACTCACCCAGGCTGTGCAGGATGTCGCCGCCGACGGCATTATTCAGGGCAGCAAGGAATACGACAAAGATCCCTACATAACCGGTGCCTCTGTGGCGGATAACTCGCCACTATTCGCAAAATGGAATGGGCCTGGCAATGTGTATTTCAAAGTGCGCACTAACGTTCTCGCCCCGA
This sequence comes from Terriglobia bacterium, assembly GCA_963702965.1. Taxonomy (GTDB): domain Bacteria; phylum Acidobacteriota; class Terriglobia; order Terriglobales; family Acidobacteriaceae; genus JAJPHW01. The sequence goes on from OY969776.1 coordinate 3,265,940, forward strand.
GAAATTTTGAAGCATCTGCGGACCAAGGGACGCTCGCGGTGCGCTATGTGGTGGAACCGAAGGATGCAACGCGCAGCATCTTGCGGATTGACGCGATTTATGTCGAAAATGAACGCCGAACCGTACATCCCTCGAACGGCAGCGTGGAGGCCGCTGAGTTCCGTGATATTCAGGATCATGTGGATGCCATTCAGTTGAAGAAAAAGCAGGCCGCTCAAGGCGAGAAGGCACGCCAGGAAGAAATAGCGCACCGGGCAATGGAACGCGACCAGCAAATTGAGGCCGAGAATGTCGCGGTCGCTGAAAGTTCAACCCAAGGGCTCGAACAAAGGATCCAAACTCTGCGGCAGCAACTGGAACGTTCGGTGAAGGGATCGGGCGTACAACTAAAAACCGCGCCATATAAAACTGCCTCCGGCTTAAAAACACTCGTACCGGGTACCCAAGTAGTTATTCTGATTATCACGCCTTATTGGTACGGGGTTGAGACCGAAGATGGTCTGCATGGATGGCTGCATCGCGATCAATTGGGGCCCATCCAATGACCACAGTGAGGAACAAAATCCGCTGCCGACAAAGGCATCTAGGCCTTTTGCTCTGCATTATGGCGGCGGTGGTGCCGCTACGGGCGCAAGATTCGAATCAACGAAGCTTCTCACAAACCAAATTGGTAGTAGAGAAGGCCATAAAAGCCTTGCAACCAACCTCGGGACGACTGCCCACCTTGGAGGGATTCGTTCAGGTGGGGGACAGAAACTTGAAGCAGTTTCGACGCGGGTACTATGAATGCGACGTGACCGTCACCGCCTCGGCGTCGGGTGGTTCGACGGTTCGTGTGACAGCAAAGATCACGGCATGGCATCAAGGATCAACCGCAGCCACATCGGGTTATGAAACGCTTCCCTCCAACGGAAGACTTGAATCTGATTTGCTCGACCAGCTCTCCGAGGCGCTGCCAGGGGGGTCAACTGAGGCCGGATCGGCCAGAACAAGTGTTGGGCGCTCCTCGCGTGCCCCATCTACGTCTTCGGTCTATCCCCATTCATCGGAACCGACGCTTGCGGCTCCAATGCCTCAGCTCCCTGCTTTGAACAGCCCGTTAACGGGTTCGACGATGAGCGTTCCAGCAAACTCAAGCCGCAATGTGGAAGCGCCCAGCCAACGGGCATCCGATCAACGCCTTGAATCATTGCTGAGCGAGGAAAAAAACCTAGAAGAAGTTCTCCGCAATCAAAGTCACCCCACAAACCTGGTTGCCGTCAAAGAGCACGGCGCGCCAGTCCTAGCCAGCCCTACGGAAGGCGCGAAAGTACTCTTCACTGCCGCACCGGAGGACGAATTTGAAGTGCTGGACGAGAACGTAAGTTGGGTCCATGTCCGCATTGTCGGGATATCTCGGGGCTGGATTGCGAGACCCAATCTGGAGATGCCTGGAGATGGCGGCCAAAGAGATGCCGCCGCATCTCCCGCCGAGTTATTCCACGTCACAAATGAACAAATCGTTCAATTCCCGGGCGACTGGGATCCGCTACGCGGAAAGACCGTCAAAATCATCTCTGTGCAAGCCACGAGTGACGCAGTGGTAGGATGGCGGGCGAAGCGCGACTATGCGAAGACAGTATTTCTAAAAGACTACGCTGCGCTGGCCGCATCAGGCGGCGAGTCCGGGGAAGTTCTAATCTACGACGCGCAAGATGGCGGGATGATTGCGGCCACCTTGGATAGCGTGAAGAAGTGGAGAGATAAAGCGATTTCGGACGAAGATTTTTGGAAGACCTGTTATTTTGATCCGCCAGAGACGTTTGGGGCTTCGACGGGCCAATAATCAACTCCAATGGTCAGAGAACATACACCTTAATCATCCACCAAATCAGAAACAGCGCAATCAGGGCAATGACAATGTGCTGCCATTGCGGGCAGTTTTAGGACCGCTCGTGCCGATCAAAGCAATCGCCCGACCGCAAATATCTCGGCTCAGCGAACGCAGAATAAGACTGGAGGCGCGGGTCGGAATCGAACCGACGCATAAAGGTTTTGCAGACCTCTCCCTTACCACTTGGGTACCGCGCCTTGTTCTCTAAATTAACGGGCCTGAACAAAAATGTCCATTGAAACCGCTGCCGTTAAGGAGCTTATTGTGAAGGATTTGGAGCGGGAGACGGGGGTCGAACCCGCGACATCGACCTTGGCAAGGTCGCGCTCTACCACTGAGCTACTCCCGCCTTGCGTTCTTGATTATAAACAAGGCCTCGGAATGCGGCAAACTTTGAATCCACGGTCTAATACTTCGAATTCGATCCAGCTTTCTGCAGGCGTTCGTTAGCTTCGGCCGTGATCTGATTACGAACATCCCACAAATCTTTATAGAACAGATGCTCCATGCGCTGATGGAGTACTTCCACTGGCGTCCCCATGGTGCCGATAACGCCTCCGCCAATAATGCGTTGCGCCAGTTTTAGATGATGAAAGCGAAATAGGTGCATACGTTCGTCGAAATCAAGCAGTGCTTCGGCCACCTCATGCAATCCGAAAAATTTATCGTGGCCGCGGTACATTTCGATGACGGTGATTCCGGCGCTGCGGAGCTGTACATGAAAGGCATCGCCCAACCGTGGTCCCATGTGCAGCAATGAAAGAAACCCCGGCGAATCGAGGCCGCTGCCGTGGCCTAAGCCGGCGCGAATAATCTGATAGTCAAATGGCGAAATCGTTTCCAGCAGGTGCAGCAGCGTGATGCAATGCTCAATCATGGGATTGGAACGCCGCATGAGGCGGCATGCATTGCCGAAATCGCCCGCCGTGATGTATTCGAGCGAACGGCCCAGCTCCCAAGCCGCGCCTTTCATCAAAAGTTCTTCTGCCTGATGCACCACAAAAAACAGCATTTCGTCTTTGTGCGAAAGCGTCTCGGGCGTTTTCTGCAATGAGAGAAGTTCGTCGGTCTGAAGGTAGCGCTCATAGTCGGAGGCGCCTTTGCCGGGCAGAATAGGTTTTCTCATGTCTTCGTTCATCTGAAATCTCCAGGGACACGCCGGGAATTAGCTTACGAGTGAACCGCAGGCGCCGTCCATTGCGGATCTTTCTCCGGCGAAACAATAGCGCCGTCGCGTACATGGATAATGCGGTCGGCGTATCGCGCCGCTTCCGGATTGTGGGTAATCATGAGCACCGTCTGACCCAACTCCTGATTAGTCTGCCGGAGCATGTTCAGAACAATTTCTGAATTCTCGGAATCGAGATTCCCCGTTGGCTCATCGGCCAGCACCAGCGCCGGCTTGTTAATCAATGCACGCGCCAAAGCTACGCGTTGCTGCTCGCCGCCGGAAAGTTCCGAAGGCCGGTGGGGCAGGCGTTTCGCCAAGCCGAGCAAGCTCGTAATCTTATTGAAATAGGCCCGGTCGCGGTTGCCGTTGACGCCTGCAATATCCAGAGCAATTTCGATGTTCGACTGTGCATTCAGTGTGGGCAATAAATTGAATTTCTGAAACACGAAGCCGATTTTCTTCTTGCGCATGCGAGTGCGCTCGGCGTCTGAAAGCGCGGCAAAGTCATCGCCGTCCACGAAGATGTGCCCGGAATCCGGCCGGGTCAAGCCGCCGAGCAAATAAAAAAGTGTGGATTTCCCGCTTCCCGAAGGGCCAACAATGCTGACAAATTGACCTCTCGGCACTTCAAAAGAAACACCTCGAAGCGCGGGAACCTGAATTTTCCCAATGCGATACGTCTTGCGCAGTTCTTGCGCTTGAATAAAAGCAGACATTCCAGTTTTGGCGATGGGCCCGTTACGAGTTTACACGATGCAGGCCACTATCTTCGGCCGGAGGCGGAAGGTTTCGGTCACGCATCTAGGCGACGCCGATTTGGCTATTCGCACTGCGCACTTGTGTGGTGTGAGGCTTCGGCCCACGCTTGCGGACCAGCAATACTCGTATCTTTTCCAATAACTCGGCGGGAGCGCACATGCCCTTTGGTAGAAAAACGTCAGCCCGCGTCTCGTGACTATAAATCCTGGCTTTGCTTGAGGTGAGAATTACCGGCGTATGCGGAGACATGCCCTTAATCTCTTCCACCAAACGTGACCCATCAACGCCGGGAATGAGCAGGTCGGTCAACACCAGATCTATTCCGCCATTCCGGAAACGATCCAAGGCTTCGGTTCCGGTCGTGCAACTAATCACGCGATAACCACGGGTTTCCAGCATCACTTTGCGGATGGAAAGGCATTGTTCGTTGTCGTCCACGCACAAAATAGTTCGTTTCGGCTTCATTCTTCCTTCCGAAGTGGCATTGCGAACATCCTGCCGGGAGACAGGCGACAATGAAAAATTATTTTGTTTTTCTTGAATACCAGAGCGAAGAGAATCCTACCCGCCGCGAAGTCGCGTGTAAAGTAACGCCGATGCAAACGCGCAATTTGGGGGATTGAAAAATACATGAGACTATGCGTGGGTCGTTTTTTCGCGGGTGCGCGAGTGTCCTGTCCTAAAAGAAAATCTCTCCCCGCAGAACTTCAACAACATTTCCACCGACACGCACGTTAACCACTCGGTCATCTTTGCGGGAAGCGCGAACAAAAATCTTGCTAGGGCGAAGCATTTCGACTCCCTGCTCGATAACGACGCGTTCGTCAGACTGGGCCACGCCGTGCTGCACCATCCATGCGGCGGTGCAGCCGGCGGCGGAGCCGGTTGCGGGATCTTCTCCGTTGTAAAAGAACATGCGCGCATGCAGGCGCGCATCGGGATTCACCGTTTCACGGGCGACGAAATAGAAAAACTTTCCGTCAGTGCGTGCGAGATATTCAGCCGAAGAGGCTACATTGACCCGCATTTTACTCATGATCTCGAGTCCACGAAGCGGAACAATGGTAAAGGGCACGCCCGTGGAGACAGTTTGGATAGGCAGTGAGGGATCGATGTCGCCGTCATGCAATCCCGCAGCGCGGGTCACCCTTTCACGGTCATGCACGAGGCCGAACTCGGGAGGGCGTTGCGTCATTTCCCCGAACACTGGCTTCCCTTCCGGTTGTTCGAATTGCACAGGAATTTTTCCGGCCTTCAGATCGAGCGCGATTTCCGCCGCGCCGCCGTTTGCCCGCAACACGAATGCCGTACCCAGCGTCGGATGGCCGGCGAAGGGAAGTTCTTCGCCCACAGTAAAAACGCGCACATGGACGCCGCGCTCACCTTCCACTCTGGCATCGCGGGGGAGCACGAAAGTGGTTTCGGAAAGATTCATTTCGCGGGCAATCGTTTGCATTTCCGCATCGTTGAGGCCACGACCATCGGTGAAAACAGCAAGCGAGTTGCCCTCGAAGGGAATCGCAGTAAATACATCCACTTGGACAAAAGAGTACCGGCGTTGAGGGGAACTCATAGCCAACATTCTATCTTTTGTCGTAAGGCCATTTGTAAACTCGCGAGCTAGTATCAATGTGACGGGAATGACGTCGTTGGGGCTCAAACATTGACTGTGTTTTTCGGCCCGCGTATCGTGATATTGAGTATGTTGCGTCCATACATGCCGGCCTGCATATGCTGTTGTATTCAGACTCCGGCGCGTGGGTAGCCAGGAATTTAAAACCCATCCGGCGGTGAAACGGGGTGGGTTTGTTTTTTTGCAACCGTCTCGAATCGCCAGCCAGGCGGGATCTCACGACCGCCGGACTTGTTGCACAAGTTGCAAACTCTTAAGGAGATATCATGAGCACCGGTTCCATTCCCCGCATCAACGACGTCGCACCCGACTTTACCGCCGAAACCACGCAAGGCTCCATCCATTTTCACGAATGGATTGGCGACGGCTGGGCGATTTTGTTTTCCCATCCCAAAGACTTCACGCCGGTGTGCACCACCGAACTCGGCTATATGGCAGGCTTGCAGCCTGAGTTCGCCAAGCGCAATACGAAGATCATCGGCCTCAGCGTGGATCCGGTGGGCAACCATAGCAAGTGGGCTGCGGACATTGAAGAGACGCAAGGCCACAAAGTTACTTATCCAATGATCGGCGACCCGGAACTGAAGGTTGCCAAGCTATATGGCATGTTGCCCGCAGAGAGCGGCGAGACTTGCGAAGGCCGCACCGCGGCGGACAACGCCACCGTGCGCACGGTGTTTGTTGTCGGTCCAGACAAGAAGATCAAGCTGCAACTCAGCTATCCAATGACGACGGGACGCAACTTCGATGAAATCCTGCGGGTCATTGATTCCCTTCAGTTGACGGCGAAGCACAAAGTGGCGACACCGGCGAACTGGAAACCAGGCGAGGACGTCATCATCGTGCCCGCAGTTTCAAATGAAGAGGCGCAGCAAAAATATCCCGAGGGATGGAAAACGTTGAAGCCCTATCTGCGTCTGGTGAAGCAGCCGAAATGAGAGCCTCGGGGTTCGCCCGGAACATGTCAGAACGCCGTAAGTCGCCGCACGCATGATGATGATCTAACATAGCTAGTCTCTGCGGAAGCGCATCTGGTCCGGTGATCGGCACGGTCTTCAAAACCGTCGAGCGGCATCTCTGATGTCACTGATGGGTTCGACTCCCATTCGCTTCCGCCATTTTTCTACGCGTGCATTATAGTGCTGACGATGGTTCGCCAACACATAACGGCTACAGCATGTGTCGTGCTGCTGCACCTCGCTGCAACTGCCCATGCACAGGCTACCTACAAATATTTTCGCAGCGGTAACACCGCCGACGTGCAAACCAAAACCACCGCCGGCATTGCCATGATGGGCGGTGGAACGGATTTGGACGAAGCTTTCCGTTGGCTATGCCTACGGGGAGGCAAAGGCGACTTTCTCATTCTGCGTGCACATGGAGACGACGATTACAACTCTTATGTGCAAGGCCTCTGCAAGACTAATTCCGTCTCCACGCTGATTATTCCGGATCGGGTTTCGGCCCAGGACCCACATCTGGCCGACATTATTCGCCATGCAGAAGCGGTGTTCATTGCCGGCGGCGATCAGGCGCTCTACGTCCGTTTCTGGAAAGGAACGCCGGTGCAAGATGCCATTAATGCAAATATTGCCGACGGTAAGCCTATTGGGGGCACCAGTGCGGGTCTCGCGATCCTCGGAGAATTTTCCTACGGCGCCCTTAATGATCCTGACGACAGCGAACTTCACTCCAAAGATGCGTTGCCCAACCCATTTAACAACCAAGTGACGATTGTGAATGACTTCCTGAAGATTCCTTTGCTTGCGAACACGATTACCGACAGCCACTTCGCCAAACGCGATCGCATGGGCAGGACACTGGTATTTCTGGCTCGCATTATGCAGGATAGCTCGTCGGCGCATCCACGCGAAGTTGCGATTGACGAACGGTCAGCGGTGTTGGTTGATGGAAATGGAAAGGCTGTTATCGTCGGATCGGGCAAAGGGGCGTATTTCCTTCGTCCCACGCAAGCGCCGGAAATCTGTAAAGAAGCCACGCCGCTCACTTTCAACAATATCGACGTTTATCGCGCCCCAAAAGGAGCAAAGTTCGACCTGCCTACGTGGGTCAGCCAAGGCGGCGTAAGTTATTCGTTGTCGGTCAAAGACGGGGTAATCCAGAGCACACAGGGCAATCGCGCGATTTACTAGGCAGTTCGTTGGTCGTTCCGCGAGCGATTGACTTTCACTCCGTTTCTTGCCACACTTGCGCGTTCCAGTTTGAGCAAGCTATGACGCAACATAAGCCTGCCTTTCCCGCTGCACACAATCTGGAGCAAGTCGTTTGTCTCGTCAATTCCGGCAAACTCGAAGCCGGCCTGTGATTTCCTAAGTCTTTTCAAGTTTCCAAATCTCGAAAAAATTCTGGATGCAAATGGGGCTTGCAATGAATTTCTTCCGCTTCCTTGGAACCACGTTTTTGCTCATATTGGGAAGTTCGACTTTTCTAGGTGCTCAAAGTTCGCAAGGCAGAATCCTCGGGACCGTCACAGACCAATCTGGGGCAGTGATACCCGGCGCCACGATGGTGATTAAGAATCAAGCGACCGGCGTGAGCCGCACGCTCACAACTAATCGCTCCGGTGACTATGTCGCACCTGCGCTTGACCCTGGCACATATTCCGTCTCCGCTGCAGCCACGGGATTTAAGAAAGTTGAAGGCTTGGCCGTCCTGGAAGTTTCTCGCGATGCCCGCGTCAATCTAAAGCTGCCTGCGGGTGCAGCGACGGAAACCGTCGAAGTCACCAGCGAACAAGCTCTCGTGGACACCACGGACACTGCTTTGAACGGCGTTATCGGCAATAAAGCCATTAACGAAATGCCCTTGCAGGGGCGAGATTTTCAAAACTTGTTGCCCTTAAATCCCGGCGTCCAGCGTGTGCCAGGCGGCGGATTTCACTCGGTAACTTCCAACGGCAATCGTCCGGATGACAACAATTTTTTCATCGACGGCGCCGACGACAACGACGCATACTATGGCGAAACTGTGGTCAACGACGCGGGTATCTCAGGAACTCCGGCCAGTATTTTGCCTCTTGATGCTATCCAGGAGTTCAATACGCAAGAGAGTCCATCAGCTGACTACGGCGCAAAACCGGGTGTCGTCGTCAACATGGCCTTGAAATCGGGGACGAACAAGATTCACGGTACCGCTTATTATTTCCACCGCAATAGCGCGTTTGACGCGCGCAATTATTTTGACCCCGCACCGAGCCCTGAATCCGCACTTATTCTCCATCAGTTTGGAGCTTCCATCGGCGGACCGATCAAGAAAGACAAATGGTTCTACTTCTTCAACTATGAGGGTGTTCGCGATAAAGTTGGCAATCCGGGCGTAACCGATAGCCCGGTAACCGTTTCCCTGGCCAGCCCTTCGTTCCCAATTGCAAATCCGGATGGTAGCCCGAACTCCGCGACGTACAGCTATCCTGACGCGGTGGCATACTGCCAACAGCAACTGGGCGGACCCTGTGCCGTGAACCCGCTAAGCGCGCAATTGTCGGCATTGTTTCTGCCGAATCCAGGATTCACACTTCGAGCATCGGATCCCGCTGCCATTGATTTCAACTTCAACAACAAGAATCGTGGCGATAACCTGGTCGCGAAAACCGACTACACGCTGAACGACCACAACACACTTAGCGCTCGATTCATCTACAGCAACACGACGCAGACAGAAGAAGATATCGACGCGCTTCGCCCGGAGTGGCTCTCTACGACCAGTCCAATCACACAGGTTTTCGGAGTCTCATGGGTTTGGACACCAAACTCTAGGTGGGTCAATGATGCACGCTTCAGCTACAACCGCTTTAACGAAACAATTTACCCAGTCGACCACAATGTAAACCCGACAACTTATGGATTGAACACGGGTGTTACGAATCCTGTGCTCTTCGGCTTCCCCCGTATTAGCCCAGGCAGCGATGAGTTCAACTACATGGGTGGAAACTCTAGCTGGCCGCTGGCGACCACGCCGAGCGCAACTTATAACTGGTCGGATACGATCGCGTACACCGCGGGCAAGCACGCGATTCGCATGGGCGCGGAGTTCCGCGACGGCAAAGTGAACTATCTCCGCGCGGGTTATGGCCGCGGGCGTATCGACTTCAGCGATCTCACCGATTTCGTAGCGGGCGACGTCAGACGCTGGCGATTTCTTTATGGTGACGCAGCACGCGATATTTCCCAAAAGGCGTTCGCGCTCTTTATACAGGATGATTACCGAATTACACCACGCCTCAGCTTTAATTTGGGTCTCCGCTACGATGTAACTTATCCGATCAAAGATTTGCGCAATTTACTGGCAAATTACGAACCGAATTCAGCCACTGGACTGGTACAGGTGGGCTACGGCATTAACGCTCCTTATCAAACCAACTACAGCAATATTTCCCCGCGAGTAGGTTTTGCCTGGGACGCTTTTGGGACCGGCAAAACAGTAGTTCGAGCAGCGATGGGCATTATTTATGAACAGCCGTCCGTCCGAACTTTCATGTTCAACGGGGGCGGGCTCAATCTCAATCCGAGTGGATTAGTGGGGAACGGCAAGTTAACGACATTCTTGCAGGAATCTTCTGACACGAGCGTCATCAATTGGGACCAAGCCGGGCCGATTTTCCCCAATGCCGCAACCGCTGGAAACGGATGCAGTTTGTTCAATGCATCGGGTTCTGTAAATCAATGCAGCGTATTCGGAGTGGATCCGCACCTAAAAACTCCATACGTCATGAATTGGAATTTCAATATTCAACAAGCGCTGGGACCAAAGACAGTTCTACAAATGGCTTATGTCGCGAACCACGGAGTAAAGCTATATAGCGTCACCGACATCAACCAAGTGAATCCGAATTCTCCATTCGAGGTTGGCCCCAATTCTCCTTGCGATGTCAATGCCGGATTCGACAATTGCGAGGGCCCTGGGCGGCCACTCAATGAAAATTGCTCCGTCGCGCAGGGCGGTTTGGGCCGAGGTGGGCCTTGCTTCCCTTATATTGGCTATCTCGATTATTTGAGCAATCGTTCCAACTCTGCCTATAACAGTTTGCAAGTCACGCTTACTCATCGTTATTCGCGTGGCCTCTACATGCTTGTCGGGTATACCTACGCTCATGCCATTGATACGGCGACGAGCAATCTTGCAGGAGTTCCTCCCGATAGCAACAACTATGCGGAAGAGCGCGGCAATGGCGACTATGACATCCGCCATCGCGTCACGGTTTCGCTCACCTACAATTTGCCCGATGTGAAGTCGAAATGGCAGTTATTGGAAGGATGGCAGGTTGCCACGGTAGCCATGCTGGAAGGGGGATTACCGTACACGCTCGGTGATTTCAACGACGATATCAGCCTTACCGGCGAGTTTAACGACCGTTGGAATATGTCCGGCCCAGCGAGCAATATTCATTGGTCACCGACTGCGGGCATCCCGTTCATTGACCCGAGCACCTTTGGCACAGATTCCAGCGGAAATATCACTGGCAACACTCAATGCATTAATGCTGCTGGTGGCGCGACGAGCACGGGCGCACAGCAACTTCTCAACTACGGGTGTTTTGTTTCGGGCAGCACGGTGATTACTCCGCCGGTTTATGGAACTCAAGGCGATATGGCACGAAACATTTTCCGTGGCCCGACTTTTAAGAACTGGGATTTCTCACTATCGAAGGTCATAAAATTCAATGAGCGAATTTCCATGCAGCTTCGCGGCGAAGTGTTCAACATCCTGAACCACGCAAACTTCGATACGGTCACGATGAATACGGATCTATCCTCTCCCGCATCGGTGGGGACCGTCGCCTTTACACCAGATGTGGCAGAGTCCAACCCTGTGATTGGATCAGGTGGATCGAGGCATATTCAGATTGGAGCCAAGATTATCTGGTGATTTTCAACTGTTACTCGGGGTTTGCTCGATAGGACCACGAAGTGATGGACTCCTTTTGGGAAACCCGCTGCTCGATCTGTTGTTCGGTAACTAGGTGATGCGATGGTGCGAGCGAGCACGCCGGATCGGTGGCTGTGGCATTGCCCGTTAAAAGAAAAGCCTGGCAACGGCAGCCACCGAAGTCTTCCATACGGCGATCACAGCTGCGACAAGGTTCCTGCATCCATTCTTCGCCGCGAAAACGCTGGAATGCAGATGATTCATTCCATATCCACTCGACGGAATGATTGCGGACGTTATCGAACTTTAAATCAGGAATGACTCCCGCGGCGTGACAAGGCAGCACGCGTCCGGCAGGATCGATTAACAGCAAACGCCGTCCCCATCCGCCCATGCAGGCTTTGGGATAGCGCGCATAGTAATCGGGAATGACGCAATCAATTCTTATTTTTCCCGCAAGACGTTTTTGCGCTGCTTCGATCGTGGTCATGCAGCGCTCGACCTGCTCTCGCGTCGGCATCAGTTGAGCACGATTTTTCAATGCCCAGCCATAATATTGGGTATGCGCAATTTCCAGCCGATTAGGCCGCAATTGCTCGGAAAACGCGATCATCTCTTCGAGATGGTCGAGATTTTGCCGATGAACGACGAGGTTTACCGTAAACGCGACATGTAATTTGTTGACCGTCGTAGCAAACGCAATCTTGTGCGCATGAGCCTTGGTTCCCGAAATCCAGTTGGCGCGGTCCTCGCGCGAGTCCTGAATGCTGAGTTGCACATGGTCGAGTCCAGATTCGATCAGTTCTTTAAGCCGGCCCTCAGAAACGCCGATGCCCGACGTGATGAGATTGGTATAGAGTCCCGCGGCATGCGCGGCTTGAATTAATTCTTTTAGATCCGCGCGCGCCGCCGGTTCACCGCCGGTTAAATGAAGGTGTAAGACGCCAAACTGGCGCGCTTCTTGAAAGACTCTAATCCAATCTTGGGTGGCTAATTCTCGCTTAGCAGCAAGCATCTCCAGTGGATTCGAGCAATACACGCAATGCAACGGGCAACGATGGGTAATTTCCGCGATGAGCGCAAGCGGTTTATGAAGAGTTGCCACGTTAGAAATCCACCACACGTTTATCGTGCAACTTCTCGAGGAAACTCAACACGTCTTCGCGAATTTTTGCGGGATCTGCCTTGTCGTAACGTTCGGTCAGCGCCGAGATAATTTGGGCTACTTCGTGTTGGCCATCAACGAGTTCAAGGATGCTGAGACCTGTTGCTTGGACGCGGAGCATACCTTCGGGAAACAGAACGACTCGATCTTCGCCATGAGTACCCCATCGGCATCCGGCAGCAAACTTTGGACGGCTCGAATCGCAAGGACGGGACATTCACTTTTCCTCGATTCGAAAGGCACCCGGCGGCGGCCATCCGGGCTGCACGTACGCGAAGTAGAGCGCATCCAACTGCGCCCAAAGAATGTCACACTTGGCGCGTAAAGCCGCTATTGCCAGTTCCTGCTCCGTTCGGGTTCGCGCATGCTCAGTGACCCATTGCAACGCAAACTCAGCATCTTCCGGCGCTTGATCGAGCCGTGCTGTGAAGTAATCGAGCCCTCCCGACAGCCAGGGATAATGCTGGCGCATTCGATCCATTCGCAACGCAATCAAGTCGCGAGAAAACATTTCGGTCAGTGAAGATGCGACCGCCTCCAAAAAGGTCCGTGTCTGCACGAATGAGAGATAGGCGTCGACGGCGTAGCGCACGGCTGCTAAAACTTCATCACATCGAATTACACGCTCGCGTTGTAGGCCGCTGGCCTCAGCCAAGCGAATCCAGCGCTCAATACCGCCTTCTTGTTGCGCGTTACCGTCGTGGTCAACGACGCGCTTGCGCCACGCACGACGAAATTGCGGGTCATCGCTGCGTGAGAGAACAATCGCGTCTTTTACCGGAATTCGGCTCTGATAGTAATAGCGATTCAAAGCCCAGGCTTGCAGTTGGCCCCGGTTCAGCTTTCCTTCATGCATGAGCAGATGAAAAGGATGCTGGTGGTGATAGCGTTCTTTGCCGGTCTGCCGCAGCCGTGCATGTAATTCCTCCGACGATAGCAGCGCGTCATCTTTTTTATCTACAGGTCGAACTGCCATGCATCCTCCGCGACTTCCCAGCCCGCCGCGCGCACCTCTTTATAGGGTTCGCTCGACTCATCGAGTATGGGATTGGTGTTGTTCACATGCAGAAAAATCTTGCGCGGCCGCTTCAATCCTGCTAATCGGCGCAAACTTCCTTCCGCGCCGAAAATTGGGATGTGCCCCATCTCACGTGCCGTTGCGCTGTTGCCCTGTACTCGAATTAACTCGTCATCACTCCAAAAAGTACCGTCAAACAAAAGCAAATCGGCCGTCTCAAGCATGGCAATTAGCGACTCGTCGAGTTCGGGCACCGCCGGCAGGTAGGCAAGTCTGCCACCCGCAGAAGACTGCACAATCAGGCCTATGAGCGCCTCGTCTTGGCGCAGAGTTCGAGCGCGCTCGGACGATACGTAAACAGGATAATGGTTTCCGAGTGAAAACGCGGTACACGTTAGAGAGTTGTCGCTTAAGGATCCATTGAGTGAGAAATCTTGGTTCAGACTAATGTCGATCCAACTTACTTGCTCGGCGACGCGATTCAGCATGCCGAATATGGAATTATCTTCACGCAAAATCTGACGGAGCGAAGGAGTGCAATAAATGCGCAAAGGTTGCAATTCCCGCAACGAAAGCAAGCCCGCGATCTGATCCAGATCGGCGCTCGTGATTATGACGCCTGCAATTGGAGAATGGCGGCCTACATCGCGTGGGTGCATGCTTTTTGTGGCTTCAATTTGCAACCGCAAATCCGGAGAAGCGTTGAGTAGAAACCATGATTGGCCGTCGCCGCTCACGGCCACTTGAGTTTGCGTACGGGTCTTCCCCGCGAAAGCTCCAGATCGCACGGCGCAGCAGTTGGTGCAGTTGCAATTCCATTGTGGAAAGCCCCCGCCAGCCGCAGATCCTAGTATCTGAACATGCATGCTTAACCCAATCGCTGAGCCGTGCGCAATTTTTTGCGCATCTGATATCAGCCCAAGCTCAAGATGCGCCTTGCGACTGCGACAGTATAACCGTCATCTCTATGAATAGCCCGTCCTGCAAGCACTTCGCCGCCGTCTCCATTATAAAAATGCTTGGTTTCATCACTCGGCTGTGTTAAATTTTGGATAGTGTAAGGAGATTGTGAAATGGAATGGAGTAGCCCGAAGTTCGAAGAGATCTGCCTCAACTGCGAAATCAACTCTTACGCCAGCGCCCAGCTCTAATCCTGGTATCTAGCTAAAGAATCGGCCGTTTTGGGCCGATTTTTTTGCGCTATGTTTTACCCGGCGCGGCGTGCATTTGACCACCGCTTGGCGGTCGCATCTTCCTCTCCTGAGGGTAGTAGGCCTACCACACCTCGCAGATTTTCCCATGCCGCATCGTTCAGGCCCGGGTCGGCGCTGACCAACCCCCGAATCATGTCCCACGCAGCAACGTTGAGCGAGCCTTCGGGCGGGAGTCCCATTGCCAGAGACACGGAACATTGGGGACAAAATGAGATGCGATGTGCCGACGACTTCTGTCGTGGCCGGATTCCTACGGTTTGAGCAAACATGTACAACGAAACGAATTTGCTTCCGGTTTCTAGCTCGCGATTACAACGGAGGCAGCAGGGGTTGTCCAAGTAAGTCCTTCCTTAACTTACAAAGTTCTGACCGTTCATACTGACAAGCCGCGCCCACCAACCGCAAGTATGCAAGAAGATTCCTGATTCCACGGCAAACGCGTTCCCCGACGATGACCAATAGTTGGCATCTGCGTCAAAACGGTTTAGAGTTTGTGCTGTTCAACCGATATCAGTCAGGAGAGCGCCGCATGCGTCATTATGCTGCCGTGTTGTTTGCCGTTCTTAGTTTAGGGCTATTCGCTTTGTCTCAAACTGCCGACGAATTGGTGCAGAAGAATATTGAGGCGAAAGGCGGACTCGAAAAGATCAAAGCCATCAAGACCCTGCGTGCAACCGGCAAACTGGTCGCCGGCGGGGGCTTTACTGGCGCGACAGGCCAGGAGAACATGCGGCCCAATCTGGTACGCGAGACATTCTCGCTTCAGGGCATGACGCAGGTGCAAGCCTACGACGGCACGACGGGCTGGCAGATTCAGCCGTTTGGCGGCCGCAAGGACCCACAATTGATGGGCGATGACGACATGCGCGATTTGCTCATCGACGCCGATTTCGACGGTCCACTCGTCGACTATCAGGCCAAGGGCAACAAGGTCGAATATCTCGGACATGACACGGTGGATGGCGACGACGCCCTGCGTCTAAAGGTGACGCTCAAGAACGGCGACATCATCTACTACTATCTCGATCCTGACACCTACCTTGAGATTCGCAAAGAGACGCAGGAATTTATTCGCGGGTCGGTACGTGAAAATACGATAGATCTGGGATCATACAAGCAGGTGGCCGGCGTCTATTTCCCCTTTTCAATCGCTTCCGGTCCTAAGACCGATCCGACCCAGTGGCAGACGGTAACCATCGAAAAAATGGAAGCGAACGTTCCACTGGAAAATTCGGATTTTGCCGTGCCCGCTTCATTGAAGAGCGACAGCGTCAAGAAATAAGCACTCCCGAGGAAAATCAAAATGAATGTTCGCGCAACTTTCACCACGATATTGAACGTGATCACTTTTTGTTTCGCCGGGCTCTTTCTTACCCCCACCTGCCTGGCACAGCAGACGCTCAAGTTCGACTCGGCCACCATCTCCGGGTTGCCCGCGCGCAACATCGGTTCGGCGGCGATGAGCGGACGCGTTGCTGCAGTCGCCGGTACAGACGAGAGCGGCCAGGTAACAATTTTTGTCGGGGCGGCAAGCGGCGGCGTCTGGAAATCGGTCAACGGCGGTACGACATTCAAACCGGTATTTGACCGCGAAGATGTGCAATCCATTGGCGCAATTGCTATTGATCCATCAAACCATAAGACCGTCTGGGTCGGCACCGGCGAGTCCTGGATGCGTAACAGCGTATCGGTTGGCGATGGCGTATATAAGTCCACAGACGGCGGCGAAAACTGGGACAATGTCGGACTCAAAGACTCTGAACATATTGCCAAGATTCTTGTTGACCCAACTGATGGCAATAACGTGCTCGTGTGTGCAACCGGCCACGCCTGGAACGACAATGACGAGCGTGGTGTTTACAAGACCGGCGATGGCGGCAAAACTTGGCGTAAGGTTCTCGCAGGCGCCAATGGCTCAACCGGATGCGGAATGTTGTCCATGAGCGCGCAGGCGCCCAAGACAATTTATGCATCCATGTGGGATTTTCGCCGCTTGGGATGGACTTTCCGTTCGGGCGGCCCGGGCGGAGCGATGTTTGAGTCCACAGACGGTGGCGATCACTGGACCGAAATTAACGATTCCACTGCGAAGGGCTTGCCCGAAAAACCCTGGGGACGAATCGCGCTTGCCGTGGCTCCTTCCAAACCCCAAGTCGTATATGCCTTCATCGAAGCCAAAGCCGGGGCCCTATACCGGTCTGACGATGGCGGCAAGAGTTGGACCAAGCTCGATGCCAGTGCCTTCATGGTCTGGCGGCCATTCTACTTCGCCAACTTAATCGTGGACCCGAAAGACGAAAACAAGATCTTCAAGACTGATGGGCCGTTACTGCTCAGTGTGAATGGCGGAAAAAGCTTCAGCTCCGTCGCTAACGCGCACGGTGATTTCCATGACATCTGGATTAACCCCTCCAACCCGAACGTGGTTTACACCGGCGATGACGGCGGTTTGTGGCGAAGCGAAGATGGCGGCACACGTTGGAAGCACCAGCTCAATCTCCCGATTTCGCAGTTCTACCACGTCAGCGTGGATAACGACGATCCATACCATGTTTACGGTGGTCTGCAAGACAACAGTAGTTGGATTGGCGATTCTTCTTATCCCGGCGGTGTGGCCAACTCACAATGGGAAAACATTTACGGCGGCGACGGCTTCTGGGCCTTTGTCGATCCATCCGACAATGACTATATCTACGCCGAAGCGCAAGGCGGATACATTGGCCGGGTGAATCGTCACACGCTGGAGACGCGCCCCATCCAACCGCTGCCCGGCTACAACGAGAAAAAGCTTCGCTTTAACTGGAACACACCGATCCACATGAGCCCGAACGAAAAAGGCACGATTTACATCGGCTCCGAATATTTGTGGCGGTCGCGCGATCATGGCCAGTCCTGGGAAAAAATCTCCCCGGACTTAACAACTAATGATCCAGAAAAGCAGAAGCAGGAAGAATCCGGTGGCATTACCGTGGACAACTCTTCCGCCGAGATGCACACCTCCATCTATTCGATTTCTGAATCGCCGAGAAACGGTCAGATCATCTGGGTCGGAACCGACGACGGCAACGTGCAGATTACACGCGATGGTGCCAAAACGTGGACGAATGTCGTAGGCAACGTTCCGGGCCTCGCCAAGAATTCGTGGGTTTCCACCGTTGCTGCGGGTCGCTTCGATGATGGCACGGCTTACGCTACATTCGATCGCCACACCTATGGCGACATTACCTCGTACGCGTATAAAACGACGGATTTTGGCAAGACCTGGACTTCGCTGAATCTCAAGGAGGCCGGCGTTCGTGGCTACGCGCACGTCATCGCGGAAGATACCGTAGATCCTAGTCTGCTCTTCGTCGGCACCGAATTCGGCCTCTGGATCTCTATTGACAGCGGTGGCCATTGGGCCCAATACAAAGGCTCCAACTTCCCCGACGTCGCTGTCCGCGACATCGTCATCCAGCCGCGGGAGTCCGATCTCGTGCTAGCTACGCATGGTCGCGGCATTTGGATCATCGATGACATTTCCTCATTGCGCTCTCTGACGCCCGCGTTCATGGCCCAAAGCGCTGCCGTTCTCGACAACCGTCCCGTCGTCCAATATCTACAAGCCAACGGAGGATGGGCACTGGGCGATGAGAGCTTCGTCGGCCCGAGTCGGCCGAGCGATGCGGCCATCACCTATTACCAGAAAAGCCGCCACATCTATGGAGATCTTAAAATCGAGATTCTTGATTCGGACGGCAAAGTCGTGGATACCATCCCCGGCAGCAAGCATCGAGGGTTGAACCGTGTGACGTGGGGCATGCGACTGAAACCACCCGTCGTGCCTCCGGCTGCGCAAGCGCTCTTCCAGGCGTCGCAAGGTCCGCGTGTTCTTCCCGGCATGTACGCGGTGAAACTAACCAAGGGCGATCAAGTTTACACAGCCCCTCTGAAGATCGTGCTCGATCCCCGCGCGAAGTTCTCTGAGGCGGACCGCCATGCCGAATTTGATCTCGCAGTTAAACTCAGCAAACTGATGAGCCACATGACCTACGCCGTGGATGCAATTGAAGGTGTTCGTGACGACGCCAGCGCCCGCGCAGCCAAGCTCGCGGAGAAGGACCCTCTGCGAGCTCGCTTGCAACAGCTCTCCAAAGACATGGAAGATCTCCGTTCTAAGATCGTCGCCACCAAAGAAGGTGGCGCCATCACCGGCGAAGAACGCATCCGGGAGCACATTGGCAACCTCTACGGAGACGTCATCAGCTATGAAGGCCGGCCCACTGATTACCAGGAGGCCCGCTCGGATTCGATCGCCCATGAACTTCAAGACGTCATCACCGACTTCCGTAAGCGCACCGATAAAGACCTTGCGGAATTAAACGCCTCGCTAAAGAAGAAAAAAATGGAAGCCATCGCCGTGTTGAGCGAACCGGATTGGCAAAAGCAACACGAAGATGGCGGCGGGGCCCAGCCTTCATCTACATCCAGAGGGGCATTCGAGCGTGACTAACCTGGAAAATTTAGAACACGCTAAGACAAACGGTCAAATGTCCTTGCTGCCTCGGCACGTGTAGAATTTCGGTTAGCCACTTTCTCTCGAGGGGCAAGCCGTTGATCGGCCAAAGACTCTCGCATTACGAAGTCGTCGCGGATTTAGGCGCGGGCGGTATGGGCGTGGTCTATCGCGCCCATGACACCACTCTCAATCGCGACGTAGCCATCAAGGTTCTCCCCAGCGATCGCCCCATCAGTGAAAACGCCCGCGCCCGCTTCAAACGTGAAGCGCTGGCCGCCTCTGCCCTGAATCATCCCAACATAATTACCATTTATGAAGTCAGTTCTCAGGATGGCACCGACTTCATTGCCATGGAATATGTGCGCGGCGCAAGCCTGCTGACTCTGCTCCGCAAAAAGAAATTGCCCATCGAAGAAGCCCTGATGTATAGCACCCAGATTGCTGACGCGCTCACGAAAGCTCATGCCGCCGGTGTAATCCATCGCGACCTCAAGCCGGGTAACATCATGGTCACCGAGGATGGGCTCGTAAAAGTCCTCGATTTCGGTCTGGCAAAAATCGATTTCGACAGCCGTGATAGCTCGGCTTCGGCTCCAACGCAATCCTTCACTCTGACGCAACCGGGCATCGCTCCCGGGACCGTCGCCTACATGTCACCGGAGCAGGCACGTGGCGAGAAAACCGATTTCCGCTCTGACATTTTCTCCTTCGGCATTGTCATGTTTGAAATGCTGAGCGGAAAACTTCCCTTCGACGGTCCGAACTCCATCGCGATTCTGCACAATCTGCATTTCACGCCGCCCCGCGATCTTACTCAGTTGCGCCCCGAAGTGCCGCAACCCGTTGTGGCGCTCATTGGCCGCATGTTGGAAAAAGATCCCGCGAAACGTATTCAGACTATGAGCGAAGTCGCTTCCATTCTGCGCAGCGGGCGGGCCAGTAATATGGCGTTGAGCGGTCCTGCGAGTTGGCTGTCAGCCTCAACCCCGATTTACACCGCGCGCTCGCGTAAAAGCGCCATTTGGGGCGTCGGTATATTGATCGTTGTAGCTGTGCTGCTCGGTTTTGGTAGTTGGAAGTATTTTCATCGGCCCAAGCCTTCGCAGAATTCCGCGATCCAGCAGCTTCCGGTGGACGAGAATGCCTACGCCCTATATGAACGGGCCAGGCAATATCTCGACATGTGGGATCGGACGGGGAACCCAGACAAGGCGATCAACCTTTTGCAACGAGGAATACAGCTCGATCCGCAGTCGGCGGTAAGTTACGCAGGTCTGGCGGAGGCTTATCACTTCAAGAATCACGAGAGCGCCGATCCACAATGGACAAAGTTGGCCGCGGATAACGCGAGCAAGGCCATCGCTTTGGATGGCGACTTGGCGGAAGCCCACATTGCCCTCGGCATGGTCAACACCGACAACGGCGATTTGGCGTCCGCAATCAAAGAATTTCGACGGGCGATTCAGCTCGATCCAAAAAACTCCGCGCCCCATCGCTATCTGGGCGCAGCGTATGCCAGCCAAGGTAAGAAAGATGAAGCCACCGCCGAATTGCAACGGGCGTTAGCGCTCGACCCCAAGGATTGGCGTACCTTTATGGAAATCGGCGTGGAGGCATATAACGCAGGTCGCTACAAAGAAGCCGCCGCCAATTGGGAGCATGTGGCCCAACTCGAGCCCGATGATGTGCGAGTCCTGGTCAACCTGGGGGCGGTTTATCACGCCTTGGGGCGCGACGACGATGCTTCCTCCGCTCTTCAACATGCTCTGGAAATCAAGCCAAACGCCGATGTGTATAACAACCTCGGTACGATTCGTTATTACCAGGGCAAATATGATCTAGCCGCCGCCGCCTTCGAAAAAACCGTTGCGCTCAACGCGAACGACTACAACAGTTGGGCCAGCCTTGGCGACGCCTATCGTCAGCTCCACAATCAGGCGAAAGCAAATCAGGCTTATCGACAGGCTATCCAGTTGATAAAGGATGAGATCGCCAGGCATCCCGATCAAGCGGAGCTTCCCGCGGAGTTAGCCCTCTACCTCGCCAAGAGCGGCGAAAAATCGGCCGCCTTGCAGCAACTCCAAACGGTGCCTCTGGATGCCATTAAAGATCCGACCATCTTGTTTGAAGTGGCGATCGCTTACGAGGTTTCCGGTCAGCGCGACAAGGCGTTGAATGCCCTGACTGCCGCCGTAAAGGCTGGACAAAATTTGGATGACATTAAGAACGAACCTGAACTGGTCTCTCTTCGCGCTGACCCTCGCTATCACCTCAATGTCTTGAGTGCCGCTGCCGCCAAATAAGGCTGTTTGCGTAGTGCGCTTGACTTCCCTTGTGCTTCGGCGTAACGTCCGCTGCACGTGTTTTTGGGCCCCGAACGTCACTTCCAGCGAAGGAGAATTTGAACATGGCAGTCTATCTTTACAACCTCGGTTTTAGCGCCAGCAATGCCTCAAACGGAAACTTTTCCGCCGGTGGTTCCGGAGTGGATGCATCGAATACCTGGTTCCAATACGTTGGCCCGGGAGCCCCGGGTGGAATTGGCCCCAGCCTTTCCATCATCACCAGCGTTGCCCCCGCCACCAATTGGAGCGCGCTGGCCCAGGCCCCATCGCAGTTCAACGCCGGTTCCGATTACGTACTCTTGCGCGTCTTCAACGCCGACAACAATCCGAGCAACTACCTGGTTCGGACGACCGCCATTTTCGGCCAGGGCGACAGCACGCCCATTACCCCTGTCAACAACCTGCAATCGCCATTCACCATGGGATCTTATGCCCGTCCGGTCATTGATTTCGATACGGCAAGCGTGTCGCCGCCAGTTACGCCCTCCTGGCCCAGCGCCGTTACCGACGTTAACCCGGTCAATAGCGCCAGTTCCTGGACGTATTGCCTGGGCCTGGTTCACAATGCATCCGCCGCCCAGCCGACGGTGTACACATTCAATGTGGGCGCAACGGTTTACGAAATTTCCTCCGGCAACATTTACGCTTTCGGCATCGACCCACGAATGAAGGTCGGCGGCATGGGCGCAGCTCGCACGAAGGATGCGGCATAGCTTCTGCAAGTCCGTTTTTGATTGGGGCCGCCGCTAAAGCGGCCCCTATTGATTTTCAGATACCGATTTTGAACCAGCCTCCAACGCAGGAAGCGCCGTTTTCTGCTCGATGCCTTCTCCCTCAACGATCGTGTAGATGAAATCGGCGGGCACGTCGCGCAGCGTTTCGACCCTCCCGTTAGGCCACTGAATTTCCACTTCACTCATCGTCGAATTTGCGCCCAACCCAAAATGCAGCCGCGGATCATTCGACGAGATATAGCTTCCGCCCGCGCGCACTTCATGGAACTGCGACATCGTCCCGGAACGTACGGTGACCCGCGCCCCAACCGCCGATCTGTTGCTCTTCGTTCCGACTAGCTTGAACAGCACGCGATGATTCTTGCTCTTCGTCGTGTTCAATAAAAGCAGCGGCGGGCCGTCAATGTTGATGACCACAATATCTACATTGCCATCGTTGTTCAGATCGCCGAAAGCCGCACCACGACGTGACGCGTCGGGAATATTAGCCAGAACGGAAGATACATCGTCAAACGTCCCGTCATGCTTGTTACGAAATAGCAGCATGGGCTCTCGATATCTTGCCGCACCCACAATCGCATCCAACTGGGGATAGACGTGTCCATTCGCTTCAAAAAGATCGTCCCACCCGTCATTATCGAAATCGAAAAATGACGTGCCCCATCCCACGAGTTCATATGTGGGATGGGCAATCCCGGCGTGCTGCCCTTCATCGGAAAATCCGTCTTTGCCCACGTTGCGGTAGAGCGCGTCCGGTTGTTCGGTGAAGTTCGTGACGAACATCGCCATACGGCCTTCATGGCGATAGTCGCCCCAATCCACGCCCATGGAGCCCTGCGCTTGACCATCGCCGCTGAGCGAAATGCCGGAGATCATCCCCAATTCTTCGAATGTTCCGTCATGTTTGTTGCGATAGAGGTAATTCGGTCCCGCGTCGTTGGCCACAAATAAATCAGGCCAGCCATCGTTGTCATAATCGCCCCAGATCACGCCTAATCCGTAATAGTGATTGGGGTCGTCCACTCCAGCTTTCTTAGAAACTTCTTCGAATGTTCCGTCGCCGCGATTGTGGAAGAGCAAATCGGACTCGCCCGGCAGTCCCCATGGACCGCACTGTACCGGAATGCCTTTGAAATGACAGTTTTTTTCATCCACTCCAAATGGCGGCAGCTTGTCCAGATCAATATGCACATAGCGCGAGACGAAGAGGTCGAGATGGCCGTCTCTGTCGTAGTCGCCCCATGCCGCACCAGTGCTGAATCCGCCGCCGGCGACTCCGGCTTTGTCGGTCACATCCTCAAACTTGCAGTTGCCTAAGTTGTGGTAAAGCGCATTTCCGCCGTAGCCAGTCACATAGATGTCCGGCAGGCCGTCGTTATCGTAGTCGGCGACGGCAACTCCCATCCCCCAGCCTTTGCGCGTAAGGCCAGCAGCAGCCGTGACATCTCGGAAGTGAAAATCTGCATCCTGATGATAGAGGGTGATCATGGGATCGCCGCCCTGCTTGAAGCGGTCAATCGTCGAACCGTTGACGGTAATGATGTCGAGCTTGCCGTCGTTGTCGCAATCGATGAGGCCGGCGCCTCCGCTCATGGATTCAACGATGTAGCGTTTGTCCGCTGAAGAAATATGAGAAACGGTAAGCCCGGCTTTTTGGGCGACATCTTCAAAATGCGGCTGCGGAGCGATAGCTCGAGTGGGCTTGCCGCCCTGCGCGAACGCGGATGAAGCAAGAAAAAAAACAATAAACAGAAGTTCGCGCATGACGGTGCAGAGCGATTATAGAGTATGCAGTGGACGTCAGAAAAATGCAGGGATGTAACTTTTTCGGCCGACGAAAGTCAAATAAATGACGGCCGCTGTTGACCCGGAACCGAGAGCATCTTATGGATAAATTTTTGTTATTCGCCGCAAGTTTACTAATCGCAGGCACCATTGCCCACGCAGCCGACACCGCTTCCGCGAATTCACCAACTCCCGTTCTCGTCGAGCTATTCACTTCGGAAGGTTGCTCGAGTTGCCCACCTGCTGATCGCTTACTGCAAGAACTCGACAGCAAACAGCCAATCGCAGGCGCTCAACTCATAGTCCTCAGTGAGCATGTCACCTATTGGAACAGCGACGGCTGGAAGGATCCATTCTCCTCGCAGGATATAACCGACCGGCAAAACGCTTATGGAAAGCAGTTCAAATTGGCCTCCGTCTATACGCCGCAAATGGTGGTGGATGGCGAATCGCAGTTCACCGGAAGCGACGAGCGTTCTTTACGGGAAAGCGTCGAGAAAGCACGCGCCGAGCGAACAATTCCTGTGAAAATCTCTTCGACAATAGATTCTCCTGGCAAGTTAAAAGCGCGTGTGGATGCTAGCGAAGGATCTGGGACGGTTTATCTGGTACTCGCTTTGAACCATGCGGAGTCCCAGGTTTTGCGCGGAGAGAACGGCGGACACCGCCTCTCCCACGTAGCCGTGGTACAAAGTTTCGAGCAAATTGGAAATCTAAAAAAGGGAAAAGAATTTTCCAGAGATGTCGAAATTAAAATTCCACGCGGTGTCGATCCGGCAAATTTAAGAGTAGTCGCCTTCGTTCAACAGCCCGATAGCACTGACAACCCGGGAAAAGTAATCGGCGCGGCACTATCAATGCCTTCGAAGTAGCGCCATCCATGAATTCCGCGTTCTTCTGCTACATTGGTTTGCATGTCGAAACCCGCGCGCAGTTTCGCCAGCGATAACAATGCCGGCATTCATCCCGCTATATTGGAGGCTATTTCCCGGGTAAACCAAGGCCACACCGTCGGTTATGGTGATGACGAGTACACGGAAGCGGCAAAAGCGAAATTTCGCCAGCATTTCGGCGATGATATTAGCGTTTACATCGTTTTCAATGGCACCGCAGCCAATTGCTTGAGCCTCAAAGCACTCACAAATTCTTATCACGCAATCATTTGCAGCGAAGCAGCGCACATCTACACGGACGAGTGCGGCGCTCCCGAAAAATTCACTGGGTGCAAGCTCCTGCCCATTCCAGCGCCCAACGGCAAGCTTACCGTCGAGAATGTTTCACACGCCTTCCACGGCATTGGCGACCAGCATCATGTCCAGCCGCGCGTCATCTCAATCACCCAATCGACCGAGGTGGGAACGGTTTACACGCCCGACGAAATTCGTGCCCTCGCCGATTTTGCGCACGCGCGCAGCATGTTACTGCACATGGACGGAGCCAGAATAGCGAACGCCGCGGCCAGCCTAAATCTAAGTTTACGTGCGGCTTCGCGCGACGTGGGCGTGGACGTATTGTCCTTTGGAGGCACCAAGAACGGCGCCATGGGCGCAGAAGCCTTAATTTGTTTCAACGCGAAACTAGGCGAAGACATGCCATTTCTGCGCAAACAAGGCATGCAACTGGCTTCCAAGATGCGATTTATCTCGGCCCAGTTTGAGGCCCTACTTACGAACGACTTGTGGCTTCAAAACGCCAGACATGCGAATGATATGGCGCAGTTGCTAAAGCAGGAAATCAGCCGCATCCCGCAGATCAAAATCGTGCATGAAGTTCAAGCTAATGGCGTGTTTGCCCAGATCCCGTGGGGTGCAATCGCCAAGATTCAGGAACGCTATTTTTTCTATGTCTGGGATGAGCCAAAATCTGTAGTGCGTTGGATGTGTTCCTTCGATACCACGGAGGAAGATGTATGCGAATTCTCACGGATCGTTCGCGCGGCCGTGACGGAATAGCTTGCCTTTTGCCGAATCTTCACATAGATTTACCTGCAAGTAATAGTCAGCAAAGGAGTAGCAACGCGATGCTTCGAATGGCAAATCGTCTTTGCGGGGTGGTACTGCTTTCGTTGACCATGTTGTTCGTCCCCGGGTGTGCGCGCGACCAGCAACTGACTTCCATTACCCTCATTCCGACAACGGTCACGTTCCAAGGCATCGGGGCCCAGCTTCAGTTCAAGGCCATCGGCAACTACATTCATCCCTCCGACACAAAAGACATTACGAATAGCGTGATCTGGAGCTCGAACGCGCCGACGGTCGCAACCATCAACACCACTGGGCTCGCAACCGGCACCAACACTTGCGGGAGCGGCGAGATTATCGCTACTTACTACACGGACGCCAGCAATCCGACGGCGGGTACGACGATTGTCGCAACGGCCCAAGCCGTGGACGGCAACAACAACGGCATCTGCCCGTAAGCCGCGCTATTCCTCGCCCAAGAGTTGCTCGAGCGTGTGTTTGCTTTGTTGCTGCGACTTCTTCTTTTTCTGATTTCCCAATACTTGCGGTCGCGGAAGCGCGCCAATCCGCTCGCGCGCCATCTCCTTCACGGCTTTCACCGCGCTAAAGCGCTTTAGTTTCCTCTTTTTGGGCATTGGAGAATCCTGCTCAGTTCTCCATCTTGCCATAGCTTCTCTCCGGCAAAACTGCCATAATGCAACAAATTGCATTTTAGGAACCCCGTAGCGCGCCAAAATTATGGAAGAACGCGAATTTTTCGACGAACGGACGGAAAAGAAGATGGCCTCGCTGAGTTGTCCACATTGCCAGCAGGCCGGAGATTACGAGATCACGTGGATCGTGCGGACGAAAAAGAAACAACTTGGCGGTCGCGCCGATGAACGTGACCGCGCCCGCTTTGCCAAAGCTCGGTCTTATATGCTCCGCAAAGACGACCAACTCGCATGTAAGAACATGCGCTGCCGCAAACGGTTCGAGATTTCGGGCGTGCAGTCGGTCGTGTTCACCGAGTAAATTCTTAATAAGATTGTCATTCCGAACTCGCTTTAGCGGTGAGGAATCTGCTTTTCGCACTTCGCATGAGCCCAGTAATGGCTGCTGGCGTGACCGATAGGCTCTGGGAAGTTGCGGACTTAGTAGCTCTCTGGGAGCTTATGAGCAACGGAGGGCGGAAAGAGCGGCGCGAACGCTGGAATCGTGATTTAAGCGGCGCGTGAACTCTTCATACTCTTTTTTTGCGCGACGATCGCCTTCCTCCTTGGAAACGGTTATTACAAATCCTTTCGCAGCCGTGTCCTTACTACAATCAAAGGCGGCCGCACCTCTCGTCGGGACAAGGAACCGATCAGCTACTGGATTGGCATGGCTGTAGGGATTTTCGCATTTCTAGCCATGGTGTCCGCGACTGCGCTTATCGCGTTCCTTGTATACGTGGGTTTATCCAAGAATTCCAAAGTAGCCCACTACCGTTGACTTGGATCAGCCCAAGACCTTCCCGCGTTCGTTTATACTGAGTAGTTTTATTACCGCGAGGAGTTCCACTTGAAGATACTGGTTTGCATGAAGCAGGTGCCGCAGAAGGACGCGCCTCTCAAACTCAATGAGACGGGCACCTGGATTCGGGAAGACGTCTCTTACGAAGTTAATGAGCCGGACGCATACGCGCTCGAAGAAGCGTTACGCCAAAAAGAAAAGCATGGCGGTGAAGTCGTCGTTATAACTTCCGGCCCGGCGCGGGCCCAGCAGGTTTTGCGCGAAGCCCTGGCCAAAGGTGCCGATCGCGCGATTCATCTGGAAGACAATGTTTTTGTTGGCCTGGATGCGTTCAACACGGCACGCGCTTTCGCCGCGGCCATCAAAGACGAACGGTTCGATTTGATCTTTACCGGGTTGCAGTCGGACGACTATGGCTATGCGCAGGTTGGCGTCATTCTCGCCGAATTGTTGGGGTGGCCGCATGCGACCATCATTATGCATATCGAAAAGACGGACGCTGGAATTAAAGTGAAGCGCGAGCTTGAGGCGGGATTCTTTCAATATGTCGATATGCCTCTACCCGCTGTGCTGACCATTCAATCCGGCATCAACAAGCTCCGCTATGCGACTTTAATCGGCATTAAGAATGCGAAAAACAAGCCTTTGCGTAAAGTCACGTTAGCGGAAGTGCAATCCGCAATCGACGGCAATTTGCAAAAGATCGAAAAGCTTTATATTCCGCAGAAAACCAAGAATACCGAGTTTATCGAAGGCTCTCCGGGCGAGGTTGCGAAGAAGCTAGTGGAAAAGTTACGCAACGAATTACGCGTTTTATAAGGCCACGTATTTCCCTGACAGAACATCCAACGATGTATGTCAGGTTTGCGAATGGATTTGTTGGAAGAAGAGGGCATTGTTGAACGCAAGTGCATGGGCATGGGCCTGATGACTTGCGGCAAACTGCTGCTCTGGATCGACCTGATGCTCGTGCTTACGTTTCTCATGCCTGGATTGCGCGACGGATCCAGTCTGTGGACGTGGTGGATCGCTGTGGAGGCTGTAATCGGGTTCGCGCTCATCGGCGCTGGACTACACTTCCGCGGTACCGTGTACGAATAGAATCGGGTCGGCCCGTAGTGTGGGATAGGCGTGGGGATATGCCTGTCATTGTTACTCTTGAATTTAAGGACCGCATGCCTGACACAATTTTAGTGATTGCTGAACAGCGCGAAGGTAAGCTCAATCGCGCGTCATTTGAAACTATTGCAGCTGGACAAGCCATCGCAGCCGCGACTGGCTGGGTACTTGAAGCCGCTGTCGCTGGCGCAAGCGTCGGCGAATTCGCCAACGAACTTGCTGCGAAAAAACTTGCCAAAGTTTATGCGGTCGAGTCGGTAAAGCTCGAGCCCTACACTCCGGATGCTTTTGCCGCCGGCCTCAAGCAATTCATCGCCTCCAAACAGCCAAAGCTCGTTCTCATGCCGCATACTTATCAGGTGCGCGACTTTGTGCCCAAATTAGCAACGGCGATGGGCAGCACGGTGATCAGCGACTGTATTGGATTCAAGCACGAAGGCGGCATGCTGCTGTTCACTCGACAAATGTTTCAAGGCAAATTGGCGGCAGATGTGAGCTTCACAGGAGATGCTCCGTGGTTTGCTACGTTTCAGAATGGAGCCTTCCGGGCAGATAAAGCCGAGGATGGAGCCAGCGCTGCTCCAGTGGAAACGGTAAAAGTTGAAGTTGCAGATGGGGTGATCCGCAACAAGCCGCAGGAAGTTTTCAAAGAAGCCAAACAAGCCGTGGATCTGACCCAGGCTGAGATTATCGTTTCGGTTGGCCGCGGAATTAAAGAGCAGAAGAACATTGAAATCGCCAAACAGCTCGCCGACGCGCTCGGGGGAGAGCTTGCGGCCTCGCGACCGATTTGCGACTCCGGCTGGCTGCCTATGGATCGCCAGATTGGTTCTTCTGGCCAAACCGTCGCACCGAAGTTGTATCTGGCTCTCGGCATCAGCGGAGCCATTCAGCACATCGTCGGAATGAAAGGCGCGCGCGGGATTGTGGCGATTAACAAAGATTCCGAAGCGCCGATTTTTGAAATCGCCGACTTTGCGATAGTAGGCAATCTGTTCGACATCGTGCCGCCGCTGATTGAAGAAGTGAAGAAGGTGAAGGCGGGCGGGTAGAGCCTGGTAATTTGACCACCTATAGTGACTATGGTTAAAATAATGGTCATGCGGGATATTCCCATCTCGAAATTCAAAGCCAAGTGCCTCGGGCTGATTGAACAGGTTCACAAAACGCGGCAGCCACTGCGAATTACGCGCCATGGCGTACCTGTCGCCGAGGTGATTCCCGCAGGCCCCGATCGCAAGCGAAAATTTTTGGGAGATATGCTCGGGACGGTCGAATTCCTTGGCGACGTTGTCTCCCCGGTAATTGACTTGGAAGAGTTTGAGGCCTATCGAGGGTGAAGCTTCTCCTAGACACACATATATGGCTGTGGAGCAAATCAGATCCAAGCCGTCTGGGAAAACGCATAGTAGAAGCGCTCTCGAGCGCAGAGAATGAATTGTGGCTGTCCCCAATCAGCATTTGGGAAGTTCTCACGCTTGCACAGAAGAAACGCATTCGCATCGTCGATCCTTTAGGATGGGTGGAGAGCGCTGCTTCTCAGATGAGAGAGGCTCCGCTTACTCAAGAGATTGTTCGTGCGAGCTTCGCCTTGTCGCTTCCTCATGCCGATCCCGCAGATCGTTTCCTAGCTGCGACTGCAAAGGTTTTGAACCTAACTCTAGTCACAGCTGACAGGGTGCTATTAGGTTTGGGAGACATAGCAAGCCTGGCAAATCGTTAGCCCTCTATGAGCATAATTTTCCGCAAGCCGCTCGAAGGAATTGAACGCCCGCAGATGCCAGCCGACGTGGTCATCGTCGGCGGAGGGCCTGCCGGCATGGGATGCGCGCTACGCCTTTCGCAGTTGATCGACGCGCACAATGCATCGCACCCAGATTCGCAGCTCAGCAAAGAAAATATTTATGTTCTCGAAAAAGCTCGTGAGATTGGTCAACATTGCCTTTCCGGGGCATTGCTTGATCCCCGCTCCATGCGCGAGCTGTTGCCCGGATTCGAAAAAGAAGCCCCGCTCGATGCCGAGGTCAGCAAAGAAGCGGTTTATTTCTTTACCGAAAAGTATCAGTTCAAATTTCCCATCACCCCGCCGCCTCTGCGCGATCACGGGAACTATGTCATCTCCCTTAATCGCTTCGTGAAGTGGCTAGGCGGCAAAGTCGAAGAAACGGGCATTACGGTTTTTACCGGATTCGCCGGATCGGAACTGCTCTACGACGGCAATCGCGTCACTGGTGTTCGCACCGACGACAAAGGCGTGGACAAAGAAAATCGTCCGAAGTCGAACTTCGAGCCGGGCTACGATCTGCAAGCGAAAGTCGTGATTCTCGCCGAAGGCCCGCGCGGCTCGCTCACCAAACAGCTCATCGAAAAATTTGATCTAACGAAAGATTCGAACGCGCAAACTTATGGCGTCGGCATAAAAGAACTGTGGGAAGTTCCCTCAGGCCGCATCACGCCCGGGGAAGTGATTTATACCATGGGCTGGCCGTTGACGACACATGAATACGGCGGCGCATGGATTTACGGCGGCAAAGACAACATCGTTTCGCTTGGGTTCGTCACGGGACTCGACTATCAAGACCCGCGGGTTGATCCGCAGCACATTTTGCAATCGTTCAAGCAACATCCGTTTGTGAAGAAGTTGCTCGAGGGCGGCAAGATGATTCGCTACGGCGCCAAGACCATGCCTTACGGCGGATGGTTCGCGCTGCCTCCACTCGCAGGCGATGGTTGGATGATCCTGGGTGACTCTGCGGGCTTTGTGAACTCGGCGCGGCTCAAAGGGATTCATCTTGCGATTAAGAGCGGGATGCTCGCAGCGGAGACGGCATTTGAGGCGCTTACGAAAGGCGATTCATCGCGAGAGACGTTGAGCAAATATCAGAGCCGCGTCGAATCGAGCTGGATCAAACAAGAACTCTGGCAAGTCCGCAACATGCATCAGGGATTCGAAAAAGGATTCTTTGCTGGCATGTTCAACACTGGACTCCAAATGATCAGCGGCGGACGCGGCTTGCATGCGCGCTATCCTTCGACGCCCGGTTATGAGCACATGGAGAAGCTGCGCTACACCGATCCAAGTGGCGCAGAAGAACCGCAAAATCTGGGCCCGACGAAGGGCGATGGCAAACTTACGTTCGACAAGCTGACGGATTTATATCACTCCGGCACAAAGCATGAAGAAGATCAGCCCGCGCATCTGGTGATTCACGATACGAATATTTGCAACACTCGTTGCGTGAAAGAATTTGGCAGCCCGTGCCAGAATTTCTGCCCCGCCAATGTTTATGAAATGGTGGACGACACAACGCAAGTCTATGGCAAGCGCATCAGCTTGAATCCTTCGAATTGCGTGCACTGTAAGACCTGCGACATTCAGGACCCCTACCAGATCATCACCTGGGTCCCGCCCGAGGGTGGCGGCGGGCCGAATTACGATGGGATGTGAAGTGAGTGAGGCCCCGACGCCGTCGTCCTCAACGCTCTACACCAGCTTGGGATTTCTCTCAAATTGCCGCTGGTGCCAATAGGGATAAATGGGCGTCTGGTCGCTCACCGCATCGAGCTTTGCTACTTGCTCTTTCGTCAGATTCCATCCGACGGAACCTAGGTTTTGCCGCAACTGCTCTTCGGTGCGCGCTCCCATAATTACATTGGCTACCGTCGGGCGCTGCAAGAGCCAGTTCAATGCAATCTGCGGAATCGTCTTGCCGGTGTCTTTGGAGACCTCATCCAGCGCGTCAACAACTTTGTACAAGTATTCGTCCGGCGTTGGTGGCCCTTGCTCGGCGGTCGAATGCAAGCGGCTCACTTTCGGCAACGGCTGACCGCGCCGAATCTTGCCCGTGAGCCTTCCCCATCCCAGCGGACTCCAAACGATTGCAGCGACGTTTTCCTTTATGCCGAGCGGCATCAACTCCCACTCGTAATCTCTCCCCACGAGCGAGTAATAGACCTGATGCGCGCAATAGCGCTCCCAGCCGTATCTTTCAGCAGTCGAGATGGATTTCATCAAGTGCCATCCTGAAAAATTCGAACAGGCGAGATAGCGCACTTTGCCGCTCTGCACCAAATGGTCGAGCGTCTTGACCGTTTCTTCAATCGGCGTTTGCGCATCGAAGCCGTGCATGTGGTAGATGTCAATGTAGTCGGTGCCGAGTCGGCGAAGACTGGCATCGCAGGCCTGCAAAATATGTAAGCGCGACGAACCCAAATCGTTCGGGCCATCGCCCATACGGAAAGTCGTCTTTGTGGAAATTAGAACTTGATTGCGGCGCCCCTTGATGGCCTTGCCCAAAATCTCTTCCGAAATGCCTTTTGAATAAACGTCGGCCGTATCGAAGAGATTTACCCCTGCTTCGAGGCATATATCCACCAGCCGTGTTGCTTCGGCAACATCGCTGCTGCCCCAGGCTTTAAAAAAATCGCCCTGGCCGCCGAACGTCCCCGTGCCAAAACTAAGAACCGGGACTTTTAATCCTGAATAACCAAGCGTGCGATATTCCATGACAGCAAGATGCCAGAGTTTTCGGCTAAGATGCAACCTCGCGCATTAATTTTTGGTCGCACGATGAATTATGCTTTGAAGCTATGCAGCTTCGCAAAATTCTTATCGCCATAACCGGCTTTGTGTCCGCTGGGTTTTCCCAGCAAAGCACAATTCCTTCGACCGGATTCCCTGGTCTTGATCAATACCGCGCCTCGCACATCGCCATGTTTACCGACGACTTCGGACAATTGTCCCGCTATCGCTATGCCAACACTGCATTGAAGCCTCCCGCACAAAATGAAAAC
Source organism: Terriglobia bacterium (assembly GCA_963702965.1). Lineage (GTDB taxonomy): Bacteria > Acidobacteriota > Terriglobia > Terriglobales > Acidobacteriaceae > JAJPHW01. The sequence continues at coordinate 3,299,389 of OY969776.1, forward strand.
CGCGTGGTCTTTTTTGGCGATTCCATCAGCGACAAATGGGACCTTGACCGATATTTCCCCGGCAAAGCTTATATCAATCGCGGCATCAGCGGACAAACCACTCCGCAGATGCTGATTCGCTTTCGCCAGGACGTGATTGATCTCAAACCAAAAGTGGTCGTCATTCTCGCCGGCACAAACGACATCGCCGGCAATACGGGCCCCATGCGGCTCGAAGACATCGAGGCGAATCTGACTTCCATGGCTGAGCTCGCGAGGGCGCATGAGATCAAGGCTATTCTCGCGTCAGTTCTTCCCGTGAATAATTACACACCGGAATCGCTGGAATTATTTGCCGAACGTTCACCTGAGAAAATCGTTGCACTCAATCGCTGGATCAAAGACTATTGCGCCGCAAACCACCTGATCTATCTCGACTACTTCGATGCCACGGTGGATGACAAAGGTCTGCTCCAGCGCGATCTCGCGGAAGACGGATTGCACCCCAATGCAGCGGGATACAAAGTCATGGCGCCACTCGCGGAACAAGCCATCAAAACCTTACTCGAAAAATGAGCGGCAATAGGCTCGCCTCTGGAACAATCTGTTAGGCTTTCTCGTACTGCCAACATGATCACTCGACGCGCTCCACTTCTATTGTCACTCGCTCTGCCAGCCGCTTTAGCTTTTGCTTCGGCCTCAGCCCAGAGCGCCAATAAACCTCGATCTGTCGCGCATACGCCCAAGCCAAGAGTCTGTTCGGCATGCATCCGCGCCCATGAAGAATTTTTGGCCTCCGATGCCATGCAAGGCCGCGGCAGCGGGACGCATGACGAGCTATTGGCCGCAACTTACGTGGCCGCCGAACTGCGCGCTTATGGCATCGCTCCCGCGGGCGATGATGGCGGCTATATTCAGGCTGCACCGCTCATAAAACGCAAGTTGACCGAAGCACCCAAAATTGAAATCACGCCTGCGAAAGGCAATCCCGTCACGCTGGACTACGGCAAAGATTTCCTGCTGCGCTTTTCCACCAGCCCAACATTTTCAGGCCCTTTGCAGAAAGTGGATACCGACAAAGAACTGAATCCTAAATTGACGCCCGGCTCCGTTGTTTTCGCCACCGGCGCAAATCCACGCAAGATACAACCTGCGGCCATGGCCGCAGCCGCCGCGGGAGGAATTACAGTGCTCGTCGCCGGCCCCGCGAAAGAATTTGATTCCGACAAAAAAGCCCTGCCCGCGCTCCCCAATCAATTAAAAGGCGCAAGCAGCGGGATGGCGACCATCAGCTTTTTTGAAATCAGCCCCGATGCCGCGAAGACTCTATCGCACATGGACGACGGTACGAACGTCAAATTCATTGCCGACGTGAAGGAAGAAGACGGTTTCACCTGGAATGCCATCGGAATTCTCAAGGGTACCGATCCCAAGTTGCAGCACGAAGCCATTTTGCTTTCCGCTCACCTCGATCACTTGGGAATCGGCGAGCCCGTCAATGGTGACAGCATTTACAACGGCGCCGATGACGACGCCTCCGGTACAACCGCGGTGCTGGAACTCGCCCGCGTATTAGGCTCTCACGCACGTCCTAAACGTACCGTGATCTTTGCTTTATTCGGCAGTGAAGAATCAGGAGGATTGGGTTCGACTTATTTTCGCGAGCATCCTCCGATGCCGCTAAATGAATTTGCCGCGAATCTCGAATTTGAAATGATCGGCCGCGCCGATTCGAAAGTCCCGGCTGACACGCTCTGGCTCACCGGATGGGAACGGTCGAACCTCGGGCCAACGCTGGCCGCTCACGGCGCGAATCTGGTTGGCGATCCGCATCCAGATCAGAACTTTTTTGCCCGCTCCGACAATTACGTGCTGGCCAAAAAAGGCGTCGTGGCGCAAACGGTTTCAAGCTATGGCCTGCATTCCGACTATCACCGCCCCAGCGACGACCTCGCTCATCTCGACTTCAAGCACATGGACGCCGCCATCGGCTCCATGCTCGCGCCCGTCGAATGGCTCGTGAACTCAAGCTTCACGCCCCAGTGGAACAAAGGCGGCCAGCCGTAAGACTCCAGCAATAATAAAGTGGGACGGAAATTTGCTTCCGTCCCACAATCTTCAACATGCATGCTGTTTGTCTATTCTATCGTCTCTCCCCGCCCTCGTTCCGCGGAGCTGACTCAGGCCGCGACGGCCCGGCTTGTCGCTGTCCCCCCTGCGGCGGGTGGCCCTGCATTGAGGACTCGGGCCGTGGAGGCGATTGCGGCCGCGGGACGTTGCTATTCGATCTGCCCTGCATCGTTTCCTGGCGTTGCCCCGTTTGCGGAGCCGAACGCGGCGTGCTTTGCCGCGATGTAGAAGCTGGCGGTCTCGGGACATTGTTGCTCCCTGAAGTCTGCGGCCTCATCGAAGATGACGGCGAGTTCTGGCTATAACTCGAAGTCGTCCGCGTCATGCTTGATGGCGGACGTGGCACAGCACGGCTCTGGGTTGACGTGGATGAAGGCTGACCTGGCGACGGCCTGCTCGAAGGCTGACTCGGCGAAGGTTTTGGAACCGACGTGCTTATCTCCCCGTTTTGCGGACGGGTCGCAGTTTGTGATCCCCCAACATTGCTGCTGGGCGGACGCGGTACCGCGTTGCGCGATGGTGCCGCATTCGGCCGATTCGTCGCATTCGCTTCGGCCCCTGGCGCGCGATACGGCGCTCCCGCGGACTGTGCCTTCACGACTCCGGCTCCGCTGAACTGCGCCGGCCGCGCCGTCGCTGCAATGGTCGGCGCGCCATGATTCACCGATGCCAGCAATTCGCGATTGTTGCTTGCCAGTTGCCGCTGCTGCACCTGAGTTGCGAGCGGTGCGGTATGGCGTTCGCGAGACGCCGCCAATTCCTGCGGCGTGGCCACCGAGGTCGTACCGCCTGTGCCTCCGTTATAGCTAACGCGATTCACCGTTGTCGTGTTATTGATCACGGTTTTGTTGTACACATTCGTGACGTTGGTGACGTTCACATTCGTCACGCTGCGGTTGTAGTAGTACGAGCCATGATTCCAATACCCTCCCGCGAAACCCACTCCGCCGTAACCGTAGCCGTAATTAATTCCGCCGTAAAATCCAACGTGCGGTCCCCAATATCCGGCATGCCACAAATACACTCCGCCACCCCATCCCCAGTAGCCCGGAGTCCACAACAAACCAACGGGAGCGACGACCCATGTGCCTGGGACCCAGAAATAGCCCGCCGGACCATAAGCCCAGTAGCCTGGCGTCCACGCATAGCCCGGCGCGGGACACGGCGGTTGCGCATAAACCGGCAACGCCGGTGGGCCTATCGTGATGGAAACACCAATCTGTGCGAACGATGCGGCCGGCAAAACCAACGCCGGCAAAACAATTAAGATCGCCGCTATCACTAAGAGTCGAATTTCATGACGAATGTTCATGCTGCTCCCTTTGCCCGAAGCGCACCCGCAGGCTAAGAGGAGAAACACTTTTGCAGGGGATATGTTGCGGAGCTGCATGGCGCAGGCGCCCAGGGTCTCTTTTGGGATTTAATGCGTGCGGCGGGATTTTGAGATGCGCTCGTCAATCGGCTTGCGGCCGGCAAAACCTTCGTCCGTCGCATGCCAATGGGTGATTCCGTGTTCGCCCAACTTCCAGCACAGCAGGATGATCTGGCCATCCACTTCGCAGGGAAAATCCAGCAATCCCACGTCGAGATCTTTCACTTGCACGCCAATCGAATCAATCTCGGCCATCGCATCTTTCACTTTTTGGATGGCTCTTTCGCGCTCCGCCTTGCGTCGCGCTACCTGCACGATGTTGACGGACAATCCACCGCGTAAAAACACGCGGTGCGCCAGGTCCTGAAATTCCGAATCCACGGCTTCAATTAATTTCTTGCCGTCGATGGACGTGCGGAGCAGAGACTCAAGCACTGGCAGAAGAGATTGCGCTTCGTCGAGGGTAAAGGTGCGATCAGACATGACAAGTATTATTTCATTCTAGCTGAGTTTCAATTTTGATTTTTTGTGTTTGCGGAATAGCGCGGGCTCTCGAACAAGAGATTAATGAGATTCGAGGAATCGAGCGGCGCGTAGTCGTTCTGAATAACATTGACTATTTGTTTTTGTTTTGTAAAAACGGGCTGAATCCCGCTACCAACCTATGATCTACGCAATCAGCGTGCTACACTCGTCTCCCAATTAGTTCACTTCCCCCGAGGATATATAGAATGCGACTCTCGATACTGCTTCTAGCGGCGGCGCTGTTGGTAACGGCCGCGTCAGCGCAAACATTCCAGGTGCTTTATTCTTTTAGCTTTACTGACGGCAGTACTCCGAATGGAAGTCTCATTCGCGACAAGGCCGGCAATTTATACGGCACAACCCAGCTGGGTGGCACATCCGCCAGAGGCGTTGTGTTCAAGTTGAATTCCGCGGGCCAGGAAACTATTTTGTACAACTTCACTGGCGGAACCGACGGAGGAATCCCGATTGGCCGTTTGATCGGCGATGCCGCGGGCAATCTCTATGGAATTACATCCCTTGGTGGAGATCCCACTTGCAGTTGCGGCACCGTATTCAAACTCGCGCCCAGCGGCAAGTTGACCGTATTGCACAGTTTCCTGGGCGGTACCGACGGCGCGCAAAACTCTGGGCAGCCTGAGCTGGGACTGGTCATGATCGGCACCGATCTTTATGGATCCGCGAGCTTTGGCGGCGTTTCGGGTTGTGATGGCACTCTCGGCTGTGGCGTGATCTTCAAGGTCACACAAGCCGGGGTCGAGACGGTCTTATACCGATTCACCGGGAAAGCGGATGGTGCATTTCCGCAGGACCTGAGCCGCGACAGCGAAGGCAACCTCTATGGAGCCACTGGCGGCAGCTACTCGCAGGGCAACGCTGGAACCTTGTTCAAAATGACGACGACGGGAAACATGACGGTCCTGTACACGTTCCCCGGTGGTACCGCCGGAAATTCTCCGCGATGGCGTTTGTTGCGCAGCGCAAATGGCACGTTTTTTGGGGTGACCCAATTCGGCGGCGATACAAATTGTCCTATCGCATCCAGTGGTTGCGGAGTGGCGTTCATGGTGAATCCGGCAGGCAAGGAGCACGTTCTGCACACGTTCAACACGCAAGCGCAGGATGGGCAAGAGCCGTCGGGAGGAACGATTGATGGTGCCGGCAATCTCTACGGCGCGACCTTCTATGGCGGAATCGTCAATTCAACTTGTACATTCGGATGCGGAGTGGTTTACGGGATCGCAAGCAATGGAAGCTATAAGATCCTGTACAGTTTCACCGGCGGAAACGACGGCTGGATCCCGACCGGCGGCTTGACGTCTGACGGGGCGGGCACCCTCTATGGCACGACGGTAAACGGTGGGGCTTCGAACAACGGCGTGGTTTACAAAATCACACCGTAGCTTCAAGACGGCAGCTTCTCGTCTGGATGCGGCAAGACCGAAAGCATGATTGCCACCCTCGGCGTTTATTCGCTGAGGGTGGTTTTCTTTTAGACGAAATTTTTCGTGATTGCCGTCGAACGCCGAGCGGCAGGTCGTTCCGCCCGAACTCTGTAATGCCCCGCACTGCGCCCAGGCGACGCTAAGACGCGAAATGGATGGCTGGGACGAGGAATAGCACTCGGGAAAAGATTCGCGCTCCAGCGCCAAGTTAAATCGATTTAACTCGCGAATTTAAGTGTCCTATTTTCAACAAGTTAGATGGTGTTTTTTAACTCACTAGTACACGCTTCTATCCCATTGAAACCAAAGGCGCAATTCGCCTCTTCCGAAACCGATTCAATTGCGATCGGTGACGCCGAAAAATCACCTTAGAGAGCTATTGAATTTCCAGCATGCGATCGAGCGCGACCCGTGCCCAATATTTCACGTCGTCCTTCACTTTGATCTGGTTGACGATGTTGCCTTCCACCAAGTTTTCAAGCACCCAGCACAAATGCTGCGGCGAAATGCGGAACATCGTTGTGCACAGGCACCCGGAATCGTCGAGCGTGATAACTTTCTTGCCTTCGGCGGCGAACTCTTTGCCCATACGATTGACGAGATGAATTTCGGTGCCTACGGCAAACATGCTGCCAGCCGGAGCTTTCTTAATCATCCTTAGCAGGCCTTCGGTGGAACCGATGCCGTCAGCTTTCTGACAAACCTCCCAGCGGCACTCGGGATGGACGATGACTTGGATGCCGGGATATTTCGCTCGCGCATTGTCCACATGCTCGGGAAGAAATCGCTGATGTACTGAACAGTGGCCTTTCCACAAAATCACTTTGGCAGAACGCAAACGATCAGGTGTCAATCCGCCATTGATGAGATAGGGATCCCACACCACCATTTCATTCAACGGGATGCCCATGGCAAAGCCAGTATTGCGACCCAGATGTTGATCAGGAAGAAAGAGGATTTTTTCGTTCTTGGAGAACGCCCACTTGAACGCCCCCGGGGCATTCGAAGATGTGCAAACCACTCCGCCGCGCTCGCCACAAAACGCCTTAATCGCGGCAGTGGAGTTCATATACGTGATTGGCGTCACGCCATGGCCGGAGTCGTCGGTCACACCGGCACGAACCAGTTGTTCCCAGCAATCTTCGACTTGAGTGATTTCGGCCATGTCGGCCATGGAGCAGCCGGCATTGAGATCGGGAAGAATGGTAATTTGGCCGGGCTGGCTGAGGATGTCTGCGCTCTCCGCCATAAAATGCACGCCGCAAAAAACGATGTATTTGCCGCCCGCTCGCGCTGCTTCCTCGGAGAGTTTGTAAGAATCCCCGCGAAAATCGGCGTAGCGAATGACTTCATCGCGCTGATAGTGGTGGCCTAGAATCACGCAATCGCTGCCCAACTCACGGCGGGCGGCTGCAATGCGATCGTCCATCGTATGGTCTGGCTGGACGAGATAATTTTCCAAACTGCAAACCGCTGTTGCTGTAGCCATTTCATGTCCTGCTTTCAGCCTCAATTCAAAGCAAATAGCGAAACCAACTACTTCGCTTCCTGCCCGAAATTGAAACGGGGATGTTGAAAGCCTCTCAGCGGCTCCAGCAGATTCGCTGCGCGTCTTAAACTTACTTAAACCGCGCCCAACCTGCGGGGATGTTGAAGCCACTCACTTCCTGTTACAACCTAATGGATGCTCAGAGAACACAAAGGACGCCTGATTTTTTTCGGCCTTCAAGTTCTACTGGGCTCCGCCTGTATTGTGCACTGTTATTTGGCTTTATGGCAAGGTTTATGCCCCGGCAGGCTTTTGCTACGCGATTTGCATCAGCGCCGGTTAACAGCCCAATGCGAGCGTCCTCTTTTACCCGAAGAGGCAGTCTGAGTTGCCAAAGCGTGGAAAATCAGTATTCTTGAAAGCGAAATGAATCGAATATCCGGGTTAGGGCTGTACGTCTTGATAGCAATTTCTTCCAGCCTTTTACATGGGCAATCTGTGAGCCCCTCACCAACTGTTTCCGAACCCGTCGCATATTCATCGATTCATGAACTTAACCAGTTGCTCGACCCGTTGCAGCAGCTATCACAAACCACACAAACCGATTTGGCGAGGTTGCGTATCGAACGTTGGAAAACCGACTCAGCCACAAAGCGGCAGACCCAGGCCAATGTGGATTCGCTAACGCGCAATCTGCACGACGCCCTGCCCGATATTATTTCGGGCCTGCGCAATTCGCCGGAAAGTCTTCCCGCGACCTTCAAGCTCTACCGCAATCTGGATGCCCTGTACGACGTATTTGGGTCGGTGACGGAATCGACCGGAGCGTTTGGGACGAAAGACGAATTCCAGGCGTTGGACAACGACTTGACCGGGCTGGAACAATCGCGGCACGCCATCGCCGACCGCATGGCGAGCCTCGCATCGCAGAAAGAAACGGAACTGGCGAGCCTGCGCACGAAGGTACAGCAGATGCAAGCCCCGGCGGCCGCGGCACCGGTGAATAAAGTCGTGGTGGACGACACGGCCCCGGCGAAAAAGCCAGCCAAGAAGAAAAGCCGGCCTAAAACCACCCCTCCGGCGGCTCCAGCGGCTTCGCAGCCATCCCAGACTGCGCCACCATCCAACCAAAACTGATGCTTCCCGGCTCTAAGTTATAGAACGGCGCGGTATTAGGCCCATGGAACTCTGGTGCGTCCAGCGGGGTCTATTCCGGTATGAGTTCGCCATATCAGGGCTTGTCAAACCAGGTTGTCGCTTTCGTGGTTTCGCAAAGCACCCGGCGAATCTATAATCGGGGGTAGCGCCGTGACCGTGATGGCGGGGACAACCAGCTTGGGCCACCTTGCGAACGCAATTGATGTCAGGAACGAAGCGCACGCGGAAGAAGCCGCGATTGTAGCCGAACTGTGCACCGGCTCCGAAGAAGCTTACGCGTGGCTGATCGGCGAGTTCCATCAGTCCATCTATAGTCTGGTTTACCGCATCGTCTCCGATCCTTCAGACGCCGCCGACACGACGCAGGAAGTTTTCCTGAAAGTATTTCGCGGCATCAAGCATTTCCATGGCAAGTCGAGTTTAAAGACCTGGATCTACCGCATCGCATTGCACGAAGCTTCGAACCGGCGCCGGTGGTGGTTCCGGCACAAGGCCAAAGAAACCTCGATTGAGCCAAATTTGGATTGTTGCGCCGACGAATCGGGTTATGCGCCTCCTGTGAAGGAGTTAATGGATTCGGCCGACTCTCCATTCGAAAATGCGGCGCATGAAGAAGTGCGGGCGCGCGTGGAGATGGAGCTACGGCAGATTCCCGAACCCTACCGCACGACCGTGATTCTGCGCGACATTGAAGAAATGTCATACGAAGAGGTCGCGGAGATCACCGAAGTGTCGTTGGGCACCGTGAAGTCGCGGCTCACTCGCGGCCGTGACGCCCTGCGGCAACGGCTTACCGAATACGTCCGGCAGTCGGGGCGCGAGCTGGGATTGAAATTGCCACCGGAGACAAAAGCCAAGCCCGCGCGGGCGTCGAGATTTTCGACGAAGCCGGGTATGGAGGTTGCATCATGAAATGCGCTTTGGCCAAATCGCTGCTTTCGCCTTACCTGGATGGAGCGCTCACGGGAAAGCAAATGCTGGGGTTGACTGCGCATCTGCGCGCTTGCGATGACTGCGGTGCGTCCTACGAAGGGCTGCGGGCGACACAGCGTTTGCTGGCAGACATCGGGCGGCGCAAAGCGCCTGCCGATTTGGAATTGAAGCTGCGCCTGGCGATTTCGCGGGAAGCGGCGCGTACGCAGAATCTGCGGCTGCACGGATGGGGCATTCAACTGCGTCATGCCTTGCAGGTGTTCATGGTGCCCGCCAGCGCTGGATTGGTGGCGACGTTGGTGCTCTTCGGCGTGCTGATGGCGTTTCTGGCGCCGCCGCTCGAGGCCGGCAATCGCGACATTCCGCTGGTGATTCAAACCGCGCCCCAGTTTGAACAATCGGCGTTTGGGACTCCGGCGAACAGCATCAAGGAAGATTCGCTGGTGATTGAAGCTTACGTGGATTCCAAGGGGCGTGTGGACGACTACCGTATTCTCTCGAATCCCGGCGAAAATCAAGATCTGCCGGTGCAGGTGAAGAACATGCTTATTTTCACGACGTTCCGTCCTGCGACCCTGATGGGGCATCCGACGGCAGGGCGCGCGGTAATGTCGTTCTCCAAGATCAACGTGAAGGGATAAACGCCGCGCCAAGCCAAAAATGCGCATTGAATGGGCCTCGAGCTTTTCGAACCTCGCGAAGTGGCAGCCCTGTAGCAGCGGTGCAACAGAATCGATGCAAAAGACCTTGCCGAGGCTTATGCTGAAGATGAGCTTTTATTCGTGCAAGCCATCTCGAAGTCTCTCTCGCGTTGACCCTCCTGCGAGAACCTCTTAAACTGGCATTAACACTCGTGCGCATTTTCCGGGAGGTTCGGTTGCGGCTGCGATTCCGTCTTACGCTGGTAATGGTGTGCGTTGGCATGATGGCGATGCCGGTATGCGCCCAGAACGATTCTCCCGCTGCTTCTTCTACTCCCACCGCGACGCAGGAGACGCCTGCGCCAAAACCTCCGGCAGAGCAGAGTCCTCAGACTCCACAAAACGCGGTGACACTGGATACGAGCGAGACGCTGTTTACGGTGCTCGCGTCGATCAACCATTGCGGGTATGACGCGGAACTCGGTTTGTCGAATCCGCTGCGGGCGCAAATCCGCGCGGAGATTGCGAAGAACGTAAAGGCTTCGCAGACTGCCGGCGATGCCAGCCAATTGTTATGCCAGTTTTATACCGATCATCCCACCGGCGACAATGCGCACACCCTGGCGCAGTATATTTCTCTTGCGTTATATCTGACGCCGCCGCCGGAGCTCTCAGTGAAAGGAAAAGAGACTGACCTGCCACCGGATGCGACGGTCATCTCCGGCTTTGTGCCCTTTATGCAGAAGTTTTATACGGAAGCAGGGCTGCATGGGGTTTGGATGGCGCATCGCGCAGCCTACGCCGAACTGATCCAGCGCTACCATGAACCGGTCGCGAAAATGCTTTTCGATACCGAGGCATATTTGAAGCTGCCTTCGGCTGGATATCTCGGCCATAGTTTCACGGTTTATCTGGATCCGCTGGGCGATCCCGGGCAAACCAATGCACGGAATTATGGCGCCGATTATTACGTCGTCATGTCCCCGGGGCAGGATACGCCGCTGAAGATGGAGCAGGTGCGGCATACTTATCTGCATTATTTGCTGGATCCGATGGCGCTGAAGTATCCGACGGCGATTAAGCAACTCGATCCCTTGCTGGAGATGGTGAAAAATGCGCCGATGGATGCGAGCTTCAAGACCAGTTCTTCGCTGCTGCTGACGGAATGCCTGATCCGTGCGATTGAGGCGCGGACGGCGGGGTCGAGCCGGGCGCCAGAAGCCGAACGCCAGCAGGCGGTGCAGGAGTCCATGGAGCAGGGGTACATCCTGACCCGCTATTTTTACGATGAGCTGGTTCGGTTTGAAAAGGACAGCACTAGCTTCAGGACTGCCTACGGGACAATGATCGCAGACATCGACGTGGGCAAGGAGAAGAAAGCGGCGTCGCAGATTCAATTTGCGGTCAAGCAGGACCCGGAAATTTTGCGCCTGGCGCAGCCCATGCAGGGTAAACTGCTGGTCACAGCGGAGCAGCGGCTTTCCGCCGGGGACGCGGCGACGGCGCAGAAGCTGGCGCAGGAAGCGCTGGACGAGAAGAGCGGCGATGCAGGACAAGCTTTGTTCATCATGGCGAGGGCCGCGACCATGCAGCGCGACATGGATGGCGCCAAGAAGTATTTTGAAGAGACCTTGACGGTGGCGCATGAACCCAAAGTCGTGGCCTGGTCGCATATTTATTTAGGACGAATTTTTGATCTGCAAGCGGAGCGCGATGCGGCGTTGGACCATTACCGCGCCGCCCTCACCACGGGAGGCGAACTTCCGGAAGTAAAAGCGGCGGCGGAGCGGGGCATTCAGCAGCCCTATGAGCCGCCGACGCGACCGCAGTAGCTTTATGGTTTAGCATGATGGGTTGGCCGCTCCGGAGGAATGCAAATCCGGGAAAAAGGGTGGCATGCGAGGAGAATTCATGAAGACATTGGCAATTTTGTCGGCAGTTGTTGTGATGGCAGGGGGCTGCCTCGGGCAGCAGGCTGCGACTGCGCCGCAAGCCAGCACTCCACCGAAAGCCGCCACCGCGGCTGCGCCGCCGCAGGGAAAACGGCCGCCTCAAGCGAAGACCCAGCCGGAGTTTGACGCGTACCAGGCCGCCGCCGCCAATACAGACCCCGCGGCGCTCGAGAAAGCGGCGGATGATTTTGCGACAAAGTTTCCGGATAGTGAATTGCGCACGCTGCTCTACCGCAACGCGATGCGCGCCTATCAGAACGCCAACAACGGCGACAAGATGCTCGATGTCGGGCGCAAAATTCTCAAGATCGATCCGGACGACCCGGAAGCCTTGATCGGGGTGGCCGAAGTTCTGACGGAGCGGACGCGGGACACCGATCTCGACAAAGACCAGCGCTATGACGAAGCCATGAAGGCAGCACAGCGTTCGATCCAGACTGTGGAAACTGACATCATTATCCCCGCGGGCACATCCCAGGAAAAAGTGGACGAATACAAGGGATCGCTAAAGTCCACGGCATACTCCATCATTGGCGCGATCCAGCTCAATTCGGGGCAGTACGCGGACGCGGAAGCCAACTTCCACAAATCACTGGACGCGTTCCCGTCATCGCCGGACCCGGTTGTGGTTTTGCGACTGGCCATCGCCTTGGACAAGCAGAATAAGTATCCGGACGCGTTGAAGCAGGCGAACCGCGCGGTGGAATTGACGCAGGACAATACGAGTTCGGGAATTCTGGCCCGCCGCGAACGCGACCGTCTGGTCCAGCTGACGGGTGGGACTGTGCCGTCCTCGGCACCGGCGACAACCCCGGCAACAACCCCGGCGGCAGCGCCAAAAACACCCGGAACTTAAAACTTGCCGTAAAGCGACACCCGTGGTTGCCCCTGCCTATGAAGGTGCATGACACTGCGAACCTGCAACTGGAGCTGGGCCATCGCTTTGTCCGAACGGAATTACTGGAGCAAGCGCTGACCCACACCTCGCATGCTCGCGAAGTGGAAGCGGCGCGATTGCAGGACTCGCCATCCATCCCTTTTGTTGCCGGCGACAATGAACAGCTTGAGTTCCTGGGAGACGCCGTGCTAGGCCTGGTGACCACCGAGGAATTATGCCGGCATTATCCGCAATTTCGCGAGGGCAAGCTTTCTAAGCTACGCGCTCATCTGGTCAGCGAGAAACATCTCATCCGCGTGGCCCGTGAGATTCAACTGGGAACCTATTTGCGCCTCGGACGCGGCGAAGAAAAGAGCGGCGGCAGAAACAAAACCGCCATGCTCGTGGACGCACTGGAAGCGCTGCTGGCGGCCTTATATATCGATGGTGGGTTGGAAGCAGCCCGCGATTTTATCGTGCGCAAAATCATCACTCCGGAAGTCGAAGCGATTGCGGGCGAGGGCGGCATGATGCCGGTGACGGACTATAAGTCGGCTTTGCAGGAAAAATTACAAGCTGACTCGCGAATGCAGCCGGTATATGTGCTCGTAAAAGAGCAGGGCCCTGAACATAACAAGACGTTTACCGTGGAAGTGCGCTTGCATTCGCCGGGGCGAATGCAACCGGATTTTGTGGGACGCGCCGAAGGAAGCACTAAAAAAAATGCCGAGCAGGATGCGGCCCGACAAGTGCTCGGCTACCTGCTGTCGCTGCCGGAGACCTCTCAAGCCCCGGCGCGCAAAGCGAAATCTTAAAGAATCATCACTTTCGCAATGGCATGACCGACGAGCTGGCGGGTCTAGTAACATAGAGTTGTAGTATCGCCATGGAAGTTCTCAATCCACACGCGCAATCCACGTGGCCCGCAGCCGCGCAGGCGCTGCTGACGACGGTGATTATCGCCATTTTTGTGGTCACTTTTGTGGTGCAAGCATTTCAGATTCCTTCGCCGTCGATGGAAAATACGCTTTTAGTGGGCGATTACCTGTTGGTGGATAAGCTGCGCTACGGAGGTGGATTTCTCGATGAAATCATGCCCTATCACGCTGTCCAGCGTGGAGATATCGTCGTGTTTCATTATCCGATCGATCCGACCCAGCACTTTGTGAAGCGGGTCATCGGGGTCCCGGGCGATCGCCTGCGGCTGATTAATCGGACCGTATACATCAACGGGAGTCCGCTCAGTGAGCCGTACGTGCATTACATCTCCACCCAGCGCGATCTGTTCCGCGACAATTTTCCGCAGCTGAACCTGCCTGTCCCCGGACTGGAGGGAAGGTGGTGGCTGCAAATGCGAAAATTGGTGGAGGATGGGCAACTCATCGTTCCCGAGGGGTATTACTTTGTGATGGGCGACAACCGCGACGACAGTCAAGACAGCCGATACTGGGGCTTTGTTCCGCGGGAAAATATCGTGGGGCGGCCATTGGTGATTTACTGGTCGGTCAAGAGCAACAACGAGGATATGACGAACACGCCGACTCCGGGAGATCGACTGCTGCACCTTGCCTACGCCGTGACCCATGTCATACAGGTCACACGCTGGAACCGTACGCTTCGGCTGGTTTACTAAACATATAGAGGAAATATATTCGTGGCCAAGAAAGAAAAGCAGGAAGAAAAACCGCGCGAAACGCCAGTCGAATTTTTGGCGTCGCTGGCGTCAGTGCTGGTAACGGGCTTGTTCATTATCACATTCATTTTTCAGGCGTTCGAGATTCCCTCGAGCTCGATGGAAAATACGCTTTTGATTGGCGATCACGTATTCGTCAACCGGGAACGGTTTGCTCCGCCTAGCAAATGGGTAGGGCCGCTGTTGCCGTATCGCGAGATCAAACATGGAGACGTGTTCGTATTTCTGTCGCCGGCTGAGCCGGGATTGTATATCGTGAAGCGGGTCATCGGCCTACCCGGGGACCGGATTCATTTGCGCGACGGCGCGGTGTACCGGAATGGGGTGAAGTTGGACGAGCCTTACGTGATTCATAGTGCGAACGACGGATATAACCCCTACCGGGACAATTTCCCGGCTGTCTCTCCCTCGGACTTCTATAACGTGACCCCGCAGTGGCAGGATGAACTGCCCAAGCACATTCAAGGCGAGGATCTCGTCGTACCGCCCGACTCCTATTTCGGAATGGGAGACAACCGTGATGTAAGCCTCGACAGCCGTTTTTGGGGCTTCGTTCCCCGGGAGAATGTGATTGGGCGGCCCATGTTTATCTATTGGTCATTTGAGACACCGCCATTGCAATATCTGCAGACCGGTTTGGGCGAACGCCTCGGATTTATGGCGAAGGTGGTTGTGCATTTCTTCGACGAGACTCGCTGGAGCCGCACGCTGAAGGTGATTCATTGAGTACATTGCCGTGGAAATTCTGGCGAACCCGGCGCGGCATCGTAGTATTGGCCGGAGTCGCCCTGCTGGCATTGTTTTTCGTCCGCCCAGGGGTACAGCACTTGCGCAACCGGATTACGGCTGAAATCAGCATGGCAGTAGGCCGGCAGGTAGAGATCTCCGCGGTGAATTTCCGCTTGCTTCCGCGCCCGGGTTTCGATCTTGAGAATTTCGTGGTGCACGATAATCCGGCATTCGGGGCGGAGCCAATGTTGCGCTCTTCCGACGTGACGGCCGCGTTACGGCTAACTTCCCTTTTGCGCGGCCGGCTGGAGATTGCGCGGCTGAGTTTATATGAACCCAGCCTTAATCTGGTGCGGAACAAGCAGGGTGTGTGGAATCTCGAGGATTTACTGCAACGGAATGCACAGATTCCTGCCGCGCCTACGAGCAAGGCACTTGGCGAACAGCGGCCCGGATTCCCCTATATTGAAGCCAGTCAGGGACGCATCAACTGCAAGCTGGGCGAGGAGAAGACGCCCTATTCGTTAACCGACGCGGACTTTTCGCTATGGCAGGATTCGGAGAACACGTGGGGAATGCGCCTGAAGGCCGTTCCCTTGCGCACCGACAAGAACGTCAGTGATACGGGTATGCTCACGGTAAGCGGGCAGTGGCAGCGAGCAGCCTCGCTGGGCGAAACGCCGTTGCAATTTCGAGCGCAATGGGACCGGGCGCAGCTGGGGCAGTTCACAAAATTGATTCACGGGTACGATTCCGGCTGGCGCGGCACTGTTCAACTGAACGCGAGTCTTTCCGGGAGCCCGAAGAATTTGACGATCATTTCGACAGCTTCCGTGCGCGACTTCCGGCGTTTTGACATTTTGAGCGGCGGCGAATTGCGGCTGGGCGCGAGCTGCAATGCGACTTACAGTTCGGCGGATCATTCACTGTCCGATGTAAATTGCGAGGCACCCGCGGGCGCGGGGGAAGTTTCACTCACCGGTAGCATCGCCAACTTGTTGGGACCTCGACGCTATGATTTGGTGCTGGCGGCGCAGGGCGTACCGTTGCAAGCCGTGGTGGCGCTGGCGGCACATGCCAAACATAATATTCCGGCCGATTTGCTGGCGGAAGGAACAGCGGATGCG
The DNA here is from genome assembly GCA_963702965.1 of Terriglobia bacterium. Classification (GTDB taxonomy): domain Bacteria; phylum Acidobacteriota; class Terriglobia; order Terriglobales; family Acidobacteriaceae; genus JAJPHW01. The sequence goes on from OY969776.1 coordinate 3,315,439, forward strand.
CGTTTCACCCTGCACTCTGCGGAAGCGTCGGGCGAGACGTGGCGAGGCGCCGGAACGACCTACCAATTTCAGTTGATTTCGAAATCCACGGATACGGACCTGCGGCTGGGGACCATACCATTTAGTTTCGCAACGGAGGCGAACAGCGCCAAAAAGAAAACCCCTGCGTTAAGCGTCGCGGCTGCGCAGGAACCCCGGCTGGAGATCGGGCCATTCCATATGCCTTTAGGCAAACCGGCAGCGATGACTGTACAGGGATGGGTCTCACGCACCGGCTATGGATTTGTTCTTCACGGTGACGCGCAATCCCAGGAACTGCAGGCCGTAGCGCATAGCATCGGCATGGCTCCGCCCCAGTTCACTCCCGCGGGCACAAAAACGAAAAACCTGCAAATTGCTGGAAATTGGGCGGAACTTCAGCCCCAAAGCGGCATGAAGGATTGACGATTCCCTTGCTTCGCCGCACTCCGCGAATCGTTTTCCAGCCGCGTACTATGCTATGTTCTACCTGCATTTCTAAGAATCGAGTCTAAGAAGCGAGCATATTTATGCCCCGATACGAATACCGCAACATCGCGCCAACGCCGGCGGCAGAAAAATCTTTCCTTGGCTGGATTGAGTTTTTAGACAAAGAATTTGCAAATACTGACCCCATCCATCGCAGCGAAATCGTGCGCAATGCTTTGCACGAACTCTACCTGGGTCAGCCCTATTCGGCGCCTGCCGCGAATGCCGGTCTCGCCACGCAGACGATGGTTTATTCGTTTGACCCTCGCAACGCATCTTTAGAACCGGAATACTACGGCGATGTGGATGGGGCTAAATATGCCGAGCGCAAACCACTCATCTGGTTCTGGATGATGTTTGACCGGTCGCCTGCGGGCTTGAATCACTGGCTCGGGTTTCGCGTCCGTTACATGCTGGCGAAACATATCTTTAAGCATCTCGGCAAAAACGTGAAGCTCTTTCACGGGATTGAAGTGTCTTACGGCTACAACCTCACGGTCGAAGACAATTGCACCATCCATAAATATGTCCTGCTCGACGATCGCGGGGAGATCATTATTCATGAAGGCTCTTCGGTTTCGGATTACGCAAATATTTATTCTCATGCGCACGATTTGAACGATGGCATGATCGTGAGCAATGAAAAAACTGAGATCGGACCGCGCGCCCGAATTACCTATCACGCGACTGTGATGAGTGGAGTCAAAGTCGGCGAGCACGGGATGGTGGGTTCCATCGGCGTCGCCGCTAAAGATGTTGCGCCATACAACATAGTTGGCGGGGTTCCAGCTAAGCCGCTGAAAGTGAAATCGATTGCACCGGAAGAAGTAAAAAAAGCATTTGAGAAAAAGTAACCCACCGCTCGCAATTCTTTCCCTTGCGGGCGAAGCCCTACGCCGCAAGTACCTTGGATTAGGCATGTTAGTATCGAAATCAGCCCAGAATGACGCTACAACACGTCAATATTTTGTTTCAGTTGATCGCATTTGTGTTCGCGATCAGCGTGCATGAGTCCGCCCACGCATGGATGGCAAATCTGCGTGGCGACCCGACTGCGCGCATGTTGGGCCGGATTACTCTGAATCCCATCAAGCATATAGATCCTGTGGGAACGGTTTTACTGCCGCTGATTGCGGCATTTGCGCATTTTCCTATCATCGGCTGGGCGAAACCGACGCCCGTGAACCCACGGAATTTCAAAAATCCCGTTCTCGACGATGTGCTTACGTCCGTGGTCGGGCCGATCAGCAATTTCGCGGTGGCGACGCTCGCAGTGATTTTGCTGATCTTGATCAAACATTCGTCGGCGGCGGGAGCGCAGATTGTTTATGGGATTCCGCAAGGGTTCGTTTCGCTGCAATCAGACTCGGTCCTCGTGCCGACGTGCCTTTTGCTCTATCAATTCATGATCATTAACGTCGTGTTGGGCGTTTTCAATCTCATTCCCGTGCCGCCCCTGGACGGTAGTCACGTATTGCGACATTTTCTTCCAGCCAACCTCTTGCGCATTTACGACGCGACCGGCATGTTCATGTTGATGGCCCTTGTATTTCTTGGTGGCGGGCTACTCGGCCGGTTGATCTATCCCGTGATTGGCATCTTTGACGCTGCGGTCCTGGGAATCTGATGAGCTCGCCTCCTTTACGAAAACGTGTTCTCAGCGGCATGCGCTCGACGGGCAAGCTGCACCTAGGCAACTTCGTCGGCGCACTCGACAACTGGGTGCGCATGCAAGATCAGTATGAATGTTTCTTCTTCGTGGCCGACTGGCACGCCCTGACTACCGATTACGCCGATACGTCACGCGTGAAACAGAATTCGCTCGACGTGGCGATCGATTGGTTGGCGGCGGGACTCGACCCCGAGTGCTGCACCATGTTCATCCAGTCGCACGTGCCACAACATGCCGAGCTTCATTTACTTTTTTCGATGATCACCCCGTTAGGCTGGCTGGAGCGCGTTCCGACGTACAAAGAGCAACGGGAAAACATCACCGAAAAAGATTTAGGAACGTACGGATTTCTGGGCTATCCGCTACTGCAAGCCGCTGACATTTTGATCTATAAGGGCGATTTCGTACCCGTGGGTGAAGATCAGGTCGCGCACATTGAGCTGACGCGTGAAGTCGCGAGGCGCTTCAATCAGTTTTACAAGATTAACGGTAAAGAAGTCCTCCCCGAGCCGCAACCGCTGTTGACGAAAACTCCCAAGCTTCCGGGCACTGACGGCCGCAAGATGTCGAAGTCCTATGGCAACACGATCATGCTTTCCGACCCGGAGCCGGTCGTGCGACAGAAGCTGAAGACCATGGTGACCGACCCGGCGCGTATGCGAAGAACTGATCCCGGTAATCCTGATGTCTGCCCGGTGGGCGATCTGCACAAAATCTTTAGCGATCAGGCAACGATGGCCAAAGTGAACGAAGGCTGCCGTTCCGCGGGCATTGGATGCATCGAGTGTAAGGGCTGGGCTGCGGACGGTCTGGTGAAGATACTCAGCCCCATGCAGGAGCGTCGCAAGAAATATGAGGAGAATCCGCGCCTCGCCTGGGATATCCTAGAAGCTGGCTCGGCAAAGGCGCGGGAAGTGGCGAACGCGACCATGGGCGAGGTTCGCGAGTCCATGCACATGTCGCTCGCGCCGCCGAAGTAGCAGTCTTAAAAATGGCCGAACCCATCAAAATGGTGACCGCAGAAGTTCCTCCGAAGAAACAGGCGGAGAGCGACTTCCCCTTTGCCGTCAGCGTCGGCCTGGTTTATGAAGGGCCGCTAGATCTCCTGCTGGATCTGATTCGCAAGCAAGACATCGACATTTACGACATTCCTATCGCGAAGATTACAGCGCAGTATCTGACATACGTTGAAAAGCTACGAGAACTGGATGTAAATGTGGCCGCCGAATTCATTTATATGGCGGCGGTGCTGATTCACATAAAGTCGAAGATGCTGTTGCCGCGCGATCCTGCGGTTGCGTCGGAAGCACAGGATGATCCGCGATCGGAACTCGTGAACCGGCTGATCGAGCACGAGAAGTTCAAGTCCGCCGCGCAAATGCTTTTGCAAAAGCAACAAATTGAAGACGCAGTGTTGTCGAACCCTGCGCTCAAGGAATTCATCAACGACGAAGGCACAGAGCCTGAACTCGCTGCCGATGTGATTGATCTGGTCAAGACTTTTCAGCAGATTCTCGATCGCGCACGCGAGAGACCGATGATTCAAGTGGATGAAGAAACGGTCACCGTCGGACAGATGATTGAGTTTCTGAAACGTCGATTGTCATTTGAAGACCGTCCGGTGCGCTTGAAGCAGATGCTGCGGAATATTGAATCGAGGCAGGCCCTGGTTTGCATGTTTCTGGCCCTGCTTGAACTGGTACGCTTGCAGGCGATTCAGTTAAAACAAGATCGAATGTTTGGCGAGATTCTGTTGCGCAAACATGAAGGATTTGAAGCCGTCATGGCGGAACAAGCCGCCGTGCGCGATGATTGGAGATAAGTTCTGGCAACTGATAACTGGCTACCGGCAACCGGATCTATGAGCCTCAAAGCAAAACTCGAAGCGATTATTTATGCGGCGGAGACGCCGATCACGCTTGACCAATTGACGCAGTTGACGAAGGAACCTGCGATCAGCGAGGTTGGTAAAGAAACCAACGACGATGCCAAGTCGCGCGTGCGTGCTGCACTCAATGAATTGATTGCCGAATATTCCAGTCCCGCGCATGGTGTGGAGATTCGCGAAGTCGCCGGGGGCTATCGCATGTCCACCAAGCCGGAGCAGCACGACGTAGTACGTGCTTTTGCCAAGAGCCTGAAGCCGCCAATTCGGCTTTCGCTGCCCGCTCTCGAGACGCTTGCCGTCATTGCTTATAAGCAACCTGCAACAGTTCCAGAAATCAGCGAAATTCGCGGCGTGGATTCTGGCGGCGTCATTGCGACTTTACTTGACCGCAAACTCATCACGACCGCAGGCCGCAAGCAAGTGATTGGGCGTCCCATTCTTTACAAGACGACAAAGGAATTCTTGCTCCGATTCGGATTAAAAGACGTCAACGAACTGCCCAGCATGGAAGAGTTCGAAAAGCTCGTGTCGGAGTCGTTTGAAAGCGATCTTCTTCCCCTTGATGGCGGTGTTGCTGATGCAACAGGTGTGCCATCAATGGAGTCTTCTGAAGAGGTGGCTGAGGAAAAAGAAGTGCGCCTCGAAGAGGGTGTGCACGAAAAAGAAATTCACGTCGTGGCGTCCAGTTCATCGTCATTCGGGTCCCCGTCCGGTTCTTCATCCAGTTCTATGGCTGACGACCCGCAAGAGTCAGAGAGCTAGAGCGTCCCTCTATGCCCACTGAGCGTCTACAAAAAATTATCGCCGCGGCCGGCATCGCCTCGCGACGCAAAGCCGAAGAGTTCATCACGGGCGGTCTAGTTTCAGTCAACGGCAAAATTGTTACTGAACTCGGCACGAAAGCCGACCCCGAGCACGACCATATTCGCGTGAACGGCAAGCTACTGCACGGGGCAGAGCGGCATGTCTATCTCTTAATGAACAAGCCGAAGGGCTATGTCACGACTTTGAAGGATCCGGAAAAGCGACCGACGGTGATGGATTTACTTCATGGCGTAAAGGCCCGCGTCTATCCTGTGGGACGGCTAGACTACGCCAGCGAAGGCTTGCTCCTGCTGACGAACGACGGCGAGTTTGCTAATTATTTGATGAAAGCCGCTTCTCACGTACCCAAGACTTATATGGTCAAAACTTCGGGAACGCCCGCGCCCGATCACCTCGATCGGTTGCGCGAAGGCCTTACCATCTCGACTGAGCGCGCTGGAAAAAGGGTGCGGACGGCCCCGGCGCAAATCAAAATTATTCGCGAAGCGGCGAACCCCTGGTACGAAGTCACGCTGATCGAGGGCAAAAATCGCCAGATCCGGCGCATGTTCGAAGAGATTGGCCACCACGTGGAAAAAATCAAGCGCGTGCGTTATGGCCCACTGGAATTAGATGTCCACCCGGGGAAATACCGGCAGTTAACCCTCAAAGAGGTCGCAAGCCTGAAGGCCGCGGCGAGGTAACTGTGTCCGGCAATCGGAACTTGCACGGGCTGTTAGGATTGGCGGAGAGGTAAAGATGGTATGAAAAATCCTTTTGTTTTATACAGCGCAATCCTGGTTTGTTTGGCGGGGCTCGCGCTTTCGCTGGCACCGCAAGCTTTACATCGCGGCGACATCGCCACGTTTTTTCTCATGCTTGTGATCGCTTTGATCTTCTGGAAGCGAGCACAGGCGAGACGACTCTAGGCTAAGCATACTTGCGCACCCACATCACTTCTGGCATTTCGGGCAATAATGACTGCTTCGGCCGGCGATGACCACGCGCTTAATCGGCGTCTTACACGCCAGGCACGGTTCGCCTTCGCGGCCATACACGCGGTGTTGCAGCTGGAAGAACCCTTCTTCGCCGTCCGAATCCACGTAATCAGACACCGTTGACCCGCCTAGAGCAATCGCCTCACGCAATACTTCTTTGATCGCCGGATGCAGCCTCGACAAATCGTTCTTGCTGAGTGAAGAAGCTTTTCGCTTGGGGCGAATGCCTGCACGAAACAAGGATTCGTCAGCGTAGATATTGCCCACACCGCGGAGAAGTTTCTGATTGAGCAGCGCGCTCTTAATCGGCGTCTTGCGCCCGCGAAACAAGGGAATGAAATCTTCGAGCGAAATATCCAATGGTTCCTTGCCCCCGGGTTCAAATCCGGAAGCGACGCTCAAACGGCCCAACCGGCGGGGATCCACAAAACGCAGTTCCCTGCCCGACTTCAGGGTGGCGACGGCGTGAGTATGCTTGGCAAGTTCTTCCGTGGGATCAGTCACCAACATGCGGCCAGTCATGCCCAGGTGAACGACCCACTGTGACGGTTCAGGATGCGTAGGACGGACATTCTTGTCCGTCGTTTTTTTCGCGGACTTGGGTGTGACAGACGGCGTCCGCGCCGCCTCTTCTAGATCAAAAACGATGTGCTTGCCAACACGCCGAACTCCGGCAATCCGGCTGCCTTCGAGCACTCGGGCAATTTCCTTTGCTGGAGACTTTAGAGGCTCTGGCTTCGAACCGATCCAGACGGATTCGATTACGTCTCCAGTCGCGCGCTTGGCCAGCCCGCGGGCAATCGTTTCAACTTCAGGAAGTTCAGGCATGTGAGATAGTGTACAGTCGCGTTTCGTGGCAGATAGAGATACGGAACTTTGATGCTTCAGTGCGCGTAAAGGAAGCAATAGCAAAGCCTATGGAAGAACTGCAAGAGCAACCTAAAAATAAGCCTGAGATTGCTGCGCTGCTCGGCATAGCGGCTGCGGTCGCGTTGCTGCACATTCTTACGAATAACCGCTACGGGATTCACCGCGACGAATTTCAGGTCCTGAGCGATGCCCTCCATCTTGACTGGGGCTTTATTCCTTATCCGCCGCTGAATCCTTTTTTGACCAGCGTTGGATTGCACATCTTCGGCCTTTCACTCGTTGGACTGCGGTTGTTTTCGGTCGTCGCGACTACGACCGCTATCTTTGTGACCGGCTTGATGGCTTATGAACTGGGAGGCGGATGCCTCGCGCAGATTACCGCGGCGCTGGCTGTCGCCTTGTCTGGGCTATCGCTTTTCGAGGGCACGGAGTTTCAATATACGACCTACGATTACCTGTGGTGGGTGCTGATCGCGTATTTCGCAATTCGGCTGTTAAAAACGGAAAATCCGCGCTGGTGGCTGGCGATTGGCGCCGCTGCCGGACTTGGCCTGCAATCGAAATATACGATGGCGTTTTTGCTCTGCGGGGTGCTGTGTGGCGTCTTGCTCACCAGCGCCCGGCGTTTTCTGGCCAGCATCTGGTTTTGGGCCGGACTCAGCGTGGCGCTACTAATCTTTCTTCCAAATCTCATTTGGCAGATCCACCACGACTTTATCTCGCTGCACTTTCTCCATCACATTCACGTGCGCGATGTTGGCGAGGGCCGCGCCGATAGTTTCTTTATCGATCAAATCCGCATCTGCACCAATTTCTTCGCTCTGCCGCTGTGGATCACTGGCTTAATTTGCTTCTTGTGCGACCGGCGGTATCGGATGCTGGGCTGGATGTATGTGATCCCGCTGGCTCTCTTCATAGTTGGAAAAGGGCGCGGCTACTATTTGGGCGCTGCGTACGCTTCGCTGATTGCCATGGGAGCAGTTGCAGGAGAGCGATGGCTCGCGTCGTTGCCGAAAGTGCGAAGGGGCATCCTAGAAGGACTATTTTTCACCGGCCTCGCAGCTTATGGCGGGCTCATGATCGCGATTGTCATTCCCCTTGCGACCCACGGGCCCTTGATGAACTATGCCCTGAAAGCAAATGGCGACCTGCGCGAAGAGATCGGATGGGACGATCTCCTCAAGAGCGTCGCTGGCATTCGTGATTCGCTGACGCCCGAGCAGCAGGCGAGTTTCGGTATCGTTACCGGTAACTATGGCGAACAAGGCGCCATCGAGATTTTGGGCCCGGCTTATCATCTCCCGCCGCCCATCAGCGGAACCAACTCGGCCTGGTTGCGGGGTTATCCCACGCCGCCGCCCACCACGCTGCTTGTCCTCGGCCTTTCTCATGGGTATGTGGAGAAAACATTCACCGACTGTCACCTCGCCGGACATTACACAAACCATCTCGGGGTAAAGAACGAAGAGAGCGACTCCCATCCTGACATCTGGTTGTGCGGCCCTCCGGTCAAACCGTGGCCGGAATTCTGGCAAGATTTTCAGGCTTTCGGTTAGAGACCTCACGTTGCCCGCCAGCCTCATGGCGAGGTATGATTGTGAGTACACAATTCCGTTCTACATCCCTGAATTCAGCAACTTGCAGCACGCCGCAAGAACGAGTGTGTACGGTCCGCGAAGCGGCATCGCATGTCATGCCGCGCGATCCAGTTTGAGGGAGTTCGCACTTGAACCAAGGCAGCAGCGCAGTCATCGTCGGCGCCCAGTGGGGCGACGAAGGTAAGGGAAAAATTGTTGATGTGCTCTCGGAGAATTTCTCCGTCGTCGCACGCTACGCGGGCGGGCACAATGCCGGCCACACGGTCATCATTAACGGCAAGAAGTTCATTTTGCAGTTGGTTCCCTGCGGCGTGCTGCGCGCGGGCTGCCGCAGCGTGATTGGCAATGGCGTCGTTCTCGACCCCATGGCATTTCTGAAAGAAGTCGCCGCCCTGCGTGAAGCGGGCGTAAAAGTGGACGGCAGCATCTTCGTCAGCAACCGCGCTCATGTAATTCTGCCCTATCACCGGATGATTGAACTGGCTTCCGAGAACGCGCCCGGCCGCGTAAAAATCGGCACCACATCTCGCGGCATTGGGCCCGCTTATGAAGACAAGATGGGCCGCCGGGGATTGCGGGTGGCAGACTTGCTTGATCTCCAACTGCTCCGAACGCACATCGAAAACGCCTGCCGCGAGAAGAACATGATCGCGCACGCGCTTTTTAACTCTGATCCGCTTGATCCCGACAAAATGTATGCCGACTACGCCGAAGCGTCGGCAAAGATTGCACCGTTCGTCTGCGACACCGCCGCGTTGCTGAACCATGCCTTACGCTCCGGCGAGTCTGTCATGTTCGAAGGCGCGCAAGGCACCATGCTCGACATCGACCATGGCACCTATCCCTTTGTGACGTCGTCAAGCGCGACTTCCGGCGGCGCGGTCATCGGCACCGGAGTAGCGCCGACTGCAATCAACACGGTCATCGGCGTGACCAAGGCCTATTGCACGCGCGTGGGTGGCGGCCCGTTTCCGTCCGAACTGCTCGACGCGACCGGCGATCTTATTCGCGCCCGCGGCAACGAATACGGGGCGGTGACCGGGCGTCCTCGCCGTTGCGGATGGCTTGACTTGCCTCTGCTCCGCTATTCCAACATGATTAACGGCAGCGAATGGCTGGTCGTGACCAAGCTCGACGTGCTCGATGAACTCGACGAAATCCCGGTGTGCGTCGGCTACAAGATTAATGGCAAAGCAACGGAAGAAATTCCTGCCCATGCCAGCGGCTACGACAAAATCGAGTGCGTCTATCGCTCGCTTCCGGGCTGGAAGACCGCAACCCACGGCATCACAAGCTACGACAAGCTGCCGAAAGCCACGCGCGACTACCTTGCTTTTGTTCAGAAAGAAAGTGGATCACGCATTGGCGTGGTTTCAAACGGCCCTGACCGGAATCAAACTATTTTTGTCGATGAGTTCGCCGCCGCGTTAGAATCTCTGACACAACGCAAGGGGGCAAAAGCCCGCTAGCGTAATCATCATCATTTCAAGGAGCAAGACTGGAATGGTTGTATTAGCTGTGACCTGGATGGCGAAAGTGGGCCGTGAGGCCGAAGCCGCCGCGCTGTTTACCAAACTCAACGACGAATCGCGCAAAGAACCCGGCTGCGTCATGTATCAGCTGCACCGCCACAAGACCGACCCGCGCCGCTTCTTTATCTACGAGCAATACAAAGACGACGCGGCGCTTGAGGCGCACCGCGCCTCGCCCCACTTCTTACAGTACGCCAAGAAAGAATTGCCCAAGATCGCAGACCGGATTGAGGGCAACCTCTACGAGCCCTTGGGCTGATTGTGATCGTTTTTGACGGTCGCTTAAACTGCGAGTTCGTAGCCGGCGAAGAAAAAGCTCAATTCAAATCGTGCCGTGTCTTCCGCATCGGAGCCATGAATCGCGTTGTGTTCAATGTTGCTCGCCCACTTCTTCCGGATCGTTCCCTCTTCTGCTTGCGCCGGATTGGTTGCACCCATCAGCTTGCGCAAGTCGGCTATCGCGTTTTCTTTTTCCAGCGCCAGCGCTACGACCGGCCCGCTCGACATGAAGTCTGTTAGTGAGCCAAAAAATGGACGGCTCGCATGCACCGCATAAAACTGTTCGGCCTGGTGCTTGGAGATTTCCAGCATTTTCATCGCGATAATACGAAACCCGTTCTTTTCGAACTGCTCGATGATGTCGCCAATGGCGTTCTTCTTTACCGCATCCGGCTTCACAATCGTTAGAGTGCGTTGCAGAGTTTTCATGGAATTAATCAGTCCTTAGTCGTTGGTAGATTTGTAGGTCGTTAGTAAATTCGTTAGGGAAAAATCAGGCCCGCGCCGTTGCTCCCAGCGCGGCCGCCAGAGTTTCTCCGATGGTCGCGGGAGATTTCGCCACGCGAATTCCCGCGGCCTCCATTGCTTTAATCTTTTCTTCCGCCGTTCCTTTGCCGCCGGAGATGATCGCGCCAGCGTGCCCCATGCGGCGGCCGGGCGGCGCGGTCTGGCCCGCAATAAATCCCACCACCGGCTTCTTCATGTACTTCTTCACATACTCAGTCGCGGATTCTTCTGCGTTACCGCCAATTTCGCCAATCATGATCACGGCTTCGGTTTGCGGGTCTTTATTAAAAAGATCGAGTGCGTCTAAAAAATTCGTCCCGATAATGGGGTCGCCACCAATGCCAATCGCGGTGGACTGCCCGATTCCCCGCGTGGTCAATTGATAGACCGCTTCATATGTCAACGTTCCCGACCGAGAGACAATGCCGACTGATCCTTCTTTGTGGATACGTCCCGGCATAATGCCGATTTTGCATTTTCCCGGCGAAATAATCCCCGGGCAGTTGGGACCGATCAATCTCGACCGCCGCGTCTGCAAGAATTCCCACGCTTTGACCATGTCGAGCGTTGGAATGCCTTCTGTGATGCAGACAATTAATTCCACCTCCGCATCCGCGGCTTCCATGATTGCGTCCGCGGCAAATGGCGGCGGCACAAAAATCATCGAACAGTCAGCTCCGGTCTTGTCCACGGCTTCTTGCACCGAGTTAAAAACCGGAAAGCCTTCGTGCGTCGTCCCGCCTTTGCCGGGCGTCACTCCGCCAACAATCTTGGTGCCGTATTCGGCGCAGGCTTTCGCGTGAAATGTGCCTTCGCGGCCAGTCAGTCCCTGCACTATTACTTTTGTCGATTTATCTACCAGAACACTCATGATTTCTTAGCCTCTCGCCGCTGCTACGACTTTTTCCGCCGCATCTTTCATGGTTTCAGCCACAATGAAATTAAATCCTGACTTCGCGAGGATTTCACGGCCTTGTTCTACATTCGTTCCCTCGAGCCTTAGCACGATGGGCAATTGGATTCCAGTTTTCTTCGCCGCCTCGACCACACCATTGGCCAGAGTATCCACGCGCAAGATGCCGCCAAAGATGTTAATTAGCACGGCCTTCACGTTCTTGTCGCTGAGCAGAATCTCAAACGCATGCGTGACTTGTTCTGCGTTGGCGCCGCCGCCCACGTCAAGAAAGTTCGCCGGCATGCCCCCGGCGTACTTAATGATGTCCATGGTCGCCATCGCCAACCCCGCGCCATTCACCATACAGCCGACATTTCCATCGAGCTTGATGTAGTTCAGACTGTATTTCGACGCTTCCACTTCCAGCGGATCCTCTTCGCTCACGTCGCGCAGTGCCTTCAAGTCCGCGTGCCGGAACATGGCGTTATCGTCGAAATTCATCTTGGCGTCAAGCGCGAACAATCGCCCATCGCTGCATGAGATGAACGGATTAATTTCCATCAGCGAAGAATCAGTCTCTTCGAATGCCTCGTACAAGCCCGTCATCAATTAACGGCGTATTGATCTGGGCTGGTTTCAGCCCCAGCGCGAACGCCAACTTACGCGCCTGAAAAGCTTGCAACCCCATGCCCGGCTGAATGTATTCCTTCAAAATCGCAGTCCGGATTTTCTTCCGCGACCTGCTCGATTTCCATTCCACCCGCGACCGACGCCATGAATACGGGCCGTGCCTCCACGCGATCGATCACAATCCCAAGATAAAGCTCCTTCTCAATCGGCAGTGTCTCTTCAATCAGCAGTCGCTGGACAAGTTTTCCTTCAGGTCCAGTCTGGTGCGTGACCAGCGTCATGCCCAATATCTTGCCCGCTAGTTCGCCGGCTTCCTCCACCGATTTCGCAATCTTGACCCCGCCGCCTTTACCGCGGCCACCGGCATGAATCTGTGCCTTGACCACTACTCCGCTCGCACCCGCATTGAACAAATTCTGCGCCGCAGTCACAGCCTGCTCGCGCGTTTCCACCATTTCGCCGCGAGGCACGGGCACCCCATACTTCTTCAGGATTGCCTTCGCCTGATACTCATGAATTTTCATAATGATTCCTGACTCAGATACCGCCTATCAATTGTTCGGAAGACGCTTGCTGGCAGGTTGCAACAGCACGCAGCGAACTTATGATTTTAGCTGGAGCGCCGCACATTGGGCAAACTGCGATTCTTAAAACTCTGTCATCTTGAGCGAAGCAACGCGATCCGCAGGATCACGTGGCGAGTCAAAAGACCTGCTTCTGCTAATCTGAATTCTGCTGCCCCTACCCATGATTCTCGACGCCCTCAATCGTCTCGCCTGCCAACGCGAATCACTCAACCGCAACGAGGCGCGCGACGTAATGGCAGAAGTCCTCGACGGCCAATGCACTGATTCCCAAATTGCCGCTCTGCTCGTTGCTTTACGGATGAAGGGCGAGACCGTTGAAGAGATCGTCGGGTTCGCAGAGGCCATCCGTGCGGCCGCCTCACCGCTTCCCGCCGCCGATAGCGCGCTCTTGAACGCCGCCGGAACCGACCGCGATGCGCTCCTGGACACGTGCGGCACCGGGGGCGATGCCAGCGGCACGTTCAACATTTCGACGGCCACAGCCTTTGTCGCCGCCGGGGCCGGTGTGCGCATCGCCAAGCACGGCAACCGCAGCGTGACGTCGAAATGCGGCTCAGCGGATGTGATCGAGGCTTTAGGCGTGAATATTGCCCTCGCTCCGGCAGAAATCGCCTCTTGCCTTGCGCAGGTCGGCATCGCTTTTCTCTACGCGCCCGCCATGCACTCCGCCATGAAGCACGTGCAGCGGACCCGTCAGGAGCTTCGCATGAGAACGGTCTTCAATCTGCTAGGCCCGCTCACCAATCCCGCGGGCGCGTCCGCTCAAGTTGCAGGCGTTTATGCTCTTGATCTCGTCGAAAAACTTGCCGAGGCCCTCAGCATGTTGGGCCTGCGCCGCGCTCTGGTTGTGCACGGATTGGACGGCCTCGATGAGATTACGATTTCTGCGCCGACACGCATTGCCGAAATACGCGACGGAAATTTGCGCACCTATGAAGTGACGCCCGAAGAATTTGGCCTGAAGCGCGCTTCCCTGTCCGAAATTTCCGGCGGCGATGCGAACGTAAACGCCGATATTATCCGCGAAATCCTAGGCGGGCAGAAATCTCCGCGTCGTGATGTCGTGCTGCTTAACGCTTCTGCCGCGCTGGTCGCCGCCGGCGTGACCAATCACCTGGCCGACGCTCTGCCCATTGCTGCTTCATCCATCGATTCCGGCGCAGCGCTGAAAAAGCTCAACGCCCTCATCCAATTCACCAACTCCATTCCTTAACCGTGTGGCGCGGACACCTCGTCCTCGAAAACTTCAATTCGGCTTCCGTCCCGCTTCTTTCTTCAGTCGCTCAATCTGCGCCAGATGGTTCGCGCCATGCACGCCGATGCGTCCGACCATCTCCGCGACCGTCGCGTCTTGCTGCGACTCCGGATGATACGCCGACTTCTTCAAATCTTCCGGTTTCAACCGGCGCAACAATTGCAGCGTCGCATGCCGATTGAGCCCATAGAGAGCAATCAACTCTGCTGGAGCCGATTCCATGTAGCCCAAATTGCGCGCCCACGCGTCCTGATCAATCGGCGCAATGACCGGCTTCTCGTCCGCCAGCATCTGTCGAATGCGGTACGAGAGCACAATTTCCATGTCCGCCAAATGCGCGAGAATTTCCAGGATGCACCACTTCTCCGGGGACGGCTTATAGCGCAGTGTCACATCCGGCAATCCCAGAATCGCCGCCGCGATTTCCTTCGGACTTTTCTCCGCCGCCGCCAAGTGCTTTTTGAATTCTGCTTCCGTCATCGCCGCCTCCTATTTCTCATCCGCCACCGGATATGTGTTGTTCGTCATGTCGCTCTCGGGCACGCTACCATCGTTCACCACAACCTCGATGGGCTTTGCCGCCACTTCCAACCGGATCGTTGCTTTCGCCTTACCGCGCACCACAATTCGCTTGTCTACTTCTCCACCTTCTATTTTCAATGTGATCGGAACTTCCGCGCCTGCGGCTCCCAAATTTTCAACCGTGACCGTGACCAGATACCCGCCATTGGCAATTGCCGCCACATTTACGTAGCTCACCCGAAAATCCGGCAGCCCGCGATCGTGATACACCCAGTCCTCGAAAAACCAGCCCAAATCGCGCTTAGCCGCCTTCTCCAGCGTGCGCTGCAAATACTTCGGATCGGTATCTTCGGTCGATTTGTAATCTAACAGTGCCAATCGCGGGTCCGTGCCCAGCATGTCCCGCAACATCCACCAGACGCACATCGCCTTGGTTTGCAGATACAAGCCATCCGGCGCATTGATCAGAGAACGTATGTCTGCATCCTGTGCCAGGTGTTTCTCCGCCGCGATCAGCGCCGCTTGGTGTGCTTTCAAATAATCAAGTGCGGCCGCCGGATTTCCCTCTTGCTCAATAAATAACGCCTGCGCAAAATGGGCCAGTCCATCCTGAATCCAAGCTCGTGGCGATCTTACCGACGAAAATGATTTCGCATAAACAATGTTCAACATCGCATCGTTCGTGATGGGCGATTTCAGCGGCGTCAGCAGCATACCGTCCGTCACAAAGGGAGTCGCATCCGGCTCAGGCAGTCCGAAAATGTGTAGATCTTGCGCCGCACCCCCAATCGCACCAATCGGCGCTAGCGTAGTTAGTGCATCACCATAAGTTTTTGCTCCTTCTTCGTGTGCGGGCAGGAAAAACACTGTCGAGTGTTCGTCCGGCGTAAGCTTCTGATAGTTCGCAATCGACGAACGTCGGCACACTCGTGCCCGGCGTCACGGAAAAAGCTTGTGCATTCCCTCCAGCGTCCCGCGCGGCGTCTGACGGAACCCCACTGAAATAAATCGCTCCATCTCCCGTGGATTTGAACGTCAGCGCCATCGTCGCTTCCGCCGTTCTCACCTTCCAGCGGCCAACCGCATCCTCCACGCTGTTCCCTTCCGACAAACTCGCCGACTCTACCGCAACCGGATACCACGTCACATACCCAATCCCCCGCACTGCCGTGAATGATTTGCCGATCTGGTCCCATTCGCTATGCTTTGCCGCGGTCTCCGGTACCCCAATGCGCGTGACCCGCGTTGCGTCTTGCACCACAACGCCGTCATAGCCCACTTCGATTTCAACCGCGGCTTTCGGCGCTATCGGCATAGGCATAGTCACAATCGCCTCGGACAATGCCCCCGTGTGATCTATGTCCGAGGCGTAAGTTTGCGAAATAAAATCCGCCGGCGCGCCATTAATCTTGATGGCTTGCCACTCCAGACTCGAAGAGATTTGCAGGGTCACATATTTTTGCGGAGAAGAAGAGTCATTGCGCAGCGTGATTTTGCCGCGCGCCGAGAACCGGTGTTGTTCCGGATCCAGATGAACAGAGAGGTCGTAGTTGGTGAAGGTAAAGCCTTCGCGGTCCACCGCGGCAGATGCAGGCGCCGCCAAACTACAAAACACGCACAGGATTGCAACAAACTTCACGGCTTTCGTTTTCCGCGTTGTCGCACGATTTCATAGAGCATCACGCCCGCCGCGACCGACACGTTGAGCGATGGCACCTTCCCCAGCATGGGGATTGAAACCAGAAAATCGCACTTTCGCGCCACCAGATCATGCAATCCTCTACCCTCGGCTCCCAACACGATTGCACAATCCATCTTGTAGTCCATCGCGTCGTACGGTTTTGGGCCGCGTTCATCCAATCCAACCGTCCAGATATTTTGTGCTTTCAAGTCTTCAAGCGTCCGTGCAATGTTCGTCACTTTTGCAATCGGCAAATGCTCACTCGCCCCCGCCGATGCTTTCGCCACCAGTGCAGTCACGCTCGCCGCCCGCCGCTCCGGAATCACCGCGCCGTCCGCTCCCGCCGCATCCGCAGTACGCAAAACCGCGCCCAAATTGTGCGGATCTTCAATTCCATCCAGCACCACGATCAACGAATATTCCCCCCGCTTCGCCGCCACAACATCTTCGAGATCGTTATATTGCTTCGCCGACGTCACCGCGACTACACCCTGATGGGCGTTGTTTCCGGCCATGCGGTCGAGTTCGTCACGCTCAACAAAACGCACCGCAACGCCCTGCTTGCGGCACTCTTCCACCACGCGCTTCATGCGGATGTCATGCCGTTCCTTGGCCACACCCACCCAGGCAAACGCGCGCCCGCGCGCTTTCAGCGCCTCCGCCACTGCATTAATCCCATAGATGTAATTCATGAAGATTTAGTGTACCGCGCGACCATGTCCCCGTGCGTAAGCTCTGTCATTCTGAGCGAAGGAAGAAGTTCGCAACGCGAACTTCTTGCGTAGTCGAAGGACCCCTACGCCGTCATCATCCCTGCTGCTGTTAAACTTTTCTTTCGGAGAACTTTCATGCCCGACGTTTACATCCTCTCTGCTACGCGCACACCCATCGGCAAATTTGGTGGCGCACTGGCTTCCCAAACTGCTGCCGATATGGGAAGCATCGCTGCCAAATCCGCCATCGAACGCGCAGGGATTACGCCGGAACAGGTTGAAGAAACCATCTTCGGCAACGCTCGCCAGGCCGGCGGCGGCCCAAATCCCGCACGACAGATCTCCATTCGCAGCGGAGTCCCGAAAGAAGTTCCTGCCTACACCGTGAATCAAGCCTGCGCGTCAGGCCTCAAATCGATCGCTCTAGCCTTCTCCGAGATTTCGAGCGGCAATCTCGACTGCGTTCTCGCCGGCGGCACGGAGTCCATGTCGCGCCTGCCCTTTTATCTGGATGGCGCTCGCTGGGGTTACCGCCTCGGCAACCAGGAAATCGTGGACGGCATGTATCGCGACGGTTTCTTCTGTCCTATGGCAAAGCTGCTGATGGGTGAAACCGCAGAAGTTCTCGCCGAACAATACAAGATCTCCCGCGAGGAACAAGACGAATTTGCCTTGACCTCGCAAACTCGCGCCGCAGCAGCCCTATCGAGTGAGCGTTTCGCCGCCGAACTCACTCCGGTCACGCTCGATAGCAAGAAAGGTCCGCAAACTTTTTCTCGCGATGAACATCCCTTCATCGGCGCAACCGTGGAAAAACTGTCAAAGCTAGCACCGGTTTTTTCCAAAACTGGGACAGTCACCGCCGGCAATTCTTCCGGCATCACTGACGGCGCCGCCGCCGTCATTCTCGCCAGCGAAAAATTCGTCAAGCAGCACAATCTCAAGCCGCTCGCCCGCATCCTCGCCTTTACCTCTGTCGGCGTCGATCCCCGCATCATGGGCATCGGCCCCGTGCCCGCGCTCCGCAAGATGGAGCAAAAACACGGCCTCGCCCTGAAAGACTTTGATCTCATCGAGCTTAACGAAGCCTTCGCCGCTCAAGTCCTTGCCTGCGATCGCGAGCTTCATTTTGACCGCGACAAGGTCAATGTCAACGGCGGCTCCATCGCACTCGGCCATCCCATCGGGTGCACCGGCACTCGCATCACCGTCACCCTTCTACATGAAATGCTGAAACGCAAAGTCAAGCGTGGCGTCGCCACGCTCTGCGTCAGTGGCGGCATGGGCGTCGCGCTGGCGATTGAAAACGTGGCCGCTTAATCCAGATCGTCAGTATCCATCTCTACCGATGCTGCCCCACCTTTTCGCGCCCTTTGCGAAAAGGGTGCGAAGTAATGCTTCCTCCGCCGACGCTGCCCCACCATTTCGCGTCCTTTGCGAAAGGGTGGGACGCGAGGCTAACGATGCCTCGCGGTGTAATAAATGAACACCACAATCAATGCAGCTATGCCAAGCAGGACAATCCCAAAAATGACGGCCACCGGCCAGAACACCCAGGCCCGTGATTCTTTTCTTCTGATGTGTTGTATCGCGTTGCGCAATGAAAACGCCGTACCGATTGCGCCCAGCGGAGTAAAACCGAAAGCGGGCATAAAGGCATCGAGCTCACCCGGTCCTCGGCATCCGTGCTGCAAACAATAGACGCAAGGCCACACGATCAAAAGGATGTAAATCGTGGCGATGAAATACGAAATTGCGAGGCCTATTTTGGATAACATAGATGGCATAGTGCCGACCTGCAAAAATTCCCCTCGGGTGCAGTTAGCCACGTTAGCACAGCTATCGCCGAAGGGTGGGAGGCAACGCCGCGAGGCTTTTGCGATAAACTGTCTGTAGAAAATCATGCATTCTCGACTCAGTCTTTCGCTAACGCTGGCAACCTTCCTGTTCCTCACCTCCGCGCTCGTCGCGCAGACCGATTTCTCCGCCAGCCTGACAAACTCATGGGGCGGCAGCGTCCGAATCGATAAAATCTATGTCAGCGGCGATAAAGTCCGCGTCGAGAACGTGCCTTCCGCTGGCTCTGCTCCTTCCATCCTCGACATGACCACCCGCGTGACCCGTATCGTCATCGCCGACAAGAAAACCTACATGCAAGGCCCCCCCGGCATCAGCTTGCAGCGTGGCTACGCCTTCTTCCGCGCAGCCGATGTCGAAAATGCCTGCGATCTCTGGCTTAAGCTGGTGTTTCGTCCCGGCAGTTCTTGCCGCAAAATCGGCCCCACCACTGTGAATGGCAGAAGCGCGGTCGAGTACGAAGGCAAGTCTCCCGAAGGCGACCCCAGCCACGTCTGGCTCGATACCAAACTCGCTTTCCCCATTAAATGGGACAGCAAAGGTGGGGGCGGCTCGCTTCGCGATATTCAGGAGGGCCCGCAACCCGCCGCATTGTTTGACGTTCCCGACACTTTTAAGAAAATCAACGGATTCAGCACCACCCACCACATGAGCGGCATGTCGCCTCAAACAACCCACTAAATGTTCATCTTTCTTGCATAGGCCTTGAAAGCCGGGCCTTGGTAAATACGGGGGGCAGACAGAGCTGAAATGCGGGGACAGAAATGCGGGGACAGGAAATGGAGTGCACCCCAATTCATCGGCAGCGAGATTCAGGGAGCGATGTTGTGCCTAGCACGCCAGCTGTTCGCGTCCTAATTTGAGGCCGTTGAGATTTCCCAGCACCGTAACAGCGATCGCGTCCTTCTGGAAGAACTCGTTGGCCAGCCCTTTTAGTTCTTCCGCGGTCACGCTTTCAATCTTCTCGATCAGTTCATCCATGGTGTAGAAGTGGTCAAAGTACATCGCCTGCCGCGCCAGGTTCGACATGCGCGCCGTCGAGGATTCGAGCGAGAGCATCAGGCTGCCTTTGAGTTGGTCTTTGGCCCGCCGCAGTTCTTCTTCGGGGACCGTCTCCGACTTCAGTTTGCAAAATTCTGAAATAACCGACTCCACAACTTTC
Organism: Terriglobia bacterium; assembly: GCA_963702965.1. Classification (GTDB taxonomy): domain Bacteria; phylum Acidobacteriota; class Terriglobia; order Terriglobales; family Acidobacteriaceae; genus JAJPHW01. The sequence goes on from OY969776.1 coordinate 3,335,396, forward strand.
GTCGCCGAAGTCCGCGACGTCCCCGCATACACTGACAAGCAGCCCGTATCGCGGTAAGGATTCAAGTCGGCATAAATTGAATACGCCAAGCCTTGCCGCTCGCGAATATTCTGAAACAGCCGCGAACTCATCCCCCCGCCCAGCACTGTGCTCAAAATGTAAGACGCGTGCCGGCGTTCGTGTGCCATGGGATGCGACGGCACCCCAATGCAAATCTGCACCTGCTCCAGCGCTTTCTTATTGCGCATTACAATCCGCGGCGCAACTTTCGGCGGCGGGCTGTGGAAGCCATTCTTTCTCGGCTCCATGTGGCCGAAATGTTTGTTCGCCAGTTCGACCAGCTGCTCATGCCTGAGATGCCCGGCCGCGCAGACAATTAAATTCCCCGGCGCAAATCGTTGCTCATAAAAATCGACCACAGGATTGCGTTCGAAGGTCTTGACCGTATCTTTCGTGCCCAAAATGGGCTTGCCCAGCGCATGATCTTTCCAGAAGTTCTGCGTGAAGATTTCATGCACAAGATAGTCGGGATTGTCCTCGTCCATCTTGATTTCTTCGAGAATCACGCCGCGCTCGCGCGCAATGTCGCCCGCATGGAAGACAGGATTGAGCACCAGATCGCTCAGCACCTCCATGGCAATGGGCAGGTGATCATCGAGCACTTTTATGTTGAAACAGATGCACTCTTTGGCGGTGAACGCATCCATGTTGCCGCCAATCGAATCCACTTGGCGCGCGATCGCTTCCGCCGAGCGGTTCTTGCTGCCTTTGAAAACCATGTGCTCAACGAAGTGCGAAATCCCGTTCCACTGTGCATCTTCATCGCGCGAACCGGTCTTAATCCATATCCCCAGCGATACCGAGCGGATGTGCTGCATCTCCTCAGTGATTAACGTCAATCCGTTAGCGAGGGTCGCGCGGCCGATATTCCTAGTCTCTTCAACCATTTGCAGAGTTTCTCAACAGTACTTGGGATACAAAAAGTGCGCTTTTCTATTGTTGCACACCCCGCGCGTCCCTGCACGTCATGGATAAAAGCTGCTGAATCATAAACTTACGTCGAATTTTGCACATCGCAAAAATGCGCTGCGCACGCCTTCGCGCATTCTTCTAAAATGACAAAATCCCATGCCCGCGCCAGACCAAAATCTCGAAAATCCGACCGCAGCCAAGGTTCTTTTGGGCGCCGATTTGGCAGCGCTCGCCGCAGTAATGGAAAAGCTTGGCCAGCCCGCTTACCGCGCCCGCCAACTCTTTGAAGCCATTTATGCGCAACGAGTTACCTCATTAAATGACGTTTCCACGCTTTCGTTGGATCTGCGCCGTGAGCTCGCGGATCAAGGCTATCTACTATCGCGCCCGCGGATTGAAAAGCAGTTCGTCTCCACTGATGGCACCATCCGTTATTTGATGCAACTTGCTGATTCGCAATCAGTTGAAACTGTTTGGATGCCCGAAGGGGATGGCGGCGAAACCGGCGACGGAAGCAACAACGATGATGAGGCACGCGACTGGCGTCGCACGACGATTTGTATTTCCAGCCAGGTGGGTTGCGCGGTTGATTGCCAATTTTGTTTAACCGCGCAATTGAAGATGAAACGAAATTTAACCGCGGGCGAAATTGTGGGGCAGGTGCTCGCGGTGTTGGATGAGCGAAAAGTGACGCCGCCGGGTGATCGCGTGAATTTGGTGTTCATGGGGATGGGCGAGCCATTCTTGAATTACGAAAATTTCATTCAGGCGGTGCGCTTGTTGGCGGAGGGCGTGGGGATTCCGGCGACGCGCATGACGGTTTCAACCGCGGGGATTGTGCCGCGCATTTATGATCTGGGCGCGGAGGAGGTCCGACCCAAGCTGGCGATTTCTTTGAACGGGTCGAACGATGAATTGCGCACGCGGATCATGCCCATCAATCGCAAATGGAATCTGGAAAAACTGATGGCGGCGGCGCGGGAGTTTCCGCTGCGCAACCGCGAGAAGCTGACGTTTGAGTATGTGCTGCTGGATGAAGTCAACGATGCGGCGGCGAATGCGCGCGAAGTGGTGGAACTGGTGCGAGGGTTGCGGGCGAAGGTAAATTTGATTGCGCTCAATCCGGGGCCGGGCATTGCGTTTCGTATGCCGCGCGAACAACGCGTGCTCGAGTTCCAGCGGATTTTGCAGAATGCGGGCATTCCGGCGTTCATTCGCAAGCCGCGCGGCCGCGACATCTACGCCGCCTGTGGACAACTGAAAAGAACTGTGGAGATTGCGCAGGCGTCGTAAGAGCAGAGGCGCATCTTGCGGTGATGCGCCTCATGCGGGCGTGATGAATGGTGCGGTGGGGTCAGTTCCGTCTGTCCCCGCATTTCCCGATAGCGATAACTCGCTTGGCCATCGAAGTCGGGCAAAAGTTGAAAGGCGAAGACGTGGTGGGCGCTTTAAATCAGATTCGGCAGAAGAGAGGAACTCCGAAGCTGCTGTTCTGCGACAACGGGTCGGAGTTCACCAGTCAGATGATGGATCTGTGGGCGTATCACAACCAGGTCCAGATCGACTTCTCGCGGCCCGGCAAGCCGACGGATAATGCGTATGTGGAGTCGTTCAACGGAACCCTGCGCGCGGAGTGTTTGGACGTGCACTGGTTCGCAACGCTGACCGAGGCCAAGCAAGTCATCGAGGGTTGGAGACGGGAATACAATGACAGTCGTCCTCACCGATCTCTGGGAGAACGAACGCCGAGTGAGTTCGCTTGTCAGGTCGCTCTGAAGGGCGATCTGCCAAGCTCACAAACCGTCGGAAACTCACCTTGAAAGTGTGGCAGAAAAAGGGGACCGATCACTTCGTCCGAAATCATACTCGGACTTGTTCGGAAATCGGGGAGCAGGTCACTTCTCCGGATGCTTATGTTCCCAGTCCGAGAACCCCGTGCGTTCTTTTTGTCTTTGAGACGCGGCCTTGATCGTGTCTGATGTTGGCGAAGTATCGACGACGAAAGAGGTATCCATCCAACTCCGTTCGTCTCGACATACGTCCAAATCGTCCATAAAGACCGTCTGATGACTGGGCTGAGTGATTGGGAATCTATTCTGGGGGTTGCCATCGAGCGTGACATCGCCCGCTGCATCAATGTAAAAGACTCGGTAGATTTGCCCATACGGCATCAGCTTGTATATAACCTCGCCATGCTGCTCAGTGGAGTTATAGAGAGGGTTGATAAAGAGATGGACGCGGGCCTTCCAGTGTTGTGGAGTGCCTACGTTGCCTCCGATCTCATAGAACTCGGTGAAATAGCCGTAGTCGTAAATTTCATCTTCCACGGCCTGTTTGAGTTTCTCAATTTCAGATGGTTTCAGATGACGATAGCTCGGAGCTGCTAACGCATACATTGGTAGAAAGCACAAGAGCATGACGGTCAAAGTGCGTTTCATTAAAAGGCTCCTCTCATTGAGCTACAACAATCACGAATGTATGGTTTCCTTCAATGAAAGGCCCATAATGCTGTGAAACGGGAGTTCCAGGATTCGTGCTTGATTTTCCAACAGGCGTCGTTATATCACCGTTCACCCGCGTTCGGTATTGAGTAGCGCCATTGGAAATATTCGACCCATTCAAAGCAGCGTCAGCAGCTACGCGCGACTTGGCGTATGCATCTGTCTTCACAGCTGCGTCATCATTTAGGTCAGAAGGGGCAACACAGTTGGGATGTCCTGCGTCCATCACTCGGTATGCAATTTCAGCTACGGCTTGCCGACCGTTTGCCAGGTCATCCGCGCTACCAGGCGCACTAGGTTTTGCTTTAGGGTCTGCGCGTCCGCTGCCTAACTCGTTATAGACAACATTGGTCAATTTCTGGTCTGCCGGTGGTGCCTGTTGTTGGGCCGCTGGCTGCCCCAGATCCTGCGCATTTGCAGCTAACGCCCTTTGCTGATTAGAAGTGGTTGCAGTGCCGGAGACCGTATTCCCTGCTGGCGGATTCGCCGACGGCTGTGCCGAAGTCTGCTGATTCTGGGAGGCCCTCGACTCGGCTTCCAGTTGAAATTCATACGGTTCCCCCGTTTCGCCCTCGGTTACGTCGCCAGCGTCAAAACCATTAATGGTAAGCGAGTATGTTTCCAGACCATACGCGTCTACGTTGCTCAGCGGATTGTTGTTTGCATACACGTACTTGTTTCCCGTTCCTCGAACGGGGTCCGGGCTAATCCAGCGGCCTTGGCTGTTGTTCTGCTCGCGCGCAGAGAAATCGTACTCGTCGGGCACGATCTGATCAGGTCCCCAGTAAAACTGTCGACGTCAAAGGGGGCACCCATTAAGGAATACCGTTCCCCAAACGGCGCAAAGGCTAAAGATTCTGTAAAAGACCCTGACGTGTTACCTTCCGCGCGGATGGAGCCCTGCCAATCAGGATACCGAAATCTCTGTATAACGCCGCTGCCCGCGCGGGTGGCCCATTCAAGCCGTCTTTTGGCTTGAGTGGGGCAGTTCGACTGCCGGACACAATCGTCCCGCCTTTCTCTCGCGCTCTCTTGCTGTCCACTCACATTCAATCTCCACTCTGCCCGCGCAGCCCGTCGCATGCTGCCGAAAGCTGCTCCACTCCCAATCTTCCGGCCGGGCGCACAAGCCGCGCGTCACCGGATTGCGATGAATATAGCGCAACTTCTCCACAAACTGACGCTCGTTGCGCACATTGAAATCGTAATATCGCTTCTGCCAGAAATGCTCCGCCCTGCCGATCAATCGCCGGGACACGCCCTGCTTCAATGATTTGATGGCATCGGCGAGCGTGCCCTGCGGCGGCTCGCTGAGCAGCAGATGAACGTGATTGGGCATGACGACATAGCCATAGACGCAGAGCGCGAAGCTGCGCCGTACGCGCTCCACTCCGGCTTCGAATACTTCTCGCGCAGCGGCAGTCGAGAACGAAGCCCGGCGGTGATAGCAACAGAACGTCACGAAGTGAGTCTGTCCGGACGCGTGAAATCGTCGCAGTCCCCACGGCATTCACGAAGACTACGCTCGACAAAGGCCCCACTCAAGCCAAAAAACGGCTTGAATGGGCCACCTGCCTGACACGGAACATCCACCAAATTGATTCGGGGCGGTCGGTTTGCTAAGGTCGTTCTATGTCCGAGCATCTGATGTCCGAGCGTGTCACGCCGGCGCACGTCACGCCCGAGAGCTCCGCCGACACCACGAAGATACGAGAAGAGATCGACTCGCTTTATCGCGTGGATTCGGGACGGATTCTGGCAACGCTGATCCGCTTGCTCGGTGATTTTGATCTTGCTGAAGAGGCGATGCACGAAGCCTTTGCGGCTGCGCTGAGTACGTGGCCGGAGAGTGGCGTTCCCGCCAACCCGCGACCATGGCTGATTTCAACGGCGCGATTCAAGGCCATTGATACTCTGCGGCGACGGGCAAGATTTGATGCGTCGCAAGACGAGCTCGCGCGACATCTCGAAGGGCAATGGAGTGCGGCGGAAAAGGCCAATTCCAATGACAATGCAGAGGATTTTCTAGAAGACGACCGGCTGCGGCTGATTTTTACCTGCTGCCACCCCGCGCTGCCGCCGGAAGCGCGGGTTGCGCTTACCTTGCGTGAAGTGTGCGGGCTGACCACCGAGGAGATAGCAAAGGCGTTCCTCACCACTCCGCGGACGCTGGCGCAGCGCATCGTGCGCGCCAAGGCCAAGATTCGAGAAGCAGAAATCCCCTATGAAGTTCCGACGCCGCAGGAATTGCCGGAACGATTGGGCGCGGTGCTTCAAGTCATCTATCTCGTCTTTAACGAGGGTTATTCGGCAGCGGCGGGAGCGGAGATAACGCGGGCCGAGCTGACTGGCGAGGCGATTCGACTGGGGCGCTTGGTGATGGGACTCCGGCCAGAGCCTGAAATAACGGGGCTGCTTGCCCTGATGTTGCTCCAGGCGTCCCGTCATGCCGCCAGAACTTCTCCGACCGGTGAGCTGATTCTGCTGGAAAATCAAGATCGCTCGCTATGGAACCGGGAACAGATCGCAGAGGGAGTGGCGTTGCTCGAGAAAGCCCTGAAGTCGCGCGGCTTCGGCGTTTACGCATTGCAGGCTGCGATTGCGGCGGTTCATGCGCAGGCGGAAGCGGCTGCTGCGACCGACTGGGGGCAGATTGTGGCGCTTTATGATCGATTGGTAGAAATTCATCCTTCGCCAGTTGCGCAGCTCAATCGTGCCGTGGCCATTGCCATGCGCGACGGGCCAGAGGCCGGTCTGGCGCATATTGACGCGGTGTTGGGGGATTCTTCCGGAAGACAAGGGGAATTGGCGAATTATTACCTCGCACATTCCGCCCGCGCGGATATGTACCGCAGGCTCGGCAGGACGACTGAGGCTCGTGCTTCATATGAGAAAGCGCTGGCGCTGACCCAACAGGAACCCGAGCGGCAATTCCTGCAAGAGCGGATTCGGCAGCTGGGATAAAACATGCTCAAATGTCTTCGTCGAACAAGGGCATCAGATCGCGTGCGCCGTGGAGCACCCGCACGACTTCGATTCCACGTTCGCGTGGCAGGTAGAAGATAACGTAGTGGCCAAAGGGAAGGCCTCTCAGATCAGTTAGCAATTCTAGCCTTGCGCGCCCGATCAAGGGATGCCGGGCGAGGTCTCGAATCTTACGGTCGATGGCGGCAGCGAAAGCATCGGCGTGGCGAGGACTGTCCTCGGCGATGAAGGCCCAAATCTCGGCGAGATCGTCCAGCGCCTGTGGGCGTATTACAACGGGTGGCATTTTACCTGGTGGCGGCTTTGCGCGATGCGACGAGTTTGCGGCCTTGCCGCTTCATTTCGGCGACGCTCCACGGTCGCGGCGGGCCACTTTCCACGCCTTGGCGGATGTCTTGTCGCAACCGGTCGAGCTGAAGAGCATGCAGTTCGTTGCGCGTCTCCATGAGGCGCAATGCTTCGCGCACTACTTCGCTGGCGGAGTTGTAGCGTCCGGATTCGACTTTCTGCCGAACGAGCTTTTCGAGTTGTGGAGTCAGGTTGATGTTGAGGGTCATGCTGGTTCAGTCCGTTCAGCTTTCAAGGTATTGTGATTGGGCAAAGATTGTCAATGATTGTTAAATTGCTGGGGACGATCATTTTCAAATCGAGGATGTTCGAAGACCGCTATCTTATGCACCTATCAAGGGTACAAATGATAGCGGTATGTTACCCCATAGGCGCACGCCTGTCTCAAGCTGTCCCAAACCCTGCTTCGCGGACGCAGAATGCAACCGCATGAGCACACGGCGAGCGTCGTAAGCAGCCCCGCCTTTATTCGCTGCAGCCGCCCTTTTTGCCGAACGTCAGTACGCCAATATCGGTGATGCCCAAATAATTGAAGACGCCGCTGCCGATTTCGCCGTCACTGGCCCGAGCGGTGAACACCTGGTAGGAACAGCACTCGCCTTCGCCCGACGGATAGGTGAAAGTTACTGTGATGAGCCCATCAACGACTGAGAAATAACCGGGATACTGGTTGTTACCGGGGACCAGTTTGGCCTCGCCGCTGTGCGGTGCGCCGTAGCTGCCATCGTCGTTCAGAGATATGCAGTAAACGCCATTGTCGCGCTGCGAGCGGGTCACGGTCGCCGGCCAATCGCCGCTGTAGCTCTGCGCCATGGCAGCGCCGGTGAAAGCGAAAACCCCAATCACAAAGGAAGTTGCGACGGATCTGATCTGTCTGGTCATTTTGATGCCTCCGCACGGGAAATGAGAGATGAGAAATGACGCTCGTAGGTTTTCTCGCGCCAAAATCATAATTGAGGAAGACGCCGGCGGTTGTCATAAAAATGTAAAACGGCGGCAAAAGAATATTCGCCGAGACGGTCGGTTTATTCGCATCGAGGATTGCCGCCCCGCGCGAGATCCCTCGGTCTGCTAGTGAGAACGCAGACCTTCGGGATGACAAGGCGCTAAAGGGCACTGGCTCTAAAGGGCCAAAGCAGAAAATTTTCTTTGGCAATTTGTCGAATTCCGGCTAGCGGTTCGACTATACGATGAAGGCAGGGCAATCGGCCCGGCCAAAGCTATAAATAAAGACTGTTACAGGAGAAAGAAGATCATGCCGCAATACCTGGTTTGCAACTACATTCCCGACAACTTTCGACCCGTCCACCGTAACCGAAGCGATGATGGAGGAGATCCACGCGCTGAACCGCGAATTGATTGCTACCGGCGCCAGGAAGTTCGCCTGCGGCATTTCCCCGGTCGCCGACGCCAAGACGGTGCGCAAGCAGTCTAACGGCAAGGTGCTCGTCACGGACGGACCGTACACCGAGACCAAGGAGCATATGGGCGGATTTTGGATACTGGAATGCGCCGATATCAACGAGGCGCTGGCATGGGCGAAGAAGGCTGCCATCGCCTGCGATGTGCCCGGCGAAGTGCGCGAGCTTTTATTCTTTCCGGCTCCGGAAGAAGCAACGAAATAGTCTCAGACGCTGGAAATTCGGAACACGCACCGTAGTGGGAGCGAGTCCAGATCGCGCGGGCTACCTAACGGCTGCGCTTGACCGGTAACAGCAAGTATGACAGAGTAACAACATGCGAGAGACCCATACTTTTACCGTTTCGCTGCCTCCAGCCATGGCCAAGCAGATTGAAAGAGTCATGAAGGCGGAGCATCGCACCCGCTCGGAGTTAGTGCGCGAGGCGTTGCGTGTGTATTTCAATGTCCGCATGCTACCCACAGAGCGGCCTACCGCCGCCGAGGCCCGCGCCTACCGCCGCGGCATGGCAGCCTATCGGGGTGGAGATTATGTAACGCTCGGAGATTACACCGATGGCATGGACCGTTCTCCTCGCCGGGCCGGCAAGAAAGTCTCTTAGCCGCGTTCCAAGTGCCGACCACAAGCGGATTTTGGCTGCGCTCGATGAAATGCAGCAGGACCCGTCCGTGGCGATGTCCGCAAGTTGCAGGGCTTGGCGGGTCTTCGCCGCCGCGTGGGCAACTGGCGAATATTCTTCGAGATTGTGCCAGAGCAGCGGCAGGTGGTTGTCAGCGCCATTCAGCGGCGGACCTCGACCACCTACTGACGGCATCACACTACGCCATTAATGAACATTTCCCAAATGGTTCCGAGAACGCGGCCGATGGGAATTTCTTTTCGAAGATGTGTCGATTTCCGTTCCGGCGGTACGACTATATCGTGAAGGCAGGGCAACCGGCCCTCAGGAGGAAACCAATGCATAGGAAAATTAGCGCAATCGCAATCGGGAGCGTCGCGCTGCTTGTTGTATGCGGCGCAGCATATCGGGTGATGGCACAGGATGCCAAGACACTGTATGCGACCATGGCCCCGATCGAACAATACCTCATGGCGGATCGGGATGCGGAAATAGCCCTGGCGCGAAGCGCAGCACCGGACTCCATCTCACGTGATGCAGACGTAATGGTTTTGGGACGCCATGGTTTCGAAACAGCGGTGAAAGGCAAGAACGGTTTTGTGTGCCTCGTGGGACGGGGATGGTCGGCAGCGGCGGATTCTGATTATTGGAATCCGAAGGTGCGTGTTCCCATGTGTGTGAATTCCCCAGCCGCGCATTCCTACCTGTTAGGCATCATCAGAATCAACGAGCTGGCCTTGGCGGGACGCACACTCGATCAGGTGAACCGAGCCATGGGCGCCGCCATCGCCAAGAAAGAGCTGCCGCCGATGGAACCTGGGGCGATGTGCTACATGATGGGGAAGCAGGGATACGGCGGCGACGTCGCGCCGCACTGGCCTGCGCACCTCATGTTCTTCTATTCCGACACCGACCCCGCAATTTGGGGAGCGAATCTGCCGGGTTCGCCGGTGGTTGCGATTGCAGATCCCCTATATCACCTGACGCAGTTCGTGATTCCGACGCAAAAGTGGGCAGACGGCACGGAAGTTCAAGCAACGGAAGCTCACAAAATGCAGTCGCACTAATTACTTGTTCAAAAAGAAATACGACGGAGGAAAGCAATGACAATGACCCGAAATCAAGTGCACAGCGTTTTAATCAGCACATTCGCACTCGTAATCGTTAGTGCGCTGATCACAAGCCGCCCAGCAGCGGCACAAGACGCCGCACAACCGTATCCCACCATGGCCCCGGTGGAGCAATATCTGATGGGTCGCGACGCCGAAATCGCCCTGGCCCGCAGCGCCGCTCCAGACGCCATCTCTCGCGACGCGTCCGTCGTCGTCCTCACCCGCCACGGCTACGAAACTGCAGTCGAAGGAAAAAACGGCTGGGTCTGCTGGGTCGGACGCAGCTGGGGAGCCATGTTCGACCATCCCGAATTTTGGAATCCTAAAATTCGCGCCGCGGATTGCTCCAACCCGCCCGCCGCCCGCTCCGTTCTACCGTACGCCTTTAAACGCACCGAGCTAATCCTGGCTGGCCATTCCAAACAAGAAGTCATCGCCGCAATGAAAGCCGCGATAGACAAAAAAGAATTACCACCCCTCGAGCCGGGAACTATCTCTTACATGATGGCGAAGGGATCGTACTTAACCGACAGCGGCGGCCACAATATGCCCCACGTGATGTTCTACCAAGCAGTGGCCGACGGGGCAGCGTGGGGCGCAAATCTCGCAAACTCCCCAATCCTGGGCGTGAATGTCTGGTGCCTCTCCGCCGACGCCTACCCCCAACTCAAATCCTTCCCGCCGCTGTCCGTCTTCTTAATAGGAGCGGACAAATGGTCGGATGGAACGCCAGCGCCGAGCATGTAAGGACTCACTGATAACGATCAACGCTCAAGGAGAAAACTATGCGCTTCATGATGATCATGTATCCGAAAGACTACGCAACTGCAAAAGCCGGCACGGTGCCCAACTTCAAAGACATGGAGGCCATGGGCAAGTACAACGAGGAGCTGGGCAAAGCCGGCGTGCTGCTCGCGCTCGACGGTCTGACCCCGCCCGCGACCATGAGCGCGCGCGTCACCTTCAAAGACGGAAAGTCGAAAGTTACCGACGGCCCGTTTACCGAAACCAAAGAAGTGGTCGGCGGCTTCTGGATCATCCAGGTGAAGTCGCGCGAAGAGGCGCTCGAATGGGCCTCGCGCATCCCCGGCAAGGATATCGAAACGGTCGAAGTTCGCCGGCTGTTTGACATGACCGACTTCGATCCCGAGACCCAAAAGGAAATCCAAAAGAAGTTCGGTGACGACGTCATCGCTGACATGAGCAAATAGAAAGAATCTCCGAAAGGACAATCCAATGAGAAATCTAATCTACGCAATCAACCTGACGCTGGATGGCTGCTGCGACCACACCAAAGGGTTTGTTGATGATGAACTGCACGAACACTATACGCAGCTTTTGCGAGAGGTTGACCCGCTCGTCTATGGGCGGAAAACCTATCAATTGATGGTTCCTTATTGGGCTAACGTCGCCAAAGATCCGTCGGAGACAAAAGCGGACCGCGACTTTGCCGAAGCATTTGTCTCCAGAAAGAAAGTTGTTTTTTCGCGCTCGCTGGACAGCGCCCAAGCCAAAGAACAAGTCAAGAAAGACGACAAAAACGCGAGAGTTGTCAGCACGGACCTTCGCGAAGAGATCCTCAAATTAAAAAAAGAACCGGGCAAACCGATTATGACCGGTGGCGTGGATATTCCTTCACAACTTGCCGAGCTCGGCCTGATTGATGAATTTCGCATTGTCGTCATGCCAGTCATCGCGGGAAAAGGAAGAAGGTTGTTCGACGGCGTCAACCTGCCCGAGAAATTGAAATTAAAGCTGGTTGAGACGAAGACTTTTAAATCAGGATTCGTTGCGCTTCGTTATCTGAAATCGTGATTGCTCAGCTCGAGAAAGGAAGCAAGCCAAGCGTGCGTTTACTGCGCCGCTTTTCTTACTTGGAAGCCGCGGGTTTAGAAGCCACGCGGCGCTTCGCACGGCTCGCCCAGATCCTTCGCTACGCAAAAGAGGCTTGCTCAGGATGACAATTTATAAAAAGGAGAAGAATCATGAAATACATCTGCCTGGGATACTATGAGCCGGCAAAGAACGCGGCCATGGCCGAGAGCGAGCGGGATGCGATGTTCGACGCGTGCTTTGCCTACGACGATCATCTTCGCGCCAACGGTAATTGGGCCGGCGGAGAAGCGCTTCAGCCGCAAGAGACCGCTTTGACCCTGGCATGGAAAAACGGCAAAGTCACAACCACCGACGGGCCTTATACCGAGACCAAAGAACAGCTCGGCGGCATTCTCATTCTTGAGGCGCGGGACATGAATCATGCCATTCAGCTCATGTCGCAGCATCCGGCGGTGAAGTATGGCAGCATTTTTGAGATTCGGCCGGTGGGTGACATGAGCGAAATCGTGAAGGCCAGCGAGCAACGGCGGGGAAAAACCGCCGCGCGATAAATCAGTGGGGCGGGCCCAAGCTTTTCACTCCCGCTGGCATCACTCAGGACGGTACAATAATTCAAATACTGAGGGAGAAAGCGGAGGGAAAGTTGATGGAAGGCTATCGTAAGTCTTGCTGGAAAGTGTCCTGCATGAAGATGCTCGGCGTGGCGCTGGCCGCCGCGTTGTTTTTGACTGGAGCGCCGCGGGTAATCGCGCAGGCTGCTCCGCCTAACGGTGGACGTCCTGCGGGATTTACTCCGCCTGCGCCGCCGAAGCCGGGACCGGTACGGCTCGACATACAAGACGGGTCGACGGCTTCCTATCGCGTTACCGAACAATTGGCCGGGGTAAATTTTCCCAATGAGGCCATCGGCACGACTCCTGCGGTCACTGGCAGCATTGCATTGAATGAGGACGGCACCGTGAATAGCGCGGCATCCAAGTTGACCATTGATTTGCGCGCGCTGAAAAGCGACCAGGAGATGCGCGACGGCTACCTTCAGAAACGGACGCTCGAGACCGATAAGTTTCCGACGGCGGTATTCGTCCCCAAGACGCTCACCGGAGTCGCCACTCCATTTCCAAACATGGGCCAAACCGGATTCGAGTTATCCGGCGATTTGACGGTTCACGGTACGACGGCCCCGGTCACGTGGCAAGGTATTGCCACATTCAACAGCGATGGCGCTGCCGGCCGCGCGACCACCCATTTCACCTTTGCCACCTTCGGACTTACGAAGCCGTCACTCGCCAGACTGCTCAGCGTGGACGACAAAATTAATCTCGACGTAGTCTTCAAGTTCAAGACGAAGCGCGAGTGAACGAACCTTCCCTGATAAAGGTCGCAGTTTCTCTGTGATCCTACGCTCACTTCACCGCGAGTCTCTTCTTCAAATCGTCGACCGCTCCGACCTGAAAGGCAGGTTCGACGGTTTGCGCCAGGGTCAGGGCCTTCTGGTAATAGACGCGGGCTTCATCGGGGCGTTCCATGGCGGTGAGGATGTCGCCGAGGACGACGTTTGGTCTCACCGCGTCAGGAGCGAGGGCAATCGCTTGCTGCGCCTCAGAGAGAGCTTCGGGTAGACGCTTGGCATCGAGAAGCCATTGCGCTTTCTGCGAGTGGCCGATAGAAGCGGCGAGCGGAATCTCGAAATGGCCTTCGTAAAGGAATACTCCGTAATCGATGACGGCCACCGGACGGAGAGATTTGAATTGTTCGTAGGGATTTAAGGGAGCAGGCCCGAACTCAAAGCCAGAAAGGTCGCCTGCACTGATCAACACAACACCATCAATCGCCGGTGGAGCGTTCGCGGGTTCGTCCACCCAGAGAGAATCCGCAGTCGGCAAGGGCTTACATGGAATGCCGTAATAGGTGGCGTCAATGACGCCCTCTCCAAAATAGATGAACCAGCAATCTTTGATATTTTGTTGGTCAAGATAATGCTTCACGTCTTTGAGCTGTTGTCCCCAATCGGAGTTTGAGTCACTGAGCAATTCGTGGACCCGCGGAGGCCCTCCCCAGAGTTCGTTGGCGTAGGCGATGTAGGCGGGATAGCTGCGCGAGGTTGAGATGGCCTGAAAGATCAAGAGGGCGATGACTGGAAAGATCCAGCGGTGATTGTGTTGAATAAGTTTCGAGGCCGCGCCTCCGATGAGCACCGAGAAGAAGAGATACATGGGCAGGATGTGGCGCACGCCAATATTCATGCCCGAAGACATGGCGATGATCAGATAGAAGAGCGGTGGGATGGTGAGGAAATAGATTTCCCGCCAGGCGGTGAAACGGCGCGAGGCAATCGCCCAGATGGTGAGCAATAGAAGGAGCAAAAACGAAAGACTCGATTTGATGGTGAAGGCAACGGGAAAATAAAACCAGACTCCGTGGGGATAGATTTTGCCGAGCAGGAAACTCGTATAAAAGTCGGACATGATCCGGACGTCGGCCAGTCCGTAGATGTATGACTCGGGCAGCAGATGGAAGTGGGCCACGGTCTGGAGAAGATGGGCTTCGCGCGGGCGGGAGAGGCCCTGAAGAAAAACGCTGAGCGGAGGATTCATCTCGCGGCCTTCGGCGCGGGCTGCATACCGGAATCCGTAAGCGCCCCAAAGGATCGTGAGACTAATGGCACCGATGGCGAGCAGTGCGAGGGCGAGGCGGCGAGCGCGCTTTGATACTGATGTTTGCGTCGCGCTCGGTGCCGTAGCCTGAGCGCCACGCCACACTTCCCAGATTGTCAGCAGAAACAGCATGGGAAAGACGAGGATGCCGGTATGTTTGCAGACGAGGGCGAGACCGGCGGCAATTCCTACAACGACGAGGCGCCAAGGGGTTGGCGCTTTCACATAGCGGTAGAAGGCGTAGACCGAGGCGAATGTGAAGCAGGAAAGGCCGACGTCCGTTCCGACCACAGCGCCGTGCGCCAGAAGATTCGGATCAAACACCAGTAAGCCCAGCGCGATGAAGGCGGCGCCGGTTCCGAACATTTCCTGAGCAGCCAGGAATACGAGTAGAGCAAGCAAGAGTGTGAAAACCGTGGCGGCCATGCGAGCACGAAACAGCATGGCATTGGCGTCGTTCTTGAAGAAGAAATCCTTGCCGCCGAGAAAAGCCTCGTGTTTGAAAAAGCGGTCCTGCAAGACAGGCATTTTGAGCGGCATGTCGAGTAGCGGAAGCGCCGCAACCAACTTAACCAGCGGCGGATGTTCCGGATTTAAGCCGAAGTCCGCGTGCTTCCACGACATGTAGCCCGCATAAATGTGATCATCCTCATCCCATGTGATGGAATTTCGCTGGGCGGAGAAAGCAAGCTGAAGGAGAAAAACAGCGAGCAGCACGACTACGGCGAGAGCTATCCCACCGCGGCGGGCTGGTTGAGCGGATGGAGGCAAGTCCTCTTCGGCGACATTCACCACGCTGCCAATTGTAATGGGTTCTCTAGGCCATGATGCCTATCAACTCGCGTGCGAATCGGAAGCGTCGCAGCATTAGCGCCAGTCAATATGATTTGGCCCATATCAATCCGCCCAGCAACTCCCACGCCGTGTAGGCTGAAATTGCGGCATGGTCATGGGTAGCCTCGTGCCCCTCTGGAAGTTCATCCATATTGTGTAACTTCTGCGGTTCTGGTACATCTCAAGGGTGCGCGCAGTTACGGCGCCAATTTGAGCTGCTCAAAAATGAGGAGAATGTTATGAAGAAATTTTTTGGTTCGCTGATGGCTGTGTGTTTTCTGACTTTGTCGATGGCGGCCTTCGCCCAGGACAATATGAGCCAGGATTCGATGAAGAAAGATGACGCGATGAAGTCCGACAGCATGAAGAACGACAACATGGCGAAGGACAAGAAGGCGACGAAGAGCAAGAAGACGAAAACCAAGAAAGATTCCATGAAGAAAGACGACATGAGCAAGGACAACATGTCGAACGACAACATGAAGCACTAAGACTCACCGAGTCTGGTACTCTCGCTTCAAATTGGACGTGTTAAATGCCCCACTCAAGCCAGCGAATGGCTTGAATGGGGCACTGCATCCACAGTTGGTTCCTTACCGCTTAAGCGGGGCTCGCAATGACAATGTGCAGGAGCGTAGATCTCGGGCCAAAGAACGGCTGGGCGGGCCCATCTAAACGGCACGGGGCATCAGCATTTTCTTGTATGCGCCGGTAAAGCGGACGCGGTGATGTGGAAAATCAGTAGCGGCAATCGCACGGCTTTATGCTCCTTGACCGGAAAGGTTTATCCAGAAATCTTGGTTGCACTCTGCGGCGCCGACTGATCGCGAACCGAAGTTCCACAATAGGGGCAATAGACATCGTTTACGCCCACGAGGCGCTGGCACTGGGGGCAGCTTGGGCTCAATTTGTAATTGCATTGCGGGCAAAAGTTGAAACCTGGCTGAAGGACGCCCCCGCACGGCGGGCAAGTGGCGACCCGTGGTTTACGCAATACGAAATACAAAACGATGCCGAGGGCGTTGGGCACGAAGATGGCGATCAGCGTCCATGCCAAGGGGCTCATTCCCCGACAGCGAGCGTCGCTGTTGATATAGCCGATCAGCAGGATGTAGCACCCGATGAGAGTGCCTCCGAGGATTGCCAACGGAATCATTCCCGCTAATGGGAACGGCGGATGGCCGGAGAGCGTGGCATACACGACGGCCGAAAACGCCGCCAAGTACCCAAGGCCAACGAAGGCGTAGGTCCAGGGCGAGATGATGCGGATTTCATCCATGAAACGCGTCGAAGTTTCGTGCTTAACTGGCATTTGCATCCCCCTCGTACGGCCATCGGTCGTTAGTCGTTGGCCGCTATTCGTTCGTCTTTGGTGCCTTCAGTTCTATTCATTCGTTTTCGAAGCTAGCCATCGAGATCGGCCAAATATGTTCCGCGAGCTAATAAAACGACTCCGGCGATCAACGCAGGCAGGATCCAGAAGAGCGCAAAACTCGCCTGCCATACCAAGCTGGAAACGCCTGCTCGTTCGCCCAGCCAGGAAAAGAGCCGCCACATGATCGGAACGGTCAGCGTGGCGGAAAGGCCGACGCCCAAACAGGCCATCCCCACGAGCCAGAAGCGTTCGCGAGTCTGTCGAAGGCGGCTGGCATGGAAGCGGACGCGCATTTGGGTCGCGCGCACCAAACGGGCGTCAGCGGCAATTGGCAACGAACGCACACTACGAACGACTTCGCGGGCCGCGGCCTCATAGCGTCGACAGGATTCGCATTCGGCGAGATGGGCGCTAAGCCATACTTGCTGCGCTTCCGATCCATCATTGCCCAGTACGATTAATTCTCGGGCTTCGTCATGTGGATTACGGGTCATGCCTGCGCTCCTTCCATTCCTTCTCCTGCCAGTTCTCCCATGAGCAGATTTAGTCCGCGATATAAGCGTGACTTCACCGTGCCAAGTTTGGCTCCGGTGACGGTTGCAATTTCTTCGAGCGCCAAGCCTTCCTGAAAGCGCAACACCACGGTCTCGCGGTACTCGGCTGGAATCTTGACGAGGGCCTCGTTGATGCGTTCGGCTTGCTCGTGTTGCTGTACCACTTCCCAGGCCATCGGACGAGCATCGACCGGTTCCAATTGGGAGAAGTGGTATTCGCGGTCGTCTTTGCCTTCTTTTTCCATGAGCCCGTCCAGACTGAGGGGACTTTTCCTGCGCAAATAATCGATGGTCAGATTTCTGGCGACCGCATAAAGCCAGGTATTGAATTCATGTTTGCCGTCATACTGGTGACCGCGTTCCAAGACGCGAATCCAGGTTTCCTGGAAAAGGTCTTCGGCGAGCTCGCGATTACCACACAGGGAGATCAAATAGCGGAGAAGCCGGTGCTGATACTGCTGAATGAGATGGTCGAGCAAGTCGGGATCGCGGCGGCGGAGGCCGCGAGCAATGGCGCGGGGCTCGGATTCCATCATATTCATGAAGCTATAAGCTAAGGCGTTCATGCTATCCGGATATACGGGCGAGGGGCGAAAAAAGATGCCGCGTACTCTGGGGCGCGGCTATGCGCTCGCTTTTCATGAAGATGCCGACACCCGGAGAGGTCATAAAGACAGGTTCCTCACGCTAAAGTGGATTCAGAATGACAAGGTGGATAGGGAGTGGTGCTACGCGGGAGATCCCCTTCGACTTCGCTCAGGGCAGGCTCTCGCCCGCGATGAAAAGCGCGGGTATTCGGGATGACAAGACGCTAAGCCGAGCGGCTTGAATGGGACAGCCCACGAAGGTAGTCCATTGCGACTTTCACGACATATTCGCCGAGACAGCGAACACACGGCATGTAGCCCTCGCGCAAGGCTTCACGAGCGGTCATGATGCGAACGGGATGACCTTCGGCATGGATGTACTCGCACTTCGCCAGATGAAATAGCTTGCCATTCTGCGCGACCACAACAACGAGATCGGGGGGCAGTGGACGCACTGGCGCGGCCATGTGGGAGAGAACGGGACGAGGATTGGAATAAGAATCTGCCAGGAAGAAACCTGCTACGACCAGCGTCATTGCGGCCGCAGCCACGAGCCAGCCGAAACCGACTGACCGCCACGTGGACTGCGCCCCGGCCAAGCGATGCCGCAGACGCCAGCTAAAACCCAGGGGCACCTCGAACAGGCGCTCATCGCCATAGAGCAGGACGATATTGCGCGTGCCCTCGAGCACGGCGCGGCAATTAGGGCACTCCTTGACGTGCTCGTCCATTTCCGCCCGGAAAGCAGGACTTAAATCGCCTTCCAGGTAGTTGGAGACTTCGCGCCAGACTTGCTCGCAATTTTCTACCATGGTTTTACTCCCTTCGGCAGCGATGTATTACTGAACCATCCACTGCTCATTTTGGGGGCCAGCAAATCGCGCAGCATGAGACGGGCGCGCAAGAGGCGGGTCTTTACCGAAGCCTGCGAAATACCGAGCGTTCGCGAAACCTCTTCGATGCTGAGATGGTTGACGTCACGCAGAATGAAAATTTCGCGGTACTTGGCGCCGATGGAGGCGAGGGCTTCGAGCAAGAGTTCGCGCACTTCGGTGCGTTCGAGAGACTCGGAGGGAATTTCGCGCCAATCGGCGAAATCGCGCGGTGAGTAGGTGCCTTCTTCCTCGCGGTATTCGCCAATAGGCTCCATAATCTCGGCGTGCTCTTTGCGGCGACGCATGCGAGCTTCATTCATGGTGATTTGAATCAGCCAGGTGCTGAAGCGGGCTTCGAAACGAAATTGTTTGATGTTCTTAAGCGCTTTCAAGACGGCCTCCTGCGCGGCGTCTTCGGCGTCGTGGGCGTTGTGCAAAATGGCAAAGGCCACGGCATAAAGCCTGCGTTCATAGGGATGAACGAGTTCATAGAAGATCTCGCGTTCTCCGTTTTGGACGCGGCGAATGAGCGCCTCCTCATTCCGATTAGCGCTGCCATCCTTCTTACGGGCATCTGCCCCGGCCGGCGGCTGATCCGCCGAAGTGATCGCACTCATAGGTTCGCGTCGTCTTTCTAACTCTGCCCGTTCTTGTCTTGCGGTGGCGAAGAGGGCGATTTCTGCGCCGATGGCATGACCTCGGGCACACTCTGCCTGGACTCCGGAGCGGCCGACGTGGCTGCCCGCTCCGGAGGCCGTGCAGCCGGTTTCGTCGAAGCCTCAGTGGACGCCGGATCTTGAGTTGACGCCGCACTCTGCACCGGGGCTGAGCCGGCTTGGGTTGGCGGCGGATCCTGACGTGCGGCGACCGGAACCTCGACGGCGGCTGCCCGGACGGTGACCGGAGTTTGCCAAGTGGGAAGATAATCCGGATTCCGCTTCCAGCCGGTGAGCATGGAAACAAAGTTGCTCCAGCCATGGAGAATCACCATCACAAGATGGCCGAAGATGAAAAGGATGATGGCCCACATCACTGCGAAGTGCCAGATGCGGGCATAGTGAAATCCACCCATCAACCAGGCCAGCCAGGAGAACTGCACGGGCTTCCAGATGGCGAAGCCGGTGAGCACCGAGAGCATACCCAAAATGAGGACGGTGGTATACGCCTGCTTCTGGAGCGGATTGTAAGCTTCGGTCGCGGGAGGCTTGGGGCCGAAGAAAAAATAGTGGCGCACCATCGGCCATATGCCGGGAATGTCCCGGGGAACGAAGAGTACCTGGCGGTAGTTTCCGGTGAACAGTTGGTAGCCGATGTACACGAGGCCGGTGCCCATGTAGATCCACATGAAGGTGAGGTGCCACTGCAATCCACCGCCGAGCCAACCGCCAAGAGCGAAGGGACGCGGCCAGTGCAGCAGATTTACTTGAGGAATCTTGGGACCAAAGCTGGGGAAAGCGCGAAAGATCTGCAATCCACTGCCGATCATGACGAACAGCGAACCGACATTGAGCCAGTGGCAAATGCGGACGACAAGGGGATGCTCGTACACCGCAATCTTGCTTTCGGCGGTCTTGCTCTCGTCACTCTTAACTGAGGTGATCTCCAGTACCGCTTCGCTCACCGTGGCAATGCTCCGTTTCTGCGAAATGCTAAAGTCCGTAAAACTCCGAATAACCTTGATCTTCCCAATATCCGACGCGGTCGAGCACGTTAGTGACTTTGAGGTCGGTTAGATATTTGGCTTGTTTGTATCCGATTTTTGTCGGGATGTTGAGGCGCAAAGGCGCGCCATGTTCACGGGTCAGCGGCCGATCATACATTTCATAACAGAGAAGCGTCTGCGGATGCATGGCCGTGGCCATATCGAGCGATTCGTAATAATCGTCGGCACATTCGACGGAGATGAACTTGGCGGTAAGATCAGCGCCGATCATGTGAAGAAAATCAGAGAGGCGGACGCCGCCAAAGCGGCCGATGACGTCCCAGCCCTCGACGCATATATGGCGGACGTTTTGGGTGATTTTGGGCAGGGCCTGAATCTGCTCCAGCTTGTAGTCGCCCGGTTTTTGCGCGGCGCCGGTGACGGTAAGTGTCCAGATGTCGAAATCGACGCCAGGATCTTCGACGTCGTAGCCGTTGATAGGAAACCGTTCAAATGGAGTGAGCTTGGCGTCGGCGAAAGTAGGGGCTAAGTGATTGGGACGAAAAAGCTTAGAAGATGCCCAATCGCTGAAAGCAAGGCCTTTTTTGAGGAGCGGGTCTTGCAATTTTGGTATCGCGAAGGCGCCGAGGGCGACGACTGGGGCAACTTTGAAGAGCTCGCGGCGGTTAAGCTGCCTGAATTTGCGCTCGAGGATTTTGTGATCTGCCATTTTTTGTCCCAGCGTGGCTCCGCAGCCCTCCGGCAATATTATGCGCCTAATCGAGGCAAGAATGGGATGTGCGTCGGGCAAAAAAGTTGCATATAGCCGTCCGCCCGATGCGCGTACTTTCACAATAAGACCACACAAGGATACAAGGTTGGACGAAGGCGACTCCGCCCCATAGGTCGGCAGCGATAAGAGATGCGTGCTCACCATGATTTTGTAGATTTTGTGAGCATTTTGGCGCATACTGTTGGGCTAGGCCCGGCTCCCCCCAGCCACGGGCGGGGGAGTTTTTTATGCATACCTACCAAGACGATGGCGCGATGCGCACGCCGCCTGTCGCTGAATCCTCGACCGACGAAAAGCAGAACCGGGTGATGAGAGTTGCCCTTGGACTCTTATTTGTGGCCCTGGTAGTGGTGACGGTGAAGGATTGGGGATTTTGGTCGGATTTTCTGTTCCCGGAAGACCAAGTGGCGGACACGTTCTCGCCGGCTACCGCGACGTCAAGTGCGGCGCCTGCCCAGACAGCGACGCCGGTCGCGCCTCCGGTGCAGCATCACACGCGCGCGAAACATCATGCAGAGGAAAATGCAGTTCATACGGAACCTGCAATTTCGCCGGTGATAACAGCTTCGAGCCGGACGGTGTTGCCCCCACTGCAAATTGAGGTTGTCGCCGGAAACCAGCACCAAGCTGTGCAAGCCAGCAAGCGTTCGGTGCAGGTGGATATGCAGGATGCGACTGCGCCGACGGAACCTGCTTCCTCAGCCGGGGGAGACAGGATTGTGACGAATGCGGCGGACCGCGTGATCGTATCCTCAAATGCTACGAACGTAGTGACGCATTCGGTAAGCCCGAACTATCCGATGCTAGCGAAGCAGATGCAGGTGCAGGGAGCGGTGATTCTGCAAGCGCTCATAGGGAAGAACGGGAACATACAGAACCTGCGCGTGCTTAGCGGGCCGGCCATTCTATCGGAAGCGGCGCGAGAAGCGGTGAAGCAGTGGCACTTCAAGCCGTATCTAATGGCGGGCCAGCCGGTCGAGACCGAAGCGCGGATTACTGTGAATTTCACCATTTCGACGGACTGATGGGTTTCCCCATCGCGGAATCAAGCCCAGCATCGTCCTTTTGAATCAACAATTTAATTTAATCAACAATTGAACCGGCTGCTATTCGCCGGCTTGCGACACACAAGCCAGAGCTGAGGTCTCGACCCGGTTGCGTCCATTGCGCTTGGCGGCGTATAGCGCGTCATCAGCGCGACGCAGCAAATCTTCACAATTGGTGACGGGCTCGTGGCCGAGCGGAACGAAGGCGAGGCCGAGACTGATACTCACGGAAAGTGCTCCGGCATGGGTTTCAATCGGCTTGCTGGAGACAGCCTGACGCAAGCGCTCGGCAAGCTTGGCGAGACCGGAAGCATCGCAGCCGGGGACGACGATGAGAAATTCTTCACCGCCGTAGCGCCCTGTGCGATCGTAGCTGCGCACTACGAGGGAAAGCCGCCGCGCGACTTCGGACAAGACTTTATCGCCTACGAGATGACCGTGAGTGTCATTGACGACTTTGAAATGGTCAATATCCGCCATGATGACGCCGAGGGGTTCTTTGCTGCGCCGGCGGCGCTGGAGTTCGGCGATAAGGGAGTCGATAATGGCGCCACGGTTGCAGACGTTGGTCAGGCGGTCATGCCGGGCCTCGAAGCGCAAGGCCTGCTGGGCATCGAGGAGCGCATCTTGCAAGTCAAGAATGCGTTGGCCGACACGAATGCGGGCACGCAACTCCTCGGCGTGAAAGGGCTTGGTGAGGTAGTCATCTGCGCCTGCTTCAAAACCGGCGACCAGATCATCTTTGCTGTCTCTGGCGGTTAGCAGCAAGACGTAGCGATATGGGGTGGCTTGTTCGCGTATACGTCGGCAAACTTCAATACCGTCCATGCCGGGCATCATCCAATCAAGAATGATAAGGGCGGGGGCATCGGGCTGGTTGAGCATCTGCCATGCGGATTGGCCATTTTCTGCGGACTCGACGGAATACTGCCAGGAGTGCAACCATCGCAAGAGGACACGGCGGAAGATGGGATCGTCCTCCGCGACGAGGACGCGCTTGGTGGAGGGACGCGGCACCAGGGTCTCGCCGGGATTGATAACTAGAGCAGAAGGATCCACGAAGTCCTGCGAAGGACTCATGCATAGACTCCGGCGGAGCGGATGCTTTCGTACAGCGCATGCAATTCACGCTCCAGCACAGCGACACGCTCCCCGGCTCCAGCCAGAGAGTTAGAGCGAGCCATGTCTTCAAGTCGCCTGGCCGCAGCCATGGCTTCGGGAGCAGAGAGGTAGCCAGTCTCTCCCTTTATACTGTGGGCGGCCCGCATTACGTCTTCCTCATTGCCCATGGCCAGCGCGTCTTTGAGTTCGCGGAGAAGCTTGGGGGATTCCTCAAGAAAAATCTGGCAAAGTTCCTGAAACAAGTCCTCATCGCCGCCAAGACGCTCGATTGCTTCCGAGCGATTCCAAGCTATGCTTTGAGGGGCAGGCCGCGCGGGGACACTTGCACTCGGTTCAGCAGCTGCGTCCTGGGTTGGCCTCTTGGTGGCCTCGGCGATCCCCGCCAGCACGTCGGCGATTTCGTTCATCCGCAAAGGTTTGGTTAAATAGCCATCCATGCCGGAAGCGAGGCAGCGCTCACGGTCTCCGGTCATGGCATGAGCGGTCATGGCGACGATGGGCACGTGTCCGCCTTGGATTCTTTCAGCCTCGCGAATGGCGCGAGTCGCGGTGAGGCCGTCCATTTCTGGCATTTGCACATCCATAAAGATGAGATCGTATTTGGCCTCCTGCGACATGCGGAGGGCTTCCCCGCCGTGATGGGCCAGCATGGCTTTGTGCCCTAGTTTGCCGAGGACGCGGAGAATCACCGCCTGGTTTACGGCGTTGTCTTCGGCGACGAGAATTTGCAAGGCCCGGCTTGCTTTGCGCAAAACATTGGCTGGGGAGGGCGACGGCACGGCGGTTTCCTTCAAGCCCAGTGCGGAGCGAATGGCGATAAGCAGGTCATCTTTGAGGACGGGTTTCGACAAATAGGCTTGCACTCCCAATTGCTTACACCGCGCTGCATCGCCCGAACGCAAGGCGGAGGTAATAATTACGATGGCGCAGTTTGCGAACGGGGGCTCGTTACGCACCCTCTGAGTAAATTCGAAGCCGTCCATGCCCGGCATGCAGACATCGACCAATAGAATTTGCACGGGTTCCCCGAGCAGAGCGGCCTTATGGAGAGCGCCCAGCGCTTCCTTCCCGCTCGCAGCCACAGTCGGCTTCATCTTCCATTCCTTCGCCAAACCGCGAAGGATGCCCCGATTGGTTTCGTTGTCATCAACGATAAGAACCGGAATTCCGGCCAACCCCTCGGACGAAACCAAGCACGCGGGGGACGGAATTTCGGAGGCTTCTTCCAATCGCAGCGTGAAATGAAACGTGCTTCCCCTGCCCGGCTCACTCTCCAGCCAGATACGGCCACCCATCAGTTCCAAGAGGCGGGCGGTGATGGCCAAACCGAGGCCGGTGCCGCCGTATTTACGGGTGTGACTGGTATCTGCCTGTGAGAAGGCGCGAAATAGAATTTTCTGCTTGTCTTGTGGAATGCCGATGCCGGTATCGGTAACGTCGAACCGTATATCCGATAGGCCGGCTGCAGGGCCCACGCTTTCGATGCGAACCAGCACTTCCCCCTGATCGGTGAACTTGATGGAATTTCCCACGAGATTGATGAGGACCTGACGAAGCCGCCCGGGATCGCCGACTACCCAGCGTGGCACCATGCCGCCAATCTCGAAGGCAAGTTCCAAGCCCTTCTGATGAGCGCGCACGGCGAGGGTTTTCATGACCTGCCCGGCACAGTCGTAGAGATCGAAAGGAACGGCTTCGATTTCCATTTTGCCGGCCTCAATCTTGGAGAAATCGAGGATATCGTTAATCACCACGAGTAAGGCTTCCCCGGAGGACTTCACCATGCCCAGGAATTCGCGCTGCTCGCCAGTGAGCTGGGTATCGAGCGCGAGTTCGGTCATGCCCATGATTCCGTTGATGGGGGTGCGTATCTCATGGCTCATGTTGGCTAGAAATTCACTCTTGGCGCGGCTGGCCGCTTCGGCAGCGTCACGCGCGGATTCCAATTTCCCGTTGGTGGCGCGGAGTTCCTCGGTGCGCAACTCGACTTCGTGTTCCAAATGGTCCCGATGGGCAGAGAGTTCCTCATCGCGCTGCTCGATGAGAGACAGCATTTCGTTGAATCCCATGACCAAGCGGCCGATCTCATCACGGCTGGTGACCGGATGGCGAAACGCGTAGTTCCTTTGGTTGGAGACTTTCTTGATAGTTTCCACCAGAGCCAGCAACGGGTCAGAGATGAGGCGCTGAGTGCGCAAAGCGAGAATCCAGGCGAAAACGCAGGATGCAAGCAGGGTGAGCGAGATGACCCCGAAATTATGCACCATATTCTCGTGCAATTCGCCCAAATCGGACTCCAGAAAGATCGAGCCGACCGACTCGCCGTTCAATAAAATCGGGCGATAGTCAAGGAGGCGGTTGTTGGTAAAACGCGGACCATTTTCGGCAGATGGAGTCGTGGGAGGAGCAGGCACATTGCGATCGCGGACGTACGAAACGAGTTGACGGCCGTCTTTCGAGTAAATCGCCGCGGAAGTAATGTGGGGCTTGGCGCGTAAGGCAGCGAGTAAATCGCGCGCGGCGCGAGCATCGTCAAAGATTACAGCGCCGGTGCTGCTGCGGGCGAGAACGTCGGCAAGAGTATCGAGATCGGAGGCGACGTCGTGGCGGAAAACGATCGCATCATGGGCAACGACGGCAACGCCAGCCAGCAACAAGCTAGCTGCGCTGATGGCCATGATGAGTAGGGTCAGCTTCCAACGAATCGACAGAGTCTGCGCCGGCACAATTCCTCCGCTGAGGTTGCAGAACATTCATCGGCACGATGAGGACGCATCTTCAACGGCGTTTGAAGTTTCCGTCTAGGCAGCCGATAGAGAAGATGGGCGCACGGATGCATGCTGAACGATAATCCTGACATTTTCCGGGAGGTGCTGGAATCGCTGCAGAGTGGCATCCTGCTGGTGGACCACACGGGCAAGATTGCGTTCTGGAATGAAGGCGCGGAACGCATCAGCGGCTATCGCCGCCATGAAGTAGTGGGGCGTCTGCTACAGCACAATATTCTGACGCACTGCGATGAACACAACTGCGACGGCTGCGGCGCGATGTGCCCCTTCGCCAATGTGCTGCATGAAGGCAAGGCCAGGTCCGGCTCCATGCACATTCAGCATAAAGACGGTCACCGCGTCGCGGTACAGGCGTGGACCGCCCCCATCCGCAACCCGCACGGCTCTGTCGTTGGTGTGGTGCAGAATTTTAGCGAGATCCACGCGGCCGCCCGTGAGGAGCCGCTGCGCACCTCCCACGCATGGCTGGGCGCCGACTCACGTCTGCCCGACCAGGAATATTGCCGGCTATATCTTCATGAACAACTCGCGGGCTTTACGCATTACCGATCTCCATTCGGAATTCTCCGCATTCATGTGCCCCGCCTGGAGCGCGTAGCCGCACAACGTGGGCGTGAAGCTGAAGAGGCGTTGGTTCGGCGGATGGCTCTTGCGGCACACGAAACCGTGTATGGAGATGATTTCTTCGGACGCTGGACTTCCGACGAATTTCTGATGCTGGTGGCGAATTGTAGCGCGACGGAACTCGCCCAGATCGCGCAACATTTGCAGGAATCGCTGAGCCATGTGAGCTTGCACTGGTGGGGCGATGAAGTATCGCTTGAAGCTTTCGTTACGCACAGCGTGGTGCAACCGGGCGACACAATTGAATTGTTATTCCAGCGGGCGGGA
The DNA here is from genome assembly GCA_963702965.1 of Terriglobia bacterium. Taxonomy (GTDB): domain Bacteria; phylum Acidobacteriota; class Terriglobia; order Terriglobales; family Acidobacteriaceae; genus JAJPHW01. The sequence goes on from OY969776.1 coordinate 3,362,352, forward strand.
TTCGCCCATTCTTCCCCGTCCAGCAAAAGCGCCTCTGCGGGTTAATACGCATCATGTTCGCCATCATTGGAATTGTCGTGGTGATCGGAGCTATTGTCGGCGGCTACCTGATGGAGCACGGCAATCTGAAGGTGCTGGTGCAGCCAGCTGAACTCCTCATTATCGGTGGGGCGGCGATCGGCACAGTGTTGATCGCCAACCCGCTGCACATTCTGAAACAGATGGCGGGCGGCGTCGTGGGCGTTTTTGGGGGATCTAAGTTCGACAAGCGACGCTATTTGGACTCGCTGAAAATGATGTACGAGCTACTGAATAAAGCGCGGCGCGAGGGATTGATGGCGCTTGAAAGCGACGTGGAAGACCCGGAGAAGAGTCCAATCATGGCGAAGAATGCCGCGTTCATCAAAGATCATCACACTCGGGATTATTTCTGCGACACGATGCGCATGGCGATCAGCGGCGTGGAGGCTTTTGAGCTTGACCAACTGCTGGAGCTCGATATGGAAGTACACCATCACTCGGCGAGCCAGCCGATTGCAGCGTTGAGTACCATGGCAGATTCATTGCCTGGCCTGGGGATTGTGGCCGCCGTGCTGGGCGTGGTGATCACGATGGGCGCGCTGGGCGGACCTCCGGAAGAAATCGGGCACAAAGTGGCCGCGGCGCTGGTGGGGACGTTCCTGGGCATCTTGCTGTGCTACGGATTCGTGGGCCCGCTGGCGGCGAACATGACGAAAGCGTCGGAGGAGGAACATGCCTACCTGCATGTCCTGCGGGTGCTGATGGTGGCGTTCCTGAAAGGCGCGGCGCCGATTATGGCGGTGGAGACAGCACGGCGCGCGATTCCGGGCCACGTCCGACCCTCGTTCATTGAAGTCGAAAAATATTGCAAGGGCGGCGGCGAGGCAGCCGCAGCATCGGCATAGTCAGGACTCAATATGGGAGACGCACGGCCCATCATCATCGTGAAAAAAAAGGCCGGTCATGGCGGCCACCATGGCGGAGCGTGGAAGGTCGCGTATGCCGATTTTGTGACAGCGATGATGGCGCTGTTTATCGTGCTCTGGCTGCTCAACACGAGCAAGCAGATTCAGGAAGCGGTGGGAGGGTATTTCAAAGATCCCACAGGTAAATCGAAAAAGGTGGGAACCAACCTGGCGGGCGCAGGGGAAAATTTCCTGCTCAAAAAAGAAGACATGGTGAAGCTGAAAGAGGAGCTGCAAAAAAATATTCATAAGATGAGCAATCTGGATAAGCTGAAGAGCCAGATTGAAATGACAGTGACGGCGGAGGGTCTGCGCATCGAACTGATGGAGTCGGCTTCGGGAACTTTTTTTGGGCAAGGCAACCAGAAGCCTAATGACGCCGGCAAGGAATTGCTGGTCATGCTGGCGCAGGAACTGGGGAAATTGCCGAACAAGATTTCGATTGAGGGCCACACCGACTCCAAGCCCTACAACGGGCGCAACAAAAACTATGGAAACTGGGAGCTTTCTACGGATCGAGCGAATGCCACGCGGCGGCTGATGCAAGAGAGCGGCTTAGGAGAAAACCAAGTGACGCAAGTGCGTGGTTACGCAGACCAGCGACTGCGCAAACCCGACGATCCTTTGGATCCCTCAAACCGGCGTATATCCCTTATCGTGCAGTATTTGCCGGCTGACGATAAGGACAGCGACAAGGATGACAAAGATACCGAAAAAGGCGGGAAAGAAGCGCCGGCCGCGGAAGGAAGCGGCAAGCCTGATGCTGGCGTAAAGGAGGACCCCCGCAAGGACCAAGCTGCACAGGAAGCGCCGGCCAAACAGGCTCCAGCGGCGAAATAGAGATTCGCAACCCACCTGCCACGTCCAGTCTTGTATAATTCGCGGTTCGCCAATCTTCCGAGGAGCTTCAATCCATGGACCGTCTTCTTCGAACCATCTGCGCAAGCGTGGTCGCACTTGCTTGCGTTGCTCCGCTTTCTGCGCAGGAAAAAGTTGATCTGGATGTAATCAGCCGTATCCGCTATGAGGAGTATCACGACTCGAAAATTATGGACCTGGCCAGCGGTCTGATGGATTCTATCGGCGAGCGACTCACAGGTTCGCCGAACATGAAACGCGCCAATGAATGGACGCGCGACGAACTCACGTCATTTGGTTTGTCTAATGCCCACCTCGAACCGTGGGGACCATTCGGGCGCGGGTGGGCGAACCAATACGTCAACGTCCGCATGACTTCGCCGGACATAGCGCCATTGCTGGCTTATGCGAAGGCATGGACGCCGGGGACAAATGGCGTGGTGACGGGAAAATGCATCCGCGTGAACATCGAAAAGAAAGAGGATTTCGACAAGTACCGGGGCAAACTGGCGGGGATGATCGTAATCTTTGGACCAGATGCAGAAGTCAAGCCGATTGAAACGGCGCCATTCCAGCGCTATAGCGACGAGGAGTTGGCAAAACTGGCGCAATTCGATGATCACGAGAAGTATCACTTTACCTTCGCAGATTACCTGAAGCGCATGCGTTTTCAGAAGGACGTCGCCAAATTTCTGGGCGACGAAAAAGTTCTGGCGGTGATTGACCACAGCCGTGGCACGGCAGGTGGCGGCACAGTGTTCGTTCAATCCGGCGGATCGTGGAAGACGGGAGAAACGGTCACGTTTCCTTCGCTCACGATGGCGGTGGAACATTGGGACCGCATTGCCCGGCTGCTCAAGCAGAAAAAAGACGTCACGCTGGAACTGAATGTGGCCAATACGTTCTATGACGACGATCCCATGCAGTACGACACGATCGCGGAAATCCCCGGCACCGACAAAGATAAGAAGGACGAAGTTGTCATGCTCGGCGCGCATCTCGATTCATGGCACGCCGGAACGGGGGCGACCGACAACGGCGCCGGAACCATCGTCATGATGGAAGCGGTTCGTCTGCTGAAAGCTCTGGATTTGAAACCGCGGCGAACAATTCGCATCGGGCTATGGAGCGGTGAAGAAGAGGGGCTGTTTGGTTCGCAATATTATGTGCAGCAGCATTTCGGTTCGCGGCCGCCCATGGACGATCCGGACATGAAGGGTATACCGACGCTGCTGCGGCGCGAGGCAGGGCCGGTTACGTTGAAGCCGGAGCAATCGAAAATCTCGGCTTATTTCAATGTGGATAACGGCAGCGGCAAGATTCGCGGCGTCTATCTTCAGGAAAACGCGGCGGTAGCGCCGATTTTCGAGGCCTGGATGCAACCCTTCAAAGATCTGGGCATGAGCACGCTGACCATGCGCGACACGGGCGGCACAGACCACCTTTCGTTCGACGCCGTCGGCATTCCGGGTTTTCAGTTTATCCAGGATCCACTGGACTACGAGACGCGCACGCACCACTCCAACATGGATGTCTATGATCGATTGCAACCTGACGATCTAAAGCAAGCCGCAATTATTGTCGCCAGCTTCGTTTGGGATGCGGCAGAGCGCGACCAGATGTTGCCGAGAAAGCCGATCGAGAAGCCGCTACCGAAAGAACCGGAAAAGAAAGACGAAGAATAAATGAGGCGACGGGCAGGGCCGTCCAGCAGTTACGCCTTGCCTGTTAATTCGTTCACTGCGCGATATGCCTGATCGATAGCTTCGTTCGTATAGGCGTTGGCGCCGGCGTCGGAGTTGGCGATTGCGATCCGGCCAAACTTCTGCCGTCCCACTATCCACGGTTGTTGGCCCTCCGGCCAATCGGGATCAAATAATGTATTGGGAGCATAGGCGTAACCGTGCGCCCAGCGGTTGACGGTGATGGCCTGAATATCGCGGGCGGGATCGAAGCCGGCGCTGCCTAACATTCTTCCCAATTGATCGCGGATGTTTCGCTCAAAGGTTGAAAACGGCGTACCGATGAGCTCGAAGCGCCCCATCCGATGCTGATCACGCTCAGGCAGTCCAGGTTTGCAAGGCGTTCGCAGCATGAAGAGAATCATCGGCTCCGCGGGATCGCCGGGAAATTTGTACTGGCCCATGCTCACAGGAAAATCGAGCGCGGTGTAGTTGTGATAGCAGCCCGGCGAAACGATCTGATGAATGCCAAGCTCTTGAAACGCTGTCCAGTTCTGGATGGCCACATGAGTATAGACGAGCGGCGTTTTCACCAGATAATGCAGGGCATCTTTCTGCTTTTGCGGCAAATCCGGACACAAGTAGGGAATCATCATGTTGTAGCAGGCCATAACGCAAGCTTTGGCGTGCGCGGGGCGTAATTCACCTTCGTTTACGTAGGACACCCTCACACCGTCTGATTCGTTGTGGGCATGCACGACGGTGCTGTTTAGGCGAATACGCACGGGAGATCCATTTTGATCAAGACGGCCGTAATCTGCGCGCGCCGTCACTACGTCGTCCATGTTGTGGCCCGGAATAGCATCGGGAATCATGGCGCGCACCAGTAGACGGGCGATCGACGCATTACCGTCAGGAAAATGGAAGATGTACGGCTCTTCTTTCACGATGGGATCGAGTCCGAGAGTACCAAAACCGGGATAGCTGTCGGCGCCGTAATCATCGTCGCTGTAATGGCAGGCCAGCGCGGAAACTGCGTCAATCCCAACACCAAACTCATCGTGCGTGTAGGTCTGGAAGAACGGCAACGCATCCGGCGTGACTTTGCACACCTGGGTCAGGAAATTGGCATAGCTTATCTTCGAAAGCTTCGCGATTTTCTGCTCTTTCGTCAGTCCGGCGAGATAATCGAGTTTATCGCTATAGACGCGCGCGATATCTCGACGAACTGGTTCGGAGAGCGGGCATTTCGCCAGGAATTCCGGCCACGACATCTTTCCCATGCCGGCAACTAAACGGTCTTCCCCGAAAGTTTTCTTGTCGAAGAAACAAGCGGTTTGCAGGTCTGCATAGCGCTTCCGATCGTAGTCTTTATAAAATTGCTGCAAATCGATGCCCAAATTATTGAGAAGCGCTTTGGCGACGCTGGAGTATTGACTTGGACTCTCGATGGATTGGGTTCCACCGTAGCTCAACAACATTCGAGAGCCGACGCGGAATTCGTTGCGCTTGGCGTGACCGCCGAAGTCATCGTGATTGTCGAGAATCAGAATTCGCGTTTTATGGCCTTGCGCTTGGCGGTAGAAATAGGCCGCGGCCAATCCACTGATGCCTCCACCAACCACGATCAGGTCGTAGGTTTCGTCGGATCGTGCAGCGGAGTCGGGTTTGCCGGTATCCTGCCAAGCCTCACCGTCCCGCAAGCTATGGGCCACGGTGTAGCTGCCTTCGTGATTACCCCGCATGCCAGTTAGGGCGGGCGGATAGTACGTGCCATTATGGGCTTGGCCCTCACGGTGCGCCGCGAACGCATCGACTCCATGGAGCCAGGGACAAGCGGTAGCGACCATTGCACCGCCGACGGCTAGGCTGACACCATCGAGAAAATCACGGCGCGTGATTTTGCGATGCATGCCCAGTTCATGATCCCGTGAATCTTCGCTCATAAATCCCTCGATAAGGCCGACTATGTCCCGCGATTTGCAGACGGTTGTGGCCCCACAAACCTTACTATAATCGCACAACGTTACCAAAATAATGCAACCGCGCCCGAAGGTACAGTGGCCGGGCATCTTCTTGCCGCGCATGGTGGTGTACTTGCGTCCGCTTTTGCACACTCAAGCAGGTACGGGCAGGGCCGATGACTTCCCTGCATGGGTAAATTCTGTCCAGAAGTTGTGTCCTCAGAGCGTTCCAGTGACGCCGTTGTGGGCGCCATAGCTCTGTCTGGCGCCTCGCACTCGTCGAAGACGCCGGGGAAGCCCCCCGAAGCCCAACTGCTTGCCAACGAGCAGACCCTGGCCATGCTGCTCGACGGCATTGGTGACCATGCGATTTATATGCTGGATCCTCAAGGGCGAATCGCCAGCTGGAACACGGGTGCAGCCAGGATCAAGGGATATCGCGCCGAAGAGGTTCTCGGTAAATCGATCGCCATGTTTTATCTCCCGGCAGACATCGCTCGCGGCGTTCCAGAGCACGGGTTGCAGGAAGCGCTGATCCACGGCCGCTACGAAGCTGAAGGTCAACGTGTTCGCAAAGACGGCTCGACCTTCTGGGCGCATGTGGCGTTGTTCCCAATATTCGATTCGCGGAAACAGTTGCTTGGCTTTGCCAAGGTATTACGCGACATCAGCGAACGTAAGAAAAGCGAAAAGGCAATGGAAGAGAGCCTGCGTGTCAGCGAGGCGGCCCGCCGGGAACTCGCCGACTTCAAGTACGCCATCGACCAACACTCGATCGTGGCCTCCACCGATGTGCGCGGCCGCATCACTTATGTGAATGACAAATTTTGCGCAATCAGCCAATACTCGCGCGACGAGTTAATTGGGCAAGACCATCGCATCATCAACTCCGGGCATCACCCGAAACAATTTTTCCGCGAGCTTTACCAAAGCGTGGCTAGAGGACACGCCTGGCGGGCAGAGATTTGCAATCGTGCGAAAGATGGTTCGCTCTATTGGGTGGACACGACCATCATCTCCTTGATGAACTCAGAAGGAAAGCCGCGTCAATATGTCGCCATACGCACCGATATCACGGCGCGGAAGAACGCCGAGCGCGAAATACTCTCCCTCAAGAACGAACTCGAAGAGCGGGTGATTCAGCGCACAGCTCAGCTCGAAGCAGCGAATCGCGAACTCGAAGCATTTACATACTCGGTCTCGCACGATTTGCGAGCTCCTTTGCGGCATATTGCCGGCTTTTCCGCGATTCTGATGGAAGACTTCAGCGCCGAACTAAAACCCGAGGCCCGGCGCCATCTCGAACGGATCCTCGATGGCACACGACGGATGGGCCAATTGGTGGACGAGATGCTCAATCTCGCGCGCGTTGGACGCCACGAGCTGAAGATGCAACTCACCAACCTGAACGCGATCCTCGGCGAACTGATGCCTATTCTCCACTCCGAATACCAGGGGCGCACGATGGAGTGGGACGTCGAAAAAATGACACCTGTGCGATGTGACCCTGTGTTGCTCAAACAGGTGCTCCAAAATCTGCTCTCTAACGCCATCAAATTCACGCGGACGCGGGAGCGGGCAATCATTGCCGTCGGCGAAATTAGATGCGGACTCGATACTGCCGTTTTTGTGCGCGACAACGGCGTCGGTTTCGACATGAAGTACGCCGACAAGCTGTTTGGCGTGTTCCAGCGCTTGCATCGTGCAGAAGAATTCGAGGGCACCGGCGTGGGACTGGCTACCGTCCATCGCATCGTGCAAAAACACGGGGGCCGCGTTTGGGCGGAGTCCGTTCCTGATAAAGGCACAACCTTCTATTTCACACTTGGCGCTGTGCCTCGAACGGAAACAGCGAATGAGGCTGGCACATCGATCGGAGCGTCGTCATGAACATTCCTGAAGTGGACATTCTGCTAGTCGATGATAGCCAGGAAGACCTGGATTTGGCGCTTCATGCTTTACGCCGGGAGAATCTCGCCAATAAGATTTTTATCGTACGCGACGGGGAGGAAGCGCTTGACTTCATCTTCTGCCGCGGACCTTTCCAGGAACGGAGTCTCGAGCATCCGCCGAAGCTGATTCTGCTTGATTGGAAGTTGCCCAAAGTGGATGGCAGCCAGGTCCTTACGCAAATTAAAGGCGATTCGCGCACGCGCACTATTCCCGTGGTCATCATGACCTCCTCCAAGGAAGAACGCGACCTCATTAACGGGTACAGGCTTGGCGCGAATAGCTATATCCAGAAACCTGTCGACTTCGATCAATTCCGGGAGACTGTACGAACGCTGGGCTTGTACTGGCTTGTCGTCAACCAACCTGTGCCTAACGCGCACTCGGTGGGAGCGCACTAATGCCGGCTCTCGAGACAGTCAGCGGCAGCGAAACGTTCACGCACGCGCCTGCGACGGCGGTGATGGATGAGATCGGTTCTGCGACAGAAGCTGGGCTCAACGTCCTCATGGTGGAAGACAACGCCGACGATCAAGAGCTGGTTTTGCGAGAGTTGCGCCGCGGCGGTTTTGTGGTGAAAAGTGCGCTGGCGCGAACCGCTGAAGAATTTGTCGATCTGCTGCACAATGATGTCCCCGACGTCGTGCTGGCTGACTATAACCTCGGGCAATGGCGGGGGATCGAAGCGGTAGAAATTCTACGTCGTGAAGGCGCCAATGTTCCGGTGATTCTGGTGTCGGGCGCACTCGGCGACATCAATGCCGTGGAATGCATCAAGCAGGGCGCGACCGATTATGTACTGAAAGATTCGCTCGCGCGTTTGCCCATCGCCATCCGCCGCGCGCTGCGCGAAAAGCAGATCGAAACCGAACGCAAACTCGCGCAGCAGGATTTGGCCCGCAAAGTTGAGGAGCTCGCCCGTTCCAACCAGGATCTCGAGCAATTTGCGTACGTTGCTTCGCATGACCTGCAAGAGCCGTTACGCATGGTGGCCGCCTATACCCAATTGCTGGCCGAACAGTACGGTGGCCGGCTCGACGACAAGGCGCAACGCTACATCCATTACGCCGTGGACGGCGCAATGCGCATGCAGACCCTGATTCAGGACTTGCTGACATTTTCGCGCTGTGGCCGCAGCGACATGGGATGCGAAATCTCCGATTGCAATCTGATTTTGCAGCGCGCCTTGGACCGGCTCAGCGGGCTCATCGAAGAGGCTCACGCCCACATCACGTGGGATCCTCTGCCTGTGCTTCCGGTCAACCGCTCGCAGATGGAGCACGTCTTTCAAAATCTCATGAGCAACGCGATCAAGTTTCGCGGCCAGGGGCCGCCGATCGTGCATATTTCCGCCGAAAGCAAGGATGGCGAGTGGGAGTTTGCCGTAAGCGATAACGGAATCGGCATCTCAGACGAAAACACGGAGATGATCTTCGCGGTCTTTAAGCGTCTGCACACCCGCGAGGAATATCCGGGCAACGGCATCGGGCTTTCACTCTGCAAGAAAATCGTCGAGCGGCACGGCGGAAAAATCTGGGTGGATGTTGGTCGCATTGGCGAAAATGGCCGTCACACAAGTACCAAAAATATTGGCCGCGGGACCACTCTCCGTTTCACTCTGCCGGCGAAGGTCAAGGAAGCGAACCCATGAAGCCCACTTGCGCGGAGGTTCTTTTGGTGGACGATAATCCGGCGGACCTGGAGCTGACCTGCGAATTCCTGTCGCGCTGCCCCAGCGCCAGCCGTATTCACACGGCACGCGACGGAGAGGAAGCCGTCGCATTTTTGCAGCGCTCCGGGAAGTTCGTGGCGGCGGGTCGTCCGGATTTAATCGTGCTCGACCTGAATCTGCCCCGAAAACCCGGCCATGCCGTGCTCTCTCGGGTAAAGCAGGACGCGGAATTGCGGCTCGTGCCTGTCGTCATTTTCAGCACTTCGCAGGCACCTGGAGACATTCTGCGCAGCTATCAATTGGGCGCCAACAGCTACGTCTGCAAACCCGGGAACCTGCCGGATTTTGCGGCCGCAGTCACATCCATGGGCAATTTCTGGTTTTGCTGCGGCGGAATCCGCCGCAATTCTGAAGGCCGCGAAGTATCAAGTCTTGCCCCAGCCAAAAATGAGGAGAGCGCATGAGCCAACAGGCTACGCATGTTTTATTGATCGAAGACAACCCGGGCGATGCTGATTTAGTGCGGCTGCGCCTGGTCGAAGCGAATTCCGATCTGAGCGTCTCCTGTGCCAATCGTCTGGCAGATGGCCTGGTATCGCTGCATGAACAACCACCGTCTGTGGTACTGCTGGATTTGAATCTACCCGACAGCCACGGCGCCGAGACGTTTCGCAATGTTCTGAACAAAGCGCCGGGCGTGCCTGTGGTTGTGCTCTCCGGTCAGGACGATGAAGAACTCGCGATGAAAGCTGTCCACCAGGGCGTGCAGGATTATCTGGTCAAGGGCAACTTCGACAGCAAGCAACTTGGGCGTGTTATTCGCTATGCGGTCGAACGTCAGGCGCTGCTGACGTCGCTCGATCTGAGTCGCAAGCAGCAACTGCAATTCAAAGACGAGTTTCTCTCCCACGTCTCGCATGAACTGCGTACGCCGCTCACCTGCATCCATCAATTCGTCACCCTGCTGCTCGATGATCTAGCCGGACCAGTTTTACCGGAGCAACGAGAACATCTCGGCACGATGCTGCGCAGCGTCAACCAATTGCGCAACATGATCGGCGATTTGCTCGAAGCCACGCGCGCCGAATCACGCAAGCTCAGAATCGAGCGCCGTTGTATCGCCATTGAAAGTACGTTGAATCAGGCGGTGAATATGTTGCGGGCGACGGCGAAGGAACGCGGCATTGGTCTAGAAATGGCCGTGGATGCGCGTATTCCGCTGGTGCACGCCGATCCGGACCGAGTCCTGCAAGTGCTCATCAACCTGATGGATAACGCCATCAAGTTCACTCCGGCCCACGGCTCAGTAATGGTAAAGGCGTGTTTAGTGGAAACGGACCCCGATATGGTCTATATCTCGGTTTCCGACACAGGGCGTGGGATCAGCCCCGAAGCAAGGGCCTTGGTTTTCGAGCGCCTCTACCAAGACCCGAATGCAACCGACAACAGCCGCAAAGGACTGGGGCTGGGCCTCTACATCGGACGTGAGTTGGTGCATCAGCATGGCGGCCGCATTTGGGTGGAAAGTCAATTGGGGCACGGCACCACTTTCACGTTCACCCTCCCGCTGTTCGATCTCGGTAAAATTCTGACGCCGTTGCTGGCCAGACAAGCAGACTCACCCACGTCCATTTCCTTGCTTACGGTGGAAATCTCTCCGGCCCCGCGGTCGAGCCCTGCCCGCTGGTTGGATGCGCGGCAAAAGTGTGCCGAGACTTTGCCGCAATGCATCTGGCCTGACAAGGACATCCTGCTGCCAACTCTGGGAACTGGAGGCAACAGCGAGCGTTTTGTCATCGTGGCTTCAACCGACGAAAATGGCGCTTCGATTATTACCAAGCGCATTCGCCAGTTGTTGGCAGCATCACCTGAAATCAGCACAAACTGCATTCTGGAAATTAGCACGGCGACATTGCCGACAGCCTCCGCAGGAATGGCCAATCCGCAAGAACTGACACAAAAGATAGCTGCCAGCGTGACCGATCTTATGATGGCAAAGGTGCGGCAGTCGAAGAACGCGCCACAAGGCGGCCAACAATACGAACACGTGACTCAATCACCAGAGGAGAACTAATAATGGACAGACGAAAAATACTGATCGTGGACGATGATCCCGACCTGCGCCGCGGCTTGAACTTGCGCTTGCGCGCCAATCAATTCGAGACTGTGTACGCTACCGACGGATTCACAGCCATGGCCATGGCGCAAAAAGAGCGTCCCGACCTCATCATCCTCGATATCGGCTTGCCCGCGGGCGATGGCTTTGTGGTATTGGACCGCTTACAGCAAGCCGCCACGCTGTCCACAATCCCTGTGATCGTGTTGACCGCGCGCGATCCGCAAAGCAACCGGGAACGCATTTTGAAAGCAGGCGCCGCGGCATTTTTCCAGAAGCCCGCCGACAACGCCGAGTTGCTGGACGCCATCCATGACGCTTTGGGGTCATCGTGGTCGGCGAGGAGTGCGGGGGCATCGTCGTAAGCTGGAACCTTTTACCGAGAGATGCGCAAAGAGCATGAGGAAGGCCCCGTGTCTTTGTGCAACACTTCGGAAATTGGACGCGAGTCAGCGCGGGGCAAAAAGAAATGGCTCCTCAGGTAGGACTCGAACCTACAACCCTTCGGTTAACAGCCGAATGCTCTGCCATTGAGCTACTGAGGAGTGTGGCGCGGCGCAGCGGGAGCCGCGCCTACATTGACCTAATCATCATATCATTCAGGCGCTATCAAAGAAAACTTGGCGTCCTGAACCAAGGTCACTGCCGCATTAGGCTGCTACAAAAAGCAAAGGCCCAAGGGCAAGCCTTGGGCCAATGAGTTTAATTAATGCTATTTTTTCGCGCTCATTGCCGCTTGTTGAGCTGGTTCTGCCAATTGCTGTTCGATGATCGCGTGCAAGGTGGGGTAATCGAGAGCGCCGCTCCAGAAGTGGCCATTCACAAAGAAGCTGGGCGTACCGGTCAATCCGAGTTGGACGCCTTCCTGCCGGTCTTTCTGAACTGCGGCGGCCGTCTCGCCGGAATCGAGGCATTTGTCGAATTGGGTGCTGTCGAGGCCCAGCGTTTTCGCCTGGGCCTTCAACTGGTCGACCTCGAGTTCGTGGCTGTGGAACTCGACGTCATGCATCTCCCAGAACTTGCCTTGATTCCCTGCGCAGCGAGCTGCCTCGGCCGCCTTTTCGGCATGCGAATGCATGGGAAGAGGAAAGTCCTTGTAGGTAACCGCCACTTTGCCGCCGTACTCCGTCTCTAGCTTCTTGATATCGGGCGCTACTTTCTGGCAATACGGGCACTCATAGTCGGCAAACTCTACCAACATGACCGGCGCGCTCTTGGAACCCTGCACGTTCGCGTTTTCCAACTGGACATTTCCCGTGGGCGGAGCTAACGCGATGATGACTTTGCTTTGCTCCCGCAGCTTGCTCACGTAGGCGGCGCGGAGGCGATCGGTTCGTACCTGGCGCACTTTTTCAAGAATCTTGTCGCGCACGGCGGCATAAGGCTGGTCCGTGCCCAGCCCCTCATAGTAGACCTCCATCTGATCTTCCGTGGGGTCTTTGACTTGCGACTTGATGTCGCGATCCATGAGTTGCTCGACCGTGAGATTCTCACTCTTGGCTTTTTGTTCGAGCAAAGTCTTGTCGATCAGGTCTTCGAGGGCTCTGCTCTGCGCCTGGTAATAAGTATATTCGGCCTGCAAGAGCTTCGAAGATTCCTCGCGATCCAAATCACTGGTTGTGAGTTTGACGCCGCCGACTTCGGCGACCACAGTGGAATTCGATTGCGCCACGGCGCCGGTACAGGACAGCCATACCATGAGCGCGATGACCCCGGACAAATAACAAATCTTGCTACAACGCATACTCCCTCCCCCGGTCTCAAAAATGAATTTCTAAAAAATGGCCACAAAAAATTCGCCAGACATTGGGCAGTTCCGCTGCCTGGCGAGCATGATTTCCGTTCGGAGCGGCACCGCGCCGCCCCGTCCGGAATTGAAACTAGCTGCCAGAGCCGCAGCTGCAAATGCCCCTGCCGCTGCCAACGATGGCGATACCGTAGCACTGGGTTTGGAGCGCGCCCAGTTCGGTGGCACCATAGGCGCCCGCGTCCGGCGAAACACCCTCGGTCAGAGTTCCGTTGTTCTGGATGTGCGTTGTCCACTGACGGATGGTCGGAACCGGATTGACGGCGGTGCCGCCGGAAGCCGGATGCCCGTCGGGCAGAGCGCAAGCATGGCCCGCTTGCGAGGCCGCCGAAATGATCGCGATGCTGCCGCTGGTGGGCGAAGTGCCCGTCAGTGGGTTGCTGTTCAAATCATTGTTCAACGACAGGGTGCGGAGATCGTTGACCGACAGAGGGCAGCTGCAGCACTCTGACAATTCTTCCTGTGAGTCAAATACGTAAATGTCAGCGCACAGCCAGGCATACGACGTTCCTGGATTGACCATGCGGATAGTTGCGTCCGCAGAGCCGCCGGCATTGGCGTAGTAATCGACTTTCATCGTGTCGGCGGCAGGTTGGCCAGCAGCGGCCCAAGCGCTTCCTACCATCAACAGCGAACATGCTACCAACGTACAGATGCACAACAATTTTGTTCGTGACATGCTTCCTCCTTAGAGATTGCGCCCCAGCCGGCAGGGGGAGGGTTAGCTCGGCGTGATGCGGACGCACCACGCACTCTATCTTTAACTCCAAGGTTTACAAGTCCCCAGGTGGCCTAATCCCGATTGCCTTACGTCGATGTGTTAGCCCGCCGGGCTACGCCTACGCCATTCCCGTTTCCATTCTGGGATCCCGCAATCTTGCCGATGATTCCTGAGCGCGTCGAGACACTCATCTTGACCATTACCAACCGGATGAATGCTTTGACGGTATTCGGACTGATCTTCATCCGCTCTGCGATTTCTTTACTGGTCAGCCCTTCCAGCAGCAAGCCCACAGTTTGCTGTTCCCGTGGCGTCAAACCAAAACGCTCGGAAATCTCGCGAATGGTCACCATGCCGTTGGAGTTCCTCTCCAGCAGCAGCACCAGCAAAGCTGAATTCGGTGGCGCGTCTAGAGCGTGACCGCTCAAAGGAAAGAAACGGCAGGAATAGGTTCGGTTTTCGGAGACAAACTGGTTCACAAATTTGCCTCCATTGGTTGCCCGGCGATCCACCAATCGCGAACGAATGCGGTTGCTGACCCACTCATCCAAATGAGGGATCTTTTCCGCCCGCTCGGGAAAGGTAAGAATCTGAATGGCTTCGGCGTTTGACGCAATCAGATTACAAGAAGGATCGACGACTACAAGGCCAGTGCGCGCCACGGAATTGTGCGCATGTAGCTTCGCATTATGCATAGCAGTTCTCAGACTCCGCATGCTGAGTCGTGCGCTTGTCCCATGATCGAACCCAATCCCACTCAGCGGCTAAATGATTTGCTTACCCCTTGCGAACGGGGCCGTTCTATCTTGTGAGAAACTCCAGGAAAATAACCTAGTCCAACAAAGCTACAATTCCCTTCGATCGGATTGAATGGGAACTGCCTTTTCTCAGCTGAGATTTCGTGGGGGTAGAAATCTCGCCGCTTTCACTTCTTGCCAGGGGGAGGATTCTGCAACGGCGGCAATTTTCGACTAATCCCTAATGTTTGTCAAGTCCTTGTCGTCTAACGATTTACGCCTAACCCAATTGGATTAGCCAAACTGGCTATGACTTGCGCTTAGGTCGCGCCTGCATCCGGACCGAGACACGCTAAGGAATTTGCGCTTTCACCGATTGGAACCCGATGCTAGAATCTGCCCGCGTATCTTTGCATACAGTGAGAAACCATGCGCCTCTTTGTCAGTGTCGTTAACTTTTTTGCGATCACGTTTTGTGTCATCGCGCTCGCGGCCGCGAACTCCGCGCAATCTACCGTTGGAACCTCGACCGCGAAACGTCGGGAAATCACTCAAATCGGTAATGTCATGCACCTCGCTGTGAGCGGGGCACGTCCGTTGGCCGACGCCGTGGACGCGCTACAGACCGAATATGGATGGCACATCGACTACGAGGATCCGCAATTTACCAGCAAACTGGATGTGGCCGAATCAACCGATGTTCGCTATGCAAACGCCGCGTCGGGTACACGCCCGCATACACCAAACGGAGGCGCGTTCAGTGTGGACTTTCCCGCAGGTGTGGGCTCGAAAGGTCCCGACGCCGCGAGCACTTTGAAGCTTGTGATCGACGCCTACAATAAAAGTTCCAATCCGGGACAGTTTCAATTGCGCGCGCAAGACCAGCGCTTCGATGTCGTCGGCATCGCTGCCCACAATGAAGCCGGTGCATTACAACAGCAGCATCCTCCTTTGGACCAACCGGTCACGTTTTCGTCGGCTGAACAACCTGCCATTGATGCGGTGATTTCTATTTGCGATCAGATATCCAAGCTCGGTGCAACCGTAAACGTAGGAGTCTATCCCCGGAGTGCGTTGAGCCGCCCCATCTCCTTAGCGGTCGCGAAACTCCCTGCACGCGACGCTTTGTCACGGATTGCATCGGCCGCAGTGGGGGAAAGCGGTAGAACCATGTGTTGGCGCTTGTTGTACGATCCTGACTCGAAAAGCTACTTCATGAACTTGCACATGCAAAAATAATCGCGCCGGTTTCACGATTAGCTTATCGAGTTGTTTGACCGCGCGTCCGGCAAAATGTTATAAATGCTGGTTTTAGGTGCGGCTCCCCAGAGCAGGCTCTAGGTCGTTTTCGTATCTTGGGGGCTGGCCAAATGATCCGACGCGGCCAAGCTCAGCACTCCTGATCATGTCGTGTAGTGGAAGCGTGTTCGGAGTTCCGGCGATACGCTCCGGCGCTAGTAGGTAAGGGCGCAGGGGGATGTCTGCGCCGGAAGCAGTCTTTTAAAGACACGTAGTCATTCCAAAATCATGTCTATCTCTGGAGGAGTACATTATGCGCATGTCGCTCGCTAGTTTTGCGTCCCGAGCATGCCGATTGAGCAAGTTCCTGGCTGGCTTTATCACGATTATGGCGTTAAGCGTTTCAGCCCTGGCCCAACCGGGCGAGGCGGGTGGCGAGGCCAGCCTCAAACTTCCTGACCTTTCGTCCGTCAATTTTCTGGGCATGAACGGGCACAATTTGCTCACCATCGGAATTCTGTTCTGCATCTTCGGACTCGGGTTCGGTCTCGCCATTTACATGCGCCTCAAGAACCTGCCCGTACACAAGGCCATGCTCGATATCTCCGAGCTGATTTATGAGACCTGCAAAACATATCTGATCACACAGGGTAAGTTCATCCTGCTGCTATGGGCGTTCATCGCGGTCATTATTACAGCCTACTTTGGCTGGCTGTCGCCGGTACCAGGAAAATCGGTTGCCTTGACGCTTCCTATCATCCTTGGGTTCAGTTTGGTTGGAATTGCGGGCAGCTACGGGGTCGCGTGGTTCGGCATTCGCGTCAATACCTTCGCCAACTCGCGGACAGCATTCGCCAGTCTTCGCGGCAAGCCATACCCCATTTACCAGATTCCGCTGGAAGCCGGCATGAGCATCGGCATGATGCTGATCAGCGTCGAACTGCTAATCATGCTCTTCATTCTTCTCTTCATTCCGAGCGACTATGCCGGCCCATGCTTTATCGGCTTCGCCATCGGTGAATCTTTAGGCGCTGCCGCCTTGCGTATCGCGGGCGGAATCTTCACGAAAATCGCCGATATTGGCTCGGACTTGATGAAAATCGTGTTCAAGATTAAAGAAGACGATGCGCGTAACCCCGGCGTGATCGCAGACTGCACGGGTGATAACGCCGGCGACTCGGTTGGACCTTCGGCTGACGGATTTGAAACCTACGGCGTCACGGGCGTCGCGCTTATTACATTCATTTTGCTCGGCGTGAAGGATCCGACAGTGCAAGTGCAATTGCTGGTCTGGATCTTCGTCATGCGCATCATGATGCTGGTGGCCGCCGCGATAGCCTACTTTATAAACGGCGCCATTGCCAAAGCCCGTTTCGGCGATGCGGACGTGATGAACTTCGAAACTCCCCTCACCTGGCTAGTCTGGATCACTTCCATCGTGTCGATTGTTTTGACTTTTATCGTGTCCCACATCATCATTCCCGATCTCGGCGGGGACGGTACCCAGTGGTGGAAGCTGGCTTCCATTATTTCTTGCGGAACGCTGGCGGGCGCAATCATTCCGGAACTGGTCAAAGTATTTACTTCGACCGGATCTCGCCATGTAAGGGAAGTCGTCACATCGGCAGACGAGGGCGGGGCATCGCTGGGTATTTTGTCGGGGTTTGTCGCTGGTAATTTCTCGGCTTATTACCTCGGACTCTCGATGGTCGTTCTGATGTCCGTCGGCTATTACTTTAGCCTGCAAGGTCTGGGGGCGATGATGATCGCGGCCCCGGTGTTCGCATTCGGTCTGGTGGCCTTTGGCTTCCTCGGCATGGGCCCGGTGACCATCGCCGTGGATTCCTACGGCCCGGTCACTGACAATGCGCAGTCCGTTTATGAACTGTCGCTCATCGAGCAAGTCCCAAACATTCAGGGTGAGCTCAAAAGCAAGTTCAATATCAACGTAAACTTTGAGCGCGCTAAACATCTGCTCGAGGAGAACGATGGTGCTGGCAATACCTTTAAAGCTACCGCCAAGCCGGTGCTGATCGGAACCGCGGTCGTCGGCGCCACTACAATGATTTTCTCCATCATCATGGCCCTAACCGGCGGCTTGACAATCAACGTGGACAAACTGTCACTGCTGCACGCTCCATTCATGCTCGGCCTGATTACGGGCGGCGCAATGATTTACTGGTTCACCGGCGCATCCACGCAAGCCGTGACCACCGGAGCTTATCGCGCGGTTGAATTCATCAAAGCGAATATCAAACTCGAAGGCGTAGAAAAAGCTTCCGTCGAAGACAGCAAGAAGGTCGTTGAAATCTGCACCAAGTACGCGCAGAAAGGCATGTTTAACATCTTCCTCGCCGTCTTCTTCGCAACACTGGCCTTCGCCTTCGTCGAACCGTTCTTCTTCATCGGTTATCTGATCTCCATTGCCATCTTCGGCTTGTATCAGGCCATCTTCATGGCCAATGCCGGCGGTGCATGGGACAACGCCAAGAAGATCGTCGAAGTCGAGCTACACCAGAAAGGCACGCCGCTGCATGACGCAACCGTTGTCGGCGACACGGTCGGAGATCCTTTCAAAGATACGTCCTCAGTCGCACTCAATCCAGTCATCAAATTCACCACTCTGTTCGGATTGCTGGCCGTCGAGTTGGCGGTGAAGTTGACCGCCGATCAAGGCACCAGCCTCAGTCGGGCGCTGGCCTTGGGTTTCTTCATCATCTCGTTCTTCTTCGTGTACCGCTCTTTCTACGGCATGCGGATTGGAAAAGAGAAGCTGGCATAAGCGCTAAATCGTTACAAAAAAGCCATCTCTTACGAGATGGCTTTTTTCATTCTTCAATTTACTCCAAAGCTATGTGGCCAACCTCACCTCTGCCATCGCCTTCTGTATGGCCAACAATTCTTTCAACACACCACGCAGTTTGGTGGACTCGAGCGCATTCGCCCCGTCCGATTTGGCTTCCTTCGGATTGTCATGCACTTCCAAGAAAACGCCGTCCACTCCGGCAGCCACCGCGGCGCGAGCCAGCACAGGGATAAATTCAGGCTGACCGCCGCTTACCGCGTGGTCGCCATCGTTTGCTGCCGACGGCAATTGCACCGAATGAGTCGCGTCAAAAACCACTGGAGCAAACTTGCGCATGATCGCCAGGGAACGCATGTCCACAACCAGATTGTTGTACCCAAAACTGGCGCCGCGCTCCGTAAGAAAGACTTTTTCGTTGCCCGCTGTCTTACACTTCTCTACGACACTGCGCATGTCCCAGGGAGAAATGAACTGACCCTTCTTAATGTTGACCGCGCGCTCGGTCATGGCCGCGGCCACGACGAGATCCGTCTGCCGGCAAAGGAATGCCGGGATTTGCAATACATCGGCGACTTCCGCCACTTTCGCCCACATCGTGCACATCGTGCACGTCTGTAAGCACCGGCACATTTACTTCGTTTTTCACTTTTTTCAGGATGCGCAGTCCCTCGGCAATCCCCGGCCCGCGAAAGCTGCGAATAGACGTCCGGTTGGCTTTATCGTATGACGCCTTGAAGATAAAGGGGAATCCGAGCGACCGCGTAACGCCTTTAATGATTTCCGCCATCCGCAGCGCGTGCTCTTCGCTCTCAATCACGCAAGGCCCGGCAATGAGAAAGAGGTGGCCCGTCCCGATCCGAACATCCCCAACTTGAAAAGAAACGCTCATGCTTGCTCCGTAAGAGACTCCGCAAAATAGACTCAGGTTCAAAAATACACCACCGGCGCTTCGCAACCGAATTATGAGGATGTACTTCTCCTTTTTGCGCAAGCCTTTTCAGCCTTGACGCTCAGTCTTACGGCCTGTATGCTCTTGCGAAGTTTGTGCCACCTCGCAATTGGTCTCCCCAATTTTCTCTACTCTACGGAGCACGCAAATGAAAGATTCTCCCAGCGCAGAATCTGAGACGGATGTTTCGATCAAGAACAGCGCCATTCACGTACCTTGTGAAATCGCCTCGCCGAGCCGGCGCAGTTTCCTGGGCAAGCTGGGCGGCGTAGCGACCGTCGCCGTCGCGTCGGGCGCCATGGCCACCCTCGAGCCGTTGATCGCCGGCAAAGACGCCTACGCGCGCGCCGATGAAGTCGGCCCGCTGACCGACCAGCAACGCGCCGACGCCGCTTTCAACCTGCGCGTGAACCAGGCCACCACGCAGCATAATTTGCCTCTCGTTCAGCATCCTTCCAACAGCGATGAAACTCTTTATCCGGACAAAGGTGCCAGCTATTCGAAATGTCTGCCTCATGACAGCTATGGCCGGGTTGACCTCGATGCCTACAACAGTCTGCTCAACGCACTCACCACTGGCAACCCGTCAGACTTTGCGACAATCCCTCTCGGCGGTACGGCTTTGCTGACCAATCCGCAGGCAGGTCTGGCCTACGACCTCGAAGGGAAAGACGGCCATAATTTCACCGTGGATCCTGCCCCTCCCATGGCCGGCACACAATTGGCCGCCGAAATGGTGGAACTTTATTGGGCCTCATTGTTGCGCGATCTTCCTTTTACCAGCTACGCCTCCAATGCTTACGCCGGCAAAGCGGCCAGTGAATTGGGTTCTTTGTCCGGATACGCTGGCCCGCGCAACAACAGCGGCCAGGTGACAACGAATGAGCTATTCCGTGGAATCTTCGCGGGCGAAACAACCGGCCCTTACGCTTCACAGTTCATGCTTTTGCCCACCGTCATGGGAACGCAACCGATTATTCAACGCATCAATACCTTTGCCGCAGGCGTGGATTATCTTACCGATTTTGTCTCCTATGTCACCGTGCAAAACGGCGGCAGCACAGGCGATTCCATCGTTTACGATCCCATCCAGCGGTATATTCGCGATGGGCGCTCGCTGGCGTCCATTACCCGCATGGACGTTCTCTATCAGGAATATCTCGTGGCTTTGCTCGTCCTCATGAACTTGAATGCGCCCTACAATCCTGGAAACCCTTATCTCTCTTCGGCGACGCAACTTGGATTTGGCACATTCGGCCCTCCTGATTTTGCAGGGACGCTGGGCGAAGTGGCGAACCGCGCGGCACAAGCCGCATGGTTCCAGAAATGGTTCGTACATCGCAGAGCGCGTCCTGAAGTCACCGGCGGAATCACGCATTTAATCAAAACCGGCCAGGGCAGTTTTACCGATGTCACCCTGAGCTCGGATTTGCTTAATTCCAAAGGACTGGCATACAGCTTCGCCAAGCATGGAAGTTATCTGCTGGCCCAGGCCTTCCCCGAAGGATCGCCTACGCATCCGTCTTATCCAACCGGCCATGGCACGGTCGGCGGGGCTTGCATCACCGTGTTGAAGTTCTTCTTCGACGGCAATTTCGTCATCCCCAATCCTATGGTGGCCGAATACCGCAGGAACCGCGTTACTGCCATACGCTGGCACGCCATTGACGGTAAACGGAGAACTCAACAAGCTCGGTCACAACGTAACCTTCGGCCACGGACTCCATGCCGGAATCCATTACCGCAGCGACAGCGACGAATCGCTGATGCTCGGCGAAGCCATCGCTCTGAGCATTCTTCAGGATAAAGCGGCAACCTACAACGAACCATTCAGCGTGAACATCACAAAATTTGATGGCACCATAGCAACCGTTAGCAACCAGTCGTAAGACGTTTCAGGGCATAAGAAAGCGGAGAGATTATTCTCTCCGCCTTTTGACTGGATGCGCTTAGCTATTAGCTGGTGACCTGCCCTGCATTCTGCGGCCGGTGAAACAATTCAGCCGAAGCGGTTTCTTTTTCTGCTCGTCGTTTCAACCCGCTCTCATAGGCCGCGCCCACAAATGACTTGAACAAGGGATGCGGCTCGAGCGGCTTCGATTTGAACTCAGGATGGAATTGGCATCCTATAAAATGCGGGTGATCGGGTAACTCCACCATTTCAACGTAGGTCCCATCGGGCGTTGAGCCGGAGATTTTCAATCCTGCGGCAGTGAGCGGCCCCTCATATTCTCGATTGAATTCATAGCGATGACGGTGGCGCTCGCTGATCTCACTCTCGCCGTAAATCTTATACGCCAGCGTGTTCGGCTCAATTTTGCAGGTCCACGCGCCCAAGCGCATCGTTCCGCCGAGTTCTTCAACCCCACGTAGCTCGCGTAATTTGTAGATCACGCGGTGCGGCGTTGCAGGATCGAATTCGCTCGAATTGGCGTCGGCCAGGCCGACCACATTGCGGGCAAATTCAATGCATGCCGTCTGCATCCCGAGACAAATACCGAAATAGGGGATCTTCTTTTCGCGGGCATAGCGAATTGCAGTTAACATCCCTTCAATTCCGCGCTTGCCGAACCCTCCCGGCACGAGCAGGCCATCGTAGCCTTGTAATTGTTCTTCCGCCGCTTTCTCTCCGGCCTCCAACCCTTCCGCTTCAATCCAGTTCACTTGCAATTTCAAATTGTGAGCCAACGCGCCGTGCACCAGCGCTTCCTTCAGCGATTTGTACGAGTCCTCGTACTCAACATACTTGCCAACAATGCCGATGGTCACTTCCGCTTTCGGGTTATAAACCCGGCTTACCAACTCTTCCCAGCGCCGCATGTCGCGGTCTTTGGCTTCGATGTGCAAATACTTCAGGACCAGCGTATCCACGCTCTCGGCCGCAAAGTTCAATGGCACTTCGTAAATGGATGCCACATCCTTCGCCGCAATGACCGCTTCTTCGGCTACGTTGCAGAACAACGCAATCTTTCCCTTGATGTCTTTCGAAAGAAAACGGTCGGTACGGCACAAAAGAATGTCCGGCTGAATTCCGATGCTGAGCAGTTCTTTCACCGAGTGCTGCGTGGGCTTCGTCTTCAGTTCTTGCGCCGCCGCAATAAACGGCACTAAGGTGACATGCACAAACACCGTGTGCTCGCGGCCCAACTCCTGGCGCATCTGGCGGATGGCTTCCATAAACGGCAGCGATTCGATGTCGCCGACCGTTCCGCCGATTTCGACGATCGCCACATCCACATCCTGCGCGACTTTCTTCATCGCCGATTTAATTTCATTCGTGACGTGCGGAATCACCTGTACCGTCTTACCTAAATAATCTCCGCGGCGTTCCTTAGCGATAATCTGCTCGTAAATGCGGCCAGTGGTCCAGTTATTATCGCGCGACAACTTTGCGTGCGTGAAGCGCTCATAGTGGCCGAGATCGAGGTCGGTTTCCGCGCCGTCGTCGGTGACGAAGACTTCGCCGTGCTGAAACGGCGACATCGTCCCGGGGTCCACGTTCAAGTACGGATCGAACTTCATTAGGTTGACCTTCAACCCGCGGCTCTCCAGCAGGCAGCCAATCGAAGCTGCCGCCAGTCCCTTGCCCAAAGAAGACACAACTCCGCCCGTTACAAAGATGTACTTTGCCGACATCTGCTCATCACCTCAAATTGTTTTGGAAAGTTGTGCAGGCTGGGGTGCACAATCAATTATGCCAGAAAAAGTTTAGGACGAAAAGAAAAACCACCGAGTGCTGGAGCGACAGTTCAACGCAGCCAATTCCCATATGGCAGATCGGGAACTCGGACAAATTCCTTTTCATTGTCGGTGATAACCGTGTAACCGAGCGCCAGTGCCTGTGCCGCGATGAGTAGGTCATTCCCACTGATTGGTTTGCCGGCTTGCTCAAGCCGTGCGCGCAGTAATCCGTAGGCTACATCTGCCGGTGCCTCGAACGGCAGAACCTCCAGCGCCCCCAGTATCGCTTCAAGCTGCGCAGAGAGCCGCGGTAAGTTTTTCTTAGCGGCGCCGTAACGCAATTCGGACGCGACAATGATGCTGGTGCAGACTTTCGCTTCACCGACCTTGCGAATATGCTCCGCCACTATTCCCTGCGGGTTGCGGACCAGATCAGAAACTATGTTGGTATCTAAGATGTAGCGCATGCGTCAGAGATTGACCGGATCGGGAGAGAAATCAGGGATGGAGGAGAAGTCTTCGTCCAACTTCGCCAACGTAGCCAATACCGCCATCAGAGATCTAGGGGGAGCGGGCTCAATAATAAGCCGATCACCGTCTTTTCGCATGACGGCGTCTTCGCCGGGAAATTCAAACTCACGCGGTATACGCACCGCTTGATTCCGCCCATTCCGAAAGACTTTCACTTGGCGTTCCAGGTTCGGGGTGCTCCTTTTCGGCAAACGCTTTGGCATATGCTTTAGCATATGCCATTTACATATCGCTGTCTACAAAATTCTGGCGCTCGCCGCTTAAATGGGGCCCATCCTGATTCGCCACCAAGAACACGAAGGATCACGAAGTGCTGCAAAGCTCTTAGTGCTTATGCAATTCCAGCCCGAATGAGGGCGAGGCGCGCGTCCCCGTGATCTTGATGGGCAATTGCGTTTTGCCTTCTTTGCGAAAAAAGGGATCGAACGGCTTTAGCAGCAGTGACTTCACACCCGTCACCATTTGGGAAGGTTTCGCGTCAAGTATTGCCATGCCATGAAAATCAAGCTTTTCACTGGTTAAACCGTAAGTGCCATCGACTTGGATATGCGCTCCGGTAACCCGAAAGCTAAGCCTGCGCAACGTGAGAATGGTGTCACTCAAGACGAAGCGTCCTGACAAATTCGAAACGGCGCTTCCAGCGTCTTCATCCTTCGGATGACCCTCTGCGCGACGGCTCAGATCCTGTACTTTGTCGCTAATGGCGTCATCGGTAAAGCGCGCTTTGCTCACGCCGAATTGGCCATTGAGCTTCAACCGGTCCACAATTTCACCCTCGCCTGGAGGCAGATCAAAATGCGTTCGCAGGCTCACCGATCCGGTCATAAGCGGCTTGTCGCCCTTTACCGCCAGCGCCAGCAAGTCTTCCATCCTGGCGTTGCTGGCCGTGACATCAAGAATAATCTCGCGTCCTTTTGTGCTGAAGGCTTTAACCACACCTCCGCTCGCGCTCAAAGTTGAATGTCCAAAATAGGCGAGCACCGGATGCAGCAGCGTGTTGCCGTTCGTACCATCCACGGTCGCATTAAACTTAGTTTTCAACATCATGGGATGCCCGCTGATCTTGACCTCAAAATCCGGCACCGTGGTCTCGCCTTCGACTTCAATCTTCTCCAGAATTCCACCAAACTTCCCCTCCGAGGAAAGAATCCCGGAAATACCCTTGAACACGCCTAAATCAGCATCCTTAAACGTGTAAGACGCCGATAGCGGCGTCGACCGTGGGTCTTCGATATTCCACGGCCCGAATTGGCCTTGCGCCGCGATTTCACCCGGCGGCGTGTCGTTCGTCAGTCTCGCCACGAAAGGTGCCGACCGGCCCAAGCCTACCGAATGCATGGTCAGGCTATGAATCAGAAAAACATGCGGCAGCTTTTCCGGATCGTTAGGAAGAATTTCGAGTGTGGCGTCGTCCGAGATCAGTTCATCCACAAGCACAGGGATGTCGTGTGTTTTCCGTAACGGAGGCAACGGCTCCCGTTTGTTTCGCGGCGGCATGTGAATCTGGAGCCCACGCAGCTTTACTGACCGCAAATGCCAGGGCTTTCCCAAAAACGCCCACCAACTCTCGCTGGCCCAGAACTCCGGGATCACAATCAGCGGGGGCACGTCTGTCCGCCCGTGATGGCGCAACGTTAGCCCTGTTCCATGCACGGAAATCGACGGAGAAAGAGTCACCTGCAAATCCTGGATTTCCGCCTCGCTGTCAAAACGGTTCTCCAGCATGTTGATTGCTTGCTGGCGCATCCATGGGTTCAGGCGGCGCGTGGCCCACAAGAGCACACCCACAACTAACGAAAATAAAATCAGCAGAACAATAGCGACACTAAGAATTCTGTTCTTCGTAAGTTTCATCGGGCCTTTTGATGCCAACAAGACACTCCGCTACTGTATCGCAAGCATAAAACATCGAAGGTGAGGGGATCGCGAGAGGACTTCAGGGCCCAAAAGAAAACTGGGAGCCGTTTTCGCGGCTCCCAGCAATTAGCTACAGTCGTTGTGTGAATTTCTTACTTCGCAGTCACCATGTTGTGCGTGATCGCATGTACCGACAGCGCAATGCGGTTCTGCACGCCGACTTTGCGCATCAATTTCGCGACGTGCGCTTTCACCGTGCGCTCTTCAATGCCCAGCGCGGAGCCAATTTCTTTGTTCGAGCGGCCTGCCACCAGCATTTCCAGAACTTCTTTTTCGCGGTCGGTAAAGGTCACGCGGCCGTTGGGAAATACACGGCCCGGCGACGAACTTACGCGCTCAATGAACATCGAAAGCACTTTACGCGGCGCCCATACCGAACCCTGGTGCACAATGCGAATCGCCTGGACAAATTCCGCGGCGTCGGCGGCTTCATCTACATAGCCCTTCGCTCCGGAAGCAATCGCCTTCAAAATCGTCTCTTCATCCACGCCCGAGCCGGTCACGATAATGCGCAAGTCAGGCCGCGTAGCCTTCATGCTCGCCATCAGATCGAACAGGTTTTGCCCATTGCGGTTGCCCAGAAGTACGAGATCGATATTTTCGATGGACGCTAAATCCGCCAACGAGGCTGACAACAACTCGAAATCGCTTTCCGCATCGAACAAGGCGCGAAATCCCACAAAGCGCAAAGGATCGCTCTCGACAACGGCAATCCGAATCGCCGGCTTTTTCGCGGCTACAGCTTTCATTGCAGTTCCTGCCTTCATGGGCACACTCCAGGTGATTTCAATTAGGATAAGGGCTGCCGCACGCGCCGCAAAGAATAGTCACACGTTTACAATTACCGCAGTAACATGAAAAGCCTGCCGAAAATGGGACGGACGCAAACAGGAGGAATCCTCATGAAAACCTATACTATCCGGGCAAAACGGGCAGTGGGAGCGGTTTTAGCAGCCATTTTATTGGCGGCAATGGCCTCGTCCCAGACCGCCCCAGCGCCTTATCAGCCGAAATATCACGGCGATCCAGCCCGCAGCGAGTCCGAAGCCCTCGCCCTCGGCTACATGCGCACAGTACTTCGCGCCCAGCATACCTACAAAACCAAGAACAACAAATATGCGTCCACGCTCGCCAGCCTCGTCCACACCGGCTCCTTCACCAAGCGCATGACCCAAACCCAGCAAGGCGATTACACGGTGAATTTCCACACCCGGAAAAACGGAAAAGACGGCAAAGATGGATTTGAACTGACCATGACTCCCAACCAGATCGACGCCACACATCGGTCTTTTTATGCCAACGAAGACGGCGTCATCCATGCCGACGAGCAGGGCGCTGCGACGGAAGCTTCGCCAAAAGCGTAAATCTTAAGTTGCGACGAAAAAAGCCCGCCTCGCGGCGGGTCCTTGGAAGTGTGGAGAGAAACAAGCTGAAACGTGAACCTACGATAAGACAGCGCTGCACCGGCGACAATACGGCGGATATTGTATTTGCTTCTAGGGGTTTTTCTGGAGGCGCTTAACTGCCTGATTTTGCTTCCTGTTTAACCTCTGTAGCTTTGCCGTTCTGGAAAACCACAACCAACGGTTTGCCGCCATCCGCATAGTGCACGGTCTTCGTCGAAGTCTCTTCGGCTGACTCCGGCATGCCCATCCCAACCGCGAACTCCGCCTGCAACTCGTTCATTCCCGGCTTGACCTCATGTTGGTCCACGCCGGCCCAGACATTCGGCGGCCAATGTTTGTAAAGCTCATGCGGATCCTGAATAAAAACAATATTGTCCGCGTAAATTTGATAGTCGCCATCCTGCTCGACGCCCACTGGAAATGCATATAGCTTGCCGTCTCTTTCAAACACCGCCATCACTTGTTTCGAACCTTTCGGCGGCGTGTCAGCAATGACTCTTGTGATTTGTAATTTCTCCAGCGGCAGCAGCAAGCCCGCTTCGTGCGCAAAATTCACCCGCTGCGTAGCGGCATCGTAGGGATAGTAAGTGTACCGGTATCCCTCCTTCACCCAGACAGGCTGATCTTTAAGGTGTTGCGCCGATTTCAAGTCATATGCATGAAGCCGCCGCGGCACAACGTAATAGTCCTCGGGCAGCGCCACTTCCTTCTTGGGAGCCGGCGGTTTGTCAGCCTCCCGCCGCTCATAAAAGATGTATCCGGTGCGAATGGCGGCAACCCCGAGGAGTATCGCTAATCCGATTTGAATTTTCCCTTTCATCTTTCCTCTTTCATTTCGCCTCTCGCCTGTCGGCTGCGCGGATGCCCCACCATTTCGCGCCTTTTGCGAAAGGGTGGGATCAAAATCATTCGACGCATCGCTGCAAACCCGATTGCGTTAAACTTAGATGCAGGAGACTCCATGCCCACCCTCACGCAGGACGAGATCCTCAGCGCTCTCAAGTCCTGTTACGACCCCGAAATTCCCGTGAACATCGTCGATTTAGGCCTGATTTATGAAGTGGCCATCGAACCAGTCGGTCCAGAAAACGACGCACAGCAGGACGTCACGGTAAAGATGACCCTCACCTCGCCCGGATGCCCCGAGCACGTCAACATCAGCGCGCAAGTGAAAGCCCGCGTCGAGCAGATGCCCGGGGTCCGCAACGCCACCGTCAATATTGTGTGGGAGCCACAATGGGGCCCGGAACGCCTTAGCCCCGCAGCCCGAGAACAACTGGGAATCGAAGCCTAGTCATTCGATCTAAATTTCTTCCCGCGGCACGTGTTCGCGGCGACTTTGCACCGCCATGCGCCCCATTTGCGTGG
Source organism: Terriglobia bacterium (assembly GCA_963702965.1). Taxonomy (GTDB): domain Bacteria; phylum Acidobacteriota; class Terriglobia; order Terriglobales; family Acidobacteriaceae; genus JAJPHW01. The sequence goes on from OY969776.1 coordinate 3,390,742, forward strand.
CCAACTTCACAATGCTGCCTGTACGCAACAACATGGGCAGCGTGTCTCGAACTTCCGCAAACGCCTCAGGATATTCTGTCGCCAGTGCCGCCAAGCCCGGTCCCGGCGGCCAAAAATCCCGCCGACCTGTTTGCCCTTGAGAAACAGGACTGCGCTTGTCCCCGCCGCGCTCGCAAAAACTATCCGCTTCCAGTGCTTCATGCCGGAACTCCAATCCTCAGAGAGATAATGACAGATAACGACAATGATTTTCGCCCTACCACTATAACGCCTAGCGCCATGCTTTATACTTTCGGCCAATCGCTTATCAAGTTTGCCAAGGCCAATCTATGATGCACAAACCGCGCCCCACCGTCCGCCTGCTAATCATAATTCTGGTGTCGTGCTCTCTCGCCTTCCGCGCAGAATAAACCGCGCGCCCGCGATCTCGGCGTTCCTTTCGACGGCACGCCCGGCCCACTCAACGCCATCACCGACATTAAAGGCGTCGAGGTCGGTTACACCACGCTCATTTCCGGTGAAGGCAAACTCGTCGTGGGCAAAGGGCCTGTACGCACCGGCATCACCGCGCTCTTCCCGCGTGGCCACGCTTCCAGCGATCCCGTTTTCGGCGGATTCTTCAGCCTAAATGGCAACGGCGAAATGACCGGCACGCATTGGCTCGAAGAGTCCGGCTTTCTCTACGGTCCCGCGCTCATCACCAACACGCATAGCGTGGGCACGGTTCGCGACGCCGCCATCGCCTGGCAAGTCAAGCATTACCCTCCCGACCCGGACGGTGATTGGTGGTCGCTGCCCGTAGTCGCCGAAACCTGGGACGGTTATCTCAACGACATCAACGGCTTCCACGTAACGGCCGAAGACACATTCCACGCTCTCGACAACGCCCACGCCGGGCGCATCGAAGAAGGCAACGTCGGCGGCGGTACCGGGATGGTCTGCTTCGAGTTCAAAGGCGGCACCGGCACAGCTTCGCGCGTGCTCGACGCCAAGTATGGCGGTTACACCGTCGGCGTGCTCGTGCAATGCAACTTCGGACGCCGCAGCCAGCTCCGCATCGCCGGCGTTCCCGTCGGAAAAGAAATTCCCGGCCATGTTTATAACGACGACATCGGCTCCATCATCGTCATCGTCGCCACCGACGCACCGCTCATTCCTACGCAACTCAAGCGCCTCGCCCGCCGCGTATCTTTGGGCCTGGGACGCGATGGCAGCTACTCCGGCGACGGCTCCGGAGATATTTTTCTGGCTTTCTCCACCGCCAATCCCGACGCCGCCAGCGATAAGGGCGTGCGCCAACTCGCCATGCTCCCCAACGACGATATGGATCCGCTCTTCCTCGCGACTGTTCAAGCCACGGAAGAAGCCGTCATCAACGCCATGGTCGCCGCCGACACTATGACCGGCGCCGACGGCCGCACCGTGCAGGCTCTGCCCCACGACAAACTTCGCGAAGTGCTGAAGAAGTACAACCGGCTGGAAAAGTAGTGAACAAAACAAAAGATAACTATATAGTTGATTCAATCCCCGCACGGCAAATAATGCCCTTCGTACACACGCGGCACCTGTAACATGCTCTTAACGCTGGTCATGAGCACGGCCGCATCTACATCACGAGTCGAATCTCCGGCTGAAATCCCGCTGCTCCGCCCGCGTATGCCCGAACTGGATACGCTGCGCGGCATCGCCGTGCTGTCGGTCCTCTTCTTTCACGGCTTCGGCTTTGAATTCGGGCTACAAGGTTTGCACGGTATCCCTAAGTTACTCGTTGCCGCTACACTTCCCGGATGGGCAGGCGTCAATCTGTTCTTCGTGCTCTCGGGATTTCTGATTACCGGCATCCTTCTCGATACCAAAGATCGCGGCGATTATTTCCGGCGTTTTTACTATCGGCGGGCCCTGCGCATCCTTCCCATCTACTATGCCGTGCTCATTGCGCTGGCTGTACTCTCACGCGCCGGCCTGATATCCCGTCATGCATCTTGGAGCTTTCTTGGACTCAGCGCGATTTACCTCGCTAACGTGACGGAACTTTTTGGCGTGCCGATGCAATACGGCGTGCTCTGGACCTTGGCGATCGAAGAACATTTTTACTTGATTTGGCCAACGGTCGTGCACCGGCTATCCCGAAAGAAAGTCGCCATAGCTGGACTCTTAATTTTCATTTCTTGCGCCCTGCTCCGTTATTACTACTGTTTAAAAGGTTACGACGCCGGCCAGGGATATACATGGCTCTATGCGGATGGTTTGGCGTTTGGTGCGATCATTGCGGCCATCGCGCGCGGTACGTGGGGGACGCGGACAGCGATGAAAACAATCACGGCGTTCATGCTAGCGGGAAGCCTTGCTATGTTCGCCGTGGGCGCACCCGGCATTTTTCTCGCCAGCCATCGCATCGGTATGGTGCTGCGGCCAACCGTCCTCGACCTTTTCTTTGCCGGCGTGGTCACGCTCTTCTTGTTGCTGGGAACATCGCGATGGCAATGGCTCGTGAACCGACGGCTGCTGCAATTTTTTGGTGAAATCAGCTACGGCGTCTACCTGATTCACATGCTGATATTCGACGTTGTGGACCGATGGCTGCCCGCTTCCGTGGCTAGTTTGGCCGACACGAAATGGCGCTTCGAATTTGTGCTTCTTCGATTTTGCCTCGGAGCGGGCTTAACAATTGCAGTCGCTTACCTATCGCGCCGCCACTTCGAAGAATTCTTCCTCAGGTTGAAGAATTAGCGGGACATTTTTCGCATTCGTGGCGAACAACACTATTCATTCCGCGGCTACCGCCAATGCGCTAAACTACCGCCGTCCCCCGTCCAAAAATATCTTTGAGGTGCCGCATGAATAGACTATGGACAGTCGCCGCGCTAATAATTCTCGCTTCTACCTGTTCGCTCGCTCAGCAATATAAAGTCCTGTATAGCTTTGGCGCGGTGAGTGCTGACGGAGCGGGATCCATTGCGGGATTGCTTCAAGACAGCGCGGGCAATTTGTATGGCACGACCTATAGCGGCGGCACTTATCTGAAAGGCACTGTTTTCGAACTCTCGCCCAACGGCAGTGGCGGCTGGACGGAGACGATTTTGTATAGCTTCTGCGCCAACTACAGCAACTTCGTCTGCCTCGACGGCTCTGAACCCGGCGCCGCGTTAATTATCGATTCCGCGGGCAATCTCTACGGCACGACTGAGGCTGGCGGCAGCACCAACGCGGGTGGGAGCGCTGGCGTGGCTTTCGAGCTTTCTCCGCCATCGCAGCAAGGCGGCGCGTGGAAGGAAACCGTGTTGTATAAATTCTGTTCGAACAACGTCAACAATCTCTGCCTCGACGGTTATCGCCCTGTCGCAAGTCTCGTGTTCGATAAAACTGGAAATCTCTACGGCACAACGGTTGAAGGTGGCACGGAAAATGGTGGAACAGCTTTCGAGCTTTCCCACTCCCAATCGGGATGGATCGAAACTGTCCTCTACAATTTCTGCTCCAACTTGCAGGGAAGTAATTGCCTGGACGGAATCTATCCTGAGTCTTCCCTGTTGTTCGACGCGGCCGGCAATCTTTACGGCACTGCGACCCAGGATGGGCTCCACTCTGGCGGACTCTTGTTTAAACTCTCGTTCGGAGCCAATGCTTGGACTGAAACCGTGCTCGCCAATTTCACGAAGGCAGGAGGCACTTTCCCCAGCACGGGCGTGACGGCTGACGCGCAGGGAAATCTTTATGGCCCGCTGAGCGCTGGTGGCGTACATTCCGATGGCGCGCTCTACCAATGGAACCATTCAACCGGGAAACTGCTGGAACTTCCCTTCAACGGCGCGAACGGACAAGACCCGCTGGGCGCAATCCTGATAGACAACCGAGGACGAGGTTTTTTTGGCACCACGCTGCAAGGAGGCAACACTGGCGGCACGGCTGGAGTCATCTATCGGGTCTCGACCAAAGGCGCTCTGAGCACGCTTTACAAGTTTTGCGCCCAGACCAACTGCACCGATGGGCAATCCCCGTACGGAAATCTGGTTGAAGACTCACAAGGCAATTTCTACGGGACGGCGAGCGCGGGGGGAACTTACGGCGGAGGCGTAGTTTACGAGATTACGCCGTAGCTGCTAACCGCTTGATTCTTATGGAGCCGAATGCTCCCCATTCCCATTTTGGGAAAAACATGCCCTTCCTACTAAATTTTCCTGCTGATTTGGTTGACTGCTCGATTTCGTTTTTCCAAACTGGGCTTAGTGGCCTCAGGGCCGGCTCTTTGACAACTTAATATCAGGGCATACCAGACTGGATGGCTGCGCCAAACGGGTGCCCCACCCTTGTCGCGGCATATGCGACAGGGTGGGGTTTTTTGAAACTACCCCTTTGTCCCCATCAGCAGGAGTGCGCCCACGCGCTTGAATGCTTTCAAGTCATCCAGGCTGCGAAAGGATTTCGTCTTGTAGTCGTCGGGCGTGGGCGTATCGTCGGGAATCTGCTTCCATGCGGCGTCTCGAAATCCATGCTTCTCGAGCATCGCGACATATTCCGCAGCCGAGCGCACGTGTACAGGAACTTTCAGCAGATGCACCCACTGCAAAGAATATTCGTTGTCTTTGTAGAGATTGATGAGAATGAAAATGCGCCCGCCGGGGGCCATGACGCGAAAGATTTCATCGAGCGCGGCATCCTGATCGGCGTAGTAGTAAAACGATTCGACCGAAAGCATTTTGTCGAAGGAATTGTCGGCGCAAAGAATTTTTTGCGCTGAGCCCCATAGAAATTTCACATTGGCGAAATTTTTAGACGAGGCTGCCGCCTGCTTCACCATTTCGTCGGAAACATCAACACCTGTCACTTCGCCGGCTTCTTTTGCAAGCAATCGCGACGCCCAGCCTGAGCCGCAGCCCAGATCGAGCACGCGGTCGGTCTTCTTCAGGTCCATCAACCGCAAGGTTTTGTTGGTGATGTCGAGATGATGATTCTCCATCTTCTCGCCCTCGCCGGCTTCGGCCCAGCGGTTGAACTCTTGCTGTAATTGTTGGTCAGGATTATTCGTTTTCTCGAGCAAAGAAAAAGCCTCCGTATTCTATTTTTACACGGAGGCAGAGAGTTCAAACACTTTAGGAGGAAGTGAGAACATCAGTAAGTAAATTGCTGCAACGACGTTAATGCCGGCGTGATAATCACATATCCGGCGCGCGCGCTGGGATGCAGTGCCATATATGCCGGGCTGGCAGGCAGACTCAAGCCATTGATCGCTTCCACGAAGTTGCCTTTGGTGTCATAGACGAGAATGCTGCTGCCAGTCGGAGCGATGCTTGAGAACTCCTGCCCAATCAGAAATAGCTTGTGGATGGGGTCATACTCCACATCGCCGCCGCTTTGGGCTTGATTGGTGGCTCCCTGTAGTATCTCGATGGTGCCGGTCTGCGTGGCGAGATCGTAGAACTCGACGCTGAAATCATCTTCGGTGACGGTGCAGGCGATGCCGTCATCTGAATCGACCGCGATGCCGTTTACGAAGCCGAGACCAAGGCCAGCGAACTCGCTGAATGTATTCTTATTCAAATCCACCAACCCGATTTGCGTACTGCATCCAAAGCAGCCCAGCGAACCGCCGAGCACGGCGGTATTGGTTTTGCTGTCATAGGCCATCACCGGCGAAACGTTAAATTCAAAATCCGGATCGGTAATCGTCACCGGCGTCGTAAACGTATTGGCCGCGACGTTCGTGCTCATTACAAAGCTGTTGAAGGAGCCTCCATTGTCGAAATAAAGAATGGCCGTATTCGGCGAGCCCTGCGCGTCGGGCATGCTGATAATGAGATCGTCTTTGGTAAAGGGCGGCGTCCACATGCCAGTAAATTTGTTGCCGTTGAGGGGATCCATCTTGCCATAGATGCGCTTGTTCACTAAGCGGCCGGTCGAACGCTCTTGCTCCACCAGACCGATGCCGTTGCCGAAAATGCCGAAGGCCACGAAGTCGTTGAACGTGTTGTCCTGCTGCGTAATAATTTTGAGAATTTTCCCAGTTTTCTGGTCGAAGGTCTCGACCGCCGCGTTGTCCTTGCCGCCCGCCAAAGCATACGATTCGGCGAGCAAGCCCTCCGTTCCGTTTTGCTGAATGTCGTAGCCAAGAATGAAGCCGCCGAGGGCGGTGTGCACCTGCGGTCCCAAGCCGACGGCGGGCGCTTGAGCGGAATTCTGTGCCGAGGCAGGCAAGCATAAGGCCGATGCGGCCAAAAAGGCGAAAAGGAAGGCGAATAACGCAAACGACCGGGGAGACGCTGAATTTACGATCCGCATAAAATTGCTCCAAGAAAAATCGGATGGTGAAAAGCAAAGCTGCAACGGGAAACAGTGTACGAATGGCGAATCCTTGGCTTGTCAGAATTTTGTAAATTCCATGGGAGATTTGTTAGTGTCCTAATTGGCCGATCGGCCCATCGGGAAGGGTTTCGTGGACATACAAGAAGAAGATCAAATACGAAAATTGACCGCCATCGGCCCGCCTGTGCCGGAGCTGCCGGTCGCCGATGTCGAACATGCGCAAGCACATTACAGGGACGCGCTCGGCTTTACGATTGGATGGCTCGCACCCGACAAAGGGATTGGGTCGGCCTCCCGGGGTAAGGCAGTCATATTCTTTCGCAGGAGGAAGCTGCCATTTGAACCGGCCGTTCACTGGATGTACGCCGAAGATATCGATGCCACATACCAGGAACTGAAGGCGTTGGGGGCAAACATCGTGGATCCGCTAGAAAAAAAGCCCTGGGGACTGCGGCAGTTCACGATAAGAGATCTGGACGGCAACATCTTCTATTTCCACCATGACTGACCAGTCTCGAAGATGTGCTACATTCCCCTCATGACCGCCAATTCTGACCCGAGCCCAACGCCCGCCAAACTAACGACGTTGTTTTACTGCCCCGCGTGCGCCGTCGAAGTCAGCGATCCGCTATCTTGCGGGGATTGCTCCTCCGTCATTTGCCGACGTTGCGGCACACCGCTCGAATCCCCCGACGAATTGGGCTTCGGCTAGGCCCAGAGCCTAAGACTTGTCCGGTCGGAAAGCCTTGCCAGACTTATGCTTCCGCCAAGAGGGTTAACGGGCATGTAAACAGGCCTTTAGGCTCCAGTCGCGGTATCCAGTCTTCCATCTTGACAAAACATGCACGCCTGCTAAATTCAATCCAACTGATGTACGCGAATCTCGTCTCCTACAGGTGCAGGAATGATGAAAAATGTGTATGAAGTCCTCCGGCAGAAAGAGCTGGAATTGGCCCGGTTGGAAAAGGAAGTCGAAGCCTTGCGGGTAGCAGCGCCACTGCTCTCCGAGGACAAGGAACCGATCGCCATGGAAGCCACGAATAACAAGCCCGCGTTGGCGCCTCCATCGCCCATGCCGCCGGCGATGCGGATTCCGCAACCGGCCATCAATAACAATCCTCAACCGGCGCGGGTCGCCGGCTGGGACGACAACGCCAAGCGCTGGCCATAGGCTCCAGGGTTTAGCAGACAAATGGCGCCCGAGGCGGCTCCGCCGCTTCGGCATATTCCTATTTTTCTTCCGGCTCGCGAAACGCCCGCAAAATAATCACACTGCTTACCGCAAAACTGCCCACTGCGGCCAAGGCCAGCGCTTGCCCGGTTTGAACGCCCCAATGCAAACGCGCAGAGAGCAGCGCGCCTACTGCGAATACGACTCCGACCAAGTTCAACCACAGTGGAGGATGGATCTTCCGCTTCCCTTGCTCGTTCTTGAACTGCAATTGCAGGAGTACGGCCGCGGCGCCAACAGCAGCGACAATCACAACCGATAGCGGACTGAAAAACGCCTTGCGATCGGTGAAAGTTACCAGCACGGCCAGTATGCCGCAAAGCAATCCGGCAGCGATGACCGTCTTGCGGCGTGGTGGAGATTGAGGTCGTGACGGCTGAGATGATGGAGAAGTGGGCAATCTGCGTCCTTGGTTGTTGACGAAGCTCTATTGTAAAAGGCCGCTCAACGATTGCAAGTATGTGGGGATGGACTTGCCGACGCATACGCCATTTGCTATGCGGGCCACGCTCGTCCCGCCAGCCCTTCGCTTGCATCGCTGTGATTGACGGCGTACAAGACCAGTTCTACGCGGCTGGAAACGCCGAGCTTGTCGAAGACGCGAAAGAGATACTTCTTGATGGTGTGTTCGCTCAAGGTCAGCTTGCGGGCGATCTCCCGATTGCTGAAACCGTCGGCGACGAGGGCCACGACCTGCTCTTCGCGTTCGGTGAGGAGCTTTTGTCCCTTGGCGTTGACGATATGCGGAATGGAGTTCTGCGCCAGAGCATCGAGCAAGAAATGGAGCTGTTCGCTGTTGGCCCAGACCTGGCCGTCATAGACGCACTGAATGCACTTGCACAACAGACGGAAGGGATGGTCGGCAAAACAGAAGAGTCCGCGGGCGCCGGCGCGAAAGGCATTGACCACGACTTCGCGGTCGTAGCCGTCGAGCAACACGACCTTGTCGATCTCCGGGTGCGAGAGGTGCAAGCTGCGCAGCAGGTTGAAGTCGGGACGACCCGAGTGATCGGCCTTAAAGACAAGCACATGAACGCTTCCGGCTTCGAGCGCTTCAAGAATTAAATCGGGTTCGAGGTCACAAGAGTACACGGCGAACTCGGAACGGCGGCGCAGCGCTCCGCTCAGGAGCTGCGATTGCATAGGATTGGAGTCGGCCACTAACACGCCGATGGCATTGGACACTGCATTGGGTGTCGCATCGGACATCGCATCGGCCATCGCGACGGGCGCAGTTCGCATGTTTTTCCTCAAGCAGACGAAGTCAATGTTCAAGAATTTAACGCGTGCCGTCGTACGCGGCTGTGACATCTGTACGTCACGGAGGGTTAGTCCCTGTGGAAAACTTGGAATGGAGCGTTTTTCGGACCTCGTGTAGCGGGAATAAAGCTGAAAAGTCAGCCAAAAACGTGATTCGAGGTTGGCGGCTAGTGTTTTCCGGCTAGAGAAGCATTTCACGCGCCAGAGTTTTCCACGCACACCAAAAGTAGTCATCCCAGGCGAATGGACCGAGATTCTAGCCACTTTCGAGCAGTGGCCTTTGCAGGACTTGCCGCGACGGCGTGCCTCGGCTAGTTTCGAGACCGGCTTGGTGGGCGTGGCCAAACCATAAAATCATGCGAACCCTAGCGATGCATTTCGTTCTTGCGCTTGCTCTGACTCTTGTTCTTGGGGTGCTCTGCTGCACAGCGCAGCAAGAGGCGGTGGAGGCTGCGGCTGGGCAGACGACGCCAATGATGCCAAAGTCTGCGAATGGGGAGGTTGCCTCCACGCAAACTGGGTTAGCGGGTGGTGCGCCAGGTCCAGCCCTTGCGGGGGAACGCCATCCGCTCTACCGGTTGCGGAAGAGCGACGTCGTCGAACTCGATTTCACCTTTTCTCCTGAGTTTAACCAGACGGTCAGCGTGCAACCGGATGGCTACATCACACTGCGCGGCGTGGCACAAATTTTCGCCGAGCGCCTGACCATTCCTGAGTTGGTTGAACAAGTTCGCCTGGCTTACGCGAATATGCTCAACGACCCGGAAGTGGCTGCGGTGTTGAAGGACTTCGATAAACCGTACTTCACCGCGGGCGGAGAAGTGGGCCATCCCGGCAAGTACGAGTTGCGCGACGACATCACGTTGACCGAGGCGGTCACGATTGCGGGCGGATTCACCAGCGCAGCAAAACATTCGCAGGTCGTGCTTTTCAGAAAAGTGGATGGCGACATGGTTGAGTCGCACGTGATCAACGTGAAGGACATGCTCAAAGCACGCAAGTTGAATGAGGACATTCATTTGCGCGCCGGGGATTTCGTGTATGTGCCGAAAAATGCGATTTCAAAGATCCGGCAATACATGCCGGTCTCGAGTTTGAGCCTGTATGCCAATCCGCAGGCGTTTTAGAGCACTTAATTTGATTCTGATACTCGCACCGAATTGATATGGCGGAAGAGCTAAAACTAATTCCACGACCCACGCAGGCGCCCACGCCGACGACGCGCGATATCGTGGCTGTATTTTTCCGCCAGAAAAAGATTTTTTGGCGAAGCTTTGCCGCGCTTTTTGCCGGCGTGCTGCTCTACGGGCTGCTGTTCCCTTCTTATAAAGCCGAAATGAAGATCCTGTTGCGACGTGCCCGCATTGACGCAATGGCCGCGCCTACGCCCAGCCAATCGCCGCAGATTACGCGCGATGACGTGACGGAGGAAGAATTGAATTCCGAGGCTGAAATGCTCACGGACGCGGACATATTGCGCACAGTCGCGCAGGCCTCGGGCCTCGCTGACAACCAATCATGGATAGGGCAGGCTATGGGCGAAAACCAGGAGCAGCATCTGGCGCGCACCGTACGCCGTTTGTTGCGCAAGCTCGACGTCCAGCCGGGAAAACGGGCAAATGTGATTGACGTGAGCTATACGTCGTCCGATCCGGAGCGGTCTGCACTCGTGCTACACAGTCTGGCAAATGCGTATCTGGAGCGCCATGAGCAGATCCGGCGACCCGCAGGTGAATTCGACTTCTTCGACCGCCAGATGGCGCAGGCGCGCGCGAACCTCGAAAAAGCTGAAGGACAGTTGCTGGATTTTACCCACGACGAAGGCGTGATCTCAGCCGCCGCTGAGCGAGACAGCACGTTGCAACAGCTCAGTCAGACAGATTCCGAAAACGAGCAGACGAAGATAGCCCTAGCGGAAACGGCGGAACGAGTGCGGGTGCTTCAAACCAAGCTGCAATCGCTGCCCGAGCGCATCACCACCCAGACCAAGAATGCGGACAATCCACAACTGCTCGAAAAGATGAAGTCAAAGCTTTTGGAATTGCGGCTTCAGCGAACGCAATTGCTAACCAAATACGGGGCGTCATACCGGTTGGTGCGCGAAGTGGATGAACAAATTGCCCAGGCCAGCGCCGCCATCGCGGCCGAGGAGCAATTGCCGTTGCGCGAACAAACCGTTGATCTCGACGCAAATCACGAGTGGGCAAAATCGGAATTACTGAAGGCACAGGTTGAATTGAACGATTTGACGGCGCGATCAAATGCGACCGCCAGCGTACTGACGCAATACCGGGAGAGCGCACGAAATTTGAATGACCGCGCGATTCAGCAACAAGACCTGCTGCAAAACCTGAAGACCGCGGAAGACGAGTACGTGCTTTATGCGAACAAGCGTGAAGAAGCCAGAATCGCGGACGCGCTCGATCAGGGAGGGATTTTGAACGTCACGATCGCGCAAGAGCCGTCCATCCCAGCCCTCCCCGTACATTCCGCGGCGGTGTGGGGGATTTTTGCGTTGCTGGCGGGAGCAGCGTTCAGCACCGGGGCAGCGTTTGCGGCGGACTATGCGAATCCGCGATTCCGCACGCCTGATGAAGTTGCAGGCTTTCTCGGTATGCCGGTACTAGCGTCGTTGCCGCGAAGGAGTTATTGAGAATGGCTGCTTTTAGGAGAAGAACATGAGTACGCGTCCAGAGTCTATGCCGCCACTGGTGGAACCGAGCATTTTTGAAGTACCGACGCCGCTTGATGCTCCGCCGTTGCCAGCGTAGCCATCTCAGGCAAGCACACCACTAGGTAATCCACGGAGATTCGCGGAAGAGCAGATGCGCCGCCTGGTGCAGCAGGTTTTTTGTCCGGGATGGCCACGTCCAGCCAAGCAGGTGGTGATTGCCGGCGTGGATGAAGATGCGGACGTTTCCTCAATCTGCCTGCAAGTGGGGCAGGCATTGTCAGACCAGGTCGAAGCGAGTATTTGCGTGGTCGAGCTGAATTTGCACGACGCGGAAGTGGAGGAGTACCGGGAGCGCGGCGCTGGCAAGCCAGAAGCGCAGCCCTTCGGTTCGCTGCGCGGTCTAGCCCATCAAGTTTCCACGAATCTTTGGCACGTTTCATCTCCCGCGTTCATGGATGAGCAGAATGGAATTTCGGCCAGATGGTTGCGGACACGGCTGGCTGATCTCCGATTGGAATTCGATTACGCCGTTCTTCACGGACCGCCGGCCGGGACTTTCAGCGAGACGGCGGTAATCGGCAGCCTGACGGACGGCATCGTGCTGGTTCTCGAAGCAGATTCGACGCGACGCGTGGTCGCGCAGAAGACGCGGGATGCGTTGCATGCGGCGAATGTGCGAATTCTGGGCGCGGTGCTCAATGACCGCGTTTTCCCGATACCACCCAGCATTTACGACCGGCTCTAGCATTGTTATCGCATTACGACCAAAGCTGTGCAAAACGCACCCAAAACCGTATGGGACTGAATGGGCGAAGCTATGTCTATTGCTGAGTTGATCTCCGATCCAGTTTGCGAGCGCCGGGCCGAGAGTCCTGGATTCGCAGCATGGTATGCCCTACATCTCCGCCACCGATCGGAACGTACAACTCTAAGTTACCTGTCGTACAAGGGTCTGGAAACGTTTCTACCTTGCCGCCCTGAAGGCCGGCGCTGGTCGGACCGCAGCCGAGTGATCGATGTACCCTTGTTTGCCGGTTACGGCTTTTTACAAACGGAGCTCTCTCAGGCGACCCGCCTCAACGTTTTGCAAACGGAAGGAGTGATCGGAATTGTGAACTATCGGGGAAAAGCTATTGCCATTCCAGAAAAGCAAATACAAGACCTTCGGTTATTAACTGCGAATCGAATGGCATGCTCCATTCATGCGGAGCTCAAAGTGGGGCAAAAAGTACGCATCCGCGGCGGATGCCTCGACGGGATTGAAGGGGTTTTGGCGGCAACGCGCGCCGACCGCCTTTTTGTTTCGATGGACGCGTTGAATCGCTCGGTTGCGATTTGCATTGAGGGTTACCGCATAGAAGCCGCCTGATAGCCCATCCTTAACTTTTTTGTACCAATGTCTTCCGCCCCTTACGTCTCGCATTTTCGTTTGAACGCTCTGGCCAGCCAGACGGTCGCGGGAGCTTCGCGTCCGCTGCAATTGCTGTTGTCACATACGACAGAATTGTATTTGCTATGTCTCGCCGCCATGCTCTTTCGCCCGCCGGATCTGGCTTTTTGTTGCGTCGATCGCATCGCGTTGGGAGCGCTTGTGTTGGTCTGGCTCATGCGTTGCGTGTTGCTGCGCGAGACGCCATCCATGGGCAAAGCGCTTGCATGGCCATTGCTGGCTATGTGCGTGTTAGCGACAGCCGGACTTCTATCCCAGCCATTTGAGGCTGAGGCATGGAGCGTGCTGGCGGCAAAGTGGGCTGTTCCGTTCGCGCTGTATCACATTGCCGGTTCGGTATTTGGGGATTCGGCGTCACTGCGAAAGCTGGAGGTCTTCCTGCTTTGCGTTCTCGGATATTTGATTCTCATCGCGCTGTTGTTTTTGTTTGACGCCAAGTCGTGGATTGTTCCTTCTTTTATTGTGGACGATGCAATCGGCATTCATGCCGACCGGGCGCGCGGGCCGTTCTTGCAGGCAGTGGCGAACGGGCTTGCGTTGAACCTGCTCGGCTTGATTGCACTGGATGCATATAGGCGCCGACGCTTGCCGTGGCCGATTGCGCTTGCGTTTCTGGCAACATTGCCGGCGGCGATTCTGGCGACGAAAACTCGAGCAGTATGGTTGTCGTTCGCTGCGTCGGTATTCGTGTTGTCCCTGGGATCGTTGAATGTGCGGGTGCGCCGGGCTTGCTTATGCCTTGTCATGATCGGTGGATTGGGCGTCGCGGCCGCTTACGTTTCACAGAATCGTGAAGCATCATTCGCTGACCGCCTCGAAGAACAAAGCCCGGTCGAATTTCGCGCGGCCATGTACGGAGCTGGATGGGAGATGTTCCTACAAAAGCCCGCGTTTGGTTGGGGATTCGACGGCATGCAAGCCGAGCTCACCCGGCGGATCAGCCGCTTCCATCAGCGCGAATATTTTTTTCATAACACGTTCCTGGAAGTCGCAGTGCAGCACGGTTTGCTGGGGCTGAGCCTGTATCTGTGGATCGTTGTCGATCTCTTTCGAGTCGCTCGAAAACCAGCGGCCAGCGCACCGCATCGCGGGACCTTTCTCGATCGCGAATTCCGTTCGCTATGGCCTGTGCTTCTGCTCGTTTATTTGGTGAACGCCTGCTTCGTTGTCATGAACTATCAATTCGTGAATGGGCTGCTATTTACGCTGGCGGGAATTCTAGCCGCGCAGAACCGTGATAGCGCTGACGCTCCATGATCTCACCCTCGAAAACTGAGCCTTCGGGATTCCCTTCAGCCACATTTTCGCCCGAAATCATACGCGGGGGCGGCTATCTAGCCTTACGTTACAGTTTGGGTGTGCTCGTCAGCGTCGGCAACATGCTGGTGCTGACGTGGTGGATTGGGCCGCATGCTTATGGAGTGTTCGTCACCTCGATTGGCATTGTTGCATTTTTGGCCAACATCGCCCGCGCGGGTATCGATACCTATCTCGTGCGGCAGGCCGAGACGCCTTCAGCAAATCTCTACAATGCCGCCAGTGCATTGATTCTTCTGATTTCCACCGGCTTGACGCTGGCTGGCGCGTCCGCAACATACCTGCTCATCCATTGGTACGGCACGCGCGAGTTTGTCTTTCCATATGTCGTTCTTTTACTAAGCGTTCCCATGATTGGCCTGACGGGTGTGCCCATGGCGAAGCTGGAACGAGAATTAGACTTCCGCGCCGTAGCAGAAATTGAATTTTCCGGGCAAACACTGGGGCTTGCCGTTGGCGCGCTGATGGCAGCCTTGCGTTTTGGCGTATGGGCACCCGTGAGCGGGCAACTGGCATGGCAGATTTTTACCTTCTTCGCAGCCTGGCGGCGTTCAAGCCTGCGCCCAGGGCTACATTTCCAGCAGGCTCCAGTGAGAGAAATGCTGCGCTATGGCGTGGGGTGCACGACTTCTCTGCGGGCGTGGCAGGTGCGGGCACTGGTGAATCCTCTGCTGGTCGGACACTTTGTTGGCGTCGAGGGTGTAGCTTTCGTCGCGTTGGCCTCACGAATTGCCGAAGCCTTGGGAACATTTCGTCTGGCGGCTGGACGTATGGCGATTGCGGCGCTCGCGCGAATTCAAAACCATCTCGAAGAGTTCCGGCTCTTGTTGCAACGCGCGATGTATCTCCAGGTCGTTACGCTGGGCCCGCTGCTTTGCCTGTTCGCTTTGCTGGGGCCATCGATTTTTCGCCACATTGTGGGCGTACGATGGCTGCCGAGTTTGAGCGTCTATCCATTTGTCGCGGCGGGAATTCTCATCAATTCCGTTTATAACCTGCAAGCTTCGGCATTGTTCGTGCTGGGACGCCAGATGATCGTCATGCTTGCCTACCTGCTGCATGTGGGCATATTGGCCGTAACTGCCTTTTGGCTTGTCCCTCGCATGGGCATTGCCGGTTATGGATGGGCGGAGTTGGTGGCATGCAGCGCTTACCTCGTCATACATGCGGGGGTTGCCCGCCAATTTGCCATCTCCTATCGTTCCGTTGCGCCGCTGACCGCGGGCTTTCTCGTGTTGCTGTTCGCCTAGCCATTCATGCCAATCGTCGCCTATCTCGCGAACCAGTTCCCCTCTCCGGTAGAACCATATGTCGGAGATGAAATTGAGGAACTGCGGCGGCGGGGCGTCGAGGTCATTCCGTGCAGCGCGCAGAGAACACGCGACGACGGTAACGAACTCAGGGGCTCTCTAATAAAGCAAACGCTCTACCTCGAACCGCTTCAAGTCAGGAGCGCGTTCAGAGCGCTGTGGATATGCTTCCGTCGTGCCGGCATACTCGCCGATTTATACCACCGCATTTTATTCCAAGGCCGCGAGCCTATTTCACGGCGTCTGCGGGCGCTGCTGCATACATGGATGGGTGCCTACTACGCATTGCTACTCCAAAAGCGGGGTGTGCAGCACATCCATGCCCACCACGGATATTTCAGTTCGTGGATTGCCATGGTAGCCGCGCGCTTCCTCGATGCGGGCTTCAGCTTTACCCTGCATGGCTCGGACCTGTTGCTACACCCGGCGTGGCTGGATGTAAAGCTGCGTCATTGCGATTTTTGCGTGACCATCTCGGAGTTTAACCGGCAGCACATTCTCAGAACGTATTCGCAGATTAATCCCGAGAAGATATGTGTCCAGCGCCTCGGCGTAGATACGGATTCACTGGCGCCGACGTCGCGCATGCAGAATCGGCGTTTTACATTGCTGGCCGTCGGGCGACTGCACGCCGTGAAGAATCACGCGTTCCTTTTGCGCGCTTGTGCCGAATTGTTGGCTCGCCACGTACCTGTGTGCTGCTGGATTGCGGGTGAAGGCACTGAGCGGCGAAGCCTGCAGCAACTCATTTTCGACCTGCACTTGTCCGGCTATGTGCATTTGCTCGGTCATCTTTCGCCGACACAGCTTGACGTTTGTTACCGCAGCGCAGATCTGGCCGTACTAACCAGTCACAGCGAGGGGATTCCGATAGCACTGATGGAGGCTATGGCCCGTGGCACTCCCGTGCTCGCACCTGCGATTACCGGCATCCCGGAGTTGGTGCGCGATGAAATTACCGGTTTCTTGCACGAAGCAGGCAACATGCATGACTTCATCCGGCAAGTTGGACGCATATACAGCGGCTCGTTGGATCTAGGCATCATCGCCGAAACAGCACGCCTTTATGTTGCCGAACATTTCAACCGCAAGAAGAACCTAAAGGAATTTGCAGACAGTTTCTTGCACCGAACCAACGCCCGCCACTCCATCGTCGAGGAAGAAGCCACTTCGCATGCGCATACTCTTTTGCAACAAATATAACTTCCCTTTCAGCGGCACCGAAGTTTACCTCTTTGAGCTGATGCAGCTCCTGCGCGGGCAGGGGCACGAAGTCGCTCTTTTCTCGATGGCCGATCCACGAGGCCAACCTACGCCCTATGATCGCAATTTTGTCCCGCATATTGATTTCAAAGTGGCGAACGGCGGCGCACTTGCAAACATCAAGAATGGGAGCCATGCCATTTACTCGACAGCAGCGCGCACCCGCATGCGGAGGATGATCGCCGAATTCCGGCCGGACGTCGCCCACGTCCGCAACATTTATCACCATCTTTCGCCCTCGATTTTGTGGGAATTGAAAGCGCAAGAAATTCCGGTCGTGTATCACCTTAATGATTTCAAAATGCTCTGTCCCAACTACAATTTCGTGGCGCATGGCAAAGTATGCGAACGCTGTCAGGGCGGGCGGTTCTGGCATGTGATTACTGAGGATTGCTACTCTGGGCCACGCGGCTCCGCGGTCGCGCTCGCGGCAGAGGCCTATTTTCATCGGTTGCTTGGTACTTATCAGAAATGCGTTGACCGCTTTCTCGCCCCCAGCCGTTTCGTGAAAGAGAAGCTAGCCGAAAATGGATGGGACCGGCAAAAAATCGACGTGCTGCCGCATTTTCAGCGGCTGCCTGATGTAGCGCCGGAAATTGATGACGATGCGCCTCTTTTATATTTTGGAAGGCTGTCAGAAGAGAAGGGCGTAGCGGATCTGATACGGGCTATACAGCCGCTGCCGGGCTTGCGTTTGCAAATCGCCGGCGATGGACCTCAACGTGAAGCGTTGCGACTCCTCGTGCAGCGGCTGAACATGCAAAATGTCGAATTCCTGGGTCACATCAACGGCCAAGCTTTGGAGCAGACGATCGCGGGCTCGCGCTTTTCCGTCTTACCTTCGCACGCTTATGAAACCCTGGGCAAAAGCATTCTCGAATCCTTTGCCTGGGGGCGGCCGGTCATAGCATCAGATTTAGGCTCGCGGCGCGAGTTAATCGACGAAGGCAAAACTGGGTTGCTCTATCGCGGAGGAGACATCGCGCAACTCACCGCCGCGATTTCTTTTTTGCATGAGCGTCCAGAGATAGTCAGGCGGATGGGCGGGGCCAGCCGCGAATTCGTCCGAACGAACCATGCTCCGGAAACGCACCGGCTGGCGTTGACACTTCTTTATGAAGGGATGGTGAAGCGCGCCCGGCCGCGATTAATTTCAACTCCGGCACCTCGTAATAGCCGCCTCCGCATCGCTTTCATCGGCGGACGCGGTGTCAGTTCAAAGTACAGCGGGATTGAAACTTACTATGAGGAAGTTGGCTCGCGTCTGGCGGCGATGGGCCATTCGGTGACAGCATACTGCCGGCCGTACTTTACTCCTGATTTGACGACGTATGCAGGTATGAAGATCGTGCGCATTCCCACGATCCGAACCAAGCATGTGGAGACCGCGCTGCATACGTTGCTCAGTACAATTCATGCTTCGTTCAGCGAGCATGATATTGTGCACTTCCACGCGCTTGGGCCAGCGTTATTCTCTTTTATTCCCAGACTTTTTGGAAAGAAGACCGTTGTCACCGTGCAGGGCCTCGATTGGCAACGCAAAAAATGGGGATGGTTCGCATCTTCCATTCTTCGTCTCGGCGAACACGCCTCGGCTCGCTTTCCCAACGCAACCATGACCGTTTCGCAGACGTTGCAACAACATTATCGCGAGCGTCATCATGCAGAGACATACTTTGTTCCCAACGGTACCCAATTGCGCACACGCGACACTTGTGAGCGTCTCGCCGAATGGGGGCTTCGACCGGACCGTTATATTCTTTTCATGGGCAGGCTTTCGCCCGAGAAGAACTGCGATCTATTGATCGAAGCCTATAAACGCTTAGATACACAAGTGAAGCTTGCCTTTGCGGGAGGTTCGAGCCACTCCGATATATATGTCCACTCGCTTCGCGAACATGAGGCTGAGAATATTGTTTTTCTGCCTTGGCTTTCCGGCGCATCCTTGGACGAACTTCTCACCCACGCCATGATTTTTGTATTGCCCTCCGACCTGGAAGGCCTTTCGCTCGCGCTGCTCGATGCTATGGGCGCGGGTGTGTGTGTCCTGACAAGCGATATTCCGGAGAATGTTGAGGCTGTGAAAGGAGCTGGGTTTACCTTTCAACGTGGCAACGTCGAACATCTATCCTCGCAGTTGCGGATGCTCATCGCGAGCCCGCATCTTCGCCGTGTCGCGGGAAAGAGCGCAGTCCGCAAAGTTCGGGCGCATTATCTGTGGGCAGGAATCGTCGAACAGATCGAGCAGATTTACTTGTCATTGTCCGTGCATCGCCGAGTAACGGGAATCAAGAAGCACCCCGAAGTTCGCCCTATGCCCCAACCCGAAGAACGCGAACGCGCCGCCTAGTCTCCGGGCCGCCTTTCTAAATCATTCCACTTGTCGGATACTATTTGTGTTCATCATTTCATTGGGAGAACGCAATCATGCTGCAAGTGGGAGAGAAATTCCCGGCTTTTTCATTGAACGCCGCCGTGAGCGGCGACGACGACCTGCGTAAATCTTTTCGTAACATTACTGACCTCGACTATCCGGGCAAGTGGAAAGTCTATTTTTTCTGGCCGGCGGATTTCAGCCTGCTCTGCCCCACGGAAATCGTTGCCTTTGCCGAATTTGACCGGCAATTCCAGGAACGGAACGTTCAGGTTCTGGGTGGAAGTACGGATTCGGAGTGGGTGCACCGCGCCTGGATGGCGACCGATCCTGAAATCAAGAAAGTGACTTTTCCCATGCTCGCCGACGTGAAGAAAGACCTTTGCGGCCAGCTCGGCATTCTTTCTCCCAACGGCATGGCGCAGCGGGCCACGTTTCTCGTAGATCCCGACGGCGTGATTCGCAGCATTCACGTGAGCGATGGCGCCGTCGGACGCAATCCTGAGGAAGTCTTGCGCCTGCTCGACGCCATCCAAACCGGGAGTCTCTGTGCCAGCGGATGGAAAAAGGGCGATCCCAACATGAAGATCGCGTAGCCGTCAGTGATCATTATGCGAGTTCTGATTTTTGGCGCGACGGGATTGCTCGGCAAAGACCTGATGCAGGTATGGCATAAGGAGGCTGATGATGTAGTGATTGGGCTCGGCTCGCGTGACGCCGACATTCGCGATACAGGCCAAGTTCACGCGGCGATTGAACGCGCCGCACCCGATTGGATTGTTCTTTCTGCCGCGTACACCGACGTTGACGGCTGCGAGACGAATTGCGAACTTGCGCTTGCAGTCAATCGCGAAGGCGCCATCAATGTCGCGAAAGCTGCGAAAGCTCGGGGCTCGCGTCTGCTCTTTGTAAGCACCGACTATGTTTTCGACGGCAAAGGCAAAGCGCCGTATGAAACGGATCATCCGCGCGCACCGCTGGGAGTCTATGGGCAATCCAAAGCGCAAGCCGAAGAAGCTTTGCTGCAACTTTTGCCGGATGTCTGCATCGCCCGCACTTCCTGGCTATTTGGAATTCATGGCAAGTGCTTTCCCGACACGATTCTTAAACTCGCCGCCACGGGAAAAGAACTTCACGTTGTCGCCGATCAGCGTGGTAGCCCAACCTATTCCGTTGACCTCGCACGCGCGATTGCGCTACTTTGTCACGCAAACGCGAAAGGCATCGTTCATGTCACAAATCGCGGCGATTGTTCGTGGTTCGAGTTCGCCCAGGAAATTCTCAAGCAAGCAGGTTCTGAAACGATTGTCAGGCCGACAACCAGCGACAAATTTGTCAGGCCCGCTCCGAGACCGGCGTATTCGGTGTTGTCGTCGAAACGCCTTGAGGAATACGGAATCACGATGCCAGATTGGCGGGATGCGCTGGGGCGGTATATGGCGGAAAAAGACGGAAGAGCCTAGCATTATGCTGGGCTGTTCCAAACGATGGGGAACAAATGATCACCCGAAAAGCCGCCGCGGTACAGACACTTGTATTTGCCGCAATTAGTGCAGTGCTGTTTGTGTTAAGACCTCATTCCGCCCTATGGTGAATACGCCGTGCTTTACTTGCTTTTGGTTGCAGGCTGTTCGGCGATTGTAGCGATCTTCCCGCGTGTAGCCTTTCGAGTCGGCACTTGGCTAGGAAAAGATAACGCCGATCATCTAGGCCGCTGGGTGCCGTAGGCTCAGGGTTCATCCTCTCCCGCTGCCTTTTCTGCTTCTCCAATTTTCGTTTCGATATCTGCAAGCGACACTTTCACTTCTGCCGCGCCTGCCTTTTTCAGTTGCTCATTCAACGCAGGCACGTCCTTGTTCTTAATTTCCTGCCAGTGATCGAGCTGTTCGCGGAGGGCGGTATCCAACTCGCCAAACATGGCGGCTTGTTGCGTGGTCGGGGCAGCGTCCGCACTATCCACGTTGGTTAGTAGTTGCGCGAGCCCCGAATTCAGGCGCGTAAGGCTTCTCCCTTCGGGCGTGCTCAGGTATTGGAAGCCTTCCGTTCCCTCGAGCGCGGCGGCTTTCTTCTCGAGCACCGCAGCCGCGTCGGAAAGACTTGCCATCTTTAATTGCTCGCGCAAGCTTCGGACTTCCTGTAATGCAAGAAAATCGTGCTGCATAGCATCCGTAATTTTCATTTCCAGTTCGAACTGTCGGCGTAAACCTTCGGGGCTCGTTTTCACCCGTGGATCCATTTTGACAATCAGCGGCTGCATATAAGTTGTCCCATTCACCGTTAATTTGACCCGATATTCGCCCGGCAAGACAATTGCGCCCAATGGATAACGCGGGGTGTCGTGATAAATCGCCGAAATCGGATAATCGTGTTCGAGAGCGTCCGGCGGAGGGTAATGCAAATCCCAAACGAAGCGGTGCATGCCCGCCGATGTCGAAAGAATTTTCGCTGGACGAATCCAATAGGTTGGGATATTCAATTCATCCGGATTGACCACGTCAGGTTTGTCGTCGCTCGAAAATCTACGCACCAGCTTGCCTGCCGCGTCATCAATTTCCAACGTGAGGGGGCCGCTTGCGTTTGATTGCAGCACGTAGTCGATGATCGCACCGTCGGGCGGGTTCTGGCCTGCGGGTTCTTCGGGCGGCAGCGGCGTGTCCGGATAATTTCTGCTGCGAACGCGATAGGTCAATTGCGGCGCGAACAAGAATGCCTTTGCAGTCTCGACGTTCTCGTCGATCTGGCGTAGCGGCGTGATGTCGTCGAGAATCCAAAACGACCGGCCGTGTGTTCCGACGACAATATCGTCGTCATGAATTACCAGATCCCGAACGGAACTTGCCGGCAGGTTTAAGCGCAACGACTGCCAATGATCGCCGTCATCGAATGACACATAAACGGTTCGCTCGGTGCCAGCGAACAACAGCCCCTTGCGTTTTGGATCTTCGCGGACGGTGTTCACCGGCTCGTCGTCAGGGATTCCGTTAACAATCTTCTGCCAGGTGTTGCCGCCATCGTGCGTACGATAAATATAGGGACGCAGATCGTCAAGGCGAAAGCGATTGATCGCTGTATAAACAGTGGACGCATCGAAGTGCGAGGCATCGAGTTGCGCCACTTTGCTCCACGGGGTGAGATCGGGCGGCGTAATGTTCGCCCAATTCTTGCCGCCGTCGCGTGTGACCTGAATCAAGCCATCGTCGGTTCCGGCCCAGATTAGTTTTGCGTCTTTTGGCGATGGAGCAAGTGAATAGATGACGCCGCGATGTTTACCTTTCGCTGGATCGGAGTCCACAAACACGCCCAAACTCGGCGGCACGCCGGGATTTTCTCGCGTCAAATCCGGACTAATAATGCCCCACTTGTTGCCGCCGTCGGTGGTCTTGAACAGCACATTAGACCCTAAATAAAGAGCGTGCGGGTCAGCCGGAGAAAAAATCAGCGGCGCAGTACGATTGAAACGGTACTTCCCGGTTCGCAGCACGACCGGAGAAACATCTTGCGTCTGCTTGGTAGTGCGATTAAATCGAGTGACTTTGCCACCATAAATCATGTTGGGATCGAGCGGATCAGGAGCGGCATAACCGTATTCTTCAACTCCAATCGGATACCAGTCGCGAAAAGTAATTTCGCCGAAATCACTGCGGCTGGCCGTGCCTACGCTGCCACTTTCCTGTTGCCCGCCATAGACCCAATAAGGAAATTCGTTGTCAGTGATGACATGATAGAGCTGCGCGGTCGGTTGGTTGTACCACGAACTCCACGTCTGGCCACCGTTGACGCTAATGGTCGCGCCCTGATCGACCGCGAGCGCGATGATTTGATTATTTTCAGGATTGATCCAGACCTTGTGGTAGTCATCACCACCTGGCGCGCCTTTGATCGCCGTGAATGTTTTGCCGGCATCGGTCGAACGATAGGTCGATACGTTGGCGATGTAAATCGTGTCGCGGTTTTTTGGATCAACCGTTACACACGCAAAATCGTCCCCGCGTCCCCAAATCCTCTCATCTGCATTGATCCGCTCGAAGTTCTCGCCGGCATCGCCAGAGCGATAGAGCCCGCCTTTCGTGGGCGAATCTACCAGAAGATAAAGTCGATCGCCGTCGCTTGGAGCGACGCCGATGCCAATGCGCCCCAGATGATCAGCCCATGACGGTAAACCGTTCGTAAGTTGACGCCACGTATCGCCTCCGTCGGTCGATTTATACAAACCGCTTCCCGGCCCGCTGTAGGAATTTCCCGTCGTCCACGGTGGACGCCGCGAGGCAAACATATCCGCATAAACAACCTGCGGATTCTTAGGATCAAAGGCCAAATCAATCGCGCCGGTGTTTTCGTCTTTATAGAGAACTTTCTTCCAGGTCGTGCCGCCATCAACCGAACGAAAGACTCCGCGCTCTTCGTTGGGTCCGTAGGGATGTCCGAGCACGGCGACAAAAACTCGATTCGCATCATGCGGATCTACCAATATCCGTCCGATCTGCTGGCCGTCGCGCAATCCAAGATGGTTCCACGTCACGCCGCCATCAGTGGATTTGTAAATACCATCGCCTGTTGAGAGATCCGGGCGCCGCAAACCCTCCCCGCTACCTACGTAAATAACCTGTGGATTGGACGGCGCCACGGCAATGGCGCCAATCGAACCTGTCGGTTGATCGTCAAAAATCGGGTTCCAAGTTTGCCCGAAATCTGTGCTTTTCCAAACGCCGCCGTTGTTTGGAGCCATGTAAAAAACATTCTGTTGACCTGGAATGCCGGTGATCGAGACCGTACGCCCCCCGCGGAATGGACCGATGGAGCGCCAGCGCATTTCCTGAAATAGGCTTGGGTTCACGGGTGAACTTGCGGCATTGGCAACAAAGCATGCAACCGTAAGGAACAAGAAGATGGTCAAGAAATAACGACGCACAATTTACCTCCCGGAGACAAAGCCTGGATCTTTAGTGAACCTCGCAGCATATACACTGGGAGCGCCATCCCGCAACTCAAGAAAGGCATTTTGCATGCGTCGCTTGATTCTGACTCTAAGCATTCTTCAGCTTTGCGCCGTTGCGTGCCTCGCACAACAAGCTGTTTTCGAACTTGATCCAGCCAAGACCACGGTGCAATTTACCCTCGGCGATGTCATCCATACGGTCCACGGCACATTCAAGGCGAAGAGTGGCAAGGTAACGTTTGATCCGTCATCCGGTGAGGCGAGCGGCGAATTCCTGATCGACACGACCACGGGAGATACGGGGAACCGCACCCGCGACCATAAGATGCACAAGGAGATTTTGGAGAGCGAGAAATATCCCGAGGCGTCGTTCGCGCCGACGAAGGTCATCGGAAACGTGATCGCATCCGGCGAGTCATCGGTTCAAGTGCAAGGTACTTTTCGCTTGCACGGCACCGACCACCCGATGACGCTGACCGTTCCGATACAAGCCGGTGGCGGCAACCTCGTGGCTAAGTTGCATTTTGTCATTCCCTACGTGGATTGGGGATTGAAAGATCCGAGCAATTTTATTTTGCGCGTTAGTAAGCAGGTCGAAATTGATATCACCGCGTACGGTCACTACGCGCCTACAAATGCGCAATGAAACTTTATTGGAAGAGTCCGCGGAATCCCCAATAGAGCAATCCGGAAAGCACCGCCACCGGCAACGTCTGAAAAGAGTGCTTTCAACAGATGCCGACGCTATGTCGTGATATCGTGTTTTCTTCGCGATAAACGCGCTGAACGCACCATTTGACAACGCCAGGACAACCCGCTCTCCCGGTTCAGTCTGAGGATCCCAATAAACCCAAGCGCGTGATGGGAGTGCGCGATCTTGTCCTCTTCTACGTAGTCACTGGGATTAGCCTGCGCTGGATCGCAACGGCCGCGGCCGCTGGCCCTAGTTCGATTGTCATCTGGATTGGCGCGTGGCTCTGCTTCTACACGCCGCTCGCACTTTCGGTGATCGAGCTTTCGTCGCGTTATCCGAACGAAGGTGGGCTTTACGTCTGGAGTAAACGGGCGTTCGGCGATTTTTCCGGATTCATGGCGGCGTGGACTTACTGGACGAGCAACCTTCCCTACTTCGCGACGGTTCTCTATTTTGCGGCCAGCAATGCAATTTACGTTCGCTATGCTGCTTGGGCGCACCTCTCAGGTAACGCGACGTACTACATCATTTTTTCGCTGCTGGGTTTGGCTCTGGCGACTGCGCTCAATGTCGTGGGCCTCGACGTGGCACGCTGGCTGCATAACATCGGCGCCATCGCCATGTGGATTCCCGTCCTGATCATCATGTTGATGGGCGGAATCGCGATCCACCGCTTTGGCCCCGCCACTCAATTCACGCTGCGCACAATGACTCCGAGCGCGCACTTCAACGACATGATTTTTTGGTCGCTGCTTATTTTTGCTTTTGCCGGATGCGAGACCGGCTCCATGATGGGGGAGGAAATCAAGAATCCGCGGCGCACCGTGCCGTGGTCGCTGTTCATCGCGGGAGTGACCGTCGCGTTTTGCTACATTCTTGGAACGGCAAGCGTGCTCGTCGCTCTGCCCGCGGCGGAAGTCGGCAATCTTCAGGGACTCATGCAGGCTGTTTCCAAAACGGCCGGCCGCGTGGGGTTTGAAGGCATTATTCCGTTGACTGCGGTTCTCATTGCACTGAGTAACATTGGCGCCTGCGGCGGATATCTGGCAGCGACGGCCCGGCTGCCGTTTGTCGCGGGCATTGATCATTTTCTGCCGCCAGCTTTTGGACATCTTCATCCCACGTGGAAAACTCCCTGGGTTTCGTTGCTGACGCAGGCTGTGCTGGGTGGATTATTTATTTTTTTAGGGCAGGCGGGGACCAGCGTGAAGGGCGCGTATGACGTCCTAGTCGCGATGACTGTTATCGCTTACTTCATTCCTTTTCTTTATTTGTTTGCCGCGATGATCAAGCTGCAAAGCGAACCAACCGGGCCAGAAGTTATTCATGTACCGGGCGGAAAACCAGTCGCATATTTGATCGCCGTCGTCGGCTTTCTCACGACTCTGCTAACGATTGTTCTGTCTGTGATTCCGCAACCGGACGAACCGAACAAGCCTCTGGCGATTCTTAAAGTTGTCGGAGGTTCGATTGTGTTGGTGTTGATTGGCGCGTGGATTTACTGGGCGGGAAAAAGAAGAGCAACCAACTATCTAGCTCAATGAAATTGTATCTTCCTGTGAGACTTTGCTTACAGAGTTCGGTTGAAATGGTCAGTGCCATTTATCTCGAAAAGTATTCGCCAGCTTTTTCCCGTTAGGGCTCACGTAGAACCAAAGATCATCTAGGCGATCAGCCGTATAGTTCACAGCCTCTGCTTTTCCAGGTGGACTTGACGATAGTAGATAAGCCTTCACATGGCCGTCTCTGATCAATCCCTCTAGTGCTCCAACCACGACTCCACGATCACAAACGATTTCCTGCGCGTCGCTCCAGTCTTCAACGTCTGCAATGATTTGCCTGGAGACACTCGTAGTCATCAGAAACCGCCCTGAGGACTAGTTCCTCAGCTTGATCCATATCTATACCGGTGTCGCCGTCTTCCTAGCAGGATTGAAGAATGGCATCTTCACAATCCGCGCCACAACTTTGTGGCGGATCGCTTCGATCGTGATTTCCATCTGTACTTTCGCGCCGAGCTGCGCGTGATCGGTTTCAATGCTGGCCAAGGCGATCATCTTTTTTAAGACAGGAGACCATGTCGTCGTCGTGGCTTTACCGACTTGATTCTCTCCGCAATAAACAGGAACGGCCACGCGCGAAGCCTGCGCCGGTGCTGCCGGCGTCAGTCCATATTTTTCGTAGCTGGCTTCCACTTCGATCCAGTCAATTTCCAGGCCAACAAACTGCCGAGGTAATCCATCTTTGGCGTCTTTTTCCAATGCAGATTTGCCAATGAAATTGTCTTTGTTCAGGTGCACCATCTTGCCGAAGCCCAACTCAAACGGCGAATAGCGTTGCGACGGAATCAGCGCCTTTTTGCTGCTGGTGTAATCCACCTCAATCAGGAGCAAGCCAGCTTCAACGCGAGCGACATCGAGCGCCAACATTCCCGCCGCGTGCAGATCAAACCGTTTGCCGGTTTCCGTGATCGCGTCCCAGACTTTGACCGCATCGTTCCAAGGAACCCAAATTTCGTAGCCAAGATCGCCGGTGTAACCGGTGCGCGAGATGTCCACGGGCACGCCCGCAATTTTCCCGCTGGTCATGCGGAAATATTTCAAGTTCGCCACATCCGCCTCAGCCACGGACTTCAGCAGCTTCCCCGAAGTCGGCCCCTGCAACGCCAGCGCAGCCGTCTTCTCGGAGACGTCTTCAATCTCCACATCCATGCTGATCGCGCTTTGCTTAAACCAGCGTAAGCTGGGGTCGGCCGCCGTCCAGCGGTATTTATTTTCTTCAAGGCGCGTGACCGTGCCGTCATCAATCACTTTGCCCTGCTCGTCGCACCAGCAGCAATAAATCACCTGCCCGACAGCGACTTTATTCACGTCGCGCGTGATCACACGGTTCACCAGCTTGGTCGCGTCTTTGCCGCTGATCAAATATTTGTACAGCGGCGAAATATCAATGAGCGCGGACGCATTGCGGATGGCGTTGTACTCGTGCTCGTGATGCACTTCATACACGCTGACCGTGTAATATCCCGACCACTCGCGGTAGTTCAGGCTCTGGCAAAGCGGAAATGTTCTCTCGTGAAACGCGGTTCCAATGGGCAAGTGAAGACCTCAATTCGAATTCAGAGTGAAGATGAATTATATGCAGGCGCGCGCGTAACCGCCATGCCAAGCTGACTAATGGTCATCCAACGTTGGAAGAGTCACTGCCACGACTGCTGGCACGTCGCCATTATTGCTGCACGCAAGATCCCTCGCCCCGCTAGAGAGAACGCGGGGACTTCGGGATGACGGCTCTAGGGCTGTTATCAAACTCCAGACAAAACGGCCTCTTCACGATAGAATGGCCACACGACTATGCCAGTGATTTCAACATCGTTGTTGACCACGCTCCGCAACTGGACTGTTCTTCCCAGCGGACTCTGATCCCGCTCGCCCCGCCCTCTTTCTTGCGGCCGTAACTGCTACAATCCTTGCGATTCCGGCCTGCCCTAAACCGTGCATTTCAAAGCAAAGGCAAACACATGGCAGCTACCTCCAAATATGACGTCATCGTAATCGGCGGCGGCCACAACGGCCTGGTCAATGCCGCGTATCTGGCGCGCGCCGGCAAAAAAGTTCTGGTGCTCGAACGCCGCCACGTGCTGGGTGGCGCGGCCGTTACCGAAGAAATCTTTCCCGGATTTAAGTTTTCAGTCTGCTCTTACGTCGTCTCGCTGCTTCGTCCTGAAATTATCCGCGACCTTGACCTTCCTCGCCACGGACTCGAAATTCTTCCGCTCGACGGAACTTTCACGCCCATGCCCAACGGCGATTATCTCTGGCGCGTGAACGACCATGGGAAGACGCATCGCGAGATTGCCCGTCACTCCAAGCTGGACGCCGAAGCCTACGACGAATTCGGCAAGTCCATGCAGGCGATGTGCCGTTTCGTGAAGCCGATTCTTTCCATGGTGCCGCCCGACCCGGCGACGCTGAATCCAAAAGAATTGATGAAGCTGCTCTTCCTCGGCCGCCGTTTTCAGGACATGACAAGCGAGGACAAATACAACCAGGTGCAGTTAATGACCATGAGCGCCATTGATTTTCTCGATCAATGGTTTGAGACCGACGTGCTCAAGGCAACGATGTCGGCTTCGGGAATTATTGGAACCTTTCTCGGCGTGCGCTCGCCCGGCACTGCCTATGTTTTGCTTCACCACTACATGGGAGAGATTGACGGCGCATTCCGCTCCTGGGGATTCGCCCGCGGCGGCACGGGCGCAATCTCGAATGCCATCGCCGATGCGGCAATCGAAGCTGGAGTTGAGATCCGAAAGCAAGCGCCCATCGCGCAGATCATCATTAAGAACGGTTCAGCCAAAGGCGTCGTCCTCGCCAATGGCGACGAGATTCATGCGGACATCGTTTCATCCAGCGTCGATCCGCGCATGACCTTCGTAAAACTGATCGAGAAAGGCAATCTGCCCGAAGATTTCCTCGAAGAAATTAATCGCTACAAATTCCGTGGATCCTCAGGCAAGGTGAATCTCGCGCTCGACGGGCTGCCCAATTTCAAGGCCATCCCCGGCCCCGGCGCTCATCTGCGCGGCGCGATTTCGATTTCCCCCAGCGTTGAATACATGGAGCGCGCCTACGACGACGCCAAGTACGGCAACTTCTCGCGTCGTCCTTACATTGACATGGTGATTCCCACGCTGACCGACCCATCGGTCGCGCCACCGGGCAAACACATCATGAGCTGCTTCGTGCAGTACGCGCCCTACAAGCTGCGGCCTGGCTTGAACTGGGACGATCAGAAAGAAGCCTTCGGCGACACCGTCATCAACACCATTGCCGAATACGCGCCCAACATTAAAGACATTATTTTGCATCGACAGATTGTCACGCCACTCGATCTCGAGCGCGACTTTGGTCTGAGTGAAGGCAACATTTTCCAGGGCGAGCTTTCGCTGGAGCAGCTCTTCTTCCTGCGTCCCGTGCCCGGCTATGCGGCTTTCCGCACACCCATCAAGAATCTCTACATGTGCGGCTCAGCGACGCATCCCGGCGGCGGCATCATGGGCGCGCCGGGGCGGCTGGCGGCTCTTGAAATCCTGAAAGATCACAAGGGGGCAGCGTAATGGCCGCGACTCGCGATGTGATCATTATCGGGGGCGGCCACAACGGACTGGTCACCGCTTTCTATCTCGCCAAAGCCGGATACAAACCGCTCGTCCTCGAACGCCGCGCGCAGCCGGGCGGGGCAGCCATTACTGACGAATTTCATCCCGGATTCCGCATTTCGACGCTTGCGCACTCCGCTGGGCCGATTCGTCCGGATATTGCCCGTGATATGCAACTGCAAAAACACGGGCTGAAGATGATTACGCCCGATGTCGCAGTAACGGCATTATCGCCGGATGGGCGCGCGCTGACGCTACATAACAACACAAACAAATCCGCGCAGGCGATCGCCAAGTTTTCACCGAGAGACGCAGCGAAATATCCGGAGTTTCAGGCGTCGCTGGCGAAGATGAGCAAAGTCATCGCCCAGGCACTCGCGCTGACTCCTCCGAACATTGACAAGCCATTTTCGGGCGATCTCCTCGGCCTGCTCAGCACCGGTCGGGCGATTCGTGGTCTCGGCAAGAAAGATTTATACCGCCTGCTGCGCTGGGGGCCCGCGGCTGTCGCTGATGTCGTCGCTGAATATTTCGAAACAGAATTATTGCGTGCGACAATCGCTGCGCGCGGAATCTTTGGAACTTTCCTCGGTCCGTGGTCGGCGGGCAGTGCTCTGGTCATGCTGTTGCGCGCGGCGGGCGACTCTCATCCCGCGGGGCAGGCACACTTTGCAGCAGGAGGAATCGGTTCGCTCACGCAAGCGATGGCCGCTGCTGCCACGCATGCTGGCGCAGAAATTCGCTCCAACGCCGAGGTCAAAGAAGTACGCGTAAAAAATGGCGCGGCCAGCGGAGTCGTCCTCGCCAGCGGTGAAGAAATCAGTGCCAAAGCCGTCATCTCTAACGCCGACCCCAAGCGCACGCTGCTCAAACTGGTTGATCCTTCCCACCTCGCACCTGACTTTGCCATGAAGTTACAGCACTATCGCATGCCCGGAGTCGTCGCGAAAATCAATCTGGCGCTCTCGGGACTTCCGAACTTCAAAGGCGTTAACGGTACCGACGCGCTTAGCGGACGGATTCACATTGGCCCTGAAATTGATTACCTGGAGCGCGCTTTCGACGAATCGAAATACGGCGACTTCTCTAAACAGCCCTATCTCGAAGTTGCGATCCCCTCCATCTCCGATCCATCGCTAGCGCCTGCGGGCAAGCATGTCATGTCCATCTACATGCAGTTCGCGCCGTACAAACTCAAAGGCAGCGATTGGGAGAGTCAGCGCAAAGCACTCGGCGAGACGGTCGTCAAGACGCTGGCGCAATATGCGCCGAATCTCCCAGAGTTAATTCTGGCGCAACAGATCATTACGCCCAAAGATTTGGAAGAAACCTACGGTCTCACTGGCGGACACATCTTCCACGGCGAGCTATCGCTCGATCAGTTCTTCACCATGCGTCCCATTCTCGACTGGGCGCGTTACCGGACGCCAATTCAGAATTTATATCTGTGCGGATCGGGAACCCACCCGGGAGCAGGGTTGACGGGAGGGTCGGGAGCAAATGCGGCAAGAGAGATACTGAAAGCGCTCAAGAAGTAGAACATGAAATCCTCCGCCATCCTCCTCCTCTCTTGCCCCGACCAGAAAGGCGTTGTCGCCGCCATCTCCGATTTTGTCTTCCGTCACAATGGCAACATTCTCCACGCCGACGAGCATGCCGACATCGAATCCAACCTCTTCCTCATGCGTGTCGAATTCGATCCCGCAGATTTCGACATCAGCCTGAACGGACCTGAATTCTCCAAGCACTTCTTGCCCATCGCACAGAAATTCCAGATGCAGTGGCGGCTCGCGCTTTCGAGCTACTGTTCAAAGATGGTCATCATGGTTTCAAAGTACGATCATTGCCTTGCGGACCTGCTCTACCGGCACAAGAGTGGCGAAATCGCCTGCGAGATTCCATTGATTATTTCCAACCATCCCGACAATCAGCCTATTGCTGCTTTCTACGGCATTCCCTATATCACAGTTCCTGTTCCGAAAGACAACAAGCGTCCCGCAGAAGAAACAATCCTCGCGCTCCTGAAACAGCACAACCCCGATTTCATCGTGCTCGCGCGCTACATGCAGATTCTGTCACAGGATTTCATCAGCCGGTACCCGCACCGCATTATCAATATTCATCATTCGTTTCTTCCCGCCTTCATCGGGGCCAAGCCCTACCACCAGGCGTTCACGCGCGGGGTAAAGCTTATCGGCGCCACCAGCCACTACGTCACCGAAGTCCTCGACGACGGGCCAATCATCGAGCAGGACGTCGTGCGCATCTCCCATCGCGATTCCCTCAATGATTTGTTGCAAAAAGGCCGCGACCTTGAAAAAGTAGTGCTCTCCCGCGGCGTTCGCTGGCATGTCGAAAACCGCGTCCTTTTATACGGCAACAAAACCGTTGTTTTCGGCTAATCTCTACTCAACTATAAGCAATGATGTCTATACACATACTAGTGTATTGTTGCTATCTTCCCTTCGGTCATAACATTCACCTCTTGGGCCGATGCCTACGGGAAATTTCCATCCACCGTACCTGCCGCCGTCGGTCCAACTGTTATTCCCGCGGTTACTTTCGTGTCCTGCTTTGCCGGATATTCTTGTGCTTCCTTCCTGCCTTAGTTTCTACTAATGGTTACGACTGTTGGCATTGAAACACCCGGGGCGCCCTCGAGGCGCGCTGCGGTAGGGGAGTTTTGTTTGGCAGAGGATCCGAAGTGGGAGCTGGCCATTCTGGCGACGGTACAAGGCTTCTATGAGAAGCTATTGCAAAGCCCAGTTGGAGGCGAGGTTCCAGTGCCCGCGGGGCTCGAGGCTGTTTCGTTGCAAAGCGATAGCGACGTAGGCGAAACGCTCTCTGTCATGCATCGCTGGCTGCGCATGTTGGATATGGCTATTACTCCGGCCATGCTGCGTCAGGCTTTTACCGAAGACACCGACCCAGAAATCGCCGAAGCGATGTTGCGCTATTTCAATCGCAGGCGCGATGCCGGCGATGTCAATCGCGATAAGACCGATCTCGTCGCCACCTTTCTTTACCGCCGACCTCGCGTGCCTGGACAATGGGAACGCCGCGGCGTAGGTCTCGACGGCTCACTGCCTCTGTCCCCTTTTGAAATTGCGCTTCTCGAAATTCTGGCCGACGCCGACGTTCCTTCGCTGCCCGAAGAACATGTTCAGTTGCTTCGCCGCTTCGACGCTTTGCAAGAACAAGCGGAGGGCTGCCGCGATCTCAACGCCCTGCTCGATTCCGGCATCATTTCTACTGTACGCGAAATCAAGCAGGCGCTTGATACATCGTTCTATCACCCGGGAGTGCTCGCGACCATCGCGCCCTACAATGTCGCCTTTGGACGCAAGTTCGACCAGCTCTTTCACGAATCCGCCGCCTCCATCAAGAAATTCGCCGAAGCCGTCACCGAGCAAGGTGGCAGCATTCTCGGCAATGTCGACGGTATCGATGTGACGGTGGATCACGTGGCTGCCATGCAGGAAGATGAACTCTTGAAAATCGATTACAGCCACGCGATGGATAAATTCCGTCGCGTCTCACGGCTGAAGCAGGCTCTAGACCGCCGGCCGCCGATCCGCCGCGCCGCCCACCTGCCGAAGCCCGCGCCCAAGGCCATGCCCAAGGCTGCTCCGCAGCGGCCTGCCATCGACGTGGAGGCTTTGCGCGCCGCCCTCACTCCCGAACAGATTTCTACGGAAGAAACAAAACTGCGCAAAATCGAAGAATCAATTCGGGTGTTCGTGCGCGTGGCCGACCCCAAGTTTCGCCAGATTGTGCCAATGCGCTTTTTCAACTTAACGCTGACGCCGCAGGAAGCTGACGCCTATTGCGCCGATTACCTAACCGAAAAGAGTCCGCGCGCAAATGTTGGACGCTTGCTCTTGCGTTCCGTCGCTGTCTTCGCTCGTTTGAATACCGAACTTGAGGAATTGAAACGCAGTGGCAACACACCATCTCTCTGGAAAATGCACGCGGATTCGATCCTCGCGCTGCTCGAAATTGCCCGCGGCGTTCACGAGAATTCAGCCAAAGCCCTGGCCCAAGCCGAACAGAGCAACGAACCGGAGCAAGTAGCGGCTATCCATCCTTCAATAAAGAAGCTCCGCACCTGTTGCGAAACTGCCGTCCGCTCGCTCACCGTTGTCCCCGGCGAAAAAGCAGCTGCCGCCAGCGCCAACTAGTTCTCGCCTCGAAATCAGCTTTCTTCAATCAAGACCTCGTAGTTATATATACTTCTCCCAGGATCCATCCCTCCACTAAATCGAAATGCAGGAGAAGGAGAACTAACTCATGCCGATTCGCAAATTCGTTTCTCTTCCGGCCGCACTCATCTTCGTACTCGCTATCGTTCTCTCCGGCTGTGAACACGCCTCGGTTTCAGCCGTGTATGTGCGCACTCCGCCCCCGCCGCCGCTCGTGGAAACTGTAGTGATTTCGCCTGGGCCCGGCTACTACTGGGTCCCTGGATATCAATCTTGGAATGGTGCGCGCTACATCTGGGTTCCAGGCCATTATGAGCATATCCCCATGGGTCGTCGGCGATGGGTTCCAGGACATTGGGCCCATAACGGACACGGTTATTTTTGGGTAGACGGCCACTGGCGCTAAATCAGATCGTGTGCGGCCGCCAAGACGTGAGCTAAAAGAACAAACTAAAAAAGACGGGCGTTTCCGCCCGTCTCGCTTTTTCAGAACTTTGCTAGCCTAGTTGATGTCGAACTGCTCCTGGTGCAGCGCCGGATCGCTCTTCACGATTACGGTCTTCTTCGTCAACTCTTCCATTTCCAGCAGTAGCTTGCCGTTGTTGACCTTTAAAGCCTTGGCCACTTCCGGGTTGACCCTCAACATGACATCCGGATGTTCGAGATGTTTCGCCATTTTCCGCATCTCGATGTAGATGTCGTTGCAAACCGTCGGCACCGATTTCACGTACCCCGTCGATTCGCAATATGGGCAGGGCGTCCCAATCGTCCGCTCCAGGGACTGCTTCACGCGTTTTCGCGTAATTGCTACGAGGCCGAAATCATTAAATTGCAACACTTTCGATGGGGCCCGGTCAGCTCGCAGCGCCTCTTCCAGCGCCTGCATAACGCGCTGACGGTTGCGCCGCTCGTCCATGTCAATGAAGTCAATGATGATGATGCCACCCAGATCGCGCAGCCGGATTTGCCGCACAATCTCCTTGATTGCATCCACGTTGGTCTTGACGATCGTGTCCTCAAGCCGCGCTGTCTTGCCCACATATTTGCCGGTGTTGATATCAATCGCAACCAGCGCTTCGGTCTGGTTGATCACGATATATCCGCCGCTCTTCAGCCAGACTTTTGACTTCAGCGCCTTGTTGATTTCGTCGGACAGCCCGAATTGTTCAAATAGCGGCGTCTCTTTGCTGTAGAACTTGATCTTCTTTACCAGCGCTGGCTGGAAACGGTTGGCAAAACGTAAGATACGCTCATATTCCTGCTCCGTATCCACCCACACCGCCGAAAAATCCGAGGTGACTTGATCACGCAAAATCCGTTCCACCACATTTAGATCGTGATAAATGAGTGTCGGTCCCTTGCCGTTTTCTGCGCGCGTCTTGATTTCGTTCCATAGTCCTTTCAGGAACCGTATGTCTGCGCGCAGTTCTTCTTCGTCCGCACCTTGGGCAGCGGTTCGCACAATGAAACCGCCGTGGCCGTTTTCTCGTTCGCTTTGGATGATGCGTTTCAGCCGTTGCCGTTCTTCTTCCGACGAAATCTTGCGTGAAACGCCGCCATGATTCACAGTTGGCATATAAACCAGAAATCGGCCCGGCAACGCAATGTGACTCGTAATGCGCGCGCCTTTCTTGCCGATCGGTTCCTTGGCAATCTGAACCAGAATTTCCTGACCCTCTTTCAGCAGATCGCTGATTAGCGGAACATTTTGCTGTTCGCGCCGGACGAAACGCCGGCCTCCGCGCCGTCCCCGCGGACCGCCTCGTCCCCGGTCAAAACCTTGGCGGGGCGCCCGCTGCGTGTATCCCGCTTGTGAAGACGTCCCGCGCGTTTCCACTCGCGCCTCGAGGTTGCCTCCCGCTTCAGCGGCCAGAATGGCTTCCGCTTCCGCTTGGGCTTCGTCGATTTCGGCGTCTTCTGCTTCTTCCTCTTCCTGTTCCACGCCTTGCTCGGTCGCCAACTGATCGCCTTCTTCAAACGCCATAGAAGTGCCGGCTGAAAATGCGTTCACATCCTCCCCACCGTCTTCCGTGCCCTCGACCTCTTCCACACTCGCGGTCTGCGCCGAGGCTGAAATCTCCACAGCTCGCTCTTCCTGCAACTCACCCGCCGCGTGGACTTCTTCTTCCATCTCGGCAAATTCGGCATCGTCATCGATCTCCTCGGAATAGTGAGCCAGATCGGTTTCTTCTTCTTCAATTTCCTCTTCCACGATCGCTCGTGCTGTCGTGGGAGCCGGTTCCTCTTCCCGCAAGGTCTCTACTGTGCCGAATACTGCCGCCACATTGCGCTCGTGCTGCCGCTTCATTTCGCGATCCCAATCGTCGGATTCAACTTCAGACGCTTCGTCCTTTTCGGTCCGCTGGCTTGCGGGCGCAGTGGCCACTTCATCCGTTGCCCGCGCAAATAAAGGCTCATCATCAGGAAATTTCTCCCCCAGCGTCGCGCGCTTTTCTTCTTGCGCCGCAGGTTCGTCATAGCGGGAACGCGCAGGCGCCGAAGCCGCGCCCGTCATCCGTGAATATTTGGAAATGGATTCTCCCGGCAGGATGATTGGCTGGTATCCCGGCGGCGGCCCAAAATCTGTCCGCTCCGTGCGGCTGCTGCGTCCTTGAGACTCCGTGCGTGGGCTTTCTCGTGGCTCTTCCGCCGCAGGCCGCGCAGATCTCTCCGGCCGTTCGCCCCGGCGTCCGCGCCGCCGTCGCCGTCCCCGGAATCCACCTCGATCTTCGCGCTCATGCGATTCACCGCTATGCTGGCCTTCGCGCGCCCCCGCTTCCTGCCCCGTTGACGGCTCCGCCGAGTCCACGCTCATCGCACCTGGCGCTTCCGCTTCACTCGGGGCCGCAACAGCTTGTGGCCGCGGCCGTCGCTCTTGCCCATTTCTTTCTGGTCTTTCCTGTGAGGTGCCGTTGGCTGGCCGTCCCGTAGGAACATCATCCATGTCTTCGCCTTCTTCTAATTCCATGAAGTCGGAGACATAGAGGAACGCGTCGCGTTCCAGCCCAATATCCACAAATGCTGATTGCATTCCAGGCAGAACGCGCGTCACGCGTCCTTTATAGATGGATCCAGCGAGGGTGTATTCGTTCTCGCGTTCGAGGTAAACTTCCGCGAGTAAATCGTCTTCCACCATTCCCACTTTTGTTTCATGGGGTGTGGTAGATACAAACAGTTCTTTCGTCATGCAAACTCCCGTTCCGGGCCTTTAAACGGCCGCGGATTTCACCGGAGTGGGCATAGAAGGGTGCAGACGGGATCAATGCGGAGATCGGTCGGCCTTCGCAAGGCAAGGCTCAATCCTCGGAGTTCTCTCCGGAGCCAATGTCCCTGCGCGGTGTTGATAATCTTTTGCACTTAACGCTTTGGCGCGGTTTCGGGTTTGTGACCGCTCTCTCTCAGATTGATCTCCGGAGGGGGCCGTTACCTGTCCGTCACTGCGCTAGCTTCAATCCTGTCCGGCTGCTTCTAACCTTCGCCGGTGAGTGCCCTCTTTACGTGAGGGCGACCGTTATCTTAATTCTCGTAACTCTTTATCTTGCAGGTACTTTGCTCAATGTTGTGGCGCCTGTTAGCGCAAACTTCTTGGTAGCTACTCACAGCCGTTCAGTTTACGAAGCGGCGCATGCGAACGTTCATCACCATGCCCAACGCC
Organism: Terriglobia bacterium; assembly: GCA_963702965.1. Classification (GTDB taxonomy): domain Bacteria; phylum Acidobacteriota; class Terriglobia; order Terriglobales; family Acidobacteriaceae; genus JAJPHW01. Next base: position 3,428,569 of record OY969776.1, read on the forward strand.
AGAAACATGAACAGCACAGAAGACCCGCCGTAACTCATTAATGGCAAAGGAATTCCGGTGACCGGCATAAAGCCAACCACCATGCCGACGTTGACCAGTATGTGGAAGCTAAGCACAGCTACCACCCCCATCACTACGAACGTGCCCGCACGGTCGGGTGCGGTCTGCGCGTTCTGCGTCAAACGTACCAGCACCACAAAGTATAGCAGTAATAGCCCTAACGCGCCCACAAATCCATGTTCCTCGGCAAATGCCGCAAAAATGAAGTCCGTCTGCGGCACCGGCAGAAAATCAAGGTGCGTCTGGGATCCGTTGCTGCTGCCCCAAATCCCCCCCGAACCCACCGCAATCTTCGACTGGTTTACCTGGTATCCAGAACCCTGCGCGTCTGCCTCGGGAGACATAAAACTGGTCAGCCGTTCCCTTTGGTATGGCTTTAGCACATGTAACGCAACCGGCATCAGCATCGCGCCCAGCAGAATGACTGCTCCCGCTTGGCGCCAACTCAATCCCCCTAGGAACAACCCCATCACCGCGATAGGAAAGTATGTCAGCGCCGTACCCAAGTCGGGTTGCGCTAGCACCATCAACATCGGGACGCCCACCAAAGCCCCCGCTTTCATGAAATCCGTCCAACTCAACTCGCGGTTTTGCATTTCGGCAAAATATTTCGCCACCGCCAGAATCAAAATCAGCTTCACCCATTCCGATGGCTGAAAATGATTTCCTCCCGGCAGCTTCACCCACCGTCGCGCTCCCAGATATTTCTGTCCAAACACCATCACCGCCAGCAGCGACGCAATCGATGCGATATACATCCAATGCACGCCGTCCAGCAGTTTCTGATAGTTGATCAAACTCATCAGAAACATACCGCCCAGCCCACCCACTATCCAGTAGAGCTGCTTGACGTGCGACCCCGCAAATTTCGTATGCTCCGTCGCGCTGTGGATCTCCATTACCCCAAGGCCGCAGATGATCAGCACAAACAGCAGCAGCACCCAATCAAAATCGCGAAATGAAATATAGCGAGACATATTCAGTCGTTAGTCGGTGGCAGAAATAAATTCACCCGGCGTTTCTACTGCACTCCTGGCGCGGCCGCCGCCATCGCCCGTCGGCTTGCTTACATCCACTAAGAATCTCCCACCGCTCAGCGTTTCCTTGTTCGAATCGCCGTCCGGCATCGTCCATACCCCGCCTACTTCGACGCTCTTGCTTCGCTCTGCCAGTTTGCCCGGCGTTCGCTGCTTCTCCTCCACATACGCTCGGATCACCTGCGCCGCCGCTCGCGCCGCTAGGTACCCATGTTCCCCCTCTTCCAGCAGCACACACACCACAATCTCCGGATTCCTTCTCGGCTCCACGCCCGCAAACCATCCATTGTCTTTAAATTCTGTTTTACCTGCCGCACCCAGCCTCGCTTTCAGGGCATTGCTTATGGTCTGAGCGCTACCAGTCTTCCCTGCGAAATCGATTCCCTGCAAATGCGACAACGCCGCCGTTCCTCCCGGATTCACCACATCGGCCATGGCATCTGTAATGATTTCCCAATTCTTGGGATCGATGGGCACATTCACCCGCTCCGGCACAGTCGAAGCAGGAATCACATTCGGGGGCAAATCGTTGGGGAACGCCACATGGGGACGCACCAGTTCGCCGCCGCTGGCAATCGCACCAATCGCGCGTGCCAACTGAATCGGCGTCGCCGCCACAGCCCCTTGCCCGATACCTACCGAAATCGTTTCTCCCGCAAACCATTTTTGCCGGTAGTTGCGCAGCTTCCATTCTTCTGACGGCATTACGCCGCTCACTTCCTGCGGCAAATCGATTCCTGTCTTCTGCCCAATTCCAAACATCGTCGCGTACTTGGCAATCCGCTCAATTCCCAGCTTTTCCGCCAGCGTATAAAAGAACACATCGCAGGATTGATAAATCGCCTTCGTAATATCTACGACTCCATGGGTGCGATGTTCCGCGACCACCCAGCACTTAAAGTAGCGCCCGTAGAAAACCGCGCCGCCATTGCAAGTGACGTGCATGTCCTCCGCAATGCCTTCCTGCATGCCGGCCGTCGCCATGATTATCTTGAACACCGACCCTGGCGCCAGTTGCGCCTGAATCGCCTTGTTGAGCAGCGGGTGATTGTCATCGTTTACCAGCTTGTTCCACTCTTCTCGCGACACCCGTACCGCAAAATCATTCGGATCGAACGTGGGGCGGCTGACCATCGCCAGGATTTCCCCATTGCGCGGATCCATCGCCACAATCGCCCCATTCCGTCCTTCCAGCGCCTGTTCCGCCGCAATCTGCAAATCAATATCTACGGTCAGCCGCAATGGCTTTCCCGCCACCGCCGGGATCTCAGCCAGTTGCCCCACTTCCTTGCCATGGCTGTTGACCAGCACTTGCCGCGACCCATTCTTTCCCATCAACACAGAGTTGTATTCCAGTTCCACCCCCGACTTCCCCACTACGTCGCCAGGGTTGTAAAACTCCCATTGCGGCTGGTTGAGCATGTCTTCGCTGACTTCGCCGACATACCCAATCAGGTGCGCCATGAATCCGCCCTTGGGGTACAACCGCCGGTGCGCCATGATCGTGTCCAGCTCGGGCAGTTCATTGCGATGCGCCTCAACGAACGCCAGCTCATCCGGCGTAATGTCGTCTTTCAAATAAATTGGCTGATATTGCGGCATGGACGCCATCCGGTGAATGCGTTCCCTGACCTCTTTCACGTCCATGTGCAGACCTTGCGCAATCAAATCCGCGTCAGCATTCAAATCGCGGGAGGAATCGCGCAGCAGCAACGCCGTATAGGAAGGATAATTGTCCACAATCGTGCGGCCGTAGCGATCGAGAATTCGTCCGCGTGGCGCGAGAATGGGTACATCCCGTGTGCGGTTTTTTTCAGCGAGTGACGCGTACGAATCGCTCTGCGACACTTGCAGTCGCCACAACCCATACGCCAGAATCAAAAAAACTCCGAGGACGATGTATTGCACCGCGGTGAGGCGGGTCGTCGAGACTTTTTCGTCGCGCCCGTACATGTATTACCTGGCCAACATTTTCGAAGGATTGTCTTTATTGTAACGCGGGAGAGACGAGCTCGACGCGCGCAGAAGTGACGGAAGTCACTACAACATTCTCGCCGGCTAACAATAGCCGAGCCCAGCCGGGCAATACCGGTTCAAGTTCTCTGCTTGAACCTGTCCATCAGGTGGAAGAGCAGCACCGCCACGAACGCATTCACCACCGCTGATCCAATCTCGTGTGCCAAGTTCCAATGTAGGTTCAGTCTCACCATTCCGCGCGCGACCGAGAAGTAAACTACTTCGTGCAAGGCAAAAAAGAAGATCGTCACCAAAAACCGCGAGCCGGCGTTTTCGACGTCGAGCTTCACGCCGAGTGAAGAAGCTCCGTATCCCACCACCGTATTCGCAATGCCGTACAGTCCCAGTGGCTGGTGGGTGAGCGAATCCTGCAACAGCCCAATCGCCGCACCTGTCAGCAACCCTGTAACGGGATTACGCCTTGCCACCGCGAAAAAAATTACCATCAATAACGGCAAATCCAACAGTCCGAACCAGGGCATCCGCAACGGCAGAAATGCCTGCAAAAACAACGCCAGCAAGGGTGCCAGAATCGTTACCGGAATGCTGAACCGGTAAACTTCAATCTGCTCTTTCGATGTATATGTGATGGGCACGCTATTGCGGAGGCTCTCCCGCCGGAGGTGTGTCGCTGGACGGCGATGGTGCCGCGGCGGTTGGAGCTGCTGGCGTATTATTTGCGGGTTTGCTTGTCGTGGTCGTCGTCTTCGCGGCGCCAATTTTCGTGCTTTCCGCTTGGACTGCACTCTCGGGTTGCACAAGTTTGGGTTTAATGATGTTAGGTTTCGCATCGGTAGCCGCAGTCTTCGTCGGAGCCCCGGTCGCAGTACCACTCGCTCCGCCCGGCACGGTAACGACCGGTTTGTCTGGCACCGACGGCAAGCGTTTCTCCAGAATATCCACCGCCCGCGCCGGCGTATTGTCCGCGCTTTCGGGAGTACGGTCCTCTTCCTTGGTGATCACCAGCACTTCTTCGAGCTTACTCAGATCAGCTGCCGGCTTGACCTGCGCATCGAGGAAAAATTCCTTCCCCTGCGTAACCTTACTTACACTCCCGATCAGCAATCCTTTGGGAAAAATCTGATCTCCGCCGCTGGTTAACACCTTCTCGCCTGCCTGCACCGGCTCGTCGTTCATGATCTTGTCGAGAACAACTTGGCCCGCCGGCGTCCCCCGCAAGACCCCCTGCAACCGTGAGGTCTCAAGGATCGCTCCGACCCCGCTGCTCTGGTCGTTTATCATCAAGACCTGCGACGTCGAAGGATAGACCCGCAACACTTTGCCGACCACTCCTTCCGCCGTCATCACCGCCATGTCCTTCGCGATTCCGTCATCGGATCCTTTATCAATATAAAACGCACGGGATTGCGGGCTTCCACTCAACCCTATCACCTGTGCCGCCATCGTCTGCGCCACAAATTGTTCTTTAAAGCCCAGCAGAGATTGCAGTCGCCGCGCCTGCTGTGCATCTTCCTCCAGGCGCGCCTGATGCAAGCGCAACTGCTCCAATTGATCTTTCAGATCACGGTTCTCCTGCCGCACGCCCCGCAGGTAGATATACCCGTGCCACAAATTGGAAGTTCCGCTCTCGAACCACACAATCGCTTTTTCCAGCGGCGTGACTGCATCGACGGCCCAAATCCGGATCAGCCGCGTGGATTCCTCGTCACTGTTGCGTTTAACTTGAATCGCCAGCCCCAATATTTGGGCAAATAAAATCGCCACCAGAATGGTGACGTTGCGATAGCGATTGATAAGGTTTTCCATACGGAACAGTTGCTAGTCGCCAGTGGCCAGTTTAAGTCGCCGGATGCTCGATTTTTGCTGGCAACTGATTACTGACCACTGCCAACTGCTTCTTACTCGATCGAGATCTTTCTCAGCAGCTTGAAATCGCTCAACATCTTGCCTGTGCCCAGCACCACGCTGCATAGCGGATCGTCGGCGATCGAAACCGGCAATCCGGTTTCTTCCCGAATGCGCTTGTCCAAATTCTTCAGCAACGCTCCGCCGCCCGTGAGCACGATGCCCCGATCGCTGATGTCCGCCGACAATTCCGGCGGCGTCCGCTCCAGCGCTACGCGCACCGCATTCATAATTGTCGAAACGCACTCACTCAAAGATTCGCGGATTTCACTGTCATCTACCGTGATCGTCTTGGGTACGCCTTCAATCAGGTTGCGGCCTTTAATTTCCATCGTCAGCGGCTTGTCCAGCGGATACGCCGACCCAATTTCAATCTTGATCTGCTCCGCCGTACGCTCACCGATGAGCAGGTTATATTTGCGCTTCAAGTAGTTCATGATGGCTTCGTCCATCTGATTTCCCGCCATCCGCACCGACCGCGAATAAACAATGCCGCTCAATGAAATCACAGCGATGTCCGTCGTGCCGCCGCCGATATCCACCACCATGTTGCCGCTCGGTTCGGTGATCGGCAGTCCCGCGCCAATCGCCGCTACCATCGCCTGCTCCACCAGATAAACTTCGCTCGCCTTCGCGCGGTAAGCCGAGTCCATGACCGCGCGCTTTTCTACTTGCGTGATTTCCGAGGGCACGCCAATCACAATTCGCGGATGCACCAGCATCTTCCGGTTATGCGCCTTCTGAATGAAGTAGTTCAACATCTTCTCGGTCACTTTGAAGTCTGCGATCACACCGTCCTTCATCGGCTTGATGGCGACAATGTTGCCCGGCGTCCGCCCCAACATCTCTTTGGCTTCTTTGCCTACCGCTTCGACTTCGCTCGTGATTTTGTTAATCGCGACAATGGACGGCTCGTTCACCACGATCCCTTTGCCGCGCGCGTAGACCAATGTATTGGCCGTGCCTAAATCAATCGCCAGGTCGCTGGAGAACACGCTGAACAGCGACCGCAAATTGTGCATCTTGGATGAATTGCCGTGAAACCCGTTAGATGACATCAGAATTTTTTCCTTCGTTTTCCTTGATTCCGTTCTTGAATCTTTATTGAATCACCACTTTGCGTTGCACCGTATTCACGCCGCCTTTGGAGTCCTGCGCCGTAATCGTAAGTACGTTTTCCCCCGGCGGCATGGGCGGCGTAAAGTAATGAAAAGTCCCATCGCTCCCTACCATCGGCACTTCACGACCATTCACCATGACACGCGCGTTCTGCTCCGTTTTCCCCGTCAACTCCAGCACTCTTCCATGCTGAATCAGCGGATCCAGGTCTAGTCCGATGCTGGGATTGTCATTGGCTGCCTTAAGAATAATGGTAAACCGGTTTTTCTCGCTTTCCACCGATTCCCGCCCTTTTGAGTCATACGACTGCACCATCCAATAGTAGGCGCCGTCGTTGAGTCCGGAAACACTCACGTCCGCCGTCGCCACTTTCCGATCCACAATCGTGGACGAAAAGTAAGGGTTCCGCGAGATTTGCAGCCGGTATCCCGTGGCGTTCGCCATCGGCGTCCACGAAAATCCAATCGACTTCGAGTCGGGCGTAACAAAAATCGGCATCATGTTCGCCGGAGAAATCGGCGCAGGCGGTCCAATTTCCTTCTCCCGTTCCATTTTGGGAGACGCTTCCTGGAAGCTCACCCGCTCCCAGTCCGCCAGTCGCAACGTCTCTCCGTTGCGCGTGACCTCGCCAGAGCCCTTTTTCACCAGAATTTCGTGCTGATCGTTCTTCGGATCGTTGCTGACCCGGGCCGCGCTTTCCGGAGCGAACGACGCTGTCGCCCCGCCCACCGTCACCTGCGAGGTCGAGCCTTGCCCGAACGTCGCAGTCGTCAAATCCACCGTTCCTGTGCTCACCGCGACCGAAACGTTGGTTTGTTGCTGTTCGTTGGCCGAGCTCTCTTCAATCACAATCAGCGAATCCTGCTTCACCGTGTAGTTCGTCCCGTCGCTGAAGACAATCTTCGCCATTCCCTCCGAGCCCGTCTGCACCACATCGCCTTTTTCGAGCGGCACGTTGTAGTCGGCATTCACCCAGCTATTGCTCGAAGCTTTTTTAATCCGTACGGTGCCGTCGAGCGCCGTAATATGCGCCTGCTGCGCATTACCCGCGCCCGCTTTCGCCGGAGCGCCCGCCGCTCCCGCAATCTTTTCCAGAAATCCCGTCGTAAAATGGTCTGCCGCCTTCAACCCGTTTTCCGTGAATTGTGGAAACGCAAAATGCAGACCAATAACAAAGAGTGCCATCCCCGCCAAAACAATCATCACCACACTTCGATAGGTGACTGTCCTCCAGGCTATCTGGATATCCGGCTTGTGATTCGAAGACACTAATTCGCCTTACTCACTCTGAATAACCAAATGGAATATGGGGTACAAAGGAACATTATCACAAGCCTAAATCGCGTTAAGCTCGTTATCAACTTGGGTCACCACTCTAATGATTACGTAGGTAATTTCACAGGTGACGTGCCCGGACCATGCGCTGACGAAGTTGCGACAGAAATCGTCGAGCGGCCCTGCCGAATCTGCAGGCCGGCACAAATATTGCGCCCCATCGTTTGTAAAACTGTAGTATAAAGTGTCGTATCATCGGCACGTTTACGCGCAAGCGTCCTACTGGGGACAGGAAGGTTCTTGTATGAGCAGGTTATCCCCGCTTGTATCCTTGTTCGCTCTAATCTTCGCCTTTTCCAGCATGACTTTCGCGGCGACTGAGTACGTTGTCGTCAACATAAACTCCGTGTCGGAAAACGCGGGGAAAATTTATGCATTAGACAGTGAGACTGGGACTCTCAGACTTATGGGAGTATTGGCAACAGGCGGCGCTGGCCTGAGAGCTATTAATTTTGGAGATGTGGAACAGGCGACACGGCGAACGCCGACTGTGTATTTATTGCGGATACAGGCACAAGTGATATCGCTGCCTTTTCGAAGACAACTAGTTATAGCAAGGTCGGTAACTACACCAATGTAAGTGTGGCCTTTGATGAGGACGGCGGTAGTCTTTCGGTGACACCAAACGGCAAGTTCCTTTACGCCACATATAGCCAGAGCCAAAACATTGGAGCATGGGCAATCAATCCCGACTGTTCCTTAGGTTTTATAGCATCGTATTATCCGTCCGCTCTTGATCTTCCTTTGTCGGCCCTTAAGGTTACCCCAAACGGTGAATATCTGGTTCTAGGGACAACTGATCAATTTGCCATCGATCAAAGCACCGGCACCCTTACGGCTCTCGGACGTTTGCCCGAATGCGGATGCCTCTTTAACGGTATAGATTTCACAAAGGATAGTAAGGTTGTGGCATTTGCTAGTGGTCCTGCCGCCAATGCCTACATCGCACGGATAACACCGACAGGTCTAAAGGACCTCAGGATGTGGGTGTTGGCATCTCCTCAGCAAGCCGCCCAGAACACGACCCCCTTTTTCAGTGCCGCCGGTTACGGTGGCGCTGGCAATCTGTATTTTGGAGCGATTGGCGGTGGAAGCGAGAAAATGCCGAGCGCAGTAATCACGACAAACTTTAGTGAATCGCCGCTCAGTCTCTCCGTTACCAATATTACCCAGATCGAGTCGCCCCAATTCCGGGATGGAGCTATAGCGGCAACTGGGAACACCATGGTGGTGGCGGAGTTTCCGAACGAGATTGGTGTGTTCCACATCAACCCCGACGGCTCGCTGAGTCAACTCAGCACTACCAAAGTAATGGGCACTGAAATCGGAGTGTTTTCGCTATCGATATTTCCGAATACTCGATGACAGTATCCTGTGATTCTAAGAAATGCTTCCTTCCGTTCTCGGTCAATGACATTACGGGCGTAATCCAGGGCGGGTGGCCCATTCAAGCCGTTTTTTGGCTTGAGTGGGGACTTTATCGAGCGTAGTCTGCGTAAATGCCGTGGGGATTGCGACGATTTCAGCGCGTCCGGACAGACTCACATGGTGACGTTCTGTTGCTATCACCGCCGCGCTTCGTTCTCGAAAGGTCAAGGGTTAAATCCCTTCGGGGATGGTTTTCCGTTTTTGGTGGCCCACTACGGAGATCAAGCAGCCGACAATCAGCAGATTCAAAATGGAATTCAAGCACAAGCTTCCGGATGCAACCAATGAAAAAAATCTTGATGCTGGTTGTTTTGATTCTCTCTCTCTTTGCTTTAGATGGATGTGGCTGCAAGCAATCAAGCTATCAAGAACAGCCGCCGCCTAACGGGCAATATGTTGTCATTGAAAAAGAGACCAATTGCGGGGCGACCGATCCTTTCGGAACAGCAATCTCTATTCAGGCCCAACAGCCATACCTAGGGGTAATGTGGCTGGGATTCCCTAGAAAGCGTGTATTTCTTGCAGATGTTAGTCTCAGTGCCACGAGAGTCAAGTGGCTTGACAATCGAAACCTTGAGATAGTTTGCACCGATTGTAAGAAGTATGGGGTAGTAGAAAAAGTTCGCGGATGGCGAGATATTAAAATTCATTTCGATGTCGGCATTGAAGGCAGGGGAGACTTTTGAAACCACGATCCGCCCCACTAACGTCATTTTTCAACGGCGGGCGGGTGGCCAGGCCTTTGTTGGAGTTGCGGCCCGGACTCTATCTTACGAACACCCTATACCAACCGAATATCACAATTGCTAAAATCAAGAAAGGCGTCAGCGAAGATATTTGATACAAGTTGTCCGCGCCAAATCTCCGTTTGTACTCGCGCCTAATTACTCGTGGCATGGAAAATAAAGAGAGAGATGTTTGATCTACCTGGTATATCTTCCTCACCATCGCCCTGTGTACTAAACTCAAAGCTGCTACGAGAACAACGAGCAGAAGAATAAAATAGTTCATGATGCACTTCTTCCTTAGGCTACTTGCAAATTAGCGGAATTACGGTCGTGGGCCCAGATGATTTGAAGGTTCCAATTAATCCCGCTCCGCCGCCAACGACAAGAGTATCTGTACCGCCCGCATTATTACTATAATCGTAAGAAGCTCCGTATCCATCCGCTACGCCTAATCCCGTACTTGTGGACGGGCCACTCAAGCCACCCCCCCCGCTCGTTGACGCTCTCCCACCCCGCTCCTATACTTCTTTCATGCCTCTTTCCGCCGTAATTGTGGACGACGAGCAGTTGGCCCGAGACGAACTTGCCTATTTGCTCAAAGGAGCGGGCGACGTGGACGTCGTTGCTCAGGGCAAGAACGGCGTCGAAGCCGTCAACCTCATTCGCGAACACAATCCCGACCTCGTATTTCTCGATGTCCAAATGCCCGGACTCGACGGCTTCGGCGTCATCAAGAAGCTGCTCGACCGCAAGCACCCTTTGCCCAAAATTATCTTCGCCACCGCCTTTGACCAGTACGCGGTCAAAGCCTTCGAGGTCAACGCCGTCGATTACCTGCTCAAGCCCTTCGACAAAAAGCGGGTGGCCCAATCGCTCCAGAAAGCCCGCGCGAAAACCGATTCCACCGCCGGATCTGCCGACAAGCTCGAGACTTTGGTAAAAATGCTGGAATCGCAAAAGCCACAGGCCTCGAAGCTTTTACTCAAGACTGCCGGCCGCCTGTTCCTCGTCAATCAAAAAGACATTTGCTACGCCTCCATTGAAGACGGCATCATCACCGTGGTCACCGGCGGCGTCGCCGGCATGGAGGGCCAATCCAATTGCCGCACCCTCGAAGAATTGTTTGAGAGCCTCGAACCCAATCTCTTCTGGCGCGCTCACCGCTCTTATCTGGTCAATATCAATCGCATTAAAGAGGTCGTTCCCTGGTTCAAAAGTTCCTACCAGCTCCGTATGGACGACAAAAAACAGACCGAAATCCCCGTTAGCCGCGCCCAGACCAAGCGCCTGCGCGAACTTTTCGGCTTATAAATGAATAAAATTCGATAAATTCTTCCGCGGGATGACACCTTTCGTCACCGCGCCGCATCTATTTTCCTATCGTTTTTCCGGTGCCACAGTCTATACAATGTTTCAAGCTTAGGTTGAATCCAGTGTTCGGCATCCGCACAAACCGCATTTCGGCGACGGTCAAGCTTCTGGCTCTGGCCGGAGTTCTGCTGGTCGCGTTCAGCGGATTTGCCCAGGCCGTCCACGTCCACGCTGACGATTCCAAACTCCCCAGCCACGAGTGTTCGTTGTGCTCGGTAGCCCACTCGGGCGCCATCGTCAGTGTTGCCTATCAGCCTTCTCCGATGTTCACCCTCACGGAGCTGTTCATCGTTTCCGAACGGGTAATGCCGTCTTCCGGCTTCATTTTCTCTCTTCGCATTCGCCCACCTCCAGCGGTCTAGGGACCTCGTCACAATCAATCGAATCCCTCGCGGATTCATTCTCCAACCCTATTCCGTATTCCTTTGGAGGGAATCATGCTGGCTTCTTATAAGAAGTCGCTTCACGCGGCTTTTGTAGCGTTTTTCTATCTAACAATCAGTCTTTCCGCCCACGCGCAGTCCAACTCTGCCACTATCAACGGCACTGTTCTTGATCCCACGGGTGCCGTCGTTCCCAACGCCACCGTCGAAATCCACAACCCGGTCAGTCACTTTGACGAGTCCGCGACTACCGACGGCGTCGGCCGGTTTACCTTCACCAACGTCCCATTTAATCCCTACCACATGAGCGTCAAGGGGGCCGGTTTTGCTCCTTACGCTCAGGACGTTGATGCTCGTTCGGTCGTGCCCTTGGATATCAAGATCAACCTCACGGTCGTAGGATCAGCCGAAAGTGTGACGGTTGAAGCTGGTGGCGATTTGGTGGAGAACGATCCCACCTTCCATACTGACGTCGACAAGAACCTGTTTGACAAGCTTCCTCTGGAAAGCGCGTCGTCGTCGGTTAGCTCCCTGGTCACGCTTTCTACGCCCGGTATCGCCGCAGACTCCAATGGCCTCTTCCATGGACTGGGCGACCACGCGGAAAATTCGTTCTCCGTAGATGGTCAACCCATTACTGACCAGCAAAGCAAAGTATTCTCCAACCAGATTCCACTTGAATCCATCGAGTCCATGGAGGTTATTTCTGGCGCGCCGCCTGCCGAATACGGAGGCAAGACCAGCGTGGTAATTGTTGCCACGACTCGCTCGGGCCAGGGCGTCACTACGCCTCATGGCAGCGTAACTGCTTCCTACGGATCCTTCGGCACTTCCAACGTCAAAGCTGATCTCGCCTATGGCGGCGCAAACTGGGGCAACTTCATCTCGGCCAGCGGTCTCAACAGCGGCCGCTTCCTTGACCCTCCCGAATTTGTCGTCATGCACGATAAGGGCAACGAGGAGAACCTCTTCGACCGCGTGGACTATAAGTTATCGAATATCGACTCCATCCATCTGAATCTCGGCTATACCCGTTCCTGGTTCCAGACCCCTAACTCCTTTGACTCGCAATACGCGACTCCGTGGAATGGCGTCGTGGCCGCCAACGGCGGGTTTGACCCCAACGGCAATGTCGTTGGCCCCGCCGACCAACGCTCCCAGATCCAAACCTTCAACATCGCCCCCACCTGGACGCGATTGCTTAATTCCACGACCGTCTTTACTTTAGGCGCCTTTGTACGCCGGGACGGATACAACTACTATCCGAGCTCCAATCCTTTCGCAGATCTCGGAGCGCCTGGCCTACAGAGCGAAACCATAAGTCAACGGCGCACACTCCTCAACTCGGGACTCCGCTCCGACGTTTCCTATGTGAAGGGAATTCACAACCTGAAAGCCGGCGTTACCTACGAGCAGACATTCCTCGACGAGACGGATCCCTTCGGTATCGTCGACCCAACCCTGAATGCGCCCTGTCTGGACGCTAACGGCGCACCTGTCTTCGTCGGAAATCCAGGTGTCAACAATCCTGTGAATTGTCCAACGGCTACGACGACCAACCAGGCGCTTTACCCCGCCCCCTTTATCGCCAATCTAAACTTCAACCCGCTATTGGGCTGCTATGACCTGACTCGTCCGACCCCCTCGTCGGGCGACGGCTGCCCCTCGGCCGCGAGTGGCCTCTACACATTTAACGGTCACACCGACGTCAAGGAACTCGCGCTGTACGTGCAGGATTCCATCACCAAAGGAAACTGGGCCTTGAATCTGGGACTCCGCGGCGATTTCTACAACGGCCTCACAACGCACAAGGAAGCCGAACCCCGCCTCGGCGTCGCCTATAACATTAAGCGCACCAACACCGTTCTTCGTGTTTCTTACGCTCGCACCATGGAGACGCCCTTCAACGAAAACCTGGTTCTTTCCAACCAAGGCTGCGGAAATCCCGTCCTCAACCCGCTCCTGCTCTGCACCGGCTCCAACATCACTCCCTTCAGCCCTGGCTGGCGCAACGAATTCCACGCTGGAATTCAGCAGGCATTTGGGAAGTACCTTGTCTTCTCCGGCGAGTACATCTGGAAGTACACGCACAATGCCTATGACTTCAGCGTGTTGGGCGCAACGCCGATTACCTTTCCCATTGAGTGGGACCGCTCAAAGATTCCGGGCTATGCGGGCCGCGTCAGCGTGCCGAATCTTCACGGATTCTCCGCGCTCATGGTCTTCTCCAGCGTAGCTGCCCGTTTCTTCACTCCTCAGATCGGCGGAGCCGGCGCGGTGCCTTCGGCGTCCGGGCCGTTTCGCATTGATCACGACGAGAAGTTCAACACGACCGCACACATTCAATACCAGCCGTGGAAAAGAGGTCCCTGGGCCGGCTTCAACTGGCGCTATGACAGCGGCTTGGTGGCCGGTCCTGCGCCGTGCGCCGGTGGCAACTGCGGCAACGGCCCGGCAGGCAGCGACACGGTAGTGGACACGTCGGGACTGAGTGCCGATCAACAGTTTGAAGCGGGCCTGTTCTGCGGGTCCGTTCATCCAGCCCCGCCCACACCCGGAAATCCGCTGGGCACTTCGCTAAGCTCCAGCCTCGGCGCAAATCTCTGCCCAGCGTCACAGTATGGCTCGTCGCTTCTGCAAATACCCGCGCCCGGAACCGAAAACGACGACAAGAACCCGCCTCGCGTCGCATCGCGAAATCTCTTCGACGTCTCGGTGGGTCACGACAACTTGTTTCATGGCGAAAGGTATAAATGGAGTGCGCAATTGACGGCCATCAACCTGACCAACAAATATGCACTCTACAACTTTCTTTCTACCTTCAGCGGCACGCACTATGTAACTCCACGCTCGCTGACCGCGGAAATTGGGTTCCACTTCTGAGCCGTCGGCAAAACGACGGCGAGCGGGGAGGAACTCTCCGCTCGTCGTCCAATGCCGCGTCAGGGTGTTACGCGGCCATGTCTTCGAGCGCGCCCCGGTTGCGGATCACCAATGTCGAACCATCCAGCCGAATCAACTCTTTCCGCTTGAGTTCGCTTAATAGCCGGGTCACGGTTTCGCGCGATGCCCCAATCATCTGCGCCATCTCCTCGTGCGTTCCCGCGTGCACTCGCGATTCCACATCGCTTTTCCTCCCCTCCGCCGCCCACGAAAGCAATAAGCGCGCCAGCTTGCCCGCCGAGGATCGCGCCAGAACCAGGTCATGCATGTCACGGTAGGCCGATTGAAATTCGCGGCTCAACGCCTGCGTCGCGTGCATGCCCGCTTCGGGACTGGTTCGTAGTAGCCGCAACAGTCCCTCCCGTTCCACGAAATTCACCTGGCAGGGCATGGAGGTCTCCGCCGTTAACTCGTAGGGTTCGCCTGCAATCACCGCGCTCAAGCCCAGCACCGACCCCGGCGCAGCCATCCGCAGGATCAACACCTTGCCGTCGCGGGACGTCGTCGAGAGTTTCACCTGCCCCGAGCACAAAATAAACGCGCCTCGCGGGGTTTGCCCTTCGACAAACAACAACGCCCCTCCGGGATAGGCCGTCAGATGGCTGGCCGCATGAAGCCCTTTCAAACCCTCATGCGAAAGATGGCAAAACCAGCCCCGCTGGTTCAGTTTGCAGGTCACGCAGCTTTCGCACATTTCCAGTCCGTAGGGAGTGTTCATTTCGTCCTTTGCATTCGTGATGGAGATTAAATTCGATTCAATTCGCGGGCTTGGTCGCCTGTAGTCGCGCCAGGAAGGTGCACCGTTGCCCGCCTCCGCAAGCAAGCTCGCGCATACGGCTTGGAGAGTTTCGTCGGGGGAGCGCAGCCCCGCGATCAAATCCCAGCCTGCGGTGGTATCACGGCGGTCTCTCCAATGCAGGCTGCACGCAAACAGGTAGAGCAGATCGTTGGCGCTGGGCGGCGTCAGCGACAACTGTCCGAACAATACGCTGGGATGCGGATTGACCCGCACCGTCTCACAAAGTGGCATGGCCCGACTCCTCGAGTTAACTCGGCACTCGAACGGGGGTAGTGTCCTAATATAGGCAACTTGCCTGCCCTTGTTTTCTTGTTGTAAGTGATTGAATGTATAGGACTCGACAGTTTCAGAAGTGACGAGAACCCGGCAGGCTGCCGAAAAGTCGTCAGTCGAAAGTGGCTATGGATTAGTCAATTATGAAACGAGCATCCCGGCGGATGTCAGTTCTCAAACTCGCTTCGTTCAATACCCATTTTCTGCATGCGGGACTGCAAGGTTGTCCGCTTCAGGCCTAGACGCGCGGCCGCCCCATGGATACCCGCGATGACTCCCTCGCTCTGGCGCAAAGCCCGCAGAATGTGTTCGCGTTCAACGCTTTCGAGCGTACCAAGTGCGTTTGCTGGCACCGAGATTATGAGTTCCGACAGGGGCGCGTACAAAACTTCGCTTTGCGTAAGAATCACGCAACGTTCGATGAAGTTTTCCAGCTCGCGGACGTTTCCCGGCCAATGCCAGTTGATGAGCACGCGCATGGTGTCGGTAGGAATGCTGGTGATGTGCTTGTTCATACGCTTGCAGAATTTGTGAACAAAGTGACGTACCAGCAAGGGAATGTCTTTGCCGCGCTCGCGCAGCGGCGGCGATGTAACGGGAAATACGTTGAGCCGGTAATAGAGATCCGAACGGAAAGTGTGATCGGCCACACTCTTTGTCAAATCACGATTCGTCGCCGCCACCAGCCGCGCGTCCACGCGTATGGTCCTGGTGCCTCCGAGACGTTCGAATTCCTGGTCTTGCAGTGCGCGCAGTAACTTGGGCTGCAATTCCATGGGAATCTCGCCCACTTCATCAAGAAACAACGTGCCATGATTGGCCAATTCGAAACGGCCGATTTTTTGGCTGACCGCACCGGTAAATGCGCCCTTTTCATGGCCAAATAATTCACTTTCGAGCAGACCCGTCGGAATGGCCGCGCAATTGAGCTTAATGAAGTTGGCTTGCGCCCGGCTACTCAGGCGGTGGATGGCACGCGCGATTAGCTCCTTGCCAGTTCCGGTCTCGCCCAGAATCAAGACGGTCGCAGTGGTAGGGGCCACGGTCCGTACATGGCCTAGAGCGCGCTTAAGGGGCTCGCTCTCGCCCACAATTTCATCAAAGCTGGATTCACGTCCGATGGGCGTGCTGATATCTACACGCTCGGTCAGCAACTTGGCGGTGAGTTCATCGAGCAGCCGATCGATACGTTCGTGATCGAGGGAGGCAGCCAGTTGCGCTGCAATTTGCTCAAGCAACGCTATCTCCTTTTGCGGGAAGGCGGTAAACCGCGTACTGAACAACACCAGCGCGCCCAACTTGGTTTGGCCGTGAATCAAGGGAATGGCGCAGGCCGAGCATACGCCGAGCTTCAGTTGCTGTTCCACCAGCGGTGAAGCAACCGTCCGCAATTCGGCAAGGTTAAAGAGTTTGGCCTGTTCACTGTGAAATGCAATGCCGGTTATCGAGTGCTCAAACGGCGTGCGTGATCCGGAAATATCCCTCATGAGCGAGGAATCGAGCGCTCCAATCAAAATAGAATTGCGTGACTTATCCAGGAGCGTGAATCCAACGGTTTCGGCAGGGACCAAAGAGCGTATGGAGTTGGCGATCAAAGGGAAAACCTGGCTTAAGGGTTGCGAGGAATTGAGCACGCCGACCACGGAGCTCAACGTTTCCAGGCGCTTCTCGCCGCTCCGCCAGGCATCGCGCGTTACGATATTTTCGACACCAAGAGCGGCGAGGTCGGCGACGCGCGTTAACAATGCCACTTTTTCGGGGGTATATTCATCAGCTTGACGGCTGCCCACGCCCATCGCACCGAAACGATCTTGCGTGGTGGTTAGCGGCAGGATGCAGTAGGATTCCAGCTTTTTCTTGTGCAACCAAGCGACCGCCCGCGAAAAGAATGGCAAATCCAGGGTTTGGCGAGGGATGACCAACGGCTCCTGCGTGCGCCAAACATATCCGCTCGCGCAGTCGTCAACCGGCCACTCCAGGGGGTCGTTCGTGTGTTCGGGATCCTCGGGCAAAAATGCGCGCATGGCATGCGTTGCAGGGTCATATATCGAAAAGCTAACTTCATGACACTCTTCCCGCGCACGCAGCATTTGCGCGAGCCCATTGAACAATCCAGGCAGCTCCGTGCAGCGCAGAATGAGGCTGGCTGCAGCTAGTAGAGTTTCATTACGCCGAAGCTCCCTTTTCTCGCCGCTGCGTTCCGCGCTGCGAGTGTTCGTGTCCGGCGCTTCGCCGGAGTTGCTTGAATTTTCCTCATGCGGTCGCGAGCTCGACATCCGACACATCCTTTGGCCGTACAACGTACGTTGCTGCGCGCGTACACGTGCCTTTATTTCCCCAACCAACTATCGCGATCGTTTTTCGTATAAGCAGAGAGTTGCCGGCAGAGTCACTTGTTATGCCGGATGAATATACAGATGGGAGGAAACTCGCCTGAACTGTATGAGGAACACGTAGGGTAAACGGCCTGCTGGCGCGGAGACTGCGTCGTAAGCGGCCAGAGTTCAATGCGACTTCAGAACCAAAACGGGCGTGCATTTGCGCGAGTACTCACTTCCACCCCCTCGTGCATCCTGCCCCAAGCCGGCTCGCAAAGGAAATCAGCTATGCGTCTCCGGCTTACTATGTACGCTAGCGTACGGTGTAAGTTACAGGAAATCAAGTTTTTTCGCGGGGGGACCAAAACCAATCTCATTTTGCGACAATGCGTAGCGGGTTTAGCATGACAAAATGGCGCGCGGGTGGGAGAGCAAATCCGTTGAGGATCAGCAGGCAGACGCGGCGGCTGAGAAGAAACAATACAAGGCAAGGCTTACTTCCGAACAGATCAAACGGCAACAAGAGATTGAAGGAATCGAACTTTCAAAGCGGCGGGTGCAGCAGCAACTACAATCGGCGATGAATTCTCAACATCGCGAGATATTGCAACGCGCATTGGCCGAGCTTGAACATAAATTGTCTGCGCTGTCGCAGTGAACCATTAGAACTTACAAGAAAATTTTATGTTTTTTCGACGATGGAGCTTCGCAATGTGGTGAGGAGGTGTAGAATCCGTGAGAAGTTTTTCATAAATCTGCAAGCGTAAGAACTGCATGACCACATCGAAAGAGTCTGCCCCCCTCCCCGTCCCTGATTTTCGCGCACTATTCGAGTCCTCTCCAGGCTTGTACCTGGTACTCACGCCGGATTTCACGATTGCCGCAGTCAGCGACAACTATCTTGCAGCAACGATGACGCAGCGGGAAGCGATTTTGGGGCGGGGCATCTTTGACGTGTTCCCGGACAACCCTGACGATCCCAGCGCGACGGGTATGCGCAATTTGAAGTCTTCGTTGGAGCGTGTCCGCAACGACCGAATCTCCGACACCATGCCGTTGCAAAAATATGACATCCGGCGGCCGCAATCGGAAGGCGGCGGATTCACGGAACGATACTGGAGCCCGCTTAATACCCCGGTGTTCGATGAAGACAAAGAACTGGCGTATATCATTCACCGGGTTGAAGATGTGACCGAGTTCGTCCGCCTCAAGCAACTCGGAAGCGAGCAGCAAAAGCTTACGGAAGAGTTGCAAGTTCGCGCCGATCACATGGAAGCCGAAATCTATTTGCGGGCCCAGGAACTGGAAGAAGCAAACCGCAGAAGATTGGAAGCTTTGGGCAGGCTCTCAGGAGGAATCGCCCACGATTTCAATAACTTATTGGGCGTAATTTTGGGCTATGCCAGACTTCTGAAGGAAGCCGAGCTTCCCAATCCCCAATTTGCCAAGGGACTCAACAACATAGAACACGCGGCGGAGAACGCCGCGGGGTTAACCCGGCAATTGCTCGCTTACAGCCGGCAGCAAGTGCTGGAACCGAAGATTCTGGATTTGAACGCGGTGGTGGCCAAAATCGAGCCGCTGATCCGCAGGCTGATCGGAGAAAATATCGATTTCCAAACGGCGCTCGCGGATGGGCTCGGCTACGTGAAAGCCGACCCGGGACAAATCGAGCAAGTGATCATGAATCTCGCCATCAATGCGCGAGACGCCATGCCCGACGGCGGAAGAATACTCATCGAGACGTCGAATGAAGAATTGGACGAAACCTATGTACAGCAGCATCCGGTTGTGCGCCCGGGAGCTTATGTGATGCTCGCCGTCTCCGATACAGGTACCGGGATCGATCCGGCAACGCAGGCGCGCATCTTTGAGCCTTTCTTTACCACGAAGTCGATGGGCAAAGGTACCGGTTTGGGCCTGGCTACCGTGTATGGAATCGTAAAACAAAGCGGCGGTTACATCTGGGTTTATAGCGAACTCGGTATGGGGACGAATTTTAAGGTCTATCTTCCGGCCTCGGTTGAGATCGCAGATTCGGCGGTCCCGGCTTATGCTCGAGATGCCCCGGCCAAGGGTTCGGAAACTGTACTTTTGGTCGAGGACCAGGAGTCTCTTCGGGAATTGATTCAAACCATGCTGGAACGCGAAGGCTACAAGGTGCTCGTTGCGAAAAATCCAGCCATCGGGTTGGAGGCGGCGCAAGCTCATCAGGGGACCATCCATCTCTTGATCACTGACGTAGTTTTGCCGGGAATGAATGGCAGAGCATTCGCAGAACAACTTGCGAAGACGCGGCGCGGCTTGAAAGTTCTCTTTATCTCGGCGTACACCGAAAACATCATGGTCCATCAAGGGACTTTGTCGCAGGGCACGGCATTTCTGCAAAAACCCTTCACGCATGAGACGTTGCGGCGCAAAGTGAGAGAAGTTCTGGGGGCTTGAGCTGTTTCGTAGCCACACCTCAGTAATCGTACCGCATCCCACTCACGTATAATCTTGTGTATGAAGGCTTACGTCTATGTGTCGCTGAAAAAGAGCGTGCTGGATCCGCAGGGAAAGACCATCCACGGCGCCTTGCAGAAAATGGGCTATAAAGGGCTCGATGGCGTGCGCCAGGGCAAGTATTTCGAGCTGGATTTGGCCAATAGCCTCAGCAAACCGGAAGCCGAGGCCGAGGTCACGCGGATTGCCAGCACTGTGCTGACGAATCCGGTGATCGAAGAGTTCCAGATCAAAGTCGAGTAGATTCAGGTCGAAATTCGGGGGCGAGTTTCCGTATGTGCGGCATTGTTGGCTATGTAGGCAAAAAACCGGTTGTGCCGGTCATCATTGAAGGGCTGCGCAAGCTGGAGTATCGCGGCTACGATTCCGCGGGCATTGCGGTTTGCGGCAATGGAGAAGGCCTGCAGGTGCGCCGCGCGGAAGGCAAGCTGCGCAATCTGGATGAAGTCATCCGGCAGAACCCGCTCGATGGAACTTATGGCATCGGCCACACCCGCTGGGCCACGCACGGACGCCCCAGCGAAGAGAACGCGCACCCGCTGCGCGATTGCACCGGCCGCATCGTGGTGGTCCACAACGGTATTGTCGAAAATTACGTTGCGCTTAAAAAGAAGCTGATTGAAGAAGGCCACAAGTTCGTCACTGAGACAGATACGGAAGTCATTGCGCACCTCGTCGAAAAATTTTATTTAAAGCATGACAATGGCAGCCGTCCATCGCTGGAAGAAGCGGTGCGCAAGACGGTGAAAATGCTGAGCGGGGTGTTCGCACTGGGCGTTATCGCCGTGGATGAGCCGAACAAAATTGTGGCGGCGCGCAATGGGCCTCCGGCAGTGATTGGACTGGGCAACGACGAATATTTTGTCGCCTCTGATGTTCCCGCCATTCTTTACCACACGCGCGATTTATTTTTTCTTGGTGATGGCGATCTGGCAGTAATTACGCCCAATGGCGTCGAGCTGACAGATTTTGATGGAAAGCCGGTCCGGCGCGAAGTGCAGCACGTCACCTGGGACCCGATCATGGCGGAAAAGGGCGGCTTCAAGCACTTCATGCTGAAAGAGATTTACGAGCAGCCACGGGCGGTCCGCGACACGACTCTGGGACGGATTTCGCAGGAAACCGGCCACGTTTACCTCGATGAAATGCAGATTAGCGACGCCGAGTTCAAAGCTGCGCGCAAAATCAATATTGAAGCCTGCGGCACGAGCTGGCATGCGGCGCAAGCCGGTAAGTTCATGATTGAGAGCATGGCGCGCGTGCCGGTTGAGGTGGATTATGCCAGCGAGTGGCGCTATCGCGATCCGATTGTGGGCGCCGATGAAATCACGATGGTGATTTCGCAATCGGGCGAGACCGCGGATACGATTGCAGCGCAGCGCGAAGCGAAAGCTAAAGGCTCGAAGACACTGGCGATTTGCAATGTCGTCGGTTCGATGATTACACGCGAGGCTGCCGGCACGATTTATACGCACGCCGGGCCGGAAATCGGCGTGGCTTCGACGAAGGCTTTCACGGCGCAGCTTACGGCACTGTATCTGTTTTCGCTGTATTTAGCGCAAGTGCGGGGCGCGATGAGCAGCGAACAGGCCACACAAGCGGTTTATGAACTGACGCGCATTCCCGGCAAGATTGAGCAGTTGCTTACGCGCGATGAACAATGCGAAGAACTGGCCAAGCTTTATGTGCGGGCACAGGATTTTCTTTTTCTGGGCCGCGGCATTCACTATCCCATTGCGTTGGAAGGCGCGCTGAAGTTGAAAGAGATTTCGTATATCCATGCGGAAGGTTATCCGGCGGGCGAAATGAAACATGGGCCCAACGCGTTGATTGATGAAAATCTTCCGGTCGTAATTATTGCAACACGCGATCCCAAGAGCGAGCTTTCGATGATTCGATATGAAAAGTCGATGTCGAACCTGAAAGAAGTGAAAGCGCGCTCGGGCAAAGTGATTGCGCTGGCGACCGAAGGCGACGAAGAGATGAAAGACGCCGCCGATCACGTTCTCTACATTCCTCCGGCGCCGGAAGAACTAGCACCCATTCTGGAAATTGTCCCGCTGCAACTGCTGGCATATCACATCGCCGTGCGCCGCGGATGCGACGTGGACCAGCCGAGAAATCTGGCCAAGTCAGTTACAGTCGAGTAATCCTCAGACGCGGTTTGGTAAACTCCTCGTTTTCAGGAGAACCCTCGTTTGACTCAGCCCCCAAATTTCCCCGATGCCGGCATCACCGTCAAGTACATCTACTCGGCTTGCATCGTAACCTCCACGAAAGACGTGCGGATTCTGCACGACCCGTGGTTTACCGAGGGAATCTACGACGGTTCATGGTTCCACTTTCCGGTCGTGCCCGACCCCATGCGCTCGATTGGTGATGTGGATTGGATTTACATCTCGCATGTTCATCCTGATCATTACGACCCTGCCTTTTTGCGACGGTACTTTGCAATTCACGGCGTGAAGGAGCTCATCATCGCCGACCACCAGCCCAACCATCTTGCGGGCAAGATGCGGGCTGATGGCTTCAAACCGACAATCGCTCGCGAGCCCCTGAAAATTGGGTCAACCTCCGTCCAAATTATTCCTCACCGCACGGGAAGCATTTCCGATATTGATTCGGCGGTCATCGTCAGATTTTTCGACGGCCAGCGCGAACATTGCGTAGCCAATGCCAACGACGTGATTTTTGACGACGAAATGATCGGGATGATGCAAGAGCACGCGCTTGGGGCCGATATTCTGCTTTGCGGCTATACCGGGGCCGGGCCATATCCGCAAACGTATTTCGACGCTACCGATCCGCAGCTCCCGCTCAAGGCTGAGGAAAAAAAGCAGGCATTCTTCGGTCGATATTTGAAGCTGGTGTCCGCTCTGCATCCCAAAGTGACCGTCCCCTTTGCCGGGCAATATCTGCTGGGGGGAAAACTGACTCATCTCAACCGTTTCCGGGGGGTGGCAGACACGACTGAAATTCTCGCGATTGACAGGAATGCGATTATTCTTGCCGATGACGGGGGAGAAATTTCCACCTCCGACTTGCGGCCATCGCGCCTAAGAACTGAGCCTTATAGCGAAAGCGACATCGGCAAGCGAGAGCTGGAAATCGCAGGTTACGCCTTCGATTACGAACGCTTGATTGCCAAGTCAGAAATACATCAGCTGCCACTTCGGCGGTTGATTGCGGCGGCGGCCAAAAAAGCCAGCGATAAATCCGAGTGTGATGGAGATTATTATTTTGTGATTGCGCTCTCCGCCGGAGATGTGGCGATCATCAACGCCAAACGTGGCGCAGAACCGCTGGCGCAATTTCGCGGAGGAGCCGATCCGCGGCCGCTGCCAGCGCCGAGGAGCGAAATCAACATTGACCCTCGTTATCTTTTCGGCCTTCTAACCAACGTTTATCACTGGAACAACGCGGAAGTTGGATCGCAATACCAGACCAGGCGCTATCCCAACAACCTCAACCGAAGCGCGCAAGCATTCCTCAATTACCTGGCGATCTGAAGAGATTGGCTTGAACTCGAAGTCACGGAATGGTGACGGTTGCGCCTTCCGGCCAGTTGCGGTGAGCCTTGCGGCCGTTGTTCACGTAATAGACCGACAAAGTCTTCGTCTGCCCCACTGCAGGATCTCCGCCCATCGCAGCATTATTCACCTGGAATGTGAGCACGGGGCCGCGGATCATGGCGTTTAAACGGTCCGTGACATCGCGGACGCGGCGGCCATGGCCGTAACTTGCTTCGATGATGCGCAGCCCTTGATAGGAGGGATTGGGACGGTTCCATGTGCCGCCGGGATAATAGCTCGGCCCGACAACCGCCATCGTGACCACATCGCCCTCGAGGTAGTGATATTTTTGAGTTCGTCCGCGCCAATCGCCGCATGTGAGCTGGAAGGTTTTTCGCTGGTTGGGCGCGGGGTCGCCGAAGACGGAATTGCTGACGCGAAAATTCAGCTGGCCGCCGCGAACCATGCCCTGCACTTGTGAGGTGACGTCGGCGGTGCGGTGTCCGGCGCCGTAAAAGGCGCGCAAGATCTGGCATTGTGCGGAGGAGAGCGTGGGTAAAAGGAAAAGTGTGAGAAAAATTAAAATCGGAGCCAAACGCGACTTCATAAGATAGCCTCGCGGAGCGCGGAGTGGAAAGAACGCGGACAGCATAACACAGCCTTTTGGCGGGATTCGTTTCGCAGGGCCGCGTCATCTAAATGCAGTCGGCGAATACAATCGGCAAATAGAAATTATTAGATCACCATCTTAGATAATTAGTTTTGATAATCGGTTTAGATACTTATGGCTCAATTCAAGACTTACAAAGCTCGTCTGGTTCGCGCGCTCCCGCTGTCTACGTACACGAAGCATCTCGAGTTTGAAGTGAATGAGGTTGAGCGGTTTGGCTTTGTGGCCGGGCAATGGCTTTCGGTGAAGCACAAAAAGGCAGATGGAGAGGAGATTACGCGGGCGTATTCCATCGCGTCGCCGCCGGCGGAGAATTCGCGATTGGCATTTTGCCTGAACCGCGTCGAAGGCGGCTTCATGTCGAATTATCTTTGCGATCTGCGCGAAGGCGAGGAAATTCAGTTTCAGGGGCCGTTTGGGGACTTCATTTTGCGTCCGCCGATGAGGGACACGCTGTTCATTGCCACTGGAACCGGCATCGCGCCGTTCCGCGGCATGCTGCATTGGCTGCTGGCGGATGAAACGCGGCATCAGGGTAAGACTCTGACGCTGTTTTTCGGCAACCGGACAGAGAAAGATATTTATTATCACAATGAATTTCTCGAGTTGGCGGCAGAACATGAGAATTTCCGCTATCTGCCAACACTGAGTCGTGCGGGCGACGACTGGGAAGGCCTGCGTGGATACGTTCAAGAGCACGTGCCCGATATAGCGGCCGGAAGAACTGACGCGCACGCCTATATCTGCGGGCTGGACAAGATGGTGAAAGCGAACCGCGAACTACTCAAGTCACTGGGCTGGGACCGCAAGTCGATTCTCTACGAAAAATACGATTGAGGAATGCGGCGTCGCGGCGCGATTACGGCCGTAACTTGTCGTCGGGTTGGCGTGAACTCAAAATCATCTTGAGGAAACGCCGATGACCACGCCTGCGCAAGCTCCCTATCCGAATCGAAAGCCAGATACTTCCACGACAACCACTATATCGCCGAAGGGTGGGCGCGCCAGCACGGCTGGGACGCGGTGACGATAACAAGTTCGACATTCATATTGAGTCGCCGGAGCGCTCGCCGCTGAAAAAAGTGGCGGGCATTTTGCTGCTGATCGTCATCTTGGGCGGCGGTTATTACGCGTGGCATACAAATATGCCGCGGCCATCGGCCACGCCGAGTGAGACCGCTGCGACTCCGACTGCAAGACAGGATTCGGCAGATTTTTCGGTACCTGCGCCTTCGGCTGCACCGGCGGCGCAAGCCGATGTGCAACTGGTGAACGGGGTGGTCAAGATTGCTGATTCACAGGCGTTTGCGATTGAAGTGCCGCCACACGCGGTGCGTCCCCATGTGCACGGTGAATTTCACACGATTGGCGCGGCCAAGTCTGCGGTGGATTTGTTGTTGATGGATCAGCAGCAATATGACGACTTCTTACATCACAGTCCTCTCGATTGGATGCAAGGTCAGGAAGGCGCCAAGAGCGCGGACGTCGATTGGCCGCTGCATCCCACAGCGGGCGATGCGCAGAAATATTATTTGATATTTGCCACGAGCGAACACGGCGGCGCGGCGACGGTGAAGGCGGATTTCGTGGTTAGTTTGGAGTAGGCGACTGTCCGGCAGTTCGGTGTAAATCTCTCTTCTTCGGTCCTACACGCAACCTCCATAGCGCAAGCACGCATCAGGCATACAGGGAATCCGCATCGAAACAAAGGATTCGGAGGGTAGGGATGCGCATCGCAAGCTGGGGACATGCCGCATTTGCGGCGGCCATGATTGGCCTGGGAATCGTAACTTTGCTGCAAGGCAATTTCGCCTCGGTATGGGACCCCGTACCAGACGGAGTGCCTGCACGCATGGCGCTGGTATATTTCTCGGCGATCATTTCCCTGGGTTGCGGCCTGGCGTTGCTTTGGCAGCGCACGGCGAGTCTCGCCGCGCGCGTTCTGGCCGCTGTTCTCCTGCTTTGGTTTCTGGTGTTCCGCGTGCCGGATATGATTCGCGCGCCCGGTTTGGGAGTTTTTTTTGCTGCGTGTGACACGGCGGTGATGCTTGCGGCAGCGTGGATTTTATATACCTGGTTCGCCACAGACTGGGATAGGGCGCACCTGGGTTCCATCGCTGGCGATACTGGCATGCGCATGGCGCGGGTGCTCTTCGGGCTCTCGTTGATCAACTACGGAGTCGCCCATTTTTTGGACGTGAAAGATACCGTGTCGCTTGAGCCAGCATGGCTGCCGTGGCATACGTTCTGGGCGTATTTCTTCGGGTGCACGTTTATCGCAGCTGCGGTGGGGGTGCTCGTTGGCGTGTGGGCACGACTGGCGGCGGCGCTGGCAGCAGTCCAGATTGGCATGTTCACCCTGCTGGTATGGGTGCCTATTATGGCGGCAGGCTCTAAGAATCCGTTCTTCAAGAGCGAGACTATACTTTCGGCGGTGCTGACAGCAGGCGCCTGGATGGTGGCTGATTCCTATCGCGGCACGCAGTGGCTGGGTGTGGGCCAGGGACAAAGGCCGGGCGATTCGATGCGTGACTGACCTGTATCCAAAAAGATACATGAGCCGCGTTCGAAAAGGAGGGCCGCTTTGGTATTTTTTCCGAGCACCTGTCTTCCTTTTTCATTGGCATTTGAGTTGGCTTTTGGGGCATCGCTTTCTATTGCTTTCTCATACTGCATTTTTCGTTTTGATGGACACCACCGCATCCTATCAATCCCACCCCGCATCTAAACATTGACAACGTTACGCTCAGGTCTTAGGATAGTCCTGAGCGCAATCATAAGTGCACTGATTATAAAGCACTTAACGAATTATGCGGTCCAAAAAGAAGTCCAGGAGGAGCCAATTATGGCCAAGATTATAGGAATTGACTTGGGAACCACCAACTCTTGCGTGGCAGTGATGGAGGGTGGAGAGCCCAAGGTTATCGCAAATGAAGAGGGCGGGCGAACCACGCCTTCGGTCGTCGGCTTTACCAAGAGTGGCGAGCGGCTGGTTGGCCAAGTGGCCAAGAGGCAGGCTATTACCAATCCGGAGAACACGGTTTATTCGATTAAGCGGTTCATGGGACGCCGCTTCGACGAAGTGCAGGAAGAGATCAAGATGGTGCCTTACAAGGTCGTGAAGTCAGGCGACCATGTTGCAATTGTGGCGCAGGGCAAGGAGTACACCCCGCCGCAGATCTCCGCGATGATTTTGCAGAAATTGAAGAAGGCGGCAGAGGACTACCTCGGCGAAAAAGTGACCGAAGCGGTCATCACTGTGCCTGCGTACTTTAACGATGCGCAGCGCCAGGCGACAAAAGATGCCGGGCAAATTGCCGGACTCGAAGTAAAGCGCATCATCAATGAGCCGACGGCGGCGGCGCTGGCTTATGGTCTCGACAAGAAGAAGGACGAGACGATTGCGGTTTATGACTTCGGCGGCGGTACGTTCGATATTTCGATTCTGGAAGTCGGCGAAGGCGTGATTGAAGTCAAAGCCACCAACGGCGATACGCATTTGGGCGGCGACAACCTCGACCAGAAGATCGTTGATTGGTTGATTGACGAGTTCAAGAAGAACGAAGGCCTCGACCTGCGCGGCAAGGGAAATGAAATGGCCTTGCAGCGTCTGCGGGATGCAGCCGAGCGTGCGAAGATCGAGCTTTCGACCACGATGGAGACGGAGATCAATCTGCCCTTCATCACGGCGGATGCAGGCGGTCCGAAGCATCTGGTTGTGAAGCTGACCCGCGCCAAGCTCGAAGCGATGGTGGAAGACATCATCCAGCGCTCGGTCGGGCCTTGCAAGCAGTGCATGAAGGACGCGGGCGTGGACATCAGCAAGATTGATGAAGTCGTGCTGGTTGGCGGACAGACTCGTATGCCGCGCATTCAAGCGCTGGTGAAAGAGCTGTTCGGCAAAGAAGGCCACAAGGGCGTGAATCCGGATGAAGTCGTGGCGGTTGGCGCGGCGATTCAGGGCGGCGTGCTCACGGGCGACGTGAAAGATCTGCTCCTGTTGGACGTGACTCCGCTGTCGCTGTCTATTGAAACCCTAGGAGGCGTGGCGACGCCGATGATTCCGCGAAACACGACCATTCCGACGCGTAAGACGGAAACTTTCTCCACGGCGGCGGACAGTCAGACGACCGTGGAAGTGCACGTTCTACAAGGCGAACGGCCGATGGCGGCGCAGAACCGGACGCTGGGCAAATTTCACTTAACTGGAATTCCTTCGGCGCCGCGAGGCGTGCCGCAGATCGAAGTCACCTTCGATATAGACGCCAACGGCATTTTGAACGTCACGGCGAAAGACACGGCCACCGGCAAGGACCAGAAGATTACGATTACGTCGTCTTCCGGCCTGAGCAAGGAGGAAGTGGAGCAGATGGCGAAGGAAGCCGACGCTCACTCCGCCGAGGACAAAGCCAAGCGGGAAGAGATCGAGTCCAAGAACCAGCTTGACTCCATGGTCTATGGCACGGAGAAGATGCTGCGCGAACAGGGCGACAAGATCTCCGGTTCGGAGCGTGGTGATGTCGAGAACGCGATTGCCGACGCGAAGAAGGCGCTGGAATCGAACGACAAAGCTGCGATGGACAAGGCTCGCGAGACCTTGACCCAGGCTTCGCACAAGCTGGCCGAGCAGATGTACAAGTCGGCTCAAAGCCAGGCCCAGCCGGGTGCTGCTGGAGCGGGGTCGCAAGCGGATGGCAACGCCTCTGAACCGAAGAAAGATGAAGGTGTAATTGACGCCGAGTACGTGGACGTGGAGAACAAATAACGCGTTTAGCGAGGCGTTTTGGTTTTAAAGTTCGGCAATTGCAGGGGCGTGAAAACGCCCCTGCCGTTTCATGGAAGGCAAAGTTGGTCAGCAAGAACTTGGGTTCGGAGGTGGGTATTATGCAATTCGAAGTGAACGGACAGGCATATTTTTTACATTTTGTAGATGATGAAGGACGCTGGTATTTATTTGAGCCCAGCGATACTGGCATCCAGAGAATTCCGGTGTATGTGGATGATCGCGGCGGAGAACGAAATAAGGTGAAGCATTTAGTTATGTAATTGGGGAGCATCACCCAGCTACTTTGGCGGCGATGGCCAGGCGCGGTACATGGGGGCGCTTACGACGGGATGCCCGCCAGAGTTCGTATTGGGACTGCATCCCGAGCCAGAGTTCCGGGCTGGTGCCGATCGCTTCCGACAGCCGGAGCGCCATTTCGGCGGAGATGCCAGCGCTGCCGTTCAGGATGCGGGAAAGGCTGGCGCGGGTGATTCGCAAATGGCGGGCTGCTTCGGTGACAGAGATGTCGCCGAGATAGTCCCGCAATACTTGGCCGGGATGAGGTGGATTGTGCATGCGCATAAGAAATCCTAGTGATAATCCTGGTAATCAACCAATACCGCGTCCTGGCCTTCGAACATGAAAGTTAATCTCCAATTTCCGCTTACTGTGATTGCCCAGTGGCCTTCGAGCGAACCGCGCAGGGCATGGAGCCTCCAGCCGGGCGCGTTCATGTCTTTTGGACTTTTGGCGTTGTCCAGTGCAAAGAGCTGCTTCCGGAGGCGTTCGGCATGACTCGGCTGAATTTTCGACTTCGATCCAGTCCGGAAGAACTGCTCGACACCTTTGTGCCGGAAGCTCTTGATCACTTGTATAGTGTATAGTGTCGCTATACGAACCACAAGAGAAGAATTTTAGCTTCGTTTAGATGACAAAGTAAGATTTAAGCAATGGCGACGACCACTCAAAAAGATTATTACGGCACGCTGGGCGTAAAGAAGTCCGCGTCGGCGGATGATATTCGCAAGGCTTTTCGCAAGCTGGCGCGGAAGTATCATCCGGACGTCAACCCCGGAGACAAGGCGGCGGAGGAGAAGTTCAAAGCCCTCTCCGAGGCCAACGAAGTTCTGAGCGACCCGAAGAAGCGCAAGATTTACGACCAGGTCGGGTTTTATTCCGACAACATCGACCCGGCGACGGCCGAGGCTTATGCCAAAGCGGGCGGAGGCTCTGGAGGATCCGCTGGAGGCGGATTTCCCGGTGGTCAAGCGCCGCCTCGCGGCAGCGGACAGGACGTCAACTTTGACTTCGGGGGATTTGATTTTTCCGATCTCTTCGAAGGC
This sequence comes from Terriglobia bacterium, assembly GCA_963702965.1. Taxonomy (GTDB): domain Bacteria; phylum Acidobacteriota; class Terriglobia; order Terriglobales; family Acidobacteriaceae; genus JAJPHW01. The sequence goes on from OY969776.1 coordinate 3,459,040, forward strand.
GGAGGGCGGGCGCAGCAACGGCGGAGCGGGAGCGGTGGGGGCGGATTTAAAGATATTTTCTCCGGCATGTTTGGTGGACGCGGCGGTGCGGCGGCAGAAGAAGGGCCGGAATCTGGTTCCGATCTCGAATATCAGGTGGATGTTCCTTTCTGGACGGCGATTCGCGGCGGCGTGATGAAGTTGAACATCACGCGGCGCGATGCGTGTCCGACTTGCCACACGCAAGGATTCGTCGATGCGGGAGGAACATGCCCCGAGTGCAAAGGCTCAGGGCAAGTAACCCAGACCGGCGGACGCATGAAGTTCAATGTGACCTGCCCGCGTTGCCATGGAACGGGCAAGAATATCTCCGCCTGCCCAACTTGCCATGGCGAGGGAACGCTAGGTAAAACTGATCCTTTGGAAGTGCGCATTAAAGCCGGAACGCGGGATGGGCAACGCATCCGCTTGGCTGGCAAAGGAAACGCTGGGGTGCGCGGCGGAACTGCGGGCGATCTTTATGTGATTATTCGCACAGGCAGCCATCCGATTTTTCAGCGCGACGGAGACGACATTCGGTTGATTGTTCCTGTGAATGTGCCCGAAGCAGCGCTGGGCGCGAAAGTTGAAGTGCCGACGATTGACGGGCGCGCGCAGTTGAAGATTCCGCCCGGAACACAATCAGGGCAGAAATTGAGACTCCGCGAAAAAGGTGTGCCCTCGGCCACGAAAGATGGCGTGCGCGGAGATGAAATTGTTGAGATCAAGATTGTCGCGCCCATGCCACGTGACGAAAAGACTAAGGAGCTGCTGCGGGAGTTGGCTAAGTTGAATCCGGAAGATCCACGGGCAGAGTTATGGAAAGACGTTTAAAACTTTGCACCGCACCGCCGAGAGCGCAGAGACTCTCTGACCGGATTTTCTTGGGGCACTCGGTAGTCTCTGCGGGGAAGATTCTCCTCTGTTACCTCCGTACCTGCGCTCCGCGATAAAAACATTCGCTAAGCTCCAAAAAAATCTTGCATCTGTGGAAAATTCCCGTAATCTCATAACTGCGAACTAACTCCGCCGGAATGTCCGGGAAAACGCGGTCACCCGGGAGCCTCGAGAGCTGCACTTCAAGGGAGACGAGGTGGCGAGAGTGAGTCGCTTGAGGAGGAAGCCATAGAAATTGGCAACAGCTAGCGCGCCACAACAACTACCGGAGAATCCCCCAACTCTCGCCGCAATACCTAACCGGAAAAAATCGGTTCGCCTCACGCTATGGCCCCTGGTCGCCGCGACATTCTTTATGGTGTCGGGCGGAACGTATGGGACCGAAGACATCGTGCATGGCGCCGGGTACGGCAAAGCGATTCTGATTTTGCTGTTGACTCCGATTCTCTGGAGCCTGCCCACCGCATTCATGATTGGCGAACTCTCAAGCGCGCTGCCCTTTGAGGGCGGCTACTACGCCTGGGTCCGCCGCGCCATGGGCAATTTCTGGGGATTTCAGGAAGCATGGCTCTCGCTGGTTGCGTCCATTTTCGACATGGCAATTTACCCGACCCTGTTCGTGACTTATCTCACGACCATGTTCCCCTGGTTTCAAGAGGGGCATCGCGGATTGATGGTCGGCATCGCCGTAATCGCCGCGTGCGCGATTTTGAATATTGCAGGGGTGAAAGTAGTCTCGACGACATCTTTGTGGATGTTCTTTGCTCTTTCGGCGCCGTTTGTGGCGATCGTTCTTCTGGCGCCGTTTAAATTCGGCGCGCTGGCGAACGCCGTGACCAAACCGACGACTTCGAGCGTGGACCTGTTGGGCGGACTGCTGATTTGCATGTGGAATTACATGGGATGGGACAACGCTTCCACGATTGCCACCGAAGTAGAGCGGCCGCAGCGGACTTATCCGCGAGCCATGCTGGTTGCGGTGTGCATTGTTGCGCTGAGCTACATGCTGCCGTTTGCGGCAATGTGGACGACCAAACTGCCGGCATCCGCGTGGGAAACAGGATCGTGGGCGGAAATTGCCGGATTACTGGGCGGACCACTGCTTCGGATTGCAGTTGTAGCGGGCGGAATGATTAGCGCGTTTGGCATGTTCAATGCGCTGGTCATGAGTTACTCACGGCTGCCGCTGGCCATGGCGCAGGATGGAATGTTGCCGGGAATTTTTGCCAAGTTGCATCCGAAATCGCGCGCCCCCTGGGTATCGATCATCGCGTTGGCAATTTTGTGGGCGCCTTGCCTGCTTCTCGGTTTTGAACGACTGATCACGCTCGATATTCTGATTTACGGGCTCAGCCTAGGTCTCGAGTTTGCGGCGCTGGCGGTTCTGCGTGTTCGTGAACCAGAATTAAAGCGGCCGTTCCGCGTGCCTGGAGGAATCTTTGGGGCGTTTGCCATCGGCATTCCACCGGTGCTCATGCTGGCCTTCGATTTGATTCATAGTGAGCACGAATCGGTGTGGAATATGAGCTCGCTGGAATTCGGGCTGATTTTGATTGGTTTGGGCGTCGTGGCTTACGGGGTCAACCGCCTGTTGAAACCCGCGGGTTGGTCGGTAGTCAACCACGAACCACAAACGCAAGAATAATTATTTAAAACGAACCAATGAGGGACCGGGGTTCCCGGTCCCTCACTTTTTTGGAGCAGATCAGGCTGCTCGCGCTTGATCACGCAAGCTCTTGATCTTGTCATGGGCCTGCTGGACGCTGTTGGCCTGACGCCGAACAATATCGGCGATATTTGCCGGCAATGGCCCAGCGAGCGCTTTTTTGTAGGCTTCTTTGGCAGAATCTTCGCCTGACTCGAGTGATTCCAGTATCGATTTGTCGCCGCCACCTAATGCCACTTTCGTGTCGATCCATGCGCGATGAAGAGCGCCTCCCACTGAACTGGAGACGTTTTCGTCTTTCTTGCCGAGATGAAGGAGTTCGGCTTGAAGTTCTTCCGCAAAACACCCTCTTTGCAAACCCTCTTCGTAAAAAAGTGTCTTTAGGTCAGACCCCTTTGCATGAGAAGCAGCATCTTGATAGCCCTTATGGCCATCGCGGCAGGTTTCGATGAGATCTTTAATGACATCTACAGTATTATTTTCGTCCATGTTTAGCCTCCAGGCCTTGGATGCAAATTGAGGGGTTGCGTTTGGCAGGTTCGCGAGAAATCAGCGGAATGCTCTAGAATCGAGAAAGAGGCTGCAATTGTGACGAAGCGGAAGTCTAAAGGCGCTTACATGATCTCGGCGGTAGCTGAGATGTATGGCATCCATCCGCAGACGCTGCGGCTTTATGAGCGCGAAGGTCTGCTCAAACCATCGCGCACCGAAGGCAACACTCGCCTTTATACGGATGAAGATTTGCAACGCCTGGAATTTATTTTGTCGTTGGCCCGCGACTTGGGCGTAAACATCAGCGGGATGGCGATCATCCTACAAATGCGCGAGCGTATGGAAGAAATGCAACGCCAAATTCAGGATTTCGTAAAGTACATACAGGAAGAAGTGCTGTCCCGCGCCAGCGCGGCAGCGGACCCGTCGAAAGGTGCGATCGTACCGATTCGACGGGCGATTGTGACGGCGGCACCGATAAAGAAAAAGCATACTTAAGGACTGTACGAGTATGCTGCCCTTCAAGCTTATCTACAGCGACGATTATTATTTGCCTATCGGGTCGCACGTTTTTCCGGCGGAAAAGTATCGGCGCATCCATCATCGACTGATCGAAACGAACATTGCCGCTGCCGAGGATTTTCTGACTCCGCAGCCTGCCTCCGACGAAGACATTCTTCTCGTGCATACACCCGAATATGTGCACAAGCTGAAAACCGGAACTTTGTCCGCACGCGAAGAAATGCAGCTTGAAGTTCCCTTCTCTCCACAATTAGTGCGGGCGTTCTGGCTGGCAGCAGCCGGATCTATCCTGGCAGCGCAATGCGCGCTGCGAGACAAAATCGCCGTAAACATCGGCGGCGGATTTCATCATGCATTCCCGGACCACGGCGAGGGCTTTTGCATGATCAATGATGTTGCTGTTGCCATCCGTGTGATGCAGCGCGATAAAAAGATAGTTCGCGCCATGACGGTGGATTGCGATGTGCATCAGGGTAATGGCACGGCTGCGATTTTTGGAGGCGCCCAAGCGTTCGCGGACGTGCTCCCGTCGAAATCCGCTGGAACGCCTCACCAGAAATCATCAGCAGATGTTTTCACTATCTCCTTGCACCAGCAGAACAATTACCCCGTATTCAAGCCACCGTCTTCGATTGATGTGGATTTGCCTGACGGCATCGGCGATGACGCGTATCTTGCATGGCTCGACAATGCGCTAAGTTCCGGCCTGCGACAATTCTCGCCGGATTTAATCTGCTACATCGCCGGCGCCGATCCTTATAAGGAAGATCAACTCGGGGGGCTAGCTTTGACAATCGAAGGACTACAGAAGCGTGACGAACTCCTGTTTCGCGTGGCGCAGGCGAAAGACATTCCGGTGATGGTGACTTACGCCGGGGGCTATGCGCGACACGTAGAAGATACGGTAAATATTCATTGCAATACAGTTGCAGCTGCCGCCCAAATATTTCCCTAAGCGTGTTCCTACGTGCTTCCTCCTAGGTACTATGCAATTGTTTTCACTGTGGCGGCTTTGGACCCTTCAAAACTGGCTTCCCGCGCCCCTTTTGTTGTTGACGAGGGAACGATTAGGCGTACAATCCTGTGCATTCCTGCGAGAGAGTTTTCGGATGAGTCCCGCGGTTCTCTCTAGTTTTGCCGTTGGACGCAAATGATGACAAGATCGCAGTTTTTCAATCCCAGGAGGAACAATGAAGAACACTAGTATATTGTTGTGTATTGGTCTGCTCACACTCACTGGCAGCCTAGTGGCCCAAGATGCGAAAGCGGGGCCGCAACAAGCCATCACCAAGGGCTCCAACATTATTCACGAGGCAGATGCCCCACCGCCGGGCGTCAGCATCCTCTATAGCAATCTCGGGTCTAAGACCGATACCTACTACGATTCTGAGGGTTGGACGATCGCAGGGCCGGAGAGCGAACTCGGTTTTTCGCAGAATATCGCCGAGCCTTACACACCTACCGCAAACTCCACGATTAAGGGCCTGCAAGTGGCGGCGCAATGGGCCGGCGGCGGCACTGACAATGTAGCCGTTGCGCTACTCGCTGATTCAAACGGCGCACCAGGCTCGGTAATTAAAGTCTGGAACGTCTCCAATCTTCCTACGTTCGGCACCTGTTGCGGACTGGTAACCGTGGTTGACAAGGCCGGCATTCCGGTGACGGCCGGTACGCAATATTGGATCGCAGTCGGAACCGATAAAGCGTCGGTCACAGCATTCGACGTGTGGGATTACACCTACAATCTCTCGAGCGGAACGTTCGCCTATGAGGGAACGAATACGAGCAACGTCTGGGAAGTCACCACCGGGACACAGAGCGCATTCGCCGTCTACGGGACGACCCCGTAGTCTGAATGCACACAAAACGCTGACAACGGCGCCAGAGCGATCTGGCGCCATTTTTTATGTTTGCAGCCTCGTCCGGCGAGCTTGAGACCGGCGGCTGCTAAAATAAGAAATTCGCTATGTTTGAGAATCTTTCAGAGAAGTTACAACGAGCATTTAAAACGCTACGCGGGCAGGCCGTTCTCAATGAAGAGAACATCGGCGAGGCTCTGCGCGAACTGCGGCTGGCCCTGCTGGAAGCCGACGTTAACGTGAAGGTAGTCAAGGAGTTAATCGATCACATTCAGGCGAGGGCCGTGGGGCAACAAGTGGCGACCGCGCTGTCGCCGGGCGAACAAGTCATTAAGATCGTCCGCGATGAATTGGTCGCGACGTTGGGAACTGATACCGCGCGGGTGAAGTTTGCTTCTCAGCCACCGACGGTTGTTTTGATGGCCGGGTTGCAAGGGTCCGGAAAAACTACGACTTCCGGCAAACTGGCGAATTGGTTCAAAAATGGCGGGCACCGGCCGCTGCTGGTTTCGGTGGACGTGTACCGTCCGGCGGCGCGAGAGCAATTAAAAGTTGTCGCGCAGGCGATCAAAGCGAATATTTACGAAGGATCAAACGTCGAAGCCAACACGGCGACTGTCGAACGCCTCGCCAAAGAAGCCCGCAAAGAGGCCATGATCACCGGCTCTGACGTTCTGATTGTTGATACTGCCGGCCGTTTGCACATTGACGATCAGCTGATGGAAGAGATGCAGTCGCTGAAGAAGATACTCAATCCATCCGAGATATTGTTTGTTGCGGATGCAATGACTGGGCAGGACGCCGTCCGCTCGGCCGATGAATTTCACAAGAAGCTGGCGCTCACGGGTATTGTCCTCACAAAGATGGACGGCGATGCTCGCGGTGGCGCGGCGTTATCGATTCGTCAAGTCACCGGGCAACCGATTAAGTTCATCGGCGTGGGCGAAAAATACGATGCGCTGGAGCCATTCCACCCTGATCGTATTGTTTCCCGCATCTTGGGGATGGGTGACATTCTTTCGCTGATTGAGCGTGCCGAGCAAAATGTTGACAAGAAAAAAGCGCAGGAAATGGCTTCGCGCGCGTTGAGCGGGGATGGCTTTTCCCTGGAAGATTTCCGCGATCAGCTCCAACAAGTGAAGAAGATGGGTTCCCTCAAGAACATCATGGGGATGCTACCCAGCATTGGGCCATTTGCTGGCATGCAGAAGCACGCCGACAAAGTTGACGAAAAGCAGATTGGGCGCATCGAAGCCATCATCAGTTCGATGACTGCGCACGAGCGCCATCATCACGAAGTGATTAATGGCAGTCGCAGAAAAAGAATCGCGCGCGGCTCGGGGACAAGTGTGCAGGAAGTAAATAATCTGCTTCGCCAATATGCCCAGATGCGCAAGATGTTCAAAGACATGGGCAAAGCGAGTTTTGGAAGAAAGCTGGCCGGCATGAAGTTTCCGGGCATGTAAGTCTTTGCAGGAGGGTTTTTGGGCTTCTTCGCGGATGTTTACATTCGTTACGTAGTTCAGTTCCTCGTTTACACATTTAAGTCTCTTGCCAGCTGGCTACGTACACGCGACAGCGCGAATTGGCAATCGGCAAACGCGGGCCTAACTTCGCCGGCATTGGCGCAGCCTGGTGACTGGGGATGCCCAACTGGCGAGATTATTTATACCTACCGCTACGATGGGGAGCTGTATGCGGATATCTTTGAACGGCCTTTTCTATTATTCGATTCAGCTAAAGAATTCGCTGCTCGGTCCGCAGCCGGTGATGTAATCATCGTTCGCATCAAACCGGGCAAACCTGATGTCTCCGTTGTGCGCGACGCCGACCAAGCAGTTGTGACGCCGAAGATCGCCTCGAAGTTGTTCGCTAACTAACATGAAATGGCGCTCCCTGGAAGAGTCGGCTCCAGCAACGGATATTCGTCCGCTGGCTGAGATTTTCGCCGAGCGCAAAGCACTCATCGCCAAATATGTTCCGGCGGAAATACAAGCTGTCCATGCACGCGCGGTTGAGCGATTGCAAGCGGAAAATATCGCAGGGCGAGCATTAATCGTCGGCGACGCGGCCCCAGCTTTCGAGTTGCAAGACCACAACGACAAGCTAGTTTCTTCGTCCCAGCTTTTTCTTGATCACGCCAAAATCGTAATAATTTTCTTTCGCGGACGCTGGTGCCCATTTTGTGTTGGCCAACTCGAAGCCATGAATCTGATCGCGCCCGAGATTCAGAAAACAGGAACGACTCTGGTGGCCATTTCTCCGCAAACGGTGAAGCAGTCGTTCTTCATGGCCGACCAGCATAAGCTGCGCTTTCCCTTGCTCAGCGATGCCGGCAATCAGGTCGCGCGGCAATTCGGGCTTACTTATCGAGTACCCGACGAGCAGGAACAAATTTATCGCCGGTCGTTTGTGAGCTTGCCGCTTGCCAACGGAGATAAAAGTTGGGAGCTTCCCATTTCTGCGACTTACATTATCGGCCAAGACAGAAGGATTCTCTTTGCATCGCCCGATCCCGATTACACCGTCCGTCCGGAACCTGCGGACATCCTGCATTATCTCGCAATGCTTTAAATCTTGGCTCTCCAAATCCAAAATCGAACTATGATTGGATATGCGTGACACGCCACTGTGGGGCGCCGAAGACCAAGCAGTTCGGCTGGCTGAACTAACGGCCCCAACCGGCGATCCTGCCAAAGAACTTCCGTTGCGCCGCGACGTACGCTCACTCGGGACATTACTCGGTAGGGTGATGGTCGAGCAGGCTGGCGAGCCCTTGCTCGAAGTGGTGGAACAACTGCGGCGATTGCTGATTCAGTATCGTGAACAGCAATCAGCCGAGACACTCTCCCCGAGTTTCGAAGAAGCGCGAAGCATCATCGCAACTCTTCCGGTCGAGGACGCCTATCGCGTTACTAAGGCATTCGCCATCTATTTCGAGCTTACCAATCTTGCCGAGACCAATCACCGCAAGCGGCGGCGGCGGGCGGCTAAATTGGCGCGCGAGCAGCCTCCACTGGAAGGTTCGTTTCGTGGCACGCTACGCCGGCTGCGCAGATGCGGTTTCACTGCCGAACAGGCATTGGCTGCCTTGCAGCAAATTAGAGTTGTGCCGGTATTCACGGCACACCCGACCGAGATCGCCCGTCGAACCGTACTGCTGAAACGCCGCCGCATCGCTAAACAGTTGGAACGCCTCGACCGCTTGCCTCTCTCCGATGCTGACGCGCAGAAATTCGAATCGCTCATATTCGGCGAGATCACGGCTTTATGGCAGACCGATGAAGTCCGTGTGCAAAAACCCTTAGTGACCGACGAAATACGGATGGGGCTCGACCACTACGCGATGTCCATCTTCGAAGCGCTTCCTGCTTTATATACTGAGATGGAGCAAACTTTTGAAGAGTGTTACGGAGCCAGCATCGAACTCCCGGAAGTTCTTTTCTTCGGCTCATGGATTGGCGGGGACCGCGACGGGAATCCGTTTGTTACGTCCGACTCCACGCGCGAGGCCCTGCAAAGGGCGAGGAATGCCATTCTCGGCCACTACATAAGCGAGATGGAAAGAGCTAGAGATCAGATCAGCTCGTCGGTGCGGCAGGTTCCGGCCTCTGAGACTCTACACAGCAAGTGCGCTGAATATGCGGCCCGGATTGGCGACGAGCATTCCCATCTCGCGCGAATTTCCGAGACTGAGCTCTACCGCCGGTTTATGAATTTCGTCATCCTTCGTCTGCGGGAGACGCGTGCGGAAAAGAGCGAAGACCTTCATAAATATTCCAGTACTGTTGAATTTCGGTCCGATCTTGAGATCCTGCGCGACAGCCTCAATCAAAATCGGGGCCTGCGGCTGGCGAAATTGTATCTCAATCCGCTTTTGCTCAAAGTGGGCACGTTCGGATTTCACCTTTCGACCCTCGACATTCGCCAGCATGCGCACGCCCACGCAAAGCTACTGACTGAGATCGCGGCGGCGCTTTCGCTGAATCCGAAAGAACTTCCTACGGCGCTTTCAGTCCAATCTGCGGAAGTGTTCGAAACATTCGAGAACATTGCCCGCCTGAAGAAAATCTATCCGCCACAGGCAATTCGCGCCTACGTCATCAGCGGAGCCGAGAGCGAAGACGACATATTCGCTGTGGCGCGAATCGCAAGCGTCTGCGGCATGCAAATTGCCGCGTCAGGCGACGATCCCGGACTTATGCCGGTGCCACTATTTGAATCCATTCGGGCTTTGCGCTCGGCCGGGAAAATCATGGCGCAGGTATGGGAAACCCCCAGCTACCAGGCGGCCCTCAATTCCTGGGGACGCTGGCAGGAAGTCATGCTTGGCTATTCGGATTCCAACAAAGACGGCGGCATGTTGACCAGCATTTGGGAGTTGTACAAAGCCCATCGCGAATTGCATCGGGTAGCACGGGAACATAACGTAAAGCTGCGCTTGTTTCACGGGCGTGGTGGAACGGTCGGGCGCGGCGGCGGGCCGACCCATGCGGCAATCCTGGCACAACCGGCTGGCGATTTCTCCGGTGAGATTCGCGTGACTGAACAGGGAGAAGTGCTCAACTGGAAATACTCCGACCCGATTCTTGCGGAGTGGAATCTTGAAATCATGATTGCGGCGTGCCTGGAAGCGCTTCTCCGTCACGACGGTTCGAAGCGCGGCGACGATGCTCCCTGGGACGATGCGATGGAACAAATGTCCGCCGATGCTTTTGCGTTTTATCGCGCGAACATCGCCGAGAATGCCGACATCCTGCATTATTTCGAGCAGGCTACGCCGGTCAACGAACTGGAGCATGCACGCATCGGCTCCCGTCCCGCGCGCCGCAACGAGAGCCGGCGATTGGAAGATTTGCGGGCAATCCCGTGGGTGTTTGGCTGGATGCAGAGCCGCCACGCGGTCCCCGCCTGGTTTGGAGTCGGCTATGCGCTGGAACGATTCGCCTCCGCAAGCGTAGCGAACGAACAATTGCTTAAAGACATGCTGAAGAGATTCCCTCTATTCTCAGATTTGCTCAACAACGTCGAACTAGCCATGGCCAAAGCTGACCTTGCCATCGCGCGTTTGTATGCGTCGTTGGTGAGAGAAGACGATCTTCGCGATCGAGTTTGGCTGATGCTGGCCGATGAGTTCGAGCGCACGCGCCGGGTGATTTTGCGAATCACCGGGCAAAGTGAGCTATTGCGGAATAATGCGGTTCTGTCGCGCTCGATTCGCCTGCGCAATCCGTATGTAGATCCCATGAGCTTGATTCAGGTAGAATTGCTGAGAAGGAAACGGGCTCAAACGGGCGATGAAGCCAGCCCGGCCTTGAACTACGCGTTGGGCGCTACCATCAATGGAATCGCCGCTGGGCTGCACAATACGGGGTGAGACCTTGCCATTCCCGCTAAATTACGGCATAATAATGGTTTGTCTCACCCCTCCCGTAGGGAATTAGGAAAGGAAACAAGCTCTGTGTTAATGATTCGTCTGTCGCGCGTGGGTGCGCGAAAACAACCGCATTATCGCGTCGTGGTGATTGAGAAGGAACGCGCGCGCAATGGCCGTCCGGTGGAAGTCGTGGGCATTTACAATCCCCGCACCAACCCTGCCAGCTTTGAGCTCAAGCGTGAACGGATTGACTACTGGGTCTCAAAAGGCGCCCAACTGTCGGAGCGCGTAGGCAAGATTTTGAAGCTGCCGGTACCCGCTGCTACGGCTGCGTCGTAGTTCGTCATCTTGAGGAAATCAGTCAAGGAAATCTAAATGAGTGAGCAATCGCCCAACATGGTGGCCTTGATGGAACATGCCGCCAAGGCGCTGGTGGAAAATCAAGCGGAAGTCCTGGTCGAGTCGTTCGACGAAGACGGCGAAATCGTGCTCGAACTCACTGTGGCCGAAGATGACATGGGCCGGATCATTGGCCGACAGGGCCGAACGGCACGCGCTTTGCGGCATTTGCTGCGCGCGGCCGGCGCGAAAACCAACCGGCGTTACGAGTTGGAAATTCTCGAGTAGGCGAGAACTGGGTGAATCCTATAGCTGGGGAATTCATCACGCTGGCGCGAGTCGTGAAAACGCAGGGACGGCATGGTGAAGTCGCAGTCGAAGTTCACAGCGATGTTCCAGATCGGTTTCATCAAGGCATGAAGCTGTGGGCGCTAGCAGAAGATTTGCAGCGCCGCGAGTTGGAAGTAGAGAATTTCTGGCCGCACAAAAGCGGCTTGGTCTTGAAGTTCGTTGATGTTGATTCGATCAACGATGCTGAAACGCTCTTAAAGTGTGAACTGCAGGTTCCACGGACTGAGCGGGCGGGTTTAGAAGCCGGTTGGAGTTATGTCAGCGATTTAGCCGGATGCGTCGTTTTCGATAGTGACCGCGAGATCGGCAGAATAGAAGACGTTCAGTTTGGCGGCGGTGAAGCGCCGTTGCTGATTGTGAAGTCGGCGACAGAACGTCATGAGATTCCTTACGCTGAGGTTTATATAAAGAGCGTGGATCTCGCGGGTAAGAAAATTGTGATGCGATTACCTGAGGGCATGTTGGAGTTGAACGCTCCTCTGACGCAAGAAGAGAAGCAGCAGCAAGTGCGCAATCGCAGGAAGAATTAACTTAGGTCCGCCATGAAGATCGACATTGTCACGATCTTTCCGGATTTTTTTCGCGGGCCACTCGATTTTGGCATTATCCGCCGGGCACGGGAAGCAGGTTTGGCGGAGATTGCGGTACACGATCTGCGGGCGTTTACGCATGACCGCCATAAGACTGTAGATGACCGCCCATTTGGCGGCGGCGAGGGCATGGTGCTCAAGCCGGATCCGATCTTTGAATGTATCGAAGCAATGGGAATCGCTCCACGTGGCGAGCGCGTAAATGAAAGTGTAATTTTGCTTTCCGCGCAAGGCAGACGGTTTGATCAAGGGATCGCGCAAGAACTCGCTGGACTGAATCGAATCGCTTTGATCTGCGGCCGTTACGAAGGCGTGGATGAGCGCGTGGGTGAATATCTTGCCGATCGCGAGATTTCCGTCGGCGACTTTGTTTTGAGCGGCGGAGAAATTGGCGCAGCGCTCATCGTGGATGCTGTCACGCGATTGATTCCGGGAGCGGTTGGGAACGAAGCGTCCACGCAGCAGGAATCGTTTACGGTTCGTCGTGAAAGCGCAGACGGCAATGGCCCGGATTCGACTTGCGGCTCCGGTGGACTGCTGGATTATCCGCATTACACGCGCCCTGCGGACTTTCGCGGCATGGTGGTACCGGAAGTCTTGGCGTCCGGCAATCATGATGAAATTCGGCGCTGGCGCCGGAAGACCGCATTGGAAAAGACGCTGCGCAATCGTCCTGATCTCTTAGAGGACGCGCCGCTGAGCAAAGAAGACGAGAAATTACTGGCGAGCCTTAAAGCCGGGACAGGAAATAACGATATTCAGTAGGAAGGAAACAATCATGCAAAACCTAATCATTCAAAAGCTGCTGGCGAAATCGAAACCAGTGGAAATGCCCACATTTGTTCCCGGCGATACCATTCGCGTTCACGTGAGGATTAAAGAAGGCGACAAAGAACGCGTCCAGGCGTTTGAGGGCGTGGTAATTTCGCGCAGCCGCGGCGCTCAACCGAGCTTTACAGTCCGGAAGATGAGCTTCGGCCAGGGTGTGGAGCGTATCTTCCCTGAGCGTTCACGGGTGATTGACAAGGTCGAAATCGTGCGGTCGTCCAAAGTGCGCCGCGCCAAGCTGTATTACCTGCGCGGATTGCGCGGGAAGGCTGCCCGCCTGAAGGACGTTGACCGTGAGCAGGCTACCCCGGTCGCCGCGCAATAAAGACCGCAATTAAAAGATCCGAAGCCCTGATTCTTTTCAACTGTTATGTTGACCAAAAGATCAGGGCTTCGTCTATTTTGGATTGGGTAAATTAACTGTCCCCATGAACAAGAGCAGAAGCCTATGCCGGGCGCGCAACCGGAAGTGAAGCAGCCCGAAAAGAAATAGGTCGCCCGATCAGAAGTGAGACGCGATTTCAGAAGACAAACGGCATAAGCGTCCACGTAGCGTTGCGGTATTGATCGAACGCGGTTCCAAATTCTGCCGCGAGCAATCGTTCTTCTTGGCGAATACGGCTGGTTATAAATGCCAGCGTAAGCGCCAGAATCGGCCAGACTAGAAGACTCCGGAAGACCAGTGCAAACCCAGGCCCGGCGAGCAGCAGGCTGAGATATAGCGGATGCCGGATCACGCCATAAATCCCCGACTGCACCAGTTCGTGCCCTTCCTGCAGGGTCACGTAGGCGCTGAATTGCTTGCCGAGTTTTTGAAGCGCGAGAAGGCGAGTAGCTACACCCAGGACGCAGAGTAAAAGCCCTATCCAGCGCCAGACTTCCGCGTCATGGAAAATCAAAATCCGCCGGCGGTCACCATAAGGGAGAAACCACAGCAGTCCAAGGGATGCGACTGTAAGCAGCAGCAGAACTCCTGATTGATGACCCAGCTTCGATTGCCCTGGACGCAACGGATCCGAGTCGAGGCCAAGAATAAAAATAGCGATCGCAGCCATCAGAACGAGCGCGACTACGCCGGTACGGGCCGGATTCGCAAAATATTCCTGCCAGCCGCCAAGTCCCCAACCCGAGATCACCATCGGGAAGAAAACGCTGACAGGCAGCACGAGGTTCAAATATTTCCGCACATCTTGAGCATCTCATATTGGCAGGATGCAATTGCCGATTCAAGACTTCGGTTATCCTAAACATAGGAGTCATTCATGAAACTACGAAAATCCGGCGTCAACCCACCGCCTATGGCGTTGGGATGTCTTAGCATGTTGCTGTTCATGCCGTTGTACGTTTTGGCGATTCCCGTGAGTACCCTCCGCAACGCATTGAGCTGGTTGATGAATGCATGATATGGACGTCTGAGTGGACTTGGTTTTGTGCCTTTGGCCAAGGCCTTCTGTAACCTGATCGGCACCTCCGCGAGGACTAAAATGTAGGTGTTTAATCGGGCCGCGAAAGGGTGCTTTATGAAGTGGAAACTGGATCGCATCGTCAGTGTCGCCACACTGATTACTTCTGTAGTCGCACTTATCCTGGTGCTGAAGCGGCCGCAACCTGTTGCACCGCCGATGAGCCCGACAGCGCGGGCATCGAACGCCCAATCTTTTGAGAATAAGCTCGAGCAGCTGGAAGCTCCAAAGACACCTGGGCAGCCGCCAGTCGAAGTGCACTTGAGCGCAGATGAGTTGCGCGCGGCATTGGCCGAGGCTGCCAGAACCATGCCAGCGGCTGTAGAGCAATCAGCCGGAAAAACGTCGGGATCAATCAACTCGTCACAGATGCAGGGTCAGTCGGCGCCGGCGGAGAGCTCATCATCAAGCCAATCATCTTCAGCGAACCTCAGCGCTCTGGGCCTTCCTTCCGGAGCAGATGGTTCGCAGAGTGGACCGTTGACCTCGGCAGATTCAGTCGTCGGGCCAGGTGAACCGGACGTCAAAGACTACCAGCTTAGTTTTGAAGGTGATATCGCAAAAGGACAATTCCTTACGGAAGTCGGCGGCAAATCAGTTTGGGTCACATTGGCCGGACACTTGGCTTCCAAAGATGGTTACGCCACGTTCGACCCGACCGAGATCAAGATTGGCGATCTCAACGTGCCCGTGTCGCTGGTGAACGACGCCCTGCAAAAAAAGCTCTCGGAGCAGCGCGACCGTTTGAAGCTCCCTGACAATGTCGGCGGATTCAAAGTGGAAAACGGCGAGATGGTCATGACCCAGCGATAGAATTCGTGACCGAAGCGTTCCTTACTGGTCTGCGCCATTGCTGGGCAGATTTGCCGCATAGCCTTTTCCTCGCGGCAGCGTGAAGAAAATAATCAAAACAATCAGCGCAAAAATGCCAAAGATGAAGCTGCTGCCCTCAGGACCGGTGGCGCCTCCGCTCAAGATCGGTCTGCCAACGGGGTGAGTCGCAAATAAGTGGTGCTGCACCATCAATCCGCTGTCGGCAACTCCGTAAAGAAACGACTGGCTCCAGTCCCACGACGTATGAAAGCCAATCGCCCACCAAAGCGATCCAGTCCGCCAGAGGCTAAGGCAAAAAACCAAGCCAGCGAGACCCGCAGAAACCAAACCAATCGGAGATTCTCCTGGATTCGAACTATGGCCGAGGCCAAACAGGAATGAGAACGCTATGGCCGACGTCCAAAACCCTAGCGCAGCACTGTGGTCGGTTTTGAACATACGCTTGTAAAGTCCCGCCAGGCCGCGGGTAAGGGTATATTGCACATAGCCACGCGTTAGGTATTCTTCCACTAGCCCAACCATAAGAAAACCAATGAGCCAAACCGCCCCATATCGAAAAATATCGCCGGCGAACAGAAGACGTTGGTCAACTATGAGGAATCCTGCTTGGATAAGCGTTCCGACAAGTACGGAAAGGCAAACGAATCCCCAACCCAAGCCAGCGAGGAACCGGGGTAGTTTGCGGTCGTCGGCCAGGCCGTAAATGGCTTGCGGCCGGTGCTCTATTTTCGACATGATCCAGGTAACGAAATAAGCCAATAAGAACGTCGCCCCTTCGCCGAGAATCCCGAACCACGGAGACAGCTCGGCCGCGGGGTTCGGTCGTGGTACGCCTAGCCTCCGCAACGTGAAGTTGATGCTGAATGAGAGTGCGGCGAAGATTGCGATGAATATTAGTAATCCCCACCCTGCGCGTAGGCCATCCGGGCCGAAAAATACCCAATTCAAGGAAGACCGTGGCGCGACGGGAGGCGACTGTGGTTCGCTAGGAGGTTGAGCCGGATCGTTTTGTGGAATGAAATCGTTGGGCGTGGTGTTCAAGGTGGTCCCTCGTTGCTCCAACAATATACGCTTCTCAAGCATCGATAGTTCGATAGCTTAGTTCTTAGTATCCCGCGCTCGCGGGTTTCGCAACACTCGCATCTCGCGAAAACACAGTACCGTGCGCGTAGGCGTCACCTTTGAAGCCATGGGGCCAGGTTTTGCCGTCCATGCTAACACCCGCACGGTCACTGCCGGGATCTCGGAATTTCTCGTCCAGTTGCAACATTCCTGTCTGTGGATCGAAGTTCAGAACATACAAACGATGCTCTCCGTATTCACCAGAGTTCGCCACGATACGGCGTCCATCTTCGTCTGCGGAGAGCCAATGCGGCTTTTGCTTGTCATCAAATTTCACTCGCGATACCTCGTGGATATTCGACAGGTCGGCGATGTCATACACCGCGATCGCATGGACCGATGATTGTGCCGCAACCCAATAGTGCCCAATTCGCACCGGCACGTCGCATTGCTCTCCATCAAGGGTTTTCAGGTAACGGGCTGAGACCTGGTCACTTTGCAGATCCTTCATCTCATATAAGCCACAAGCAAACGTATGGACAAGCACGGTCTTCCCATCGGCGAGCAGCTCCGGTTCCCCCGGATATTTCTGTTCATATCCTTTTGGGCCCGTCGGCAAAATCACAGTTTTCAACAGCTTCAGATTGCTTAGTTGCCATACCTGCACTGTGCGGCTGTCGCCATCTTTGTCGTGCATCGCCGTGTTGGTGCTGACTATGCGATCGAGAGAGGGCATGACCACCAAACTATAAGGGCGAATCAGTTCGTTCTTCGCCGCTGGATCCATCGCACTGCTGGCACGGATCAGCTGGCCGTGCTGGTCAAACTCTACAAGCCCGCCACCATCGGATGTGGGAGCATCGCCGCCGCGATACTGAAACGTCGCTAATATGTGGCCGTTGGGCAAACGCACATAGGTATGCGGGTGCATATACCCGTCGAATCCGCCGAAGGAAGTGACAACTTTAGGATGTAGCGGGTCGTTCACATCGAATAGGACCGTGCGCCCGCTCTCAAACGCATTCGCCAGCAGAAATCCGCCCGCAGGCATTTGCAGTTCGGTGTGATGAGGCGTACCGCTGGGGCCCCGCACAGCTACCGATGCCACCACCTGCCCATATTTCGGAGAGCTTGGGTCAGCATTAATTACGGCAAGGAAATCGTTGCTTTTTTTCGCGTCGTCGCCCGACCAGGCAAAGAGATAAGAGTGGCTCTGGGCGTATCCGGTGGCAGTGGCGCATAAAAACAGAACCCAACAAAGAAATTCGCGCATGACACAGGTTCACCTCATAGGGCAGATATGTCAACCGTTACGGCGTCGGAACCGGCGGCGGGTCGTGGACACCGCTTCCGTCGAAGACCAGTGTTTTCACTTCGCCTTCTTTCCCCTGCACTGGTAGTTCGTGTCCATTCCACATAAACTGTACGCCCGCAGCGTTGCCGATCTTTACGACGATGCGACTCGTCGAATGAAAAGACTTCTCTTCTGTCGGGCTCAGGACCTCGTGAAAGATTTCTCCTTGTGATCCGCTAACGGAAATCCAGGAATCCTCACGGGCAATGATGCGTAGCTGAAAGGGTTGTGAGTTGGCACTTGCGGCATGGGGCAGCGGAGATTTGCCCAGGGAGGCGGACATCACTTGGCGGCTGCCCTCAGGTGTAGTCCTGGCCGGCGGTGTCACCATGTTTGCAGTGAGAGGTATAGCTACTTTCGTAGCCGGTTCGGCGTTATTCCTCGCCACTTCACGAGAGCGGAATTTCCAAAGGCTGAATCCAATCGCGAGCAGCAAGAGTAATGCTGCCAGCTCTTTCCATGGACGTTCACTACGGCCGGAACTCACATCAGGTTGCGTCTCTTGCGGAAGATCAGTTTCCACAGGTACGTTCGGATCATCTTCGCCGGCGGCGAGCCTGTAATCGGCAACAATTTGCTCTTCGTCCAAGCCAAGATGGCGGGCATAGGCCCGGACGAATCCACGGTTGAAGATGCCGCCCGGAAGTTGATCGAACCGTCCAGACTCGATGGCCGACAGAAAGCGACTGCTGATTTTTGTGGCGGCGGAGACGTCCTCAAGGGAAATCTTGCGTTTTTCTCGCTCTTGCTTGAGCCTCACGCCAAAGGGATCCATCAATTTGTCCTGCGACAACAATATATATCGAAACGACTTCGCGATTCCTGACTTGTAACTCGTACCAATGAGTCAGTGAACCTTCCCTCACGATTGCGTAACCTGTGGAAATTTTTTCGCACAGGTTTCATAGAGATTTCATATGGGCGAAACGATCCAGGACGGGCGGCTAGGTAGGCTCTTAGAGGATTCATCCTTGAGACCGGGTCGCGGGGTGTCTCGCTCCCGTCAAACAGATGAACGATACTGAGCGGAGAAAACTTTATGCTTATGAAAATACAAGAAGCCACAGCCCCCAAGAAAGTTCTGGCGTTGATCACGGCCGCCATGTTGGGCTTGGGATCGAGCGCGACCGCCGGCTTTGCCGCGACCAACGGCAAACGCACCACCCCGATTATTCCGGCATCGCCAATTAAACACCTGGTTGTCATCTTCAACGAAAATGTGTCTTTCGATCACTACTTTGGAACTTACCCCATCGCTGCCAATCCTGCCGGAGAACCGAAGTTCAAAGGCGTCGCTAGCACTCCGACCGTAAACGGCTTAACCACTGGTCTGCTTACCAATAACCCCAATTTGAATCCCGCGAACGTTGGCATCGCATCAAACCCATTTCGTCTGGACCGTTCGCAGGCCGCGACCACTGACCAAGATCACAACTATGAAGACGAGCAAGCTGCCTTCGACTCGGGTTTGATGGATCTGTTCCCGTCGCATACCGGCTATGGGACGACCGAGCCGATGGGCTATTTCGACGGCAATACGGTTACGGGCCTGTGGAACTACGCTCAGTTCTTCGCCATGAGCGACAACTCCTATGGCACTACCTTCGGACCTTCAAGCCCAGGCGTTATCAACTTGGTTTCAGGGCAGACGAACGGAGCGGTGAACATCATCAACGGTTTGGGCGATGAAGTCAGCGGCGGTCCCGACGGTTCCTACACCCTGATCGGCGATGCCGACCCGCGCTACGATGTCTGCTCCAGTCCCACACGTAATCAGGCGCAGATGAGCGGACCGAATATTGGCGATCTACTCAATGCATCTGGCGTGACCTGGGGTGGATTTATGGGAGGATTCAATCTCTCCATCGTGAATCCGAACGGCACGACTGGCTGCAACCGTAGCTCCACGGGCCTTGCGGGCACGACGGCAGACTACATTGCTCATCATTCGCTATTCGGCTACTATGCCTCAACGGCCAACCCCAACCATACGCCGCCAGCGAGTTGCGCTGAAATTGGCTACGCAGGCCCCGCCAACCATCAGTACGATACTCAGGATTTCTTTAACTGTGCTGCGACCAACTTGCCAGCTGTCAGTTTTCTAAAGGCCCCCGCCTACCAGGATGGACACGCAGGATACTCTGACCCACTGGACGAACAGGCCTTCATCGTCAACACCATCAACTTCCTGGAATCGCTTCCCACCTGGAGTAGCACCGCAGTTGTTATCGCATATGACGACTCCGACGGCTGGTATGACCACCAGATGGGCCCAATCGTTAACACCTCAACCGGTGCGGCAGACGCGCTGACGGGTCCCGGCGCTTGTGGCACAGCAGCGACGTCTTTGCCAGGCGTCAATCCAACAGCGAACCCGCATGCCTTGGGCCGTTGCGGTTACGGCCCTCGTCTCCCGCTGATGGTGATCTCTCCTTGGGCGCGGCAGAATTTCGTGGATCACTCGGTCACGGATCAGTCCTCCATCATTCACTTCATCGAAGATAACTGGTTGGGCGGACAACGTCTGGGCGGCGGATCCTTCGATGGGATCGCTGGTTCTCTGGTGCCTATGTTCCGGTTTGGCTCCATCCGGACCAATGGCACATTGTTACTGGACCCCAACACGGGCGAACCACAATAGTCTGATTTAGAATCGTAAGTTGAGCCGGGCACGAGGGCTGCATGGTTCTCGTGCCCGGTTTCAATTTCGCTGCTCTGCAATCCGCAAACGACTATGAAAGAGATTCGCCGGTGGCACATGAATCGACGTGAGTTCTTGTATCGGACCGGAGCTCTCGGCGCGACTTTCACCACCTTCCCTTATATTTTCGGGGAAAGTAAAACATCTCGACGGCAGCCGCTTGATGTCAAGGCGTTATCGAAATTTGTAGATCCGCTACCTCAACCCAAGACCCTCCAGCACGAGGAATTGCGCCCGAGTCCGGCCAAGCCCAACACCCAAATTCCCTATTACCAGCTGCGTATGCGCGAAGCCGAGACGAAACTGCACCGCGATCTCAAACCGACCCGCATTTGGGGATTCAATTCGACCCTCCCAGGACCTACGCTCGAAACCCGTAGCGGGCAGGGCGTTTTGGTGGAATGGATGAATGAACTCCCCACCAGTCATTTTCTACCTATCGACCCTAATCTGGCAGGTGCCGAACCCGATAAGCCACAAGTCCGTTCGGTGGTGCACCTCCACGGCGGACGAGTGCCTCCCGAGAGCGACGGTTACCCGGAGCATTGGTATGTTCCCGGAAAATCCAGCGTGTCCTTTTATCCGAACGATCAGGAAGCAGCAACGCTGTGGTATCACGATCACGCCATGGGCATTAACCGGCTGAACATCTACGCTGGATTATTCGGATTATTCTTAATCCGGGACGAATTTGAAAAAGGTTTGGGGCTTCCAAGCCGTGAGCATGAGATTTGTTTGGTCATTTGTGATCGTCAGCTTGATCGCGACGGCCAACTGATTTATCCAGTATCCCCGAATCCCAAGGCACCCTGGGTACCTGAAGTCTTCGGCGACGTGTTCCTGGTAAATGGCAAAATCGCCCCCTACCTGGAAGTCGAGGCCCGACCGTATCGGTTCCGCGTTCTTAACGCCGCTAACGGACGTTTCTTTCACCTGGATTTTTCGACTCCTATTGAGTTTCATCAAATCGCGTCCGATCAAGGCCTTTTGCCTGCTCCAGTGTCTGCCACGGAACTCACCCTCGCCCCCGGCGAACGCGCCGACATTATCGTAGATTTTTCCAAGAGCACCAGCGAAAAAATACTTCTGAACAATGACAATCTCAGTGTCATGCAATTTCGCGTGGCCAGTAAGACGATCGCACCCGGGTTTGCCATGCAGGCAGTGCTCCGCCCAGTAACCCGAATGGCGGAAACCGAGGCAACTAAGACTCGGGAATTGCTGCTAGAAGAAACCGACGATCCGGCTGATAACCCGACCATTATGCTCTTAAACCGCAAACGCTGGATGGATCCCGTAACCGAAGACCCTGAGCTCGGCTCCACGGAAATCTGGAGCCTGGTTAATGGCACCGACGATTCGCATCCCATCCACCTTCATCTCGTCCGTTTCCAGGTTCTCGACCGGCGAACTTTTTATGTGGCCAATTATTTACGCAAGCGGGAACTTAAATTCACTGGGCCTCCCGTGTCTCCGGAACCTAACGAAATGGGTTGGAAGGATACCGTCCGCGCCGAACCCGGCATGGTAACGCGCATCATCGTACGTTTCGATGGATACGCGGGACGCTACGTGTGGCATTGCCACATTCTGGAGCATGGCGACAATGAAATGATGCGGCCTTTCGAGATACGCGCGACGTGAGCCCACAAATCAAGTCCCCTGAGGCACCTGATAGTAATTCGACCTGTACATTGAGGTTCGTCCACGGCAAATCGTCCTCTCGTTGGTGTAACTTGAACTCAGGATGCGGGACTCCGATACACCATCACTCCCAGTGGCCGGCAACGTAGATGACCACACCGGCTTCCGCGCACATGTCGGACGCATCTCAAGGCAATCTTCTATATTTTTTGCTGGCACCATATTCACCGCAGTCGCCAGCTATCTTTTCAAGATCTATGTAGCCCGCAGTCTAGGGGCGCGAGCACTGGGCATCTACGCCCTGGGAATGACCGCAACCGGACTGGTGGGAGTCTTTGCCGGCGGTGGCTTGCCGCAAACGGCGACTAAATTCGTCGCGGCCTTTTCGGCAACGCACCAGTATGAGAAGCTACGCGCATTCTTGTGGCGTGGCGTGGGAATTCTGATACTGCTGCAATTTGCCGCTGGCGCACTGCTTATGGCCGGGAAAAATCTGGTCGCCAACCGCATTTATCATGCCCCCGAAATCGCCCGGTACATGAGCGTTTTTGTTGGCCTGATGTTGCTGGGAGCACTTACCAGTTTTTTCAGCGAGGTGCTTACCGGATACCGCGAAGTGAGCCGACGTACCATGATCGTGAATTTCGTGGGCACCCCCGTGCTGATGATTGCAGTGACAATATTTCTTATCCAAGGATACGGGCTGCGTGGGTATTTACTTGGCCAAGCGGCGAGCTCGGCCGTGGTACTGGGACTGATTGTGTATGCAGTATGGAAACTGACACCCGGAGCCTTCAGATTGCTCCCATTTTTTCACGGCCGATTCGAACGAGAAGTAATCAGCTATTCGAAGACTCTGCTCGGCGTTCAAGTCCTCGAGTTTTTGCTGGCGCAAACCGATCGAATTGCACTGGGGATTTTCACAAAGCCGGCAGATGTCGGCGTCTACGCGCTAGCTGTAGGACTGACAGGGTTCGTCCCCATCGCGCTGCAATCTGTGAATCAGATATTTTCGCCGACAATTTCCGAACTGCACGCCAAGGGCGACCGCGCGACGTTGCAGCAGCTGTATCAGGCGCTCACCAAATGGAGTTTGGGATTAACCATCCCGCTGGCATTTGCCGTGATGATCTATGCCCGCCCGCTCATGCAAATTTTTGGGCCAGATTTTGCGCGAGGCTGGCCGATTCTGGTGATCGTTACGGCTGGTCAACTAATTAACTGCGGAGTCGGATCTGTTGGGATCATGCTGTTTATGTCCGGGCAGGAAGCAACTGCGCTGCGCATCCAGATGATACTCGCTCCGTTGGTGACAATTGCGAATTTCGTCGTCATCGCGATTTGGGGTTTGAGCGGGGCTGCCATAGTCACCGCTTTGGCAACAGCAGCTACAAATCTTTGGTTCTTGTGGGCCGTCAAGAAAACCCTCGGTTTTGCGCCCGCGATGAGTGGCTATTACCAGTTGATTCCGGCCAGCCTCGCCAGCATTCTTTCACTGCTTGTGCTTCGCGCGACGACAAAAGCCATGCCATGGCAGTTGGCCGCGATTGCCATTTCGGTACTTGCAGCATATGCGGCGTTTCTGTTCACTTTTTTCTTAGGGAAAACGGAGGAATATGACTCCTACGTTTTACAGGCAATATGGAAACAGGTCGTCCCGAAAAAATAGAGTTAGCGATTTGTAGTGAATGAGCTAATAAAAGGATGAGGCAATCGTTGGCGACAATTCCAGAGAAAAGCTCCGGCGGCATCACCGTGCAACTGGCAAAGCCCGAGAATTTGAGCAGAGAGACGATTGATGAAATCGTCGAATTTCTGGACACGCAGGAGACATCGCACCCCTTTCAATATCCCCAGTGGGCGCGCGGCAAGAAAGAAAAATATCGGGCAAGTTGCCGATTTGCCTTCGCTCGGGACGCAGGCAAAATCCTATGGTTTGCTTCCTGCGGAACCCTCTACCCTTTGGGCCGCGCCGTCGCGAGATTTCGAGGATTGGTGATTAATCGCGGCCCCGTAGCAGATGACGCAAGCATATGGCGAGACGCACTGAACAGCCTTGCGAACACTGCGGATGCACACGGTTACTCCTTTATTGAAGCAGCACCGGATATTGTTTTCGGCACAAAACCAGGCATATTGGAAGCGTTTGAGAGTGGATGGAATGCCAGCGCGCAAGCGACACTTTCACTTCGGCTCGGCCTTCAACCTAGTGAAGACGAGCTCCGTGAGAAATTCCGGAAGACAACGCGTCATGAAATTAAAAACGCGGAGAGCTCGGGGCTCTCTGTTGTGGAGTCATGCTACAAAGGCGCCGAAGTGGGACGTTTCCTGCAACTTTACAAGGCTATGGCCGGGCGAAAGGGCTTCGCCGCGGATTCACCGGACGACATAGAACGCGTCCTTGGTTGGCTATCTGGAGATGCATCGCGAGGATGCTTGCTCATTGCCTGTGACCAAGTCGGGATTCATGGGGGAGTGGTCCTCGTACGGGCCGCCAAGCGTTGCTGGTATGTATGGGGCGCGACCGCCGCTGCCGAGCGAGCGGGCATCGGGCATCTTCTGCAATGGAACGCCATTCGTTGGGCGAAACATCATGACTGCGAAGAATACGATTTTGGAGGATATACGATGGGTGCAACTTCGGGCCCAGCCCTCTTCAAGAAGGGCTTTGGAGGGAAAATCGTGGAGTTCACGCCTGCGCAGCGAAGAGTTGTAAACGAAAGCCGATATCAATCATTCCGGTTACTGCGGATCTTGCGAGGCATTAAATAGCGAGACCACTTTCGACGAACTCAATCATGAAACATCGGATTCCATCGCTCGACGGGCTACGGGCATTTTCGATCGCCTTGGTCGTGCTCGGGCATTTGGGAAAGAACGGCCATGCTCCGCTGATCTTCAAGAGCTATTACACGGACCTTGGTGTGGATCTTTTTTTCGTGATTTCGGGATATTTGATAACGACCATCCTTCTTGGAGAATGGCAGCAAAACTCCACAATTAATTTGAGAGAGTTTTATATCCGGCGCGCGTACCGGATTTTTCCCGCTGCTTACGTATTCATACTGATTGCGGCCGTCGTTTATCGGGCCCAAATGCATTGGTACAACGTTGCGAGCGCCTTCTTTTATGTTGCTAATTTCGATGGAAGCCGGCCCTGGATTTTGGGGCAGCTTTGGTCGCTGGGCGTCGAAGAACAGTTCTATTTGCTTTGGCCGGGAATATTGAAGAAATGGTATCACCATCGGACGTCAATTCTTGTTGGAGTTACCTTGCTGGCGCCTGCCCTCCAATCCGTGCTTTACTTCCTGAAAGTACCAGGCGGCAATTTTGGAGCATGGCCCGGTGTTGGGACGACACTTGCGGCTGGTTGCCTTTTGGCGATCCTCGCGCCGTATGTGCCGCCACCGGGACAATGGTCCGCGCTCATCATGTTAACAACACTTTTTCTGATTCCTTTTTTCGCCGCGAACACTCCCCTCAAAACAATCCTTCTTCTATTTGTGCTGCAACCGGCGAAGCACTTATGCATGGCGGGTTTACTGTTACATGTCGTTCAAAACCCTTACAGGGTGCTAAATTGGGGCCCAGTGGTCTGGCTCGGACGCATTAGTTACAGTCTTTATCTCTGGCAGCAACCCTTCTGTGCCGATCCCGCACTGCGCTCAGCCTATTTCACAATCTTCGCAGTGGCGTGTGCCGCTGTTTCCTATTATCTAGTTGAGCAGCCCTTGCTTCGAGTGCGTGACCGACGTACTAACAAGAAAGTGGTTTATGAGGCGTAATTTTCCGAGACAGACCGTGGTCGGTGATTCAGCCAACTTCGACGTTATGCCATGACGCCTATCCATTTGGCGATTCCACATAGTTACCAAGGTGCATTGCTCCGGTTTACGGCCGGAACCTATAATCGGGTTACTTCCGCGTCAGCAAAAGGGTGAGCTTTTTCATGAACGAGGCCACAGGGGTGGGTTTGAACCGCCAAAATCTGGAGCTGAATATATTCCACGATGTGGCCAAGACGCTCACCTCGTCGTTGGAACTCGATTCCATTCTTCAGACCATCATGGAGAAGATGGCGGAATATTTCCGGCCGGACACGTGGTCTCTACTAATGGTCGATGAAGAGCGCGACGAGCTCTATTTCGCCATCGCCGTCGGGAGTGCCTCAGAAGCCCTAAAAAATGTGCGGCTGAAAGTTGGCGAAGGCATCGCCGGCTATGTCGCCAAACATGGCGAGAAGGTCGTTGTGCCGGATGTAATGAAAGATCCACGCTTCGCCAAACGCATTGATGAGATGACGAAGCTGGAGACACAGTCCATCATTTGCGTCCCCTTGCGGTCTCGGCTGCGCGTTCTGGGTGTCATCCAGCTCGTGAACGTGGATATGAACCATTTCGGCGATCAGGAGTCTTTCTTTCTCCAGTCGTTATGCGACTATGCCGCCATCGCCATCGAAAATGCGCGTGCCGTCGAGCGAATTCAAGAGTTGACCATCACCGACGACTGCACCGGACTCTACAACGCCCGGCATCTTTATAAGACGCTCGAAACCGAAGTTTATCGCTCCGCTCGCTTCAACTATGAGTTTACCGTTGTGTTCATTGATCTCGATCATTTTAAGCAGGTCAATGACACGCACGGGCACTTGGTCGGCAGCAAGTTGCTATCAGAAATTGGCTATCTCATCAAAGCCCAATTGCGGTTGATCGATTACGCTTTCCGTTACGGCGGCGATGAATTTGTCGTTCTACTACCGCAGACCGGAAAAGACCAGGCATTGGTCGTAGCCAAGCGACTGCGCGACAGCCTGCGCACCAGCATGTTCTGCAAAGACGAAGGTTTGAATATCAACGTCCGCGCTTCCATGGGTGTTGCCACCTATCCGCATGACGCCAAAACGCCGCACGATGTTATTCGCCAAGCCGATGAAATGATGTATCTGGTCAAAAACACCAGCCGCGACAACATCGGCATTGCTCAACGCGGCGTGATGAAATAATTCGTCTCTGTCAACCGTCTCTTCAAGAAATATGCAAGATGCCAGCACTCATGCTAGAGTCGGGCATCTATGGACGTTCCTGCAGTATCCACTGAAAATCTGACGCGCTGCTTCGGCCAGCTTATAGCCGTGGAGAACGTAAATCTCCGCGTCTCGTCGGGGCAGTTTTTTGGGTTCCTCGGGCCGAATGGTGCAGGCAAATCTACAACAATTAAGATGCTGACCGGCTTACTCGCCCCAAGTACGGGCCGCATTGAAATTCTAGGGTTGGACTTGGCGAAGAATGCGGTCGAGGTGAAGCGGCAGATAGGCGTAGTCCCCGAAGGCATGGCGTTGTTTACTCGCCTCACTGGATGGGAATACCTGAATTTTGTAGGCCGAATGTACGGCCTCGACCGCGCAACCACGCGTAGCCGGGCCGAAGAATTGCTTAATTTTATGCAACTCGGGGACCAACCCAAAAAGCTCATCACCGACTATTCCCACGGGATGCAGAAGAAACTGGCTCTGGCTGCGGCTGTCATTCACAGTCCCAAAGTTCTGTTTCTCGACGAGCCGTTCGAAGGCGTGGATGCAATTGCTGCAGGCACTTTGAAAGCGATGCTGCAAAGCATGATCGCAAGGGGTGCAACGATCTTCTTGACCTCTCACGTTCTCGAAATCGTCGAACGGCTATGCAGCCATGTCGCGATCATTGATAAAGGGCGGCTGGTCGCGCAGGGGTCGCTCGACGAACTGCGTGCCGGCGCCGGCAACGATGGCGGCAAAATGACGCTGGAGCAAATCTTCCTGCGGGTTGTGGGAACGACGCAAAACTCCGGGCGTGAATTGTCGTGGCTGGAATGACCCGCGACAGAATCACCGCGATTGCGCTTTTGCGTTTGCACCTCTTCATGAACGCAATGCGGACGACACAGGGGCAAATCGAACTGATCTCGCGCATCATGGTAGGCCTGCTCTTATCGGTGGGCGGCATCGGCGGCGCGTTTGGCCTTGGCACCACTGCTTGGTATTTTGTATCGCACAAAAACACCGAGTGGTTGGCGTTATTGTTGTGGCCGGTATTTGCTTTCTGGCAATTGTTTCCCATTTTTTCAGCCGCATTTTCAGAGACCGCCGACTCGTCAAACTTGCTGCGTTACCCTCTTAGCTATCCCGCATATTTTCTGGTTCGGATGGCTTATGGCGCGTTTGATCCCGCGAGCCTCATGGGAAGCCTATGGCTGGTGGGGATTGGAATTGGCGCAGCTGTTGCTGCACCACATGCCATCCCGATGGCGGCGTTGACTTTGCTAGTGTTTGGATTGTTCAATCTCATACTCTCGCGCACGATTTTTGCCTGGCTCGATCGCTGGCTGGCACAGAGGAAGACCCGCGAAATCCTTGGCGTGTTGTTCATTGGCACTATTCTTTCTATTCAGTTGGTCGGACCACTGCTGCGCCGTTACGAACACGGGAACCGAGTGGAGTTGCTGCGGCTGGCCGCTGAAATTATCCCCGCAGAACGCGTGTTGCCGCCGGGCTTGGCGGCGGCGGCCATAGCCCGGAGTCTGGAGGGCAACCTTGGCGTCGGATTCGTCTATTTTTCTGTGCTCTGCACTTACGGTGCTGGCACTGCCATGCTGCTGAGCGTACGCGTTCGCCAGGAGTACCACGGAGAAAACTTAAGCGAAGCGGGTCCGCGCGCCGAGGCTGGGTCCGTTGTTGATCTGGCCAACAGTTGGGCTTTGCCTGGATTGTCCGGACCAGCGGCCCAGGTCATGGGAAAAGAGTTGCGTTACTTATCCCGCAGCGGTCCCATGTTATTTACACTGATCGTCCCACTATTCATGCTGCTAATTTTTCGCAGCAACGCGGCGTTTCCCCACCATAGACCAGATTTGGTATTTCCAGCCGTGGCCGCGTACACGCTAATTTTGCTGACAAACCTGATTTACAACAACTTTGGCGGCGATGGAACTGGCATACAGTTTTACTTTGCGTCTCCGGTAACATTTCGCAGAATTGTCGCTGGTAAAAACCTTGCGCACGCGCTAATTTTGCTTGTTGAGATCATGGTTGCGTGGGCGGGTGTGAGTTGGATGTATAAGCCTCCTACCGCTGATGTCTTGGCGGCCACGCTCGCTGGGATCTTGTTTGCCGCGCCGGTCAACCTGGCCATGGGAAATTGGCTATCTCTTTACTTTCCCAAGCGGATTGAATCGTCGGCGTTCGGCCGACAGCGAGCGTCGCCGACCACAGTCCTAGCGAGCTTTGCCATCCAGATCGTCGTGCTTGGCACAGCCGTTCTCGTCCTTTGGCTGACCCGTGGTACTGGCAATTATTGGATTGCCACGCTCATATTCCTTGTTTTGGCGGCACTCTCGCTCGGCGGATATACATTTGCTCTCACACAAACGGATCGAATCGCCCTGGCGCGCCGCGAAAGACTGATGAGCGAACTTGCTCGCACCAGCTAATTGCACCTCGATGGCTGAGCGATTGCGATTCCCATAAATAACACTACAGGCGGTAGTGATGCTACCAGCTTATTGCAACTAGGTTACAATAAACTTAATGCCACTCCCACAAACCGAAACGCCGGGACGACTGCAAGCTGAACTCATGTCACGCGGACTCCGCATGACGCGACAGCGCCGGACAATTCTTCACGTCGTCGAAACCGCAAAGCAGCACCTGGATGCGAGCCAGATTCTTCGCAAGGCGAAACGCATTGACGCCCAGATTGATCGAGTGACCGTCTATCGAACGTTGGGACTACTGAAGCGGCACGGTCTGGTGGATGAGTTGGATCTCATGCACATGCAAGGTGAAAAGCATTTTTACGAACGTCGGCCGCAACGCGACCACATCCACATGGCGTGCCTTCGTTGCGGCAAAATTACCGAATTTGAAAGCGATCTATTCGACCGGCTCAAGGGACAGATTCAACGGGATTGCCAGTTTCACATCGCCGTCACACGGCTTGAAGTGGGTGGCTATTGCGCGAACTGCCGCGCCGCTACCATTACTTGACTCATTCTGTTGCATCTGTTTGCAACAATCTTGAAACAGAAACTTCATCCATTCATTGACCGGAAAGAACCGGGTCAGCTACGATCCAACTCACAATACTGTGTGCAATCAAGTTGCAACTAGCTGTTGCCACTAACTTAGAGAGAAATTCATGAAGCGATGTTTTGCCGGCTTGCTGCTCCTGGCAGCGATGAACTGTTGGGCGCAGGAGAGCCCTTACTTCGTTACCTACGATCACCATTTGGAAGAGCCGGGAAATCTCGACATCGAGGCGTCGGCCACCACCGACGCTCCACGTAGCGGGCAAAAGTTCTTCAGCGCACCATGGATGGAGTTTGAGTATGGCGTGACCGCTAACTGGACGACCGAGGTTTATCTGGAAGGTCAGTCCACCTACGGTGACAGTACGATATTCACCGGCTGGCGATGGGAGAACCGATACCGTCCACTGAAGCGCCTTCATCCAGTCAATCCAGTGCTCTACTTTGAGTACGAAAACATCAATGAAGCCAGCCGCATTCTGAAGGAAGTTGAAGGCGATGCCCCGGATATCAGTTCGCCGAACGCAGTTTTGCGCACTGAACAAGACCACGAACTCGAAGCCAAGCTAATCTTATCCAGCGACTGGCGTAGCTGGAATTTTGCTGAGAACTTCATCGTTGCCAAGAATTTCTCCCACAGTGAAGGCTTTGAGTTTGGGTATTCTTTCGGCGCATTCCGGCCTTTGGCTACCATCGCCTCGGGAAAAGATTGCCGGTTTTGCCGCGAGAACTTTTCTGCCGGCGTCGAATTTTATGGAGGCTTGGGCAGTACGCATGGCTTTGTTCTAAGCGATACTGCGCACTATGCGGCGCCAGTTTTCGCCTGGCTCGTGACGGAGAACTCGACGCTGCGCTTCTCGCCCGGCTTCGGGCTTACTCACGAAAGCGCTCCAGCACTATTCCGCGTCGGCTACAGCTACGAAATCGAGGACTTCGGCAGTAAATTGGGCCGCCTCTTTGGAGGGAAACGTTGATGCGAAGAATCCTCTGGCTAACTACGGTCGTACTTACATTGGCTACGCAGATAATCTGCAGCGCACAAAATCTGACATATTGGCCCGATCCCAGATGGAAGGCGCCGCCCGGGGCTGTCGCCGAATCTAATCCCCTGGCGGACCGGCCTGAATTGGCGACTGGAGGCCGCAAGCTCTTTCTGCGGAACTGCGCCGAGTGTCACGGCAAGGACGGCAGTGGCAAAGCCAAGAAACATTCGGCTAATTTGCAGTTGGCCGCGATCCAGCTGCAAACTGACGGCGAACTCTTCTGGAAAATAAGCAATGGCAATACTGGAAAAGGCATGCCTTCGTTTAGTAAGATCCCGGAGCCCGAACGCTGGCAAATTGTACTCTATTTACGACAGCTTAAACTGAAAAATGCGCGCTAGAAGGCGCAAACGGCAGCCGTCATTCGGCAATATCGCCATCGCAATCGGCTCGCCACCGATTCAGTCCGACTGGCAGACATGAAAACAAATTCTATGGGTCACTCGTCGATGTATGGCTCATGTCGAATGTCTTCAAAAGGCATGCCTTGCTTGCCGGTTTCTTCTAAAGACGGATGGGCGATGCGTTTCTGCAGCTTCGAGGAGCTACCAGCTGCGCCGACGTTCAGGCTGAAAGCGTTCGAGCTGAATTATCCTTCCATGTGGCATCATACTTTTTGCTGTGGCGGTTGCGGTATTACGTTGATTCGATTTGCGTGACGCAGCAGAGTCCTGAGTCTAGAAGGACGGTCGCATTCCACTGAGCTAGGGACGCATGAAAAGCAGAAACGAAGCATTAAATGAAATCGCTGGAGAGGAGTTCGACTTGTGTCTCATCGGCGGGGGCGCGACCGGGTCGGCTTGTGCCCTCGACGCGCAGTTGCGCGGGATCAGTACGGTGTTGCTTGAGGCGGGCGATTTTGGCGGCGCAACATCCAGCGCCGCGACCAAGATCATACATGGCGGCGTACGTTATCTCGAACAAGCCGTCAAGGAAGCCGATCTCCAGGAGTACCGCGTCCTGATTCGCGCTCTACATGAACGCGTACGAATGCTGGAAAACGCGCCCCACCTCACTCGAAAGTTGGAATTCCTTGTACCGAGTTATCGCTGGATCGATGTCGCTTATCTCGATATTGGATTGAAGATTTATGACTGGCTATCGGGCAAAGCCCGCATCTCCCCGAGTAGATTCTTGTCACGGGAAGAAACACTCGAACGGATGCCGGGGTTGAATGCACAAGGTCTAGTCGGCTCTGTCGCTTACGCTGATGGTCAGTTCGACGATGCGCGCTACAACCTCGCTCTTGTTGAAAGCTTCGTTCGATCAGGCGGTACGGGTCTGAATCATGCCAAGGTAACGGACTTCGTACGCGACTCGAACGGAAAGATTTCTGGGGTGATTTTTCAGGACCGGCTGACTGGGGATAAATTCACAACGAGTGCTTCTGCTGTCGTAAACGCTACTGGGCCGCTGTCCGATTCTCTCCGCCAGCTGGCAACACCAACCTTGCAGAAACGCATGCGGCCGAGTAAAGGTTCACACATCCTTCTGCCGCTCGACCTGTTCCCCACCAATGAGGCCTTGCTCATTCCGAAAACTGAGGATGGACGGGTTCTGTTTGCAATCCCATGGGGAGGGCGATTGTTAGTTGGGACTACTGACGAAGAAATTGCGCCGGACATAGAACCGGTAGTCACTAAGAAAGATGTTGCGTACTTACTTCGGCATCTCAATCAGTATTTCGCCACTCATGTCACTGGAGACGACATGGTCAGCGGCTTCGCCGGCGCAAGACCACTGGTGGAGTCAGGACACGCAAGCGATACCAAAGAACTGGTTCGCGATGACGTTATCGAAGTCGACCCGACCAGCGGACTCATCAGTATCATGGGCGGCAAATGGACTACGCATCGCGCGATGGCGGAAGACACTATCAATGTTGTACAGCAAGCTCTTGGTGTTCCGCGGATGGCCTGCAAGACTCGCAAACATATTCTCTACGGAGGCGAAGGATTTACGGCCGACTATTGGGCGACACTTTGTCACGGCCACTTGGTTTCTGAAGCCACGGCGCGCCATTTGGCGGCAAAGTTCGGAACAGCGTCCCAGGAAGTTCTTAAGTTGACAAAAGAGAATCCAGATTTACTGCAAACGATACTTCCACAGTTCCCAGCCATCAAAGCGGAGGCTGTTTACGCTGCGCGATGCGAAATGGCGTCCACAATAGAAGACGTCCTGGCGCGCAGGTTAGGCATGCAGTTCTATTCATGGAGCGACTCGATTGATGCTGCCCCGATCGTCGGGTCTCTTATGCAAAAAGAGTTGCGTTGGAGCGATGCGTCGACTCGCGATGCAATTGCCGGCTATGTGGAGAAAATTCATCACTTGCTGAGGTCGGCGGGCTTGTCTCGCAAACCCATTTCCTAATCGCTTGAGAGCACACGCTGTATGGACCATGAAAAAGGAGCGATAAAAAGTGTTGGGAGGACGAGTTGAAACAGTACATCGGCGCTATTGATCAGGGCACGACGAGCACGCGGTTCATTGTCTTTGATCGCGCAGGCCGGACCGTGGCGGTCTCGCAGAAAGAGCACGAGCAAATCTACCCCCAACCCGGTTGGGTCGAGCACAATCCTGAGGAAATCTGTCAGAACACGCGTGGAGTGATCACAGATGCAATGACAAAAGCGGCACTCCAGCCAGCTGACCTAGCCGCGATCGGGATCACCAATCAACGCGAGACGACCGTCGTTTGGAATCTGAAAACAGGCAAACCGGTTGCGAACGCACTCGTGTGGCAAGACACCCGAGTTGCCGACGATGTTCGTGAACTGGCGAGGTCCGGAGGACAAGATAGATTCCGCAAGAAAACCGGGCTTCCGCTTACAACTTATTTCAGCGGTCTGAAAATCCGCTGGATCCTAAAAAATGTCGAAGGAGCTCAGAAAGCCGCCGAGGCTGGTGAACTATTATTTGGCAACATCGATACGTTTCTCGTCTGGCAATTGACCGGCGGCACCAGCGGTGGCGTTCACGTCACCGATGTGACCAACGCCAGCCGAACCCAACTGATGAATCTCGAAAGCCTCTCCTGGGATGACGAAATTCTAGAAGTGTTTGAAATTCCAGCCGTGATGCTGCCGCAAATTCGCTCCAGCAGTGAGATATATGGGGTCGCGAAGGAGGGCGCAATACAAGGCGTCGTCATCGCTGGAATACTTGGAGACCAACAGGCCGCACTCGTCGGCCAAGCGTGCTTTGAACCTGGGGAGGCGAAAAATACCTACGGCACAGGCTGTTTTCTGCTCATGAACACCGGCGCCAGGAAAATCGACTCCAACTCCGGTTTGCTCACAACGATGGCCTACAAGCTGGGGGACCAACCCGCGCGCTATGCCCTTGAAGGAAGCATCGCAATCACTGGCGCTTTAGTGCAATGGGTTCGCGATAACCTCGGCTTGATCGAGAAAAGTTCAGATATCGAGCAACTTGCCCGCAGTGTGAACAACAATGGCGGTTTATATTTCGTTCCGGCCTTCTCCGGTTTGTATGCGCCTTATTGGAAAGACAACGCGCGTGGAGTGATTGCCGGGTTGACGCGATATGCAAACAAGGGACATTTAGCGCGGGCAGTCTTGGAAGCAACCGCATTCCAAACGCGCGATGTACTTGAAGCGATGGAAAAGGATTCCGGCATCAAGTTGGATGTGCTCCGGGCAGACGGCGGAATGGTTGTAAACGATCTGTTGATGCAATTTCAGGCTGATATTCTCAACCGGCCTGTGGTTCGTCCGGTTACAAAGGATGCAACGACTGCCTTGGGCGCAGCCTATGCGGCTGGCCTGGCCGTCGGATATTTCACAGATTTAAACGATCTCCGCGCGAACTGGGCCGTCGAACATACGTGGACGCCGAACCTGGCGGACGGACAGCGCGAAGACATGTACAACCTCTGGAAGCGGGCGATAAGCAAATCTTTCGATTGGGTGGATTGAGTCGGCGTACCTCGACAACAAGGAGTCTCAAATGCTGGCCAAGTGTTTCGGAGAGTTCATGGGTACGCTCGTGCTGATATTTCTGGGCGATGGGGTCGTGGCGAATGTCTTGCTTAAGCGCTCCAAGGCAGAGGGTGCCGGCTGGATGGTGATCACAAGCGGGTGGGCGTTCGCCGTGATGGCCGGCGTGTTCACCGCCATAGCCTGCGGCAGCACCGACGCTCACCTCAATCCGGCAGTGACAATCGGCTTTGCAGTAGCAACTGAGAACTTTTCCAAATTCGTACCGTACTTGGTTGCCCAGATGGCAGGCGCATTCGCGGGCGCGACGTTGGTCTGGATTCACTTCCTCCCGCACTGGGAGGAAACTACCGATCAAGCATCGAAACTCGCCTGTTTCTGCACGGCGCCAGCGATCCGCCGATTTGGCGCAAATCTCGTCAGCGAGATCCTTGGAACTTTCGTGCTTGTCTTAGTCGTAGGTGCAATCTTTTCCAAAGCTGTGGCCGCGTCGGGGCCGGTCTCCGGCTTGGGCCCGTATCTCATTGCGGCGCTGGTATGGGGAATCGGGCTTTCTCTTGGCGGCACGACAGGATATGCCATTAATCCCGCTCGTGATTTGGGGCCTCGGCTCGCACACTCTGTGCTGCCTGTTGCTGGCAAGGGCACCTCCGACTGGAGCTATGCGATCGTACCCATCCTGGGGCCTCTCATTGGCGGAGGACTGGGCGGGCTGTTTTTACGAGCGATCGCCAGATAGTAAGTAGCGGCCGTAAGCCTTCGCGCCGGAGTTTTGCAAAGGCCCGATCAAGTTCCTAACAGATTGATTTGAATCTTCTGGTATCCGTGCTCGGCCGCCCATAGATCCAATGGGATGGTTGCCAATTCATCCACAATCGGAACCGCCAACCCCGTTTTAGTCAGATCAATGCTCTTGAGATAACTGTGGCACGTGTCGCATACGTCCACGCGGACGTGAGCAATTTCCGGCGCGGAATAGAACGCCATCTGCGGCTCTCTTTCTTCTCCGCACGCGGGACAGTAAATTCTTCGAAAATTCCATTCGTGCGCACACAGCATGCAGATTAGCGACTTTTTCGCCCCGTCACCTTCCCTGCGCAGAACGGCAACGATCGGCATACTGCCGCAAAGCGGACAGGTAGACGGAGTTCCATCCAGCACTTCAATCTCGCGGTAATCAGCTAGATATTCCGCATAGGGCTGAAGGAAAATCCATGCTAATAAACGCTCGGAAAAGGTTGTATCACCGTTTACGAAATGTTCTCCGCCCTGCAAAGCGAAGAGCTCCTGATCGCAGTACCAGAAATCCTCAATTGCATGCTGCCATCCCGCTGGGCCTTTCCGTTCCAAACCGATGGCTGACTGTGCAAGCGACCGCGGTGCAATTTGCTGAATTAGCGATAGGAATCCGGGAAAATTCGGCAGAAGGAGGAAAAGATCGAGCTCACCCTTTAACGGACGATCCGCGGGCGGTTTCGGCGAATCTGCGAGCTCTTTCTGCATTTTTTCGTAAAGGCTTTTCTGGAACGTCGCCGCGCGCGTGTAGAACTGAAGCCCTTCCGCGGCAAAGGGAAATGTAGAAGTCAGTTCAGTGGCACGCAGAATGCGGCGGTCCCACTTGGCATGGACTATTGTTTGGGTTGCGATTGGCCGGTGACCTCGAAAAACCACTTGCGATGGAACGTCCAAGCCCATGCTCGCGTCACGTAGCCCGTGATCATGGATCCCAAGCTACCCTCTTCGAGGAATGCGCTCATGTAAACATGAATCAGGAACAATCCGATTGTAATTAACGCCACGCTTGCGTGAACCAGAATCGCCGCATAGCGAAGATACCTGAGGCTCCAGGGAAGCGTCTCCGTGTACCACAAGCCGACGCCGGAAATTAACAAAAGAATCACGCCATAAAAAATCCCCCAGAAAAACAGTTTCTGTCCGTAGTTAAACCGCCCGACAGGCGGCAATTTATCATCTTGGTTTTGAATGTACTCCGGGATCGCTTTCCCCCAGGCGCGATCGCCATCATCAATTTGCATATCACCGCGCCACTCCATAAACGTCCAGAAGAGCGATGCAGTAAATATCAGCCCCACCCATGGATGCCAGAATCTAGCCGTAGGAGCCCCTCCCACAACCACAGCCAACCAATAAAGGTAGGGAGACCAGAATGCAAGGCCTGTCATTAATAGGTAGATATAGGAGAACGCGCCGATCCAGTGATTGATCCGCTCACCCATGGTGTAGCGTTCAATAACTTTGCCTTCTTGGGTGGCTGCCTTCGGGCGTGCCACTGCACCGGTGGTCATACGCGCCTCTCATTACTTGGATCCGCGGGAATCGCCTTCGCGTCAGGCGGAATCGGCTCCTCTTTTTTTGGTCCAAATCGCATGTAATGCACTGCCATGCCGACGATGCCGCCAACCATTGCCACATTTCCCAACCACTTGAGCGGCCCTTTCCAAAGCCTCACCGACCAGGGAATCTGCGGGTCCTTCGGCAGGCCTCCGTATAGCTCTGGGTTTTTGGCATCGTGCAGGACGTAGATCACATGCGTTCCACCCACTCCTTCCGGATCGTAAACTCCGGCATCGGGGAAACCAGAATTGTCCCGAAGTTGCGCCGCCCGCGTCTCCGCCAGTTCCTTCATTTCCGGCTTCGTCCCAAAATGCAGACAGCCGGTCGGACAGGCCTTGATGCATGCTGGTTCTAGCCCCTGCGACACCCGATCATTGCACAGCGTGCACTTGAAGACTTTATGCGACACCGGGCTGAACTTCGGAATGTTGAACGGGCAACCGGTCATGCAATAACCGCAGCCAATGCAGTTCGCTTCCTGGAAATCAACAATCCCGTTGGCATATTGCACAATGGCGCCATCCGCCGGGCAAGCGACCAGACAACCGGGATCTGCGCAGTGCATGCACTGATCTTTGCGCATCAGCAGCATCATGCCGCCGTCGGAGCGCTCATGTTCGTTGAACTTAATGAGGTTCCAATAATTCCACGCCGTCTCCGGCATGGTCTGGTAGGAATTGTCAAAAGAAGTTTCAGTGAAGGTATAACCGTTCCACTCCAGGCAGGCCACTTCGCAGGCTTTGCACCCAATACAAGTTGTCGTATCCACCAACTTGCAGACCTGCGATTCGCGATTCAAGCCGGCGCCCGCCACGGTTCCGGCGTGACCTGAAATCCTGATAATCTCCGTTGCGGCCTGACTCATTGTTGCTCCACCTGTATCCTTGACTATGCCTTCTCGACTTTCACCAGGAAACCTTTGGATTCCGGCGTGTGGGCGTTCGGGTCGGTTACGGCAGGCGTCAACAAATTCGCGGGCGTCCGCGCATCCCTTCCTTCGTCTTCGGTAATTCCACGGTAGCCCTGATGAATCGGCAACCCGATCTGATAAACCTTTTTGCCGTCGATCATCATCGGCTTCAACCGCCGAGTAACAAAAGCTTTCGCGATGTAGGTTCCGCGCGCGCTGATGACTTTGATCTTGTCGGTACCACGGATTCCCTTTTCGTCCGCCAACTCCACCGGAATTTCCACGAACGGCTCCGGGATTAGTTGAACGTTCATCGGATTATTTTTCGTCCAGTAGTGGTAATGCTCAGTTAGCCGGTAGGTGGTGCAGACGATGCTGTATTCATCCGGCGATCCGAACTTGTCATATAGTGTTTTGAACTTTTTCACTAACGGATTGTTCGATTGATCGGGATGCAACGGGTTCTTGATCGGGCTTTCGATCGGCTCGTAGTGCTCCGGGAACGGGCCATCTACAAGAACACCTATCGGCGCGAACAATCGTCCAATACCTTCGGGATTCATAATGAACGGCCCCATGTGATCTTTCGGGTGAGAATCGGGTTTGAAGTCCGGCACGTCATTGCCAACCCACTTCCCCGCCGCTTCATTCCACCAAACCTGCTTGCGTTCCGGATCCCACGGCTTTCCCTCCAAATTGCAAGAGGCACGGTTATAGAGAACGCGCCGGTTGGCCGGCCACGACCATGCCCAATTGGGATAAACCCCCATGCCGGAGGGATCTTCAGTACCTCGTCTTTGAATCTGCGATCCGGCTTCCGTCCACATTCCCGAATAGATCCAATTGCCGCACATCGTGGTGCCGTCGTCTTTTAACCACGCGAATCCCGGCAATTGCTGGCCAGCTTTGATTACCTGTCCTGTAACATCATCTTTCAAATCGGCAAGAGCCTTACCGTTAAGCTCCATCGCGACCTGAGAAAGCGGCGGATGAGTCGCATCGGCATATGCCCAATTCAGATTCAGAATTGGGTCGGGGAATTTGCCGCCTTCTTTCTTATAGAGATCACGCACCTTCAGGAAAATCTCCGCGATAATGTCCTGGTCGAGCCGCGCTTGCCCCGGAGGCGGAACCGCGGCATATTTCCAGGTGACCCAGCGCGCCGAGTTCGTCATGCTGCCATCTTTTTCGGCGAAGCCCGCGCAGGGCAGTCGGTAAACCGTGGTGTTTATCGTCTTCTGTTCTTCGGTCGTGACCCCCGGTGCACGCCAAAACTCGCTGGTCTCATCCGGATAAATCTCACCAACCACCAGCCAGTCGGCCTTTTTCAGTGCATTGATGTTTTTGTTGGTGTCAGGGCCGATCATCACTCCGTTCATGCCAAACGCGAACATCCCCTTGACCTTGCCGTTGTACATGTCGTCCCAAATGTGTGTCCACGAACTGTCCTGACCGTATTTCGGCAGATAATCGAAAGCAAATCCGTTTTCTTTTTTCGCCGCATCACCATACATTGCTTTGAGCAGCGACACTGTAAACTTGGGCGTGTTCGCCCAATAGTTCATGGAGTTCCAAGGCGAGGGTTTGGCCGATCCCGGCGTCGTCCGTTTCAAATACGTCGCCAAATCCTTATCGTCGGGAATCGGCGCCTTCAGATATCCAGGCAACGAGTCGAATAGTCCCGCCATGTCCGTGGCGCCTTGAATATTCGAATGACCCCGAAGCGCGTTCACGCCGCCGCCCGCCCTGCCGACGTTGCCTAGCAGAAGCTGGATCATTGCCGCCGTGCGGATAATTTGTGTTCCGAATGTATGCTGCGTCCAGCCCACCGCATAGATGATGGTCGCGACCTTCTTCATGTCGCCATCTTTGCGGATTGATGTAAACAGGTCGGCAGCTTTGATGAACTGATCCTTCGGGATGCCCGTAATCCGTTCGACTGTCTCCGGCGTGTAGCGCGAATACTGTTGCTTCATCAATTGGAAGACGCAGCGCGGATGTTGCAGCGTCAAATCATAAGCAACATTTGGCGGCAATGCAGGCGGTGGGGCCGGTGTCGCCGAGTGCGCAACTGCCTCCGAATGCGCCGTACCGGCACCTGTTTTGCCGCTGAAATCTCCGCCTTCCTGATAATTCCAGGTCGATTTGTCGTACGTGCCTGATGCTGAATTAAACCCGGAATACAGGCCATCCTCAGGAAGTTTGAAACCTTCCTTCACGATGAACGCAGCATTCGTGTAATTGACGAGATATTCCTTGGCCACGCGATTGTTTTCGATAGCATAGTGGATGAGCCCGCCCAGGAATGCAATATCGGACCCAGCGCGAATTTGCAGGAAAAGATCGGCGGTCGCAGACGTGCGAGTGAATCTGGGATCAACGGAGATTAGCTTGGCGTTGCGGTTGCGTTTGGCCTCCATCGCCCACTTGAATCCGCAGGGATGGTTTTCGGCGGGATTTCCACCCATGATCAACATCATGTCTGTGTTCTTGATGTCGATCCAGCCATTGGTCATGGCCCCGCGCCCGAATGTTGGTCCCAAACTTGAGACCGTGGGGCCGTGTCAAACACGGGCTTGATTTTCTAAATAAACCAAGCCCAACCCCCTCATGGCCTTAACGGCCAAAAAATTGAACTCATTTGTGTCGGTGCAACCGCCAATGAACGATATGCCTTCGCACCGGTTTACGGTGCGCCCATTCGCATCTTTTTCCACGAAAGAGCTATCGCGCGTCTTCTTGGTCCATTGCGCAATCTCATTCAGCGCGTCACCCCAGGAAATGTCCTGCCATTCTGTCCCGCCGGGGCGTCGCACTTGCGGCTTGGTGAGTCGTCGCGGATTAAGAATGTCCTGCTCCAGCGAAGATCCCTTAGGGCAAAGAGTCCCGCGGTTGGTGGGATGATCGGGATCGCCTTCAACATGGATGACCTGTGGCGTCACGTTCTTCGCTTTGTCGCCAATGGTGTAAATCAACACGCCACAACCCACCGCGCAGTAGGGACAAGTCGAGCGCGTCTCGGCAGCTCGCGCAATCTTTAATTCTTTGAGCTGGGCGTAGGCTGGCTGAAGGTCGAATCCAAAGATGGTCGCGGCGACGCCGCCGACCGTTGCCACCTTGAAGAAGTCTCTGCGGGAAGTCTGCATCGAAAGCCTCCGCATCCGTTCAACAACTTAAGGATTCTTCTATCTAAGACCTGCCCGATTTGTTTGTCAAGCGGTGCCTGCGTTGCCAGGAAGTTCGATTTGATGGTGTGATCAGTTTCCGAAGTCCTGGATGGAGCGCAGTGCGCTTTTCTCTGCTACGCGGACTTAATGGCGGAGAGAGTGGGATTCGAACCCACGTTAGAGTTTCCCCTAAACACGCTTTCCAAGCGTGCGCCTTCAGCCACTCGGCCATCTCTCCGATTATTAATGGATTCGACTCTGAACCCTTAGTTGGCTAACCAACTCCAAGAAGCTTCAACGTGTTTCATCGATTTTGAAGAAAAACCATCTTCAAAGAATGTTAGCACGAACCTATTCAGGTGTTATCACCACGCTTCATACGGCCAGGCTGCCGTTTATCGCCCCGGTGGCAGCGGATAGTATCCGGCCTTGGCGGTTACATCCACGCAGGGACGATAGGCGGTCTTGCAGCTCGGCCCGTGGGCCGCAACACGGACTTCCACTTCGCGGTATGAGCTCGACGGCGTCGCGCGGCTGGCGTAGCCGAGCGTGTATTGGTTGCGGGCGTCGCCCACGACACGCAGGTAAATATCTTCAATCGAGTTGCGCGTGAATTCATTAAATACCTCGCCACCGGTGGCGTTGGCATATTTCGGCAGGATGTCGCTATATCCGAACTTGGGCAGATGCAGCCGCTCGACTTTGTTGTAGAGCGGGATCGCGGAGCCTTCGACACCAATCCCAAAAACCATGATGTTCGCGGACAACAGGATTTTAAGCACATCCTGATAGCTGGCGGTGCTGCGGTACTCGCGGCCGTCACTAATAATGAAAATGACTTTGCGGCGTTCGCGGTCACGTTTGCTCAGGTCATTGGCTGCTGCAAGAATCGCATCGTTGAGCACATGTGATTCACGTTCCGGCGTGATAACGGTAGGCACTTGCGGGTCCACGGGAATATTGTTCACGGTCGGGCCTTGCGAGCCCAACGGCCCTCCAGTTATCGCGGGTCCATTATTGTGGCCGCGAACATCCGCAAGATCGTTAAATACTTCATTAATTTGTTGTCCGGGCGGATGAAATCCGCTGGGCTTTCCAACGACCGTACTGTAGGTGTAAACCTCCAACTCATCATAGGGGCTGAAAGCACCTTGCAGTGCCCCGAAAGTCTTGTTGACTTTCTGAAGGGCCACGTCGGGGATGCCGGTATCGATGATGACTGCGGCGGAAAGCGAAAAGGGATCGCTGGTAAAGAAGTTCATTTCCTGCTTCTTGCCGTTTTCATACACTGACACATCTTTGGGCAAAATGCCTTCCACAAGGTGACCAGCGTCGTCCTTCACCATAAAGGGCACAATGACCTGATTCACGTTGCGCCGCAGCCGGTAAAGTTGTTCGCTGCCAGGCGCTTGCGGGGCTGGCGTCGCTTCCCCCTCCGGAACGGTTGTAATCTTCATAGGCGGAGGAGGTTCGGACGGCGGATTTTCGGGCGGCACGGTGGCCGACTGATCGCCCGGCGGAGCCTGATTCGGGGGAAGTTGCTCCTGCGGAGCGGCGGCGGGCGGCGGTGTGTTGCCTACTGGTGTGGAAGTTGGCGGGAAGCTGGGCCGTGAAGCGGAAGGCGCGTCAGGAATGTCCTGCGGGGTTTGCGATTTCTGGTCCGTGCTCTGGTTCTGTGCAGAGACCAGCCCGACCATCGCAAATAAAAAGACGAGACTAAGGGCGATTCTTGTTAGTCGAGCCCCTACTTTAAACACGCGAACCACCTCTCCGCCTTTTGGCCTCTGCCTGCGTAGATGCACAAATGCCTTATTTTGTGCATCCAACCGTGAAAGACTAGACTAACAAAAATCTGGCAGGAGACTTCATGAAACCCATTTTTTCCTTCGCCTTGGGATTGCTTTTGCTGGCAGCGCCCGTTCATGGGCAAAACATGCCGGTGTATTCAGGCCCCGGCAGCGAAACGGCGAATCCGCAACCACCGCAGCAGCAGGAAGACCAAAGCGTGGAGACGCTGAAGGTCAATGTCAACATCGTGCAACTCTTTTTCAATGTGAAAGACAAAAAGGGTGCGTTGATTCCCAGCCTGACCAAGGACGATTTCGAGATTGCCGAGGATGGCAAACCGCAGACCATTAAGTATTTTGCCGCCGAGTCGGATTTGCCCCTCACGCTCGGAATTCTGATTGACGCAAGCGGCAGCCAGATGCGCGTGCTCGATATGGAAAAACAAGTCGGCGGAGACTTCCTGAACCAGATTTTGCGACCCAAGGATTTGGCGTTCGTGATGAGCTTCGATGTGAATGCCGAGCTCTTGCAGGATTTCACCAGTTCTGTTTCGTCGCTCAAACGCGCCATGAACGGCGTGCGCATCAACACCGGCGGCGGAGGGGGCGTGGTTATCCCCGGCGGAGGCGGACAACCGGTGCCGACGGCGAGCGGGCCTAAAGGCACCGTTCTATACGACGCTGCTTACCTCGCCGCACACGAT
This sequence comes from Terriglobia bacterium, assembly GCA_963702965.1. Classification (GTDB taxonomy): domain Bacteria; phylum Acidobacteriota; class Terriglobia; order Terriglobales; family Acidobacteriaceae; genus JAJPHW01. Next base: position 3,503,020 of record OY969776.1, read on the forward strand.
GAACTGTCACAACAAGTGGGGCGCAAGGCGATGATCCTGCTGACTGATGGGGAAGACGAAGGCAGCGACTTGCGACTACAGGACGCGATTGAAGCTGCGCAAAAAGCCGATACCATTGTGTACGTGCTTCTCTGCGCCGATCGCGGATTTTACGGATTAATGGGCTACTCCGGCGACAGCGAAATGAAAAAACTTACGTCCGAAACCGGCGGACGCGTCATTGAAGTGGGCAACAAACCGGACAAGCTGCGCGACGCGTTTAATCAGATTTCCAATGAGTTGCGGAGCCAATACAACATCGGATATTCGCCAACGAATACGGTGAAAGACGGATCATTCCGCAAGATTGAAATTCAGGTCAAGAACAACAAAGACTACAAAATCCAGGCTCGCAACGGCTATTACGCGATGGCTAAGGCGGAATAAGATGCCAGGGCATCAGTGACTCGGTGCGTAGTAGCCGTGACGGCTGCGGACGTGGTCGCCTTTGTGACCAATCACGGAAATTTCAATCGTCCGGTAGCGGCCGTCCGTAATGAAGTCGGCCGGCTTGTAGGAAACGGCGTACTGGCTGCGTAGTTCATCCTGAATTTCGCCAAAGGCATTGGCGACGTCGGTCAATTGAAAGGGGAAAAAGGCGCGACCGCCGGTGGCGTCGGCGATCCGTTGCAGGACTTTATCGCCGGAACTCTTTTCACCGCTGATATTAGTGCTGATGGTGTAAATAATTACTTCGGCGCGCTCGGCCATTTCGATGGCTTCTTCGCGGGTAACATGGCTTTGGTTGTCGTCGCCGTCGGTCAATAGGATGATTGCTTTGCGAACCGGGCCGCTGGCCGGCTCCGCCTTCATAAGTTTGTCGCGGCTGGCGAAATAGATAGCGTCATACAAAGCAGTGCCGCCGCCGGGACGCAAGCCGTGCACGCCGTCGTCCAGCAGGCCGGAGTCGTCGGTAAAGTCTTGCGTCACTTCCGGCGTGGAATCAAAACCAACGACAAAAGCCTTGTCATAGCGCGGACGAATAGTCTGATTAAGGAACTCGATGGCCGACTGTTGCTCAAATTTGAAGCGGTCGCGGACCGAATTGCTGGCATCGACAAGTAGCCCAATTTCCAGCGGCAGGTCGGTTTCCCGGCTGAAGCTGCGAATTTCAACCGCTGGCCGGCCGTCATCCACAACCTGAATATCCTGCTTCTGCAAATCTTTTACATAATGGCCGTGCTTGTCGGTGACGGTAAAGACCACGTTCACTTCGCTGACCGTGCGATGGATGGTGCTGGCGATTTCATCTTGCGCGGGCGCTGCGGTGCAGGCTCGTTCGGTGCCTGGGAACTGCCGTTGTCTTGCGCGAAGCCCGCTAACGACAAAAGCAAAACCACGAAAAACGACATGAACGATTTCATTCTGCTTGCATTATAGCTGGCCGGGCAGCTACTTCAGTGCCTTCTCCAGCAAGCCCGCAGTACTCGAGCCTCCGCGAGACTCGACGTATTTGCTCATGATGGGGAGAAACTTACCCGCCATTTCCGGCGAAAGGCCAAGCTTGTGAAAAGCTTCGGCCGCTTCAGCCATGCGGCCCATGGAACCCATGCTGCCGGGCAGTTCGCTTTCGAGACTGGAAAACTCCGATTGATGCGTAAGCGGCGGCGCAGCCTTCAGTAGTCCACTCATGCCCGGAACGGCGGAAGAGATTTTGCCAAATTCGTCTTCGCTAAGGCGGGACTTGGCAAGGGAGAACAACGTGCCCGCACCGCCTTTGGCCTGGGTCGGACTAATTGCAAGGCCTTTAGAGAGCTGGCTGACGAGCCCTGTTCCTGCGGAAGCAATCGTTGAAGTCTGGGCGTAGAGACTTGCAGTCAGAACGCAGAGTGCGGCGAGCGAGAGTAGGCGCTTCATAGGGCCTCCATTTTTATGGCGTGACCTTTATTCGTTCTTCCTAGATTGGCGTAATGATAGCGCAAGTCTTTCGGTCAGGAGCGAAATATACGGACTCTTGCCCGCAAAGCTGTCGGAAAATACCTCCGCAACGCCACTTTCTCGTTCGTCACCGGCCCACCTGCAACATCTTGCCTCTTGCATCCGGCGCCGTCAGTAACTGATCGGGTGGATTCCGAAACAGGTGCGCCTCTTTTCATAGAGAAATCAATCATAGAGAAATCACAATACTTTCAAATTACCGAAAGAGGTCGGTTGCAGCGGGGCGGATTAAATCGCGGGCATTGCCTTTTGCCGATTGATAGCGGAACCCGCGGATGATGCAGGCGGGTGTGCGCGCGAGTTTGCCGCAGACTAATCCGGCGGCGCAAGCGAGTTCGTCGGCAACTGCTTCGATGCTGACGCGCAACGGATAACCGTGAGGATCTCGCTTACCACGATAGTCGTGGATCGCTTTCATGCCGGCCACACCGATCGCGACTTCAGTGAGCCCTTCGCGCCAGGGGCGACCAAATGTGTCGGTAACAATGACCGGAATGTGGAGCTTGAAATGTTTTTTTAGCACACCACGAATTTGAGCGGCGGAGCGGTCGGGATTCTCAGGAAGCAGGAGCGCATGTGTGCCACCGTCAACGTTCGAAACATCCACCCCACTGTTCGCACAAACGAAACCATGTTGTGTTTCGGTGATGAGCACACCATTTTTACGACGAATGATGCGTTTACTTTGGGCAAGCGCGAGTTCAACCACACGCGCATCGAGTTTGTATTTCTTCGCCCATTTTGTTGATGACGCAGACGGTCGAATGTCACGCAAAACAACTAATCTGCCCTCGGCTTTAGAAACAATCTTGTGTTTGATGACTATGATATCGCCGGACTTCAGACTTAAGCGATGCCGCCGAAGTGCGCCGATCAACGTCTCGGCGATCGAATCGCCGGCATGAATTTCATCTGCGAAACGAATGGGAATGACTCCCAACTCGCCGGTTTTCGCGGAAGAAGACATTATTCGCTGGCGGCTTGCGGCAGATCTTCGAGATTCCACTTCTGAATCAACTTCTGGCAGCGGGTTTCGCCGGGCGCGGCCGCTAGATCGCGTAAATCCGAGGGATTATCCACGTCAAGCGCAATGCCGGGAAGTTTTATTGTCACGCAGGGAAAACCCGTGCTGTGGGCGGCTTCCAAATGCGGCTTAAAACTATCATTGCCAAAACTCAAGGGGAATAAGTCGGCGGGTCGGCGCAGGACTGCATTAGTGCCACGCCCATCGGCAGCAGGAACGAGCACAGAACCCTCACCAGGTGCATCCGCGAGTATATGTTCAAGTTCGGCGACCGTCATAAGAGGAATGTCAGCGGGAATTACCAGCGTGCTCTCGGCTCCCCGGGCGACGCAGACCCGCGTGGCGCGAGCGATGGCCTCGGTTTCGCCAGGATTATCGTGGTCCGCCATAACTTCAAAATGAAATTGCCGTGCCAACTCCAGCGCAAAAGGATCACTTGTGACCAGGCTGACCTGCATGCGGTCGCGCACTTGGGCAACGGTTTCACAAACATCCAACAACATCGTCTGAGCAAGCAGCGTACGTGTGTCCTGATCGAACCACGCCGCAAGACGTTGCTTGGCACGCGCAAGATGCTTGACAGGAATCAGAATCATTTTTGCCTCGAAGTGGCTGCACTCTCTGCATCGCACGCGGCCAATACGGCGCGGGCAAGGTTCACCCTGTCATCGCGGGTTTTCATAATCGTGTTGGTGACTTGCAGGTGAAAACCTGTGGCTTGCAATTTTGCCGCCGCAGTCTTGTCGTGGTTATCCACCACCAGCACGTCAAGAAAATCTTCGTAGGCTTGGGCCACGCCGCCGATCGAAACGGGAAGGCCCATGGCTGCCATCATGATTCCCGCAGGGCCGGAGACGGCTTTGTTCGCAACGATGGGGCTGACCGCAGCCACCGTCGCCTTCGTGCGGGCGAGAGCTTCGCGGATACCGGGCACAGACAGAATTGGCCCAATGCTGCTGATGGGGTTGCTGGGCGCAATAATCACGGCACTAGCTTGCAGGATGGCATCGATGACTCCCGGCGCTGGTTCCGCCTCAGTCGAGCCAGCGAAGCGCACCGAGTTCACTGGGTCCTGATACCAGCGCTGCACGAAATATTCCTGAAAACTAAGTTCACCGCTGGGCGTATCGACACGGGTTTCAACGCGTGAGTTGCTCATAGGTAGCACGCGCGCACGAATGCCGAACTTAGCGGCAATTTCCGAGGCGACTGCCGTAACGGTCTTCCCTTCCGCCAATAATTTTGAGCGAAGCAGGTGAACCGCAAGATCACGATCGCCCACGTGAAACCAAATCGGTTCGTCGAGCGCCTTCATGGTTTCGAGACAGTAAAATGTATCGCCTTTTACGCCCCAGCCGCGCTCTTTGCTAAGACGTCCGGAAAGAGCATAGATGATGGAGTCCACATCGGGAGAAACATAAAGGCCCCACCATTCGAGATCGTCGCCGGTGTTTACGATGAATGTGAGATCTTCCGGAGCAGCCACATGGCGCAATCCTTCTACAAATTTTGCTCCTCCGGTGCCGCCGGTCAGGACGACGATCATGCGGCTCTCCGAGCTAGTCCTATGGGGTTTGTGGCGAGTGCCAATTTTTCAGCAAGGAATCCTCCGCGCTTCGCGAGCGCGGGTATGAATTCTGGATAGACGGGCAATCGTTGGCGCAAAATATTTCCTTTGGCTTCGGTGCGACATTGTAACTGATCGAGGTGCGGCCAGGGCTTTTCAGGATTGATGAAATCCGGCGTAAGTGGCGAAATACCGCCCCAGTCATTGATTCCGGCATCAAGGAAGTCGTCATAGTTCGGCAGCGAAAGATTAGGCGGAGCTTGTATGTTCATCTCCGGCATGAGCAGGCGAGCGACGGCAATCGTGCGCAACATTTCGCCGTGACTTGGCTCGGGATGATTGCGCATGGGGATCTCCGGCTTGGCGCGAAAGTTCTGAATGATGACTTCCTGAACGTGGCCGTAACGCTCATGCAAATCGCGGATAGCGAGCAGCGTGTCCACGCGATCTTCGGGAGATTCGCCGATGCCAATCAGCAGGCCGGTCGTAAAAGGAATCTTTTGTTTGCCAGCTTCTTCGATGGTGCGCAAGCGTTTTGCTGGAATTTTGTCCGGGGCATCGTCGTGGCAGGCGAGGTGCTTTGTGCTTTCAAGCATCAGGCCCATGCTGGGTGAAACGCATGCCAGGCGGGTGATCCATTCCGGACTCAGCAATCCAGGGTTGGGATGCGGGAGGAGTGAAGTTTCTCTCAGTACCAACTCGCACATAGCTTCGAGATAGTGCAGCGTTGATTTGTAACCCAAATGACGCAGCGTATCGCCCATTTCGGGGAAAATCATTTCTGGCTTGTCGCCGAGACTGAACAGCGCTTCGGTGCAGCCGAGCCGCTCTCCGGCGCGGGCGACGGCCAGCACTTCATCCGGAGTCATCGTATGGGCACCGGGCTGGCCGGGGTCACGGCGAAAGGTGCAATATCCGCAGTAGTCGCGGCACAGATTCGTCAGCGGGATAAAGACTTTGCGCGAGTAGGTAATTAAGTTCGATTTGAATTTCTGCTTTGTGGCGAGGGCGGCTGCGAGTAATTCGGGCAATTGCTCGTCGCTCGCACCAATTAGCTGGTAGGCGGCTTCTTTAGAAATTGGTTCGCCGATCCGTACTCCCGCCAACACTTCCGTCGTTAGATTCAAATCGGTGACGGCCACAACTTGATTCTCCTCAAAATCGCCTTAACTATCAAATCGAAAGAGAATTCAGATCACCAACGATCAATTTGAGCGACCAGTGAACTGCGGTTGCAGAGCTCAGGCCTGCGGTATGGCCAAATCTGGCATAGGCCTGCCGGCAAAAAGATGGCGGCAGGGGACGGCCATCCAGCGGGTCCAACGTCCCGACCAGGTGACGCGGGCGCTATCGGTGGCAATGCCGGTATCGGCATACATGTGCCGGTAAATACGGGAGATAAGCAGAAACGCAAGGCGGCCTTTGCTGGATTTGATAAAGCTCGAACGCTTCCAGATTGAACCCCAACTATAGAAGGCGTCCCACACGCCTTGGGTTCGCGAGCGGATTTCTTCCGACGACATCACTGGATGGTCCCAATATAACTTCGGACGTAAGGCCTGGGGTATGAGCCATCGCCGAGTGAGTGGGACGCCAGCGATAGTGGGCGGCGTAGGCCCGAGCGATTTTTCCCAGCGAGTGAAATCCACGGTCCCAGGATAAGGGCTCAGCATTACGAATTGCGCGAAAGTCAGTTCAGCCTCAATCGCCGCAAGCGCGGTTGCTGCGAAAGTATCCGGGCGATCGCTGGGCAATCCAAAAATAAAAGAACCAAGCACATGCACGCCGTGGCGGCGGAATGTCTTAAGGCGCTCAATCAGGCTTGCGCCATCTTTGTTGAAATCTTTATAGACATCTTTGAGCCCGGCTGGCGTGATGGATTCCACCCCGACCAATGCGCCTTTGATTCGCGCCGCCTTCATCGCATCCAGGAAAAGCGTATCTTCCGCGGCTTCCATGGTGATTTGCGTGAAGAAAACCATATCGTCGGGCAGCTTGGCGAGCCGTGACATCAATTCGAAACGCTCGGCGCGAATGTTTTTCAATTCTTCGATGCGGTGGGTGTTTTTCTGCGCTTCCGCGAGTTCAATGTCAGTGAACGTGACCGGATAAAAATTGTCATCGGCCAATGCGATAAAACGGAAACCAAGGCGCCGCAGTTGGACGATTTCTTCAATCACGACGTCAGCCGCGCGTTGCCGCGGACGTTGACCATCGGTCCGCCAGACCGAACAGAATGAACAATGCTTGGGACATCCACGAACCGTTTGCACTGATGCCCACATATAACGATTGCGGGGCACCAAATCCCAGCGAGCCGGCGCGAAATCGCGGGCTTCAATCTGACCGCCAACATAAAGCGGCAGCGGCGTCCCGGCAACACAATCAGCTAAAGCTCGGGCCCACGCAATATCGCCATCTCCCTTGACAACAGCATGGGCCCCCCCAAGTTCGCGCGCTTCGTCGGGAAATAACGTTGCATGGATGCCGCCGAAGATTACGTACGCGCCACGTTCCCTGGCAATTTTTCCGATTTCGTAGCCGCGCAGTGCATTTGCGGTGTGAATACCGATGCCGACGATGTCGCCCTTTTGAATCGATTGGGGGTCAATTTGCGAGAGTGTTTCATCCACGAGGATTGGATCGCCGAAACTCACCGGCGTGGCCGCTGCCAGTACGTATTGCCAGCGTGGCGTAATCACCGCGGTACCGAAGGAGACACTACTGGGATTGACGAGATGAACGTTCACGGCGCGACTCCTCTGTGCTGCGAATTCTCCGGTACCTCGTGGAGACTGATTGTCGCTATTTGAAAGCCTTAAAGTGCGTGTCGTTCAATTCAAATGGCAGGAATGATGTATTGGGTTGGATAGCTCGGTGTACGCAACCGTACACTGAAGGTAGGCGTAAAGTTCCATGGTGTCAAGGTTGGATGACCTATACGGCACGAATAATCCGCTATTCCAGCACACTGTCGTCCATTTTCTTGCGGCCCCAGTCGGCCGCGGCTTGTACAAATGCCAAAACTAAGGGGTGCGGATGCTTCGCTGTGGACGTAAGCTGCGGCTGAAATAGAGTTGCGATATAAAAGCGGTGCGTTGGCGATTCGATGGCGCGAATTTCATTCTGCGCCCCGCGCGCGACGACCGGGAATCCGGCTTCCATGGCTGCCCATTCATAGTCAGGATTGACCTCAAAGTTGCAGAAGAATTCTTCAGTGACTACGTCCTTCCCGTAAAAAGATTGCAAATAAGAACCGGGGCGCAGGCGGACTTCCGGAACCATGCCCGAAAGCTTCGGGGCGTTTTTGTCTTTACTCGAAACCGCACACGCGACGGGGTAGATGATGATGTTCTTCGAGCCGGAATTGTTCTCAGCAGAATCCGCGTCGTTGATGCCGACGACATTGCGGGCACACTCGATCAAGGCGTACTGGAATCCGCCACAGGTACCCAGAAAGGGCCAATCGCGGCGACGGGCAAACTCAATGCCCTTCAACATGCCGTCAAAGTTTTTATAAGGGCTGCCCGCCGAGGCCCAGATTCCGTCGAACGATTCCAGGCGCTTTTCCGCGCCCGCATCCATCAGCGATGGCGTGGGAATCCACTCCGACTCTACTGCGATGCCGACCTGTTTGGCGGCATGCTGGAGCGCCTCGTTGGTGGCAGGGTGCGAGCGAAATTCGGGATTGAAGTCGCCCAGAATACCGATGCGTGTGGCGTCGCTCACCGTGCCATTCTACTTGAGAGGGATTGCAAACGCCGAGTTACCGCTGTTGAGCATGGTAACAAGGACTTTAGTGGGCCGCGGACACACGGGCGAACTAGTGCCCTTCCCGCCATAAATCACTATCCGTTCGCGACTATTTTGCGCTCGCCCCGAATGCCATGGATACGTCAGCCTTATCAGCCTCTTCAACCTTGAATAACGGAAACGCCGTGAGGTTCATGAAACTCGCAACAAACGTGTCAGGGAACTGCTGGATGCGCGTGTTCAGCGTATTTACCGAATCGTTGTAGAACTCACGGCGGTCGGCGATCTGGCTTTCCAATTCCGTGATGCGCTTCTGCAATTGCATGAAATTGTTGTTCGCCTTCAGGTCCGGATAATTCTCAGCGACGGCAAACAATCCGCGGAGAGCGGAAGTCATGCTCTGGTCGGCGGCGGCTTTCTGGTCCACCGTCGAAGCCTGCTGATACATACTGCGGGCCTGCGTGATTTTCAGCAGCGTTTCGCCTTCGAACGCCTTGTATCCTTTGCACACCTCAAGCAGTTTTGTCAGCTCGTCATGCCGCTGCTTGAGCATGATGTCAATATTCGACCAGGCCAGAGCAATTTCATTTTTTACGGCGATGAGGCCGTTAAAAATGGTGACAGCATAAGCGGCCACGCCGCAGATGACGAACAGAAATCCGAGCAAAATGATTGTAGTCATAGTTCCTCTCTCAAATCGTTATCACGGTCTTCATCACCAATTCTTATAGCCAGCTCATTTGCGCCGCTATGGCATAAACGCACAATAGCGTGAGCGCAGGCCCACCCCAAATCATCGCGGCCGATTTCCATCCCAGCGCCTTCACAACTTCGCGCTGGCTTTGCCACGAAATAAAAAACGCCGGATTGTGCCCGCCCTTCTTCAGCACAACTGGTGGATGCAAATCAAAAATTTCTTGTGGTACCGGATCTTTCGCCGGAGCGACTGCCGTGGCAACTCCGCCTCCGGTCATAACGGCCGCTGCGGTCCGAATCCCCGCCGCAGCCCACGCGGCCGGATTCGTAATCCCCGCTTTCATCAATGCGTTTCGGACTTTGTCTTCCTGCGCCGGGTCCATCGGTGGCTTCGGCGCAGCGCTGGCCAGAGCCGCGGTCCCGACCGTAAATGCGTACGCGCTTCCCGAGTTGGCGCGCGAAATGCGCCACGAAAGACTTCTGGAACTGCTGACGGGCGCGAAGACCGGACCCGACGGATAAGTCGCATGATTTTCGGCCAGTGTTCCCAGCACAAACAGCGCATTCTTGGGCTTGATGCAATATTCTTCAATTTTAATTTTCCGCGTGTTGCTCACGCCGTGACGCGATAGAAAGCTGGCGATATTGGCCGGAATGTCGAGGCCGCTCGAAAACAGCGACTGGCTGAACTGGTCGCTGAAGTCACGGTGGATGCTCATCTCCGCGCCTTGCGGGTCCACGAGCACGCGCCCGGTGCCGTCTTCCAGAAAAAAAGGAACATGCGCCGTTTCTTCCGCGACTTTAACCCACTGGTTGCTGCGGCCTTCCCGCCGCCACTCCCAGGCAATGGAATGGTGAAAATAACAGGACATGCCGCTGATAGGTGCTGGAATCGTACCCGGCCCGCAGGCCAGCCCGCTGATCTCGACCAATCCCATGGCCGCGCTGTGCACCTTGGAGGTCGGTGTGTTTTCAATCAAGCGTTTGCGCTGGAGGGTCACAAATCCGCGATAAAACAGATACACGCCGGCACATGCGCCAAAAAAGGCGTAGGCCACGAGGCGCGGCTGGACTTGAGTTGCGAAGAATAAATTCACGTTTCGTCTCGATGCCGGTGGGGGAACAGGAGGCATCGGCATGAGGTTAGTGGACGGGATGCGGTCAGGCAGTAGAAAAGAACGATTTTAGCTTACGGAGGTAACGGTGTCCGAGTTACGCAAGCGCTCGATCAAGGCCAGATTTCCTCAGCCAGATTGCTCAGTGAAAATATCTAAACGGATAGGCGCCTATCTAGTCGGATAGGAACGCGGTCTTGCCGCGCTGGCGAATAGGCAAATTCCGGCTTAATTTCGGGTATGTTTTGCGAATCGGTCAAAGTCACGCCCTGGCCGGAAAATTGCACGCCAGTCGATTAGCTATCTATCAACACTTTCGTTCCTCGATCTCGCGCAACGCGTGGTCTATATAGCGGGCCAGATGGGAGCTCTGGCCCGCCATCTCTTAACCCTATCGCGACGCAACCATCCGCTCTCTCAGAATTTCCTCCACCGCATTAATCGCCGTATCAATCTCGGCGTCGGTGTTGTAGAAGTGTGGTGCCATGCGGACGCCGGCTTTGGGTCGCCAATCGATTAGAATGTCGCGTTTCAGCAATTCCCTACTGACTTCGTAAGAATCGGGCATGTCGATTGAAACCGTTCCGCCGCGCTGTTCCGGACCGCGAGGCGTATTAACACGCCAGCCATGCTTATCTGCCAGCGAAATTAGATACGCGACTTGCCGCTTCGATTTCTCACGAATACGGGCCACACCCACTTCATTGAGAATTTTCAAGCCCGGACGACATGCTTCGAGCGCAGGAATGTGCGTGGTCCCGTTCATAAAACGATAAGAAGTGTCGGTATAAGTCGTGGGGCCGACAGCAAATGCCATTGAGTCTGCATGGGCAAACCATCCCGTAAATTTGGGTTCGAGCTTTTTTGCGAGATCGGGGCGAACGTAGAGATACCCCACGCCGGGGCCTCCGCACAGCCATTTCAAGACGCCGCCGCACGTAAAATCGACGTTGAGCGCTTGCACATCCACAGGAACGGTGCCCAGCGACTGGAACGTATCGAGAATGACGAGCGCTCCAACTTTGTGGGCTTTTTCGATGATGGCCTTGGCATCATTGATGTAGGAGCTTCTGAAAATCACATGCGAAACCGGCACCAACAGCGTGGTTTCGTCAATCGCATCGAGCAGCCGTTCGGTCGGCACATGGATGCCATCGTCTGTCTTAACCATGTGCACGCGGGCGCCGTTGCGCTGCTGCGCCTCCCAGAAATACATGACCGAGGGAAAATTCAAATCGCTATAAACGATCTTGTTGCGCTTGCCGGAAAAATCGAAGCATGAAGCCACCACCTGCTGGCAGGTCGTGACGTTTTGGTGGGTCGAAACCGAACCTTTCGGCGCATTCATAAGCGCGCCGATTTCGTCGCCAACGACAGCGGCGAGCATCCACCAGCGCTCTTCCCAGGCGCGGACGCCGCGCAGGCCCCACATGTCCGCGTAATCCTTCATGGCGTCGTAAACGCCACGGGGCATGGCGCCCAGGGAATTACTGATTAAATACGTCGTACGTTCGAGGATGGGAAACTCGCGGCGGTAGCGCAACAAGGCGTCGTGATTTGCATCAACACTCATGATGAAATTGTACCGCTGCGGCGCGATTTCCGGACGATCAGGTAAGCGACCGTCAGAATCGCCAGATAGGGCAAGCCGCTCACGATTGTGATGCGCGATTGCGGCACCCACCACGTGGAAGCGATGGCCAAAAGGATGCCGATGAATCCAATCGCCGAAAGAACAGCGCCTCCGGGTGCGCGCATGGGTAGAGCCGCGAGTTTCTCGGGAGAAATCTGCCTGCGAAAAGCGATATGCGAAGCCAACGCAACCCACCAGGCCAACATTCCGCCAAATAACGACGCGCCCAGTATGTAAAGAAATGCCGATTCAGGCGCTAATTTCTCCATCACTAGCGCAAGCACCACGCCCCCAGCCGAGATGAGCAACGCCCGTCGTGGCGCCCCTGACGCGTTTACCTGCCCCAGCGACGCCGGCGCATGCCCATCGCGAGCCAGCGAATAGAGCATCCGGCTGGCCGCATAAAGATTCGCGTTAGCTCCCGAGAGCGCGGCGGTTAAAACAACTACATTCATCAGCGCCGACGCCGCCGGAATTCCAGCTACCACAAAGACCGTGACAAAAGGACTCTGCGTGACACCCACGCGGTTCCACGGCAAAACGCCCACCAGCACCGCGGTCGCGCCCAGATAAACGAACGCTAGCAAGCCAAACATAATGCGCGTCGCCCGTGGTATCTCACTGGCCGCCCGCGCTTCCCCCGACGAAATCGCAACCATCTCCAAACCTAAGAAACTAAACAATGCAAAAGAAATCGCGAGCAAAGGAGACGCGAATCCATTGGGCACGAATCCGCCATGATTCAGATATTGCGGCGCCGCACGATGGCCGATCAAGAGCAACGCACCCATGAGAACGAAGGCCACAATCGTAACCACCTTGACCATGGCGAACCAAAATTCAAAGTGTCCATAATCGCCGACTGCCCGCAGATTGATGAACAAGAGCACGACGGCATAAATCGCGACCCATGCCACCCCCGGAACCGCGGGAAACCAGTAGGACGAATAAGTCGAAGCCGCGACTAATTCAGCTCCGACGGCCGCGACGACCGAAGTCCAGTAGCCATAGCGCGCGACGAACCCCGCCCAAGGACTCAAATAGAGCTCGGCATACAGTCCAAACGATCCTGCCGCCGGATGTGCGCTGGCCAGTTCCCCGAGCGCATTTGTCACCGTCCAGGCGAGAAATGCGCCGAGAATATACGTGACGATGACCGCCGGGCCGGCAATCTGCACGGCCGCGCCTGACCCCAATAGCAACCCCGTGCCAATGGAACCGCCGACGGCCACCATTGCCATTTGCCCGGCGCTAAGTTGCTGCCGCAGCGCCGGTTCTGATCGCTTCTGGCTGCTCATGCGTTGCAGCCCATGTCTGTGGCTTCATGTGTCCCAAATTTCATAATTTACGCCGTGACCTTGGTAACCCATCAGACCGGGTACTTCGTTGCTGCACAGCGAACATGACACCTAGAATCACATTTGGGTCATGCCGCCAGGCGACCCTCCCTTTTTCATGCCCGATCGCGCCGAAATCGCCAAGCTCGTCGAACGTGCGGAAAAGCTCTTGCAAAAGGGCAAAACCGCCGAAGCTCTCGACGTCTATCTGCTCGTCCTGGCCGAAGATCAGCAAAACGATACTGTACGCCAAATGGCTGCGGATCTGTGCCTTACGCTGCAACGCCCGGCGGATGCCGAACGTTTGCTTGGCGAGTTATTTGATCGCCAGGTGCTCTCCGGTGACGCGGCCCGCGCCAATATTACCTACAAGAAGCTGGCGCGCTTCAAAAATCCCACGAGCGACCAAAAAGTACGCTACGGCACTCTGCTCGAAAAGACCAACAAGAAACTCGCGTTGGAAACCTACGAAGCGGCACTCGCCGAAATGCAGCACGAGGGCAAGAAAGCCGAAGCGCTGGACGTTCTCAAGATGATCCTTGCCCTTGATCCGGGCGAGAAAAATACCATTCGCTTTGCCGAATTGAGCTCAGAAGCGGGCGACCACCGCGCTGCCGCGAATGCATTCATGAAGCTGGCTGCGCAGGCCGAAACTTCCGGAGGAAACACAGCCACTTGGTACGAACGCGCTTATGGCGAAAACCCCTCCGACGAGGAAATCGCTCTAGCCTATGCCAAGAGTCTGCTGGCACAACAGCAAGTTGGGGCCGCAACTTTCATTCTTGAGCCGGTCGTGAAGGCGGGTAACGCGTCAGTGGAATTTCGCGACACGTATGCCAAGTCTCTATTGGCTGCGGGACGACTCGCGGATGCCGAACCCGTCCTTTGGGAGCTATTTGACGCCGACCCGGTACGAATCCAGGAAATTGCGTCTCTCATCGAAGCATTCCTAAACGGTGGCGAGGATGCCAAGGGCGTGGCCCTGGCGCGCAAACTTGAGCAGCAGCAACGCAAGAAAGGCGACCGTCGCAGTTTTATCGCGCTCATGCAAGGCATCGCTGCAAAATTCCCCGCGACGCCAGAACTACTTGAATTCATGAGCGAGATTTTTAACTCCTCCAATCGCGAAGGCGACTACTCGCAGACTTTGCTGAAGCTCTTTGATCTTCACTATGGCATGGCGAATTTCGCGAAGGCTGGAGAATGTCTGGATAAAGCGGCAGAAATCGACGCTTACGAACCCGGCCACCAGAAGCGGTTGGAGAGTTTGCGCGGCAAGATTGATGAAAATCGGTTTCAGGTGATTTCCTCGCGCTTCACGAGTTTAGCGCCGGTGACACCCGTCCGCAGCGAAGAGCGGACGTTGGGCGCGGCGACCTTGCAGGATTTAATGCTGCAAGCTGAGATCCTTGTGCAATATGGCATGAGCGGCAAAGCGCTCGAACGCCTACAGCGCATCCAGGAACTGTTCCCGCATGAAGAAGACCGCAATCCTGACTTGCGAGCTCTTTATGCCACTGCGGGCATGACGCCACAATATTCCTCGCCAGGACGCTCAGCCGCGCCTGGCACCGAGCCTACGCCGGCCGCAGTCGCATCTGCGGCTCGATCCAGTGAAGCGACTGAAGCCAACAGCTTTGCCCGCATCTCGGACATCACGCGCAAACTTTACCGTCAAGGCAATGCTGATGGCGTGCTTTCGCTGGCCGCGGAAGACATTTGCACGCAATGGAAAGTAACTCGTTGCGTGGCGGCCATGCGAAAGCCGGGGCTGATGCCAAGCGTGATCAAGGAACATGCGGCCGAGGGCGCTCCGGCTGCGAGCAACGCCGCGCTGGCCAAAGTGGTCGCCGCCGTTCATGATCTCGCGGTCAGTAAGGGCACGCTAACGCTAAATCAGGCACAAGCAGCGCCCGAATTGGCCTCCATCCACGACGTTTTGGCCGAACTGCAAATCGTCTCACTGCTGGCCATTCCACTCAGCGATGGCCCAGACCACATGGGTCTGCTCCTGTTGACGCAATCCACGTCACGCAGTTGGGGAGCAAACGATTTGATGGTCCTCAAGACTATCGGCGAACAAATGGTGATTGCGCTGAACAATGTCGGTTTGCGCCGCCTGGTCAAGAATCTCTCTGTCACCGACGAGCACTCCGGCTTGCTGAAACGCGCTTCTTATCTCGACTTGCTACTGGCTGAAACGAAGCGTGCCCTCCAGCAGAACACGCCAGTAACGGTCCTGTTGATGCGCATTGGCGAGCGCAATGAACTCATCAAGGAATTTGGCGAATCCGCTATCGAAACCGCTATGCAACAGATTAGCCAGATTTTCGCGGGTAACATTCGTCAGAACGATCTTGCGTTCCGCTATGAAGCCACAACCATCGCTATCGTCCTCGGAGAAACCGCCGAAGCCGACGCAGTCATGGCCGCAGAAAAGCTACGCAAACTCATTTCTGGCGTAAAGTTGAACGGAACTTCGGCAATTACAGTAAGCGCCGGCGTGGCTGAGGCGGTTGTTCGCCAGCAATACGATTCCGTGGACACGGTCACCGAAGTGATCAATCGCGCCGAACAGGCATTGGCCGCTTCCGTGGCCAAGGGTCCGGGATCCACCGTGGCCCTTGCGCCCGCCCTGGCCGCTGCCGCCGTCGCCTAGCCTTTCGTGCTTTAGCCCTCAAATGGCAAACCATTCTCCGCGCTGTTAAACTAACAAGTCCACGCGGAACCATTCTGCTGGCACGATCATCAATAGTATCCACAAGATAAGGACCCAATGCTGAAACCAGGCGACATCGCAATCGTCAGCGGGGCGCGCACGCCCTTCGGCCGCTACTGCGGCAAAATCAAAGACTATACCGCGCAGGAACTCGGCGCCGTAGCTGGCAAGGCGGCCATCGAGCGCGCCGGAATCGATCCCAAGGAATTCGACCACGTCGTCTTCGGCAACGCGCAGCAGACTTCCGGAGACGCACTTTATGGCGCTCGCCATGTTGGACTTCGCGCTGGCATACCCATCGAAACTCCGGCATTAACTGTGAACCGCCTCTGCGGAAGCGGCATGCAAGCCATCGTCAACGCCGCGCAGATGGTGCAGCTAGGCGAAGCGAACATCATTCTCGCGGGCGGGATGGAATCCATGTCGCAGGCTCCCTTCGTCATTCGCGGACGCGACGGCTTCACCCTCGCCCCCGGCGGCAAGCTAGAAGACTCGCTCATGGTCGCCTTGCTCGATACTTATTGTGGTCTCTACATGGCGAATACCGCCGAGCTTTATGGTGAGCAGCAGGGCATCACCCGTCAGATGCAGGATGAGTTTGCTCTCCGCTCGCAGCAACTCGCCGACGCCGCTTACAAAGAAGGCCGCTTACAGGAAGAACTCACACCCGTTCCGCTGCGCAATTCAAAGGGCGAGCTCACTCGGCGAGTCTTTAACCGAAGACGACCATCGCCGTCCGCAAACCAATATGGAAGGCTTGGCGAAACTAAAAGCCGCGTTCGGCAAAAACGGCACCGTGACCGCCGGCAACGCCAGCGGTATTGTGGATGGCGGCGCGGCCGTCACAGTCATGTCCCTCGAAGCCGCGCAGAAGCGCAATCTCAAGCCCTTGGGCCGCATTGTGAGCTGGGGCATCGCTGGAGTCGAGCCGAAACTTATGGGCCGCGGCCCGGTTCCGGCCATCAAGCAAGCAATTCAAAAAGCCGGGCTCACGCTCGACTACATTGATTTGATCGAAGTGAACGAAGCCTTCGCCGCGCAATATCTGGCTGTCGAAAAAGAGTTGGGGCTTGATCGCAACAAAGTCAACGTCAATGGTGGAGCAATCGCGCTGGGGCATCCGCTGGGCGCAACCGGCGCGCGACTGGTGATTACGCTGCTGCATGAACTCCGCCGCCGCAAGAAAAAATACGGCGTGGCGGCAGCCTGTATCGGCGGCGGCCAGGGCATCGCCATGATTGTAGAGAGCATGAATTAGGCATTACAAATGGATTGTCATCCTGAGCGTCGCGAAGGATCTGTGTACTCCGCGGATACGGCAAATGCATAGGTTCTTCGCTACGCTCAGAATGACAAAATTTATTTTGGGAATAATTTATGGAAATTAAAAAAGTCGGTGTACTCGGTTGTGGGCTTATGGGTTCCGGAATCGCCCAGGTCGCGGCGACTGCCGGATTCGACGTCACCGTATTGGAAGTGGACCAAAAGTATCTCGACAAAGGCTTTGCCGGGATCGAGAAATCGCTGGCCAAGTTTGCCGAGCGGCCCGTGGAAAAAGGCGGCATCACGGCCGAGCAGAAAAACACTATCAGGGCACGCCTCAAAGGCACCACCAACAAAGCCGACCTCGCCGACTGCGACATCATCATCGAAGCCATCATCGAGAACGTTGAAGAAAAGAAAAAGATGTACGCGTCTTTAGACGGCATTGTGAAGAAAGACGCCATCTTCGCCTCGAACACTTCGTCCATCTCCGTCACCGAGTTGCTGACAGCTGTCAAGCGCCCCGAGCGCTTTATCGGGCTGCACTTTTTCAATCCAGTTCCGCTGATGAAGCTGGTGGAAGTCGTCCGCACTATCGCGACCGCCGACGATGTGTATGAGACCGCCTACGAGTTCGGCAAGAAGCTGGGCAAGGTCCCCGTCCGCACCAGCGACAAGACCGGATTCATCGTCAACCGCCTGCTGGTGCCTTATTTGCTGGACGCGATTCGCGCCTACGAAGAAGGTGTCGGTTCGATTGACGACATTGATAACGCCATGCGCCTCGGCTGCGGCTATCCCATGGGGCCGTTCACGCTGCTCGATTTCGTGGGACTCGACACGACTTACTACATCACTCACGTGATGTATGACGAATTCAAAGAGCGGCGCTTCGCCTCGCCGCCGCTGTTGAAGCGCCTGGTGATGGCAGGATGGTACGGAAGAAAAACCGGCAAAGGCTTTTACGATTACGCCGACCCGAACAATCCGAAGGCGAATAAGCTGTAATGGTATTGCTCTTTATGATTTGTCATCCTGAGCGGAGTGAGAATTTCGCGACGCGAAATTCTCACGGAGTCGAAGGATCCCTTTTAGCTTGCGGAATGATGGACAACGAAAGGCGCTTCTGCGACGAATCGGGCGAGAACTCCCTGAAACGCTGCTTCTGAGGTCTAGAAACAAGGGATCCTTCGACTTTGTAGCATCATTCGCGAGCGAATGATGCCACTTCGCTCAGGATGACAGGGATAGACTTTAATTTTATGACCTACGAAAACCTTCTTCTCAAAAAGAAATCATCCATCGCCTACGTCACCGTCAACCGGCCCAAGGTGCTCAACGCCCTCAACTCCGCCACGTTGGAAGAGCTGCGCGCGGCATTTACTGACATCAAAGCCGACCGCGAAATCCGCGTGGTGATCTTCACCGGATCGGGCGAAAAGGCTTTCATCGCCGGAGCCGACATCAACGAACTGGCGCAGCGCGACGCCGTGAGTGGCAAAGAGTATGCCGCGCGTGGCCAGTCCGTGCTCGACCTCATCGAAAATCTGGGCAAGCCGGTGATTGCCTGCATTAACGGATTCGCCCTCGGCGGCGGATGCGAAATCGCTCTCGCCTGCACCATGCGCCTCGCCAGCGACAACGCCAAGCTCGGCCAGCCCGAAGTGAAGCTCGGCATTATTCCCGGCTACGGCGGATCTCAACGTCTGCCGCGCCTCATCGGCAAAGGTCTCGCCAATCAGATTCTGCTGACCGGTGAAATGATCACCGCGCAGGAAGCGCACCGCATCGGCTTGGTGAATGAAATCACCGCGCCCGCTGAATTGATTCCACGAGCCGAAGCGATTGCCGCAAAGATCATCGCCAATGCACCGCTGGCCGTGCAATACACGCTCGAAGCTGTGAATCGCGGCATGGAGATGCCGCTCGCCGAGGGGCTCTATCTTGAAACGGCATTGTTCGGGGTGGCCTGCGCGACGGAAGACAAAAAAGAAGGCACGACGGCGTTTCTGGAGAAGCGTCCAGCGCAGTTCAAGGGCAAGTAGCCGGAAACTAGAGATACAAAAAGAGCTTGATCAACATGGCATTGCAAATCACGGCGCAAACCAAGTCAGCGGAAGACTTCCGGCTTCTCGTGAAGCTCCTAGAATTGCTTGGAGTGCGCAAGGGTTTCTCCGGCGAGAACGAAAACGCTTTATCTGCTGAGTTCTTCTCGGAACAAGCGAAGCTGGATCTTATTTACTGGAAAGAAACACGAAACGACGTTGATTTTGTTTTGATGATTTCCGATCCAGATACCGCATTCGATTTGTTAACGAAGAGCAGTTTTAATGTCGTTCATGACCATTCAGGTTCTAATCCCGCTCACATTTCGCGGCATTTCACAATTGAATTACCGGGCGGCACGAAGGTCAGAATTATCGGCACTCGAGTTATTGAGAATGTACTTGACACTGGCCACTTGGCGTTAGAAGGAGACTTAAACGCAGCAGGCAAGAGTTTTGCTCTGGTAGTGAGTCGCTTCAATTCTTTTATAACGGAGCGTCTTCTTGCGGGGGCAATTGATGGATTGCTGCGCTGTGGCGCGGATCGCCAGAAATGGTTTGAAATCGTCCGCGTCCCCGGCGCCTTCGAAATTCCCTCTGCCGCGCGTACTCTCGCCGAAACCCAAAAATACGACGCCATCATCTGCCTCGGATGCCTCATCCGCGGCGACACCGCCCATTATGACGTCATCGTCAATGAAGTCACGCGCGGCATCGGACAATCGGCGCAGGAAACGGGAATTCCGCACGCCTTCGGCGTGCTCACCTGCGACACACTCGAACAGGCGATCGACCGCGCTGGATTGAAGATGGGCAACAAAGGTTTCGAAGCCGCACTGGCCGCGATTGAGATGGCAAATCTAAAGCAAGTTTTCAGTGGCCAGTCGCCAGTGGCCAGAAAAAAGCAAAAGCAGATTCCTCGTCGCTCTGCTCCTCGGAATGACAAGATGGTAAAAGTTCGGAATGACAAGGGCCCTAAAGCCCGAAAGGGTAAATCCAAATCAGTCCGTACGAACACATCTAAAAAGCGCAAATAATCTCTCGCTCGCGTAAACTGACAACTGGCACCGATCACTGGCAACTAGCCTATGGGCACTCGCCGCAAATCCCGCGAACTCGCGTTACAGATGCTCTTCCAGGCTGACATGGGCAAGCAAACTCCCCAGAATGTCCGGCAAACGTTCTGGAACGAACGCGACACCGTAGGAAAAGACGTCCAAGGTTTCGCCGACGATCTTTTCCGCGTGGCCACTGATCGGGCCGAAGAAATTGACAAACTCATCGAACAGCACGCCGAGCACTGGCGTATGGAGCGCATGGCGGCCGTGGATCGAAACGTCTTGCGCGCCGCGGTCGCTGAATTACTGGCCTATCCTGACACGCACCGCGCCGTCGTAATCAACGAAGCCCTCGAAATCGCCCGCAAATACTCCGCCCCTGAATCCGTGCAATTCATCAATGGCGTGCTTGATAGCGTAGGCAAAGCGCTCGACAAAGCTGCCGTCTAGAACTGTCGGCCTCTAAGGCTTCGCTATGATCAAATTCGGCTTACACACAGTCGAATACGGCTGCCCGGCCGAATTCAAACAAAGATTTTGAGGGAATGTCACCTGCGTCAGATCTCCACCCGCCACTGTGTTGATCATATGCACAGTGCCATCGCTTGCAGCCACGGCAAGCACCTGACCGTCCGGCGAAAGCGCTGCCTGCACCGGGCTGGTGTTCCCGCTCAACTGGATGGCCGACGTCGTCTGGCCCACAATATCAAACACGACAATGCTGCTGAAGGAACTCGACACAATGTAGGCCTTCGTGCCATCCGGCGAAATGATCATCTGTGACGGCGTGAAACTGCCGAGCCCCAAATTCGTCGACGACGCGAGCGAAAGGTTCATCGGCGGCGCGCAACTGGTGAAAGGCGGAGTCACGTTAACATTGACCGAGATCAGGTCTAGATTCGGGGGTTCCAGCGCTACTACCTGCGAGCCGTCGCCCAGCGGCGCCACTATGCTGGGAGCGCTGGGCGTGCCCACTGTGAGTCCGGCCGCCGCTGTGCATGTAGTGTAGGTGGAGAGCCCATCGGCAATTCCTCCCCCAGAAATGAAAGCGAAGGAACCTTCCGGTGTGAACGCGACCGCCGTCCCTGGATTCGTCAAGGGAAACGATTGCAGCGCATCTTCTTTCGAATAGACGTACACCGTGTTGCCCGCGACAATGAATGCCTTCAGGCTGTCCGGAGAAAAAGCAGCAGCCGTGGCGCCGCTGATGGAAAGCGACGTCGAGCTTTGTCCCGTAACATTGATTACATAGACCTGGTTCGGAGTATTGATCGTGTCCGAAACCAGCACGATACTGTTATCGGGCGCAACCGCAATCACCCGGCCCGTCGCGCCTTGATCACGCGAAATGCCGCTACCTGGCGTATAAATGGCAAATCCCTGGCTCTTGTTGTAACTGTAATCGGTGCCTATATAGATCGAGCTGCCGTTCGGATTAAACGTCAGGCCATTCGGAGTCGAGGACAAAACCTGAGGCGTACCCAATAGGTTATTCGACGCCGTAATTGGATATATCTCGCTGTTACAATCCGTTGCCTGCCCGCAGTCCTTGCTCGAAACATAAAATGTTCCCGTCTCCGAGGTGCTGCCCCCGCCAGAGGCGGTCGTCGCCACAATGTTGATGACGTTCTCCGGATAAACCGGCTGCGTAGGCAGAAATCCAATATTGCAAGTGGGGGGCGTGCACGTTGCCGTGATGGCTGCGTCCCCCACCACGGAGGGCGTCGCGGTAGCCGTCCCTGCAAATTGCGCAGTCGTCGAAGAAGCGTCTGTGGTGCAGGTAATCGCGCCCAGCGTAATTGCGTTGGGCGCGGAAGAACACCAGGTGAGCGGAATTCCGTAAAGCTTCATGCCCAGGCTGTCGATCGCCGTGGCATCCAGTGTCAACGCCGTGCTGCCGGCCGGAACCAGGGCCGAAGTTCCCCGTCCGCCCTCAATTTCCGTGGATATCGATACCACCGGACAAGTCGTGTAGGTGTAAGGTGCGCTGTTGGTGGTGTCCACCGTCGCGTAAATCGTCGTCGTGCCCGGAACGTTCGCCGTCGCCTGCACCTGCCCCGGCAAGAGGCCGGTAATGGGAGTGCTCAGCGATGCTTCTTTCAGCGTTACCACCTGCGCGTTCGTCGCTTGCCACTCGAAAATGCCCACGGACGCAGTGATATCCGTGCCATTGCCGCTGAAGGCATTCGCCTGAAAGTTATAGACCTCGCCCTTGGTTTGCGCCGGCGTCTGCCCCGCGGAAAAACATGTGCTCGAAAGCGGTGGAGGCTGCGCCGCCACTGGGCTGACCACGATGTGGTCAATATGCTGATGCACATAAATCACCGTGGATGGGCTGGTGACACCCTGCGCGGTTGCCGTAATCACCGAACTCCCCGACTGCCCGGGCGTACAAATCTGCGGGTTGGCTAGAGAATCCCAGATTCCGGCGCACGCCAGGCCATTGGCCGCCACCGTCACTACTGCCTGATTGCTGGAAGCAAATTCAATGGGTTCACCACTGATGGTCTGGTTGCTCGAATTGTTCGCGCTCGAGAAGAATTGCAGCGTCTTGCCCAGTTCAAGCGAAGCGCTCGGCGTCGGATTGATGCTGACGCTGGTCGGCACCGCATAGCTCGCGGTTGCTACCGCGTTTCCACTGTGGCAGCCCGAAAAAAGCAGGATGCAAGAGATAGCAATTCCACCCCAAAAGCACGAAAACAGCTTGCGCATTCACCCTCCCCGCCCGGTATTGCCCGGACGAGCGACGTTCAATTATGTCGAACCACTAAATATGTCGAATTGTTAAGTTTAGAGGCTGGCCGTCACTTTCAGCAAATGGCCTTAGAACATGATTGTTACTTCGTCGGCGGGGCGGGAGTGCCGTCCGACCATTTGGCCACGGGGATCATGAACACGGTCAACCGGTCTAAGTCGTCCGGCGCTCCAATAACCGGTGAGTCTTCCCTGGGCGTAGCGTCTGAGTTCGCTCCCCATACCGACGGATCGGTGGCTGAAGAGATCATCATTACGTGAGGACGCCAGGCTCCCGCGCCGTCATTCAAATATCCCGTCTTTGCCAGCATGAAGACCATGGAATTGGCTTCCACAGGTGGTATTTCCTTCTTGTCGAGGGCTTCTTTGATGCCGTCAACCATTTGAGCTTTTGAGCGGCTGGCCAGGATTAACTCCGTCTTCTTGAGGGCAAAGGGCAGGTACGTGCGCGCCGCGGGCGCGTTGTAACAGAGAGGAGCGCGCACTTTGGGGTTCCAAAATTCCGGACCATCAATGTCCCCGGTCCAGGACCGCTGCACGATGCAGACGAAGCCATTCTTGCCGCTGACGGCGGTTTCATAGCCTTTGCTGCTCATGACCAGGACTTCGGCGTCTTTGGCGATGGATTCGGGCGCCGCGCTTCGCGCCAAAGTGATCTCGCTATTGCGGTCCATCAGGTATTGGTCAACTGGGGCCATGCTGGGATAGAGCGTCTTCGCGGCTTCGGCCCGCGCGGGGGCCTGGCACACGGCGAACACGATAACGACCAATCCGAATGCGAATCCGTAGACTGCGATTGCTTTGATAGGTTTCATCAGTATCTCCGCTGGGAGTTCGGGCTCGGGCAACACGGATTAGGATGACGGGGATTGGAATTTTGGATGCATGAGGATGAATTTGTTTAGCGCCGCCTGCCGTTACTTTTGCCTTTCTGGGGCATCTATATTCCTGACATAATTAAACATTCGAGAAGTCAGGGGAGCGATCATCATGGCCGAAAACACAAATAAAGCCACAGAGAAAGCCACAGAGAAGGCAACGTTTGCTGCGGGATGCTTTTGGGGAGTAGAGGCGACGTTTCGCGCGCTGCCGGGAGTGAAGTCCACGCGCGTGGGTTACATTGGCGGGACGACGGTCAATCCGACGTATAAAGACGTTTGCACCGACCGCACCGGGCACGCAGAAGCAGTCGAGGTCGAATATGACCCGGCGCAGATTTCTTACGACCAGTTGCTGAATGTTTTCTGGGAGAACCACGATCCCACGCAGGTGAACCGGCAGGGGCCGGACCACGGTACGCAGTACCGCACGGCGATCTTCTTCCATTCGCCGGAGCAGGAAAAAGAGGCAAAGGCGTCGAAA
Source organism: Terriglobia bacterium (assembly GCA_963702965.1). GTDB lineage: Bacteria > Acidobacteriota > Terriglobia > Terriglobales > Acidobacteriaceae > JAJPHW01. The sequence goes on from OY969776.1 coordinate 3,527,323, forward strand.
GAGGCGCTCGAAAAGTTGCACCGTTTCAGCAAGCCGATTGCCACGCAGATTGTTCCGGCGCCGACGTTCTACGAAGCCGAGGATTATCACCAGCAGTATTTAGAAAAGCGCGGCATGGCAAGCTGCCATATTAAGGCGTAACTATCGGCCACCGAGAACGCAGAGATCGCCGAGAAAAACAAATAATTTCTCTGTGCGCTCGGCGTCTCTGTGGTGAAATTGCAATTGTTCGGGCAACTTGCAATTGCTGACCTAGGCCTTCACTGCCCGCACGTCCAGATACTCCACTTCCACCTTGGTCGTCCCATCTTTGGCGAGGTTGTGCTCCGTCCACAACGCTTCCATTTCTGACGCCAAAGCCGCTTTGCCATTTTCGTCCAACCGGCTGAAGGCGACTTGGGTGGGCCCAAAATATTGGCGGAAAAATGCAACGACGTCTTTCGGCGGAAATGGATACTCGAAGAATGTCTTGTGCCGCGTCATACCCAGATGAGACACGCCTTTCCCAAAACGCTCGTTTACGGTTTTCTCGTCTCCCCAAAGCACGGGCGGCAGAAGACCCGGCGGAGGCGGCGCCATCCGGGCAGTAACCTGAAAACTTTTGCCTACAAAGCCCTGTGGCGTCCAGTTGGCCATGGCAACCGTGCCGCCGGAGCGGCATACGCGCAAAAGCTCGCTGGCAACCAGCTCCGGGCGGGGCGCGAACATCGCCCCAAACATGCTCAGTACAACGTCAAATGCGCCCTCGGGATAAGCGAGCTGCTCCGCGTCTCCCTCGTCAAACTTGATGTCGAGCTTTTCCACCGAGGCGCGCTGGCGTGCCTGCGCGAGCAGGTTCGTGGCGATATCAACCCCTGTAACCGCCGCGCCTGCTTTCGCCGCGGGAATTGCAGTGTTGCCCGTTCCGCAAGCCACATCCAGCAGCTTGATGCCGGGCGTGATTGGCGTCCGCTCCACAAACTCGGCCGCAGCCCTGGCGGAGTAGGCAGCGATCTGGCCGAAGTCGCCAGCCATCCAGGCATTCTTCATATTGGACTTCAGTTGGGTAAAGTCAGGCGCTGACATTTCATTCCTCGTTGTTCAATTTAGAATCGACGCCCTCATCCTAGCTGGAATAGCCTGTGCACTCAACCCGGCCGTATGCGGATGAAGACGTGGAACGAGACGGGATTATCTCCATAAAACGGATCAAGCGCGCTCGGCTTGGAATAGAAGGTCACGTCGCTGCCAATCCCGATATTCCATTTTTCCGAGTGCACAAAATCACGGACGCCGCCAAAAGTGTAGGCTCCGATGTGGTAGGCGGGATGGGTCGTTATATTAGGAAAAGCAGCCTCGGGAAAGAGCTCGTCTTTATCTACTAGTTCGATACGCGTATAGGCATAGTTGCGCCGGCGGAAATTCAGCGTCGATTCGGCGAGATAGCTGTTCAATGGGAAGCTTTCGAATTGTTTCTGCACGCGTCCCCAAATCATAGTGCTGGCCCAATTGCCGGTGCCCAAAAATCCTCCCGACAAAGCCCGGTTGTATTCCACAGACGCCGTCTGCCGCTGTTGATTGCCGGACTCATCGGCTTCGGGATCTTCCAGGCGGCCATAGCTATATTGCGCGACCCAATTTTTCGTTGCGGCATAGCTCGCGCGGGCTGACCACGAAGTGAGCGCGCCTGGTTGAATGCTCCAGCGCTCTTCGTTGGGTTCGTGGCCGTTAAAGACGGACCCTTCCAGTTTGAATTTCGAAATCACAAAGCCAGTCGTGACCACTCCGAAACTCGTGTGCGTGGAATCCTGGAGATGATGGCTTAGGGGCGCGGCAGGGTTTTCGGAAGCCGAAGCGCGATGAAGATAAGTCACCGGGCCCAGCGCGGGCTCGGCGGATGGGCCTCCGTAGAGCAGCCAGGAAATTTTCTTGTTGATGGGAACGGTATAAAGTGCGGCCAATTCCGCGAAGACATTGTGGGGGTGCTGATGATCGACGAGAGGTTCCCCGTGATAGGTCTCTCCAGTCTGAAATAGTTCTGGAAAGCCGGGATGCGGGGACGTCAGTGACTCGGCTGAGAACATCTGGCGCAACAGCAGAGTACCACGGCCGAGGCGGTGCTGCTCCATCGTCATCAGGTAATTTACCGACTCGGCTTTGCCTTCCCCGCGCGGGCCGCCCTGCTGGTTGTAGGTCACAAAAATCGTTCCATGCGCCATCAAGTTCCAACCTGCACGGGAGAGCATCCACATCGGATCGGGTACAGACGCAGGTTGCCAGGCAGTGCCCGAGGAAGCGTGGGGCGAAGGCAAGTCAGGTGAGGCGGCATCACCGCGCATATGCATTGGCGGCGGGTTCTGGCCGGCGTCCTGGGCCAGAGAAACCACCGTAAGCGTAAAAAATAAAATGATGAGATGGAGAACTTTTCTCACACGCGTGCTCCTGAAATTCGGAATCAATGACCACTCGGGGCGCACGAATATCCGCGCCTAAGAATTGAGGAGGTGTGAGGAAACTAGACGCGCAGCGGAGTAAGACCGGGAGGGTCGGCGGAGAGATCAGTAGGGGAGTTCTCCGCGGGTTTGAAACCAGCAGTAAGCGCGAGCACGGGCTCCGCCGCAATTCTTACCGAAGGGATGCTCACAGCAAAAGGCGCGGACAGGAGTGCGGCGTTGTGTCCGGTACCGCAACAGGCGTAGCTAACCGGTCTGGGAGAAGCAGGTTGAGGAGCGCTTGAGTTGGATGAGCTTGAGTTGGATGAGCTCGAGTTGGATGATGATAAGGGTGGAATAAATAAGACCCAGGCATCAACTCGTGGCAGGCCGCGCGCCCGCCCATTGCAGTCGATTTGTAGTTGCCGGCGAAACTGGAGGGATCGCCAAAAACCACTGCCATCGCGACTAACAGCAGGCACGTCAACGGTTTGGAACCCAAGCCTGGCATACTTTACCTGGGATGCGTGATTCGGAAGAAGGTTTCGCGCATAAATATATTCGCTGCTAACTTACGACCCGGTAATCCGCAGGCGCAATTCTTCGGGCAGGCGCTGCCGGATTTCTTCGGGCAGCCGGTCATGCACGTGGCGTGCGCCTATGCGCGCGGCATCCACCATCACCATCGGCGCCGGCGTGGCCACCGCTACCACCAGCCAAATCATCGCGGAGAGCCCAAATCCCGCCAGCGCTGCCAATTCCAGCAACAGCGTATGGCGCGGTTCAAAATAGTGGATGGCTCCAAAGGCCAGTAGAAATATCGCCGCCGAGACCGACGCCAGCGCGATCAAACCAATATCAATGCCGCGATGCATTTTCTGCCGCGAGCGGCAGCGCTCGCAGGCGGCAAAGTGGTCCTCGTAGCCAGCGCTCATCTCCGGCGCAATGCCCGATATGTCATAGCGCCAGCCCGCCAGAATCTTGCCTACGATGGGATCTACACACTCGCTCATAATCAATACGCATCCACCTAGAGCCGGATGGCCTGCAACGGCTCCGCTTGTCTTGCCACTAAGACCCGGCTGCTCCACAGTGTCTGTTGATGCTCGCCCAGCGCTGCTTGCGCCGCACGCAGCGCAATCTCCGGATGATTATTCTCTTCTGAAAGATGCGCCAGTACGATATATGATGCGCTCCGGTCATAGTCGGTGGCAAGAAATTCGGCCAATTTCTCATTGGACAGGTGCCCGGTCCGCTCCATAATGCGCTGCTTCACCGACCAGGGATAAGACCCATTCCGTAACTTCTCGCGATCGTGATTCGATTCAATCACGAGAATGTGGCAGCCGCGCAGGCTGTGCTTCATGTTCTCTGAAACAAATCCGAAATCCGTGGCGAACCCAATTTTTACGCCTTCGCTGCGGAAAGTAAACCCGACGGGATCGGCGGCATCGTGCGAAATCGTGAACGGGGCCACGTCAATATCGCCAATGCGAAATTCGCGTCCCGCACAAAATTTCTCGAGTTTGGGCAACTCGGGCAATTCACCTTTCTGGTCGCGTTCGGCTCGGGCCCACGTCTGGTGCGTGGCTCCGGTCATAAAAACGGGAACCCCGAGTTTTCTGGCCAGCACTCGCAGCCCCATCACGTGGTCGGTATGCTCGTGAGTGATGACGACAGCCGAAAGAGACCGCGGATCGTCGCCCGCCAGCTTCATTCGTTTGAAAGTCTCGCGGCAGGAAATACCCGCGTCCACCAGAATCCGGGTGCGCGAGCTTTCCACGATGGCGCAATTGCCGCGGCTCCCGCTGGCCAGCACCGAAACGGAAACTCCCATCTCCAGAGCATACTCGCTCGCCCTGTGGAAACGGGAGTGCCTTTCTGACTATCTACAGACCTTCGGGTAGTTTTCGCACCGCCGGGATCGCGGAGTACGCCGAGAAAACAATATAGAACTTTCATATTTAATTTGTTTTCTCCGCGACCTCTGCGCCCTCGGCGGTACATATTTATTTCCGGAGCTCATTGATGGCATGGCGCAACACCGAGCCGCCATAAGCTCCGGCGATTCCGGTCAGGAAGCCCAAAAAAGACTCGTAGATCTGGGCCCGATAAGGTTTCTCGGTCAGGAAAAGATAGGCCAGCAATTGTACGATCGGCCCAAACATCGCGACCGTTATAATCCAGCGCCACGGCCGCTGCGGGCGCAGCGTACCCAGCAGCATGGTCGAGGCCAGCACAAACATGGCCGTCATAAGCAAGTCCCCGACTTTCACATCGAGAATGCCGGCGGAAATGCCGAGGATCGCGCCCAGCGGATAAACCCACGCATCACTTTGGTTGTTCACGAGTACTGATAAAACCCCCTCCCGCTCTTTCTCCCCAGCCAGCCCGCATCCACCATTTTGATGAGCAGTGGACACGGCCGGTACTTCGGATCTCCCAGGCCGTCGAGCAGTACCCGCATGATGTCGAGGCAGACGTCGAGGCCGATGAAATCCGCCAGCGTGAGCGGACCCATGGGATGCGCCATGCCCAGCTTGAACACTTCATCAACAGCTTCGGGGGTGGCCACGCCTTCCATGACAGCGTACATGGCTTCGTTGAGCAGCGGCATAAGCACGCGATTGGAGACGAAGCCGGGCGCGTCGTTCACTTCGACCGGGGTCTTCTCCAGCTTGAGCGCCAGCTTTCGAGTTTCAGAAAACGTCTCCTGCGAAGTGGCCAGCCCGCGAATGACTTCCACCAGCTTCATCACCGGCACCGGATTAAAAAAGTGCATCCCGATGACTTTGTCCGGCCGCTTGGTCTGGGCCGCCAGCTTCGTGATCGAAATAGACGAAGTATTGGATGCAAGAATCACTTCCGGACGGCAAATCTTGTCGAGTTCGCGGAACATTTCCGCTTTGATTTCAAATTTCTCCGTCGCCGCTTCGACAATGAAATCGCAGCTTGCCAGCTTGGCACGGTCGGTCAGCGGAGAAATGCGTTGGAGCGCGGCGGCTTTCTCCTCCGCTGTGATCTTGCCTTTGACGGCCTCACGCTCCAGATTTTTCTCGATGGTTTGCAGTCCACGGTCAAGGAATCTCTGCTCGATGTCGCACAAAACTACGTTGTAGCCGCCGCGGGCAAAGACATGCGCGATGCCATTGCCCATGGTCCCCGCGCCGATGACACCAACCTGCTTAACGTCCATGAACATTGCTCCTGGCAACTATAAGTAAGAAAACTCCAAAGTCTAACACCGTGGCACGGTCGGGCCATACTGGAGAGCGACTTTTCCGCTGCACTGGTGTCTATAACAATAAGTCGGATGGCACGGCAGACAAGGCTTACAGCGGTCAGCAGCCATCTGGGGAGGGTTTCACATGTTGCAACACAGGTTTTTGCAAAGGCTCACCATGTTTCTCGGCGCTACCGCGCTGATGCTAAGTCTTGGCAGCGTAGCGCAGGCGCAGCAGGCTTATCGTGATCCGGTGATGCGCGTGGCCCACGATATAGGCTTTGAAGATGGCTCCCTCGTCGGGCGCCAGGATTTGTTCCACGGTAAGGCATTTCAACCATTCCCCCGCGGCAAATACGCGCACGAAGACCGCGGCTATCACCGCGAATACGGCGACAAGTTCGTCTACGAGCAGGAATACGCCAACGGTTATCGCGCGGGGTACCAGCGGGCGTTTCGTCGCTAAGCTCAAATCGGCTAAGCGCGAACGGAGTTAGGTCCGAACTGGATTGAACGCGTACGGGGTCATACGCGTGCTGAGCGAAAAAAGGCCCGCTCCGAAAACCATCGGGGCGGGCCGCTCTCAGGAGGCAACCTCGAAAAATCTGAGCTACTGCCTTTGCAGGCTTTCCTCAATCACCACTTTGCCGCCCTTGTCCACCGTAATCACACGATGAATTCCCTGATATCCCGACAGAGTCACATCGACCACGTACGTTCCAGGATCCAGATAAAACTCCACCGGTGAATATTTGTCGAGAATGCGGTTGTTGACCGCGACCTGCGCGCCCTTGGGCTGGGTTTTGATCTCCACCCCGCCCATATTCGCCATGTCACCGCCGCCGAACATTTTCTTGAACTTGCCGCCGTACTTAATGTCGTCCGCCGACCCGAGCGCGCGGAGCGCCGGCCCGTAACGCAACATCTGACCCATCTGCAGGTTCTGTGAACTGCTCTCGTCGAGGTAGCCCTGCTTGCGCACGACGAAGGTGTGGTTGCCGGGCTTGTCCACTGAGATCTGCGCCGGCGTAACTTTGCCGGTGTCTCTTCCATCCATCAAAATCGTGCGCGCCCGTGGGAGTGCTGGTAATCGAAATCGCTGCCTGCAAAGACGCCAGTTGTACGGAAACCAGTGCCTTGCTTCCTCCGCTGACATTGAGCGTGCGGGTCTCCGTGTTATACCCGGCTTTGCTGATGACAATTGTGTGTGTCCCCGGCGCAAGCGTGCCCAGGTTGTAGGGTGTGATCCATGAAGGATCGGCATGTCCATCGATCTGGACTTGTGCTCCGGCGGGCGTGGAAGTCACCGACAGTTGCCCGCCCACAATCGTGGGAGCGGCCGCCGCGAGCTTCTGGTGCCGTTTTTTGCTGTAGCGCGGAGTAACCGAGACATGCGAGTCTTCCGGCGTCTCCGCCTGAGGTTCTGCATTGGCGGACGCATCCACCGTAGCCGTGGCCGCATCTGGAGCCGGCGCTGGGGCTGGCGCTGCTGCTTGTGGCGCTGGAGCCGGAGAGGCGCGGGCGCGGTAGCTGCTGCCGGGGTTGAGGCTGCATCGTCATCCGCGTTGTCGGCGTGAATCTTGAACGCGATCCACACAATCGCCAGCAGAATTAACCCCAAGGCGCCGGCAATCGCATACATGAAGAACTTGGGTGGCACTTTATTGATTTCTGCCGCCGCTTTCCGGGCAATCTCCTTGGCTTGAAGCTTCGGCTTTTCCTCCGCAGCTCCCGCACCCTTGAAAACCGTCGCTTTTACCGCATCGGCGTCCGCCACTTCCTCGGCGGGAGCTTCCGGCGGTGCCGCTGGCGCCCGTGGCGCGATGAACACCGGCTTCATCGGCGGCAATTCGTTGATGTCGGAAAAGCTCCGGCTCGGCGCCGCCGTCGAAGGAGCGCTTTCCGCCATCGCCGGATCAACCGCAATACTTGGGCTCTCAACCGGCTCAGCCGTCGCAGTTGACATGCTGATATGCGGCGCGGCCGGGGCTTGCGGCTCAACCCTCGTTGTCGCGGCATGTGCCAATGCGCTTGCGGCGCCGGTCGCGACGCCGGTCGCTGCGCCAGCAGCGGCCGCCATGGCCGCTTCCTGAGGCTTTTCCACCGGCTTCGCCACCACCGGCTCTGGCGCTTTCGCCATGATTGGATTCGCGGGCGTCGTTTTCTTGATGGGTGCGCCCATCAACCCCTTCGGCGCGTCGGCGCCGGGCATTTTTTTCGTTTCCGCTTTCTTCTGCGGCGAATCTTTGCATTTTTCCAGGTCGAGTACCAGCTCCTTGCCCGACTGGTAGCGCGCTTCCGGATCTTTCGCCAGCGCCTTCATGATCAATTCGCTTAACGCCGGATGCACCTTGCCCTTCACGTGAATCGGCGGCGCCGGCATCGCTTCCCGTATCTGCTGCCGCACTTGATCAGCATCATCCCCCGGAAATGGCTTCTGCTCCGTCGCCATTTCGTATAACATCGCGCCCAAGCTAAATAGATTCGACCGGACATCCAACGTACCGCCATTCAATTGCTCCGGCGACATGTAGTAAAGAATCTCCGCTGGCTTGCCACTGGCCTGCACCGCATAATCGCCCATTGTCGAAATGCCGTAGCTCAGAATCTTGACCGTGCCGTCCCACCCCGACATGATCTTTGCAGGCTCTAAACTGGCATGCGCCACTTTGTGTCCGCTGGCATGGTCAAGCGCCTGGCAAACCTGGCGGGTAATATCTTGAATGTCCCAGATGGAAAACCCTTCTTGCCGGCTCAAGGTTGTATAAACGCTGTTGCCTTGGATGTACTCGAGCGACGCACAAAAATGCCCGTCGAAATCTCCGGTGCCATACGTAACCGCGACGTTGGGGCTGTTGAGCGCTTTCGCCGCTTCGGCCTCGGATTGCACCCGCTGCACAAAAGTGGCAGCCTGGTCTCCAAGCACTTCGAGCTTGACGGTTTTCAGCGCGACAGTTTGTCCGCTCTCCGCATCGGTGGCCTTGTAAACGCAGCCTCGCTCCGAACGCGAAAGTTCACTGAGAATTTCAAAACGGCCGATTTTGTTCTCCATCTCTTATCTGACCCTTTTGGCGGATTTCGTCCGCCGCAAACGCTGAAAATTCGGGGAAAACCTGCGCCTAGGATAGCTCCGCAACCCCCGAAATCCCCTCGAAACTCGCGGCTTCCGGTTACGAAGGTCATGGCAATTTTCCACCTGACATTTGTCACTTCCCGAGGCTGACTTTCTCCACTGGTGCGGCACCTGCAACCCTATGAAAATGAGGATGTAAACTCACTTCCGGTTGTCGGGTCGAAGCGCTTCGTCTATGCTGTTGGAGCAGCCCAGGTCTTCTCCCGGAGTTCAGCTATGACCTTGACCGGCTTCGTCAGTAAGAACGCGTTCCGCAACAAGCGCCGCAGCATCCTCACGGTGTTGAGCATCGGCTTCTCGCTGCTGTTGCTGACCCTAATGATGACCATCTGGCATGCCTTTTATATCGATCAAGGCAGTGTGCAATCCGCCCAACGCCTCGTAGTTCGCCACAAAGTTTCGTCTGACTTTTGCGCTGCCGATTTACTATCGCGAGAAAATTCGCGCGATCCCCGGAGTGGTTTCCGTTGTTCCCGTTTCCTGGTTCGGTGGCCTGTACATTGACGATAAGCCGGAGCACTTCTTCGCCCAGTTCGGTACCGATCCGGATGAGTTCTTCAAGACTTATACGGATTTCAAAATCTCTCCCGATCAGGTGGCGGCTTGGCAGCGCGATCGCCAGGGCGTCGTCGTCGATTCCACTCTGGCCAAGAAATACAACTGGAAGATTGGCGACCGCATTGTGCTCAAAGGCACCATTTATCCCGTGAACCTCGAACTCTACATTCGCGGAATTTTCACGAGCGACCCCGACGATCAATCAGTTTATTTCAACTCAAAATATCTCGAAGAGTCGGTTTCATTCTTCAAAGGGACGGCGGGAACTTTCGGCATTCTCGCCGACAATCCTCAAGACGTCAGCAAGATAGCCACTTCCGTGGATGATATGTTTCACGATTCCCCGCAACCCACAAAGACTGAAAGCGAAAAAGCTTTTCAGTTGAGTTTCGTCGCCATGCTCGGCAATGTGAAAGCATTCATTCTGAGCATTTGTGCGGCCGTCGTGTTTACCATTCTTCTGGTTTCGGCCAACACCATGGCTATGTCCATCCGTGAACGGACCCGGGAAGTCGCAGTGCTAAAGACGCTCGGTTTTCGTCGGGAAACCATTTTGGGGATGTTTGTTGGCGAGGCCATCACTCTAGCCCTGGTTGGCGGACTCATGGGTGCTTTAGGCGGGTATGTATTGATCTACCTTGTTTCGCACGCTCCGGGGTTTGGGATGATGTTCTCCGCCGCGAAAGTTACGCCGGGAACCATGCTTGTGGCTTTAGTTGTCGCGGGCTTGGTGGGTTTCTTGAGCGCGATTATTCCCTCCTATCACGCCTCGCGCGTCAATATCGTGGATGGATTGCGACACATTGGTTAATTTATGACGCTTGCCGGATTCATCATGAAGAGCTCGTTCCGCAACAAACGGCGGAGCATCTTGACCATCCTCAGCATCGGCTTTTCCTTGCTCTTGCTGACGCTCATGATGACCATCTGGCGCAGCTTCTATCTCGATAAAGGCGCCCCGGAATCAGCCAAGCGCGTCATCACTCGACACAAAACCTCGCTGGCGAACTTTCTGCCCCTGTATTATCGCGACAAAATTCGCACCATCCCTGGCGTCGTCGCCGTCGTCCCCATGACCTGGTTCGGCGGCAAATACATTGACGATCGCCCCGAGCACTCTTTCACCCAGATGGCCACCGATCCAGACGAATACCTGAAAGTCGCATCCGACAAAATTGTTCCTCCCGATCAGGTGGCTGCGTGGCAGCGTGATCGCGCCGGAGCCATGGTGGACGCCGACCTGGCAAAGAAATACGGGTGGAAGATCGGCGACCGTATCACGCTGCTCGGTACGATTTTCGAGGTTAATCCTGAACTGACTATTCGCGCCATCTACACCATGGATCCTCCGCCTCGCGTTCTCTACTTCAACGCGAAGTATCTCGAAGAAGCGGTCCCCTGGTTCAAAGGAACGGCGGGCTTCTACGACACGCGTGTCGAAACCGAAAAAGACGTTCCCGAAGTCGAGAAAGAAATCGACGACATGTTTCACAACGCTCCGGCGCCGACAAAATCCGAAAGCGAGCATGCATTCCGGCTTTCTTTCATCGCGCAACTGGGCAACGTCAAAGCCTTCATTCTTAGCATCTGCGGCGCGGTTGTATTTACGATTTTGTTGGTGTCGGCGAATACGATGGCAATGTCCGTGCGTTCGCGCACCAGCGAAGTTGCTGTTTTGAAGACTCTTGGATTTACCAAACAACGCGTGTTGTCGCTGTTCGTAGGAGAATCAATCGCGCTCGCCGTGATTGGCGGTCTGCTCGGCATCGGCTGTACTGTGCTTTTGACGCTGTTTCTAAGCAAGTCTCCTGTGGCGGTGGGCGTGCCTGCCGGCTTCCGCGTCACTCCGCCCACAATGCTGGTTGCCTTGCTGGTAGCGGCATTCGTCGGACTCCTTAGCGGCTTTATCCCGGCATATAACGCATCGCGAACCAGTATCGTGGAGGGTCTGCGCCACATCGGCTGAAAATTCTATGGCAATCCCCATCAAATACAACCTCCGCAATTTGAAGATGCGCAAAGGCCTGACCGGCATGACCGCGCTGGGCATCGCGCTCACTGTCACCACCGCGATTTTCCTCATGGCGCTGCTCGCTGGACTCAATCGAGCCTTCGTCAACACTGGCGATCCTCTCAACGTGCTCGTACTCCGCAAAGGCTCCATCGCCGAACTCTCCGGCGGATTTGACGCGGCGCTGTTCCCAACTTTGCGCGAGTTGCCCGGCATCGCGAAAGATTCAAAAGGCGAGCCTATGGCTTCGGCGGAACTCGTCGTAGTAATAGTCCTGCCCCGCAAGGATGGCACGGGTGAAGTCAACGTGACTGTGCGCGGGATGATGCCCGATGGCCTCGAAATGCGCCCCGGCGTGAAGCTCGTGCAGGGCCGCTGGTTCACGCCCGGTCAGCGCGAAGTCGTAGTCAGCGATTCCATTCAGAAGCGCTTTTCCCACGCCAATGTCGGCGACACCATCCAGTTCGGCAAAGGTCCGTGGACCGTCGTCGGCATATTCGACGCCGGCGGCAACGCTTACGAATCTGAAATTTGGGGCGACGTGAATCAGATGGCGTCTGACTTCGACCGCCAGGGCGGCTATTCCTCCGCTTACCTTCGCGCCACCGATGCGGTCAGCGCGGACGCCCTTAAGCATCGCGTCAGCGACGATCAGCGCCTGAAAATGGACGGCCTGCTCGAGCCCGAGTATTACGCAAAGCAAACCAGCTCCGGCGCCCCCATTAAATTTGTGGGAATTATGGTCGCTATAATCATGGCCATCGGCTCGAGTTTTGCCGCCATGAATACCATGTACGCAGCGGTGGCTTATCGCTCGCGTGAAATCGCCACCCTTCGCGTCCTTGGCTTTACCCGGCCCAGCATTCTGACGTCTTTCGTTTTCGAATCGGTGGTGCTGTCATTGCTGGGCGCTGCCGTCGGCATCATTTTGATGCTTCCCTTCGACGGAATGACGACCGGTACGTCTAACGCCGTAACCTTCAGCGAAATTGTGTTCAGCCTGCGCATGACGCCGGCGGTGATCGGGGGCGCAGTCGTTTTTGCTGTCATCATGGGATTGCTCGGCGGCATCGCACCTGCCTGGCAAGCCTCACGAAGAGATATTCTGGCTGCGTTGCGCGAATAGATGCAGAGCGAACGAGATAAATTAAAGAACCACGAAACTGACGATGCCGACTGACGCCAAACATCACGACCTGCAAGGCTTACAGATTGACCGCTCCTCGCGCCATTCCGGCGGGGACGGCCCCACCTGGGCACGCCGTTCCATCGTTATTGGAATCTCTGCTATCGTTCTTTTGGGAATCATCGCCCTCGGCTTCCGCCTCTTCTCCTCCGACGTCCCCGAGGTTGAAACCGCCCGCGCCACCGCAGAAAGCGCCGATGTCGGCGGCATTGTTCTCTCCGCCAGCGGATACGTAGTCGCCCATCACAAGATCAACGTGAACTCCAAGGTCACCGGTCTCGTGCAATGGATCGGTGTGGAGAAAGGCGACAAAGTGAAGGAAGGCCAGGTTCTGGTGCGTCTGCAAGACGAAGAATTTCGGGCGCAATACGAACAAGCCAAAGGCGCAGCTGACAGCGCCCACGCCTATTTAGAAGAGTTGGAGCACGGTTCGCGCCCGCAGGAAATTGACCAGGCCCAGCACAATCTCGACGAAGCCCAAGCCACGCTTGTGGACGACAAAGCCACGCTCGACCGCACCAAAGCTCTCTGGTCGCAGGGTGTCGTCTCCAAACAACTTTTGGATGACGCCACGGCGAAGTACGACGCCGATCAGCAGCGTGTCAATTCGCTCAATAAGAGCTTCGAATTGATGAAGATTGGGCCGCGCCAGGAAGAAATCGCCCGCGCTAAAGGAGCTTACGAGCAGGCGAAAGGTCAGGCAGATTATGCGAAGACGCTTCTCGACGCGACCGTGATCCGCGCCCCCATCGGCGGCACCATCCTCGAACGAACCGCCGAAAAAGGCGAACTCATCACCGCGCAGTTCGCCAGCGCCGCCGAAGGCGGCCCGCAAGGCTCGGTGGTTGCGCTCGCGAACTTAAATGACATTCAGGTCGAACTCGACATCGCGCAGGACGACTTCGCCAAACTTGGACCCGGTCAAAAAGGCATCATTACTCTCGATGCTTATCCCGATCGCAAGTATCAGGGCGAAATCGCTCAGATTTCTCCCGAAGCCAACCGGCAGAAAGCCACGGTGCAGGTAAAAGTACAAATCCTCAATCCGGACAGCTACCTCCGTCCTGATATGAACGCGACCGTCAAATTTCTCGCGCTGCAAAATCCAGATCAAGATAAAGACAAAGCTGCGAAATCCGGCCCGACCGGTGTTTTCGTACCCACCAACGCGGTCCGCGACATCGATGGCAAGAAAGTCGTTTTTATAGCATTCAACGGGAAAGCTCTCATGCGTGAAGTCCAGGTTCTCTCGCAGCGGAGTGGCGGAGTTTTAGTCAGCGGGCTCGTCGGCGGAGAAAATGTCATCACTGCCGGCCCGGCGAATCTCAAAGATGGCGACAAGATCAAACTGAAGGGGCAATCCTAGTTATGAGCGCAACCACAGCCAGCAACGTTGCAACCCAAACCAAAGTTGTTCAGGTAAAAAATGTCAGCAAAGTCTTCAAGCGCGACGCCTTCGAAGTGCGCGCATTGGACGATGTCACGATTGACATTGCCGCCGGCGAATTCATGGCGTTAATGGGGCCATCCGGCTCGGGCAAGACCACGCTGCTCAATATGATTGCCGCCATCGATCGCCCAACCAGCGGAGAATTACTCGTGCTCGGCGAAAACATATTTCGCTTCAGCGACTCGCAATCCGCCCACTGGCGCAACGAACATATCGGCTACGTCTTTCAGACTTTCAATCTCATACCCGTGCTCACTGCGTTTGAAAATGTGGAACTGCCGCTCCTGCTGACCAAGCTTAACGCCGCCCAACGCCGCGACCACGTCATGACCGCCTTGAAGCTTGTGGGCCTCGAAGAGCGCGTTCACCACTTGCCCAAACAACTCTCCGGCGGACAGGAGCAGCGCGTCGCCATCGCCCGCGCCATCGTTAGCGACCCGACCCTGTTGCTCGCCGACGAACCTACCGGCGATCTCGATAGCCATTCCGCCACGGAAGTCCTCGAGATCCTCAAGCGCCTGAATGAAGATTTCAAAAAGACGGTCGTGATGGTCACCCACGATCCTCACGCCGCAACTTACGCTCGCATCACTCGGCATCTTGAAAAAGGAATGTTGCTGCCGCCGGAATAAATCCGGTGGCTTAAAACAACAAGAGCCCTGCATTTTTCGATGCAGAGCTCTTGCTTGCCGCCCACGGTAGGAAGTCTACGCAATCGCGTGCTTGGCCGCGTGCCCGTGATCAAGTGCTCCGATCGTCCTCTCCGAAGCCCAAACCCATGCCCGGCGCCCATTTTCCCGCACCACACTCTGCGCCTCGCCATACTCCGCCAATCGGTTGAGCACGGTCGTCACTGAGGCCAGCGGATCTTTATGCCGCTGCATGATTGCCGGGCTGCGCTCTTGAATTTGCTGGCAAACTTCGCGCGCGCTTAGCGCTTGTCCCGCTTCCATCAGCACCGTGCGGCACATCCGCGTGAATCCCGGTTGCCGTTCACTGCTTTTGCGGTCCATGATTTCTTGCAGGTCATCCCCGAGCACCTCGTCACCAAAAAGGTTCGCCAGGCCCACAATTGTCTGTTTCAGTGTGCCAATGCGCTTCATAATTTCAGCGCGCTGCCGGATAAGCTGTCTCAACTCCTCATGTGCCGCCTTGACCACGCCTTGCACATGAAGGTTCTCGCTGCTGTTGTGTGCCAGGCCGATTTCAGTGCTGATGCTCGTTGCGATTCCCATTCTTACACCTCCACTTCAACGTTCTCGTACTCTCTATAGACGGGTAAGATGCACAAATCGTGACCAAATGTTGTTGTAAAAAATTGTAGAGATTCGTTCCGCAATGCAACCGATAGAGTCTTTTTTACCTAGCTCCTTCAGGAACATCGTTTTCCCTCTCCATGAAAATCTGCTAATCTGTGAATACGGCGTCAACAGCCTGTTTCAGCCCTCCTCCAGTAGTTCCGCTTAATAAATTCGAGGTTTAGTCTTTGGATCGATTGCGCCCAGAGCGGCCGCCACGCGCGTCTCGCCCCACTGAATTCAGCTTCCGCTCCTTCCTGCTGCTCACCGTTATGTTATGTCTAGGTGTGGGCATCGGTATTCGCGCCTTTCGGCATTCTGCGCCGGACGCCCAAAACACTCTGTCTCCTCGGCCTTACTTGGCGCCCGCACGCCAGTCGATCAAGCGCGTCAATTATCCTTACTCGGTCATTCCCTACGGCGTACAAGCACCCGCAGACCTGCGCCGAGCCATGGCTGGCAACGCCGAAATTGCCACGCACTTTCAAGCTTTTGATTTTCGCCACGCCAAATTTATCGTCCTGCGGAAAGACGCTTGCGCCTATGTTTCCTTCCGCAAAGAAGGCAAAATCAGTTGGACGCAGAAGTGCATCATGCTGCATCGCGGCGAGTTGATTCTCACCGACGGCTTCTACATGATTCGCGCGCTCTGCGGAAATCAGGTTTCATTCACCCCGCAAGCGCCCTCCGCCCCGGTTGACGTCACACTCCTCGGCCCTGCCGAACGTCCGGCCACTGAGCAAGCGCCGCCAACAGAAGTCCTGGCAGAAAACATTTCTCAACCTACCGCTGCCTCCGAGCAAGCAACTGGCATGCCCATCACTCCGCCGCCCGCGCTTCCGCCGGTTACTGTCGCCGGTGGCCCTCCCACATTTCCTGTCGTGATTCCGCCCCACAGTGGAAGTGGCTGCTGCGTAACCGCCAAGCCTCATCCACCAGGCTCGTCGCATCCTCCAGCGCCACCGACGCCGCCCAGTCCGCCCGTGCCGGTGCCAGATGGCGGCTATGCCGCCATGTTTTTGCTAGCTGGGGTTGTGATCGCGCTGGGCTTCTACGCGAAGAATCGTTAACGCTCGTTTGCACGGACCCCTAGACACGTTGTCATCCTGAGAGCCCGCGCACTTCATCGGGGGCCGAAGGATCTCGCGTGCATCTCTCCCAACCACATTGTCATTTCGAGGAGCGTCGCGAAGAGAGCCTGCCCTGAGCGAAGTCGAAGGGAATCTGCTGTTTGGATGATTAAACGACCCTAAATAACGCTGACCGGCCGAGTGGCCTCGGCCTGTTCGTGCGCGTGATAGCTCGACCGCACCAGCGGCCCTGATTCCACGTGGCGGAAGCCAAACTTCAGCGCTTGCTCTTTCAAATACACAAATTCTTCGGGCGTGTAATAGCGCGTCATCGGCAGATGATCTTTCGAGGGCCGCAAATATTGCCCGACCGTCAAAATATCCACGCCGCGCCCACCCAAATCGCGGAAGACTTCAATCAACTCTTCGGTGCTCTCGCCAATGCCGACCATCACGCCTGACTTCGTCACCATCCCCGGCGAAAGCTTCTTCGCATTTTCCAGCAAATCCAACGTCCGCTGATAACGCGCGCCCGACCGAACCGCGCGATATAACCTCGGCACTGTTTCCGTATTGTGATTGAGAACATCCGGCTTGGCATCGAGAACAATCTTCAGCGGTTCTTCGAGACCCTGAAAGTCAGGAATCAGCACTTCCACCCAGCATCCCGGCGTCATCTCGCGAATCAGGCGAATCGTCTCCGCAAAAATCTTGGCTCCGCCGACGTTATCGTCATCACGGTTCACGCTGGTGACCACGGCATGCTTCAGCCCCAGCGTGGCAACTGCTTCGGCCACGCGCCTCGGCTCATCCAAGTCAATCGCCTCCGGACGCCCCTTGGGCACCGCGCAAAATCCGCAACGCCGCGTGCAAATATCGCCCAGCAGCATAAACGTTGCAGTTTTATGGTTCCAGCACTCGCCGATGTTAGGGCATTGCGCCGACTCGCACACCGTGTGCAGTCCCATTTCGCGCGCCAACTTCTTCAGTTCATGGAAGTTGTCGCCGACCGGCGCTTTCGCCTTCAGCCAGCTCGGCTTGGGCTGCCTCACCGGAGGGCCAAGTTCAATCTGCACGAGCTGGGAAGCGCCAGCCATAGGGATATTCTATCGCACACCCGTGACGCCGATCTTCAGCTCGCATTCAGACCCCATTCAGCTTGCTTTCACCTGGCAGCGCACATAATTAGGCTAAATCGGCCGAACCATCTGAATATTCGGCAATCTTAAGGAGAAATCATGCTGAAATCGCTCACTCTGGCCCTGTTGTTCCCCCTGTCACTTGCCCTGCTCGCGAGCGCCGAAGATACCGAAAAGAAAATCAAGCGCTCCGACCTGCCGCCGGCAGTCGAAAAAACCGTAGTGGAGCAAAGCAACGGCGCGACCATTCGAGGATTTAGTGAAGAAAAAGAAAACGGACAAACCTCCTATGAAGTCGAGATGATGGTCAACGGTCATAGCAAGGACGTTCAAATCGACCCGTCTGGCGCGGTCATCGAAGTCGAAGAACAGGTCGCCATCAATGCGCTTCCCGCCGCAGTGAGAAACGGGCTGCAAGCCAAGGCCGGAGCGGGCGACTTGACCAAGGTGGAATCCATCACCAAGAAAGACCGCCTGGTCGCTTACGAAGCACAGGTCCTGACCGGCAAGAAGAAATCAGAAGTTCAGGTCGGGCCCGACGGCAAGCCCCTCGATCACGAAGAATAGATAGCAACGGCCCTCTTAAGTGCATGGGTATCAGCGCCGCGTGCAAATATCGCCCAGCAGCATAAACGTTGCAGTTTTATGGTTCCAGCACTCGCCGATATTAGGGCACTGCGCCGACTCGCACACGGTGGGCAGTCCCATCTCGCGCGAGCTTCTTCAACTCATGGAAGTTGTCGCCGAGCGGCGCTTTCGCCCGCAGCCAATCGTCTTCGGCTGCCGCACCGGAGGCCCAGTTTCAATCTGTATCAGCTGTGAAGATCCAGCCATAGCGGATACTTCAATTTTACAGGAAACATCAGAACAAACCACTTTGTCATCCTGAGCGAAGAAAACCCATCCGCTGGCGGATGGGTTTCGCAGTCGAAGGATCCCTCGTCCGCATGAACTTAAAAATGGCTTATCAAGGAGTTCTCCCTGTGGCCCAACAACTGCGACTTTAGAAACTCCTGAATGGGTCGGTGCCACTGTATGCAGACACGGGATCTTTCGGCTGTGATATTGGACCGCAAGCAGTCCAATATCTTCGCTCAAGATGACAAAGCGCGTAGGCTGACGTGGAGAATCCCTAGTTCTCCAAATACGCTTCCACCCACTGCCGGATCTTTCTTCGCCGCTCGTCCTGCGCATCGAAGCGCAAGCCAAACGTCCCCTTCTGCTGATTCCGCCAGGTGACGTTGCCCTTCACCCAGAGCCGCGGCAAGGTGAGTAGCGCGAAGGAAATCTCCATCGCCTGCCCTGGGCTCACTGCATCCGCTGACCTGAGCGACATACCGCCCGAACTGATCTCCAGGCTGGTCGCGATAAAGCTTTTTTCTCCCGCCGTCACCGCAATTTCCGTAATCACTGGAACCCGCACGTAACGCCGGAACTCATGCAGCACCAGCATCTGCGTCGAGCGCACCAGCTTGAGCGCCGTCTGCCGCTCCAGTGGCTCATTGAACACGGCGTTGATGCCATACTTTGAAAACTTCATGCAATCCTGCACGCTGCCGCCGACGCCGTAAATCACCATGCGGTTGTTCGAGGGAGAGCTGCGCACCACGTCCATCACCGTTTCCGCCCCGGGGGACAGCTTGACCACGCAGGCGTCGAATTTCTCTTTTTGCAGCCGGTCCGCCGCCTTGCCATTCAGGGCGATGCTTTCAATGCCAAACTGCCGGAAGCACTCCGACAGAATCAGCCGCGAGCTGTCTTTCAGATCCACCAGCGCCGTGCGGGCCGCCGCTTTTCTATGGGAAACTTGGGTTGCGAGGGTCATTTTTGTTGGCTCTGTCCTCAGTTCTGCTCGAAGTGAGTTGCTTTGAAACCCTATTCTGGCCCGCCGAGTTGCTCTCAGGCAAAGGCGTTTTAGGACAGGGTGGGGGTACCAAAGGGCAGTTACTTGAGTTGTAGAAAGGACTATGTCGAGCGGTGCTTGCACCTTACAACCACTTCATAATCATTGGTCATCCCGAGGTCCCACGTTCTCACCAGTGGGACGAGAGCCTGCCCTGAGCGTAGTCGAAGGGGATCCTGCGCGCAGCTCCCACACTCTTACCACTTGTCATTCCGAGCCGTACGCAGCGCCAGCGAGGACGTGCGAGGAATCTGCTTTTAGGGGTCCTTTGTCGAACGAGGAGAACAGCAGATTCCTCGTCGCTGCGCTCCTCGGAATGACAAGGTTGTGAGAGTGGGAAAGGAGAAAGTGGAACGCGCCGCGCTACTCCGTCCAGCGCTTGAAGATCAGCGCGCCGTTTGTTCCGCCGAAACCGAAAGAGTTAGACAGCGCGTAATCAAACGTCGCTTTGCGGGCCACGTTGGGCACAAAATCCATGCCCGCAGTTTCCGGGTCCTGGTTGTCAAGGTTAATGGTCGGCGGCATGATCTGGTCGCGTAAAGCGAGAATCGTAATGCCAGCCTCCAAACCGCCCGCCCCGCCTAGCAAGTGCCCGGTCATGGATTTCGTCGAGCTCACCGGAGGCGTCGTGTCTTTTCCAAAGAAATTGCGGATGGCCTGCGCTTCCAGCGTGTCGCCAATCGGCGTGGAAGTCCCATGCGCGTTGACATACCCGATGTCCGCCGGCTTCAATCCCGCGTCCTGGACGGCGTTTCGCATCACGCGGAATGCGCCTTCATGTTCGGGCGCCGGCTGCGTAATGTGATAAGCGTCGCCGCTCATGCCGTAGCCCACGATTTCCGCAAGAATCTTCGCCCCGCGCCCCTTGGCAAATTCCAGTTCTTCAAGAATCAGAATGCCCGCGCCTTCGCCAATCACGAATCCATCCCGCGCCGTGTCCCACGGGCGGCTGGCTTTCGCCGGTTCATCGTTGCGCGTTGAAAGCGCCCGCATCGCGGCAAATCCGCCCACGCACAGCGGCGTGATCGTGGCCTCGCTGCCGCCCGCAATCATCACGTCCGCCGAGCCGTATTGAATAATTCTTGCCGAATCGCCGATGGCATGAGCGCTGGTCGTGCATGCCGTCGCGGTCGCCTCATTCGGCCCCTTGGCCCCGTACCGCATGGAGACACATCCCGCCGCCAAATTCACAATCGAGGCCGGAATAAAAAACGGCGAAATCTTCCGCGGGCCACCCTTCAGCAGATTGATGTGTTCCCGTTCGATGACGTCGAACCCGCCGATGCCCGAACCAATGAACACGCCCACCCGTTCGGCAATCTCCGGCGTCACCTGCAACCCTGACGATTTCATCGCATCCTCTGACGCGGCGATCGCCAGATGGATGAACCGTCCCATCTTCTTGACTTCTTTTTTCTCGATGAACTTCAGCGGGTCGAAATTCTTGATCTCCGCCGCGATCTGGCAGCTGTGCTGCGCCGGGTCGAATTGCGTGATGCGGCCCACGCCGCTCTGGCCCGCCAGCAGGTTCTCCCACGTTTCTTCTGTGGTATCACCCACCGCGCAAATCAGGCCAATCCCCGTGACTACGACCCGTCGCTTCAAACTACTTGGTCCCCTTCGCGTGCTTGCCGATGTAATCCACGGCATCCTGCACGGTGCGGATTTTCTCCGCGTCTTCGTCCGGAATCTCAATCTCGAACGCTTCCTCGAACGCCATCACCAGTTCCACCGTGTCCAGCGAGTCCGCGCCCAGGTCGTCCACGAAAGACGCGGTCGGCGTCACTTCCGCCTCGTCCACTCCCAGTTGCTCCACAATAATCTGCTTTACCTTCTCATCCACTGCTGCCATGTCTTCTCCTTGATGGTTCTGAAATTGGGCCCGCTGATATTAAAACAAGTGCTGCTGATAGCGCCTTGAAAATTATCTCACTTGCGCGGCTCGTTGCGACGGCAAGCCGTTTACTTTCTTGTTTTTGCGTGTTTCTGCACGTACTCGATCGCGAACTTCACGGTCTGCATCCCTTCCGTGTCTTCATCCGATACCTGAAAGCCATATTCTTCTTCAAGCGCCATCACCAGCTCGACCTGATCCAGCGAGTCCGCGCCCAAATCATCCACAAAGCTCGCATTTGGCGTGACTTCGGACTCATCCACGCCCAGCTTCTCTGCGATCAGCAACCGCACCTTCTCGGGGTTCACTTTATTGCCTCCAGTTGCCATTTCCTTCGCCTCCAAATAAGCCTGGACGAAACAGGTAGTGTACTGGGCTTCGGGGATTGCTGTAAAGATTTGGTATTAAAAGACTAAGAAAAAGCCGTAAGCATTTCTATTGGATGTTACGCCCCGGGCCAAGGTGCACCGATTGCATCCTAACCGTTGCCGCTCTCGGTGGTCAATTGATGAACGGTGGTCAACGGATGTTCGCGCGATTCAGTGCATTACACTAATTCGCATGCGTGCCGTGGTGCAGCGCGTCCGCCGCGCCCAAGTTTCCGTCAACAACGAAATCACGGGCCAGATCGGCCGCGGACTTCTCGTCCTGCTCGGCGTTGCTTCTACTGATACCGAATCCGACGCCGACTACCTCGCCGAAAAAATCGCTGGCCTTCGTATTTTCGAAGACGAAGCCGGAAAAATGAACCTTTCTGTCGGCGATGTCGGCGGCAGCATTCTCGCCGTTTCTCAATTCACGCTCTTCGGGGACGTTCGCCGCGGCAAGCGCCCGTCTTTTGATTCCGCTGCTACGCCGGCCATCGCCCGCCCGCTCTACGAATACTTCGTCGCCCAGGTCCGCGCCGCCGGACTTACTTGCGAAACCGGACGCTTCCAGCAAGACATGCAAGTCGAACTCGTCAACGACGGCCCCGTCACCATCCTTCTCGATTCGCAAAAACTCTTCTGAGGGGTGCGTGCACCACCCTAACCACCTTGTCATCCTGAGCGAAGCGGATACATTCGCTCCGCGAATGAATCCACACAGTCGAAGGACCCCTTGCTTCTTTCCCGCACCAACCGCCCTCGATGGGAATTCTCCCAACGCATTTCCCACATATAAGGTAGTTTAGGTGTGGGTAGCTTCCAGTTACTTCCGATTTCGCACTTGACGCCAGTTTGAACCGGCCGGATGCGAAAACCTAACTGGCAATTTTATAGATCAACTTTTTCAGCGGTTCGCTGAGGCGTTAGTTTCTTGATCGCGTCCTCCAGACGGCTTAAGACTTCATCTTCCGACATGGCCGTCGAATCCAGGATCAATGCGTCCGGGGCAGCCGCCAGCGGCGACACAGCGCGGGTGCGATCGCGATGATCGCGCTCGCGGATTTCGGCTGCGATGGCTTTGGACGGCGAAGCGCTGGTAATTCCTTTCTGGCGTTGCTGTTCGAGGCGGCGTTGCTCACGCACCACCGGATCGGCATCGAGAAAAATCTTCAGGTCCGCGTCCGGAAAAACTTTTGTGCCGATGTCGCGCCCTTCCATCACCACGCCGCCTTCAATGCCGAGGGCGCGTTGGTGCGAAACCATCCACTCCCGGACTTTGGGATGAATCGATACCCGTGAAGCTGCCTCGGTCACATCGGCTTCGCGCACACGTTGGGTCACATCTACGCCATCGAGAAGCACGCGATTGCCATTGACCGTCGGCTCGAGCTGGATGCGCGAATTGTCGGCAAGCGCGGCCAAAGCAGGCTCATCATCAAAGGAAATATCGTTTTGGATCGCCTTCAGCGCGAGGGCACGGTACATCGCGCCGCTCTCGAGATTTACATAGCCCAGTTTGCGGGCGAGACGGGCAGCGATGGTGCTCTTTCCGGCCCCGGCAGGGCCGTCAACCGCGATGATAAGTTTGCGTGCGGGAGGCTCGGTCAAGGCACCCATTTTACACTCTAGCGCTGTGATAGATTCGAAAAGAGACCATGAAATCGATAGCAAATTGGGCGCTGGATACGGCGGAACAGCGCGGTGCGTCTTACGCTGATCTGCGAATCGTCGACGAACGCAGTCGCGCTTTGTCCACAAAAAACGGGCGCGTTGGCAGCGCCTCACAAGCAGAATCTCTGGGTATCGGCATTCGTGTTGTCGCGAACGGCGCCTGGGGATTTGCCGCGACCGATGATTTAAGCCGCGAATCCGTTGAAGCGACTGCCGCGCGGGCCGTGGAAATCGCAACAGCCTCGGCGCGGGTAAAAGAAGCAGACCTGAAACTCGCGCCCGAGAAAGCCATGCAGGCGGAGTGGGCGTCCGCGATGGAAAAAGACCCATTCGCAACCTCTGTCGAACAAAACATCGATTTGCTGCTGCGCATAGACGGGGAGCTGCGTGCCGTTTCAGGAGTAACGCTCGCAGAAACCAGCATGAATTTTCACCGCGAAGAGCAATGGTTCTATTCCTCCGCCGGAGCCGATATCCACCAGATCAAACACACTACCGGCGCGGGATACGCCGCCTACGCTTTCGCAGGAAACGAAATCCAGAAGAGATCGTATCCCACATCTTTTGGAGGGCAGTGGGAAACCCGTGGTTATGAACTGATCGAAGAGATCAAGCTGCTGGAGAACGCACGCCGCGTTGGCGAAGAGGCTGTTGCTTTGTTGAAAGCCGATCAGTGCCCGGAGGGCGTCTTCGATTTGATTTTGGACGGCTCGCAACTGGGTTTGCAGATTCATGAATCTGTAGGACATCCCATTGAACTGGATAGAGTTCTCGGTATGGAAGCGAATTTTGCTGGGACGTCCTTTCTGACGCTAGACAAGCTGCGCAAACTTCGCTACGGCAGCGATCTCGTGAATGTTGTGGCTGACGCGCGCATCGAACACGGCCCCGGCCTGGGCACTTTCGCCTACGACGATGAAGGCGTGGCGGCGCAATGCATTCCCATCATTACAAACGGCCTATTTACCGGATATTTAAGCTCGCGCGAAACCGCGCACACGATTGGCGAAAACCGCTCCGGCGGCATGGTCCGGGCGGAGAGCTGGAACCGGTTGCCCATGATCCGCATGACCAACGTGAGCATTGCTCCCGGCGAGCAACCACTTCGCCGCACGCAGTTGGTCGCAGACACCGATCATGCCATTGAAATGGAGACCAACAAATCGTGGTCCATTGACGATAAGCGCTATAACTTTCAGTTCAGTTGCGAAATCGGCTGGGAAATCAAGAACGGCAAGCGCGTGCGCATGTTGAAGAATCCCTCGTATTCCGGAATTACAACTGAGTTCTGGAATTCGATGGATGCGATCTGCTCGCGTGACGAATGGGTGCTATGGGGCATTCCAAATTGCGGCAAAGGACAGCCTCAACAAGTCATGGGCACGGGTCATGGCGCGAGTCCTGCGAGATTTCGCAAGATCAAAATTGGGTCGGCGTACAAAGGAAACTGATTGCCAACTCAAGATCAAGCCGCAGATATTTTTGATCGCATCCGCAAGCAGTCGACTGCGGATGAAATCGAAGTAATTTTCTATGGTGGCAGGAGCGCGCTCACCCGCTTTGCCAATAACGTAATTCATCAAAATGTCGCAGAAGAGAATTATGGCGTTTCGGTGCGCACTGTTTTCAATGGTAAAACAGCAAGAGCGACAACCAATCGGCTCGACGAAGAAAGTTTGCAGCGCGTAGTCAAAGCATCCGAATCATTAGCTAAAGTGCAGCACGCTGATCTCGAGTTGCTCCCGGTTACCGCGGCGGGCGAGCGCGCCCGCTCTCTACAAAAACCGCCATCCCGATATTTTGCAGCAACGGCTGCTGTTACGCCTGAAGCGCGCGCAGATGCGGTCGGCAAAATCGTTCAGCGTGCAAAACGACACAGGCTTACCACTGCCGGAATTTTTTCTACTTCAGAATCAGTGGATGGCATTTTCAATTCTCGTGGATTAACCGCTTGGCATGAGCAGACATCGGCAGAAATTTCGATCACCATGCTTGGCACCGATTCCTCGGGATGGCAAAAGGCAAATTCGCCTGACGTGACCAAACTCGACGCCGCCCGTCTTGCCGAAGTTGCCGCCGGCAAAGCGGAACAATCCGCTGGGCCGAAAGAAGTCCCGCCGGGCAAATATACGGTGATTCTTGAACCTTCGGCTGTCCTCGATATTGTCGGCTTCATGTTTTGGGATTTTGGTGGCATGGCGGTGCTCGATCAGCGGTCTTTTTTGAATGACCGGGTGGGCACGAAGCTTTTCGGTGAGAACATCAATATTTGGGATGACGTAAATCATCCTTTGCAATCCGGCTCGCCCTTCGATGGTGAAGGTATGCCGCGGCAGAAAGTTGAGTTAGTGAAGGATGGCATTGTGCAACGTTTGGTCTATGCCCGCTCGACGGCAGAAAAAATGAAGCAATCCGAGCACGCCAATAAAGTTGGCCCAATCGAGGCCACCGGCCATGGATTTCCTTTGCCCAACGAGATGGGCGAAGCGCCGATGAACATTGTCTTTGAGCCAGCCCGCACTACCCAGACGATCGACGAAATGGTCGCATCCACTGCGCGCGGAATCTATGTTACCCGGCTCTGGTATATCCGCGAGGTCGATCCCTACGAAAAGATGGTTACAGGCATGACGCGTGACGGTACGTTCTTAATTGAAGACGGCAAGATTCGCTATGGGCTGCGTAATTTCCGCTTTAACGAAAGCCTGATCAAAATGCTCTCGAACGTGGAGATGATGAGCGAACCTGTGCGCGCCAGCGGCGAAGAGTCGTTTGATATGGTCGTGCCTGCGATGAAGGTAAAGGACT
The DNA here is from genome assembly GCA_963702965.1 of Terriglobia bacterium. GTDB lineage: Bacteria > Acidobacteriota > Terriglobia > Terriglobales > Acidobacteriaceae > JAJPHW01. The sequence continues at coordinate 3,553,446 of OY969776.1, forward strand.
TCAATTTCACTGAAGTTACGCAGTTCTAGTTCGCCCGACTTACCAACTTCAAAGAAAAAACCCCGCCACTGCCTGCGCAGGGCGGGGTAAAAGCAAGAACACAAACAGCGCTTAGTTGACGGTAACGGTTTTCCCGGCGGACGGGATTCCGTTGGCCACAACATACAACGTGCTCGCGCCCGTTTCGATATTCGCCGGAACCGCGAAAGTCGCCGTGACCGGCAAGCTGCCCGTAGCAATTCCCATCTGGCTGAAATTGCTGGTGCGGGCAAAGAAGAAGTGACCAGTCGCGGTGTTGCGGATCACGACCAGAGGATAGCTGGTCGCGTTCGCGGCATCATCGCCGTAAGCCGATCCAGCTGTGAGGCCATTAAGTTGGGTTCCAGTCACAGTGTAGGAACTGCCATGCGTGACCGTGGTTGGGACCGAGGTAACTTTCGGCCGCCAGGCATTCTTCGGCGTCCCCTTCGGCGTGTAGATTTCCACGTCGATGGTTCCACCGTCAGCCGCGCAATAGAGAACTTGGCCGGTCGGCAAGGTCATCAAGCGACCCTCCCACGATTGTTCCACCCCGGCGCTCGCGGTAGCAGGCGCTTGCGTGAAGCTGGTTCCGTTGAATTCGTAGAACGTGCCGCTGCCATTGAAAACGCCAGGGCTGGTGAAGACCAGAACGTTTCCATCGGGCAGAGCCGCTGCCGGTCCGTCGGCCATGTCGTTTCCATTGGGATAGCTCGGTCCCACCGTCCAAACGCCGGATGTCGGGTTGTAAATCGCGTTGCTGGTGGTAGCGCCGAAGGCAACGACGCTGCCGTTGGGCAATTGCATGAGCGGGCCCATTTCCGGCACGATGCCAAGTCCACCGCTGTTCGGCAGTTCAACAATCGTGCTGCCAGCGCTGGTCCATGCATTTGTCGTCGGGTTGAAAGTCTCGGAGTTGGTTCCATCTTCCGTATCAACGGTAAGAACGTTGCCGTTCGGCAGTAGCGCCAAACCTTCTTCCGAGAATCCATCTGCCTTGCCTGTCCCAACTGCGGTCCAGGTCAGACTCGTGGCATTAAATTCCACCTGACGTTTCGACGGACTCGCACCCTGACCCATCATGAAAGTTCCGTTGGGCAGAACGATTCCCGGCGAGTCGCCGATGTAGGTCCAACCGCTGGGAGGATTCACTGCCGTCCACTTGTTGGCAACCGGATCATAGATAGAACCGAGCGTCACTTCGCTGCCGCCACAGCAGTTGTACTCGCCACCCTCGACGATTAAACGGCCATCGGGCAGAATCGCCGAAGCAAAGTAGAGCGGACCATAGTTCGATTGCATAGGAGCAATCTGCGACCACGTGCCATTAATGTAGCTGCCGGTATTGGTCGGTGTAAGGCGCCACCAATTCGGGCTTTCAAATTCGTGCATGATGACCGTGCCATCCGTCAGCTGGATCGCCTGGTCGGTATTAAATGTGGGTTGGTTCTTGAGTTTCGTCCAGGTTCCCACCGTGGTGGGCTCCTGAGCGATCGCGACACCGCAGAGGGCGAGGGCCATCGCGGTAATTCCGAGACTTCGGAACAACTTCTTCATGGGCATTTCTAGGGTCTCCTTGGAAGACGTGAATTCAGGTTTGTTTCGTGATTTTGACGATGGGCAATTGACTCGATTCGCCGCAGGATCGGAGAGAAATACGGCGGTGAACCCAAAAGCTTCTCAGGCACCGAATTATACGATGAAGTTCCCGTTATGTCGTGAACGGAATGAAGCAAAATCGACAAAAAGGTCTGAGTGCGCAATTTGTTTCAACAAAACTGCAATCCCTGCACACGTGAGCACAAAAAAGTCTGCCGGATTGTGCGACCGACGCCATGCTGTATCTGGCAACCTGCGAGGGGAGCGACTCAGATTCGGCGCATTAAACTCTTTGACGGGAACTGGGCGCAGCCCTCGAAACCACCACAACTCAATGAATCCTAAGGCTTTATGCCTGTTAGTTCCATGACTTACGTAACTTTGCATGCTTGGTTCCGGGGTGTAATCTTCGGGCGTGATGTCGAACCACAGTGGATCTGCGGAAAACGGAAGCACCGCTAGCACGCCGAAGCAAGTCAGTCTGGGGCCCGTGCTCCGCGCCGGTTATTCAGACATGCAAGGCGCGGCACGCTTCCCCATCAAGCTGCCGATTTCGGTGAAGTCTGAAAGCGGGGCACGGATCACCGAAACGCAAAACATTTCCGCCAATGGCGTGCTGTTTGAAATGGATTCCGCGATGCCGGTTGGCTCAAGAGTAGACTTCACGATTTCACTTCCCGCCGAGGTCGTTGGCGCGTCCGCAGATGTGCGGGTGGATTGCCGGGGCCGGGTGGTGCGCAGCACCGAAGAAGCAGGACGTCGCGGTGTGGGCGTCGTGATCGACGAGTACCGGTTCGAACGGCGGTAGGCAGGAACACTTTTATGGCAAGCGCGGCAGTGGGGTTGGACGGAAATTACGAGCAAGAGCACGGGGACGATTCGCGGCAGTTTATCCGCGTCATCGTTGCCGACACGCAGGCGATCTTCCGCGCCGGCTTGCGCAAAATTTTCGCGCTCGAAGACGACATCCGCGTTGTAGGCCAAGCCGAAACCCTTTCACAGAGCCTCTCCGCCGCCAAGAAATTCTCAGCCGACATTCTGGTTTTCGAAGCAGCCTTGTCGCCAAATCCGGTTGAGGCAGTGGTTGAATTGCTCCGCCAGTCGCCTTCTCTGCATATTGTCGTAGTGACTGCGGAAGCCGACCGCGAGCTGACGCTGGATCTGTTTCGCCGCGGTGCGCATAGCGTGGTCTCCCGCGAAATTGATCCGGAATTGTTTGTCGATTGCCTGCGCAAAGTCGCGAAGGGCGAACCATGGCTGGATGCACAAGGCGTTCAGTGGGTGCTGGAAGCTTATCGCACTCAGGGTGCGAAAGGCTCGGGCGGACGCTCCAAAGTACAGCTCACGCCAAAAGAATCGCTGATTGTTTCCTGCGTCACCCAGGGCATGAAGAACCGGGAAATTGCGGTGCGGGTCGGGACCACGGAGCAGGTAGTGAAGAATTACCTGCGCAAGGTGTATGACAAGCTCGGCGTCGCCGACCGCCTGGAACTGGCCCTCTATTGCCTGAATAACCGGGTGGAAAGCGCAACCGCAAAAGCAGACACCGCAAGCCACGCGCCTGCGGGCAGCAACGGCTCGGCCGCTGCAAGTCTATCGAACAGCACGGCGCTCGCCACCGAAGACACTCAATAGTTATTCCCTTCCCGCGCACATTTTTGACCCGCAAACGAGTGCGCCGATTGAGCCCCACATCTTCTTCATTTGCCCCCGACGTTGACGCTGCCTAGCGTTATCTTTAGACTTTAGAAGTGAGCCCTACAGAAGCCGCACTCGTCAGCAGCACCAAGCGCGAAATTGAGGTGGAAATCCCCGCCGAAGAAGTTTCCCGCGAAACCCAAAATTTAATCTTGAAGTATCAGAAATTGGCCAGGATCCCGGGCTTTCGCAAGGGGCATGCACCGGCATCCATCATTCGGCAACGCTTTTCCGAAGATCTCAAAAGCGATGTGGTTGAGGCGCTGGTTCCCCGCTACTTCCGTAAAGAAGCGGAAAAGCTAGGCGTGGTTCCGGTGTCGCAGCCTCGCGTCACCGACCTGCATATTCATGACGGGGAACCGCTGCGGTTTAAAGCCAGCTTCGAGGTCATGCCGACCATCCGCCTGGAAAACTACAAGGACATCAAGGCAGAAAAGCCAGAAATCGTCGTGACCGACGATGAAGTCCAGGAATCGCTGAACAATCTGCGCGAGCGGCAAGCAACGTTCACCTCTATTGAAGACCGGCCCGCCGCCGACGGCGATTTTGCGCAGGTATCTCTCGACGGCGTGCCCAAGGACGGTGACGAGGAATCGAAGCCCGTCCATATGGACGAAGTCCTGGTCGAAATTTGCGGCAAAAACACCATGCCCGAATTCACGGAACATCTGCGCGGAGCATCAGCGGGTGATGAGCGCACATTTGATGTGACCTATGCCGCCGATGCGCAGGAGCAGCGTCTCGCCGGAAAAACATTTACGTACACCGTTAAAGTGCAGGCGCTGAAACAAAAGCACCTGCCGGAGCTGACCGACGACTTCGCGAAAGAGTTGGGCGAGTTCGCCAACCTCGACGAAGTGAAGAAACGGATTCGCGAGGGGATGGAATCCGAACGTAAGCATGCGGCGGAGCACGAGGCCAAAGACAAACTCATGGCCGAATTGGTGAAGCGCAATGAGTTTGAGGTTCCCGAGGCCCTGGTCGAGCACCAGGTTGACGTCCGGCTGGAGCGCGGGCTGCGGGCATTGCAATCGCAAGGCATGAAAGCGGAAGATATTAAGAAGATGGATTTTGCCCGGTTGCGCGCCGGTCAGCGGGAGCAGGCCGTGCAGGAAGTTAAAGCATCTTTGTTGCTGGATCGTATTGCGGAGGAAGAGAAAATCGAGGTCAGCGACGCCGAAATGGACCGCGAAGTTGACGCGCTGGCGTTGCAAACAAAACAGAGTGCGGAGGCAATTCGCGCGCGTTTGACACAGGATGGAGCGCTGGATAGAATCCGGAACAGAATCCGCAACGAAAAGACCCTCGATTTTCTATATCGTCAGTCCGCGTAAGCATTTGATTCCAAAAGAACTACCCGGAAAACGGGCGGGAGCGCGAAGGTGAATGTGAACGACCCAAAAATGATGCTGGTACCGATGGTCATCGAGCAGACTGGGCGGGGTGAACGCGCCTACGATATTTACTCCCGGTTGTTGCGGGACAACATTATTTTCATCGGCACGCCAATTGACGACAACATCGCCAACCTGGTCATCGCCCAGATGCTTTTTCTGGCCCAGGAAGATCCAGAGAAAGACATTCAGCTTTACATCAATTCACCGGGCGGATCCATTACCGCCGGCATGGCGATTTACGACACCATGCAATACGTCAAGAACGACGTCACGACCATTTGCATCGGGCAAGCGGCCAGTATGGCGGCGCTGCTCTTGTCGGCGGGCGAAGCGAAGAAACGGCTGGCGCTGCCGAATTCGCGAATTCTGATTCACCAGCCCTCGATGGGCGGACTTTCCGGCCAGGCGACGGACATTGACATTCATGCCCGCGAGATTTTGCGCATGCGCGAGATTACCAATCAATTACTATCAAAGCACAGTGGGCAAAAGCTCGATAAAGTGGAAAAAGACGTGGAGCGCGACTTCATCATGAATGCGCAACAGGCAAAGGAATACGGAATCATCGACGACATCATCTACAAGACGCGATAGGCGTATGATTTGCGTTTGTGGATTGGAAAGTCCCTGCGATCGCGGCAAGGGATAAGGAGTGAGGCGGCGTGAAGAATCGGACGGGAAACGAAGAAATTTTGCGCTGCTCGTTCTGCCATAAATCGCAGGATGCAGTGGCCAAGCTAATCTCATCGCCCAGCGATTATCCGCGGGCCTACATTTGCGACGAGTGCGTGGCCGTCTGCAATTCCATTCTGGAAGACGACCGCACCGCAACGCCCCCAGCGGCGGCGCCCACGCAACTGCCCAAACCCCAGGAAGTGAAGACGTTCCTTGATGAATACGTCATCGGGCAGGAACAAACCAAGAAAAAGCTGGCCGTCGCGGTCTATAACCACTACAAGCGCATCTTCATGAACCGGCAGAAGGCAGCGGGCGACGGGATTGAGTTGAGCAAGTCGAACATCATGCTCATCGGCCCAACGGGTACGGGCAAGACCCTGCTCGCCCAGACGCTGGCCCGCATGCTTGACGTGCCGTTTGCGATTGTTGACGCCACTACGCTGACCGAAGCGGGCTACGTCGGCGAAGACGTGGAAAACATCATCCTCAAACTTCTCCAAGCAGCCGATGGCGACGTAGGGCGCGCGCAGACCGGCATTATCTACATTGACGAAGTCGATAAGATCGGGCGCAAAGACGAGAACCCGTCGATCACGCGCGACGTTTCCGGTGAAGGCGTGCAGCAGGCGCTGTTGAAGATTCTGGAAGGCACCATCGCCAATGTCCCGCCACAGGGCGGACGCAAACATCCGCACCAGGAATTTACGCCGGTGGATACGACGAACATTTTGTTCATTTGCGGCGGAGCCTTCGTTGGACTCGACAAGATTATTGGGCGGCGTGCAGGCAAGAAGTCTTTGGGATTCAAGACCGGCGAAGAAGAAACCAAGGACGAGCCAGCCGTAACGCGGAAGAAAAATTTCGAGATGATCAGCGATGTACAGCCGGAAGATTTGATCAAGTTTGGATTGATTCCCGAATTTGTCGGTCGTCTGCCCGTGGTCGGGGTGCTCGAAGATCTGGATGAATTCGCGCTGATTGAAATCCTGACCAGACCAAAGAACGCGATTATCAAACAATATCAGCGGCTGTTTGAGTTTGAAAACGTACGGCTGAAGTTTGGCGAGGAAGCCTTGCGCGCGGTGGCGCGCCAGGCGATGGCCCGCAAAGTTGGCGCCCGAGGCCTGCGCATGATTCTCGAGGAATTAATGCTGGACTTGATGTACCACCTGCCCAGCCAGAAGAAAGTCAAGGAATTTGAAGTCACGCGCGAGATGGTGGAGAAACGCGCCGCTTCGCTCGGGGTGATGGAAAAAGCGGGATAGTAAGGAAGCGAGCCAAACGCGCGATTTTGCGCGCGGCTCGCCCAGGTCCCTCGCCTTGCGCAAGAACGGCGCTCGCTCGGGATGACAATTAGGTTAGGAGACCAAGTGACCACAACTAAAGAAAAATTCGAGACGAAGAAACTCCCGATGATGCCGATTCGGGATGTGGTCATTTTTCCGCATATGATGACGCCTTTCGTGGTCGGGCGCGAATCGAGCGTGCGGGCGCTGGAAGACGCTCTGGCGGCGGACAAGAAAATTTTCCTCGCGACCCAGCATGACGCGAGCGTGGATGAACCCAAACCGAACGAAATTTATCAGGTCGGAACGGTCGTCAATATTGTCCAGAGCCTGAAACTTCCTGACGGCAATATCAAGGTTCTGGTTGAAGGCATTGAACGCGGCAAGATTCTGCAAATCACGGAAGCTGAGGGTTTGATGCAGGTGACGGTGCGCCTGGCGCGCTATGCGACCGAGGCGAACCCGCAGATCGAAGCCGCTACCCAGCGCGTAACCGGTCTTTTCGAGCAGTATGTCAAGCTCTGCCAGTCGCTGAACTATGAAACCATGATCGCGGCTGTGCGCATGGAAGATCCGGCCAAGCTGACCGACACCATCGCCGCGAATTTGCAGCTTTCCATCGAAGAGAAGCAGGAATTGCTCGAAATCTTCGATCCTGGGGACCGGCTGACACGCATCGGCGATGTCCTCGACATTGAAATCGAAAAGCTGAACATGGACCGCACCATTCAGTCGCGTGTAAAGCGGCAGATGGAGCGGGCGCAAAAAGAGTATTACCTCAACGAGAAAATCAAGGCCATCCAGAAGGAATTGGGCCGAGGTGAAAAGAGCGAGTTCGACGAACTCAAAAAGAAGATCGAATCGGCAGGCATGCCAAAGGATGTGAAAGATAAGGCCATCCAGGAACTGAAGAAGCTTGAAGCCATGCCGCCGATGTCGGCGGAATCGACCGTATCGCGCAATTATCTGGACTGGCTGCTCGCGGTGCCATGGAAGAAGCGGTCGAAGGAAATCCGCAACATTGCCCGCGCGGAGAAAATTCTCAACGAAGATCATTACGGCCTGGAAAAAATCAAAGAGCGCATTCTGGAATTTCTCGCGGTGCGGCAGCTGGTGAAGAACCCCAAAGGGTCGATTCTGTGCTTTGTTGGGCCTCCGGGCGTGGGGAAAACTTCGCTGGGCATGTCGATTGCGAAAGCAACCGGGCGCAAATTTGTGCGCATGTCTCTCGGCGGCGTACGCGATGAAGCTGAAGTTCGCGGCCATCGCCGCACTTACATTGGCGCGCTGCCCGGGCAAATCATTCAGATGATGAAGAAAGCGGGAACCAAGAACCCGGTCTTCATGCTGGATGAAGTGGACAAAATGTCCATGGATTTTCGCGGCGATCCGTCCGCGGCACTGCTGGAAGTGCTCGATCCCGAGCAGAATTACATGTTCGTGGACCACTATCTCGATGTGGAATACGACTTGTCGCAGGTCTTCTTCGTCGCGACCGCGAATGTGTTGCACACGATTCCGCCTGCCTTGCAGGACCGCATGGAAGTCCTGCGTCTGCATGGTTACACCGAGCAGGAAAAAGTGGAGATTGCGCGGCAATATTTAGTGAAGAAGCAGCTCTTGCAGGCGGGCCTGACGGACAAGAACATTAAGTTCACGGAAGAAGCTTTGCAGGCCTTGATTCGTTCTTACACCCGCGAAGCGGGGTGCGCAATTTGGAGCGCGAGATTGGCAACGTATGCCGCAAGGTCGCGCGTAAAGTCGTGAAAGAAGGCCAGGATTACGCCATCACCATCACGGCGGAAAACGTACATGACTTCCTGGGCGTGATTAAGTTCCGCGATACGGTCGCGCACGAGAAGAGCGAAGTCGGCTTGGTCACGGGCCTCGCGTGGACGGAAGTCGGCGGGTCGATTCTTAGCACCGAAGCCACGGTTGTCGAAGGCAAAGGCAAGCTGACGCTCACGGGCAAACTGGGCGACGTGATGCAGGAATCGGCGCAGGCGGCGATGTCTTATATCCGTTCACGAGCGCATCGTTTGGGATTGGCGCGGGATTTCTACCGCAACATTGATATTCACGTGCACGTGCCCGAAGGCGCGATTCCGAAGGATGGACCGTCGGCGGGAATCACCATCGCAACCGCTTTGGCGAGTGCGTTGAGCAAGATTCCTGTACGGCGCGACCTGGCGATGACAGGCGAGATCACCTTGCGCGGCAAAGTCCTTCCGATTGGCGGCTTGAAAGAAAAGTTGCTGGCAGCACATCGGGCAGGATTGTTTGAAGCTATTCTGCCGCGGGACAACGAAAAAGATGTGGCTGAAGTCCCCGAGAATCTGCGCAGCGCGATGAAGCTGCACTTCGTGGATACGATGGACCAGGTTCTCACGATCGCGCTGGAACGTCCGCTGCCGGAAGTGGCTCCAGTTGAAGCGGAAACCATCGCGCCGATCACGAACCCGGGCGATGCTCCGGCGGCGCATCAGTAGATTTGGATTGTGAGGCGCGGACGCTCCTGTCCGCGAAGATTTCGGGGTCTCCCCATGAAGGGCAAAGCCAGCCTGTTCATCGCTATCGTTGTAGTCGCGGTAGTTCTTATCTTTCTTCCCGCTTATCGTTTGTTCTTCGGCATCAGCGTCGGGATCGGGTTGCTCGTGGCGGGGATTCTCTATCTCCGCAATAAATACATTCCAGTCAAAGCAGAAGATGTTCATAACGACAAAAAGCCGTTGGGGTTGGGATGATGGCTTGCATCTTGTCGCGTCACACTGCACACTAATACATGCGTGTCCTGACGCGATTCATCACCTCGGCGAGTGACGCCAGCCGCTTCCCTGCTCCGGGCCTTCCTGAAGTCGCGTTTCTAGGGCGATCAAACGTCGGAAAATCGAGCGTCATCAATTCGCTGGTGGGCGCGAAAATTGCCAAGACCAGCAACACTCCGGGACGCACCCAAGCGATTAACTTCTTCGAGATCCGATGGCCGGGCAAGCCGGAAGCGGAATTGATCTTTGCCGATCTGCCGGGTTACGGCTACGCCAAAATTTCCCGCGAAGTTTCAAGTCAATGGCAGAGCTTTATCGATCCATATTTGCATCAGCGCTCAACCCTGGCGCTGTGCCTTGCACTCGTCGATATCAGCATTCCTCCGCAGGCGAGCGACCGCCAGTTGCTGGATTTTTTGATCAAGGCGCAACGGAAATTTCTGGTTGTCGCCACGAAGAGCGACCGCGTCTCGGGAAATCAATTGCATGTGGCGCTGAAAACCTACGCCCAGGAAGTTCCGGAAGCCAAGATCATTCCGTATTCGGCGCGCAGTGGCGCGGGCCGGGATGAGTTGTGGAAGGAGATACGAGAGGCCATCGCCGCAGGTTAGCCATTAGCATGCCGGGCCGACGCCCGGCGGTCGGCTCCCAGCGCATTCATCCCGTCATACCCCACTTTCGGGCCAGCATTACCTTGGTTATCTACATCGCGATTACGAGCGCGAATAGATTGAATACATGACACTTTCCTCAATGATTGTTTCGCGCGACTGGCAGGAAGTCAGCGTGCTTGAATGTATTTTGGGCGGTATGGAAATTGGCGTGGATGTGGAACCGCGTCCGGCGAAAGCACGGGCCAAACTGGCAACATCGAAATTCGATGCGCTGATCATCGATTGCGATCTCGATGGAACCGATGAAGTGCTGGAAGGTTTGCGCATGCGCCCCAACCAGCCCATGATGCCGGTTGCCTTTATGGCGCGCCCGCATGGGTTCTCCAAGCTTAAGGAAGCAGGCCCGGCCTTTATGCTGCAAAAGCCTATTTCCGTCGAAGACGCCGTGCACACGCTTTCTGCGGCGCGCAATACCATGGTCGGCGGCCGGTTGCGTTATCACCGCGCATCTCTGAATCTGCCGATTACCCTGGAATGCGGGCCGAAACAGCGGCTGGAAACAGAACTGCGCAACCTGAGTCAGGGTGGCGTCGGTATTCGCGGTAAAAAGACCGTGCCCGTGGCCAGCACACTGCAAGTCAATTTTGCCCTGCCGGGCAGCCCTCTTCCCTTGACGATTCGCGGCGAAGTGGTGTGGAGCGACGGCGAAGGCAATGCGGGCATTAAGTTTGTCGCCATCAAAGAGCGTGCGAAAAAAGATTTACAACTCTGGCTGGAACGGCAATACTTCGCGCAGTAAGCACCCGCGGGAGAGCGAACTTAGGAAGCCGGTCGATGCTCAACCGGCGAGGCAGGAACTTCAGCTATGCGGGCGTCTTTCGCACGTTGAATCAGGAAGGCAAGGTCGTAGCTGTAGGGTCCGTAAGCCTGAAACGATTTTTCGTCGAACAGGCGTTTAATGCCGCAACCGAGGCAAACCTGGTAGGAATATCCTTGAGAACGGATTGGCCAGCTGAGTTTACGATGCCAGCAGCCCCGGAAAATCACCACGGAGGCGGCCGCAATGCCGGTGGCCATCAGGCCTAAAGGCCACAACCAATTGGACTTCTTCTTGACCACTGCCATCTTGCCACAAACCTGCGATGTTCTACTTTCAGCCTATGCGCAAAGCTGGAAGGTTGCAAGAAGAAGGGAACCAATGAGTACATCTTCTCTATCAAAAGGCAGTCATCCGTTTGGATTAGCCTCATGAAGAACCATTGCGAATCGCATAAAATCCTTGTAAGTTACAGGCTACAGGCAAGTTGCACGGCGCCATGCGTCTTATGAATGCCAGCCCCTACAACACGCTGGGAGATCTCGAGCGGATGCCGAGCCCGGTGGCCGCGCCGGCCAAGAATGAGCCGCCACAACGCGACGCTCTTCAAGCGCTCTTGGCGTTCGCGGCGCTGCAACAGCAGATCCGCAGCCAGAAGAAACAGGCGAATTCTGATTCAGGAGTCCACCAAAAAGGCCAAAGCCCGGAGGAGCGGTTTGCTCTGGATGAGGTCTTGCAGCTTGTAGCCGAGCGTGCGCTGGCGATTACTCACGCCGACGGCGTCGCCATCGCGCTTGCGGAAGACGGGGCCATAGTATGCCGCGCCGTGGCGGGGAGCATTGCGCCGGACAAAGGCGCGAAAGTCAATCCAAACTATGGTTTCTCCGGCGCTTGCCTTTCGAGCGGCGGTACTGTGCGTTGCGACGACGCTCAGATCGACGCGCGCGTCAATCCTGACATCTGCCGCAAACTCGGCACGCGCTCCATGGTGGCGGTGCCACTCTGGGCCAAGCAGACCGTTATCGGCCTAATCGAGGCGTTTGCCAGCGACGCACGGCGTTTCAAGGAAGCCGATGTGCGTCGTTTGAATCTGCTGGCAGAGCTGGTGCTGGCAGCCTTACAGCCGGATGAGGAAGATCGCATGGCGGAAATTTCCCGTCTGGTCGTCCGCCGTCCTGCTCCCGTCGAACCTATCCGGCGGCAGCCGGTAAAGCCTGCTCCAATCGCGGTTCCTTTTCCGGCAAATCTTGAGCGAACCGGCAAAATTGAAATTCTACCGAAGGAACCCACGCAGCGGATTCCTGCAGTGCATCTCGAAGTCGAGGAGGCTTCGCGTCGCGGGCTTTGGATAGGTCTTGGCGTGATGGTGGCCGTGCTGGCCAGCGCCGGCATTTGGTGGAACGCGCACAATCGTCACGTTGCGCAGGCTGCGAGCCTTACCCAAGCTTCTGCGGTGAACAAGCCGGCATCGAATCCACTGATTGCGAACCCAACCAAGCCCGGCCTTGCGGCCGAGCAAACGCCTCCCGTGGACGTTCCGGGCGATGCCAGTGGTGTGCAAATCATCACCGGCATACGGCATTGGTCGTCGCCCGATTCAAGCACCGTGGTCATCGATTTACAAGATCAGGTGCAATATGAAGCCCACAGGCTAAGCGATCCCGAGCGCATATACTTCGATCTTCATGACACCAAGCTTGACCCCAAACTGAACCGCAGTGAAGAAATCGGTGATCCTCTTCTGTTGCGTTTACGGGCTGCGGAGCTTTCGCCGGGCGTCACACGCGTGGTCCTTGAGACCAAGCCGAACACAAATTTTTCCGTGAGCCTCGAACAAAATCCTTATCGCCTGGTAGTGGAAGTGCGCAGTGCGAACGCCAAACCGCAGGCACGCACCAAGGTCGATCTATTCGGGCCAGCAAGTCCTCCCATCACGCCAGAAGCAGCGGCTGCCAGCGCAGCTACGCAAACAAATCCAACAAAGACGCCTCTTGGAGCAGCTAAATTTCGCGTAGTCCTGGATGCCGGCCATGGTGGTTGGGACTTGGGTACGGTTGGACGGCGCGGCCTGCTGGAAAAGGATCTGGTGCTGGATATCGTGGGCCGTTTGGGCAAGCTTGTGCAAAGCCGGCTGGGCGGGGACGTGGTTTATACGCGTACCGACGACGTCTATGTCCCGCTGGAGAAACGCACAGAAATCGCAAATCTCGCCCGCGCAGATCTTTTCCTCTCAGTGCACGCCAATTACAGCGATTATCCTTCGGCGCGGGGAGTGGAGACGTATTACACGAATACATACTCTTCGATTCACGCACGCACGGCTGATGTAGCTGGAGGCAATGCTCCACTGGATGTAAGTTGGACGAATGTCGACATCCGTGAAAAAGTGGACGACTCGAAACGCTTTGCCGCCGATATTCAGCAATCGCTCTACCGTGCGGTCACGGCCAAGAGCGCGGTCCCGAATCGCGGAGTGAAAGAAGCCTCCTACGTGGTGCTCACCGGAGCAACCATGCCCGCGGTGCTGACCGAAGTTTCATTCGTCAGCAGCCCGACTGATGAGACCAATCTCGAGAGCTCGACTTATCGCCAGCAACTGGCCGAAGCGTTGTATGAAGGAATCGCCAAATACGCGGAATCCACGCACCATGTGACGGTCGCCAGCGCTTCAAAAAAACAGGCCACGCATTGAGCAAGTCATTGCGCCGGAATCCCGCCATACTTTTGCAGCCACTTCAATTCTTCCCGCACCTTGATTTTGCCGTGCCAGGGATTTTTGTCGAGCGAATGTCCTTCACCGGGAAAAATCAGCAACTCGCTGGGCACGCCCAGGTTGTGCAAGGCATGATCGAATAAATAACACTCGGCCACCGCGACCCGAATGTCTTCTGCGCCACAATCGATCAACGTAGGTGTGCGGACTTTGTTTATCTGAAAAATTGCCGCTTCATCCTGATAGCGCTTCGGTCGCTCCCAGGGCAGCCCGCCAAGGTCGAAAGCATCGTCGAATGTCGTGTCGTCATTTCCCCAATTGGCCACATTCTCGACCGCGCCCGCACCCGTCACCGCGGCTTTCCATTGCGTGCTCTGCGTAATCAGCCAGTTTGTCATATAGCTGCCGTAGCTGTAGCCGCCAATGGCCAGATGCGCAGCGTCGGCCGTGCCGTCTTTGACCAGCGCATTTACTCCCTCCAAAATGTCTTTTCCCGGGCGCGAGACTATTTCCGGAACCATGCGTTCGAGAAATTTATCGCCATAACCGGTCGAACCGCGGTAGTTGGGCTCGAAAACCAGCCAGCCTTGGGTCGCGGCGAGGCGGTCCCACACATACCAGTCGGCTTCGAAGTGATTGCCGTCAGCATCATCCGGGCCGCCGTGAATAAACACGAACATGGGCAGGTTCTTGGCTTCAAATTTCCCCGGTGGGTACATCAGCATGCCTTCGATGGATGTGCCGTCGTCCGCAGTCCAGTGATAGGTTTTGGCCTGCGGCAGGTTGCGTTCGGTGAAAACTTTGTTGAAAGCGGTGACGGGTTGCGCTTGCGCAAGCCTCGAAATGTCTGACGCGAGATAGACTTCGACCGGCCTGTCGATCGCCGAATGAATCACGGCAATGCGTGAGGAATTTGTGGCCGCGACGATCGCATCGTAGGTTCCGGGCCAGCCTGCTTGCTTTACGAAGGGCGCAGTTGGTTCGGTTTGAGAATAGATTTGTATTTCTGTGCCCACGCGCGCCGTCGCCAGGATTCCATTGTCAGTCACGGCATAGTGCATCACCGCGCCGATGAATTCCTTGCCATTATCGGTTTTCTCTGCCCAGCGCTTGGTTTTGCCGCTCTCCGCATCAATCCAATAAAGCCGGGGCTGGAAATCGTGATATTTCCCCTCCACCGCGCCATAATTCGTGCCAAAGAAAATATGGCGGTTGTCACGCGCCCATCGAATGTCCTGCTCGACCGCTTCGTTATGGGTAAGCTGGCGCGCAGTCGAAGGAATAGCGCCCAGATCGACCGTGAAAATTTCAAATTCGCCCACACGCTCCTCGCGCTGTGACACCGATTCGCTCACAAAGGCGAGACGGCGGCCATCGGGGGATGTTGCAACCTGTTGTACGCGCCACGGAGTCCGGGCGACTACTTTCGATCCTGGCGTTGTACTGCCCTCGCTGTCGTTATCTTCGCTCGGCGTTTTCCCCACCTCAGCCCTGCGGGTCAGAGCATCCGCCATCTGGATGCTGAAAATCGTGTCCCCACGTTCATCGCCGCGGTATTGGATGACGTCTTTCCATTCTTTTTTATGCGCTTCCTGCTGTGCTTTTGTCCATGGCGTCCTTGTGACGAAGTAGAGGGTTTTCGAATCGGCAGACCAGGCAAAGGCGTGGACATCCTCATCCGACGTGGTCACGGGGATGGCCTCGCCCCCATTCGGCGAGATGAGGTAAAGCTGCGTCATATCGCCGCCCTTCACGCCATCGCTCTTTGCTTCGTCCCCACTATCGCTCTTGCCACCTTCCGCCTTACGCTCGGATAGAAATGCGATCCACTCCCCATCGGGCGACCATTGGGGCACGGAATCCTTGCCAGATTGCGTCAAGGGAATCAAGCCACGTCCGTCGTCCCGATAGAGCCAAAGTTCGGTGCGAAAAAGACTTTGGTCCCAGTCCGGGCGATCGACCACCGTGACCAACGCACGGCCATCTGGAGATAAGCGCACAGCGTCGTAGCTAACGTAGTTGAAGAATTCGTCGAGCGTGAGCTTCGGTTTATCGTCGGCGTGGCTAAAAATTGTGATAAGGCTTAAAACTGCGAGCAAGAAGGGAGATATTTTTTTGGTCTTCATGGGCCCGAACTGTATGCCAAGGTAAAAATCTGTCCCGGAAAGCATAATCGAAATTGACGAGACCGCGAGTCATCTAAATAACATCGGCCGTCAGTATCCGACATTAATTTGGTGAAAGCCGCTGTGAGGCAGGAAGGGACGGTCTGTGATTTGCCCTTCAAATTTAGCAGCCCAACGCCCGGGGATATTCACTCCGCACGACGGACAACAGCCGTTCGCCGTCAGCCGGTACGCTTCAATGAAATACCCGTATCGTTGAATAAGCAGCGCGGAGCAGGCGTGACAGTAGGTATTCTCCAGACTACCAACGCCGCCCGGCAAATTGCCCGCATATACGTACCGCAATCCGGCACACTTACCGATTTCGGCCGCGCGGATCAAATCGTCCACGCGCGTGCTGCGATGGTCCTTCATTTTGTAATCCTGATGAAACGCGGTCACGTGCCAGGGAATCATCGGAGATATATCCGCCAGGAATTCCGCAAGCCTTTTGAGTTCATCCGGTGAGTCGTTGAACCCGGGTATGAGCAGGGTCACAATCTCCAGCCAGACGCCCATCGCGTACAAACGCCGGATGGTGTCAAGAATCGGCGCGATGCGCCCACCGAGCTCGTGATAGTGGCGGTCGTCGAAGCTTTTCAGGTCCACTTTATACAGATCAATCCAGGGACGTAGATATTCAAGGACCTCTGGCGTTCCATTGCCGTTGGAGACAAATCCCGTCGTCAATCCGGCGGCTTTCGCCTCTTTGAAGATCGCAACCGCCCATTCCGCCGTGATTAGCGGCTCATTGTAGGTGCTTACCAGAACTTTCGCGCCTTGCCTCAGGGCATCTTCAACAAGCGCTTCGGGCGAGGCTTCCAAAGGATCCGAGACCGCCTGCGGATCTCGCAGAGCCTGCGAAGTGACCCAATTCTGGCAGTAGGCGCAATGCAGGTCGCACCCCAACATGCCCATGCTGTACGCCAGCGCGCCGGGATAGGCATGAAAAAATGGTTTTTTCTCAATGGGATCGCATTGTGTTCCACCGGCATATCCCCAGGGAACATAGAGTATTCCATCGCGATTGAAGCGGACTTTGCAAACGCCCGGTTGGCCATCAGGGATGGGGCAGCGGTGTCCGCAAGCGAAACAGCGGACTCGGTTTCGCTCAAGTTTTTCGTAAAGTTCGCCCTCGCGTACATGCTCGTAAACTACTTCGCGCAGCGTGGGCACCAGAGAACCTCTAGCAATATGGTAACTCGCCAAGAGACCGCTGGCGGCTATTTTGCGTTATTGGCACTGCTCAAGAGCTGGCGCTCTTTGATCCAGTCATCGGCGCGTTGCTGCGCGGCCAGTATCTGCGAGCGCTTCATGCGGGAGGAAAGAAAGGCCACGCGCACCTTGCTCGCCTCATCACCGCCCGCCTGGGCGAGGACAGCCCAAAAATAGGCTTTCTGCAAATCCTGCGGCGCACCCCGACCGGCCCAATAGTATGCCCCTAGCGTGGCCTGCGCCATCACCTGGCCTTGTTCCGCCGCCATGGTGAACCAGCGGACGGCTTCGTTGTAATCCTGCGGCACATCTTCACCGGTGGCGTAGTGAACTCCCAGCGCAAATTGCGCCGAAGGATCACCCTGCGTAGCCAACTGCCGCAGACCATCTATGCCCACCGGCAGAGGCGTGGCCGAATTGGCTTTCGGTGACGCAGCCGCGGGCACTGATTGGGGCTGTTGAACATGCGTTTTCGATGGCCATGTTTCAATCAGCCAGACGACAACCAGCACCAACGTGAGCGCCACCGCAAACAGCAATGCGCGCCGTACCGGAGACAAAGGTTTCGTGCCGCTGCTTTCGAAGAGAGCCGGGACGTCCGGATCGTTCTCTTGCGAACCGCCCGGCGAAATCCGTAAAGGCCACTTGGACTTTGTGGAAGGGTCTAGCGCTGTTTTACTCTCCAAAGCTTCCGCCTCGCTATGGGCCTTGACCATCGCTTGTGCAGCGCGGTGAATCGCCAGCGAAGCCACATCGGCCAAACGCAATAAAATCGGGCTGGGAATGGAATCAAATGTATGCGGAGCCGGAGAGAAAACCTCCAGCAACCCCGCTACAAAATTGCCTGACCGAATGGGCACAGCTGCCAAAGATCGAATGCCCAAGACGCGGCAGTTTGCCTGGTCCACCCGCGGATCAGTTTCCGTGTCCGAACAACGCAACAGCTTTCCCGTGCGTACGCATTCGCCGGAAAATCCTGCAGTCACGTGTAGGCGTGCGCCCAAGCTGGGCGCATCCGTGCCAGCGCGGGCCCGGCAGGTCATTTCCTGTACGCCACCCGCTGGCAGGCTCGCGCCTTCAACATCCGCTATGGCAATCGCCGCGCCCGTGGCCTGCGTGAAGGCGGCCGCGCGTTCGGCAATCAACCGCAGCGATGAATCAAGCTTCGGCCCCAGCGCCTCCACTTCGCGCTTCACGGCGTCAATCGCCGCCAGCATGCCGGTGTAATCTGGGGTCGATGGGACATTTAAATCGCCCGCACCGGCCACACCCGAACTCCGGACCGGAGCGCCTGTGGCTGCTGCTATTTGTGGCGAGGCATGATGTGTCCACGCGGTAATCGCGTTCACAAAAAGCCATTCTTTGAGCGACAAAATCTTGTCTTCGGAAAGCGGCGTTTCGGGGGAATTTTCAAAGCGGATGCCAGCCCGTCCGGCGCGATCCGACCAGATAACAACCCCGCTCACCGGAATGCGGCTTTTCGTCTCCGATAAATCCAGAAAGAACTGCACTCGCCGGTTCGTTTCCAGCGGAACCGAACTCTGGAGACACATCCCCTCCTCGCTCAAGTCGAGAATCGGGCACAAATCGAGCATGGTGCCTTGCGCTTGGTTGAGACTGGCATAGGCCGGCGTATGAACGCGATGCCGCATGCGGCGGCGGCGGTCGCGTCCGCCGGGAGGTACTGGACCTGTGCTGCTTGGCTTGCTCGCCGAAACTTGCATAGCCACTTTTTTCATATTACTCCGCTTGGGCAACCTGGGAAGTGCCCAACTGGAATCACAAGGGCACATATGGCAACTATGTCGTCAAATCCGTGACTGCGGACAATGGTTCCGCTCCTACGGTGTCGAATTGTGGGAATTTAGCGCCGGCAGATTGATGCGGCGCAGGATCGCCAGCATCAACAATGCTCCGATTGCTGAAAGCGTTCGGCCCGCGTCGGATTGCTGCCAGCCAAGCTGCGCAAGGCTGCTATCCATTGTGCAAGCTATAATTACGCATCGATGCCTCTTACGCCTGGGACGAAGCTTGATCCTTACGAGATTATTGCGCCGCTGGGCGCGGGCGGCATGGGCGAGGTCTATCGTGCCCGGGACGCGCGGCTGGGGCGCGATGTCGCACTGAAAATTCTCACCGAATCATTTGCCAATGATCCCGACCGGCTGCACCGCTTCGAAGTCGAAGCTCGCGCCGTAGCCGGGCTGAACCACCCTAATATTCTTGCGGTGTTTGATATTGGCCGCTACAACGGCACGCCGTTTCTGGTCTCCGAGTTGCTGGAGGGCGAAAGCCTGCGCGCATTGCTTGACCGCGGGCCGTTGCCGCAGCGCAAGGCCATTGAATATGGCGTGCAGATCGCCTATGGACTGGCGGCAGCGCATGAAAAAGGCATTGTTCATCGCGATCTGAAGCCGGAAAACATTTTCGTCACGCCCGACGGGCGAGTAAAAATCCTCGATTTCGGTCTGGCGAAGTTGGTCCAAAACGCAGAGGCCGAGCCTAGCGAGTTGACGCTCACCAGTTCACACACGGCCGCGGGCGTCATCATGGGCACGGCGAGTTATATGGCGCCAGAACAAGTGCGAGGCAAGGGCGTAGATGCTCGCACCGACATTTTTGCCTTCGGCGCTGTTCTGTACGAAATGCTGACTGGCGTACGGGCATTTCGTCGCGAAACCTCGGCGGAAACGATGACGGCGGTGCTGAAGGACGACCCGCCAGAGATGTCTTCACCCAGCCACCTGGTTTCTTCGACGCTGGAGCGCATCGTACGGCGCTGCCTGGAAAAAAGCCCGGAGCAGCGCTTTCAATCGGCGCGCGATCTTTCATTCGCCCTGAGCGCGCTTTCGGGCAGCGAAACCAGCAGCGCAGCCCGCGCTGTTGCGGCCGCTCCGCAACGTCGTTCACTTTTGCCGTTGCTAGCTGTGGCGTTGGCATTGGCCGCCGTCGCAGGATTGACGTGGTTTGTGGCGCATCGCCCCGCACGCACGACGCGCATGCAGTTTGCGCTCTCCACGCCCGACGAAATGAGCATCAGCCACATGGCATTGTCGCAAGATGGCACGATGCTCGTATTCGTTTCTCCGGAAGAGAGTTCGTCTCTGCCCACGTTGTTCGTGCAACGAATCGGCTCTCCGGGGCTTACGCCGCTGCCCGGTACGCAGGGCGCTAGCTTCCCCTTTTGGTCGCCTGATAACTCCTATGTTGGATTTTTCGCGCGTGGCAAGTTGATGAAAATAGCGGTAAATGGCGGAGTGCCGCAAGCGCTGGCTAACGTTTTATCGGCGCGGGGCGGGAGTTGGGGCAGCAAGAACGTAATTCTCTATGCACCGGACACTGGTTCCGGCATCTATCGCATCAATGCTGATGGAACCGGCGCAGCTCCGGTCACGCTGAATATTTTGCTAGCGGACAAACAGGAGCAGACTCATCGCTGGCCGCTTTTTCTTCCAGACGGAGACCATTTTTTATTCTGGGCGGGCAATTTTTCTAACTTAGCTGACGATCGCGACAGCGGAATTTATCTCAGCTCTCTCGATGGCAAAGATAAACGCCTGGTTGTGCTGTGTCATTCCGGTTTTGCCTACGATTCAGGACATCTTTACTATGCCGATGATCAGCGGCAACTGGTGAGCATCGCTTTTGACGCGAATAAGGGAAAAGTATCAGGCAGCGCAGTCGCTCTCGCGCCCATTGTTGGGTTTCAACCCTCCACTTTCTGGACCGCGGTTACGTCGTCATTTAATGGCACTCTGATTTACAACACGGGTGTGGGAGCTGCACAGTCACAACTGGTCTGGATGGACCGCGCGGGTAAAGAACTTGGCCGCATCGGTGAACCTGCGGTCATGGCGAATCCAACCCTTTCGCCCGATGGCAGCCGCGTGGCCGTAGATATAGCCGACCTGAAGGCCAACAATGTGGATATCTGGCTACTCAGCACGAGCGGTGCAGGCGATACCCGCTTTACGTTTGATCCCTCGGAAGAAGTTGCCGGCGTTTGGTCGCGCGATGGAAGCGTCATTGCCTTTCGCTCCGTGGCAGAGGGTGGCGGCGGCATCAGGGCCAAAAAATCCAATGGCCTGGAGCGCGACACGGGAATCATGAAACCCGACGCTGTCGAGGACTTCATACCGAATTCGTGGTCGCTGGATGATAAGCAACTGCTATACACCGAGCAGGCACCTGGGCAGGAATATTTATCACTTCTTTCTGTCGCAGATCAAAAGAAAGGTCGTTTTGAAGTGAGCAAAGCGAACCAAAACAATGGACAGATTTCTCCCGACGGCAAATGGGTAGCCTATGCATCGGACGAGTCCGGCACCTGGGAAATCTACGTGACGTCGTTCCCCGAAGCGGCGGGCAAATGGCAGGTCTCACGCGGCGGAGGTACAGAACCACGCTGGCGTGGCGATGGCAAAGAAATGTACTATCTTGCGCCCAGCGGCATGCTGATGGCGGTGCCGGTCAACGCGCAAAGCATTTTTGCTACAGGCGAGCCGACACAATTATTTCAAATTCATGGGCGAGCCCCTATTTCTTCGACCGATGTTTTCACCTATGACGTCACCAAAGACGGCAAGCGCTTCCTGGTAAACAGATACGTCAAGCCCGAACATGTTGCGCCGCTGACGATACTGCTGAATGTGCCTGCTTCTTAATTTGTGAGATCCACACGGAGGCGTAACTATGACGCAACCCCTTGTCCCGCCCTTCAATGAAGAAACAGCGAAGGCGAAGGTTCGCAACGCGGAGAATCTCTGGAATACGCGCGATCCGGAGAAGGTCGTTCTCGCTTACACCGAAGATTCGGAGTGGCGTAACCGCGCGGAATTAATGAAAGGACGCGAAGAGATCAAGGCGTTTCTGCGGCGCAAATGGAACAAAGAACTTGATTACCGACTGAAGAAAACACTATGGGGATTCCGCGCGAATCGCATGGCCGTTCACTTCGAATACGAATGGCATGACGACTCCGGACAATGGTTTCGCTCTTATGGAGTGGAATTGTGGGAATTTGACGAGCGCGGCTTGATGCGCCGAAGAATTGCCAGCATCAATGATGCGCCGATTAACGAGAGCGAGCGAAGAATTGGCCGATGATCTTTGGGTGGCCATAAGCGCTTCGTTGACTTGCTCCGCTTTCTCCACGTAACATTCTCGCCAATGATTGGCGAGACCATATCTCACTACCGCGTCGTTGAAATGCTGGGCGGCGGCGGCATGGGCGTCGTCTATAAGGCTGAAGACATTGAACTTGGGCGATTTGTCGCGCTCAAGTTTCTCCCACCGGATCTGTCGCGAGATCCGCAGGCGCTGGAGCGGTTCCGCCGCGAGGCGCGCGCAGCTTCGGCGTTGAATCATCCCAATATCTGCACCATCCACGAAATTGGCAAGCATGGCGAGCAAACTTTCATCGCCATGGAATTTCTGGATGGCGTGACGCTGAAGCATTTGATTGGCGGCAAGCCTCTTGATAACGAGACATTGTTATCTTTAGCGATAGAAATTGCCGACGGCCTGGATGGGGCCCATTCACAAAGCATTGTTCATCGCGACATTAAGCCGGCAAATATTTTTGTGACGAAACGCGGGCACGCGAAAATTCTTGACTTTGGCCTCGCCAAGGCCGCGCCAGCTTCAGCGTCTTCATCTCACTTAGATGCGACGGTCGAGGAGCAACATCTTACCAGTCCCGGTTCGACGCTGGGCACAGTTGCCTACATGTCGCCGGAGCAAGCGCGCGCCAAGGAAATGGACGCGCGCAGCGACTTGTTTTCGTTTGGCGTGGTGCTATATGAAATGGCGACCGGAGTATTACCGTTTCGCGGCGGAAGCACGGCGGAAATTTTCAAAGCAATTCTGGATGGAACTCACAGTCCGGCGCAACGATTGAATCCCGACTTATCGATGGATCTCGACCGCATCATTGACAAAGCTTTGGAGAAGGATCGCAATCTGCGCTACCAAAGCGCGGCGGACATGCGGACGGACCTCGCGCGCTGCAAACGCGACATTGATTCGGGGCATTCGGCCAGCGTTGCCGCAGCTTCAAGCGGGATGTCTCATGTAAGTTCCGCGAGCAGCATCAAGCCAGCAACTTCGAAGATGCCGCTGATTGCGGGAGTTGCGGCGATGGCGTTGATTATGGCGGGCGTTGCGTATTACCTTCTCCGAGGGAAAGCGCAATCTGGAAAAGTGGATTCAGTCGCGGTGCTGCCGTTTGTGAATTCAACCGGCGATGCGTCCAACGATTATTTGAGCGACGGATTGACGGAAAGCCTCATCAGCAGCCTTTCGCAGTTGCCAGACCTCAAAGTGATGGCACGGAGCACGGTTTTTAAGTACAAGGGCAAGGAAGACGATCCGGTTGGCATTGGGAAAGCGCTGGAGGTGAAGGCGCTGCTCATTGGGAGCGTTAGCCAACACGGCGACCAAATGGCGGTGCAGGCTGATTTGGTGAACGCAGCCGATGGAAGCGAGCTTTGGGGCTCGCACTATGCCCGGAAACTGGCGGACATCACGCAGGTTCAGGGTGATATTACACGCGATATTTCCGAGAAGTTGAAAATCCAGTTGAGCGGAGACCAGCAGCAGCGCGTCAGCAATGCGGGCACGACGAATCCCGATGCCTACAAGCTTTATCTCGAAGGCCGGCAACTCTGGTATGGTCGCGATCCGGCAGGCTTGGAAAGAAGCATTGATCTGTTTCAGCAGGCCATTCGCGCTGACCCAAATTATGCGCTCGCCTATGCAGGCCTCGCGGATACTTATAACGTGATTCCAAGTTATGTAACCAACATTAGTTCGAAACAGGCGGCGGCGCTGGCCAACGAGGCATCGGCTAAGGCCGTGGCGCTCGATGGCAATAGCTCGGAGGCCCATGCGGCCCGCGGATTTGCCCTCGCGCAACTTTTTCAACTTAACGCCGCCGAGGCCGAGTTCAAGAAGGCGATTGCCCTCAATCCCAACAATGCGCAAGCACGTTATTTTTACGCCGTGACTTGCCTGATGTCGATGAACCGGATGGATGAAGCGGCGAATCAATTTCGGACCACCATTTCGCTTGATCCGCTTTCATCGATCGTTAACACAAATTATGCGGTCATCCTGATGGACCAGCGCCATTACGAGGAGGCCGAGGCGCAATTTAAGAAAGTTCTGGAGCGCGATCCGAATTTCATGCCGGCCCACTTCAAACTCTCACAACTGTATGGCACGATGGAACGTTTTCCCGAGGCCGTCGAACAACTCGAAAAGTCACAGCATGCGATTGGAAAGGCGCCAAGCCAGGACGCCAGGGGATATTTCGAACTGACGAAGAACATCACGGGAGCCGATAGAACTGCGGCTCTTGCCATGGCTGCCGCACTGATGGGAAACAAGGATGCGGCGTTTGGCTACCTGGAAGCGTCGTATCGAGACGGCGACAATCAGATGCTTTTCGTGATTCGCTATCCAGCGCTCGATTCCCTACGGTCAGACCCGCGTTATGCAGATTTGCTGAAGAAGCTGGGGCTGCCGCTTTAGTCTTCATTGCTCGCTTCTGATTTATCCTCAAACCAATGCCTCAATTTTGCGATGTGGCGCTGGCGGTGCCGCTCGATATGGTCTTCACTTACCGCGTTCCGGAAGGAATGGAGCCGGTGGTGGGCGGGCGCGTGCTTGTGCCGTTCCGCGCGCAAAGAATGTCGGGCATCGTGACCGAACTGCATGATCGCAAGCCCCAAGCCCGTTCTAAAGAAGTTGCGACCAAAAATGTCATTCAGGTTTTGGACGCTGTTCCGGTGCTGGATGAGCAGTTGATTCGCCTGGGTAAATGGATTGCGAATTACTATCTCGCGCCCATTGGCGAAGTCTTTCGCACGATGTTGCCGTTGAATGCGGAGTTCAAGCGGACGATCGCGTATCAGATTGCAGAGCCTGGTCAGGAAGCGTTGCACAACGCCGGAACGACCGGATCGTCAGGCCGGTCGAAGCGGACTCACGAAGATCAGATCATAGAGATTCGCGTACTCGAGCATTTGTTGGATCGGGAGAGTGTTCGCGAAGGCAGCTTACGCTCAGCGACGGGAGCATCGCGAGCGCTGTTGGCGGGGATGGTAAAAAAGAAATGGATTGAGCGTGAGGATTTGTCGGAAGCGCGGGATGCGGCGAGGGTAGTAAAGATCGCGGTGCTATTGGAAAAGGCTTTCACCGCTGAGGACGCGGAGGGGCGCAGAGGGAAAAGCAAGACTTTAAATGCAAATCAGAAGACGCTGATTGACACGCTGGCTACGGCAGGCGGCAGGGTTGCGGTAGAAACATTGCGCGAGCTTGATGTTCCTCGAACTACATTAGCTACGCTGGTCAAACGCGGCTTAGTGGAAATCTTCGAAGAGCCGGCGGAGTTTTCTCGGTCAAAAGTCAAAGCGCGGCCTTCGCCGCTTAAGTTCCAGTTTTATCCAGCGCAGGAAGACGCGCTTAAGCGAGCGCAAGAAGCAGTCGCGGCGCGCAAATATGTGGGGATTCTGCTGCATGGCGTCACCGGTTCAGGTAAAACGGCAGTCTATCTTGCAGCAATGCGGTCGGTGCTGGATGCTGGGCGCTCGGCAATTCTTCTTGTTCCGGAAATTGGTCTGACCCCTGCGGTTGCGGCGGATCTGCATCAAGTATTCGGCGACGAAGTCGCCATACTACATTCTGCTTTATCCGATGACGAACGCGCCGAGCAGTGGCATCGCATCAAGCGCGGAGAGGCGCGCATGGTGGTGGGCACGCGCTCGGCGGTGTTCGCTCCGGTGAGCGATTTGGCGCTCATCATCGTGGATGAAGAGCAGGATTCCTCTTATAAGCAGGAAGAAACGCCTCGTTATCATGCGCGCGACGTAGCCGTGATGCGGGCAAACATGGCGAAGGCAGTCGTCGTGCTAGGGTCGGCGACGCCATCGTTGGAATCGTATTTCAACGCAAAGAAACATAAGTATGCGCTGGTGGAGTTGCGCGACCGGGTGGAGCAGCGTCCGCTGCCGGAAGTCGAGATTGTGGACATGCGGCAAGAGTTTCAGGAAACCGGCGCGGAACAGGTGATTTCGCGCAGACTGGCCAGCGAAATCAAAGATCGCCTCGATCGAAAAGAACAGGTTATGGTGCTGCTCAACCGCCGCGGATATTCTCCGGTGGCGCTGTGCCGCGCTTGTGGCAAGAAACTGGAGTGCGTGAATTGCGCAATTTCGCTTACGCACCACAAACGCGAAAATCGTATGGAGTGTCACTACTGCGGCTTCACGGCGAAAGTTCCGAAAGTGTGCGCCCATTGCGGCAGCGAGTATGTGTATTTCATCGGAACCGGCTCGGAGAAATTAGAAGAGTTATTGCACGGCATGTTTCCGCAGGCGCGCATTGGCCGGCTGGATCGCGACACCGTCCGAGGACATGAAGATTTCGAGCGCGCGCTCAACGCTTTGAACGAGGGCGAACTCGATATCCTTACCGGCACGCAAATGATCGCCAAAGGCCACGACATTCATGGTGTGACGCTGGTTGGAGTCATCGGGGCCGACGCGGCATTAGGCATGCCAGACTTTCGCGCCGCCGAGCGCACGTTTCAATTGCTTACGCAGGTTGCGGGACGCGCTGGGCGTGGACAGACTCCGGGCAAAGTCGTGTTGCAAACTTATTTTCAGGACCACTACGCCGTGCAATATGCGGCGGCGCATGATTTTAGGGGTTTCTATGATAAGGAACTGCGCTTTCGCAGTTGGATGCACTATCCGCCTTATAGCGCTCTTTCCAATGTGCTGATTCGAAGCGACAAATTAGACGAAGCGCTGCGCTGGTCGGGCATTTTGGGCAAGTGGTTTGAGAGGACGCGACATGAAGGGATTCGCGTGCTCGGCCCGGCAGCTGCGCCCATCATGCGCTTGAAGCGCGATTATCGTTACCACTTTGTGCTGAAGTCAGCCAGCCGCGAAAAGCTGAACGCAACTCTGCGCGCGATGCTGGCCTATGCCGCGCAGCAGAAGATTCCCCGCGCGCAGGTGATTGTGGATGTAGATGCGGTGTGGCTGATGTAAATAAAATCTAGCTTTTGTATGCCAAGTCCGGTAACCCCGTGATCCGGATTCCGGCGTGGCCCTTATCGCGGATGGAAAAGCCGATCAGCAGGGCGGTGATTTGTTCGAGGATGCGCGCGTTTTCCAGTTTGCCGCCGTCGAGAGCGCGAACGCCGGGAATTTTTGCCGCGAGCTGACGGACGGTTTTGGTCGCGGCAGGATCGTCACTGCAAACGATGATGTCGCAATCGACCGGGCCGTCTGATCGTGAGCAAATCCGCACCAACGTGATGAAAGGCTGCGACGACATGAATTTCTTTGCCCAGAATTTCTGCGGCCTGCTGCGCGGCGGAGCCTTGCCAGACGCCAAGAGTGCGGGTGGCGCGTCCGCCAACGCTGGCGGCGAGCGGGACAGTCGTGTCAACGACGATACTGCCGGTGCGAATCGCAGGCTTGAGTTGCTTGAGCGTCGCGGCATGAACTTCGAAGGGAATCGTCAGCAGGATTAAATCTGAAGCGGCAACGGCGGCCGAATTGTCCATGCCTGAGACGTTGGCGTTCGCGACGCGCTGCTTGATTTTGTCGGCGGCATATTGGGCACGGGCAGCGTCGCGCGACCCGATGATGACAGTTTCTCCAGCTTGTGACCAACGTAGGGCGAGACCGAAACCTTCGTTGCCTGCGCCGCCGATGATGGCGATAGGACGCAAGGGCACCTAAGCGAACTCCGGATACATTGCTTCTTCTGGAATCTCTTCAGTGATGAGATCGACAGCAACGGGCGTTTTGATCTTGATGCGCGTATAGGTCGTGTTACGCTCCGCGGGGATGCGTCCAGCCTCGAGAATCAGCGACTGGAAATCTTCCGGGCTCGTGTATTGCCCAGCGGTTGCGCCGGCCTCACGCGAAATATTTTCTTCCATCAATGTCCCCCCGTAGTCGTTGGCGCCCGCGTGCAGACAAAGCTGAGACAACTTGCGATTCAACTTGACCCACGAAACCTGAATATTGTTGATGGATCCTGCGAGAAGAATGCGCGCGAGCGCATGAATCTTAAGATGCTCGGCGAGACTTGGACCGCTGCGCGCGAGTCCCTGATGGAAGAGCAAAGTGTTTTGATGAACGAAGCCAAGAGGGACGAATTCGGTGAAACCGCCTGTCTCGCACTGAATTTTACGGAGCAACAGAATCTGATTCACCCAATGTTCAGGCGTTTCGATGTGCCCGTACATCAAAGTCGAAGTGGTGCGAATGCCGCAGCGATGCGCCGTGCGGATGACGTTGACCCATTGCTCGGTCGTCAGCTTGTTGCGTGAGAGCACGTGACGCACTTGATCGTCGAGAATTTCAGCGGCGGTACCGGGGAGAGTGTCGAGGCCGTTATCGCGCAGCATGGAAAGATAATCGGGCAGAGCCATGCCGGTGAGCTCGATGCCGTACATGATTTCCATGGGTGAAAAGGCATGTATGTGTATCGACGGAACGGCGCGCTTTACCGTGCGAAGTATGTCACGGTAATAAAACGGCGGCAGGCCGCGGGGAAGGCCGCCTTGAATGCAAACTTCGGTTGCACCGAGTTGGGCGGCTTCTAGAGCTTTCGCCGCAACCTGATCAGGGTTTAAGAAATAAGTGTCGGATTCGCGCGGACCGCGGCTGAAGGCACAGAACTTGCATCCGACAAAGCAAATATTGGTGAAGTTGATGTTGCGATTGACCACGTAGGTGACAAGATTGCCGGTTAGTTCGCGGCGGAGATCGTTGGCGGCGACGAGCAGGCCGAGAAGGTCATCTCCGTCTGCGTTCGCGAGAAGCAGGCATTCGTCTCTTGTAAGCGATTCACCGTCTTGGGTGCTGAGAACGTTTTCTAAGGCTGCGCGAAAATGCGGAGTAAGGTTCGGGGCAACATCACTCCATTCAAGGGAGAAGAAATTCTCCAATTCGGATTGGGTCAATGGACGAGCCACAGAAGTTCCCAAGAAAACAATATCACCGAAAGAGGTAGAGGTGCAGTTTGCATGATACAAGCCAAAACAGGATGCAAGCTAAACGCGCGATTTTTCCGCGGGGCGCATCCGGATCCTGCGCTTCGCAAACGGCGCTTCGCTCAGATGGAACGAAATAGCGTCGGCGAAGTTAAAGAACGACATACCTTCTGTGCCTCGAGCACGAATAGAAGCCTGTCCGCATCGCCGCAAAAATGCCCATGGACCGTTACGCCTTCTTTCATTAAAGGATCACAATTTATTTAAGAAATCCTGGAGTTCGGGCGGGAGTTCTGCAGAGAATTCGAGGGATACGTTAGAGCGCGGATGAACGAGTTTCAGATTGGCAGCGTGCAAAAAATTGCGCCATAGTGTCGCCAGCGTCGTGTTTTTGCCGCGGAGTTCGCGGGGCGCACCGTAGAGCGCATCGCCCACGATGGGATGCCCAATGGAAGAAAGGTGCACGCGAATTTGATGCGTGCGGCCGGTGTCAATTTTCACTTCTAGCAACCCGAACTTGCCGACGGGCGATTCAATGCGGCGAGTAACGGCGTAGTGGGTGATGGCTTCCCTGCCGCCATGGCCGCGGGTGGTCATGCGGGTACGGCGAACGGCATCGCGCGTGATCGGCGTTCGGATAGTCCATGATCTTGTTTCGGCCAGCCATGAACGAGAGCGATGTAAGTTTTTTTTACTTCGCGCCTGGAGAATTGTGCGGCGAAGCGGCGATGCGATTCATCATTCTTGGCGACGAGGATAAGGCCGCTTGTCTCCTTGTCGAGGCGATGGACAATGCCGGGGCGCAAATCGCCGCCTATGGAGGAAAGCTGGTTGAAGTGATGGAGCAACGCGTTGACCAGTGTGCCCTTGTTCCGGGCGGATTCCGTGGCTCCGGCCCCCGCATGCACCATCATGCCGGCAGGCTTATTGATGACCGCGAGGTCAGCGTCTTCATAAACGATGTTCAGCGGGATTTTTTCGGGAATGGCCCGCAGCGGCGGAAGCTGGGGCTCGCCGAGAACAGAGATGGTTTCGCCGCCGCGAAGGCGCAGAGAAGCTTTCGCCATAGCGTCATTGACCAGAACTTTTTCTTCGGCGATGAACTGCTGGATGCGGGCCCGGCTGGTTTCCTTAAGTCGCGCAGCGAGGAATTGGTCGAGACGCTGACCGGCATCTTCTACGGTTACGACGATTGTGATCGGATAGTCCGCCAAGATTGCAGGATAGCAAACGGAATGGCTCTAGCCACGGAGACTCGGAGGAAAACGACCTTACCGCGAAGCCGCCACGGGCTCGCGGGCTCCGGCGCCGCTACGGAGCCACCAGATGGTCCCACCCACAATTACCAGGCATATCGAGATCAACTGGGTACCGCTCATGATACCGCCAAAGACCGAGCCGCGGCCGGGGTCTCCGCGGAGAAATTCGAGGAAATAGCGGGCCACACCGTAAAGACAAAGGTAGGCGGCGAAAACCTGGCCATCGAATTTCTTGCGTTTAAACAGCCACATCAATAGGAAGAAATTGAAAAGTTCGACCGCGCTCTCGAAAAGCTGGGTTGGTTGGAGGGCCTGATGAAGAGGTGTCCCAACCAATTCGTAGGCCAACGGATTAGTGAAAGTGATCCCCCAGAAATGCGTAGTGGGCTTACCATAACAGCAGCCGGCGGCGAAGCATCCCAGGCGTCCGATGGCATGGCCTAAGGCGAGGCCCGGAGCAAAGGCGTCGCAGGTGGAAAGAACCGGCATGTCGTGCTTGCGGATGAACCAACCCGCCGCCAAAAGGCCGCCAATCAATCCACCGGAAAAAACCCCTCCCGCCTGCAGCGTACTCATGCTCAGGATTTCGTGAGGATGAGACATGTAGTAGCCCCAATCGTTCACGATGTATAGGATTTTTGCGCCGACGATTCCGCAAAGGACGACTAAAATACCGAGATTCCAGGCATTATCCGGATCAATTCCCTCTTTGGCAGAGTTGCGAACGCTGATCCAAAGGCCGATCAGGACGCCTAGAGAGACGAGAAACCCATAGGTGGGAAGATTGAAATTGCCGTAATGGAAGAGTCTAGGGAACACTTTTATTTAGATGCAAGGTTTTAAAAATTGGTGAAGGCTTAGTTTAGCAGGATTTTGGAGGTGGACTAGACGCGCGGCCCGCTTAGATGGCTCGATTCACGCAAAAAACGGCGCTCGTTCAGGATGACAGAGCATTGAAATGAGAAGCCGGCCCACCTGAGCCGTGTGATGGGCCGAGAATGAACCCGTCGGTAGACGATGGGAGCCCGCCGCGACCCTTTAGGCGTCTCCGCGTGGCGGAGCATGGCACACCGGATCGTATATACGAGTCAAGCCCCCGTTCATTCAGTGTTGGTTCAAAAATCGGTTACCAACATCACGAACCCTGTAGGCCAGCTTTCAGAATGGATGCTAGAAAACTCCGGCAAGATTGGCAAGAGGAAAACTGCAAATAGTTGGCACTCGGCTTGCCAGCAACTTTCGTAAGCTGGCTTATATTGCATTCAGGTTACGAGACCAGGGATTGCTCCACGCTTATTGAGCGGAAGAGTTCGACCAATAATTGCTCCGGGCCAGCGCCGTCGCATTGCCGGAGCGTAGGTGCACGCGAATTTCATGCAAACCGGGTTTTGGGTCTTTTGGCTGAAAACTTAATAAATAGCGGCTGTGCAAGTGGTTGTCAAAGTCGTTCATGCGAGTTTCAAATTTCTTGCGGGACTCGAACAATTCGTATTCCCCGCCAGTCATCTCCGCAACCCCCTTTGGTACGTTCTTTTTCATGGAAGCCACGGCCATTCGAAGGGGCGCGAGCAAGTCCGGGCCGGGATTCATTTCTTCTTTGTTGCTGCCGCGCCCAGTATCCAGAATGTTCGAAAGCGCAGGCGAGAAAGCCAGCGCGTAGACCGCAATGTTGCTGTCGCCAATCTCCTGGATCAAGTCTTCGAACCGCGTGTAATGACTGCCATGATCGCGGGTTTCACTTACCAGCAAAAGCACGCGGGAGCGATTCGCGGGCTGCTGGCCGAGAAGATTAGCGCAATAATGCACAGTATCGAGAATTGCCGCGCCATTGTCGCCCGGCTGGAGTTGGCGGAGCGTCGCTTCAATCTTATCGGCGTTGCCCGTAAAATCCTGTGCCAGAGTGGTACCACTGTCGAATGTGACCACGGCAGCCTGCGATCCCGGTTGACTCAGTACGGGATCAAGCATGGAAGCAAGGCCTGCCATTCGCGGGAGTTCGTATTCCGCGCGCCGTCCAGTCTGTACGGCGACGATTACCGAAATTGGCTGCGCCTCAGCTTCTTCGTCAAGATGCACCGTTTGCTCGGCTCCGTCGTCGGTGAGAATAAAATCCTCGGCCTGCAAGCCATAGACAATTTTCCCATGGGAGTCTTTGACTAGAACGGGAACCAGTACTACGTTGGATTGCGCGCGTACGAGCGGCTCTTGCTCTTTCTGAGTTTGGTTGGGGCTATCCTCGTTCGCCCTATCTTGGTTCGCCCCATCTTGCGCCAGCAGAGAAATCGCGGCTAAAAGAAGAAGAAGAACGAGAAGTTGGGGGGTTCTAGCCCGCGCGGCGGCCGCCATTGCGGGCCTCGTCCATGACCTCGTCCAACACTTCGGAGAGATGATTGGCGCGCTTCAAATAATCAAGCTTGCTGCCATCCTGATTGCGCTTGAGCAAATGGTACTCGTCGGCAATATTTAAAGCAGCGAGCACGGCTAGGCGCGCGGTATCTACTGTATGCGTCTGCTCAGCAACGGCGCGCATTTTTTCATCAACATAATCAGCTAGCCTGATGATGTACTCGGGGTCGGTGCCGCGGAGATTGTAGGCCTGATCGAAAATCTCCACGCGCACGCTGGTCGCGTCCGGACTGGTTGCAGACGGCTTGGTTGCGGTGGCCATTTAATTTGCTCCTGTAATTCTCGGCACTAGCTGGCGGCTTTTTCTTCCGCGATGTGCTCGATCTGGCCCAGCATTTTCTCCACTCGTCCGCGGATTTCTTCCCGCTCACGCTTGAACTGGATCACTTCGCGGCGCAAGGTTGTGACTTCTTCTTCGCGCTCTTCCAGTTGCTCGCGCAAACGCTTGGCATCGCGCACGGCCACGGCAGCCGACTCTTTCGCCGCCTTGTATAACTCAATAGTGCGATAGATTTTGTCTTCCAGCGCCTGAAAATCGTCGGCGGGAACCTGCGCGGATACCTCAGCTTCAGCCAGTTTCACAGTCATGGGCACATCTTTCCTGAAAGAAAATTACGACTTGAGCGCAGTATAACGCAGATGCCCGTGAGGAAAACGCTGAATATAAGGCTGCAAACCACCAAGGGCGCAAAGGTTCACAAAGAAAGGAATTTCTCTGCGTTCTTTGCGTCCTCTGCGGTTAAGTTCTCTATTTTTGCGGCGGCAGGGAGTAATCGAATTCGTAGAAATGCTTGCCTTCTTGGATGATGATTGTAAGGTTGCCCGAAATTCCAGCAAGATCGCCGATGCCGGAGTCAGGAACGACGACGATATTCATTTGCGGGGTGCCCCGAGTCATAGTTGCGTTGTGCTGAAGGACGAACGATCCGCTGCGGCCATTGAGCTTGCCGGTGACGCGTTCCATGGCGACGTACCCCGCTGATCCTTTTACGTCGGTCATGAAACTCAACATTTCGCCGTCGCTTTGGGCTTCGAGGTCACCATGGAATTGCTTATCGAGGGACATACGCCCGAGTCCAGCCTTTTCTTCTTGGGGATTGTCGGGCTTCTGCGGTGTGACTTTCACGTCGAAACTGCCTTTGGCGTGCATGGTGGTCTCCTTGGAGATCTTGAGCTTGGGCCGATGATAGAAGCAAAGTCATGAAAATCATGAGGATCGGGATTTTCGTCATAGAAACCTTCAGGCGCTAAAGAGCATATTGTTTTTGCAGCGGTAACGGCACGAGTGAACTCGTGCGCTTCCCTGACTCTTCGATATCCTAATCCGGACATAATCGCAATGATTGGAAAAACGCGACAGAAGTCAAAGCAAATCGAAGAGTATGACTCCGGCGCTGGCAAGGCCCGCGGAATTCTGCGGCGGACGATGGCCGAGGGCTCCATCCAGCACTTTCGCCGCGACCCGACGCCGGAGCTTACGCCGTGGATTCTGCATTATTGGATGATCCATTGGGATATGCGTGGCTGCAAGCCGCACCTGGCGGAGAATTTGCCGCATCCCAACGTGCATTTGATCTTTGAGAACAGCAAAAAGGGCGTAGTAAGCGGAGTGCAGACGCGCAGATTCTCGCGCGTACTCGACGACAAGTCGTGGGTATTCGGCGTGAAGTTTCGTGCTGGAGGATTTCGGCCATTCTTCGGCAAGCCGGTGTCAGAGCTGGCGGATAAGACGATTCCGGCGAGGCGAATTTTTGGAAAAAAGATCAAAGAATTTGAAGCGATTGCACTGTCGTCATGTCCTGACGAAGAAAAGATTGCGGCTGCGAACAAGTTCTTTTTGGCGCGGATGCCAAAGCCGGATAAGACGATTGCTCTAGCCAGCGAACTGGTTGATCTCATTCTTCGCGATATTGAAATCAAATCGGTGGACGATTTAGTCGAACGCAGTGGCATCGGCAAGCGAATGCTGCAACGAATCTTCAAGGAATATGTGGGAGCCAGTCCCAAGTGGGTTGTATGCCGCTATCGTTTGCATGAAGTAGTTGAGAAGTTAAATTCCGGCGAAAAGCTGGACTGGGCGCAGCTCGCGCTCGATCTGGGATATTTCGATCAGGCGCATCTGATCAACGATTTCAAAGCCCTGGTGGGCTGCACGCCGAAGCAGTTCGTGAAGCAGGTCGCAGCCACATAACGCCCCTTAAATAGTCTTAACAACTTGTCATTCCGAGTCATGCGTAGCCGCGCGTCGCACGGCGAGAATGCAACGAGGAATCTGCTGTTAAGAACCAACAGAAAAAGCAGATTCCTACGCGTTCTCATTTGCGCTACGAACCGCTCGGAATGACAAGATGGTAAGGTCTTACCAAATGTCGCGATGAAGTTTTGAGCACCGGGCATAAGGCTCGCGAAGCTGGTACCCACAATTCCACAAATCCAAACATTTCATGGAGCGCACGGGATACATGTGGTCATCCCTCCAGGCATGAGTAGACAGCATAGAACATGCGGGGCTCGCCGATCACGTTTATACGATTACCCTCTTGCGTTACGTGCATGTGGGTTAGCGAGCACGGATAGTCCGGCCCTGCGACGAGGGTAAACGAATAAAACACTGAGTAGGTTGTTACACCCGCCGTACACTTGGAGCAGTCAAAGTGAGATTGGCGAGCGCTATCTAAAGCAGCTTGTGTAAGCATCGGATGGCCGCTCACTGCCTCTGCTGATTCCACGCTGCCATCTTTTCGGATTCCAAGTTTCACTTCCACATCGCCAATGATTCGAGCCTCTGCAGCCATCGGTGGATACTTCGGTCCGAATAGATTGACCAGAACCGGACCAGTAGTACCGACATTCGCTCGATTGGCTCCATTTGTAACTTGGGGCACGACCTGCGCACAACAGAAGGTGACAGTTAGCAAAACGAATCCAAGCGCGAGGCATTTCATGTGCTCAGACTACCCTAGGCTCATCCGGCGAGCGATGACCGAAGTAACGGCGTCTCTTCAAAAGCAGATTCCTACGCGTTCTCGCTTACGCTACGAACGGCTCGGAATGACAATGTGGCCAGAAACATGAATCTCTCAATTCTTCTTTTCCCAAACGCAGTCTCCCCAATTTTCATCGGTGTAAAACGTAACGGTGTACCAGTGGCTCTCCAAGCGACGAATGAGAGGAACCGTGCAAGGAATCCCATTGAACTTGCCAATCCGGTGATCCTTGGCTGGAGCTGTGAGTGAATCTGTCGGATCAAAAACTAAATACACATCGGTATTGGCAATTCCAGCAAATCCCGAAGCATCCCATACCATGTGTTTGAAGTCGCCGTTTGTTGGTGTCGGTTGGGCGAGAACTTCTGCCTTGTAGCTGCGGGACCAAATCAGCCAACGGACAAAACTGCGAGTGGGCTGTCTATTCCTATGGTCGTAGAGCACGAATGCTGTCGATGTCGCCCAGAAGATAACTAGCGTTAACAACATTGCAAGGATTTGTCGTTTTTTCTTGGGGAATGCGGACGTTATTAAAAGCATTGCACTGACAAGCAGCAAAAATGGAATGGCGAGCAATTTGAGAAAAAGTGAGGTATCAAATTGACATAGCTGGATCGGGAGAAATACGAGGAATGCAGCAGGTATTCCGTACAACGGCCATCGCCAGTCGAACCTGCCGTCTTCAGTTGCTTTGTCGATTACCTGTGCGTCCACCGATTCAGCTCCTCCACCTCAACGTCACCGGCCCGGTCATCGGATGCTGCATTTCCATCCCTGTGCGGCGGGATTCGAGATGCGCCGCCTTCAACTGGAAGTACCACTTGGCGGGACGGTCGGCGTCATCAATCAGCATGAGATGCGGATTGTGCTTCAGCCCCTCGGATTGGTCTTCCATGGTCTGGCGGTCCTGCTCGACAAATTTGGCGAAGACAAATTTCAGCAGCTCGGGCGCGAAGGGTATCCAGCGAAATAAATTCCAGCAGGCGACTACATCAATGCGGCAGTGGTTGCGGGTAATGGGCGTGACTGTCGTCAGCGACGAAAACCAATACTTCCCGGCGCGAATGGTTTCGAGGCGAAGATTGGGCAGAACGAAATCAATGGTCGTGGAGATGGAATCGGCGTCGGCGTAAAGGCGCAGCAGCTTGTAAGGCGCGCTGTTGGAGCTGGGCGTGTGCGCGCTCATGCGGAATCCGTTGGGAATCGGCTCGAAATGTTTCTGCTTTTCGTGGATGCTTTTTTGCGTTCGCCACCACCAGGCCTGATGCACGAACGGCCCGTGCGCGGGATCCATGAGGCCGATGATGCCGTGGTCCACGTTGCAGGGCAGGTCGGCGGTGAGGTGGGCGATTTTATACTTGTCGTTTCCGTTTTTACCCCCAAAAATCGGCACGCGGGGCGCGGAAAATGGCGGGTCGGCAGCCTTGGTGAATCCGGCTCCGGCGGGCGAAGGCTC
Source organism: Terriglobia bacterium (assembly GCA_963702965.1). Classification (GTDB taxonomy): domain Bacteria; phylum Acidobacteriota; class Terriglobia; order Terriglobales; family Acidobacteriaceae; genus JAJPHW01. The sequence goes on from OY969776.1 coordinate 3,590,538, forward strand.
GGGGATGAAGACCCAAACATAATCATCGTGCTCTTCGCAGGCATAGCTGCCAGCGTAGATGCGGTCCACTTTTAATTTCTGGTCGGCGGTGAGCGACGGAATGAGCTGGCACTGACCGGTGTGCGCGGCAAACTTCCAGCCGTGATAGCTGCACTCGATTATGTTGTCTTTGCCGTCGAAACGCCCGCAGGAAAGCGGCATACCGCGGTGGGGACAGGCATCGCGCAGAGCAAACACCCTGCCCTGGGGATCGCGGCCCAAAACCAATGGGATTTCCAGCAGCATGGCTCTGTGCAGGCGATTGCGGGTAAGTTCCGCGCTAGATAGGGCGCGATACCAGAAGCCGGAGAGCATCAAGGCGTCGGGAGTTTGGCGGTCGGGGATGGGGAGTTCGGTCATTGGTTCAAAAGCAGAGTACTACATCCATACTCTTCAGCCGAATGGCAAACAGCGGGTCCCTTCACTGCGCTTGCTCGCGCTGCGCTTCGGTTGGGGTGACAGAGTTGGCGAGAGGAAAGAGCAATAGGCGTGGCACGCTGGGAGCAGTGCCACGCCGTATTACGCTCGGAGAAGCTTAGACCGTGTCGCGTCTCGTTCGACGGTTATCGAACGCCTTCTCCCATGGCTGGAGCGAACGCGGCGGGCTTGATTACAGTCACCGGCGTCCGCTCGTTGTTTCCACCATGCGGAACCAGAGTGAGGGGCACCGTCTCGGGTGCAGTCAAATACTCTGGATACGCGGCTGCCCCGTGCTCGTAAAGATCGAGTCCCGCAATCTCTGCTTCGGGCGAAACCCGCAGAAGACTAGCCTGATGTAGCGCATACATCACGCCCATCGCGACGACGAATGTCGCAGAAGTTACGATCATGCTGCCGATAAGCTGAGCGATCAACAGCGTCGTGCCGCCGCCATAGAACAAACCTTTCAACGCCGCGGAATTATCGGGCGAAATCGGGCCCGAGGCACCGTATTTGCCGCAAGCAAATAGGCCGAGCGATAAAGTTCCCCAGATGCCGCAGATTCCGTGAACTGGCACCGCGCCAATGGGATCGTCAATGCGCAGGTATTCGAGCAGCTCGACACCCGCCACGACGATGAATCCTGCCACGCCACCCAATACAAGCGCCCCAAATGGCGAAACCCAATAGCAGGGACAAGTAATGGCGACGAGCCCAGCGAGAAAGCCGTTGAGCGTCGAAGCCATGTCCCATTTCTTGGTCAGCGCATAGGCGTAAGCCATCGCTGTGATGCCAGCGGCGCAAGCGGCAAGAGTAGTGTTCGTAGCGACGCGACCCACGCCTTCGAAATCCATGGCGGATAGCGTGCTGCCGGGGTTAAAGCCATACCAGCCGAACCAGAGCAACAGTCCGCCGCTGGCCGCGATGGTCAAATCGTGAGGCACGGTTGGGCCGCCGCCATCGCGCTTGAAGCGCCGCCCGAGGCGTGGGCCGAGAACCAACGCACCCGCCAACGCGACCGCGCCGCCAATGGTATGAACTACTGTCGATCCGGCAAAATCGTGGAAGCCAACCCCAAGCGAAGCCAGAAAATGCCCATCAGTACCCATGGTGGCGAGAAATCCATCCGGCCCCCAAGCCCAGTGGCCAATGATGGGATAAATGAATCCCGAAACCGCGATGCTGTAGAGCAAATCGCCGATGAAGCGAGTACGGCCGATCATGGAACCGGAAGTGATGGTCGAACAGGTGTCAGCGAAGGCGAATTGAAAGAGCCAGAAGGCGAGAAAGGAAACGCCGGTTCCTTCGTAAGTCGCCGGAATATTTTGCAAAAAGAACCAGCGGTAGCCGATGAATCCGTTGCCGTGGGCGAACATGAAAGCGAAGCCGAAGGCATAAAACAGAATTCCGCAGAAGCAAGTGTCAACCACACATTCCATCAGCACGTTGACGGTTTCTTTGGCGCGGCAGAATCCGGCTTCGAGCATGGTGAAGCCGACCTGCATGCCGAAAACGAGAAACGCGGCGATGAGCACCCAGATAGTGTTAATCGGATTCACGATGTCGGCGGCTTGCACGGGGGCGTCCGCCGCGAGCACTTTGCTGAAGAAAATTCCTGAGATCGCAGTGATCGCCATGAATAACACGGCGATGCCCAATGCCTTGCCCGCCAGCAGCAAATAGCCATAGCGCCTCCACTCGGGGTCGCGCAAACGCGATACAAGAACTGAAAGTTTTCTGCTCACGAAGGAAGTGCGTGGGGGATGTGCGATCGCGGCCATGACCTGCTCCCTCTTAGTGAATTTGCTTTTCACTGCCTAAATCTGGAGCGGAGGCGGCTTGGGTTTTAAATTCTGGTGGGCAATCTGTTACTCACCCAAGCCACCCCGCATATGAATTACCCGTTTACGGATTCACAACCCATTCCGGGAATTTGGATTGCGAATCCGGCTTCCTCAACGGGCAATTGTGATGAAACTACGTCGCTTAGGCGGGTGAGTCCAATTGATAGTTTTTCTTAGGCTGATACAAAAAACTATTAGCAGAACGTGGCGGTTTGTTATCGCGCACGTGCTCCATGGCGTGGATTCCACGGAGGCAAACACCGCACAAACCGCAGTTGCAAGGGAACTGGTAACACTATGGTCGTTACCATGGCCAACACTATTTATTATCAATCACTTACGGATGCAAACACGTTCGTTCGTTGGCCTTTCGATAAATTGTTTGTCGTGTTACGCAAACCTATAATCGGTATCGGACCTTAATGCGCACTACTCTCCAACTCGCCTGCTTGTTCAGTTTGGTTTTGGGGGTGTGTTTCGCGGTTGGCGGCCCAGCCTATGCCGCCGATGCCGGCTCCTCGACCGTTATTACGGCTACGCAGGATGACAGCGGTCACACGGTTTATGTAAACGATGCGATTGTGCCGAAGGCCGAGCGCGCCGCGGCTCCGGCCGATCACAATGGCCTGGTCTTCTGGAGCTCCACGGAAAAGCGCTGGAAGCCGGTTCCGTCGTCTAATATGCGCGCGGCGCGATCAGCCGCGGCTGAGGTGAACCACTACCTCGACCGCCATTATCTGGGTTCCGACTTCACCCAGTTACAGGCCGAACGCAGCAACTTCAGCCAGCAGGATGTCGAAGCGGCAATCGAACAGTCAGCCTCGCGGCACAATGTGGATCCCAATCTCGTGCGGGCCGTCATTAAAGTCGAGTCAAATTTCAATCCCAACGCCGTGTCCCGGAAAGGCGCGATGGGGTTAATGCAGCTCATGCCGCAAACTGCGCGATCATTGAAAGTGAACAACCCCTTCGATCCGCAACAAAATATTGACGCGGGCGTGCGCCAGTTAAAGCAGTTGATGCAGAACTATGGCGGCGACGTCCGCCTCACCTTGGCCGCTTACAACGCCGGTCCGCGGGCGGTGGCCCGTAGCGCGGGTGTTCCGCACTATGCCGAGACCCGCAACTACGTGAAGCGCATTACCCAACTTTATAGTGGTGGACAAGTTGACAGCAGTTCCCGTTATCTCTCCGGCCCTTACAAACAGCCAGTCCACGTCGAACGCGACGCGCAAGGCATTCTCTACATAACCAATACTGACTAGTAGGCCACCGCCGCCCATCCGGACAGCATCGTATCCGGTATCTACCTAGTACCTAGTTAACGGCTGGCGCAAACGCCCGCCAGAGTGTGTGATTAAGGGTAGACTGCCCGGTTCGGACATGAACCCGGCTGCCGCAAGGGTCAAAGATCTTGAAGACGTTGCATCGAAGCCAGCGCGCGGCGCGACCGGCGATCGCATTCTTATGTATTGCGATTTTCGCGTTGCCGGCGCTTGCCCGGCATAAATCAGAAGCCTGGGCGCGCACGCAGTTTGCCAGGGCATCCACGATTGGGGAGGCTCTCAACGGCCGTCCTGTCGCGGACCGCTCCCGTCATGAATATCAGCGTGCGATTGATGCGTACCGGGAAGTCTACTTTGGTGCGCCCACTTCCACCAAAGCCGAGCCCAGCGTGGTCGCGTCCGCTGAACTAATGGTCGAGATGGGCCGTCGGTTCAACGATCCTAAGATTTTGAACCAAGCCATCACCCAGTACCAATTTCTTCGCCGCGAATATCCCGGCAGCAAATATCGCATTGAAGCTCTGTTCACTGTCGGAGAAATCTATAAAGACGACCTCGATAATCAGGCAAAAGCCCGTATCACTTTTGAAGACTTCGTAAAACGCTATCCCCGCAGCCATCTGGTTGTTGAGGCACGCAAGGCACTCGCTGAACCGGCACAGGAGGAAACCGCCAAAACCAAAAGCGCCGATGAGCGTGCGGAAGTTTCCCCGGAGGCATCCAGTGATGACGGCCCTGCAGGTCCTGCTGATGCACGAAATAAAATCTCCCGCGTAACCGGCATTCGGCACTGGTCCACACCCGACTACACTCGTGTCGCTATCGACCTCGAGCAGGACGTCAAATTTGACTCGCAGCGTATCAGCCATCCGGAACGAATTTTTTTTGATCTCAAGAACACCGAGCTCGCCTCAACCCTTGTGGGCAAAAATTTCGACGTGGACGACGGTTTGCTTCGAAAAATTCGCGTCGCTCAATACCAGCCGGGCCGAACCCGCATTGTTCTCGAAGTCGGGGAAACGTCCGATTATCACGCCTTTCTGCTCACCAATCCACCCCGCCTCATGATTGATATTCACGGGAAGCCAGAGGCAAGACTTCACGATAAAGCTGGTGCAGCAGGCAAAAACGTCGTGGAAGCGGCCACAAGCGCGGAAAAGGACGATTCAAGTAATTCGGCCGTAGCCGACTCCGCGAGCAAGAACAAAGACGACGGCCGATGATCGTGGTCCAGATGCAAGCGCGACGCAAGATCCCGCCGCAACAAACCCGTCTTCTCATATCAAGACAGTCATAACCGCTTCTGGGATCAAGAAAACCATTGTCGATGCGGATAACGACGAGCCCACGCTTCGCCAAGCATCTACGAAGGCGATTGCCAATGTCAAAAAAGAAGGTGATGACGGGCCCAACGCCGCGGGTGATCTAGTAGCGGGTCTGGATACACCGGATAAGCCGTCGGCAAATACGACCGACAGCACCATCAATTCGAGCCTTGACGATAGCTCTGCCCCGGCACTCTCAACAAGGGACTCCCCCACGGTAATTCACTCGAAAGCTCGCGGGCTGCACAGCAAGAACAAATCGTCCGCGGACCTCGACGTTCACGAGGCGCAACCGCGTGCCGATGGTGACCGTTCGCTCATTCGTGCACTCGGCTTGAAGATCGGCAAGATTGTGATTGATCCCGGTCATGGCGGCCACGACACCGGCACAATTGGACCCGGCGGCCTGGAAGAGAAAGACGTTGTCCTTGACGTGAGCCGCCGTCTGGGTAAGCTGCTCGAGAGCAAGCTCGGCGCCGAGGTGGTTTATACGCGTCACGACGACACTTTCATTCCTCTGGAGACACGTACTGCCATTGCGAACCAGGAACAGGCAGATTTATTCGTCTCCATCCACGCCAATTCCAGCCGCGATCCTGATGCGCGCGGGGTGGAGACCTACTATTTGAACTTCACTTCGTCGCCCGATGCGCTCGAAGTCGCAGCCCGAGAAAATGCGGTTTCCGAAAAAACCGTATATCAATTGCAGGATTTGGTGAAGAAAATCGCCTTACGCGAAAAAATTGAGGAATCGCAGGAATTTGCCGGCGATGTGGAGTCTTCCCTGCACGCCGGACTTGCAGCCAAGAGTCCGGGCCTGCGTGATCGAGGCGTGAAAAAAGCGCCATTCATCGTTCTCATCGGCGCAAATATGCCATCTATTCTTGCCGAGATTTCTTTTGTCAGCAATCCGGGTGACGAAAAGCGCTTGCGCTCTCCCGAATACCGCCAGCGCATCGCCGAATCGCTCTACCGCGGCATCGCCAAATATGTGAGTGGATTGAGCGGCGTAAAGGTCGCTAGCCGCATGGAGAAAGAAAAAGCCGCTGGGCAATAACTACTTTCTGCTACCTGTGGTCGATAAGAAAATTGGTCACTTCTTCATCCGACATAGGTCTCCACCAGTCCGGGTCGATAACCTTAATCTTGCCCTGTAGCGTACCCAGCTTCCGTTTCTTGGGCGTGGGTTTTTGCTTTGTGTGAAAGGTATCAACCACCGAAATTCCTCGACCTTATGATAGCTCCGCAGGGGCCGTCTTTAATAGCCGGCACGTACGCTGCGAAAATTCTTGGATTAAATTCACGCCCACAGGGCGCAAATCATTTCGGACCGTTACGCCCGGCAGATGCTATATCGCGATTCTTTCATAGCGATATCCCGCTTTTTTGAATTGCTGATTCAGGTAGGTGCCCTTAGGCGGCGCACTGATCAGGGCTTCATATTCCGATTGAGGAACCTCGAAATACAAATAGACATCGCTGGTCTCTTTGAATTCGATTTCAAGCATTTTCCAAGTTGGATCATAGCCGATCGATGCAATCGTACCGGAATCTGCTGCCCCACGCTTCATTCTGCTGCCCTACAATAAACTTTCGACCACGCCATAAGCCTCACCCAGCGCCGCATCCAAGCCACCGGGATCTTTGCCGCCGGCTTCAGCGAGGTCAGGACGCCCTCCTCCTTTGCCGCCAACCTTCTGCGCAATCGGGGCGATAACTTTGCCAGCTTGAATGCGCGAAGTCAGGTCTTTGGTCACACCAACGATGAGCGACACGCTGCCATCGTTCGCCGAACCCAAAACCACGACTCCCGAGCCAACTTTGTCTCGAAGCTGATCAACGAGAGTTCTCATCTGCTGGCGTTCGAGATTGTCAGCGCGGTGCACCAGAACTTTCACGCCTTTAACTTCTTTAATTTTGTCTTCAATGTGCGCCGCGCCAGAAGACGCCGACTTCATCCGGACTTGATCGAGTTCCCGCGCCAGCCGCTTGATCTCGGCGTCTTTCTTTTCCAGTTCGGCCACCAGTGCTTCGGCAGGAGACAAAACTTCTTCGGCTGCCCCACCATTTCGCGTTTTTTGCGAAAGGGTGGGCGCGGCGAATCCGGCCACGACTTTTCCCAGCTCGTGATCTTTTCTAAAGTGTTCGAGCGAGCCTTCGCCGGTCACCGCCTCTATGCGGCGTACTCCCGAAGACACGCTGCCTTCTTTCAAAATCTTAATCAGGCCAATTTCGCCGGTCGCTTCCGTGTGCGTACCGCCGCAAAGTTCGGTCGAAAAATCGCCGATCTTAATCACGCGCACGCGCTCGCCATATTTTTCGCCGAACAGCGCCATGGCTTTGTATTCGTTCACGGCCACATCAATCGGCACGTCGGGAATGACTTCGACTTTCACGTTGCGTAGCACTTCTTTGTTGATGAGGTCTTCAATGTCCTGCAATTCTTCGTCTTCGACGCCAGTAAAGTGCGAAAAATCGAAGCGCAGATGGTTCGGCGCCACCAGCGATCCTGCCTGCTTCACGTGCTTGCCTAGAACCTCGCGCAGTCCCGCTTGGAGAAGGTGCGTCGCCGTATGATTGCGCATGGTGGCCTCGCGGATATCGGCGTTGACAACCGCGTCCACTTTGTCGCCGACTCGAATCGATTGTTTGGCTAAGACAAGGTGAGATCGCACACCTTGCACAGGCGCGTAGCAGGTTTGAACATCTGCGATCACATTACCTTGCGAATTAGTAAATCGACCCAAGTCCCCTACTTGTCCGCCACTTTCTGCGTAAAACGGAGTATGGTCAAGAATTACTTCACCGACATCTCCAGACTTTAGCTCGCCTACACTTACGACATCACCGATATTCCCGGGTTTGACGAAGCCTCCTGCCTGTCCCTTCAGTAGAGCCAGAACCTCACAGTTGCTGGACCGCGTCTGTAGGTAGCCTTCGAACTCCGATTTCGGCAGTTTCTGATATGCAGGATTGGCGGTCTGCTTGGCCGCGCCCTTCCAGGAAGCGCGAGCACGGGTACGCTGCTCGGTCATGGCAACATCAAAGCCGGATTGATCGAAGGCCAGCCCAACATCTCGAACTGCGTCCTGAATGAAATCTAACGGTAACCCGAAAGTGTCGTAGAGTCGAAACGCCTCATCACCCGGGAAGGTCGGTGCGCGTTCGGCAAGGCTTCGCGTCAGATGGCGCTTGAACTCGTCTACTCGTGATTCTCCAACGAGCATTTTTACCGTGTTTGTATATTTGAGCGGGTCGCGCCCAGGGATTAGCGCAGGCAGTAGCGGGCTAATGTCCTCATCGAAGAATTGGCCAAACTCGTGGATGATTTCGCGAATTCGTTTAATCCACGCCTGTTCTTCTAATACTCTCCACTTTTCTTCACCGAGCGCCAGCGTCCGCGCAAACTGTTTTTCCTCGGCCAATACGACTTTTGCCACGCGCTCCGCAGTCTCTTTCAGCTCCGGATACGCATCCTGCATCAAGTCGCGCACGGCAAACACCATCTCGTTGAGGAACGGCTTGGTCTGGCCTAGCAATCGCCCATGCGTGATCGCGCGCCGGATGATCTTGCGTAGCACATATCCGCGGCCTTCATTGGATGGCAGCACTCCGTCAGAAATAAGAAACGTCGCGGCACGAGAATGATCTGCTATCACGCGCAAAGACGCTGCCGATTTCGTATGCGCTTCTTTATCCAATTCTTTCTTGAGCGAAGTTCCGGTCAACTCCGCCGCTCGCTTGATCAGCGGCGTGAACAAATCCGTGTCGTAATTCGAAATCACTCCCTGCAATACCGACGCGACCCGCTCCAGCCCCATCCCGGTATCAATCGAAGGCTTGGGCAGCGGATTCAGTTTGCCGCTGGCATCTCGGTCAAACTGCATAAAAACGAGATTCCAAATTTCGACGAAGCGCCCGCAATCGCAGGTGAACGCACAATCGGCGTGTCCCGATCGCTAGCCGCTGGGCCCATGTCGTAATGAATTTCGCTGCACGGCCCGCACGGCCCGGTATCGCCCATTTGCCAGAAATTGTCTTTAGCGCCGAGTTCAAAGATGCGGTGTTTCGGTATGCCCTGCGCAACCCACAAGTCATGGGCTTCGGAATCGCGCGGCACACCACCTTCGCCATTGAAAACCGTGACATACAGCTTGTTTCTATCAATCCCAAACCACTCCGACGAAGTAATCAGCTCCCAGGCATAGGCAATCGCGTCTTTCTTGAAGTAATCGCCAAACGAAAAATTGCCCAGCATCTCGAAAAACGTGTGATGGCGGTTGGTGAATCCGACGTTTTCTAGATCGTTATGCTTGCCTCCCGCGCGCACGCACTTCTGCGAAGTCGTCGCCCGCGAGTAAGCACGCTTTTCCAGGCCAAGAAAAACGTCTTTGAACTGGTTCATCCCGGCATTAGTGAACAGCAGCGTGGGATCGTTGGCCGGGACGAGCGATGACGAATGAACCTCTTTGTGCCCCTTTTGCACAAAGAAATCCAGAAATTTACGGCGGATTTCAAAGCCTGTCAGCATGAATACTTTAATTTTAGACGATAAGCGCTCAAAACAGAGCCAGCCAGCACTACTCCAGATCGATCAAATTATGAAAGCCGTTGCTCCGGCCCCAGCGGTAAACTGCAAAATCGCAGTCGAGCGTAAGAATCTCGCCGGTGCCGAACGTGTTTGCTAAATGAATGAGGCAAGCGTCGGCCAGGTCAATCTCGCGATCGCGGTACTTATGAAAAATGCGGCGAAGCTCGCTAGCAGCGCTCGCAAGTTGAAACGGAATTTGAAAAACTCCCGAAACCACATTGTCAAGAATGTTCTCCGCCGCGCCCGGCAAGTTGCGGAGTAAATAGCAGCTTTCCGCAATGACCGCTTCGCATGTGACCAAGGGAAACCGCAGGTCTCCTACGACGTCCACGCAGCGGCGATGATGTTTTTCACTTCGATCGAGCCATGCCACGATAACGCCCGTATCAAGCAAGACCGGCTTCACCGGCCAAAGCCCCGCAAGTGCTTCTTGTCTGAGCCCAGGTCCGGCTGCCCAGAGGCAAACTTACCCATGCCAACAATCTTTTTTTCACCTGAACCAATATGGCACGCCGCCAGCAGTTGCAATCCTTCGCGGATGATTCTGGATGGACTCCATCCCAACTGCTGGGTCAGAGCGGCAAGGGCTTTTCGGGACTCTTCATCCAGACGGGCTTGAATGGAACTACTCATAGTCGTATTGTATCACATTATAGTATTTGTAATACATTCGATAATTGGGGCGATTTCAATGACTTCCAAGCGCCATGATCACAATTCCTGCGCTTCTTCTTCCAATACCCCCAGCACTTCCTCGTCCACATCCCACTTCTTCAATATGCCGAAGATCGTCTTCGACCCAAATCCCGCTCTCACCAACTGCCGGAACACACGCGCTGCCGCTTTCTTATCTTTCGGTTTGATAATTCTCTTCTTCCGCAAATATTCGCGGGCCTGTTTCTCTTCATTGACTTCGTCAAACGCGCCATCTATCGCCTCGGAGATCAAATCTCCGTGCACGCCCTTAATTTTTAATTCCGTCTCGACCCGCCGTCGTCCAAACTTCTCGTTATCCCGCCTAGATGAAGAGTATGTCGCGGCGTAGCTCGCATCGTTCAAATATCCCTGATCTTTCAATTTGCGAATCACCAACTCGACCAGCGTCTGCCCATATTCGGTTTCTATCTCAACCCGTGGTCGCAATAGCCTTTTTAGCTCCGCGACAGTGCGCATGCGTCGCCCCAGTGCTCCGACAGCGTATTCATACAACTCGTTTTCGGTGTCGAGCTTTCTAGGTCGCGGAAAAGACATGAGTTACCTGTGGTTACCTCTATATTAAGCCTTTGTGAATCGCACAATTTGTCATCATCTTTTTACGTCTTTTTACTAAGATTTCAGATGACAACGGGAACCTAAGCGCGTCTATATGCGTATAAGAAAACAGGCAAGAGGAGTGAGTCATGCTAACGATTGATGTAGAAAAAACAGGGCAAGTCGCAGTCGTAAATTGCGCCGGACGTATTGTGCGCGGCGAAGAGGTCAGCACACTTAAAAACGCCGTCATCTCCGAAAAAAACATTCGGGTCATCGTGCTCGACCTCTCTGAGGTCACCATGCTCGATGCCGGCGGCCTGACTGCGCTTGTTGTGCTGCACGAGTGGGCCATCAATCGCGGCATCCGGATGCAGATCGTCAATCCCACGAAATTTGTTTGCGATGTTTTGAAGCTGACCGGCCTGAACGCGGTGTTCGAAGTCTCAACCTTCGACTACGCGCTCTGGCTACTCAGCGGTATGGAGTGCGCGCGGTACGCCGCGGTTTGCTGAGTAGGATTGCGCGGAACGGCGCCGACCAGTGCGTCGTTATGAATCCCTGTGATTTGCGCGCGCAGCCATTGATTAGGAGAGTGATTTCCGGCGATGTGCAGTTTTAAATAGTTATCGGTCAATGCTTCTGTGGATTGGGCGTCTTCCGTGTAACGCGCGACGTCTAGCGTGATCGCCTCGATTGTTCTCCCTACAAATGACTCCGTGAAAGCGTGCTTCTTGGCCACCGCAATCTCTCGTAGAATCTGATTTCGCTCCCGCGCAATATTTACTGGAACCTGATTTGGCATTTTTTCTGATGCTGTTCCTGGCCGTGATGAGTAAGTAAAAACGTGGAGATAAGTGAACGGGAGGTACTCAATCATGCGCCGCGTTTCGCTGAAGTCTGCTTCCGTTTCGCCGGGGAATCCGGTCATCACGTCAGCGCCAAGCGCAGCGTCCGGCATAGCCCTGTGAATCTTCTCAATCTTCTCGCGATAATGCCAGGGACGATATTTACGATGCATTGCGCGCAGAATTTTGTCGCTGCCGGATTGCAGAGGCACGTGTGCATGTTTGGCGATCCGGGAAGAGCCAGCGACCAATGAGATCAGCTCATCGCTCCAGTCCATCGGCTCGACGGAACTGATGCGTAGTTTTTCCAGGTCAGTCTCACGGATAAGCGTTCGCACTAAAGTTTCGAATCGTGACGGCTGGGTCAGGTCTCTTCCCCATCGTCCTAGATTGATTCCGGAAACAACAACTTCTTTATATCCCGCCGCGATCAGCGTGTTCACTTCTTCGATGATGCGCGGTAACGGCAACGACCGGCTCTGTCCGCGGACGAAAGGAATTACACAAAAAGAACAACGATTATCACAGCCGTCCTGAACTTTAAGGTTTGGACGCGTCCGCGCATTCGCAGAATCGAACACTGGCGCAGCCAGCAATTCTGTGTGAGCAAAGATATCTGAGACAAAAATGCGATCAGCAGGAGGCAAAGAAGAAGCTAGGTGGGATAAAGATACAAAGTTATTCGAATTGTCTTGTCCGATGGCGATTTTTGCGAGTTGATGCTTATGCGAATTCCCGATCACGCGCGTTACGCCGGGAATCGCAGCAATCTCTTCAGGTGCTCGCTGCGCATAGCATCCCGTCACAACAATCTGACACTGAGGGTTTTCGCGATGAATTCTGCGAATTGCGGCTCGTGCATCTTGATCTGCCGAGGCAGTCACCGTGCAGGTATTCAGCACGACAACTTCCGCATCCCCAGCCGCTTCTGCGCGTTCCAGCCCTAAACTGCGAAACTGCTGCTCAATCGCAGCCCCATCGGCTTGCGTCGCCCGGCAGCCGAAATTTTGCACATAGAAGGTTGCCACGAGTATCTATCCACCTTGTCATTCCGAGCCATTCGCAGCGCTAGCGAGAATGCGCGAGGAATCTGCTTTTCTAAACAGCCAAAGTTCCTAAGCTCTCTGCGTCCCACCAAGCGCTTCCAGCGCTTTCACGATTCGCGCCGTCCACTGCGTCACTTCTTCGTCACGCAGGGTGCGTTCATCCGACTGGAACTTCACTCGCAGCAACAACGAATGTTTTCCGGCTGGCACGGAACCGCCTCTAAAAATTTCGACTGGCGCAATCTGCCGCAAGTCATTCAGTCGCAACTCGCCTACGGCAGCTGAGATCTTTCCAAAACTCACGGCATCATCGAAAATGAACGAAAAGTCTCTTTCAACCGCCGGATATTGCGACAATGCCTGATATCGTACCTGCTTCAAATCGTGCCGATACAGCCGGTCAAGATATAGCTCCGCGACGAAGACATCCTGCCTGAGCTTTCGCGCGCTCGCAATATCCGGATGAATATGGCCAAACTCGGCTACCACTGCGCCATCCATCATCACTCGCGCCGAACGACCGGGATGATAATAATTTGCTGCACCACTTTCAAAACTCAGGCTCCGATATCCGAACTCACCCAAAGCGTCTTCAATATCACCCTTCAAATCAAAGAAACTCAACGCGCGCGCCGGTTGATGTACAGTCGGAACTGTTTGTCCCGTTGCACCCAGACAAATTCTCTTCAGTTGTTCCGCCGTCGTTCCTGCCTGCTGAAAAGCATTTCCCGCTTCAAACAAACGAACATTATCGCTGCCGCGGTTCAAATTGTAGGCCAGCATATTCAGCATTCCGGGAACCAGCGAAGTTCGCATCACCGAAGCCTCCGCACTCAGCGGGTTCTCCAGTTCCAACGCTGGCATAGTTTGAAAATTTCTTCGCGTCTTCATGCGAAATAAAACTTAGATGAAATCGCTTCGTCATATCCAAGAGCCAACAAATCGGAACGCAATTTTTCATCGTGCTTCGCTTCCGGCAGGTCCACCACGGCTCCTACATAAGCCGGCAGGGTATTCGCGAACTTGTCGTAGCCGTGCATCCGCGCGATTTCTTCAATCAAATCAATCTCACGCTCAACATCCAGACGCCAACTCGGAATGGTAGCAGTAAACTCAGGCTCGTCATTGGGTTCAGCCGTCAAATCGAAACCCAATCGCTTCAGCACGCGGACAATTTCGTCGGCGCCGATTTTCTCTCCCAAAACGCGATGGACTTCGCTCACTCGTAGTGCCACCGGAGCCAAATCGAGCTGGCGCGCGACGACATCAATCTCGTCGCCCTCGAGTTCGCCACCGGCTGACGCCAAGATCTTCTGCGCTACACGGGCGCACGCAATCGAAGTCGCGCCGTAATCGGCGCCACGTTCAAAACGATGCGAAGCATCAGTGTGCATTCCCAACCGCTTCGAAGTTTTGCGCACGGTCGCCGGGTCGAACCACGCCGATTCGATCAGGACGTTCTTCGTCTTCTCCGTGATCATGCTGTCGAATCCGCCCATGATGCCACCCAATGCAACTGGCTTCTTGGCGTCAGCAATAATCAGATCGTCCGTCGTCAGCTTTCGCTCAACGCCATCAAGCGTCTGTAACGTCTCGCCGGCTTTCGCCCGCCGGACGATGATTTTACCGCCTTCGAGCTTATCCAAATCAAACGCGTGCGTGGGATGTCCCATCTCCCATAGGGTGTAATTCGACGCGTCGGCGACATTGTTGATGGGCCGCTGGTCCACGCTCATCAATCTTTTTGCGATCGCATCGGGCGATGCTTTGATCTTCACTCCCCGGATAACTCGCGCCGTATATCGCGCGCAGCCTTCGGCATCTTGAATTTCGATGGGAAAAGCGTGCATGCCGCGAGCGGCCTCGCCCGCCTTAACCGAAGCTGTCGTCAATTCCCAATCCAACGGCTTCAGCGGCACGTCATATAACGCCGAGCACTCGCGCGCGATTCCATAATGATTCATGGCATCCGGACGGTTGGTCGTGATCTCCATCTCGAACACGGTCGCGTCGCCCTCGCCACTGACTCCTTCGACGGCGATTCCGGCAAGCGTGAGTTCATCCGCAAGCCGGTGGTTGTCTACCCGCAGATCTACAAATTCACGCAACCATTGTGGAGAAATTTTCATATCAATTAATTTGTCATCCTGAGCGAGCGCCGTTGTTGCGCGAGCCGAAGGACCTGGGGGAGCCACCGCGCGTCATCCCGCAAAGCGGGATGACAATAAAGCGCGAGGCGACCTTCCCTATCCAAACTGCTCCAGAAACCGCACATCGCCATTGAAAAACAGCTGAATGTCATCCACGCCGTACTTCAGAATCGCAATCCGCTCCACACCCATGCCGAAAGCGAAACCGCTGACTTTCCTCGCGTCGTAATCCACGAAGCCATACACATTGGGATCGACCATGCCGCAGCCCAGCAACTCAATCCATCCGCTGGCTTTGCAATTGCGGCACGGACCACCGTCGCGCTGGCCTTTGCCTCCGCAGAAAATGCAGCTTATCTGCACATCGGCGCTCGGCTCAGTAAATGGGAAAAACGACGGATAAAAGCGCGTCTTCACACTCGACCCAAACAGCGCTTTCATAGCGTGATCGAGTGTACCTTTGAGATCGCAGAAAGTGATGTTGGTGTCCACGGCCAGTCCCTCGACCTGATGGAAAATGGGCGAATGGGTAGCGTCTGGCGCGTCGTTGCGATGCACTTTTCCCGGACACACGACGCGCACCGGCGGCTTTTGCTTTTCCATGGTGCGAATCTGCACCGGTGAAGTGTGCGTGCGCAGCAACAACCGATCACGCAGCGGCTTATTTTGCTGATTGGCAATGACCAGCGTGTCCTGCGTGTCGCGCGCGGGATGGTTCGGGGGAAAATTCAGCGCCTCGAAGTTGTAGTAATCAGTCTCAATTTCCGGACCTTCTTCGACCGAATATCCGAGATTGCGGAAGACGCCAACAATCTCATTCATCGTCTTGATGACAGGATGCTCCGCGCCAAGCTTGCGCCGGTTACCGGGGAGGGTGATGTCGATCTCAGGCGTGAGTGCCGCACTTGACTTCAGGTTTTCAGCTTTTGCGATTGCTTCTTCGACCAAAGCCTTGATTTCATTGACGCGCTGCCCAACCTCGCGCTTGGCTTCTTTGGGCGCAGCCTTCAACCACAGATCATTGATCTGCGTGAGGATGCCATTCTTCCGCGCCATCCAGTGATCACGAAGCAATTTCCAGTCGGCTTCAGTTTTGACAGATTTTATTTCTTCGGTGAGGGCAGCACGCAGTCCGGCAACGGCCTTATCGAGAGAATCCGCCGACCAATCCGTCGATTTGGGAACGGAATATGCCATATTGAAAGGATTCCTCGCGGGCTAACGCTCGCTCGGGTCACTTGTGCTAAATGAGATACGGCACGGCTAAAGCCGTGCCCTTCCCAAATCTCAGTGGCGAGTGCTAAAACGGCTAAGCCAACGATAGACGGCCTGCCTCTACGCCAACGCGCCCTTCGCCTGCTCAGCGAGGCTCTTAAACGCAGCCGCATCATTCACTGCGAGATCGGCCAGGATCTTGCGATCCAGCTCAACCCCGGCAACTTTCAACCCGTGAATAAATTTGTTGTAGCTCAAGCCGTTCAGCTTCGCCGCTGCTCCGATGCGCACAATCCAGATGGAGCGGAACTGGCGCTTGCGCTGTTTGCGTCCGGAGTAGGCAAACTTCAATCCGCGGTCTACGGCTTCTTTGGCAGCGCGGTAAAGTTTTGATTTTGTGAGGAAATAACCGCTGGCGCGGTCAAGTATTTTCTTTCTTTTCTGGCGGCGTTTAGTGCCGCGTTTTACGCGAGGCATTCTATTCTCCTTTTAACTACTGATTTACGGCGGCTGGAGGTAGGAACTTCTATTGCAAAGACCTCTTCACTCGCCTTGTTCGCGTGGTGCGGAAATTCTTGTCCGCGACTTTCACTTTTCGCAGCCTTTAAACCTGGCCACTCACACGAAATCTTGCTCTAACAAAATCTAGTACGGAATCATCCGCTTAACTTTTGGCGTATCGGCATCGCTCACCAGGACGGATTGCCCCAGCTTCGATTTGCGCTTCTTGTTCTTGGAAGTCAGAATGTGGCGCAGATGCGAATGGCGCCGCTTCACTTTCCCGGTTGCAGTCTTCTTGAAGCGCTTGGCAGCGCCCTTATGGGTTTTAAGTTTTGGCATGGATCCTCTCGAACGTAATCAATCTGAAACTGCGCGGGTGATTTAGGCCTGCTTGGCCTGCATTTGCCCTTGCGGAGCCGCCGCAGCGGCTTGTTTCGGTTCTTCCTTCTTCTTCATTTCTTTCTTTGCTGCTGCCGCAGCATCTTTCTTTGCCGTCGCCGCGTCTTTCTTCGGCGCTAATATCGCGTGCAGTGTGTTGCCCTCTTGCCGGGGACGAAACTCTACTATGCTCTGGCCTTCCACGTCCTTCAGCAGGCGCTCCAGAATCTGCCGACCCAGCATGGTCCGCGTCATTTCGCGGCCACGGAAGAAGATTGTCGCCTTAACTTTATCGCCCTCTTCCAGAAATCGCAGGACGTGGTTCTTTTTGGTTTCGTAGTCGTGGTCGTCCACGTTGATACGGAACTTCACTTCTTTGACTGTAATCTTCGTCTGGTGCTTCTTCGCCTCGCGCTCTTTCTTCTCCTGCTGGTACAGATATTTGCCGTAATCCATAATTCGGCAAACGGGAGGTTGCGCGGTGGGCGAGATCTCTACTAAATCCAGATTCCGTTCCTTCGCCAGTTTGAGCGCCTCGAAAGGCTGCATAATACCAAGCTGGTTGCCGTCGTCATCCAATACCCGGATCTCCCGGGCGCGAATCCGGTCATTTGTGCGAATAAAACGCTTGTCGATACTATCCTCCAAGCCCAAGCTAGACAGGGCCATTAAAAGTATAGCATGGGGTTTCGCTGCGGAATTTCACGCCGGCGGCAAGGCCGAGACTAAGGCAGCACCTGGTAACGCGCCACCATTCCCGCCGCCATGTGTTCGTCGAAGTGGCAGTGATACATCCAGATACCGGGATCGTCCGGCACCATATCCACAGTTTCCATCTGAGCCGGGCCGATGAAAATGACGTCCGTACGCCGCCCGCCGTCCAGCACCGTGTTGCCGTGCCAGTGTGGCGTGTGCAGATTCAAGCCTTCGCCTAGGGTGACCACATACCAGCGAACGCGCTCGCCTTTTTTCATCGTCATCATGGGCATATTCCCGAACATGTACCCGTTGATTGTCGAACGGAAGTTCACCGCTGAGAATCCGGATCCAAACAACGAGAGATTTCCTTCATCATCGACCGGAGCGCTCTCTAGTTTGTTCACTCCCTTCGGATCGCTGGTGTAAGTATCGATATTGTGCTGGAGATACCAGCTGTTGTTTTCGTCGTAGATCATGAAGAGGCTGACAAATTCGCGGTCTACATCTTTTGGACGTCCGGTCGGCCCCGCCATGCCTTTGCGGCTGATGATCATGGCTCCGATGAGCCCGCTTTCGACGTCCTTCAGTTCGTTCGTGTGGGAGTGGTACAACCACACAATCGAACTGGGATCGTTGGGGCCGGGGCCGGCGCGTTCCGGAACCTCCCAAGTATAAATGTGCGTTTTGCCCGGCGGCACACCCGCTTTGTCGGCGTAAGAGCTTCCATCGGCGTAATTCGAACCTTCGGATTCCTTGGCATAGAAGACGCCGTGCGGATGCATGCCATAAGGACGAGTCGCGTTGTTCTTGAATACAACTTTGATGGTGTCTCCAACTTCCGCGCGCAAAACTGGCCCCAATATCCCGAGATGCTCCCACTCCACCGTGCGCGGCTTCAGCGCGGTGAACGTTTCGTCGGTGTATTCGCGAAAAATCGCCTTCCTGTAAGTGCTGCCGATGCGATGCGGCCCACGCTCCGTAAACAGCTTGGCATAGCCCGCAAACGGCTCTCCCGTCATTCCATTCATGTCCATGGGAGTGTAGTTCCACTCCACTTCATCAGCGGCAACATAATACGTGTGTACCGTGGCGGCCCCGAGCGGAACGGTACTTGCGGCGACAAAGAACAACAGGAAGAGAATTCCTGAAAGACGGCGTGTGCGCATGCGCGCGATTATACGCCGGGTTAATGACTACGACCTGCGTTAGTTCTTGCTACTGACGCAAGTAGCGCTCTTGAGGCGGCGTTCCGGAACGCGAAATCCGAGAATTTGTCGACCTTAGGTGGGTGACTTTCGACCTTTCGGTTCTTCCCGCCCACTCACCTCCCACTCTGAAGGTTGTGTCCCGACGGGTCATCAGCGAAATGGCGAGATTGCCCCAACGTAAACCCACCTCTGGTCTTTGGATCCCCCTCGTGTCTGCGCGACACAAGGAAAGCCAAGAGTGCTCAATTTTGTACATCCTTCGCGAGAGATACCCATATGCTTCGTGAATATTGAGGGAGAGTTGCCGTAAACAGCTATCTCGGGGGGAGGTAGCGGGGAGGCGGCAACTCATCCCCTCTTTATCTGCACCGGCGCCAAAGTTCTGCCCCTCTTGTTCGCAGTAGTTTACGTAGAACTATCGAGCGCAGGAATTCAATCTGCATCGTTAGCTAGCTTTCATCGTCCAGGCGGATGAGCAATTCAGCGGCCCGGCATCTATAATCAACTAGGAGACAACATGCCAAATACCGGCGAGAGACGAGAAATCACCAAGCGGGTGAATGCGAAGGAAGCAGAAATGGTGCAGGAATCCAAGAAACTCGTGACTAGAACGCGAGAGATGGCGGCTGACGCCAACGCTAAGAATTTGACGCGCAGTTCAGCAACCAACAAACGGAGATACGGCCGGAATCGGTAAACCACCTGCGCTTGTGAGTGCAAAAGGTAACAGCCATCAGAAACACTAAATCTTCCTGAGCAATGGCTGGCGGATTCTCATACGGCCGTCATCATCCCACTTGACGACCGCATCCTCTTCGTTTGTTCGCTCAACCGTGCCGAATTCCCCATTCGGTTTTCCGAAGTTACCCAGACCCTCGACGCGATCGCCGGGAGTGAACTCCTCTTCGCTCCTTGATGGTTGGTCGGGACGGGCAGATTTGAAATCACCCCACACACGCCAACCCCTCGCGGCTTTATTCTGGTGCATCCGCTTCGCGGATGCATTCCTAATTGGGGTGCTTCGTGGATCGGCAGTTCGAGACTCTTGCTGATCGCAACCATTTACGTATCACGAAGAAGTAATTGGTCGGGACGGGCAGATTTGAACTGCCGACCCCTCGCACCCCAAGCGAGTGCTCTACCAGGCTGAGCCACGTCCCGACAAGGAAGGAATTCGCTGCCAAGCGAATAGGGTTAACTCCAACATTCTACATCATGCCGCTTATCTTCTACTCTTCTTCCTGTTCTTCGTCTCCCCTGGCTTTAGCGATTTAGAACGGTTCAACGCCGCGTCTTCCCACAACGCGAATTGAATTTTCTTTTCCACCGGATCGATCCGGTCCACAATAACGTGGATTTTCTGGCCCAGCCGATACGTCTTTCGGCTCCGCTGTCCGATGATCTCGCGCGTGTTTTCGTGATAGGTGTAGTGGTCGTCAGTAAGCGTGGCCAGCGGCACCAGCCCTTCCACAAAAAGATCGGTGAGCTCGACGAAAAATCCAAACTTGGTCACGCTGATGATGAGGCCATCGAAGTCCTCGCCCACCCGGCTCTCCATGAACTTCGCCTTTTTCCATTCCATCAAATCGCGCTCGGCGTCGTCGGCGCGACGTTCCGAAAGGCTGGATTCCTCCGCAATCGAGTGCAGATCGGCGACCGAGATAGGTCCGCCAATCGGCGCAACCAGTTCGTGCTCGCGCCGTTTCGACCAAGGCGAAGCCTCGTCGGTGTGGCGCGGGCGCCCCCCCCGCGATTCTTCAAGAGCAGGCTCTCGCCTCCCCGTCCGACCTCCAGGCTGTTCTTCCATGCGCAGCACTTCTTTCAATATGCGGTGCACAATCAAATCGGGATAGCGTCGAATCGGCGAAGTAAAATGCGTGTAGCTCGGAGCCGCCAGCGCGAAATGTCCGACATTCTCTTCCGAATACCGGGCCTGCTTGAGTGACCGCAGCATTAAATAAGAAACAATGCGCTCCTCCGGTTTGCCCGCGATCTTCGCCGCCAGCTTCTGATACATCCGCGGCGTAATGTGCACTTCTTTGGGAATTTCGATTTCCCGCGGGCGCTTTCCCGTCCCATGACTGGCGCGGCGGTCGGACTTGAAACTCATGCGCTGAATGGGCAACGCGCCCACACCTAACGAATATCCGAACGCAGCAGCCAATACTTCAAAATCGTAAACGCGCTTGGCGTCGGGCTTTTCATGGATGCGATATAACGACGCGATCCGCCGATTTTCGAGACACGACGCGACGCATTCATTCGCGGCCAGCATGAATTCTTCGATCAGCCGGTGCGCGATGTTGCGTTCTGAACGCGTAATCGCTTGCATCAATCCGTTTTCGTCGAATTCGATGACCGGCTCAGGAAGATCAAAGTCAATCGATCCACGTTTCTCCCGTTTGTGGCGAAGGATGAGCGCAAGCTCGCGCATGAGCTCGAAGTTTTCGACCAATGGCGCATAGCGCTGCCGCAGAACCTTGTCGCCTTCGAGTACCGCATTTACATCCGTGTAAGTCATGCGTTCCGCGGACCGAATCACCCCCTGGCACAACTCACTCGCAACCAATTCACCCTGATGATCGATTTCCATGAGGCACGACATCACCAGTCGATCCACTTGAGGACGCAAACTGCAAATATCGGTCGAAAGTTCCAGGGGCAGCATGGGCACTGACCTGTCAGGAAAATAAACGCTCGTGCCGCGAAGCCGCGCTTCATCATCGAGCGCCGACCCCGGCGTCACGTAGTGTGAAACATCGGCGATGTGAACTTGCAATTCGTAATTTCCGTTTTCGAGTTTACGAACAAGCACTGCATCGTCGAAGTCGCGCGCAGTTTCGCCGTCAATCGTCACGATAGGCAAATCACGAAAGTCGCGACGCTGTTCCAACTCGCGGGAAGAAATCGTTCCACTCGCGTTCTGCGCCTCTTCAATCACTGCGGCAGGAAAACGGTGCGGCAGGTGGAATTTGCGAATGATGATTTCCACGTCCACGCCAAAATCGTCAGGCGAGCCCAGAATCTCAATCACGCGTCCCCGCGGATTTTGCGTGGCGCTCGGCCAGTCAGTGATTTCAATATCCACCACCACGCCTTCAAGATTTTTCACGTTGTCGTGCCGCGCGGCTTCCCTGCCTAAAACGCGGTCGCGTGATTTTTTCTCCAGCGCCGCTTCCGGCAAATTTTTTTCTTCCGGCAATTCCATCCCGGGCGGAATCACAATCGGCTGCGAGATCTTCTGGTCCATCGGCGTGACGTAATTTCCACGCGAGCCATAATGAAAAATGCCAACCACGGTCGCGTGCGCGCGGAATACAGTCCGAACAATCCGGCCTTCGGCGCGTCCATCGGTTTTGAAGTTTGTAACTTCGACCAGCACGCGGTCTCCGTGCATCGCCGAGCCCACCGCGGGCGGCGGAATGAAGATGTCCCCGCTCAACCGCGATTTCATGCGCTCATCGATCGAACTGGCATCCGGAACAACGAACCCGAAACCATCACGGTGCATGCTCAATTTTCCGGCAACCAGGTTTTTCCCCGCCGCCGCCTTAGGAATCGCGTAGCGGTCGGCATCCACCTGCACGATCTGCCCCGCAGTCACCAGACGTTGCAAACTTTCGCCCAGCAGGCGACGTTCGGCGCCGTGCAGCCCCAATTCCCGCAGGAGTTGTTTAAACCCGGCGGTTTGCCGCGGTTGCTGGCCGATTTTCTTAAGAATGGCGGAATCGTTGACCATGTTTGTTAACCCTGTTCGCCAATGAGGGTTCAGCCCTCAGAATACCTGACGGGATGCACGCGGGCTGACCGCCCACTTTGAAATCGTCGCAATTCGGAAATACTCAGAAGGGCATGTTCCTAGAAATGCAACAATTTCCACACACCAAAGGCACTGCGCGGAGTAAAATCCATGCAGGTCACCGGAAATGCGGCTTTGACCAACCGAATTCCGAGCATAGAAATTCTAGGTATAGGAGAGGATTTTATCCATGTGGAAGCCTACTAATCAGCCTACGTCCCCTGTCCGGCCCAATAGCAATGAGCCGGAGCGTCCCGCCATGCCGGCCCCGGTGTCTTCTTCGCCGTCGTCGCCGTCCATGTCATCGGAAACGGCTGCTCCTCGTCCCGTGGCCACCACCTCTGCTGACCAGGCAACCATCGGCAAGTCGCTTGTCATTAAGGGTGAAGTCACCGGCTCGGAGTCACTTTACATTGATGGCCGCGTCGAAGGCTCCATCAATCTTGCTGGCAATCGTGTTACCGTCGGCCGCAACGGAATTGTCGCCGCCAACATCAATGCCCGCGAAATCGTTGTGCTCGGCAAAGTCCGCGGCAACCTGACCGCCAGCGATCGCGTGGATATTCGCAGCGACGGTTCGCTCACCGGCGACGTCGTCGCAGCGCGCATCTCCATCGAGGATGGTGCGTTCTTCAAGGGCGGCATTGACATCCGCAAAGCCGGACAGAAAGTCAACGGCGAGGAAGTCAAGGCAGTGGCCTCATCCGCGCCCGAAACAGTTGCAGCCCGCGCCTAGTTCGCGCAGCAAAAATTGGCGGAACTCTCTTACAGCATATGTTGACGAGAGTTCCGCTTTTCATTTTGACTTGTGTTATTAACTCGCGGTTAAAGCAGCCTTCCTGTTCCGCAAGTCGCGCAGCAGGTGTGAACGCGTAAGCCAGAGCCCAGCCGCCGATGCTCCCGCCCAGGTCAGCCCGATTAAGCCCAAAGACAGAAAATCCGCGCGACGGCTGCCACTGACCATCACCGCCCGCGCCACCGCAAAACTAAGTCCGCCGCTGACCACGGCCACTGCCAGGGCTTTCGACAATTCTCCCCACGGCAATTTCTCCGTCGCCACAAGTTTTTTGCGATGCAGGAGCACAGCCATCGCCAGCGTGTTGGCCAGAATCCCCAAGTCTGAAGCCATCGCCAATCCCACGCCCGAAAAAGCGTGAAACAGCGCCGAGTAGGCTGGAATCGAAGCCAGCGTAATCACTGTGCTGGCCACCATCGGCGTCAGCGTATTCCCCGCGGCGTAGAAGGCCCGGGAATACAGAGCCTGCGCCGACCAGAAGGCCAGCGACAATGAAAACCAGAAGAAATACACCGCCGTCTGTTGCGCATCAGAAAAATGAAAATGGCCGCGCCGGTACACGAGGTCGATTAGAGGCAACGACGCCGCCATCATCAGCGCCGTCGCCAGAAACGAGGCCGCCAGCACCCGGTAGACGCTTCCGTTGACCGCGTTTTCATAATCCTGTTTGCGCTTCTCACCGAACAGCTTGGCAAAAAATGGCATGGACGCCTGCCCCGTCGCCTGTCCCAATACCGCAATGGGCACAGCAAATAGCCGCTTGGCATAATTCAGCCGCGTAATTTCGCCGATGCCGCTCGAGGCAAAATGCCGCAGGATCCAATCGTCCGCGCTGACCAGAGAAACGCCCAGCATCAACGGAATCGAGAGTCTTACCCACTCCCGAAAGGCCGGATTACTCGTATCGAACGAAATCTTGTAACCTGTGCCGGCGCGCCGCGCTCCGATGGCATTGATCAAAAAGGGCCCGAAGAAGCTGCCTGCCAACGCTCCATAAGCCAGCGAAGAAATGCCATAACGATGTGACAGCACCACGCCGCCCAGGATGATGAAGCCGTTATAGAGCAGCGGCGCGAACGCCGGAAAGAGAAACATCCGCCGCGAAAGCAAAACAGCAGAAACTACTCCGCCTACATAGAAAAACATTTGCGAGGGCAGAATGATGCGCGTCAGATGCACGCAGAGATCAAGTTGCTCGGCGCTGAAGCCGCTGAACATCCAGGCAGAAATCGGGCGCGTGAAAATCTCCGTCAGCCCGACGCCAATGCCCAGCACCACCGTCATCACCGTGATGATGATGGAAAAAGTCTTCTGTGCTTCTTCTTCGCGGTCCTCGGCCAGAAAGCGCGTGTAGATGGAAACAAACGTAATCGAAGCTGTCCCGCCGGCGACGACGTAGTTAAGCCAATCCGGAATGGTAAAACCCGCAACGTAAGCGTCTGTCGCTGGTCCCGCGCCGAACGCCCATGCGATATAGGCCTCGCGCAGATATCCGATGACCCGCGATAACATCACCGCCGACATCAGCAGCAAAGTCGCCGAGTAGGCGCTGTGCTGGTGCGAAGGCCGGAATTGCCGCAAGATCCTCGCACCAATCCCGCGTTTCGCTGGCGCTCGTGCAGAATTTTCCATGAAAGGCCGATTCTACACGGCGGTTCACTCCCGACTCGATAGATGCCGTGGTTCGCGTACCCGCATTCATTCTTAAACCCGGCTTTTGACACTCGCCGCGCCTGCCTCGATAATCACGAGTCGTGACCCAGCTATCTTCAACTCAGAATTCTGCTCGCAGTTCGGTGATGCGAAGATCTTTTCTCAGAGACTTCCCTTCCGCCGTTCGCGGCGAAGGCGTCTGGATCTGGGATTCAGCCGGGAAAAAATATCTCGATTTCTCAGGATCGGCCGCGGTCAATTTCATCGGCCATGGCCTCAAAGAGATCTCGCAGGCGATGGCTGCACAAACCTCGCAACTGGAATTCGTCCATACCAGCCAATTCACCACGCCAATCGCCGAAGAATACGCGGCAGAATTATTGAAATTTGCTGGCCCAAACTTTAAAGATGGCGCAGTGTATTTCACCTGCGGCGGCTCCGAAGCTATTGAGACTGCACTAAAACTGGCGCGGCAATATCAGGTCGAATCTGGCCATCCAGAAAAATTTCAGATCATCAGCCGGACGCAAAGCTATCACGGCTCAACCCTCGGCGCACTCGCCGTTTCCGGAAATCGCCGCCGTCGTGAGATATATCTGCCCATGGTGCGCGAGTTCGTCCATATCGGCATGCCCTATTGCTACCGCTGCAACTACGATTGCACCGATGGCTGCCGCAACTGCGGATTGGAATACGCCGCTGAACTCGAAACGGCCATCGCAGAGTCGAAGAATAACGCCGCAGCTTTCATCGCCGAGCCCTTGAGCGGCGCCACATTAGGTGCAGTCGTTCCCCCTCCGGGATATTTGCAGGCGCTCGCCGAAATTTGCCGCAAGCACGAAGTCTTGTTCATCGCCGATGAAGTCATGACCGGCATGGGCCGCACGGGACGCAATTTCGCCGTCGAACATTGTAATTTCGCACCCGGGAGCCTCGCGCCCGACATCATCGTCGCCGCCAAAGGCTTGTCCAGCGGATACGCTCCCCTCGGCGCTGTGCTGGCTTCGAAAAAAGTCGTGGACGCCATCGCCAACGGCTCGGGCTCGTTCATGCACGGCTTCACTTACAACGCCCATCCCGTATCTCTTGCGGCAGGCCGGGCTGTGCTTAAATTCTTGCAGGATCACAAACTTGTCCAGGCTGCAGACTCATCGAATCGCGCATCCATCGCGGCCAAATTGCAATCTTCCCTGCAGGGCCTGCTGGATCTCGATAACGTCGGCGACGTTCGAGGCCTGGGCCTGCTGTGGGGAGTAGAGTTTGTTGCCGATAAAAAATCGAAGCGGCCCTTCGATCCCCAACAAAATTTCGCTGGCCGCGTCGGCCAGTTAGCTGCCCAGCGCGGACTTCTCGTTTACCCCATGCAGGGCTGCGTGGATGGAATCTCCGGCGATCACCTCTTAATCGCGCCTCCCGCCGTCATCACCGCCGAAGAAATCGATTGGGCGGTAGCACAATTGCGAGACACCATCGCCGAAGCCGGAGCTTCCTAGCCTGCGGTTCTTGAGACCCGCATTTCATAAGAACCGATGCTACGATTCCTATATGGCAAATTGCCTCACCTGCGGACGCCAGCTCCCCGCGTTTACATTCGGCCAGCAAGGCAACGTATGTTCGAACTGCCGCGCTTCAGCCGTGGATGCTCCTGTTAACGTGGCCGCTAATGTAGACGTCCAGGGCGATCCTCGCTGGGCGCATCGCGCGTCGGTAGATCGTGCCGTGGGCCGCCCGCCGGTCGCCCGCGTCCGTCCCCGCATGCCCGTTACCCGCGTGCTGGTCGGAATGAATGCAGCCGTCTTCGTCGCCATGGCGCTTTCCGGCATTTCTATAGTCGAGCCAACCATCAAACAACTATTGCTGTGGGGCGCGAACTGGGGCCCATTGTCGCTCAACGCCCAGCCCTGGCGTATTCTCGCTTCGAATTATTTGCACATCGGCATCATCCACATTGCTCTCAACATGTGGTGCCTGTGGAATTTAGGCGCGCTGGCGGAGCAAATCTTCGAGCCCTGGACGTACGTGCTCACTTACACCGCCTGCGGCGTCGCGGGCAGTATCGCCAGCCTCTGGTGGCATCCGTTGGTCGTCGGCGCGGGCGCATCCGGCGCCATCTTCGGTCTGGCCGGCGCTTTAATCGCCGCGCTTTATCTGGGAAAGCTACCCATCCCCGCGCAAGCCATGCGCGCCACCCTGCGAAGTCTCTTAGCCTTTGCCGGCTACAATTTGTTTTTCGGCGGAGTGGTCGCAGGCATCGATAATTCAGCCCACATCGGGGGCCTGGTCACCGGACTCATCATCGGCGCATTGCTCGCCCGCCATCTCACCGCTCCACCAGACGTCCGCAATCGCTGGCGCAATGCCATCTTCCTGGCCGCAGTTCTCGTGCTGGCAGGCGCCTATAGCGCGGTTAAGCGGGCCAATGGCAAGGTCATGCCGACGGGGATTACTCCGTCGTTTTATCTTCCTCGTCTTCCCCGCTAGAGCCGTCGCTCGCTGTCTGTTCTGTGAGCATCGCCGCCGCCCGTCCGTGAATCGCAAAAACCGCCGTCTCTGCGCCCTTCACCTGAAACGTGACCCTCGCCGGTTGCCGCTGCCATGTCGGCGTGAAGCAATTGGCCGCAACCGCATCGTCGGCACTCTCGCTTCCGATTTCTCCCAATGGCCTTTTAAGAATCACTTTCCGCCGCCCCAGTTGGCTGACCACGCCCAGCAATTTCTTGCCGTCATCCGAAATTCCACAGTAGGCAATGTAATCTCGATACCAGCTCGCCGCCGAATAGTACGGATCAAATTCCGGCAACGCGATCGGCGTCACGTGACCGCTCACTCGATCCACCAATAACCATCCTCCCGGCTGCCACTCCCAGCGCGGAACCGCATCGTCGGGCAATGCATCGTTCACCCGAAACGCCCGCCGCACCACATATAAGCGGTCGGTTATTTCATGTGGCCCGCCAAAAGTGAATTCTTTAAGCTGCCCATCCACATAGAGTGCCGCGTATCTTCAACGTCAGCGGCTTGCCCGCTTCCGCGCTCCATGACACCGAGATCCACTTGCCAAAACCGAGAACATGCTGTTTTGCAGCCGCTTCCGCCGAATTGGCCAGCACCGCCATCAATACCCAAAATGCCGTCGCATAACGCATGTAGCAAATTTCTGCATCTTTGCCGTGAAAAGTGCAAGGTCAGATGACACAAAAGCAGTAAAAAAATGCATACTCGCGCCCAAAATGGGAATCGCTGCTACTTGTCCATTTACAAAATGGGAATCAGCCCTCCTTGTCCATTACAATGGCTAGTAGTTGCTTTCGCATGAGCTTCCCTCTCAAACCCCGGACATCTTTCCCCACATCTGAGTCCTCCAATCAGAAGATGGGCCGTGACGCCAATCGCCGCCGCGAGCCGCACATCCTGCTGGTGGACGATAATCCGGATATCACCGGTGTCCTACGGGAGATGCTGGCCGCACGAGGCTACGACGTCGTTAGCGTAGGCAACGTCGAGCAAGCCGAAGCGGAGATCGCCCGGCGTGCGCCAGATCTCATCTTGTCCGACGTCATGATGCCGGGAAAATCAGGCTATGATTTTTGCCGTGAGCTCAAAGAAAATTCCGCCACTCGTCTTATCCCCTTCGTGCTCATCACGGGTTTGACCGACCGCGACGATCGGTTGCGTGGCATTGAAGCCGGTGCCGACGACTTTCTTAACAAGCCGATTTTCGCCGAGGAACTCTTCGCCCGCGTCAAATCGTTGCTGAAGCTCAAAGACTTTACCGACGAACTGGAAAATGCCGAATCGGTTTTATGCACTCTCGGGCTTAGCGTCGAGAGCCGCGATCCTTATACCGACGGCCATTGCGAACGCCTCTCCGAACATGCCAGCGCTTTGGGTCGCCATTTAGGGCTCGACGCCGACTCCATCATCGCCCTCCGCCGCGGCGGATTTCTTCACGACCTCGGCAAGATAGCTGTGCCCGACGATATCCTCAAGAAGGGTTCCGACCTCACACCCGCCGAATGGGACGTCATGAAGCAGCATCCACTTACCGGCGAAAACATCTGCCGCCCGCTGAAATCGCTGCGCCGCGTTCTGCCCATCATCCGCAATCATCATGAACACTTCGATGGCAGCGGATATCCCGACCATTTGCGCGGCAACGAAATTCCTCTCCTCGCCCGCATCTTGCAAGTAGTGGATGTGTATGACGCCCTTCGCACGGCCCGTCCTTACAAGCCTGCGCTCACCCATGAGCAGGCCGTCGTCACCATGGGTCAGGAAGCCCGCGCCGGACTTTGGGATCCGGAACTCGTCGCGCAATACTTTTCCGTGCTACAAGCCCAACGCCGCGTAGCATAGTCCCGCCGCATGAATTCTCCACAACTAGCCGCGCTAGTAAAAACAGCTCCACTTAGTCTTTCTATTTTTCGGGCAATCCCGTATCTTTAACGGCTAAGCAACGTGCCATCGCACAAATACAGCATCATTCTCCCGGCCTACAACGAAGGTGTGCGAATCGGCGCAACCCTCGATAGTCTTCTCGCCTACATCCGCAAACGCGATTGGGACGCCGAAGTCATCGTCGTCAACGACGGCTCAACCGACAACACCGCTGAACTCGTCCGCCTCCGCGCGCAGTCAGATCCCTCGCTGCGCTTGCTCGAGAATCCCGGTAATCGCGGCAAAGGCTACAGCGTGCGTCACGGCATGCTCCAGGCCAACGGCGATATCGCTTTGTTCAGCGACGCCGATCTTTCCTCGCCCATCGAAGAAGCTGACAAACTTTTCGCCGCCATCGCCGGCGGCGCCGATATCGCCATTGGCTCGCGCTGGCTCAACACCGATCTGCAACTTCGTCCGCAACCGCTCTATCGCCGCGCCTTTGGACGCATTTTCAACCTCGCGCTGCGCCTGATTTTGGGGTTGAACTTTAAAGACACCCAATGCGGATTCAAGGCCTTCACCCGCCGCTCCGCGCAAGCCATCTTTCCCTTGCAGCAGATAGAACGCTGGGGCTTTGATCCGGAACTGCTTTTTATTGCAGAGAAGCAGGGTTTCACCGTGGAAGAAATTCCGGTCGCGTGGTCGCACCGCGACGGCACACGCATTAATCCGCTCGCGGACGGGTTCAAGATGTTCGTGGAAATGCTGGTAATTCGCTGGAACTCGCTGTGCGGAAAATACCCGGGGACCACGGAAGCATTGCGTCCGCTATAGTGGAGCGCTCGACGGAGCTAGAGGCCAGCTGCTCGCGCCTGCGCCAC
The DNA here is from genome assembly GCA_963702965.1 of Terriglobia bacterium. Taxonomy (GTDB): domain Bacteria; phylum Acidobacteriota; class Terriglobia; order Terriglobales; family Acidobacteriaceae; genus JAJPHW01. Next base: position 3,620,848 of record OY969776.1, read on the forward strand.
CGCTTGGACCGTGACTCCCTCGCCATCGCGGATCAAAGTCATTTTCGGCGCACAATTGGAGCACAGCCAGAAAAATTCAATGCGTCGGGAAGATTTTTTCATTCCGGTGTCGTACGCGGCAATTCCGTTACTCGCCGCCGACTCACTGCGAAAAAGCCTGCCTTCGTGCAAATAGAGGAAATTGGCCGAACACTTCGGGTTGGCGCACTTCGAAAGCATAACTACCTCCAACCGCCTGCTAAGAAAATTGTACTCCGCTGAAAATTCATGTCTATATGGTTCTTGTAAATTAGAGTAAAAAATTGGCCTTAGGTAACAGGTAAATTAACGAAGAGCTGATTCAGGGCAAGTAACCGTGCGTCATCGCTACTATGCTTCCCAGTATTTGTGGTCGCGCAGGAAGAAGTTCTGGTTCCAGAAGTTGAACGCCGCCGAGAAAAATAACTTCGCCACCCGCGCGTGTCCCATCTTCTGGAAACGCCGGTTGGTCGTATACACCCCGCCGCGAACAATACCAAACCGCCGGCGATCGACTTGTTTGCTCAAGTGATAGTCCTCAGCGAAATGAATCTGCTCGTGAAAACCGCCGAGTTCCTGAAATTTCTTCCGGTCAAACAGCATGAACATGCCCGTACTGAAAGGCTTATGCAGCCGCGACAGATATTGAAAAAAATTGTTCCCGCAATAAACGGCTTTATCGGTTAAATTCCCGTCGCGGCAAATAATATTTGTGGTCACGCATTGCAACTGCTTCCGCTGCGCCAGCTCAATCGCCTTCCGGATCAGCGAATCCGACGCCGGCTCGATGTCTGCATCCATGAACAGCACATAATCTGTATCGGCTAAAAGCGCCCCGGCATTACGTCCGGCTGAAGGCCGCCCGCCGGGAATTACGGCGACATTCAACCGGTCGGCGAAGCTCATCACCACTTCCCGCGTGCCATCGGTGGACTCAGCGTCAGCGACCAACACCCTCGTATTCCGCATCAGCGGATAGTCCTGCTTCGTCAGCGAAAGCAGCAATTCCGGAATCATCTTCACTTCGTTCTTCGCTGGAATCACGATGGTCAAATCGCTCTTCCCTGTCGGTGTTGCTCTCGGCGCTGCCGTCAGCGTCTCCGTCCTGCTCGCGCTCATCTCGGCCGTCGTATTCATGAATGCGCACTCCCTCTTGGTCAATGGTTATGTAGGTGGGCTTGGCATCTACCCACGCGCCCGAGTTGTAATAGTGAATACCATCGCGCTCCTGGTGCATGGCATCGTGCGTGTGGCCGCAGAAAATCCGGTCGGCGTGATGAACGCGTGCATGGTCGAGCGCGCCCGACGCCACTTTCGGCGACAACCTCAGCCAGCGCGTGTTCAACCGGTCGATCATCCGGGCGATGGGCTTGTTCTTGAAATCCAGCTTCTGTATCTGGAAATAGCACAGCGTCCCCAGATGATTTAGACGCATGTTGTTGATGCCCACGTTGTCGAACTGGTGGCCATGAATCGCCAGATGCCGCAGGCCTTGGTAATTCCAGGCATACTCCTGATACACCTGCACGCCCACCAGGTGCGACATGATATCGGTCAGTCCCGTATCGTGGTTGCCCTCGACCCAAACCACTTCTACGCCCCGCTTGGGATTCGACACCTTGCGGATGAATCCGAGGAACTTCCAGTGCTCTTTGGTGAGGCGGCCAAAATTGAGGTCGGCGAAAATATCGCCAAGAAGGATCAACCGTCTGAAGCGCTTTTCCTTGAGGACCCGCGTGGCTTCGCGGGCACGGCTGGTTTCCGCGCCCAGATGCACGTCAGAAAGGATCAGCGTGTCATAGACGGCCAGATCCATGACTAGAGTCTAGCGAGGCAATGTTAATTCATGATGAAAACTGCCCCAAAAATAGGGCAATGGTATTCACGCAAGTAACATCAGGTAACTTGGCGGGGGATGGCGTTGAAATAGCAGCAACACTAACCACATTGTCATTCCGAGCCATCCGCCGCCGCGCAGCGGCGAGGATGCGCGTAGAGCCTGCCCTGAGCTGACAGGCGAAGGGAACCTCGCGCGGATCTCCTCAACTCCAACCACCTTGTCATTCCGAGCCATCCGCAGCCGCGCAGCGGCGAGGATGCGCGTAGGAATCTGCTTTTCGCCGCGATTCATTCCAACGGACGGTGTCATCTTGAGCGAAGCCGACGAATCGCTTGCGATTCGTCGGCACAGTCGAAAGACCTGCTGTTCCCCGTTCCCTCGACACCAAATTTGCCTATCCCGCCAATTCCCCCGATGCCCCGCAATGCGATTCCTATGCCCCAGGACGCGCGAAAGAGCACGGCAACGACCCCCAGCATCACCCAAAAAAGTCGCGCTCTACGGGCGAGTTAAATCGATTTAACTGCGATATTTAAAGTGTTTAATATCATAGAGTTACAGGGAATTTTATCCACAGGTTTTTGACGAATTTATGTTCATCCGTCACATCGAAAGCCCATGCATCTGTGGAAATCTTTTTATCCCGTTTGTTTGCAATAACCGTCAGTAACCGTCTGCTCTTTCCGATCCATCCGCAGTCGCGACAAGTGACAAAATGCGGAAGACCCGATGAATGTGACAGCTCTTGCTATCTCGTTCCGGCGCCGGTGCTGATTTTGCGTCAAGGCGGCAGAGGCGTGGAATAATTGTGGCCACCGCTGCTAGGAGAATTAGAGAATGCCGCAATTCAGAGTCGAGAAAAACGCCCTCACGCGACGGACGCGGTTCCGGATACTCTCATGGGGAGCCGTCCTGCTGCTCGTATCGGTTGCGGCGGCTCTCCTTGTCCTTCGCGCCTGGGGCAATACGCGACGGCTCAGGCGTCGGTGATCTTTTTGCTTTGGCGATCTCGGCGCTGCTGTCATCGCGATCGTGTCGGCTCCTTTTGAAGGCTTGTATCGGGCCGAACGCAAGATGATTTTCATCTTGGAAGACAATGCGGTCGTCAGAAAGAGGCAAGGATACCCTGACGAGAAAATCTTTTTCTCTGAAATCAATAATCTAAGTGAAGAAATTGGACGCCTGATTATCACGAGCACTGACCCCAGACGGAGAATAGGAATCCCCTACGATGTCAGCGGATATGAGGAAATTCGCTCAGAATTAGCCAAGCATCATGAGCTATCTGCTCGAACCGTATTTCGGGGAAGAGGGTTCTCTGCCACTATTGACCTGGGTGAGTTGGATAGCGTTCTTGTGGCTGCGTAACGTGCCGGAGGTCGCCGTTGCCGGGAGCGTTGCGGTATTGACTCTTGTTTTCGGTTCGTATCGCCTTTGGGTTCTGTTCCATCACCATTCCAAACATCGCCTCCTGTTCTGGATTTTCTTTGGTCCTGGCTGGCTTGCGGCTTTATTGCTGATCTACATCCGTGCGGCACGGCTTACGACGCAGTAGCAAGTGGCGAGTTGTCTGGGGCTGAAGCAGGAACGCCAAGAACCACCTGGCGACATTCGTCGTGAGAATTCCTTGACGGGCCGGTTGTGACGTTGAGAAGCACGGGCTCTTTCGACCGCGCAAGATGACAGGCGTTAAGGCCGCCCAGGAAAGAGCGCCATGCGCTCTGTCCGGCAACAACTCAATCCGCCCTGTGCACAAATCTTCCGCTGACAATCGTGGCGACAACTTTTCCCGTGAGCGCCGCACCGTCGAACGGACTGTTCGCGGACTTTGATTTCGTCTTGCTCACGTCAAACGTCCAGCGCTTCTTGGGATCGAAGATCGTAACATCAGCATGAGCGCCGCGAGCCAGCGTTCCGCGACCGCGCAAGTCCACGACGCGCGCAGGGCCGGCAGTAAAGAGCTCAACAATGCGCGCCAGCGGAATTTTATGTTCGCGATGCAGATGCGTGATCGCCAACCCAAGCGCAGTTTCCAATCCCGTAATGCCAAAGGCCGCGCGGGCGAACTCAATCGTCTTCTCATGTTTCGCGTGCGGAGCGTGGTCGGTGGCAATCGCGTCAATGGTGCCATCGGCCAAGGCGGCGATGATGGCCTCGCGATCGGCCGCCGAGCGCAGCGGCGGGTTCATCTTGTAATTTCCGTCGTAGTTCTGAATATCGGAATCGAGCAGAGTGAAGTGGTGCGGCGTGACTTCGCAGGTCACGCGAAGTTTGTTGCGCTTGCCGCGGCGCACGGCTTTCAGCGCTTCGGCGGTTGAAAGATGCGCCACATGCAAGCGTGCTCCGGCAAACTGCTGCGCCAGTTGAACGTCGCGCTCGACGATGCTCGACTCGGCGGAGTCTTTCATGCCGCGCAAGCCCATGCGGAATGACGCCGGACCCTCGTTCATGGACGCGCCTTCAGTCTGGCGCGTGTCTTCTGCATGTTGAATCACGGGCAAATTCAGTTCTGAGGCAATGCGCAGGGTGTCGCGCATGATGTCATCGCTCAAAATCGGCTTGCCGTCGTCGGTGACGGCTACAGCGCCAGCGCGTTGCAGCGAACGAAAATCGGTCAATGCCGCGCCTTTGCTGGCTTTTGTCGCCGCCGCAATGGGAAATACGTTGACCACTGCGCCGCGCTCCGGCGACTGCAGCCACGTCACCCAATCGGCGGAATCGATTACCGGCTGGGTATTGGGCATGCAACAAACGGAGGTGAAGCCTCCAGCGGCCGCGGCGGCGGTTCCGGTTGCGATGGTTTCTTTGTAGGCCTGCCCCGGTTCACGAAGGTGGACGTGGATATCAATGAATCCTGGCGCGACGATGAGCCCGCGCGCGTCGAACTTTTCATCGGCGGGGCTTTTGATGCCATTCGGCTTGCCGATTTCGGCGACGCGGCCATCGCGCAAAAGCACGTCCATGGGCGTATCGATTCCCGCCGCGGGATCGATAACATGGCCGCCTTTAATCAGCAGGCTTCGATTTGGTTTAGTTTGGCTCACAGTTATTTAAAAAATCCTTGACCGCCGAGGACGCAGAGTACGCCGAGAAATTCTAAAGCAAGAAATCCCACGATTTTTTCTGTTTTTTTATTCTCTACTTCTTTAATTCTCTGCTTCTTTTTTTCTTTTTTCTCCGCGTACTCGGCGTTCTCGGCGGTGAGTCTTATTTTGCCTTTCCCAAAGCTTTTGCCAGAATGCCCATGCGCACGGGGACTCCATTGCGAACTTCCTCCACAATCACGGATTGCGGACAGTCGGCCACGTCCCAGGTAAATTCCATCCCGCGGATGACTGGGCCGGGATGCATGACAATGGCGTCTTTCTTCGCCAAACGCACCCGCGCCGCATTCATCTGGTAGCGGGCGATGTAGTCGTTCACGCTCAAGGCTTGTCCGCCCAAACGCTCTTTTTGAACTCGCAACACGTAAATAACGTCCACGCCATGCACGGCTTCTTCGACCGAGCGCGTAATTTGCAGGCCGGGCGCAAGCGTTGTTGCCAAGTCGGGCAAGAACTCCGGCGGCCCGCATAAAGTGATGTGCGCGCCGAACTTGGTCAGCAAATAGACCGCCGACCGCGCCACCCGACTGTGGTAAATATCGCCGACAATTGCGATCTTCAGGCCTTTGATGGTCTTTTTGTGCTTGAGGATGGTGTACGCGTCGAGCAAAGCCTGCGTGGGATGCTCATGCATGCCATCGCCGGCATTGATTACCGGAATATCAAGATGCTGCGCCATCAGAAGCGGCGCTCCGGCTTCGGGATGGCGAATAACGATGACATCCGCGCCCACGGCTCGCAAAGTGTATCCGGTATCGAGCAGCGACTCGCCTTTTTCGATGGATGACCCGCTCGAGAGCACCAGCGTGGTCATGGCGCCCATGGACTTTGCGGCGACTTCGAAGGAACTCCGCGTGCGGGTCGAAGCCTCGTAGAAAAGCAGAAATACGCGTTTGCCTTTCAATAATGGCTTGGGCTTCTGCGGGTTCATCTTCCGCGCGAGCTGCAGATACGAAGAAATTTCCGCCGGAGTGAGGTGCTCGATGCCGAGAAGTGAGCCGCGCGCAGGTTTTGTCATCTTGATTACTGGATTTGATTTCTTGCCACTGGATACGGCTGGCTTAATCTTGCTTTTCGACCAAAAGCACTTTTTCGGCCTCATCCACTTCGCTGAGCTTGACTTCGATGATTTCGTCGTCCGTGGTCTGGATTGTTCGTCCCACGAACGCCGCTTCGATGGGAAGCTCACGATGGCCGCGGTCAATTAAAACACAGAGTTGCACGCGGCTGGGGCGGCCTTGATCAAAAAGCGCGTCGAGGGCGGCGCGTACAGTGCGTCCGGTGTAGAGCACGTCGTCCACGAGAATGATGTTTTTGCCGGCGATGGGAAACCCGATGGCGCCTTTTTGCACGACCGGCTTGGGGCCAACCGTGGATAAGTCGTCTCGATACAGTGTGATATCGAGAGTTCCGACGGGAACCGGGGTCTTTTCGATGCGGCCGATGATCTCCGCCAGACGTTTCGCCAGAGGTACGCCCCTCCGCTTGATGCCGATAAAGCCGAGATTGCCGGCACCGTTATTTTTCTCAATAATTTCGTGGGCCAGGCGCACGACCGTACGCTCAATTTCTGAGCCGGACATGAGTTGCGACTTTTCTTTTATCGAACTCGCCAGCATTGACTTGGGCGCAGGGCTACGGGGTGGGGTGCGTGGAGGCATGAACGCAGAATCATACGCGGAGCGGGGCGGTCAGGGCAAGGATAAGTGGCTCATTTTTGCCGCAGATCTTCGCAGATGGCGCAGATAAACCTATCAGTTGAAGGAAAAAAGGTAAGCGGCGGCGACAAGGTCGGCGCCAACCCTACGCTTAATCGCCGCTGGCGTGGGTCTGACTCGGTACAAGCGCAATCGGCGTGCGCTGCCGGCGTTGCTGGCCAAAGGTATGAAGAATGGCGGTGATAACCAGGTGGGCGGTGAAAATTCCAAGAACTACACTCAAAATTCCGGTGGCGGAAATAACTGCGGCGATCAGTAAGCTACTCACTTCAATAACCTTTCGTCGAGCTTCATCACTACAAAACCGCAGCCACTTAGGTGCAACTCGCGCATCCGGGTTGCCCCGAATCTTGTTGCCTGCCGCCGCGTCTAATCTACCTGTAATTGACCGCGGCGACTGTTGACCACTAAGATACGTAAGTACAGCTGCGTTCTCCCACTTTTAAACATTTCTGTGCACCCGTCTAATTACGGAAGTGCAATAGACCTGATTCCAAATGGCCATTCGCAACATTTCGGTGCGCGGGGCGCGTCAGCACAATCTCAAGAACATTGACGTTGAGATTCCCCGCAACACGCTCACGGTGATTACCGGATTGAGCGGGTCGGGAAAGTCTTCTTTGGCCTTCGACACGATCTACGCCGAGGGACAGCGGCGATATGTGGAAACACTTTCGGCGTATGCGCGGCAGTTTTTGGACCAGATGGAACGCCCTGACGTGGATGCAATTGACGGGCTAAGTCCTGCGATATCAATCGAACAGAAGACAACCAGCCGCAGCCCACGCTCAACCGTGGGGACAATCACCGAGATCTACGATTATCTGCGATTGCTTTTTTCTTCGGTCGGGATTCCTCATTGCCCGAAGTGCGGACGGGCCATCAGCCGGCAGACTGCTGACCAGATCGTCCAGCGAGTGATGGCCCTGACGCCGGAAGATCGCGTAATGGTTCTCGCGCCGATTGTTCGCGGGCGTAAAGGCGAATTCAAGAAAGAGATGGAAAAGCTGCTCGAGCATGGCTTTACCCGGGCTCGCGTGGACGGCGAGTTGGTCAATCTGGAAGATGACATAAACCTCGACAAGCGCAGGAACCACACGATTGAAGTTGTGGTTGACCGTTTGTTGGTCAAGCCGGGGATTGAGCATCGGCTGGAATTATCGGTGGCGCTGGCGATGAAGCTGGCGGGAGGGTTAGTCGTCGTCGCGGTCGTCAATGGCGAAGAGCAGCTTTATTCCGAAAAACTGGCGTGCCCGGATTGCGGCATCAGCGTACCGCAACTGGAACCGCGGTCGTTTTCGTTTAATAGCACCTACGGCGCCTGTCCCGAATGTCATGGACTGGGCAGCAAGTATGATTTTGATCCGGCGAAAATTATCAACGACTGGTCAAAGCCCCTGCTCGACGGCGGGTTGGGCCCGGGATCGGCTTCGCAGAATTTGATTCATCAGGTGCAGATTGCCGGGGCGGCACATGGAATTGATTTGACTACGCCGTTCGAAAAGCTTCCGGAGAAGTCGCAGAATCTGTTGCTCTACGGCGAGGCGTCGTCTGGCAAGATCGATGGAAAAGCCAAAATCAAAACGGGCTTTCGCGGAATTCTGGCGTACTTGAAGCGTAATCTCGAAGATTCGAGTTCGGATGGCTATCGCGAATACCTGATGGATTTTATGTCGGCGACGGAATGCCCAGCGTGCAATGGCCAGCGTTTGCGGGCTGAGAGTCTGGCGGTCAAGGTGAATGGCTTGTCTATCGCCGATTTTACTGCCATGTCGGTAACGCGTTCGCTTGAAGCCGCGCGAAAAATCAAGCTCGCCGGACGCGAGGCGACGATTGCTGGACGCGTGGTGCATGAGATTGTCGAGCGGTTGCAATTTTTGGACAGAGTGGGCTTGGGCTATATTTCGCTCGGCCGTTCTGCCGCGACGCTTTCCGGCGGCGAAGGGCAGCGTATTCGGCTGGCGACGCAAATCGGATCGAAGTTGCGCGGCGTCTTATATGTGCTCGACGAACCTTCCATTGGGTTGCATCATCGCGACAACGAACGCTTGCTCCAGGCTCTCGAAGAGCTGCGCGACTTGGGCAACACGGTTTTAGTTGTCGAACATGATGAAGAAACCATCCGCCGGGCCGATTATGTGATTGATCTTGGCCCGGGAGCGGGCCGCAACGGCGGAGGGTTGGTCGCGCAGGGAACGCCGGAGGAAATCGAGAAAGCGGCGGATTCCTTGACGGGCGCGTATATCTCTGGGCGTTCCAGAATTGAAATGCGCGATGCCCGCCGCGCCGCCGGTGGCGATGGCATCACCATTCTGGGCGCGAAAGAAAATAATCTCAAAAATCTCGATATTACTTTCCCGCTGGGCGTAATGACGGTCGTGACTGGAGTATCCGGATCCGGCAAATCGACTTTGGTCAACGATATTCTTTACCGGGCGCTGGCGAAAAAGCTATACCGTTCGCGCGAAGAAGCGGGCGAGCACAAAGCAATCTCGGGAGCGGAAGAGATCGATAAAGTCATTCGCATTGATCAATCGCCGATTGGCCGCACGCCGCGGTCGAATCCAGCGACGTACACCGGAGTCTTTTCGCAGATTCGCGATCTCTATGCCATGCTGCCCGAGTCGCGGGAGCGCGGCTACAAGCCAGGACGGTTTTCTTTTAATGTCTCCGGCGGGCGCTGCGAGGCTTGCCAGGGTGAGGGGCAGCGCCGCATTGAAATGAATTTTCTGCCGGATGTTTATGTGGTTTGCGAAGTCTGCGGCGGGCGACGTTACAATCACGAAACGCTGACCGTGAAATACAAGGGCTATTCCATTGCTGACCTGCTGGAAACACCGATCAGCGATGCGGTGCCGATTCTCGAAAATATTCCGCAGGTGAAGCAGAAGCTGCAAACACTGGTAGATGTCGGCCTCGGCTACGTGCATCTTGGACAATCCGCGGTGACTTTATCCGGCGGCGAGGCGCAGCGCATCAAACTGGCGCGGGAGTTGAGCAAACGGCAGACGGGCAAGACTTTGTATCTGCTGGATGAGCCGACGACGGGATTGCACTTCGACGATGTCCGCAAATTGCTCGACGTACTGCACCGGCTGACTGATTTGGGCAACACAATCGTCATCATTGAGCATAATCTGGATGTGATTCGCAACGCTGACTGGATTATCGATCTCGGTCCCGAAGGCGGCGAGGATGGCGGAAAACTCGTAGCGCAAGGAACACCCGAGCAGGTGGCGAAGAACAAGAAGTCGTATACCGGGCAGGCGCTGGCGGGGTATTTTACGCACAGCGGGAAAGTCAGCGCGTGACTCCGGCTGGCTATATGGCGAAGAGAATTGAGAGCCGCCCCGACTGGCTAAAAGAAGGACGGATTGTCGATATTTACTCCGTAGCTTCTTGCATTTCGCATGATTTCGCTGACTATCTTGAGCACTGGAAGCATAACGGTCATTGGTTATTCAATTCTCCAGAAATAATTCGCGAAATAGCGCAGAGCGAATCCATTTCACTGACTGGAACAAAGCTTTTCTACTATGAAATGCATGGAATGGAGTTCGATGAAGGTAAGTGGAGAGAATATTCCGCGGATCCCTCGTTCACTACAAACGTCCTTGCACCAGAGGTTCGACATCTCGAGGGTTTCGACGTTGTCACTTTTTGGGCGAAAAATCTGCCCGAACATTCTCCACTTTCGTGCAATTCTCTCGCTGAAACAATTCCGACCAATGCGCATTGCTTGTTCGAAACTTTCGGAGCGGCCGAATTGAGTCTCAATGCCGGCGCGCTTGATAAAAGCGAACCCGGCCCATACCGCATCTTTGCGGTTTATTCTGTGAACTGGCCGGAAAGTACGAATGAGCGAAACTGAATTCATGTCCTCTTCTGAAAATTCGTGGCCGCCGCCAGTTGCGCCGATGCCGCCGGAGATTCCGGCGCCGGTCATTCCCGTGCCCACATTTCCTCTCTGGAATGGCTGGGATGTCGTCCAAATCGCGTTGATGATGTTCCTCAGCCCGTTTCTTTTGTTCTTTTTTGTCGGCGGCATAGCGAAGCACTATTTCTACCGCGGAGAGAGCTGGACCCAACTTGCGCAAGAACCGATTGTGGCGCTGGCGGCGGAATTTCTGGCTTATGTCATTGTTTTCTTCCTGATGGTGATGCTGATTGAAGGCAAATACCACACACGCTTCAGCGAAGCCATCGAGTGGCATTGGCCGCGAAGTCCGTTTGCCTTGATTGCACTTGGAGTGCTGCTACTCTTCGGTTTGCAGGGCATTGCGCACTTCCTGCCGATTCCCAAAGAAGTGCCGTTTGATCAATTTTTCAAGCGCCCGATTGACGCCTGGCTGACGTCGATTTTTGCGGTGAGTTTTGGGCCGCTGATGGAAGAATTATTTTTCCGTGGATTTCTTTACCCGGTTCTCGAGCGGCGCATGGGGATGGGATTGGGCATTTTCCTGACGGCGGTCTTGTTTGGCCTGTTGCATGCCATGCAGTTGGGCTTTGCCTGGGGCCCGATTCTGATTATTTTTCTGGTGGGAGTGGCGTTGACCGTGGTGCGGGCGGTGTCACGCTCGGTGGCATCGAGCTTTCTGGTGCACGTGGCATATAACGGGACGCTGACTGTGTTTACGCTGATTGCGACGGGGGGCTTCCGGCATTTGGAAAGATTGAATCAGTAAGTAAGATCTCGTAAATCATCGCACCACAGAGTCACGGAGACACAGAAAAGACCGAAAATAGAGATTAGTTTCTCTGCGCGTCTGTGGCTTTGTGGTGAATTTTCGAACGAGAAGATACGACCATTTGGGATAGCCGCCCGCAAAATACGCCGTGATATCTTAAAATTTCATGACCGTATCTAACTCCAAACAAGAACTGCTCCGATTACTCGCTGCGAAATCGTTCCGCCTCGGCGAATTCAAATTATCTTCCGGCGGCACGAGCGACTACTACATCGATTGCCGCCTCACCACGCTCGACGCGCGAGGGGCGCAGCTGACCGGACAAGTATTTCTCGAAGAAATTGTGGAACGAAACTGGAAGCCTGCCGCCATCGGCGGGTTGACCATGGGGGCTGACCCGATCGTTGTGGCGGTTTCAGTCATCAGCGGTGAGATTAATGGTTTTCTAGTCCGCAAAGCCGAGAAGCAACATGGCATGGGACAGCGTGTCGAAGGCTTCCGCGAAAAAGGCGCTCGCGTCGTAATTGTGGACGATGTTTGCACGACCGGGGCTTCCACGATTCAGGCGATAGAAGCGGCGCGGGAATTTGGCTTTGAAGTTGTAGGCGTGATGTGCCTGGTCGAGCGGGAAGAAGCGCGAGGCCGTCCCAATGTCGAAAAGGCCGCGTTGCCTGCGCCGTTTATTTCGGTTTTTACTGCGAACGCCGTGCGGCGCGAGCACATCGCGCTGAATCCCGGCGATGCGTCGCAGTATTCCACGAATGCGGGATGTGAAATCTGCGGAAAACCCGCAGCGGTGAGCCATCCCCGGACGCGCTGCGCGGAACACAAAGCGTAAATTTTTCGTCTTTATATTAACCACGAAGGACACGAAGGTTCACTAAGAAGCAATGCTGCTTGCCTTCGTGTTCCTTGGTGACTTGGTGGTTAGTTAAGAGCGTGCTAGACCGCACATCCGTTCTCAGGCGAAAATAGAACCATGGTTGAGACCCTCGAATGGACCGATGCCGGCGTTCGCTTCATTGATCAAACGAAGCTGCCCACGGAAGAAACTTACGTTGTCTGCACAACGCAGGAACAAGTCGCGGACGTGATTCGCACCATGGTCGTCCGTGGGGCGCCGGCTATTGGCGTGGCTGCTGCGATGGGAATCGCGCTCGGCGTGAAGAACTCGCGGGCAAATTCAGAAGCCGAGTTGCGCCGCGAATTTGACGAAATCGCCCGCATCATCGGTGAGACGCGGCCGACTGCCGTGAATCTGTTTTGGGCGATCCAGCGGATGAGAGCGAAGTTAAATTCGCTGCGGGGAAAGTCCGTCGCAGAAATTAAGTCAGCTGTCGTCGAAGAAGCCAAGCGGATGCACGCCGAAGACATTGCCGCCAATCGAGCCATGGGACGCCACGGCGCGACGCTCATGCCATCGTCAGGCGGCGTTCTCACGCACTGCAACGCCGGCGCGCTGGCTACTGCCGGATATGGCACCGCGCTTGGAGTCATCCGCGCGGCGGTCGAAGCGGGCAAGAAGATTCACGTTTATGCCGACGAGACCCGGCCATTTCTCCAAGGCTCGCGGCTGACCGCGTGGGAATTGATGAAAGATGGTATCGCCACTACGGTGATTTCCGACAACATGGCCGGGGCGATGATGCGGCAGGGGAAAATTCAGGCCATCGTAGTTGGGGCCGACCGCATCGCGGCGAATGGCGATGTGGCGAACAAGATCGGAACCTACTCCGTTGCGGTTCTGGCAAAAGAACACGGAATCCCGTTTTATGTGGCCGCGCCGATTTCGACCGTCGATCTAGCCACTCCTGACGGAAGCAAAATTCCCATCGAGCAGCGCAACGCGAAAGAAGTCACGCACATCGGGGGACGGCAAATGGTTCCCGACGGCGTGAGCGTGGAAAATCCGGCGTTTGACGTGACGCCGGCGAAGTATGTGAATGCGATCGTGACGGAGCGGGGGATCGCCCGCGCGCCGTATGAAGAATCGTTGCGGGCGCTGGCGAATGAAGAAATTGCTGCGGTTCGATAGAACTTTCAAGCCTCGGATTGCGTACCTCTAACTAACGGAGGTCTCCCATGGTTGCATTGCTGCTGTGGTGCTTTCTTTTTGTGATGTGCTGGCCGGTGGCGATTCTCGCGCTGGTGCTCTATCCGCTGGTTTGGTTGGTGCTGCTGCCCTTTCGCATTGTGGGAATCGCCGTCGAAGGCGTGCTCCAACTGATTTGGGCGGTAATTATGTTCCCGGCGAGATTGCTGGCCGCGCCGTTTCGAGTGTGAGCCTCTAACGCTCGCGCCTATATGCTCACTGGCGGGGTCTGAGGCAGCCTGCTAACATTCCTTCGAGATGGCCTCCCGGAAGCGCAAGGCGAAGTCTAAAGCAATCTCGACGGCAAAACCGCTCGCTGAGGGCTCCCGAAAGCTCAAATTCCCGTCCTCCACGCAAGGTGAGCCCCGTTCCAGCGGTGAACTGGTCATCATCACGGGCATGAGTGGATCGGGGAAAGCCTCAGTGCTGAAGGCTTTCGAAGATCTCGGCTACTACTGCGTGGATAACCTTCCCGTCGGCCTGATTCCCCACTTCGCCGAACTGGTTGGAACATCTTCTGAGATTGAGCGCAGCGCTCTCGTAGTCGATGTCCGCGAAGGAATACAACTGGAGTCGCTGCCTTCGATTCTGATGTCGGTCAAGAAGCTGCTGCCCACGCGAGTGATTTTTCTTGAAGCTGACGACGCAGTTCTTCTGCGCCGATTCAGCGAAACCAGGCGCCCGCATCCTCTGGGAACGAACTCCACGGTAAAGTCTTCACTGGCCACCGAGCGCCAGCAATTGCGAAAAATCCGCGCCATGGCGGACCTGGTAATCGATACATCCAAGTTCAATGTCCATGAACTTCGTGCGCATATTCTTGAGCGGTTCGAGAAGCAGGAATCCGAAAAAAACATTCTCGTCTCATGCGTGAGTTTTGGATTTAAACACGGCGTGCCGGAAGATGCGGATTTGATGTTTGATGTGCGCTTTCTGCCCAATCCACATTTTATTCCGGAGTTTCGCCCACTGACTGGACGCGATCCGAAGGTGGCACGTTACATTCGGTCTTTTCCGCAAACGAAAGAGTTCATCAGCAAGATTTCCAAGCTGCTGGTCTATCTGCTGCCGCACTACATTCGCGAGGGAAAAAGCTACCTTACCATCGCCTTCGGATGCACCGGTGGCCAGCACCGCTCGGTAATGATTGCCGAGGACGTTAGCAAGCTTTTGCGTAAGGCGGGCTATCGAGTAAAAGTCGTTCATCGGGACAGCCCGAAATAAACCAGCATGACCAATGCTCCCTATCCGATCGTTCCGGTGCCCGGAGAAAAAGACTGGCTCGACCGGCACCCGCGTCGCCGCATGTGGCTCGGCGGCATCATCCTTATTGGGTGCATGGTGGTATTTGTTGGCGGCGTTCTCAGCCTTGTGGAATATTCCTTTCATCATCACACCGTAACATTGCAAGCTGTTGAGCGCGTCGAAAATAATCCGCAGGTCGTCCAGGCGATAGGCCAACCCATGCAAGTGGGCTGGGTCATCAAGGGGAACATCCATATGAAAAACAGCAATGGGTATGCCGATCTGCGAATTCCGATTTCTGGCGCCGATGGCAAAGGCACGATTGTTCTCTATGCGAAAGAAACGCTCGGTATCTGGACGTTCACGATTCTGCGCGTCGATTTGGCCGACTCGACCACAATTGACTTGATGTAAGCCGGGCGATTATCTTGGTGCACTTTTATGTCTCAAGTCGTTCAACCAGATCTTCACCACAAAGAACACGAAGGTGGCCGAACGAATAGGCGAACCCGAACGGAACGCCGAATTCGCACAACTCAAGTAGAATGACACCGTGCAACGCATGTATATCTCACATGTGGCGACAGCCGCAGCGAGCCTCCAATGCGACAACTGACCCGTCTGGCGCGTTATGTGCTGCCGTACAGCCTGCAACTGATTGCCTCGGTCACGCTGATGGCGGGCGTGGGGTTTCTTGAAGCTTTCCGGTGGATGTTGCTGCGCCCGATTCTCGACCGTGTTCTTAAGCCCGATAGCGGCTCCGATCACATTCAACTCTTTACCGTTCCCGGGACTGACCACACAATTTATTTGCAGAGCTTCGTTCCATCGCACTTTCACAATGCGTGGACGATCGTCGCCTATGCCTTGGTCGCATCCACCGTCTTGAAGGGCATTTTCGACTACGTCGGCACTTACCTGGTGAACTATGCCGGATATGGAATGATCACCGACCTGCGCAATCATCTTTACGACGCGATTCTGCGACGCTCGGCGGCCTTCTTCCAGAAACACACGACGGGAACGCTCGTTTCCACAATCGTCAACGACATTGAGCGGGTGCAGTATGCCATGTCGAACGTGCTGGCTGAATTTCTGCAACAGATTTTCACGTTTCTTTTTACCGCAGTAGCCGTTGTAGTGCTGGGCCGTCAACTGGCGTGGGTGCTCTTGCTGTTCGTACCGTTAATCGTCTACTCAGCCATGAAAATCGGCCGGCGCGTCCGCCACACCACGCGCAAAGGGCAAGACCAGCTTGCCGATATTCAAAACATTTTGCAGGAGTCCATCACCGGCAACCGCATCGTCAAAGCTTTCAGCATGGAAAACTGGGAAAGCGACCGTTTTCACTCCGCCGCGAAAAAGTTATTTCGCGCCAATATGCGTTCCGTGGCCGCGGCTTCCATCAGTTCCCCTCTCATGGATATTTTCGGGGCTGTCGGCATTGCCCTGCTTCTCCTGCTCGGCCGCGGCGAGGTAGTTCGTGGCCATATGACGCTGGGCATTTTTGCCGCATTCATCGCGTTGGTCTTCAGTTTGTACAATCCGGTGCGCAAGTTCGCGCTGTTCAACAATAATTTTCAGCAAGCCATCGGCGCGTCTTCCGAGCTGTTCAAATTTATGGACGTGCAGGATGAAGTGCTGGAAAAGCCCGATGCCGCAGTTCTCAAGGGTTTTTCGCGCAATATTCAATTTGAACACGCGGGGTTTTCCTACCAGGCACAGGACGAAAGCGAAGACGGCGGAATGCGCGAAATCTTGCGCGGGATAAATTTAGAAGTTCGCGCCGGCGAAGTGCTGGCGATCGTCGGCTCCAGTGGCGCGGGCAAAAGCACGCTGGTCAATCTGATTCCGCGTTTTTTTGACGTGACGCAAGGGCGCATATCCGTGGATGGCATGGATATTCACGATGTGACGCTGGCTTCGTTACGTTCGCTCATCGGGGTGGTTACTCAAGAGACCGTGCTCTTCAACGATACCCTGCGCAATAATATTGCTTACGGCCAGCCCCACGTTTCGCAGGGCGACGTGGAAACCGCGGCCCGCGCCGCGTTGGCACATGACTTCATCATGGCCTTGCCTGCGGGTTATGAGACAGTGATCGGCGAACGAGGGGTGCGCCTTTCGGGCGGAGAGCGCCAGCGCATTGCGATTGCCCGCGCCTTGCTGAAGAATGCACCCATCCTGATTCTGGATGAAGCCACTTCGGCGCTCGATAGCGAATCGGAATCGCTGGTCCAATCCGCCTTGCAAAATCTGATGACCGGACGGACGGTTTTTGTGATCGCTCATCGTTTATCTACTGTGCGGCGCGCGGATCGCATCGTCGTGATTGAAAATGGCGGCATCGCGGAAATCGGCAATCATGAGGAGTTGATGACGCGCTTTGGTACTTATCGCCGTTTGTATGACTTGCAATTTGCTCCGGCTGCTTCCGATGAGGTTCGAATGAGCGCCGCAACGGTGAGACAATAAACTCATGCCCATCCGCTCGATGACGGGATTCGCTCAAATCAAAGGCCAGATAGGCGAGACGGGCAACGGCACGTCCTCCGTCGAGTCTGGGTTCACGCTTTCTCTGAAATCGGTCAACCATCGTTTTCTCGACTTGCATTTCCGCCTACCGTCAGACGCCGACACGCTTGAAATGAAATTACGCCGCCTGCTCAAAGAAAAGCTCGCGCGCGGCCACGTGGAGCTGACGCTGAGCCTGAATCGCGGGGGGAATAACAATTTTGAGTTGAACCGCGAAATCACAGGCGGCTATGTCCGCGCGTTTCGCGCAGCCGCGGCTGAGTTTGGCCTGGCGGCCGAACCGGACCTGAATGCCATACTTCGCATGCCGGGTGCCCTGGATGGATCGACCCAACCGGCCGATGAAGCCTTCGATGGAGCAGTCTTATCCGGCGCGGAAGAAGCCTTGTCGCGGTTGAACCAAATGCGCGAAGAAGAAGGCCGCGGCATCGAGCGCGAATTGCGGCAACTCATGGCGAGAGTGCAAACCGCACGCGAAGAAGTCTGCAAGCTGCGCGGTGCGGTGCAGAAGGCTTATGCAGAAAAATTGAAGACGCGCGTGCAGGAACTTACAGGCTCCCAGATTGAACCGGAACGCATTTTGCAGGAAGTGGCATTGGTGGTGGACCGCAGCGATATTCAAGAAGAATTGGTGCGGCTCGAAAATCATGTCCAGCATTTTCTGGGTTTGCTCAATCAAGACAGCGAGGTCGGCAAGAAACTCGACTTCCTCTTACAGGAAATGAACCGCGAAGCTAACACTCTTTTGTCCAAGACCTCCGGATTGGCCGGGGACGCGTTGCAAATCACGCAAAAGGGGTTAGCCATGAAGTCCGACATCGAGAAAGCTCGTGAACAGGTACAGAACGTCGAATGACCACGGTTTACATCATTTCGGCGCCCTCGGGTTCGGGCAAGTCCACGCTGGTGAACGAAGTCCGGCAGATTGTCCCGGGCCTCGATTTCTCGGTTTCGTACACCACGCGCCCACTGCGTGGCAGCGAGCAGAACGGCCGCGAATATTACTTCGTCACGCGTTCGGAATTTGAGACCATGATCGCCGAAAATGAATTTCTCGAATATGCCAGCGTCTTCGGGAATTATTACGGAACGGCGCGCCGCTTTTTGCGGGAGGCTGAACAGAAAGGACTCGACCTGCTGCTTGACATTGACGTGCAGGGGGCCGAGCAGATCAAGCGCAAACTGCCGGAAGCGGTGAGCATTTTCATTTTGCCGCCGGATCGCAAGACGTTGGAGCAGCGATTACGCCGCCGCAGCGAGGACCGGGAAGATGTTATCCAAACGCGGTTGGCCACCGCCTCCCGCGAGATTGAGAATTACGAGAAGTACGACTATATTTTAGTGAACGACCGTCTGGAGGAATCCGTGGAAACGTTGAAGGCGATCTTGCAGGTCGAACGTCAACAGCGCGCGGGCAAACAAACGTCCGCCGGGGATGCCGGAATGACGGCCAGAGCTGCCAGTTGTCGCTTGCGCAATGTGCGTTCGCAATTGCAGCCCATCCTGGCCTCGTTTCAGCCCGCGGTGGCTCCGGAAAGAAGTTAACGAGAGGGAGAATCGCCATGAAGTTGGTGGAAGGGTTCGACAGCAATTATCGGTACATTCTCGTAGCCGCAAGACGGGCACGGCAGCTGCAAAGTGGGGCGCCCCCGGTCATAGAAACACACTCCCGCAAACCTTGCCGCATCGCGCAGGATGAAATTCAGGCGGGCAAGGTTAAGTGGATAATTCCTCCCAACGGCGGTGCGCCGGTTGAAGCTGCGGGAGCAGGCGAAGTGCTTGATCAGGCCGTGGGCGAGGCGTAACGCGTTTGCCATCCCTGTGAACAGTATTTTTTCGCTTGCGTCCCCCGCGCTGGCGGAATCATCCAAACCTCTATGAAGATCGCCCTCGGCGTCAGCGGTGGAATCGCAGCTTATAAAGCAGCCGAAGTAGTTCGCTTGCTGCAAGACCGCGGCATTCGCGTGCAGGTCATCATGACCCGCGCGGCGCAAGAGTTCGTTAAGCCCCTAACTTTTGCTGCGCTCTCCGGCGAAAAAGTCATCACCGATTTATTCGGGACCGACGCGGAACAACCCAACATTGACGCGGCGGTCGAACATATCGCGGTAGCGCAGTCGATTGACGCATTGGTCGTCGTTCCAGCAACCGCCGATGTCCTCGCCAAATTCGCTCAAGGCATCGCCAATGATTTTTTGAGCACGCTATTTCTCGCGACCACCGCTCCCGTCGTTGTCGCTCCGGCCATGAACGTAAATATGTGGAACCACGCCGCAACACAGGCGAATTTGGGAATCTTGCGCAAACGCGGCGTCCATATCGTCGAACCGGGTGCGGGATATCTAGCTTGTGGGATGACCGGCGCTGGCCGCCTCGCCGAAAATGAAGCCATCGTCGCCGCCGTCATGGAAGCGCTCGGCGCTTCGCAGGAGCTTGCCGTAGAGACTGTCCTTATCACCGCGGGGCCGACGCGCGAAAAGATCGATCCTGTGCGCTACCTGACCAATCGCTCCAGTGGCAAGATGGGTTACGCTCTCGCCGAAGCGGCATTGCGTCGCGGCGCGCGCGTGTTACTCATCAGCGGGCCAACCTCGATTACCCCACCCGGCGCAGCAGAACTTACGCGGGTCGAAACTGCCGAAGAGATGCGCGATGCCGTGATGAAGCTCTTGCCGGAAGCGACCATCGTCATCAAGACCGCAGCCGTCTCCGACTATCGGCCGAAAAATCAAGCCGCGCAGAAAATCAAGCGCGGCGGCCCCGTTTCGTTGGAACTCGAACCCACTGCCGACATTGTCGCGGAAATCAGCAAGAAGAAAAAATCGCAGCTTGTCATCGGCTTCGCCGCCGAAACCGAAAACGTACTCGAAAACGCCCGCAAGAAACTGACAACTAAATCGCTCGACGCCATCGTTGTCAATGATGTTTCGCGCGACGGCGTTGGCTTCGACTCGGACCGCAATGCGGTCACCATCATTTCGCATGACAACGTCGTGGATGTTCCCGAAACCACCAAATGGGAAGTCGCTCAGCGGGTGATTGATGAAGTCATCCGGCTACGTAAGAGAACATCGGTTCCGCGTTGATTCGCCGTCCCCATCAACCCTCACTACCTTGTCATTCCGAGCCATCTGGAGCCGCGCCGCGGCGAAGATGCCCGAGGAATCATTTCTTTCGGGATGTCATCCCGAAAGTTCGCGTTTTCACCAGCGAAC
Source organism: Terriglobia bacterium (assembly GCA_963702965.1). GTDB lineage: Bacteria > Acidobacteriota > Terriglobia > Terriglobales > Acidobacteriaceae > JAJPHW01. The sequence continues at coordinate 3,641,303 of OY969776.1, forward strand.
TGAGGGATCTTGCGCGGATCATCGTGGCTGCCAATCTGCGCGAGATTTTCTCTTCTCTGGAAAAGTACCTCGCTCGGAACGACATCGTCCAAGTTGAACTTAAATCATTATCCACACCACGTTCCTGATACCCTGTCTCTTCATGTCTCGCGTTCTCGCTCCAGAACTGAAGAAGGCGCTGAAAGAGCGCATCCGCTACTACAACGAACTCGGCATATACGACTTTTACAAGCAAGAAGTCTCTGTAAGCGAACCGACGCCGTCCGAAATCTCTGAAACTTTAATCACGGAGCCCATGACCCCACGCACAAAAGCTGCGCCGCAGTCGCTCGCCGATCTGCCTATCCTTGGACCAAAACCCGAGCAGTCGTTTTCCGACCCTGTTGCGGCGTTGCGGACCATCCGCGAAGATCTGGGAGATTGCACTCGCTGCCGATTGAGCCAGCAGGGACGCAAACAGATCGTCTTTGGCGTGGGCAATCCCAATGCGGACTTAATGTTCATCGGCGAAGCGCCGGGTGCGGACGAAGACGAACAGGGCGAGCCATTCGTGGGCCGGTCGGGGCAACTGCTCACCAACATGATCAAAGCCATGGGCATCACCCGCGAGGACGTTTATATCGCCAACATCATCAAGTGCCGTCCACCAGGAAACCGCCAGCCCGAGCGCGACGAGTGCGAGACCTGCTCGCCATTTCTTATGCGGCAAATTGCCGTCATCAAGCCAAAAGCGATTGTGGCGCTGGGCGCAGTCGCAGCCAAAACCTTGCTTGCCATCAACGCGCCCATGTCAGAGCTGCGCGGACGCTGGTTCGACTTCCGCGGCACCAAACTCGCCGTCACCTACCATCCGGCGTTTCTGCTGCGCGATCCCCGCCAAAAAGGCGAAGCCTGGAAAGATTTGCAGATGGTGATGAAAGAACTGGGCATGGAAGCACCGGCGAAGGGCGGGGAGTGAGATGTGTCGTGCCGTTCTCTCGGATGATGATTATCCTACGAGTGGTATACTTCGCCCGCATAAGTCTATCCTGTCGGGAACATAGAGAAATCAGTTGAGTGGAGACACCTTGACAACGTTGAACATCAAGAATCTAGGGCAAATCAAAAGTGCGAGTCTCGCATTTGGCGACCTGACCGTCCTCGTAGGGCCCCAAGCGTCAGGGAAGAGTATCGCTCTGCAGCTCTTGAAGCTGATGGTGGATGCTGGACAGGTGCAGGAAGAGATGTCCAAGTACGGCCTGGATTGGGGGCAAAGAAGGAAATGCGGCTGCGGCAGGCGTGTCAATGGGGTCTGCCTTGGCGATGATCCTATCCTTCGAGCTTAACCACTCAATCCTCTGGGCAATCCTTCACGGCATTTGCTCGTGGTTCTATGTGATCTACCGCGCGTACAAGGGCAACTACTAAAGCTTCGGTACCGAAGCCCACATCTGTTTCCTCAGCGCGCGCCGGACAGTTCGGCATCGTACGTGACTTTCCTCGGCTTAATGCCTTTGCCGATACCGCTTCCCTCTGCGATCCGCAAGTCGTAATCATTCTGGAGGTTGAGCCAGAACTGCGCGGGTAGACCGAAATATTTCCCCAGGCGAATGGCAGTGTCGGCACTGATGGCGCGGTCTCCGCGGACCACTTCATAAATCCCGGGAAAACCGAGGGCTTTGGCCAGTTCATAAGCCGTCATGCCCATCGGCTCCATGAACTCGGTCTTGAGAATTTCTCCAGGATGCACCGTAAATACTTTTTTCGGCCTAGCCATAAGCGCTCCTCAATGGTAATCGACAATTTCTACCTCAAAAGCATTACCGTTACGCCACACGAAACACACGCGATACTGGTCGTTGATGCGAATGCCGTGCTGCCCTGCTCTATCGCCACGAAGGGCCTCCAATTGGTTCCCGGGCGGCACTTTTAGGTTTTCGAGCCTGATGGCTGCATTCAAAATCGCAAGCTTCTTGAACGCCCTCAGACGCACATCTGGGGGCAAGCGGCGGCTAGTCCCCGACTGCCACAATCTTTCCGTTTCCCGGTCACGGAAACTCGCGATCACTCTTTATATATACTAACGCCATGCGCTACTATTGTAAAGCGTTAGTATGACGCGGAATTAACCCAACCAGAACCCGATTTGGCCTTAGAGGCACTATGAGACAACAATATTGACGGAGGCCAACAATGACGACATCGCCGATTGTGCCGCCGTTCACAGAAAAAGCTCGCGCGAAAGTGCAAAACGCCGAAAACCCATGGAACACACGCGACCCCGAGAAAGTCGTCCTGGCCTACACGGAAGATTCGGAGTGGAGCAACCGCGCAGAATTCATGAAAGGACGCGATGAGATCAACGCCTTCCTTCGGCGCAAGTGGAACAAAGAACTCGACTACCGGCTCAAGAAAACGCTGTGGCGTTTCCGCGAAAACCGCATGGCCGTTCACTTCGAATACGCATCGCACGACCCGGCCACTGGTGTCGCCGCCGCGTAACCGCTGACTGACGAGAGTAACTTGGGTTCAGGTTCTCTTAATCTTGATTTCCCGAAAATTAAGTCTTGGCAGACGGCTTTGTCTTATTTTCGGCGTTACTTTACGAGTCTAGCCACGAGTCGGTAATGAATCCGGCCTAAGCCGCCTAAAAAGAGATCCCTATGCAGAAACTCTTACTTGCCGTTGCAGCTTCATACATCGCATCCACAGCCATCCTATTGATCGCGGTCACGGTTTGCCATGCGCAGGTGGTCAGTAGCGACAATCCCGCGCCCAGCAACGCCCCTCTCACGCTGACCTTGCAAGATGCACTCACACGTGCCAAAGCCAACAATCCCGAATACCGTTCCGCCGTAATGGAATCCGGCCTCGCAAAAGAGGATCATGTACAAAGCCGCGCCGCCTTGCTGCCTAACGTCAATTACAACGCCGCTTTCGATTACACGCAGGGTAACGGTACGTCCGGTGCACAGGGCACTGGAACATCAAACGCACGCTTTATAGCCAACAACGGCGTCCATGAATACATTAGCCAGGGCAATGTGAATGAAACCATCTCGCTGGCGAACATAGCCGATTACCGCCGGACCTCAGCCCTTGAAGCCGCCGCCAAGGCCCGCGCCGAGGTCGCTGCTCGTGGACTCGTCGTCACCGTGGTGCAAGGCTATTATGGATTTGCCGCCGCCCAGCGCAAATATGCCACCATGCAGCGGGCCATGGAGGAAGCGCGCCGCTTTCTCGACATCAGCCAGAAGTTGGAGCACGGCGGCGAAGTCGCACACTCAGACGTTGTGAAAGCCCAACTCCAGTTTCAACAGGAAGAGCGCGATTTGCGCGAGGCCGAACTGGAGATGAATCGCAGCCGTCTCGAACTCGCCGTTCTCATCTTCCCCGACTTCAACGAGAATTTCAGCATCGTCGATGATTTGCAGATGCAGGAGGCATTGCCGCCCTTTGCCGACGTGCAGACCGCAGCCGCAAACAAAAATCCGGAGTTGCGCGCGGCCCTGGCCATGCTAAAAGCGGCCAATCAAGGCGTGGCCGCGGCCTGGAACAATTTTTTCCCTTCTGTGAGCTTTGATTATTTTTACGGCATCGACGCCAACCACTTTGCCACGGAGACTGATGGCGTGCGCAACCTTGGCTACGCAGCCACCGCGACTCTGCAACTTCCGGTGTGGAACTGGGGCGCGGGGCGCAGTCAAGTCAAGCAGGCAAGTTTGCGCCGCGACCAGGCCCGTGTCGAATTGAGCGCGACCCAACGTCAACTTCTCGCGAAACTACATGTGCTTTACGATGAAGCGCAGGCCGCCCACGCCGAACTCGATTCTCTCAACCAATCCGCCGAACTTGCCGCCGATAGTCTTCGCCTGACCAATTTGCGTTATCAAGCCGGTGAAGCGCTGGTCCTCGAAGTCGTGGACGCCCAAAACACCTTGACCCAGGCTCGCAACGCTTTCAATGACGGCCAGGTGCGCTATCGTGTCGCATTGGCAAATTTACAAACTCTGACCGGAAATTTCTGACACATGAATAACTGCGCCCCTCCCAATCCAACGAGTTCGCACCAGCGCGTGCGCCTGCCCTTCCCCGTTTTCCTTTCTCCGGGGACGAGAGTTTTCTTCGCCGCATCCTTGTGCATTCTGGCGTTTTCGCTTGGTTGCTCGAAAGAGGCCGCTGACAAAGAGCCAAACGTCGCCGTGGAAATCGTCCCCGTCGAAAAGAAGACCATCGAGCACACGGTAGAGACCGACGCCGTTCTTTTCCCGCTGGCGCAATCCGCGATTACCCCGAAAATCAACGCACCCGTGCAGAAGTTTTACGTGCAGCGCGGGAGCAAGGTGCATCAGGGGGAGTTGCTGGCAACGCTCGAAAACAAAGACCTCGCGGCCGCGGCACAAGATACCAAAGGCTCCTACGACCAGGCCCAGGCCGTCTATGCCACCACCACCGGCGCCAGCCTGCCGGAAGAACTGCAAAAAGCCGAACTCGACACCAACGCCGCCAAGCAAGAAATGGATGCGCAGGAAAAAGTCTACAAGAGCCGCCAGGATCTCTTCGAGCAAGGCGCGCTGCCGCGCAAAGAACTCGATCAGGGACTCGTGGATTACACGACTGCGCGCAATCAATACGAAATGGCCAGGAAGCATCTTGAAGCGCTGCAAAAATTTGGCAACGCGCAAGGCATCAAAGGCGCCGAGGGTCAACTCGAATCCGCAAAAGGAAAATATCTGGGTGCGGAGGCGTTGTTGAGTTATTCAGAAATTCGTAGCCCCATCGACGGCGTTGTGACCGACCGCCCTCTTTATCCCGGAGAGATGGCCTCCGCTGGAACCGCGCTCCTGACGGTCATGGATATTTCCCGCGTCGTGGCCCGCGCCCACATCCCTCAACGTGAAGTGGCATCGCTCAAACTGGGTGATGCCGCCAGCATCGTCGTACCCGGCCTCCCACTTGGTGACGCCAAACCGTACGAGGGAAAAATTACGGTAATCAGCCCTGCGCTCGACCCGAACAGCACGACCGTCGAAGTATGGGCGGAGTTCAAGAATCCGGAGCAACGCCTGAAACCCGGCACCAGTGTGCAACTCTCCATGGTGGCTCGCTCCATTCCCGACGCGGTCATCATTCCCGCCGATTCCATCCTCACGGCACCCGATGGAACTACCTCTGTCATGCTTGTGGGCGCGGACAGCCGCGCGCACCAGAAAAATGTCACGGTCGGCATCAAGCAAGGTGATGATGTGCAGATTCTCGACGGATTGAAAGACGGTGACAAAGTCGTCGGCGCCGGCGCATATGGCTTGCCCGACGACGCCAGGATTCAAGCCGCGAGCCCGGATGCCAAAAAAGACGCAGGGGATAAAACCAAGAATGAAAAATGATCCCCAGCCCAACGGCTCAGGATATTGGTTCTCGCGTCAATCTAAGCCGGTGATTTTCCTGATTGTGACGCTGGCTCTGATGGGCCTGTATCTCGCCTTCACCATTCCAGTCTCCGTGTTTCCCGAGACCAATTTTCCCCGTGTGCTCATCGGCGTGGACAACGGCGTCATGCCCATTGATCAGATGATGGTTACCATCACCCGCCCCATTGAAGAAGCGGTCAACAGTGTCCCAGGGCTGCAAAGCGTTCGCTCCATCACCAGTCGTGGCTCGGCCGAAATCGATCTTTTCTTTAACTGGAACGTGGACATGTTCCAGACCCTGCAATACGTCAATGCAGCCCTGTCGCGCGTGCAACCGGAACTGCCACCCTCGGCCGCGGTGGAAGCACATCGCATGACTTTCGCCAGTTTCCCCATCATGGGCTATAGCCTGACCTCGAGCCGAATTCCGCAGACCACGCTCTGGGAAATGGCAACCTACGAAATCAAGCCCCGCTTGAATCGCGTGGAGGGAGTCTCGACGGTCGTCATACAAGGCGGACAGGAACCTGAGTTTCATATCATCCCGAATCCCGCTAAATTGCTGACCACTGGCGTCACGGTAACTGACATTCTCGATACCATGCGCCGCACCAACCTCATCGATTCTCCCGGACTATTCGAGCGCAACCACCAGTTGGTTCTTGGACTCATCAGCGGCCAGGTGCATACACCCGAACAAATTGCCGCGACCGTCGTCAAGACCACTTCCACTGGTATTCCCGTACGCATCGGCGACATCGCGGCAGTCGAAGCCACGGTCAGACCCCTTTACACCATCGTCACCGCCAACGGACAGCCCGCGGTCTTGCTCAATATCAATCGCCAGCCAGATAGCAACACCATGCAAGTGGCGGATGGGGTTCACGCGGAAATCGAATCCATCCGCAAGACGCTGCCCGCCGGAGTGGATATTCAGCCTTTTTATGATCAGTCCATCATCGTCAGCGATTCCATCAAGAGCGTGCGCGACGCGATCTTAATTGGGCTGATTCTTGCTTCCATCATTCTCGTAATCTTTCTGCGCGATTGGGGAACATCCATCGTCGCCGGCCTCGTGATCCCCGTCACCCTTGCCATCACCTTCGTCGCGCTTAAGATGCTTCACCAAAGCTTCAATCTGATGACGCTCGGCGGACTCGCCGCCGCCGTCGGCATGGTGATTGACGATGCTATCGTTGTCGTCGAAAACATCGTTCTGCATCGCGACGCTGGGCAGAGCCGGCTTGGTGCTATTCATGCCGCCCTGCAAGAGATAACCGTACCCCTGGTCGGCTCTACGCTCACCCCAATCGTTGTCTTTCTGCCGCTGATCGCTATCACCGGAGTCACCGGCACGTTCTTTCGGGCTTTGGCTCTTACCGTAGGCGTTTCACTCTTTAGCTCGCTGGCCCTCGCTCTCACCTGGACTCCCAATCTCAGTCAGTACTTCATCCGTGCCCACACATCTGAACTCCCGCCGTTGGCGGATGACGCTCGCGAATCGATCACCGAGCATGAGCGGCTTCTCGCAGCCGAAGAGGCTTCTCTTGGAGAATTCTTTCGGAAGGTCATCGCCTTTCACCAACGTTGTCTGCGCTGGGCACTGCATCGTCCCAAAACGCTGGGCGCGCTCAGCTTGGGTTTGATCGCGATTTCGTTCGTTTGCTATCAGTTTTCTGGCTCAGATCTTTTGCCCGAAATGGATGAAGGTGGTTTCGTCATCGACTACATCATGCCCGCGGGGAGTTCGCTCGCCGAGACCAATCGTGTAGTCACGCATCTCGAGCAAATGCTCAAGAAAACTCCCGAGGTCGAAAGCACTTCCCGCCGTACGGGATTGCAGCTCGGCCTTGCCGCCGTCACCGAAGCCAATACCGGCGACATCCTGGTCAAGCTGAAGAAGAAACGCAGCCGGGGCGTGGAAGACATCATGGCCGACCTGCGTCAGAAAATAAAAGAGCAAGAGCCGGCGGTCGATATCGAGTTTACTCAGGTCTTGCAGGACATGATTGGCGATCTCACCAGCGCGCCCGAGCCCATCCAGATCAAACTCTTCTCCCAAAACCCGGCGGATCTCGACACCTGGGCACCGAAAGTCGGCGATGCCTTGCAGAAAGTTCACGGCGTTGTGGACATTCTGAACGGAATTGAAAACACTATCAGCGGCCCCGCCATCGTGTTCCAAATTAATCCGAGTGTCGCTGCGCGCGCGGGCTTCACGCCGGAAGAAGTGGCGACCGATGCCTCTGCTATTGTCGAAGGCGAACCAGCACAAACGCCGGTTGTCGCCAATGACCGTGTTTATACGGTTCGGGTCCGGTTCCCGGCAGAGAATCGCGCCTCCCTTGATGCCATTCGCGATACGTTGCTCGTGAGCAGCACCGGCAAGACCGCGACTCTGGGCGCGTTGGCCACCATCACCGAATTGCCCGGCCAGACCGAAATCCGCCGCGAGGACTTGCAACGCTACGTCGCCATTACCGCGCGCCTCGAAGGAACGAATCTGGGCAGCGGCATCGCCGCCGTCCAGCAAGCCGTCCGCGATCTGCATTTGCCGCCAAGCATCCGCATCGAATATGGCGGCACCTATGCCGAACAGCAGAAGTCGTTTTCTGATTTGGTGTTTGTTTTGATTCTTGCCATCCTGCTCGTGTTCATCGTGCTCCTGTTCGAGTTTCGCAGTTTCGCCGCTCCGCTCGCCATTCTCGCTTCCGCCGTTCTCTCAACTTCCGGCGTATTTATTGCTCTGCTCCTCACCGGCACCACATTCAACGTTTCGTCGTTTATGGGCATGATCATGGTCATCGGCATTGTCGCCAAGAACGGCATTCTCCTGCTCGACGCTGACCAGAAAGGGCGCGCGCTCGGCCTTTCCCCCGAAGACGCTATGTTGCAAGCCAGCCGACGCCGCTTGCGCCCGATCGTGATGACCGCCCTCGCCACCATCGCTGGCATGTTGCCCCTGGCCTTCGCCTGGGGCGCTGGCTCACAAATGTTGCAGCCACTTGCCATTGCGGTCATCGGGGGCATTCTTATTTCCATGGTGTTGTCGCTTGTCATCACCCCGGCCATCCACTTTTTCCTCAGCCACCAGACCCTCGCCGACACAGACTCCCCTACGCCAGCCTGACCCACTGGAAGCGTGTACAAGTGAGTACCTAAGTCACTGAAATCAATTGCTTAATGGCTTTTATCGCTGCCAATCTAAAATGCTTGCTCTACAATAAGTTTTTGGGACGTTAACGGAAACGGCACGCATCACAGAGGTCGAGTGAGTTCGCAGGAACAAACCGGGAAAAAATTAAGTCTCGATGAGCAGACTTTTCAACAGCTGCTCGAGTCTGCGTATGTGCTGCAAAAGCACAATGCCGAGCAGGTGTTGAATCAGCCTGACACGCAAGATGCTCCCGCCCATGACCCGTTGGGCGAGGTCGTCGAAACCCAAAAAATAATCCAGCAGCGCAAGCTCGACATCGCCGAAGCAGCTGAACTCATTGTTGAAAAAGCCCGCACCATCGTTCATGCGCAGAGCGCCGCCATTGGCATTGTGCAGGATGATGAACTCATCTTTTCTTCGACCAGCGGCAAAACAGCTGTCGAACCCGGAACGCACGTTCTCATCGCCCAAAGTTTAGCCGCTGCCGTTCTTCTGCCGGATTCCGCTCTATTCGGCAAGATCCTGCTCTGCCCCGATGTCAAAACCGCACCCGAGATTAATTATGAAATTTGCCGCGAACGCGGCATCCGCTCGCTCATTCTGGTGCCTGTTCAATATGAAGGCAAGATTGAGAGCATCCTCGAACTTGCCTCCGACCGTCCCAACGGGTTCGATGCGCGCGATGTTCGCCTGGCGGAACTTATGGCCAGCCTCTTGCGCGACGCCATTGCCCGCGCCGCGGAAATGGCCTGGAAGCAAACGGTGGCCTCCGAGCGCGCCACCATGTTGGAAGCCATGGACGCGCTCCAACCCCAGATCGAACGGTTGATTACACCCGATGTCGAATCCGCGCCCACGTTGTTGCCCCCGGATGTGCCGGCTACGGAATTTTCCGCCGCGTCTTTCCGGAACGACCGCGAACCCGTCTTCTCCAGCGCCCGGTTCGGCGGCGAATATGCGCCGCTCGATGCGACTCCCACCGCGGAACCCGGGCCTGAAATGTTTGCACCCGCGGCCAGCGAACTTGCCCCCGTTCCGATCGAATCGTCGCCCGCCCAGGCCCAACTCGCGGAAATCGAACCTGCCCATCCCGAAGAGCGTAAGTCTCCGTGGACATCCGCCACTTCCACTCGACAGTGGCTCGAAACTCTGCGCCCCGAAAAGTCGGGAGCGCTTTGGCTCTCGCGCCAATGGCACGCGCAACGCGCGAATTTTTATCTCGGGCTTTCCGCGTTGCTGCTGTTGGCTGTGCTCTCGGGATGGGGCACCCATTCTTCGAACGGGGTCTCTGCCAATACCGGCGCAAGCAACGCCGCGGCCCCGCAATTATCTTTGTTCGAGCGAGGCTTGGTCGCCCTCGGACTCGCCGATCCACCTCCGCCTCCTCCGAACGTGGGCAATCCCACGGTCCAGGTCTGGATCGATCTCCACACAGCGCTCTATTATTGCCCTGGTTCGCCAATGTACGGAAAAACGCCCGGCGGCAAGTATTCCTTGCAGCGCGACGCGCAGCTCGATCAGTTCGAACCCGCCAACCGCCAACCTTGCCAATAACCCAGTTGTAGAGGGAGTTTCACCGCATCTCTAACTGAAAGCAAAAGGCCTCCGCGCACGGAGGCCTTTTGGCTTCGGGGGAACGAGCCTAAATAATCAGGCGTTCACAGTATTTTCATATTTGCGGGCTTCGTACCAGAGCGCCAGTTCGACGCGGTTCCACAGCCCTAGTTTGTCGTAAATCACGCGCAGATAGTTTTTTACGACATGTTCCGTGGTTCCAATGGAGCGAGCGACCTCGCAGTTTTTGAGGCCTTGCGCGACGAGTTCAATGACTCTTTGTTCTCGTTCACTGGGGTTGCGGCTGCCATATCTTCCTGTCTCTCCGACCATAGTTGCCTCCGGTATAAGAGTGTTGCCAGTTTTACGCGCTTGATGCCGCCGTGGATGCCAAAACGCGTGAACAGGCGGTTAAAGTAGGCCTTCACCGTGCGGCTGGCCATGTTGAGTTCTTTTCCGATTTCCGCGTTATCGCAACCCTGCAATAACAGATTGGCAATCTGCTGCTCGCGTGGACCTAAACGAACAGACTTATTCTTAAGACCAAGTCCCACCCGACTGCTCCCAATTCCCGGATAAAAACCGCGCCAACTATCGCCTGTCCGGCGGAGACAAGCTTCCCCCGTCCGGATCAAGCACTCTGATAACCTAAAAATGAAATGCAGCGACGACGAAGTTTGAAATTGCTAGTGCATGCCGATTGCCAACATTGCAGAATATTGCATCATTTTCGCCATTTTCCCTCGGAAACTTTTGCTGGCAGGAACAATCGGCTTCATTGAGGTAAGGACTTCCCTGATTGAGTGCCAGATGGTTGATAAACAACAACTTGCCCGTCGTATCAGTGGCTTGGCAACATCCAAGAGTTCCGCCTCGCCGCACCTGGATCACCGCCCCGTTCTGGTTTAGGTCAATCTATGCTGCCGAACCTGCTTTCGGCAGATGACGGCCGGCCGTCGGTGCCGGAAGGAATTACATAACAGAAGTATTTTCTTCCAGATTCTTCCCGTCCAACACAAATCGCGTTGCGCGTCGGTCTCTGGTCTAGAATAATGGCGGAATCACGGTCTCATGAAACTTTCAGTTGTCATGCCGGTTTACAACGAGCGGCTTACCCTACGCGCCGTAGTCGAGCGTGTCCTCGCCGCTCCACTCGAAATGGAATTGATCTGCGTCGATGACGGTTCGCGGGACGGCTCTCGAGAAATTCTCGAAGCCCTGCAAAAAGAACACCCCAGCGTCCGCGCGATTTTTCAGCCGCGCAACCAGGGTAAAGGTGCGGCGCTGCGGCGTGGCATCCAGGAAGCTACGGGTGATTTCGTCATCATCCAGGATGCCGACTTGGAATACGACCCCGTCGATTATCCCGCGCTCCTGGAGCCTCTGATTCAAGGCAAAGCCGATGTGGTTTACGGGTCACGTTTCCTGGGCAGCGGTCCGCACCGAGTGCTCTACTTCTGGCACTCGGTGGCGAATTGGGGATTGACTCTGCTTTCCAACTGCCTGACCAACATCAATTTGAGCGACATGGAAACTTGCTACAAAGTTTTCCGTCGCGAAATAATTCAGTCCATCCCTATCGAAGAAGACCGCTTCGGCTTTGAGCCGGAAATCACGGTCAAAATCGCCAAGCGCCACTTGCGCGTCTACGAAGTGGGCATCAGCTATTGGGGCCGCACTTACGAAGAAGGAAAGAAGATCAGCTGGAGAGACGGTTTCCGCGCCCTCTGGTGCCTGTTGAAATATTCAACAATCGTCCCTGTCACCGGCCCGGGCTACGCGGTCAGCCAAGCGCCCGTTGACCCTGCGGCTTTGGCCAATGCGTCTCGGGAAACCAGCGCAGGTGGTTAGCGCTTAGTCATCTTGAAATTCCTATTTCAGCCGTGGGATGCAGGTTCGGGCGAAGTAATTCTCTCCCCGCTCGATCCCCTCACAGTGCACGTTTATTCGGGGCCACTGAATGCGCAATCGCCACAAGTTGACACGTTGCAGAAAATTCTCTCTGACGACGAGCGTCAGCGCGCTGCTCGTTTTCATTTCGAAAAAAACCGCAATGAATACATTCTCACCCGCGGATCTCTACGCCGCTTTCTAAGCGCATATTTTAAAATTTCACCGGAAGAAATTCGCTTCGCCTACACCAGTCACAGCAAACCATTTCTTGCCGGCGCATCGCAACAAATCAGTTTCAATATTTCCCACACCGACGGACTCGCGGCCTTCGCCTTCACCGTGGAACATGCCATCGGCATAGATGTGGAGGCCGTACGCGCGAACATCAAAACTGAAGACATTGCGGAACGTTTTTTTTCTGTCGCCGAGCGTCAGGCGCTGCGCGACTACGCGCCCGCCGAACGTGACGCCGCTTTCTATCGTTGCTGGACTCGCAAGGAGGCCTATATCAAGGCCCGCGGCGAAGGGCTTTCCCACCCGTTGGCGCAATTTGATGTCGCGCTCGAGCCGAACCCGGAACGCGTTTTGCTCGCGACACGCCCCGACCCTACGGAGTGTGGTCGCTGGCTGCTCCGGCCGTTCACGGTTCCCCAAGGTTACGCCGCTGCCGTTGCCGTTTCCATAGATTCCGGCGCTTAATGTGTAGAATCGGCGGTTGCGTTTTGCGCAAACCTTTGCACACAACCACGCGTAAAACCGCCAGTTTTTCCTATTGCCCGCTAAGTCTATTAATCATATAGACTTAAAATTAAACAGATCGGATGCCTTCGGAATGTAAATTGCTCTTAAGCTCCGGTTACAGCAAAACCACATCGGTAAATTTGGAAGGGCGCGCAACAACGTAGTATTCTGGAAGAACGGCACAGGGAATTATTGATCCCCCTCAGTCTCTGCCAGTCGCCAATCGGCAGCGTCTTTTGTCTTGGACAAGTGTAGGAAAACTAAAGACATATAGCGAACTTCAAACTCATATCAAAACGAACCTGGGAGGTTCAAGGAATTGACTGCCTCGACAAGCCATCTTATCGCCCCGCACGGCGGGGAACTCATCGAACTCATCGTCCCCGCAAAAAAAGCAGCAGAGCTAAAAGCCGAATCGCGCGAGTTCCCCTCTTGGGATTTAACTCCCCGGCAAGTCTGCGACCTCGAATTATTGATGAGCGGCGGATTCTCTCCGCTCACCGGATTCATGAACAAAGCCGACTTCGAAGGCGTTTGCCAAAATATGCGCCTGACCTCCGGCGTGCTTTGGCCAATCCCCATCACCCTCGATGTAAAAGAAGAATTTGCCAAGACGCTGAAACCCGGCTCCAGCAAAGTAGCCCTCCGTGATGGCGAGGGCGTTATGCTCGCCGTACTTCATGTCGAAGACATCTGGCAGCCCGACCGCAAAGCGGAAGCTGATGCTGTGTACAAGAGCACCAGCGCTGCCCACCCGGGCGCCGACTACGCGATTAATAAATCCCATCCCTGGTACATCGGCGGACGCATCGAAGGGGTCGAGGCTCCGCATCATTATGATTTCCGCAGCCTGCGTCAGACGCCCGCGGAAGTTCGTGCCGAGTTTGCCCGTCTCGGTTGGAAGCGCGTCGTCGCTTTCCAAACTCGTAACCCTATGCATCGTGCCCACGTGGAACTGACTTTCCGCGCCGCAAAGGGCGTCGAAGCGAGCCTCTTGATTCATCCTTCCGTGGGCATGACCAAACCTGGCGATGTTGACTACTTCACCCGCGTGCGCTGCTACCAACTCTTATTGCCAAAATACCCGCAGAACACCGCCAAGCTGTCGTTACTGCCTTTGGCGATGCGCATGGGTGGCCCTCGCGAAGCCATCTGGCATGCTCTCATTCGCAAAAACCATGGCGTCACTCATTTCATCGTAGGCCGCGATCACGCTGGCCCCGGTAAGGACACCGACGGCAAGCCCTTCTACGGTCCTTACGATGCCCAGGAACTTTATAAAAAGCACGAGGCCGACATCGGCGTGACCATGGTTCCCTTCCAGATGATGGTCTACCTCGAAGACCAAGATAAATACTTCCCGCAGGATGAAGTTCCGAAGGGCGCGCGGGTGCTCGATATTTCCGGCACCGAACTTCGCCAGCGTCTGAATGAAGGCCGCGACATTCCGGGATGGTTCACTTATCCGGAAGTCGTGCAGGAGTTGCGTCGCAGCTTCCCGCCCCGCCACAAGCAAGGCGTAACGATTTTCTTCACCGGGCTTTCCGGGTCGGGAAAATCCACAATCGCCAATGTATTGCTCACCAAGTTCCTGGAAATGGGCGGTCGCCCCGTCACCATTCTCGATGGCGACCTTGTGCGCAAGCACCTTTCTTCAGAACTCGGATTCTCCAAGGAACACCGCGACATCAATATCCGCCGCATCGGCTATGTCGCGTCCGAGATCACCAAGAACGGTGGCATTGCCATCTGCGCGCCCATCGCGCCCTATGATGCCACGCGCAAAGCCGTACGCCAGATGATTGAGCCCAACGGCGGGTTCATTCTCGTGCACGTTTCGACTTCGGTCGAAGTTTGCGAACAGCGTGACCGCAAAGGTCTTTACGCCAAGGCGCGGGCGGGCATTTTGAAGGAATTCACCGGCATTTCTGATCCGTACGAGGCTCCGGAAAATGCGGAGGTGGTCATCAACACCGGTGAACTGTCTCCCGAAGAAGCGGCCCAGACCATCATTCTCCATCTGGAACGCGAAGGCTTCATCGGCGTGAACGGGGACAGGGGCTAGCTGCCCGGCGCAGCACTAGCCGGCCCGGTGGAGATTGCTGAATGTTACTGGCGACCAAAATCCTGATTGGATTCATCGTTGGCACCTTGATCGGAATGACCGGGGTGGGGGGCGGCGTTCTTCTGCTGCCCCTGCTAATTTTTGTCCTCAAAGTTCCCGCGATGCTGGCCGTCGGCACGGATGCACTCTTCAATTTCGGCACGAAAATCCCCGCAGGCTTGATGCACATCCGCTCGGGCATGGTAAAACGTAGGGTCTTGCTCGCGCTCGCGACCGGCAGCGTTCCCGGCTCGATTCTCGGCGTCAGCCTTCTCGGACATCTCCGCACCGTCTACGGCTCGGGCGTGAACGGCATCGTCAGCACGGCCATCGGCATTCTGCTGGTCATCGTGCCCAGCGTTATGTTTTTTCAACGCCGCATCGAAGAGCGGGTCGTGCAACGGCCGCCAACTTTGAAATCTGCTCTCGGCATGGTCATCCTGGGCTTCTCGGCCGGCTTTCTTGTGGGCATGACCTCAGTCGGGTCCGGCAGCATAATCATGATGCTCATGCTGTTGTTCTATAGCTTCCCGCCGAAGATGATGGTGGGGACCGATGTGGTTCATGCCGTGATTTTGACCGGCATGACGAGTCTTATGCACTTCCGGCTGCACAACATCGAGTATGGCCTCGTCGGATGTTTGCTGATTGGCTCCATCCCCGGCGGCCTGCTTGGTTCGTACCTCGCGACGCGAGTGCCGGTAAAGTGGCTGCGTCGAATTTTGTGCACCGTACTCCTCATTACCGGCATTCGCATGCTATTGCCCTGACGCAAATCGGCCGCGGCAAGAAAGATTAAAGAAAGAATTTGATGAACGACCTCAATTCGGAGACATTGCGGCGCATCCACTCGGCTCTCGAAGCCGCCCGCACGGTGTTCGGCCGCTTCACCGCCGGCGCCATCGAGACGGAATACAAAACCGGCCACGACCCGGTCACCGAAGCCGATCGCGCCGTGGATGCCGTCCTGCGCAAAGAATTGCTGCGCGAAGGCGAAGGCTGGCTCTCCGAAGAGAGCGTTGATGATTTTTCGCGCCTCGGCAAAAGCCGCGTCTGGGTCGTGGACCCTCTCGACGGCACCCGCGAGTTTGTGCAGGGCATCCCTGAATTCTGCGTCTCCATCGCGATGGTAGAAAATGGCAAGCCTGTTGCCGGAGGCATCTGCAATCCCGCGACCAACGAACTGATTATGGGCTCGCGCGAGTCCGGCGTAACTTACAACGGCCAGCCCGCCTATCCCACCGACCGCTCGACCCTCGACGGCGCCGTCATTCTCGCCAGCCGAAGCGAACTTAAACGCGGCGAGTGGACACAATTTCAAAATTCGACATCGACCGTGAAGCCCACCGGTTCGGTCGCCTACAAACTTGGCCTCGTTGCCGCCGGACGCGCCGATATCACTTTTACCCTCACTCCCAAAAACGAGTGGGATGTCGCCGCCGGCGCTCTCCTCGTCGAAGCGGCCGGAGGATTCGTCAGCACGCTCGATGGTCAGCCGCTCACCTGTAATCACAAGAATCCTTTGCTGACCGGTCTTATCGCCTGCGGCCCGAAGCTCCGCGAGCCCTTGTTGGCCCTGTTACGCGAGCATCTTCCGGTCGGCGCGGCACGATCCTAAGTCACGCTATGACGCTTACGCTGCCTACGACCCCGGCCCCGATGTTAGTATTTGCCTTCCATGTCGCTCATCCAAACCACCGATAGCGCGCGCTTTCTGCGCGTGTTCCTGCGCACAAGTCCTTACTTGTTTGCGGGTTCGGCTTTCATCGCATTCGGGCTTGTGGCTGCGGCCTTGGCTCTCGTTCGCCGAAAATTCGATACGCTCTTGGTCTATTTCGCCCTTTTCGCGACACTTTATGGACTACGCATGTGGGTCCAATCCGACATTATTCGCACCGCGCTGGCAAATTCCGTGGCCTTTGTTCGATTCAGTTCTGCCATGGACTTTCTCATGCCCATCCCAGCCTTCTTATTCCTCAGTGCGGCAGGACTCCTGCACCGAAGCGGTCGCATCGTCGGCTATTTTCTCGCCACAGTCGGCACGGGCTTGGCCTTGATCACTTGTATTTCGGGCCTGCGGCCCGCGTACTATCTCATCAACAACGCAGTCGTCATTTTCGCCATACTCGTTCTGGTGGTGAATCTTGTACGTCGAGATTCAGCGAGCGGCCCCGAGTTCCTTGTCATTCGCGGGGGTCTTCTAGCTTTTGCTGCATTTGTTTTATTCGACAACGTCGTAAGTGCGACCTCTTTGCGATTGCCAAAGTTCGAGCCCATAGGATTCGCTGGACTTCTTGGATCTCTCGGTTATGTAACAGCGCTGAGAATTTTCGCGCGCGATCAACAGTTGGCCGAAATTCAGAAGGAACTCGAGGTTGCCCGCCGCATACAACTCTCCATTCTTCCGGATGCATTCGCCGCATCTCTTCAGTTCCGTGTCGAAGCCCGCTACGCGCCCATGACCTCCGTCGCCGGAGATTTCTACGACTACGTTCTCGCCGAAAATCATCGCGCCGCGCTCCTTATCGCCGATGTTTCCGGTCACGGTGTTCCCGCTGCCATGATCGCTTCCATGGTCAAAATGGCGGCAGCTTCCCAACGCGACAACGCGGCATTGCCGGCGCACTTTCTTGCTGGAATGAACGCGGCCCTATGTGGGAATACGCAGGGCCAATTCGTTACCGCGGCGTACGTTTATCTCGATGCCGCCATAGGCGAGTTGCGCTATTCCGCCGCTGGGCATCCACCCATGCAACTGTTGAGGGATAGCGCGGTCCGCGAGATCGCCGAAAACGGGTTGATGCTGGCCGCCTTCGACTTCGCCACCTATGCGGAAATCGCGCTTCCTCTGCAAGCAGGTGATCGGCTCCTGCTTTATACCGACGGCCTTATCGAAGCCGCCAACTCCGCAGGCGAGTTCTTCGGGCGCGACCGCCTGGCCGTGCTTCTGCTCCAAACCGCTTCCCTGCCGCCAGACCAGGCGGCTGACGCTATCCTCGCGTCCGTGCGCGGTTGGCACCAAACGCAGGAAGACGACCTCACCCTTATCCTGTGTGATTTCCGTGCCTTGGACGCGACCCATAAATTTAATTAATCCCACTTAATAGCCCGCAAACCCCCCAAAAAAGCTAGTCTTGCGCACGGCAGTCCGCTATAATTCGTGGCACGTTGGCGGAAGATCCCCCCTTGAGCGTCCGCTTTGAGGTCTTGTTTATGCGTAGCCGCGTACTCTTCGTTTATTTAGTATTCGCCGCTGTTGTGACGGTCGCCGCCTTCGGCCAAGGCTCGATTGGGTGGAGGCCTTGGCGCGGGCAATGGCCAGTCGAGCCCATTTGCCGCAGGCATGGGCGCCCCCGGCGGGAACATACCTTTCGACAGTACCCTCCTCAACTCCACCATGCTCAATCGTCAGGCGGAGCGCGACCTCAGCCCGCTGGAGAATCCGACCATCTCTGTTTCCAAACTCGATCTGAAAGCTCCCGGCAAGGCGCGCCACGAGTACGACAAAGGCGTATTGCTGCTCAACCGCAAGGACTATCAGGGCGCGGCCGAACATTTGAACACCGCCATCACTATCTATCCCGATTTTGTGGCCGCATATAACTCGCTCGGCTCCGCCGAGATGTCCCTCGGACAAAACGAAAAAGCTCGCGATGCCTTTACCAAGGCCGTGGCCCTTGATGATCACCTGCCCATTTCGCATTTGAATCTGGGCTGCGCCCAATTGGCGTTGAAGGATTATCCTGCTGCCGAGCAGTCCGTCAAAAAGGCAGCCGATATCGCGCCCATGGATATGCAAGTCCTCACCGCTCTGGGCTATGCCGAATTGACCAACCATGATTACAACGGGGTCATCGCGACGGCCAAAGAGGTTCACTCTAAGAAACACAAAGACGCAGCAATCGTGCATTATTATGCCGCCGCGGCCTACGACAATCTCAACAACCTCACCGAGGCGCAACATCAGTTGGAGCTCTTCTTGCACGAAGACCCCAAGTCTCCAGCCGCTGGCGCGGCACGAGATATCCTGCTGCATCTGCACGACCCGATTGTCGAAGTCAAAACAACCCCTGCGGCGGCCCCCGTGTTCTCCGAAGTGAAGGCTATCCCGACAGATACCGGTCAAATGCCGGCGCAGATGAAGAAACTGATTCAGGAATCGAAAGAGAAGCAGCAAATCGCCGAAGCGGAAGCGATGTGCGACGATTGCGAATCTGAGGCATCATCCAGTGCAACCGATGGCAGCGTAATCAGCGCCCCTGGTTCCGGCGCGACGATGAGTAAGGGCGCCGGCGGCTGGGTGATGCGCCATAGCGTGCATGAAGTTGCCGTCTTGTTTGCAGCCACCGACCATGGGAATTCCGTCGCCGGCCTTACCCAGGCCGACGTCAAAATTCGCGACGACCATCGGGCGCCCGCGGCCATCACCGGCTTCCTCAGCGAATCCGAATTGCCCCTCCGCATGGGTATTGTCATCGACACCAGCGAGTCCATCACCGGCCGCTTCGCCTTCGAGCAAAAGGCCGCCACCAAGTTCGTGCAGACCGTGCTGACCAACGAAAATGACCAGGCCTTCGTGGTCGGCTTCTCCAATTCGATTTTGCTGGTCCAGGATTTCACCAACGATCAGGCTCAACTCGGCAAAGGCATCGGCGATCTCGCGCCCGCCGGAGGCACAGCCCTTTGGGATGCCGTTTCCTTCGCCGCCGATAAGCTCGCTGAGAAGCCCGAACCCAAGCCCGTCGCCCGGATTCTGGTCGTGCTCAGCGATGGCGAAGACAACTCCAGCAGCGAGAGTCTCAAAAATGCCATCGAAGCATCTCTGCACGGTGAAGTCATTATCTACACCGTGAGTACCAGGGATTTGCGTGATACCGCCTCCGGCTTCACGCCAACCACCTACAGCGCGGACGAGATTGATACCGGTGACCGCGCCTTAAAAACCCTGGCCGTGCGCACTGGCGGTGAGGCCTTTGTCCCCGGTTCCGTAGGCGGCTTAAATCACAGCCTGGCCCAATTGCAGCAGGTCATCCGCAGCCGGTACCTGGTGTCTTACCGGCCTGCTCAGTTCGAGCCCAACGGGCAGTATCATGCCGTCGACATCTCTGTCAGTAAGTCCGGCCACAAGCTCCGGGTTTATGCCCGCAAGGGTTACTATGCCCGGCTAAGTTCGGATACGGGCGGCGGCTTGTAAGCAGCTTTGTCGCGTGGGCAACCAAAAATGCCATCCGCAGAATCACACCCCCTCGAACGTTCCACGCCCATCAACCGGAGGTTCTATGCTTACGAAAGCGTTCTTGCTGACGTCGCTTATCTGCCTGCCGCTGTTTGCCGCGGACGGCCCTCAAGGCACCGTCCCCCGCGCCACCGTTACCGCATATCCGGCCCATGCCCAGGACAACGCTATCGCCATCGGCGCGAACCTGCTGAGTCCGGCTCAAGCCCGCCATACTTTCGTTTCCGACGTCAACCATTGCTGCGTAGTCGTCGAAGTGGCACTTTATCCCTCCCAAAACTCAACCGCCAAGCCGCTCAACGTCTCGCTCAATGATTTCGTCCTTCGCAGCGGCGACTCCAATATAGCCGTCAAGCCCACCACTGCTGACGTCATGGTCGCCATGCTGCACAAGAAGTCCGATTCCGGCCGTACCGTCGCCGTAACGCCCCAGTTAGGCGTGGGATACCAAAGCGGCTACTACGATCCCGTCACCGGGCCTGAGGCTCCGGGCGCCGTCTATCGCGGTGGCGTCAACGTGGCCACGCCCCACAAGTCAGGCTCAAGCGACAAAGATCGAAAAGTCATGGAAAGCGAACTCGCTGAGAAAGGCCTTCCCGAAGGTATCGCCTCTGCTCCAGTCTCAGGCTACTTGTACTTCCCCATCTCCGGCAAAAAGAACTGCACCGATTGCCAGTTGGAATATACGCAGGATGGAAATAAGGTCGCTCTGGCCCTGGCAGAAGAAACCAAGTAAGGCTGTGCTTACGCTCCGGCCGTCAATTTATGGCTTTTGGTTTCTGCGATACCGTATTGCCGGATTTTATAGAGCAGCGCTTTATAGCTGATCTGCAATAGCGACGCCGCCTGTTTGCGGTTCCAATTGGTTTCTTCGAGCGCCTTGCGGATCGCTTCCGCTTCGGCTTCATCTTTCGCGCCCCGCGCTACTGATTTCAAACCGCCGCCAACGTCTCCATATTGCCCATTTGCGAATTGCGCGCCATGGCCGTCGCTCTTCGGATGCAGCTCGTTTATGGCAAGCTTGTCATCCCCCAATACCAGGTAGCGCTTCACAAAATTATTCAGTTCGCGCAGATTTCCCGGCCACGAATAGTTCATGCACGCCTGCATCAGTTCCGGTGAAAACGGGAGTTGCGGCCGCGCATACTCATCCGCCATCCGCGCCATGAAGTGCTTCAACAGAATCGGAATTTCTTCTTTTCGTTCGCGCAGCGGCGGCACCTGTAAAGTGAATGCGTTCAGGCGGTAATACAAATCTTCGCGCAGCCGCTTGTTGGCCAGCGCTTCCGGAATGTTGATGTTGGTCGCCGCCAGGATGCGTACATCCACTTTGATGACCGACCGGCTGCCCAACCGCGAGAATTGCTGGTCCTGCAACACATGCAGCAGCTTCGCCTGTAAGCTCGGCGGCATCTCGCCGATTTCGTCGAGCAAAATGGTTCCCTTATTGCAGATTTCAAACTTACCCGGCTTGGCGTGGTTCGCGCCTGTAAAAGCGCCGGCTTCGTAGCCGAACAGCTCGCTTTCCAACAAGTCCGCCGGCACCGCCGCGCAATTCACCTTCAAAAACGTGCGATGGGCCCGCGGCGATAGCTTGTGAATCAGCCGCGCCATCACTTCCTTGCCCGTGCCGCTCTCGCCCAGCATGAGCACCGGAATATCCACGTTCGCTACCAGCGCCGCCTGCGAGCGCAGCTTGCGCATGGCCGGGCTGGCTGCGATGAAGAACGTGTCGTTCGCCAGTTCCTCGACTTCGCCCGGATAATTCTGCTGGTTCGTTCCCAGGCACTGGTCAATCACTGCATCCAGCTCCGCTTTCTGGAAGGGCTTGGTCAGATAGTCCTGCGCGCCCAGCCGGATAGCCTGCACCACCTTGCGCGTATCACTGACGCAGGAGAGCATGACCACTTTGGCTGCGGGATGCAGCTTCCGCAATTGTTCCAGCGTCTGCAGACCGTCAATCCCGGGCATAAGCAAATCGAGCAGCACCAGCTCCGGATGAAACCCTTTCTGCACTCGTTCAACCGCTTCTTCGCCCGTGCTCGCCGTCTCGACCTTGTAGTGGTCCACTTCGAGCAACGTGCGGATGTACCGCAGCATCCCCGGTTCGTCGTCCACCAGCAAAATTTTCGCCGCAGCCTTCATTGCGCATTTCCTTGGGTGCTGGAATGAACTACGGGGTACAGGGGGACGATGAAAGAGAATTTACAGCCGGCTCCCGGATCGCTTTCCACCCAAATCTTCCCGCCCATGCCCGCAATCATCCGGCGCGCGATGGAAAGGCCCAGTCCCATGCCGTCGGACTGACCTTCGCTGTGCGGGGCGCGGAAGAAATCATCAAAGACTTCCAAATGAAATTCCGGAGGCAGTCCCGGCCCGGTGTCAGACACGCTGACCTTCACCGAGTTCGGACGCTGATCGAGCCGTCGCCGGCGGTCCGCTCCGTGCACTACTGCGGCCGTCGCACGGCGGTCCCACATGTGCGGCTCGGCATGCAACCACACCGTTCCTCCGGGAGGAGTAAATTTCGAGGCATTTTCGAGAAGATTCGAAACTACGCGCTCAATCTTGGCCGCGTCAAAATCGAACGGCGTAAGCTGCTCGTTCACCAGGAAGTAGAGCGCCAGATTCCTCTCCTGGAAGCGCGGCGACCACAACCGGCAAACTTCCGAAAGCGTAGCATTGAGGTCTCCTGTCTCGTAGCGCATCTTCATCTCGCCGGTTTCGAGCACGCTGAAGCTCAGAAAGTCCTGGATGAAGCGCTGCAAGCGCTGGCCGCTGGATCTCATGTCGCGCAGCACTTCCCGCTGCTTTTCCGTCAGCGGACCCAGTTTTTCGCTCTGCAAAAGTTCCACGTAACCATTCAGAATTGCCAGGGGCGTTTTCAAGTCGTGCGCCGCCGATGCCAGCGTACTCGTCGTGCGCTGGTAACGTTCCTGCAACTTCGCATGATCGCGAACCAGTTGCTCGGAATGAGATTCGGCCTGTGTCGGTTTCGGTTTCACGGATTGGGACAGACAAGCCTTCTCGGTCATGTCAATGCAGCTCTTGGTCGCCTATGACGGGGAGGGACTACGATCAATTATCCTGCCGGACACAAACGGCATGGCTAAACGGATTAGCAAAATCCTACTGGCACGCTTGTTGCCTGTCAACGGAAAATAGGCTTCCTTCATTTCTTCCGTGGCCTACTCTCAAGAGGCTTAATATTCAGTCACTTACACGGCTCGCGCGGGCAGCTCAAAATCATCGAAATCGGGCCCGCGAAATTTCCCTTTTTTACCCGATATTGCAGTCAATTATAGGCCTTCTTCCGTGCGCTTCGGAGAATCACGCAAAACTCACGACGGTTAGTCCGCCACGCGACCTGCATGGTTTGGCCCATTAGGTGCGGAGTCAGCCATGGAAATTATTGCTTTGAGGATCCCCCATTGATCGCACGCAAGTCCGCAAATGAACGCCGCAAGTGGAGTCGTCTGCCTCTCGCCATCCCCGTATTTGTCCGTAGCCGCGATGAAAATGGCAAGGAATTACTCGAATTTGCCAATGCTCTCAACGTTTCGGCCGGCGGAGCCCTCATTGCCCTGCGCCGCTCGATCCCGCTCTCTTCGCGGGTTTCATTGGAAATCCCCAGCGCCCCTTTGGGCGTATCCGCCACATTACCCAAGAGTTCCCGCAATTTGCCGGCCCGCGCTTTGCGCGTCCATTACGAGGACGGTTATCACCTCATCGGCCTCAAATTTTCCCGCGCCCTGCTCGATGGCCGCTCCCGCAATCCCAGCGCATATAGGAAAACTGCTTCCGCCAAGTGAAAAGTTTTTCACACTTCAAATCTTCGGTGTAGGCCGAAGGACCATATAGTTTGGGGTCGGCACAACTTCGTGCCTAAATCATGCAACAAATTGCAGAGTAAGCACTTAACCCCAAAATCGCTGTATACGAGATCGCATTTTTCGTTTGGCGGTTGGGATGCACATGTTACCGCAAGGAGCTGCACACTCACCCTATGCCATTGACGACAGCCAATCCGGTAAATTCTCTGGTTCAATCCCTCGGCGAAGTCCCACCTGAAGCCATTATTTTCGGTAGATCCGAATCCATGCGCGCTTTGCGCGAACGCCTCGACAAAGTTGCCTCGGCCAACGTCCCCGTTCTCATTGAAGGGGAAAGCGGCACCGGCAAAGATATCATCGCCCGCATGATCCACTCCCGCTCACCCTGGAAAAACGGCCCTTACGTCAAAGTGAATTGCCCTGCAATCCCCGGCACGCTGCTGGAAAGCGAGCTGTTCGGCTACGAAAAGGGCGCCTTCACCGGCGCCTATGGCATGAAGCCCGGCCGCGTCGAAATGGCGCATCGGGGCACGCTGTTCCTCGATGAAATTTCCGAGCTCGACCTGGCCTTGCAATCGAAGCTGCTGCAACTGCTTCAGGATGGCCAGTTCTGCCGCATTGGCGCCCACGAAGACAAGAAAGTTGAAGTGCGCGTGGTGTGCGCCACCAATCGCAAGCTCGACGTCGAAATCGAAAATGGCACCTTCCGTCAGGATTTGTTCTACCGCATTAACGTCGTGAATCTGCAACTGCCACCGTTGCGCGACCGCCGCGGCGACCTCGACGACCTGGCCCGCTATTTCCTCGAATATTACAACCGGAAATACAACTGCAAGACGAAGCCGGTCTCTGCCGATCTGATGAACACGCTGCGCAAATATCATTGGCCGGGCAACATCCGCGAGCTGGAGAATCTCATTAAGCGTTATGTGATTCTGGGCAGCGAAGACGTCATCACCAACGATCTAGTCACACGGCAACCGGAGTATTTCAATCCGGAGATCAATCTGGATGGCCCGATTTCCCTTAAAAAGCTGACCCGTCAGGCCACGCGCGAGCTGGAGCGCAAAGTCATCCTGAAGGTTTTACAGGCACATCACTGGAACCGTAAGAAGACCGCGCGCGCACTCAGCATCAGCTATCGCGCTCTGTTGTATAAGATCCGCGATGCTGGGCTTCCCGCCAACCGCTCAGCCCGGCGAACGCTCGAACCCGTGGAAGCCAACGCCAACGTAGCCGCCGATTAAGTTCTGTTACTTCGAAACTTCACGAAAAAATTGGAGAGCGCCTTCGGGCACTCTCCAATTTATTGCACCGATTTCCTTTGCGGCCCCGTGGACCTGGCGAATTCCCATTTCGGGAATTATTCCCACTCAGAAGTGCATCCTCGCGCAGATTTATTTGACAGAACTTTTTAAACTTTCCAGACTGGAAGTATCGGCCTTAGGGCCGTTGCTCTTTGACAATTGAACAAGAGGAATCTGGCGGGGCCGAAAACCCACCCTGGCGCGGGAAGCGCCGGGATGGGCCCGGTTGTATTTATTGAACGATGTAAGTGACGCTTTCGGAGTGGGTGATGGTGCCCGATGTAGCGTTCACAATCACGGTATAAGTTCCCGCGGGCGTTCCAGTCGTGGTTGTCACCGTGGAACTGGAGCTGCATCCGGCGGAGAATAGCGACAGCAAGAGAAACGCTCCGACGAGGAAAATTCCAAGGACGCGCGCAACCCAGGATTTTTTCTTACGCGATGCACTTCCCCGCAAACTCACGCCCAGGAACGCCAGCCCAAACAACGGAAGAATCGCTGCGTAAAGTGGGCCGCGGCGCTCCAGTTGCGTAGTCACGCTCACCCGCGCCACACTGTTAATCACCATCGTGCTGCTTTGTGGGCCGGTATTCAAATTCGGCATCGGATTATTGGTGAAGGTACAGGTAGCGCCCGAAGGCAGGCCCGAGCCGCATGCAAGGGTCACGCTGTTCGGTATGGTGCCTCCCGCTGGGGTCGGAGCTACATTCAACGTGTATACCGCGGGAATGCCGGCTGGCACCGTGACTGGCCCACTGGGCGAAATCGCGAGCAAGTAGTCATACACGGTGACGCTGGCTGGAACTTGCGGCGAGAATTGCAGATTCGAACCGGCGATCGTGACCGTCCCGGTGTTGCCCAGCGGCTGGGCCACGGTCGGAGCGAGCACCACGGTCACTGTGGCAATCGCGCCGGCATTCAGCGTCCCGAGCGTGCAGCCGACCGAGCCATTGGTCACACCATTGCAACTGCCCGGGCTGGCGGAAGCCGAGATGAACGTGGTCCCTGATGCAGGAAGATTGCTGTTGAAGTTCATCCCCGTAACCGCATCGCCATCGTTGGTGATGGTGTAAGTGAAGGTCACATTGTTACCCACCCCTACTGGATTTGGGGTCGCAGTCTCAGTCACGACGAGGTTCGCGAGCGAACCGAGTTTGGTGGCGAAAGCGTCGCTGGGCCCATTGATCGCAGTTTGATAGGGATTGTCGTAGGGAAAATTCACCGACGTCGTTTCCCCGGCAACGTAGCTGTTGGTCAGCGAATCGACTGCCACGCCCGTGCCCACGTCAGTGCCGCTTCCCCCGAGGTAACTGGAGAAGTGGCTCAATGATGTGGGCGAATTCGAAGTGGTATCAATGCGGGCAACGAATGCATCCACCCCGCCTCCGTAAAACAAGTTAGCGGGATTGTTCAGAGTGTGGAAGTCGCTCGAGTTCGTCCAACCGGTGAGACGCGCTCCGCCGATTGTATCCACGGCGATGTCGAGGCCGATGTCGTTTGCCGTGCCGCCAAGATAACTGAAGTACGTCAACGGAAGCGTGGTCACAGTGCATCCAGTGGCTGTACACAAAACGCCAAAGCGGGCAACAAACGCGTCGGGCGCGGTCGGGTTCGGCGGGCACATATTCGCAATGGGGCAGTCGAGCGACGGCTGAAAAGCAACCGTTGCGGTCGCGGGCGCAATGTCCGCAGACGTCGTCGAGCCCGTGATGTAGGCGTTGGCATTCTGATCTACGGCAACGCCATAGGCAATGTCATCACCGGTGCCGCCAAAATACGTCAGATAAGAAAGCGTCGGCGGCGTCTGGCTGTTCTGCGGAAAGAGGAATTTCGCCACCCATGCATCCAAACCACCCGCGTACTGCTGGTAGGCGTTGAGGATGGGCATATCGGAAAAATTCGTGCCGCCGCTGACGTAAACACTGAAACTGCTGTCCACGGCGATGCCGCCGCCAATTGTGACCGGAGTCGCGCCACTGGCCGTGCTTCCGCCGATGTAGGTTGAGTAGCTCAGACTCGTGACACCCGTGAGGAACGGATTCAGCTTGCTGAAAAAGAACTGGGTCGCAGCCAGCGGCCTGGTCTGGAAATCACCGGCGATGGTGGGGAAATTCTGCGATGTCGTGGTGCCCGTCACATACATCAACCCGCTGGTATCGAGTGCGAGACCCGAGGCGACGTCGGCGCCGCTACCCGAAAGATACGTCGAGTAGAGCAAAATCGAACCGCTCGGATCCAGCTTGCTGGCGAAAACGTGATTGCCGGAGGAAAGTGGGGCAGTCTGGTAGCCAAGCGACGCCGGAAAATTGCTGGAACTCGTAGTCCCGGCCACGGCGACGTTAAAGCCAGAATCGACGCCGACTCCGGCGGTGTAGTCCACGCCGTTTCCACCGAGGTAAGTCGAGAAAATCAACTGAGCCGCCGCCGGGGAAGCTGAGGGGTTGATTTTGGCAATGAAGACATTGGCCGTACCGGCCGTACCCAGGCGCGGCGCGGTTCCTGACGGTCCGGGAAAATCGGTGGACATTGTAGAACCGGCGATGTAGATGTTCTGCGCACTATCCACCGCAACGGCTGGGCAGCGGGGCACGCCAGCGTTGGCGCCGCCTGACGTGGTTCCGGTCACGGGCTGGCCGATGATGGTCGAACAGCTTTCCGCGCCACTGCCGCCGAGATACGTCGAGTAGCTGAGCACCGGGTCAATTACAAGGGCGCGGCTGCGGTCATAATCGGCAAGCGCGAAACCGACTTGATTGTTTCCCCGCAAAGCAAACTTAGCGGCGACCGGAGTTGACTGGCCCGAGTGCGGGACCGTTTGATAGACGCGCGGCGCGTGCAAGCGAATTTCGCCAGCGCGTGTGTGCATGGCCAGATCGCCGTTGGCTTCGAGCGTTATGTGATTCGCGCCTTGCAATTGCAACGCAATTTTGCCGGCATCGGCGCCGGGAGCCACTTCAAAATCGTATTCGAGTTGCCCTTCATGGCCGTAATAGATTAAATCCACGCCGGGATAGACTTCGTGATAGCGAACGCGAGCAAACTGCGAAATGTTGCGGTGCCATTGGGCAGGATCATTTCCGATGAAGTAATTGCTCTTGCCCGGTAACCGGTTCGCGCCGCTGACTTCGACATTTGCGTTCGCGTGCGCGAGGCCCATGCGCAGGACGGAAGCGGTTGGTCGCGACGGGGCGGAAGTTTTTGACGGGTTCTGCAATTCAAGAACAGCCTCGGCCGGCGTAAGAAACAGCTCGTAGCGTCCGCCGCGGGCGAGGAACTTCACTTGGGCGTCGGTTTGCCCGTCATTCTGTTCAAAAATCAGGGGAAGATGGCCTAAAGCGTTGATGGCCTCAATGGGAGCGGGTGTCTGCATGGCAGGAGCCGAGACTGCTCGGGCAGAATGGGCATCCCAACGGAGCGCGGCCGTGAAGGCGCAGACGGCCACGAGCATCAGCGCGGTGCCGCGAAAAGTCATGTTTGTGTTTTTTACTGTCTTTTTTCCAAGCTGGCTTAACGCCTTGCCCCACTGCCACCCGGTGCGGTTCAATCTCAAAGTTACTCCTCCGAATCAACCACTCAACTCACCCACTCTTCGTGCAACTATCCGGATTCAAACCCGCCTGCATACGGTTTGACTCCCTAAAAGTTCAGGAAGTCGAAGATTTGAGAAACCATACTCCGGAAAACCAGCGACGCGGAGAGCGCACACTACTCAATCACCCTCTGGCGCGTGAGCGAAAGCGGGCTTGTAGCAGCTTAAAAATTTCACTTGAAACGCAATTAAATACTTAAACATCTTGAGGATAGCAGTGTCAAGCCAACGCCAGGAGCGAGAACGCCTCGTCGGTGGTGCAGTGGCGTTTTCGCCTTCGAACCGCGGTTCGGTGACGCCACGCGCGAGATGCGATTTGGGCGGTAGGACCATCGAGCTTCGGTAGTCAGATGCACGGAATTCGATGGGAAGATGCCGGTACCAAATCTTTTAGAAAAGCTGCCGGACGGCTATTTGCGTTCAAGTTCGTCCATATCGCGGCGGACGCGGGAATAGCGGCGAATTAATACGGCAAGGTAAGTTCCCTGAATGACCCAAACGGCGATGTACGCGACGCGAAGAAAAGTCATGGCAGGCCTCGTGAGCCAGCGCCACGTGGCTCCAGAAGGGCTTCGAGGGCACGGGTTTCTTCCACGTCGCGCTGCATGCGTTCGATGCGGTAACGGAACCAGCAGATGATTCCGGCATAACAGGTGAAGGCGAGGCAGTTGAGCGCGAAAACCCGCAACATGCGCGGATCGATGGAACCGCCGCCGCCGATGACCGGTTGCGGATGCTGGGTGCGGAAGAACCAGATGGAAAAATATACAAGCGGCATATCGAGCGCGCCAAAGACGGCGAGCGCGGCAGCCAGCTTGGGGGTTTCTCCGCTGGTAGAGAAGCGGCGCAGCATGAGGTAGCTGACGTAAATCAGCCAGAGGACAAGAGTCGAAGTGAGGCGGACGTCCCAGGTCCACCAGATGCCCCAGACGGGACGTGCCCATAGCGGCCCGGTGATGAGAACGATGGTGCAGAAGACGACGCCGACTTCGGCCGTGACCAGCGCCAGAATGTCGGTGCCTTGATCAGAAAAATACTTGCGGATGAGAAAATACGCGCCGGTGATCACCACGCCGGTAGTCGCCACTGACGATGGTTCAATCCCCGCGGGCAGCGGCACGACGAAAGCCGCGATGCAGGCGATCACTCCGATACCAATCGCGGCCCATTTGGCGAAGCGATCCGCGGATTCATTGGGCCGGACGAGATATTGCACCGAGGCGATGAAGTTGATGAAGAAGAGCAGAAATGCCGTCCAAGCAGAAGGCGCGTGGTAGTAGAAAATGCGCTGCACCGGGCCCATCGTCTGCTCTGTGGGCGCGAGCACGAGGGCGGCGTAACCGGCGTAAATCAGCAACAACGCGGTCAGAACAGCGAGGATAAAGAAAGTGCGGCTCATGCTGTGCTTATTGCCCGCAATCATTCGGCGTGCAGCACCGTGGGAAACAAAAGCAGGCTTCCAGTAGTAAACACCAAGTCGTAGGTGGCAAGCAATACGAGCCAGAATAGTGGTGAGTCGTCGCCGGTGAGGATGGCAGTGGTTCCGTTCACCATGGCGATAATCGCGGGAATGGAAATCGGAAACAGAAGAAGCGGCAGCATGATTTCACGGCTGCGGGTGCGCAGCGACATGGCGGCAAAGAACGTTCCATTCACCACCAGCGCCCAAGTCCCCAGCGCAGTCAGCAAAAATAGTTGAGGCACCGAACCGACGACGCGCAGGTTGTAGAAAATCACGAAAAGCGGCGCCATCAGGGCTTCGAGCACACTGACGAAAATAAAATTGCCGAACGTCTTCGCGAGAAAAAGCGCGTTCGGCGGCGCGGGAGAGACGCGATAAGCGTCGAGAACCTGATTGCGAAGTTCGCGGGCCCAAGTCTGGTTGAGCGCGACGACGGCGGCAAAAAGAAACGCGACCCAGATTAAGCCTCCTGCGATGTGGCGCGATTCTTCCGCGGTTGGATCGAATGAAAAGCTGAAAATCACCACGACCAAAAGTGCGAAAAACAACATCGCGTTGATGGCGTCTTTGGAACGCCACTCGAGGCGAAGGTCTTTGATGAGTGTCGCCCGCATGACGCCTGAGGGTTTAGCGGCGGCTTTACTCACGGCTGAGGCCCTCATCGAAAGTTCGGGTGCGGGCGATGATTTGGCCGGAATCCATCCAGATGAATTCGTCGGCAGCGTCGTCAAGCAAACTGGCCTGATGGGTGACAACGAAAATAGTTTTGCCTTCATCGCGCAAGCGCGACAGCAGTTCGACCATTTCGCGGCCCGAGCGGGCGTCCACGTTGGAGAAAGGCTCGTCGAGCAACAAGACTTTGGGATTATTCAATAACGCCCGGGCGAGCGACATTCGCTGGCGCATCCCTTGCGAATATTGGCCGACGGGACGAGTGAGGGCAGGATCGAGGTTCACGGCGCGAATGAGTTCGTTAGATCGTCCTTCGCCAGCGATGCCGTAAAGCTTGGCGAAGTAGCGCAGGTTCTCCATGCCGGTCATTTCGTCGTAGAGCAGCGTGGGATGCGCCATATAGCCGAGGTCGGCGCAGACTTCGCGGGGCGTGCCACCGAGAATTTTGATCGTCCCACGGGTCGGTTGGACGAGTCCAGCAAGCGAGCGCAAGAGTGTGGTCTTACCCGCGCCGTTATCACCGAGGATGGCGTACATGCGCTGCGGCAGAAATTCGGCGGCGACATTGCGCAAGGCGGCAAAGCGCCCGAACTGTTTGACCAGGCCGGTGATGGAGACGATGGGTGTCGCGCTTTCCGCCATGACCGAAAACGATAGCATGCCAGTTGGTAAACTTGTTACATGCCTACCCTGGACGGCACCACCCGCTTCTCTTCCAAAGTTGATAATTACCGAAAATACCGGCCCACGTATCCCGCTGAAGTGATCGATCTCCTGCGGCATGAATGTGGACTGACGAGCGAGGCAGTCGTCGCCGATATCGCCTACGGGACCGGCCTGTTCACGAAATTACTGGCGGAAACAGGAGCACGTGTCATAGGGGTTGAGCCCAACGCGCCGATGCGGCAGGCGGGTGAGGAATATCTGGCGGCGTACGCCAATTTTCGCAGCATCGAGGGAACGGCCGAGGCGACAGGGCTCGCCGACCGCAGCATCGACCTGCTTGCCGCCGCCCAGGCGGCCCACTGGTTCGACGTGGAGAAAGCAAAGCGGGAATTCCTGAGGGTTTTGAAGCCAAAGGGGTGGGTCGTTCTGCTCTGGAACAAGCGCAGCCTGGATGCCACGCCGTTTGCCAAAGCGTACGAACAGGTTCTGCTGGATTACGCGACCGACTACAAAGAAATCCGCCACGACGAAAAAGAAGAAGCCATTGCGCGCGAATTTTTTGGCGACCAAGGGAAATATAAAGTCTTCTCCTGGCGGCAGGAGTTTGATTACGAAGGCGCGGAAGGGCGCATGTTGTCGTCATCGTATGTTCCGCAAGCGGCGCACCCGCGATATGGCGCGATGCTCGCCGATTTGAAGAAAGTTTTCGATAAGCATCAGGTCGGCGGCCAGGTTCCCTTTGACTACGAGACGCAGGTTTTCTATGGACAAATTTCATGAGTAATAACGACAAACAAAAATCCTTTCACATGACGCCGGAAGAATTTCGCCGCCACGGCCACGCCGTGATTGACTGGATTGCTGATTATCGAGCCAATGTCGAGAAGTATCCGGTGCTGTCGCAAGCCAAGCCGGGGCAGATTCGGGCGGGGCTGCCGGCGAATCCTCCCGCGCAAGGCGAAGCGTTCGAGAAAATTCTCGGCGACATCGACAAATTAATTCTGCCCGGAGTCACGCACTGGCAGTCGCCGAACTTCTTCGCGTACTTCCCTTCTAATTCTTCGGAGCCGGGAATTCTCGGCGATCTGCTTTCCTCGGGATTGGGTGTGCAGGGCATGTTGTGGGCAACGAGTCCTGCGTGTACGGAACTCGAAACGCACGTTCTCGACTGGCTGGTGAACATGCTCGATCTCCCCAAGAAATTTCTTTCGAGCAGCGCGGGCGGCGGAGTGATTCAGGATACGGCTTCGACGGCGGAGCTGTGCGCTTTGCTGGCGGCGCGGGAACGGACGACGGAGCTACGAAGCAATCGCCTGGGATGCGATGGCAAACTGGTGGCTTATGCATCCACGCAGGCACATTCGGCGATGGAAAAAGCGGCCATGATTGCCGGCATTGGGCGCGAGATGGTGCGACTGATTGAGGTGGACGAAAATTTCGCCATGCTACCGGAGAAGCTGCGTGAGCGAATCGAAGCGGACAAGAAAGACGGGCTGGTTCCCTTCTTTGTCTGCGGCAGCGTAGGCACAACTTCATCGAACGCAATGGACCCGCTGGATGCGATTGGCCGCATTTGCCAGAAAGAAAAACTCTGGCTGCATGTGGATGCGGCCATGTCCGGCACGGCGGCGCTTTGCCCGGAGTTCCGGCATATCAACCGGGGCGTGGAGTATGCCGACAGCTACGCTTTCAATCCGCACAAGTGGATGTTCACCACTTTTGATTGCAATTGCTTTTACGTCGCCGACCGCAGGGCGCTGATTCAGACGCTGAGCATCCTGCCGGAGTTTCTGCGCAACCAAGCGACGGAGTCGGGTTCGGTGATTGATTATCGCGATTGGCAAATTCAGTTGGGCCGGCGGTTCCGATCGCTGAAGTTGTGGTTCGTCATCCGGCACTATGGCGTAGAGGGTTTGCAGCACCACATCCGCGCAGCATGTGGCGCTGGCGCAGAATGTTCTATGGGTTTAGTGAATGGAGACTCGCGCTTTGAAATTGCAGCGCCCGCACCGCTGAATCTGGTTTGCTTCCGCCATCGCGGCGGCGATGCCGTCAATCAGGGTATTATGGACCGACTCAACTCGAGCGGGGATTTATATCTCACGCACACCAAGCTGAACGGCAAGCTCACCCTGCGTTTGTGCGTCGGTGCGACGCGGACGGAGCGCAGGCATGTGGAGCGGGCGTGGGAGAGAATCAAAGAGGAAGCGGGGAGAGCGTAGTGGCGGCCGGCGCCACACATTCCCGTGAAGAAATTATTTCTTCAGCAGGCTGGAGTGGCTGGCGACGCAGAGCCATTTGCCGCCGTCGTAGATCCATGTGTCGGTGAAGCGTCCGGTGTGCTCGTAGGGCTGGTTATTGTAGGAGCCGCGAATGTGGTACGCGCCGAAGACAACGGCGGTATCGCGATAAAGGTTCACCTTCACGTCGCTGATGCTGAGTTCGGCAGGCTTGTATTTTGGGTTGTTAATATCGGCGAGAAACTTGGCGCGGTCGCTGACTTCGCCGTCGTATTCAGTGTCTTCGAAGCGGTCGCCGATCATGCCTTCGAGAGCGCGCGGATCGCGATGCACCTGGGCGTCATTCCAAAGGTGCTCGAGAATGAGCACCCGGTTTTCCTGGTCTTTATTTTCGGGCGCATTCTGCGCCATGGTCGCAGCGGCGGCGCACAACAGAAGCGAAAACAAAATAGCGAATTGCTTCATCGTCGTTCTCTTTCTTCGTCTTAACTTGCCTCTAAATGCATTTCTACTGGCGCGGGAACAGGGTCCGCAATTCTTTATTGCGGGGAAAGACCAACAGCTGAATGGGCAGAAATGTAGCAGAGTGTGACCGCGAGTTCCACCGGAATCGTAGGCCAGGTCGCGAATCAGTCACGGGTGGGCGCAGGAAACGTGAGAGATTGTCATCCCGACGGACCGCGCTTTTACCGGCGGGCCGAGGGATCTCGCGCGGATCAAGGGCAACCTATCCACGCAAAATCCTGGCGGCGTCAGATGACAATTCTTTACGGGGTCGCGGCCACCCTTTACGGGGCTTCGATCAGCTCCAGCTTGCCGTCGCGGTTGCGGTGCAGCACCATGACTTTGCCTTTGGGGTCGCGGAAGACAAAAACATCGCGGTCGCGGAAGTGGGCCTCTTTGATGGCTTCTTCCAGCGTCAACGGCCTCAAGGCGACGGCATCTTCGGTGCGAACCAGATGCACCTCGGTGGTCTTCGCTACGGCGGGAAATTTGTGGACGACGACTTCGACCGCGGAAGTCTCGGTCAGGCCGACAGCGGTGATAAGGGACGGCTCCGCGTTGCCATTCCACTTCTTGGGACTGGTCGTTGAATGATTATGGCGGGTCTTGGTCCGCCACTTGGTTTTGTATTTGACCGCCTGCTTCTCCAGATGATCAAGGGCCTGACCGACGGCGATGGTCATGTCGTTCGCCTGGGCGAGCGCCACCAGGGGGCCGTTGCGGGGCGTGATGGTAATTTCGGCTTTGTGGCGGCGCTTTTCGACGGCAAGCGTCACCTTGGTTTCAAATTTATCGCGTAGGATTTTTCTGATTTTGGCGAGGCCGGATTCGACATCTTTCCGGATGGCGGGAGTAATTTCAAATTTTCTACCGGTGTATTCCACGTTCATGCGCCCCTCCTAGGAATTCAATATGTTTGATTCGGGCACAGCATTACCGGTGCAGCTTGGGTTTAAGTTTTTTTGACGCGCCGCTGGTGGGTGCTGGGAATGCGCATGTCTTCGCGATATTTGGCGACGGTCCGGCGGGTCACCTGAATCCCCTGCGATTGCAGGATGCGGGTGATTTGCTCGTCGGTGAGCGGACGGCTGGGGTCTTCTTCATCAATCAACTTCTTGACCCGGCGTTTGAGGATGAGCAACGAAGTGTTGCCGCCCTCGGGACCGTTCACGCTCTCGCTGAAGAAATAGCGCAGTTCAAACACTCCTTGCGGCGTATGGACGTACTTGTTCGCCACCGCGCGACTCACGGTGGAGGGATGCACACCGATTTCTTCGGCCACCTCCTTGATCATCATGGGAAGTAAATGGTCTATGCCTCTTTCCAGGAACTCGGGCTGGCGCGTCACGATGGAGTAGCAGACTTTCATGATGGTCTGCTTACGCTGCTCGATATTCTTGATGAGCTGCATGGCGCTCTTGTAACGTTCTTTCACGTAATTGCGCGTATCTTTGTCGTTGCCTTCGCGCGTGAGCAAACGCTTGTAGGCGGGATTCAGACGAAGCTGCGGCACGTCTTCGTCATTCATCATCACCAGCCAGTCTTCTCCGTGCTTCACAAAAGCGACGTCAGGTTCGATGAGGCGAGGCGCAGTTTTGTTGTATTGCTGGCCGGGACGCGGATCGAGCGTGCGAATGTAGTCGAGCGCTTGTTGTACGGCTTCCGGCGGACGGTTCATGGCCCGGGCAATTTCTTTGAGCTGCTTATTCTGAACTGCGCGCAGGTGCTGGTCCACAATGCCGATCGCATCGGTGATCACTTGCGCAGTTTCTTCACTATGACCATTGCCGCCATTGCCGTTCTTCTGGGATTGCGATATCAACTGCTGCTGGTGGTAGCGAAGCTGGTGGAGCAGGCACTCCCTCAGATCGCGGCACGCGATGCCAGGCGGATCGAGTTGACGCAGGATATCAATCGCTTCATGTAAATCGGCCAAAGTGTAGTTGGGCTTGAATTCGGAAACCGGGGTTTTGGCCGGCGCTTTGGCCGTGGCTGCGGCTGACGCCGTTCCCGAAAGAGTCGATCCGGAAGGAGCGGACGGGCCGGCGCTCAAGTTGCCG
Organism: Terriglobia bacterium; assembly: GCA_963702965.1. Classification (GTDB taxonomy): domain Bacteria; phylum Acidobacteriota; class Terriglobia; order Terriglobales; family Acidobacteriaceae; genus JAJPHW01. Next base: position 3,677,711 of record OY969776.1, read on the forward strand.
TTACTTGCCTCCAGCGAATTTGTATTCGCTTCGCTATTCGCGACCGCAGGCGAAGCTTGTGATTCGTAACTGGGCGCGAGCGCGTTGAGAGAAACAAAGTTCGAGGCGCCATAAGGTGCCTCGATGTCGGCTTCCGCATCGGCGTCAATGTCCGCGTCGGGAAGCTCAAGCGATGAATCCAGCCCCAACGCTTCGGCCTGCTTGACCACGTTTTCGGCGACCGCGGCATCGGCTTCCGGCGTGGCCGGCGTGGCGATGCCCATTAATTCATCGTCGCTGGCGATGAGATATCCATCTTCGCTGAGATTGCCGATGACAACTTCGGCGGCTTCGCGCACTTCCGGGCGGGTAGGGATGGATCCCAACTGCCAGAGGAGGTGGTCGGCGAGGTTGCCGGGTTTGCTCAGGAAATTTTCAAAAGATGGGCGTTCAATATCTTCCATCTCGCTCTGGCTGCGGTAGCCGGGATCGAGATATTCCTGAAAGAACGAACCAAAATCAATTTCTTCGAAGGCGTCCTTTTTTTCGGCTGCAGCGACCGTGTTTTCTTCAGGAGCGGGGCGATCACGCTCTTCTTCCTGACGACCGACTTCGTCGATAAGAGGAACGGAATCTTCCAATTCCTCAAGGACGGGGTTTTCCACCATTTCAGCCGTAATCATGTCGCGCAACTCAAGCTTATTCAGGGCCAGAACACTGACCATCTGGACGAGGCCAGGGGTCAGTATCTGTCTCTGTGAAACCTTCAAATGGAGCTTGGGTTGCAGAAGCATATAGGCTGAATTCAATACTCTAAGCTGTTACCAGCGATTCGTCGCTGGCCGTTGGTGCGTGTCCTTTCGGCGCCAAAAGGCGTTATGCAAAGCGGCTAGCCCGGACGCATACCTCACACCAGCGAAAAACTCTCGCCCAAATAAACCCGGCGGACCTGCGCATCGCCCGCCAACTGCCTCGGATTTCCCGACGCCAGAATCCGTCCTTCATCAATGATGTAGGCGCGATCAGTCACGGCCAACGTTTCCCGCACGTTGTGGTCGGTGATGAGTACGCCAATCCCGCTAGCCTTCAAATCACTGATGATCTTTTGCAAATCCAAAACCGCAATCGGATCAATGCCGGAAAACGGTTCGTCCAGCAAAATAAAAGCCGGATTGATGGCCAATGCGCGGGCAATTTCAACCCTCCGCCGCTCGCCGCCCGAAAGGGCGTATCCGCGGTTCAAGCGAATATGCTCGAGCCCCAGCTCATCGATTAACTTCTCCATCTTTTCCCGGCGTTCGTGCCAGGAAATGGGCTGTGCTTCCAGCACCGCCAGAATGTTCTCTTCGACCGTCAGTTTGCGGAAAACCGAGGCTTCCTGCGGAAGGTAGCTGATGCCATATTGCCGCGCCCGTAAATACATGGGCACGCCGGTGATGTCTTCACCGTCCAACAGGATGCGGCCGCTATCTGGGGGGATCAAGCCGACAATCGTATAAAAAGTGGTGGTTTTACCTGCCCCGTTTGGCCCCAAAAGCCCGACCACTTCGCCCCGTTCCACCCGCAAACTCACGCCGTTTACAACCCTGCGGCTACGGTAGGACTTGCCAATATCGTCAGTGGCCAGTGTAGGCATTTATCGTGCCACTCGCGTCTCTGAAACTGCTGGGTTCGCGGAGTCACCCTTTACCAGCACCCTATCATCGTGCCTATACAAAGTCAACGAAACGCCGGTAACTTTACCGTGTTCGGCATCAAAAATGCTAGGCGGTCCGCCGGTCAGCTCAAATTTATCGTCCGCAACCGTGTAAACCAGTTGATTTCCAGTGGCTTTGCGGCCGGGCTGTGTAATCACAACCGACCCTTCGGCTGCGATTCGATTGACTTTTCCACCGAGCCCGGGGGAAGAATCAGAATTTTTTTGCGGGTTGATTTCCTCAGCGCCAGTTGCCCTAGAATCCGTCCCCCTGGGATCGAGGAAAGCATCAATCTGATTTGCCGTCAGGGTCAGGTCGTCAGAGACGGCTTTCACTCCCCCAAGAAATTCCGCTTCACGTTGGGAATCGACATATTGCAGTCGCTTGGATGTAATCGCGACGGGAACAAACTGGCCATGCGGCCCTGGTTGAAAGAGCACGGTCGAAACCAGCTTCTGGTTCGTGCTCTCCGCGTTGACCGACCGGAGGTCGCGGTTGAACTCAATGGAAGGAGCTTGCACAACGTTAGCGTCCTGCCACAGGCGAACGTCGCCCGAATAGAGGGCCGTCGCCGACGACTGGTGCGCAATCATCATCTGAGCCGACACGTGAATGGGGCTGGACGAAGCGAGCAACGCGCCGTTCGGCTGTGGCTTGAGCCCGGTGTAGGTGGTTTTGACGTCGCCTTCGGCGAAAGCGTCGCCGGTCGCGCGGTTAAAGCGCAGAGTATCGGCGGTGGTAGCCATGCCGGTATCTGTGATGCGCGGCGATCCGGTGAGCGTGACGGTCTGATTGTCCTGAGAGTAATGCGCGGATTGGGCAAAGGCCTTGCGCTGGCCGTCGGAGAAAACGACATTTCCATTTTGCACGATGGAGTTCAAACCGCGATGGAAAGAGGCGTCCACGCTTTCACTGGTGCTGACGCGGTCGGGCTGGTTAGGGTTCTGATTTACTATGCGCGCGTCAGGCGCGCCGTGCAGATTGGTCAATTGCCCGGCGTCGTCAAACATGGCAACAAATTTCCCGGCCGTGACCAACGTTTGCCCGTCTGCGCTTGAAGCAGACCGGATGGCAATTTGCGCCGCGCCTTCCGTTTCGGCGTGCTCGACCCGGTCGCCGCCGGCGAGCGTCGCGTCTACGGCCGATGCCGTGAGCTCAGTCTCGTCATTTTGGCTCGAACTTTTGTTTGAACTTCGGCTTGGGCTTTCATTCCGCGAGCTGCTCTTCCCGCTCGCAGCTTGCGTCAGCTTCACGTTCTCTTCGGCGTGCAGACTGTTTGCCTGGTTGTGGGCGCCGAAGCGCACCAGCAAACGGCCTGCAGTGCCAGCGATCGCTTGCGCGCCGGAAGTTGAGAATGAAACATGACCGGAGAATTCCGCCAACTGCAATTGGTCACCGGAGCTGTCTGCGAGCAAATCCAGTTCGTCGGCACGTAAACGCGGCGCGGTTTGGTCGCTTTGGTTTTCGAAATTCACCCCGCCCTCGGCATGCAGCTTCTCGATGGTGTTGTCGGGCCGGAGATAAATCCAGGCCTTGGCAGCCGTAAGGTTGCGGCCCGCACTTTGCAGGTGGGGTGCGTCCAGCTGGATAACTCGCGGATCCTTGCCAATGCTGCCGCTTCCAGCCAGCAACGTCGTGTGGTTCGTGTCATCAAGCACGATATGGACTTGAGATTCGAGGGTGAGATCGTTGTCCTTCGCGTTATAGCTAAGTCCGCGCGCGGAGCCCGACCCCTGCGGCAAACCGAACTCGATCAACTCTTTTGTATATGCGTTACCGGTCTTCTGATTAAAAACGAGGCCGCTGGTCTTGAGATGAATCGCGTCCTTTAACTGCTGCGGCGCAGACTGATCCGGCTGCGTCGCTCCACCTGGGTTCGCGTTGAGATCGATCTGCACTTCGCCCTGCGCAACTGCATCGCCCGAGTGTGGGTCGTACTCAAAATCGCTGCCATAAAGCTGGTCATAACGGCTGGAATCACGCCCATACACCGTAATGCGCACATCGTGCAACTCCGTCCGGCCGCCGTCTTTAAACTGCACGGCTTTGCTCGCTTCCATCTTGAAGAGCGTCCGGCCCCGTTCGGATTTCGAAACCGAAAATCCCTGCGCCGTCTGCTGAATTTCGATGCCAATTTTTTCCGGAACCTGCTTCAGCGCATTTTGCACACCGCGGCGCGCGTAGAAGTAATAACCCGCCAGCACCAGAATGAAAGCGGCTGCTGTCACCGCAACCCAGCGGCGGAGAAGAGAAATTTGCAAAGCCATCGATTTATCGAGATATCTAAGGCCAGTTTACTTGATTGGGATTGGAGGTGTAGCCGTAGGCCGCAACAAGTAAAGTTCAGGCGCGACGGAAATCCTTCAACGTCAACTCCAGCCCGCCGAAATCGGGATGGTCGTTATGATCAAGCGTAAAAGCAATATCCAGCACATCTCCCGCCAGGCATTGCGCCTGTTGAAAGCTTTCGGCCATGCGCCAACCGACCGCGGTGTGGACCACGCCATTCTTCGCGGCGGCGAATTTCAATTTCGCATGCTTTTCTTTGAATATGCGCGGAGCTCCGAGTAATCGCGCGCCGAAAGTGGCAAACACTGGCTCCGGATTGCCCACGCCAAACGGTTGCAGGCGTTCCAGGAGTTGAAAGAAGTCCGGGTTCACGAGCTCCAGTGGAAGCTCCGCGTCGTAATGCAAAATCGGCTCGAAGTCGGCCAGCGTCAGCCGCTCTCGCGCATAACCATCGAGATGGGAGCGTAATTTCGATATATTCTCTGTCGGCATGGAAAACCCCGCGGCATGTGCATGTCCGCCGAAGCGCGTGAATAGCGCAGCGCAAGACTCCAGCGCATCGAGCAAATGAAATGCAGGAATCGATCGCCCCGAGCCATGCGCTTCTTCGCCATCGCGCGAAATTACAAGCGCGGGACGGCCAAACTGCTCGACCACGCGCGTTGCGGTAATGCCGATCACTCCGCGATGCCAGCCATCCCCGTCAATCACCACGCAAAAAGCATCGCGCAGCGCCGGCTCTTCTTCCACGCGCGCTTTAATCGATTCAAGAATTTCCCGCTCTTCTTTTTGCCTCGCGGCATTGAGCTGATCGAGTTTGTTAGCGATTTCCTGAGCGTGCTGCGCATTCTTCGTACTGAACAGGTCAATCACATCGCGCGCAACATCCATGCGCCCCGCCGCATTAATCCGTGGGGCAATGCGGAAACCGACTTCGCCCGACGTCAGCGGGCGTCCGCCGAGCTTGGAAACTTCCAGCAACGCTTTTAATCCTGGGTTGACGGCTTTTTGCAATGCGTCCAATCCGAGTTTGGCGAAGACGCGGTTTTCTCCGGTCAACGGAACCGCGTCGGCGACCGTCGCAATCGCAACGATTTTCAAAAACGACGCCAGCAGCCGCGATTGATCTCTCTCGGGCATGCGCCGTTCCATCAAAGCCTGCGCCAATTTGAAAGCGACGCCAGCTCCGCAAAGGCTCTTGCTCGGATACTCGCATCCCGGCTGATTGGGATTCAGCACGGCCAGCGCGCGTGGCATTCCATCTGGCCCGGGCAAGTGATGGTCGGTCACGATGAGATCGACGCCCAACCGGTGTGCGGTTTCTGCGGCAGCGAAGGCACGAATACCGGTATCGACGCTGACCACGAGCCGAATTCCCTCAGCCGCAGCCTGCTCAATTCGGTCGCCGCGCAGATCGTAGCCTTCTTTAATGCGGTGGGGAACGTGAAAATCCGCGCTCCCGCCACACAACTCAATCGCGGTTTTCAGGATAACGATGGCGGTCGTGCCATCCACATCGTAATCGCCGTAAATAAGGATGCTTTCTTTGCGCTCAATCGCGGCGTCAATCCGGTCCACTGCAGCTTTCATTCCGGTGAGCAGGTATGGCGAGTAAAGATGCGCCAGCGATGGCGATAAGAATCTCTGCGTAGACTCGGCGTCCTCCACGCCGCGCATGATGAGCAAACGCGACAAAGTCTCGGCCTGCGGCGCACTCTTGATTCCGCATTGCTGCCGCAACGCCGCCGCAAGAGCGGGGACTTTTGATTCGTCCAAAGATTTCGGAGTCCACTTCATCGAGAGCAGGAATGCTTTCGTTGAGAATAGCAGTTGCTGCAATGGAAAATTGCAAGACCAGGTAATGTCAGCTTAGATCTCGCCTTAGATATCGTCCGGCCCCGACTCATCCGTATCGATATCCATGGGAACGCCCATTTCTTCGAACATCTCAATGAAGTGCTGGTAGCGCTGGTACCACTCGGTGGCCGCCTCAAATACCATCATCACGCCCTGGTGCGCAAACCCGAGCTGCACAAATCCGGTCTTGCCAACGTAAGTGCGCAGCCAGCGGACATCTTCCAAATCCACGTCGTCTTCGGGCCCGCCAAACTCGGCGCTGGACAAGCGATCGATGAGATCGTCGAGTTCGTCGCGCAGCAAGCGCACCGACTCCATGGTCACGAAGACCGCACCCGCAGCTTTGGCAAGTTCAACGAAATCCTTCCAGCTCTCCGGATTGTCACCCGATTTCCATAGCACAGTTGACACAAATTCATAATCGACCGCGCCGGGGAACCGGCGCATTCCGTGGCCTTCGATGAAGGCGATCATGTCGTCGCGCAAGATTGTGAGATCGTCGGAGAACTTGGTCATGGCGCGTTTGCTTCTTCCAATTGTAAGCCTCTTATTCTAAGCTTTCTAAGCTTCGCACGTCGCGCAACGCGCGAGTCGGGCGGCTCCGTCGCTGTGTTAGACTTGTACTTTCGTACCGGAACCTTGACGGACCCATGCTGCTTTCCAAAGAATATGTGGGCTATCTGGCCCGCGAAGTCACCAAAAAACTGATTGCCAGCGAGATGATTGAGACGAAATCGCTGCCCGCGGTCACGGAAAAAGTTCACGCCGCGATGCTCGAGGAATTGACCCTCGAAGACCGCATCAACGACGAAGTCCGCGTGATTCTTGAAGCCTACTCCGAAGAAATGCGCAAGTCCGGCGCCAACTATCAGGAGATGTTCCGCAAAGTAAAAAGCGAACTCACCCGCAAATATAAGGCGGTCCTGTGAGGGTAAATCGCGACAAAGTCAATAAGCTTGCCCATGTAATCGCCGACGCGCTGGCCGATATGAACGAAGTCGATTTCGTCGAAGACCGCAATACCGTCCGGCTGGAAGCCCGCAAAATTCTCGAAGACCTCCTCAATAAAGAAGAAAAAATAGACCTGGCCGCCCGGCAAAAGATCGAAAGCCAGAAGAAAACCATTCTCGAAGGCAGCCAGGAGTGGGACATCCTCTACCGCAAGTACTACAACGAAGAAGTAAAAAAACTCGGGTTGTAGTTCTTTGCCAAGCTGAACTCCTACCCCGTCACGTTCTTCAATCCCAACCACAAACAACACGAGGGGCCACAAAGAAAACTGCAAGCCACTTAATTTTGCGGACCTTGTAGGCTTCGTGTAACTTCGTGGCCTTCGTGGTTTAACTGCGCACAGCGCCCTTGCCAGAACGCCTTATCCAGCTACGCGGCCAGCCTCCGATCTTTTTCAATCGTCTCAATACGCTGCTTATAATCGCGCACTCTCTCAACCATTTCCCGGTGCGGTCTGCTCTCCACCCACTGCGAACGCGGCGTGGCTCGCCGTTCGCGGCGGGTACCGACAGCACCGCGATTGAGCGTGTCGCTAAGTCTTTTGTCTGCGGTCGTCTGCTGCCAGCCGGTTCCGGAATTGATGACAAAAGTTCCGATGTAACCACCCTTGATCAACTCGAGAGGCTTATCAATGTTCTTGCCCTGGTCAAATTGCGCGGATCCCGTCTTGCGAAAAGTCTCAAACCACGACGGATAGACAAAATCTGACACCAGCACAGTGCCGATTTTGTACCCAAAGCTATCGTCCTCGCACGCATCGCACACTTCATAGGCATAGAGCGTGCCCGCGGTCTGGCTGTCGGTCTGCACCAGCACCGTCAAATTGATATTGGGATCCACCAGCATTTCGAGCAATTCGTGGCTCGCCGTGACTGACCACGAATTGCCATATTTCAGGTCGGTGGCCGCGAATACTTTGCTCAGAGGCAAGCCTTCCGAGGTCAAGTCGTGATAACCCAAGGCGCCGGCCTGGTCGGCGTCATCGAGAATGGTCAGCCACCACGAACCCGCCGGCGGTTGCGAACCGTGGGGGACGATGCTCAGCACGGCATTTACGCCCCAGACCGGCCCGAAGTCGTTCGTGACCTGTTGTTGCAATGCGTCCACCACTGCGGGAACGTCGCCGTCAGAAATCACCGTGCTCGCATTGATGACGGAAATTTGAATCGTGGAAGCTGGATTTGAGGTTTGACTTGCAGGATTGGAATTTGCCATGGGATTCTCCTTAACGGAAACAGAATTTGGAGAACGCGCAAGGGAAAATGCGTGACTCTGAGGCAAATGCTAGTCTGGGTAAAACGTGGGCGCAAGGTTATCCGTCACACGATTTGCACAGGCTCAAACTTCATGAAACTACATGGCTTACAGTGAACCCGCGATCCAAACTCGAAATCCAGATCAAAGCGGCCGCGCACCAAGCCGGATTTGAACTCGCCGGCATCGCGCCACTGCGCAAGCATCAAGAATTGAACGACTTCACGGAATGGGTCGCAGCTGGCCGTGCCGGGGAAATGAAATATCTCGAGACTCGGGGCGAAGACGGGGAACTCAAACGCGCATCTCCCGAAACAACTTTCCCTTGGGCGCGAAGCGTGATTGTCTGCGCCATCAACTACAACACCGCTCACCCTTACTCGACGGACGTTCACGATCCACAACGCGGATGGATTTCCCGCTACGCCTGGAGCCGCGAAGATTATCATGATGCCGTTCTGCGCAAGCTGCATGAAGTAGAAACCAAACTCGGCGAAATCGTTCCCGACACAAAGCTTACGACACGCTGCTACGTGGATACCGGACCCTTGGTCGAGCGGGTATTCGCTAAATACGCCGGGGTCGGCTGGATCGGCAAGAACACCTGTCTCATCAACCAGAAAATCGGCTCATGGTTGTTTCTCGGAGTGATTCTTACTTCCCTTGAACTTGCTCCCGACTTACCTGCTCCTGACCGCTGCGGAAGCTGCACCCGCTGCATTGACGCCTGCCCGACCGACGCCATCATCGCGCCCTATCAGCTCGACTCCAACAGGTGCATTTCTTATTTGACGATTGAAAAGCGCGGCGAAATTCCAGAAGAAATACGCGCAGGCATCGGCCATGAGGTTTACGGCTGCGATATTTGCCAGGACGTTTGCCCCTGGAACCGCAAAGCGCCCGTAACCACCACAGAAGAATTTCAGCCCCGCGAGGGATTGGTGAATCCCGCCCTGGCATGGCTCGCGGAAATGAGCGAAGAAGAATTCCGCGAGAAATTCCGCGGCTCGCCCATCAAGCGGGCCAAACGCAGCGGTCTTCGCCGCAATGCAGTCATCGCCATGGGCAATAGCGGCGAGACGAAATTCGCCCCGCTGCTCAAGAAGCTTGAGGCCGATGGCGATGCTGTCGTTGCCGACGCGGCGCAATGGGCTTTAAGCCGTATCCAAAAATAACCGCTTGCACCATCTTCACCAACTTCACCAGTTGGTGATATAATGCCTTTCATGAAGCGCGCAACGATGACCTTGCCCGATGACATTGCGCAAGCCTTGGAGAATTACACCCAGGCTCAGGAAGCGCCGCCATCTCTCACGACCGTTGTGCAAGCAGCTCTCCGCCAATATCTCGGTGACCGTGGCTACCTCAGGGTCCGCAAGCCCTTCAAAATTACTCCCGCAACAAAAGGCAGCGGGCATCGCGACATCAGCCAAAATCATGACCGGTATTTAGCCGGAAGCCCGAAGTGAAACGCGCCGTCATTGCCGACACTGGGCCGCTATTCGCAGCCGTAGATCCGGACGACGCCCATCATCAACGCGCCCTGCGCGAAATTGAAAAATTAGACCGGGAAAAAGTCGAAGTCGTTATCCCATATCCCACGCTGATGGAAGCCTACACCTTGGTCCTGTATCGCCTCGGAGGAAAGGCCGCATTCGCATGGCTCAGTGAAATGGAACATGCGACGCTCCTAAACCCAACGCCCGAAGACTTTCGGCAGGCATTCCTTCGCGCCCAGGGATTACAGGATCAAACCGTTAGTTTATTCGACGCGACCCTCGCGGCTCTTTCGAGGCGCTTAGATGTGCCGGTCTGGACCTACGATCATCACTTCGATCTCATGCGCGTCCCGGTCTGGCGATAGCAGGCTGACATTCCCTGCCGTGCTAGCATCAAACTTCTCATGGCAGCTGCGCGCAAGCCGTTGTGGTTCCTCTTGCTCCCGCTGCTGTTGCTGTGGCCGCTACTCAGCTCAGCCCGCGACAAGCCGCCCCGCTGGATTCTCGTCAGCTCCAGTCATTTCGCCGTCTTGACCGATGCGGACGACACGCCCGCGCATGAAGTGCTCGTTAGTTTTGAGCAGATGAGCGCTGAGTTCGCCAACTTGCTCAGCCGCGATAGCACCCATATGTGGCAGCCGTTGACCATCATCGCTTTCAAGTCCACTGACGAATACGATCGGGTCGCGCCCGCAGGCGAGTCCGCGCCCGGGTTTTTTATTTCCAGCGGCGAGCGCAATTTCGTCGTGCTGGACTTGGCGCGTGCCGGCATTTCGAACGCGCAAAATTGGCACTCCGTCATCCGTGCTTTCGGCTTGATGCTGTTGAACGGAAATTATCCGCCGACGCAACCCTGGTTCGACGTAGGTTTCGCCGATTATTTCGCCAGCTTCCGCCCCGGCGCGAAGAAAACCGAAATTGGCAACGATCCCAGCGACGGCGCTTTTACCACTCAGCTCAGCAGACAGAAGTGGCTGAGCGTGACCGATCTTTTTTCGGCGCAGCCTGCCGCTGCGTCTGACGCATTCCGCGCCCAATCGTGGATCACGCTTCACTACCTCATTGGCAAAAACAAGCTTTCCGAAACCGGTACTTACTTCGGCCTTGTGAAGATGCAGAAACTTCCGGTCGAACAGGCCATCCAGCAAGCTTTCGGCATGAGCGCAAGCCAGTTGGGTCAATCCATCTACGACTACTTTCAGGTTCTCGCGCCCAAATTCGCCGCCAAGACCGCCGCCACAGAAACCATAACCGACAGCGAAATTATCGCCACCAGCCTCACCGATGTAAAACCCGGCCAGGCCCAGGCCTCAGTCGCCGAAATGGCGTTGCGCGTGCCCGGCCGTCGTCCATTCGCGCTCACCGAAATCCAATCAGTTCTCGCCGATCCCAAGCAGGACAACGCCGTCGCCCATCGCGCCCTCGCCTGGGACGACATGCAGCAGAAAGCAATTCGACCCCGCCGCCGACCAGCTCAACCAAGCCATGCAACTCGACCCGCGCGATCCCTGGGTGCGCTACTACCTTTCCTGGCTGAAATACTTGCGCAGCGACAACGGCACCCTGCCCATCCGCGGCCTGCCCAACATGATGCAGGACCTCCGCATGGTCCTCGACTGGGACCCCGAATTCGCCGAAGCTTACAACCTGCTCGGCCTCGCGCGACTCGAAGGCGGCGGCGTCCACGCCGCCATGGAATCCATGCATGCCGCCATTCAACTGGCGCCGCGCAACGACCGCTACCTGCTCAACATGGTCAACATTTATCTCTCCGACAAAAAATGGGACGCGGCCACCGCCCTGCTCAATCACCTCGTCGAGAGTCCCGACCCCAAAATCGTTGCCAGCGCTCAGAAGAAATTAGCCGACCTGCCCATGCTCAAAAAATATGGCCGCGTCCCCGAAACCGGCGCCGACGTCAAAGCCGCGGGCACGCCCGACGCAAGCCCGGCCTTGACCGCGAGATCGGATGCCGCCGCGCCGGCCGTCGCCTCTTCCGACTCGACTTCCGACTCTAATTCTGACGAGATACAAGTCAGCGACAGCGCGCCCACGCCGCCCCCGCCCGACAAGCGTCCCATCCACTTCCTCAAGGGCAAACTCCTTCGCGTGGATTGCTCCCACCCTCCGGTCGCGCTTCTAGCCGTCGAAACCGGAGAGAAAAAGATGACCCTCCGCACCGATGACGACAAATCCCTCGTCGTTCTTGGCGCCGATCAATTCTCCTGCGCCTGGACCAACCGCCTCGTCGAAATCAACTACAAGCCCGGCGGCCAATCCGATGGCGACATCGTTTCCCTCGAATTGAAGTAATTTAAGCGTTCCCTCGCCGGCTGCCCCACCATTTCGCGCAGTTTGCGAAAGGGTGGGATGTTGACACGGGGCTGCCCCACCATTTCGCGCAGTTTGCGAAAGGGTGGGATGTTGACACGTGGCTGCCCCACCATTTCGCGCGGTTTGCGAAAGGGTGGGATGTTGACACGTGGCTGCCCCACCATTTCGCGTATTTGCGAAAGGGTGGGAAGAGAGTGGAAAACGCTCATCGGGCCTAGTGTTCCTTAAGGAACACATCGTCATGACAGAGTTGACATGACGATATTGTCATGACAGTCAAGCCTAAGAAAACAAGGCGGTTTGCTCGTGTGGAACGGACATGGGAGCCTGCCCGCTCGATGCAACTAGCCACACTAACCACCTTGTCATTCCGAGCCGTTCGAAGCGAAAGCGAGAACGCGCGTAGGAATCTGCTTTTGCTCGGGTGTGGCGGACAGAGCCTGCCCTGAGCGCAGCCGAAGGGAATCTGCTTTTGCTCGTGTGGGGCGGACATTCCTCCCGGCTGCCCCACCATTTCGCGCCCTTTTGCGAAAGGGTGGGAACAATAGCAATAGCCTTTCTCTGCGTCCTCTGCAGTGAAGCTCTTGCTTTTCTGAGCGGTGAATGATTCGCCCACTTTTGTTTTCAATAACTTACATCCGCTCAATCCCCTCCCTTCCCGTTAAACCTCAATTTTTGCCCATTCGTTGGTTCCTTGTGGGTTAACCCTTGATATCTATATAAGATACGATTTAGTAAACCAAAGGCAGAACTCCATTTACTCGGACGTCATCAAATGAGTCCGATGGTGGTTTTGTTTTGGAGAAGCAGATTCCTACGCACGTTCTCGCTGCTTTCGCAGCTACGAACGGCTCGGAATACAAGTGGTAAGGGATTTATGCTCAGGTCCTTCGCAGTACAAAGAGCGAACGGCTCGGAATGACAAGTGGTAAGGGATTTATGCTCAGGTCCTTCGCAGTACAAAGAGCGAACGGCTCGGAATGACAAGTGGTAAGGGATTTATGCTCAGGTCCTTCGCAGTACAAAGAGCGCGCTGCTCGGAATGACAAGTGGTAAGGGATTTATGCTCAGGTCCTTCGCAGTACAAAGAGCGCGCTGCTCGGAATGACAAGTGGTAAGGGATTTTTAAGTACGAAGCACTTTTAGTACCCAGGGCACGTTGAGATTTCAACTCCCAGCAGCCGCAGCTGATAACAGCGGCGAAGTACCAGACGTAAAGCAGAAAAGAAAGCGAGACTGAATGCACAAGCCAGTGAAGTATGTGGAGAAAGTTGCAACCGTCGCCGCCAAAGGCGCATGGATCGTATTCGACCGTTTTAACCGGATTAACCAGAATCCTTCTCCCACACCCAAGTGGTCTGACAAGCCTCTGCTCAAGTCCTACGAGAAGTCGAAGCCGCCACTCGGCTGGCCGCGCTCGACCGATTCGCTCTGCCCCAAGTGCGTGCCTGAAATCCGCCAGCAGATTCTCGACGGCAAGCTGCCCTACGAAGTGCTCATGAACGAAAAGGTCGGCGAAATCAAAGCCACCATCGTCGAGCGCGACGGCAAGATTTTAATGGTGAAAGACTGCCCCACTCACGGCCATTTTGAAGACGTCATGTCGATTGACACCGTTTTCTCGCAGCACCTCGAAGACGTTTTCCCCGGCCGCGACATCAAGGCCCATGCCGACGAAAAGCTGCATCACCACGGGTCGTCCACTGTGAAGTATGGACGCGGTTCGGTGTTGACCATCGACCTCACCAACCGCTGCAACATGATGTGCGATCCCTGCTTCATGGACGCCAACCAGGTCGGCTTCGTCCACGAACTGACGTGGGAAGAAATTAAGACCATGCTCGACAACGCCATCACCATCAAACCGCGCCGCCAGATGTCGGTGCAGTTCTCCGGTGGTGAGCCCACGCTGTCGCCGTATTTCTTGGACGCCGTTCGTTACGCCCGCAAAGTCGGATACAACTCCGTGCAGGCCGCGACCAACGGAATCGAATTTGCCAAGAGCTTTGAGTTCGCGCAGCAAGCCGCTGAAGCCGGCATGCGCTATGCGTATCTTCAATTCGACGGAATCGGCAACGCCGCCAACGCGCACCGCGCCGTTGGCAACTTGTTCGACGTGAAATTGAAGGCTATCGACAATCTCCACCGCGCCGGAGTCGAAATCGTTCCGGTCGTGACCATCGTCAACGGCATCAACAACGAGCAAGTCGGACGCATCATCAAGTTCGCGCTCGACAATCCGAAGAAGATCGGCTTCCTGTCGTTCCAGCCGGTCAGCTTTACGGGACGCGACGAAGCCGTCACCGACGATCGCCGCCAGGCGCAGCGCTACACGCTGTCGCACTTGGCGCACGACGTAAAAAATCAAACCGGACTCGGCGAGCCCGCCCGCGACTGGTTCCCCATCTCGTTCATGTCCACCTTCTCCGACTGGGCCGACCTCATGCACGTCGAAGACAAAAACAACGACTGGGGCCAACTCAGTTGCGGTTGCCATCCGAATTGCGGGACGGGGATGGCGGTGATGATTGACAAAGAAACCAAGGAAGCTGTGCCGGTGACGGCGTTCTTGAAGGGCGACCAGCTCGCGAAGGATATTTCGCGGGTGAACGACGCGGCGCGCGGAAAGTTTCTGACCGTGTTCGGTATGGCGCTGTGCCTGATGAAAAATTACGATCCGTTCAAGTCGCCAACGCACTTCAAGCTGATGGACTTGCTCAAGAAGTTCGACAAGAACTTCAACGCAACCGGCAAGAACTACGGCAAGGTCGGCCCGGACCGCACCATTGACGACGTGATGAAGCGCCGCAACGACCGCTGGAACTTCCTGTTCATCGCAGGCATGTGGTTCCAGGACCTGTTCAACTACGACTTCCGGCGGACCGAGCAGTGCATTATTCCTTACGCCACGCAGGAAGGCGAAATCAGCTTCTGCGCCTACAACACGGGCGTGGGCTGGCGCAACATCATCGAGAAGATGCACATGACGGCCACGCTCACTAAGTGGTACGAAGAGCACGGACGGCATGAAATCTTCGCCGGCGGCAAGAACGTGAAGATGGAATCCGTCGAGCACACCCTGGTGCTCAAAGACGAAATCGTCACGAAGGACATTCAGCATGATCTCGACAAGCTGGGCATCGCCAAGACTGCGCGCGAAGAAAAGACGCGAGCGCGGGATGCAAAAATGAAAGACGACGGACTGCACAACGCCAAGATGGCGGCCCTGTATCGCGAAGTCGTCCTGAAAGAAAAACCAGCCGTGGCCGAAGGCGGATTCATTCCGCTGGGGTCGTTAACTTCAACCGCGGGCAATGCGAATGGCGGCATCGCTCCGGCGCCGAAACAGGCAGTGAAAGAAGAAGAAGCCGAGACGGTGGCGGGAGACTAAAAAGTAGCTATGCTGTAAACAAAGGCCGCCGAAAGGCGGCCTTCGTGTTTGACTCAGTTATTCCAAGATTAGCTCGCTTGTGCTACGCGGGACCGGGGGCAGCAGGCGGCCTTTGTGTGTTTTATCTGGGCGTGAGTAATGATTTCTGGCCTAAAGAGAGGAATTTAATGTTCGAATGGTGACGTGATTGCGCGTGGCCTCTCAGGAGGTTGGCCATGCGCTGCCAATTTTGTGGGCTCTTCGCGCCGTTATTTTTCTTGGGTATTTGCGTAGGGCAATCTATTGGGCCTTTGCCCGCAGAGCCCGTTCGTTGTTTGAACCTCGCTCCGTCCGGCATCGAGGCAGCCTGCGCGGTGGAACCTCTTCCCGATGCGCCGGAGCCTCCTTCGGGCATTGACCTTTCGCATATCCGGATCGACCCGGCGCTATATCGTCACGATCCGACGACTCGTTCCCCAAAGGTCTTTGATACGCAATTCATCGTAGACCACTCCATCTCATATGCGGCCCTCGTGTTTGACGCGGAGGCGGAAATTCGATTTGAGAAGGTCGGAGGCGCGGAGAGCAACCCCCTTTTGGGTTCTCGCCCTGGTCGTCTCCGCATATATGGGACGATGGTACCAATCCAGGCAGCGCTTGGATTTTGGGACTGGATCGCCAAACGCAATGCATTAGCGACCCCCCGGGAAATCGGAGAAGACAGCTCTGTTCACTTCCCGACGTGGCGCGTCATGCCGTATGTGATCACGGTGGCCCATCTTGCCGGGGGTGCCGCTGCGCTTACCGAAACATGCAACGCCGCCGCGAAGCATTAGGTGCGAATGTCCTAAAAATTCCTTGGTGCGGAGGCCACGTGCGTCGTCAGTTTTGTTGGCTGTTAGTGTCGACATCATTCTTCCAGATTTGCCTGGGGCAATCTACTCGTGTTCATCCGTTGCCCGACGCCCCGATCGCGTCGGCCTCACAGTTGCCCGAGCATTCGGCCATTGGCATTCCCCTCGGCAGTATCCATCCGCCGCCTGGGCGGGTTTTTTCCCGCGGCCTAATCTGGGCCGACGCCACAATGTTCGCCAGCACAGCCGCCTATGTTCAGGCGGATTACCGGCTGCGGTACTCAGGAAAATTATGGAGCGGACAGACCCGTGCGCACGAATACGGTGTGCGCCTCGGGGCAGAGGGCGCCCTAGCAGCTTTCGAAATCTGGGCTAAACGTAAGCACCGAGAATCGTACCAGGGGCTGCGTGCCCTGCCCTATTTTGTCGCCTTCGGGAACATAGCTTTTTCTCTCATCATCCTTGCTCAGCACGCCGACAAAAAGGGTGAACCGCTCCCTGCGCCTCCCGGAAACCAGCCGCCAGTCGCGCCGTGATGACCGGCCAGAGTTCAACCGGCGGCGTGTGATGGAGTCTTAAGCCCTTACGTCCCCTGCCTCCTGGATTTTTCTCCGGCCACTGAATTCGCGCTTACCGAAATGGGGCGCTCGGTCCACAACGAACGCGGCCGTTCGGATTTATTTCGCGCCTGCCCTGCCCCGTGTGTACCTCATCGCCTGGGTGCCGCGTTTTCCCGCTGATCGCACCGAGGGTCGTATTCGTCCAACTCTGGCGCGCGCCCTGCACAGTGACCGTGCATGGATCTCGGTAAGAGCGCAATCGGGAGTCCTTTGTGGCTAATGAAAACGGATAGCTACTTTCGAGCACTGCCCAAGACGCCCTAGGACGAATAGATTCGGACGAGTACAAGATTCCTCGCCATCTCCCCTGGCATTGTGGGCGCCACTTGAAAACTACGGCTCGTGCTGTCGTCAACTTAAACTCGCGCAGACGCCCGTCTTGCTCAACTTATCCGCTCACCGATTGCGGTAACGCGGAAAGGTTGGTCGAACAGCACGGCGGTAGTATTCGGTTTTGTGGAGCTACGCGCCAGTGGTTCGTCTGGGACGGATCTGGTTGGTCTCAGGAGATCGGCGGCGTCGCTCAGCTCGCAAAGAAAACAGTCCGCGCTATAGGCCACGAGCTCAGGCAGATGGCCGCAGAGTCGGAACTTCGCTCTGATGGATGGCCTGCCTTGCGGCAGCGAGCCGACGCATTGAGCAGATGGCAGCTGCGATCGGAAGCTGCGGCGAGTATTACTGCAATGCTGCACATGGCGGAGTCTGACCCGCGTGTTTCCATAGCCACAGGCCAATTTGATCGTGACCCCTGGCTGCTCAATCTAAGTAATGGCACTGTTGAGCTTCAGTCTTTTCGCTTCCGTGAACATCGTTCGGAGGAGCTGCTGACCAAGCTGGCCGGTACAAAGTACTCGTCTGGTGCAAAGGTATATTGAAAAATTTTGCGTGTGTCGGAGAAGTCCCCGAATTGCTCTCGTTTGTACAAAGGTCGATCGGATATACGTTAACCGGCGTTACGCGGGAAGAATGCATATTCGTTCTCGTCGGCAGCGGTCGTAACGGCAAGAGCACTATGATCGGAGTTTTAAATCAACTTTTAGGCGACTATGCCGGCGTCGCTGAAATCGAGGCGTTCCTCGTCTCGCACGTTAATTCTTTGAGAGAGGATATTGCGGATATGAGAGGCCGCCGTTTGGTCAGCGCTCAGGAGCCAAGCATGAGAAGCGCTTTCGCCGAAGCCACGATCAAATGGATTTCAGGCGGAGACAAACTTCGAGCACGCCGATTGTATGAGCACGCCCAAGAATTTCAGCCGTCACATAAACTCTGGCTTGCTATGAACTGCTTGCCTAAGATCTCCTACAGCGATAAGGCCGCGTGGAGTAGGTTGCACGTAATTCCGTTCAATGCCTGCTTCGAAGGTAGGACGAATCGCGATTTGAAGGCAGATATGCTTAGCGAGTTAAGTGGAATCCTTGCCTGGGCCCTCGATGGCTGTGCGCAGTGGCAGCAACGTGGGCTCGCCCCCCCCGCCTGCGTCAGGGCTGCGACGCGATTTTGGCGCACAGGCGCGAAGTCGGCTGCATGAGGCTGAATAAGGTAAAGCCACAGCAATTGCTTCTTGGCGAGCACTCCTATCTGGACGCCACGGACGAATGCTATTACATTGACGCCTATGAGTACGCGAACAACAATGGACTCAAGCCCCTTATTTTTGTACTCAAGCAAGGGGGCGAAAAGACTGTAGCTGCTACCGCAATGAGAGTCGCACCACTTCTTCCATCGCAATGGTTACTTAGATATACGTTTGTGCCGATGCCTGCTTCTTCCGGGGCAGCCAATGGGTTGACTGCGATGGTGAACCGTCTTCCTGCCGAGGACATCAGGAATCTTATTCTGCAAAGGGGCGCAACGCCCTCGTCCCATAGCGGTTGGCGCCTGACGCCTTTTCAAAGGCTGGAACTTCTCGTTATCAATGAAGAGGCTGCCGACCCAAAGCTTAACGCTGTCAATCTTGACGAGCTCGCAGCGGATTCATTCGGGCCGCTAAGATCGTAGTTAACCGCAGGTGGCCGGGAATTAGAGTCATCGGTCTGTTCCTTGCTCGCGTCGACTTTATTAGGCCCGCGCCCACCCTTCGGACTGTTTTTGGCTAACCTAGGTGGAGAGGGATTCCTCGCGGTCTGGCAACCGCTCGGGTGTTACTGCGCGACGGGTGACCCATTCTTGCACGCTCTTTGCGCAAGAGTGGGAACCACGGAATTCGCTGACCAACGTCATGGCAGTATAGAACCGGAATCGCCCTCAACCCTCGTGTCAGCGATCGTGGTACCCGCCCTTCGCAACGTGCGCGAAGGACGGGCACCCGTAGTTTTAGAATGAGATTTAGGCGGAGTCGAAAGACCCGTTACGAAATCAACGGTTCCCCGCCATCCTCCTCCGGCCCATCAAGGAATTCGTAGGGAGAAGCCGGTTCCTCGCGGTCTGGCAACCGCTCGGGTGTTACAGAGCAGTGGGCTGATCGGCATGGCAAGCCATGCCCTTCCCGAACTGTCGTTGTGGATGGGGTTTCTACAGAGAGAACAAGTCAAAGGCGGCGGACAGGAATGTCCGCCCCACACGAAACAACAGCAGATTCCTACGCCTGTTCTCGCCGCTTCGCGCCCGCGAACAGCTCGGAATGACAAGGTGGTGAGTGTACGGGGGATCCCGACAGCACGGTAATCCTTTGTTTTCTGGGGTTTGCGTGTCATGACAATATCGACTATACGGATCTGACATGACGATGTGTTCCGCAAGGAACATTACGACCGTGGCGAGTACAATTTGCTGTGTGAGCGGCCTGTTGTCCATGACGGTGCGGGTTTTGAGCATGATTGCGCGGGCCATTGTTGACGGCAGCGTTTCGGCGGTGATGTTTCATGGCTGGTGGATCCTGGGAATAGTGGTAGTGGGAGTGGTGGTCGTTTTGGGTGCCTTGCGGGTTAGGGCGCGCTGATTGATGGACCCGGAAGGCGCGCCCAGACAGCAGGTTCCTTGCGCTGGCCGTCGCTGGGGCTTCGGTCGGAATGACAGACTTGTTTTCGAGTCGCGCTCTATTTGCAGGATCCGGACATCTGTTCTTATGTGCGCGGGGCGCCGGTGGCACACGACGCTGGGGCAGCGTTCACCGAAGAACGGCTTGTGGGAATGTCCTGCGGCAAACGGCGTTCGCAGGTCGCCCATTGTTCCGGCGAGCATTGTGTTTTTTTGCAGTCGAAGGCGCACGCGGCGCAATCTTCGGGGACTTGCTGCGCAATTTGATTTTTTAGCCATCTCCAAAAACGATTGGTGGACATCGCGGCCTCCCTCTCTGTTTGCAAGCCATTATGATGACTCGGTCGAGCTTCTGATGTGATGGCGGCCACAGGGGCGTGTGACGCGGTTCACACTGAAACCATCCTTCTCCTGCTTTGTTATTCTGAAAGGTGCGAGGCATACACAGGAGCGCGTGGTTGCTGGCGGTGTTGTCGGCGGTTTTGCAGATCCTGGTTTTTCCTCTGCCGAATTACTACGTCCTGGGCTGGATTGCGATCGCCCCACTGCTCGTTGCGTTGTTACGGACGCACGCACCAAACAATACACTCCAGTTTCCTGAAAGCATCAAGCTGCTGCCTGCAAGCCCGCTGCAAGGGTTTGTGCTCGGCTATGTTTGCGGAATTCTCTGGTACGCGGGCTCATGCTACTGGATTTTCAGTGTGATGCATGAGCATGGCGGCGTGAGTATACCGCTCGCCGTGGTCATACAAATTCTTTTCTGCCTTTACCTCGCTTTATATCACGGAGCGTTTGGGTTGTTGATCAGCCTGCTCGCGGGCAAAGATACGTTCAGCCGGAGGGCGTTGTTGCTGGCGCCGGCGTTTTGGGTCGCGGTGGAATTGGCGCGCACGCGGATCACGGGCTTTCCCTGGGATTTATTAGGCATTTCGCAAGTGGACAATATTTCACTGGCGAGGATTGCCACGGCGACTGGAGTCTATGGGCTATCGTTTGAAATCATGGTGGTGAACGTGGCATTTGCTGCCGGATTTCTGTTGCGACGCAATCAACGCAAGGCGGTACTGCTGGCGGCAACCGGCGCGGCGATCGTCTTGCAGGCGGGACGCTGGATTCCGGCGCCGACACTTACAGCCGATCATGCGGCGGTATTGGTGCAGGCGAATATTCCGATTCTTGAGGGTTCGGCGTGGACCAAAGATTATTTCAACGCGACGCTGAATGATCTCTCCAATGTGAGCCTGCGCGCGGTGAGTACCGCGAAGGGAGTGCGGCCTGATTTGATTGCGTGGCCAGAAAATCCAGCGCCGTTTTATACGCTGGATCCGATGTTTCGCAACGTGGTGAAGGCGACTGCGCAGAAAGCTAACGCGTGGATGCTGGTGGGAAGCGTGGGCATCGAAAACGCCGGACGAGGACCGGCGGAGCGCTTTTATAATTCTGCCGCTTTGGTCAGTCCTGCGGGAGAGTGGGCAGGACGGTACGACAAAATCCATCTCGTTCCCTTTGGCGAATACGTCCCCTTCGAGAAACTTTTTGCCTTTGCCAACGGTCTGACCCAGGAAGTGGGGAATTTTACGCCGGGAGTGGCGCGCATTCCCTTGACCGCAGATGGGAAAAAGCTGGGCGTATTTATTTGCTATGAGTCGATCTTTCCCGATGACATCCGGCAATTGGCGCTCAACGGCGCGCAAGTCTTCGTGAATATTTCCAATGACGGATGGTACGGCGACAGCGGCGCCTATGCGCAACACTTGAAGCAAGCCCGCATGCGCGCGGTAGAAAATGCGCGCTGGCTGTTGCGTGATACGAATACGGGCGTGACGGCGGCGATCGATCCTTATGGGCGGGTGGTTACGAGCATTCCGCGCAAGACGAGGTCCGCACTTATTGCGCCGTATGGATTGTCGAATTCGCTGACGATATACACGCGCTATGGCGATTGGTTTGCATATCTCTGTGCGATAATTTTGCTTATAGCTTTGACTGTGAGTTATGCAGCAAAAACGAAAGAAACCGCGAAGGTGAAAAGTAGAAATGGCCGAAGAGTTTGAACAAGAATTTTCCGCATTGAAGGGCAAAGTCCAAGAACTTCGGGAGTATCTTTGACACGGGCAAGCTGCGTCCGCAACTAGCCGAAATTGAGAAGCAAGCCGCCGACCCGAATCTGTGGTCGAATCCGCAAAAATCACAAACAGTGATGCGCGAAAAAAAACGCCTCGAAAACATGCTGTCAACTGAGGCAGAACTGGCGCGCCGCGAGGGCGACATTGCCGCTTACTTTGATCTGGCGCGCGAGGGCGAATCAGTGGATTCCGATTTGCGCCACGAAATTGATGCTCTCGGCAAACTGGTGGACCGCCTGGAAACGGAGACGCTGCTTTCAGGGCCAAACGACGCCCTGAACGCGATCATGACGATTCATCCCGGAGCGGGCGGCACGGAATCACAGGACTGGGCGGACATGTTGTTGCGCATGTATTTGCGCTGGGCTGAGCGGCAGGGATTCAACACCGTAATTTACGACTATCAGCCCGGCGAAGAAGCGGGCGTGAAGTCGGTGACGTTTGCGGTGAACGGCGAGTATGCCTTCGGCCTGCTGACCAGCGAAATCGGCGTCCATCGGCTGGTGCGAATTTCGCCGTTTGATCAGGCCAAGCGCAGGCATACATCGTTTGCCAGCGTGTTCGTTTCGCCGGAAATTGATGACAGCATCGAAGTTGTCATCAAGCCGGAAGATCTGCGCATTGACACGTATCGCTCCAGCGGCAAAGGCGGGCAGCATGTGAACACGACCGACTCGGCGGTGCGGATTACGCATATTCCCACGGGGTTGGTCGCAGCGTGCCAGAATGAGCGCTCGCAGCACAAGAACAAAGATCGGGCCATGAGCATGTTGCGATCGAAGCTTTATGAGCATGAGCTCGAGAAAAAGCGCGAAGTCACGAAAAAGATTGAAGATTCGAAGTTGGATATCGATTTTGGATCGCAGATCCGGTCATACGTTTTACAGCCGTATCGCATGATCAAGGACCATCGCACGAAAATGGAAGTGGGGGACGTGGACCGCGTGATAGACGGAGATTTGCAGCCGTTCATGCGAGCATATTTGCGGATGCGGCGGGGGGAGAAAGCAAGCATCCAGTGAGCAAAGCACGAACAAAATCGGCGCGGCGGCCCATTGTGAAATTAGGGCAGCGCTTTGAACGAGCGCTAGTTTTTGCGTCGCAGAAGCACGCTGGGCAGACGCGCAAGAAGACGCAAGCGCCGTACATTTCTCATTTGCTGATTGTGGCGGGATTGGTACTCGAAGCGGGAGGCGATGAAGACCTCGCCATTGCCGCGCTCCTGCATGACACAGTGGAAGATTGCGGCGGAGCGCCGGTACTGAAAGAAATCCGGCGCAGATTCGGCAAACGCGTGGCGCACGTTGTGGATGGTTGTACCGATACGGACGAAACGCCGAAGCCGCCGTGGCGCAAACGCAAAGAAGATTACCTCAGGCACTTGCGTACGGCGGATGCTGATACGCGGCTGGTTTCCGCTGCCGATAAATTGCATAATGCGCGTTCGGTTCTTACCGACTACCGCGCGATTGGGGAATCTGTCTGGGAAAGGTTCGCGGGCCAACGAGCAGGCACGCTTTGGTACTATCGTGCGTTGGCGAAGGAATTTCGCCGCCGGAAATCGAATCGGGTAATTGCGGAGCTAACGCGGGCGGTGCAGGAATTGGGGTCGTTAGCAGGACGAAGGCGCAAGCCGCGTACACAAGTGGCGAAGAAACGCAAAGCACGAAGCCCAAGCAAGAGGCGGAAGTAAGAGCATGGCACAACGAACGATCGATTTAATTCGAGCATCGGCCGCGCCAGCGACGGTATTTCGCATGGGGGCGCGGGGCGCGCTGGCGGTTCCTCCCAGCGAAGCGCTTGAGATTTTGGTCTATCTTGCAAAGCATAACAAGCAATTTGGCGAGCAGGCGGCGATGACGCTGGCAGGCTGGGACGAAGCGGCATCGATTAAAGTTGTGGCGGATGCCGCGACGCCGAAAGAAGTGCTGGATTATTTCATCCATCCGCAAAATCTACGAGCCGCGCTGCTTCCTACGCTCATCGAGAATCCTTCTGTTTCTGAGGAAGCGCTCGAAAAAGTAGCGCGCGCGGTTACGGGTGCGTCGCTCGATGTGCTGCTGAACAGCCCGCGCGTGGCGGCGTCGCCTAAAATTCTCGCAACCGTTCGGGCGAACTTGAATTTGAGCCAAGCGCAGAGTCTGAAGTTGCGAGAGCTGATGGGCGAACCGACCCCAACCGCAGCACAACCGGCTGAAACACAAGCTCCGTCGCCCGTGGTGAAGCTCCCGGTCGGGGCAGGAGCATCCTCGCCGGAAATACCATCTTCCGAAGAAGATGCGGAAGTGGCAAAATTCCTGGCGGAACATGCCGCGGAAGTCGCGCAAGAAGGCGACAAGCCATTTCAGCCGCTAGGCGCAATTCATGAGGAATTCGATTCTGAGGCGCCAGGGCCAGCAGCCGACAAGCTTCCCGCGCCGGTGGCAGAAAGTTCTCCTGCGGCGCCGAAGAAGGCGGCTGTTCCGCCGGCAGAGCGTGGAAGCACGCTGCAAAAGATTGCCGCTCTGGGGATTCATGGGCGCATTCAACTCGCAATGAAAGGAACAAAGGAAGAACGCTCGCTGTTAATCCGTGACGGCACGAAAGTCGTGGCGCTGGCGGTGCTCGAATCGCCGAAAATCAGTGATGGCGAAGTGGAGAAGATTGCCAGCCAGAAAAATGTGCTGGAAGCAGTGCTGCGGCAAATTCCGATGAAGCGACGGTATGCCAAGAATTATGTAGTTATACGCAATCTGGTAGCGAACGCGCGCACGCCGCTGGACGTAGCCCTCGGGCTAATGAAGAACTTGATGGTTAACGATTTGAAAGCGATTTCGGGAAACAAGGAAGTCTCAGAGACCATCCGCAAACTGGCCCTGCGCCAATTCAAGCAAAAATCGGAAGACGCGAACAAGAAGTGAATCGTTGAACATGCCTGGGCCTGATCCCATCACGGAACTGTTGCGGCGGGCAAAAACTATTGCCGTTGTCGGTCTCTCCGACAGCCCACTGCGCCCCAGCCACGGAGTCTCCGCTTACATGCAGAGTCACGGCTACCGCATTATTCCTGTGAACCCGGCAATCCAGGAAGCGTTGGGAGAGAAATCGTACAATTCCCTGCTGGAAGTGCCGGAAAAGATTGATATCGTGAATATTTTTCGTCGTCCGGAATTTGTCGAGGAAATCGTTGATGAGGCGATTGCTTTAAAGGTGCCGGCCATCTGGATGCAAGAAGAAGTGATTCACGAGAAAGCCGCCGAAAAAGCGCGTAAGGCAGGAATTTTTGTGGTGATGGACCGCTGTATTCTGCAAGACCACCGCGCCAGATTGTAAAACCCGTTATGCCTGCACCACGATGCTGATGGCGGTCGCGTCGTCGCACAGGGCGGTTCCGTTCGCGAAAGCTCTTACGTCCGCGAAAATGCTTTCCAGTGATGCGTGCGGCGATGCCAGATGGTTCATCAGCCGATGAACGCCATACTCTTCATCATTTTGGTTCGTTGCTTCAGTAATCCCATCGCTGTAAAGCAGAAGACGCGCCCCTTTGTCGAGGGAAACGACGCACTCGGAAAAACTTCCCAGCGTCAAACCAAGCGGCAAGCCCTTTTCGGTGGAGACAAGGCGCGCTCCATCTTGAGTTACCAATACCGGGGGTAAGTGTCCTGCGTTCGCAAATGCAAATGTATGACTCGCAGGATCGAGTACGCCGTAAATCATAGTAACGAATCGAGCCGGGGGAAGATCTTCAACGAGTAGCCGGTTTAACTTGGACAGAACTTCTCCCGGACTGCATTCCGCCTCGGCAAGAGAACGCAAAATCCCACGAGTGGCCGCCATTAACAATGCAGCCGCCGTGCCCTTGCCCGCGACATCGGCCAAGACCAATCCCCAGCGGCCGTCAGTCAACGGAACAAAATCGTACCAATCGCCTCCCACAGAACCGGCAGGAATGCTGTGGCCGGTAACGGCAAACCCAGGCACATAGGGAGAAGCCTGCGGAAATAACGCCCGCTGCATGATGGCAGCTTCATCAGCATCGCGGGTCATCTTTTCTTTTTCAGCGCGCTCCATTTGAAAGCGCCGCGCATTGTGTAGTGCTCCACCGATATGCGTACATAGCGCCTGGAGCAATCTGCGCTGCTCGGAGGAAAAGGCATCGAGGTCGCGGTGCGACGCCATGAACACGCCCACTAACTTTCCATCGGCGTGCAGAGGGATGGCGAGCTCAGACCGGGTCAAGTCATCACACGAAATGTAATACGGGTCGAGCCGGACGTCGGGAGCATAGCGCGCTTCTCCGGTTGCAGCGACATAACCCACCATGCCTTCCGCCCCAATTCTGAGACAGTGGCCGGCGCAATCCATGGTGCAGCCGTGGACGCCCGCCAAGACCATGGTGCCCTGCTCTTCGTCGTGAAGATAAATGCTGGCTTCGAGGTAACCGAACGACGTAGCCACATCATTCACAATCTTATCGACGAGTTCCTCGATATCGAGGATGGAGCTAATCTTCTGGGCCGCCCGATGAAGTTTGAGCAGGCCATCAATCTGCTCAACTTGTAAGGGATAAGCGGAAGACGGGTCGGGAATGGAAATTACGCTAGTCGCAGGCATCACTTTTACCCCATCGCCTTTGATCCGGCGAGCGATAACAACTTGCAGGTTTAGATAGTCAAACCCGCATTCAAGACTCTTTTTTTGTAGGGATAGATTTATGGTCTGAGGACGTGCCGCGCTTGCGCTTGATCTCTTCCAGGCGCTCACGAATGCGCTTTTCTATGCCTTCATTCGTCGGCCGATAATAGACCCGATCTTTCAGGTTGTCGGGCAGGCATTGCATATCAGTCGTCTTGTCTTCGGCGTCGTGTGCATATTGGTATCCCTTGCCGTAGCCGATGTTTTTCATCAAGCCTGTGACGGCGTTACGCAAATGGAGTGGCACCGGCTCGGCGGCGGTCTGCTCGACATCTTGCTGCACAGCGCCATAGGCGGTGTAGAGGGCGTTTGATTTGGGCGCGAGCGCTAGATAGACAACTGCTTGCGCCAAGGCAAGATTGCCTTCAGGCATGCCGATAAAATCCACGGCATCACGCGCAGCCATACAAAGTGACAAGGCATTGGGATCGGCGAGGCCGATATCTTCCACCGCCATGCGCACCAAGCGGCGGGCAATGTAAAGCGGGTCTTCGCCGGACTCAATCATGCGGCCCAGCCAATAAAGCGCGGCGTCAGGGTCGCTGTTGCGAACGGACTTATGCAACGCCGAAATCAAGTTGTAATGCTCTTCCCCGGCTTTGTCGTAAAAGAGAACGCGCTTCTGCAAGGCATCGCGGACGATTTCGTCGGTGATGATTCCTGATTTTTCTCCACTGGCTGCTTTGGCCAGACTTGCTGCCACTTCGAGGGCGTTGTACGCACTACGGGCATCGCCACTGGAGTAAGCGGCTATCATTTGCAGGACGTCGCCGGAGGCAGCGACGCCAAGATCGCCCAAGCCACGTTCTTTGTCGGCCAACGCTCGTTTGAGCAATAGCACGATTTGCTCTTCCGTCAGCGGCTTCAGGATGTACACCCGGCTGCGCGAGAGAAGCGCGCCGATAATCTCAAAAGACGGGTTCTCGGTGGTCGCTCCGATTAGCCGGATGTTGCCCTTTTCGACGTGGGGCAGAAAGGCGTCCTGTTGGGCTTTGTTGAAGCGATGAATCTCGTCGATGAAAACGATGGTTCGCGTGCCATATTGCCTGGCGCGTTCGGCATCGGCCATGACTTGCTTGATTTCTTTTATGCCCACGAGCACGGCGGAAAATTCAACGAACTCCGCTTTGGTCATGCGGGCAATGATTTGCGCCAGTGTGGTTTTGCCTGTGCCGGGAGGTCCCCAAAAGATGAGCGAGCCGATGTCATCGCGCTCGATCTGCGCGCGCAGCGGTTTGCCCGGGCCAACCAGATGCTCCTGACCGACGTATTCATCGAGCGTTCGCGGACGCATGCGATCGGCGAGCGGGCGGGTGCGGTCGGCTTGATTGTCGCGGTTCGGAGTGGATTGAAACAGGCTCATGAAAAGCTTTCACCACCGGGGCACAGAGACGCAGAGAAAACCAGCGATTCCAGAAGCCCGGGCCCAAGATGACGATGGATCTCAATGGCAGCGCCAATGATAGGGCTGGTTCGCAGATTCCGGGGTTCGTCGGTTTCTCTGTGTCCCTGTGACTCTGTCGTGAAATCGCTCATTTCCTTCGCCTTGCCACTTCATACAATACGATGCTGGCGGCGACGCCCGCGTTAAGCGACTCGACTGTGGGCGAATGCGGGATGGCGATGACTTCATCCATTTTCGCGAGTAGATCGCGCGGGACGCCGGCACCTTCGCTGCCGATGAAAATGGCCAGGGGCGCGGAGAGATCGGCTTCAACGAGCGATTTGCTTTTGTGTGAGGACGTAGCGACCAGACGCAGCCCTTGCGCTCTCATGGCTGGAAGGGTTTCGGCCAGCTTCGCTTTCGCCAACGGAAGACGAAAGACCGAGCCAGCCGAAGCCCGAATCACTTTGGAATTGAAGGCGCTTGCCGTGCCTTCGCCGAGCAAGACACCGCCCGCGCCAAATGCTTCGGCCGAGCGCAAGATCGTTCCGAGATTGCCGGGATCCTGCACGCCCGCAATCGCCACTAACGGTCCGCCTTTTGACTTTGCGATGACGTCTGCGACGGAGAACGTCTTGCATTTGACCAGAGCGGCGACACCTTGCGGAGTTTCGCTGGGCACCGCGCTGGCAAAAATTTTATCCGGAAGCAATAATTTTTCGACGTGTGCCGCCAATTGGGGCAGCAAACGATCGGCTTTGTTTTTCGCCGATTCGCGAAAGAAGACAGCGCGAAATTTCAGCCCGCTGCGAATCGCTTCTTCAATGATTTTCATGCCTTCGACGGCGCAATACCCATCGAGCGTGAGATCTCCATCGGCGAAAGCGCGGCGCAGTTCTTTCAAGAGCGCATTGTGCTTCCCGTCAATGGGCCGAAGGTCGGGCGAGTTGGTCAGTTTCTTCATGCCTACGTCCGCAGCTACTGGGCAGCATCATACGCGTTTTGTTCAGTTTGCGGTGCTGGGTGTGGTATGTTAAATTTCGCCGATTAAACGAGTCTGTCTTTACAGAAAGGTGCGGCTTTGCGCGCGGAAATTGTCAAAATAAATCCTGAAACACCGGAGTCGTCGCTCATCCGGTATGCAGCCGATCAAATTCGGGCTGGAGAAGTCCTGGGTATGCCTACGGACACTTTTTATGGGCTCGCGGCTGACCCGTTTAACTTGCGCGCGGTGGATCGCGTTTACGACATCAAGACCCGCAACCGGCATAAGCCGCTTTCGCTTCTAATTGACAGCATTGACCAGGCCGAAGAGCTGGCCAAGTCGTTGCCTGATGAGTTCTACCGTCTGGCGGAAAAGTATTGGCCCGGGCCGCTGACGGTGATTGTGAAGGCGGGCTCGCGGCTGCCGCTGAAAGTTACGGCCAACACTGGCAATGTCGCCCTGCGCGTGCCCAACTCGAGCATTGCATTGGCTGTGGTGAGAGCTGCGACCATCCCGATTACGGCCACTTCCGCGAACTTGAGCGGGGCGTCAGAATGCACAACTGCCCTGGCCGTGCGTGATCAGTTGGGCGACCGGATCTCAATAATCGTGGATGGCGGAACATCTCCGCGAGAGGTTGCGTCCACCATCATTGATCTCACCGATGAAGAAGCCCGCTGGCAAATCATGCGCGAGGGCGCGATACCGGCGCGAGAAATCTCCGAATTCTTTGCTGAGGGCTGATTGTCGGGATGACCCTGCACCCCGATATCGGACGGTCTCGCCGCACCATTCTCTGGCTGGCGTTTCTGCCCGAAATAGTCGCCGTCGCCTTTCTCGCGTTCACTTCAGCCGGCATTGTCAGGGAGTCCAAACTACAGGAACTCCATCCGGCCGACGCCATCGTTGTGTTCGGGGCAGCGGAATACTCCGGGCACCCATCTCCTGTTTACCGCGCCCGGCTGGATCATGCTTATGATCTGTTTGAGAAAGGGCTCGCGCCTGTGGTCATTACCACGGGCGGGGCGGCGTTAGACCCGCGCTACAACGAAGGTGGGGTTGGACATGATTACCTCATGCATCGCGGCATTCCCGACGCGAGCTTGATTGAGGAAACGCAAGGTTCAAACACGTCGCAATCAGCCAAGAGAATCGGCGTGATCATGCGAACGAACAATATGCATACGTGTATTGCCGTGAGTGATGCCTATCACGTATTCCGCATCAAGAAGCTTGCTGGAGCACGAGGGCATCAAGGTCTACGTGGCGCCGCGGCCGGATTCCATCCCACACGGCTGGCCAGCGCGCGCGGAAGCGGTGCTGCGGGAAGCGGTCAGCTATTTATTGTGGACGCTCGGCGTACCGGTATAGGGCCTATGCCGACGCGAGGTGCATCATTCATTGACCACATGCGACGCGCTAAATACGCCGAAAATCCTTGACAGGCCGCGCCCGACGGGCGCGATAGTAGCGGGCAGAGCGGAATCGACGCCTCCTCCCGGTCACGCCGCCCCCGCCGAATTGCTTTTCACCATCCAAACCAGTCCGGGTGTTGGGGCAGCAATTTCACACCTCAGAATCCAGACAACGACGCCGCAGACGACGATTAACAAGGCGCGGGACATGCCAATTCATTTCAAACAGATTATCTTCGCTTTCGTCGTTGGCTACCAACCCATCCTCTTCCTCAACTCCGTGACATGAGCCACATGATGGCGTCCATGCCAGGAATACAGCGCCAGATTTCTTTCCAGCGGGACAATCCCCTGTTCCGGATGGCGAAATGTTCGCTTCCATTCGTCGTTCTTCATACCCCTTAAGACTTGAACAAAACGCGTGTGCAGCGAATCGAGCAGCGCGAGCGAAACTTCAATCGGAACGGTCTGCACATCCGGCAGCTTTGCCCAGCGATCTTCCTCATAGGCCTTGATGGTTGGCTCATCCTCGGTAAGCGCGAGTTTAAAGCGGATGTAGGCATTCATGTGGCTCTCGGGTACGTGGTGAACGACCTGTCGGACCGTCCATCCGCCATCGCGGTAAGGCGTGTCGAGTTGCTGCGGCGTGAGCCCTTTCACCGCCGCGCGCAATGCCGCGGGCGCCTGCTCGATGTTGGCGATGAATTCTTTTCGTTGCTGCTCCGTAGGAGGGCCGTCATAGACAAATTTGCCAATGGGATAGCGAGGGTCTTGGGTTTCAGGCATAAGTTTCTCCAGTATGGACCAAATCAGGTTACGCGATGGAAGACCGCAAAGGAAAGAACCGCTTGGAACGAAGTCTCAGCTACTCGGCAGGAAGTGTAGCGCGGCGAGGCAGTGGAAGATTGACGCGTTCGGTCTCAATTTCAGCCTGCAACCACTTGCGTATTTCGGGCAGCGCGGCGCGGGTAGCGAGTTCGCCAGCGCGAATCAACTGGGAAGATCGCTCGAAATCATCGTATTTAAAGCCGGTGACGTCGGGTTCTATGACCAGATCGGCAGCCTGCTTCCAGATGCCGCTATTCATTTCCTGAGCAATCGAAAAGCACTGGCCGATGACGTCGAAGAGATGGCGCGGGCCACTCTCGGATTGAGTCCATGTGCTCTTCAGTTGGACGGCGAGCACTCGTTTGGCGCCCATTTGCCGCAACGGGCGTGTCGGCACGGCGTGGGCCAACATACCGTCAATGAGCAGCCGGCGTTCGATGACGACGGGCAGAAACATGCCGGGATAGGCGCAGCTGGCACGGACTGGATCTACCAGCGGGCCAGATTGAAACACTACGCCTTCCCCGGTCGAAAAATCGGTGGCCGTGACAGCAAGTGGAATGTGCAACTCTTCGAAGGTCTTGACTTTGAGTACGCGATTCAGAAAGCCAATCATGCGCGAATTCGTTGCGAAGCCAAGACGGGAGACCGTCCATTTCGCAAAATGTTTGAAGCGCACCTGCGCGGCAACTTCTTCCAGTTCGGGAATGGAAACGCCGCTGCAGTAGGCGGCTCCGATGAGGGCTCCGACGCTGGTGCCCGCGATCGATTGAATGGGAATGTTTTCTTCTTCGAGAACCTTGAGGACGCCGACGTGAGCGATGCCGCGGGCGAACCCTCCGCCCAGTGCCAGACCAATCCCTGGGGCTTGAGGGGTTTCGAGCGGGGCATGGCGAGAAAGTTCCCGGCCGAACGCTTGCACGGAGCGGATAATTTTGCCCAGATGCTTCATAACTGCCCGCCACCACTACTGTTCAGCGGCGCTTACCTTCCTTAAGTTTGGGCCGCAAGTAAAAGGCCACTTCCACACTTAGATTCTTCCATGCCGAAAATGGCTGTGCCAGATTACTCACGACCCATTACCCGAAGATGACAGAAGTGACTAACTCCTCTGTTCCTGATAACTTGGGCGGATGGTACGAGAAATCTCAGCTGGGGGAGTAGTGGTTCGGCAGACGGTAAACGGCTGGGAAATGGCTGCCATTGAGCCGCAAAGGGAGCCACCCGCCACGGGCGGTGGCCGCAAAGTGGGCAAGAAATCGCAAAAAGTGTTACTCGCTTTACCCAAAGGCTTGATTGATGCCGGAGAAAAGCCCCAGCAGGCGGCAGTCCGCGAGGTGTTAGAAGAAACCGGCCTACATGCGCAGCTGGTCACCAAGCTGGGGGATACAAAATATACCTACGTTCGCACCTGGGGTGATCGGGCACAAGTGTTCAAAATCGTGAGCTTTTACCTTCTGCATTATGTGTCCGGAGAAGTTGACGACATCGACGAGAACATGCGGATCGAGGTCAAACGAGCCTTGTGGATTCCGCTGGAGGAAGCTACCAAGCGTCTGGCGTATAAAGGCGAAAAGCAAATGGTGAGCAAGGCATTAGAGTATCTAAAGGGTCACGCGTTGGAAACGGGCAGCATGAATTTCACGGAGGGCGGAAAGTGATGTCGCGTATTCCTCATCAGGAGCAGCATTTTACTTCAGGAAATTTTGTGAGGGATGTTGTCATAGGCATGTCGGACGGCTTAACGGTGCCTTTCGCATTGGCGGCGGGACTCTCCGGCGCGGTGCAAAACACGCGTCTAATTGTTGTCGGTGGACTTGCCGAAATCGCAGCGGGCTCGATTGCCATGGGACTCGGCGGCTATCTCGCGGCCCGTGGCGACGCCGAGCATTATGAACAGGAGCGCGAGCGCGAATATCGCGAGATCAAGGAAATCCCAGAAGAAGAAAAAGCGGAGTGCAGCCGCGTCCTCGAGGCGTATGGCATGACAGCACAGCAAAGCACTCCGGTTGTAGAAGCCCTGAGCAAGAATCCCGATGCCTGGGTCGATTTCATGATGCGTTACGAACTCGGATTGGAGCAGCCCGAGCCCGCGCGCGCGCGCAACAGCGCGGCGACGATTGCAGGGGCTTATATTTTGGGCGGGTTTGTGCCGTTGTCGCCGTATATTGCAATGTCCAATGCCGCGCAGGCGCTCACAGTCTCGGCGGGTGTCACGCTGGCAGCTCTCGGAATATTTGGCTTCCTCAAAGGCAGATACACCGGAACACCACCGTGGAAGAGTGCCGGACAAACGATGATCATAGGCGGCTTGGCGGCGGGAGCGGCATTCTTGCTGGCGAAGATTATCTCTTAGCTTTCTTAAACAGACGGGAGTCAAGGAGAAAGACGCTATATCTTGCCTGGCTACACGGCGGTGAGTTGAAAGGAAAGAATATTCATGAAGCGAATTCATAAAGTTGCAGTCTTAGGTGCGGGAACCATGGGCGCGCGCATTGCGGCGCACTTTGCCAACGCCGGCGTGCCGAGTTATTTGCTGGATATTGTTCCCGCCGACGCAGATGCAGCGTCGCGCAACAAGATCGCCTCCGCGGGACTCGAGGCTGCCAAAAAATCGAAGCCCGCCGCCTTCATGGACGCGTCGTTAGCCCGGCTCGTAACCGTCGGCAATTTTGAAGACGATTTGAAGAAATTAGCCGACGTGGATTGGATCATCGAGGCTGTGGTTGAGAATCTCGAATTGAAGCGTGCTTTGCTGAAAAAAGTAGAGGCCATTCGTAAGCCGGGAACGATCATCACGACAAATACAAGCGGCTTGCCCGTCGGCAAAATTGCAGAGGGATTCTCTGACGACTTCCGCAAAAACTGGTTTGGAACACATTTTTTTAACCCGCCACGTTACATGCGCCTTCTGGAATTGATTCCCACGCCGGAAGCCGATCGCGCCGCGATGGATGCGATTGCGCATTTCTGCGATGTGCAATTGGGTAAAGGCGCGGTCTGGGCGAAAGATACGCCGAATTTCATCGGAAATCGCATCGGGACATTTTCAGTGCTGAATGTCATGCGGTTAATGCAGGAGATGGATTTTTCGATTGAAGATGTGGATGCACTGACCGGACAGGCAGTGGGGTGGCCGAAATCCGCAACCTTCCGCACGATTGATTTGGTTGGTCTCGACATTCTCGGCCATGTGGTCAGCAACATGATGCAGAACGTGCACGATGAACGAAGCGAACTGAAATTGCCTGACTTCTATAAACAGATGCTCGAACGCAAATGGCTGGGCGACAAAACGAAAGGCGGATTCTACAAGAAAGTCAAAAGCGTGGAGGGCAAAGAAGACGAGCGCGTGGCGATTGATTGGAAAACGCTGGAGTATCGCCCGCGACAGAAGCCGAAGTTCGCCGCGCTCGACATGGCGAAGAACGTTGAAGACACTGGCGCTCGCGTGCGAATGCTGCTGGGCATGGACGGCAGTACAGGAAAGAGTGACAAGGCGGGCGCATTCTTGTGGCAAGCCTTGTCCGATTTGTGGACTTACTGCGCGAATCGCGTGCCTGAAATTTCAGATTCCATCGTCGAAATTGATCGCGCCATGAAGATGGGCTTTAACTGGGAACTGGGACCGTTTGAATTGTGGGATGCGGTGGGTGTTGAAGCCGACGGTTGCGCGTATGACTTCCGAAAATAAGCCGGTCGCCGACAACGTCAAGAAGTTGCTGGCGAGCGGTAAGAGAGAATGGTATGAAGACACGCCGAAGACGCCGTCGGGCCGGGCTTATTTTGATCTGGTGATTGCGGGCTACAAACCGGTTGAAGTCTCTTCCGGTGTATGGTCGGTTGCGGTCGCCAAGAAATCGAACGGTGTAGTGAAGAAAAACTCCGGTGCGTCACTCGTCGATCTCGGAGACGGCGTGGGCTGCATCGAATTTCACAGCAAGATGAATTCGCTGGGCGCGGACATTATCAGCTTGATCACGCAATCGCTCAAACCCGGAGGTCCCGGGGATAACTTCGACGCATTCGTGATAACCAACGACGCCACGAATTTTTCTGTCGGCGCAAATTTGATGCTATTGCTGATGTCCGTGCAAGAGGGCGAGTGGGATGATGTCGATTTGGTTATCCGCCAATTCCAGGGAATGACGCAAGCGATCAAATTTTCGCCCAAGCCGGTGGTCGTCTCGGCATTCGGATTATGTCTTGGTGGTGGAACGGAAATTTCGCTGCATGCTGCGGCCCGCCAACCACACGCGGAACTATATACGGGCTTGGTCGAAGTAGGCGTTGGTTTGTTGCCCGGGGGCGGTGGCTGCAAAGAGATGCTGCTGCGGGCCGTGGATAGCGCGGCGGCGATTCGTTCCGGTGGGCGTGGCGAATCGGTGGAATTGATGGAAGCAATGAAGAAAGCGTTCGAGACAATTGCCACGGCAAAAGTGGCAACGTCCGCTCATGAGGCGCGTGGCCTGGGATTCCTGACAGGTTCAGACGTCATCACTATGAATCGCGAGCGCGTGCTCAGTGACGCGAAAGCGCGCGCTCTTGAGTTGGTGAAGGCAGGCTATGAACCGCCGGTGATGCGAAACGACATCCCCGCTCCCGGCGAAAGCATGCTGGCAGCGTTGAAATTGGGCGTTCACATCATGCGCCAAGGTGACTACATCACTGAATATGAAGTAAAGCTGGCAACGAAAATTGCTGAAGTGCTGTGCGGCGGAAATATTACACCGGGCACACCAGTCAGCGAACAGTATGTGCTAGATCTGGAACGGGAAGGATTCAAGTCTTTATGCGGCGAGAAGAAGACGCAAGAGCGAATTCAGTACACGCTTAAAACCGGCAAGACATTGAGAAATTAGGACTTAAAAGTAATTTTAACAATATATACTTATAGTATATACTTTTGATATGGCAAGAACCGATACAGCCAAACTCTTTCTGAACGGCAGCAGCCAAGCCGTACGACTACCGCGGGATTTTCGTTTTGAGGGTGATCGCGTTCGGATACGCCGCACTGCCGAAGGAGTTCTTTTGCAGCCAATGATCGACGACCCGAAAGAATGGTTCCAAAAGCTGGATGAAATTAGTCCTGAGCCGTTTCACATGGTTCGGCGCCAACCCTCCGCTCCGAAGCGAACTCTCTTCAAGTGAGCTCGCCGGTGAGCTATTTGCTGGATACAAACGCATGCATCGCCCTCATCAATGGCAATCCAGCTGTAGTTCGAGATCGTTTTCAAAAGACAATAAACGCCGGGGCTGACATTTTTGTTTCGACGATCGCGACCTTCGAATTGTGGTATGGCGTGGCCAAGAGCACACACAGGGAGGTCAACACGAAACGACTGGAAGCATTCCTAGCCGGACCTCTGACGGTGCTGGCTCTTGAGGATGAGGATGCGCGAACTGCCGGATTGATCCGTGCCCTGTTGGAAACCTCCGGCAAACCCATTGGCGCCTATGATTTGCTGATTGCGGGGCAGGCCCTGTTAAGGAAGATGACTCTGGTTACGGCCAACATTTCAGAATTCTCGCGGGTCAAAGGCTTGGTGTGGCAAGACTGGGCAAAACCGTAGCTTTTATGCCTCAAGTCGAAAATGTCTAGTTGGCATCGAATGATGTAGAGGAGTTTCCTATGCGTGAAGTCGTACTCGTTTCTTCAGTTCGTACGCCAGTGGGGCGGGCATACAAGGGCACATTGCGGGCGACACGTCCCGACGAATTGGCGTCGGTCGCCATTAAGGGCGCGCTGGAGCGCGTGCCGCAAGTTGACGCCAAAGAAATTGACGATGTCATTCTCGGCTGCGCCATGCCCGAAGCCGAGCAGGGCATGAACGTGGCACGCATTGCATCGTTACGGGCTGGCTTGCCGGTCGAGACCGCCGCGCTGACGATTAATCGCTTCTGTGCTTCAGGTTTGCAGGCGATCGCGCAGGCGGCCGAAAGAATCGGCAGCGGCAGCGCGGAAGTGATTGTCGCGGGTGGAACCGAGTCCATGACCATGATTCCCATGGGGGGCAACAAAATCTCGCCCAATCCCTGGCTAGTGGACCATTATCCTGACGCGTATTTAAGCATGGGTTTGACCGCTGAGCGCGTAGGACAACGATTTGGCATTACGCGGGAAGCGTCGGATGAATTCTCCTTTCGTAGCCATCAGAAAGCT
Source organism: Terriglobia bacterium (assembly GCA_963702965.1). GTDB lineage: Bacteria > Acidobacteriota > Terriglobia > Terriglobales > Acidobacteriaceae > JAJPHW01. The sequence goes on from OY969776.1 coordinate 3,715,029, forward strand.
CTGGCGGCAATCGCCGCGGGGAAATTCGAGGATGAGATTGTATCGGTCCCTGTCAGCTTCACCACGCCAAACGGATCGAAATCGAAAAAGCAGGAAGTCGTTTTCAAAGTTGATGAAGGTCCGCGAACGGATACATCGCTCGAAGCATTAATGTCACTGAAACCAGCATTTCATGCCAAAGGCATGGTGACGGCTGGCAATTCGTCGCAGATGTCGGATGGAGCTGCCGCTGCGGTCGTCATGTCAGCTGAACGGGCGAGAGCGTTGGGAATCAAGCCTCTGGCGCGGTACGTCGCTTTTGCCACCGCGGGCTATAAACCGGAGGAAATGGGCCTAGGGCCAGTGTTTGCAATTCCCAAAGCACTGAAGTTGGCTGGGTTGAAGCTATCGGATATCGATGTAATCGAATTGAACGAAGCCTTCGCAGCGCAATCGCTGGCGGTTATCAAAGAAGCGGGACTGGATCCGTCGCGTGTGAACCCGAATGGCGGCGCGATTGCGCTAGGGCATCCGCTGGGCTGTACAGGAGCGAAGCTGACCGCGAGCGATTGTCCGTGAATGAAGCGGCGCAACGCAAAGCTATGGCATGGTCACGATGTGCGTTGGTGGGGGCATGGGGGCCGCGGGAATATTCGAAAACCTCATGTAAGTTATAGCAATTACAACGTCCCCATCGCGCTATGATGTTCACTAAGGTCACTGGCAAAAACCCTGAAAAGTGAAATAATCGGTCTTGAGATTCTCAGCGTCCTTGTGGTTGAAAGGGGTTTAAATGGCCACGACCGCAATTCCTAGTGCGAAGATTTCCGGTGGTAGCTTCTTGTTGGAAGAGCGCTCTCCGAGTGAAGTGTTCACGCCTGAAGACTTTACCGAACAACACAACCTCATCGGCCAGACGGCCGAAGAATTTGCCGTCAACGAAATTTTGCCCAATATCGAGAAGATCGAGCACAAAGACTTCTCAGTCACGCGCGACCTCTTAAAGAAAGCGGGCGAGCTTGGGTTGAGCGGCGTCGAAATTCCGGAGGCTTACGGCGGCCTCGAAATGGACAAAGTCACGGCTGCCGTCATCGCCGACCACATTGCCAAGTACGCTGGATTTGCAACCACGTGGGGTGGCCATACCGGCATTGGTACGCTGCCCATCGTTTATTTCGGCACCGAAGACCAGAAGAAGAAATATTTGCCTCGACTTGCCGCCGGAGAAATCGTCGGCGCCTACGCGCTCTCAGAAGCTTCCTCGGGTTCTGACGCCATGAACTGTCGCACCAAGGCAACGCTTTCACCCGATGGCAAGCATTACATTCTCAACGGCGAAAAGATGTGGATCACCAATGCCGGATTTGCCGATCTCTTTACTGTTTTTGCGAAAATTGATGGGGAAAAGTTTTCGGCGTTTTTGATCGAGAAAACGTTCCCTGGGATTTCCATCGGCGCAGAAGAACACAAGATGGGCATTCGCGGATCGTCCACTTGCCCGGTAATTCTGAACGACTGCAAAGTTCCGGCTGAAAATTTGCTCGGTGAAATCGGCAAGGGCCACGTCATCGCCTTCAATATTTTGAATGTCGGACGCTTCAAGCTGGGCGCGATGTGCGTAGGCGGCGCGCGAGTGGCGATTGAAAATTCCATCGGCTATGCCAAACAGCGCAAGGCCTTCAACAAAGTCATTGCCGATTTTGGTTTGGTCCGGGAAAAAATTGCCAACATGGCCGTTGGCATTTTCACCGGCGAATCGCTCGTCTATCGCACCGTCGGCATGATGGATGCGGCGCTGAACGAAGTAGATAAATCCGGCCCGGATGCCGCGAAAGAAACCCGTAAAGCTATCGAAGAGTATGCCGTCGAGTGCTCAATCATCAAAGTCTGGGGCTCCGAGATGATTGATTACGTCGCCGATGAAATGGTGCAGATCTACGCAGGTTACGGATTTGTCGAAGAGTATCCAGCAGAACGCACCTATCGCGACGCGCGCATCAATCGCATCTTCGAAGGCACGAACGAAATCAACCGGCTGATTATTACTGGGTTCCTGCTGAAGCGCGCGATGAGCGGGCAGTTGGCACTGATGCCGGCAATCAAGAAACTGATGGATGAGGTTCTTTCCGGGCCGTCATCCGATGAATTAGACGGGCCACTCGCTGAAGAGCGCAAGTTGGTCGGGCAAGCCAAGAAGCTGGGGTTATTCGCGGCAGGCGCGGCAACGCAGAAATACATGCAGGCGATTCAAGACCAGCAGGAAATCATGGGTGCCATCGCGGACATGACCATCGAGACTTACGCCATGGAATCGGTCGTGCTCCGGGCACAGAAGATTTTCCAAACTAAAGGTGAAGCGGCGGCAGCGCTTCCTCTGGCCATGGCCCGCGTGTATTTATCGCAAGCGATGGAGAAGATCGAAGCCGCAGCCAAGAAAGTCATCGCCGCCGTCGCCGATGGCGACATGCTTCGCACGCAGTTGGCGATCCTCCGCCGTCTGGCAAAGTACGAACCGTACAATGTTATTGAACTGCGGCAGAAAATTGCCCAAAAGATGATTGAGCGGGGCAAATACAGCATCGCGTAGATCCTTTAACCACAGAGGCCGCATGGCGTAACCTCTGCGCCGTGTGTAATTAGCTCTTCTTCAGTTCTTCCATCACACTCTGAATCAATTCTTTCGCGTCAGTAAGACTTTTCATCACAATCTGGATGTCCATCGCCGGCTTGCCTGCCTGGCGCTGGCTTTGGCAGTAAATGCCGTGCTGACCCACTAACGACATCGCATCCGTGATCGCGTCCAGCGTCACGGCCAGTCGTCCGCGTGGCACTCCCATCATGGTTTCGTAGTGCTCAATCTCCGCGCGCTTCTCGTCGAATACAGGCATTTCAAGATTGTAACGGCAGAAAACCACTCGCGGGGTTTGCTAACCGCGGAGCACTCGGCTAGTCTAACCAGTTACGTTCACAACCTAAATCCATTTCCTCGCAAGGAGACGTTCCATGCAAAAACAAATTGCAATATTTTCGGTAATTCTGCTGTTCGCATCGCTGGCGGCTTGCCAAAAAACCCGTCCCAGCCCTTCAGCCTCGGCCTCATGCAGTTTTTCCGATGGCAAGACCATTAAAACCGATTACTCCAGCCCCCGTGCCAAAGGCCGAAAGATCTTCGGTGGCCTCGTTCCTTACGGCGAAGTCTGGCGCCTTGGCGCGAATGAAGCAACTACGTTCGTCACCGATGCGAACCTGACGGCCGGCGGCAAAGAAATCCCTGCCGGAAGCTACACGATTTTTGCCGTTCCGGCGCAGGAGAAGTGGACGCTCATCATTAACAAAAAGACTGGCGAGTGGGGCATTCCCTATAAATACGAAAGTGACGAACTTGGCCGCGTCGATATGAAGACTTCAGCGCTTTCATCACCCATGGAAGACTTCACAATTTCCTACGATCAAAAAGGCAGCAGCTGCGTGCTCAACGCTGCGTGGGAAAACACGAAAGCTTCGGTGGAGTTCACGGAGAAGAAATAGTTTCTGAGTTCGTCATCCTGAGGGCCCGCGTTTTTCTCGCGGGCCGAAGGATCTCAGTCTGCAAAAACTAGAAGGATTAGCTAGCCGGCTTCCACCGGAGAATCGGCTTGCGCGCCGCTGTAGTTTCATCAAGCCGTGAAACCCGCGTGGTATAAGGCGCACCCAGCACGCCCTGCGGATCTTCTTCCACTTCCGCCGCGATCCGCTTCATCGCTTCGATAAATAAATCCAGCTCGTCCCGGCCTTCGCTCTCCGTCGGCTCAATCATCAAAGCACCCGCCACGATGAGCGGAAATGCCGTCGTATAAGGATGGAAGCCGTAATCGATGAGGCGTTTTGCCAGGTCCATCGTCTTCACGCCCTTTTTTGCCTGAATCTTGTCGCTGAAGACGACCTCGTGCATGCTCGGCGTGGAATACGGCAAGTCGAATACGCCTTCGAGCCCTTTGCGAATGTAGTTGGCGTTGAGAACAGCATCTTCCGTGGTCTGTCTTAGGCCGTCTGGCCCGTTCGCCAAAATATAAGCCAGCGCCCGGACAAACATGCCGAAATTCCCATAAAAAGCCCGCACGCGTCCAACCGATTTCGGTCGGTTATATTCCAGCCCGAGAGTTCCGTCCTGCTTTTCGATAACAATCGGCGTCGGCAAGAACGGCTCGAGAATCTTCTTAATTGCCACCGGGCCCGAGCCTGGCCCGCCTCCGCCATGCGGCGTAGAAAAAGTTTTATGCAGGTTAAGATGCATGACGTCCACGCCGAAATCGCCGGGGCGCGCTTTGCCGACAAGCGCATTCATATTAGCGCCGTCCATGTAGAGCAGGCCGCCCTTGGCGTGCATCAGGTCGGCAATCTTATGAATTTCCTGCTCAAAAACGCCCAGAGTATTGGGGTTCGTCAGCATTAACGCGGCAACATCTTCGTTCATCTGCGATTCGAGCGATGCGATGTCCACCATGCCATTCGCGTTCGATTTCAGATTCTCTACGGCATAGCCGACCGTCGCCGCCGTCGCAGGGTTTGTGCCGTGTGCAGAATCTGGAATGAGTACTTTCTTCCGCGCCGCACCTTTCGATTCGTGATAAGCCCGCACCATCAACAAGCCTGTCATCTCGCCCTGCGCGCCCGCCGCCGGTTGCAGCGTAATTGCGTCCATGCCGGTAATTTCAATGAGGCATTCGCTGAGCGTCTTCATGATGCGCAGTGCGCCCTGCGAAATCTTCTCCGGCTGATAAGGATGTGCGTTAGCGAGACCTTCCATCCGCACTACCGCTTCGTTCACCCGAGGGTTGTACTTCATGGTGCACGACCCCAGTGGATACATGCCGAGATCAATCGCGTAGTTCCAGGTCGAAAGCCGCGTGAAGTGGCGGATAATTTCAATCTCGCTCACTTCGGGCATGTTCCCCAGGTCTTCTCTTTCGGATGAACCCAAAAGCTCTTTAGAATCCACTTCCGGCACATCGAGCGGCGGCAGCTTCCACGCCGCTTTGCCCGGCGACGATTTCTCAAAAATCAGGCTTTCATCCTGGCTGGTGTGGCGGGTGGCTTTGAGATCGGGATACTTGTTCATCGCACCACCTCCGGCACGGCTTCTTCTTCGCTCGTGTTCGCGCCTTTTTCCGATCGTTCACTTTCAGCGACCACGCCTGCGGCCGTATCGATCATTGTGCGCGGCGTTAACTCAGTGCAGCACCACAGCGACGCATTGCCCAGCTCCGGATAAAACTTCTTCAATGGAAGTCCGCCCACAATCTTGTGGCCGAGAATGCGGCTATTGATGGCATTGGGCGGTTCACTCGTCTGAATCACAAATTCGTTGAAGCGCGGCGTCTTCTCGAAGAGAACCTTGGCGTTCTTGCCAAATTGCCGCACCGCATAGTGTGTCTTGGCCAAATTCTGCTTGGCCAATTCGCGCAGACCAACCTTGCCATAGACATTCATGAAGATATTGACCATCAGCGCGATGAGGGCCTGATTGGTGCAGATGTTCGATGTCGCCTTTTCGCGGCGAATATGCTGCTCTCGCGTGGCAAGAGTTAGAACAAATCCGCGCCGGCCGTGGCTGTCCACGGTCTGGCCGACCAAGCGGCCCGGCATTTGCCGGACGAATTTTTCCCGCGTCGCGATTACTCCACAGTAGGGCCCGCCATACCCAAGCGGGACGCCAAACGACTGCGCTTCCATCGCAATAATGTCAGCCTCGCGCGGCGGCTCGACTATGCCCAGCGAGACCGCTTCGGCGATGGCCACCACGAGCAACGCGCCTTTCTTATGCGCGATTTCCGCAACCGCGGCAACATCTTCAATCGTCCCAAAGAAATTCGGCGATTGAATCAGCACGCACGCGGTTTGATCGCTCACCGCTTTTTCGAGCGCCTTCAAATCCACACGCCCCGAATCGGCATATGCGACTTCCGCGAGCGGCATTTCCTGGTGAGTCGCGTAGGTCTTGAGGACTTCGCGATATTCCGGATGCACATTGCGCGCAATTACCACGCCGTGGCGTCCCGTTACACGCGAGGCCATCAACACCGCCTCAGTCGCGGCAGTCGAACCGTCATACATGGAAGCGTTGGCCACTTCCATGCCAGTCAACTCGCAGATCATCGTCTGAAATTCAAAAATGGATTGCAGCGTTCCCTGCGAAACTTCTGCCTGGTAAGGGGTGTACGCGGTGAGAAACTCGCCGCGCGAAATCAGCGAATCGATAATTACCGGGCGATAGTGCGAATAAGCGCCTGCCCCTAAAAAGCTCGCATAGCTATCGCCGTTTTCACGGGAGCGCTCGCGGAACCAGTCCACAATTTCGGATTCCGCCATTTGACGGGGAACTTGCAAATCACGGTTGAGACGATATTCAGAAGGAATGGGCGCAAAAAGGTCGTCAATCGAACGTGCGCCCATCGTCTTGAGCATGGCTTCGCGATCGGCTTGAGATTTAGGTAAGTAACGCTGCATAGAAATTAATTAGATGTGGCAAACAGAAATTCGATTTTTCGCGGCCTTTATAGCGAACCGCAAAGTCCGCTCCGTTAATGGCTGCCTTCTTCGGCGACATATTTCTCATAGTCCGCCGCTGAGAGCAGAGAATTCAATTCATTCGGATCTTTCAACGTGATCTTGATAAGCCACGACCCATGCGCGTCTTTGTTGATTTTTTCCGGCGCAGTCGCGAGTTCGGCGTTGACTTCGGTCACCGTCCCGCTAACAGGCGCGAACAGGTCTGACACCGCTTTCACCGACTCAACCGACCCAAACGTCGCGCCGGCCTTGATTTCTGTACCGACTTTCGGCGCGTCCACAAAAACGATGTCGCCGAGCGACTCCTGCGCATAGTCAGTAATGCCGATCGTGGCCGTGTTGCCGGATGGTTTAATCCACTCATGCTCTTTGGTGTACTTGAAATCCGCCGGATAGGATGCCATGTCTGCCTTCGCTCCTCGCTAAATTGCTTTGTGAAGCCTCTCTTCGCGAACCTTCGTGCCCTTCGTGGTTAATTCTTTTTGGGCCGTTTATAAAACGGCGTCGGAACAACCTGCGCCGCGACAGCCTGCCCGCGGATCTCGACACTTAACGTTGTCCCGATTTCAGAAAACGACGGCGGCACGTACGCCAGCGCAATGTTCTTCTTCAAAAACGGCCCCGGACATCCGCTGGTCACATACCCAATTTCCTTGCCGGACTGATCAAGCACCTTATAATCATCGCGAGCGATGCCGCGCCCGGTCATTTCCAGCCCAATTAAAGTCCGCTTCAGCGACTCGGCCTTCGCTTTTTCCAAAGCGGCTCGGCCAATAAAGTCAGACTTCTCCATCTTGCAGAAGCGATCGAGACCCGCTTCCCAAACGTTCAGCGTGTCCGAAATTTCGTGGCCGTAGAGCGGCAACTTCCCTTCCAACCGCAGCGTATTCCGTGCTCCCAGTCCGCACGGTACCGCTCCAAATTCTTTGCCAGCTTCGAGGATTTCCTTCCACACCCGCGCGCTCGTCGCTTCATCGCTGGGGATATAAATCTCAAAGCCATCTTCGGCGGTATATCCGGTGCGGGCAATCAGAGTATTCTTCAATCCGCAGACCGTTCCACGCGTCAGCCAATAAAACTTCACAGCCGAGAGGTTCGCATCGGTAAGCTTTTGCAGCAACTCAACCGCCTTCGGCCCCTGAATCGCAATCTGCGTGAAGTCATCAGAGAGATGTTCAACCTTGCAGTCGAATTGGCGCGTATTGTCGCGCACCCAGTTGAAGTCTTTTTCGCGCGTCCCGGCGTTAATTACCAAGAGATAATCGTCTTCACCGAGCCGGTGAACGATCACGTCATCCACAAACGTTCCCTCGGGATAGAGCAGCGCCGAGTACTGCGCCTGCCCAATTGCCAGGCGCGAGGCATCGTTCATGGAAATATGCTGCACCGCGGCCAGCGCTCCCGGCCCGGCCAGCCGAATATCGCCCATGTGGCTGACGTCAAAAATGCCCACGCCCGTCCGCACCGCCATGTGCTCATTGATGATTCCGCACCCAATCGCCGCCGGATATTCGACCGGCATCTCCCATCCGCCAAAGGGCACCATTTTCGCGCCCATTTGCCGGTGTACGGCGTTCAGCGCAGTCTTACGCAGGGTTGGCTCAGCTTCAACGACGGACAAATCGGCCTCGGAAGAACGTAGGGTGGAAACTAATTACGGTAACACGCGCCCGCTTGTGTATTCAAACGCGTTACTAACGGAACTTTGACGATGCCGCCGGCCGCGTTAGATTAGCCCCATGGCGAACACTGGAACCGGCAAAAAATACGTCTGCATGCAATGTGAAATGACCGAAGAACGCTGCGAATGCGAGAAGTATTGCTGCTCCTGCCAGTCGCAAATTGATGTCCGCCTCTGCGAAGACAGCCTCTACTACTGCGGCCCCTGCCGCGAAGCCTGCGACTACAAAGTCAGCAGCTAGCGGCACTATCAGATCGAATAACAGCTAACCACTTGTCATTCCGAGCCATTCGTAGTCGCGCAAGCGACGAAAATGCGCGAGGAATCTGCTTTTACTTAGCTCTTCTTCACCTGAATCCCCAACTCTTTCAACTGCGCATCACTCACCGGCGTCGGGGCGTCCATCATCAAATCCACCGCCCGCGCCGTCTTGGGGAACGGAATCACTTCGCGCAAACTATCCGCCCCGGCCAGAATCATCACAATCCGGTCCAGGCCCAGCGCGATCCCGCCATGCGGAGGCGTCCCGTACTCCAGCGCTTCCAAAAAGAAGCCGAAGCGCGACTTGGTCTCTTCGTCGCTCATGCCCAGCGCCTGAAATATTTTGGCTTGAATATCCTGCCGGTGAATACGAATCGAACCTGACCCTAACTCCGTTCCGTTCAGCACCACGTCGTAAGCCAGCGCGCGAATTTCGCCCAGCGGCGATTTCGGATCAGTCACTGAATCCACGCCGGTCGCCAGCTTCGCCATGTCATGCTCATGCGGCGACGTAAACGGATGATGCGCGGCATTCCAGCGGCCCTCCGATGCATCCCACTCAAACATCGGAAAGTCCGTAATCCACGCGAATTTGTAGTCCCTCGCGGGATCGCCGGTTTTTTCAAACGCCCCGTGCTTCGCCGCATACTTCTGAGCCAGATCGAGGCGCAGCAGTCCGCACTTCGCGCAGAAATTGAGCAAAGTCTGCTCGGCGACGGCAGGAATCTCCGGCTTGTCTAACGCGCCCGCGATCACCCACAAATCGCCGGTTTCCAGCTTGGCGAATTTCTCGATCTTTTCCGCGATCGCCGGATAATCTTTCGCTATCCGTTTCGGATCACTAATCAGTTGCACAAAATTCTGGCCTTGGGCATGCTGCATACGCGCCGTACGTTCCAATCGTCCTGCGTTCCGTTCCCGAAATTTCTCCCGCCTTCGGAATCCGAATTACTTGAATCGGCAACTCTTTGCGCACGCGAAACTTCGCCGCAAACTCTGCCAACTCTTCCGCCGTCAGCGCTTCGCGCACGTCCACCATCGCCGGCAACCGCATATCCGGCTTGTCAATGCCATACAAACGCATCGCCTGGTCGTAGCTCATGCGCGTGAACGGCGTCTTGATTTCATGCCCCGCCACTTTGAACGCAGCCGTGAGAAATCCTTCCACGACCTCCCAAACCCGCTCCTGTTGCGGATACGACATCTCCAAATCAATCTGCGTGAACTCCGGCTGGCGGTCGGCGCGCAAATCTTCATCGCGGAAGCAGCGCACAATCTGAAAATACCGGTCAAAGCCCGAAATCATCAGAATCTGCTTGAAAATCTGCGGCGATTGCGGCAGCGCATAAAAACTTCCCGGCTGCACGCGACTCGGTACGAGGTAATCCCGCGCGCCCTCCGGCGTGGAACGCGTCATGAACGGCGTTTCAATCTCGAAGAATTTCTGCGACGCGAGATACTCGCGAATCGCCAGCGCAACTTTATGGCGCAACTCGATGTTGAACTGCATGGCATCGCGGCGCAGATCAAGATAGCGGTACTTCAGCCGCATTTCTTCGTTGGGAAGAACCATGTCGCCGGGCAAAAACGGCGGCTGCTTCGATTCGTTCAGCAACCGCAATTCGTCCACAACCAGCTCAACTTCGCCGGTCGGAATGTTTTTGTTGATCGTGTCGGAGTCGCGCTTCTTCACCGTTCCCACGGCAGCAATCACGTATTCATTCCGCAGCGACTCCGCCTTCGCGTGCAGCTCCGGGTTGCGCTCTTTGTTGAACACAAGCTGGGTCACGCCCGAACGGTCGCGGACATCAATAAAAATCAAATTCCCGAGGTCGCGCCGCCGGTTCATCCAGCCCATCAGAACCGCGCGGCCGCCCGCATCCGAAAGACGCAGGTCGCCGCACATATGTGTGCGTCTTAAATCGCCTAGAAAGTCGAGCAAAGTGTTCCCTTTAAGTGGAGAATCAGATGCGAAGCCGAATCTTTAGATTATAAATGGCGGAACGGTAAAGGCATGCATGTCATCCCCCAGCATGTCGTCCCCCAGCATGTCATCCCGAAGATGCGCGGTTTCTCCAGCGGATCGAGGGATCTTGCGTGTAGCGTGACCACACTGCCGAGAACGACACCTCGTCAATCAATGTGCCGCACGGCCGTAGCCTGCTCAAACTTCAATCGCAATTGCTCTCCCTGCTTCACCCACAAGTCCGTCACCCGCTGGTAGCGCGGGGCCAAACCGTTGTCGCCCTCCGCCTCGGTCACGATGAGGCTATAACTCACCATGATGGTCTCCTCGTCCACGTCCGTAATCTTCACGTCGTAGACCTGATAGCTCTTCAACCGCCCGTCGTGTGCGGCGTCAATCAATTCGTCCTTGTCGTAAACCCTGCCGTCGCTGCCCACCATGGTGAAATCTGGCGTCAGCAGATTTTTCACGGCCTCCGGGTCGCGCGTCTTTTGGGCTTCCAGCACCGCCCGCGAACTCTCGCCCGCGTGTCCCTCCGGCGTCATACGTTGCAACGGGGACGAGCCGGTCACTTGCGCACTTGCAAAACTGACGCCGCAGATGAAAAGAATCGACAGCAGGCACGCTTTCATCATAAATTTTCTCCTACTGCTTAATCTTAGCCTTGATTCGTTGCGCCAGCTCTGCCCGCGGCACCGAAACTTGCTCGCCGCTGGCGAGATTCTTCAAGGCAAACACGCCCGACTTGGCCTCATTCTCGCCGACAATCAAAATGTAGCGCGCTCCAATTTTATCTGCGATCTCGAACGACTTCTTCAGCCGGAAAGTCTCGTCGCCCAATTCCGCGACGATCTCACTACGCCGCAACTCCCGGGCCAGTCGTGCCGCTTGCGTGTCCATACCCTCGCCCAGCGGAGCAATATAAACATCCGGCTTCTGCTGAATCGAGCCCATCGTCTCTTGCAGCGTCATCACCAGCCGGTCTTCGCCGATGGCAAAACCAATTCCCGGCGCTGGCGGTCCACCAATCGACTCCGACAATCCGTCATACCGTCCTCCACCAAGAATCGCATTCTGCGCGCCCAACGCGCCATGCGTGAACTCAAATGCCGTTCGCGTGTAGTAATCGAGTCCACGCACTAATCTGTCGTTTATTTGAAACTCGACCCCAACCGCTTTGAGGATTTCCTGCACCTGCTCAAAGTGTTTTCGGCTGTCCTCTTCAAGAAATTGGCTGATGCGCGGCAGCTTCTCGATAATCGGCTGATCTTCGGGAACTTTGCAATCCAGCACCCGCAGCGGATTCGTCACCGCCCGCCGCTGGCAATCCGCGCACATCTTGTCTTTCACCGGCTCCAGCGCAACCCGCAGCGCTTCGTTAAATTTCACCCGCTCCGCCGAAGACCCCACGGAATTCATTTCCAGCGTCCAGCCCTTTATGCCCAGCCGATCCAGCAACGTTGCCAGCATCTCCAGAATTTCCGCATCGCGAACGGGAGAAGCGCTGCCCGCTGACGCCGGCCCAATCACTTCCGCATCAATCTGATAAAACTGCCGGTACCGTCCCTTCTGCGGACGCTCCCGCCGAAACATCGGCCCCATGCAATAAAGCTTGTTCAGTCCGCGGTCCCACATTTTGTGCTCGATATAAGCCCGCACAATGCCCGCCGTCGCTTCAGGACGCAGAGTTAAAGACTGCCCTCTATCGCTCTCCGCCCGCCCGCGATCCTCCCACGTGTACATCTCTTTCGACACCACATCCGTCTCTTCCCCCACCGCGCGGGAGAAAAGCTGCGTCTCTTCAAAAATCGGCGTGCGGATTTCCTGAAAGTTGTAAGCGGCAAACACCTCCCGCACCGTTTTTTCGACGAAGTTCCACAACGCCGTATCCGGCGGAAGAAGATCGCGCGTCCCTCGAACAGCTTTAATCATTTTGGTCGTCAGTCGTTAGTCGTCGGTCGTTCGCAAAAACCTAGCCACCATGTCATCCTGAGCGCCACCCTGTTAGCTTCGCTAAACCCTAGCCACCATGTCATCCTGAGCGTAGTTGTCTTTCGCAAAGCGAAAGGCAACGCAGTCGAAGGACCCCTTGCATCTCTCAATCCCCAACCGGCCCCTCAAGGAATTCTCACGATGCTTCGTCGAAACGCCTGTTAAGGCCTATCTAACTCCAATCTCTATGGGCTCCTTCGACTTCGCAAGCGCTTCACTTCGTGAAACGCTCTCTCCGCTCAGGATGACAAGCTATTTAGGGATGGCCTGTCCCGCAAATAGCATCGCCGCTCCCCATTTCTCCGCTAAATCTGCCCACCGAGGATACACCGCTTCAATCAAGGCAATTTTCTTCTCGCGCCGCCAACCCTTCAACTGCTTCTCCCGCCCGATCGCCTTATGCACATCGTCGAAACTCTCGTAATAAACAAGCCGATCGCAGTGATATTCGCGGGAGAACCCTTCAATCTCCCCTTGCCTGTGTTCGAAAACCCGCCGCTCGATGTTATTCGTCATCCCGATGTACAGCGTCCCGGAGCCGCTGCACACGATATAAACAAAATACTTGTGCTCTCTCATCGCCCTAACTACCTCTAGGTTTGCGCACCAAACCACCTTGTCATCCTGAGCGAAGTAAATTCATTCGCTTGCGAATGAATTTACGCAGTCGAAGGACCCCTTGCATCTCTCCATCCCCAACCGGCCCCTCAAGGAATTCTCACGATGCTTCGTCGAAACGCCATCGTGGAAGGCCTTAAGTCTCACTCCAATCTGTATGGGCTCCTTCGACTTCGCAAGCGCTTCACTTCGTGAAACGCTCTCTCCGCTCAGGATGATCTCTCCCTCAAATAATCTTCCTTGTACCCCAAATAATTGTTCGCATAGCGCATGATGGCTTCTTCATCTTTCTCTTCCAGCTTGCGGCGAAACTTTCCCGGCGACCCCATCCACAGCGAACCCGGCTCCACAATCGTCTTCTCCGGAATCAGCGTTCCCGCCGCAATAATCGACCCTGCGCCAATCTTCGCGCCGTTCAGAATCACCACTCCCATTCCAACAAGGCAGCGGTCTCCAATCACGCAACCATGCAGCGTGACCGAATGGCCGACCGTGACGTAATCGCCCAGGGTCACGCCATATTGCCCTTTCATGCCGTGCAATACGCTGCAATCCTGAATATTCGAGTTCGCGCCAATGCGAATCGCATAAACATCGCCGCGAACCACGGCGTTCATCCACACACTCGAATGTTCGCCGAGCACGACATCGCCGATAATCTGCGCCGATTCATCGATGTAGCACGACGCCGGAATCGTCGGCGAAATGCCTTTATAAGCACGAATCATGATTCAAGAAAGGTGAAGTTTGAAAATAACACAGGAGGGATAATTACCGCAGAGAACGCCGAGCCCGCGGAGGATTCTTGCGCAGACTTTCTCGGCGCGCACGGCGTCCCCGGCGGTGAGAAATTAGTTCTCCGTCGGCGTCGGCAAATCCCCAGGCTTCGGCCCTACGTTCTTTGGCATTTTCGGCATCACCGGCGTCGCCGGCCCTTCGCTCGACGAGCTGTTCTTCCGGATCTCGATTCCGCCGTGCTCGTTGCTCAAGGTCACGTGCGGCCCGCCATTGCCCACGGTTCCCGTGCCAATGCCGGTGTCCGACTCATTGTTTACTTTAATCGCGTCGAAGTCGGTGTCAATTTCTCCATTGCGGGCGCGGGCATCGACCACGAAACCCGCTTTGTCCGGCACATAGACCTCAATATCGCCGTTCCGGTTCTGCACTTCCATGCTGCCCAGCTTGGTCACGTGCACTTCCACGGAGCCATTTTCATTTTGCAACCGGAGGTCGCCGCTCACCCCTTGCAGCGTAATATCTTTCGACCGCGTATCCAACCGCACTGGCCCCATCAGGTCGCTCGCATTTAGATCGCCCGAATCCAGGTCGAGATCGCCGTTCAATCCGGCAAATTCCATGTCCGTCCGCGAGCTGCGAAACATGACGGCCTTGGCGATGCGGCTGAGTTTTACGCTTTCGCTGAACTCGCCATTCAACTGCACCCCGCCCTTTACGTCTTCAATCGACACATCATCGGCATGGCCCTGGATGGATACATCGGACGAAATCTGCCCCACCCGCGCCGAGCTGTTCTGCAACGTCAGGCTGAGTTTGCCGTTGACATCGGAAACCGCAACCTCCCCGTGCTCGTTGCTGACGTCAATATCGCCGTCCCGCCCCACCACGCTCACGTCGCCGCGCCGGTTGGCAATCACCACCGCGGCCTTGCGCGGAATCGAAATGTCCATGTCCGTCGTGACGCCGTGCTCGCCGCCCACTTGCGTGTTCGCATTCAGCGTCACGATGTTGCCGCTCACGCTGATCTGCGGCTTGGTCTCGCCATTCCGCTTTTCGGCAGCCGATTGCGTGTCGGCATTAACCCGCTTCCGTATAGAAACCCGAATCTGCCCATCATCTGACGCCGTGATGTTGACCGCCCCGCGGTCATCCACCACATGCAGGCTTGAGCCAGCCGCAAAGGCCTGCTGCAACTGATCTTCATAGCTGTAGTTGTGGCCGAAAATCTCAAAATCGTCGTCGCCCATCTGGATGTGGTCGCGGAGCGAGTCCCAATCCAGCCGCGAAGCCTGCGTTGCCGCGAGCCCGAGCATGATCAGAAACAGCACCAGGAAAAAACCGCCCACCCCAATTCCGCTCGCCCGCACTCCCGCCCGCTGCGCCTGCTGGTGCTCCACAATCTTAATCACGCCCCACAGAATCAGCAGCACCGGCCAATAATGCGCGAACCAGTGGGCCAGATTGCCCCACGGCAACATACCGAGATTGCCCAGCAGAAAAAGAACCCCGAGGACAATCAGCACCACCGGCCCGGCAAACGAGCGCGGAGGCCGCACCGGCGGCATTGCTGGTGGCATGGGTGGCATCTGGGTAGGGCTAGCCACGGTTCACCTCGCTGCCTGTGGTCGAATCCGTCGAAGTCCCCGGCGGCATCGGTGGGACGGGCGGCATGGGCATAGGCCCTGCATTCCATGCATTCGGATTCTTGCTGTCAAGCAATCGCACCAACCCAATAATCAGCAGAAGCAGCGGCCACGTCCGGTGGAAGCTTGGCCCATGCAGGTGCTCGATTAGAATCAACGAGCCGATAGTTATGAGCACCGCCGAACCCGTTAAGCTGCGGCGAACTGGCCGGCCCCAGCGATCAATCGCGTTCGGGGGCGCGTTCTTGCGCCGGATGAGTATGAATACACCCAACGCAATCAGTACGAACGGCCAGATTAAGTCCTCGTCGTAATCGAAAATGCCCGCCGTCCGCAAAAGGAAGAGACAACCGAGCGCAATCAGAATCACCGCCGCTGTTGGAATGCGCGGCTGCGTATAAACTCCCGCGCTTCCCTGAACTCCCGGGGCAGCACCCGCGCTCGCGCTCGCCCCGGCTTGCGATTTCGATTCCCAGCCTCCGAACATGTTCCCCAATCCAAAGGGATCGGGAGCGGGCAAGCCTGCGCGAATCGCGTGCGCCGACTTCACCGCGTCGATAATCTGGTAAACAACGAAAAAGGCTATCCCGATGCCGCAGACCGTCGGGAACAAATCGCCGCTTGAAACTCGCCCCTACAACCAACAGTACGAAAATCACGAGGTGGCCCAAGCCTTTGGCATATTGACCGTTGTAAACCGCGCCGACGCCGAACGGTATGGCGCCAAGAATCCCTGCCAGCGCCGGGTTCGGTCCGGAAGCCGCGACTGGCTGCCCAGCATAAACCGCGGGCGCCACATACGGCGCACTCGCCGCCTGCGGCGGGTGCACGGCGCCCAACCGCTCTGCAAGACATTGCTCGCAGTAGGCCACGCCCTGCACATTGCGCACGCAACTCGCGCACAACGGTTTGCCGCAGCTGCGGCAGTATTGCGATACCGCTACATCGGGATGATTGGCGCAGTTCATGACAGCCTCCTGTACGTGTCCTCCAAAATCACTACAGGTGCGGGCGAATCTCCGGGAGTAGATGCGAGCACGCTTGCGAGTAAAGTCTCGCTCTCCCCCTGACTGTAGTTGCGTTCCTGCCGTTGTTCCGGCTCCTGACTGGTATCGTTCGTATGCCGGTTGTCCTTCCTCGCCGGTTCCGTTTCCGCCGGAGCCGTCGCCTTCTTGAACTCGCGCACGCGCGATTCAATTTCATACACGAACCGGATGTTTTCGTAGTATTTCACCACCCGGCCTGACGTCTCATAGTACCCGCGCTTCACCGCGCTGGGCCGCAAATCCACATGGCGGAGGTCGCTCAACTTTACTCCTGCCAGGCTGAGCGAGACCGACAGTCCGAAGAAAATCATGCCGAACGACATGACAAATCTTGGCTGCCGCGTGAGCGCCCACATCGGCGTGATGATTCCCATCGCCCAATCCTGCATGCGGTCGAGCCATGAAATACTCTCGCCAAACTTTGCGTGCAGGCGCGTGGTGTCGAGCCCGGTCGTGGCCACCAGAATATTGGCCACCATCTCCGCCGGCGGTTCGACTTCGGTGAGCGCCTTGAGCCAGTCATGCCCCTTCGCTGCATCCGCCAGCAGAGGCCCGCAGGTCGCGCAACTCTGGGTGTGTGCCTCGAAACTTGCCAGCTGCGCTCCGCTCAGCTGGCCTTCTATGGCGTCGCTAAGCAGCGCATCAAACTCGGCGCATTGCATTTTGCTTGGTTCTGGCATCACATCACCTGCCTATAGGTACGTTGCAACAGGCGCGCTAGTTCCGCCCGTCCCCGATTTATTCTTGATTTCACGGTCCCCTCCGGTACTTTCAACACGGCTGCAATGTCTTTGTAATCCATATCTTGCAAGTCCCTCAGAATGACGGCTTCCCGCAATTCGGGCGATAACTTCTGTAACCCCCGGTGCACCATTTCCCGGGTTTCCCGGCTTTGCACCCCGGAATCGGGCGGCAAAGCCTTGTCTTCAATCCGTTCGCCCAGCGGCATGGCGTCTTCATGGTCCGATGGCGCTACATCCAGCGAATCCGTCATGCGATCCTGTTTCGTCCGCCGGAAGTGATCCACCAGCAGGTTGCGCGTCATGGTCGTCACCCACGTCATGAGCGCGCCTTTTTCCAGGTCGTAGCTGTTCAAGGTTCGGTACATCTTGATGAATACTTCCTGCGTCAAGTCCTGCGCGTCGTCCGCCGATCCCGCAAAACGATAGCAAATGTTATAGATACGCCGGTGGTAGCGCTCAACGATTTCCTCCCAGGCAGCCGTGTCGCCGGCCAGACAACGCCGCACCAGCAATGCGCCAACCTGGGCATCCTCGACCACAACACGCTCCCCGGTATTCCTGTGCATTCCGGCAGCGTGAGACCGCACCGCCGCCGTGAACCCACTTCAGATACGTCTCTTTATCTGCAAAAGTTCTTGATTCTAAATGAAAAGCGCATTCTAGCTGATTTTCTGACTCAACTGTGCTTCCTTAACTTTCTTCCCTATTCGAGAGACGCAATTCCCCTTGCCGGAATTTGAAAAGGATTTACCATAGTGGAGCTAAAGGGCGTAATTTTCCCTTGTTTGGAGTCTTTTTACAATTTCAAGGGTTTGCAAGTTCAAAAGCTCGCTCCCGCCATGCGCATTAGGAAGCCATCATCTATGAATCGTGCCTCGCTGTGGTTATCGGTTCTTTGTGTTTTTGCCTGTTGCCTGCAATTCGCCGCCTGCGGCGGAAGCAGCACATCGGGGGGATCGGATACCGTCGGCGGGGTCACGACCACATCCTTGCCCGACGGCAAAGTGAATTCGCCTTATTCGGCGACTTTGACCGCGACTGGCGGTACGCCGCCTTATACATGGACGCTCGAATCAGGGATCGAAGGTTCCCTTCCAACCGGCTTGACCCTCAGCACTGCTGGCGTAATTTCTGGAACACCCACCGAACCAGGACTTTTTGGCTCGCTCGCCTTCACCGCGACCGACGCGAAAGGCAATAGCGCGAATTCCACCGCGCTAAGCATCGACATCAAGGCTCTGCCCTTAGTCATCACCACAACTTCGCTGCCCAATGCTGTGGTTGGTCAACCCTATGCTTCTGCCGTCACCAGAACCGGCGGAGATCCGCCCTTTACCTGGGTTATTAAATCTGGCTCGCTGCCTCCCGGCCTGACCCTGCAACCCGGCGGCGGCATCACCGGCACACCCACCGGCCCCGGCGTAAACCCGCTGGTATTTCAGGTCACGGACTCTGATAAAACCGTTGCCACTTCCAGCAACCTCGCGATCAACCTAACTCTGACCGTTTCCACCACGTCGCTGCCGCAAGCGAATCAGAATCAGCCATACTCCACCACGTTGCAAGCCACAGGCGGCGTACCGCCTTACACCTGGTCCGGGCCCGATGGCGGATGGCCGCCGTTGTTGCCGCTTAGCCTGAACGCAAGCACCGGCGTGATTTCGGGAACACCGAATATCCCTGGGCCATTCGGCGCGCTCGTTTTCAGCGTGAAAGATTCTGCTGGCGCCACCGCTAGCTCGCAAAATTTGCTGGTCTTCGTACACGCTCTGCCGCTAGTCATCACGACGACTTCATTGCCCGACGCATTCATCGCGAATCCCTA
Organism: Terriglobia bacterium; assembly: GCA_963702965.1. Classification (GTDB taxonomy): domain Bacteria; phylum Acidobacteriota; class Terriglobia; order Terriglobales; family Acidobacteriaceae; genus JAJPHW01. The sequence continues at coordinate 3,734,070 of OY969776.1, forward strand.
CGGTGGATTCGGCAGCGCCGTGCAGCTTAGCTACACCGGCGGCGATCCGCCAATTATCTTTTCCATTAAATCGGGGAGCCTGCCCTCGGGCTTGACCATCCCCGGTCAGTGCTTTTGCTCCATCGCGGGGACGCCTGATCCCAGCGACCCGCAACAGAACTATAGCTTCGTCCTCCAGGCGGAGGACTCTGATGGCACCATCGCGACCCAGCCTCTCTCGATCCTGCTCGGCCAGAGGGTGACAATTACCACGACTTCACTGCCCAATGGCACCATCGGCAGCTCCTACTCCACATCGCTTGCGGCGAATTACGGCACGCCGCCTTATACATTCTCCTTCCAGTTGCCGCCGCCGCAGATCAATACCTTGCCGCCCAATGTGTATCTTGCACCGAATGGAACCATCAGCGGCACGCCGCTCGCGGACGGCCAAGGCCCAGTCTTGTTCTTCCAGGTCACCGACAACCTCGGCAATGTCGGCTATGGCGCGATGAACCAGATTTTCCTCGATCCGCAATTACTTATCACCACCACTTCTCTGCCCGGCAGCGCGCCCGGCGATACCTACTCTGCTACTTTGGCGGGCAAGGGGGGCTTGCCACCCTACAGCTGGAGTATTGCCAGCGGCAGCTTGCCGTCGGGCTTGACGTTGAATTCAAGCACTGGCGTCATCAGCGGCACCGTAACGCCGTCGATGGCACCTATCCGGTCACGTTCACCCTGACGGATTCCAATAACGTTACGACCAACTCGGTGCCGTTGAGCATCGTTATCGCTACGCCGCCACCGCTCTCCGTGCTGACAACGACATTGCCCGGCACCAATACCGGCACGCCTTACAGCGCGACTTTACAAGGGGCCAGCGGCGTACCGCCCTATACTTGGTCTCTCAACTCAGGAACGCTGCCAACCGGCTTGACCCTCAATGGCTCGACCGGTGTTATCAGCGGCACCGCTTCGGCTTCAGGCACTGCGCTCGTATTCAAGGTCGAGGACTCGACACACACGACCGCGCTCTCGAGCAGCATGAGCATTCAAGTCGCATCGCCCGTCTGCCCAATGGGCCAGGAAGCGAAAATGAGTTCGCAGCAGCCTTATGCCTTCATGCTGCGCGGTTTTGATCCCAGCGGGCCGGTGGCGATTGCAGGCAGCTTTACCACGGACGGCGCGGGCGGCATCATGGGAGGCCAGCTAGACGTCAACAGCTCGGGCGGCTACTTCCACGCCAGTTCGCTGAACCTCGGCCTCAGTTCCTACACGCTCGGCCAGGACATCGCCGGAGCTGATCCGCGCGGATGTCTGACACTCACGACATCCTCGGGCACAACCGTTACTTTCCGCTTCATGATTAGCGGAAACGACGGCAATGGCCATTACATGACCGGCCACATCCTCGAATTTGACGATGCCGACGGCACGGGCACAAACGCCGCAGGCATTATCCGCCGACAGGACACCAGCACCTTTACGCAAGGACCCAACGGAACGTACGCCTTCCAGTTCATCGGCGCCGACAAGCACAGCGGCCGCTTTGGATTGGCCGGCTCCATGAACATGGCTGCGCAAGGCATCACCGATGTGGTCGCAGATGCTGATGACGCGGGCGTGCTCACCACCGACTCCACCGGCGGCAGCGGAACGTACTTTAATCCTGACCCGGTTTCAGGTCATGGCACTGGTTCGCTCATCGTTGGGAGTAATTCGGTTTACGACCTGCAATTCTCCTACTATCAGGTCAACGCCAATGAAATCATGTTCGTATCGTCCGGCTCCTTAAACGTGGCTCCCATCTTCGGCGGCGAAGCGCTGTTAAGTACTGGGCCGTTCACAGCCAACCAGCTGACCGATTATTTCCTCTATCACACGACCGGCACTTCGGCCTCGGGCGCGGGGGCGACGCTTGGCGTCATCAACTTCGATGGCACAAGTTTGCTCGGCGGCACGTATTCGCAGGACGTGGCCGGAGTTTCGACCAGCAATACTCCGGTTTCCGGATCGTACACGGTGGATGCCACAAGCGGACGCGTTCTCTTCAGCGGCAACTTCGGCTCGGGTTCGGCGCCGGTGGGCTATTTGATCGCACCCACCCAGGGCACGACCACGCCCAGCGTCTATCTTGTGGGCACGGACGCGAGTTCGACTTCGGGCTTGATGGAATTCCAGAGCACCAGCAGCACGGTCAACCTGGCCAGCCTGACCGGAGTCTTTGCCCTGGGAACCGACGATACGCCGGATGCATCGAGCAATGGCCAGACCGCATCGCTCACCATTTTCCCAACATCGCCACCGATGTTTACCTTCGGCGGCACCGCGGATCAGGTATTCGCCGGGCCGGGAGGCTTGGCCGCGGACCAGACCTTCGCCGGGATTGCTCATTTGAACACGGCTGGCGGCACCGGCGACTTTGGCGCCAATACCACGGCGGTAACGAATGGCACGGTGGTTTATTACATCAACGAAGACCCGACGATTACGCATCCGGTCGTGGTGCGGATCGAGCCGTAAGCGAGAGAGCTAAACCACCAAGGACACGAAGGTTCACGAAGGATTTGTGATTGACGCTTCCTTCGTGATACTTAGTGTCCTTTGTGGTTTATGAAGTCGTCCCGTCGCGCAAATTCGGTCCCCACTCCCAAGGCAGATACCAAGCTCATTCAAATTGTAGATGCGGCGCTGGCTGAAGCAGCGCGCAAGAGCGGCGATTGGCTCGTGTGCCGGCCCGGTTGCACGCAATGTTGCGTGGGCGTGTTCGCGATCAATCAACTGGACGCGGCGCGTTTACGGCGCGGGATGTCGGATCTGGAGAAGAACGATCCAGAAAGAGCGGCGGCGATCCGGCGGCGCGCACGGGAATCGATAAACCGCCTGGCAAAAGATTTTCCCGGCAATGTAAAGACAGGCATACTCGACGACTCCGATGACGCGCAAGCTCGCTTTGAATACTTCGGCAACGACGAAGTCTGCCCAGTTCTGGACCCGGCCACAGGATTGTGCGAACTTTATGACGCGCGCCCGATGACGTGCCGGGTGTTTGGGCCGCCGGTGCGTTCTGGCTCGGATGGCGAAAATGGCCTGGGCGTGTGCGAACTTTGCTATCACGGCGCGACCGACGAACAAATTGCAGCTTGCGAAATGAAGCCCGATCCCGACAATTTGGAAGCGAAACTCGTGCGGAGCGCGGAAAAAGCATCTGGGATAAGCGGCGAGACCATCGTGGCGTTTTGCGTTGCAAAAAGCTGAACCACTAAGAACACGAAGTTACACGAAGAAAGCCATGTTTAAGAAAGCCATGTTTAAGAAAGCCACGATTAGATTTTCTTCGTGAACCTTCGTGTCCTTGGTGGTTGAGTGCACCACTTCCCGAATCGAAATTCCGCTAAGTGATTGAGTTTTGGTGGAAGTTGTTGATTCTGCGTAAGTCGAATTTTCTGGGGATGAACGAGGCCGAAATGTGGGCCCAGATAGCCCTCGAAACTCGCAAGGAAAATCGATTTAGGAAGCCCTACGCGGGCCGACGAGATATTGGACATGGTTTGGGTCGTTTTCTTGCCAAAGCCTTGCCAGAGGCCTGGAAACGCAAATGCTGCGGTTTCCCAAAATGGGACAAAGCCGTACGTACAATCTATGAGAAAACATAGATTCTGACAAAGCAGGTCTCTCCATTCGCCGTCGCTTTCGCTCCGGCTCAGTCGAGATGACACTGCATCTTTCACCGTGAAGGACTGGCGGACAGGAATGTCCGCCCACGCGCGACGGATATACTGGAACTTCGCATCACCATCTTCGTAAAATCCTCGGACCCAGGAGACTCCCCCATGTCGATTCGTCCCGTAAAGCGCGTAATTCAATCAAAGCCCACAATGGAGGGCGCGGGCGTGCATCTGCGCCGGGCTTTTGGATTCGGCAACACTTCCGACTTCGATCCATTCTTGCTTCTCGACGATTTTCGCAACGACGTGCCCGCCGATTACCTTGCAGGATTTCCCTGGCATCCGCATCGCGGCATTGAGACGATTACTTATGTGCTCGCCGGAACGGTCGAACATGGCGACAGCATGGGCAATCAGGGCAGCATCGCCTCCGGCGACGTGCAATGGATGACGGCGGGCAGCGGCATCATTCATCAGGAGATGCCTAAAGGCGACCAGTCGGGACGGATGCACGGCTTCCAGTTGTGGGCAAATTTGCCGGCGTCGCTGAAGATGACGCCGCCACGCTACCAGGAAGTGAAATCGAATGAAATTCCGGTCATCACAGATGACGATGGCACGCAGGTTCGGTTGGTCTGCGGCAGCTTCTGGGGGAAAAAAGGGCCGGTGGATGGCATCGCCGCCGACCCGATTTATCTTGATGTGACCGTTCCTCCGGGCAAGCGCAAGACCCTGCCCATGGAAACGACGCGGCATAGCTTCGCTTATGTCTTTGCGGGATCGGGAAAATTCTGCAATGCATCGGCGCCGCTGGCCGTGCCGACCGAGGGAATTAAATGGCTGGAGACGACTCCGCCGACGGAAGCCGATAACCGCTCACTGATTTTGTTCGACAGCGGCGATGAAGTCGCGGTGCAGGCCGGCGAAGACGGGATTAGATTTTTACTCGTTTCCGGAAAGCCGCTCCAGGAGCCGGTGGCGTGGTACGGGCCGATCGTGATGAATACGCAGCAGCAACTGCAACAGGCATTTCAGGAATTACAGGAAGGGACGTTTCTGAAGAAGTAGCGGCCTCAAGGCAATGTCATCCTGAGCGGAGTATGAAATCCGCGAATGTGGATTTCATACGCAGTCGAAGGACCCCATAGGCCTTGGCCGGCAAACGGACAATTCGAGGAATTCTCACCGGGAACTCGTCCGCAGCGTGAGAATTCCTTGAGGGGCCGGTTGGAGATTGATAGATGCAAGGGGTCCTTCGACTACGTGAATTCATTCGCAAGCGAATGAATTCCCTTCGCTCAGGATGACACATGGTTAGGGTTGCATCGCTCGGGATGACAAAGTGGTAAGAGCTGGTTGCGCTACACTTTTGAGGTGCCGGGAAATTCGCCGAGTCTGATGCGCAGGATTGCGGGCGGGTTTGCATCTTTCGTTTCGTTTGCCACGGCCATCTGCGCCAACATCTGGGCGGCGGCGGCGTTGTTCTTCAATTTTCCGGCGCCGGCATGGCGCGTGCCTGTCGCGATTCTTTATTCGGCGGCGATTCTTGGCGCGCTCATCGCGCTCAAGTCACCGCGCAGCCTGCAAATTCTTTTTCTCGCTTTCGCCGTCACGGCGACGTGGTGGTTTTCGCTCAAGCCCTCCAACAATCGCAATTGGCAGCCGGATGTCGCCGAAACCGCGTGGGCGGAAATGAACGGCAATCAGATAACAATTCACAATCTGCGCTATTGCGACTACCGTACCGAGACCGACTACACCCCGCGCTGGGAGACGCGGACGTATGATCTCTCCAAACTGCGCGGCATTGATATTTCGTTCATCTACTGGATGGGGCCGTGGATTGCGCACAGCATTATGAGCTTCGACTTCGGCGACGAAGGACATATTGCGATTTCTGTGGAGACGCGCAAGCAGGCGGGGCAGACATATTCGGCCATCCGCGGATTTTTTCGTTACTACGAATTGATTTACATCGTGGCCGACGAGCGCGATGTGATTCGGCTACGTACCAATTTCAGGCCCGGGCCGCACGGCGAGGGCGAAGAAGTTTATCTTTATCACACCCTCGCCACCCCTGAACAATCGCGGGCCATTTTTCTCGACTATCTGAAGCGCACGAACCGCCTGCACGATCACCCGGAGTGGTACAACGCACTCGCGAACAACTGCACAACCAACATTTCACTTCACGTGAATGACGTCGGCGGGGTGGGATTCTCGCCGTGGGACTGGCGGATTCTGCTGAGCGGAAAAGCCGATGAGATGCTCTATGAGCACCACATTCTCGCTGGCGAAAATCTGCCGTTCGCAGAGTTGAAGCGCAAGGCGTTTATCAATCCGGTGGCGCGGGCGGCGGATGACTCACCGGATTTTTCGAAAATCATCCGGCAAGGCAGGCCGGGATTCGGCAGTGGGTCAGTTCGATAGGGATGCGGGCCAATCGCGCGCGATCCTTGCGCGCGGCCCGCCCAGAATTCTTCGCTGCGCAAAGAGCGGTTGCTCAGACTGACAATTGAACTGACCCTCTGGCCGGGATTTCCGCAAAATTAATTCGGCATCACATCCAGCGTCGCGTGTAGGTCCGCGGTTGAATCCTGGCCCGCCCAGACATCGAACGTGCCCGGCTCTACGGCGCGCATTTTCGTCTGTGGACTCCAGAAGCTCAACTCATTCGGCCCGAGCTGAAAAGTTAAAGTCTGCTTCTCTCCCGGTTTAAGGGTTACGCGGCGAAATCCTTCCAGTTGCCGCACCGGACGCGAGGCTGAACCTGCGCGTTGATGAATGTAAATCTGCACGACCGCGTCACCCGAAATGTTGCTCGTGTTCGCGACATCCACAGAAACCTGCGCCGTCTCGGCAGATTTAATTTGTGCATTGTTCATCCGCAAATTGCTCACCGAAAATTTCGAATAGCTCAGGCCATAACCGAAGGGATACAAAGGCTTCGAACTCAAGTCCCAGTAGCGCGAGCCGAAATTCGGCGCATCATCAGGATCGTGGGTGCGATTGTGGTTGTAGTAGAGCGGCTCCTGGCCGGCATCGCGGGGCCAGGTCACCGGCAGCTTGCCGCCGGGATTGACGTCACCGAAGAGGACATCGGCCACGGCGTCTCCACCTTCGGTGCCGGGGAACCAGGCTTCAAGAATGGCGGGAACATGTTCACTGGCCCAGCGGATATCGAGCGGGCGGCCATTGACCAGGACGAGCACGACCGGCTTGCCGGCCGCAGAGATTGTTTCAAGCATGCGCTCCTGGATGCCGGGAAGCGAAAGAGACGACCGCGACGCACCTTCGCCGCTCATGTTAGCGGCTTCACCCATCACGGCAATCACGATGTCAGCTTTTTTTGCCGCTTTCTCAGCGCGGGCAAGCCAGTCTTTGACTTCCGCGGCAGTCGGCTCCGGGATTGGTTTTTTGCCTTGAATTACATCCAGCATGGCGGGATAATCGCGGCGCAGCGGCGGGCCCGAAACGACTTCCATTTCTATATTCGCGCCCAGTTTGTTGCGGATTCCGGCCGCGATGGTCACGGGATGGCTTTTGCTTGGGTCGCCGAAGAGGGTTTCGGGCGACCAGCCGCCTTCAAGGTCATCGGCGGAATCAGCGAGCGGGCCAATAAGCGCAATTTTTCTGACGCTTTTCGGCAGCGGCAAGGCGTTGTTGTCATCTTTCAGCAACACCATGGACCGCGCGGCCAGCTTGCGCTCCAAATCGCGAGTGGATTGCCGGTTCAGAACGGCGTCCACTTTGGTTTCATCGGAATAGGGATGCTCGAACAGGCCAAGTTTAATTTTGGCTTCGAGAATGGGTCTTACGGCGGCGTCGAGTTGCGCCTGCGTGATTTTTCCTTCGCTCAGTAATTTGGGCAGATAAGTGATGGTCGTGTTGCTTGCCATATCCATGTTCAGGCCCGCGTGGAAAGCACGGTAGGCCGCGTCTTCTTTGTCGGCTGCGAAGCCGTGGGTGACGAGATTGCCGACGGCGAGGGCATCCGAGACCACGAAGCCTTTGAAGCCCCATTCATCGCGCAACACATCATGCAGCAGCCAGCGATTGCCCGCGGCGGGGACGTCGTTCAGGTCCATATAGGCGCTCATCAGGCTGCCGACGCCGGCGTCCACGGCGGCATGAAAGGGCGGGAAATAGACGTTGCGTAGAAGTTCTTCGGGAACGTAGGACGAATCGTAGTCGCGACCACCCTCGGCCGCGCCGTAGCCGGCAAAGTGTTTGGCGCAGGCGAGAATCGAATTCGGGCTGAGGGCTTCGCCTTGAAATCCGCGGACCTGGGCCCGGGCCATGGCCGCGCCGAGATAAGGATCTTCGCCTGCGCCTTCGACAATCCGTCCCCAGCGGGCATCACGCGCGATGTCGAGCATGGGGGTAAACGTCCACTGAATCTCGGCGGCGCGAGCGTCTTCCGCGGCCACATGCTGCGCTTGTTCTTCCACTGAGGGATCCCACGACGAGGCCATGGCGAGCGGAACGGGGAAAATGATGCGATAGCCGTGAATGACATCGAAAGCCATGAGAAGGGGGATGTGCAAGCGCGATTCATCCACCGCGATGTGTTGCAGTCGATTCAGTTCGTGCACATCGACCTGCCAGAGAACGGAACCGACGCGGCCGGCGCGAATTGCCGCATCGGGCTTCTCGTCAGCAAAACCTTTGATGATGCGGCCGGAAGCCTGATTGAGCTGGCCCACTTTCTCTTCGACGGTCATTTGCTGGAGCAGCGCATCGGCACGGTCGCGGACTTGCTGAGCGTTGTCGTTAGGCTGGGCGGACCGTGCCTGGACAAGAGAAAGGGCAGCGAAGAAAAACAATATCAGGCAATTTCGAGACGGGGGGACTCGCATTTACATAGGAAAACATCTTTGGGATCTGTTTGCAACGACTAAATCACTAATCGTCGATGGGTTCAACCAGCAAGGACACGAAGGCTCACGCAGAAACCATAGCGGCCCGCTGTGGCTCTCACCGATTTTGACTACTCGACGACAAAATCCGCGGTGCGCGCGGGCGTGGAATGTCCGGCGGAATCCGAAGCCTTCAATTCGATGCGATATGGGCCTGGAGTAAGTTGCGCAATGGGCAACTTCATCCCTACTGGGACCATTAAGCTTCCGGTTTTGAACGAAGATGCGTCGGTGTTGACTCCCGCGTTCACTTTGACCGTATTCGTTTTTGTGTTGGTGATGCGAAGCATGAAAGTGAGCTTGGGCGGATCTTTGGATAACAACGCTGGGGCATAAAGCTCGACGTACAACGTTGGATTATCGGTAACTTTAAAGTGATTGTCAGGAGATGGAATGAATTGCATGCCCCGCGAGATGAGCGGCGTCTTGTTCTCAAGAAGCTGAGAATCAAGACCTTCGGAGAGTTGGTCGGCAGGAGCGATGCGGTCACAGAGGGCGACCGCGCTCATGCTGAATTGCTGCGAGTTGTAGGTATCGATGACGAGCGGCTGCTCGATCTTGCCGAAACTCTCGTTGCCCGAACTGAACACGACCCGCAGGTTGTACTGACCCGGCCCGATTTCAAACTGGTTTGCGTAGTGGTAGGCCTGTTTCTGAAATTCTTCGACGTCTTTCTTCTCATCAAAATCGAAATTCACTGTATCGCTGAAGCGGGCGCCGGCGGTGCCATCCGGTTTGTAGGCGATACCGAGGATGTTCACAGCGGCGTGCTGCTTCCCTTTGACTTTCTCGAACTTCATGGCGGTGGAAGGAATTTCCACGGCCAGGTTGACACGCGCGACGTTAGGCGCGGTGTAGAAGAAGGGCGCCTGCATAGACGCCGTAACGTTGCCGGGCAGTTCGCCGTTAGCGCGCGATTCGAGCGTCTTTTCAAGAGGATCGCCAGCCAGCAGGTCCTGCGGCTTGATGTTGCAATAGCCGCTGCGGGCGCGCACGTTGCCATGCTCTGCCTTCACTTTTAAAGTATGGCAGCTGCCTTCAGGAGATTCCGAAGGATGGTAGCCGAGCAGGTAATACTGATTCTGGTCTTTGGCGATGCGATCAAGCCCGCCAAGCATATCGTTGGTATTGACGATGACGAATCCGCCGGTGCCTTCAGCCAACGCATAGAGAACTTGCTGATTGTCGGTTGTGCTCTTGGGAAAATCCGTGGGGACGATTTGCCGCGGCTGCGAATATTGTGAGTACGCGGGGTTGTTGGGATAGACACTGGGAGCGCCGGGGCCGCCATGCGTGCCGCCGCCACCCGGGGCGCCACCGTGGCCGCCCGTTCCGCCAATCGGCCCACCGCCGCCATGGCCACCACCGCCGGAGGGTCCACCCCCGCCAACGTGGCCACCGCCACCACCGCCCCCGCCGCCGCGTTGATAGCCGACGGTGATGAGATGTGCCGCATTGCCATCATGGCCTGCGAGCGTCGCATACGTCAGCCGAGGAGCGAGCCGCCGGAGGGGAGTCCGCTGAAGCCGGCTTTGCGGACCGGCGCTACTGGTGTCGCCTCCGGGAGCGACGAGCCCACGTACATCGATGGGATAGATCGCCACATTGGCATGATTGCAGGCGTCAATCGTGGCTGTCAGTTCCGCCTGGTACTCGGGCGTAAGCGGAAAGCCTTCGGTCAACATGACGACCGTTTTGCGGCCGGGAACATTGGACAAGCCCTTGGCTAAGTCGCGAAGCGCGAGCATGACGCTGCGAATGCCGAAATTGCTCTGAATGCGGCTCATTTCATCGCTGAGCTGCGGCATGCCCGCCGCGCCGGTGAGCGATGCCACCTGCACGGGAGGAGGAGTGTTGGGGTTGACGTGGGTGCCCTGAATGCTGGCGACGACTTTCTTCAGGCGGTCGGCGTCTGACGTAAAATTCTGCGTGATGTACAGGCTGCCACCGAATTCAGCAATGGCAATCAGGCGGTTGGGGCCGGCGTTCGCGTCCAGAAACTTGGCTGCGGCATCGCGCGCTTTGGCTTGCCCGGCGAAATCCATGGTGGAGTTGTCGAAAAATAACACCATGTAATGGGGCTTTGCCGGGCCCGCAGCGCCGTCTTCTTCATAGGAAAAGCTGGAGATGGCTTGCTCTTTGTTGTCTTCCCAGACTTTGAAATCTTTGGCGGTCAGGCCGGGCATATAATGGCCCTTTTTGTCGGTGACGACGGTGTCCACCAGGACTTCGCGGGTCTCGACTTTAATGTTGGGGGTGTTTGACGGCGCGGAGACAGGCTCTTGTTGAGCGAGCGCACTCGTTGAAAGCAATGCAAAAAATACGAAATTCTGTAATCTATGGACGTTCATGGCGTAACTCCTCGCGCGTAAAATCCATTTTCCGAAGGTCATGGAATCTCCACAGCCCCATTTTCTGCGGACATCTGTCCATCGGCATCCCGGATCACGACGCGAACGAGGTAGGTGCCGGGTTTGGTGTCAAAGCTGGTCTTCATCGTGATGCCAGAATTCAATTTGGATGCCAAGGTGTCGTCTTTCAGGCGGAAAGTAACGGTCTTTTGCTCGCCCTTGATGAACATTCCGTTGCCGTCAAACAACGCGGCCACGACGACCAACTCCTCATTGTTGCGGCCTTCGGCTTTGCGGTAGTGCAACTGGCGGATATCCATATGCGCGAGCACAGTGAGTTGTGCCTCGGCCGCACCGGTCTTGAAAAACTGAGTATGCAATTGCAGCGGGACGTCGTGCATTTCCTCCTGCGAAAAAATCGCGTCCTGTAATTCCTGCTTCGCCGCCTCCGCCGGATCGTTCAACTGCTTCGGGGCATAGTAGCCCCGCCGTGCCTGGAGAGTAAGCTTTTGGGGCGGCTTGATGATGACTTTAAGGTTATGGAACTTGCCATCGGGCTTGAGGTTCTTTGGAGCGAAACCGAGCATGTAGAAATACTCGGGAGTGGTGGCAATACGGCGAAAGCCCTCATCGAAATCGTTATTGTTACGAAAGAAAACCCCACCGGTGGCGTCCGCCAGCGACTCGAGAATATCGCCATCGGCAAAAGCTTCCTGGCTGTCGAAAGTTGATCGATAGGCGGCAGAGAGCGAGTCGCGCGGCCCTGACTTGCTGGCATCTCCTCCGGGTATGTCGGCGTACAAGCCCCGCGCGTCGAGCGCGCTGATAATAATTTGGGCGCGTAAGGAGCGATCGACAATCTCGTTAAATTCGTATTCCAGCGTGGGGATGATGAATCCGGGCGACACTAACACGACCGCACGTTGTCCGGGCTTGTGTGCAATATTCTCGACCAGATTCTTCAACGTGCCCATCGCCAACCGGCTCTCCTGGTCTCCTCGCGCTAATTCCATGTGCGCGGCAGCGACAGCCTGGTTATAAGCGGCCCCCTGTGCGTTCGCCAGAACTTGCGGCGGGGTGGGGCCATCGGGAGCGATGAGCCCGTAGAGCGCGGGATTGCAACCCAGCGCATCATCACTGGCTAAGGCCATGACCTGCGTATCTTGCTTATTCACAATCAAATCAGCCATGTAGTAGCTGATGTCGGGGCATTCGGTAGCGCCCGAACCGGATACCGGATGCGGCTTAAGTGACAACAACGCCGCATGGAGCGCGGCGCGGTCGTCAGTGTAGTCAAGCAGCGTCTGACCGGAGGTGCTCATGATCGCCGCGCGGTCGGTGGGACGAAGCGTGGCGAACTGTCGTTCAGCGGCGTCGCGCACGTGCGCCAAATCGCCGAATTTTAGGTGGATGTCGTCAAAGAGATAGGCGACGAAACGCTCGGGCACCGGAGCCGGGTTCTTGATCTGCATGGTCCCCGGATTTTCGTCGGAAGTCTTTTGCTCCTGGGCGGCTTGCGCGCCCGGGCGCTCCACCGAAAAATGCGTGATGACCTGCGGCTTGCCCTGGTCGAAAACCTGGAAATCGTCTTTGGTGAGATTGCCGACGGCGTTGCCTTTAGGATCGCGCGCCACCACGCGGACCAGAACTTCCTTCACGTTCACCTTGAACATCGGCGATTCTTGCGACGTCATCTCCGGCGACGTGGACGTAGCCGCAGTCGAAGAAATGGGAGTCGCAGAAGACGAAGGCTGGGAGGCTTGCGGCGCAGCTTGCGCGGCCGCAAAAATCCCGCATAGCAGCGCGACGAACACTCCGCAGGGAGGGATTGAGCGGGCGCAACGCTTGGTCAGGGTAGGCATGCCCTTATACATTGCGAATCTCCCGCTGGCCCAGGAAGGGGATCGTGGTCAGCGCGACATATAGGGGGCACACGGGATTAGCGCGCGTACCCCCTCTACATCGGCACAATCATAGTCCTTTGCCCAATGCAACGCCAGAGGGACCGCAATGGGGGTAGCGCAGAAGCTGCCGCACCCGCCCTGTGCTAGTATGGCGGGTTGTTTGCGGCGGCAAGCGCCGATACAGCGCGAACCATAGCACCGTCATCTAAAGCCCAGAACGCAGCACCCAGAACGAAGGTAAAGATGGTGGAAACCAAATGCTGAGGCCGGAATGAAAGACACGCTCGGAGTGTTGCTCGCGGGAGGAGCCGGCGAGCGTCTCTTCCCGCTGACCCGCGATCGCGCCAAGCCGGCCGTCACCTTCGGCGGCATCTACCGCATCATCGACATCACGCTTTCCAACTGCATTAACTCCGATCTCCGCCGGGTTTACATCCTCACGCAATACAAAGCGCTGTCGTTAAACCGGCACATTCGCGAAGGCTGGAACATTCTGGGCCGCGAAGTCGGCGAGTTCGTGGAAGTATTGCCGCCCATGAAGCGCGTGAGCGAGCAGTGGTATCAGGGCACGGCGGACGCGGTTTACCAGAACATCTACTCCATCGGCTCCGAACAGCCAAAGTATGTGCTGATTCTTTCCGGCGATCACATCTACAAGATGAACTACGGCCTGATGCAGAAGCAGCACATCGAATCCGGAGCGGACGTAACGCTGGCAACCATTCAGATCGATCCCGGCGAGGTCTCGCGCTTCGGGGTGGTGGACGCCGACACCGACCACCGCATCAACGGATTCGAGGAGAAGCCCAAAGAGACCGCCCTGCGTTCGCCTTATAACCCCGAAAAAGTTTCGGCGTCCATGGGGATTTATCTCTTCAACACTGATGTGCTGATTCCCGCGCTGCTCAAAGATGCAGAAGAACCCGATTCGGCCCACGATTTTGGGAAAGATATTTTGCCCAAGATGGTCAAAGACTACCGCGTCTATTCTTTCGATTTTGTGGACGAAAACCAGAAAGAAGCCCAATACTGGCGCGATGTGGGAACGCTTGAGGCCTACTACGAAGCCAATATGGACATCGTCGCCGTGTCGCCGGTGTTCAACTTATATGACGACCACTGGCCGATTCGCACCCACCAGCGGCAGTATCCGCCGGCAAAGTTCGTCTTTGCGGAAAGTGGACGCACCGGCACCGCGCTCGATTCCATTGTTTCAGCTGGCACGATCATTTCTGGCAGCACGGTTCGCAACAGCGTGGTCTCGCCCGACGTGCGGGTAAATTCCTACAGCGAAATCGATTCGAGCATTCTGTTCACGCACGTCAATGTCGGCCGCCATTGCCGGATTCGCCGGGCGATTATTGACCGCGACGTTCATATTCCCGAAGGCACGACCATCGGCTATGACCCCGAAGCCGACCGCCAGAGATATTTCGTTACCGAGAGCGGGATTACGGTCGTGACACGCGACTATTCGCTGTTTGAGAACCCGGTGAGCGTGGACTACTTCACCAGCGAGTAAGATTCGATCTTCACAGGCTCACGCGTTTCGCCGGGCAGGAACCAGCGAAAAAACAAAGCGGCAACGCAGGCCGCGACTAATTGCGCGGCGATGAAGCCGGGAGCATCTGCCGGGCGGATTCCCGCAAAAGTGTCGCTGGCAGCCCGCGCCAGCGTCACCGCTGGATTGGCGAACGAGGTCGATGCGGTGAACCAATATGCCGCGGTAATATACGCTCCTACCGCGTAGGCGGTCGCAGATGAGCGGGAGCGCGAGCATCCCCAGATGATCACAAGTAGTCCGAAGGTGGCCACGAATTCACTCCAAAGTTGCGGGAGGCCGTGGCGAATGTGCGACGACGCGAAGAACAGTGGCAGTCCAAACATCCCGTGAGCGGCCGCGACTCCGGCAAAAGCTCCCACGATTTGCGCCGACACGTAGGCGAAGGCCTCACCCCACGGCAAACCTTTTTCCAAGGCAATTGACAACGTCACCGCGGGATTGAAATGCGCGCCGGAAATGGGGCCGAAGGCCAGAATTAACGCGACCAGAATGGCTCCGGTTGCCAGCGTATTGGCCAAGAGCGCGATGGCAACGTTCCCACCCGCGAGGCGTTCTCCCATGATGCCCGACCCCACCACGGTAGCGAGCAGAAATGCGGTGCCTAAGGCCTCAGCCGTAAGGCGTCGAGCCAAGTCTGTGGCCATCATTTACGACCAATCTCATCAACTTGTTTTTTCAGGGCGAGCCGGTCGAGGCTGGCCAGGGGCAGGCTCAGGAACAACCCGATCCGGCGATCAAGAATGAAAAAAGCATCGCGGAAAGCACGCGCTATTTCTTCCGCAGTTCCCTGCACCGCAGCGGGATCGGGAACGCCCCAATGCGCGGTCATGGGCTGCCCCGGCCATACGGGGCAAACTTCTCCGGCGGCGTTGTCACAGACGGTGAAAACGAAATCGAGCCTGGGAGAATCTGGCTTGGCGAATTCCTCCCAGGCTTTGCTACGCAAACCATCGATGGGCAAGCGGGCGGATTCCAACTGGCGCAAGGCTTCCGGCCGGACCCTCCCGTGGGATGGCTCCCGGCGCTATACGCAGTAAAATTGGGCTTACCTTTGAAGTTCAGGATTGCTTCCGCCATGATTGACCGGGCGGAATTTCCCGTACACAAAAATAAAACGTTGTAATGTTTTGGCATAGTTACCTGTTTCAGTTGCAACACTCCGGCCCACAGCAGGCCGCTGCCTTGGGTTTGAGCGCCCGCACAAAGGCGCTCATGAATTTGCCGTCAATCTGAGGGGCAATCGCATCCACGTCGAGTCCTTGCCCACACAGAAATTCGCGGGCGTCTTCGACGCGGTAGATGCGCGTGGGTTCCACTTCAATTTCTTCGAAGCCGGCTGAAGAGAGTTTGCTGCGGTATTCGCCCTCTTCGAGCGCTCCCGCGATGCAGCCCACCCAGAGCAACACGCTCTTGCGAATTTCCGGCAGCATTTCGCCGCGCGTGACCACGTCGGACACGGCAAAACGGCCGCCGGGCTTAAGCACGCGAAAAGCTTCACGCAGGACTTTGTCTTTATCGGCGGAAAGATTGATGACGCAGTTGGAAATGATTACGTCCACGGAATTATCAGGCAGGGGAATGTTTTCGATTTCGCCCTTGAGGAATTCGACATTCTCGACTCCGGCTTTGCGCTTATTTTCGTTAGCCAGCGCCAGCATTTCGTCGGTCATGTCGAGACCGTAGGCTTTTCCGGTTGGGCCGACCCGCCCGGCAGAGAGCAGGACGTCAATGCCGCCACCGGAGCCAAGATCGAGGACGATCTCGCCCGGATTCAGCCGGGCCAGGGCGGTGGGATTCCCGCATCCTAAAGAAGCAAGCAATGCTTCTTCGGGAATTTGCCCGGATTGCGTCGAATCGTAGAGATTCGAAGTGATCGGGTCGCATCCTCCAATAGAAGCCGAGGCCCCGCAGCATGAACTGCCGCCGGTTGCGACGCGCAACGCCGCCGCGCCGTATTTTTCTTTTACGATTTCCTTGATGCCTGATTCGCTCATAAACACTCCTATTTACAAAGTTGAACGATCTTGCTTTGCGAAACCACTTGATTGCGGGTGCAGCACTCGGCATAGAGGAAGCCCAGCAATTCCTGCAAGGCGTCTGTATTGGCGGTGTAGCGCAAGAACGTGCTCTCGCGCTGGACGCAAACCAAGTCTTCGGTCTTCAATTTGTCGAGGTGGTGCGAAAGGGTGGAGTTGGGAATGTCGAGCTCGTCCTGAATTTCTCCAACCACTAAACCCGTAGGATGGGCTGACAACAGCAACTGCATAATGCGCAGGCGAGGCTCCGTGCCCATGGCGGAAAACATGTCGGCGTAATGGGCGATGCGCTCGTTTGCGGCAATCACAGTCTTCATATTTCCATTATTGCAGAAATATGGAATCATTGTC
This sequence comes from Terriglobia bacterium, assembly GCA_963702965.1. Classification (GTDB taxonomy): domain Bacteria; phylum Acidobacteriota; class Terriglobia; order Terriglobales; family Acidobacteriaceae; genus JAJPHW01. Next base: position 3,750,845 of record OY969776.1, read on the forward strand.
AATGAGCATCGCTTCTTGGCGAAATCATTCCGGTTACCATTCGGCGGCAGTTCCGTCCAACTCATCGTCAGAAAAATCGTTGGAGGTTCCCATGCGCACACTTTTTACAACTTCTGTAGTTCTTGTACTGGCACTGGCGGGCGTGCAATCCCAACCCATTCATGCGCAAGACACACCAAAGTTGGAGCGTTTCAGCCCCGATCAAGTGGATAAAACGCTCGACCCCTGCAACGACTTCTTTGCCTACGCTTGCAGTAAGTGGATCAAGGCCAATCCGATTCCCGCGGACCAGGCGGGCTGGGGCACGTTCAATTCGCTGGCAATCTGGAATGTCGCCGCCGTCCACGAGACGCTGGAGTCCGCGGCCAAGCCATCATCTGATCGAACGCCGGCCGCTCGCACTCCGATCGAAGCGCAAGTTGGCGATTACTACGCCTCATGCATGGATACGGACACCATCAACAAGCTGGGCGTAAAGCCTCTGGAGCCGGTCTTTAACCGCATTTCCAGCATGAAGAGTAAAGCCGAGGTGGCCGATGTGCTGGCCCTCGTGCATCGAACCGTGCGTCCCGGCGATTTGGTTTTCACCGACGCGCAATACAACGGCGTACTCTTCGGGCTTTATGCCATGCCGGATTTCGACAACGCCAGCATCACGCTCGCCGCCTTCGATCAGTCGGGCATGGGATTGCCCTCCAAGGATTTCTATTCAAGAGACGATGAGAAGTCGAAATCCATCCGCGAGAAATACGTGGCGCACATTGCCAAACAATTGGAACTCAGCGGCGAGCGCAAAGAGCAAGCCGCGCGTGATGCGAAAGCTGTGATGCGGATCGAAACTGGCCTGGCAAATGGCGCAATGGACCTGATTCCGCGGCGCGATCCCAAGAACCAGAACAACAAGATGTCGCTGGCGCAGGTGCAGGCGCTGATGCCATCATTCAACCTGAACGCCTACCTCGCCGCCGCGCAAGCGCCGCCTTCGCCGCAATATCTGGTGCTGGCGCCCGATTTCTTCCGCAGCATCGAGAAACTCATCAATTCAGAATCCTTGAGCAACTGGCAGGCCTATCTCCGCTGGCAAACGATCTTGCAGACGGCTGGCTCGTTGAGCGATCCGTTCGTACAAGAACGCTTTGACTTCTTCGGCCGTACACTGGGGGGCGCAAAAGAAATTCAGCCCCGCTGGCGGCGTTGTTCTTTTGCCGCTGATTTTGACCTCGGTGAAGCCGTCGGTCAGGCCTATGTTGCAAAATATTTCCCGCCAGAGAGCAAGGCCCGCATGGTGCAAATGGTGAAGGCGATTGAAGCCTCGCTGCATCAGGACATTAATGCCGCGAATTGGATGTCGGCTCAAACCAAGCAGGCCGCGCACGTCAAGTTGGCCGCGCAAATTGACAAGATCGGCTATCCCGACCACTGGCGCGATTATTCTTCGGTCGAAATCAAACGCGACGACTTTGTCGGCAATGTTTCCCGCGCGGCGATTTACGAGAATCAACGGCGCTTTGCCACCTTCGGCAAAGTCACGCGACGCGACGATTGGAACATGACTCCGCCGACGGTGAACGCTTATGAAGATTCGCCGACCAATACCATTAACTTCCCAGCCGGCATTTTGCAGCCGCCATTTTTTGACGCATCTGCGCCCGATGCGATGAACTATGGCGCCATTGGCGCGGTCATCGGACACGAAATCATCCACGGTTTCGACGATCAGGGCCGCAAGTTCGACGCGCAAGGCAACCTGAGAGATTGGTGGACTTCCGAAGATGCAAAGAACTACGACGAGCGCGACCAGTGCATTCAAGCGGAGTACACGGAAGACATCCCGGAAGCCGGGCCGGGCGTGAAGCAGGACGGCAAACTCTCCGCTGGCGAAGACACCGCCGACAATGGCGGCATCCACATCGCGCTCGCGGCGCTCGACAGCACGCTAGAGTCGCAAGGCAGAACCTTGGACAGTCCGCTCGACGACGGGTTCACCGAATTGCAAACATTCTTCCTGGCGAACGCCACCGTGTGGTGCGGCGAGAACCGTCCGGAAGCCGCGCGTACCGCGGTCATGACGCAGGGGCATTCACTGAACCGGTATCGCGTCAACAACGTTGCGGGAAACATGCCGGAATTTGCGCACGCCTTCAGTTGCCATACCGGGCAACCGATGGTGCATCCCAACCAGTGCCGGGTGTGGTGAGAGAGGCTTGGTGAGAGAGGCTTGGTGAGAGAAAACCTAACGGCCTTGTCATCTTGAGCGAAGTGGATTCATTCGCACGCGAATGAATCCACACAGTCGAAAGATCCCTTGTTTCTAGACACCCACAACGGATCCGTCAGGGAATTCTCGCGATGAAATCAATCTGGCCGTCCGGCGCCCGCAAGCTATCCGCACCTTGCATCTGTCGTCTAATCACAAATGAAATCTCATTGTCTGATACATCTTCTGGTTGTCATTTCTCTTTTCTCTGCGTTCGCCCACGCCGATTGCTCGCGCCCAGAGTTGGCCAATCAATCCAAAGACGAAGCCACGGTCATACGATTGGAGCGGGCATGGTCGGTCGCCCACATGACTGGCGATACCGAGTTTGAAGCCTGCCTGCTGACGCCTGATTTCACCGAGATTCGCAGCGACGGAAAAATCAACGTCCTCAGCGATGAGATGGCGCTGGCCGAGAAACACAAAGGCCAGAAGGCAGACACTTCAATCTTGACGACGCCGACGGTGCATATTCACGGCAATGTTGCGGTCGCTTATGGCGCATCCGATTGGAAGGCGTCCGACGGCAAGATGCACAAGTTCTACTACGCCGATTACTACGTCTGGGAGAATGGCGCGTGGCATGCGTACTTTGGGCAGCAGACGATCGCGATGGAGAGGCGATAAGACTGTTCGACCATAAGCTTTTGTAGGTAGAGTCATCCCGAAGGCCCGCGCTTGCACCAGCGGGTCGAGGGATCTCGCGTGCACGAAGTTTCACTGCATCCTCCGCTCGTTTAACATCATCAAAACGGTGCGTCTCGAAATTAGTTCATCGTGGTTTCATGCAGTTCTGAAATCATTCCGGTAGAATTTGTCCACTTCCCCAGGAGGAATTCATGAGCACAACCAAAGGTTATGCCGCGGCCGTAAAAGATGCGCCGCTGGCGCCGTTTTCATTTGAGCGCCGCGAGCCGCGCGAGCACGATGTCGCCATTGACATTAAATTTTGCGGAATCTGCCACTCCGATATTCACCAGACGCGCGATGAGTGGAATGAATTTCTGCCCGAGCCGTCGATCTTCCCCATGGTCCCCGGACACGAGATTGCCGGGGTGGTCACTGCGGTCGGCAACAAAGTCACGAAGTACAAGGTCGGCGATAAGGTTGGCGTGGGCTGTTTTGTCGATTCCTGCCGCACCTGCCCCGAATGCAAGCGCGGGTTGGAGCAATATTGCGCGGTGGGCATGAACCAGACCTACAACAGCCACGAAAAAGATGGCTCGCCCACTTACGGCGGCTATTCGGAAAAAATCGTGGTCGATGAAAATTATGTTCTCCGCATTCCCGACAATTTGCCGCTCGACGCCAGCGCGCCGCTGCTCTGCGCCGGTATCACGCTTTACTCCCCGCTGCGGCATTGGAACATAGGGCCGGGCAAGAAAGTCGCGATCGTAGGACTCGGCGGCCTCGGTCACATGGGCGTAAAACTCGCGCACGCGATGGGCGCGGAAGTGACCGTCCTGAGCCAGTCGTTGAAGAAAGAAGCGGATGGAAAGCGATTGGGTGCCGACCATTTCTACGCGACTTCTGATCCCAAGACTTTTGAAAAACTGCAAAGGTATTTCGATTTGATCATCTGCACCGTTTCCGCGGACATCAACTGGGAGCCTTATTTATTCTCCTTGAAGGTAGATGGAGCGATGGTGCTGGTGGGCGCCCCGGAAAAGCGTGTGCCCCTGGGAGCGTTTCCCCTTATCGCTGGAAGAAAGAGCCTGGCAGGCTCGGGTATCGGCGGAATTAAAGAAACCCAGGAGATGCTCGATTTCTGCGGCAAACACGGCATCACCAGCGACATTGAAGTGGTTCCCATCCAGAAGGTGAACGAAGCCTATGAGCGGGTGTTGAAAAGCGACGTCCGCTACCGCTTTGTGATTGATATGGCGTCGCTGAAGAAAGGTTAGGGGGTTCTATAAATGCAGATTTCTCGGCACTCTGCCTGCACGCAATGCGTGGCTGCGGTTGGCCCGGAAAGAATTAGGAAAAAAGAGAAAGCAGATTCCTCGGCGTTCCCGCTGGCGCTACGAACGACTCGGAATGACTGGGCGGTTAGAAGTTTGACAGGGCAAAAATCAGGAAGGCTGCGGTTTGTCTTTTGCACTTTCGCGGCGTATATTTGTACATGAGAACTGTTGTGTAGTACCGAGCATTTGGCGAAACACATCAGTGGGCGAAAGCCCACTTTTTATTTCGGCAATAATCGGGCGGCGCAAAACAACGGCAAGTTATTGGATTCATGGCATTTGACATCGACAAGGTACGTGGAATCGTGGAGCGCGTAGCGCGGTCCAACGGCCTTGAAGTTGTCGAGGTTGAGCTGCGCGGCGGCGGTAAAGCCCGCATGCTCCGGATAGTGATTGATAGACCGGGCGCAGCCCGGCCAGGGAAGATAGACCGGGCGAGCCCGGCCAGGCGAAGACAGACCGGGCGGAGCCCGGCCAGGCGAAGACAGACCGGGCGGGGTCACGCACGAAGACTGCGCAAGCATGTCACGGGAAGTGAGTACGATCCTCGATGTGGAGGATGTAATTCCGGGTGACTCGTACACGCTCGAAGTTTCGTCGCCCGGCCTGGATCGAAAACTGACGAAAGCTGCTGATTTTGAAAGGTTTGTCGGCAGCCGGGTGAAGCTGGCAACGTACACTCCGGTCGATGGCGAAAGGCGTTTTGAAGGCAAGTTGGAGGCCTTCGCCGATGGCAAGCTCACGATTGATGTGAGTCCGGCGAAGAAAAAGCCAAAAGCCGGACTCGTTGCGAATAAGGATGCTGCGGCGAAGACGATTGAGATTGAACTGGCGAACGTCGAGAAGGCGAACCTGGTTCCTGAATTTTAGAAATTTGTGATTTTGGTCCAATTATGGCAAGTGAACTCTATAACACGATTGACGCGTTGAGCCGGGAGAAAGGCATTGATCCGCAGATTGTAGTCACTGCGGTGGAAGATGCCATTGTGGTGGCGACGCGCAAGTATTACAAGACGCAGGAGAACCTCCGCGCCGAACTGGACAAGAACACGGGAAAGATCCGCGCCTACGCGGTAAAGACCGTGGTGGAAACGCCGGAACAGGTGGAAGATCCTGTGCAGCAAATGAGTCTGGAAGAGGCCCGCAAGCTCAATCCGGAAATCGAAGTCGGCGGCGAGTTACAGTTCCCGAAAGAAACCGAAGGGATTCTGGGCCGCATAGCCGCGCAACTGGCGAAGCAGGTGATTTTCCAGAAGGTGCGCGAGGCAGAACGCGACACGGTTTACAACGACTACATTGGGCGCGTGGGCGAAATTGTCAATGCGCAGGTGAAGCGGATTGAAGGGCCGGATGTGATCCTGGATCTCGGCAAGGCCGAAGCGAAGATGGGCCGCAAAGAGCAGTCGCGCCTGGAATCATTCGCGATTGGCGAACGGGTGCGGGTTGTGATCGCGCGTGTGGACCGTGCGTCGAAAGGTCCAGCGGTAATTGCTTCGCGGGCGGCGCCGGAGTTGGTGCAGACGCTGTTCCAGAGCGAAGTTCCTGAAATTTACGATGGCACGGTGGTGATTCGCGCCATCGCGCGCGAAGCAGGCGAGCGCACGAAAATCGCCGTCATGTCGAAAGATAAAGATGTGGACGCGGTGGGCGCATGCGTGGGCATGAAGGGCATGCGTGTGCAGTCGATCATCCGCGAGTTGCGCGGAGAAAAGATCGACATCATCGAGTATCACGAAGATCCGGCGACGTTCGCAGAGAAGGCCTTACAGCCCGCGAAGGTGAGCCGCGTCACCGTTGTTGACAGCCAGGAAAAACACCTGGAAGTCGTGGTGGACGATAGCCAGCTTTCGCTGGCCATCGGCAAGAAGGGGCAGAATGTCCGGCTGGCGGCGAAGCTGCTGGGGTGGAAGATCGACATCAAGAGCGAGGAAGAAAAGCGGCAGGAAGTGGAGCAGCAGATGTCCGCGATGGTGGTGCCGACCTCGACTCCGCTGGAGAGCGTGCCGGGCCTCGGTGAAGGCGTGGTCGAGAAGCTGACGGCGGCGGGCGTGACGACGGTGGAAGCTCTTGCGGATATGACGCCGGAGCAGCTTGAAGCGATTGAAGGTATAGGACCCAAAACGGTGGAAAAAATCAGTCTGGCGGTGAATAATTACTTTGCCAGCCTGGAAGGTGCGGTTGCCGCGGACGGCGAAGGCGCCGAGGAAATCGCCGCGGCTGAGGGCGAGGCTGAAGAACCTGCGGCCGAGGCGGTCGCCGAATCCGAGCCATCGACGGCAACGGAAACGTTGCCAGCCCCCGAATCGGAAGAGATCAAAGATGGCGCGCAGTAATGCATCATCGATGGGACAAGGCAGCACGGGCACGACAGCAAGACACGAAGAACATTCATTTGGGGCGGCTATGAAGAATTAACCGAATAGCGCAGAGGAAAAAAGAGGCGGATGAGCAAGATTCGAATCAACGATCTGGCGAGAGAACTGGAAGTAAAGAGCAAGGCAATTCTCGATGCTCTAACAGAAGTTGGCGTTACGGAGAAGAAGACTCATTCCAGCTCGCTTGAAGAACATGAAGCCGATAAAGTACGCCGCCACTTGCGCGGATCCGCAGAGTCGGCCTCTTCGGCAAGATCCGCGCGTGCCGCTCGCACCGAAGTCGAAGGCATTAAAACCAAGATTGATCTCTCTAATATTTCCAAGCCTGGCGACGTGCTGAAAGCGATCATCAGCAAGCAACAACCAGTTGCGCCGGCAGCTGCGCCGCCTCGTCCTGTGGCAGTTAATCCGCCGGCTGCGGTAGAGACAAAAGCGACCGCGCCTGCGGCCCCAGCGCCCGTTTCTGCGCCGGTTGCGCCTGCGACCGCCCCGCGCATGATTGTGCCGACGCAAGTAGAACGGCGGACGTTCACGGTTCCGCAAGCTGCGCCGCCACAAGCAGTCGAGACTCCGGCGGCAAGTAGTCCATCGGCTCCCGTTGCGGCCGCGCCGCCAACGCCCACCGCAAGTTCAAGCGCGACGACAGCACGACCCGGCGGACCGGCTGCGCCCAGACCAGGAGTTCCGATTGCCCAGCGGCCGATTGTTCAGCCCCGCATGATTGTCCCGCAGACAGGCCCACGTCCGGTTTATAAGGCGCCGATACCTCCGGCAGGAGCGGCACCGCAAGGCTCAGCTACGGGGTCAGGAATGCGCCCGGCTCCGGGACGGCCTGTGCCCGGTCAACCGATTTTTCAGCGGCCTCGCCCGGCTGGCAGCTTCCCACCGGGAGCGGCGCGTCCGCCTTTGCGTCCCGGCGAACGGCGCCCGATGCATCCGACGCGGCAATCGCCGACAGGTGCGCGTCCGCTTGGCGTAGGGCCGGCATTGCCGCCGCCCGGAACATCGCCGCGGCCGGGGAGTCGCCCGGGAGCTCCTTCAAGGAGACCGGGGCAACGCTATGTACCACGTGGCGTAAAAGAAGGCCCGATGAAGGGCTACACACCGCCACCCCGGCCATCGCTCTCGAACGAGCCGATGCCCATTACGCGGACGATCACAATCAATGAGGGCATCAGCGTTAAAGATTTGGCGGAAAAGCTGGAAATCCGCGCGAAAGATTTGATTGCGAGGTTGTTGCTGCGCGGAGTTTTCGCGACGATCAACCAGACACTCGATACGGAGTTGGCGAGCGAAATGGCGCGTTTCTTCGGGGCTGAAACGAACGTTATCAGCTTCGAGGAACAGAACGCGAAAGATATTGCCGCGAGTAATACGTCAGAAGAAGGAACGCCGAGCGAAGGATTACCGCGTCCACCCGTAGTCACCATCATGGGCCACGTCGATCACGGAAAAACTACATTGCTCGACTCGATTCGCTCGACCGACGTTGCCGGCGGCGAAGCGGGTGGAATCACGCAGCACATCGGCGCGTACAAAGTCACGATTCACGATAAGAATTCGCCGGCTTACGGGCGGCAAATCGTATTCCTTGACACGCCAGGTCACGAGGCGTTTACCCGAATGCGTTCGCGCGGAGCAAAAGCCACTGACATCGTTGTTCTCGTAGTCGCTGCGGACGACGGCGTAATGCCGCAAACGCTTGAGGCTATCGATCACGCGCACGCCGCGGAAGTGCCGATCATTGTCGCGGTCAACAAGATTGACAAGCCGGATGCCATGCCAGACCGGGTAAAGAAGCAACTCGCTGATCGGGGCTTGATGCCGGAAGATTGGGGCGGCACGACGGTATTTGTCGATGTTTCGGCAAAACAGAAGACTAATTTGAATCTGCTGCTCGAAATGATTTGCCTTACTGCAGATCTCCAGGAACTCAAGGCGTCGCCTGAGCGTCCGGCGAGCGGATTAGTGCTGGAAGCGAAGCTGGATCGCGGCCGCGGCCCCGTGGCGACGATTCTGGTACAGAACGGAACGTTGCGTACCGGCGACAACTATGTAGTGGGCAATGTGTATGGCAAGATCCGCGCCATGTTCGACGACCGGGGCCATGCGATAGAAGAAGCGCCGCCATCCACGCCGGTGGAAATTCTGGGCATGGAAGGCTTGGCGCAAGCAGGCGACCAGTTCGTGGTAGTCGCGGACCGCGATAGAGCACGGGGGATTTCGGAGTACCGTGAGCAAAAAGCGCGTGAGGCGACCCTCGCCAAGAGTTCGCGCGTCTCGCTGGAAGGCCTGGCGGACCAGATCAAGGCTGCTGGCATGAAGGAGCTGAACGTCATCCTCAAGGCGGACGTGGGCGGTTCGGTGGAAGTGTTGTCGGACTTGCTAAACAAACTTTCCAACGAAAAAGTCTCGCTGAAGCTGTTGCGCGCCGGTGTCGGCGCTATTACCGAAGGCGACGTTCTGCTGGCTTCGGCGTCAAATGCTGTCATCATCGGCTTTAATGTACGTCCCGAGCGCAAGGCGCAAGAGATCGCCGAGCAGGAAAAAGTTGACATCCGCCTGCACTCGATCATTTACGAGCTTCAAGACGAAATCAAGCGTGCGATGACCGGATTGCTGGAGCCGACTATACGTGAGGTTTATCAGGGCCGGGCGCAAGTTAAAGAGACTTTCCGCATTCCGAAGGTGGGAACGATTGCCGGTTGCTCTGTCACCGATGGCATCATCAAGCGTGATGCATCGGTACGCCTGCTTCGCGACAACGTCGTCGTGTTCACGGGGAAAATCGGATCGTTACGACGATTCAAGGACGACGCGAGCCAGGTCACCAACGGCATGGAGTGCGGTATTTCGATTGCCAACTATGGTGACATCAAGGTCGGCGATGTGATTGAGGCTTTTGTGACCGAGAAAGTCGCCGCTGAGGCCATGGCGTAAAGAGTCGCCGGGTGTTTGTCATCGGTCGTTGGGCCCGGTGAGGTCTGCGTTCAGTCGAGGCCTCGCGTGTTCTGGCGCAATTGAGCTCTCGGTTCTCCCCGACAGGTACCGATGCCAATCGCCTTCCTCACCCTCGAACTTCATATTGAAGCTGCACAATCGCTGAAAGACCGGCGACATGTCGTCCGGAGCCTGAAAGACAAGCTGCGCAATAGTTTCAACGTGTCGGTCGCCGAGCTGGACGCGGGCGAATTGTGGAACCGCGCGACGATTGGCATCGCGAGTATCTCGAACTCGCGCGACTATCTGGATGGTTTGATGAAGAATGTAGAGCGGTCTGCGGCTAAGATTGCGAACAACAACGGAGCCGAGCTGGCCGACTCATTCGTGGAATTCATTTAGGGTTTACGGCCCGGGTTGGGCTCAATAGGAAGCACATCCCAGAGCTTCACGGCGATGGCATGGCGCGAAGCGGGCCCCTCCCAGAAGCCCGGTGTCGGACGAATCACCTCCCAGTAGAGCACCCAAGCGCTGGTAAATTGCGTGGCGCGGAATCCGTCTTTTTCTTCCCATTCCAAATCGTCACTGTCAGGATTATTGACGGCTTGTTCAACGAAGTCCCACATGGCGATCCGAACGGCAGGAGGCAGGGACTGCGAGTGGGGTCCAAACTTCTCCTCATCGATTCGCAGTGGAACCATTTCTGACTTATCTCCAAGCTCTTGAATCTTCCAAGCGTCAAAGAGACACTAACTAACGGGCAGCAGTTTCATTGGCCGGAGCGACAAATTTTGATGTGGGCACTGCTTTTTTTTGCGGCTTGCCTGTCAATTCGGCCAATTCCGACGCGGAGATTTCCCGCTCTTTGTTTTCCCCGTTTTCGTTTCTGCGATTTCGGAGTTCAGCCAGAATGTCATCCGTTAATAAGTCGGCAGGAACAGGCTTTAAGACGCTTACCCCAACAATCGCATTTCCCCGGATGGCAAACTCGAGTTCGTCTCCCTTAATCATGTGCAATAGCCTTTGCATCTGAGGCGGAATCGTCATTTGATTCTTTGCGGCCAGCTTGGCGCGGAATGTGATCATGAGCACCCCCAATATCTATATCCGACATTCCGATTATCCGACATTCTGGCGCTAGTGTCAATGGTTTAGTTAAGTAATTTATTTACAGCAACATACGCTTACCTAATGGCCTGATATCTTCCACAATTCCTCAACGTGGCCCTGCTCGACGAATTCGAACAGCCGCGCAGCCAATACCAGGAACAAGCCCAAAAATAGCAGAATGCACGCAGATGATGCTGCTTTCGCGGCACGGCGCGCGAGAACTTTTTCGACGTCGGCGGCGCTCGTGATGATCATTCCATCAACCTCGAATGGAATGCTGTGTCCTTGGGCATCCGATTGGACTCGACTCAGTATCTCTTTCCGCTCGGTCTCGCGTTCTTTAAATAACAAGTCAAAAGCGAGCCATAGAGCAGCGGCAAAGTTGTAAACATCCCCCAGCAACCCAACCACGGAAGGGCGAGGATAGAAAGAGAGCCACAGCAAATCCGCGGCGAGGCTTGGGCCGATGATGTAGCCCAGAAGCTTCCAGCGCACATGAAGGAGCCAGGGAATCAACTTGGCAGTTTTGGTTTTAGGGGTTTCCGTCATCACCTGTGTCCGGCCATCGGACGTCCAACTGAAGATTACTCTAATCTCCGACTACTCCTGAAATCATTGGGTTAAGCAATCTTGGGCCGTCGCCCAGGCATCGGAACGGAATTGGGAGGTATTTTTCTGATATCCTCAAGGGTTTTATCCGAGGTCAAAGTGGAAAAGCGGGGAGCGAGGTACCATCGCGAGCGGCTGGCCGAAGCGTTGCGCGAGGAAATCGAAGCCCTCATCGAGGGAGAGTTGGCCGATCCGCGCATCGGGCTTGCCAGCGTGACGAATGTGGCGTTGGCAGATGATTCCCGGTCGGCGCGCGTTTTCGTGACAGTACTGGGGGATGAGGCAGAAGCAGAGCGCACTCAAGAGGGATTAATGGCCGCCGTGGGCTATGTACGGCGCGAAGTGGGCGAACGGCTGCGTTTGCGCCGCACGCCCGAGCTGCATTTCCAGGTGGACCGCTCGGGACAGGCAGCCCAACGCGTCGAGCAACTGCTGCGGCGAGTGAAGAAGAGAAAAGAGTAAAGGAAGAAATAAGCGCATTATGGTCGAAGAAGTTCTCAGGCAAATCCGGCAGCGCCAGAGGTTCCTCGTGACCTCGCACGCCCGTCCAGATGGAGACGCAGTCGGGTCGGCACTCGCTTGCTGCCAGATTTTGCGGCTCATGGGCAAACAAGCGGAGGTGGTTCTGCATGATGGCGTGCCGAGAGTATACCGGTCGTTGCCCTCGGCCAATGAAGTGACGCAGGCAGAGCGCGTTGAGGACGGCTACGATGCCGTGATTCTACTGGAGTGCGACAGTGTGCACCGGACACGCATCGCGGGATTGGAAAGGTATTTCCTCATCAGCATCGATCATCACTTGAGTGGGCGGCCGTTCGCAAACATCAACTGGATTGATCCGAAAGCGGTTGCAACCGCAGAAATGATCTACCGATTGGCTCGAGAAGCCGGAATCAAGATATCGCCGGACATTGCAACTTGTTTATATACGGCAGTCCTCACCGATACGGGCGGGTTTATGTTTAAGGGCACTACCGAGCAGACATTTGCCCTGGCCCGAGAGTTAGTGCATGCAGGGGCGGACCCGGCGCGTTGCGCCCTGAATATTTATTTTGCCCACTCAACGGCAAAAATGCGCCTACTGGGCGCCGCACTTTCGAACTTGCAGCGAGAAGGCCCACTGGCATGGATATGGGTCACGCAAGCCCAGATGCAGCAATTCGGCGCTCGCGAGGAAGATTGCGAAGGCCTCGTCAATTACGTGCTGTCGATTCAGGACGTGGAAGTGGCCGCGTTTTTTCGCGAGATGCCCGACGGACGTTTCCGTGTTAGCTTGCGTAGCAAGGGGCAGCTGAACGTCGCCAAAGTAGCCGAACAGTTTGGCGGGGGCGGCCATGAATGTGCGAGTGGTTGCGCGGTGAATGGTCCATTGTCGGCGGCAACGACTCAGATTCTTTCTCTTCTTCGTTCTTCGGCGGGCGGCCAAACCTCCGTACAATAAGGCCCTATGGACATGTCATTCGCCCGGCAGGCATTCTCTTTCGTGGGAGCCATGCTGATTCTTGTGGCCTATGTCGGCCAACAGTTCAAATGGATGGATTCCGGCAAGGCGGCTTACAACATTCTGAATATTGTTGGCTCTGCGATCCTGGTGTATACCGCGTTTCATCCATTTCAGTTGGGATTTGTCGTGCTTGAGGGCGCCTGGGTCGTAGTCAGCATTTATGCGCTGACGCGGAGTGTGCAATCTTGAGCGGCGATCCCGTGAACAGGCGAACACTCTTACGTGAGATTCTCTTGCTGCTCTGCGTATGCGGATTTCTCTTCTTCTATGGACTGGGGGACTTCGGCTTGGTCGGTGCCGACGAACCGCGTTATGCCCAGGTTGCGCGCGAAATGCTGGCGCGGCACGACTGGATAACGCCGACGCTGGGCGGGCACCCGTGGCTCGAAAAACCAGCTCTTTATTACTGGCAGGCCATGCTGAGCTACGGCATTTTTGGTGTCAGCGATTGGGCGGCGCGGATTCCTTCAGCACTGGATGCGTCGCTGCTGGTTTTCGCGATTTATTTTTTTCTGCGAAGGTTTCGCTATGGATTCACTTTAGACGGCGCGCTCATCACTGCTTCGAGTGCGGCTGTTATCGGCTTCGGACGGGCGGCTTCAACGGATATGCCGCTGGCTGCGATGTTTGGTATCGCATTGCTGGCATGGTATGCGTGGCACGAGAGCGCCCAAAAACTTTACCTTGCGGCTTTCTATATTTTTCTTGGCCTAGGCACGCTGGCCAAGGGACCGGTTGCGCCATTCCTGGCCGCGGTGGTGATTTTAATTTTTGCGGTATCCAAGGGCGAATACATGCTTATACGCCGCACACTTTGGATTCCGGGGGTTTTGTTGTTCCTCATTGTCGCGATGCCCTGGTATGTGGCCGTGCAGATTAGAAATCCCGAGTTCTTCCGCGTTTTCATCGTGCAGCACAATCTCGCGCGTTTCGGCACGAATTTATACCGACACAAAGAACCGTTCTGGTATTACGCGCCCGTGACGCTCTTGAGTTTGGCGCCGTGGACCATCCTTTGGGGCGCTGCTTTGTTTGAAATCCTTCGCATTTGGATTAAGGAAAGACGGGCGATGCTGGAAGCTGAAGGCGCGTGGAACGTCTTTCTGATTATCTGGCTGCTTGTGCCGATTGTTTTCTTTTCTCTCTCACAATCGAAGTTGCCGGGCTATATATTGCCCGCCATCCCTGCCGGCACATTGCTGCTTGCTGATTATGTTCGGCAAAGACTAAAAGATGCCAATCCACTTCGCAGCGCGCCACTATTGGCATTACATTCTGTGGTGGCGGCGTTGCCTGTGGCTCCTGCGTTGATGGTCGCTTATATTGTGCAGCAGCATCAAATGCCGTGGAACAAAACTACAGCCGTCTCGTTCGCGATGGCGACGGCATTTGCAATCGGCATCATGCTGACGCTGCGGAGTCGCCTTGGGCTGCGCGGCCTGCGAGTTACCTTGATACCTGTTGCGCTGGCAGTCGCCGCTGTTCTGCGGATTGGAGGGCCGGCGCTGAATAACGCGCTGTCCGCTCGTCCCGTCAATTCCGCCATCGGACATACGTCTCTTCCTGTTGCAATCTACCGTGCCCCGCGCGAACTTGAATATGGACTGGCCTTCTATCGGAATTCGGTGATTGATCGCTACGAAAGCGGGCAAATACCATCCGGCGAACACATCTTAATGGCTCCAGCAGGTTCTATGCCGGAAGTCCAGAATCTGCTGTCGTCGCGTCGAGTTGTGTTGGTGGGTAACTTCGCGCCGCAGAACCTGGATTATTTCTGGATAGGCCCATAATCGTCGTCTCGAAACGTGTCTGTTGCTGCCGGATGTTCGTGCATTTGCCTCTCGCGTCTCATCCTTCTACACTCGCCTTTGCGGACTATGCGTCGCTGGTGTCCGCGCGTCTCGCTTATCAGGAGCCCTGATTGGAGATCCTAGATCTCAGACATTTTTCGTCCGAAGATTTGCGTCCATTGCTGGACGACGAAGTGCGGTTATGGGCGCAAAACCTCGAGTGGGATTATCGGGGTTCCGCCGAAATGATTCTGCGTTACGTCGATACCAAAGTGCTGCCCGGTTATACGGCCGTGGAACGAGGACGAATTCTCGGATATTCATTTTTCGTCTATGAAGGCAACAAAGGCGTAATCGGAGATCTGTTTGTCGCCAACGGAGGCCGCACTGCCAACCCGCATGAGATTGAAAATCAGTTACTGAAGCATGTCATAGAGACCCTGCAACAGTCGCCCGGAATTCACCGCGTCGAATCGCAGTTGCTAATGCATGAGACGGGCATCGTTTCGCCGACTTTTATGGCGCAAGGCTTCTCGCGCCATGCCCGGCTGTTCATGGTGTTGCCGCTGGCGCAACCGCAAGCCCAGATTCGCCACCTTTCTGAGGATGTTGTGGTGCGGCGATGGACGGAGCCGGACTATCAACCAGCAGCTGCTCTCATTACCAGTGCATATCGCGGGCACGTGGACGCGGAAATCAACGATCAGTACCGCACACTGGCGGGTTCGCTACGTTTCTTGAACAACATCGTACGCTTCCCCGGGTGTGGAACTTTCGATGCGGATTCTTCGTTCGTTGCGGTGCGAAAAGGTACGTCAGGCCTTGTGGGGCTGATCTTGTGCTCGCACGTGCGCGCGGACGTAGGCCACGTTACCCAGGTTTGTGTCTTGCCGGAGTATCGTTCGCAAGGAATTGGCGAGGCGTTACTGGAGGCGACAGCAAATGCCCTACGGCAGCAAACGTTCACTCTGCTGACCCTGACAGTTACGGAGGCTAACGCCCGTGCGGTGGAACTCTATCACCAGTTGGGGTTTCAACAGAAGCACGTCTTCGACGCCTTCGTGTGGGAAGGGTAAAACCTATTGCCGGGCAGCGTTAATCGCCATGCCAACAACAGTCAGCAGAATGAAACCCGCCGCCAAAATCGCCGATAGAGCGATTGGGACGTAACTTGGCAATCGCGAACGTTTGAGAGCCTGAGTTCTTGCGGCCACGCCCTCCGCGCCTAGAGCTTCGTGCACTTGCGCGTGAGCGATCCTATAAGCGTCTGCGCCCATTAGCATTTGCACAACGATGAGCACCAGAGAAACGACGCCGCCTGAAAAACCAGTTACCCGTGGAATGGCGAAACGAACGATTTGGGTCCCCACGAATATGGCAAGCCCTTTGGTGCGCTCTCCCAGATAGAAATAACCGAAGCCGGCGGTGAGCAGATTGAGCACAACCGCGACCCGCGGATTCTGAACATCTACCTGCGCATCTTGTCCGGCGTTGATTTCGGCAGCAGTAAAATACGCGTCCAGAAAAGAAAATATCCACATCGTCAGGCCGATCATGATGCTGTAGCCGCGGATCATTTGCGTACTCCCAATAAAAACTCCGGGCACGGCAAAAAGCCAAAGGCCGAGCACAATCCAGCCCCGAGCCATGCGGCCACAATAGAATTGGCCAGCGCCTGGAATTAAAAATGAAAGCAGGAACGCCAAGCCGGCGCTTTTCTGGGGAACTTCAGGCCGGATTTCGCCCAGCGAACGGAAATAGGTTAGATCCGAAGACAAGAGCTACCTCCTCAGTCCGTCGGGGAACTGTACCACAAGGCTACCGTGCGGAAGGCAGAGGGAAAACCTATCGCCGGATGAGCCACATCGCCCAGCCCGCGACGAATACGCCCCCGACAAACATAGCGAAGCAATACAACCCATAGCGGACTTGATCGCGTGGCGCGCTGCGCTGGGTAATACCGAATACGACGGAAGCAAAAAGGGCGAACACCAAGGCCGCGCTGAAGTGGGTGAGGGTGATGGTCGGCATTATGGTTTCTTTCCGATCGCAATGTGGTAGGCGTCGGCGACGCTGATGAAATTCAGCAATCCAGCCACGATGAGGAATTTAGTTCCGTAGTCAGCCGTCGCGTGCGAAATAAGCCCCTGTCCCCAATCGTTCGCGCGGGTGATGATGTACAGGCCACCGGCGCCTAAATCGCCGACGAACCCTAGCATGTCGAGAATGTCGCCGCCATTCGGCTTGTACACGTGGCCCTGCATGGCGAGGCCAAGTAAATACATTGCGATGATGGAGACCATCAGGAGCGCGCCACGAATCCAGCGCTTCTGCACTAGATGGCCCGCGCCGGGAATGAGCCAGCCAATCGCGGGCGCGACCACCGACATTGTCGAGGGCATGGGAGTGGTTTTATTTTCGACGACTGTATTTGGCATTAGATAATCACAATCTCGCGTTGAATATTTCCGGTTACTTCGGCGGAATTTTGTCGGACGAGCATGTTGATTTCGCTACGGACGCCGAATTCCGGTAAATAAATGCCCGGCTCAATGGAAAATATCGAGTTGGGGAGAATCTGACGTTCGTCGTGGATTTCTAAATCGTCCATGTTGGCGCCGTTCGCATGGATTTCCGTGCTGATGGAATGTCCGGTCCGGTGAATAAAGAATTCACCGAATCCCGCTTTCTTAATGTGGTCGCGCGCGGCACGGTCCACCTGCCACCCTGCCATATTTTTTCCCGCCCCAATTCCCTGCTCCACTGTTTTGATGCTGGCATCGCGGGCGTCGCGCACCGTGTTGAACACTTCAATCATGCGGCCTGAAGGATTCTTGCCGACGAACCCAGTCCAGGTGATGTCGTAAAACACTGCGCCGGATTTATTCTGCTTCGCCCAAATATCTAGGAGAACGAAATCACCTTCTTTGATTGGCGAGGAGCCCTCGGCATGCGGCTCGTAGTGGGGGTCTCCGCTATGCGGCCCGGCGCCGACAATGGGAGCGTCCACGGTAACCAGATTTTCGCGCTCGAAGGCATTCATGATCCATTGCTGGATTTTGTACTCGTTCGTGCCCCCGTTGCGCACCTGGCGACCGATTTCCTTGAATGCTTCGGCTGTAATCTTGTCCACCAGATCGCGGGCCGCAAAATGCGATTTGATCTGGTCTTCGGTCAACGTGGCTTCAAATAGCGCCACCAAGTCGCCAGAACTGACGACGTTCTTTCCCAGTCCCCGAATCATCTCCACTGTGCCTGCGTCCACCAGCGAAAGCGTGAAAACCAAATTGTTGGGCGAATATTGCATGGCGATGTCGCGATGCGAGGCCAGCAGGACTTTGATCTGCTCAAACAATTCCTGCCATCCGGAGTACAACGACTTTTTCCCCGGCAGCGAATCGAGATGCCCCGCTTCAATACGATGCACCAGCTTTAAAGGCTCGCCTTCGGCAGGAATCAGGTAGTACCAGCGCCGAGTCGCCATCAGGCTCTCGGGCAAACCGAGGACGCGATACGCAATCGGATCCCGGTGATGATGGTCATAGAACAACCAGGCGTCAATATTGCGTTCGCGCAGCGCAGTCTGGATGGCAGAAAGCTTCATGGGCAAACTCTTATTCTAACTAAGTGCGGGGATTTGGGCGAATTTGTACGAGGCGGAATAAATGTGACTGTTCCCGTTCAGTTTTGATCTCCTCCGCCGTGTTTTTGACGGCAGATTTTGCAATACGTTGGCGGCAAGCTGTTATCTACGTGATGCCGGACCGGCTTTAGCGTTTTAAGATAAGCAAAAATATCGGCGAGGTCGCCGTCCGTCATGCCGCGGAAAATAAACCACGGCATGATGGGGCTTAACGCCCGAGCGCCAACATATCCGGTGCGCATCACTTGAATGAATTGTTTTTCATCGTAATAGGAAATGCCGGATGGGTCCGGCGTGATGTTAGCCGCGGCGACATATCCCCACGGGCCCTCAAAGACGTTCCCTCCGGCAAAATCGAGTCCAGCCAGGGGCTCGCCTTTGTCGTTGCTTGGCGTATGGCAATCCGAACAAGTTGCCAGATTGACCAGGTATTCTCCCCGCTTTTCTGGAGTCGATCGGTCCGGCTCAGGCACTGGCGCCTCCAGCGGTTCTGGCACGGAACGAATGAGGTAATTCACGGGAAAGATTAGCTTGGTGCGTGGCTGTGGGTGGTGGATCGCGGGAAGGCTTCGCAGGTAAACGACGATGGAGGCCAGGTCTTCGTCCGACATCGAACGGAAATGCTGGTAAGGCATCATAGGAAACAAAGCGCGTCCGTCGTGGCCGATGCCTTCGCGAATCGCTCGCGCAAGCTGGTCGTCAGTCCAGTTTCCGGCGCCGGTTTCGGGATCAGGAGTCAGATTCGGAGAATAGACGATCCCAGGCAGGCCCTTTTCGTCAAAGTGAATACCCGCAAGCAGCGTGTTGGGGACGAGCGGCGCATCATGCTTGCTGAAATCGTGGTCGGAGTGGCAGGCGATGCACATGGTCGCGTGCTGCACCAGATATTCGCCTCGCGCAAGCCGCTGCGGAGTGACTTCAAATTTTCGCGAGGTCAAGGCGCGTGAGTGCGGCCCGATGAATGGACGCCAGCCAATGGTGAAGGTGATCCCGACCGCAACGATCAGTACTAGGGACGCGAGTATCCATCCCAATATTCTTCCAAGTTTTTTCACGGTTATCGCCCCAGGATTCGCTTGCGAACGTCTTCTGGCAGAGTCTCGCACGCCGTACGGAGTACCAGGCGCGGCGCTCGTTCGCGAATCTTCATCAGATACGGCACCGTCTTGCGGGCATCAGCCTTTGCGGTTTCCCGCAGCAACCAGCCGAGACCCTTTCGGACCATGTCGTTTTCGTCGGCGAGAAGCATACCAGACAAACGCTGCGCTCGACCGAGATTAAGCTCGATTTTTAGGCTTTTGGGATCCGGAACGTTTTGTCATAAATCCAAAGCAACGCAGCAGTGGCAACGCCCGTGGCAGTCACGGCCCACCAGATCAGTTCGGGTCGGTGCCGAACTTCCCCGAAATGATGGACGAGAAAGCCGCCAAATGGGCCGCCGATAAGCGATCCGATACCGATGGGCAGAAATCCGAAGCCCATATACGTTCCCTGCTGGCCCGAAGGCGCGAGCCGCGAAATGTATTCGTAATAGCGTGGCGATTGCGTGATCTCGCCCAGCGACACCGCGAACAGAGTCACAATGGCCATGGGCACCGAAGGATGGGCAATCAGAATGAGCCAGGCCAACCCGGATATAAGCGTGCCCAGAATGATCGCCCGAAACGCCGGCAATTTCTGGGTGAGCAGGCTGACCACCATTTGCAGCGAAATGACCGTCAATGGGCCAGTAATCAAAATGAGTTCCGTGGTTTTGGGATTGATGTAATCGTGAATATATAGGGGAAGAATAATGAATTCCTGCCAATAGACGACCCAATAGCCGGAGAAGATCAGTAGAAAAAGCATGAAGCGCGGATTGGACAGGACTACCAAAAAATTTCTTGCGGATTGCCCGAGACTCACGGTCTGTATTTCATCCGACCGGCGCGGTTCCTTATAGAAGAACAGCACGGCAAAAAACATGGCGAAGACGCTCAGCGCGGAGACGCGAAACACGTTTTCCACGCGCATGTGTTCATGCACCCACGAAGCAACGTAGGGCCCGGCGGCCCCGCCGATGTTGACCAGTGTGTAGTAGATGGAATAGCCAATCGAACGCACGTTCTCTTTGGACGCGCGCGCCGTCGTTCCCACAACGCAGGGTTTGACCAGCGAGATGCCGAGCGCGGGCAGCATCAGCACCAGCGTCACCAACACGCCCAGCGGCATCGCATTGCGAATGGGAGCGAGCCACGGTGCGCCCAGCGATCCCAACAGGAAGTACGACCCGCTAAGAATCAGATAAGCAAGCGACAGCGAACGGCGGAAGCCCAGACGGTCAGCCAGCGTCCCGCCGAAGGCGGCAAGGAACCACACCAGGCCGCCGAAGAGGCCGGTCAAGCTGGTAGCCTGCTCGATCCCAAAATTCAGGGTCTCATGCAGATAGCGAGCCAGCGACGCGAACGCGGCGTAGTAGGAAAGCCGCTCAAAAAGTTCGGTAATGTTGGCGACCCAGAAGGGCCGTTCAAAACCGTCGCGAATTTCGTGAAAGCGTTCAGAAAAGGTCATATTTTATGCAGACACGCTTTATGTAGGCGCGGGCGTCTCGCCGGTGCACTCCCAAAAACACACTGTCATCCCGAGCGACATCCTTGCCGCGCTTGCGCGGTAAGGACAAGTCGAGGGACCTGCTTTATATTTCAGCCAACCGCTTGCGCACTTCCTCGGCACTCATTCCCGCGACGCAAATCACTTTATTCCTGCTGCTCTCGCCGGACGCTATGGTAATGGACGAACGCGAAACCCGCAAAAATTTTGCAAAGAATTCAATGCAGGCTGCGTTTGCTTTTCCGTCCACCGGTGGCGCGGTCAGGGAGACTTTCAGTGCATCGCCGACTTTGCCGGTGATTGCGTTCTTCTTCGCCCGCGGATGGACTTTCACCGCAAAGGTAGCGCCCGTCCCGCTATCGCTGATGGGAATCATTTCTTGCCACGTTGCCCGAAGATTGCTGTCCCCACTCGCACGCATGTCGAACCTTCTTCTATCGCCACTTCAAAATCATGAGACATACCCATGGAAAGAACATCCGGGCGGATCGTGGACAATTTTCGCGACGCAATATCATCGCGCAATTCGCGCAATTGACGAAAATAAGGGCGCGCATGTTCTGGATTTTCCGTGAAGGGCGGAATTGTCATCAATCCGCAGAATTCAAGATGATCGAGCCGCGGTGCAGCGGTAAGAATATCTTCCAATTCTGGTGAATTGGGCGATAAACCGCTCTTGGCAGCTTCTCCGCCAACGTTGATTTCGATTAAAACTTCCACCGTCTTACCCAGTTCTTGGGCTGTCGAGTTGAGCTTTTCGGCGAGCTTAACAGAATCAACCGAATCAACCGCATGGAATAATTCTGCCGCTTTTGCGGCCTTGTTGCTCTGCAAATGTCCAATCAAGTGCCACTTTGCATCTTCCAAATCGGCAAGCGCTGCGGCTTTCTCTGAAAATTCCTGGACCCGATTTTCTCCGAACACGCGTAATCCGGCGTCGTAAGCTTCGCGAATTAACTCCGGCGGATGCGTCTTGCTCACCGCCATTAAAGTAATTTCATTGGGATTGCGGCCAGCTCGATCGGCCGCGGATGCGATGCGTTCGCGGAGAGCTGCGATGTTTCCGGCTATGGTCATCCGTTAACTAGCTTAAACGAACGGCACTGGTCAGGAGATCCTTCGCTACGCTCAGGATAACGGCGCGCGACTCCCGCCTTCGCTCACGCCTCGCAAAGCGCGATCACATCATCGCAGTCGGCGGCGCAGGTTCATTCGGATCGCCGCCACTCGACAAGGGCAGCAAAATCATCAATGCCGCCAATGCAACCATTACAGCGATGCCCACGAGGTATGACGGATTGCTAAAGACCTGCGGCCTTGCCCATGCCGGAGCAAATTGCAACCCGGCCCACAGCAATCCCAGGACTGCTTCTCCCGCAATAAGCCCGGAAGCGGTCAAAACGCCGGCATTTTCCACGCGGGCTTTCTGTGCATGATTGAAGCCTCGCCGGTTGGCGGCCCAATCTCCGATGGAGCGAAACACGCCGCCGAGAAAAATGGCGCATGTTGTCTCGAAGGGCAAATACATACCGACAGCGACGAGCATCGGACTCTTCACCTGCATCATGATCAGAGCGATCCCAAAGAAGATGCCCACAACCACCAGTGGCCAAGGCATGTTTCCGCCAACGATGCCGACGGCCA
This sequence comes from Terriglobia bacterium, assembly GCA_963702965.1. Lineage (GTDB taxonomy): Bacteria > Acidobacteriota > Terriglobia > Terriglobales > Acidobacteriaceae > JAJPHW01. Next base: position 3,773,270 of record OY969776.1, read on the forward strand.
GCGTTGCCATCAAGCCGGCCTGCGGGGCTGAAAGTTGGCGGTCGCCGAAGCCAATGCCGCCCGCTTTAATGTTGGCCTCATGCAATAGCATGAGCGGCCAGTACATGACGAGGCTGGCAACAACGACGGCAATCAGTTCCGCCATCTGAATTTTGCGGGGAGTGCCGCCGAGAATGTATCCGACTTTGAAATCCTGCAAGAGTTCGCCGGCTACGGCTGCCGACACGCAAACCACGGCCGCGACTCCCAATACAGCTGCCACGCCAGAGGTTCCGGATACTCCCAGCGCGACCATCAGCAGAGCAGCAATAATCAACGTAGAAAGCGTCAAGCCAGAAATCGGATTGTTGGAAGAACCGATGAATCCGACAAGGCTGCCTGAGACGGTCGCGAAGAAAAAGCCGACAAACAGCATGACCACTGCCGCCAATACCGCCGGCCACACCAAGCCTGAGATGTGGATGTAGAGAAAGCACATCAGTATGAACATCAGGGCGATCAATCCGAAGACCGCCTTGGAACTCATATATTGCTCGGTGCGCGAGAGTTGAGCACGCTGGCTGGCAGTCTGGCGTAAATCGCCGAAGGCCTTGCCCAATCCGGCAGTCAAACTTTTCCGCATGTTGAAGAGGGTATAAGCCGCGCCCACCAGCATGCCGCCGACCGCAATGGGGCGCACGATGAATCTCCACACCGCGCCTGCTATGGCTGCCCAATTGTCTGGCGTGTCTGCGGGAATATATTGCCGAAGCTGCGGCCCAAGAAAATACATGAGCAATGGAACCATCAATCCCCAGGCTAGTACGCTACCCGCAAATTGCAGGGATGCCAGCTTGATGCCGATGATATAGCCCACGCCCAAATACGCTGGGCTCACGCTGGGCGCCGAGATCATGCTCGTGCCGCCCGTTGCCAGGACATTTGTACTTCCAGTCGTCCCCAGGTTGACCTGACTGCGTCCCAAACTGCCTACGCGAAAATAAAAATCCTGGTCGGAGGCGAACAAGCCGAAGCGTCCCAGCATATACACAACGCCGCCAACGCCGATATTCCAGAACAGATATTTGGCGGCATCTGCTCCGCGCCGTCCAGCTTTGTGAATCTCGGAGGCTGCTACTGATTCCGGAAACGGCAGTTCGGGATCTTCCACCATCACTCGCCGCACGAGCGAAATGAACAGCACTCCCAGGATGCTGCCAACCATGATCAACGCCGTTGATTTCCAGTACGCGTCGCCTGGCCGGAAAGACGGCCACGCCTTGGCGAGGAGGAATGCCGGAATGGTAAAAATCGCTCCCGCCGCTACTGACTCTCCAATGGAGCCGGCAGTCCGGGCAATATTTTCTTCCAGCAGTGATCCCTTCCACGCCCGCATTGCCGCCATAGCGATCACGGCAGCGGGATACGTCGCCGCGATTGTGATACCAGCACGCAGGCCGAGGTAGGCATTGGCCGCGCCCAGAACAACCGTTAATGCAAGGCCGAGCAGCATGGCGCGCCAGGTAAACTCGCGCATTTCAATGTGTTCAGGAACGAATGGTCGGAATTTCTGAGGGTCGTTACTCGCCGGGGTGCCCGTAGCCATGAAGGATCCTTAAGCCTCTGGAAATGTATAGATATTGCAAACCCGCGAACCTTACCATGCCGCAACATAGCGTGACAAGCGCACGGAATGTTCAAGCATACAGCGCAATCGCCAAATGTGTGAACCGCAGGTAAATTTATCCCCTAATCGTTACCTTCGTATTTCCTGCGATTGCGTGGGGTTCGATGGTGCCGCTATACTGTGAACAGATTGACCAGGGGGCGGATGCAATCCCCGGTCCGCGCGCCTGGCCTGAACGCCCGCTGGATGAGGAGGTTCGTCTTCAGCAGTAGTGGAGACCAAACTCGCGCCCGCAGTCTGGGTTCAGACCCAAGCGGTACTGTGTTGCGTGCTTTCCTGCCGCGGGCGATGATGGGCATTGCTGAAAGCCTCTTCACCACGTTTTTCCCCGCCGATTGTCGTATTTGCAATAACCCTCTAAGCAACATTTCCCGTCTTCCAGTCTGTGGTGAATGTCTCGCAACAATTCATCCGATAACCGGCACGCTTTGCTCGGTTTGCGGCGAACGCATTCTCACGCCATACGTTTTAACCGACAAGGACTCGGGTCCACGCTGCGGAGTCTGCCGGCAAGTCGCACCAAAATACGAACGCGCCGTGGCCTACGGTAGCTATGAAGGTGCTTTGCGCGAATTGATTCACTTGCTCAAGTACGATGGCGTACGTCCCGCCGCAGCAATTCTGGGGCAAATGTTGTCTCAAACTATCGCAAGGCTGGAACCCGGATTCTCCGATAGGTGCGTGCTCGTGATACCCGTACCGCTCCATGTATCGAAACGGAAGCAGCGAGAGTTCAATCAAGCAGAATTGATCGCCAACGCCGCGCTCAAGCATTTGCCTGGAACGCGATTTGAATTGCCTACGGATGTCCTCGCTCGGCGGCGAGCGACGTTGTCGCAGATCGGCTTGAGCAGCCATCAACGGCGGGAAAACCTGCGTGGGGCATTCAGTGTGCCTCGACCGGAACTCGTCAAAGCCCGCGAGGTTCTATTGGTGGATGACGTCCTTACAACTGGTACTACCGCTTCCGAGTGCGCGCGGGTACTACGACGCGCCGGAGCCTCGAAGGTATGGGTAGCAACGGTCGCGAGAACGCTGAAGTATGAAGTTCAGTCAACAAACTCAAGGTTCGCCGAGAACGCTGCCGTCGCGGCAAAAATGGCAGCGGCTGGCTAGAGATTAAAAATTATGTCTGGCATGTGGAACAATTCGCTGGCCGGAGCGGGAGGGATGACCATTCCTGTTTCCATGGGAATTCATCAGCACGATGATTCCCACGCGCTGCATGCCCCCGTGCTTGTGTTGAACGCATCCTACGAGCCGATTAACGTTTGTGCCGCTCGCCGAGCGCTTGTATTGGTTCTGAAGGGCGTGGCCATGACCGAAGAAGAAAATGGACACTTTCTGCATGCCGCCCGTCTTGCCGTGCGCCTGCCCTCTGTAATTCGCTTGTTGGAATATCGCCGCATTCCCCATCAATCGCGCGCTCTGTCGCGAAAGAACATCCTGTTGCGCGATCGAAACACCTGTCAGTATTGCGCGGAAATCCTGCCTGCAGGAGATTTAACCCTCGACCACGTCATGCCGCGCTCGCGGGGTGGCAATTCGTCCTGGGAAAATCTCGTGGCCTGCTGCCATACTTGCAACCGCCGCAAGGGCAATCATTTTCCTCACGAAGCTGGGATGAAATTGCTACGAGAACCGCGCGCCTTCAACCTGCACACCAGCCGTCACATCATGCGCCTCATGGGACGCTCCGATGATAAGTGGCGCAAGTATCTCTTCTACTAGCCTTTGTTTTAGAGCAGACATTGGCAGACTCTTGGGACGGCCCTGATCGAATCCATCTCAAACTAATTTGGCTTCTGCGGGGGCGCAGTCTGCCCATCCGGCTTCTGATCAGCTTTTTGGTCGTCGGTGGCCTTGGGCAATTCCTGGCCATTAAACGTAATTTTGGATTTCGCGCCAAAGTACTTATAGTCTTTGTATTTGACAACCTCGCGGATTTTCACGTCTTGACCCGTAAAATGCAGCGTATCGTCCGCGCGGGTGTAAATCGGGAACCAATATTTGTTATCGACCTGCCCGCGATAAGTAGTGAATTGGGGAAACAGGTTCTCCTGGCCTTTACCGTGCTTGTTTAAATGTGTTTCCGGAACCATCCGGCCATAGCTTTTCACGATTTGAAAATCGTGGTCATCGACCCAGATGCGGCCTTGAAAATATCGTTTGTTCTTTTCGATGGCCTTGGGAGCCACATCAAAAACATAGCAATGCAACTCGTCTTCCTGCTGTTGGCCGGCATAGAGGACGTTATATTCTCCGATTTGGTCCGATGTCAGCACCAGTGGAAACCCGTTTTCCATGTCATCGAGGTCTTCGCGAGTCATGCTGATGCGAGTCAGTGACGGCTCAGGGGCAAAGACCATGTTGCGCACACGGTGTCCCTGGTCGTCGAAACTGACATCAAATACTTCCTGGAATTCGCCGTCCACCGTGTCACCTTCAAGGGTTTGCAGCTTTACTTCTTCCCGGTAACCGTACTGATCGAGCGCCTCCCGAAATTGCTTTTCTTTGGCTGTGAAACGTTGGATAATTTCGTCCGGCGTTATCCCTTTGGGCTGCGAAGTATCCAGGGCACCTTCGTCGGCAAAGGCGCGGAGCGAACTGCCCCCGGCGAGCAATAACGTGGTAAGCAGCATCGGCAGAATCCATCGAATCTTCGGGGGCTTCATAACCCTAGTTTAGCGCTTCTAAGGGTTAGATTGTGGGATATGAGCCAGAGTTGCCGCTTGAGAGATGGGCGGATATGCGAGACTCTGCTTGACTTGCCCCTTAAACCTTGTAAAACTTGAGTAGTCCATATCGGACCGGTTTGGGGGTGTTGTTCGTTGGCGGAAATTCGATTGCAAGAGGGCGAATCCCTCGAGAATGCACTGCGGCGCTTCAAACGCAAGGTGCAGCAGGAAGACATCATTAAAGAGGTCAAGCGACATTCTTTTTACCTGAAACCGGGCGAAAAGAAGCGCGTGAAAGAGGCGCTGGCCCGGAAACGAAGCAGGAAAAAGGCTCGAAAAGAGCAGGATTAGTATTTTTACGGTCGCATTTCCCCGGTGCGGCTCAACATCAATCGAGACTGGTGGATTCGTCTTCCAAAATGGAAGACGAATCCAAAGCCAGCAAACCTATGTGGTTCATTGAGGGGGATTTCGACGGAGCGCACCTGCGCTTCGGCGGGTCCATTCCCTGCCGAAGTGCGGTGCACCGGCACACAGGGAAAAGGAGCCGCCTCAATGGAATTTCAGGACAAGGTGTTAACTTGCGCCGATTGCGGAACAGATTTTCTTTTCACCGCGGGCGAACAGATTTTCTTTCACGACAAAAATTTTCGCAATCCCCCCAGACGCTGCAAATCGTGCAAATCGAAACATGTGGCTACGTTGGGATCTCCTCGCCCCGTACGTACGCAGAACTACAATCGCAGTTCCTACAGGGTTGAAACTTTCACCACCTGCTCGCAATGCGGCAAAGCGACAACTGTGCCCTTCAAGCCGACCCAGGGCCGGCCCGTACTTTGCCGGGATTGTTACGAGCCCACAAAACGATCTGCCAGCGCCTGAAGTAAGACTATCTTGTTCGTCGCATGCGCGGGAGCTTGCACTACGGCTCCTGCGCTGAGCTCCCACGTCCGCCTGTGCTAGTCTGAGCCCATGCTTGACACCACGGTTCCCCACAAGCAGTTTCTAAGCGACAAGGCTGCGCTGTTCACGGAATCCGTGATTCGCGAGATGACCCGCCAGGCGCTACTTCACGGCGCAGTAAACCTGTCGCAGGGCTTCCCCGATTTTGCCGCTCCAGCGCAAATCAAGCAGGCGGCGCAAGAGGCGATTGGCGCAGATTTTAATCAATACGCCATCACTTGGGGCACAAAGAATCTGCGCAATGCGATTGCGCGCCAGACCCAGGTGTGGCAAGGAATCGAAGTTGACCCCGAACGTCAAATTACGGTCTGCTGTGGCTCGACCGAGGCAATGATTTCCACGCTGATGGCCGTCTGCAATGCGGGCGACGAAGTTATCATTTTCGAGCCATATTATGAAAATTACGGGCCGGATTCCATTCTCTCCGGGGCGAAGCCTGTCTTTGTGAAACTTCACCCTCCGCGTGATAGCAAGAGCGAGTGGACTTTCGATGAAGCAGAATTGCGTGCAGCTTTTCATTCCCGCACCAAAGCCATTATTGTAAACACGCCCAATAATCCGACGGGAAAAGTGTTCACGCTCTCTGAACTGGAATTAATCCGCGATTTATGCGTCGAGCACAATGTCCTGGCTATCACCGACGAAATCTATGAGCACATCTTGTATGACGGTGCTCGCCATATTTCGCTGGCGCGGCTCGACGGCATGAAGCAACGAACGGTCACGATCAATGGGCTGTCGAAAACTTATAGCGTGACGGGATGGCGAGTCGGGTGGACGATCGGGCCCCCGGATATAACCAGCGCCATCCGCAAGGTGCACGATTTTCTAACTGTAGGGGCGCCAGCCCCGTTACAGGAAGCAGGCGCAGTAGCTCTGGGATTGTCTCCGTCCTATTACGAATCCCTGGCTGCGAACTATCGCGCTCGCCGCGATCGTCTTATGCCAGCGCTGACCGACGCAGGATTCCGCTGCTTCAGCCCTCGCGGCGCCTATTACATCATGACGGACATCAGCGGGTTTGGGTACGCCGACGATCTTGAATTCACCCGTTTTCTAGTCAAGGAGATTGGCGTGGCTGCGGTCCCGGGATCCAGCTTTTACCGCAATCCGAAAGATGGAGCGCAGCAAGTGCGCTTTGCTTTCTGCAAGAAGGACGAAACCCTTGACGAGGCTGCCAAACGGCTACGGAAGCTAAGCGGCTGATTGGTCTTCGACCAGCCAGGCCAGAGCTTCATCCCTGGTTTTAAACGCGGGCAGCTCTCGCTGCGAGAACATCTTAAAATTTTCGTAGAAGACCTTGGGCAGGCTGTCGGTGCCCACCCAAGCCGATTTCTTTACGTACGGTCGATCAAAGACCAGAACTTCTTTAATTCGGGTGGATGCGTTACGGTCGACCTGGGCTCCACTAAAATCGGCAAGCACACACACCGAATTTGGTGCCTGATCGCCAATCTGGCTTTGTACCTCCGCTAGAAGAGTAATAATTTCCGGGGATTGGCAGCCGGAGAAATCCACCAGCAGGATCTCCTTCCCTTCATGCTGCACGGTGCGAATTCGTTCGTTCATGGAAGGCTCCAGGAACTCAGCATTGTTGGCAGCATCCCGCCTGCGCCGAAAAGCGGGATTGATTCTACACCCGCCGCTGGCTGTCTGGAAACTTTCTCACGTGGGCTGTAGTCTAACTAGTGGGCCAATAACCTGCCGCGCCGAATGAAGATTTCTCACTTATTGTGTTGTCTGCTGCTGGCGCCTCTCGCGTTTGCGAGCAAGACTCCCTCTGCCACGCAGGCAGGACCTGGGATGCTTCCCTTGCAATTTGGAGGATGGCAAACCGCTGCCGTGCAAAAAAGTTCGGATCCCGCGGTCGCCGACGCTGCCAACGCATTGCCTTTGAAGGAGTATGGTTTCACCGACATTTCCAGCGCGGTATACACCCGCAATAGCGATGAGAAATTGACCATCCGTGCGGCACGTTTTGCCGACGCCAGCGGGGCCTACGGCGCGTTCACCTTCTACCGGGTGCCGGCCATGCTGGAAGAGAAAATCGGTGAGCGCGGCGCGTCCTGGAACAATCGCGTTTTATTCTTCAAAGGCAACATCCTGGTAGATGCCGTTTTCCGGCAACTGACTGCGATGTCAGCCGCCGAACTCCGCGAACTCGCTTCCGACTTGCCCTTACCTCCCGGGAATGCGGCGAACTTGCCGAGTCTTCCTTCGTACTTGCCACAACAATCGATTATTGCGAACTCGGCGAAATACGTTCTGGGACCACAAACACTATCTGTCATTGGCACAGGTATCCCATCGAGCATGATCGATTTCTCAGCAGGGGCGGAAGTGATGCTAGGCAAATACAATACCTCGGGCGGCGAAGCCATGTTGATGGTGATTTCCTACCCGACTCCGCAAATAGCGGCGCAAGCGCTGCGCCGGTTCGACAGCGCTCAATCTTCTTCACCCCCAATTTTGCCAACCCCAATCTATGACAGGCGCACGGGCCCGTTTGTGGTGATTGCAGCCGGGGCCATTTCTCAGCCGGAAGCAAAAGCCTTGCTCGCCTCGGTGAATTACGAAGCCAATGTGACTTGGAACGAAAATACATACCTCAGCAAGAAAGACAATATTGGCAACCTAGTCGTGAACGTAATCATTTTGTGCGCGATCATTGGTGGCTTGGCAATAGTCGCAGGGATCGCTTTTGGTGGCGTGCGTCTGCTGATAAAACGTCTCTGGCCGGGCCGTGTTTTCGACCGACCCGAAAACGTGGAATTCATCGCTCTACGGATCGAAGAGCACATCACGGAAATCATCGAAGAACCTGGGCGCCGCACATAAACTTATCAATCCAAGCCAGTTAGCAGCTCAATAGGGCCAATTGTCTCAAAATGAGGCATTTCGCCTGCCTGTTAACCTATTTTGCAAGTTATTGAAAATAAAGATATTTATTTCACAAAAATCTATTGACACATGCCTTTTTCGGCTCATAAGATTTGCGCAGAAAGTTTTAGCGGCTTGTAACCTCCGTTAGAACTATTCTCCCTTGAAAGAAGAGGCCACCTTTTGCCGGGTGGCCTTTTCGTTTACGCGTGTATGCTGAGCAGGATTGGGAACCTTATTTCTGGTTGTAGCGTATTTAGAGTGTGTAGAGGAGGACAGGAGCATGTTCTGCGATACCTGCGGTAACGAACTTCAATCCGGAAGCAATTTTTGCAACCGCTGCGGCAAGCCGATGAACGCGCCTTTAGTGCAAGCCGCGCCGCGGAGCAAATTATCTGAGCACATTCGCTTGCTGGGAATTTTGTGGCCAGCGCTCGCGGCCCTCGACGGGTTGCATGCGGGAGTTCTCTACATTCTCGCCAATACCATCTTCAATCCGCTCGCCCATCCCGAACGTCCGGCTTTTCTGCATCCGTTGTTGAGCGCGCTCGCCTTGCTGATGACGTTGAAAGCTTTTGCGGGATTCGCCGCGGGTTGGGGGCTGCTGCAACGCGAATCCTGGGCACGGCCAGTCGCGGTAACCCTGGCATTTGTATCGCTTTTCTTCGACGTGCCCTTCGGCACGGCCCTTGGTATCTATACGTTGTGGGTACTTCTACCCAGCGAAGCGGAACGGGCCTATGAGCAGCAGGTCCGCTCCGCCGCCGGGCGAAATGTCACTTCTGTATGAACGCGTCGGTCAACGAAACCACCTGCAAAGCCTGTTTCAGTTGATCCGCAGAGGCTGGCGTCTTTAACGTGATCGTGACCGGTTCGTTGGGCAGAAGATCAAAGTAGTTGTCGGAGAATTTCACATCGAAATCCCCGAAGGACAAATAAACGTCGCGCGCTAGCTGAGCGGACTTTAGGGTGAGGGTCGGGCCGACAGCACTCTGACTCCATGTGACGTCAATCTTTGGCGATACGGGTAGCGCCAGATCATGCGTCACGTTAAAGAACACAGAATTTTGCGAAATTTTCGAGCCTCCGCTCTGCAAATCGACCACAAGGAAGGATTTGTTCAAATCGCCTTTCGCCGCAAGGTCAGCCCGATTCAGCGTTAGATAAATGGCGCTCGATTGAGCAGGAATAGCAACATCCTGATTTTGTTCAAATAGCACCTTGCCATCGAAATCGAGCAGCCGTGCGTGAATCGTCCCCTTGAGTGCCTGCAGCTTGTCGTTCACGATGTAAACATCCACTTTGTCATCGTGCAGAAAAGGCGATATAAGAACGTCGTCGTAGAAGCGGCGGGCGTAATACTGGAGCGCCTTCCAGCGGCCGTAATAATCAATACTCGCCCACGAAGCCACGGGCCAGCAGTCATTTAGCTGCCAATAAAGACCACCCATATTGCGGGGACGCTGGCGGCGCAGGTGCTCGGCGCCGATCTTGATAATTTCTGCTTGCTGCACCTGGCTCAGATAAACAAACGACGCGAAATCTTTGGGTTCATGATATTCGCGCAGCATGTACGTCAGAATGCGCTCGTTGCCGCCTTTGTTCTTCTGGTGCGCTTGCATAACTACCGAGCGGATGTCGAAATCTTCGGGCTGGTGAGCATAGGCACGGATTGTGCGCATCTCCGGGAATGATTGGAATCCATACTCCGTCATGAAGCGGGGAAATTGCTTGGTGTAATCGGATGCCGGCGCCTGCTGGTGCCAGACCGCCCAGTAATGCATATCGCCGTTGTGTTGATTATCAGGAATCTCTTCGAAATCGGCGCTGGGCGAGCTTGGCCAGTACGCTGCGGGATCGCCATATTTCGCGACCGTGCTCTTGAGAATGTCGTCGAAAATGACCATGTAATCCTGCCAGACCCAATCGCGAGTGGCGGGAGAAATGGCTTCTTTGAATTCCTGACGGTCGCCCCAGTGGTGCCAGCCGGTTTCAACTTCGTTGTTGCCGCACCAAATCACGATGCTCGGATGGTCGCGGAGACGCGTCACCTGGTCAATGGCTTCCTGGCGCACGTTCTCACGAAACGCGGTGTCGCCGGGAACCATGTCACCACCGAACATGAATTCCTGCCAGACCATGATGCCCAGCTCATCGCAGATGTCATAAAAATCATCGGATTCGTAATAGCCTCCGCCCCACTCGCGAACCATGTTCATGTGGGCATCGCGCGCCGCTTCAAGAATTTGGCGATGGATTGCCGGAGTGACGCGGTTGGGGAAACTATCGAAGGGAATGACGTCCGCGCCCTTCGCGTACACGAGAATACCGTTGACTACGAATTCGAAACTCTTGCCCCACTGATCGTCCACGCGTCGCAGTTCGACCGAGCGGAGTCCTGTTTTGACATCCGCATGAGCAGCATCATCTTTCTCTTTACCGACTTTGATCACAGCCGAGAATTGATAGCGGTCCTGCGCGCCGTAGCCTAGCGGGTACCACAGTTTGGGATTGGCAATGCGAATGGGAATAGAAACATTGTTCATCCCGGCGTCCAGCTGAATTGTTTGCGTGCCATCACTAACGGGTTTGCCCGAAAGCTCAGCGTGCGTAAGGGCAAGCGTCGCTTTCATCGGCGCTCCAGCTTCGATTTGTATTTCTGCATTCACCAGGGCTTCGTCTTTGTTGATTTTTATCTGGTGAATATGGAAATTTTCGATCCGCATTCCGTCCCAGGCTTCGAGCCGGATGGGCTGCCAGATGCCTTCGGTCAGATATCGCGGTCCCCAATCCCAGCCATACTGGTAGGGCGCTTTGCGCGTATAGGGAGCGGTCGCAATATCTTCTTCGTTGCCAAAGTTATGCGTGGAAATCGATGGCAATACATATGGCAGGCTCTTCACATACGGCAGCATTTTCTCGACTGGCGAAGAAAAGACGATGCGCAGAGTATTCGGTCCCGGCTTCAGCATGGCTTTTGCCGGGATTCGCCAATGCCGAAACATGTTGTCGGCATGAAGAATCGCCGTATCGTTCAAGTACACGTCGGCAAAGGTATCGAGGCCATCAAAAACTAAATCAACGTGGTCACGCCTGAGGGTTGCCGCGTCCACCTGGAACGTGGTTGAGTATTCCCAGTCGGTTAAACCAATCCATTGCAGATGAAATTCGTTATCCTTGTCGAAAGGATCGGGGATCAGACCGTTTTTCAGCAGGTCTGTCTGGACCACGCCGGGAACCGTCGCTGGATGCCAATCTTTGATGTCTGTGCGGTCGGTCTTGCTGACGGCGCGAAACTGCCAGCCGGAACTTATCTCCACCGAAGAAGGCTGCGCGGCATGAAGCGGCAAGGTTAAGAGAGTCAATGAGAATAGGAGACTAAGGGTAAGAGGCAAATACCAAATCGATTTCATACAAGTCCTCCGCAAAGAATTTCAGAAACCGTGGCGCAATTATGCCTGCCAGCAGAGCGCCGCTCCGCCGGCAATGCCTGAGTCCGCACCGTAGCGCGCTTGAATCAAAGGAATTTCGCGGGAGCGCTTGATAATGCAATAATCATCCATCCGCCGATGCAGTTCTTCGAAAAATGGCGAGAGCATGGCTGCAACGCCTCCGCCAACTACGATTGCGTCAGGCTCGATCAGGTCCACGATGTTGCTCAACCATAGCGCGAGCAAATCTACAGTTTCCAGCAAGACTTTTTTGGCCAGCGCATCTCCGGCGGTAAACGCCTGCCCAACAATCTCGCTGCTGATGTGTTCTAGACTTCCCCCAGCCAAATCCAACATCGTCGATTTGCCGCCCGCGGATAACTTGGCTCGTGCGCGTCGGCCTATCGCCGGCCCGGCCGCCAGAATCTCAATGCAGCCCGGTTTGCCGCAGCCACAAGGCGGCCCTTTGTAGTCGATGCTCATATGCCCGCCTTCCGGGGCCGCACCGGTTCTTCCATTGAAAATGTGGTTGTTAATCACTATGCCAGAGCCAATCCCCGTGCCGATGGTGGCATAAAAGAGATGCCCGTACCCGCGTCCGCTGCCCCAATGCACTTCGGCAAGCGCGGCCGCGCTGGCATCGTTCTCGACCTTCACTGGGACTTTGTAAATCTCTTCGATTCGCCGCGCCAGCGGAAAATCGCGCCAGCAGGGCAAGTTGGGAGGATTCAGAATTACCCCGCTGTGGGGATCCAGCGGGCCGGGCGCACAAATTCCAATTCCACCTATGCCCTCGCGGCTTCCCGGCAGGCCTTCAAAGACTTGTTCAATCGCAGCCACCACAGCTTGCAGACCGGCTTCTGCGCCGCCGTTTGCGATCATGGGAGTGCGAATCTGAGTCCTGATTTTGCCCTGATGGTCCACCAATCCGGCGGCGATTTTCGTTCCGCCGATGTCCACACCGACGAATAGGCGGCCTTGAGTCTTCCGTCATTAGAATCGCATGCGGCTCACTGTTTGGCTTGGTAGACCCACTCAGTCCGAAAAACACAATATAGAAATAGCAAGCCGTGGCGACCAACAACGCATAGTGTATGCCCTGTCCCCAGCTTGTTTTCCCCTGAATCATCGCAGGATAGTAGGCGCTGTTGATCGCGTCGGCTAATTTGCCTGTCAGCAACGGAATGATCGCTCCGCCAACAATAGCCATATTTAAAATGCCAGAGCCGTCACCGGTCAAAGGTCCCAGTTCCGCGATACCCATCGTGAAGATGCAAGGAAACATGATCGAGTTGAATAAGCCGATTGCGAGAACTGACCACATCGCAACGTGGACCATTGCTCAGTACCGAGACCGTAACCAGCAAGCTGCCACGGTTGCGCAGAACGCGAGGAGTTTGCCTCGCGCTTAATTTTTGCAGAGGGCCGAACCAATAAAACGACCCACCATTGCCCCAAGCCAGTAGACTGAAATGTAGCGCGCGGCTTCAGCTAACGCCAAATGGTACCGGGCGGCAGGATCTGCGAAGTTGCGCTGATGAAAGAAATCCGCCGATATTGTCCAGAGCCAGGTAATTAGCCGATCGAACTTCCTATTGCTACCTCAGCCCCGACATAGACAAAAATTCCAATGGCTCCGAAAATTAGGTTCGGGTGATGCCAGAGCGAGTCGTCAACTTTATCGCCCTTGTGACGCTCCGCCTAGGGGATAGGTGGCAGCTTGAACAGGCCGATCGAAATCCCAATAGGAAGAGCACGAAGCTGAAGAGGTAGGCAATATAGACTGATGATGCCTGCCCGATAGGCCTGCGCCCCGCTCGGCTCTACGGCGGCCGCCAAGGGGTCCCGAAAATGAGATGCGCGCCAATCCAAGGAAAAATGCGATGGTGTCCGAGGGAATTAAAAGCCTGCGTCAGATTGAGCCGGCTAGAGGCAGTTCGTGGCAGGCCTAAGCACAGCGACATAAGGATTAGCAGAGACTTGCAACGCAGTAATACCGGTCGGCAAGAACGATCAGTGCACTGAGAAAAAACGGGAAGGACTGGCATACTTGGCTGCCGGAATGAACAACAGCGCGCCAAGCAGAACCATCGATGAACAATCCAGCGACCATCGTCCACTTGTAGCCAATCGCATCACTGACTTGCCCATTGGCGAAGAAAAAATAAAATACGCTGAGAAAAACGCGAACTGGATGAGCATGACTCACGTCAACTCAAATCGAAGATCGTTTGTGATACGGGACCAAAATGTCATTCAGGCAGGTAAGAGATCCCCACATAAAGAACAAAGTGGTGACCATCGCCAGAGGACCGCGATAGCTGGAAGAACGGTCGTCCGGTCGTATGGTTGTTTGAGAAGTCGATATGGCCATGCGGTATGAATTCTCCTATAGAGAAAAGTGATGAAGAACTAGTGGGCTGCCATTTCCTTTTGCATCTCTTCGAGCGTTAGACCCTTAGTCTCCGGATACACGAACAGCACGACAAAGAATTGCACGACCATCATCACTGAAAAAAAGACGAATGGGTAAGCGCCGGAGGAAGCCGCCATGATCGGAAATATCAGAGAAATTAATCCGTTCATTAGCCAATGCGTGAAGCTGCCCAGGCTCTGTCCTTTCGCACGCACATTGTTGGGAAATACCTCCGAAATATAAACCCAAATGACCGCGCCTTGCGAGAAAGCAAAGAACGCAATGTAGCCCACCAAGAACCAGAGCAAGTAGCTTTGATGTTGATTGGTAAAGAAGATGACGGCAACGCCCGCGAGGCAAATCGCTGTACCGACCGAACCGATGAGCAACAAAGTTTTGCGTCCAATTTTGTCAATCACCGACATGGCCAGCATGGTGAAAAGCAGATTCGTCGCGCCGATTGCAACTGCCTGGAGATTTCCGGAAACTTTGCTGAATCCGGCGTGCGCGAAAATATCATTGAGGTAATAGAGAATTGCGTTAATGCCGGCTAATTGATTGAACAGTCCGATACTCACAGCCAGAAATATTGGGAAAGCATACTTTCGGGACAATAATTTCTCATCGGCTTGCCGCTGTTCCGATTCGATGGATTGCACAATTTCGTGCAAGTCATGTTCATAATCTTCATCACCTGTGAGCTTCAAAACAGTACGCGCTTCTTCAATCCGGCCTTTTTTCACCAGCCAGCGCGGGCTGCGCGGAATGGTGAACAGCATAATAAAGAAGAGCAGCGCCGGGACCGCCGTTACCCCAAATTCCCACCGCCATTCTGCCGTTCCGAAGTGCTGCACGCTGATGATGTAATTCGAAAAGTAAGCGAGAAGAATGCCAAACACGACGTTGAATTGGAACAGGCCCACCAGTCGCCCACGCAGTTTTGCCGGCGCAATCTCGGCGATGTACATCGGCCCGAGCACCGAAGATCCGCCAATACCCAAGCCGCCAATGACGCGAAAGAAGATCAGCGATCCCCAACTCCACGACACTGCACAACCGATGGCGGTGATGAGATACAAGATCGCCAATCCGCGCAGACTGTCGCGTCGGCCGAAGCGTTCCCCCGGAAGGCCCGCCAGCATGGCACCGAACACAGTGCCTAAAATCGCACTCGCCACCGTGATTCCCAAGAATCTTGGCGAAAGATTGAAAGTCGCCGTGAGAGCGCTCGTCGTTCCGGAAATGACGACCGTATCGAAGCCAAACAACAATCCGCCCAAAGCAGCGACGCCCGCGCTTTTTGCCAGATACCCGTTCAGTTTCATGCACGCTCCCGTAGATAGTTTTGGGCATCAAATGCGGCTACTTCATCCAACGTCCATGCAGGGATGGCGCCGGGACGGCTGGCTACCAGAGCGCCTACACGATTGGCAAAATCAGCGATCTTTTCTGCTGGCCACTTGTTTCCTATGCCGTGTAGAAGCCCGGCAGCGAAGGCATCTCCTGCGCCCACAGTATCGGCCACGTTAATCTGATAGCCCGGAGCCTCGACATATTGATCGCCATGCAGCAGCGCACACCCTTTCGAGCCACGGGTCACGCAAACGGCTTCGAGATTAAAATCCGCCGCATACTGCCGGCAGAATTGTTCCAGCGAAGAAAGCGGCGTGCCAAACATTTTCGACATCTCCTCAACTTCGACGTCGTTGAGCTTCATCACCGTCGCGAGTTGCATGAGCTCGCGCACCAATTCAGGCGTGTAGGCGTTGGAACGAAGGTTGACATCGTAGAAACGGCGCGCGGTTGGTAGGGTGGCCAGAATTTCTCTTGTGAGTTCCCAGGCGACAGAACTCATTTGGAGTAAGGTGCCGAAGTAAATCCACTCTAAGGGTTGGGACAGGAGAAAATCATAGCCTTCGCCGGTTATCTGCGGGAAGTCGTAAGCTGCAGGACGGTGCAAGACAAAATTGGGTTGGCCGCCTCCGGATAACGTCACCGTAACTATGCCGGTTGCATGTTCGGGATCCTCACGCATAAAACGAGTGGAAAGGCCCATTTTTTTCATCCGGTGAAGGATGCGTTGGCCACGATCATCGGCTCCGACTGCGCTAATGAAGAAAACGTCATGTCCCAGGCGGAGCAGGTGGGCCGCAAAATTAAAGGGCGCACCGCCGAGGTGCTCCTTGCCGCCGATGACATCCCACAGCACTTCACCGATGCTGATGACTTTCACTCGTGTCCCTCGAAAGTCCTGCTAGCTCCCGTCGTACACGTTCAGCGTCAAGCTGGCACAGTATAACCCGCGATTTCCTCTTCGCGACGATATGGTAGGCAAATCAATGCCGCGCATCCGGTGTTGTTGGCGTCTGCGGTGGGGAAGCGCCTTGCAATCGTTCAAATTCCCGCATCTCGCTCTGCGCCGCTTCCGTCTTTCCCTGTTTGCGGTAAATACCGGCCAAACCGAAGTGTGCCTGGGCCGCTAATGAACCCACTTTCTCAATCGAAAGAACCCTGGTCCATGCCTTTTCGGCCGCATCGGCGTCGCCATCCAGCGAAGCCGCTTTGCCCAGGGAGTACAGTGTCTCCGGCATATCGGGCTGTAACTTATCAGCGCGAATGAGTTCCAGTCTCGCCTCGTGGGCCTTGCCTTGTTCGAGCAAAGCCGTACCCAAGCGGAATGCTGCTTCGGCGTTGCCGGGTTGAAGTTTCGTCTGTTCGCGGAATTCCTCTTCGGCTTTGCCCCATTGGAAAGCGCCGGCATAGACTTCGCCCAATTCCAGATGCCCCTCCGGCAAATGCGGCCGCAGCTTCAACGCTTGCTCAAATTCGCCTTCGGCGTCCGGCATCCGTCGCAGGACGAAATAATTCTCCGCCATCGCCTGATGTGCGCGCGCAGACTCAGGAGCCGCATTCAATAATGTGTCGATCATCTGCTTCGAGAGCAATCCGCTGGCGCGCCCGAGATAGTAGAGCAGATCCGTATCGTTGGGATGTGCGGCCAACGCGCTCTGCAAATTAGCAACTGCCTCCATGAGCTGCCCGGTTTGAATCTGCGCGATACCCATCGCGGCCGTATCATTGGCGCGGCGAAGATGTGGAATCGCCTCCGCTGCATAACCCTGCGCAAGCAACGAGTAGCCGAGCAACTGATGCGCTGGAATTGAATCGCCATTCAACTCGACGGCGCGCTTGAGAGGAGCGATGGCTGCTCCATAATTGCCGAGCTCCATGTTCGCTTGCCCCAGACTGATGAAAGCGTCAGGCAGCGTCGGATCAAGTTCGGACGCCTTCTTGAATTCGACAATGGCTTGATCGAACTTCTGCTGCTGTTCCGCGGCGATGCCTGCTTTCATATGTTCGGTTACGTCCACCGAACTGGACGAAGCGGCGCTCTGCCAGGCGAACAAGAAGAGGAAGACGGTTGCGATCACGGTTTCTCCGGTTCGCGCACTTCCAGAATCTGATCGGCGCGAACATCTTTAAGCGTTTGGTGTATCCCAGAAGGCCAGATGATTTCTACTTTGGCGGTGTCGACTGTGCCCAGCCCGAAATGAAGGCGCTTGTCACTGGCCGAGAGGTAGCTCCCCGCTGATGTGGCGAATCTTGTTTGCCCGTTGACCTGGACGCGTGCCCCGTATCCGTCACGGTTGCTGCGGGTGCCGCGCAAGTTGATCGTGAGCCAGTGCGCGGTTCCACCGTGATTCATGAATACTTGTGGCGCCCCGCCCAACTGGGTGACGACGACATCCTGCCAACCGTCATTATTGAGATCGCCGAATGCCGCGCCGCGCGCAGCCATAAGCGTCGTGGTCCCGGGATCCACGCGCTCAAAACGGCCCTCGTGATTGATGGCGAGCAGGGGAAGTTCGTGATAATGCAGAGAAGGATCGATCTTTTCCACATTGTCGAGCACATGGCCCTGGGCCACGAATAAATCTTTCGACCCATCATTATCGAAGTCTTCCAGGCCGACGCCCCACCCCGAGCTTCCGCTTGATAGCATCCCCAATCCAGTCTCCAGGCTGCGATAGCTGAAGCTTCCGTTGCCATCGTTGTGGTACACACCGTAAATTTCGCGCGGCAACTCAGTCACAACGACATCAGGTTTTCCATCGTTGTCGTAATCCTGAAAAACTACACCCATACCGGAGAGTCGCCTGCCGTCTTCTGATAGCGCCGCGCCGGCTTCGAGCCCCACTTCGCTGAATGTGCCGTTGCGGTTGTTGTGAAACAAGTATTGCTGCATTCCGTCATTGGCGACATAAATATCGGTAAACCCGTCGCCGTCGTAATCCGCGAAAGCGACCCCTAATCCGCGGCCTTTTTTGGCTGCGATTCCGGATTTCGCACTCACATCGGTGAAGGTTCCATCGCCGTTGTTGTGATAAAGAATATTGGTCGTCGCGGGAAATTCTTCCGGCGGACAATAGGTGTGATAATTGCCTCCGCAATCCTTGCTGTGCTTGGTGTCCCATTCCATGTACCGAGTGACGAACAAGTCGAGTTTTCCATCGTTGTCGTAATCAAAAAATCCGGCTGAAACCGACCATCCACCGCCTGCAACACCGGCTTTGGCAGTTACATCCGTGAAGGTGCCATCGCCGTTATTGTGATAAAGAATGTTTTTTCCATAACTCGTCACATAGAGATCGGCGTAGCCATCATTGTCGTAGTCTCCCACGGCCACGCCCATGCCATAGTTGGCGTCACCTGCGTTGGCTAAACCAGATTGTTCAGTCACATCGGTAAAACTGCCGTCTTTGTTTTGACGGTATAGTCGGTTCCAATATTTCGGAGCATGGCGATCGAAATTTTCCGGTGCCTGCATCGGGCTTGTGATTCTTCCGCCATTCACGAGAAAGATGTCAAGCAATCCATCGTTGTTGTAATCGAGGAGCGCTACTCCGCCCGGCATGGTTTCGATGAGATATTTGAGGGGCGTGGGAGAATTCTCCAGAGTGAAATCGATTCCTCTAGGTTGTCTGACGGTCAAGATGGGCGCGGGCGGCGATGGCGCCGCAAACGTCAGAAACAAGGGAAAAATCAGGCTCACTGGGAATAGGCGCACGCGACGGATTCCTTATTCGAGACCTAGCATATCGTGCCGTAAGTTCATTCGTACAAACGCGAACAATACAGCCTCATACTAACGGGTTATAACTGGCCCGCGCAGTTGATTTCCGCACGACAAACTCTGGCTCGGTAAGTATCTCGGTGCTGGACCGTTCCGATTGCTCTATTCGGCTCAATAATGTGCGAGCCGCAATCTCACCCATCTTGCGTAGAGGCTGGCGCACCGTCGTCAGGCTCGGGCTACTGTAGGCCGCCGCCTGAATATCGTCGAAACCCACCACCGAAATATCTTCTGGGACGCGCAGACCGGCATCGTGGATCGCGCTGATTGCACCGATCGCCGAATTGTCATTAAAAGCAAATAGGGCCGTAAAGGGCTCTTTAGTTTCGAGCAATCGCTTGGTGAAGGGATACCCCACTTCGGGTGTGCTGCAATCGCCCTCGAGTTCCACTTCGAGTCTTGGGTTCATGCAGATTCCCAACTTTTGCGATACATCGCGCACCGCTTTCCAGCGATCGGCCGAATCTGAACTATCCCGCGGTCCCTTCATCGCGGCAATCTTTACGTGGCCGAGCTCCAGCAGATGCGTCAAAGCCAACGCCGCGCCCCGGTGATGGTCCAATTTTATGTTCGTTACTCCCTCCACGCGCCGATGTCCGGCGATGGCAACCGTGGGAAGCGGCAGTGGTTGCGTCACCGGTGCATCCACCGTAATAAAACCTTCTACCCCTCTTTCCATCAGAAGATGAGCGTAGTTTTCGAGAACATGCTCGTCATGACGGTGAGCGGCGGTCAAAAAGAAAAACCCGTGCTGCCGTAAATAATCTTCGATGCCACCGATGACCATTGAATCGTAAGCATCGCCAATCTGCGCAATCACTCCCACCGTAAACGAACGTTTAACCCGCAATGACCGAGCAAAAAAGTTGGGGCGATAGTCGAGCTCACGGGCGGCCTCAAGAATGCGGTCTTTTGTGGTTTGAGGCACGGATGCTGACGCGGGAGAATTGTTTAGAACGGCGGAAACCGTGCTGGGCGTGAGCCCCACCTGGTCAGCCACAGATTTCAAGGTCACGCGGCGCCGTACCGCCTTACTATCCTTCTCAGTAGACTTCATCAATACGCCCCCGGGCCTGCAAAGCCCGCCACCACGACCCCCTGCTGGACTCGCCCTTCGGTTTTCTGGTTGTAACTTTGAAGGCGGTGTCATTAGAACACGTGACCTCCAAAAAATGGAAGAACTTCTTTAGAAAATCGATATTTTTGTCTTGACAAACTGCTAGTCCATAGCGCAAGCTGCAATGCCGTAGCACCAATTGAAAAATCCTATTACCTAAATCGAAAAGTTCTATGCCCGTTGGGATTGGGACGGGGCGATTTGGGCATCAATGTGCGCGCTGGACAAGGCTTTTCGCACATAGGGAACGGTGGATACAGGATCTGGGGCTAAGAAATTGGTTTCGGAGAGTAGAGTGCTGAGTTAAATCCCCTTGGAGGTGGATATGCCGTCTCGCAGAATCCTCGTGTTATTGCTCTTGAGTCTCTTTTGTTTGATACCACTGTTCTCGTACGGGCAAAGTACGTTCGGAACGGTGGACGGTGCCGTGACTGACCCATCAGGAGCAGCTATCCCGGGGGCACAGGTTGTTTTGACCAACGTGGGCACCCAGGAAAAGCGAACCCAGGCCACGGGCTCCGAGGGTCTGTATCAGTTCGTGAACGTGGTTCCCGGCCAATATAAGCTGGACATCGAAAAGGCGGGCTTCAAGCACGTCACGCGCGAAAACGTAGCCGTCCAAGTCCAACAGGACACGCACATTGACGCAGCTATGACGGTCGGCCAAGTGACGGAGACGGTAGAAGTCACTTCCGAGACGCCGCTCTTGCAGGCTGAAACTTCATCGCTCGGCCAAGTCGTCGAGCAGCGCAAGGCCAACGAGCTTCCCCTGAACGGCCGCAACATCTTCAATCTAATCACGATTACGCCCGCCGCAGTGGCGCAAGGCGGGTCGGGAGGAACGCCGGTCGGCCAGAACCCCTTCAGCTGGGGCAACTATCAGGTCAGCGGTTCATTCGCCAACCAGAGCGCGGAATATCTTGACGGCCAGCCGCTCAATATCGGCTACATCAACCTGCCCGTCATTATTCCGACGCAGGATTCCATCGGCGAATTCAAGGTACAGTCCAACAATCTGGGCGCAGAATTCGGCAAGTTCTCCGGCGGCGTTCTGAACTTCAGCACCAAATCCGGCACCAACGCGTGGCACGGCGAAGCTTACGAATATCTGCGTAATAAGGCGCTCAACTCGAACGAGTACTTCTATAAGCAGAGCCAACTCGCGGCCGGACAGAGCAACACGCCCCCGCCGTACACCCAGAACCAGTACGGGTTCAACATCGGTGGCCCGATCATCAAAGACAAGACTTTCTTCTTCGTGAGTTGGGAACAGTTCCGCCTCCGTACGGGCGGCGTCGTATCGACGGCCGTCCCGACAGCAGCGTTCCGGCAGGGCGACTTCTCGTCTCTGCTCTCGCAGGGTATTACACTTTACGATCCCTACACCGTGGCTCCTGACGGCAGCCGCACCGCGTATCCGGGTAACAAGATTCCACAAGCGGAATGGAGCACAGCGGCAACCACTCTATGGGACAAGTATTACTCTCCTGTTGCAGCGGCCAGCTTCAATAACAGCAATCCTGACAACTTCACCTCCGCCACCAGCAGCGGCGGCAACAACAATCAGTTTGTGGCGCGTGTCGACCAGAACATCGGAGCCAATACTCGATTGTTTGGCCGGTTCACCTATTTCGGCTTGTTGGATTTGCCGACCAACCCATTCGGCACCGGACTATGCCTCGACCGTTGCGCGGAGGATTACCACACCAAAGCGCTGGCGGTGGACTTGAACCACACCTTCAGCTCCAACCTGATTTTCGACTTGAACGTCGCGGCGAGCCGGTTCATCTATCTGCGCGCACCTCTGCTCGCTGGTTATGACCTCACGCAACTGGGTTGGCCTTCGAGCTATAACGACACGGTACCGTCTGTGCAGAGAACTCCTCCAACTCCTGCGTTCCCGTTCCCCGGCGACGTTGGCAAGAGCCAGGGCAACTCGGTCATCGGCGATCACAACACACAGTGGAATATATCGCCGTCATTGACTTGGATCCATGGCAAGCACACGGTTCAGGTCGGCGCACAATATGAGCTGGGCTTGGACAATTACTATCAGACCAATATCGCCAGCGGCGCATTCGGCTTCCTAGGATCTTGGACTGCTGACAATGCGTTGAATCCCAACTTGGGAACTTCGGGATTTGCCTTCGCCGACTTCTTACTGGGCCTGGCACAAGGCGGCCCCGCGTCGTTCGTCAACCAGACGGAAGGCGCAGCCCAGGTTCCTGCGGAAACCGCAGGCCGCCAGACGTATCGCGCGGTCTATGCCAATGATACCTGGCACTTCACTCCGAAGTTGACCATCAACGCGGGACTTCGCTACGAACTCCAGGGTCCGTGGGATGACCGCTATAACCGCCTGAGCTACTGGAACCCGAGCTTGACCAATGGCACGGTTACTGGTTGCAGCGGAGTTCCGGGATCGCCTTGCATCGGCGACGCGGCTCTGGTCGGGACCGGCATCAACCCCGGCAGGAACAATCTGCCGCTCGACAAGAACGAGTTTTCACCCCGCCTGGGCTTCGCCTATAGCTGGGACCAGAAAACTGTGATCCGCGGCGGTTACGGCGTCTTCTGGATTCCAAACTACGTCTCATTCGGTTTGAACCCGGACAACGACTTGGTTAATCTGGCAACCACGCCGTTCGTCGCAACTACAAACCACGGCCTGTCGCCCGCTGCGACGCTGGACAACAGCAATTGCACGTTGACCGGTCAAACCTTCGGCGGATTCGCCTGCGCTACCGCCGGACCCTTCGGCACGAGCGGCATCCTGCCGCCTCCGGGACGCAACACGAACGTTTCTAATTTTGCTGCCACTAACGGCTCGCCCAATCTGTCGCCCTATAACCTCCAGAAGGAAGGCTATGTGCAACAGTACAACCTGGATATCCAGCGTCAGCTGGGTGCCGGATTCTTCCTTGATGTCGCGTATGCGGGTTCGCATGGCGTGCACCTCGAGCAATACAACACCAATGTCAACCAGATCCCCGATTCGTACATTCAAACGGCGGCTGCGCAGGCTGCGGCTCACCAGACTCCGACCATCGCAACTTCGTTCGCAGCAGCCGGACTTACGAACCCAATCAACAGCCCGAATCCGTCCCTGCAGGGCAACACCGTCAACCAAGGGCAGCTTGATCGTCCGTACCCGCAATACAACGGATTGAACCTTGCTGGCTACGGCTGCTGCAGCAGCACGTACAACTCGCTGCAAGCTTCGTTGACCCGACGCTTCGCCGGTGGCGGAACGCTGCTGGTGGCGTACACCAACGCCAAGCTGTTGAGCAATACCGACACGTTGACCAGTTGGCTCGAAGGCAACACCGGTGGCGTTGGATCCGTGCAGGACTGGAACAATCTGAACGGAGAACGGTCACTCTCCTCTCAAGACGTCTCTCAGCGCCTGGTCATCAGCTATGTCCTTGACCTTCCCTTCGGTCACGGCAAAATGTTCATGAACGGCGCCACGGGCGTTACCGACAAAGTCGTCTCTGGATGGGGAGTTGATGGCGTAACCACCTTCCAGCGCGGCTTTCCACTTAAGATTTCGTATGCGGGATCAACACCACTTGAACAAGCTGGCGTGGGCGTGAGCAACATTCGTCCTAACGTCGTCGCTGGTTGCGACAAAGGCGCAGGTGGCGGCAAAATTACTCAGTGGTTCAACACCTCCTGCTTCGCGACGCCGCCGGATTGGGGCTTCGGAACGGAATCCCGCGTGGATTCTTCCCTTCGTCAGAACGGCATCAATAACTTCGACTTCGCGATCTTCAAGCGGACAACGATCGCGGAAAGGTATGGTCTTGAATTCCGAACCGAGTTCTTTGACCTCTTCAACCATCCGCAATTCGGACCTCCGGGAACCGCGTTTAACGGAACCGCGACTGGCAACGGATTCGGCGTTGTGACCTCCACGGTCAACAACCCGCGCCTGATTCAGTTCGCTCTGAAGTTTGAGTTCTAACGGTAGGTAACTGGCCGGGCTGGGCATCCACCCAGTCCGGCTTTTTTATTCTCCAACGTTTCACTTCACCTTGGAAATATTGAAATTTTCTTGCTTATAGCATCGCTCCGATCGCCATGCGCATCCTGCCTGTTATCGACTACTCCGAAGCAAAGAAGATGATTGACATCGTGGTCGAACAAGCCACGCAGCTAAAGAAAGCGGCGGTCGTGGCCGTCGCGGACGCGCACGGTGAGCTCATTGCCTTTGCGCGCATGGACGGCGCTCCGCTCTCATCCATCAATATCGCCGCGAACAAGGCTTGGACGGCGGCACGAGAGCGCAAGCCCACGAAAGACATTGGCGACAAGGTCCGGCATCCAGAAAAGGGTCACGACATCGCCTATTACGGCGATCCACGCTTCGTCGGTTGGGGTGGTGGCCTGCCGATCGTCCGCGATGGGGTTGTCGTTGGAGCAATCGGCGTAAGCGGACTTTCCTCGCAGGAGGACGTAGAACTGGCAACAAACGCGATTGATTGGCTGGCGACTCATGATTCGAAATAAGCTGGTCGCCGTAGGGTGCCGCATGGCGCGAACGAACATCCCTTGGGGGTCTTGATGATACGCAGATTATTTTCAGCCGTATTTTTTGTCTTTTTTACGTTTGCTTCCCTTCCCGCCCTTGCCCAAGCGCCGCTGGCCGACTCGGCCAGCATTGAAGCGCGCGCGGATTCGCTACTAAAAAAGCTAACCCTTGAGGAAAAAATAGACCTCATCGGAGGCGTGGACGACTTTTACATCCGGGCCAACGAAAAGATCGGCTTGCCACGCCTCAAGATGGCCGACGGCCCAGTAGGCGTTCGCAATTATGGGCCTTCAACTGTGTTTGGGGGTATCGGGCTGGCTGCAACATGGGATCCGGAAATGGCGAAGCTTGTTGGCATGACGATTGGCCAGGATGCCCGCGAGCGAGGCGTGCACTTCATGCTCGGACCGGGCGTTAACATTTATCGCGCCCCATTGAACGGCAGGAACTTTGAGTATTTCGGCGAAGACCCCTTCCTGTCCTCACAAATTGCCGTCGGCTATATCGATGGCATGCAAAGCCAGGGCGTCAGCGCCACCATCAAGCATTTCATGGGAAACAATTCCGAATTTGATCGCCACAATACCGACTCCATCATTGATGAACGCACGATGCACGAGATTTACCTCCCGGTGTTCGAAGCGGCTGTCAAACAAGCCCACGTCGGGGCCATCATGGATTCCTATAACCTGATCAACGGCGAACACGCAACCCAGAACGGCTATCTGAACAACGACGTTGTGAAGAAAGACTGGGGTTTTAAGGGAATCATCATGTCCGATTGGGATGCGACCTATGATGGCGTAGCCGCAGCCAACGGAGGCCTCGACTTGGAAATGCCTTCGGGTAAGTTCATGAACCGCGCCAATTTGCTGCCCGCGGTCAAGACCAGCAAAGTGAGCGAAGCCACCATCGACGATAAAGTTCGCCGCATTCTTCGCACTGCCATCGAGTTTGGATGGCTGGACCGCGACCAAACCGAGCTGTCAATCCCTGCGTTCAATCAGGACGGCCGTAAAGTGGCGCTGGAAGCCGCGCGATCGGGTATCGTGCTTCTAAAAAATGAGGGAAACATACTTCCGCTCGATAAGAGCCGAATCAAGACTATCGCGGTGATTGGGCCAGACGCTTATCCAGCGCAGCCTGGCGGCGGAGGAAGCGCAGAAGCGAAGCCCTTCACACAAATCAGCTACCTGGAAGGTATTGTTAACGAATTGGGATCTAACGCAAAAGTCTATTACGCGCGTGGCTTGCCCGACCTCAATGACGTTGCCAAAGCAACAGCGTTCACCACGCAGGCAGAGGGTGGAATCCCGGGTCTGAAAGAAGAGCTGTTTCACAATAAGGACCTCCAGGGAAGAGCAGATGTGGTTAGAACCAGCAAATACCTTAACTACCAACCTGCCCGTAGCCGCGGTGCAGCCATCACCGGCTTTTCCATCCGCTGGACCGGCTTTTTCACTCCACCCGCAGCCGGTACCTATGTCGCGATGGTTCAAGGTCCCGGCGAAAATGGCGGATATCGAGTTTATGTTGACAAAAAACTCGTCGCTGACAACTGGACCCAGTGGTATGCCTTCGTCCGGGACATTCCTTTGACCCTGTCCGCCGGACCACACGAGGTTGAATACGATTACTACATCAAGAGCGGATGGGGCAAAGTAACGGCCAACTTGGGCATAGTTGCCGCCGACTCGCTTGTCACAAAAGACGCCAAAACATTGGCAAAACAAGCCGATGCAGTGGTGCTGGCAGCGGGTTTCAATGCTGACAGTGAGGGAGAAAGCGGCGACCGAACTTTTGCTCTTACATCGGGTCAGGACGAACTCATCAATCAAATCGCGGCAGTCAACAAGAACACGATAGTCGTGCTGACCTCCGGCGGGGGGGTGGACATGAACTCGTGGATTGACCATGTTCCGGCATTGCTGCAAGCCTGGTATCCCGGCCAGGAAGGTGGCGCTGCGGTCGCCCAGCTGCTCTTCGGCGATTTCAATCCCTCCGGACGCCTGCCCATCTCCATCGAACGTTCATGGGAAGATAATCCCGCTCATGACAGCTACTATCCCAAAGCAGGCAGCAAAAAAGTGGAATACAAAGAGGGGATATTTATTGGATACCGTTACTATGACAAATCCAGCGTTAAACCCCTGTTCCCATTCGGATTTGGCCTTTCCTACACCTCCTTTGCCTACAAGAATTTGACGGTCTCATCACCCACGGCCGACGATGTAGTGACTGTCGCCTTCGACGTAACCAATAGTGGCACGCGTGAGGGAGCCGACGTGGCCGAGGTCTATGTTGGCGACGGGCACGCCCCAGTCCCGCGCCCTGCCAAGGAATTGAAAGGCTTCTCCAAAGTCAATTTGAATCCGGGTGAGACAAAGCACGTCGAAGTGCAGCTCGACAGGCGCGCTTTCTCCTACTACAACGTTGAGAAGCACGCTTGGACCCTCGCACCCGGCAGTTTCAATATTCTTGTCGGGCGATCTTCGGCTGAAATTGTTTTGAACGGGAACGTGACGTTGCAGTAGCTGTTACTGCGTCAGGCTCACCCAACTGCGCGATGATGCTGATCGCTCGGTTGCGTCCAACAGCCGTTGTACGGCCAAGGCGTCGTCGAAGTTGGCGTGGAATGGCTCGCTCGTGGCGAGCGATTGCAAGAAGTCTCCCACGGTGGCAATGAACGGATGTTCATAGCCCAAAATGTGGCCGGGCTTCCAGAAATTTTCCCAGTAAGGATGATTCGGCCCGGTGATGCGAAGAATCTGTGAACCTTGCATACCCGCCTCTTTCGTGGCGTCGAAATATTCCAGCTGATTCATCTCGTCCATCCGGAAGCGTAACATTCCTTTCGAGCCATTGACCTCAAAGTCATTGCGATTAGGGCAGCCTACGCCGTAGCGCGTGGCTTCAAAGGTTCCGACGCTGCCATTAGCGAATTGGGCAAGCAAAAGCGTGGCGTCATCCACATCTCGTCCAGGCGCGAAAGTGTGCATCATGGCTGAGAGTTCTTTTATCGGACCATTCAGGTATAAGGCTAGATCTAAAACGTGGGAGAGTAAATCGCCCGCGGCTCCCATCCCAGCTTCACTGCGCCGGTAGCGCCACGTATTCGTCTTCTTGGGATTGTTCCCGGATTGATTAAGATAAAGCGCGCGGTAGTGAAAGACTTCGCCGGCCGTGCCTTCATCAAGTAGCTGCTTGGCAAAAGCGACGGCTGGAATTCGACGATAATTAAACCACACCAGATTCGGCGTCTTGCGTGCCGCCCGCGCCATGCGTTCCGCATCCGCGAGGGTCGCCGCGAGCGGCTTTTCGCACCAGACGATCTTCCCCGCTTCACAGGCAGCGACGGCGATGGGAGCATGGAGGGCGTTGGGAACGGCGATGTCAATCACGTCAATGTCTTTGCGTTGCACCACGGCAGACCAATCTGTTGAGGTTTCCTCCCATCCCCACTGCGAGGCCGCTGCCGCGAGCTTCACAGGGTCGCGGGCGCATAGGAGTTTCAAGTTGAGTTCATAGGGCACATCGAAGAAATGGCCGACCTGACGGAACGCGTTAGAATGGACTTTACCGATAAAACCCGAACCAATCATTGCCACGTTCAGTTTTTTCTTGCTCATGTAGCTCCCTTGGGTATGGTCATTCTATCCGTTGCAGCGCGAGGATCCGTACAAATTCGACCATGAACTGGGCTGGATTTAGTAGATAATATGACCTTTGCTGGATGAGAACAGGAGCGCAAAATGAATCGCCGAAACCGTATCGTCTTTGCTTTCATTCTTAGTACTGTTTTGGCGCGGGTCAATTTTGCCCAGGCGAAGGCCGCCAAAGGTAGGCTCGAAGTGACTAAAGAAGCCCCTGCCATGATCGACGGCAAGCCCGTGGATATCTACACGCTTCGTAATGGCCATGGCATGGAAGTGCGCGCCA
Organism: Terriglobia bacterium; assembly: GCA_963702965.1. GTDB lineage: Bacteria > Acidobacteriota > Terriglobia > Terriglobales > Acidobacteriaceae > JAJPHW01. The sequence continues at coordinate 3,802,028 of OY969776.1, forward strand.
TGAGTTACGGCGGCATCATTCTTGAATTGCGAGCGCCCGATAAGAACGGAAAGAGCGGCGACATCGTTCTCGGTTTCGGCAATCTTGATCAGTACACGACAAATAATCCGCATTTTGGCGGGATTATCGGGCGCTATGCCAACCGCATCGCTAACGGGACCTTCACACTGGATGGCGTGAAGTACAACTTACCAAAAAACAACGGCCCGAATACGCTGCACAGCGGATTTGTCGGGTTCGACAAAGTTTTTTGGAGCGCCGCACCTTTCAAACACCATGACGGAGTCGGTATCGTCTTCAAATATCTGAGCAAAGATGGAGAAAATGGATTCCCCGGCAATTTAAATGTGACTGTCACTTACACGCTTACGGAAAAGAATGAACTCATCTTTGATTACGAGGCTACTACCGATAAAGCCACACCAATAAACCTGACACAGCACACGTATTTCAATCTAGCAGGCGAAGGAAACGGAAACATTTTGGGTCACGTACTAACCTTAAATGCGGACCACTTCACGCCCACCGATAGCACGCTCATTCCTACCGGGGAAATCCGCTCAGTGCAGGGAACAGCGCTCGATTTCTCAAAGCCAACGGCAATCGGGGCACGCATCAACGATAAGTATGAGCCGCTCGTCCTGGCTAATGGGTATGACCACAATTTCGTTATCAATGGAACTGGGGATGGTTTGAAATTCGCAGCACGCGTCGTAGAACCGACCAGCGGACGCGTGTTACAGGTTTACACCACCCAGCCGGCGATTCAGGTTTACTCCGGTAACTTTCTCGATGGTACGCTGACAGGAAAGCACGGCCACGTTTATCAGCGGCGGGACGGTCTGGCGCTCGAAACCGAGCACTATCCGGATTCGCCGAATCACCCACAGTTCCCATCAACCATTTTGCGGCCGGGACAGACGTTTCACTCGCGCACCGTTTACGCATTCTCAGTGGAGAAATAGCTCGACCCAGCTCATCATCTAAATCATCCCGCGGGAGAAACGCGCGGCCGCCGCGCTCGCGTACTAGTTCTGGCTTTTGGCGGATGCATCCAGACGGGTCACGGTCCCGGTATCCAGACTATATTCCGCCTCAAAGATCTTGAGTTTGCCCGATTGCACGGCATTGCGAATAATCTCACTATTGGCTTGCAAGTCTTTGGCGCTTTGCTCGACATTTTCCTTGATCGCCGCATCGAGCAAATCATCGCCTTTCGCGTAAGTCTTTGCCTGATTCACCGCAGGCCCAATCTTGTTCATGATCGCTTCCAGATTTTCGCTGGGCATCTTGCCGCCTGAACAAGCAGCACTGACCGCGCCACACTTCTGATGGCCTAACACCACCAGCACCGGACTATGAATGTGGTCCACGGCATACTCGATGCTTCCGAGCGCGACTGGGTCGGCGACATTGCCCGCGGTACGCACGACAAAAAGATCGCCCAGGCTCTGATCGAACACCAGTTCCGGCGAAACACGGCTATCGGAGCAGGAGAGAATAATGACGTTGGGGCTTTGGCCTGACGCCAGCTTCTTGCGAAGTGGAAGCAACGCATGCGCCCGTGGTTTGCCCGCAACAAATCGTTGGTTGCCGGCCATCAAATCAGCCCAGACCGCGTCTGGCGATGCGGCCGGCTTGGCCACGGCATGGGTATGCGAAGCATGTGCAGCCGGGGCGGCTTGCTGCGCAAAGCTTGCGCCGGCGAATCCGAACACGACGAGAAGACAAAATAGCGCGCGTTTCATAAGTATTTCCTCCGAGAACGAAAACGGTACCACCCCCAACTCACCCCGTCAAACGCGAATTTCTATGAAAAAATAAGAAATGCCTGCTTCTTTGGAAAACCCGCAACAAATAAAACTACAGCTGCCGCCCGGCGATTTTGGCGCGTATCTCTTCGATTGCGACGGCACCATTGTGGACTCGATGCCCTTGCACTTCATCGCTTGGAACAAGGCTCTCGCCGAGTGGAACTGCGAACTGCCAGAGAAAGATTTCTACGCCTGGGGCGGAATTCCGGTGAAGCAGATCATCGCGGATTTAAATCGAAAACATGGGCTGCACATGCCGGTAGAAGAAGTAGCGCGTTGCAAAGAGAACTACTATTTCCAGATTCTTCCTCAGCTCAAGGCCATTCCCGAAGTACTGGACGTGATTAACGCTGGCTATGGAAAAATCCCTTTTGTCGTCGTCTCCGGTAGCACACGCGAGTCGGTAATTGCTTCCCTTCAGGCTTTGCACCTACTGGATAAGTTCCCGACCATCGTGGGCGCCGGAGAATACCGGAATCCGAAACCCGATCCTGAAGCGTTTCTTCTCGCCGCCAAGCTATTAGGTGTCGAACCGGAATCTTGCCTGGTATTTGAAGATACCGATATGGGGATTCAAGCCGCGACCGCCGCGGGCATGGCGTCAGTGAAAATCTTGCAACCGTGGGAAAGAAAAGCCGCGAAATGACGGCACTTTACGCCCGTTCCACGCGCATTTAGAATCAATGACAGGCCGACGTAGCTCAGTTGGTAGAGCAGCCGATTCGTAATCGGCAGGTCAGCGGTTCAAGTCCGCTCGTCGGCTCCAGTTTTACCCTTTCTCTTCGGTAACTAGCTCGCACGTTGCAGGCATTCTAGAATCCCTTCGTGAGATTACTCCACAGGGTCATGTTCCTCACGTTTATTCTCTGCGCATTGGCAAACTCGAGTTCCGCTCAAACGACCACGGTGCTTTTTCTGTCATCAGGGCAACTCGTTTTGGCAAAACTAGATGGCCTCAAATATCCTCCAATCGCACACGCGGCAAGGATTCAAGCAGATGTCGAAATTCGCGTCGCCGTTCACGACGGGGCCGTCACATCGGCGGAGCTTGTGTCGAGCGCGCATAAGTAGCTGACTCCGGGTGCCCTTGAGAGTGCCGAAGCCTCGCGCTTTGAATGCCTTGGGTGCTTAGAAAAAAATGGAAGTTATCTGATTGATTACTCATTCCAGATCGGTGAAGTCGGCATTGATACCCAGTCACCGAAAGATATTCCGCAGTCCGATCTGCTCGTATTGATCAGCGCCCGAGCTCCGGAGATAGATGGCGGCGCCCCGCCGAACCCTTCGTCGGTCCCTTCGATGAAGTGTTTATATCTGTGGCGATGTGGCAGTTGGGGTGGTTACAATTACGACTACTATCGCGTCCGCTCACCAACGTGCTTATATCTATGGTATTGCGAACGACGGCCTGCCGACTACCTGTGGTGCCCGTCAGCGGTTCAAGTCCGCTCGTCGGCTCCAATCCTCCGCCATTCGTCGCCCGTCTCATGGTGAGATTCGGCCTTCTGCTTTAAGATTGCTATGTGATCCCCTCCGCAGGAATATTACGCAAGTTGGCGTTCTGCGCAATGCTTTGCTCCCCATCCGCATGGGTAACCGCCCAGACTGTGCCATCGCCAAAATCCAATGCAGCCCGTCTGGCCTTTCCGGGCCAAGTTCATTTTGAAGATATTGCCCGCCAGGCAGGATTGACCGCACTCAACGTCAGCGGCGGTGACATGCACAAAGAGTACATCATTGAATCCACGGGCAATGGCGCTGTCATTTTTGATTACGACAATGACGGCTGGCCCGATATTTTTCTTCCCAACGGATCAACCGTCGAAGGCTTTCCGAAAGACAAAGCGCCCATTGGCCATCTCTATCACAACAACCGCGACGGCACCTTTACCGATGTCACGGCTCAAGCCGGACTCGTGCGCTCCGGTTGGGGACAAGGCGGATGCGTGGGCGATTATGACAACGACGGTTACCTTGATCTGCTGGTGACCTTCTGGGGCCAGAACGCTCTTTACCACAACAATGGCGACGGCACTTTTACAGATGTAACGGCCAAGGCCGGGCTCAAGACTTCGGATGACGAGTGGAGCACGGGGTGCAGCTTCATCGATTACGATCATGACGGAAAAGCTGACATTTTCCTGTCCCGCTACGTGGATTTCGCGTATGACTCCGTCCCGCCTGCGACTAATTGCACCTGGAAAGGAATCCATATATTCTGCGGGCCGCGCGGCTTAGAGCCGGGTGTGAACGCTCTCTACCACAACAACGGCAACGGAACCTTCACCGACGTGTCGCAGAAGTCTGGCATTCGCAATGCGCCACAATGTTATGCCTTTACATCCTTGACGGCGGATTTCGATAACGACGGATGGACAGACATTTATGTCGCGTGTGACTCCACGGCAAGTCTTCTCTATCACAACAACCACAATGGCACATTTACGGAGATTGGGAGAGATGCTGGCGTCGCCTATAGCGATGACGGATCGGAGCAGGCCGGCATGGGCGCTGCCGCGGACGATTTCACCCACAGCGGCTATCAGGACATCGTTAAGACAGTTTTCAGTGACGACACTACTACTCTTTACCTCAACCGCGGTAACAACGACTTTGACGACATCACCTATAACGCAGGACTGGCGCGAATCAAAACGTGGCTGGGATGGGGCGTGCAATTCTACGATTTCGACAATACGGGGTGGCCCGGCATCCTGATCGCCGACGGCCATGTCTATCCCGAAGTAGATGGCAAAGCGCTTGGCACCACGTATCGCCAGCCCAAAGTCGCATATTACAACTTGCACGACGGAACATTCGCCAATATTACGTCTCAAGCCGGTGCTGTGCTGAATGAGGCACATTCCGGCCGGGGGATGGCTTTAGGCGACCTGTTCAATAACGGCCGCGAAGAGGCTGTCGTCAATAACATGAATGAATCGCCATCGCTGTACTACAACACCGCGACCGTAGGAAATTGGATCAGTCTGCAACTGGAGGGTGTGAAATCCAATCGCGCAGCTTTAGGTGCCGTGGTCACGCTGGAACAAGAAGGCGGCAAAGACAAACACGAAAAAGAAGTGCGCAGCGGCGGCGGCTATATCTCGCAAAACGATTTGCGCGTTCATTTTGGCTTGGGCAAGGCAACGCACGCGGAGAAAATTGTGATTCGGTGGCCGAGCGGTTCGGTTGAGACACTTTCAGATCTCCCGGCAAATCAGTACTACTTTGTGCGCGAAGGCGGCGGCGTGGATCAAAGCAAGACTCACGGCATCAGCCAAGTCCAAATTCATGCTCGCACAGCCGATGCAAAATAAGATGCGTACCCTTGGTCTCGCCTTCGCCAAACTCGCAGTGCTAACCATGCTGGTGAGGACGATCTATCTCTCAGCGCAGAGTCCCGCGCCGCACACCGATCCCCATGCTTCATCCGACGCGCTGCCCAAGTCATGTCTAATGAGCAACGGCGCTACCGCTGAGGTCTCTTCCGCTTTGCGAACACTCCAGAACCGCCCAACAGCCTCTGCTTATAACTCGCTGGGCATTCTTTATTATGAGTCGAATCGTCTCGCCTGCGCCATCCCCGCGTTCGAAGCATCCTTGCAACTCCAGCACCAGAATTGGGAGGCACACTATTACCTGGCGCAGGCGTTGCTTCGCAAGGGCGATGAAACGCGGGCTGACCGGGAAATGGAAACGGCCCGCGCTCAAGGCGGGGCCGCGATGTTAGCCGCCCTGAAAGCCGATATCGAAAAAGAGAGCGCCATTTCGAAACTCGTCTCCGCGGCAAATCAGAATCTCGCGTCAGGCAAGGCATCCGCCGCTGCGGACAACTACCGGAAAGCTATCGAATTGAATTCCCGTGATCCAAAACTGCACTACAACCTGTCTGTCGCACTCGATAAGCTCGACAATTCAGCTTCTGAAAAACGAGAACTGGAAATGGCTGCTGGGCTGGATCCGGATATCGCAGTCGTGCAAAACCGGCTGGGGTGGCTCGCCTTGCGCAATGGTGAACAAGCAGAAGCGAAACTACGCTTCGAGAAGGCGTTGGCTATCGATCCCAAATTCGCCGAAGCGCAGAACAACCTCGGTGTACTTTATAGTCAACAAGGCAAGAATGCTGACGCAATATCTCTGTTTCAGCAGGCAATTGGGAACGATCCCTCCTACGCGCCCGCGTATCTCAGCTATGGCTTGCTTCTGGAAAAGCAAGGCTCACTAGCCGAAGCGGAACAACAATTTCGCTCCGCTATTAAAGTTGATTCCAGCTATGCCGACGCATTTTCCGCATTCGGCATGTTGCAACGCAAAAACGGGCGTAGCGCGGAAGCTGTCGAAACCTTGCGGCACGCACTCGCTCTAGACTCTGGCTCCGCGCAAAACCATCTTAATCTCGGCCTCGTCCTCGAAGATCTCGTGGACCGTCCTAACGCCTTCCGGGAATTTTCTGAAGCTGCGAGGCTGGATCCCAATTTGTCCGCTGCTCACTATAATCTTGGCCGATTCTTTTTCGAGAGTGGTGCCTACAATGACGCCGAACGTGAGCTGCAAACCGCGCTTCGCCTTCAGCCAGATAACGCCGGCGCTCTCTTTTATTTGGGCGCGACCGCCGCGCAGCAAGGGCATCTTGAGCGCTCCACCGAACTCTTGAAAAAGGCCGTCACGCTGCAACCGAATAACGCCGACGCACAATATTTGTTGGGTCAAAATTTCGAGCACGTCGGCGATTATCCAGGAGCGATTGAACACTGGAAGGCCGCCGTGGAAACGAGACCAGATTTTTCGCAGGCCCTTTTCAGCCTCGCGAAAGCTTTAAGGAAGATCCATGATCCCGATGCCAAAAAATACCAGGATCGTTTCGACGCCGTGCTCAAGAATGAGCAGATCGCAGATCGCGTAACCGAGTTGGGAAACGTTGCGCTGCAATCGGCAGACGCGCAGAAATGGCCGCAAGCCCTCGCGCAAATGAATGAAGCCATCGAACTTTGCGGAGGTTGCCCGCAAAGCGCGCATCTCCATAAGAACCTGGGTCTGTTTTATGTGCGTATGGGCAAAACCGCCGAGGCGGTGCACGAATTGCAAACCGCTTTAGCCCTGGAACCAACCGACTCCGATGCCAAAGAGGCATTGGCTAAGCTCAAGCCATCCGCCGACGCGCCGGTCAAATAATTTTGGCTTATAAATTATTTGTCATCAATGAGATACATTGCTAATTGAATTGGATTATTGTGTCGTGCAGCTTTAAGGAATAAACAAGTTATATCGATACCCGATGAAGGGTGAGGGTTACCCTTGAGACGGCAGGCTCTCTCCCTTCATCACCCCCCTTTTAGAAGACTCCGAGACCGCCGCTTAGATTTGCGCATGAAGAAACCCGCCCATTGCTGGGCGGGTAAAAAGACAATCAGCCAGATTTGCAATCGTTTACTTCATTACCAAATCCGCACGCGGTCCGGCGGTGCCAGGTACAACTTGTCGCCCGGTTGCACATTGAATGAGGTGTACCATCCATCAACATTGCGGACTTCGCATGAGCGGTATTTGGCCGGTGAATGAGGATCGGTCATGACCTGCTGCCGCAGTGCAGCATCGCGCGTTTTCGATCCCCAATTCTGGCCAAACGCGATGAAGAACTGCTGATCGCCGGTAAAACCATCCTGCTCTGGCGCAGGTTTGCCGTTGAGCGACGCGATGTAGCCGTCGTACGAGGCTGAGATTCCGCCGAGGTCAGCAATGTTTTCCGCCAGTGTTTGTTTCCCGTTCAAATGCAAATCGGGGAATGGAGTGTAGGTGTCATACTGCGCTGCGAGCTTCGCGGTCGCTTCGTTGAAGTGGGCAAGATCCGCATCCGTCCACCAGTTGCGCAGGCGGCCTTTGGAATCGAATGTGCTGCCTTCACTGTCAAAAGTGTGGCTGATCTCATGACCGATGATCGAGCCAATGGCACCATAGTTGGCTGCGGCTGGGGCTTTGGCGTCGAAGAACGGCGCTTCCAGAATGGCAGCAGGAAAGTTCAAAGCATTCTGCAACGGTAGGTTTACCGCATTGACAGTCTGCGGCGTCATTGACCACTCTTTGCGATCAATCGGCGCACCCAACCTGCCAATCTCGTAATGCAGCTTGAAGATACCGCCACGCCAGATGTTCCCAAAAATATCGTCTGCCTTTACTTCATAGCCGGAGTAATCATGCCAGGTCTCTGGATACCCTACACCGACATATAGCGCGTCGAGCTTTGCCTCGGCTTCCGCTTTAGTGGATGGTGCCATCCATGAGAGATTCTCAATACGTTTGTGGAACGCCGCCTTTATATTGGCCACCATGGCTTCGGCGGCCTCCTTTGACTCCGGCGGAAAATAACGCTGCGCGTAGATCTTGCCGACATCGTCACCCAGCAATCCGTCCACCACAAAAACACCGCGCTGCCATCGCGGACGCTGCTGCGGCGTACCCGTCAACGTCTTACCAAAGAAGGCAAAGCTTTCATCGGCGAAAGCCTTGGGCAGCACGGGAGCATAGGCTTCAATCAGGTGATAGGCAAGCCAATCTTTCCAGGTGTCCAGCGGCGTCGAGGCAACCAGCGCCGACTCGCCGGTGAATGCCGTCGGTTGCCACACGATAAAGCTCGCTTGCTTGCTCAATCCCGCACCGCGAAGGAATTCCGCCCAATCGAGTCCAGGGGCCTTGCTCTCAAAATCAGCGACCCTCCAGGTGTTGTTCGCTTTGTGAATGTCGTCGTTGTCGGCCAAACTGATATGCTTCTCGGCAATCGCATGCTCCAACTCGATAATGTGTGTGGCGCGCGCGTCCGTATCGGTAAATCCCGCCAGCTTGAGCATCGTCGAAACATGCTCTTGATACTTGGCCCTGACGTTCTTCATGCTGTCGCTGTCCGAGAGGTAATACTCCCGGTCGGGCAGGCGCAGTCCGCCTTGCAACAGATATGCCGTGTAATGCTCGGGATCGTTGAATCCGGGCGCTACCCAAAGTCCAAAAATGTTCGACGTGTGAAAATTTGTATTGTTCAGCGCATCCACATCGGCGCGCAGGCTCTCGCCCAGAGCGCGAGCGAGTTCTTTCTTGTCGCGAATTGCGGCAATCGCATCCAGATGCGGCTTGAGCGGCGCGACTCCCTTCGCTTCAATGCCTGCTTCATCCATATAGGAGTTATATAAATCCGCGATTTTGCGGGCGCTGGATCCGGATGGGGCATTCGATTTCGCCGCCTCTTCAATCAGCCCGGCCGTCCGTTTATTGGCCATGTCGCCAAGCTTTGTAAAGACGCCGATCCCGCCGCGGTCGGCGGGAATTTCTGTACGTTTGATCCAGCCTCCGTTTGCGTATTCAAAAAAATCGTCGCCGGGTTTGACCGACGGATCCATATTGCTCACGGCAATGCCGTGGACCAAAGGTTCATCTTTCGGCGCATCCTGAGCATGAAGCAGCGGGAACGCCATGAGGGCGCCAACTAGAAACATGGAATTTGTAAACTTCACCGATAATTTCATAGATGTTAGAGGCTCCTGGGAATGACGCGATTCGCGGACACAGATGTTATGTTGGACGAACGGCGCCCGTATTAGGTTAGCACGCGATTATAAGCAGGTTGCCCGCAAACTACTCGCCCGAGCGGGTTTTCGAGCGCTTCGGTTCGTGCCGCAAGCTGCGGCCTTCCACTAGATGATAAAGCTCTTCACCGAGGTTCTTCGCGTGATCGCCGGCCCGCTCGAAGGCCTGCGCCACGAAGAGAAGATTCACGCTGTACTCGCGCCCCCGGTGGTCACTGGCGCTGAGATGCCGGTGGAAAACCGAGCGGCACAGGTCGTCAATCCGCATATCGGATTGCATCACCGTCGTGGCCGCTTCCAAATCGTGATGCGCGAAGCCGTCGTGCACCGTGGTGAGCATGGTTTCGAGCGCTCGCGCCATGCCAATGAAATCCTTTGCGTCTTCGCGCGTCAACTTCTCTTCCAGTCGTTGCAGCCGCTGCGTGGCAGACCATGTCAAGTCCCCGATGCGCTCCAAATCAATGATGAATTTCAGGCAGGCCAGCAATTGCCTGGCTTCCGCTTCACTGACCTCGGTGATGGCCGTGGTGATCTCTTCGTCGATCCGGCGCTCCATTCGGTCAAGTTCCTTTTCGCAGTCCTTCACCGCAAGAAATGCCATGTTCGACGAATTCTCAATAAAGTCCCGCAAATTGAATGCTGCATCTTTAGCGACCAGGCATGCTTGCAGCACCAACTGCGTCAGCGGCTCGCTGGATTCCGGTCGCACCAATGCGACGGCTTTACGCTTCGATTTCGTCGCGGTCGTGGTGGTAGCGCGCGGCATGGAAGTATAGATAACTCTAGTCTTCAAAACGCGGACAGCGCTGGTTCAGGCATAACTGAATCCGTCATCAAGTCCGCTCTTGCCATATCATGATACCGCTGAAATGCGGCCAGCCCATCTTGCCCCATATAGCGGCCCAGCACCGTCGGGTTGCTCCGTCGTACATCCACGAGCACAAACCCATCCAAGACGCCCGAGAAGTTGCGATCTACATTAAAGCTGACCAGTCGCCCACCCAATTTGGCGTATTGCTTATAAAGAATCGGGACACTTTTGCCGTCTGATTCCACATCTGCAATCGGACCGGCCAAATCCTGCAAATTGGCAAACTGATCGCACGCTGGATCTGCCCCCGGCGAATTCAGCGCTCGTGGCCGGAACGGGCTGCGCGGCGTTACCAATTTACGCAAATCGAGATTGCTCGTGAGCGACAAGCGCATCTCCTGTGCTTGGAAAAACCGCACAATCAATTCACGCGACGCCTGACTGTAACGGCTGCTCATGCTGACCGCGCCGAACAGCACAGCAAACTGGGGATTCCGGGCTAGAAATCGCCCAATCCCCTTCCACATGGTGAGTAGCGGCCCATAGTGCCGTTGATATTCCGTCCTGATAAACGTGCGTCCCAATTCCAGCGCTGGCCCTAATCGCTTAAAGAAATCGGGATCATATCGGAACAGCGTATTCGTATAGAGTCCATCCATTCCCATCGCCGTCAAAATCTCGGGCGTCAAGCCCAGCCTGTAAGCGCCGGCGAGTTCCTGTTTTGTTCTGCTCCAGAGCAGCAAATGCTTGTAGTGCTGATCGAAACGGTCAATATCGCGACTCGCGCCCGTCCCTTCGCCTACCGCGCGAAAAGTGAGTTCGCGGAGCCTCCCAATCTCGTGCATCATATGAGGAATTTCCTGCGCCGAAGCCAGATAGACCAAAAATTCCTTGTTTTGTTCGAGACAGCTTTCTCGCGGCAATGACTCAATTTCCCGCTGTAACAATGAAGGCAAAACTGCCGCCGCAATCGGCTCTTGTTTCTTGCGTGGCAGCATCGCTTTCAGTGCCGCCGCTAAGTCGGGTTCTGTGCGGTCCCGTTCGGCCAGCAGGTATGCACGCCAGCGCAGATAGTTCGCCGCCAGTTCGTGATTCCTGGCATGTCGTACAACTCCCACCGAAATCGGGCTTCCCACTCGCACTTCGACTCTCTTGCCGGCCTGTTGCAAAAATTCCGTCAGCAACCGGGCTGTACGCAGATTGGGATGCACCATCCCCATCGCCTGAAAACTCGCGCTGTTTCTGCCTTGAATGTAAACCGGCAACGCCGTAGCGCCCGTGGCTAGAATCAATCGTGCCGCGGTCGCACTCCATGCGGAATCGGCAACCTGTAACTGCCGCAATTGCAAGTGCGACACTTCTCCCGCCGGAAACATAACGAGCACCCCACCGGACTTCAACCATGCCACCGCCTCGCGCAAGCCGCGACGGTTTCGCACCACCGCCTCGTTTCCTCCTAATGGATCCAGAAAAACGCAGTGCGGCTGTAATTCCGGAATGCTGGCCAGCAGATGATTGGTCAGAATTTTTACGTCACCGCGCACTCGCCCGAGTACCGATGCCAGAATCGCGCCATCCAGCAAGCCGAAGGGATGATTCGCCGTGACCAGCAGTGGTCCGGTCGCCGGAATCCGGTCTAAATCCGCATCGGCGAGCCGGTACTCGACCCGCATCTCTCGCAGCAGATTTTCCATCAGCGGCCGGTCCGCCGGATGCTGTGCCCGTTGGTAAAGTTCCCTCACCCGGTTCATCGGCATCAGTCGCTGCGCCAATTTGCGCAGCGCAAAGAAATCCGGCATCTGCGGCGGAGTGGCCGGTGCCCCTGCCCACCCAAACAAATCGGAATTCGGCATGTTTCATGATTAGCCGCCCATCATTGCGCCGAAATAAATAGCCGATTAAAAGACGGTTACATCGGAGTTACCTTCGGTGATTCGCGCCTATGCCGCTCGTAACTATCGTCCTCCGCCGGAAGAAACCAGAATTGCACCAAATCCGCGACAGTGTTGGGTTTGGTTCCTACCGGCCGGGTTTTCCACTTGCCATCACAGGTTAGGTTCTCGATAATGGAGTAGTAGTCTCGTCATTCCTGTGTACCGCTACAATCGAGTCGATCTGATACGGATTCTTCGCCTCACGGCCCGCCAACTGGCGAGCTGGGAGAAAGCTGGCCTCATCGCCGTCGCCGAGTCCTACTCCTTTTTCGATCTCTTGCAAATCAAAAAAGTCCGCGACTTGTGCGCGCGCAAAGTCCGCCCGGCCGTCATTCGCCAGTCGCTCGAAGCCATGCAAAAGCAGGTCGCTGGAATGTCAAATCCTTTGCTCGAAGCTGGCGCTTTTTCCACGGGACATCGCGTCGCCTTCCGCCACGAAGGCAAAGTTGTCGAGCCCATCGCCGGCCAGTTTCTTTTCGACTTCGTTCCAAACTCTCGCGAAACGACCCTGACCACCACGCCGATTTCCGGACGCCGCATCACGCATACTGATGCCGAAGTTGCTGATCTTTTTGCCCGCGGCATCGCTCTCGAAGAAGACCCGAGCAATCAGTTACAGGCCATCGCGACGTATCAGCGCGTGCTGGAACTCGACGACTCCCACGCCGCCGCGCACATCAATCTCGGTACGCTTTATTACAACCGCCAGGAATTTGGCCTCGCCGAGCAGCACTATCGCGAAGCCATTGAAAGCGACCCGCGCTATGCGCTCGCTTATTTCGATCTCGCCAACGTCCTCGACGAAACCGGGCGTGTCGCCGAAGCTATTCAGACATACGCTGCCGCTTTACAACTTGCGCCGACCTATGCTGACGCGCATTACAACCTCGCGCTGGCTTACGAGAAAATGAAGCAGCCCCGAAAAGCTCTCCAGCACTGGCGCTCTTACGTGAAGTTGGATACAGCTGGCCCCTGGTTCACCCACGCCAAAAATCAAATCTCAAAAATCCTGCAAGCCGACGGTCTGAAGCTGATTCCCGGCGGGAAACAGTAAGCTCTAGTTTTCTCGACTCTAACAACTTGTCATTCCGAGCCATTCGTAGCTGCCAAGCAGCGAGAATGCCCGAGGAATCTGCTTTTAGCGTCTTGACAGATTCCCGGTCCTTCCTCGGTGGTAAAATCACAGGTTCGCATCTCATTGCCGAAGGTATTCATATGTCCCAGACCACGCTGCAAACGCCAGCTCCGACGCCCCTCACCAGCTTCACGGAAGACGAAGTTCTCTTTCGTGAAAACATCCGCCAATTTGCAGAAGAGAAAGTCCGTCCCCATGTCAAAGAAATGGACGAAAAAGGCGTCTTCGAAAAAGAGCTGCTGCATGAGTTTTTTCAGCTCGGACTGATGGGCATTGAGATTCCCGAGCAATACGGCGGCGGCGGGGCGACTTTCTTCGAGGCCGTGCTCGCAGTCGAAGAAATGTCGCGCGTGGATGCATCCGCCGGCGTCATCGTGGACGTGCAGAACACGCTCGTCAACAACGCCCTGCTCCGCTGGACCACCGACGAGCAGAAAAAGCGCTATCTTCCGCGCATGGCCGCTGACACCTGCGGAGCTTACGCGCTGAGCGAAGCCGGTTCCGGCTCCGACGCTTTTGCTTTGCAAACCAAAGCCGAACTCAAAGGCAGCGACTACGTTTTGAACGGTCGTAAACTCTGGATCACCAACAGCAAAGAAGCGGACGTGTTCATTCTCTTCGCTACGATCGATCCTGCGGCCGGATACAAGGGCATCACCGCGTTCATTGTCGAAAAAAGTTTCCCCGGGTTTGCCGTCGGCAAAAAAGAAGACAAGCTGGGCATTCGAGCCTCATCCACGTGCGAATTGATTCTCGAAGATTGCAAAGTGCCAAAGAACAACGTCCTCGGCGACGTCGGCAAGGGCTACAAGATCGCGATCGAAACGCTCAACGAAGGCCGCATTGGCATTGGCGCGCAAATGGCGGGAGTCGCCCGCGGTGCATGGGAATATGCCGCCAAGTATGCGCAGGAGCGCAAACAGTTTGGCAAAGCCATTGCCGATTTCCAGGGCATTCAGTTCCAGATCGCGCAAATGGCTACGGAAATCGAAGCCGCGCGGCTCATGGTCTATAACGCGGCCCGCATGAAAGACGCTGGCATGAACTTCATCCGCGAAGCTGCCATGGCCAAGCTTTTCTGTTCGCAGGTCGCGGAGCGCGTGACCTCGCTGGCCATTGAAATCTACGGCGGCTACGGATTCACCAAAGATTATCCCGTCGAAAAATACTGGCGCGACGCCAAAATCGGCAAGATTTACGAAGGAACATCTAATATGCAACTGGCCACCATCGCCAAGCTTGTCATGGGCGGGAAATAGATACAAACGCCGCGCCCATCAAGGGTTTCATCTCGCAAGTCACGTCCGTAACCCGGCGCGGTTACCAAAAATGTGCAGAGAGTTGCACTTTGCCGCTTCCCGTGAACCCGCCAAATTGCAACTAACCCTAACTCCAACAATCATTTACGAAGATGATCTCCTGTGGTTCGCAAGCTGCACTTACGCTCATGCCCGCTTTTAACCGGGGCGCAGAACGGAGCGCACTTTGCAGACCGATCCGACCCAACCCGAAGTCGCCATTCAGAAGCCGAAACACACCATGCTGCCCCTGCTGGTGGCCTTGTTCATTATTTCTTACGGCATCCTCACCATGCTGGTGGTCGAGCAGGGACGCACGATTCAAAGCCAACGCGGCTTGATCATGGATCTGTTTAACGACAGCAATGAGTTGATCCACCTCAAAGGCAAGCTGGCGCAGCAGCAACAACATGCCGCCGGCAAACCGAACGGCAAAGCGCATGCACCAGCGGTCACCGCTCCCAAGAACCAGACCGAGGCCCAAGCCGCGCCGCAAGCCGGCAACAAAACGCGTGGCCAAGTTTCTGACAGCGCCAGTGTCGGCAAGAAACCGGCGCAAGCCGAAAAACCGCCAAAAGCCCAGGACGATGACCCGGACATGCGGCGGATGAACATTTCGATCTAGCGATTGTTGTAGAAGCAATCCGATTCAGGTTCTGACAACTAAGGCCTGAACGCAAATTTTGTAGGTAGGTGAAATGTGAAAACGCTAACAGCCCTTCTCCTATTTTCTTTTACCGCTCCTCATTTCGCCGCGCCTGTCCGACCCGCGGCGGCCACAGCAATCGCCGCTAAGCCAGCACACAAAGGCGGACGCTGGTATCTCGCACAATCCGGCCACGCCGTTTATTGCTACGGCCCGGTCAAGTTTTTCGCCCAACCCACGGGCGGATTACAGCGCGCCGCCACTTATTGCGAGGGCGGTGAAGTCATCGTCCCACTCCACGACTAACCTTTTCCACGAAACCGTAGCGCGCTTGTCATCCTGAGCGAGCGCCGCACTTGCGCGAGTCGAAGGACCCGGGCGGGCCGCGCGGCAAAATCCGCGCGTTCGGCCCGCTTCCTTATCTCAATACCTGACCAGCTGTTTCCCTTAAACTATCTTCATGGCGAAATTCCAGAAGCATGTTTTCATCTGCTGCAACACGCGCGATCCGGAAGCTCCGCGTGGCAGTTGTAATCCCAGCGCAAAGGGCGAACTGCAAAAGGCCTTCAAAGACCGGCTCACTGAACTTGGATTGAAGCGCGCCATCCGCGCCAACAAATCCGGATGCCTCGACCAATGCGAGCACGGTCCGACGGTCGTCGTCTATCCCGAAGCGATTTGGTATGGACGCGTGCAGCAATCCGACGTCGAAGAAATTATCCAGTCGCATTTGATCGGGGGAATTCCGGTGACAAGATTAGCTCTGCCGGAGGAATGTATCAACACGCGCGAGTGCCCGCACAAACCGCGAGTCAAGCCGGTCTAGAATCCCCGGTTCTGCATCGCCCGGCGCCGCGCCACCTCCAGACGAAGGGATGCAAGTCCGATATTTACGCGGCGGTCCGGACCAGCGCGGGCGGCACGACGATCTCAACCAGCCCGGTCGCCACGTCATAGACGAGGCCTGAAATTAGCCATTGGCTGGGCAACGCCGGAATTGCCCGGAGCGCAGCAACGTCAACAGCAACGGCTGCGTGCGGATCCATGACCGCTTTTTTCTTGAGATCCCGTTCCTCTATCTGAAAATAGTGCGTCAGCATGGCCGGGTCGCCAGCAAGCCGAGTAATGCCGCAATCGGTGTGTTGAAGTACGACGATGTGAAATTCCCCGCCGCCTCCGGGGATCTCTCCGGCAACTTCACCGATTCGCCCGAGCAATCCCAGTTGCTCCAACAAATCCGGCGTAATTCGACCACCGATGTTACGGATTACGACGGCTTCCCCCGGTTTGATTCCAAGTACATGAGCCGGATCGACCCGCATATCGGCGCAACCAATGATGATGGCCTTCACGTTCGGCAGCGCCTGCGGAAGCGACGGCATGAGCGTCCTCGCGGCAGACTGCTGAGCAGCAAAATTTTTGTTGCGTTTTAACATGGAATCTAGACTGTTCATGTTGGTTCTCCTTGATACAGTTGCTGACACTGTTGGGTTATGTTTGTCAGCTTCTTCACTAATTTTGATGGCGTGCCTCGCCGTTTTGACTCACACGGTCGCAGACAAAGAATCCACTATTCCTGTCAAACATTAGATTTATTCTGGCGTTATTGCAGGTAGGAACTGATCACGAATTTGGCAATCGCTTCTGGCAGGCCTAATTTTTCAGAAACGCGGCAGTTTCAGATCACCACGGCTTCCTTGTACTCTCCAAACACCTTTCGCAGCGTGTCTGAAATTTCTCCCACCGTCGCATACGCTTCGACCGCTGTAAGAATTCGCGGCATCAAATTCTCGCCGCTTCGCGCGGCTTCCTCAACTTGCTTAAGCGATTCCGACCACGCCGTCGCATCGCGTCTCGTCCGCAACGCCCGTAGCCGTTCCACTTGCTTGCGCTCCAGCGATTCATCAATCCTCTGAATCGGGATCGCCTTTTCTTCGTCCAGCGCAAAGCGGTTCACTCCGACGACCGTCGCATCGCCATTGTCCACTTGCTGCTGATATTCATACGCCGCATTTTGGATTTCTTGCTGGATGAACCCCCGCTCAATCGCCCGCACCGTCCCGCCGAGCGCTTTCACTTTCTCCAAATAATCATTCGCGCGCTTTTCAATCTCATTCGTCAGCCACTCGATGTAATACGATCCGCCCAGCGGATCAATCGCATTCGGCGCGCCGGTTTCATACGCCACGATTTGTTGTGTGCGCAGCGCAATTCGCGCGGCCTGTTCCGTGGGCAGCGCTAAAGCTTCGTCATAGCCGTTCGTATGCAACGACTGCGTTCCACCCAGCACCGCCGCCATCGCCTGCAACGCCGTTCGGACAATGTTGTTCTCCGGTTGTTGGGCAGTCAGCGTGGAACCAGCGGTCTGGGTATGAAAACGCAGCATCCACGACTTCGGGTTCTTCGCCTTGAAATGCTCGCGCATGATTTTCGCCCACATGCGCCGCGCCGCGCGAAACTTCGCCACTTCTTCCAGAAAGTTGTTGTGCGCATTGAAAAAAAACGACAAGCGCGGAGCAAATTTATCTACATCGAGTCCGGCATCAATCGCCGCCTGCACATACGCCATGCCGTTGCCCAGCGTAAATGCAACTTCCTGCACTGCTGTCGACCCCGCCTCGCGCATGTGATAGCCGGAAATCGAAATCGTATTCCACTCCGGGACGCTGTCATTCGTCCAAGCAAATAGATCGGTAATAATCCGCATGGCCTGCGGAATCGGAAAAATATAAGTCCCGCGCGCAATGTATTCCTTGAGCACGTCGTTCTGCACCGTACCCGAAAGCTTTCTAACTTCCCCGCCCTGCCGCCGCGCCACTGCAACATACAGCGCCAACAGAATCGCCGCCGTCGCATTGATGGTCATCGAAGTCGAAATTTTCGTCAGATCAATGCCATCGAACAATCGCTCCATGTCTTCGATGGAATCAATCGCCACGCCAACTTTCCCGACTTCGCCCATCGCCAGTGCATTATCCGAATCAAGCCCAATCTGTGTCGGCAAATCGAACGCCACAGAGAGTCCCGTCGTCCCATGTGACAGCAGGTATTTGTATCGTTTATTCGATTCTTCGGCGTCACCCATGCCCGCGTACTGCCGCATCGTCCATAGGCGCCCGCGATACATGGTGGGCTGAACGCCGCGTGTATAAGGGAAATCGCCGGGATAGCCTTCTTCCGCATTCCATCCCGTAAGTTCGTTCGGGGTATAAAGCGCTCGCACGGGGATGTGCGAAGACGTCTCCGGATCGCGGGCAGGCGTTTCGCTCTTAGGGCCGTCGCTCATGACCTGACTTTCCTCTTCTTCACCCGCCAAAATGAACTCACGCCGAACCATCCGAACATCACCGTAAAGCCCGCCACGGCCAATAGATGGCCCGGTGTGCTCTTGCCCGCGTGGTACTTCAAATATTCGCGTACGAGCTCTGTCGCTCCGATGGCCGCAAATGCCAGAAAAATAAAGCCTGTAACTTCCATCCAAAGCTCATGCGCCACCCGCCCGAAGTGCGCTGCGGACGCCTTCACGCCCCGGCCCACCGCGCCCAATGTGCGCGAACGCCCCGCTTCTCCCCCGGTAAGCCGCGCCGCGGCCCGCGCGGCAATTCGCGCCGCCGCTCCCACTTTTCGAGCTGTTGAAGCCTGGCTCACCCTGCGATTTTAGCAAGATTTCAAGGCCGCTCCGGGGTACAATTAAGGCGCAGCACCACGCCGCGAAGCCTTCACGCGGGAATTGCATCTAAGTGGTAGGGAGACGCAAGTGGATCATCAACTTAAGCAATTGATGAAAGAGCTGGGCGAAGCCATCAACGAGTCGCTTGCCGATTCTGATGCCATCGCCGAAGTGGTGTCTAAAATCAAAGACGGCGGCTACGATATTTTTCTCGTCCTCGAAGCCACCATCGGCGTGAGCAAGCCCGGCGAGAAAAACCCCGAAAAGACTTCGCTGGTCACCACGTTGGCCAGCGATCCCGAACTCCGCATCAGCGATCAGGACCTGAAATTCCTGAAATCGCTGCGCATCACCATCACCGACGACGCCGCGTAAAATTCGCAGCGCCGTCTCATCGCAATCCTCTCCGCTACTGTTGCGGACTCGGCGGCGCTTGCGGCATGGTATCCACCGAAGCGCTGGGTTGGGCTCTTAACAACGGATCCGGCAATGGTTCGCTGCTCTTCGCCAGTTCCGTTTTCACTTCGACTTTCTGGTTCGCCACCGTGGTCACATCGGTCTCAAACGTGTTGTAGCCGGGCAACGCGATACGGATATGGTGCGGACCTGGCGCAATCAGCATCGCCCGGCCCGCACCTTCAAATTCGCCGACGTGGCCTGCGAATTGCCCATCCACAAACACGGCGGCGCGTTTTGGCATGACATCAATCTTGATTTGAGAAGTTACGGTCGGCATCGGCTGTTCAGGCGCTCTCGCCATCACCACCGAGATGACTTGTTTCTCACCCGGTTGAATCGTGATGTTCTGCCGAAAATCCTGATAGCCATCCTGCCGCACCAGAATGTCGTGCTCACCCGGCAGCAGTAGCACTTGTTTCGACCCCTTCAACTCTTTCAAATAGCCAACGTATTGCCCATCCACCCAAACGCCAGATGTCTTCTCGACCTTCGTCTTACCTTTAAACTCGAGGCTGCCCATCACCGTGTTGTCAGCAAACGCTGAACTCACCTGAAACATGGCACAGACCGCGAACAGTAAAAATGCAACGCAACTGGTTCGGCGTATGTTCGTGCGTAAACTATTTATGCGTAGGAATTTCATTATCGCCCTCCCTCTCCCTTTCTGCTATGTCTCCATTGAGAATGAAGCAGTATGATTGCCAATTCCTCTAAAGCGTTGCTTTCATAGGATTGTTGGCCGCATACGATGAGCGTCCTTTGGGGAAGATTGTCGGGTCGGCCGTAAAAATTTCCACCGCCTCGCTACGTACCCGCTTTACCGTATACAGTGCAAGACATTCCCTTACATCTCCGGCACGGAACGCACAAACTGCACCTCTTGCCGGAATTTGTTTTTACACAAACTGTATAATCGGGAACTTCACAAATGAGTTGTACGCATGAGCCACCTCGCCCAGCACGACCTGATGGCCTTATTTCTGGCCTTAGCTGCGCTTCTCGCAACCGCTAAATTTGCCGGCGAACTCGTCAAGAAGCTCGGCCAGCCCAGCGTCCTCGGCGAAATCATGGCCGGCATTTTGCTCGGCCCCACCATCCTCGGCCATTACAAGCCAGGCGTTTATCAGCTTCTGTTCCCTGCGAGCGGCCCGGTCGCCCTCGTGCTGGACGGCGTCACCGCCATCAGCGTGGTTTTATTTCTGCTTACGGCCGGAATTGAAATTGATTTGAGCAGCATCTTCCGCCAGGGCAAGAGCGCTTTGCTGGTCAGTGTTTTCGGCATGGTCATTCCCTTCGCCTTCGGCTTCGGCTCCGCCGAACTGTTTCCCCGCTTTCTCGGCGCGGATGACCGCGCCTCCCCGCTCGTTTTCGCGCTCTTTCTCGGCACCGCTCTCTCCATTTCCGCTTTGCCCATCATCGCCCGCATCTTGATGGATCTCGGTCTGCTGCAAAGCGAGATGGGCACGGTCGTTATGTCGTCGGCCATGTTCGACGACCTCGTTGGCTGGATTCTCTTCGGCCTCGTCCTCGGCATGATGAACCCGCAAGCCGATGCCGGGCACGGCGTTCGCCACACCATTTTCCTTGTCCTCACTTTCGCCGTGCTCATGCTCACCGTGGGCCGCTGGCTGATTCACAAAATCCTGCCCTTCATTCAGGCCCGCACCACCTGGCCCGGCGGAGTTCTCGGCTTCATCTTTTCCCTCACCCTTGCTTCCGCCGCCTTCGCCGAATATGCCGGCATTCACGCCGTTTTCGGCGCTTTCATTACCGGCGCCGCAGTCGGCGAATCCCGTCACCTGCGCGAGCGCACGTCCGAGAGCATCCACCAGATCGTCACCAACGTTTTCGCCCCGCTATTTTTTGCCAGCATCGGCTTGCACACCAATTTCATCAAGAACTTCGACCCGGCGCTCACCGCCATCGTCATCGCCGTCGCCTGCCTCGGCAAAGTTCTGGGCGCAGGCTGGGGCGCGCATCTCGGCGGCATGGACGT
The DNA here is from genome assembly GCA_963702965.1 of Terriglobia bacterium. GTDB lineage: Bacteria > Acidobacteriota > Terriglobia > Terriglobales > Acidobacteriaceae > JAJPHW01. The sequence continues at coordinate 3,823,362 of OY969776.1, forward strand.
GCGCAGCTCCATCGGCATCGGCTTCGCCATGAACGCTCGCGGCGCCATGGAAATGATTCTTGGCATCCTCGCCCTGCAAGCCGGACTCATTCACGAACAAATGTTCGTTGCCCTCGTCATTATGGCGCTGGTTACGTCGCTCATCTCCGCGCCCGTCATCCGCCTCATCATTCAGGGGAAGAAATCTATAAGCTTGAAAGACTGTCTCACCAGCCAACTCTTTCTCCCCAACCTCACCGCCGACACAAAAAACGGCATCATCCGCGAGATGTGCGATGTCGCCGCGCCCCTCGTCGGCAACGCGCCCGAGCGCTTCGAGCGCTTAATCAATGAACGTGAGCGCGTCGCTGGCAGCGGATGGCGCAACGGCGTCGCCGTCCCTTACGCTCGTGTGGATGGCCTGCTTCGTCCTCAGGTTGTGATCGGAAGAGTGGAAAAAGGTGTGGACTTCGATGCCCGCGACGGGCGTCCAGCCAAGCTAATCGTGATGATCCTCACGCCTGACGCTCGTTCTCAGCAGGATCTTCTCGCCGACGCCGGACAACTCTTCAGCCAAAAAGAAGTCGTCGATCGCACTCTCGCCGCCAAGACTTTCGTGGAATTGGTCGCGGTGCTGAACGCCCCAGTGAAGTAGCTTACGGCGTGACCTTCCCCGCGTTCAAATAATCCTGCGGAGGCACGCCGAACGCGTCCGCCACGCGATTGAAGAATGCAAACATCGCCGTGATATACACAGCTTCCGCAATCTGATCTTCCTTCCATCCCAAATCGCGCAGCTTCTGCACATCTTCGTGTGTGGAGCGATGCGCCGCCTTCGTCACCAGCTCGACATACGCCATCAAGCCGCGTTCCGCCGCAGTCAACTCCGCCTCATCGAGCTTGCCTTCCAGCACCGCCGCTACGCATTTTTCAGTGGCTCCCTGAGCACGCAGGAAGTAGGCGTGACTGTCCAGTCAATACGGACAGCGATTCAGAAACGAAACGTAGCTGGCAATCATTTCTTTGTGACGCCGCGAGAGGTGCCCTTCGGAGAAATGAATCGTGTTAGAGAATTCGACAACCTGTTTCAAGAAATCAGGCCGTGCTCCAAAGCATTTGATAATACCTGGAACCTGCTTGCGTCCCGTACCGGATCGCCAGTAGTCGTAAGCCGCGGCAGTTTCGCCAGTGGCTTCGGCATCTTCGGTGATCTTAATTTTTGTCGGCGGATTTCCGCCCGGATTTTCCTTCAAAACTGATTCGTTGCTCATAGCTTATCGCTCATGCGCTTCGCTTCAAGACAGCATAAACCGGCCATCCCGCCAGCACCACCGCGGCTCCCAATAATGGCTCGCGCAATCCATGCATCAGCAACAATGCCAGCAGTAAAAAGTCCAGCAGCAAAAACACCACCGGAGTCGCCGGATAGCCCCACGTCATCACTACATCCGCCGCAGCGCGCCCTCTTTGCCTCGCCACAAACAAACCCGCAACAGTCAAGCCCAAAAACACTACCGCGCTGAAAATAAAATAGCCGAGTATTTGCTCGAACGATCCCAGCAACACCAGTGCTGACGCAACCACCGCCTGAATCAAAATCGCGTTCATCGGCGTTCCGAATCGCGGATGCAAATTCGCCATCGCCGGAACAAACAATCCATCCTTCGCCATGGCGTAATAAACCCGCGGAACACTCAGCACAAACGCCGCCAACCCTCCGGCCACGCACACAACCACAATGACGGCGAGAACAACGCCGCCAACTTTGCCGAAAAGAATTTCGCCTGCCTGCGCAACGAACGCGTCGTTCGAAGTCACCTTATCCAGCGGAATCAAATACACGAACACCGCGCTGACCAGAATGTAAACCGCTGCCACAATCACGACACCGAGCGCCATGGCGCGGGGCAACGTCCTTGCCGGATCGCGTACTTCGCCAGCCATTTTGCTTACGTCCCACCAACCGCCGAATGAAAAAGACGCCGCGACCATCCCCGCGCCCAGCGCCGGTCCCAGTGGCAAAGAACCCGCCCGCTGCGCGATGAATGGCGAAAAATTGCCCCATGCGCCTAAATGAAACACGAACGCCCAACCCACCAGCAATCCGAGCACACCCAGTTTGAGCCAAGTCGCCCAGCGCAAAAATCCGGCGCTTACTCGAATGCTCAAAATATTCATCAGAGACAGCGCCAATATCAAAACCACCGCTGCGAGCTTGAGCACCGCCGGCGTCCAATGAAAGATATACGCTGCATACGCAGCCGTGCCGGTCGCCAGCGCCGCCGTCAATCCCGGATCAAGCACCAGCAGGCACATCCACCCGTAAAAAAAAGCGATGCGCGCGCCAAACGTCTCATGCAAATACACATACGTTCCGCCCGCGCGCGGAAACCTTCCCGCCAGCTCCCCGTAGCAGAGCGCGCCGCTCAACGTCATGGCCGAAGCCACCAGCCAAATCATCAGTAGCCAAAACGGAGAACCCACTGACTTCGCCATCGCCGCCGGCGTCAAAAATATCCCGGCAGCAATCACTTCCCCGGCCACGACTGCCGTCGCTGAGGCCAGACCAAGTTGTCTCTCTAGTTCCGCGCCCGCCGGTTTTTCCCCAACCTTTGCCATAGAAATATGCCGATCCGCAAGGCTGCAACAATCCCGCCATCCCCGTCAATTATATGAATCCATTACTCTAAACCCGGCGCTCGCGTCCAACAGGTATAATCAGGTTTACGTCGTCATCTGTGGAGGAAGCGCTTTTATGGAATCCCGCGAGAGCGGCTTTTGGCTGCGGCTGAAAGCTCACCGTCTGGCCTATACCGTCACCATTTTGGCCACGCTGTCCGTCGGCATTTTGCTCGGCACCATCATTTCGAAAACCGTCCGCGGACAAGAAGGCAAGAAGACGTCCTCGGCTGACGCCACTCCTCTAACGGTTCCCTCGCCGCAGCAACTCTCCAGCCAGTTCTCGCAGATTGCCAAGCAACTGGAGCCCAGCGTCGTTAACATCAACACCGAGTCCATCATCAAGAACCCGCATCGGCGTCGCGCTCCCGGCTCCAGCCCCGACGATCCCGATTCCAATCCTTTCGATGACTTCTTCGACCGGTTCTTCGGCGGCCAGGGTGGGCAGGGCGGAGGTCAGGCCCCCGGCACCCTGCGTGAGCGCTCACTCGGGTCCGGGGTCATTGTCGATCCCAAGGGTTACATCGTCACCAACCGCCACGTGGTCGAAAAGGCCGACCGCATCCGCGTGAAAATTGAAGGCGAAGCCCCGGGCATTTTGCACGACGCCAAGCTCATCGGCATGGACCAGGAAACCGATCTCGCAGTAATCAAAATTGAGACGGACCATGCCCTCCCCATCGCCAAGCTCGGCAATTCTGACAGCATGCAGGTCGGCGATTGGGTCTTGGCCATCGGCAGTCCCTTCGGCTTGTCGGAAACCGTGACCGCCGGCATCGTCAGCGCCAAAGGCCGCAACATCGTGCCCCAGCGCCAGTTCCAGTCGTTCATTCAGACCGATGCCGCCATCAATCCCGGCAATTCGGGCGGCCCTCTTGTGAACATGGCGGGTGAAGTCATCGGCATCAATACCGCCATTCTTTCGGATACCAACGCCTACGCCGGCGTCGGTTTCGCGCTTCCGTCCGACACTGTCGCCACCGTTTACAACCAGCTCATCGGGCCTGAACACCGCGTGGCCCGCGGCTCCATCGGCATCACCTTCGACGCCCAGGAAAATCCTGCCATCGCCCGTGTTTATGGCACCGGAAGCGGCGTCACCATTTCCGATGTGGTCCCGGGAAGTCCCGCCGACGAAGCCGGATTGAAAGTCGGCGACACCATCACCGCCGTTGACGGCAAGAATGTCAAGACCGGCGATGAACTTGTGGCCGACATCGCCAGCCGTAAGCCCGGAAGCAAAGTCAGTCTTGGCTTCGTGCGCAATGGCAAGAACCAAACTGCGAGCGTCATCGTGGCTGACCGCGCCAAGCTGTTCGCGGCCCGTCTCGGGGAAGATGATTCCGGTGGCGAGGAATCGACCCCGAAAGAAGCCAAACTCGGCCTCACCGTCCGTGCTATCACCAGCGACATGGCCGACAAACTCGACATCACCGCCGGTAAAGGCGTCATTGTGCAGGATGTGAAAAATAGCTCATTCGCCGACGACGTCGGTCTCACCCGCGGCGATGTGATTCTTGAAATTAATAAGCAGCCCGTAAACACCGAAGCCGACTTCAACCGTGTCGCTTCAGCCTTAAAGAGCGGGCAGGATGTCGTCTTCCTCGTCCGCCAGCGTGGCGCCGGCAATCAGGATGGCACCATCTTCCTGGCCGGAACACTTCCGTAACCAGGCGGAAACTATGGGCACTTGGCACTGGTGGGCGCATCGGCGATCATGAAATAGCTTTATCAGTGCCATGCGGTTTTGAGGTGAATATTGCTTCTGCGACACCGGCAGAAAATCGCGCTTAACCTGCTTATTTTTATAGGGATAGCTATGTGCGTCGTGGCCTCCGCTTCGACCACATCAACCACCCCGGCCACGCCTAAGAAGAAGCCCTCAACCCATCACACCAGCAAGACTTCATCTCATAAAAAAAGTGGACGCCGCTCGCGCAAAATCTCTCGCGTTCATGGCCAGCAGAAGATCGATCCGCAGCGCGCCCGCAGCATTCAGGAAGCGCTGATTCGCGATCACTATCTCTCCGGCCAGCCCACCGGCACCTGGGACGCAACCTCGCAAAAGGCCATGGAGAAATTTCAGGCTGACAATGGCTGGCAGACCAAAGAGATTCCCGACTCGCGCGCTTTAATTAAGCTCGGCCTCGGCCCCGATCAACAGCATTTGCTCAATCCCGAGAGCGCAATGACAATGACAACTCCGGAGAAGATGCGGCCTGCCGCCCAAGCCAAAGCGCAAGCCACGCCCTCAACTACTCCCGCTTCAACTACTGCTCCGGCTGTTAGCGACACCTCTTCACAGAATTAGCGCGTAAAAAATCCAACGGCGAATCGCATGCAATGCCCATCTGAGAGTTTTTGCGGTCGGCAGTTGTGCTATTTTCTAGACCACGGAGGAACCTTGAGGCAAAAACTTTACTCTCGCGCGCTGGTTACGCTATGCGCTCTCTACCTGCTCACCTGGCCGGGCAAGCGCGTCGAGGCGTCCCCGCCCGGCGACGATTCGTCCGTTCCAGTTTGTGGCGTGGGGACGATTGCCGGTTATATCGGTAACACATGCTCGCAACCGCCCACGGTTTTTCATTGGATTTCCTATTCCTGCACCAGCACGCCCGCGAGCATTTGCCAACGTCTTGGCAACAATGGCAGGGAGATTCACGTACGTCTCGACCCTAACGGTCCTAATACCCTGCTGGTGGGAGGAACACATCTCTGGGACGTCTCGGCGGGCCAAAGCGTTGATATTATGATTCGCGGCTCGGTCTATAACGCGAACGTCAACCTCACCTGGCCTCACTTCTACCCGGACCAGCGCACCCAGACCGGTGACGGCAGCGAGGAAAACATCACAACCGTTGAATGCGGCGAAAATTGTGTCGCCAATAACGGCGTCAGTTCCTATCTTTGCGCCGGTAACAGCCCGGAGATGAATTGTGCAAACCAGCCGAAAATAAGGCCTTATTTTCGGACGGGAGTGGCGAAGTTCCGCCCCGCCGGCCCCGATTCTCCCTATCCCTTCACCATTGAAATCAAGCTCAACGGAGGCACATCGGGAACCGCAACCCTGCGTTCGCTTGGCATTCATATTTGCGACTTCAAGCCCGGAATAGGATGCAAGTAAGCCGCCAGCGCCCGCACTTCCGGCTCAGGCAACTCGCGCCGCCTTATTTCACCATCACTTCCGGAAAATATGGCAAGGCCGTTCCCTGCACAATCGCCCGCGGATTATCTTCCACTAACGCCTTCGCCACTTCGGCGCCATAAACTTCAGCCACTTCCTCCCGCGCGCCGGATAAATTAGGCACGCGCCGCTTCGCATCATGCGCGTCCGTGGCCAGCACGTGCACCGCATTTTGTTTCAACAGCCATTGCGCCGTTCTCCACGCCGTTTCGCCCCAGAATCCTGTGACAGCAGACGCCGTCACCTGCACCGCGCAGCCCAATCCAATCCAGCGCAGCACCCGCCGCGGATCACGCTGCAAAATCGGATTCCTTTCCGGATGCGTCAGCACCGGCGTGATTCCATGGGCCGACAAATTGGTGAAACATTCATCGATGTTCGCGGGAATGCTGAAGTCGCTCAACTCCACCAGCAGATACTTGCGCCCTTCAATCGTGTAATATTCCGGCCGCACCATCAGGTCTTGCAGATTGTCATAGGACAAATGAAAATCGCATCCCAACCCAATCTGCGGAGACTTCCCAATCTCCTTCTGCAAGCGGTTGCGCACATCCACCAGATATTGCCGGTCATAGCGATAGCGCTCGTTCGCGTGCGGCGTGGCCACGATGTAATCGATGCCGTCGGCGAGTGCCACGCGGCACATCTCCGCCGACATCTCCCACGACTTCGAGCCGTCATCCACCTCCGGCAGGATGTGACAGTGAATATCAATCATGATCAGGCGATAGCAGGATTGTAACTGGCCGCTGCCCCAGCCATCTTGTCATCCCGAGACCCGCGCTTTTCATCGCGGGCGAGGGATCTCGCGCGCAGCTCATCAGCTCGTGTAGGGACAGGTGTCCCCACCTGTCCAGTCGAGCGCAGCCCGACCGCGCCATCATACCGCAACGCGTGACTCGTGGACATAGAGTCTAACGGCCCTAGACCCGGCTCCAGTCCTGCGATTTCGCGCATGCGCACAGGAATACGCGCTATAATTCTCGCCTGTCTTTCGCCTTTCACTTTCCTTGGTCCTGAGGGGGACATTTCATGAAACAGCTATTCCGTCTTGCAGTCATTCTCGCGCTCGCCACCGGCGCATGGGCACAATGGTCGTCCGATCCGGCAACCAATCTTCCGCTGGCCGACAACAACAACGGCAGCGATCAGGTACAACCGAAAGTGGTTACCTATGGCGCGCTCGGAGGATATGTCAGTTGGTTTGACGCCAATCCCGGCACCCCGCCGCCCATCGGCTACAGCGTCTATTACCAGGAATTGAACCGCAGAGGCTATGAACAATTTCATCATGGCGGGCTCGGCGTCGCCCACCTGACCAACAGCTCCACCGAAGATTACGGCCTCGACGTGGACGCGCAGGGCAACGCCCTTCTCGCTTTTCTCGATACCCGCGAAGGTTCGAATCAGCAGATCACCGCGGCCAAGATGAGTCCGCGCGGCCAGCCCTTATGGGGAACACTCGGAGTTCAACTCACCAACAGCTCGACCGATTCCTTCGCCGCTCCCAAGATTACCGCAACCAGCGACGGCGGCATCGTTGTGGCCTGGACTGACAACAGCAACGTAGTCGCGCAAAAGCTCAACGCCGATGGCGTGCCGCAATGGGGCTCGGGCGTCGTCTTTAGCCAGTCCAGCTACTACTTCCTTCTCGCCGACCTGCACGCCGCCGACAACGGCAGCGTGATTATCTCCTGGGTCAGCAACAAGGGCTTTGGCAGCAATAGCGTGCTCTACGCCAATAAAATCTCCACCAGCGGAACTCTGCTTTGGGGCGCGAGCAACGTGAACGTCTCGGTCAACGGTTCGCTGCAATTCGGCGAGTTCCCTTACTTTGTTCCCGATGGCAGCGGCGGCGCGGTGTTCGACTGGTACACGAACGGTCCCACGCTGCAAGTCTATGCCCAGCACATTCTCGCCAACGGCACGGCCGCATTCACCAACGGCGGCGCAGCGGTCTCCACTAATCTCCAGAACGTGCGTGTCTCGCCTTCCGCGGTCTATCGCGCCTCCACCAACGAAGTCTTCGTCTTCTGGACTGAAGAAGATGGCAACCAGATCGTGAACGGCGTCTATGGACAGAAATTCAATTCGACCGGCGCGCCGCAATGGGGTGCTACCGGCCTAGTGATTGTCCCGCTGGGCGCCGATCAGCAGATTTTCGTGACCGCCGCGCAAGTCGGCTCCGGAGCGCTGGTTTATTGGGTGGATCAAGTTGGCTACGGCGATGCGACCATCCAAGCCGCCAAACTTTCCGACTCCGGCTCCGTCACTTGTCCGCAATTCGTGGTGTCCTCCACGCCTGCGAATAAATCCCGGCTGGTGGCGACGACCGCTCCCGGCGGCTTCTCCGCCCTGGCGTTCGAAGATGACCACATCGGCAACAACGGCATTTACATCCAGAATGTCAATCCGAACTGCACGCTCGGATTGCAATAACGTTTGCGTTTTGCGTTAGGGCGGGCAACAAGCCCGCCCTTTTTTATCATTCTCGGCATCGCCTCTCACCACTTGTCTTCCTGAGCAAAGGAGACTATTCGCTTGCGAATGAGTCTCCGCAGTCGAAGGACACCGTGTTTGCATAACGCGCCAAGGTCACTGTCCCTACGACATTGTACGTGGGCGACTACCTGCCTGACACAATACCCTTCGCGATAACCCACCACGTGAACACAATAGAAATTTACTTTTGCGATTGGGAATTTGCTTATAACAACGCAAATACAACTTCTTTAGGTTGTCAGATCCCTGACACACTTAATGGCGGTGCATATGCGAACATCCTCAACAATCCCTAGCTTCTAACTACAGCGGGGAACGTCCTAGGCCATTTAAAGGGCGCTCCCCGCCGATCTTAAAACATAGTTAAGCAAACGTTCGCTCATGGTGCTACTTCGAAAATAACCCCCTGGTTATATGCGCCGCCAAATTCGGTCGTTCCATAAAGATTGCCATTTGCATCAGGAGATGGCATAACCCAGGGAAGGTCACCGTCCGCGCAATTAGGTTCGGAGCAAAATTTGTGAAGGATCGCTTCCTTTCGGTCAGCCCCAATCTTGAAAATGTTGCCGGGTCCGCCACCGCCTCCTGAATTAGTGCCGTAAAGTGACTGCGTGCTCGAATCGATATATACCCCTCCTAGCGGCTCGAAACCGTCATCCTGATTAAACTTATAGAGAGCGATTTTCCCCGCGGTTGCTTCCAGCCTGAAAACCCCTCCGTAGATCGCCGATAGCGTGCCATATAAATTTCCCGCCGGATCAAATGATATACTGCCCTGCGGGCCCAGAGGGCTGAAAGCCCGTTGGGATATCGACGACTAAGCGTTGTAGCTTCCATGCCTGGCTCCGTACGCGAGCAGCCTGAACAAAGTTCCACCACCTAGGGAATTCACGTTCCCGCTATAGGCTGTAGTCCCATAGAGATTGCCCGACTTTGTCGAAAGCTAACGCTGTCGGGCTGAAAGCCATCAGGACAATCATCTCCTGACCCTTGCGTACAAAAATTGTGAAGGATTGTTTCCGTCCATGTGCTGCCTTGGCGCGACAATTTAAACACAACGCCCTCGCCATTTTTGACATGGCCAGTGCCGCCGAGCCCCGCGGTTCCATAGAGGTTGCCGTCCGGGCCTATTACCATTGGGCTAACAACGCCGACCCATCCGTCAAGGCAGGAATCATTTTGCACGTCGCTGCAAAAATTGTGGAGCACAGTCTCAGTCCATGTCCCACCTTGCATCTTCGGCGGTGAGAGTTCAAACGCAATTCCTGTGCCGAAACCAAACCCCTGCCCGGTGCCCCCGCTGAACGTCGTTCCATATAGATTTCCCACGGCGTCGATAGTGAGACCATTCGGATAAGCCCCATCCAGGCACGAAGACCCATTGAAATTCTGGCAGAAGTTATAAAGAATCGTCTCCGTCCAATTGCCTTGCCCATCGGGCGAAAGCTCATAAACTATCCCACAGCCCAGATCACCGCAGCCTGTCTGGTTGCCCCCGCCCGACGTCGTGCCATACATGTTCCCAAGCTTATCGAACACACGTAGAACTAGTAGGCAACATCCCGTCATTCGGGAAACCCGAAAAGCTGTGAATCACTTTGTAGTTGCTCTGCCCGAGCGCGGCAGCGCAAAGTATCCCTGCGAATGCTACATACAGAAAAGCTCTATTCAATCTCTTCTTGCTCATAACCGTGCTTCCTTCCGCCCACTCGTTTCGAGCGGACGCGCGAACGTCAGCATACCGTAAGAATGAGGCCGCGAAAATAGGGCCGAAAGGCTCTACACATGGCTCTAGGCAACGATCCTAAACCCCGCTCCTGCCGGGCGATTTCGCGGCAGGCCGGGAGAAATTCGATAAATTCGAGAAATTCGTGCCATCGCTCGTCGCCATCTTGGCCGTCGCATTTGGGGCAAAATTTCTCCATGTCGAGCCCTCCCGCGCACAGCAAACATCCCTATGTGACGGGCAACCATCCTGTGGATAACTTATCTGTGGAAAACCTTGTCAAGAGGATAGAAAAGCGAAAGTCGCCGCATGTTATTCATCGCGTTGGAAATATAAAGTTCGGGAGCGTGTCTGGTTTACCCCCTCAAATATGCTAATCTGGAAGTAGATGGAAAGTTGAGCGCGGCCCTTGTGGCCGCGTTTTTTATTGTCTGAAACAGCAGATTCCTACGCGCGTTCTCGCCGCTACGCGGCTCCGAACGGCTCGGAATGACAAGTGGTCAGGGTTGCGGATTCCGCTGGCGCTCGAATTCGGCGATGCGAGTTTCATGGCGAAGAGTCAGACCGATGTCATCGAGACCATGGAGCAGGCAGTGGCGGCGGAAGTCGTCCATCACGAACGGTGCGGCAAAACCGTGCAAATCGGAAATGCGCGAGCGCTCGATGTCGACGGCGAGATGATAGGCGTCGTGAGCATGGGCGCGTTTCATCAGCTCCTGAATCTGTTCTTCGGGAAGTGTAATGGTCGCAATGCCGTTTTGATGGCAGTTCTGGCGGAAGATGTCAGCGAATGACGGCGCGACGATGATGCGGAAACCATACTCGAGCAAGGCCCATGCGGCGTGCTCGCGCGAAGAGCCGCTGCCGAAATTTCTTCCGGCGAGCAAAATGCTCGCGCCGCGATAGCGGGGATGGTTCAAAACAAAATCAGGATTGGGGTCACCATTCGCATCGCGGGCCCAGTCGTAAAAGAGAAATTGGCCGAAGCCGCTGCGCTCGATGCGCTTGAGAAATTGCTTGGGGATGATCTGGTCGGTGTCCACGTTGACGCGGTCGAGCGGCGCGACGAGTCCGGTATGAAGGCGAAGCGGTTGCATCAGCGGTATCTCCATTCGCGGATGTCGGTGAAGCGTCCGGTGATGGCGGCGGCGGCAGCCATGGCGGGACTCATCAAGTGCGTGCGTCCGCCGCGCCCCTGACGGCCTTCGAAGTTGCGGTTGCTGGTGGAGGCACAACGCTGGCCGGGCGCGAGAATGTCTTCGTTCATGCCGAGGCACATGGAGCAGCCGGGCTGACGCCACTCGAATCCGGCGGAGCGGAAGACTTCGTCGATGCCTTCGGCTTCGGCTTCGCGCTTGACCGCTTGCGAGCCGGGAACGACGAGAGCGCGCACGCCGTCATGCACTTTGTAGCCGTGGACCACGCGTGATGCGGCGCGTAGGTCTTCAATGCGGGCGTTTGTGCAGGAGCCGATGAAGACGACATCAATGGGAATTTGCTCAAGCGGAGTGCCAGGGCGCAGGGCCATGTATTCGAGGGCACGTTCGGCGGCGCGCCGTTCGGCTCCGATTTGCAATTGATTGGGATCGGGCACGGCGGAGTTCACCGCTGAAGCCATGGCAGGGTTGGTTCCCCAGGTGACAAAGGGCGCGAGCGAAGTTGCGTTGATTTCTGTAACGCGATCGAATAGCGCGCCGTCGTCGGATTTCAGATTCTGCCAGCGGGTGACGGCTTCGCGGAATGCATCGCCTTGCGGAGCGAAGCGGCGGCCTTCGAGATAACGGAAAGTTGTTTCATCGGGAGCAATCATGCCGGCGCGGGCGCCGGCTTCAATGGTCATGTTGCACAGCGTCATGCGGCCTTCCATCGAAAGCGCGCGCACGGCTTCGCCTGCGTATTCGATGACGTGTCCGGTTGCTCCGGCGGTGCCGATGGCGGCGATGAGTCCGAGGGCCATGTCTTTGGCGGTAACTCCTGCGGGCAGCGCGCCCTTGAAGCGCACCTGCATGGTGAGCGGCTTTTGCTGGGTGAGGCATTGCGTGGCGAGCACGTGCTCGACTTCGCTGGTGCCGATGCCAAAGGCGAGCGCGCCGAATGCCCCGTGGGTGCTGGTGTGGCTGTCTCCGCAAACGATGGTCTGGCCGGGTTGGGTCAGGCCGAGTTCAGGGCCGATGACGTGCACGATGCCCTGCTCGGCGGAGTGAATATCGAAAAGTTGAATGTTGTACTCGGCGCAGTTGCGGCGCAGGGTTTCGATTTGTTGCGCGGCGAGCGGGTCGGCGATGATTTGGCGTTCGGCGGTCGTCGGCACATTGTGATCAACGGTGGCGACGGTCAAAGCGGGTCGGCGAACTTCGCGATTGGCCGTGCGCAGGCCTTCAAACGCTTGCGGACTGGTGACTTCATGCAGGAGATGCAAATCGATGTAAACGAGCGGCGGCGAATCCGCGGGTTGGTGGACGACGTGGGCGTCCCATATTTTTTCGAAAAGGGTTGTCGGCTTCATGTTTATCGTTTTTCGTTACACGGCATGATACGCGAGGCTGCGCCCGATGCGGTCGGCCAGCGCGGTCTCGATGAGCGCGCCCATCTCCGTCGTGGACAAAGCTTTGGATTTGGCCGATGGCTTCAAATCGAGAGTGCGATTGCCTTCTTTGAGCACGTCCCAGACGGCGCGTTCGATTTCGGTGGCTTCGGAATCAAGCCCGGCGGTGTGACGCAGCAACATGGCCGCGGACAAGATGGCACCAATCGGATTGGCTTGATTGCGTCCGGCAATGTCAGGAGCGGAGCCGTGGACAGGCTCATAGAGATCCACATCGCCGCCGATGGTGGCCGAGGGCAACATGCCGAGCGAGCCAGTGATGACCGCAGCTTCGTCGCTCAGAATGTCGCCAAATAAATTTTCGGTGAGGATGACGTCGAAGCGGCGCGGCGTCATCATCAAGTGCATGGCGCAGGCGTCCACGTAGAGGTGCTCGAGTTCGACGTTGGGATAATCTTTCGCGACTTCGTTCACGACGCTGCGCCATAGTTGCGAAGTTTCGAGGACGTTGGCTTTATCCACGGATGTGACTTTGCGGCGGCGTTGCGTTGCTTGATCGAAAGCCATACGCGCAACCCGCTCGATTTCCGAGCGGGAGTAGCGCATGGTATTGAAGGCGGCAGCGTTGGCGCCTTCTTCATTTTTCTCAAAACCGCGCGGTTCGCCGAAGTACAAGCCGCCGAGGAGTTCGCGGACGACCAGAATGTCCGCGCCTGCAATAATCTGCGATTGCAAGGGGGAGCAGTCGGCGATGGCACGGTGAGAAATTGCGGGACGTAGATTGGCGAAACCTCCGAGAGCTTTGCGGAGGACAAGCAATCCAGCTTCAGGACGCGCAGCGGGCGGAAGCGAATCGTATTCGCGAGCGCCGACTGCGCCAAGCAAGACGGCGTCGGATTCGAGGCAAGCGTCAAGCGTGGCCGGTGGAAGCGGCGAGCCGCTGGATTTGATGGCCGCGCCGCCAACTGGGTATTCGCGAAAGTGAAAATCGAAACCGCCGAGGTCAGCGACTGTACGCAAAGTCTTGACGGCTTGGGCGGTTACTTCGGGCCCGACGCCGTCACCGGGCAAGAGTGCAATTTTTAATTTCATAGCTTCATCTCAATTCGCTTACAAGAGTACGAAAAACAGATTCCTCGAGGCTAAAGCCTCTCGGAATGAAAAGTGCTACGAATCCGACTGGCACGAGTAAACTCGTGCCCTTCCCGAACTTCGCTGACAAGCCGCAGTCATCAAGCTGCTAATCGGCCACTGCGTGCATGGCCGCGGAAGCTGCGGTGGGCGCGGGATTAATCCTTGCGTCTACGAGCGACAACAGATCCATGTCGTAGATGTTTTTTTTGCGATCCGCGAGTTCGATGAAACGCCAGTATGCAGCTTCAGCTTCGGCGCGAGACAATTCAACGCCCAACTCGGCGTAGCGGCGAACGAGGGCGCTGCGTCCGGAATGTTTGCCGAGCACGATGCGCGTGCCGGGAGCCCCGACGGATTGCGGGGTCATAATTTCGTAGCACAGCGGATTGCTCATCACACCGTGCTGATGAATCCCAGCTTCGTGGGCGAAAGCGTTGGCGCCGACGACGGCTTTGTTGGGCTGCACGGGAAAGCCGACGATGCCAGCGAGCAACTGGCTGCTGGGATGAAGCTCCTCACTCACGATGTTGGTGGCGTAGGGCATGCGGTCGCCGCGCACTCGCAAGGCCATCACGATTTCTTCGAGCGCGGCGTTGCCGGCACGTTCACCGATGCCATTGACGGTGCATTCGACTTGGCGGGCTCCAGCGTCAATGGCAGCGAGTGAATTGGCAACCGCAAGACCGAGATCGTTGTGGCAATGAACGGAGATGGTGACGTTGTCTTTCTCAATTCCTTTGACCTGCTTGCGCAGAGTCTGGATGATGTTCGTCCATTCGGACGGGACGGCGTAGCCGACGGTATCGGGAATGTTGATGGTCGTGGCTCCTGCGGCGATGACGGTCTCGACCATGGCGCAAAGAAAATCGAGACCGGCACGGGTTGCGTCTTCGGGGGAGAATTCGACATCCGCGCATAGCGACTTGGCCAGTTTGACAGCGGCACTCGCCTGCGCCAGCGCGCTTTCGCGGCTGATCTTGAGTTTGTATTCGAGATGAATATCGGACACGGCGAGGAAACAATGAATGCGATGGCGGGCGGCATGGCGCACGGCGTCAAAGGCGCGCTCGACATCGCCTTGCGTGCAGCGGGCAAGAGCGGCAATCACGGGGCGGCGCACTTCACGGGCGACGGCCTGGACAGCTTCAAAGTCGCCTTGCGAAGCGATGGGAAAGCCGGCTTCAATGACGTCCACGCCAAGGCGATCCAACTGGCGCGCCATGGAGAGCTTTTCGGTGACGGTCATGCTGCAACCGGGAGATTGCTCGCCATCGCGCAGTGTGGTGTCGAAGACGGTGATGTTCGGCTTGGCCATAGGCTCCATGAAGCGGAATTGGAAAAACCGCTGGATACATTGGAAACTACGGCATGAAGATAACGCAATATTATAATTATTTTAGTATCATAACTAATTGTTATATGATGGGATTCACTGATTGCGACATTAAAGCGGGAAAGCAGATTCCCGGGCGCGTTCTCGCTTACGCTTCGGATGGCTCGGAATGACAAGGTGGTGCGGTTCGTGCCACTCCGCGCAAGATCCCCTTCGACTTCGCGCAGGGCAGGCTCTCGGCCCGCTGGTGAAAGCGCGGTCTATCGGGATGACAAGTTTAGGGCGAGCAAAAGCAGGTCCCTCGACTTGCAATCCAATTCGCCGGCGAATTGGATTGTTTCGCTCGGGATGACAAGGGTTGTTGGGTGGACTAAGGAGTGACACATGGATTTGTTTGAGCTGGAAACGTTTCTTGCCGTGGTTCGCGAGGGAGGGTTCTCGCGAGCTGCGAAGTCTCTGCATCGTACGCAACCGGCGGTGAGCCAGACCATCCGCAAATTGGAAAACGATTTGGGTGAGCCGCTGCTCGACAGGTCCTCACGCGACGGCACATTGACCGATGCAGGGCGTCTACTCGAAGAATATGCCCAGCGCATGCTGAATCTCAAAGGCGAGGCGCGAGCGGCGTTGACGGAATTGCGGCAACTCACGCATGGCAAGCTGGTGATTGCGGCGAATGAGTACACGTGCATTTACTTGCTCCCAGTGCTGGATGGGTTTCACCGGCAGTATCCGATGATTAAGATTGCGGTGCAGCGATCTCTGGCGAGCCACATTCCGGGAGATTTGACGAGGCATGGGGCAGAGTTGGGCGTACTGTCGTTCGATCCGGGTGATGCGGGGTTGACGTCGATGGTAGTGGGGACGGACGAGCTCGTATTTGTGGTGCATCCGCGGCATCCGCTGGCGAAGGCGAAGCAGGTGAGCATCAAGCAACTGGGCGCAGAGACGTTTGTTGCGCACAATGTGCCATCGCCGCTGCGGGCGCGGGTTTTACAGGCGTTTCAGAAACATAAAACACCTCTGCACATGCAAATCGAATTGCCAACGATTGAAGCGATTAAACGCTTTGTGGCGATGGGTAACGGTGTGGCGCTCGTACCGGGAATTTGCGTGGAAGCGGAAGTTGCGCGGGGAGAATTGGTGCGGATCCCAGTGAACGATTTGCGGATTGAGCGCAAGCTGCGAATTGTGTACCGGAAGAATGCGAGCTTGTCGCATGCGGCGAGGGCGTTCTTGCAGATGGAATGGGGAGAGCGGGTGGCGTAGGTGGCTTCGGTCGAAAAGCAGATTCCTACGCCCGTCTTCGCTGCCTTCGGCATCTGCAGACGGCTCGGAATGACAAGTGGTGGGATTTGTGGCGCTGCGCAAGAAGCAGATTCCTACGCCCGTCTTCGCTGCCTTCGGCATCTGCAGACGGCTCGGAATGACAAGGTTGTCAGGGCGCGATTCGAGATCAGCTAGCTGTATCTCTCCGTCAGCAAATCGGCGATGGAGGCGTAGGCTTTCGTGAGCGTGGCTTCGTCGGGGAGGAAGACGATGCGGAAGTGCTGGGAGCCGGGCTTTTGGCCGAAGCCGGAGCCGTGGACGACCATGACGTGCTTCTGCAAGATGAGCTCGCGAACGAAAACGTCGTCGCCTTCGGGAATTTCGATTCGCGGAAATGCGTAAAACGCGCCGAGCGGAGCAACGCAACTTACGCGCGGAGTTTTTTCCGCCCACTGCATGGTCAGGTCGCGGCGTGATTTCAGCTTGGCGATGACTTTCGGAAGATGGTCCTGCGGGCCGTCGAGGGCGGGCGCGATCGCGTACTGCTCGGGATGATTGGCGCACAAGCGTGAACGCAATAGCCGGTTGATGCCTTCGACGTAGGGCGCGAGCGCGGATTCATCGCCGGAGACGATGCCCCATCCGATGCGCCAGCCAGGAGCGAGGTAGTTCTTCGAAAGGCCGCCGAAAGTCACGACGGGAAGATCGGGAGCGATAGAGGCGAACGGAATGTGAGTGTCGCCGTCGATCATCAATTTGTCGTAGATTTCATCGGCGAATACGACAAGATTGTGCTCACGGGCGAATTCGGCGATTTTTTCGAGCATTCCGCGAGAGCAAATTGCGCCGGTCGGATTGTTGGGATTGATGAGCACAATGCCGCGAGTGCGGGGCGTGAGTTTCTTTTTCAGGTCTTCCAGATCGGGCTGCCAGGCGTCATCTTCATTTAAATAGTACGTATTTATATTGGCGCCGATTTTTGCGAGCACGGCGGAGTAGAGCGGATAGTCCGGGCAGGGCGTGAGCACGTCTTCGCCGGGATTGAGCAGCGCGGTGAGGCAGACGTCCACGGTTTCGCTTACGCCGGTGGTGATGAAAATGTCACGAATATTGAGAATGCCTTTTTTCGCTTCGGCTTCGCGGCGAATGGCTTCGAGCGCGGGCTTGATGCCGGAGGAGGGCGAGTAGCCGTTCTTACCGTCGCGCATGGCCTTGTACACAGCCTCGATGAGATACGCAGGAGTTTCGAAGTCGAAGGCAAGAGGGTCGCCGACATTGAGCGGCAGAACTTTGTGGCCCTGCTTGGTGACCTGATCGGCGAAGCAGGCGAGGTCGCGGATGGCGTAGCGAACGTTGTCAAGGCGCTTGGCGGCGAGGATTTCACGGGTCTGGGTAGCGGGCATGATGGACTCCCTGGAGTGCTTCTTCATGATAAATGAATCGCGGGAGAGGCGGGGAAATCGGGGGAAAAGCAGATTCCCTTCGACTTCGCTCAGGGCAGGCTCTACGCACGTTCTCGCTGGCGCTTCGAACGGCTCGGAATGACAAGGTGGTTGGAGTAGCGGTGCTGCGCGCGAGATCCCTCAGGCCGCTGGTGAAAGCGCGGCCCTTCGGGATGACAATGTGGGTAGGGCGGCAGCGCGCCGTCCGATTATTCTCCGCGGTCGATTTGGGCTTTTTGGAGGCTGTTGGAGTAATCCACATAAACGGCCTTCCAGGTCGAGAAGAAATCGATGGCGCCAACTCCGCCTTCGCGATGGCCGTTGCCCGTGGCTTTCACGCCGCCGAAGGGCAAGTGGACTTCAGCGCCGATAGTCGGAGCGTTGATGTAGGTGATGCCGGCCTCGAGATCGCGAATGGCAGCGAAGGCACGATTGACGTCTTTGGTGTAAAGCGACGACGACAGGCCGTACTCGATGTCGTTGGAGATGCGGACGGCATCTTCGAAGTTTTCGCAAGGAATGATGCCGACGACGGGGCCAAAGATTTCTTCCTGCGCGATGCGCATTTTTGGATTTACATCCACGAAAACGGTTGGCTCCATGAAGTAGCCGTGCGCGTACTCGCCCGTATCGAGGCGATTGCCGCCGGTTTTTAGTTTCGCGCCTTCGCCCTTGCCGATTTCGACGTACTTCAAGTCGCCAAGCAGTTGCGTTTCGTTAATGGCTGGACCCATGTCAGTGGTCTCGTCGAGTCCGTTGCCAACACGCAGACGCTTGGCGCGTTCGACGAAACGCTCGACGAACTGGTTGTAGACGCCTTTCTGCACGATGATGCGGCTGGTCGCGGTGCAACGCTGCCCGGTGGTGCCGAAGGCTCCCCAGAGTCCGCCTTCAATGGCGAGGTCGAGATTAGCGTCGTCGAGGACTATCATCGGGTTCTTGCCGCCGAGTTCGAGGGAGCAGGGCTTGAGTTGCTTGCCAGCATTGGCGCCAATGATGCGGCCGACTTCGCTGGAGCCGGTGAAAGAAATAGCGTCGAACGCGAGGGTTATCCACGATGGGCGCGCCAGCTTCAGGGCCGAATCCGGCGACGATGTTGATGACGCCTTTGGGCAAGCCGGCATCCACGAGCGTACGGACTAAGTTGTACGTTGATGCAGGAGTGTCTTCGGCGGGTTTAATGACGCAAGTGTTGCCGCAGACGAGCGCGGGTAGCAGCTTCCAGGAAGGAATTGCCATGGGAAAGTTCCAGGGCGCGATCATGCCGACAACGCCGATGGGCTGGCGCATGGCCATGGCAAATTTGTTGGGAAGTTCCGAGGGCGTGTGAATGCCGAAGAGACGGCGGCCTTCACCGGCCATGTAGTAGGCGCAATCGACGGCTTCCTGCACGTCGCCGCGAGTTTCTTTGAGAACTTTGCCCATTTCGCGGGTCATTTCGCGGGCATACTCTTCTTTGCGTTCGAGCAGCATTTCGGCGGCGGTGAAAATGATTTCAGCGCGGCGGGGCGCAGGTACGAGACGCCATTTGGCGAAGGCACGCTCGGCGGCGGCGACGGCGGCGTCTACATCAGCTTTGCCGGAACGCTGGAAAATGCCGACGACGTCGCGAGTGTCAGCGGGATTGCGATTTTCGAAAGTTTCGCCGGTCGAGGCTTCCACCCACTCGCCGTCAATGAAGTTCTTGTAAACCTTGGTGTTGGTAGTCGAACCGGGCCGCGCGGGCGCGGTAAGCAGATCGGTTGCCATAAAATCCTCCTGAGTTATAAGGGCGGGAACGTGATGAATGCTTAAGTATCTATGTTATAGGGGCGGGGGATGGGGGGCAAGCGGGCCGTCCTCTCACGCTCGGTTTTTCCTTTCGAGTTATGAAAGTGTGGGTGCCCCGTCCTCGCGCTTTTTGGCGAGGGCGGGTACGATGGTGCGGACGGTACAGGGGTTAAGCGGTCAGTTTAGGTTCCTCGTGTAAAACCGTTACTGTCGACTGCATGGTACCCGCCCTTCGCAGCGTGCGCCAAGGACGGGGCACCCCCAGTTGTAATGGTTTCGGCTATTCAAAGGCCGGACCACCCGCTTGCCCCGCTCAAACCAAGGGGCTCGAACGGATCCAAAATGCACAGGTCCTTCGTTGGAATTCTTCGCCACGACGAAGAATTCGCTTCCTCAGGATGACAATATTTTGCGGGAGCAAGGTGTGGATGCACGGAACAACAGGTTCCTCCATGCGCCGTCGCATGCGCTTCGGCTTGGTCGGAATGACACAAATTAAAACAGGGATTCAGTACGTGGCGTCGTGCGTGGTGACGACCATTCGCCGTCGCCGTTTTCGAGGCGGGATCATGGCACCGCGCCCAACAGACAATCTCCTGAAGATTTTACAAATCCTCGCCTTGAGTAGGCGTGGAAGTTGTGTTGTGATGGGGGAATCCAGCGGCAGTCTTGCTGCCAGTTCAATCAAGGAGTACGCCATGAGCAAAGTATCCCCCATACCTGAAGGATTCAACTCGGTTACGCCCTACCTGGTTATCAAAGGTGCGGCGCAAGCCATTGAGTATTACAAAAAAGTTTTCGGAGCGACCGAAGTTTTTCGCATGGACGGGCCCGACGGCAGCGTTGGGCACGCCGAACTGCAAATCGGCACATCGCGCATTATGCTGGCGGATGAAAAACCCAACATGGGCGAGGGCCATGCCAGCGCGTCCACGATGGGAGGGAGTCCGGTGAGCCTGTATCTCTATATTGCCGACGTTGATAAGGTCGTGGAGCGCGCGGCGGCCGAGGGCGCGAAAATCCTGAAGCCGGTGCAAGACCAGTTTTATGGAGATCGCAGCGGATTCATTCAAGATCCGTTTGGACACTACTGGGGCGTCGCCACGCACGTGGAAGACGTCTCGCCAGAGGAACTGGAAGAGCGGATGAAGAACATGAAGGCGGCGTAAGAGCTACGGCAGGATGAAAAATGCACTCCTGAGGGAGTGCATTTTTGTTGGGGTTGGGACCCAGCCCCAAACGAGCCGAGAGATCCTGCCCATTGATTCGCTGAGGTTCAAATACACAGGTCCTTCGTCGGCGGTCTTCGCACAGCGAAGACCGCGCTTCCTCAGGATGACAATTTATTTGAAGTAGATTGAGATTTGATGCGCTCAGTACATGGCGTCGTACTTGGTAACGACCCACTGGCCGTCGTCATTTTCGAGGGTGACGGAGAAGTCGTCGCTGTCGGTGCCGCCCTGCTCGATATTTCGGCGGGTGGCGCGGTAGTGCAGGATGCGCAGCGGAGGATTATCTTCCCAGTCGGTGATCTTCCACGAAACCAGCGGGTGCTTGGCTTCGGAGTCGCAGATAAATTTCGCGTACTTGCGGTGATAGTCTTTTTCCCACTTGGCGAGTTCTTCGGCGCAATGGCCGTCGCGCATGGCCTTCAGATAAGAAGAAGCCACATGCTCGGAAGTGCGGTCGCGCAGGGGATTCAGCGAAATGGAAATCGGCAGATTACTCAGTGGATCCACTTCGGCGGAGCGCGAAAGCACCGGAGGCTGATTGTTCAGCCAGGCCAGATAGCCGAAGAAGCCGAGCAGTACCAGAAGTCCGGTGCCGGCTGCGATGAGAATTTGGGTGCGAGACCCCGCCATAGTGCTACAAGTCTAGCTGGCTCTGGGGATTCTGCCAGATTACCGGCGTGAGTAACGGGAGTGCATGTACGAATGCGGTCGAATGTGCACTTGCCCTACGCGCAGGATCCCTCGGGCCGCTGGTACAAGCGCGTCCCTTCGGGATGACATGTGCGTAGAATTGGCCAAAGAACGCTGGCTCGGAATGACAAATCAATATTTGTCTTGATGTCAAAAAACAATTTGCGCCTTGACGACACCAGGCGAACAGCGTAACCTTCGTCCGGCGTTGTGGCGACGATTTGCTAACTCCCCAGACCCAAGGAGAATTCCATGGTTTCATTAGCCTCACTGTGGCTCCCGATTGTGTTGTCAGCGGTGATCGTTTTTGTAGGCAGTTCCATCATGCATATGCTGTTGAAGTACCATCGCAGCGATTACAACAAAATTCCCGACGAAGATAAGTTCCTCTCTTCGTTGCGGCCTTCGAACTTGAAGCCCGGCCTTTATGTGTTTCCGCACTGCGAGCCCAAAGATATGAAATCACCGGCTGCGGTCGAAAAGTACAAGCAGGGCCCCGTTGGGTTTTTGACGATCATTCCGAATGGGCAGCCGATGTTGGCAAAGTTTCTGGTGCAGTGGTTTGGGTTCAGTTTGCTGGTCGGTTTCTTTGTTGCATATCTTGCGGCGCACACGATCCCCTTCGGCGCGAGCTATCCGGCGGTATTTAGGGTCGTGGGAACGGCGGCATTTCTTTGCTACGGCCTAGCGCACATCTCTAACGGCATATGGAAGGGACAGAGGTGGTCGTCCACGATAAAGGAAGTGATTGATGGGCTGGTGTATGCCCTGCTGACGGCGGGAACGTTCGGGTGGCTGTGGCCTCGGTAGCGCTGCTCAATGAACCAGCGGATGGTGACGAGGAAGCCAGCTCAACACTGAGGATGGCTTCCGCTCAAGTGAGACGAAGCCATACTTAAGACTGTCGTACGTGACAGGATGGTCCAAAGGTTCGACTCGCACGCTGGCATCCTGATTAAGCACCAAAGTTACATGGATTGAACAAGCTGAGCAAAGCCAGAAATACTCATACTTGTCTCCTTGCGGCTTTGGGCTCTTGCAACTTTTCTCCACGCGAAACAACCGCCCTTCCTCGAGGCTACGAAATGGGATGGGACATCCTGGATTTGCACAATGGGAGAGCATTGTTTTTCTTCCGCCGATCCCGTGGGCTACGAACCCACAAAATTACCGATCCAGATTAAATTTCACAATAAAACGTTCCCGTAGGCTGTGTTCCCGGTCACGGAAGCCTGTGACTACGATTACGCCGGTTAAAGGCTGCCCCTGAGTAAAGTCTTCCTCAGAGTATGCAGATAAAAACACTATGCAGATAAAAGAAGTGACGACCATCGACCATATGTGCGAGCAGGCAACCGAAGCTGGCGGGACCAATAACGTGCATTCCCTAAGCTGCTTCTTCTCTCCATCGTCGGTGGCTGTGATTGGCGCCACGGATCGCGAAGGCAGTGTAGGACGAACTGTCTTTCAGAACCTGACTGGCGGCGCTTATAACGGCCGCGTGTATGCAGTGAATCCCGCTCGATCTGAAGTTTTCGGGCGAACCTGCGTAGCTTCCATTGCCGCAATTCCCGAAGTGGTTGACTTGGGGGTCATCGTCACCCCCGCAGCGACAGTGCCGGCATTGGTGGCGGAGTGCGTCAAAGCGGGCGTCCCCGCGGTGGTGGTGATTTCCGCGGGGTTCAAAGAAAAAGGAGCTGAAGGCGCGGCCTTGGAGAGTGCGGTCCAAAAGAGATTAAGCGGTAGCCACACGCGATTGATTGGGCCAAACTGTCTGGGCGTCATGAGTCCGTGGCTAGGCTTGAACGCCACGTTCGCGCAGGATATTGCGCGCCCTGGAAAGGTCGCATTTCTGAGCCAAAGCGGGGCATTACTGACCGCCATTCTCGACTGGAGTCTGGCGGCCGAAGTTGGGTTCAGCGCAATCGTTTCGACCGGCTCGATGCTCGATGTGGGCTGGGGAGACTTGCTCTCTTACTTCGGGCAGGACGAAAAGACCGAAAGCATTCTTATTTATATGGAATCTATCGGAGCAGCGCGTTCGTTCCTGTCGGCGGCACGGGAAGTGGCTTTCAGCAAGCCGATCATCGTAATCAAAGCGGGCCGGTCGGAAGCGGCGGCGAAGGCGGCGGCATCCCACACCGGCGCGTTGACCGGCAGCGACGAAGTTTATGATGCGGCATTTCGCCGCTGCGGGGTGCTGCGCGTTGAGAGCATCTCCGAACTCTTTCACATGGCGGAAGTGCTGGGCAAACAACCGCGGCCGCGCGGACCTCGGCTGACGATTCTCACGAACGCCGGAGGCCCGGGAGTTTTAGCCACCGATGCGCTGGCAAAAGGGCCGGCAGAATTGGCGGCACTTTCGACGGCTTCAGAGCAAGCGCTCAGCTCATTCCTCCCGGCGCACTGGAGTCATGCGAACCCGATAGACATTCTGGGGGACGCCGATCCGGTACGTTTTGCCCGCGCCAGCGACATCGCTCTGAAAGATCCCAACAGCGACGGTTTGTTGGTCATTTTGGCACCGCAGGGAATGACCGATCCGGCAGCGGTGGCGGAGCGATTGAAAGGCCACGCGCAACAGCATGGAAAACCGCTGCTAGCGAGTTGGATGGGAGGCCCTGCAGTGGCCAAAGGCGCGGGCATTCTGAGCGCGGCGGGAATTCCAGTGTTCGCTTACCCCGATGCGGCGGTACGCGCCTTTCAATCCATGTGGAGTTATACCAAACATCTACGCGGCCTATATGAGACCCCTTCTTCCGCCGATGATCCCATGATGGTGACAGACCGCAAACAGGAGGCGGCAAAACTCATTGCGAAAGCGGCTGCCGCGGGCAGAGTTCTGCTCACCGAATTGGAGTCCAAGGAAATTCTGCGGCTGTACGGAATTCCCACAGTGCCCACGGTGTTTGCCGAAAGCGAGGATGGCGCTGCGCAACACGCCAGAGAAATGGGTTTTCCGGTCGTGCTCAAGCTGCACTCGGACAGTATTACGCACAAAACAGATGTGGGAGGAGTGCGGCTGAATCTAACCGACGAGGATGCGGTGCGCAAGGCTTACCGAGACATTGCCTGTTCGGTTGTGGGGAGCTGCGGCGCGGACGCATTCCTCGGTGTGACGGTGCAACCAATGGTGCGTACTGAAGGATATGAGTTGATTCTTGGCAGTTCGATTGATCCACAATTTGGTCCGGTCATTTTGTTTGGATCTGGCGGGCAACTAGTGGAGATTTATCGCGATCGCGCACTGGCGATACCACCGATGAACAGCACGCTAGCGGAGCGCATGATGGAGCGGACCAAGATTTATTCCGCATTGAAGGGAGTGCGCGGGCGCAAGGCGGTGGATCTCGCGGCGCTCGAAACCATCATCGTACGATTCGGCGAGCTGGCGGTGGAGCAGCCGCGACTGCGGGAAATCGACATAAATCCTCTGCTCGCGGCCCCGGCGCAATCGGTGGCGTTGGATGCACGAATGGTCCTGTGGGAAAACAAGATACAGGATGCAGACCTTCCGCGCCCGGCCATTCGTCCTTATCCTGCACAGTACACATGGCGGTGGGTGATGCAGGACGGCGGTGAAGTGACGATTCGACCGATTCGGCCGGAGGACGAACCAGAGATGGTGGCATTCCACGAAATGCTGTCCGATCGTTCAGTTTATCTACGCTATTTTGAGGTGGAAAAACTTGATAGCCGCGTCGCCCACGAACGGCTGATTCGCAAGTGCGCTGTGGACTATGACCGGGAAATTGCTTTAGTGGCTGAAAGTTCCACGGAACCGGATGGCCACGCCAAGATTCTAGGTGTAGGGCGGCTGAAGAAGAGGCTGCCGGACGGAGCAGCGGAACTGGGGATCCTGGTCGCCGACCGCTATCAAGGATCCGGGCTGGGAGGAGAATTGCTTAGCCGCCTCATTGAGGTGGCCCGCAAAGAGCAGATTTCACGCGTTACGGCGCGCATTCTGCCGGGTAACCCCCAGATGCAGGCGTTGGCGGAACGCTTTCAGTTTGAGCCCACAACCAACGGCAGAGTTGATATCCAACGAGTGATTCTGGATCTGTCTGCGAAGAGTTGCAGATAGCGCGAGAAGAATGAAAAACAAAAATGCACTCCGGTCGGAGTGCATTTTTGTTTTCTGCAATTTAAGGAAAGCTTAGGCCTTCGGTTCTTCGCCGCCTTGCTGGGCTTGGGCTTCCGCTTCTTCCATGGCTTTCTTGGTTTCGGCGGCACGCTTGGCGCGGGCTTCGGCACGTTTTTCACGGCGTTCGTCGAGCAACTTCTCGCTGCCGAGCAATTCGATGAAGGCACGCTCAGCGCCATCACCCTTGCGGGGAGCGGAGCGGACAATGCGTAGATATCCGCCTTCGCGGTCGCCGAAGCGAGGGCCGATGGTGTCGAACAGTTTGTCCACGGCTGCGCCGGTCATGAGGTAGGCGAGCGCCTGACGGCGGGCGGCGAGATCGCCGCGCTTGCCGAGTGTGATCATCTTTTCGACGATCGGACGCATGGCCTTGGCTTTGGGAACGGTGGTTTCGATGCGCTCTTCGATAATGATCGAAGTCACCAGGTTCCGAAGCAAAGAGCGGCGGTGCGCGGTGTTACGTCCGAGTTTCCATCCTGCAACTTTGTGACGCATGACAAGATCCTTCTTGTTTCAAAGTGTCAAAGTTTAAAGGTTTCAAAGTTTCGGGCCCGAGCCTGTTGCAAACTCGAAACCCGAAACTTGAAACAGGTTCTTACAAGTCGTCGTCGCCATAGGCGGACGCGGGCAGAATCTGGTTGGAAGTCGGGCCGGGCACGGCGTTGCCGTGATCGTCGATCTTCATGCCGAGACTCAATCCCATGGTGCCTAGAATTTCCTTAATTTCATTCAGCGACTTGCGGCCGAAGTTTTTGGTCTTGAGCATTTCGGCTTCGGTCTTCTGAATGAGCTCGCCAATGGTCTGAATATTGGCGTTCTTCAGGCAGTTATAGCTGCGGACCGAGAGTTCCAACTCCTCGACCGAGCGGTTCAAGTTTTCATTCTTGATTTCCGGCTTGCGGTCGTCGGTGGAGATGGCCGTCTCAATATCTTCTTCAAAATTGATGAAGATATTCATGTGGTCCTTCACCAGCTTCGCCGCCAGGCCGATGGCGTCGGCGGGAGTGATGGAGCCGTTGGTCCAGACTTCAAGAGTGAGCTTGTCGTAGTCGGTGATCTGACCGAGACGTGCTGCCTCCACGGTGTAGTTGCACTTGCGCACCGGCGAGTGAACGGAGTCGATTGGAATGAAACCGATGCCCAGATCTTCGTCGAAGTTCTTGTCGGCGGAGACGTAACCGCGGCCGCGCTTAAGGCGCATTTCCAAATCGAGCTTGCCGCCTTCGCTTACGGTGGCAATGTAAACGTCCTTGTCGAGCACTTCGACATCCGCGTCAGCCTCGATCATGCCGGAGGTGATGACGCCCGCCTGATCAGCGCGCAGGTAAATCGTTTTGGGAGCATCGCCGCTCAGCTTGAACGGGACCTGCTTGAGGTTGAGGATGATGTCGGTCGCATCCTCGACTACGCCGGGAATGGATTGGAACTCGTGAAGCACGCCTTCCATCTTGACGGCAGTGACGGCGGCGCCTTCGATCGAAGACAGGAGCACGCGGCGGAGCGCGTTGCCGATAGTGGTGCCGAAGCCGCGTTCAAACGGCTGCGCCCAGAAAATGCCGTACTTGTCGGTTAAAGTCTGCGTGTCAACTGCGAGACGTTTCGGTTTTTGAAAGCCCTTCCAAAGCATTGTTTATTCTCCTTCGGCCATTGGGCTCAATGCCTGCTCCCTGAAGCGGTCCGGCTTCAGGTCAAGCGCAGGCAAAGGCTGAACTGGCTCGAAATGGTGGACCTAAAAATCTGCGGTTCGTCGGTAGCCTCTGGTCGTTAACAACTTGACCAACGACTAGCGACTCACGATTACTTGCTATAAAGTTCGACGATCAACTGCTCGTTGACCGGCATTTGAATTTCGTCGCGCTTGGGCAAAGAGACGATGCGACCGGAATAATTATCGCGGTCAATCTGCAACCAGTTTGGCGCGTGGCCGTGGCTGGCTACCTCTTTTGCCGATTCAAGAATGGCCAATTTGCGGCTCGCTTCTCGGACCGCTACCTCGTCGCCGGCATTAACCGGGAACGAAGGAATATTGACCTTTCTCCCGTTCACATGAATGTGGCCGTGACGAACCAACTGCCGCGCCTGGCGACGAGAAATGCCAAAGCCCATGCGGAAGACGACGTTGTCGAGACGGCGCTCAAGCTGTTGCAAAAGGATTTCGCCGGTAACGCCTTGCGACGCCGCAGCCTTTTCGAAGTAGTTGCGAAACTGACTTTCCTGCGTGAAATACATGCGCTTGGTCTTCTGCTTTTCGCGCAGTTGCAGGCCGTAGCCGACAATTTTCGCCTTGCGGTCTTTGCCGTGCTGACCGGGGGCAAAATTGCGCTTCTCGATGGCGCACTTGTCGCTGAAACAGCGGGTGCCTTTGAGAAACAGCTTCATGCCTTCGCGACGGCAAAGGCGGCAGACAGGATCGGTGTATCGGGCCATTTACTCTCCTCATTAGATGTCCGGTTTACGGGTATGGCTTCACCCTTCTTCCCGGGCTGAAATCACTTGCCAGCCGCCAATTGCTGGCGGGCGCATCAGTGCTTACACGCGACGACGCTTCGGCGGACGGCAACCGTTGTGCGGAATCGGCGTGGAATCTTTAATCGTACGGACATCAATGCCAGCAGCCGCCAACGCGCGGATTGCGGACTCGCGGCCGGAACCCGGACCGCTGACGCGGACTTCGACGCTCCGCACGCCGTGATCGCGGGCCATGTTGGCAGCGTTCGATGCGGCCTGCTGGGCGGCGAATGGCGTACCCTTACGCGATCCGCGGAAGCCGAGTGAACCCGAACTCTTCCACGAGAGCACGTTGCCCGCCGGATCGGAAATGGTGACGATCGTATTGTTAAAAGACGCCTGAATGTGCGCCACGCCGTGGGAGACGTGCTTGCGCTCCTTCTTTTTGAACGTCTTCTTCTTGCCTTTTTTCTCGGCGGCTGCGCCGCCTGCTGCTGCTGGTTTTGCCATAATTACCTTTAGCCTCTAGCTCTCAGCCTTTAGTCTCAGTGCGCCGCGCGAACGGCTAAGAGCTAAAGGCCAATGGCTGATTTCTAAGTTTTTGCCGTCGCTTTCTTCTTCTGCGCGACCGTCCCCTTACGCGGACCCTTACGGGTGCGGGCGTTGGTATGGGTGCGCTGTCCGCGAACCGGCAGATTGCGGCGATGACGATATCCGCGATAGGAGCCGATTTCGATGAGGCGCTTAATGTTCAGCGACACTTCCTTGCGCAGGTCGCCCTCGACCATGCCTTCGGCTTCAATGACCTGACGGATGCGGTTGACCTCTTCTTCGCTGAGGTCCTGCACCTTTTTTGCGGCTTCCACATTGGCCTTGGCCAGAATCCTGGAGGCGCGGGGGTGACCGATGCCATAGATGTAGGTGAGCGCGATATTCGTGTGCTTGTTCCGCGGAAGATCGACGCCTGCAATGCGTGCCATAAGTCTCCTTAACCCTGCCGTTGCTTATGCTTGGAATTTTCGCAGATCACACGCACCACACCCTTGCGGTGAATGACCTTGCACTTGTCGCAAATTTTCTTTACCGAGGCTCGTACTTTCATAAGTCAGTTTCCAGTTTCCAGTAGCCAGTTCCCAGCTACTTATAGCGATAAACAATTCGTCCACGATTCAGATCGTAAGGCGAGAGCTCAACTGCTACTTTATCCCCGGGCAGAATGCGAATAAAGTTCTTGCGCATCTTTCCGGAGACATGAGCTAAAACCTGATGTTTGTTTTCCAGTTCCACCCGGAACATGGCATTGGGCAGCGGTTCTAGAACAACTGCCATGACTTCAATCGCGTCTTCCTTGCTCATGCACTCCTTAAAATCGTCGTTGATCGTTCGTCTTTCGTCGTTCGGTTGCGTCGTAGCCAACGACCAATGGCCAACAACTAACGACCTTCCTGCTTCACTGCGTCAAAACCACCGGACCATCTTTCGTTACCGCAACACAGTGCTCAAAGTGAGCGCTAAAGCTGCCGTCAGCCGTGACCGCGGTCCACTTATCGTCAAGCACCCGGGTCTCCGGCTTGCCGAAGTTAACCATGGGCTCGATGGCCAGAACCATGCCTTCGCGCAACTTGGTGCCGTGCCCACGTGAACCATAATTCGGCACCTGCGGTTCCTCATGCAACTTGGTACCGATGCCGTGACCCACAAACTCGCGTACTACGCTGAAACCGTTCGCCTCAACGTATTCCTGCACGGCCGCGCCCACATCGCCCACCGAGTTACCGATGAGCACCTGCTGAATACCCTTGTACAGCGAGGCTTCGGTTACCTCCAGCAGCTTTCGCAGTTCCGGAGCCACCGAATCCCCCACCGCCACGGTGATCGCCGAATCGCCGTAGTAGCCTTCAAGGACCACCCCGCAGTCAATTGAAACAATATCGCCCGTCTTCAATGCGCGCTTGGCAGACGGAATGCCGTGCACGATCTCTTCGTTAATCGAGGTGCACAGCACACAGGGATAATCAAAATATCCCTTAAAAGCGGGCTTCGCGCCAAACTCCGCGATCTTCTTTTCCGCGGCCCGCTCCAAATCCATCGTGGTCACGCCGGGCGCGACGAGCGTCCGGAGATGATCGAGCAGCTGGCGCACGATGTGACCACTGCGCCGCATCTTCTCAATCTCTGTCGCCGACTTGCAAACAATCGCCATCCCTAACGGCCTTCCGCTGCAGCGGAGTGGCGCAAAATCTCCCGAAAAATTTCCTCCGTCACCTGATCCGCCTGCCGGTCACCGTTGACCACAAGCAGCCGCCGGCGGCGGTCATAATAGTCCGCCACGGGCTTAGTCAGCCGCTCATACGTGGCTAACCGCTCCTGAATCACTTCCTCGCGATCATCGTCTCGGATAATCAGCTTTGTGCCATCGACGTCGCAAACTTCGTCAACACTGGCAGGCTGAGAGTGGACGTTATAAATACGCCCACAGGTGGGACAGGATCGGCGTCCGGTAAGACGGAGCTTTAGTTGATTATAGTCCACGTCCATGCGAATCACAATTGGAGGCAACGACTTCGCCTTCCCATCCTTCCGATTGTCAAAGATCCCGTGCTTCAAAAACCCATCCAGCCAGATGGCTTGCTCGACCGTCCGCGGAAAGCCATCGAGAATAAAGCCGCGTTGCGCATCATCCCGGTGCAGGCGTTCGGCCACCATTTCCTCCACCAAGTCGTCCGAAACCAGGTCGCCGCGTTCCATAACGGCTTTGGCCTGCATTCCGAGCGGCGTGTGCCGCGAGACATTATCGCGCAGCAAGTCGCCGGTGGAGATCTGCGGGATCTTAAATTTCGCCACGATCCGCTTAGCTTGCGTGCCCTTGCCCGCCCCCGGCGGTCCGAGCAATACTATCGGGCCGACGTAACGCGGCTCTCCGTCGGGCATGCCCTCATTACGCAGCATATCGCCACGCAAACCCTGGTTTGCCATTGGCTTCCAGTTCGACCCTTACCAGCGGCGCCCGCGAATGCGTCCACTGCGGGGCGTAAATCCATCATAGTGCCGCATGATGAGTTGGGCTTCGATCTGCGTGACCGTATCCATGGCCACACCGACCACGATCAGCAGAGAGGTGCCGCCGAAATAGAATGTGACGCCCAAACCATTCGTAACCCAGGTCGGCAGTCGTTCAAAAAACGCTCCCAACGCGCCCGGCAGGTGGTTGAGGTGAATACCGGCGATCATCCATTCCGGAATAAACGAAATGATGATTAGATAAAGCGCGCCCACCAATGTAATGCGAGTCAGAATTTCGTTGATCGTATCCGCGGTGCGCTTGCCAGGACGAATACCGGGGATGAACCCGCCGTACTTGCGCATATTGTCAGCGACTTCGCTCGGGTTGAACACGATTGAGACATAAAAATAGGCGAAGAAGATGATGCCTACGGCGTAAAGCAAGGTATAAAGCGGCTCACCCCATGCGAGTGCGTGAAACAAACTGCTGAAATAGCGGTTGTCCTTGAGCGGCTGGCCAAGCATCTGCGGCAATGTCAAAATCGAAGAAGCAAAGATGACCGGCATGACCCCGCCCGCGTTCACGCGCAGAGGCAAGTGGGTGGATTGTCCTCCCATCACCTTGCGGCCAACGACGCGCTTGGCGTATTGCACCGGAATGCGGCGCTCGCTTCGCTCAACGTAAACGATGAAGGCCACGATGAGGAGCATCACTGCAACCAGTAGAATCATCGCAGGCACGGTAAATACGCCCCAAGCCTGCGTCTTGGCCTTATCGATCAGGTCGAAAACGCCGCGCGGCAGGCCGACAACAATGCCGGCGAAGATGAGTAGCGACATACCATTTCCAATGCCGCGTTCCGTGATCTGCTCACCGAGCCACATTACGAAGGCGCTGCCCGTGGTCAGCGTGAGCACCGTCATCATGACGAAGCTGGGACCCGGGTTGATCACAAAATCGCCCGCGCGCTGCAAGCTGATGGCGATGCCGAACGATTGAATCAGGCTGAGCAGGACGGTCAGATAACGCGTCCATTGCGTAATCTTCTTGCGGCCCAGTTCGCCTTCTTTTTGCAACTTGGCCAGTGGCTCATAGACGACCGTCAGCAATTGCAAGATGATGGACGCGGTAATGTAGGGCATAATGCCCAAGGCAAAAATCGTGAGACGGCGGAGCTGACCGCCGGAGAACATATCCACGAGGCCCAAAAAACTGCCCCGGCTCTGGTCGAAGAACTGCGCCAACTTGTCGGCATTAACGCCAGGCGTAGGAATGTGGCCACCCAACCGGTAAACCGCCAGCAAGCCGAGCGTGTACAACAAGCGCTTGCGCAGGTCGGGGATGCGGAATATGTTGCTCAGCTTCTCTAACATGACTACAGAACCTCGAACTTGCCGCCCGCTTTGGTGATTTTTTCCTGTGCCGACTTGGAAAATTTGTGGGCATGCACGGTCAACGCGATCGAAACCTCGCCATTGCCCAGGATTTTTACGGGATGTTTGGTGCTGATGACGCCCGCCTTCCGCAAAACTTCCGGCGTAATGGTGGTTTCACCGAGCGCCGCAAGCTTGTCCAGGTTCACCACGTTGTATTCCACGCGGAAAATATTGGTGAATCCGCGCTTCGGCATGCGGCGATGCAACGGCATCTGGCCGCCTTCAAACCCGCGCATCATGCGCGAGCCACTGCGTGACCGCTGCCCTTTGTGCCCACGGGCGGACGTCTTGCCCATGCCGGAACCCATGCCGCGGCCAACGCGCTTCTTGTTCTCCGCGGCCTTCTTCGGTGCTCGAACGTTTGAAAGATTCATGACTTTAGCCTTATGACTGCTATTGCTGAACGATTTCAACCAAGTGCGGGATCTTCGCCACCATGCCGCGGATCGCGGCGTTATCGGGACGCTCAATCACCTGATTCAGCCGGGTAAAACCCAGGCCCTTAACCACCAGCTTTTGTTTGACTGGAGCGCAAATGGCCGAGCGCACCCACTTGAGGTGAATTTTCCCGCTCGCCGCTCCTGCTTTTTTTGCCGTCATTTCCAGATCCTCTTCAAATAACCTAAAACTTAAAGTTCTTCAACCGACTTGCCTCGCAAAGTGGCAACGTCTTGCCGATTGCGCAGGCGCTTCAATGCATCGAACGTGGCTTTAATAACATTGTGCGGATTTGTGGTTCCGATGGACTTCGTCAGTACATTTTGAATTCCCACCGAAGTCATGACCGCGCGAACTGCGCCACCCGCGATCACGCCCGTACCTTCCGGGGCGGGCTTCAACAGCACCTGGCCGGAACCGTACTTACCCAGCGACAGGTGCGGGATGGAAGTCTGCGTCAAGTTCACGCGGATGAGGTTCTTTTTGGCCGATTCGATCCCTTTGCGAATGGCCTGTGGAACTTCCTTGGCTTTCCCAGACCCATAGCCGACCACTGCGGCCGAAGGATCACCGACCACGACCAGCGCGGCAAACGACATGTTCTTGCCGCCTTTGACGACTTTGGTCACGCGGTTGATGGCAACGACCTGGTCTTTCAGCTGGTATGAGTTGGCATCGAGTTTTTTCACGACTGTTGGCATTCTTGTTTTTCCTTTAGAACTGCAACCCGCCCTCGCGGGCCGCGTCGGCAAGGGCCTTGACCCGGCCGTGATAAATGTAGCCGCCACGATCGAAGACCACCTTGGAAATTCCCTTGGCCTTGGCCCTCTCGGCAATCTGTTTGCCTACGTCCTTGGCCGCTGCCAGGTTGCCGCCGGCTTTCCGCTCGCCCTTTTTGCCTTCGGCGGAGTTGGCGGAGACCAGCGTTGCTCCCGTCATATCATCGATCACCTGCACATAGATATGATTCAGCGAACGGTAGACATTCAAGCGCGGACGCTCCGGCGTGCCCTGGATCTTCTTACGGATGCGCACGTGCACGAACCGACGTTTCGTATTTTTGGATGAAATTGCAAGCATTGTTTCTGTCCTTAAGCTTTCGGGCCTTTTACCCTTTGTCGCTAGTCGCCTCGCACGGCCTTCGGTCATCCGGCGATCTTACTAACAGCCTATTGCCAACGACTAACGGCGAGGTTACTTCGCTCCCGTCTTGCCCACTTTCTTCTTCAATTTCTCTCCCGCAAAGCGCACACCCTTGTTCTTGTAAGGATCGGGCGGACGCAAGCTGCGCATTTCGGCCGCGACCTGTCCAACTTTTTGGCGGTCGATGCCGGTGACCGCAATCTTGGTCTGCTTCGGATCAACCGTGGCTTCAATGCCCGACGGCAGCGGGTACTCGATCGGGTGCGAATAGCCGAGGGTGAATACGACCATCCCCTTGCCCTTCATCTCGGCGCGATAACCGATGCCAACGATTTCGAGTTCGCGCGTCCAACCCTTGGTCACGCCCTCAACGGCGTTGTTCACCAAGGCTCGAGCGAGGCCGTGAAAGGCCGCATGTTGGTCATTGTCGCGGATGGCAAGAAGCGTGCCGTCCTTCTGTTCCATCTTGATGCCGGGAGGCAGAGCGGTATCCAGCTTGCCCTTGGGCCCCTGCACGGCGACCGTATTGCCTTCAATTTTGACCGTCACGCCCTTGGGCAGTGCGATCGGCTTTTTTCCAATTCGTGACATAAGATCAGTTCTCGTTCGTCCAGCGATAACAAAATAACGCTACCAAACCTGACAGAGCAGCTCGCCGCCCAAACCCTGCTTGCGGGCCTGACGCCCAGTCATGACGCCTTTCGGGGTGGTCAAAATGTTAATACCCATGCCGCCCAGTACGCGTGGAATTTCGGTGCGGCCCACATAGACACGGCAGCCGGGGCGCGACACACGCTCCACGTTCGAGATGGCGGCCTCGTTGTTATTGCCATACTTCAAATACACGCGGATAAGTTTCTGCCCTTCCTCTTCCGACGCCTTGTAGTTGGAAATGTAACCCTCTTCCTTCAGAATGCGGGCAATCTCCAGCTTCAGGCGGGATGCAGGAATATCCACCTTTTGATGACGTGCGTTGATGGCGTTGCGAATGCGCGCCAGCATGTCTGCGACCGGATCGGTCAAACTCATTGCTTCCTTCTCCTCCGACACCCGTTAGCTTCGGCGGCTCGTACCTTGCCGAAGAACCCGCGGCGTCGCGTTGTATGGCTCATCTTCGTGCTCGTGCGTGTTCTTGCCACTACCAGGACGACTTCGAAACCCCAGGAATCTCCCCGCGCAGGGCCAGTCCGCGGAAACACAGGCGGCAAACCCCAAACTTGCGGAGGTAAGCGCGCGGGCGTCCGCAAATCTGGCAGCGGTTATGCTGGCGCGATGAAAACTTCGGCTTCCTTGCGTCCTTAACTCGTTTTGCTGTCGTTGCCATTGATCCTCTTGTCTTGCTATCTAGAACTCAAACCGTATTTATGCCCGGAATGGCATGCCGAGATGACGAAGCAAAGTTCGCGCCTGGTCATCGCTGCCTGCCGTAGTCACAATCGTGACGTTCATGCCCTTCTGCTTGTCCACCTTGGCATAATCGATCTCGGGAAAAATCAACTGATCGTGCAAGCCAAGCGTGTAGTTGCCGCGCCCATCGAAACTCTTCGTGGATACGCCCTTGAAATCGCGCACGCGAGGCAGTACCACGCTTACCAGCCGGTCAAAAAATTCATACATGCGGTCACCGCGCAGCGTCACCATTGCGCCGATGGGCATGCCTTCGCGAACCTTAAACGCAGCAATGGACTTCTTGGCCTTCGTGACCACCGGCTTCTGACCGGTAATCTGGCCGAGTTCGCTAACCGCGGGATCCATGATCTTCGCATTCTGCGTGGCTTCGCCCATGCCCATGTTGACGACGATCTTGTGCAGGTGCGGGACCGCCATCGGGTTCTTCAGGTCGAATTCCTTCATGAGCGCTGGAGCGACTTCCTTGTTGAAGCGCGCTTTCAGACGCGGCGTTTCCTTTGCCGCGTGCTGCGCTACCTGCGCACGTTCGCCCGCGTCAGACTGCTTTTTCTCTCTGCCTTGCCCTTTGCTATCTTTTGCCATTTGCCTCGTTTTACCTTCTCTCACGGTTTCGGAGTGGGTACCGGTTCGTGAGAAGCTGTCAAAGTATTTCTCGAACCTATTTCTCCAGCGTAGTGCCGCACTTACGGCAGACCCGCACTTTCTTATCGCCGCGCACTTCGTGTCCGATGCGCACCGGCCCGCAGGTTCCGCAAACCAATTGAACATTGGAGATGGCGATGCGGCTTTCCTGCTCCGCGATGCCGCCCTTGATGTTCCGCTGCGGATTCGGGCGCACGTGCTTCTTCACCATCATCATGTGTTCGACCAGAACCTTCTGATCGTCGGGAAACACGCGCAGCACACGTCCTTCTTTGCCCTTATCACGGCCGGCTATGACCTTCACGGTGTCTTCGCGCCGGATATCCACCCGCTTGTGCTCTCGAATCACTGTTTTCATAATTTCTACCTTCGTAACGCCAGACCCGAAATTTCTTAAACAACTCTTCTCTTAAAGAACTTCTGGCGCCAGGGACACAATCTTCAAAAATTTCTTATCACGCAGTTCACGCGCTACTGGACCGAACACGCGCGTACCAACCGGCTCGCCGGTTTCGTTAATGAGGACCGCGGCATTCTGGTCGAAGCGAATATACGTGCCGTCGCGGCGTCCATATTCCTTGTGTGTGCGCACGATAACCGCCTTCACCACTGCGCCCTTCTTCACAGTTCCATCAGGCGAAGCTTCTTTCACGCTGGCCGTGACCACGTCTCCCAAACCTGCGCGCAATCCGGTCGAACCGCCGAGCGGCAAAATCACTTGCAGCTTGCGCGCGCCGGAGTTGTCGGCGACTTCGAGCCAGGTTCTCATCATCACAGCCATAATCAGTCTCCCAATCTCCGCAAACAGAGCAAGTTATGCGCGAAGTTCTGCAGCAGTTTCGGCAACCAGCGCGGCCTTGCGCACCACTTCGATGAGCTTCCACCGCTTCAGTTTCGAGAGCGGCCGCGTTTCTTCGAGCCGCACCACATCGCCCACACGCGCTTCGTTCTTCTCATCGTGAGCGTAGAACTTCTTGTTCTTCGAAACGACGCGTCCGTAAAACGCATGCGACTTTTTGCGCACCACCTGCACTACGATGGTCTTCTGCATCTTGTTGGACACAACTTCGCCGACAACTTCTTTGTGGTGGGGCTGCGCCGCAGCTTTTGTGGTCTCAGGCATTACTTCTTCTCCGTTTTGCCGGCGGCAAGTTCGCGCTCGCGGGACACAGTTTTTACGCGGGCGATGTCTTTGCGCAATCCGCGCAGCTTCTTCAGGCTTTCGGTCTGTCCCATATTGAGTTGGAACTTCAGCTTGAAGAGCTGATCGCTAAGATCGCGCTCCTGGTGCGTCAGTTCTTCCTCAGTGAGGTTCCGGACTTTATCTGCTTTCATAATCAGTTCTCGCTTCTCTAGGTGCCAAAAGCTCTTAGTGCGACAAGCTCGGGCGCTTCACAAACGTCGTCCGCAGGGGCAGCTTGTGCGAAGCCAAACGCATCGCCTCTGCCGCGTCCGCGACCGCCACGCCTTCCATCTCAAACAAAATCTTTCCCGGACGGACTACGGCAACCCAATGATCCGGCGCGCCTTTGCCCTTACCCATACGGGTTTCGGCTGGCTTCTTGGTTACCGGCTTATCAGGAAACAGTCGGATCCAGATCTTTCCACCGCGCTTGATGAACCGCGTCATGGCCACACGGCTGGCTTCGATTTGACGGTCGGTAATCCAGCCCGGTTCGAGCACCTTCAAGCCGTAATCGCCGAACGCCAGCTCGCTGCCGCGCCAGGCCTTACCGGTCATGCGTCCGCGTTGCTGCTTGCGGTACTTAACTTTCTTTGGCATCAACATAAAATTTGTCTCTGTCTCTGTCCGTTATCTCGACAGCTAAAACGCGCCGACTTCCTGCCGTTGATCGCGCTTTTTTGTGGGGAGAATTTCCCCCTTGTAAACCCACACCTTCACGCCGATGACACCGTAAGTCGTGCGTGCTTCAGTGAACCCGTAATCAATGTCGGCGCGCAGCGTGTGCAACGGAAGCCGGCCTTGTAAATACCATTCCGAGCGCGCGATTTCGTTGCCGTTCAAGCGGCCGCTAACGCGAACTTTGATTCCTTTGCAACCGAAGCGCAGCGCTGAATCGACGCTTTTGCGCATGGCGCGTCGGAAACCGACGCGCTTTTCAAGTTGCAGCGCAATGGCTTCCGAGACCAGTTGCGCATCCAGTTCAGGCTTATGCACTTCCTGAATATCCATGAAGACTTCGCGCCCGGTGCGCTTCTGCACGTCCGCCTTCAGCTTGTCGATTTCCGCGCCCTTCCGCCCGATGATGATGCCGGGGCGAGCCGTCTTGATGATGACGCGCAACTTGTTGCCGGGGCGCTCGATTTCGATCGAGCTCACGCCCGCCGACTTGAGCTTGTCTTTCAACTCGGCCTTGAGCTTGACGTCCTCGAGCAGCAGCTTGTCGTAATCTTTTTCGACAAACCAGCGCGACTTCCACGGCTTGGTGTAGCCGAGGCGGAAACCGTAAGGATGAACTTTTTGTCCCATCGTTATTCCTTTAGCCCTTCATTCCTTCTGTCCTGCATTCCCACAATTCGCTTTGCTGCCAGATTTTTCGCTTTGGTCAAGATGCTGCCGCGAAGCTCAAACGCCTCGCAAAACGGCATCACTTGCGAACTGCTTTCTTCTTCGCCGGTGCAGATTTCTTTTTCGTGGTTGCAACTGCCTTCGCGCCGGCTTTCTTTTTCGCCGGTGCTTTGACCGCGCCTGCCGACGGCGCTTCTCCAACGACCGTCGCCAGATTGCCTTCTTTTCTTGGCCGCTCAGCCAGCGTCAACTCGATGTGCGCGATACGCCGAACGTACCGGAACGCCCGCCCCATCGGCGCCGGACGAATACGCTTCATGCGCGGCCCATCGTTGGCGATAGCCTGCTTGACGTAGAGATTGTCTACGTCAACGTCGATGCTCTTCTCCGCGCTCAGATAGTTCGCGTTCTCAAGGGCCGAACGCAGCAACTTCTCAATGCGCGCAGCGATCCGCTTATTCGTGAAGGTCAGCGTGTTGAGCGCGTCTTCCACTTTGCGCCCCTTGATCAAATCAAGGACCAGCCGCGCTTTCTGAGGAGAGACGCGAACAAAACGGGCTTTGGCTCTGAATTCCATATCGTGTCCTTATGCCTTCGCCGCCGGAGCCGCCGCTGGCGCTGCCGCCGGCTTGGCCGCGGCTTCCGTCGCCGCCTTCATAGAGTGCCCCTTGAACTGGCGGGTGAAGCTGAACTCGCCCAGCTTGTGTCCCACCATGTTTTCCGTGAGATACACCGGGATAAATTTCTTTCCATTGTGCACGGCGATGGTGTGGCCGACCATTTCGGGGACCACAGTCGAGCGCCGCGACCAGGTGCGCAGCACTTTCTTCTCGTTACGCGCATTCATGCCGTCGATCTGCTTTTGCAGGTACGTATCGATGAACGGGCCTTTTTTAGTTGAACGTGCCATAAATTCGCTTTACCTCTGCCTCGAAATCCTCAAGCTCAAAATCTATTGCTCGCCTTGCTACTTGCTGCGGCGGCTTACGATGAATGCATCCGTCCGCTTGTTGTTGCGCGTCTTGTATCCCCGCGTCGGCTGTCCCCACGGAGTCACCGGGTGACGTCCGCCGGAAGTTTTGCCTTCACCACCGCCATGCGGATGGTCCACCGGGTTCATCGAAACACCGCGGTTATGGGGACGCTTACCTAGCCAGCGCGAACGCCCTGCCTTGCCGATGGTGATGTTTTCGTGATCGGTGTTGCCGACTTGCCCGATCGTCGCCATGCAATCCTGCGCAACTTTGCGGGTCTCTCCCGATGGCAGCTTCACCAGCGCGTAGTCGCCTTCTTTTGCAACCAACTGCGCGGCGCCGCCGGCAGTGCGCACCATCTGCGCGCCCTTACCCGGCTTCAACTCGATATTGTGGATCGTCGTGCCGGGTGGAATGTTGCGCAGCGGCAAGGCGTTCCCAACCAGGATGTCGGCTTCCGGCCCGCTGATAATTTTTTGTCCGACCTTCAATCCGTCCGGCTGAAGAATGTAGCGCTTCTCGCCGTCGGCATAATTCAGCAAAGCGATGCGCGCCGAGCGGTTCGGATCGTACTCGATGGTCGCGACGACTGCGGGAATTCCCTGCTTGTCACGCTTGAAGTCAATGATGCGAAGCATGCGCTTATGGCCGCCGCCAATGAAACGCATCGTGGTCTGGCCAGAGTTGCGTCGGCCACCCGTACGCTTGCGCGGCTCAAGCAAACCCTTTTGCGGCGTGGTCGAAGTAATGTCGTCATTGACCTGCGTCGTGCGGTAGCGCAGCGTCTGCGTTGTCGGTCTGTATGTCTTGATTGCCATAATTGCTCTCAGTCGTTTGTCATCTGCCGTGGGCCGTTCGCGTATTTGCCAACGGCCAACGACGAACAGCGATCGACAGTTCTACAAATTCTCTGCGTACTCCGGCATCTTCTCGCCCTGCTTCAGGCGAACGAACGCCTTCTTCCAGTCGGGACGATACCCCGCAAACTTGCCGCGGCGACGCTCTTTACCGGGGAAATTCGCGGTGCGAACCGAATGCACCTTAACCTTGAAAATCGTCTGCACGGCCTGCTTGATCTCGGTCTTGGTAGCCTGATGCGCGACCTGAAATACCAGAGTGCTCTGCGATTCCTTGATAGCCAGGCCTTTTTCCGTGATCACTGGCTTACGCAAAATCTGATATGCGGATTTCATTACGCCACCTCCGCCGCTTTTTCATGACGCGTCCGCCGCCGGGGAGAACGCGTGGCTTTCTTCGTTGCTGCGGCCTCGCTGGGCTGATGCTGCCGCTTGGAAAGCGAACTTTTCAACGACACTTGCAGCTTCTCAATTGCCGGCTGCGAGAAGATCGCTCGGTCGTAACGCAGGAGATGATAAGGATGAACTTCATTTCCGCTCACCAACTCCAGACCGTCAATGTTGCGCGCGCTCAAATCAAGGTTGCGGTTCGCACTTTTCTGCGCTTCCACGATGAGCACCGTGCCATCGACCTTCAGCTTGTCGAGGGCTTCGCGGAAAGCCTTGGTCTTCGCCTCTTTCAGCTCCAGCGTATTCACAATGATGAGCTTGCCGTCGGCGAACTTCGACGCCAACGCAGAACGCAGCGCACCCAGCAGCTTTTTGCGCGGAAAGGCGTAATCATAAGAACGTGGTTGCGGCCCGTGCACTGTGCCGCCATGTCGCCACAGGGGTGAACGGATTGAGCCCACTCGGGCGCGTCCGGTACCCTTCTGCTTCCAGAGCTTCTTGCCCGCGCCTGAAACCAGCTTCTTGTTCTTGGTGGCGTGCGTGCCAGCCCGCTGCGCGGCGCGGTAATGTTTCACCGCCTCCCACAGCAAGTCTTCGTTGACCGCGCCGAAGATTTCATCGGCGAGATCGAACGTCCCAACTTTCGCCCCGCTCAGATCGTGAATGTCAATAGTTGCCATATGCTTTTCTTCTAGGCACGGACGTCTCGCCGTGCGCTTTAATTACTAACCCTTCTTAGCCGCGCGCTTGGCCGCCTTCAACGGATCGACCGTCGCCGAACCTGCAAATCCGCGGCGCTCTCTGGGCGGCTTCTTCGCTTTGGTGACAACTAGATATCCACCGTTCGGACCCGGCACACTGCCTTCAATCACGAGCAGATTGTCGTCCTTGTCCACACCCAGAATCCGGAGATTGCGGACAGTCACGCGATCGTGGCCCATATGGCCGGACATCCGCATCCCCTTAAATACGCGCGAGGGAAATGCCGAAGATCCGATCGAACCAGTAACCTGGAACATCGAACCATGCGATTTCGGCCCGCCCGCGAAGTGATGCCGGCGAACTACACCTGCAAATCCGCGGCCCTTGCTTACGCCCACAATGTCCACAAACTTTTCACCGTCGAAAATATCCACGAGCACACGGTCGCCCGCCTTCAACGCGCCATTTCCTTCTGCGGGAGCGCCTTCCTCAACTTCCACAGGAACTTCGCGCATAAACTTCACCGGCGGTAGATTGTGCTTGCCAAGGTGACCCTTCATCGGCTTGGTCAAACGCGATTCCTTCACAAATTCAACCAGGCCAATCTGCGCAGCTTCATAACCATCGCGCGTCTGCGTTTTATGCTGCGTGACCACACAGGGCCCAACTTGCAGAACGGTCGCAGGATGCACGTCGCCCTTGTCGTCAAAGAGCTGCGTCATGCCGATCTTTTTTCCTAAAATTCCAGCTACTTTTGCCATTTCCCTTTTCTCCGCTCATCCAGCTTGGCTTCGCCATTGGCTGGTGCTTTTAAATTTCCTGAAAGCTGAGAGCTGACCACCGAAAACTTATTTATGTTCTTTGCCGAACGCCTTGATTTCCACGTCCACGCCCGCAGGCAGATCGAGCTTCATGAGCGCGTCCACTGTTTGCGGCGTCGGATCGAGGATGTCGAGCAGACGCTTGTGCGTGCGAATCTCGAACTGCTCGCGGGACTTCTTGTCCACGTGCGGCGAACGCAAGACCGTGTACTTGTTTTTCATCGTGGGCAATGGAATCGGCCCGGCAATCTGCGCGCCTGTGCGCTTCGCGGTCTCCACAATCTCTCCGGTGGACTGGTCCAGAATGCGGTAGTCGTAAGCTTTCAGGCGAATCCGAATTTTTTCGTTTCCTATCAAGTTTTCTCTCTCTTGCCCTCTCCGGCTACTCCGAAGAGAAAGATCTGGCGGCAAGCTGCAAGCCGCTTGCTATTTTCTGCTAAAGAACGCCTACTTAATAATCTCCGCGATCGTTCCTGCGCCGACGGTGTGACCGCCTTCGCGGATGGCGAAGCGCAAGCCCTTCTCCATCGCCACCGGCGTGATCAGCTCGATGACAAGAGAGACGTTGTCTCCCGGCATCACCATCTCCGTGCCTGCCGGCAACTCCGCCACGCCCGTCACGTCCGTCGTTCGCAAATAAAACTGCGGACGATAGCCCTTGAAGAACGGCGTATGTCGTCCGCCTTCTTCTTTCGTCAAGATGTAAACTTCGGCTTTGAACTTGGTGTGCGGCGTAATCGATCCCGTCTTCGCCAGCACCATGCCGCGCTCGACGTCTTCCTTCGCGATGCCGCGCAGCAGAAGCCCGGCGTTATCGCCCGCCATGCCTTCGTCCAACTGCTTCTTGAACATTTCCACGCCGGTAACGACAGTCTTGCGCGTGTCGCGGAAGCCCACGATTTCCACTTCTTCGCCGACTTTCACCTTGCCACGCTCGATACGGCCCGTGACGACGGTGCCACGGCCTGAGATCGAAAAGATGTCTTCGATCGGCATCAGGAACGGCTTGTCCAAGTCGCGCGCCGGCTGCGGCACGCTCTTGTCCACCGCTTCCATCAAGGCATCAATCTGTTTCTCCCACTTTTCTTCGCCATTCAAGGCACCGAGTGCTGAAAGCCGAACTACTGGAACATCGTCACCCGGGAACTGATACGTCTTCAGCAACTCACGCACTTCAAGTTCAACCAGATCAAGCAGCTCAGGATCATCCACCGCATCGCACTTATTCAGCGCGACAACAATGTAGGGCACACCCACCTGACGCGCCAGCAGCACGTGCTCGCGGGTCTGCGGCATCGGACCGTCGGTCGCTGCAACCACCAAGATCGCTCCATCCATCTGCGCCGCACCCGTGATCATGTTCTTGATGTAGTCGGC
Source organism: Terriglobia bacterium (assembly GCA_963702965.1). Taxonomy (GTDB): domain Bacteria; phylum Acidobacteriota; class Terriglobia; order Terriglobales; family Acidobacteriaceae; genus JAJPHW01. The sequence continues at coordinate 3,867,163 of OY969776.1, forward strand.
GTGACCCGGACAATCTACGTGCGCGTAGTGCCGGTTCGGCGTCTCATATTCCACGTGCGCCGTCGCGATTGTGATTCCACGCGCCTTTTCTTCCGGAGCATTATCAATCGAATCGAAGCTGCGGAACTGGATCTTCGGGTTGTGCTTCGACAACACCTTCGTGATCGCCGCCGTCAGCGTCGTCTTGCCGTGATCAATGTGACCAATCGTCCCCACATTGCAATGCGGCTTATTCCGTTCAAATTTTTCCTTCGCCATAGTATTTATTCCTCGCTACGACGGGACCAAATCATCTCCGTCGCTGTCTTCGTAATATCCGCCTAGAAACTGCTGCCGCTCGATCAACCCATTCGCCGAGATCAAGCGGTCAAAATGTTCGTACTCTCTGGCGTACTGCTGCCGAAACAGCTCAAACTTAGAATGCCCAGCCCAAAAATCGCGGACTCTGTATCTTCGTTCCAGCGGAATTTCGCACTCCACCTCCGTGGCGATGTAACCAGAACCCAGCCTCAAAAGCTCTTGCCAAACTCCTTCTGCTCCAAACACAGCCTCAAAATCCGCTCGCCGTCCATCACTGACCCAAAATCTGCGGTCAACAACAAACCGCGGACCACTTAGTCACTTGGTGGCCCCTTGCACCCGCGCAATGATTTCCTCCGAGACCGATCTCGGAGCCTCCTCATAGCGCGCGAAGTGCATCGAGTATTCGGCGCGGCCCTGCGTACTTGAACGCATGTGCGTGGCATAACCGAACATTTCCGCCAGCGGCACGATCGCCTTGATCACCTGCGAGCCAGCCCGGTGCTCCATGCCTTCAATGCGTCCGCGGCGCGAACTCAAATCGCCCATAATGGTTCCGGCATAATCTTCCGGCGTCACCACTTCCACCGCCATCACTGGCTCAAGCAACACCGGAGACGCTTTCCTCGCAGCTTCTTTGAACGCCATCGAACCCGCGATCTTGAATGCCATTTCGTTTGAGTCCACATCGTGATAGCTGCCATCGTAAAGCGTGGCTTTCACGTCCACCATTGGGTAGCCTGCGAGTATGCCGCCTTCGAGCGCTTCCTTTATGCCCTGATCGATCGGCTTGATGAATTCCTTCGGTACCGATCCACCCACGATATCGTTGACAAACTCGTAGCCCTTGCCCGGCTCCTGCGGCTCGATGCGGATTTTCGCGTGACCGTACTGACCCTTACCGCCGGTCTGCCGGATGTACTTGCCTTCGGCTTCGGACTTCTTGCGGATGGTTTCGCGGTAGGCCACCTGCGGCTTGCCCACGTTGGCTTCAACTTTGTACTCCCGCATCATGCGGTCGACAATAATTTCAAGGTGCAACTCGCCCATGCCACTGATGATCGTCTGTCCGCTATCGGGATCGGTGTGGACCTTGAAGGTCGGGTCTTCCTGGGCCAGACGGCTGAGCGCCATGCCCATCTTTTCCTGATCGGCCTTCGTCTTCGGCTCTACCGCAACCGAAATCACCGGAACTGCAAATTGAATCGACTCGAGCAAAATCGGATGTCGCTCTTCACAGATGGTGTCACCGGTGCCAACGTTCTTCAGTCCAACCGCCGCACAGATGTCGCCGGCAAGAATTTCCTGAATGTCTTCGCGCTTGTTCGCGTGCATCTTCAGCAAGCGGCCGATGCGCTCGTCTTTTCCAGTACGCGGATTCAGCACCGAATCACCCGACTTAAGCTGTCCGGAGTACACGCGGATAAATGTCAGCTGACCGACGTATGGGTCGGCCATGATTTTGAAAGCCAGCGCCGAAAACGGCTCTTTATCTTCTGGCTTGCGAGTCAAAGGCTGGTCCGTCCCCGGATTGGTTCCTTTGGTTTCGCCGATATCGAGAGGGGAGGGCAGGTAATCCACCACCGCATCGAGAAGCGGCTGGACGCCTTTATTCTTGAATGCCGTGCCCACAACCACGGGAAACAACTTCAAGCCAATCGTCGATTTGCGCAGCGACGCCCGCAATTCCTCGGCGGAAATCGTCTCGCCTTCGAGGAACTTGTGCAGGATTTCGTCGTCGTTCTCGGCGACGGTCTCGACCAGCTGCGTGTGGAACGCTTCTGCTTTCTTCTGCAATTCGGCCGGAATGTCGCCCAAAATGTACTCGGCCCCGATGGTGTCATCTTTCCAGGTGATGGACTTCATCGCGACCAGATCGATCACGCCCCGGAACTTATCTTCCTGGCCGATGGGAATCTGGATGGCGACTGGCTTGGCATTCAGGCGCTTGCGGAGCGTGTCAATGGCATGCTCGAAATCCGCGCCCATCTTATCAATCTTATTGATAAAACAAATTCTCGGAACGCCGTACTTGTCGGCTTGACGCCAGACTTTTTCCGATTGCGGCTGCACACCGTGAACCGCGTCAAAAACCGCAACCGCGCCATCTAGAACGCGCAACGACCGCTCGACTTCCGCGGTGAAGTCCACGTGACCGGGAGTATCAATAATGTTGATGCGAATATCGCGCCAGGTGCAGGTCGTGGCGGCAGACGTAATCGTAATGCCGCGCTCCTGCTCCTGCTCCATCCAGTCCATGGTCGCAGTGCCTTCGTGGACCTCTCCGATGCGGTGCGTGCGTCCGGTATAGAACAGGATGCGCTCCGTCGTAGTGGTCTTGCCGGCGTCAATGTGGGCCATGATGCCGATATTCCTGCAACGCTCTAATGGAACTGTTCTAGGCACGACTGTCTTCTTCCTTCTGGGGCTCTCTTTAATTAACTACTTGTCATCCTAAGGCGACTTGCTCTCGTCGCCGAAGGACTTGGGTACGCCGCCGCGCGCAAAAATCGCGCGATTGGCGCGCATCCCTATTTACCAGCGATAATGCGCGAACGCCTTATTGGCATCGGCCATGCGATGCACGTCTTCTTTTTTCTTGATGGCCGCGCCTTTTCCGTTGGCCGCGTCCAGCAACTCGTTGGTTAACTTATCGACCATGCCCTTTTCACCGCGGGCGCGCGCGTAAGTCAGAAGCCAGCGAATCGCCAGCGAAGTTCGGCGGTCGGCATTGACCTCGACAGGAACCTGATAGTTCGCGCCACCAACGCGGCGGCTCTTCACTTCGAGCAGCGGCTTGGTGTTTTCGACGGCCTTGGTAAACAGCTTCATGGCCTCGTCGCCGCCCTTTTCCTGCAGCTTCGTCAGCGACTCATAGAAGATGGATTGGGCGGTGCTCTTCTTGCCCTGAAACATCATGCAGTTGACGAACTTCGTCACCAGATCAGAGTTATAAATTCCATCTGGATCAACCGTGCGCTTCGCGATGTGTCCTTTTCTCGGCATAGTCTACTATTCCTTACTTCGTCGCTTCTTTGGGGCGTTTGGCGCCATACTTCGAGCGGCTCTGCTTCCGTCCGGCCACGCCGACCGAATCGAGCGTGCCGCGAACCACGTGATAGCGCACACCCGGCAGATCCTTCACACGGCCGCCGCGGATGAGCACAATTGAGTGCTCCTGCAAGTTGTGACCGACTCCGGGGATGTACGTCGTGACTTCAATTCCATTGGTCAGGCGAACACGGGCAACTTTCCGTAACGCCGAGTTCGGCTTCTTCGGGGTCTGGGTATACACGCGGGTGCAAACACCGCGCTTCTGCGGGCATCCCTGCAGCGCCGGGCTGGCCGTCTTGTACCTCGGCCGCTTCCGACCATCTCGCACTAACTGATTGAAAGTAGGCATTTTATCCTTAGCTCTCTTGGTAAATCTCTTACGAACGCTCCCCGTCAGGCGTTATCACTAACTTAACGACAGGAATGCGTACGCATGCACACGAGCAACCGTCAACTTATCCCCGATTCAGGGTCTGGATGGCGATGTGCCAGCCATGCTTCCGTTCGCGCGTCGTAGCTCCAACCCAGCGCGAAGGAATTTCAAGTTTCCCGTTCGGACTATCGCGGACGACGGTGGCTCCAAGCCCGATCCGAAACTCGGGAGTAGCTCCGTTTCGTCTGCTTTGCCCCACATAGCCTTCCAACGGGGGAAAGGTGTGCGCAGGGCCTTCAGCGAGGAGTCTCGTTAGCAGTATAACCCAACTTACGAGACGTTGTGTCTAGTTGCTCAATTGCTTCTAGATTCTGCGTTGCGTCGATGGAACCCGCAAGGCAGCGCCTTCACATACAGGCAAGCCAGAATGAACTCGCGGAACCTTATAAATATATCAACTCGTTCGGAAACCCGTCAAGCGTGGATTGTAAAGTTATGCGGCGACTACCGCCAATCCCGAACTTGGTTCCTACAAACATCACCTTTCGGTTGACCCAAGCCCCTCAAAAAGGTAGATTTTGAACAGCGCAGTCTCCCCCCGGCTGACCCGAGGTTCTTGTGGCCCTAGGTGCTCGACCACAATACGGTATTTTTGTGCGCGTCCCGCAGATCGCTCTGGCGCTGATTTTGTTCGCCGCGCCTATCGTTGCCACTGCTATGTCCACTCCGTCACCCAATGACTCTGCGGGCGACCAATGGGAATTGGCCACTGCCGCTGACGACTCCGGCCACATTTATGTTTTGTATCCGCAATATCGCGCTGCGTCCGACTGCACAACTTGCCGGATTCCCTCGCTGACGCTGGTTTCCAGTCACGATGACGGCGCGCATTGGGACGCGCCTCGCGCCTTGACTCCAGTGCGGTCTGGTCAGACGGCCCCACAAATTGTCGTGGATGCAGCCGATCATCGCGTCGTGTACGCCACGTGGCTTGAAAACCACAAGCAGGATTTGATGGTCGCCAAGTCTTCCGACTTCGGGCAAAGCTGGTCACTGGTGCTGGCCGATCGCGGCGACTTTAGCGAGAGTTCGGAACATCCGGTCATAGCCGCCCGCGGACAGGATGTTTACGTCGGCTTCACCCGCGGGCACTCTCTCTGGATTGCAGTGTCGCACACCGGCGGTGTCGCCTTTTCTTCGGCGGTGGTTCATTCCGGCGCCAGCTTCGTCGCGGCGCTCGCCGGAGCAGCCTCTGTCGATACGGATGGCAACGTCTACTTGGCGTGGGCTGGTTACTCGGCCAATAGCGGCGGACGCGTACATCTTTATATAACCCGCTTGCTCGAGCGCGGCGGCCGCTGGGCGACGAACTTGATGGATACCTCGCCTGTACCGGACGGGTGTTCCGCATACCATTGCGCATGGGGATATTTGGGAGCGCAGATTAGCTTGGCAGCGGATTCCGGCGGTGTACTCTACGCTCTGTGGACCGCGAGTTCCGCTCTGACCCAGCCTGAGCATCTCTACTTCGCTTCTTCGACGACGCACGGAGAAACGTGGTCGCCAAGAACCGAGTTGTCGAACGCTCCACCCAATGCCCGCGAGGCATTTCCCGTAATTGCCGCAGGATCGTCTGGCACAGTGCGCGTGGCATGGATGGATTCCCGGTTTAGGCCTAATTGGAGCGCCTTCTACCGCACTTCCACCAACGGCGGCGCGACCTGGTCCGACGAACACCAGATAAGCTCCCGCGCGATTGCAAGCTTATATGCACCGAAGTAGGCCACACTCCAGCCTCGTATGAGCAAGAGATAAAGAACGCAGAAGCCTGTGCCCTTGGAACTTACTCGGTCTGAAGTCCACCCGTGAGATCAGCCACACGCCTGACTTCGTGATCGCTGCACCATTGCCCGAGTTCGCCGACAATTTTTTCTGTCGCCCGCGGGTCCCAATAACTCGCCGTCCCCACTTGCACGGCGGATGCTCCAGCCAACATGAATTCCGCCACATCGGCAGCTGTTGAGATTCCTCCCATGCCGATAATGGGAATTTTCACGGCCTTCGCCGCGTCGTACACCATGCGCAGCGCAATCGGCTTGATCGCGGGACCTGAGAGTCCGGCCGTAACGTTGGCAATGCGCGGCTTACGCGTCTCCGCATCAATCGCCATGGCCACAAAAGTATTCACCAGCGAAAGCGCGTCCGCTCCCGCTTCCTGCGCCACGTGCGCCATCTGCGCAATGCTCGTGACATTGGGCGAAAGCTTCACGATCAGCGGACGCTGCGTCGCATGCCGCGCTTTAGTCACCACTTCATCAAGTGAGCGCGGGTCGCTCCCGAACTGAATTCCGCCATGCGCGGTGTTTGGGCACGATACATTCAACTCATAGGCCGCAATGCCTTCGCCTTCATTCAAAATCTGGATGGTTGCTTCGTAATCTTCACGCGTGTAGCCGAATACATTGGCGAAGACGACAATCTCCTTCATCTCGCGCAGCTTGGGCAGCTTTTCGTCAATGAAAGCTCGCGCCCCAATGTTTTGCAGTCCAATCGAATTCAACATTCCCGCCGCAGTTTCATATAACCGCGGCGGCGGATTCCCCGCCATCGGCTCACGCGACAATCCTTTCACCACAAATCCGCCGATCCGATTGAGGTGGACAACGTCCTCAAACTCAACTCCGTACGCAAATGTCCCGCTGGCCGCAATGATGGGATTTTTCAATGTGATCCCGGCCACGCTCACCCTCAAATCCACCCGCGCAGTCGAATTGGCAGCGGCCGTCATTGCTTTTCCTGAACGGCGGATTTTTGATTCGCCAAGGCCTCGGTCAGAACTCGCCCGGCGGCGTGCGTCGGCGCGTTGATGCCAAGCAGAGAAGCAAACGTCGTAACCATATCAATCGGTTCCACGTGGGTGCGATAAATGCCGGGCTGGAACGGCAATCCATAAAACGCTAGCGGCACATGCGTGTCGTAAGTATAGGGGCTCGCGTGGTCGGTACCGATGGAAGTGCCGACATCGAATGGCGCTGGAATTCCCAGCACATACCACCCCGCTTCGGGCGAATAACTATGCAGATACTTGATGCCCAATTCGGTCTGCGGCACATCGCCCTTGGCCAATTGCGATTTTGTGAAATATCCCCGCATCCCCTCCGCTACCAAGGCCTCGCCCACCGCCTGTTCCGCGGCAGGTTCGCTGATTTTTAGCGCGGTGAACGCATCCTCATTCAACCACGCATCAGGATAATCAAACGCCCCCACAAACTCCGTTTTATTGCTCGCGGAAAATTTCTTTGCCAGACTTTGGTTGATCGTCTGCTTCCACTCCCCCGCCGAAAGATTTGCCGCCGGGATGTGCAACTTCGCCGCGACACTCGGCAGCGGCGCTACCCCGTGGTCCGCCGAGAGCGCGATCCAAACATTCGCCAGTCCTATTTCATGCCCGAGATAATCAAAGAAATCGGCGAATTGTTTATCGAGGGCCAACGCCATGCCGCGCATTTCCGGGGAATCGGGCCCCACTTGGTGACCCAGGATATCGTTCGCCGAAAGACTAATTACAAGCAAATCTGTCGCTGGCCCTTCGCCTAACTTTTCGTAGGTGATCAATTCCCGCGCAAATTCAAATTCATAATCATTGGCAAATGGTGTCGAGCCGACGAGATCATAGAACCCAACGGGCTTGCCTTTTTTATTCATCTGCGGCTCGGTTGTCCGCAGCACTTTGCCGTCAGCGTCTTTCCATTCTTGATTGAGATATTTTACCCAGCGCTTACTCTCATTAAAATTCTGCACCCATTTGGGCAGTTCACTACGGTAATAGGTCGATGTGATCCAGGCTCCCGTCTCGTGGTCAATCCAGTAAGCTTCACCAGAAAACCCCGCCGGCAGCACCGCTGCGCGGTCTTTCAACGAAATCCCAAACACCCGCGACTTCCCCTGCGTTGCCAGTTTCAATTCGTCCCCAAGAGTATCGGCAAGCAAATTGTGGGGCGACGCGCCCGGGCCGTCACTCGCAATCCCGACCAGCTTCGTCGAGTCATCTTCCACGGATGTGACCATCTTCTTTTTCTGAGGATCCCACCATTCGTTGGCGATAATGCCGTGCCCATTGCTGTAGGCGCCGGTAAGAAGTGTTGCGTGCCCCGGCGCAGTCCGTGTATTGGCATAGTTGTAATTGCAATCGGAAAAATATGCCCCCTTGTCCATCAATAAGCGGAACCCATTGGGGCCAAATTGATCGCGATATCGCTCCACATAATCTCCGCGAAACTGGTCAATCACCAGAATGACGATGAGCTTGGGGCGTGCGTTATACGCGCTGGAAAAAAGTTGGGCAGGAATGCACAGCGAAACAAGAAGAAGAACCGCACAAACGCGCCAGGGGGCTTGCTTGCTCATTGCGCTGTAGTGTATCGCGTTCAAAGGCGCCGGAGAAAGTAGCGATGCGCACCAATCACCCGCGGCGCCGAACCTCATTGGCATTTCATTCGAATGGCCGAAATCATTTGCCGGAATCGTTTCTCTGATCTTCCATCGGTGCAAACCTCCCCGCCCGCTTCAGGTCATAGTTAAACTTCGACTGGATCTCATGTCCATCGGCGTCAAGCTGCCGCAGCGTGTCCGCATCTGGCAGAAGAAATTTCTGCAGCCGCCCAGGCGCCGGTTTTAACACCAGCACCTTGTCATCTTTCGAGGAGTCCCAACTCCCCTGTTCGTCGAAACTGGTATTGCGCTCCTCATAAGTCATGCGTGAAACAAACGTATGATCAATCAGCAGATTGATCTGGTAATCAATTCCCGGACAATCCGCGCACGGCAGCGTACCGATAAAAGTCGCTGGCAAATTCGTAATCGCCGAAGCCGAGGCCGACTCCTTGTCGGCCGCACGCTGCGAAACGCTCCGCACCGCCCACGCCATTCCATCCGGCCCGCCGCCTGTGGCAATACGTCCAGCGACTGAAAGAGTCTTCAGGTCAACCACCGCAACATAGCTGTCACGGCTCACAGCCACAAATGCGCGGCTCCCGTCCGGCGTAATCAGAATCCCCGCTGCCCCGTGCCCCAGGCTGATGCGCTTGATTTCTTTCCGGCTTAGTGCATCAAGCATCACCAAATCACCCGTGTCAAGATCCGACATCAGAACCAGCTTGCCGTCGCGCGTGAACTTCAGCCGGTTCGCCATCTTCATTCGCACGTCTATTGTCTGAACCACTCTCCGATCCCCCACGTCGATAATTGACACGGTACCCTCATGCGAATTCGCCGCCCACAATTCTTTCCCATCCGGAGAAACGTCGAACCCTTCCGGCCCTTTGCCCACCGCAATCCGCGTCTGCCTCCATCCCGAAGCATCGGGGGCGTTGTGATCAGAAACGTGATCGAAGACGCTGATCGTATCCGAATTCACGTTTGACGTAAAAATATGATCGCCATCCGGGCTCACCACCAGCATGTGCGTACGATTTTCGCCTACACCTAAAATCCATGCGACCTCGCCCCGCTCCGGATCATACCGCCCTATCGCTTTGCTGCCCTCGGCAGTGAAATAAATCTGCCCATCGAATGTCTGCATCCCATGCGGAGCCAGCAGCGCGCCCAGTTCCACAGGTGGCAATGGCTTCTGCGCCACTAGGTCAATCACCGACAGCATGTGCAACGGCGTCCCAAACGCCCCGTAGTCTGATATATACGCAGTTCGCCCACCGCCGGAAACGCAAATCTCATGCGGATCCGCGCCTACCGGTACGCGTCCTACAATTTGCAGGCTCGCCGGATCGATGATGTCCACGTTCTGTGTATCTTTCTCAATGACCAGCAATGCTGGAGACGGCGTTTGCGCCAGAGACAATCCGGCAAACAGGAAACTTAAAGCAGCGGCAGCAGCTAAATTCCATTTCGAGAAAGCCATATCCTGAAATTTTAGGCTCTGCGGGCCGTGGCTTCGCACATTATTTTCTTTTGCTATATGAAATTCCCGCACTGTTGCAAGATTTCGGGTGGGATGCAACGGTCGCCGGGCTCGGGGAAAAACGTCGTGGTTCTTATAGCGATTTGGGTAGGGCTCGGCCTCAGTCGTGCCGGATCATCATCGGCATTTTGCGATGGACGCTTCGGGCCGTCCAGGATTGTATTGAACCCAACATACGGGAAGCGATTTTGGCAGGAACAGCTTCACCTGAGCTTCGCTCTCGCTTCGAATACCAGAATCGGCCCAAACCGCATATTCATGACCTGCGACCGAATATGCGACCCTGTATTCGGCCTTCCGCGTCAACTCGCTACCCCATTTTGTCTCGAGCCCGTGGTCGGCAACGATTCGCGTGTCCTGAATAGTCCCTTCAACTCGTGGCCATTTCACTTCTTCTGGGCTCCGATGAAGAATTCCAAATATCGCCGCAACAAGAACGCATCCACTGATGAATAGCGCCGTGCTGCGCCGGTCTATCGTCCATCGGGGAGATTTCAACATACAATCATCCACCTTCACAGGCTGCCAGCATTTCTTAGCATCCCGCCGTCATGAAGTGTGTACTACCGGTAACATACGACGCTGCATCGGATGCCAGATACACCGGCAAGTCGACCACTTCTTCCGGCCGTCCCCAGTGCCCAAGCGGGATTTCAGCCGGAGTTGCGAGTTTAGCTTGATATCGGTCTCAACATCTCTATCGATTGGTATGTAAATCGCCCCGGGTCCAATGTTATTCACCGTAATTTGGTGCGCGGCCAATTCTACCGCCACCGCTTGAGGCGCTTAGCATGCGTCCGGCCCATTGCCGAAATCCTGAGCGAAGTCTAAGGACCTCTACCAATCAGGCGCCTTAGCCACGCGAGAGCATCTTCGAAGAGTGCTAACCTATGCTCCGGATATCGATCCACGTGCTTGTTTGGCGGGCGCGAGGGCCAGTAGCACAACCCCGACAATTGCCAGCGCAGGTATATCGCCCAACAGATGTCCGTGTTCGCTCGGGTCGTGCAATACCTGCACCGCCATAATGGCAGCGTGAACCAGACTCGACCATGCCGTGAAGGCGATTAAGCCGCGATTCGCCGATGGGTTGCGCGATGCCAGCAGCAGAAAAACACCGAGCGTGGCATACACCCCAAGAATCATCTGCTCATAGTCCGGCTGATTCGGGTGCCATCGCCAGCCGCTCGGCCATAGATACATCATAAGCGGGTAGACCCCGAGCAAAAAGATCAACCCGACCAGCACCAACACAACCTTCAGTGCTTGTTCTCGATTCATCGTGTTCTCCCCTGCGGTATCACACTGACCAAGCCTGAAATTTTAGATTTGCGGGCCACGCAAGTCAATGCGAGAAAGGAGTTGGCGAGTAGTTGCAAGCAGCCGGGATCGGTAAGTTGAGGCGCTTAGCGGGCGTCTGAGCCCGCTGCCGAAACCCTGAGCGAAGTCGAAGGACCTCAGAAATATGAAAGC